>NZ_CP104263.1:0-2400000 GCF_025244825.1 Arthrobacter jinronghuae
AAGGACTACTCAACGTTAGGTGAGACGGGGGCGCCAGTCAAACCGGGCTCGGACCCCGGGTAATCCACAGCCTGCGCCGGGCTGTGGATACCCTGTGGATAGTCCGCACATCCGGTTGTGCACCCAGATTTTTCAACAGCTGTGGACAACTGCTGTGGGTATCCTGCGGCCAAGTGCCCTGTGAGGGAGCCAACAGGCCCTTGTACAGGCGGATTTCCAGCTACCACCACGGGAAATCATCCTCTAGGCTTGGCGACGGGTACTTTATCCACTATCTGTGCATAACTCTGTGGATGAAGTGCCGGGATCCCCACCGGGATCCCGAGTTTTCTTAGACAGCCGCAGGGCGTCATGAGAGGTTTTTGTGGGTACGGACGAAATCAACGATGTGGGCAGCTCTTGGCGCAAGGTCATTCGGACTCTGGAGACCGATGACAGGGTCACTCCCCGACAGCGTGGATTCGTGGTGCTTGCGCAGGCCCAGGGCCTGATCGGCACCACTCTTCTGGTTGCGGTACCCAACGAACTGACTCGTGAAGTGCTGCAGACGCAGCTGAAGAACATCCTCGACGAAGTACTTCGCGGCGTTTTCCAGGCCGATATCCAGTGTGCTTTCGTCATTGACTCCGACCTCACTCCCGTGGCCGAAGCCGAACCGGAACCCGAAGAACAGCCGGCGGCCCCCAGTCCCGTACCCTCCGGCGAAAGCGGCGCGCCTTCCCCGACGCCGCCGAGCACCAGCCAGGAATTCGGCCGCCTCAATCCGAAGTACGTCTTCGAGACCTTCGTTATCGGTTCGTCCAACAGGTTTGCCCATGCGGCCGCCGTAGCCGTTGCTGAAGCTCCGGCGAAGGCCTACAACCCCTTGTTCATCTACGGGGACTCCGGGTTGGGCAAAACCCATCTCCTTCATGCCATCGGCCACTATGCCCGGCACCTGTACACCGGGATCCGCGTCCGCTACGTGAACTCGGAGGAGTTCACGAACGACTTCATCAACTCCATCCGCTATGACGAAGGCGCCAGCTTCAAACAGCTGTACCGCAACGTGGACATCCTGCTGATCGATGACATTCAGTTCCTGGCCAACAAGGACGCCACCCAGGAGGAGTTCTTCCACACGTTCAACGCCCTGCACAACCACAACAAGCAGGTGGTCATCACCTCGGACCTGCCGCCCAAGCAGCTTTCCGGTTTCGAGGAACGGATGCGGTCGCGGTTTGAATGGGGCCTGTTGACGGATGTGCAGCCGCCGGAGCTCGAAACCCGCATCGCGATTCTGCGGAAGAAGGCAATCGGGGACAGCCTCAGCGCTCCGGACGACGTCCTGGAATACATCGCGTCCAAGATTTCGACCAACATCCGGGAACTTGAAGGTGCACTGATCCGCGTAACCGCCTTCGCCAGCCTGAACCGGCAGCAGGTGGATGTCGGTCTGGCCGAGATTGTTCTGAAGGACCTGATTACCGACGACGGCGCCCAGGAAATTACAGCCGCGTCAATCCTCGGGCAGACTGCCGCCTACTTCCAGATCAGCCTCGAAGAACTCTGCAGCAAGTCCCGGACCCGCACCCTGGTCACCGCCCGGCAGATCGCCATGTACCTGTGCCGGGAACTGACGGACATGTCCCTGCCCAAGATCGGCCAGGAACTGGGCGGGCGGGATCACACGACGGTGATCCACGCGGACCGCAAGATCCGCGAACTGATGGCCGAACGGCGGGCTATCTACAACCAGGTGACTGAACTGACCAACAGGATCAAGCAGCAGCAGCGCGAGGCCTGAACACCGGCAAAAAAGAGCCCCGCAGGGGCTCGAAATTAACATTTGTGGACAAGGGTGTGGATAACCCGGTGGACAACCCCTGGTTACCCACGCTTCCCTGTGGATACGCGGAACCCTTAAAAAGTTTCCAACAGCCCCGAGCACGGCCGCTGCAGCGAGTCCACAGGTTATCAACAGGCTTAAACGGCCGGGACGCCCCGGTGTGAGGGGTTATCCACAGTATCCACAGGAGTTATTAACACTACGGATCTTAAGAAATTGGGTTCCACCAAATAACAACTAAGTCCCGGACACCTCGAACCACCCGAGACATCCAATGAAAAACTCATAGACCAGACTGTCGGCCAGCACCTGACCGTCGCCTCTCCAGTCCCGCTCCGGTGCAGTTCACCACCGGACAGGGCTAAGCTGTCACAGAGTATGGTTGTCATTCGCGTGTAAACCCGTACGGTCCGGTAGTTGGAGCTGAATGCCCGTCTATCCGCTCCTACCCGGACACGTCGGCGGATGCTTCCCGCGTTCCACCACCACATAGCTCACACGAGTTCAAGACAAGATCAGTTGTACTGAGAAGTACGTTGCGAAAGGCGGCACCCTTCAGTGAAGTTTCGAGTTGAGCGGGATGTCCTGGCCGAGGCCGTCACGTGGACAGCACGTTCCCTGTCTCCGCGCCCGCCGGTTCCGGTCCTTTCGGGGCTGCTTATCAAGGCTGAAAACGGTTCCCTGAGCATCGCCAGCTTCGATTACGAAATTTCCGCACGTCTCCAGATTCCGGCCGACATCAGCGAAGAAGGCACCATCCTGGTTTCCGGCCGCCTGCTGGCCGAGATCTGCCGCAGCCTTCCTTCGGCTCCGGTGGAAGTCGAAACCGACGGTTCGAAGGTCACGCTGACCTGCCGCAACAGCCGGTTCAACCTCGCGACCATGCCTGAAGCCGAATATCCGGAACTGCCGGCCCTGCCCGAGGTGAGCGGCGTCGTCGACGGCGATGCTTTCGCACAGGCCGTGTCGCAGGTCATCATTGCCGCCAGCCGGGATGACACCCTGCCCATCCTCACGGGTGTGCGGATGGAAATCGAAGATGATCTCATCACTTTCCTGGCCACCGACCGGTACCGTCTGGCGCTGCGGGAACTGTCCTGGAAACCGGCTACTCCGGGGATTTCCACCAGTGCACTCGTCAAAGCCAAGACCCTCAACGAGGTGGCCAAGACTCTCGGCGGCGCAGGGGACCTCAACATCGCCCTGTCCGATGACAGCGAACTTATCGGCTTTGAAAGCGGCGGCCGGCGCACCACCTCGCTGCTGGTAGACGGCGATTACCCCAAGATCCGCTCTCTTTTCCCCGAAAACACGCCTATCCACGCCACGGTGGAAACCTCTGCGCTGGTGGAAGCCGTACGTCGAGTTTCCCTCGTAGCCGAACGGAATACACCGGTCCGCCTGGCCTTCACCGATGGCCAGCTCTCCCTTGATGCCGGTACCGGCGAAGACGCCCAGGCATCTGAAGCACTGGAAGCGGCATTGGTAGGCGACGACATCACGGTCGCCTTCAACCCGCACTACCTGAGCGAAGGCCTGAGCGCGTTCCCGAGCAAATATGTCCGCTTCTCCTTCACGACGCCGCCCAAGCCGGCAGTGATTTCCGCCCAGGAAGAGCTCACCGGCGATGACCAGGCCGACTACCGCTACCTGCTGATGCCGGTACGTCTGCCGAACCAGTAGTTCGCCGCCCGCAGGCCCGGCTTACCGGTCATCATCCCGGCGACCCGTGGACGATGGCGTCGAAAAAAGGCGTAACAATGTCGATGTAACACAATTTGACAAAGGCCTGTTGAGCAGTGGGCAGCCCGCTGGCAGGAAACGGCCGGCGGCCCGACAGGCCCGACGGACAGGAGAGGATCAGAACCCATGTACGTTGACCACCTCTCCCTGACGGGCTACCGCAGTTATCCGCAGCTGGACATCCGGCTCGGACCCGGGGTCACCGTATTCGTCGGACCCAACGGCACGGGCAAAACCAACATTGTCGAGGCAATCGGCTATCTGGCCACGCTGTCTTCCCACCGGGTGAGCACGGATGGCCCTTTGGTGAACTTCGATGCCGAACAGGCACTGATCAGGGCCCGCCTGGTGCGGGGCTCCCAGGCCACCGGCGTCGAGCTGGAACTGAACCCCGGCCGCGGCAACCGGGCCCGGATCAACCGCGCCAATCCGGTCCGTGCCCGGGATATCCTGGGCCTGTGCCGGACGGTGCTCTTCGCGCCCGAGGACCTGGCACTGGTCAAGGGCGATCCCGGTAGCCGCCGTCGTTTTTTGGATGAATTGATCGTTTCCCTGGTGCCCCGCCATGCGGCAACCCGCTCGGACTACGACCGCGTGCTGAAGCAGCGGAACGCCCTGCTGAAATCTGCACGGGCCGCCGGCCGTGTCACCTCCGCGCACGAGGCAACCCTGGACGTCTGGGACCAGCACATGGCCGTAGCCGGCGCCCAGCTGGTGGCCGCCCGGCTCGAGGCGCTCCAACGCCTGCAGCCTCACCTGCAGGCGGCCTACCGAGACCTCACCGACGGCTCGAAGGCTGCCCGGGCGGTCTATCGGTCCACCCTGCAGGGAACCGTCAACGACGACGGCGCGGTGGAAGGTTCCCAGGATCCGGACGAGTTGTATTCCTTGACCGTGCCGGAACTCACCGAGCGGTTCCTGCAGGCATTCGCCGCCAACCGCAGGCGCGAGCTTGAACGCGGAATCTCCCTGGTGGGCCCGCACCGGGACGAACTGGAGCTGATCCTCGGACAGGCGCCCGCCAAGGGGTACGCCTCCCACGGGGAAACCTGGTCCTTCGCCCTGTCCCTTCGCCTGGGGTCCTACTACCTGCTGACCAGCGACGATTCCACCCCCGGTTCCGGGCCGATCCTGATCCTGGACGACGTGTTTGCGGAGTTGGATGTGCAGCGCCGGCAGCGGCTCGCCGGAATTGTGGCTGGAGCCGAGCAGGTACTGGTGACTGCGGCTGTTGGCGACGACATCCCGGAATCACTGGCAGGACGGGTCATTAACGTGATCCCGGGAGGCGTCAGTGTGCCCGTCTCCTGAGCCCGTGCTCCCCGGTGAGGAGCCCGAAGGCCGGCCCGACGCCGCCCGTGAGCAGCTCAACCGCATGCGCCAGGCCGCACAGGCCCGCGGAAACCAGCGCACCCCCGCAACCCGGCGCAAGACCGGCCGCAGCCGGCAGGCCCCCTTTATCCCCGGCGAGTATGTCGGGCGGGACCCGCAGGGCCTGGGCAATGTCTTCACCCGCTTCGTGAATGAACGCGGCTGGAACTCTCCCGTCGCCGTCGGATCGGTGATTTCCCGCTGGGAAGAGCTGGTGGGAAGCGAAGTCAGCGCGCACTGCAAACCGGAGTCCTTTCAGGACACCACGGTGCAGGTTCGGTGCGACTCGACGGCCTGGGCCACCCAGCTCCGGCTCCTGCGGGACACCCTGATTGCACGATTCGACGCTGAACTCGGTTCCGGCGTCGTCACCAAGATCGAGGTCATCGGCCCGGCGGCGCCGAACTGGCGCAAGGGACTTCGCAGCGTCAAAGGGCGGGGGCCCCGGGATACCTACGGGTAGGCCGGACCGCTCGGCATCCCGGTCGCCTGTACGGAAGGGACTGAAATCCCGCCCGTACAGGAGGCGGTTAGGGGCCGGAGAACCCCCTGGCTGGTATCCGCCCCTATCCGGTGCGCTCCGATTCGCTTCAAAGCGTCATTAGTGGCCTGTCAGGGGGTGTTTTGGACAGGTTTGTCCCCCGTGGCGCGGTAGAATTGAGAGTGGAGATGCCTGTCCGCTGGGGAGGCTTCAATTCTGACGAACACAAGAGGAGTCGACAGCACCTGTGGCTAACGACAATGAGATGGACAACTCAGAGGTAACACCAGAGGACCACGCCGCGCCGGAAAAGGCCACCCCCGTGGAATACGGCGCGAATGAAATCACGGTTCTGGAAGGCCTTGAAGCGGTCCGCAAGCGCCCGGGCATGTACATCGGTTCCACCGGCCCCCGCGGTCTGCACCACCTGGTGTATGAAGTGGTGGATAACTCCGTGGATGAGGCGCTGGCAGGCTACTGCGACCACATTGAAGTGGTTCTGCAGTCCGACGGCGGCGTGCGCGTCACTGACAACGGCCGCGGCATTCCCGTGGATCTTCATCCCACCGAAGGCATCCCCACCGTCCAGGTTGTTATGACCATCCTGCACGCCGGCGGCAAGTTCGGCGGCGGCGGTTATGCAGTGTCCGGCGGCCTCCACGGCGTTGGTATCTCCGTGGTCAACGCGCTCTCAGAGCGGGTGGAAACTGAAGTACGCCGGCAGGGTTTTGTCTGGCGGCAGAGCTTCGCGAACGGCGGAAACCCCGTCGGCGAGCTGCGCCAGGGCGAAGAAACCAGCGAGACCGGCACCACCCAGACGTTCTACCCGGATCCGGCGATCTTCGAGACCACCGAGTTCGACTTCGAGACCCTGCGTGCCCGCTTCCAGCAGATGGCTTTCCTGAACAAGGGCCTGCGCATCCGGCTCACTGATGAGCGCACGCTGGAAGAGGAAACCGAGGAGATCGCCGAAACCACTGACGTGGACGCGGCTCCGAAGCACCGCACGGTGGACTACCTCTACGCGGATGGACTGCTCGACTACGTCAAGTACCTGAACTCCGCGAAGAAGGTCGAAGTTGTCCACGATGACGTGATCGCCTTTGAAACCGAGGACTCGGACAAGAAGATGGCCGTGGAAATGGCCATGCAGTGGACCACTGCGTACTCCGAGAGCGTCCACACCTATGCCAACACGATCAACACGCATGAGGGCGGAACGCACGAAGAGGGCTTCCGTGCCGCCATGACGTCCTTGATCAACAGGTACGCCCGCGAGAAGAACATCATCAAGGAAAAGGATGACAACCTCACCGGCGATGACATCCGTGAAGGGCTGACCGCCGTCATTTCGGTCAAGCTCGCCGAACCGCAGTTCGAAGGCCAGACCAAGACCAAGCTGGGCAACTCCGAGGTCAAGGGGTTTGTCCAGCGGGTGGTCACCGACCAGCTCGGTGACTGGCTTGAACGCAACCCGGGCCCGGCCCGCGACGTGATCCGCAAGTCCATCCAGGCCTCCCAGGCCCGCCTCGCGGCCCGCAAGGCCCGCGAATCCACGCGCCGTAAGGGACTGCTGGAATCCGGCGGCATGCCCGGCAAGCTGAAGGACTGCTCCTCCAAGGATCCGTCGAAGTCGGAAATCTACATTGTGGAGGGCGACTCCGCAGGCGGTTCGGCAGTCCGCGGACGCAACCCCGAAACCCAGGCCATCCTGCCGCTGCGCGGCAAGATCCTGAACGTGGAACGTGCCCGCTTGGACCGGGCCCTCAGCAACGCCGAAGTCCAGGCCATGATCACCGCGTTCGGTGCCGGAATCGGCGAGGACTTCGATGTGGAGAAGGCCCGGTACCACAAGATCGTGCTGATGGCCGATGCCGACGTCGACGGCCAGCACATCACCACCCTGCTGCTGACGCTGCTTTTCCGCTACATGCGTCCGTTGATCGAAAACGGCTACGTGTACCTGGCCCAGCCGCCGCTGTACCGCATCAAATGGTCCAACCACGCCCACGACTACGTCTACAGCGACCGTGAGCGGGACGAAGTCATCACCCGGGGCCTGGCCAACAACCAGCGCCTGCCGAAGGACAACGGCATCCAGCGCTACAAGGGCCTGGGCGAGATGGACTACACCGAACTCTGGGACACCACCATGGACCCCGACCACCGCACGCTGCTGCAGGTCACCATGGATGACGCAGCGGCCGTGGACCAGGTCTTCTCGGTGCTGATGGGCGAAGACGTCGAGTCCCGCCGCAGCTTCATCCAGCAGAACGCCAAGGACGTGCGCTTCCTGGACATCTAGCGGATTCAGTGCCGGCGACTGGCTGCCGGAGAGCATGGACTTTAGCGACTTAGAAACGGAAGCAGAACTATGAGTGATGAGACTCCCGAGGTAACCGGGGACGAGACTCCCCTGGCCGGGACCGCACTGACAGACCGGGTTGAGCAGATCGACCTGCAGACCGAGATGCAGCGCTCCTACCTTGACTACGCCATGGCGGTCATTGTGGGACGCGCCCTTCCCGACGTGCGGGACGGCCTGAAGCCCGTGCACCGCCGCGTGCTCTACGCGATGTTCGACGGCGGCTACCGTCCGGACCGCTCCTTCAACAAGTGCGCCCGCGTGGTCGGCGAGGTCATGGGCCAGTACCACCCGCACGGCGACTCGGCGATCTACGACGCCCTGGTCCGCCTGATCCAGGATTGGACCATGCGCTACCCGCTGGCCCTGGGACAGGGCAACTTCGGTTCCCCGGGCAACGACGGCGCTGCGGCGCCCCGTTACACGGAAACCAAGATGGCTCCGCTGGCCATGGAAATGGTCCGGGACATTGACGAGGAAACCGTTGATTTCCAGGACAACTACGACGGCCGCAACCAGGAACCGACCATCCTGCCGTCCCGGTTCCCGAACCTCCTGGTCAACGGCTCCTCCGGCATTGCCGTGGGCATGGCCACCAACATCCCGCCGCACAACCTGCGGGAAGTTGTTGACGGGGTCCAGTGGTACCTGCAGAACCCGGACGCGCCCAATGATGAGCTGCTTGAAGAACTGATCCGCCGGGTCAAGGGTCCGGACTTCCCCACCGGCGCGCAGATCCTGGGGCACAAGGGCATCGAGGATGCCTACCGCACCGGCCGCGGCTCCATCACCATGCGTGCCGTGGTCAACGTCGAGGAACTCCAGGGCCGCACCTGCCTGGTGGTCACCGAGCTGCCCTACCAGGCCAACCCGGACAACCTGGCCGTCAAGATCGCTGAGCTGGTCAAGGACGGCAAGATCACCGGTATCGCCGACATGCGCGACGAAACCTCCGGCCGCACCGGCCAGCGCCTTGTGATCGTGCTCAAGCGCGACGCCGTCGCCAAGGTGGTCCTGAACAACCTGTACAAGCACACCCAGCTGCAGGACAACTTCGGTGCCAACATGCTGGCCATTGTGGACGGCGTCCCCCGCACCCTGAGCCTGGATGCCTTCATCCGGCACTGGGTTACCCACCAGCTCGAAGTCATTGTGCGCCGCACCCGGTACCGGCTGCGCAAGGCCGAGGAAGCCGCCCACATCCTGCGCGGCCTGCTCAAGGCGCTGGACGCACTCGACGAGGTCATTGCCTTGATCCGCCGTTCCTCCACCGTCGAGGACGCCCGGAACGGCCTGATGGGCCTGCTGGAAATCGACGAGATCCAGTCCCAGGCGATCCTGGACATGCAGCTGCGCCGCCTGGCTGCCCTGGAACGCCAGAAAATCCAGGACCAGCATGCCAAGCTCGAAGCGGAAATCGCCGAGTACAACGTCATCCTGGCCTCCGACGAGCGCCAGCGGCAGATTGTCAGCGAGGAACTGCAGGAAATTGCCGACAAGTACGGCGATGACCGGCGCACGCACATCCTCATGGGCTACGACGGCGATATGAGCATGGAAGACCTCATTCCCGAAGAGGAAATGGTGGTCACCATCACCCGCGGCGGCTACGTCAAGCGCACCCGCAGCGACAACTACCGTCAGCAGGCCCGCGGCGGCAAGGGCATCAAGGGCGCCCAGCTGCGCGGGGACGACGTCGTCGAGCACTTCTTCGTCACCACCACGCACCACTGGCTGCTGTTCTTCACCAATCTGGGCCGGGTCTACCGGGCCAAGGCCTACGAACTGACAGAAGCAGGCCGGGATGCCAAGGGCCAGCACGTGGCCAACCTTCTGGCTTTCCAGCCCGACGAGCACATCGCCCAGGTCCTGGCACTGCCGGACTACGACGCCGCTCCGTACCTGGTGCTCGCCACCAAGCGCGGACTCGTGAAGAAGACCCGGCTGGCGGACTATGACACCAACCGTTCCGCCGGCGTCATCGCCATCAACCTGCGGGACGGCGACGAACTGGTCTCGGCCCAGCTGGTTTCCGAAACGGATGACCTGATGCTGGTTTCCCGCATGGGCCAGTCGCTGCGCTTCACCGCCACCGACGATGCCCTGCGCCCCATGGGAAGGGCCACGTCCGGCGTTACGGGCATGAAGTTCCGGGAAGACGACGAACTGTTGGCGGCCGACGTCGTTACCGAGGACTCGTTTGTCTTCACGGTGACCGAAGGCGGCTATGCCAAGCGCACGAGCTCGGACGAATACCGTGTCCAGGGCCGCGGCGGCCTCGGCATCAAGGTCGGCAAACTCGCCGAGGAACGCGGCCATCTGGTCGGCGCCATGGTGGTCCAGGAAGAGGACGAAGTACTGGTGGTTATGCAGGGCGGCAAGGTAGTCCGCTCTTCCGTCACCGGCGTGCCGTCCAAGGGGCGCGACACGATGGGAGTTATCTTCGCCAAGCCGGACAAGAATGACCGGATCATCGCCGTTGCCCGCAATTCCGAGCGCGACCTGGCTATTGAAGAGGACGCTGAACCATCGGACGGAACTTCCGCAGCGGCCCTGGCAGCCGCCGGGGCGGCACCTGTGGCGCCCACAGGCGATGAAGTACCGTTGTCTACAAATGAAACGGCTGCGCCCGATGCACAGTCAGCACAAGATGGAGGTAGCGAGTGAGCTCGACCAACCCAAGCCCTAGGTCGTCCTCGGGCGGCGGGCCGCGGGTGAAAACCCCCGCCCGCCCTGCCCAGCGTCCTGGAGGGGGTCAGAGCACCTCGGGTAACCGCCAGCCGCTGGTGAAGCCCGCCCCCAAGGCCAAGGCCCGCAAGGCCCGGCTGCTGGTCAGCAAGATCGATCCCTGGTCCGTCCTGAAGATGGCCTTCCTTCTGTCCGTGGCGCTCGGCGTCGTCACCGTGGTGGCTGCCATTGTGCTGTGGACCGTGCTGGACCTGACCGGCATCTTTGACCGCGTCAACACGCTGCTGGGCGAGATTGCCGGCAGCGAGTCCGGCGGCTTCGACCTCCGTGACTTTGCCTCGCTGGGACAGGTGGTTTCCTTTGCGACCATCATCGCCGTGGTGAACGTCCTGCTGCTGACGGCGCTGTCGATGCTCGCAGCCGTGTTGTACAACATCGCCTCCACCCTGGTGGGCGGCATTGGTGTCACACTGACAGACGACTAGTGTTTTCCGGTTCCGGAGGAGTTCAAACAGCGCTTCAAACAGCGCCTCCGGAACCGGAAAACCACTCGATTTGGCGCCGGGCCGAAGGTACGGTAAAGTCATATCTCGGCCCGAAGAGGTTCGGGGCGTATAGCTCAGGCGGTTAGAGCGCTTCGCTGATAACGAAGAGGTCCCAGGTTCAAGTCCTGGTACGCCCACGGAACACCTTGCAAGAGGTGGACCACAACGGCAAGGAGGATTCCGTGAAGAAGTTGCTGGCAGTAACGGCAGCTGCGGCTGCGGGAGTCTTTGCTTTCAAGAAGTGGCAGGAAACTGCTGCTGAGAAGACCGTTTGGAAGGAATCGACCGACAAGGTCGACTAAAACCAAACAGCTTTCTGGTCATAACCTGGGGCAACAGTAGGTTATACTGGATAAGTTCTCATTTCGGGGGCATGGCGCAATTGGTAGCGCACCTGCTTTGCAAGCAGGGGGTTCGGGGTTCGAGTCCCCGTGCCTCCACCGAATACAGAAGGTCCCCGCTCTTCGGAGCGGGGACCTTCTGCGTTTCACCCATTAGGGATGGCCGGCTCTTCGCAGGATCCCTGCCCCTGCCGCAGCGCCGGGGCCCCGCTGTCCTGCACTAGTGTTGGCCTGTGAATATTTTCCTCGCGGTGGTAGGAGTGCTGGGCGTCTCCGCTTCCGGTCCCATTATGGCCGCTACCGCGGCTCCGGCTTTGGCCATTGCTTTCTGGCGCAATGCCATCGGCGCGGTGCTGATGGGTACTCCGGCCGTGCTGGGTCGGCGTCGGGAGTTCAGGCAGCTCACTGCCCGGGACTACAAGTGGACCGCCATTGCCGCTGTCGCGTTGGCACTGCACTTCGCCTGCTTCATCACCTCGCTGCAATTGACGTCTGTTGCCGCCGCCACGGCATTGGTATGCCTGCAGGCCGGCTGGATCGCGTTGTTCAATGTCCTGCGGGGTATCCGGGTTCCGCCCGTGGTCCTGGCGGGACTCGCGGCCGCATTTGCAGGCGTGCTGGTGATTTCCGGGTTCGATCTGGGCCTGTCCCGGGAGGCGCTCATCGGTGATGTCCTCGCGGTGGCCGGAGGCGCCCTGGCGGGCGTGTACACGATTGCCGGCGGGAAGGCCCGGGAATCGATGTCTACGGGCATCTATACAACCCTCTGCTACGGTGCCTGCGCGCTGCTCCTCCTGGCCCTGTGTGCAGCCTTCCGGCAGCCTATTGTCGGCTTCCCGCCGGCGGCGTGGCTGGGGATCCTCGGAGTGACCGTGGTGGCGCAGATCCTGGGCCACACAGTGTTTAATCACCTGCTGGCCGTGATGAGTCCGCTGGTCGTGTCCATGATCATACTGCTGGAGATCCCGGGAGCGGCCATCCTGGCGGCCGTCTTCCTTGACGAGCAGCTTCCCGCCGGTACTTATGCGGGACTGGCACTAATCCTGGCCGGACTAACGGTTGTCGTTGCCGGCCAGGGCAGGCTCCGCAGACGGTCCGCGGCAACCGCTCAGCAGGTGCCTCCCGCCCCGCCGGCCCTTGGCGGGGACCAGCTGTAGGCAGGGGTTTCAAAGAGGCTGCCAAAGCAGAGAAGGAGGGCTCCGCCATAGGCGGAGCCCTCCTTCTTCAGTACTTGTCCGGGGCCGGCCCTAGCCGATGCCCGAACCGGTTCTGCTACTTGCCGGTGTTGTTCTCCGAATGGGCGCCGGAGGGCTTTGCAGCATCCTTGGCGTCGCCGGTGGTTTCCTTGGTGTGCTTGCCGGCCTCGGAGGCCTTCTCGCCGGACCGGGCAGCAGCGCGCTCGGCCGCTTCCTTGATGCTGGCAACGGTCTCCGCGGTATCAGACGGTGCGGGCGCAGCGGCGTCCGTGGTCTTCGCGGCAGGCTTGGCTGCCGGCGTCGGCTTGGGCACCTCGACAATGGGCGTGGTGGCCTCTGCCGGCTTGGCCGCAGCGGCCGAGGAAGCACCGGTGCTCGCAGGAGCCGTTGCCGGGGTGGTGGTTGCCGGCTTGGGCGCTGCGCCGGTGCCGGCGGCAGGCTTGGGAGCCGGTGTCTTCCACGGATCCTCGACCGGACGGGAAGCGCGCCAGGCGGCCACGCCGGCCGTTACTGCCGCTGCAATGATGCCGAAGACCAGCCAGCCCTTGCCGCCGCTCTTCTGGTTCTTGCGGGCTTCCTTGGCAGCCTGCGCGGCCGCCTTCTGTGCCCGCTTCAGTGCCTTCTTGTTTCCCGTAACCTTCGCAACGGCCGTCTGCACGGGTACGTTGGCAGCGGTCAGGCTGCGCGAAACGCTGTCTGCGGCAACCCCGATGCGCGTGGACAGGGCGGGAATGTAATCATCGACAACCCGGTCCTTGGCCGTGTTCAGTGCCGGGGTGGCACGGTCCAGGGTGTTCTGAATGCGCGGAGCGGCTTCATCCACTGCGTGGCTGATGCGCGGCCCAACCTTCTCGAGCCCGCCCTGGATGCGGGGCGTGACGGTGGCTACGCCCTGGGCGATTTCATCAGCAGCGCGCTTGATGCCGTCCTGGATCTTCGGAGATGCGGTCTCGATCCCCTTTTCAATCCGCGGAACGGCCCAGCCCTTGGCTGCGTCGACCTTGGGTGTTGCCCACTCGCGGGCAGTCACGATGCCTGCTGCAACATTGGCTTCGAGATCATGGGTGATGCGGTCCTTCTTCAAAACTACCTCCCGGGATAGTTGTCGTTTCAGCCTTAGCCTACGTGTTCCTGCGGGTCTCTGCTATCAAGGGCCCTGACAGGGCGCGGTTTTCACTGTGCGCTGAACACGGCAGATTCCGCCCACGCGTAGAAGCGCCGTGAAACAATGTCCTTATGACTGCTATTCCTACAGCAAAAGCAACCATCCACACTTCCATGGGTGACATCCGTGTCAACCTGTTCGGAAACCACGCCCCCAAGACGGTCAAGAACTTCGTGGGCCTGGCCACCGGCGAAATCGAGTGGACCGATCCGGCAACGGGTGAGAAGACCACCCGTCCGCTCTACGACGGAACGATCTTCCACCGCATCATCAAGGACTTCATGATCCAGGGCGGCGACCCCCTGGGCCGCGGCACCGGCGGACCGGGCTACCAGTTCGACGACGAGATCAACCCCGATCTCGACTTCTCCGCCCCGTACAAGCTGGCCATGGCCAACGCGGGTGTCCAGATGGGCCGGGGTACCAACGGCTCGCAGTTCTTCATCACCTCCGTGCCCACCACGTGGCTGCAGGGCAAGCACACCATCTTCGGTGAGGTTGCCGACGACGAGTCGCGTGCACTGGTGGACCAGCTCAACGCGGTTTCCACCGACGGACGCGACAAGCCGGCCGAAGACGTGGTTATCAACAGCATTACCGTCGAACAGCTCTAATCTGTTCGGAGGTGCCCCGGCCGGAGTCTCCGGCCGGGGCTTTTCGTCAATCCGGGAGTCCCAGCAATGTCATATGGTGTGCCGGCCGAGGTGCCGGCTTCTCAGGTGCCCGTGTGTCCCCGCCATCCGGACCGGGTCAGCTACATCCGCTGCCAGCGCTGCGGGCGCCCTGCCTGCCCCGAGTGCCAGCAGAACGCTGCAGTAGGCGTCCAGTGCGTGGACTGCTTCAACGAGCAGCGCAAGACGCAGCCGACATACCGGACTCCCTTCGGAGGGCGAGTTGCCCCGGATGGAAAACCGGTGGTGACCATCACCATCATGGCGGTGTGTGCCGTGGCCTACGTGCTGCAGCTGCTGCAGCCGGAATTCACGCGGACTTTCTTCTACGCACCTGTACTGACGGATTATCAGCCGTGGCGCCTGCTGACCGCAGCATTCCTGCATTCACAGGGCAGTCCCATCCACATTGCCTTTAACCTCTACGCCCTCTGGTTCCTGGGCCGCAGCCTGGAACCCTTGTTCGGCCGCGTCCGGTTCGCCCTGCTGTACCTGATCTCGGCCTTGGGCGGGTCTGTGGGCGTGATGTACCTGGCGGATCCCGCGGTTGCCGTGGTGGGCGCCTCCGGTGCCGTGTTCGGACTCTTCGGTGCCCTGTTCGTGGTGATCCGGCAGCGGCGGGGGGAGCTGCGTTCGCTGCTGATCCTGCTGGCAGTCAACCTCGTCCTTGGGTTCGTGGTCCCCGGGATCGCCTGGCAGGCCCATGTGGGCGGCCTGGTCACCGGTGCAGCCTGTGCCGCCGTTCTGGCGTACACGCCCCGTGGAAAGCGGCGCACGGCCATCCAGTTCGCCGGTCTGGCCGGGATAGTGCTGGTGCTTGTGGTGGCAGCTGTGCTCTGGCAGTCTCCGGTGCAGATTATCCCCGGGTAACCCGCGCAATATTGCCGTCTTTTTGTGTGCCCGCCGTCACTGACGGCGGGCACAGCCTTTTAACGTCGGGGAAGTCTCCCATGGATCTGCCCCTCAGGCCCTGCGTGCCGGGATGAAGGCGCAAGGGCGCTCCGGACATCCAAAAGTTATCCACAGGGATACCCACAGTGTTAATAACCTACATGCATGTAATTTCCGAGTCCTACGGCCGATCCACAGGGTTATCCATAGGCTGCGGGGAGTTACACACATGTAATTCCACAGGTGTGGATAACCTCCTTCCCTTTGTTTGCAAGGAAGTTGACGAAGTAACCCACAGAGTTTCCCACACCTGTGGATAACTCCGTGCACAACCTGTGAACAACGTGGAAAACCGGGGATAGCGGTCGTCCGGGCAAACAAAAAGGCTTCCCGGTGCCGAATACGGCACCGGGAAGCCTAGGGCACGAGGCCGGAGCGTCAGCGCCAGCGCGTCGTCATCAGGAAGCCCATAATCGCGAGGCCGAAGCCCACCAGGATGTTGCTGTCACCGAAAGCCGGTACCGGGTACTCCCCCTGGGTGATGTAGTACGTGATGATCCACAGCAGGCCGAGGATCATCAGGCCGAACATGACAGGCTTGTACCAAACGGGGTTTTCCTTGGGCACCGACGCAGTCTGTGTTGGGGCTGCGGGGCGGGAAGGCTTCTTGCGGGATTTGGACTCAGGCACGGATCCTCCTAGCGGAACCGGCTCTGCAGACGCCGGTGGTTGTGGTCATGGGCTGGGACAACCACGGTCCCGCCGGAGAAGTCTCCTTCAACGCGCAGACCTGTTAGGGTCATCCCTATTCTGATTATCCTAGCGAATTCCGGGGCCAAGCTGTCCCGGGTTCCCTAAGGCCGTGAAATACCGGTCCCCGCCAAAAGGAGAGCGTTGGCCGAGCCACCCGTCACCACCATGCAGCACCGACGCCGGCGTCGTGCTTCCACGCGCCGTCCAGGAGGAAAGGGGCGGATGCTGGTCCAGATAGCCGGAGAGCTCCTGATAACGCTCGGAGTTGTTCTGGCACTGTTTGTCGCCTGGCAGCTCTGGTGGACCAACATTGACTCCAACCGGGCCCAGCAGGAGGCCATTGACGGGTTGTTTGAGGACTTCGACCTCCCCGCAGCACCACCGGCTTCCTCGTCCCAGGACTACGGAGATCCGGTGGTGCTGGACCCTCTGAGTAAGGAAGGCGAGACATTCGCCGTCGTGTATGTTCCCCGGTTCGGGGCGGATTATGCCGCGCCCGTGACCAGCGGCGTCGGAACGGCCGTGCTGGATCGCCTGGGGCTGGGACACTATCCCGCTACCGCGATGCCCGGAGGCGTTGGCAACTTCGCCGTGGCCGGCCACCGGCAGACCCACGGCAAGGCCTTGGATCCTATCCACACCCTCGTGCCCGGAGACCACATCTACGTTCAGACCGCGGACGGTTACTACGACTACGTCTACCGCAATACCCAGATAGTGCTGCCCGACCGGGTCGATGTGATTGCC
Organism: Arthrobacter jinronghuae; assembly: GCF_025244825.1. Lineage (NCBI taxonomy): Bacteria > Bacillati > Actinomycetota > Actinomycetes > Micrococcales > Micrococcaceae > Arthrobacter > Arthrobacter jinronghuae. Next base: position 16,786 of record NZ_CP104263.1, read on the forward strand.
GCTGTCCCCACGGATCCGGCAGCTGTCCCGAGCGAACGCTTCCTGACCCTCACCAGCTGCAACCCGCGCTTCGGCTCCGAGGAACGCATTATTGCGTACGCCCTGCTGGACTCGTGGCAGCCTCTGTCCGCGGGCCCCCCGCCGGCAATTGCAGACGTCGTTGCCGCCAATGCCTCCGGAGGTCGCTAAAATGTACGGATGGTTGTTTCGGCACCTTCCCGGACCGCTGTGGTTCCGGATCCTGCTCTCCGCGGTGCTGATAGCCGCGGCCATCTTGGCCCTGATGGAGTATGTCTTCCCCTGGCTTGCCGAGAGCAGTCTTCTTCCTTCATTGACGGATTCAACGATTGGCGGTTCCTAGCACCATGAGCACCCGGATCCTGGTGGTCGACAACTATGACAGCTTTGTATATACGCTGGTGGGCTACCTGCAGGAACTCGGGGCGGAAACCACGGTGATCCGCAATGATGACCTGAGTGTCGAGTCGGCGATGGAGCTGGCTGCCCGCCACAACGGGGTGCTGGTTTCCCCCGGTCCGGGCACACCGGGTGAGGCGGGTGTGTCGGTAGACCTGATCCGCTGGTGCGGCGCTACCGCAACGCCGATGCTGGGCATCTGCCTGGGCCATCAGGCGCTGGCGGAAGCCTACGGCGGCACGGTGACGCACGCGCCTGAATTGATGCACGGGAAGACCTCGCTCGTGGAACACGGCGGTGAGGATGTTTTTGCGGGACTGGCCAGCCCGCTTACCGCTACCCGCTACCACTCGCTGGCGGCTGTCACCGATAGCATTCCCGCCGAGCTGCGGGTTACGGCGCGAACAGCCAGCGGAATCATCATGGGCCTGCGGCACGCGGCAGCACCGCTGTCCGGCGTGCAGTTCCACCCCGAGTCCGTCCTCACCGAGGGCGGCTACCAAATGCTGGGCAACTGGCTGGAGTCAGTCGGACTGGCAGGAGCGGCGGCCCACGCGGCCACGCTGAGCCCGCTCATCTCCAGCGCAGCGCAGGCCGGGCCGAAGACTCCCGCCCGCGCCTAGCGCCGTCCCGGAGCGAGGGCGGGCGTACTGGACGGCGAGGGCGTCGGAGCAGGCGTCGGTTCCGGAGCCGGGGCCTTGGCAACCGACAGGACCACGGTAGTGCGCGGGGCCACGTCCGTACCGGCGGGAACACTTTGCGCGATGACCGTGCCGGGTGCTGCATCGGATTCGACCTCCGTCCGTTTCGGAGTCAGAAGGAGTGTCGGATCCAGCAGTTTGGTTTGGGCCTCCTCCCAAGGCATCCCCTCGAGGTTCGGAACGGTTACCCGTCCGGTGGAGACCACGATGTCGACTTCGCTGTCTGCCGGCACGGTCTCGCCGATAGCGGGATCGGTGCCGAGGACGCGTCCCGACTCCATGGTGGAGCTGTTGCCCCCGATCGTGGCCCCGCCCCTGAGGCCGAGCCCGCGAAGTTCGTCGCGGGCGCCCGATTCCGTCATTCCCACCAGATCCTGCGGGATGGTCATGCTGGAAGGTCCCTTGGAGATGTAGAGCGTGATGCTCTCGTCCTTGACTACCTCTGCGCCGCCCGCCGGAGTGGTGCGGATGGCCAGGTCCTCGGCCACGCTGTCGCTGTATTCCTCGCTGATCCTGGGTGGCTGGAAGCCGGCGCTGATAATGGCGTTCATGGCATCGGTCTGGGATTTGCCCTCGACCTGGGGTACGGCTGCGGTAGCAGGAGCGGGGGGTTCGGCATTGACCATGTTCCATCCGACAAATCCGCCGACGGCGAGCACCAGGACCACCAGAATACTGAAGACGGTGATCCAGGCCCGCCGGCGGGCCTTTTGCTGGGGGTCACGGTCGCCTGTGGATCCGATGTCGAGGGCGGGGCGGTCTTCCGTCCGGGGATGATCATCGTCCGCAAGGAGCGAGCCGCCGGCAAGCACTTTGGCCATGGCCCGGGTGCGGGGTTCGTCCTCGGGCACCATGGCAACCGTGGCTGGTTCCGGCGGCCTTGGCACGGAGATCGCCTGTGTTGCAGCGGTGACGGGTCCGCCGTCGCGCGCCGAAAGCAGGGCTTCCCGGAATTCCCGCGCAGTCTGATAACGGTGGTCGCGGTCCTTGGCCAGTCCGCGTTTCAAGACGTCATCCAGGGCGGCTGGAACTTCGGGGTTCAGGCTGCTGGCCGTGACGGGCTGTTCCCGGACGTGCTGATAGGCCACGGAGACGGGGCTTTCACCGATGAACGGAGGCCTGCCCGTAAGCAGCTCGAACAGCAGGCATGCGGTGGAGTAAAGGTCACTGCGGGCATCCACGGTTTCGCCGCGGGCCTGCTCGGGGGATAGATACTGGGCGGTACCGACTACGGCCTGGGTCTGCGTCATGGTTGCGGCTGAATCCGCCATGGCACGGGCAATGCCGAAATCCATAACCTTGACTCCGCCGTCGGCGGTCACCATAACGTTGGCCGGCTTGATGTCCCGGTGGACGATTCCCGAGCGGTGGCTGTAATCAAGGGCAGCGAGGACCCCGAGGGAATAGTCAATCGACTTCTCGATGGTGAGCTCGTCTGCCTTAAGCAGGTCACGCAGGGTCCGCCCCGGAACGTATTCCATCACGATGTAGGGCAGCCGCACGTCGTCCCGCGGCGAGGCGGACTCCTGGTCTCCGGTGTCATATACGGACACGACGGAGGGGTGGTTTAGCCCCGCCACTGCCCGTGCCTCGCGCCGGAAGCGGGACTGGAACAGCGGATCACGGGCCAAATCCGGACGCAGCACCTTGATGGCCACGGTCCGGCCCAGTCGAATATCCCGGCCAAGGTAGACGTCGGCCATTCCGCCGCGTCCGATCAGTTCACCCACCTCGTAGCGCCCGTTCAGGACGTTATCGGTATTGAGGGTGGGCTGCCCTCGAAGGAATTCTGCGCTCATGGTCTCTTAGCTGCTGCCTGTAGGGCCGGTCATGCTGGCGCCGCCGGTCTGATCCAGACCCGTACCGGTACCGGTCTGATTCAGACCCGTACCGGTACCGGTTTCGGCACCCTCGTTCCCAGCGTCAGGAGCGGAAGAAGTCGAGGCGGTCGGGGCGGGGGCCGGAGCCGGGGTTGAAGGGGCTGCTTCTGCAATGTAGTAGGTGACGGAAGAACCCCGTGCCACGGAGGTGCCTTCGGAGGGATTGACCCCCACGACAGTTCCCGGCGCGGCGTCGGACTGCTGGGTGCCGCCGTTGACCGGCACCAGGCCGGCATCGACGATGCGCTGGCGGGCCGCAGCCTCCTGCTGTCCTGCCAGGGCAGGGACGGAAACCATTTCCGGGCCCGAGGAGTAAAGAATTGTCACGGCGTCCCCGCGGCTCAGCGTTCCCGAGGGGTTGACCTCAATGACGGAACCCTCCGGGACGTTCGCGTCCGAAACGGGAAGCCGTTCCACCTGAAGGCCCAGGGCGATGAGTTCGCCGTAGACCTCGTCAACGGGCCGGCCCTCGTACGTGGCCGAGTCGATGCGGATGTCGTCGGGGGTTGCGGACGGCGTGGCAGTCGCCGTGGTCTTGGAGGGCGAGGGGCTGCGGGACGGGCTGGCGGCTGACGAACTCGCGGCGGGGGCCGGGTCCTCGTCTCCCTCGGAGCCGGTGAGTACGAAGAACGCCACGACGCCGGCCAGAATGAGCACGAGCAAGGCGATCAGCGGAATCGTCCAGGGGCTGCGGCGCTTTTCCTCTTCGACGTCCCCCGGGTCGCCGTCGTCGTAATCGACATCGTCTTCGTCGGTCCACTCACGGGACGCGGCAAGCTCACCCGTGCGGGCATCGGCCACGGAGGCACCGGCGACCGTGGGCAAGGCCGACGTCGACGGTGCGGTGTCCACCACGCGGGTGGCAGTGGTGGGCACCGGGGCCGTGACAGCGCCGGCGGAGGATCCGAAGAGCAGCATGCCGGGGACGGCTTCCTGCGCTGCGTGGATGTCTCCGCGGCGGATGGCGCTCACAGCAAGGGCCAACGACTCGGCGTCGGCCGGACGGTCCGCCGGGTCCTTCGCCAGCATGGACATGATCAGGGCACGCACCGGCTCCGGAATGGTTTCCGGCAGCGGCGGAGGCGTGTCATTGACCTGTGCCAGGGCAATCGCGATTTGGGATTCGCCCGAGAAGGGACGGCGGCCGGCAAGCAGTTCGTAGCCAATGACACCAAGCGCGTAGATGTCGCTGGAACCCGTCGCCTGCTGTCCGGTTGCCTGTTCCGGAGCCAGATACTGGGCAGTGCCCATGACCTGCCCGGTGGCAGTCAGCGGCACCTGGTCGGCCAGGCGGGCGATCCCGAAGTCGGTGATCTTGACCTTGCCGTCGGGCATGATGAGCAGGTTGCCGGGCTTCACGTCCCGGTGTACCAGGCCCTGGTTGTGGGCCACGGCCAGCGCGGTGGCGACCTGGCCGATGATGGACAGTGTCCGGTCCGGAGAGAGCACCTTGTCGCGCTCAATGATGGTGGACAGCGGCTGGCCGGGAACGAGTTCCATGACCAGGTACGCCGAACCGTCCTCTTCGCCGTAGTCAAAGACATTGGCGATGCCGGGATGGTTGAGCAGCGCGGTGTGCCGGGCCTCCGCCCGGAATCGGTTAAGGAAGCCCGGGTCCCCGGTGTACTCCTCCTTGAGGATCTTGATGGCAACAATGCGGCCCAGGACCAGGTCCCGTGCCTTCCAGACCTCGCCCATACCGCCAATGGCAATACGGTCGGTCAGCTGGAATCTGCCGCCTAAGGTGATACCCGATGTAGGCCTCACTTATTCAACACCGCCTCTAGGAGTTTCTGCGCGCTTGGAGTGGTCAATTGGGCACCGGTGGTCAGATCCACGTCTTCCATGACAACGGAAATGGCAACCTGCGGATCGTCTGCCGGAGCGAACCCGGTGAACCAGGCATTGTCTCCCCGGCCTTCAACCTGGGCCGTACCGGTCTTGCCGGCCACCTTTATGCCCGGAATCCGGGCGGCAGTGGCGCTGCCGTTGTCTACGACGCCGACCATCCACTCGGTGAGCTGGCGTGCCGTATCGGGGCTGACGGATGTGTTCAGTTCCGTTGGCTTCGGTTCGTCTATTACGGACAGATCAGGAGCGCGGACGCTGCGGATTAGGTTCGGAGTCATCTGCACACCGTCATTGGCGATGGCTGCAGAGATCATGGCGACTTCCAGCGGGGTGGCGGTCACACTGCCCTGGCCGATGGAGGCCAGGGCCAGTTGGGCCTCGTCCTCGTTTTCGGGGAAGTGGCTGGCGACGACGTCCGTGGGAATCTTCAGTGAGGTATCAAAACCGAACTTCTCGGCCTGTGCCGCAATATTGTCCTGGCCGAGGTCCAGCGCCACCTGGGCGAAGACCGTGTTGCAGGAATGGGCCAGGGCAAAGGCAAAATCCGCCTCGGCGCGGGCCGAGCAGGCTCCGGTGACGAAGTTCGGGAGGGAAATGTTGGTTCCGGGCAGCGGCAGCGAGGGCGGGTTCGGGATCACGGAGTCGGCGTCGTACTTCCCCGATTCCAGGGCAGCCGCAGTATCCACCAGCTTGAAGACGGAGCCGGGAGCCAGCAGGGACTGCGTGGCCGGATTGGTATACGGAGACAGTCCCGGCTGGGAAGTGAGGGCGTCCATGTTGGTGCTGAGCAGCCCGGTGTCGTGGGCGGCCAGGAGGTTGGTGTCATAGGAAGGCTTGGAGACCATGGCGAGGATATCGCCCGTCTTGGGGTCCATCATCACGATTGACCCGCGCTGGCCGTCGGGAATGAGGTCATAGGCCAACTGCTGGAGTTCCGGATCGATGGTCAGTTCCACCGAGGCACCCTGGCTCTGCGCGCCGGAGAAAACCTGGACCAGCTTGTCGTAGAACTGCTGGGAGCTGTTGCCGGACAACTCGTCATTCATTGCCATTTCCAGCTGGGTGGTGCCGTTCAGATTGAAGAAGCCGGTCAGGTGCGAATACAGCTCGGGGCTGTTGTAGACCCGCTGGTAATTGAACTGGTCGTCGGACGGAACGGACTCGGCGACAGCCTTGCCATCCACGAGGATGGAGCCGCGGGGCTCCCCGAAATCCCGGTAGATGGCCCGGTTGTTATTCGGGTTGGTGTTGAGTTTCTCGGCGGCGAAGAACTGCACATACGTCAGCGAACCGAGAATGAGCACGAACATTGCCAGGGCCACTACCCAGCTGTTACGGATGGCCTGGTTCATTCGTCTCCTTCCTTAGGGGAACGCCGGGTACGGGCGGAAGTGCCGGACCGGGATTCTGCCATGGCGGGAACCATGTCGGTGGACAGGGGACCGGTAGGCGCGGGCCTGCGGGCAGCATCGGAAATCATGAGCAGGAGCGCCACAATGATCCAGTTGGCCAGCAAGGAGGAGCCGCCGGCAGACATGAACGGGGTGGTCAGCCCGGTCAGCGGGATCAGGCGCGTAACGCCTCCGATCACCACGAAGCACTGCAGGGCAATGATGAAGGACAAACCGCAGGCCAGGAGCTTTCCGAAACCGTCCTTGGTACCCAGGGCGGCACGGAATCCGCGGGATACCAGCAGGACGAACATCAGCACGATCGCGAAGATGCCGATCAGGCCCAGTTCCTCACCGAGGGCGGCAATAATCATATCGCTGTTCGCGAAGGTCACCAGATCAGGGCGGCCCTGTCCCAAACCGGTGCCGACAAGCCCGCCGCTGGCCAGGCCGAAGAGCCCTTGCACTACCTGGTAGCTGCCGCCGGCTCCGTTGTAGACCTCCGGGTCAAAGGCATTGAGCCAGCCGTTGATGCGCGCCTGCAGGTGGCTGAACAATTGGAGGGCGACGAATCCGCCCGCTGCGAGCAGGCCCACACCGATCACTACCCAGCTGACGCGGCTGGTGGCGACGTAGATCATGGCCATGAACAGGCCGAAGAAGAGGATGGACGAGCCAAGGTCCCGCTGGAAGACCAGCACGCCGATGCTGACAAGCCAGGCAACGAGCATGGGGCCCATGTCCCGCATACGCGGGAACTGCAGCGGCCCGACCTTGCGCCCCGCGAGCAGGATGAGGTCCCGGTTGGTGGATAGATACCCGGCAAAGAATATGGCCAGGGTGATCTTGGCGATTTCACCGGGCTGGAAGGTGCCGATGCCGACATTGATCCAGATCCGGGCCCCGTTGATCTCGCGGCCGATAGGAGCGGGCATCAGCGGAAGGAGCAAGAGAATCGCGCTGACTATCAAGGAGATGTAGGTGTAGCGGCGCAGGATCCGGTGGTCCTTGATGATGAACAGCACCGCGATCCCTGCCGCCACGGCTACCGTGCTCCACAACAGTTGGCGGTCCGCTGCGTCGTCGCCGTTGGTGATATCCAGGCGGTGGATCATGGCCAACCCGATGCCGTTAAGGGCAGTGACAATCGGAAGTATTACCGGATCAGCATATTTAGCCCGGAAGCGCAGCACCAGGTGGAAGATGATTACCAGTGCCATGAGGGTCCCGCCCTGGACCCAGAAGTCGGAGTCGAAGGCGCGGTCTTCGTCGAGGCCAACGATCATGTTGGCTCCAACGCCGACCAGAAGCGCGACGAGGAGGAGGAGGGCTTCAGTGTTCCGGCGCGGTTTAGGCACGGTGAGGACGTCCGACATTACTGCTCACCTCCGCAGGCGCTGTTCTGTTTGGCTTCGGGCGCGGCAGTAGCACCTGGTGTAGGTGCATCGGTTGGGGAACCCGTGTCTACCGGCGGGCACAGGACCGCCTTGGCAGTGTCCCGCAACTCGGTGACTATCTCTTCGGCGTGCTCAAGGTCCCGGGCGGGAAGGGTGTCCTCCACCCGGTTGCGGTGATACTCGGAGAGGCTGTCCACCGGAATATCGGATACGTCGGTGACATGTGAGAGCTGGATGGGGCCGACAGTCTGGGAAACACCGTTGTAGATGGCGACCCGGTTGTCATAGGAGCCCACGTAGTAGCGGGTCTGTGTCCAGGTGTAGCCGAGCCATACGACGACGGCGAGCAGCAGCGCAACCACGGTCAGGAACGCGGGCAGCAGCCAGCGCTTCCAACCGGAACGAGGCGAATCCCCGGCGGGCTGCTCTGCATCCTGCTCGGACTCTGCCTTGTGGGTAAGCATGCGAGCAGCGCGCCGCTCGGCGGAACGCTTCGTGACGATCGGAATTTCACCGGTCTCGGTGGCAAGGGACGCCGCGCCAACCAGTACGTGCGGTCGGGAGGCCAGATCCTGGCGGATCAGGTGGGCGCGTTCGCGCTCACTCTCGGCGTCATCGGCGTCGTCCCGGGCAACGGTGTTCTCCGTGCGCGATCCCGGCTCATCCTCGGTCACGGGCGGGGCCGCAGCTACAGCGGCAGTGGGGCGGTACCCGTTGTCCCTGGAGGAAACTTCGGAGAGCGGAGCGGTGGCCGGGGCAGAGCCGGCGTCGGGGTCCTCATCGATTTCAATGACAGCAACTGTCACGTTGTCCGGAGAACCGCCGGCCAGTGTGAGCTCAACCAGGGTGTCTACGCACTCCTGCAGGTCCGAGGTGCTGCGGAGAACACCCTCGATGTCGGAGTCCCGCAGGACGGCGGTCAGCCCGTCCGAACACAGCAACCAGCGTTCGCCGGGCTCGACATCGAAAGTGGCCAGGTCCAGCTCGGGGCTGGCATCAACATCGCCAAGCACGCGCATGAGGACGTTTTTATGCGGGTGCACTTCGGCTTCTTCGGGCTGCAGGCGCCCTTCATCGATCAGCCGCTGCACGAAGGTGTGGTCGATGCTGATCTGTTCGAACCGGCCGTCTTTGAGCCGGTAGGCCCGGGAGTCGCCGATATGCGCCAGTGCCAGACGCTGCTCGTGCAGCAGCAGTGCAGTGACTGTGGTTCCCATGCCGGAGAGCTGGGGGCTGGTGGTGACCAACTCGGACAGCAGCGAATTCGCCGCTTGGATTTCGTCGGCAAGGACGGTCAGGGGTTCGTCCTCGTGGACACTGCTGTCCAAATGGACCAGATCGAGCACGGTGGAGGCGGAGGCGACGTTGCCGCCGGCGTGGCCGCCCATGCCGTCGGCAACGACGGCGAGGTAGCGGCCGACGTAGGCGGAATCGTCATTCTTGAAACGAACCATTCCAACATCGGACCGTGCTGCATATCTGAGAACCAGGGCCACTGTCAGGGCCTCAATTCGATGACCGTCTTACCGATGCGGATCGGCACACCGGGTTCGACGGGCAACGCCCGGGTAAGTTGGCTTCCACCGAGATAGGTTCCGTTTGTTGAACCGAGGTCCTCAACGAACCAGCGGCTGCCCTGGGGGAAGAGGCGGGCATGGCGGCCCGAGGCATAGTCGTCTTCCAGGACGAGGGTTGCTTCCTGTGCCCGTCCGAGCAGGATGGGGCTGGCGGCCAGGTCCAGTGTGGTCCCGCGCAGCGGACCTTCCGTCACCACGAGCTCCCTCGGCGTCACTTTGCTGGGGGCCGGCGCACGCTTTTCAAGGTTCGGGTCCTTGCGGATCTGGCGGGCCGTCGGGGTCCCGGTCCGGTTGCGGCTGCCAACGGCGAGGTCGCGTCGGATGGCACCGACTACGCTGACCACCATGATCCACAGCAGGATCAGGAAGCCGTAGCGCAGGAGCGTTTCAGTTAATTCGCTGAGCACTAACGTCCCCCGGTCCGGACGGGCAGCAGCCGAAAGACGATTCGGGTGCGCCCCATGGTGATTGTGGATCCATCGGTAAGCACTGCTTCACCTTGAACTTTCTGGCCGTTGACGAAGCTGCCGTTGGTGGAGCCCAGATCGACGGCACGGCTGGCTCCGTTCTCAGTGCGGATCTCCAGGTGACGGCGGGAAACGCCGGTGTCGTCCACGAGGATGTCGGCTTCTGAGGAGCGGCCCAGAACCACTGAGGGCGCATTAAGGGTGTAACGCTGTCCGTCAACGTCCAAGACGGGCTGCATCCGAGCCGATGGTCCCTGCCGCGGTGCAGGAGGGGAGGGCATCCGGGTCTGCGCCGAGGGTGACTTTTCAGTGGACGAATCCACTTCAAGCACCCCTGCCTTAAGGGAGGAATCGCGGGTAAACGAAACCCGCACCGGCCCCTGAAGAGTGTAGGACTGGCTGCGGGCATGCTTGATGACTACGTCGCAGAGCTCTTCAGCCAGGGGCGCGCCCCACTTCTGCGCCTGGGTGAAATCCGAGGTGGATAGCCGCACCGTAAAGACATTCGGTGCCAGGGTCCGGCCCTGGCCCAGGACCATGGAATGCTGATCCAGTTCCTTGCGGAGTGCGATGGCAAGCTCCAGCGGTTCAACACGGCCGGACGAACCGGACGCGAAAGCACCACGAACAATCTTTTCGATGCCGCGTTCGACATTGTCGAGTATGCCCAAGTTCGTCTCCTTCCGTGTCCTGTCCGTTGAATTGCCTCGTCAGCAGTACCTGCCCGGCGCCGCGGTGCGGGCTCAATTGTCTGCCGGGACTGGTTCGGGACTGGTTCACGACTGGTTCCGGCAGAGCACAGGTATATGCGTCCACTTCGATACTACTGGTGACTGCAGATAAATGTCTTACCGCCGTCCCGGCGCCCCGCGCGCCGGTCCGGTCGCTGTTCCACATCCGTTGCCGGCTTCCCGGCCTCCCCTGTGCAGGCGGGAGAACAGCCGGCGTTTCCCTGCAACAGCACGGTTTTTGGGTTGTCCCGGAAGCCGTTTAGGTGTTTGGCCAAAATGCCGGTATGCTTGATTCTGCTGTTCCCGAGGAAACGCAACGAATGATCACAGGCAGGATCCACTTGGATCGTGTGAGGTCGTCCGCACAGCGTCGCCGCGGGAAACCATTTATGCGCGAGTGGCGGAACGGCAGACGCGCTGGCTTCAGGTGCCAGTGTCCGAAAGGGCGTGGGGGTTCAAATCCCCCCTCGCGCACATAGATAAAGAATGACCCCGGCCAGACGGCCGGGGTCATTCTTTTTTGCGTCCCGCGTCCCGGGCGATCCCCCCCCGGAGCAGGGACTCCGAACAAGGGCCAACGCAATAAGGGAGGGGCCGCGCAGCATCTGCGCGGCCCCTCCCTTATTGCGAATCCGGTGAGCCGAACGGCTCCTAGGCGCGTTCCGCCTTCTTGGCTTCGGCTTCCTTTACGCGCTGGGCTTCGGCACGGACGGCAGCAAAGCTCGCCCGTTCCTCAACCAGCCAGGCCGGCGGCTGGGCCAGCAGTGCCTTGATTTCCTCGGTGGTCAGGGCCTCGGTCACGCCGGCGCGGGTCAAACCCCCGATGGAGACGTTGAGCTTCTGCGCCACGACGGGGCGCGGATGCGGGCCGGTGCGGCGCAGCTCGGTGAGCCACTCAGGCGGATTGGACTGCAGTTCGTCGAACCGGGCCCGCGAAATAGGCCCGTCCTGGAAATCCTGCGGCGCTGCGGGCAGATAGATACCCAGTTTCTTGGCTGCCGTGGCAGGCTTCATGGATTGGGGAGATTTCTCGGTGGTCATATTCCAAGGGTATCCGCCCGCCGCGCCACCTTCCGGTGGGCTAAGGTGTTCTGATGCCCACAGACACATCAGCACCCCTGCAGGGGGCGACGTCGCGGCCGCTGACCGTGGCCTACGTACCGGGCGTGACACCGGGCAAATGGATTACCCGCTGGCGGGAACGGCAGGACCAGGAACTCCGGACGTTCCAGTGTGAGGAGCCTGCCGCGTTGGAGGAACTTGCCTCCAACCGGGCGGATCTGGCGTTTATCCGTATTCCTGCCGAAGGTTTCGCGCGCCCGGACGGGGTGAACGTGATTCCGCTGTACGAAGAGCAGCCGGTGGCCGCTGCCTCAAAGGAGCACCCCCTGGCGGCCTTCGACGCCGTCGACCTAGCGGATCTCGACGGCGAGACGATTCTGGACATTGACGCGATGGGAGGCGCCGCCGTCGCCCTTGAGGTGGCTGCCGCCGGCAGCGGTGTTGTGATCCTCCCCATGTCGGTAGCCCGTCTGCACTCCCGGAAGGACGTTGAAGCGCGGCCCGTTAGCGGCGTGCCGGCAACCCGGATCGGAATTGCCTGGCTGCAGGACCGGGACGAGCCGGACATAGAAGAGTTCATCGGGGTGGTGCGGGGACGGACCGCGAACAGCTCCCGCCAGCCCTCCATCCAGGCTGAACAGAAGTCCTCAGCCAAGAAGCGGACCAAGGAACGCCAGACCCGGAGCGCGGCCAAGCCTGCGGCAAAGTCCGGCGGGCGTCCCGCAGCCAAGGGCAAAGGCGCCGGCAAGAACGGCAAGCCGCGCCGCAGCCGTTGAAACACCGTTGAATCAACAGCTGTTCCGCCACTGCTGACACCCGCCTGAGCCGGGGGTACCGTTTCGCGGATGCGAATCAAAATGAGCGGTATCCACGTGGTGGACCCGGAACGTGCCTACGAGTTCTACACCGGCACCCTGGGACTGGAACCCCTAATGGCCATGCCCGAATACAACCTGTTCATCGTCTGCTCGCCTGAGGACCCGGGCGGTCCGGGCCTGCTGCTCGAACCCAGCGACAACCCGGTTGCCGAAGCGTACCGGTCGGGGCTGTATCGGGAACAGCTGCCTGTGCTGGTGCTTGGCGTCCCGGATGTGCAGGCGGAGTACGAGCGGTTATCGGGGCTCGGCGTCCAGTTCCTCGGTGAACCCACCCTGGATTCAACGGGCGCCCAGGCCGTTTTCGACGACGGCTGTGGCAACTACCTCCAGCTCCACCAGGACTGAGGCGAGGGCCAGCCGCGATGCTGCTCCGGCGGCGCCCGCTAGCGTTCCCCGAGCCGGGGGCGCAGGCGGGATTCTTCCAGGTCCAGCAACCGCTGTGCCTCGGAAAGGGTCCGGGAAGCATAGCGTCCCTCGCGGCGGGCCAGCAGCAACTGGTTCCGTTCGGCCTCGACGACGGCGCGGCGCAGTGCCCGGTATTGGAGCTGCGGCGTCGGATCCTCGTTTTCCCCTAGTGCGCGTACCCGCTCCCATGCCAGTTCGCTGCGGAGGAAGGTGCTCTGCCGGACCCTTTCGACCACATCCGGGTCCACCTCCTGACGCACGCCCAGGCACTCTGCGGGCTGCTCCAAAATGCTGAGTCCGGCGCCGCTGAGCTCATCGATCAGCTTGGCGAGTTCCCGCTGGTCCGCTGTGACATCCCTGCCCTGGACGCCCAGAATACGGATCAGCCACGGCAGGGTGAGGCCCTGCAGCAGCAGGGTGGTGATCGCTACGGTAAAGGCGATCAGTACCAGCTGTTCGCGGTACGGTGTCTGATCGGGCAGGGACTGGGCAGCGGCCAGGGTCACCACACCGCGCATTCCGGACCAGGAAATCACCACGCCGCCGCGCCAGCCCAGGCCCTCGCGGTTCAACTGCTCGACGTCGGCCCGGCGCCGGCGGTAGAGCAGCTCGCCGCGGCGGTGCCGCCGGCGCTGGCGGTCATCCGTCAGCCCGCCGTCCTTGATCTTGTCCAGCCACCGCCTGAATCGCTTGGTCCGATGTTCCTGATACCGGACCTTCGCCCTGAGCAGATAGATCAAGGGGGTGACCCAGGCGAAACGTACAAGGATCAGCAGGGCGGTGGTTGCCAGGCCGATCAATACGGCGTCGAGGACCGGCAGCAAACTGGTATCGACATTTTCCACGAGGTGCCGGAGTTCCAGGCCCATCAGCAGGAACACGCCGTTTTCCAGCAGGAACTGGATGGTGCGCCAATTGATGCTGTCATTGATCCGCGCCTGCGCCGTGAACGCGGAGCCGCTCCGGTGTCCGGTGTAAAGCCCTGCGACGACGACGGCCAGCACGCCGGACGCTCCGGCTTCCTCCGCCGGAATGAAGGCAATGAACGGAACAACAAAGGAAATGGCGGTGTCCAGGACCGGATCATGCAGCCTTGACCGGACATAGACGGTGGCCGCGCCGACCAGCAGTCCGACCAGAACGGCAACGACGACGGCCAAACCGAAATCCCCCACCCCTGCCCAGATGCTGGACAGGCCGCCGGCAGATGCAGCGATGGCCGAGCGCAGCAGCACGAGGGCGGTGGCATCGTTGACCAGCCCTTCACCTTCGAGCACTGTCACCAGGCGCGGCGGCAGGCCAAGCCGCTTGCCGACGGACGTGGCGGCCACGGCATCCGGCGGACTCACGACGGCGCCGAGCGCCACTGCGGCAGCAAAGTTGAGGTCCGGCAGCAGCAGATAAAGCAGCAAGCCGGTGGTGAAAGCGGAAACCAGGACCAGGAACACGGACAGCGACGAAATGGCACCGATGTTGCGCCGGAAGTCGACCACTGGGACGTTGATCGCTGCGGCGTAGAGCAGCGGGGGCAGCACCCCCATCAGGATCAACTCATGCGGAACGGAGAACTCGGGCACACCCGGCGTATAGGAGAGGGCCAGCCCGACCACCACCAGGATGAGCGGTGCTGCTATCCCAAGACGTCTGGAGAAGGCAGCAACCGTCACAATGACGGCGACGCCTACCACGGCAAGAAGACCCAATTCCACATTTCAACATTAGCCCCGCACCGGATGGGTTCGCTTGCGGATGTTCGGGTCAGGTGTAGGGGGACCAGCCGGTCAGCGCCGTCACGCCGTCCACGGTGACGCCGTAAATCGCGTAAATGGTCACGGGCACCATCAGGGCCCATTCGCGCCATGATCCGGCCGCGCCGATCAGGGGCAGCGAGAAGCAGCCGCTGCTCCGCCAGAGCTTACTGACCACAGGGAAGCGGACCAGGGAACGCGGGCGCTTGATCCGCAGCGGCCACAAAATCATTACGCCCTGGTGGGTGAGGAGGTCGCCGACAATATGTACGGCCACTCCCAGACCCACCGCCACCGGCAGCCAGTCATTGTTTTCCGGGGCATAAACGGCAATGAACCCCGAGAAGGCCAGGGCGAGGAACCAGCTGCGAACCGGTCCGCCGGCGATCTTCAGTGCCTTGAAGGCAAATCCCATCAGCAGGACGGAGAGGATCCCCGCTCCCAGCGCCACTGATCCGAAGACCGGCACCTCCGTGGTCACCCTGCCCAGTGCCGTCGCCAGCGCCACGAAGACCGCCAGCCCGAGCAGGGAATGAGTGCCGCGCCGGTGGCCGCCGCTGACGGCCTCCGTAAAGCGGGCAAGGATTTTGGTGAGCGGAGGAAGGGAATGGGCAATGGTCCCGCTGTGATGGTCGAGATCGGGCAGCAGTGCGGCACCGGCGGTCAACAGGGCTCCGGTGACGACGCCGAGCGGAGTCACCGGATACCAGCCGAATGCGTGGGGAGCGGTGGAGGCGACGGCAACCCAGGCTGCAGCGCCGCTAGCGGCATGGTGGCCACCCATCATGGTTGAAAAGTCCTTCCAGAGGGCGGTGCAGGCGCCAAAAGATTTTATTGAGGCTACCTATTTTTCCACGGTTTCCCGCACCCTGCGTTCACCTTGGACCGGCGGGCCGGCGGAGATGCCTAGGCGACCGCGAAGCCCAGGTGCCGCAGAATGGCATCCACGATTTCCGCAGGAGAATCCGTTATTTCAATCCGGAGACCGGCTTCGTCCGGGGCAAGCGGCTCCAAGGTGCTCAGCTGCGAGGGAAGCAGAGACGGCGGCATGAAATGTCCGCTTCGCGTTTTCATCCGTTCCGCAAGAACATCGGCGCTCCCGTCCAGATGGACGAACGTTACGTCCCCGGCCGCCTGCGCGAGGACATTTCGGTACGTGCGCTTCAATGCGGAACAAGTAACGATGGTGCACCGGCCGTTTTCCGCCTGGACACCCATCCAATCGCGGATGGCGTAGAGCCACGGCCACCGGTCGTCGTCGTCGAGGGGGACGCCGGCGGACATCTTGGCGATATTGACGGCCGGATGGAACTCGTCAGCCTCCGCCGCAATCCATCCGAGCCGCTTGGAAAGCAGGTTGGCAATGGTGGTTTTGCCCGATCCGGCAACACCCATGATGACGAGGTGCTGTGCAGCTGGGGCCATTGAAATCTCCTTGGGACGCCGTTGTCGCGGGTTCGGACAGGTTTGCTGACCGGAACTGTTGAGCACAAAGGTATCACCAACTAAAGGTGCCGCGGCCGGAGGAAACATATGCTCCGTCAGCGGCTGATCAAAGGCACACTTCGGAGACTAGGCTGAAGCAGGGGCGGGTAGCCGCTATCAGCAGGATTCCTGCTGAATCCGGGCCCCCTACTCATATATGCACCTAAAGGAATATACAGGGAACGTAGCTGGAAAGATGTGGATATGAACGAACACGCCGGCCCGCCGGCCGCGGTCCTGAACGCCCGGATCATCGAAACCCTGGGCCAGGACATTGCCTCCGGCGTGCTTGCGCCGGGGGACCGGCTCACGCTTGACGGGCTGCAGCAGGAGTTCGGCGTTTCCCGAACCGTTGTCCGCGACTGCATGCGGATCCTCGAGTCCATGAACCTGGTGTATTCCAAGCGCCGGGTCGGCATTGTGGTGCAGGATCCCCAGCTGTGGAACGTGTTCGATCCGCGGATCATCAAGTGGCGCCTTGCCGGGCCGGGCCGGGCGGAGCAGTTCCGTACCCTGACCGAACTGCGGGTGGGAGTGGAGCCGGTAGCCGCGGCGGCCGCCGCCAGACACGCTGCAGCCGCCGAGCGGGACCGGATGGTGGAGCTGGCCGCGGAGCTTCGAAGGCTCGGGGAGGCTGGGGAGCTGGAGGAGTTCCTGCAGGCCGATATTGAATTCCATACGTTGCTGCTGCGCTCCAGTGGCAACGACATGTTCGCATCGCTTCAGGATGTGGTTGCCGAGGTTCTTGCCGGCCGCACCCGGCAGGGCATGATGCCGCCGAACCCGAGCGAGGCTGCCCTGCGGGGGCATGCGCTGGTGGCCGACGCCGTCGCGGCCGGAGATGGTGCTGCCGCGCTGGCGCACATGATGGATTTACTGGAAGAAGTGCGGCAGGCCATCGCGGGTTAGCTGATCCCCGGGGCACGGCTGCTGGGCCGCAGAGCAGGCAGAGCCTCCAGGGACGGCAAAGGCCGGCGCACCCCGTGTAAAGGGATGCGCCGGCCCGGAACCTGGAGTCTTAGCGGGTCGGTTCCAGATTGCTGTCTTCGGGCGTGACTACCTCTGCCGTGGCGGAGATATTCTCGGCATCCACCATCCAGGCGTACTGCTCGAGCTTGGCAATAAAGCCATGCAGGATGTCCGCGGTGGTCGGATCCTCTTCGTCCACCTGGTCATGCACATCGCGCATGGTCTTGACGACGGCCTCGAGCATGGCGACCACGTGCGTCACGGTGTCGCGGGTGTCAACCAGCCCGGCGGGGAACGGCGGCAGGCTGGTGCCGTTGGCTACCGCCACGCTGCGGCCGTCCGGGACGGCGCGGAGGGCACGCATGCGCTCGGCCAGTTCGTCCGCGAAGATGCGAGCGTCGTCAATGATCTCGTCAAGCTGCAGGTGCAGGTCCCGGAAGTTCTTACCGACAACGTTCCAGTGGGCCTGCTTGCCCTGCAGATGCAGTTCGATCATGTCCACCAGGACGGCCTGCAGGTTGGTGGTCAGCTCTTCAGATGCCTTCATGTTTCCTCCAATGTTGACGAAAAATGAGTACTGGACTCACCTGCCGAAAGAGCCCGGATACCGTCCGGACAAAGCGGCTTCGGCAGGTGGATTGTTCCCCAGCCTAACCCCGGGAAGCGGCTCGGAACAGAATGGACGGGTTCCCGGGAAAGCCAATATAAGCAACCTTACTTCCAGTTGAAGTGCGTTGTCGTCCTGTGTACGGTGAGGAAAACGGGGCCGGTGGGAAACGGCCCGGCCAAAGGCAGGATTCGCACTACCGGAGGGACAGCATGACCACCGTAGAAGAGTCAATCAACGTATCAGTACCGGTAACCACCGCTTACAACCAGTGGACCCAGTTCGAGTCCTTCCCGCAGTTCATGGGCGGCGTTATCTCCATCACCCAGCTTTCGGACACCACCACCCACTGGGTGACCAAGGTGGCCGGTGTCGAGCGGGAGTTCGACACTGAAATCACCGAGCAGCATCCGGACGAGCGGGTCGCGTGGAAGAGTACTGACGGAAAGTCCCATGCCGGCGTCGTAACGTTCCACCGCCTGGGCGACGCCGAGACCCGGGTAACCGTCCAGCTGGACTGGGAACCCGAAAACGTCGTTGAGAAGCTGGGTTCCGTGGTCGGCGCCGATGACCGGCAGGTCAAATCCGATCTTGCCCGTTTCAAGGAATTCATTGAGAGCCGCGGTTCGGAAACGGGTTCGTGGCGGGGAAACGTTGACGCACCGGGCAATGCTGCCACCGGCGCAGCCGGCACGGCTCCGGTAGGACCTACCTCCACTGACACGTCGCGGCTGGCGGCGGCTCCGGACGTGGATCCGGCAATGGATGACCCGGAATCCGGCGGACCCCGGGCCGGCCTCTAACCATCCGGCAGGTTAAACAAGAACTGCGGATGCCTTCAAAGGCATCCGCAGTCTCTGTTTAACGGTGTCCGGGTTTACCGGGTCCGGCGATCAGGCGGGATCGAGGTTCTTGACGGCGGGACCTTCCAGCAGAGTTCCCTTGGCCGTGAACCGGGAGCCGTGCAGCGGACAGTCCCAGGACTGTTCGGCGTCGTTCCAGTTCAAGACTCCCTTGAGGTGCGGGCACACGGCCGACACCCGGCTGGTCTCGCCGGCCACGGTGCAGGTACCCACCGGCTTCCCGTTCTCCCGGGAGACCACGCCCTGCCCCTCCGGCGGGGCCGCGTCGGTGCTGTTGGCCAGTCCGGCGGCCCAGCCGGTGAGCATGGAAAGCCCCACCTCGGCGTTGTCCCGCAGGGTGGAGGCGGCATCGAGCGGGGCCACCCGGGGCTTGTACAGCTCGCGCGCCCACGGGTTCTCTCCGCCGAGGATCTCCGCGCTCAGGGCCAGCGAAGCCGCAACGGCATTGGTCATGCCCCACTTGTTGTACCCGGTGGCTACATAGATGTTGGAACCCATCAGCGGCAGCTGCCCGACGTAGGGCAGGCTCCGTGCCGGCGAGTAGTCCTGCGCCGACCAGGCATAACTCGCCGCGCTTCCCACCGCGAAGTTCTCCACGGTCCAGTCCACCAGATCGTCCACCAGTTCCTGGGTGTGCTTTTTCCGGCCGACAGTGTGCCCGTTGCCCCCGGCGAGCAGGTAGGAGATGCCGTTTGCCTCTGCGGTACGCAGCGAGCGGGTGGGCGAATCGACGGAGAGGTACATGCCCTGCGGAACCGTTCCCGTTACCGGCAGGGCTACCGCATAGGAACGCTCGGGCTTCAGGACGGCAAAGTAGCCGCCGCGGTCAAGGATCGGGATGCCGGTGGCCAACACCAGGTGCCGGGCGGTGACCTCGCCCTGGCTGGTTCCGACCTTGATGCCGGCCCCGTCCTCATGGCGCGCGCCGGTCACCCGGACGCCCTCGATCAGGGTGCCGCCATGGGCACGGTAGTCCTTGGCCAGGCCGGCCAGCACCGTCATCGGCTGGATCTGTGCCTGGTCGCGAAGCCGAAGTGCACCAGTGGTTTCAAAGGGCAGTTCGGTCTCCGCGGTGAACTCGACGTCGAGTCCGGCGGCCTGGGCCGCCTCGTGTTCCTTCCGCAGGCTCTTGAGCCCCTGCTCGGTGGTGGCGTAGGTGTACGCGTCCCGGACCTCGTAGCCGATCCCGTTTTCGTCGCAGAAGCGCAGCAGCCAGCTTTGTCCCTGCCGGTTGGCTTCCACATACTGGCGGGCGGTCTCCGCGTTGTGGTGCGAGGTGATGCCGGAGAGCTGCGTTCCCTGCAGCAGGGAAACCTTCGCTGTGGTGTTGCCGGTGCTGACGGCGCCTACCGTGCGTGCTTCCAGGACGGCCACGCGCTGTCCGCTGCGGGCCAGCAGGGCTGCCGTGGTGAGGCCGGTAAGTCCGGCACCGACCACCACGGTGTCGTAGGACGCCTCGGGGTCGAAGGGATCAGTGGGTATAACGGGCGCGTTATCGAGCCATAGAGATTTCAAGTTATCCTTCCCGCCAAGCTGACGAAGTGATGTGGGAGCCGCCCTGCGGTCCCATCTGGAGCATGCCGCCGTCGACGGGCCATGAGGCCCCGGTGACGTAGGACGAGGCCGGTGAGGCCAGGAAAGCCACGACGTCGGCGATTTCGGAGGCGTAGCCGGGCCGGCCCAGGGGAATGCCGGGGCGGTCCTCGTCCCGAGGGTCGGAGTCCGTCTGTCCGGTCATGGGGGTGGCAATTTCCCCGGGCGCCACCGAATTGGCCGTGATCCCGTAGCTTCCCAGCTCCAGGGCGATGGTCTTCATCAGCCCGCCGAGCCCGTGCTTGGAGGCAGTGTAGGCCGCAGCGCCCACCCGTGGCTGGAGTTCGTGGACGCTGGTGACGGCGATCAGCCGGCCGCCGTTGCCCTGCGCAACCATGCGCTGAGCTGCCCGCTGCAGGCAGACAAAAGCCCCGCTGAGGTTGGTGTCCACCGTGGTGCGCCAGGCGTCATAGGTCAGGTCCAGGAACTTCTGCCCGTCTCCGGTCCCGGAGTTGTTGACGAACACGTCCAGGCCGCCCAGCTGCTCCGCCAGGGAGTCCACGACGTCCGCGCATGCGGGCAGATCTGTGGTGTCCAGGCGGGCGACGACGGCGGTGCGGCCGTGCGAGCGGACCTCCTCCGCAGTGTCCATGGCACCCTGTTCATCGGAATGCCAGGTGATGCCCACATCCATTCCCGCCTTGGCCAGAGCTACGGCGACGGCACGTCCTATGCCGGAATCAGACCCCGTGACTATCGCCGTTTTAGGCGCAAACCCCATTTGGTACCCCCTCATGGTCCTGGAAAGTCAGTATGCTTCCCACCTTGCCCCAATTGTGCAACAGTTTAAAGTCCTGATCACCGAATCCTCCCGGTCCGGTCCTCCCGTGCTGCGGAGCAGAGGAGTCATCATGGCATACCCCAGCTACAGTTCCGGCGGCGGTCTTTCGGCCCGCAGGACCAGTGCGCAAAAAGCCGCAATTGCCTTTGGGATTGTTTTCCTGCTTATCGGAGTCCTGGGGTTCATTCCCGGGGCCACCATCAATTACGGCCAGCTTTACTTCTCGGGATACGCATCGGAGGCCGCCCTCCTGGGTATTTTCCAGGTGTCGGTGCTGCACAACGTGGTCCACATGCTGCTGGGCTTTGCCGGGCTTGCCCTGGCGCGAAAGCACTCCTCGGCCAAGCTCTATCTGCTGGGAGGAGGCATCCTCTACGCCCTGCTCTTCATTTACGGGCTGCTCATCCCGCTGGACTCAGACGCCAACTTCGTTCCCTTCAACACGGCGGACAATTGGCTGCACGCAGTGCTGGCCGTAGTGATGATCCTGCTGGGTATCTTCCTGGGCCGTGAGAGCGAATCGAGCTCGTACCGCAGCAACCCGAACCCCGGCGAAGGATCAGTTCCCAACTAGGATCCACAGCGTTCCGGGGGGGTACAGCAGCCGGGACGCGCGTTTGGCCTGCAGCCGTTCAGTGCTGGCAGACTAGGTTTACCGACACGCCCGCACCGGGCGGTTTCGCCGAAAGGAACCTGGATTGTCCGCCGCACTGATGGTCATTGACATGCAGAACGCCTACTTCGAAAGCCCCGCCCTGCAGAAGCATCAGGAACGGTTGGTGGAAAAAACCAACGAGCTCATCGGTTTGGCCAAGGCCGCCGGTATTCCGGTGCTGATGGTCTGCACCGAACACGAGCGGGATAAGTCCACCTGGACCCTGAGCATGCTGGACGACGACCAGGGCTTCATCTTCAGCGGCAGCGAGCAGGCCGACTTCATTCCGGGGCTGGACTACGCGGACCTGCCGCGCCTGGTGAAGACCCGAGACAGCGCTTTTGTAGGCACGGATGTCCTGCTGCGGCTGCGTAACTGGAATGTCGAGACCCTGGTCCTGGCCGGCGTCGCGACCCACAACTGCGTAGCCCAAACCGCCGCCGACGCCTTCGCGAACAATTTCCGCGTCCGTTTTGCCCGCGAGGCACTGGCCTCCACCAATGACGAGTACGAAGAAGCGGTCCTGCGCGTGCTCTCGGACGAGTACCGCCAGCCGATCGAGAGCAATGCGGAGCTGAAGGACTTCTTCAACGCACAGCAGGCCTAGACTGCCGCGCCCAGTGCTGGAATCCGCCGTCCGCCCCGGTTAGCGTAGGAGCCATGGACGAACAGGAAATCCAGCACCGGATCCAGGAACTCGTAGCGCAGGAGCAGTCCCTCCGTGAGGCGGACCCGGGTGTGGAACCCGAAAAGCATGCCGCGGAGCTAAGGCGGGTGGAGGAACAGCTCGACCAGTACTGGGACCTCCTCCGCCAGCGGCGGGCCAAGGCCGACGCCGGACAGAACCCGGATGAGGCGCAGGAGCGGCCCGTGGGTGAAGTCGAGGGATACCGCCAGTAGGGATCATCCCGTACGGGCGGCCCCGAGCGGACTAGTGCTGCTTCCGGCTGCTGCCGGAAACCTTCGGCGTGCCGGCTTCAGTATCCGGGTCCGCCGGGCCGGTGACCTCACGCAGCAGGGTGGCGGCACCGATGCTGCGCCGGAAGCCGCTTTCACCCCGGAAGGTCTCCCCAAGGGCCCAGACCATCAGGCAGCCCTTGCTGAGGGTTTTCAGCAGCCCGGCGTTCCTGGGCGTCAGTGCCATCATGGACGCAACGCCAAACACGCCCCAGCCGATGAGCGGCCCGTTGGGCACCTTGAAAATGGTCTGCCGGCCGAACTGGTCCGTGAAGAAATTACGAGATGCCATAGTGGTCAGGCGCCTTTCCGGGTTTTGGCTGTGCTTTTCGTGCTCTTGGAGTTCGAGGTTTTGGCGGGAGCCTTCTTGGCGCCGTCCTCTTTGGTGCTTTTAGTGTCGGTGCCGCTCTTTTTGTCGCGGTTCTTCTCTACGCTGCGCCGCAGCGCCTCCATAAGGTCCAGGACCTTGCCGCCCTCGTCTTCCTCGGATTCTCCGCCGAAGGTCTCCTCCGTGTCGAGCGATTCTCCCTGTTCCAGCTTGGCATCGATCAGGGTCTTGAGTTGTTCCTGGTAATCGTCGGTGAATTCCGAGGGGTCGAAGTCCCCGCTGAAGGAATCCACGAGGGCCGAGGACATCTCCAGCTCCTTGGCGGAAATCCGCACCTTTTCATCCAGCGAGGGGAAGGTGGCCTCCCGGACCTCGTCCTCCCACAGCAGGGTCTGGAGGGTTAGCACGTCGCCGCGTACGCGCAGGGCACCCAGCCGGCTCTTCTGCCGGAGCGAGAACTGCACGATAGCCGTGCGGTCGGTGTCCTCAAGGGTGCGGCGGAGCAGTACATAGGACTTCGTCGATTTGGAGTCCGGCTCCAGGTAGTACGTCCGGTCAAACAGGATGGGATCCACCTGCTCGCTGGGCACGAATTCCACGACGTCGATTTCCCGGCTTTTCTCCACGGGAAGGGACGCCAGATCCTCGTCGGTGAGGACCACGGTCTGCTCGCCGTCGTCGTACGCCTTGGCGATGTCCTTGTATTCCACCACCTCGCCGCAGATCTCGCAGCGGCGCTGGTAGCGGATGCGTCCGCCGTCCTTGCCGTGCACCTGGTGAAGGCTGACGTCGTGGTCCTCGGTGGCGGCATAAACCTTGACCGGCACGTTGACCAGCCCAAACGCAATGGCGCCTTTCCAGATCGCTCTCATGTAATCCAGTGAACACTAGATTCCGCTTCCGTTGCCAGAGCCGGGTTTGTCTGCGCGTGCCTCCCGCAGATGCTCCCACAGCTGCCGGTACACGCGCGGATCGGAAAAATAGGCGGTATGGGATTCGGGAAAGGGTTTGCCCGAGTCCACTTCGCTGTCGGTCACGTTCACATCCCGGCCGGCAAACACCCGTTCGGCGCAAAAGGAAATCAGGTCGCGCTCGTCCCAGAAATTCAACCAGGGAACTGCCGGCCCTGAACCGCCGCGGTCCGGTCCGAGGTAGGCGAGGGCATCGAGGAGGTAGAACCACGGCGCCTGCGAGCCCACGCTCACCAGCAGATCCACCCGGATGCCCTCCGCCTCGGGGGAACTGAGCAGGTCAACAGCCGCCACGGAGCCGAGGCTGTGTCCGAACAGCACCACCGGTGCATCTTGGTCCGTACTGCGCAGGGTGTCGGCAATGCGGGCACGGGCGGCGGGACCGTGGGCCAGATAAAAGGCGACCTTGCCGAAGAAGCTGCCCGCGGCATCCGTGAGGCGGATCCGGTGCCGGATCCCCGCGTCCGTGAGCACCCCCAGGACCAGGTCCTGCAGCGTTTCCCCCAGGAAAGCCGCGTCAGGCCGCGCCGGCGGGGCACCGGCACTGGAGGCCTGTTTCAGCGGATCAGCCGCCCCTAGGTCCATGCCGAAAAGGGCGAGGGCCAGGGACGTATCGGTAACGCCGGGCGGATCGTCGGCGACATAGCGCGGGGGCAATGCCGGGACAAAGCTGACCTCATCGGGTGCGGCGGCGGCCCAGTCAACCGCCAGCACCCGGTAATCGGATAATCCCGGCACCTCGGCCACCTGCTCCCGGATCCGGTCCGCGAGCTGCGGGTTGGGCCGGCCGGTGCCCGGTAGGAAAACCAGCGTTCCGGGTTTCTCCGGCGGTCCGAGGGGTGCGGGATCCATGGCTGCCTCCTTCGTTGCGGCGGCACCTTTACCGACCGCGCAACGCAGCGGTTTCGGCCCGATAGGGACACTTTCACATGCCGCAGTCCCGGCCGCCAGTGAACGGGAGGGAAGGACTGAATCCTGCTGGCTTCGTTCGGTTCCGCGGACCGGCGCGCCCGCACAATTGCCTCCGGAACGCGGGCGGCGGCAGCGGGCGGATAATGGGTGCAGCGATGGAAGGCGAGGCCGTGGAAGCGAATACACCCGGATCCGGGCCGGCGCGTGTGGAACTGTCCGTGGGGCAGGTGGCCGAGCGCAGCGGCGTCAGCGTCTCGGCGCTGCACTTTTACGAGCGTCAGGGCTTGCTCTCCAGCCGGCGGACACCTGGTAACCAGCGGCGCTATGACCGATCGGTGCTGCGGCGGGTGGCCGTGATCCGCGCCGCGCAGCAGGCAGGCATTCCGCTGGCCGTAATCAACCGTGCTTTCGCCGAACTGCCTCCGGACGGAGTCCCGGACCAGGCCGACTGGCAGCGGCTTTCCGCCGCCTGGCAGCAGGAACTCAATACCCGCATCCGCCACCTGCAGGCGCTTCGTGACCGGCTCGGCGGCTGCATTGGCTGCGGCTGCCTCTCGCTGGCCCAGTGCCGGTTCGTGAATCCTGATGATTCGGGCACCGGCACGGGAGCCCGGGCATTCGACGTCTAGGCCGCACGATTTGACCTCAACTAAGGTTGACGTTCTAGCGTTGAGGGATGCCCTCGATGGGTTGGTCTGCGGAAGGACTTGAGATGACGCGGAATACGGCTCTGTGCGAGCGGAATGTAACGGATGCATTCAAGGACGCCTTTCGGGCCCATCCGGCGGGCGTGGCCATCATTACGGCCGACGGCGGCAGCGGCCCCGTGGGCCTGACCGCCTCCTCGGTTTCCTCCGTGTCGGCGGAGCCGCCGATCCTGTCCTTTTCCCTGGCCTCAACCCACGGGACCGCCGGTGTCATTGCCGGGTCCGAGACCGTCGTCGTCCACCTGCTTGGCGCCGACAATGCCGGACTCGCTGCACTTTTCGCCCGGCAGGGCGCGGATCGGTTCAGTTCCACGCCAACCCGCACGCTGCCCGGCGGCGAACCCCTCCTGGAAGAAGCCCCCGTGGCCCTTCGCTGCCGGATCGACGGCAGGATCCCGGTGGGCAGCTCCATCCTGATCGCAGCCACCGTCCTGGAAATCCTCCCCGGCAGCACGGAGCAGGAACCGCTGGTTTACCACAACCGCACCTATCACCGGCTGGGCGGGCACTCCGTGCTCGGCCAGGCCGGCTCGGTTGCTCCCGGAAGCGGCCAATAGCGCATAATCGGGTTCAGGCCCGTTCGACGACCGTCGGCGGGAACCGACCCACCGGAAGGCACGGCGATGGCAAAGAAAAAACTCAAGGACCTGAGCAGCGGACAGAAAAAGGGCCTGGGAGCCCTGACCGGAGTCCAGTTCCTGCTCGCCGGAGCAGCGCTGCGGGATTTGAAGAAGCGACCGAAGGACCAGATCCGCGGCAGCCGCGGATGGTGGATGGCTGCGTGCGGCATCAACTTCGCCGGTCCCATCGCATACTTCCTCTTCGGCCGCCGGTCCGCCTAGGTATGGTGCGTTCCCGCAGCACCGGCACCAAACCGCCGGTCCTCGAGCTGGTCCGCCCGCAGGACCTGAGCGACGGTGCCGACGTCCCGGTGGGCAGCCACCAGGAAGCGGTGGCCTATAACGGAGAGTCTTTCGCCGGCTTAGAGCTGCGCGGGGCAGTGTTCTCCGAATGCAGCCTCACCGGCGTGTCCCTGGACAACGCCGACCTCACCGCCGCGCGGTTTATGGAATCAACGCTGGAGAACCTCTATGCCCCAGTGTTACGGGCTGCCAAAACCTCGTTTCGGGACGTGGAAATTTCCAATCCGCGCCTGGGTTCCGCGGATCTTCACAGCGGAAGTTGGAACTCCGTCCGCGTTGACGGCGGCAAGATCGATTTCCTTGACCTGCGGGACTGCAGCCTGACCAACGTGCTGTTCTCCGACTGCATCATCGGGGAACTGGACCTCGAAGGCGCGCGGCTGAACCGGGTGGCGTTCCGCGACTGCCGGATCGACTCGATGCTGCTGGGTGGCGGCACGGCGGTGGACGCGGACCTGCGCGGATCCGTGTTCCGGAGCGTTGGCAAAATCGACGGACTCAAAGGGTTCACTGTGGACGAAGAGCAGTTGATGCTGCTGGCTCCGTTGTTCGCGGCCGAGTTGGGCCTGCGCGTGGAAGCTTAGGGCTGCCCGGCGTACTGGTCCCAGGGGATGTTCCAGTCGCCGTAGCCGTCGTCAATGGGGACCGGCCCGGCTTCGGTGTTCAGCACCTGCACTACGTCGCCGGCGTCAAAGGTGTCGTAGAAGTACTTGGCTCCTTCGGCGGACATCCCTACGCAGCCGTGCGAAACGTTGATCCGGCCCAGTGCACCTACGGCGCCGTCGAGGGCCTGGTGGACAAAGACGCCGCTGTTGGTCAGGCGGCTGGCCCACGAGGCGTCGAACGGTTCGTAGTAGTCCGGGTCTCCGGGCGACAGTCCGATGCTTTCGGCGCGGAAGGGCAGCTTCTCGTGCTGGCTGACGACAACCTGGTAGCCGCCGGGCGAAGGCCAGGTGGGTTCGCCGAGGGTGACAGGGAAGGTCCGGACCAGCTGCCCGTCCAGGAAGACCTGCATGGTCTTGGTGCTGTTATCCACCACGGCCAGGCGGGTGTTGTGCGTGTTGAAGGTGCGGGTTTCGTTGAAGTTGCCGATCATGCCGTTGCCGAAGTCGACGCCGAACAACTGCATGTCCACGGTGATGGCGCTGTTGGGGGCCCAGAAGGCCTCCGGGCGGTAGCGGACCCGGTTGTCCGTGATCCAGAAGAAGGC
This sequence comes from Arthrobacter jinronghuae, assembly GCF_025244825.1. Lineage (NCBI taxonomy): Bacteria > Bacillati > Actinomycetota > Actinomycetes > Micrococcales > Micrococcaceae > Arthrobacter > Arthrobacter jinronghuae. The sequence continues at coordinate 44,252 of NZ_CP104263.1, forward strand.
ACCGGTCTGGCCCGAGGTGCTGGTGACCGTGATGGCCTGTTCCACGGCGTCTTTGTTGGTGACCGGTTCGCTGAAGGTGATGTCGATGGGCTGGCCCACGCCCACACTGGCGGCGTTCTGCGGATACATGAAGGCATTGGCTTCATTTGCGGGAAGCACGGTTTCGAAGCCCTGCCTGCGTGTGGTCTCCTTGCCGGCGGAGTCGGTGAGCACCACCTCCATGCCGTACCTGGTGTTGAAGGCCAACGGTGCATCGGCGGTCCAGACGGCTCCGTCTGCGGACATTACGCCGGGTACGGGATCTCCGCCGGCCTCCGGCTTCAGGATGACCTTGTTGATGACTGCGTTGGTGGCAGTGACGGAGGGAAGATCTGCGGGGTTGACGCCTACGGCGCCGTCAGCCGGCGTGGTGGTGATGGATACCGGGGCGGCCTGCACGGAGGGCGACGCCGATGCCGATGAGCCGGCCGAGGGAGACGAACCGGTTTCGGACGGGCCCAGACGGCCGGTGGCGAAGGCTGCGCCGAGACTTCCGCCTATGACGAGCACCGCGGCAACCGCCGCGGCTATTGGCCATTTACGGCTCTTCTTGTCCTGCACAGCCAAGTCCCCTCAAGTACACGCCGGGAGCCGTCAGGAAGACGGAACCGGCATAGTTGCAGCTGGGCCGGCTCGACCGGCGCGTATAGTCCTACCGATGATATTAGCTTCTTTGGATTTCGCGGACGCTGTTACACGATTGTCGCCTAAACGGCCGTGTCGGGGGCGGCCGGGGTTGTGAGGCGCGCTGCCTGCCGGGTGATGTTCTTGGCCATGGAGGGAAAGATCAGGCCGTGGAAAGGGGCAATAAGCCACCAATAGAGCTTGCCGCCCAGACCCTTCGGGAAGTAAATGGCCCGCTGCCGGTAGACACTGCCGCCGTCGCCGTCCGGGTCCACCCGCATCTCCAGCCAGGCCTTGCCGGGCACCCGCATCTCCGCACGCAGCCGCAGCAGGGTGCCGCGCTCCAGCAGTTCCACCCGCCACCAGTCCACCACGTCACCGGTGAACAGTGTGGTGGGGTTCCGCCGGCCGCGGGTAAGGCCCGCCCCGCCGACGGTTTTGTCCAGCACCCCGCGGATGGCCCAGGCCATGGGCAGCGAATACCAGCCGTTCCGGCCGCCCACTCCCTCGATGACCTGCCAGACCGCGGCCGGATCCACGGCCGCGCGGCGCTGCCGGGAGTCCACATAAACCGTCTGGCCCGCCCAGTCCGGGTCGCTGGGCAGGGGATCGGAGGCCAGATCGGACGACGCCGAGGCGCTGGCCCAGGTGGTCTCCACCTCGCCGCGCTTCTCCTTGCCCAGTGCCCGCTTCACGGCGTCGTGGTAGTCCGTCAGGCCGCCGTCGGGCAGCGGCAGGTATTGGTCAATATCGTGTTCCTTGGCAACGGCGTCGTGCTGCAGGGATTCCACCAGCGGCAACGACATCGAACGCGGGATCGGGGTCACCAGGGCCACCCATAGTCCGGCCAGCCGGGGAGCCGGCAGCGGCAGGGCGTAGATGCGGCGCCGGGGCAATCCGGCTTCCTCCGCATATCCGTTCATGATTTCCGCGTAGGTCAGGACTTCCCGGGACCCGATATCGAAGGTCCGGTTCACGCCGGCGGGGAGGTCCACGGCCCGCACCAGGTAGTGCAGGACGTCCCGGACGGCAATCGGTTCGATGCGACGGCGTACCCAGCTTGGCGCCGGCATCACGGGCAGGGTTTCCGTCAGGTGCCGGATCATCTCGAAGGAGGCGGAACCGGAACCGATCACGACGCCGGCCTGGTAGACAACGGCGGGCACCTCGCCGTCGAGCAGGATCCGCCCCACCTCGGTCCTGGATTTCATGTGCGGCGACAACTCGCCTTCCTCCGGATGCAGCCCGCCGAGATACACGATCCGCTGCACGCCGGCCTCCGCGGCGGCGTCGGCCACCAAGTGGGCGATAGCTGCCTCCTGACCGCCAAAACCCTTCCCGGACGCCATGGAGTGCACCAGGAAGTAGAGGGTGTCGATACCGGTGAAGGCGGCCGCGGCAGATTCCCGGTCCGAAAGGTCGCCCTGGACGATTTCGACGTCGGATGCCCAGGGCACATCCGAGAGCTTTTCGGGGGAGCGTGCCAGGACCCGCACGCGGTGGCCGTCCTCAAGTAAAAGCGGAACAAGCCGTCCGCCGATGTAACCGGTGGCCCCAGTGACCAGAATGTGCTGGCTTTCCGTCATTTTTCCAACATACGCGCGCGCCGCCGCCGATGGTCAGGCCAGTCGGACACTCTGGGTGAAACCTTCCGAAGACTCTTCCGGTTTGCTGTGGAGGTTACCTCCGGATTGATAAGCCCCCTGATGAAATACTGGTATTTGCCCGGTATCCCGGTAAGACTAGGGGGCATGGCGACAGGCGGAGGAAAAAACCAGGAGACCGTCAGTGTGGAGGGGCACCGGCTCCGCTTGACCAACCTGGACAAGGTGCTTTATCCGGAAACGGAGACCACCAAGGCGGACGTGATTGCCTATTACGCTGCCGTGGCCGAGTACATGCTGCCGCACTCGCGCAACCGAGCGGCGACCCGCAAGCGCTGGGTGCACGGTGTGGGGACTCCCGAGCATCCCGGCCAGGTGTTCTTCCAGAAGAACCTCGAGGACTCCGCTCCGTCCTGGGTGAAGCGGTTCTCGATCGAGCACAAAACCTCCACCAACACCTACCCGGTGGTGAATGACCTGGCAACGCTGACCTGGCTGGCCCAGTCCGCCGCCCTCGAAATCCATGTGCCGCAGTGGCAGTTCGGGCCGCGCGGCAAGATCGGCAATGCGGACCGGATGGTTCTGGACCTCGACCCCGGTGAAGGGGCGGGGCTGGCCGAATGCGCCGAAGTGGCCCGGCTGGCAAGGGCCATCCTCTCTGACATGGGCCTCGATGCCCGGCCCGTGACCAGCGGTTCCAAGGGCATCCACCTGTATGCCGCACTGGACGGAAGCCAGAGCTCCGACGACATCAATGCGGTGGCCCATGAGCTGGCCCGCGCCCTGGAGGCGGACCATCCGGATCTGGTGGTCAGCGACATGAAGAAGACGCGGCGCGTGGGCAAGGTGTTGGTGGACTGGAGCCAGAACAACGGCAACAAGACCACTATCTGCCCCTACTCGCTGCGGGGACGGTTCACGCCCACGGTGGCCGCCCCGCGGACCTGGAAAGAACTCGAGGATCCGGATCTCGCCCAACTGGACTACCTGCAGGTGATGGACCGCGTCCGCAGCGGGTCCGATCCGCTCGCCGGCATGGAAAGCGGCGCCTTCGAGGCAGAAGCACTCGAGGAAGCGGAGACCGGCGACACCGAGGCCGGCTCCGGCGGGGACCGGCTGACCAAGTACCGGAGCATGCGGGACGCCGCAAAGACACCGGAACCCGTCCCGGAGGAACCGTCCACTTCCTCGGAGGGCAACAGCTTCGTTATCCAGGAGCACCACGCCCGCCGGCTGCACTGGGACTTCCGCTTGGAGCACGACGGCGTGCTGGTGTCCTGGGCGCTGCCTAAGGGCCCGCCGTCGACGTCCGGAAAGAACAATCTGGCCGTGCAGACCGAGGATCATCCGCTGGATTACGGCAAATTTGAAGGACATATTCCCAAAGGGGAATATGGCGGCGGGGACGTGACCATCTGGGATCACGGCACGTATGAGCGGGAAAAGTGGCGGGACGGCAAGGAAGTCATCGCCGTGCTCCACGGCCAGCCCGACGGCGGCCTGGCCCGGGAAGGGGCCGCCGACCGGCGCTACGCACTGATCCACACCGGCTCGGGCGGCGACAAGGCCAACAACAACTGGCTGATCCACCTCATGAAGAACCAGCCGAAGCCGGGCGAAAAGGGGACGCCCGAAGCTCCGGCCGACGGGTCCGCCGCCGCTCCTGCGGATGCGCCCGCGGACGCGCCGGAATCACCCACGGAGTCCGTGGCCGCTGCCGCCCGGACACGCCCCGCCACGGCCGCCGCTCCGGCAAAGACCTCGTCCGTCGACGTCGGGAAGGTGGCCCGCGACGCGGAAGACGCCTCGGTGCCCTCGGTCGAGCCGATGATGGCAACCCTCGGCAGCCGGGCTGAGATCAACGACGACGACGAGTGGGCCTTCGAAATGAAATGGGACGGCGTGCGCGCCGTCGTCACGGTAACGCCGGAAGGCACCCGGCTGATCTCCCGCAACGGCAATGACATGACCGCCGCCTATCCGGAACTGCAGGACCTCAGCGCGCACCTCAACGGGGAACGGGCGGTACTGGACGCCGAAATCGTCGCGCTGAACAAGGCCGGCCGGCCGGACTTCGGCCTGCTGCAGCCCCGCATGCACCTGACCAAGCCGCGGGAAATCGCTGCCGCCGCCGGGCGGACGCCGGTACACCTGATGGTCTTTGACCTGCTCTGGCTGGACGGGAACTCGCTGGCGGACCTCACCTACGAACAACGCCGGGAAATCCTCGAGCAGGCCGTCGAGCCCGTCCCCGGCGGGCACCTCCAGGTTCCCCCCGCACTGGACATGTCCATGGACGAGGCGGTGGCGGCCAGCAAGGAACTGGGGCTGGAAGGTGTGATGGCCAAACGCCGCACGAGCACCTACAACCCCGGCAGGCGTTCCAAGAACTGGGTAAAGCTGAAGAACCAGCTCACCCAGGAGGTAGTGGTGGTGGGCTGGCGGCCGGGGCAGGGCAACCGGCAGAACAAGGTCGGTTCCCTCCTGGTCGCCGTTCCGGACGGGGTGGACCTGAAATACATCGGACGGGTCGGGTCCGGACTGAGCGAGAAGGACCTCGCCACAATCGGCCCGCGCCTGAAGAAGATGTCCCGCAAAACGGCGCCGCTGGACGATGTTCCGTCCGCAGATGCCTCCGATGCCCAGTGGGTGCGGCCGGCACTGGTGGGCGAAGTGACCTTCTCCGAACGCACCGGCACCGGAAAACTCCGCCATCCCGTCTGGCGCGGCCTGCGCCCCGATAAGAAACCCTCCGACGTCGTGGTGGAGACCGTCTAGGCTCACCACGTCTACACCGTCCGGAAAGGACCCAAGATGACCGAGACCAGTGCTGCCCCGCCGGACCGCATCCCCGGCACCGAACCGCATCCCGACAGCGCCCTGGACGGCGTGGACGCCTGGTGGCGGGCCGCGAACTACCTTTCCGCCGGGCAGATTTACCTGCGGGACAACCCGCTGCTGCGCCGGCCGCTGGAAAAATCCGACGTCAAGGCGCGGCTGCTGGGCCACTGGGGCACCACCCCCGGACTGAACTTCATCTACGCCCACCTGAACCGGCTGATCCGCGAGCAGAAACGCAACGTCCTGTTCATTACCGGACCAGGGCACGGCGGCCCGGCGAATGTTGCCAACGCCTGGCTGGAAGGCACCTACTCGGAGATCTACAGCCATGTGGGACGGGACGCGGAAGGGCTGCGCACCCTGTTCCGGCAGTTCTCCTACCCCGGCGGAATCCCCAGCCATGCGGCCCCGGAGACTCCCGGGTCCATCCACGAGGGCGGTGAACTGGGCTATTCCCTGGCCCACGCCTACGGAGCGGTCTTCGACAACCCGGACCTGGTGGCTGCCACGGTGATCGGCGACGGCGAGGCCGAAACCGGTCCGCTGGCCGCCAGCTGGCATTCCAACAGCTTCCTCGACCCGGCCGTGGACGGAGCGGTGCTGCCCATCCTGCACCTGAACGGCTACAAGATCGCCAACCCCACCATCCTGTCCCGGATGCCCGAGGAACAGCTGCTGAAACTGCTCGAAGGCTACGGCTACCGCCCCTACGTGGTGACCGTGGAGGATCCGAACGCCGTCCGGCAGGCCCACGAGGACTTCGCTGCCGTGCTGGAGACCTGCCTGGCGGAAATCACCTCGATCCAGGAGCCGTACCGCACCGGCGAAAAAACCGCGGTGACCCCGGACGTCCCCGCCGATGCGATGGAGCAGCACGCTCCGCGGTGGCCGATGATCGTCTTCCGCTCGCCCAAGGGCTGGACCGGGCCGGCCGTGGTCGACGGACTGCAGGTCGAGGGCACCTGGCGCGCGCATCAGGTGCCGCTGTCCGAGATCCACGACAACCCGGAGCATCTGGCCCAGCTGCAGGAATGGCTGCAGTCCTACCGACCCGGGGAGCTGTTTGACGCCGAGGGCCGGCTTGTCGAAGAGATTGCCGCGCTGGCCCCGGAAGGGGACCTGCGCATGAGTGCAACGCCGTACGCGAACGGCGGGCGCCTGCTCCAGGACCTGCACCTGCCGGAGTACGCGGACCATGCCGTGAAGATCGACCATCCGGGCTCCGAACGGGTCAGCCCGATGTTTAATCTGGGCGGCTACCTGCGCGAAGTGATCCGGAAGAACCCCTCCAACTTCCGGATTTTCGGACCGGATGAGACAGCGTCCAACCGGCTGCAGGCCGTCTATGACGTCACGGACAAGGCCTGGCAGCAGCGGATTGACGAACTCGACGAACATCTGGCCCGCAGCGGACGCGTGGCCGAGGTGCTCAGCGAGCACCTGTGCGAGGGGTGGCTGGAGGGGTACCTGCTGACCGGCCGGCACGGCGTGTTCAACTGCTACGAAGCGTTTGTGCACATTGTGGATTCCATGTTCAACCAGCACGCCAAGTGGCTGAAGGTCAGCCGCGGGCTGAGCTGGCGCCAGCCGGTCGCGTCGCTCAACTACCTGCTCTCCAGCCACGTCTGGCAGCAGGACCACAACGGGTTCTCGCACCAGGACCCCGGCTTCATTGACCACGTGGTGAACAAAAAGGCAGACGTCATCCGGGTCTACCTCCCGCCGGACGCCAACACACTGCTGGCCGTGGCCGGGAACATCCTGGACAGCCGGGACCGGGTCAACGTGGTGGTCTCCGGCAAGCAGCCGGCCCCGGTCTGGCTGGACCCGGAGCAGGCGCTGCTGCACGTGGAGCGCGGCATCGGGATCTGGGACTTCGCCGGCAGCGAAGGCGCGGGTCCGGGCACCCGGACCGATCCCGACGTCGTGATGGCCTGCGCCGGCGACGTCCCCACCCTGGAAACAGTGGCCGCTGCTGCGCTGCTGAAGGACCAGCTCCCGGAGCTGAAAATCCGGGTGGTCAACGTGGTGGACCTGATGGTGCTGCAGGATCCGCGCGAGCATCCGAACGGGCTGTCCGACCGGGATTTCGACACCCTGTTCACGCAGGATAAGCCCGTGGTTTTCGCCTATCACGGCTATCCCTGGCTGATCCACCGCCTGACCTACCGGCGCACCAACCACGACAACCTGCATGTGCGCGGGTACAAGGAAGAAGGCACCACCACCACACCGTTCGACATGGCCATGCTGAACCAGATTGACCGGTTCCAATTGGCCATCGACGTGCTGGACCGGGTAGCGTCGCTGGGATCGACGCAGGCGTCCTTCCGGCAGCATTTGCAGGACGAACGGGCACGTGCCCGGCAGTACACCCGCGACGAAGGGCAGGATCCGCCGTACATCACCGGTTGGAACCTGCAGGAAGCAGAGCAGGACACGCCCGGCTGAGTTTCACTGGCCGGGCGCGGTACGCACAGGCTTCGGCGGCGCCCGTAAGGGGCAGCCCGCCGTGGAAAAAGTACGATCCATCCATCGAAGGAGAGTTCATTGACCACTGATCAGACGAGCGTTGTAGTTTCCCGGGTCATCGATGCCTCGGCAGCAGACATCTTCAACCTGTTGTCCAACCCCGAGCGCCACCACGAGCTGGACGGTTCCGGCATGGTGGTTTCGGACGAGAAGACCGACCGCATCACGGCTTCCGGCCAGGTCTTCAAAATGAACATGCACAATGAAAAAATGGGCGACTACCAGACGGAAAACCACGTCACCGGGTACGACCACAACAAGCTGCTGGCCTGGCAGACCGCTCCGGCCGGCACCGAGCCCAAGGGCTGGCAGTGGGTCTGGGAACTTCAGGCCGACGGCGCCGACTCCACCGAGGTGACCCTGACCTATGACTGGTCCCACGTCACCGACAAGGAAACCCTGAAGAAGGTTTCCTTCCCGATGGTGTCCAAGGACGACCTTGAGGACTCGCTGAACAAGCTCGCCGCAGCGGTTTCCGGAGCCTAGCGGCTTTTTTAGAACGTACGACGGCGGCCGGTGCCTTCCTTCGGGAGGGCGCGGGCCGCCGTCGTTGTAAGGTGGCGCAATGATTCGCGAAAGCACACCGCTGGACATCCCCCAACTCGCCCGGCTCCGGGCTGCCTGGGTGGCCGAGGCGGGCGGGGACGGTCCGGCTGATGCGGGCTTTGTGGCCGAGTTCAGCACGTGGCTGGCGGCCAACCCCCGTACCTTCTTCGTTGCCGTTGCGGATGGCGGCGACGCCCTGATCGGCATGCTGAACCTGTCGATCTTCGAGCGCATGCCGAAACCGGACAAACCGGCTTCAGTCTGGGTTTACCTGGCGAATACCTACGTGTTGCCCGCGCACCGCAACGCGGGGGTAGGCAGCGCCCTGGTGTCCGCGGCAGTCGACTATGCGCGGGGCATCGGGGCGGCGCGGATTGTCACCTCGCCGTCGCAGGCGTCAAAGAACTTCTACGCGCGGCACGGTTTCGAGGCGGCGGAGGAACTGGCCGTCTACCGGTTCTGACCCGCGGCAAGGACCGCCAAAACAACGACGGCGACCGGTTCCCTCCGCGGAGAAGGGAACCGGCCGCCGTCGTGCTTATCTGCGGTGAGTGATTAGACCGCGGACCAGCCGCCGTCAGACGGCAGGATGGCGCCGTTGATGTTCACGCCGTCATCGCTGAGCAGGAACGTGATGGAGGCCGCGAGGTCCTCCGCCGAGGCCAGGCCCGGAATATTCACGCGTGCCGGGGACAAGCGAGCCTCGCCGTACTCGCTGGTCTTGCCGCCCATCGGAATGCCGGTGGCCACGCCGCCCGGAGCCACGGCGTTTACACGGATGCCTTCACGGGCATACATAAACGCGGTGCTGCGGGTAATGCCGACCACGGCGTGCTTGGACGCCGTGTAGGCCACACCGGAAGCGGAGCCGCGCAGGCCGGCCTCGGAGGTGATGTTCACAATCGAGCCCTTGCGTGCTTCGAGCATCGTCGGCAGCACGGCGCGGGTCAGGCGCATCAGGCCCTCCACGTTGACGGCGAAAATCTTCTGCCACATGGCATCGGAGACCTCGTGCAGCGGGGAGAAGTCGTCATTGATGCCGGCCACGTTGGCCAGACCGTCAATCTTGGCGCCGGATGCGGCCATGATGCGGTCAATGGCGGCGGCGTCGGTCAGGTCGCCCGCAACCGGAACAATGGCCTCGCCCAGTTCTTCGGCGAGTTCCTTGATCTTCACCTCGGCGATGTCGACGGCAATCACGCGGCCGCCTTCACGGGCGATGCGGCTGGCGGTGGCACGGCCGATGCCGGAACCGGCGCCGGTGACGATGATGGTGCGGCCTTCGAAACGGCCTTCAACGGTCGGCAGGGCGGTTTCCGCGATCTCGGGCATCACGCCGCCGTTGGCCTGCTTCACGAGTTCATCCACGGCGGCCTGCGGGAACTTGCCCTGGCTGAGGTCAACCAGCTGCTGCAGCTTCATGGTCAGGGCGGGGCCGAGTGTGTTCTCGTCGCTACCGGCCTGTGCAAGGAAACCGCGGATGGCGGGGCCGCCGGCGGGGTGGTCGAGCCACTGCTGGACGGTGTTCTGGGCGGTGATGGGCGAATTGGCCACGAACCGGTCCTTTCGATCGGGGAGCGGCCGTAATCTGCGGCCGCCGGTTTCGGCAGCTCACCGCGATGGTTACACGTGTAAGTTGCCTGTATCGTCAGACTACCGGAGAAATCTCCAATGGATAAGGGCTGACATTGCCGTGTTTGGGCGGGTCGCAAAGGCTAGGCGAAAGAGGGACGGGATGAACCGCAGGGTCACGTCCAACGACGTCGCGCAGGCCGCGGGCGTCTCCCGTGCCACCGTCAGTTACGTGCTCAACGGCCGTGCCGGGCAGAGTATCTCCACCGCGACGCAGGACAGGGTGCTGGCCGCAGCCCGCTCACTCGGGTACACGCCGTCGACGGCTGCCCGCACCCTGCGCCGCGGCCGCAGCGACCTGGTCCTGATGCTGCTGCCGCCCGAGCCCCTGGGCCGCGCCCTGGCCATCATGATCGACGCCGCCTCCGAGGAAGTGGAACGGCAGGGACTGCGTCTGGTGGCGCACCGGCTGCCGGCGCAGGGGGGAGCGCCGTCCCTGGTGCAGTCGCTGGCTCCGGCAGCGCTGATCCTCCTCACCCCGCTCCCGGAGCCGGAACTGGCAGCCCTGGCGGCCAGCGGCATCAAGGTGGCGTCCCTGCACCAGGCGCTGGAAGACCCGCTGGCGCCGGACCTCGGCATCGGGGCATGCCAGGTACAGCACCTGGCCGCCGCGGGACACCGACGGATCGGCGTGGCGGTTCCACCGGAATCCGGTTACGCCTGGCGGGTGGATGTCCGGCTGGCAGCCATTGCAGACGCCTGCAGCCGGCTCAGGCTTCCGCAGCCCGACGTCGCCCGGCTGGGCCTGGACGCAGGGGAGGCGGCTGCCGTCGTCGACCGCTGGAGAGCAGGACCGCAGCCGGTGACCGCAGCCTGTGCGTTCGACGACGAGCACGCCTTCGCCCTGCTGGCCGGGCTGGCCGCGCATGGACTGAGTGCACCGGAGGACCTGGCGGTGATCGGAGCTGAGGACATTCCGCTGGCGTCGCTGGCGGTGCCGCCGCTGACCACGGTACGGATGGACGCCCGGGAGCTGGGGGAACGCTTCGCTCGGATGGCCGTGGCGCCGCTGGGTGGGGCACAGGATCCGCAGGGAAGCGGAGCAAGCCATTCCGGGCAGCTGGCGGAACCTGACCTGCCGCCGGTTCGGCTGGTGCGGCGCGCTTCGGCCTGAGCAGGTAACCCGCGGGACCGTCAGCCGTGCGGCCAGTCTGCGACCGCCCGCTCGATGGCCCGCCGCTTGGCTGCCGAGACCCGTTCCACCAGGTCGATTACCGGTTCCGGGGTGGCCCGGGAAGTGCGGGGCAGCCGCCAGGTTCCCACGGCCACGCCGTCGTCGAGCACGGCCGGGCGGAAGACCCCGTTGCCGCCCGGGACAATTGCCGCCAGCATCGCCGGGCTGGCAACCAGGGAACGGTCCGCGTAACCGAGGATCCACTCATCGAACGCCGGCACCAGTGACACTCCGGAACGCTCCGGAATCTCCGGCTTACCGATGATCCACGCCGGCCGACCGTCCACTTCCACCTGAACCAGGTCCGCCACCCCGGCCGCGGCCTTGCGCACCACGGTCCTGGGCAGCTTGGTCCACCAGGCCAGGTCAGCTTCGGTGACCGGACCGCGCGCCAGCACGAAGCCGCGCACCAGGGCCGTGAGGTCGCCGTCGGCCGCTCCCGGGCTGACGGCGCGCGGTGCCGTGAGGGTGAGGAGTTGCTCGGTACCGGAAAACCGTCCCCAGTGCGCCAGACCCTCCACGCAGAGGTGCATCAGCAGGTGGTAGCCGCGTCCGTCGGAGGTGTCGATCCCCGCAGCTTCCCAGAGTTCCAGCGCCTCGGAGCGCCGCAGGGGCCGCTCGCCCAGCGCCTCGCGCAGGGTGTCCCGGCCCCGCGCGAGTACCGTCTCCTCAAGCCCCAGCTCGGCCCGGCGTCGGGCAGCCATGTTTCGGATGCGTTCCGCGGTGAAGGACAGCAGGGCCGCCAGATGCTCCGGAGTGGTGGCGAACAGGGTGCCGCGCATCGGCCAGCCGCGCACCAGTTCGCCGCGGTCAAACGCGTCCCGGACGTCCTGGACGGTGGTTCCGGGGCGGGAACGGACGGCAATGGCCCGCAGCACTGCGGGCAGGTCCTGGCCCTGCAGCGCGACCGCACGCCTTACGACGTCGGCCGGGGACAGATCCGAACCGCCCAGCAGCTGCGAGGAGCGCCGCATCCGCCGTGCATCCTGCCCTGAAAGAGAAATGACCACGGGGCAAAGCTATGCGGGCGCAGCGGTGCCCGGCAAGGTTCCGGGGACCGGCTACTGGCCCTGGTCCGCTTCCCGCGCCCGGTAAAGCTGCATCAGCCGGTAACGGCGACCCAGGGACTCCCGGCGGGGTTTGACCGGTGCATCCTCCGGTTCGGCCGTGAGGTCGATGTGTTCCTTGCCGAAACGCCAGAGCAGCAGGTCATCGAGCAGCCGGTCCGGTCCGGGCGAATAGCGGTGATCCAGGGCCGCGCGGACCTTCGTGATGGCCTCTGCCTGCAGCAGCCCGGCCAGGTCCATGGTGGTCTTCATGCCGTGCGCAGCCAGCATTTCCGCTGCCCACCCCCAGTCATCACCGGACTTGCGGTTGACGTGCGGGAGCAGGGTCATCCAAATGTCCCGGATCCGGTTCGGGGTCAGCGGCGCACTGCCCTGGCCTTCCTCGTCCCAGAAACCGGTGACCGTTTCGTAGCGTTCATGCAGCTCGGCGAAGGCGGTTTCCACCGTCTCCAGCATGGCCGCGGTTGCCGTGAACTGCCGGTCGAAATACGGGCTCCAGGCCCGGGGATCGCCGGCCTTGAACCGGATGTCATGCTCGATTTCGGACCAGGCGTGGGCCAGCACGGTACGGATCTGCACTTCGAACAGGTAGCTGCCGTTGGGCCGCTGGTCCGGGTCAAGCAGCTTGTGGAACTTCCGCACCGTCTCGTTCTGGATGGTCCGCAGGATCAGGTGCCGGCTGGAGTAGCCGTAGGTGCCGGATTCAATGGAGCCAATGTCCTTCTCGCGGTCGCCGCGGCAGTCAAACTCCGCCCGCTGCCGCTTGATCAGGTTCGCCGCTTCATCCACTTCGTGCGGCAGCGTCATGATGATGCGCAGGCCCACGAGGTCGGTGAGGTTGCGCAGCGGATCCGGGAACAGCAGGGAGGGCAGTTCGCCGGGGTGCTCCGGGGGCAGCATCCGGGAAGCCTTGTCCCGGAACGACTCCACGGTCTTGGTTCGCGAGGCAACAAACAACGGCTTGACCGGACTGTCGGCAAAGACAGCGCGAAGATTCGCTTCCATCTCCGCGGTAACCGCTTCCAGTCCCGGCCGGACCCGGGCGTACTCATCGGTACTGGCCTGGACTGTGGGCCGCAGCCGCTCATCCAGTGTGTCCCACGCGCTCAAAGCTGTTTCCCTTTCCCCTGCCTGCCCCCAGCCTATGGCACGGCGTTTATCCGACCCCGGCGATAGGCTCCCTATCAGATTAAGCCCCGCGAGCAGAAGGATCGTCATGCCAGCGCCTGCACTTCGTATCTCCTACGGGCCGCACCCGGACCAGTACGCCGAACTTACCCTTCCGGAAAGGGGTGCCGCGGCGCAGGCGGTGGTGGTCATCATCCACGGCGGATACTGGCGTGCAGCCTATGATGCGGAACTGGGCCGGCCGCTGGCGGCGGACCTGGCCGCCCGCGGGTTTGCCGCCTGGAACCTGGAATACCGCCGGGCCGGCAAAGGCGGCGGCTGGCCGGAAACGTTCGAGGATGTCTGCGCCGGAATCGACGCGCTGGCGCCGGCGGCACGGGAGTACGACGTCGACCTCTCCCGGGTGGTCCTCCTGGGCCACTCGGCCGGCGGCCACCTGGCCGCGCTGGCCGCGGCACGGACCAATCCGCACGTTCTACCGGCCGGCGTCGTCAGTTCCTCCGGAGTCCTGAACCTGGCCGAGGCTTACGAACTGGGCCTGAGCAACGGCGCGGTGCGGAACTTCCTCGGCTGCACGCCGGAAGAGGATCCCCGGCGTTACCGGGATGCGGATCCCATGTGTGCACTGCCGCTGCCGGTTCCGGTCTGGGCGCTGCACGGCGAGGAAGACACTACAGTGCCGCTCAGTTCTTCCAGCAGCTGGGTGGACGCTGCCCGGGCAAGCGGTACAGAGGCGCAGCTGCGCCTCATTCCCGGCGACCACTTCGCGATGATCACCCCCGGCACCCCGGCATGGGACGCCGTCGTCGAGGCGGTCCGTGAGGCGGCCGGAATACCTGTTCCTTAAGGCAACCGGGAGACTGCTCTGTTAGGTTGGCAGTGTGCTTACAGTTATTGGGGAAGCCCTTGTTGATGAAGTAGTCAGCGACACGGCGCCGCGGCGAACACACCCCGGCGGCAGCCCGCTGAATGTAGCTGTGGGCGTGGCGCGGCTGGGCCGGCCCGTGCAGTTTGTGGGCCGCTTCGGTTCGGATAGCTACGGGGCGATGATCGCCGAGCACCTCCGAACCAATTCCGTGCTGACCGCGTTCGAAGCCGATGACCTGCCGACCAGCGTGGCAACGGCCATGCTGGATCCGGTGGGCGGCGCCCGGTACACCTTTGACCTGGAATGGCAGCTTCCAGGCCTGGCGGAGGACCTTCCGGCCCTGCTGGACGGAACCACCATGCTGCACACCGGTTCCATCGCGTCCATGCTCTCGCCCGGTGCGAGCCACGTGCTGCGCGCCGTGGAACAGGCACGGCCCGGCTGCACCATCACCTACGATCCGAACTGCCGGCCGACCATCATCACCGACGTCTCCTACGCCCGTGAACAGGCCGAGAAATTCGTCGCCCTCGCCGACGTCGTCAAGGCCTCCGACGAAGACCTGCAGTGGCTGTATCCGAACGAACCTGCGGAGGAATCCGCCCGGCGCTGGCTCGCTGCGGGCCCGTCGCTGGTAGTGGTCACCCGGGGTTCGAAGGGACCGTGGGCCGTGGCCGCGGCTGGTGAATGCGAAGTCGCCGCGCCCACCGTCAGCGTGGTGGACACCGTGGGTGCCGGGGATTCGTTTATGTCCGCCCTCCTGGTGGGGCTGATGGACCGGGAGCTCGACGGCGGTGCCCGCCGCAGCGAGCTGGCCCGGATCGGCGTCGGCGAACTGCAGGAGCTGCTCTCCTTCGCCGCGCGCGCAGCTGCCGTCACCGTTTCCCGCGCCGGAGCCAACCCGCCCTACCGCCGCGAACTCTCCTGATCCCGCGGCACGCCGCGGCCCCGATGCCAACTACCCGAAAGGAAATCAGTGGAAAGCCGAGACCCGTACGAGGCACTGCCGCAGGTGCCGGAGTTCACCGTCGAGAGTGAAGAATTCGCGAACGGAGGCACGTTCGCACCGGCCCAGTACAGCGCCAAGATGGGCGTAGCCGACGGCAGCGATGCCTCGCCGCAGCTGACCTGGTCCGGTTTCCCGGAACAGACCCGCAGCTTTGCCGTGACGATGTATGACCCGGACGCACCCACCGCCAGCGGCTATTGGCACTGGGCGGCCTTCAACATCCCCGCGTCGGTCACGGGTCTCGCCGCAGATGCCGCCAATACGGGGCAGATGCCCGCCGGCACCGTGCAGTTGGCCAACGACGCCGGATTCCCCGGCTTCGTGGGCGCGGCCCCGCCCGCAGGACACGGACGGCACCGCTACTTCGTGGTGGTCCACGCCGTGGATACGGAGGAACTGGACGTGCCGCCGGACGCCACACCGGCTGCCTTGGGCTTCGCGCTCTTTACCCACACCCTGGCGCGCGCCACGATGATCGGCACCGCGGAAATCCGCGAGGACTAGCGTCCCGCAGGCAGTCCCAGTTGGGGAGGCTGCGCACCGTTCCGGTCCCTGCCAGAGCCGGAAGTAAGCTTGATGGCATGCAGGAACAGCGGCTGCCGGTACGGCTGATAGCAAGTGACTTAGACGGCACCATCGTGGGTGCGGACAACAGCATCAGCGACCGGACCGTGAGGGCTTTCCGTGCCTGCATGGCAGCAGGAATCGACGTCGTCTTCGTGACCGGGCGCCCGCCCCGCTGGCTGGATCCGCTGCGCGAGCGGATCGGACATGTTGGCACCGTGATCTGCTCCAACGGGGCCATCACGTATGACCTGGCCGCCGAGCGGGTCATCTCCACGCAGCTGCTCCCGCTGGAGCAGATGTTCGCCGCCGCGGAGGTCATCCGGGACCTGTTCCCGCGGGCACGTTTCGCGGCGGAGACGGTGGACGGCCTCCATCTGGAGGACGGCTTCGTGGACACCGGATCCGTGGAACTCCTCGGCGGCATAGTGCCCGGACCGCTGCGTGAATCCCTTGCGGGCCAGCCCGGTGTGGCGAAATTCCTCGCCCGGGGAACCGACATCTCCCCGGACGAGTTCCTGCGCCGGGTGGCGCCGGCGGTGGCCGAACTGGTGGAAACCACGCATTCGGCACCGCGGATGCCGCTGCTGGAAATGTCCCTGCCGGGACTGAACAAGGCCGCCACTCTGGCCGGTTACGCCAAGGGGAAGGGCATCAGCGCGGCGGAGACCATAGCTTTCGGCGACATGCCCAACGACATCTCCATGCTGGACTGGGCCGGCCGGGGCTACGCGATGGCAACCGGCCACCCGGATGCCCGCCAGGCGGCGGACTACACGGCACCGGGCTTCACGGACGACGGCGTGGCGGTGATCCTTGAGCGGCTGCTCGATGTTCGGGAAGCCTCCGCAGAAGCTGGTGCGCGGTAATCACCACCGCGAGCCAGGCCGCTCCGAGCGTCCAGGCCACCAGCACATCCGTCAGCCAGTGGTGGCCCAGATAGACCCGGCTCAGGCCCACGGCAAACGTGAAGACCGCTGCCGCCAGCCCTGCGAAGACCTTCGCCCAGCGGTTATGCACGTGCAGGATCACCAGGTAGGCCAGGATCCCCGCGATGACGATCGAGTTCAGGGTGTGTCCGCTCGGAAACGAGGCGGAGGATTCGTACGGCGGAACGGCATCCGCCAGTTCCGGCCGGGTACGCCCGATCAAAGCCTTTCCGGTGACCGTCATGAGCAGGGAACCGGCGGCTGCGGCCGCCGTGAGGATCAGCGGCGTCCAGGAGCGCCAGCGCAGGCACATAACGAGCACCACGAGCCCGGCGATGACGGGCATGCCGATGGTCCCGGCGAGGTTGGTGAAACCGGTGACCGCGGAATCCAGCGCGGGAGTGCGCAGCCCCAGCGCCGCTTCCAGTGCCGGCCGGTCCAGCCCGGCCACGCCGTCCGCGTCGGCGACCGAGTCATAGACCTCCGCGGACACGAGAGTCAGGGCCAATGCCGGCAGGAGGCCGACGGCCAGGATCACCAGCAGGGTCACATGCGGCGAGGTTGCGCGGCTGATTGCATGCAGCAGCCGCCTGAGCGGATTTGCGGCGGGGGAGGGATGTTGTGCGGGGTCCAGGCTCATGGCTCAAGTATGCCAAGCCGGCTGCACAGCCAGTCCAGGTTGTTCTCCAGCCCGGCCCGCCAGACCTGCCAGGAGTGTCCGCCCGGAAGCTCCTGGAACTGCACGTCCGCGCCGGCAGCCCGGGCCGCTTCGTACACCTGCCGGCCTTCCGGCGCGTAGACCTTGTCTTCGCGGCCGACGACGACGATCCCGGCAAGGTCCGGAAACGCCATCCGGTGAAACCGGTCCACGGCATTCTGTTCTGCAAAAGCGGCCTTGTCGCCGCCGAAGTAGGTGTCCAGCAGGGCCTGCTGCCCGTCCGCATCGGTGGGCTGGTTCTCTCCGGCGATATCCAGGAACGTGGGATAGACATCGGGGTGGTTCGCTGCCAGCTGCACTGCGCAGGTGCCGCCGAACGAATACCCCGCGATCGCCCACTGGTGCGCCCCGGACGTCCCGGCCCCGAGCTGCTGCTGCACCCAGGCGGGAAGGTCCCGGGCCAGATAGGTTGCGGAGTCGCTGACGGAAGTGTCCATGCACAGCGGCCAGTCGGGATTGGAAGCGTTGCTCGCATCGGGCATTACGACAACCGGTGCCAGGCCGGCGTGGCGGGCGGCAAAGTCATCCATCATTTCAGCTATGCGGCCGCTGATGAGCCAGTCGTTCGGGGATCCCGGCTGGCCGTGGATCAGGACCAGCACCGGCAGGCTGACGGCACCCGGGTCCGCCAGATAGGCCGGCGGAAGATAGATCAGCGCAGTGTTGGACGCGTACCCCGAGGCGGTAGCGGGGATTTCGTCGCGGTAGACAGTGCCCTCCCCGGGCATGTCCGACGGCGGGGACCAGCTGCTTTCGGAGGCAGCGGGGCGGTCCGCTCCTGCGTCGGCGGGAGCGGGAATGGGATCATCCGTGGCCGTGGGCGGGTTCAGGAGGGATCCAACCGTGGGGTATTGGTTGTAGGCGAGGTTCACCGTGCAGGCCAAACCCAGCAGTATTCCGAGCCCGGCCGCAATGCCCGCTACCCGGCGGGACAACGGGGTGCCTGGAGCTGCCATGAGCCCGGACGCCAACTGAAGCCCCAGGATTGCCAGGGCAGAGTAGAGGTAGAGCGTCCGTGGAAGCGAAGCATTCCACCAATGGAATATAACTTCTGCCAGCACATAAAGCAGTGCGGTGCAGACCGCCGCAACTACTGCGTAGACCAGGATCCGGCGCAGGCCCAGCCGCCTCCCCGCAATCCCGAGCCAGAGAAGCGAAGCCGCGCCCAGTGCCAGAGCGAGGACGGGAAGGATCCCGTCAACCAGGGACAGGGCCATCACGGCCGGGGCGTCCTCATGCGGTACGGTCCACGATCCGGCGGGCCAGCGACAGTCCCTGCCCCAAAGACAGGCCCGGAACATAGGCCCGCGCCAGTGCGTTGGCGATGGCGGGCAGGGACGCCGGGTCTCGGTAGGTCATAAACAACGGCAGGTACTCCGGGGCGAACTTGGCCTTGAAAGCCAGCAGGGACCGGAAGCCGTACACCGGTTTCAGGGTTTCGCCCAGCCGGTCCAGCAGCCGGTCCATCATGGGCTGTCCCTCCCCGGTTCCGTCGTGGTCGTCCGTCTCCCCGTAGGCGCGGGCCAAAGGTGCGCCGGAAAGGCTGAGGAAGGAAAAGCCCTCGTCCTGGAGCGACAGTGCCGCGGACGCGATGAGGAAGTCCATCCCCAACCGGAAGCCGCTGCTGCGCCGGCGCATAAAATCCAGTGTCCAGCCCTCTACCACCCCGTTCCGGTACACCGGGAGCCAGGACGTCACCGCATGCACGGTACCGTCTTCGTCGATGGCCAGCAGGCAGCGCACCTCCGGGTCATCCACTTCTTCCAGCCCGCCCAGGGTAAAGCCCATCTCGGGCATGTTCTTGTCCGCCACCCACTCCTCCGAAATGGCGTGAAGTTGGTCCTTCACGGCCAGCGGTGCCGCGGGATAACGTATCCACTGAGCACGGATGCCCTCCTTGCGGGCATGGTTCATGGCGGTGCGGATGTCCTGGAATCTCTTGCCCTTGAACGCGAGGGAGCCCAGTTGGAGTACGGTTTCCTCGGCCACCTGAAGGGACAAAAAGCCCAGCCTGCTGGTGAGGTCCCGCACCTGGATACCCACGGAGTAGAAACACGCAGTGATGCCGTTTGCGGTGCAGAAAGCCGAGAAGCCCTCGACGGCGCTGCGCACTTCATTCCGGGGTCCCACCGGCTCTCCGACGCTCAGCGCCACTCCGCTATCCATCCGGTAGGCCACATAGGAATTCCCGCTGGGGGAAAACCAGTAGTTGTTGCCCGACCAGAGGGTCATCCAGGCCATGGTGCTGCCGCCGTGGATTCGAAGCAGCGAACGGGCGCGGACCGCATCAGCGGTTGCCGGGCTGTAAGGCGGAACCAGGAAGGAACGCAGCAGCAGGACGCACACCAGGATCCAGAAGGCTACCCCGACGCCTTCATACAGCAGGACCGCCGGCAGGCTCTCCGGCACAATGCCCGGAGCCCGGCTGGTCACCTCGAGGACAGGAAGGAAGCGTCCGGGTAGATCGGCCGTGAGCAGCCCGGGGGTCGCGGCCGGCGAGAAACCGTTCCGGTTCACCAGGCCCACGCCCAGGTAAAGCGCGGCAAGCAAAACGGCCGCCAGGACGGCTGTGCCCGCCAGCCGCCGGTAGGTGCCGGCAGGCGCGGAAACGGTGAAGAGTCCGCGGGTCAAAGCCAGCAGCACCAGCACCGCCAACGGAACGGCCATGGGCAGTACCAGTGCGATGTAACTTCCGGTGCCGGGGGCCAGGGTGCCCGGTTCTTCCCCGGTCAATAGCCGGCCGATCCGCACCGCGGCCAGCACCGTCATAGCCCCCTGCAGCAGCAGTGCGGCCAGCCAGGCGAAGCGGCGCCCGCGTCGAAGTCCGTCGGAAAAAACAGCCAGCAGCACCAGGGGCAGGGTAGCCAGGAAGAATGCGGCCGGGCCGGCACGCAGTTGGACACGCGCGGCGATGCACCGCGCTGAATCCGCCGCTTCACCGCACAGTTGCTCCAGCTCTGCCGGAGTCCTCACCTCCACGTCCGTAAAGAGGTACCGCAGTACCGAAAGCGGTCCCACGGCCTGGCTGCTCAGGGCGCTGATCACCGGGCCCGCGGCGGAAGCCAGCACAACCAGGGCCACCAGCACCCGCGCCTCCCGCCTGCTGCTCACCAGCCTGTGTGGAATCGACGGCCGACGGCCCGCAAGGTAGGGCCCGGCCAGTGCGCCGGCAGTGGCCGCGCCCAGAACCGTCAGAGAGGAGAAGGTTCCTCCGTAGAGCGCCAGCAGTATCAGCAGCGTAAACAGGGTGAGCCGCAGGCGGCGGCGCCACAGGGTCCCGAGCCGGGCGCTGGCAGCAGCGGCCGCGGCGGCCAGGAAGGCCACCGGACCCACGAAGGACTCGGAGACAAGGGCGCGGGACCAGTCGCCGATGGAGGCGCTGGTCAGGTAGGCGAAGCCGGTGGTCAGCAGCAGCCCCGTGACTTGACCGCCGAAACCGGCCAGCAGGAACCGTCCGGTTCCCAGTTGCCGCTCGCCGGGTAACCCGGCCAGCAGCGCCAACAGGGTACCGCCGAGGTAGCCGGTCGGGCCTCCCGCCCAAAAGCAGCACAGGAGCAGGGGTGCCGGATTGCCGGCCACGGTGCTCACGGAAGCAGCCGCCCAGTCCAGCACCGGCCCCTCCGGGCCGCGGAAGAATGTGAACGCCCCCAGGATCCAGAACAAGGCAATAAAGGTGAGGGTGGCGGGAGCCCTGCCGGCACTTCTCAGCAGGCGCCGGAGCGGCCAACGTGCTCCGAAGCGGCGCCACACGGGAAGTTTGTCAGGCACGGTACTGACCTCCACGGAACAAGGCGGCTGCAGGGACTGCTGCCGGTCGAGGTGCTGCCAGTCTAGGCGCGTGCGGTCTGGCGCGGCCCGCCCCCGCACAGTCCGGCCCTTGGTAAGGTACGAATGTGTTGGCTACTTATCCATATTTCCGTGCGCCCCGCGACACCGAAACGGCGCACCCGGAGTCCCCGCCGGCACCCATCGCCCTGGCGCACCGCGGCTTTTCCCCCGACGGCTACGAAAATACGCTCTCGGCATTCCGCGCCGCCGCGGACCTGGGACTGAGCTACCTGGAAACGGATGTGCGCACCAGCCGCGACGGTATCCTGATGGCCTTCCACGACGAAACCGTGGACCGCCTTTCCGGCGGCGTGGTGGGCAAAATCAGCCGGCTCACCCGGAAAGAACTCGACGAGGTACTGGTGGGCGGGGCGGAACGGATCCCCACCTTCGAAGAACTCCTGACCGAGTGGCCCCAAATGCGGCTGAATGTAGACATCAAGGACGCTGCCGGAGCAGCACTGCTTGCGGACCTGATCGAAAAACACTCTGCCCATGACCGTGTCCTAGTGGCGTCCTTCTCGGACGTCCGCCGGCTTAGCGCCCTGCGCCGGTTGGGCCGGCCGGCTGCCAGCTCCGCCGGCAGTGCCCTGACTGCTGCGCTGCGTCTGCTCGCCCCGCTGGGCGTAGCCGCGGTCCTCGCCCGGGCGGGCCGTTTCCAGTGCGTCCAGGTTCCGCTGCGCTTCGGCCCTCTGCGCGTGGTGACGCCGGGTTTTGTCCGCAGCTGCCACCGCGCCGGCATCCAGGTCCACGTCTGGACGGTGAACGACGCGCCCACCATGAACCGGCTGCTGGACCTCGGGGTGGACGGCATCGTTTCGGACCGTTCGGACATTCTCGTGGACGTCCTCAAAGACCGCGGGCAGTGGAGGTAAGGACTACTTGGACGGTCTTGTCCGTCCCTGCTGGCAGGATGAGGGCATGCGTGTAGTTATTGCTCCGGACAAATTCAAAGGATCACTCAGCGCCGCGGAGGCCGCGGCAGCCATGGGTGAAGGTGTGCTGGCGGTCTACCCGGAAGCCAAGGTCACCGCTGTACCGGTGGCGGACGGCGGCGAGGGCACCCTTGACGCTGCACTGATTGCAGGGGCCGAGGCCCGCACCGCCCGGGTCCGGGGACCGCTTGGGCGGGAAATCACCGCCGTATGGGCGCTCAGCGGAGATACTGCCCTGATCGAAACCGCGCGGGCCAGCGGATTGACCCTGCTGGATCCCACACCCGAGACCGCGCTGGCGGCCACCAGCTACGGCAGCGGGCAGCTGATCACTGAGGCACTGGATGCAGGTGCGCGCACGATCATCCTTGGAATCGGCGGCTCGGCCATGACGGACGGCGGGTCCGGCGCCTTGACGGCCCTGGGATTGAAGATCCTCGACGACGCCGGAGCGCCGGTGCCTCCCGGGGGAGCTGCCCTGGCGCAGGCCGTCTCCCTGGACGCTGCCGGCCTGGATCCACGGCTGGCCGGCGTGGACCTGAAGATCGCCGCCGACGTAACGAACCCGCTGCTCGGCCCGGAAGGCACGGTGGCCGTGTTCAGCGGCCAGAAGGGCGCCGACTCCCCGGCGCAGGCGGTCCTCGAGGACGCACTGGGTAACTGGGCAAAACTGCTGAAGTCCGCGACCGGCGTCGACGTCGACATTCCCGGCGCCGGCGCGGCAGGCGGCTTTCCATCCGGGTTCCTGGCGTTCACCGGCGCGTCGCTGAACCCCGGGTTCGAACTGCTCAGCGCGTTCACCGGGCTGGACCTGGCGCTCACACGCTGCGACCTGGTGCTCACGGGCGAAGGCTCCCTGGATGAGCAGTCCCGCTACGGCAAGGCACCCCTGGAGGTGGCGGCCCGGGCCCGGGACGCCGGCATCCCCGTGGTGGCCGTGGCCGGCCGAATCACCCTGACCCCTGACCAGTTGCAGGAGTACGGAATTGTTGCGGCCGTCAGCCTGCTGGACATGGTCCAGCGGCCGCAGGATGCCATGGAACAGGCGGCAAAGTACTTGGCGCGGGCTACGCGCCAGGCACTGGAAGGAGCCTGATCCGGGCCGGCCGGCGGCTCAGCCGAGCCGGCTTGGCTTGGCCCCGGCGTCCTCCTGCGGCTCGTCCGGATCCGTCCCCCGCCAGCGGGCGATCGCCTGCATGCCGTGGTAGGCGATCAAGGTGGCGCCGGTGCCGAGGGCAATACCGCCGAATTCCAGCCCGGCCACTACCCAGGTGAAGTTCGCGATGGCAATGATCAGGCCCAGGCCGGCGGTGGAAAGGTTGATCGGGTTGGAGAAGTTGACCCGGTTATCCACCCAGATACGCACGCCGAGGATGCCGATCATGCCGTAGAGGACGACGCCGGCGCCGCCCAGCACGCCGCCCGGCACCGTGGCGATCATGGCCCCGAATTTCGGGAACAGGCTGAGCAGGATGGCCACGATGCCCGCGACCCAATACGCAGCCGTGGAGTACACGCGGGAGGCCGCCATCACACCGATATTCTCCGCGTAGGTGGTGGTGGCGGAACCGCCGCCGGAACCGGCCAGCATGGTGGCCAGGCCATCGGCCATCAGCGCCCGGCCCGCGTACGGGTCCAGGTCGCGGCCGGTCATCGCGGCAACGGATTTCACATGTCCGATGTTTTCGGCCACCAGTACCAGGACCACCGGAACAAAAAGGCCGATAACGGAGAAGTGGAAGGTGGGGGACATGAATTCGGGCAGCCCGATCCAGGCGGCATCGCCGATGGCCTGGAAATCCACCTCGCCCTGCAGCATGGCCGTGATGTAGCCGGCCACCACGCCAACCAGGATCGACAGCCGGCCCAGGAATCCCTTGAACAGGACCGTGGTCAGCAGGATCACCACCACGGTGACGGTGGCGGTGAGCGGCCCCTGCTCGTAGTTGTCCCGTGCCGAACCGGCCAGGTTGAGGCCGATCAGGGCCACTATGGTGCCGGTGACCACCGGCGGCATCAGGACCTGGATCCAGCGGGTGCCGGCAAGCTGCGCGGCGAGTCCGACCAGGAACAGGACAAAGCCCGCCATGATGATGCCGCCCAGGGCGCCGCCGGGACCGTGCTGGTTGGTGGCCGCTCCGATTGGAGCGATAAAGGCAAAGCTTGAACCCAGATAGCTGGGAACCCGTCCGGCGGTGATGATCAGGAACAGGATGGTCCCGATGCCGGAGAACAGCAGGGTGGTGGCGGGCGGAAAGCCGGTCAGGAGCGGCACGAGGAAGGTCGCGCCGAACATGGCCACCACGTGCTGGGAGCCGATGCTGATGGTCCGCGGCCAGCTCAGGCGTTCCTCGGGGGCAACGTAGCTGCCCGGCCGGATGGTCTTGCCGTCTCCGTGGAGGGTCCAGTCCGTACCGAATCTGCTCATGGTGGTGCCTTCCGGAAGACATGTGTGTGTTGGCTCGATTCTATCCGCCGGGGGATTCCCGGGATGTTACGTTGCATAAGAACAGTGCACGGTGCCGGGCCGGGCCGGGCCTGGACTACAACCGATCGGACGATGGAGCAGCATGAGCATTTCAGTTGCAGGACGCGTAGTTCTCATCACGGGGGCAGCCATGGGCATGGGCCGGCTCTACGCTGAGCGGGCCGTGCGTGAAGGCGCGGCATCAGTGGTGCTGTGGGACCTCAACGCCGAGGCCCTGGAGGACACCGCCGCGCAGCTGCGGGAACTGGGCGCGTCGGCCATCCACCCCTACGCGGTCGATGTTGCCTCCCTGCCGGACATCACGGCCACTGCCGATCAGGTCATCCGCGAGGTAGGTGTGCCGGACATCCTGATCAACAACGCCGGGATTGTGCGCGGCAAGTACTTCTGGGAGCACGCGCCGGAGGCTGACATCGACGCGGTGATGCAGGTCAACACGCTGGCGCCCATGCAGGTCACCCGGGCGTTCCTGCCCGGCATGATCGAGCGGCGCACCCCAGCGCGCATCCTCAACGTGGCTTCGGCCTCGGGAACGCTGTCCGTGCCGAAAATGAGTGTGTACACGGCGTCGAAGTGGGCCGTCATCGGCTGGAGCGACTCCATGCGGCTGGAACTCACCGAATCGGGCAACGGGCACGTTGCCGTAACCACCCTGATCCCCAGCTACATCAAGACCGGAATGTTCGAGGGGGCCAGGGGACCGCTGATGACTCCGTTGATGGAACCGGAATACGTGGTCGACAAGGCCTGGGAGGCGCTCCTCGCCGGGAAGGCGCGGATCCAGCTGCCGTGGACCGTGGCCCTGGGCAGTGCCCTGCGCAATGTGCTGCCCCAACCGGCGTGGGACGTGGTGGCCGGGCGCGTTTTCAAGGTCTACCAGTCCATGGACCACTTCACCGGCCGGAAACCGGCTTCTGCAGACGAAACCTCCCGCAAGGAAAGCACCCAGGCATGAGCGAGATGGTCTCCGCATTCTCCGAATCCTCCAGCGATTCCTCCACCGACGTCGCCGGGTCCCCCGCAGCAGTTCCCGCCGTGCTGGCCAGGGTGCGGGAAACCTACGACTCCGGCCGCACCCGCCCGCTCGCCTGGCGCCGGCAGCAGCTCGAGGGGCTGGTCCGGCTGTTTCACGAGCGGGAACAAGAACTAGCGGACGCGCTGGCCGCTGACCTGGGTAAAAATCCGCTCGAAAGCTACGTCACCGAGCTTTCACTGGTGCGGGCGGAGGCGGAACACGCTCTGAAGCATCTGGAGAAGTGGGCCCGCAGCCGGCGGGTTCCCGTTCCGCTGGGCCTGCAGCCGGCGTCGGCCCGGACCGAACCCCGGCCGCTGGGCGTGGTACTGATCATCGGTCCCTGGAACTATCCCGTGCAGCTGGTCCTGGCGCCGCTGGTCGGTGCCCTCGCCGCAGGCAACGCGGCGGTCCTCAAACCCAGCGAACTGGCCCCGGCGACGTCGGCCGTGCTGGCGGACCTGCTCCCGCGCTACGTGGACCCGGAAGCTGTAGCCGTGGTCGAGGGCGGGCAGGAGGCCAGCACCGCACTGCTGAAGGAGCGTTTCGATTCGATCTTCTTCACCGGCGGGGAGCGGGTGGGGCGGATTGTCCTGCAGGCGGCCGCTGAACACCTGACCCCGGTCACCCTCGAGCTGGGCGGGAAATCCCCGGCCGTGGTGCTGGACGGCAACTGGGCCGCCGTCGCGCGCCGGCTGGTCTTCGGGAAACTGCTCAACGCCGGCCAGACCTGCGTGGCCCCGGACTACGTCTTGGTGACGGAAGCGGCAGCGCCGGCGCTGAAGAAGCAGCTTGTGAAGGCGGTCGCGGAGCAGTTCGGCAAGGATCCGTCCCGAAGCAAGGATCTGGGCCGGATTGTCAATGAACAGCACTGGGAACGGCTGGTGGGGCTGCTGGACAGCGGCACGGTCCTGGCCGGCGGGCGCAGCGACCGCGGCAGCCTGTACCTGGAACCGACCATCCTCACCGACGTAGCCCCGGATTCACCGGTGATGCAGGAGGAAATCTTCGGCCCCATCCTGCCGATCATCGAGGTCCGGGACCTGGCGGAGGCAATGAAATTCATCAATTCCCGTCCGGTTCCGCTGGCCGCCTATCTCTACAGCAACTCCGCGGCGGACCGGAAGACCTTCGAAGAGGGCGTCCGGGCCGGCAGCATCAACCACAACGCCAGCACCGTCCAGCTGGCCGTACCCGGCCTGCCGTTCGGCGGTGCAGGTGCCAGCGGCACCGGGGCGTACCACGGCAAATTCAGCTTCGACACGTTCAGCCAGCTGCGGCCGGTCTTCACCAAGGGCACGCTGCTGGACACCCTCCGGTTCGCGTACCCGCCCTACACTGGGCTGAAGAAGCGGCTCCTGCGCCGGCTGCTGTAAGCGCTGCAGGATAAACAGAAGGGGGTGCACCTGCCGGTGCACCCCCTTCTGTTTACGGCGAACTGTTTACGGCGGAAGCTAGGAAATCACGCCGTCCACGATGGCTTTGGCCTCGGCCTGGACCTGGTGCAGGTGTTCCTCGCCCTTGAAGGACTCAGCGTAGATCTTGTAAACGTCTTCAGTGCCCGAGGGGCGCGCGGCGAACCACGCGTTTTCCGTCGTCACCTTCAGGCCGCCGATGGGCGCTCCGTTGCCCGGTTCCTCGGTCAGGCGCGCAGTGATCTCCTCGCCTGCCAGGGTGGTGGCAGTAACGTCCGACGGCGAGAGCTTGGCCAGCGCAGCCTTCTGCTCGCGGGTGGCGGGTGCGTCCACGCGTGCATATTCCGGATCGCCGAACTGATTGGTCAGTTCGCGGTACCGCTGGGACGGGGTCTTGCCGGTGACGGCCGTCATTTCAGAGGCCAGCAGCGCCAGCAGGATGCCGTCCTTGTCAGTGCTCCAGGGGCGGCCGTCGAGCCGGAGGAAGGATGCGCCGGCTGATTCCTCGCCGCCGAACGCGGTTTCGCCCGAGAGCAGACCCGGCACGAACCACTTGAAGCCCACCGGTACCTCCATGAGGACCCGCCCCAGATCCGCCGTGACGCGGTCGATCATGGAGGAGGAGACAAGGGTCTTGCCCACCATTGCGTCAGCGCTCCAGCCGGAGCGGTTGCGGTACAGGTAGTCAATGGCGGTCGCCAGGTAGTGGTTCGGGTTCATCAGTCCCGCATCCGGCGTGACAATGCCGTGCCGGTCGGCGTCGGCGTCGTTGCCGGTGGCAATGTCGTAGTCCCCGGCCCGGGAAATCAGCGATGCCATGGCGTACGGCGAGGAGCAGTCCATGCGGATCTTCTCGTCCCAGTCCAGCGTCATGAAGGCCCACTGCGGGTCCACGTTGGGATTGACCACGGTCAGGTTCAGTGAGTGCCGTTCCGCGATCGCGCCCCAGTAGTCCACGGAGGCGCCGCCGAGGGGGTCGGCGCCGATGTGGAGCCCGGCGCTGCGGATGGCATCCAGGTCCAGCACCGCGGGCAGGTCTTCCACGTAGTGTGCCAGGAAGTCATAGGTGCCCACCGAATCGGCCAGGCGTGCCTCGCCCAGCGGAATGCGCCGGACCCCGTCCAGGCCGTTCTCCAACAGCTGGTTGGCGCGGTCGGCAATCCAGTTGGTGATGTCCGATCCGGCGGGTCCGCCCGTGGGCGGGTTGTACTTGAAGCCGCCGTCTGCCGGGGGATTGTGCGAAGGGGTGACCACAATGCCGTCAGCCTGTTCCGTGCGCGTGGAATTGTGCACCAGAATGGCATGGCTCACGGCCGGGGTGGGGGTGAACCCGTTGCGTGCATCAATGAGCACATTCACGCCGTTGGCGGCCAGGACCTCCAGCGCGGTGTTCTGTGCCGGTTCGGACAGCGCATGCGTGTCCTTGCCCATGAACAGCGGTCCGGTGATTCCCGCAGACGTGCGGTATTCAACGATGGCCTGGGTGATCGCGGCGATGTGCTGCTCATTGAACGCCCCGTTGAGGGAGGATCCCCGGTGCCCGGAGGTGCCGAACACTACTCGCTGGGCGACATTGGAAGGATCCGGTACGACGTCGTAATAGGCGTCCAGAAGGGCAGTGAGATCTACAAGGTCGGAAGGTTCGGCACGCTGGCCGGCACGATTAGACATACCCCTAAGCATGCCAAAGAAACGGCGCCGGCGGCAGACGCACGCCTGCCCGCCGGTCAGCCCTTCTTTTCCTTGAAGTTCCCGTTGTCAGAGTTCAGGCCCTGCGCGAGGCTTGAGTGCACCTCGGTCCGCGGGTCGGAGTGGTCCTGGCTGCCGCTTCCGTCAGGGACTTCCTTCGAGGTCGACATCAGGTTCTCCACGGCGTTCTCGATCGGGTTCGTGGATTCCGTCTTGGGATCCTTCGCATTCTTGTCAGCCACGATGGCCTCCTCTGCGTTTAGTTACACCGTAAGTACCCTTACGATGCCACTCTATCCACCTGTTCCCTGGCCTACCAGAGCCGGCTGCTGGCCAGCCGGGCGCCTTCTCCCAGGGTCTCCAGCTTCGCCGCCGCGATCTGCGGGTGCACCCGGCCGCCCAGCCCGCAGTCGGTGGACGCAATAACGTTTTCCCGCCCCACCAGTCGGGCAAAGCGCTCGATCCGGTCCGCCACCAGTTCCGGATGTTCCACCACGTTGGTGGCGTGGGAGACCACGCCGGGAATGAGAACCTTCCCGTCCGGCAGCTTGGTATCTTCCCAGACCCGCCACTCGTGCTCATGCCGCACGTTGCCTGCCTCGAAGCTGTAGCCCCCGGCGTTAATCTGCAGCAGGGTGTCCACCAGGTGGCGGAACTCGATGTCCGTAGTGTGCGGCCCGTGCCAGGAACCCCAGCACAGGTGGAAGCGGATCTGTTCCTCAGGCAGCCCGCGCAGGGCGTAGTTCAGGGCCTCGACGCGGATCTGCGTGAACTTGAGGTAGTCGGCCACCGAAGGTTCGGGGTTGATCTGGTCCCAGTTCTCCGCAATGGACGGATCATCGATCTGGACGATCAGCCCGGCGTCCACGATGGCAAGATATTCCTCCCGCATGGCATCCGCGCAGGCGTAGATGAACTCCTCCTCCGTGGCGTAGTACTCGTTGGCAATCCGCGAACAGGAACCGGGGGAGAGCGAGGCGAGGAAACCTTCGGACAAACCTGCCGCGGCCAACCCGGACTTGAGGTTGGCAATGTCGCTGGCCACGGCGTCGTACCCGGTGTACTCCACCGGACCCGTGACCTTGGGGAAGACCTTCTGCGCCCCGGTGGTGATACCGGAGGTCGGGTCGGTGTAGGCATCGGAGAAGCGCTGACGGTCCCGGCGGTCACCGAAACTGGTGAGGACAACATTGCCCGGCTCCGAGCGGTGCGGTTCCATGTCCCAGATCCCGGTCTCGGCAACACTCAGGCCGCCAAGCCGCGCGAACGAATAGGACCACCAGGCCCCGTAGTCGACGTTCGCGGACATCGCATGCCCGTATTCGCCGTCGTTCGGGATATCGATGCCTGCCTGGCGCTGGCGCCGCACCAGGTCAGCGACGGCAGCCTGCAGCAGTTCCGCGTAGCCCCCGGTATCCGCGGGGTCGGTTTCACGGGCCGCGTTCGCGGCGATCAGTTCAGGGGTCCGGGGGAGGGAACCGGCGTGGGTGGTCAAAATGCGGTCAGTGCTTTTGCGCATGGCAGTGATCCTTTAGGAATCGGTGCTCTTGCCCGCACCGGATGCCCAAGAGGCGGTGCAGGCCGCTTCGTCATCCGAACCACCCGCGAAGCATGGGGTTGGTGCACGGCCAAGTCGGAGCTTGGCGGCCGTGTCTCCTGAAGCTGGCACCCATCCTAGCCATGCCGGCGGGGCGCCGCCAAGCAAATGACGCAACATAAAAAGGACGGCGGCACCGGAGAGTTCCGGTGCCGCCGTCCTGGTTGAAGCGCTTGGTGCCCGCCTGCTAGCGCACGCCGCCCATGAGCTTCTTGATCGACGGTGTGGCCGCAGCCAGGGCAATGCCCAGGATGATCGCGGTAACGCCGCTGAAGGTGAAGTAGCTGACTTCGGTTGCCGGGTCGTAGAACTGGGCCAGCCAGCCCGCCAGGGTGGTGCCCAGGGAGACGGACAGGAAGAACAGCGCCACCATCTGGGTCCGGAAGACTTCCGGGGCCAGCTTGGTTGCCACGGACAGGCCGATCGGGGACAGGAACAGTTCAGCGAACGTGAACAGCAGCAGGATCCCGGCCATGGCCAGCAGCGGGGTGCTGTTCGGTGCGCCGCCCGAGAACGGAATGAAGGCCAGGAAGGCGAGGCCCATGACGGCCAGGCCCATGGCGAACTTCAGCGGGGAGGACGGCTGGCGGTCGCCCATCTTGGTCCAGACGCCGGCGAAGACGGCTGCGAAGATGATGATGAAGACCGGGTTGATGGACTGCACCCAGCTCGGCGGCATTTCCCAGCCGAAGATGGTGCGGTTCAGCGAGCTGTCCGCGTACATTGCCACCACCGTGAACTGCTGCTGGAACAAGGCCCAGAAAGCAGCACTGGCAATAAAGAGCGGCATGAAGGAGTACACCCGGCGGCGTTCCACCTGGTTCACCTTCTTGCTGCTGAGGATGATCACGAAGTACGCGACGGAGGCCACGATGGCGAGGATCGCCATAACCACCGCAAGGTTCTTGGCGGTCAGCAGCTCGAAGACAACGGCCAGCACGATGACAACCAAGGCGGCAGCCGCGATGAGGCTGATCTTCATGTACTGCTGCTTCGGCAGCGGGTTGGCTACCTCGTGCGCGGATTCGGGCAGGTTCTTCCGGGTCACCCCGTACTGCACCAGGCCGATGGCCATGCCGATGGCGGCCAGGCCGAAGCCGTAGTGGAACCCGTATTCGGTCCAGGCGAGGCCGGTCAGGATCGGGCCGATCAGGGCGCCGATGTTGATGCCCATGTAGAAGATGGAGAAGCCGGCGTCGCGCCGCTGGTCCTTTTCGTCGTACAGGGTGCCGACGAGCGATGTCGCGTTGGCCTTCACACCGCCGGAGCCCAGGGCGATCAGGATCAGGCCGGCGGCCAGTCCGACGGCGCCCGGCAGGACAGCCAGGGAAATGTGGCCGAGCATGACCAGTGCGGCAGCGTAGAACAGCACTCGTTCGGCGCCGAAGACGCGGTCCGCCAGCCATGCACCGAGGATGGTGGAGAGGTACACGCCACCGCCATAGGCGCCGACCAGGGAGACGGCAATGGCTTCGTCGATGCCGAGGCCGCCGTCGGTGGTGCTGTAGTACATGTAGTACAGCAGGATGCCCTGCATGCCGTAGAAGGAGAATCGCTCCCACAGCTCAACGCTGAAGAGGTTGGCCAACATCCGGGGATGGCCGAAGAAGGTTTTACGCGCTTCTTTTACGCCTGAGGTACTGGGGGTATGGCTCACGAGTTTAATATTCCCACCCTCGGCAGGTGGTCAAGCAGCCAAATCCGAAAGAATCCGCCGGAGACAAGGAAGGTTGCCATCCCTGAGTGCCTAAGATCACAGGCAAAACGGATGCTTTTGCCCGCATTACATGCTTGTGGGCCTGCATGACGGAACGATTTGCGCGACCGGTCCGGAATTCCCTAAGCAGGCAGGGGGTTGGCATGGGTATGCCAAGCCTCAGTGTTCCCGTCTCAATCCTTGACCGCGCAAACTCCCGCGAAGGATTTCCCGAGTCGGATGCGCTTAGTGCCGTGCTTGAACGTGCCGAATCCGCAGACCGGCTGGGGTACCGGCGCTTTTGGGTTGCCGAGCACCACGCCGTGGCCGGGATCGCCGGCTCGGCGCCCGCCGTCCTGATGGCCGCGCTGGCGGCACGCACCCGCAGCATCCGGATCGGCTCCGGCGGTGTGATGCTCCCGAACCACCAGCCGCTGGTCGTAGCCGAGCAGGCAGCGACGCTGCAGGCCCTGTATCCCGGCCGGATCGATCTTGGCCTGGGCCGTTCCCTCGGGTTCACTCCGGCGGTGCGGACGGCACTGCGGGCGGGGCCGGCCGAGGCAGGGGAATTTGAAGCGCAGCTGGCGGAACTGCTCACCTATCTCGACGGCACTGCGCCGATCACCGCCCGCCCGCAGGACAACGGCCGAACGCCGGTGTTTGTGCTTGCCACCGGAGCAGGAGTGGAAATAGCAGCCCGGGCGGGTCTGGGCGTTGTCCTCGGCGGCCCGGCGCTGTTCCGGCAGAACAGCGCCGGGCAGACAGGTGCACTCGAACGCTACCGCTCGGCCTTCCGCCCCTCGGACCGTTTTCCCCGGCCCTACGTGCTTGCGGCGGTCAACGTCGCTGCGGCCGGCACCGAGGAAGGGGCAAGGGAACTGCTGCTGCCCGAGGCGCATGCCCTGGCCGATTCCCGGACCAAGGGGGTGTTTCCCGCCCTGTCAGCAGCGGAAAGCGCCGCCGAACTGTCCGGACGGCGGCAGGACCTGGTCCGCACTACCCTCGAGACCTCCGTCTACGGCACGGTGGAACAAGTGCACGGCAGGCTCGAGGACCTGGTGGCTTCCTCCGGTGCGGACGAGCTGCTCGTGACCGGCGGTGCCTTCGATGCCGAGGGGCAGCGGGAATCCGACCGGCTGCTGGCCGGCCTCTTCTAGGTCAGTACCCCAGCTGGGCTGCCACGGACAGCAGATCCGCCTCGGCGCCGGGCCGCCCGATCAGCTGGACACCCATCGGCAGGCCGGCCGCGGTATCCAGCACCGGAAGGGTAATCGCGGGAAGCCCGCAGACATTGACCATGGACGTGAACGGCGAGTACCGGCACTGCCGGGCATAATCCTCGTCCGCCCGGTCACCAGCGCCGGCGTCGTCGCTGGTGTACCAGCCGAGGGGGCGCGGCGTCATAGCCAGGGTGGGCGTCAGGATCATGTCGTAGCCGCTGTACTGCCGGATGGTCTCGGCCTCAAAGGAACGGAGGACGTCGACGGCGCCCACCAGGTCCGCGGCACTGCGCCGTAGAGCGCGCTGACGCATGACGGCGGCAAGATCGGTCAGCCGTTCTTCCCCGCCCGGTGCCAAGGGGGCGGTGGCCAGACCGGCCGTCCACACCACCTGGAAGGCGTCCGGATACCGTTCGTCATAAACCACGTCCGCGTCCAGCAGATCGTGGCCGGCGCCGGTCAGGGCCGCGATACCGGTTTCGAGCGCCTGCAGTGCCTCGGGATCAAGCCGGATCTCCAACCTGGATTCGAAGGGTGAACGGGTGCTGACGCCGATCCGGAACCTGCCCTCGGCCCGCAGCGCAGCCGCAAGGAACGTTCCGGTGACGGGAGCAGCACTGGTGGCACGGTAATGGGGTTCGGCGACCATCGCGTCCAGCAGCAGTGCCGCATCCGCTGCGTTCCGGGCCAGCGGGCCGGCCACCACGAACTGGCCCAGGTCCTGCTGTCCCGAGCCGGCCGGGATCCTTCCGCGGTTGGGCTTCAGGCCAACCAGGCCGGTAGCCGCCGCAGGGATGCGTACCGAGCCGCCGCCGTCGGTACCCGGAGCAAAGGGGATCAGCCCGGCGGCGACTGCTGCTGCGCTGCCGCCGGAGGATCCCCCGGGGCTGAGCCGCGGATCGCGCGGGTTCCGCGCCGGCGGGCCGACCCGGTTTTCGCTGTAACTGCTGAGTCCGAATTCGGGTACCTGCGTCTTGCCGAGGCTGATCGCACCGGCCCGGCGCAGGACGGCAGGCAGGGGCGCATCCTCCCTGGCTGTCCACGGGTCCAGGGCCGCGCTGCCCATGGTGGTGCGCACGCCCGCCACGTCGGTGAGGTCCTTGTGCGCCAACGGCATTCCGTGCAGCTGTCCCAGCTCTCCGCCCCGGGCGCGGTGTGCGTCCGCAGCCCTCGCCTCGGCGACGGCGAGTTCCGGCGTCGGCGTGAGGAAGGCCCCCAAAGTCGGGTTGAGCTCCTCGATGCGCCGCAGATAGTGGTCGGTGGCTTCCTCCGCGCCGAGCCCGCCGGAGGCCAGGGCGTCCCGGAGTTCGACGGCGGTCATCTCGTGGAGAGCGGGCATCGCGTGCCTTTCGGTGCGGGCGGCGTCCGGGCGTTTATTCTCTCGGACCGCGTCCCACTATAGGCTGGACAAAACGGCACCGTACGGCGGGCCCGGGCGCGCCCGGAAGCGTGGTGCGGAGCTTTCAACCCGTAGGACAGTGAGGGCAGCAATGAGTGAGATGCAGAGTGTAACCGTAGACACCATTCCCGAGGGCGCGAAGATCCTCGACGTGCGGGAAGACTACGAATGGGAGGCCGGCCATGTTGACGGCGCCCTCCACATTCCGCTTGACCGGCTGCCCGAGGCCCTTGATGATCTGGACCCGGACCAGGACCTTGCCGTCATCTGCCGCACCGGCGGCCGAAGCGCCCGGGCCACGCAGTGGCTGGAAGCCAACGGCTACTCGGCCGTCAACGTTAACGGCGGGATGGGTGCCTGGCTTGAGGCGGGGAAGCCCATGGTTTCCGACAACGGGCAGGAACCGACCGTTAAATGACGCATGCCGCCGACACCCAGGCCGCTCCGCACCACCGCGGCCCGCTGGGGGAAACCGTAGTTTACGCCTACCTGGGTCCGGAGGGCACCTTCACGGAGGCTGCTCTGCTGACCATCCCGGGTGCACAGGACGCCGTCCGCATTCCGGCGCCCAGCGTGAACTCCGCACTGGAAATGGTGCGCTCCGGGCAGGCCACGGCTGCCGTGGTGCCGATTGAAAACTCGGTGGAGGGCGGCGTCAGCGCCACCCTCGATGCGCTTTCCGCCGGTGCCTCGCTGCGGATCATGAGGGAAATCCTGGTCCCCATCACGTTTGTCCTGGCGGCGCGTCCGGGGGTGGCCCTGGCGGATATCCGTACAGTTTCCACCCATACCCATGCCTGGGCACAGTGCCGGGAATGGGCCGCAGGAAATATTCCCGAGGCGGAATATTTGCCTGCCTCCTCAACTGCGGCGGCAGCAGTGGAACTCAGCGAGCCGGATCCGTCCTTCGACGCCGCGATCTGCGCACCGCTGGTGGCGCAGCGGCTCGGGCTGGAAGTTCTGCGCGAGGACATCGGCGATGTGCGCGATGCCGTGACCAGGTTCGTGATGATCAGCCTGCCCGGCCTGCTTCCCGAACCGACCGGTTCCGACAAGACCACCCTGGTGGTTCCCCTGCCGGAGGACCACCCCGGCGCCCTGATGGAAATCCTGGACCAGTTTTCCACCCGCGGGGTGAACCTGAGCCGGATCGAGTCCCGTCCCACGGGTATGTTCCTTGGTGATTACTTCTTCAGCATCGACGCTGACGGCCACATTGCGGATGCCCGGATGGCGGATGCATTGAAGGGCCTGCACCGGATCAGCCCGGAACTGCGTTTCCTGGGCTCATATCCGCGCGCGGACCACCGCGAGTCGGAGATACCCCGGCACACCAGTGACGAGGCTTTTCGGGCCGCTGATATTTGGTTCGAGTCCCTGCTGAACGGATACTAGGGCTGGAACCTGCGGCCGAACCGGTCCGCAGCGGGTGAAAGGGACGCATCATGGGCCGTCTGCGGCGAAGCAACTGCGAACATCCCGGTTACTCCCGCCGCCGCTGGGGCAAGGGGTTCAGTTACCGGGACGTCCGCGGCAACGTCATCACCGACCGGACGGTCGTGGCCCGGATCCGTTCGCTGGCCATTCCGCCGGCCTGGACGGATGTCTGGATCAGCCCGTACCCCAACGGCCACATCCAGGCGACGGGAACCGACGCCGCCGGACGTAAGCAGTACATGTACCACCCGCAGTGGCGTGAGATGAAGGACCGGGAGAAATTCGACCGCGCCCTCGCCTTCGCCCAGTCCCTTCCGGCGGCCCGCCGCCTGATCACCAAGCATCTGCGCGCCGAGGGCTGCGGTTCGGAACGTGCCCTGGCGGCAGCCCTGCGGATTGTCGACGCCGGCGCGCTGCGCGTGGGCGGCACCCGCTATGCGGAGGCCAACGGTTCCTACGGCACCACCACCCTGCGGATCGAGCATGTGCGGCTGGACGGAACGGAAGTGCGCTTCGACTTCCCCGGCAAGAGCGGGCAGGAATGGCACACCTCCATCAAGGATGCCGACCTCGCGGCCGCCCTCGAACCGATGCTCCGCCGCCCGGATGCGGACACGGCGCTGGCCTACCTCGGGGCTGACGGTGCCTGGCACAGTGTCGATGCGGCCCAGCTGAACGCCTTCCTGAAGGAAGTCACGGGCGGAGAATTCAGTGCCAAGGACTTCCGCACCTGGCAGGCCACGGTGGTGGCGGCCATGTCCCTGGCCCGGATGGCGCCGGCAGCCGCCACCAATCGGGTGAAGCAGAAGGCCGTGGCGGCCACCGCACGCGACGTGGCGGAGCACTTGGGCAACACCCCGGCGATCGCCCGCAAGTCCTACATCGACCCCCGCGTGGTGGACCGTTTCTTCGACGACCAGGTCATCCCCGTGACGGGGTTCTCCGCTTCGGAGACCGCAACCCGGATGATGCTCGAGGATTAACCGGGTTTCCGCAGGCACCGGCGATAAGTATGCTGATGGAAGGCGCGCGCAGTATTGGCGCACTGGACAACCACCCCAAGAAGGAAGGTGCCGGCATGAGCGAGTACCCCAACGAACAAGAGCAGCTCAAGGACCCGAAGCCCAGCGGTGTTTCCACCAATGACGATAACTACCGCGGCGATGTCGGCGACCAGGGCAACGACATCCGCTTTGCCGAGGAAGAGGCGCTGATCCGCGAGCAGGCCTCCCCCAGCGAGGACGAAGGCAAGTACACCGCCGCAGACGGCGCCAAGACGGATAAGGACCGCGAAGGCGGTTACACCGACTCCGAGGGCACCCAGGACGGCAAGTAACGCCTTCCTGCGAAACGGCGCTGCACCCACCGGTGCGGCGCCGTTTCTATGCCTCCGGCGGCAGGACGGGCGAGGGCGGCACCCGGACCAGCAGGGCGCCGGCGTCCACCTCCACGGTGATGGTGGTGGCGGGTCCGGTCAGGTCGCCGTCGAGCTGCGTCTGGGTGGGTTCCGCGACGGTCACCGTGATTTTCCGGACCCGGTGGTGCCGGATCACCGGGAGGTCCTTGGGGTAGCGCGTCATTACTTTGCCCGCCACCCAGGCCCAGCCCAGGACGCTGCGCGGGCTGATGATGACGACGTCCAGGAGCCCGTCATCCACCACGGCGTCGGGAATGAAATCGATTCCGGCGGGCAGGCGTCCGGTGTTGGCCACCAGCACGCTGTGCACCTTCTGTGACTGCGCCGGACCGTCGTCTATGCTCACGGTCATCCGTGTCCGCCGCCCCGGCAGGAGGCGGACGCCGGCTTCGCTGTAGGCCAGCCAGCCCACGCGCTTCTTGAGCTCATCCCTGGTGGCGGCGATTACCTGGGCATCCAGGCCGATCCCGCCCATCACCAGGAATGCATTGTGGGAACGCCCGCCCGTGGAGGCGTCTTCGAGCACAATGTCGGCCATATCGATCCGCCGCACATCCCCGTGCAGCGAGTTGCGGATGTTTCCCGCCAGGTCCGCCACGGAGATATCCAGGTTCCTGGCAAGGAGGTTGCCGGTGCCCAGCGGGATCAGGCCCAGGGCGGCACCGGAATGCGCGACCGCGCGCGAGACCTCGCGGATGGTGCCGTCGCCGCCCGCGGCGAGGACGACGTCGGCCCCGGACTCCAGTGCCTGCAGCGCCTGCAGGTAGCCCGGGCTGTCCACTGTGGTTTCCAGGATCAGCGGCGGATCCCAGCCTGCGAGCTCGCAGGAAGCCCGCAGCAGCGCCTCGGCGTCGGCAGCAAGCGCCTTGACCGGGTTCACGACCATCGCCACCCGCTGGTGGGCCGCTCCGCGCGGGGCGAACACCGAAGCGTCCGCCGCCGCCCGCCGCCTGCTTCGGGTGCCGGCAATGGCCCAGGTTGCGGCGGAGGCCAACAGGGCGGCGACGAGGACAAGGAGGAGGGTAATTTCAACGGGCATGATGCCTCCCAGAATAGCCGCCGCCCCGCAGGGCAAAGGCCCGGCAGGTTTTGGGTACCCTTGAGACGTGATCGATGTAAATGAGCTCCGCGAAAACCCCGAAAAATTCCGAGCCTCGCAGCGCGCCCGGCTGGCCGACGAGAGCCTTGTGGACGCGATCATTTCCGCTGACGCCTCCCGCCGCGACGCCCGGACCCGCTACGAGACCCTGCGCGCCGAGCAGAACGCCTTCGGCAAGCGTGTCGCCGCCGCCAAGGGTGAAGAGAAGCAGGCCCTGCTGGCCGAGGTGAAGGAACTGGCTGCCGCGGTCAAGGCCGCCGGCGCCGAGGCTGACGCCATCCAGGCCGAATCCGACGCGCTGCTGCGCCGGATCCCGAACCTGGTGTCCGACGGTGTTCCGGTCGGAGGCGAGGACGATTTCGAGGTAGTCAAGACCGTCGGCAAGCCCCGCGACTTCGAGGCCGAGGGCTTCAAGCCCCGCGACCACCTGGAAATCGGCGAGCTGCTCGGCGCCATCGACATGGAACGCGGCGCCAAGGTCTCCGGCTCCCGCTTCTACTTCCTGCGCGGCGTCGGTGCCCGCCTCGAACTGGCACTGCTGAACATGGCGATGGACCAGGCTGTGAAGGCCGGATTCGTCCCGATGATCACCCCCACCCTGGTCCGCCCCGAGACGATGCAGGGTACCGGCTTCGACGTCGCGCACGACGCCGAGATCTACCGCCTGGCCGAAGACGACCTGTACCTCGTGGGCACCTCCGAGGTGCCGCTGGCCGGCTACCACGCAGACGAAATCCTCGAGCTGGACGGCGGCCCCGTCCGCTACGCCGGCTGGTCCTCCTGCTACCGCCGCGAAGCCGGCTCGCACGGCAAGGACACCCGCGGCATCATCCGCGTCCACCAGTTCAACAAAGTGGAAATGTTTGTCTACACCCGGCCGGAGGATGCAGCGGAAGAGCACCAGCGGCTGCTGGCCTGGGAAGAGGAAATGCTGGCCAAGGTCGAACTGCCCTACCGGGTCATCGACACGGCTGCCGGCGACCTGGGCATGTCCGCGGCACGGAAGTTCGACTGCGAGGCCTGGGTTCCCACCCAGAATGCCTACCGCGAGCTGACCTCCACCTCCAACTGCACCACTTTCCAGGCCCGGCGCCTGAACATCCGTGAACGGCAGGCTGAAGGCAAGGGCACCCGTGCCGTGGCCACCCTGAACGGAACGCTGGCCACCACCCGCTGGATCGTCGCCATTCTGGAACACCACCAGAACCCGGACGGCTCCGTTAATGTCCCGGCTGCGCTCCAGCCGTACCTGGGCGGCCTGGAAGTCCTTCCGGTCCTCTAGCTCCATGCAGCGACGGCGGGACCTCGGGCGTTGCCCGGGGTCCCGCCGTCGTTCGCCCGGCCGCGCATCAACCCTGTCCGCCGGTCCGGTCCTGTGGCAGCTGTCCTAGCCGCCTTCCTTGCCCATCTGCTTAGATAAAACGATGACAACTTTGAGTACCGCTGGCATCGAAGACCAGCGAACCCCTGACAAGCGACACCTGGTAGCCCTCGACGTAGACGGAACCCTCGTAGACCATGACGGCCACATGTCCCCGGGCGTGCGCGAGGCCGCCCGAAAGGCCTCGGAAGCAGGTCATCACCTGGTGGTGGCCACCGGCAGGTCTTACGGCGCCGCGCTGCCCATCCTCGAACTCCTGGGTCTGACCAAGGGATACTGCGTCTGCTCCAACGGTGCCGTAACCCTGCGCCTGGATCCCGCCCTCGAAGACGGCTACGAAGTTATGGACCGTGTGGTCTTCGACCCGAAACCGGCACTGGCCGCGCTGCGGGCAAAGCTTCCCACCGCAAAATTCGCCCTGGAGGATGCGGAAGGGCGCTTCCTGTCCACCGAACGGTTCCAGGACGCCAGCTTCGGCGCCGAAGCCCTCGCGGTGGACTTTGAGTCCATGCTGGAGGCACAGGCCGTCCGCGTGGTGGTTTTCAGCACCGACAGCACCGCAGAGGAATTCGGCGAGGCGGTGGAGGCGATCGGCCTGCACGGCGTGACCTATTCCGTGGGCTGGACCGCCTGGCTGGATATCGCAGCGTCCGGCGTCACCAAGGCCAGCGCGCTGGAGCAGGTCCGCCGCCGGCTGGAGGTCGACCCGACGCTGACCATTGGTCTGGGCGACGGCCGCAACGACATCGAGATGCTGGACTGGGCCGCCCGCGGCGTAGCCATGGGACAGGCACCGGACGAGGTCCTGGCAGCAGCATCCGAGGTCACCGGCACGGTCTACGAGGACGGTGCGGCGAGCGTGCTGTCCAGCGTGCTGGACGGCACGGCCTAGCTCACGCCCGGTAGGGGAGCGCTGCCGGCGGAAGCGAGGCCGGACCGTAGACCAGTCCCAGCAGCCGCGCGGCGGCCGGGCGGGTGGCCCATTCTTCACTCCAGTGGGACCGGACCACCGCCTTGCTCACGGCCTGTGCGGTGATTCCCAGTTCCTGGGCCACGAATTTCTGCTGCCCGCGCGCTCCCGGGGTCATGAGGTCCAGCACCTTCCACTCGGCCTCGGAGCGGGCGGCCACAATCAGGCCCAGCAGGCGCAGCACGGCTTCCGCCTCCGCCGCCAGTTCCGCATCCGGCCCCTCCACCGCCAGCGGCACACGGTCGCCGGTGCGCTGGGCGCGCTCCACGGCACGCCGGGAATAGACCAGTCCGTAGCCCCGCGCATCAGCCAGATTCTCCGGGAGGGGAACCTGGAGCTCGCCCACCCCCACGCCCACGTGCCAGCGGCGCTGCCGGATCGCTGTCAGCGCGGCTTCCACCGCGGTGGCCGCATCGGTCAGTACCCCTTGGGCTTCGTCACCGACGGTGCGCTGGAAGGGAACGGCAGCAGGCAGATGCCGAAGGGAGCGGATCAGGTCCGGAACCAGGTCCCCGACCTCCCGGGTGTCCCGCTGGTTGATGGTCAGCACAAAATGCATGGCATCAGCATGTCAGACTCCGGCGGAAAACAACCGAATGCGGTTGTGGCGCGCCCGGGCCGGCACCACGGTAGAGTCGGGCGCATGACCAGCCAGGAGCAAGCACCCCGCCCGGACCGCCGCCCGCTGCTTCCCCTGCTGTTCGGGGCAGGCATCGTCCTCCTGGGCCTGTGGGCGGCATGGCTGACCTCCAGCTGGATTGTCCTTGCCGTTGCCGTGCTGGTGGCGGTGGTCCCGGCCAGGACGCACGCGGGAGACCTGCGCGCATGGGCGCGGCGCAAGGCGGGCGGCAACTGAGATTTGCCGCGTTAAACGCCGACGGCGGCCGCCCCGTAAGGGACGCACCGCCGTCGTACCGGCAGGGCCGGCAGGAAGAACTAGTTGTTGACGGGGTTGGCGTCGACGTCGCGGCCCTGGGCCTCGTCCTCTTCGTGGCCTTCGCCGTGTGCCTGGTAGCGCTCCAGGGAGGCCTTGACCTCGGCTTCGGCGTCCTCGCGGCCGGCCCAGTCAGCGGCTTCGACCCACTTGCCCGGCTCCAGGTCCTTGTACTTCGTGAAGAAGTGCTTGATCTCGTCGAGCAGGAAGTCGGAGACGTCCGAGATGTCCTGGATGTGGTTAAAACGCGGGTCCACGGGAACGCAGAGGACCTTGGCGTCGCCGCCGCCGTCATCAACCATGTTGAACACGCCGATGGGGCGGGATTCCACCAGTACGCCGGGCATCAGGTCGAAGTCCTGGAGCATCACCAGCGCGTCCAGGGGATCGCCGTCCTCGCCGAGGGTGTTCTCGAAGTACCCGTAGTGGGTGGGGTAGGCCATGGACGTGAACAGGACCCGGTCCAGGCGCAGGCGGTGGGTTTCGTGGTCAATTTCGTACTTGACCCGGGATCCCTTGGGGATCTCGATGGTGACGTCGAGCGTCATGGGCGTTTCGGGCATTGCGACTCCTCACTGGCGTGGCCCGCTGAGGAACCACTGGAAAGATTTGGCTGACGATCATGCGCCGGCATGCCCCGCGACCGGAAAGATCGGGGCGGGCACCGGCGTCGGTCTAGTCTTAAAGATATATGTCCTGTGCACAGAACGTGTGCAGGGCCGAAACGGGCCGGGCAAGCCGGCGGAAATGAAAGAGTCGGTGGGACATGTCTCGGATGTTCTCCGGCACTC
The DNA here is from genome assembly GCF_025244825.1 of Arthrobacter jinronghuae. Classification (NCBI taxonomy): domain Bacteria; kingdom Bacillati; phylum Actinomycetota; class Actinomycetes; order Micrococcales; family Micrococcaceae; genus Arthrobacter; species Arthrobacter jinronghuae. The sequence continues at coordinate 86,835 of NZ_CP104263.1, forward strand.
TGCTGGCCCTGGCCTTCGCAGTGCTGCTGGTCCCGTTGGCCTGCTATGCCCTCCCTCCGGTTGCCCAGTCCCTGACCGAACCCCGGGTGCAGCGCGCCGAGGTGGTTCCCCGCTACCAGCAGGCACCCGTGAAGCTTAAGGACAGCGCACTGGTAACTGCTCCGAAGGCGTCGGATCCGATGCCGGACGTCGAGCAGCTGGCCCGCCTGCTCGACGCCGAACTGGCCGTGGAGGGAAGCGGCACCTTCTCCGCCGTGGTGCAGGACGCGCTCACCGGCACCGTGCTTTATGAGCGCGACGGCGCCACCGGGCTGGCCCCCGCCTCAAGCCTCAAGGTCCTGACCGCCGCAGCGGCGCTGTCCGCGATGGACGGCGACACGCGCTTCCCCACCGCCGCCCTGCCGGGGGAAGACCCGGGCACGGTGGTCCTCCGCGGCGGCGGCGATGTGCTGCTGACCGCTGGGGATTCAGATCCCGAGTCCGTGGCCGGCCACGCCGGGCTGGCCACCCTGGCCGAACAGACCGCCGCGGCGCTTGCCGCAAAGGAAACCGCAGGACCAGTGAAGGTGCTGGTGGATGATTCGCTGTTCACCGGCCCGGCACTCTCGGACGCGTGGGGGGAAGCCGACGTCGCGGCGGGCGAGATCGCCCCGATCCATTCCCTTGCGGTGAGCTCGGCGTGGGCAGAGGAGGGCACCGGGCCGGGACCCCGCGTTGGCGACGCCGCCCTGTCCGCCGGAGAGTCCTACCGCACCGCGCTCGCCGCTGCCCTTGCACCCAAGGGCATCGACGTTGAGCTGTCTGTTGAACGCGGCACCGCTCCGGCAGGCGCTGTTGCCCTCGCCGAGGTCCGCTCCGCACCGCTGGCCGAACAGGTCGACTACATGCTGCTGAACTCGGACAACTACCTGGCGGAGGTGCTGGCCCGGCTCAGTGCGGCAGCCACGGACCGTGAGGCATCCTTTGCCGGCGGAATTGAAACAGTTAAGGCCGAGGTGGCCGCCCTCGGGGTGGATGCCGGAGCAATGGTGCTCGGGGATACCAGCGGCCTGTCCGGCGAAACTTCGGTGTCCGCCGCGCAGCTGACCTCGCTGATGCAGATCCTCCTCACCACTACGGACCCCGATCTGCGCGCCGTCGCCGGCGGACTGCCCGTTGCGGCCCTGAGCGGAACACTGGCCGGGCGGTATGACGAGACAGCCGATTCCGCAGCGGCGGGGATTGTGCGGGCCAAGACGGGAACCCTGCTGGCGGTCACCGCGCTGACCGGGTACGCCGCCGACGCGGATGGCCGGGTACTTGCCTTCACTTTCATAGCCAGCGGCCTGAACGGAAACACCCAGCAGGCACGGGACGCTGTGGATTCCGCGGCAGCCGTGCTGGCCGGATGCGGGTGCCGGTAACACCGGGCAGACGCTCCGTTCCCCCAAGGTGGTGTGGTGCCGGAAGGCAATGTGGTCGAATGGAGCAATGGAGAGCAACGAGCGAAGCCGTCCGACCCCTGTCCCGGCACCTTCCGCCCCTGCAGGGAAAAATACCGACACCCACCCGTCCGCCGGCGGGGCACCGTCGCTGGTGAACTGGGACCTGGCAGCTTCCACCGCAGCGGCCATGGTAGCGCCCGGACCGAAGATGTCCGCCCGCGAGATCCGCGACGCCGTGGCGGACCTGCGGGCCGCCGCTGACGCCTCCGTTGCGCACGTTCACCGCATCACCGGACTGGAAGCGGCCCGGGACCTGCGGGACTCGGACGTGCTGATTGTGGACCGGGCATCCTGGGCCCGAGCCAACTCGCAGAGCTTCTCGGTGCTGATGGGACCGGCCCTGCAGCATCTGGCTGAAACCCGCCCGGAACAGCTGGCCGCCGCCAACACGGCACTGGGCGGAACCATGACCGGCGCGCAGCTGGGCACCATCCTCGCCTTCCTCTCGAGCAAGGTCCTGGGCCAGTACGATCCCTTCGCCGCCCTGGGCGGCGTCGGCAAACCCGGCGGACGCCTGCTGCTGGTGGCCCCGAACATCGTCACGCTGGAACGTGAACTGAACGTGGACCCCGCCGACTTCCGGCTCTGGGTCTGCCTGCACGAGCAGACGCACCGGGTGCAGTTCGCAGCCGCGCCGTGGCTGCGGACCCACATGCTGGAGCAGATCAGCCAGCTCTCCAACGGCATGATGGACAAGGCGCAGACCATTTCCGAGCGGCTGGGCTCCGCCGTGAAGGCGCTGGCAGCACCCAAGGGCGGCGTGGATGCGGACGGCGTGCCGCACAAGTCCGTGGACCTGCTCTCCCTGCTGCAGGATCCGGAGGACAAGGAACGGCTCTCCCACCTGACGGCAGTGATGTCGCTCCTGGAAGGCCACGCAAATGTGGTCATGGACGCCGTGGATGCGAGCATCGTGCCCAGCGTCAAAACCATCCGGCAGCGGTTCAATAACCGCGGCGCCAAGCGCACCTGGATTGACCGCTTCTTCCGCCAGATCATGGGGCTGGATGCCAAGATGCGCCAGTACAGCGACGGCGCGCGCTTTGTCCGTGCCGTCACCGACCAGGTGGGCATGGAAGGCTTTAACCGGGTGTGGGAGCGCCCCGAAAACCTCCCGACCGAAGCGGAGATCCACTCCGCGGACCTATGGATCGCCCGGATGGGACTGTAACAAAACGTGCTCGACGAAAACCTCAACACCTCCGGCTCGGCAGAGGGAACAGCAGCATCTGCCCGACCGGCGCCGCGGGTACGCAAGCGGCTCCTTCCAACGCTGGGGGATGCCCGCAACAGCATCCGTGACACCCTGCGCGACGCCGGCCTGGCCCCGGGCGGAGACCATCCGCCGCTGATTCTGGTTGCCTGCAGCGGCGGCCCCGATTCCCTGGCACTGGCGCTGGCCGCCTCGTTCTTCTCCCGGCGGGGGGACTACCGGGTGGGCGCCGTCGTCGTTGATCACTCCCTGCAGCCGGGCAGTGCCGACGTCGCAGCCGCCGCGCGGGACAAGCTGGAAGGGATGGGCCTGGAACCCGTCCTTGTACGGAAGGTGGAGGTGCCGGCCTCCGGCATGGGACCCGAAGCGGCCGCACGCACTGTCCGTTATGCGGCACTGGACGCCGCAGTCGAGGAACTGGACGCCGACGCCGTCCTGCTGGGCCATACCCTCGACGATCAGGCCGAGCAGGTGCTGCTGGGCCTGATGCGCGGTTCCGGCACCCGGTCCCTCGCCGGCATGCCCGCCGTTCGCGGAAAATACCTGCGGCCTTTCCTGGGCCTGCGCCGGGAACAGACGGTGGAAATCTGCGAGCACGCCGGGCTGGATCCCTGGCACGACCCCAGCAACCAGGATCCTGCGTATGCCCGGTCCCGGGTCCGTACCGAAGTGCTGCCGTTCCTGGAAGAAAAACTGGGCCCCGGCATCGCCGAAGCGCTGTTCCGTTCCTCACGTATCCTCTCCGCCGACGCCGACTATCTCGACGCCGTCGCGGCGCAGGCGTTTGCGGAGCTGCGCGCCTGGGTTCCGGCCGGCAACGAACCGGATTCCGAGGAGCTGCTGCTGCCTGAAGAGCAGCTGCGGAACCTTGCCCCCGCCGTCCGCCAGCGTGTACTGGCCCTCGCCGCGCTTGAACTCGGCGGTGCCCAGCCGAGCTATGAACGCCTCGCGGCGGTCCAGGCGCTGCTGCGGCGCACCGGGTCGGCAGGACCCGTCCAACTGGTGGGGAAAGTCAGCGTGTACCGCCAGCCGCGCGCCAAATCGGTTCACCACGGCGCCCCAAGCTATGGCAATCTTGTTTTTAGGAAAAAGAGCAGCACCTAACATCCAAGCTGCAACACTTCGCACCCGGGAGTCATTCGTGGATTCACACGACGTCCAGTCAGATCTCAAGCACGTTCTCTACACCAAGGAACAGATCCAAACCCGGATCAATGAACTGGCGGCCGAAATTGACCGCGACTATGCCGGCCGCGACGTACTGCTGGTCGGCGTCCTCAAGGGAGCCGTGATGGTGATGGCTGACCTCTCCCGCGCCCTGCACAGCCACGTCACGATGGACTGGATGGCAGTGTCCTCCTACGGCTCCGGCACCCAGTCTTCCGGCGTCGTCCGTATCCTCAAGGACCTTGAGACGGACCTGCTGGGCAAGCATGTGCTGATTGTCGAGGACATTATCGACTCCGGCCTGACGCTCTCCTGGCTGCGCGCCAACCTGGAATCCCGCGGCCCTGCCAGCGTGGAAATCTGCACCCTGCTGCGCAAGCCGGATGCAGCCAAGGTGGAAATCGACGTTAAGTACGTCGGTTATGAAATCCCCAACGAGTTCGTGGTCGGTTTCGGCCTGGACTTTGCAGAGCGGTACCGCAACCTGGACTTCATCGGTACCCTCGCGCCGCACGTTTACGAATAACGGTTCCGGCCCCGTTTCTCCCCGTCCCTGCGAAGGGGACAGTCACGGACGCAATGCTCTACGCCCTGAGGGAACTAATCCCCTCCCCGGACCGTGTTCTTCTGGGGGACGGTGTATAGCTAGTAGGTAAATTCCGCGCATACCAGCGTTGTTGACCAGGAGGGACGGGGCATTAGCCCTGACGTCGAATGAAATCCAAGAACTTCTTCAAGGGCCCGCTCATTTGGATCGCGCTGGCAGTGGCCGCTCTTTTGATCCTCGTGCCGAGCCTTAGTACCACCAGGGCAACGCAGGTGGACACCAAGGAAGGCATAGAGCTTCTCGAGCAGGACAAAGTCTCGCAGGCGAAGATCTATGACGGCGAACAGCGTGTCGACCTGACATTGAATGACAGCGGCGTTGATGACAAGGGCGTCACTGACGTCCAGTTCTACTTCAGCACTGCGCGCGGCGAGGAAATAGTCGAGGCGGTTAACAATTCCGGGGCAAACTACACGGACCAGCCGGTGCAGACCAACTGGTTCACCAGCTTCCTCGGATTGTTCCTGCCGTTCATCATCATCGGCCTGATTTTCTGGTTCCTGATGTCCCGCATGCAGGGCGGCGGCTCGCAGGTCATGAAGTTCGGCAAGTCCAAGGCCAAGCTGACCAACAAGGACATGCCCCAGGTGACCTTCGACGACGTCGCGGGCGCCGACGAAGCCGTCGAGGAACTGCACGAGATCAAGGAATTCCTGCAGGATCCGGGCAAGTTCCAGGCCGTGGGCGCAAAGATCCCCAAGGGTGTGCTGCTCTACGGCCCTCCCGGCACCGGTAAGACCCTGCTGGCCCGCGCCGTCGCCGGCGAGGCCGGTGTGCCGTTCTACTCGATCTCCGGCTCCGACTTCGTTGAAATGTTCGTGGGTGTGGGCGCCTCCCGCGTCCGTGACCTCTTCGAACAGGCCAAGTCCAACGCCCCGGCCATCATTTTCGTGGACGAAATCGACGCCGTCGGGCGCCACCGCGGCGCCGGCGTCGGCGGCGGAAACGACGAACGCGAGCAGACGCTGAACCAGCTGCTGGTGGAAATGGACGGCTTCGACGGCAACACCAACGTCATCCTGATCGCTGCCACCAACCGGCCCGACGTCCTGGACCCGGCACTGCTGCGCCCGGGCCGCTTCGACCGCCAGATCGGTGTCGAGGCCCCCGACATGCAGGGCCGCCTGCACATTCTGCAGGTCCATGCCAAGGGCAAGCCAATGGCTCCCGGCGTGGACCTCGAAACCGTGGCACGGAAGACTCCGGGCTTCACCGGTGCGGACCTGGCCAACGTCCTGAACGAAGCAGCACTGCTGACCGCCCGCTCCAACGCGGACCTTATTGACGACCGCGCACTGGACGAAGCGATTGACCGCGTGATTGCCGGCCCGCAGAAGCGCAGCCGCGTGATGAAGGAACTTGAACGCAAGATCACCGCCTACCACGAAGGCGGACACGCGCTGGTGGCTGCGGCCCTGCGGAACACGGACCCGGTCACCAAGGTGACCATCCTGCCGCGCGGCCGGGCACTCGGCTACACCATGGTCCTGCCGCAGGATGACAAGTACTCGGTGACACGCAACGAGCTCCTGGACCAGCTCGCCTACGCAATGGGTGGCCGCGTCGCGGAGGAAATTGTCTTCCACGACCCTTCCACGGGTGCCTCCAATGACATCGAAAAGGCCACTTCCACGGCCCGCAAGATGGTCACCCAGTACGGCATGAGCGAGCGAATCGGTTCGGTCAAGCTCGGCTCGGGCGGCGGCGAGCCGTTCCTGGGCCGGGACATGAGCCAGGAACGTAACTACTCCGACCAGGTGGCCTACGTGGTCGACGAGGAGGTCCGGCGCCTGCTGGACAACGCGCATGACGAGGCGTACCAGATCCTCACCGAGAACCGCGACGTCCTCGACCGGCTCGCGCTGGAGCTGCTGGAGCGGGAGACGCTGAACCAGGCGGAGATCGCCGAGGTCTTCTCCGATGTGCGCAAGCGCGATGTCCGGGAGGTCTGGCTGTCCAAGCCCACCCGCCCCGTGCACAGCATGCCGCCGGTGGTCTCCCAGAAGGAACGGCGCCAGGCGAAGGAAATCGGTGCCCCGGATCCGGCCTCGGTTGCTCCCCAGGACCAGATTGCCGACGCCGACCTGCCGCAGGACTTCGATGTGTCCAGCAACGGCCTGCCCCAGGGCAGCGGGAACGGCAGCCATCCCGGCCGGAGCGGAAGCAACGGCAGCACGCCCCCCGAGGCGTAGGCCCGGGCGGCCCTGCGGGGCCGCCCGGCATCGCCGGGGAACGAAGTGCCGGCGCGATAGGATCGACCAGTGACGGATTTCGATGATGACCTACTGACCGCCGTAGCGGCAGCGGATTCCCCGGTGGATCGGCCAAGGATTGAACGGGCGGTCCGGGAGATCCTCCTCGCGATCGGGGAGGACCCGGACCGTGACGGTTTACGGGAAACCCCCAGCAGAGTGGCCAAGTCCTACACCGAGATTTTCGCCGGACTGCACCAGAGCCCCTCGGACCTGTTGGCCACCACGTTTGACCTGGACCATGAGGAAATGGTCCTGGTCAAGGACATTCCCTTTTATTCCACCTGCGAGCACCACCTCGTGCCCTTCCACGGCTCCGCGCACATCGGCTACATCCCCTCCCACGAGGGCAAAGTGACCGGACTGTCGAAGCTCGCCCGGCTGGTTGACATCTACGCCCGCCGGCCCCAGGTCCAGGAGCGGTTGACCACCCAGATCGTGGACGCACTGATGACCAATCTTTCCCCCCGCGGTGCCATAGTGGTTATTGAATGCGAGCACCTGTGCATGTCGATGCGCGGGGTACGCAAGCCAGGCGCCAAAACCGTGACCTCGGCGGTGCGCGGCCAGCTGCGCGAGACCGCGACCCGCGCAGAAGCAATGAGCCTGATACTAGGACGATAGGACCACCATGGATTCACTCGCTGCCGCACCCGGCACCGGCCCGGCAACCTCCCCGTTGCCCGTAGTGCGGCCCGCCCGCAGGGCGCGCAAGCTCTCCGACCTTCCCGCCGACCGCACCCTGGTCATGGGCGTCCTGAACGTCACCCCCGATTCCTTCAGTGACGGCGGGCAATTCGCCGATACTGACGCAGCCATCCGTGCGGGGCTGAAGATGCACTACGAAGGCGCAGACATCATCGACGTCGGCGGCGAATCCACCCGGCCTGACTCCGTGCGCATCTCCCCGGAGGAGGAGCAGGCACGGGTCTTGCCCGTGGTCGAGGCCATGGTCCGTGCAGGGGCACTCGTCAGCATCGACACCATGAATGCCGCCACGGCGGAAAAGGCGATTGAAGCCGGCGCCGCGATCATCAATGACGTGTCCGGCACCGAAACCGATCCTCAGATGCCCGGGCTTGTTGCGCGTACGGGGGTCTCCTACATCCTGATGCACAGCCGCGGCAATGTCCGCAGCAATGACCCCAACGCCAGCTACGCCGACGTCGTCGAAGAGGTGGCAGCGGAAATGCTGAAGGTCCGTGACCGGTTCTACGCCGCCGGTGCCGCCCCCGAACAGATCATCCTCGACCCCGGGCTGGGCTTCTCCAAGGACGGCGAACAGAACTGGGAGCTGCTGCGCGGAATCGGCCGTCTCAACGCCTTGGGCCACCGCGTGCTTATCGGTGCATCCCGCAAGCGTTTCCTCGGCTCGCTGCTCACCAGCTACGGGAAGGCGGCCCAGCCGCTGGAACGCGACAACGCCACGGTCGCGGTGTCCGCACTGGCGGCGTCCGCCGGCGCCTGGGCAGTGCGCGTGCACAACGTCCCGGCCAGCCTCGACGCCGTAAAAGTCGCCGCAGCCTGGAAAGGGTAGCCGGATGCTGAGCACGGGAGCTTCCGGACCGGCGCTGAGGGACCGGATCACCCTAAGCGGCATCACTGCCACCGGTTTCCACGGTGTCTTTCCCCACGAGCGGCGGGACGGGCAACCCTTCGTTGTGGATCTGGTCCTGTTCACCGATCTGGGGCCGGCAGCGGCCACGGATGACCTGACGCTGACGGCGCATTACGGCGAGGTTGCCGAACGCGTGGTGCAGATCATCACAGGGGAACCGTTGAACCTGATCGAGGCGCTGGCGGCCCGGATTGCGGACGCCGTCCTTGCTTCCTTCTCCGTCCTTGCCGCAGTCGAGGTCACCGTGCATAAGCCGAAGGCACCGATCACGGTGCAGTTCGGCGATGTTGCGGTCACTATCCACCGGGAGCGCGCATGAGTGCCGTCCATTCCGTCCTTGCCCTCGGAAGCAACCTCGGGGAAAGCCGGGACACTCTCTCCTCAGCGGTAGCGGAGCTGGCCGACCATCCGCAGGTACGGCTGAGCGCCGTTTCCCCCGTAGTCCGCACACGTCCGGTCGGCGGCCCTGAACAGCCTGACTACCTCAACCTCGTGGTGGCGATCGAAACCGACCTCGAACCGCACGCCCTGCTGGCGCACTGCCAGGCCGTCGAGGCACGCCACCACCGCGAACGCATTGTCCGGTGGGGCCCGAGGACCCTCGACGTCGACATCATCACGTACGGGGACCTGCACCTGAATGATGAGGACCTCATCATTCCGCACCCCCGTGCAGCGGCGAGGGCCTTCGTCCTGCAGCCCTGGGCCTGGATGGAACCCGACGCCCGGCTGGATTCGGTGCCCGTGGCCGAGTTGGCCGCCCGTGCCGAGGACCTTCCCGGACTCGAAGTCTTCGAAGGAGAATGAGCTCGTGAGCAGCATCCAATACCGGTGGCTGGCCGTCATCGGCCTCGTTGCCGGCGTTGTGGGCTGGGCCGCGAACTTCTTCCTGTCGGAAAACGGCTATCCAGCACCCGTGTTGAGCTCGGTGGCGCTGGTGGCCATCATCCTGGTGGCCGGTGCCACCCTCTTCCTCGGACTGCGGGTGCGCAGTTGGCGTAACGGCCGGCGGGACCGGAATCTGGATCCCCTTGCGGCCGCCCGTACGGTTGTCCTGGCGCAGGCACTCGCCTACGCCGGCGCCCTGCTGCTTGGCTGGCATGCCGCAATCTTCCTCACCCAGCTGCCCCTGTGGTCGCTGCGGCCGGGCCACGCGGGTACCTGGTCCGCCCTCGCGGTCAGCGTAGGCGGGATCCTGATGATTGCCACGGGGCTTATCGTAGAGCGGTTCTGTAAGCTGCCTCCTGTCGACAAGGACGGCACCGGGCCCGGCTCCGGAGGCGGAGCGGGGAACGGCACGGTGAATGGCACGGGGGATGGTTCGGGGGATGGTGGAGAATATGCCTAGCGAGGCTATTGACCCCTCAGCGGTGCAGTGGCAGCGCGTCTCGCCGAAGTACCTGCGGCTGAGGCTGCTGAGCTGGGGCATTGAAACCGTGATCACGCTGGTGGTGACCGGCCTTCCGCTGGTGCTGCGCCTCACCGGGATCTGGCCCGGGTATCCGGCGTGGCTGGCGTGGGGGCTGCCCATCTTCTTTGCCGTAACCCTGCTGTGGCGCGGACTCCTGCTTCCCCGCCAGGTCCGTGCGATCGGTTACGCCGAGCGCAACGAGGACCTGCTGCTTCGCCGGGGCATCTTCTTCCAGCGCACCCTGGTGGTTCCCTACGGCCGGATGCAGTACGTGGACGTCGCAGTGGGACCCCTGGAACGGGCCTTCGGGCTGTGCACGCTGAAACTCCATACCGCCGCCCCGGGCACCAACGCCGGCATTGCCGGGCTGCCGACCGACGAGGGTGCCCGCCTGCGGGAGCACTTGTCCGCCCGCGGCGAAGCGCAGCTGGCCGGGCTGTGACCGCCGGCGCCGCCCGCGTTCCGGGCGAGGATCCCGGAACCGCCGGCACCGATCCGGCAACCGGGACCGAACCCGAGTGGAAAAGGGTGCACCCGGTCTCCCCGCTGGTCCGCGGTTGGATAGCATTGGCCGCCCTCGCCTATTTCGTGGGCAGGGACCAGGTGGAGTCGTGGTTCTCCGGCGGCGGCATGGACCTGCCCGCAGGCAGGGCGCTGTTCTGGACAGTCCTGGCGCTGGGGATCGCCCTGGTGGTTATTGCCGGCGCCTTCTTCCTGTCCTGGTGGTTTACGCGCTACCAGCTCACCCATGATCACATCCGGGTACGTTCGGGCGTGGTGGTGCGCCGCCAACGCCAGGCCCGGCTGGACCGGGTGCAGGCCATCGACATTGTCCAGCCCTTGCTCGCACGGATTTTCGGGCTGGCCGAACTGCGTTTTGAGGTAGCCGACGCCGGTGAGTCCGCAGTGCGCCTGGCGTTCCTCCGCCTGCCGGACGCACAACAGCTTCGGGCACGGATCCTGAACGACGCCTCCGGTGCCGACGAAAAACAGTCCGACGGCGGCAGCGGCGCCGGTGACGACGCAACGGTGCCTGGCGAACAGCAGGTGCTGGCTCTGTCGGCCAGCCGCGTGATTGCCTCCGTATTGCTGTCCGGGACCACCGTCTTTTTGATGCTGGCCGTCGCGGCAGTAATTGTCCTGACCGCCCTCACGGGCGAGGCCGCGTCCATCGCCGCCATGGTGCCCATCATTTTCGGTTTCGGCAGCGCGTACTGGGGCCTGTTCAGTTCGGGGTTCAACTTCCGCGCCTCCGTGTCACGGGAGGGCATCAGGATTCGCTCCGGACTGCTGGACACCCGCGCGCAGACCGTACCGCCCGGCCGGATCCAGGCCCTGGCCGTTCGGCAGCCGCCGCTTTGGCGGATCACTGGGTGGTATTCGATTTCAGTGAATGTCGCCGGGTACGGAGCGGGTTCCGACGGCGAATCATCGGCGCGTACCCGGCTGCTGCCCGCGGGTACCTCGGAGGAGGTCCTGCGGATGCTGGCCCTGGTTGTGCCCGATCCCGGAACCGAGGATCCGGTGGGGGTGTTCACCGCAGGCATGAACGGGACCGGCCCGGCAGCGGGCTTCACCGTCTCGCCGCGGCGTGCCCGCTGGCTGTCCCCGCTTTCCCGGCGGCGGAACGGCTACCTGGTCACGGAGACCGCCCTCCTGTCCCGGCATGGATTCCTGTGGCGGTCACTTCAGGTGGTTCCGCACAGCAGGACCCAGTCACTCGCCCTGGAACAGGGCCCGGTGGCCCGCCGCCTGCGCCTGGCGGACCTGGTCCTGCACTCCACGCCCGGACCGGTTTCTCCTCGAGTGGTGGAAATCGATGCGGACACCGCCCGGCAACTGCTCCATGAACAGGCGCAGCGTGCCCGGACCGCGCGCCGCCGGGACCTCCCGGAGCAGTGGCTGCGCGGCACCGGCCCTTCCCTGGCAAAGTCCGCACCCGCCGCCACGAACCCGGCCCCAGCCGCCCCGCCGCCCGGCTCTGCCAACCCGCCGCCCGGCTCTGCCAACCCGCCGCCCGGCTCTGCCAACCCGCCGCCCGGCTCTGCCAACCCGCCGCCCGGCTCTGCCAACCCGCCGCCCGGCTCTGCCAACCCGCCGCCCACCCCGGTTAAGCCACCACCCGTCTCCAAGGAGGAGCCTCCCCATGAACACCGCTGATTCAGCCAGCGTCGAAGAACGCCGGCGCCGCGGCCGGCTGGGGGTCGGCGTCATCGGTGCAGGCCGTGTCGGCGCCGTCCTCGGTGCTGCCCTGCGCGCAGCCGAGCACGCCGTCGTCGGGGTTTCCGCGGTGTCCGACGCCAGCCGCGAACGGGCGGAAAACCTGCTTCCCGGAGTGCCGATCCTTGAGATTCCGGACATCGTGGAACGCTCGGAACTGGTCCTGCTCGCCGTTCCGGACGACGCCCTGGGTCCGCTGGTCTCCGGGCTGGCGAAAACCGGCGCCTGGCAGGCAGGGCAGTTGGTAGCCCACACCTCGGGGCGGTTCGGCACGGAAATCCTTGCCCCGGCCCGGGCAGCGGGCGCCATTCCCCTTGCACTGCACCCGGCCATGACCTTCACCGGGATGAGCCTGGACCTGACCCGGCTGGCGGACTGCTCCTTCGGCATCAGCGCCCCCGCCGCCGTCCTGCCGATCGCCCAGGCACTCGTGGTGGAGATGGGCGCCGAACCGGTCGTCATCGACGAAGCGGACCGGGTGCTCTACCACGCGGCCCTCGCCCACGCCTCCAACCACCTGGTCACCCTCGCCTCCCAGTCCACGCAGCTGCTGGCCGGCCTCGGCGTCGAACATCCGGACCGGCTCCTGGGCCCGCTCATGCGCGCGTCGCTGGAAAACGCGCTGGCCTCCGGCGAGGGGGCCCTCACCGGCCCGGTTGCCCGGGGCGACGTCGGCACCGTGTCCGCACATACCCGCGCCCTTGCCGAGGCAGGCACGGAGGACCTCCGCGCCGCCTACGCCGCGCTGTCCGCCGCAACCGCCTCCCGGGCCGTGGACCGCGGACTACTCACTCCCCAGCAGGGCGAAGCCATCCTGGCCGCCCTTCGGGACCCGCAGGAACCCTGAACATCCGAACGACCCCCCCATCGCACGAACCCCATAGAAGGACAGTTTTGAACACCCCCCGCCTCGTCACCACCGCTGCCGAACTGCGCTCCGCCACCGAGGAGCTGCTCGAAAAAGCGGCCGCAGCCAACTCCTCCCGCATTCCCTCCCTCGCACTGGTTCCCACCATGGGCGCCCTGCACGAAGGGCACGCCTCCCTGATGGGCGCCGCCCGGGCGGACAACGACGTCGTCACCGCCTCGGTGTTCGTCAATCCCCTCCAGTTCGACGACCCGGCGGACCTCCAGCGGTACCCCCGCACCCTCGATGCGGACCTGGAGCTTCTGGGCCGCGCCGGGGTGGACCTCGTCTTCGCCCCGTCCGAGGCCGAAATGTACCCCGGTGGAGCGCCGCGGGTCCGCGTGAGCGCCGGCACCATGGGTACCCGCTGGGAGGGTGCCGTCCGCCCGGGACACTTCGACGGCGTGCTGACCGTGGTTGCCAAGCTCTTCCACCTGGCAGCTCCGCGGGTACCGGCGCGCTTCCGGGCGTACTTCGGGCAGAAGGACGCCCAGCAGGTGGCCCTGATCCGGCGGATGGTCTCGGACCTCAACTTCGACGTGGAGGTCACCGGCGTGCCGATTGTCCGGGCGGCGGACGGGCTCGCCGAATCCAGCCGTAACCGCTTCCTCGACGCCGGCCAGCGGCAGGCGGCACTGGTGCTGTCCCGGGCGCTGAACCTGCTGAAGGAACGCGCTGCGGCGGGCCGGCCCCTGGACCTGCCCGACGCCGTCGAGCTCGTCTCGTCGCAGCCCGGAGTGGAACTGGACTACTTCGAGGTGGTGGACCCGCAGACCCTTGAACCGCTCGCTGGAACTGCCGGCGAACCACTGGCCGGAACCGCGCTGGCGCTGCTGGCTGCACGGGTAGGCCCGGTCCGCCTGATCGACAACACCCTGCTGCCGTAGCCAAAGTACCTGTGCTCCGTGCATGCCCGGGGGGCGGGTGCATGGAGCGCAGGAACCGGGAGCGGCGCTTTGCTCTGTAAACTTAATAACCGTGACCACATCTAACCCCGTTCCCGAAGCCGCAGACACCTCCGAACAGATGCGCATCCGTGCCGAGAAGCGTGCGCGGCTCATCGACCGGGGGGATGAGGCCTACCCGGTAGGGGTGGAACGCACCGCCTCCCTCAAGGAAGTACGCGAAAAGTTCGGCCACCTCGAGGCCGACGAAGCCAGCGGCGAGACCGTGGGCGTTACCGGCCGTGTGGTGTTCATCCGCAACACCGGAAAGCTCTGCTTCGCCACCCTGCAGGAAGGCGACGGAACCCGGCTGCAGGCCATGCTGAGCCTCGCCGTTGTCGGCGAGGAATCCCTGGCGGACTGGAAGTCGCTGGTGGACCTGGGCGACATCGTCTTTATCCGCGGAGAGGTTATCTCTTCCCGACGCGGTGAACTCTCGGTGATGGCCCAGTCCTGGTCGATGGCCTCCAAGGCCCTGCGCCCGCTGCCGGTGCTGCACGCCGGACTGAGCGAGGAAACCCGCGTCCGCCAGCGCTACGTGGACCTGATGGTGCGCGACGAAGCGCGGGACATGGTCTACAAGCGCGCGGCAGTCATCCGCGGAGTCCGCGACACCCTGCACGGACACGGCTATGTGGAGGTGGAAACCCCCATGCTGCAGCTGGTGCACGGCGGTGCCGCTGCCCGGCCGTTCGAAACTCACCTGAACGCCTTCGACCAGAAGATGACCCTGCGCATCGCCACGGAGCTGTACCTCAAGCGTGCAGTGGTGGGCGGGATTGAGCGGGTGTTCGAAATCGGGCGCATTTTCCGCAACGAGGGCGTGGACTCCACGCATTCCCCCGAATTCACCACGCTGGAATGCTACGAGGCCTACGCGGACCAGTTTGTGATGGCCGAGCGGATGAAGGAAATCATCCTGCACTGCGCGGACCTCATGGGCAGCCGGAAGATCGAAACCGCTGCCGGCACCATTGACCTGGACGGCGAGTGGCGCTGGCTGAGCGTCTACCCTGGCCTGTCCGAAGCAGTGGGCATGCAGATCACCCCGGATACCGACGCCGCCGTGCTCCGCGATGTTGCGGAAAAGCACGGCGTGAAGGTGGATCCGAAGTGGGACGCGGAAAAGCTGGTTATTGAACTATTCGGCGAAATTGTTGAGCCGACGCTGCTGCAGCCGACCTTCGTGTACGACTACCCGCCCTCGGCGCAGCCGCTCGCCCGTCCGAACCGCGAGGATCCCCGCCTGATCGAGGCCTGGGACCTCATTATCGGCGGCATGGAACGCGGTACGGCATTCTCGGAACTGATTGACCCGGTTATCCAGCGTGAACGCCTCACCGAGCAGTCCCTGCTGGCGGCCGGCGGCGATGACGAGGCCATGGCCCTGGACGAAGACTTCCTGCGGGCACTGGAATATGGTGCCCCTCCGATGGGCGGGATCGGCCTTGGAATTGACCGCCTTGTGATGCTTTTCACGAATACCGGAATCAGGGAAACAATTCTGTTCCCCCTCCTTAAGCCGGAAATGGGTTAGCCATGGAATATGTAGAAGTCCTCCTGCCGTCAATTTGTGTTGCAGCTCTCTTTTATTTCGTGATGCGGGCCCTGCTTAACTCGGACCGGTCGGAGCGGCAGGCCCTTGCCGAGGCAGAACGGGAAGCTGACCAGAGTGTAGACCATGAAGCTTTGGAAAAACCGAGTGAAGAAGAGAATAAATAGCCAAGTACTTTGACGGGGCTTTACCAATTGCGTCATACTCTAAGTGGTCTCATAATTAGTCTTCCCATTTTTAGCTGCTTAGGAGCCTGTCATGGCGCAAAAGGTAAAAATCATTCTCGTGGATGACGTCGACGGTGGAAGTGCGGATGAGACCGTACGGTTTGCCTTGGACGGGTCACAGTACGAGATTGATCTGTCGAAAGACAATGCGAAAACTCTCCGCGATGCATTGAAGCCGTACGTGGATGCCGGCCGCAAGGTCGGAGGCCGCACCGGGCGTCCGCGCGGCACCGGCGCAGCCCGCAGCAACGAGGCTGCACAGATCCGCGAATGGGCCCGCAAGAACGGCTACACCGTTTCCGAGCGCGGCCGCGTAAACAGCGAGATCATCGACGCCTACCGGGCCGCGCAGAGCTAGGCATACCGCCCGCCTCTCACGCCGACGGCGAACAAGCTCCTTAAGCACCCCCGGGGCACGTAGCATCGAATTACGCGTTAGCTAGGAGTGTGCCTCATGTTTGAAAGATTTACCGACCGTGCCCGTCGCGTTGTCGTGCTTGCCCAAGAAGAGGCCCGCATGCTCAACCACAACTACATCGGCACCGAGCATATTTTGCTTGGGCTCATTCATGAGGGTGAAGGTGTCGCTGCTAAGGCCCTTGAATCCCTGGGCATCTCGCTTGGTGCTGTCCGCGAGCAGGTGCAGGAGATCATCGGTCAGGGCCAGCAGGCCCCGACCGGCCACATCCCCTTCACCCCCCGCGCCAAGAAGGTGCTGGAGCTTTCGCTTCGTGAAGCCCTGCAGCTCGGCCATAACTACATCGGCACCGAACACATCCTGCTCGGCCTGATCCGTGAAGGTGAAGGCGTAGCCGCGCAGGTGCTGGTCAAGCTTGGTGCTGACCTGAACCGCGTCCGCCAGCAGGTCATCCAGTTGCTTTCCGGCTACCAGGGCAAAGAGCCCGTCTCCACCGGTGGCCAGCAGCAGGAAGGCCAGCCCGCCGGATCGGTGGTGCTGGACCAGTTCGGCCGCAACCTCACACAGGCCGCGCGTGAATCCAAGCTTGACCCGGTAATCGGGCGCGAGCATGAAATGGAACGCGTGATGCAGGTGCTTTCACGCAGGACCAAGAACAACCCTGTCCTGATCGGCGAGCCCGGCGTCGGCAAGACCGCCGTCGTAGAGGGGCTGGCCCAGGCGATCGTGCGCGGCGACGTGCCCGAGACCCTGAAGGACAAGCAGCTTTACACCTTGGACCTCGGTTCGTTGGTTGCCGGTTCGCGCTACCGCGGTGACTTTGAGGAACGCCTGAAGAAGGTCCTCAAGGAAATCCGCACCCGCGGCGACATCATCCTGTTCATCGACGAGATCCACACCCTCGTGGGTGCGGGTGCCGCCGAAGGTGCCATTGATGCGGCATCGATCCTGAAGCCGATGCTGGCCCGGGGCGAGCTGCAGACCATTGGTGCCACCACTCTGGACGAGTACCGCAAGCACATCGAGAAGGATGCCGCGCTGGAGCGCCGCTTCCAGCCGATCCAGGTTGCCGAGCCTTCGGTGGCACATGCCATCGAGATCCTCAAGGGCCTGCGTGACCGCTACGAAGCGCACCACCGCGTTTCCATCACCGATGCCGCACTGGCCTCCGCAGCGACGCTGGCCGAGCGGTACATCAGCGACCGGTTCCTGCCGGACAAGGCAATCGACCTGATTGACGAGGCCGGCGCCCGCCTGCGGATCCGCCGGATGACGGCCCCGCCGGAGCTGAAGGAAATCGACGAGCGGATTTCGGCGCTGAAGATGGAGAAGGAGTCGGCAATCGACTCCCAGGACTTCGAAGGTGCCGCCTCCCTGCGTGACAAGGAGCAGAAGCTCCAGGATCAGCGCGCGGAGAAGGAACGCCAGTGGAAGTCCGGCGGCCTGGATGACATTGCCGAGGTGGATGAGGAACTCATCGCCGAGGTGCTGGCCAACTCCACCGGCATCCCCGTGGTCAAGCTGAACGAGGAAGAATCCACCCGCCTGCTGCGGATGGAAGACGAACTGCACAAGCGCGTCATCGGCCAGGACCAGGCCATCAAGTCCATCTCGCAGGCCATGCGCCGTACGCGGGCCGGACTGAAAGACCCGAAGCGTCCGGGCGGTTCGTTCATCTTCGCCGGCCCCACCGGCGTCGGCAAGACCGAGCTCGCCAAGGCCCTTGCGGAGTTCCTGTTCGGTGACGAGGACGCCCTCATCACCCTGGACATGTCCGAGTACGCCGAGAAGCACACGGTCTCGCGCCTGTTTGGTGCTCCTCCCGGATACGTGGGCTACGAAGAAGGCGGGCAGCTGACCGAAAAGGTCCGTCGCCGTCCGTTCTCCGTGGTGCTGTTCGACGAAGTGGAGAAGGCCCACTCGGACCTCTTCAACTCGCTGCTGCAGATCCTGGAAGACGGTCGCCTGACCGACGCCCAGGGCCGCATGGTGGACTTCAAGAACACCATCATCATCATGACGACCAACCTTGGTACCAAGGACATCTCCAAGGGCGTCATGACCGGCTTCCAGTCCGGCACGGACACCAAGACCGGTTACGACCGGATGCGGGCACGGGTTACGGAAGAGCTGCGCCAGCACTTCCGCCCCGAGTTCCTCAACCGTGTTGATGACACGGTGGTCTTCCCGCAGCTGACCCAGGAAGAGATTGTCCAGATTGTGGACCTGTTCCTGAACCGTCTGAGCCAGCGCCTGGCCGAGAAGGGCATGACCATCGAGCTCACCCCGGCCGCCAAGGTGCTGCTGGCAACGCGCGGCTACGATCCCGCAATGGGTGCCCGGCCGCTGCGCCGGACCATCCAGCGCGAAATCGAGGACCAGCTCTCCGAGAAGATCCTCTTCGGGGAACTCAAGCCCGGCGAGGCCATCTCGGTGGACGTCGAGGGCGAAGGCGACGAAGCGAAGTTCACATTCGTCGGCAGCGGTGTTCCGAAGGCGATTGAGGAAGCTACCTCGGCAATCGAAGCCGGCGTCAGCGACTAACAGCCGCTCAGTACAACCAATGCACGGGTAAAGGACCCGGCGGGCAGACAGCCCGCCGGGTCCTTTCGCGTTAAACGGCGGCCGTCCGGCGTCGAACGGAGAAACGAAGTTTGGGTGCGGCCGCCCCGACGGTCCTAGACTGGGCCGGTGACTTCCATACCCGCCATCACCATCCGCCGCGCACGCACTTCCGATGTTCCCCGCATCCGCGCCCTCGTTGCGCCGCTGGCCGAGGAGCGGATCCTGGTGGCCAAGGAGGCGGTGGCCTACTACGAGGCGCTGCAGGAATTCCGGGTTGCGGAGGACGCCGACGGGCGGATTGTGGGCTGCGGTGCACTGCACGTGATGTGGGAAGACCTTGCGGAAGTACGCACCCTGGCCGCTGATCCTGCACTGCGGGGCAGTGGAATCGGCCATCTCCTGCTGGAACAGCTTCTCGCTGATGCGGTGGAAATAGGTGTGCGGCGGGTTTTCTGCCTGACCTTTGAAGTGGAGTTTTTCCGCCGGCATGGATTCGCCGTCATGGCCAATCAATCAGCCGTGGATCCGGAGGTTTATTCCGAACTGCTGCGTTCCTCCGATGAGGGCGTTGCCGAGTTCCTGGACCTCGCCCGGGTAAAGCCGAACACCCTGGGAAACACCCGGATGATCCGCTCGTTCTAATCCGGCGGCCGTCCCGGGGCGCGTTCGCAGAGAGAGTAACCGGGAGGGCCGTGCTGGCCTTTTGTCTTCAAAGCTGGATAAGCTCAGGATACTTAGCATCATCAAGGGTCCCGACGGAACGCATCAGTAAACAGTTGCCTAAGCAGCAGCAGTTTCGCGTTTGCACGGGCCACGATCAGAAAGCGGGTTCAGCAATGGGCGCAGATGACAAGATGCAGAACAAGGCCGAAAATCTTGGCGGCAAGGTTAAGGAAGGCGTAGGCAAGGCCACCGGCAATGAGCGCATGGAGGCCGAAGGCCACGGCGACCAGGCCAAGTCGAGCCTGAAGGACGCCGGAGAGAACGTCAAGGACGCTTTCAAGGGCAAGTAAGGCTTTATTAAAGAAGCGGGAGGGGTTCGCCCCTCCCGCTTTTTCATGCCCGGGCGGCTTTTCGATCTAAGGCGCTGTCGGTGCAGCTGGCACGCCGGCACTCTGTTGCACTGCCTGCTGCGCGGGTAGGGTCGTTTGGGGAGAGGGAGCCTTGGCGTGCTCGCGGGGCTCGGCAGTCCGACCGCTAAGGAGCCCGGCGTCATGAAGAAACTCATCAACAATCCCCGCTCGGTGGTGGCCGAATCACTCGAAGGATTCGGGTTGGCCCACCATGACCTGGTCCAGATCCATTTGGACCCGGACTACGTCCTCCGGCGCGACGTTCCGGTACAGGGAAAGGTAGGCCTGGTCTCCGGCGGCGGCAGCGGCCACGAGCCCCTGCACAGCGGCTATGTGGGGCAGGGCATGCTCACGGCCGCCGTTCCGGGGGCCGTGTTCACGTCGCCTACCCCGGACCAGATATTGCCGGCCATCGTGAAGAGCGACTCGGGCTCCGGCGTCCTGCTCGTGGTGAAGAACTACACCGGCGACATCCTGAACTTCGAGACGGCCGCCGAACTTGCCGGCGTCGAAGGCATCGACATCCGCACAGTCGTGGTGAACGACGACGTCGCGGTGGAAGACTCGACCTACACAGCAGGAAGGCGCGGCGTGGCCGGGACCGTGCTGCTGGAGCGGATTGCCGGCGGCGCCGCGGACCGCGGGGATGTCCTTGCCAAGGTGGCGGAGATCGCCGAGCGCGTCAATGCGAACGTCCGGTCCATGGGCGTTGCGCTGGCACCCTGTACGGTGCCGCATGCCGGTGAGCCCAGCTTCACCCTGGCAGAAGACGAGATTGAAATGGGTGTGGGGATCCACGGCGAGCCCGGCCGGCACCGGGTGCCAATGACGACGGCGGATTCCATTACGGACCAGTTGATGGAACCGGTGCTCAGCGATCTCGGGGTCGCCTCCGGAGACCGGGTGCTGCTCTTCGTGAACGGCATGGGCGGCACTCCGCTGAGCGAGTTGTACATTGTGTACCGCCGGGCGGCCCAAATCCTGGCAGACCGAGGTGCCCGGGTGGAGCGTTCCCTGGTGGGCAATTACATCACCGCCCTGGAAATGGAAGGGGCATCAGTGACCGTCCTGCGGCTGGATGATGAACTTACGGACCTCTGGGACTCGCCGGTGAACACACCGGCCCTGCGGTGGGGAGTATAGGCATGGAACTGGACGCAGCCTGGGCAGATCGGTGGATGCGCCTCAGCGCCGCTGCCCTGAGCGGGAACCGCCAGCGGTTGACCACCCTGGACCGGGAGATCGGCGACGCCGACCACGGGGAGAACATGGAACGCGGATTCAGCGCGGTGGTGGAGAAACTGGACGCCGACGGCGTGCCGGAGACACCCGGAGCGGTATTCAAAACGGTCGCCATGACCCTCATGTCGAAGGTGGGCGGCGCCGCCGGGCCGCTGTACGGAACGGCATTCCTGCGTGCCTCCACCGCGGCGGGCAGCGCGTCCGCCCTTGGACCGGCCGAGCTGGTGGCCGTGCTGACGGCCGCCCGGGACGGAATAGTTGCCCGCGGCAAGGCCGAACCCGGAGACAAAACCATGATCGATGCCTGGACCCCCGCAGTGGATGCCGCTGTCACGGCGGAGGCGGCGGGTTCAGGTCCGGTGGAGATCCTGACGGCGGCCGCGAACGCAGCCGACGCCGGGCTGGCCGGCACTGAGCCGCTTGTCGCCCGCAAGGGCCGCGCCAGCTACCTGGGGGAGCGCAGCGCGGGGCACCTCGATCCCGGGGCCGCATCCACGGCGCTGATCCTGCAGGCGGCGGTTTCGGCGGCGGAGACGGCAGCGTGAGCGTCGGCCTGGTGGTGGTTTCGCACAGCCGGAAGCTGGCCGAGGGCGTCTGCGAGCTGGCGGCTCAGATGGCCGCAGACGTTCGGATAGTTCCGGCAGGGGGAACTGACGACGACGGCATCGGCACCAGCCTGGAAAAAATCATGGCCGGTATTGCCGCCACGGACTCCGGCGAGGGCACGGTCCTGCTGACGGACCTTGGCTCCGCAGTGATGACGGCGGAATCGGCGCTGGAATTCCTCGAACCGGAGCAGCAGCAGCGGGTGCTGATGGCCGATGCGCCGTTGGTCGAGGGTACGGTGGCCGCAGCCGTAGCGGCACAGACCGGAAGGAACGTTGCCGAGGTTTCGGCCGCCGCGGAGTCGGCGGGGGCGTCCTACACTCCGGATAGTGCAGCACCCGGCGAAGCCGCCGGAGGCCCGCCTGCCTCCGGGGAGCCGGCGCCCGATGCTGCGGACTCCGCCAGCGGCGCGTGGACCCTGATAAACCCGATGGGCCTGCACGCCCGTCCGGCCTCAGCCGTGGCGCAGGCACTGGCGGACCTGGACGCAGAGATCACCATCAACGGCGTGGACGGCAAATCGGTCATGATGCTTATGACGCTGGGCCTGCGGCCCGGCGAAACGCTCAGTGTCACCGCCACCGGACCAGACGCGGCCAGGGCGGTGGAACTCGTGGCCGAGCAGGTGCGGAACGGGTTCGGAGAAATCTGAGCCTGCGCCGGTCAAAGCGGCAGCGACACTCCGTTGGCGTCTTCTGCCGCCAGCCTGTCCGCGATCAGGCCGGCCAAAGCGCGCTCCATTTGTTCCTGCGGTGCCTGAAGCCGGTGCAGGGTGCCCAGCGGATCCAGTTCGGCGGCCAGCTCCGGGCCGGCCAGATCCACCGGCGCATGGAGCAGCAGTTCCCGGCGGACCGGACCTTCCGCGGAGCGCAGCACCGCCATCATGGCCCCGCGGACCTGGCGGTCCGTTCCGGCCCAGGCCTGGCCCTTCGCTGTGTAATGGGCTTCCGGCCTGCCCGCTGCCACCCAGGCGCAGCGGTCCAATATCGGACACTCCTGGCATCGAGGGCTGCGGGCGGTGCAGACCAGTGCGCCGAGTTCCATGACAGAGGCATTCCAGGCCACGGAGTCACTGGTGTCGAGGGGCAGCAGGGAAGCGGCCAGCCGCATCTCGGCAGCGGTAAGGGACGGTGAGGGCAAGGCGTTCCCGGTTACTGCCCGGGCATGCACCCGGCGGATATTGGTGTCCACCACTGTTTCCCGCCGTCCGAACGCAAACGCAGCGACTGCGGCGGCGGTGTAGTCGCCCACTCCCGGCAACTGCAGCAGCTCCGGATAGGTGGACGGCACCTTGCCGGCGAACTCCTCGACAATGGCCTTCGCTGCCGCATGCAGCCGCAGGGCCCGCCGGGGATAGCCCAGCCTGCCCCAGGCCCGGACGGCTTCCCCGCTGGGCTCCGACGCCAATCCGGCCGGCGTCGGCCAGCGCTGCAGCCATTCAGTCCAGACGGGGAGCACCCGTGCCACCGGCGTCTGCTGGAGCATGATTTCGCTGACCAGGACACCCCAGGGTGTGCGCTCGGCGTCCCGCCAGGGCAGCTCGCGGGCATTGCCGGCGAACCACCGGGTAATCCGGCGGTGCAGGTCTTCCACCTGTGAATCCATGCTGCACTCCCTTGCATATGACCAGCAATACTCTACTAACCGGCGTGGTGCGGCCCGTAATCGCGGTCCTCATCTCTAGCCTTGAACCATGGATGGGATGGGAAGACAGCAGCCGGCCGGACCACGCCCCGGCCCGCGCCGTCCGAGCCCCGCCGTCTACCGCCGGCGGCGGCTGGTTGCAGGCGTCCTCGCGGTGCTGCTCCTGGTGGGGCTCGGGTTCGGGGTCGCCGCCGTGATTGGTGCTTTGACACCGGAGAAACAGACCGTAGCCGACGCCACCGTCCCGTCTCCCGTACTTACTGCCCCGGCTGCCACGCCTGCGGCCGAGACGAAAACGCCGAAGGCTCCGAAACCCGCGGCGACCCCGTCGGAATCCGCCTGCCCCGCAGAGTCCGTGTTGGTTACTGCCGCCACCGATGCCCAGGTCTACCCGGCCGGTGCGGCGCCGGTCCTGGCGCTGACGGTCACAAACACCGGGGAATCCGCCTGTGAGATCAACGTGGGAACTTCGCAGATGGAGTTTTCGGTAGCCAGCGGCTCCGACCGGATCTTCTCCTCCACCGACTGCCAGGACGGCGGCGAGGACTACCTCAAGACGGTGGAGCCGGGCGCGTCGGAGACGGCCAACTTCACCTGGGACCGGAACCGGTCGGCCCCGGGCTGCGCCGCCGTGGCTTCCAACCCGAACCCCGGCTACTACGTGTTCACCGCCAGGCTCGGCGAAGTCACCAGCGAAACGGCTGTTTTCGAACTGGAATAGGCCTACATAAACCGGTCGAGGAGGCTGGTCTCCGCGATCCGGGAGAGACCTTCACGGACGGTCCGGGCGCGCTGCTCGCCGATGCCGTCGACGGTCATCAGGTCATCGATGTTCGCAGCCATCAGGTTCTGCAGGCCGCCGAAGTGGTCCACCAACCGGTTGGATACCGCTGGCGGAACCGACTTGATATTGCTCAGGAGCCGGTAGCCGCGCGGCTGCACCACGGCTTCGAGTGAATCCTGGCCCGGTTGGAAGCCGACCACCGAGGCAATCTTGCCCAGGTCCACCATTTCGGACGAGCTCATGTTCTGCAGCGTGGAGATCTGTTCCTCGATGTTGCGCTTTCCGTCATTCAGATCCGCATAGTCGCGCAGGATCATTTCGCTGCCCGGGCCGAGGCCGGTGGTCAGTTCCTCCAGCTGGAGGGACAGCAGGCGGCCGTCGACCCCGAGTTCGAGGACGTACTGCGAGATTTCCTCGGAAATGCGGCGGACCATTTCCTGGCGCTGCAGCGTGACCGCTACGTCGCGGACCGTCACCATCGCCTCGATTTCCAATGCGGAGAGGGAGTTGGTGACCTGGTCCAGCCGGGCGCGGTAACGCTCCAGGGTTGCCAGTGCCTGGTTGGCACGTGCCAGCACCGGCTCGGATCCTTCCAGCACGTGGCGGAGTCCGCCTACGTAGAGCTGGATGATCCGCATGGACTGGCTGACCGAAATCACGGGGAAGCCGGTCTGGATGGCCACGCGTTCGGCGGTCCTGTGCCGGGTGCCGGATTCATGCGTTTCGATGGTGTGGTCGGGGACCAGCTGCACCGCCGCGCGCAGGATGTTCCTGGCGTCGCGGTCGCAGACGATCGCGCCGTCCATTTTGGCCAGCTCCCGGAGTCTGGTGGGGGAGAAGTCGATGCCGATATCGAACCCGCCGGAGCAGATGCTGTCCACCGCACGGTCAAAGCCGAGGACGATCAGGGCGCCGGTGCGGCCCCGTAGAATGCGCTCGAGTCCGTCGCGGAGCTCGGTCCCGGGTGCGACCCGCGCCAGGGTTGCTTTAAGCGCGTCTTCGGGACTGCGGGCCATGGTCACTTCCTTCCGGCCCGGGGGCCTGGGCGATCTGGGCTGAGGCTTGCCCGTCCCTATACTAGTGGGAGATCGCGGCAGACCATCCAACTCGTGAACCACGGCACGTCCCCGCCCGAGCCCGGCATGTAACCCGCTTCGAACAGCTTCGGTGATGCCGCTCACCGCCGGCTGCCCGGGGCTTCGGAAACGGCAGTGCTAGAAGAGCAGTTCCAGTGCCTCGGCCAACGTGGAGACTTCCCGGACCTTGAAGCCGGAGGGGACGTTCCCCGGTCCGTTCGGGGAAGCCGGAACGACGGCGTGGGTGAAGCCGAGGCGTTCGGCCTCGTTGATCCGCCGCGCAATACCGGGTACCGGACGCACTTCCCCGGCCAGTCCAACCTCACCGAAAGCAATGAGCTGCGCCGGCAGCGGTTTGTTCATCTTCGCCGACGCCACAGCCAGTGCCACCGCCAGGTCCGTGGCCGGCTCGCCCAGTTTTACGCCGCCTACGGTGGAGACGTAACTGTCATCCTTGGCCAGGCTCATGGAGGCCCGCTGCTGCAGGACCGCCAGCAGCATGGCTACCCGGGAGGCGTCAACGCCGCTGGTGGCACGGCGGGCCTGGGCATTTCCGGTTTCAGCGACCAGGGACTGGACCTCGGCGACCAACGGCCGCTTGCCCTCCAGCGTCACGGTGATGCAGGTGCCCGAGACCGGGTCCTTGGTGCGGGAAACGAACAGTCCGCTGGGATCTGCGAGCCCTTCGATGCCGTCTTCGGTCAGGTCGAAGCAGCCTACCTCGTCCGTGGGTCCGTAGCGGTTCTTGACCGCACGCAGCAGCCGCAGCCTCGAGTGCCTGTCGCCGTCGAACTGGCACACCACGTCCACCAGGTGCTCCAGCAGCCGGGGGCCGGCGATGGAACCGTCCTTGGTGACGTGGCCGACCAGCAGGGTGGTCATGTTCCGGGTCTTCGCGGCATTGATCAAAGACGCGGCTACCTCGCGGACCTGGCTGACGCCGCCGGCGCTGCCGTCCACGGCGGTACTGCTCAGGGTCTGGACGGAGTCGACAATGAGCAGCCCGGGGGAGACCTGCTCCACCTGGCCCAGGGCCTGGCTGAGGTCCGTTTCCGCACTGAGATAGAGGTTCTCCGATACGGCGCCGATGCGCTCGGCGCGCAGTTTCACCTGCGCCGTGGATTCCTCCCCGGTGACGTACAGGACGTCGCGGCCCAGGCCGGCGACGCGGGCGGCGACGTCGAGGAGCAGGGTGGACTTACCCACTCCGGGCTCACCGGCCAGCAGGATGACCGCACCGGGCACCAGTCCTCCACCCAGGACGCGGTCCAGTTCACCTACCCCGGTGGCCTGGTACGCGGCGGTGGTCGCGTCTACCTCGCCGATCCGCAGGGCCGGACGGGCAACCACGGCGGCGGCGGTGGTCCGGGCCAGGACTTCGCCGGATTCCTCCACCGTTCCCCAGGCCTGGCACTCGCCGCAGCGTCCAACCCATTTGGCCGTGGTCCAGCCGCATTCCGAGCAGCGGAAGTTGGCGGTCTTGGGCCGTGCAGTCTTTGTTGCCATGGAATCAGGCTATCCCGCGGCACTGACACTTTTTTCCGCGGGGCTCAGACCTCTGAGAGGTAGGTAACCGCCTCTTCGTGGGTGACTCCGGTGGATTCCAGCAGGTCCACCACGAGGGGGCGGAAGAGCATGATGAGCGCGTCGCCCTGCAGGTCCGTGATGCCCAGTGATTTCGGGTGCAGGCGGGTCCCCACCGCCGCCAGCTCGTTGCGGGCCTGGCGAAGGTGTCGGAGCCGGGCGTCCGGGCCCTCACCGCCGCCCAGCGCGCGGGCCAGGACGTCCACGGCATCGGCGGTCTCGTTCAGCACTTCCGACACGTTCTCGATGGCCTCGTCATCCAGCGATGCATGGTTAATGACCGACGTCGTGCGGCGGGCGAAAACCCGGCTGTTGCGGACCGCCAGGTCCAGATAGCCGATGGAGCCGCGCAGATCGCCCAGTTCCGCCAGGTACCGCCGGTAGGCGGGCGAAATCCGGGCGACTTCCCGTGCGTCCCGGACGCTGCGGGCCAGGGTGTCCAGCTGGGGCTGTGTGTTGCGGGCCCGGACCAGGGCATGCCAGGCAATGGTGGAATCGCTCTTGGCGATGGCTTCGGAACACTGCCGCAGCACGGCAGACAGTTCGTGCAGGAGCTCGCGGATGTTGGACTTCGGTTCCCGGCGCGGATCCCGCGGCGCCAGCATGGTCACCACCAGGGCAAAAACACCGCCGACTATGGCGTCCACGCTGCGGGTAAAGACACCGCCGTCCGGGGCTGGCAGGAGTACCACCAGCAGGGACTGCAGCCCCAGCTGAGTGGTGAAAATGACGCCTCGGTCCAAAAAGCGGGCCAGCATCACGGAGAAAAAGAGGACGACGGCGGCCTGGGCCAGGCCGTTGCCCAGCAGGGTGAGCAGGATTTCACCGATGGTGATGCCCAGTGTGCAGCCGATTCCCACCTCCAACACCCGGCGGGTCCGCGGTTCCCGGGAGAACCCCAGCGATATCAGGGCGGCCGTCGCGGCGAACAGCGGGCCCTCGTGTCCGAGCACGTACTCGGCGAAGGCATACGCCCCGACGGCGCAGATGGTCATTTGCAGGGCCGGAACCACGGAATTGCGGCTGCGCTGCAGCCCTACGCGGGCCCGGTTTAGCAGGAAACCCCGGCTTTTGGCGAAGGAGCTGCGTTGGGGCATGGAACCAGTCTAGGGGGAGCTGAGGGCAACCTGTATCCGGCGTTACATTCGGCGGCAAGCGGATGTTCCGCCGCCGCCCGGCCGGCGTTAACTTTCCGTTCACCTTGGTTCGCCACCCTAGGACAGGAACGTGTTGGAGGTTCCACGTGCTCGACTGCTTTCCGCAATCAGCTTCCCGGCGCACCAGTGCCGAACAAACCCCTTGAAAGGGATCCGATGGTGAAGGTTTCGAATTTCGGCCGCACTGCATCCGTTCTAACCGTTTCCGCTGCCGTTGCCCTGGGCCTCGCGGCCTGCGGCACCGACAGTGCGGCGCCGGCCCCGGCCGGTACCGGTGCGGAAAGCTCCGTCACCGGCACGCTTTCCGGTGCCGGTGCGTCCTCCCAGGACGCGGCCATGCAGGCTTGGATTGCGGGCTTTGGCGCCGCCAATCCGCAGGCATCCGTGCAGTATTCACCGGACGGCTCGGGTGCCGGCAGGGAAGCGCTGCTGGCCGGGGGTGTCCAGTTTGCCGGGTCCGATGCCTACCTTGATGAAGAAGAAAGCGTTGCGGCCGCGGAGGTCTGCGGTCCCGACGGCGCCATCCACGTTCCCGTCTACATCTCGCCGATCGCCGTGGCCTTCAATCTTCCCGGCATAACGGACCTGAACCTCGACGCAGCCACCATTGCAGCGATCTTCCGCGGCGAGGTCACCACCTGGAATGACCCGGCCATCACCGCGCAGAACGAAGCAGCGGAGCTGCCGGACACTGCCATCACGGCGGTGCACCGCGGTGACGAATCCGGCACCACCAAGAACTTCACCGAGTACCTGGCCGAAGCAGCACCCGAAAAGTGGACGGATAAGGCATCAGGTGAATGGCCGGCCGGGCTGCCGAACGGGGAAAGCGCCTCCGGCACCGGCGGCGTCATTTCCACGGTGGCCTCCACCGAGGGCGGCATCACCTATGCCGACGCGTCGGCGGCCGGGTCCCTGGGCGAGGTCAGCGTCTTGGTGGGCGATACCTACGTACCGTTCAGTGCCGACGCCGCCGCACTCGCCGTCGAATCGTCCACAGCAGTGACAGGGGAGGGTCGTCCGGAAGCGGATATGGCCATGGACCTGGACCGTGACACGGCGGAGTCGGGTGCCTATCCCGTGGTGCTGGTGAGTTACCACGTGTTCTGCACCAGCTACGAGGACCAGCAGACCGTGGACCTGGTCCGTGCCTTCGGCAACTACGTAGTCAGCGACGAAGGCCAGGCTGCCGCGTCCGACGCCGCGGGCAGCGCGCCGCTCTCCGAGAGCCTCCGGAGCCGGGCCCAAGCGGCACTGGAAACCATCCAGGTGCGTTCCTAGCCCGGCCACTATCCTGTCCTCCCCGGCTCCCTGCAGGGGAGGACAGGGGTCCGCTCCAAGGCGGAGTACCTACACTGATAAAGAGTCTGCACCAACGCATTTCGAAGGGTTGAGCAGTGTCCAGCAAGTCCATAACGGGAGAAGGCGGCGCGGGCCGCGCCGGAGACAAGATCTTCTCCGGCATTACGGTGACAGCCGGCTGCCTGATCCTGTTCGTCCTGTTCTGCGTGGCGGTTTTCCTGATGTGGCAGGCGCTGCCCACGTTCATGGCCGATCCGGCGGACATCTCCGGCGGCGGCGGGTTCGGCCAGTACATCCTGCCGCTGGTCATCGGAACCGTCATTGCGGCACTTATCGCGCTGCTGATCGCCACACCGGTGGGAATCGGCGTCGCCCTGTTTATCTCCCACTATGCCCCGCGGCGGCTCGCGCAGGGACTGGGTTACCTGGTGGACCTGCTCGCCGCCATCCCGTCGGTGGTCTACGGCGCCTGGGGCATGACTGTGCTGGCCCCGGCGCTGGTGGGTCCGTACAACTGGCTGGCTGAAAACGTCGGGTGGATTCCGATTTTCGCCGGTCCGGCCAGCCAGACCGGCAAAACCATGCTCACGGCCGGAATTGTGCTTTCCGTGATGGTGCTGCCGATCATTACCTCCCTTACCCGGGAAATCTTCCTGCAGACGCCAAAGCTGCACGAGGAAGCGGCCCTGGCCATGGGCGCCACCCGCTGGGAAATGATCCGGATGGCTGTTTTCCCGTTCGCCCGTCCCGGCGTCATCAGTGCCGTCATGCTGGGGTTGGGCCGGGCGCTGGGCGAAACCATGGCGGTGGCTTTGGTGCTCTCCTCCGGCGGGCTGATCGCCAGCCTGATCCGGCCGGGGAACCAGACCATCGCCGCCGAGATCGCCCTGAACTTCCCTGAAGCGTTCGGGCTCCGGCTCTCGGAACTGATCGCTGCCGGGCTCGTGCTGTTCCTGATCACGCTGGCGGTCAACGTGGTTGCCCGTTGGATCATCAGCCGCCACAAAGAATTCTCGGGAGCCAACTGATGCTCGATACAACCTCCGCCCTCAGCCGTCCGGGGTCCCTGCTGACCAAGAACAGGCTGCCCCGCTATACGCCCTGGATCGTGCTCGCCGCTGCCTTGATCCTGGGTGCGGCACTGTCCGCGCTCATCGGTTTCTCCGTCACGTCCTTCGCAATCTTCACCGCCGTGCTTTTCGTCATCGGCGGCACGGTTGTCACCTGGGTCGTCGAGGGCAAGCGGCACGCAGTGGACCGCCTCGCCACGAACCTGGTCTGCGGTGCCTTCCTGCTGGCGCTGCTGCCGCTGGTATCGGTGATCTTCACCGTCCTGGTCCGCGGCCTGCCCGGCCTCAGCCCGGACTTCCTGCTCACCTCCATGGGCGGCATGACCGGCGCCGTGGACAACGCCACGGTGGACAACGGGACCGCGGTGCTGGGCGGCGCCTACCACGGCATTGTGGGCACCCTGCTGATCACCTTCTGGGCCACGGTCATCTCGGTGCCCGTGGGGCTGCTGGCCGCTGTCTACCTGGTGGAATACAGCCGTGGCGGAACACTTTCGCGGGCCATAACGTTCTTTGTGGATGTGATGACCGGTATCCCCTCGATTGTGGCGGGCCTGTTTGCCGCCGCGTTCTTCGGGCTCGTCTTCGGACCGGGCACCCGCACCGGCTTCGTTGCCGCCGTCGCCCTCTCCGTGCTGATGATCCCGGTGGTGGTCCGCTCCACCGAGGAAATGCTCAAGATCGTGCCCAACGAACTCCGGGAGGCCTCCTACGCCCTGGGCGTGCGTAAGTGGCGGACCATCCTGAAGGTAGTGGTGCCCACCGCGATTTCCGGCATTGCCTCGGGCGTCACCCTGGCGATTGCCCGCGTGATCGGGGAAACGGCACCGCTGCTGGTCACCGCCGGTTTCGTCAACACCATCAACTTCAACGCGTTTGCGGGCTGGATGAGCACGCTGCCCACCTTTATCTACCGGCAGTTGATGAGCCCCACCTCCCCGACCAATACAGATCCGAGTACCCAGCGGGCCTGGGCGGCCGCACTGATCCTGATCATCATGGTGATGCTGCTGAACCTGGGCGCCCGCCTGATCGCCCGGATCTTCGCCCCCCGGACCTCCCGCTAGCCCTGTAAAGCGATTTAAGGAAACCATGTCCAAGCGCATCGACGTCAAAGACCTGAATGTCTATTACGGCAATTTCCTTGCCGTCCAGGACGTCAACATCAACATTGAACCCCGCTCCGTGACCGCCTTCATCGGCCCCTCGGGCTGCGGCAAGTCCACCTTCCTGCGCACCCTGAACCGGATGCACGAGGTGCTTCCCGGCGCACGTGTCGAAGGTGAAGTGCTGCTGGACGGGGAGAACCTCTACGGCCCCGGCGTTGACCCTGTGACCGTTCGCAGCCACGTGGGCATGGTGTTCCAGCGGCCCAACCCGTTCCCCACCATGTCCATCCGGGACAACGTCCTGGCAGGCGTGAAGCTGAACAACAAGCGCATCTCGAAATCCGACGCCGATGACCTGGTGGAAAAGTCCCTGACCGGCGCCAACCTCTGGAAAGAGGTCCGTGACCGCCTGGACAAGCCCGGCTCCGGGCTCTCCGGCGGCCAGCAACAGCGCCTGTGCATAGCCCGCGCCATAGCGGTGTCCCCGGAGGTGATCCTGATGGACGAGCCGTGCTCCGCCCTGGACCCCATCTCGACGCTGGCCATTGAGGACCTCATCGAGGAACTCAAGAGTGACTACACGGTGGTTATCGTCACGCACAACATGCAGCAGGCGGCGCGGGTGTCGGACAAGACGGCGTTCTTCAACATCGCCGGCACCGGCAAGCCCGGCCGGCTGATCGAATACGCCGATACCCCGGTCATCTTCAGCAACCCCGCCGAGCAGGCCACGGAAGACTACGTTTCCGGACGCTTCGGATAAGCGGTGCCTACAGGAGCGGGCTGAGGGCCAGCAGCAGGATCCCGCCGAGCAGTGCGGTTACGGGCGCCGTGACCAGCCAGGTGACGAGGATTTCCCGCAGCGGGATGAAGCGGACGGTGGAAAAGCGCTGGTTGGTACCGGCGCCGACGATGGCGGACGTCATGGTCTGGGTGCTCGAAAGCGGAATGTGCAGCCAGAGCGCCCCAAGGAACAGCATGGCGGAGCTGACCGCCTGGGCGCTCATGCCCCGCAGCGGGTCCATCCGGACCAGTCGGTACCCCAGCGTGTGCGTGATCCGCCAGCCGCCGAAGAGCGTGCCGCCGGCCAGGGCCAGCGCCGCAAACAGCTGCACCCAGAAGGGAATGCCGGTTTCAACGGTCTGCCCTGCGGCCAGCAGGGCAAGCACCACCACGGCCATGGTCCGCTGCCCGTCCTGGATTCCGTGCCCCAGGGAGAAGGCGGAGGTGAAGACGGACTGCGCTATCCGGTTTCCGGCGTCCCCGCGGCGCGGAGAGCTGTAACGCATCAGCCACGTGGCCGGGAAAACCAGGAGGTAAGCCAGTACAAAGGCGATCACGGGGGACAGCAGCAGCGGCAGGGCTATCTGCTCCCAGATCAGCCGGTAGGACTCGGCTATGTTCTGCCCGCCCACCAGGGTTGAGGCCGCGCCGGAACCCACCAGCCCGCCCACCAGGGCGGAAGTGGATGACGACGGCATCCGCCGCCACCAGGTCCACACGCCCCATCCGCAGGCCGCCAGCAGCCCGGCAATCAGAATGCCGAGGCCCTCGGGTCCGGCCGGAAGATCCACGAACCGGACGGTCAGGGCAACGGCCAGTGTGGTGCTCACCAGCGCACCCAGGAGATTGAAGCCGGCGGCCAGCACAATGGCCACGGTGGGGGTCAGTGCCCGTGTACGAACGGAGGTGGCCACCGAGTTGGAGGCGTCATGGAAGCCGTTGAGGAAGGCATAGGCTCCGGCGAGCAGGACGACGCCGGCCAGGAGGAGGGCCGCCACCCTAGGATTCCCGGACGAGGACGCCGCCCACGAATGTGGCCGCCAGACGCAGTTGCACCGAGGTTCCCGAAAGCTGGTCGGCGAGGTCCCGGTGCCGGGCATAGGCCATGGGCTTGTACTCACGCATCAGTTCCGCCACCCAGATCCGGCGGGACCGCTCGGCCCGCCGGGCCAGCCGAAGCATTTCGATCCAGTACTCTTCCAGGTCCTCCAGCGAAGCGAGCCGGCGCATGGCAGCGGCGGTCAGCTCAGCCTGCCGGCCGATGACTTCCAGCTGCTCGGAAGCCCGCCGGGAAACCCCTGTGAGCTTGTAGAGGGAAATGGTTTCCGCTGAGGCGTCCAGGCACTCCATGGCGGACATCAGGAGCAGGGAAAGCTCATAGAGGTCTTCACGGGGGAGCGGGTTGATGAAGCTGGTCCGCATCTGCGTCATCAGCGCAAAGTGCAGATCGGTGGTTTCGGCATCGATCTGATGCAGCTGCTCGGTGAGACGCTCGAACTCATCCGGCTCGGCCCCGAGGATCTCCGCCAGCACGCCGGTGCCGCGCAGCAGTTGTGACGCCATGCGGGAGAGCAGCTCAAGGCCTGCATTCTCTTGGGGGAAGAGTTGAAGCTTCACGCTGGACGCACATCGGCCGGGGAAGTATCGAGGGTGCTCACAGGCCCAAGAATATCCGATGGCTGGGCTGGAATTGCGGGAAAGCCCGCGAAAGAATCCCGCTGAGAACCAGCTGGGGAAAAGTAACGGTGCCGGACCGGGAGCGCCTCTCGGCGGAAGGCCGCTCGAAGCGGCTCAGAGTTGAAGCCCGGGGGTTCCGCAGTCCGACACCGATTTCAGTTTTCTACGCTCGGCCGGTGATGTCAACACGGCCATGCGGGCCGGGGCGGCACTGTGAGGAGCGCCACCGTGGGCCTTGCCACTGTGCACGGCACGTCATGGCTAGTCGAGCTCTCCGCGCCGCCAGGCGGCTGCCGAGTGCTCCAGGTCCTCGGCCGTGTGTACCAGCTGGCGTGCGTTGCGGGTCAGCAGGGTGGCGCGGTCCCCGTTGGAGGCCTCCGAGGAATCGGCATGATTGGCCTGGCCGAGGGCCACCACACGGCAGAATGCGGCAAAACGCTCCAGTGCGACGTCGAAGTCCCCCTCGAAGGCACCGGAAAGAATGGTGTCCGCCATAGCCCGCACTTCATCCGCCCCCAGGGGCTCGGCTACTCCGGCGACTACCTTGGACACCTGTGCAACGTCTTTGCCTGCCGCGTAGTAGGCGGCGATCCGTTCCGGATTCCGCTGGATGGACGCCCGGAGGGCATACAGGCGCCAGAGGGCGCCGGGCAGGGACCGGGCGGGGCTTTCAGCCCACATCTCGGCCACGGCTTCCACCCCCTGCTGGTCGGTCAGTTCCACGAGCCGGCGGGTGACTTCCGGATCGGTGCTCTCGCGGCCGTGGTGGACCAGCGCCTGGGCGGCGAGATGGGCCGCCTCCGAAACGCGTGCCGGATCGGCACCGCCGGGGAAGTTGGCGAAGTCCACAGGTGCAAGAGGCTTTGGCTTGTGATGGCGCGGCGTTGAATTGGACTCACTCATACTGGAAGAATACTCCGGGATTTACGCGGAATCGAGGCGGTCTCAGGGGTGCCGGGCGGTGCCCCCGGACCGGGGTTTTCCACGATCTGTGTGGTGTGCGATAAAGTGGGACAGTCGGTCCGTGCGCTGTCAAAAGCCACGGCCGGTGGAGCGCCTATAGCTCAGTTGGTAGAGCAACGTCCTTTTAAGTCGTGGGTCGCAGGTTCGAGCCCTGCTGGGCGCACCGAATAAGAATAAGAATGGCTTGCCTTCAGTGAAGGCAAGCCATTCTTATATCCGGCAGCGCCGGGTTACGCTTCTTCCGCCGCCTTGCGCGCCGGTGCCGGAACCGGACGACGGCGGGCGGTATCGAACTTCATCAACTTATGGGTGCCGTCGCAGTACGGCTTGATGGCCGAACCGCCGCACCGGCACAGGGCAACGGTTTCCCGGTCACGGGGTACGGGAACCCCGTCAGGCGTGACAATCTCAAAGTCGCCGCGGACCAGCAGGGGACCGTTGGGGCAGGCCACGATGGAAGCGGGAGCGGCTCCTTCCCGCGTCTTCCACGCGTCGGTCTCCTCCTCCTCCGCCTGGACGTCCGCTTGCTCGGCGTCCGCCTCCGTCAGCGCATCCTGCGTGGCGTCCTCGGCGTCTACCGGGCCGGCTGCCGGAGCCGTCACGAGGTTACTCCGCCGGCCGCAGCCGTTACGGCCGGCGCTGCCGGCCCGCCGTCGTTCACCAGGGGCAGCAGCGCGGACTCGCCTGCCTGCCAGGCATTCAGCTGCTCCTCGCCGAGCAAGGCATCGATGGCCAGTACGGTCGCGGCACCGAAGATGATGTCGGCGAGCAGGTCGGGCTCAGCCTCGGCCAAACCGCCGGCGAGGTCCCTGGCGGCAATCTGTTCGTGCACGGCATCCGCTTCCACGTGTTCGTCGAAGTAGTAGGTGACATCGTCGCTGAAGCCGTGCCGGCGGAACCCGCGGGCGTAGAACGAGTTGGGGATCGAGGACGTCATCTCGAACGCCGCCAGATGCCCCGCAATGGCGCCGCGCAGCCGGCGGTTCAGCCCGAAGAGCGACATGGCGTTGGAGGACGCCAGGGTCAGGGCGGGAACCTGGTCAATGTAGTATCCGTAGCCGGAATCCAGGCCCAGGCCCTCCATGGTGGTGCCGAACAGCTTCGAGTGCATCCGTTCCACTCGCCCGCCGCCGTACTCATCGGCCTGGATTTCGATCAGCGCTGCCTTTGCGCGGCCCACCGGCAGGCGCGGAATGGCCCAGCTGTGCGGATCCGCTTCCTTCAGTTGGTAGACCGAGCGCAGGATCAGGAACTCACGAAGCTGTTCCACGCTGGCCTTGCTGGCGACAAACCGGGAAACGCTGGGGCCGTCGTCGTCGGCTGCCAGACGGAAGAGGGTCTCCGCTACGGCCTCGCTCTCGGGCGCGGGCAGCTCGGGGACGGGCACCGCGCGGCGCAGCACATCCTCGAAGGCCGTCTCCAGCCGTGCCCGCACGCGGATCAGTTCGGGATCCCACTCGGCGGCATCCTCAACTCCGTCCAGTCCGCTGTAATGCAGCTCGTACAGGCAGAACAGGGTCAGCTGGAGGTCTTCATCACGGAGCAGATCCGCAGTGGCAGCCAGTGCTTCGTCCAACAGCAGGTTCAATGAACCGTAGGCGTTGGCGTGACCTGTTCCGCCGCGGTTCCGGAGGAGGTCGATCAAGGTGGCGCTGACAGGCCCTCTCGGGGCGGGAATCTTCATTGCTTTCCTTACAACGCACTACAGGGCGCTTTTCCGGCGGTTTCATGGGGTGGTTGGAACGAATCCAAACCGTCAGCATACTTGGTGCAGCCCCAAGGGGCCCGTTTGCCGGGCGGGGAGGGCCGGCATTGACCTTTGCCGCCGGGTTCGGTGCAATGGAGGCAAGGACGGCCAATACAAAGACGGCCAATATGCAGGAGGGTGGAAATGCCCGGTATGGATCC
The DNA here is from genome assembly GCF_025244825.1 of Arthrobacter jinronghuae. Lineage (NCBI taxonomy): Bacteria > Bacillati > Actinomycetota > Actinomycetes > Micrococcales > Micrococcaceae > Arthrobacter > Arthrobacter jinronghuae. The sequence goes on from NZ_CP104263.1 coordinate 123,401, forward strand.
TTCAACGGTTCTGCCGTTGCTGGTGCTGGCGGCAGTGCTCGTGGCCGGGTCTGCCGGTGTAGACCGGGCGCTTGCTACCCGGGACGGGGAAGGTCTCTTCTGGGTCGGGTTCTCCGCCTTTTTGGGAGTGCTCCTGACCGCCGCTTGGGCCTTGGCTGCCACGTCGGCCGCGTCCGCCGCTGTCGGGGCAGTTGTGGTGGCGGGCAGCATCGCCGCGTCGCTTTGGGTGGGGCGACGGGACCGCCGTCGTCGTCGGAACCGCGAACGCCAACAGCTGAAGGCCGCGGTAAATGCCACCGCCGCCCGGCACCGGGAAGTCCTGGCCCGCTGGAGTGCCTATGAACTGGACCCTTGGCTCGCGGCGGAAAACCCGCAGCTGCTGGACGTACGCACCCCGGAAACGCGGACCTTTATCCGGGCGCTGAAGGTCGCCGAGCAACTGCGCCCCGAAGCGGGCACCGCGGCGGAGGCCGCTGCCTACGCCGAAGCTGTGACCACGCTGGAAGATTCGCTTCGCCGTGCGGAAGCGGCAGCTGACGGCGGGCAGGCGGCCTGACTGCGGGGGCTGGACCGTGGTGGGAATGCGTGGCAGTCTCGGGCCATGACTAGCAAAGACATCAGCTTCACGCGCAATGAGGCGCTGAACCGGTACGAGCTGCGGCTGGACGGCACGCTCGTGGGCATGGCCGATTATCAGGAACAGCCGGACGGCGTTGCTTTGACCCATACGGAGATGGAGCCGGCTTTCCGGCATCAGGGCTACTCGTCACGCCTGGCCCGATATGCCGTGGAGGACATCGTGAGCGGCGGGCGGCGGGTCAAGCCGTACTGCTCCTACATGGCCGCCTACCTCGGCAAGCATCCGGAATACAGCCACCACGTGTCCTGGCCGCAGGAGTAGTCAGGGCGGCAAGCCGGGCGTTAATTGAAGCTGGCTTCCCGCTCTGCATATGGGGGGAACGCAGAAGGGGAAGCCAGTTCCAACAGTATAATTCCATTTGTCCGGGTAAATCCAATCGAGGGGGGCCGAAGATGGCGGTGTCTGCCAAGGCTTTCCAGAATTGGCGCACCGCAGTGGCTCCGGGCGAATCCAACGCGGACGTTTGCCGCCGGACGGGCATCAAGCGCTCCACTCTGGCCCAGCAGGTTGTCCGCGGCAAAGTTGCGGAGATTACCGTGGTCCGGGTAGCCCGGGCGTACGGGAAAAATCCGGTAGAGGCACTTTCTGACTTCGAGGAATACTCCGATCTGCTGGGCGGGCCATGGCGGCCCAGCCCCGCGGAACTCATCAGCCAGGTTTCCTACATCTGCATCCTGCAGATGATCCTGGCCAGGGCCACCCAGACCGGGCCGCCGGAATGCCCGGACCTGGCCAGGCATCCGCACCGGAACGCGATTCGTTCCTGGTTCGAGGCAGTAGACCCGGGGGACCTGCGCCAGCAGCTCAGCGCCAGGACCGGCGTCGCGCCGCAGAATATTTCGGCGCAGCTTTCAGCCGGCCGGCTGGCACCCGAATTGGCTGTGGAGGCCGCGCGGATTGCGGGTGCCTCGCTGCCGGGCGGACTGGTGGCCACCGGCCTGGTCACGCCGGGCGAGGCCGGGTGGCCCCAGAAGGGCCAGCAGGAGGCTCTGGCTGCGCTCACTGATTCGGAACTGCTGTTTCTGGCCCGGGACCGCTTGGACGGGGTGGGAAAGCAACTAAAGAAGTTTGAACACGATGTGGAAAATGATCTAACGCTCTTGGAGAACCTGGGATGAATATAGCCTCTGCCATTCAGTTTGGCGCGCTGGTCGTGGTGGCCGTCTTTACCCTGGTTCGGCTGCCGCTGGCTGTGCAGGGCCGCAATCCCATGCTCTTTTGGGGGCTTGCTGCTACCACTGTCGGAGTGGCCCTGAGCATTCCGTCGATTTACCTGCCTGTGGACGCTTGGCTGGGCGGAGAAAACCATGCAAACCTGATTCTCCGTTATGCCACCTACGGAGTCGTAGCGCTTATTGGCGGCAGTGCTGCTGCAGCCTTCCGGGCTCCCCAGGTACAGAAAATCATTCTGGGGTTGCCGGGACTCGTAGTGCTGGCTGCAACCGTTACAGCCACCACCGTGCTGTTCAGCATGGGAGACATGCCTGTGTCTTCGCCGGGCCTCAACGGCTACATGCACCAGGAGCATATCTGGGCCTACTCGGTGCTGGGACGGATCTATCCGGCTTATATAGCCGCCTGCCTGATCATCCCGGCTTTCCGTGTCGCCGCGACGGCGGGGCGGCCTGCCCTCCTGCGGGTCGGATCGGCACTGATAGGCGTTGCCCTTGCCGAGATCCTGACGTGGTCTGTGCTGTGGGTGACCGGCCGGCAGACCGGCGTTTGGGACTACATCCTTCCGCATTCCTCGGTCATTGTTCTCACAGCGGGGCTCGCTGCCGTGGCTTATTACGGTATCGCCGCAAGAAACAAGCAAAAGCAAAGCTTGCTGACTCCCAACTACACAAGGTGACAATTAGGTAAAGTTGTCCACATTTTCATGTTTGTATGCCAGAATAATGAATATGTAACGTCCGCTGCCTGTGGGGGGTCAGCGTGAAGTTACAACGAAGCCAGCGGCACTGCCGTTGGCTTCGTCATTTCCGGAAGTAGCCGGTGCTGAAAGCAAGGGCGGGACATTCATGGAACGGATGAGTGCCCCGCCTCTTGCCTGGTCTGCCTAGGTCGCATCCAGATCTGTTTCGAGAATCTTTGCCAGTTCCTCCAGGGCCGTTTCCGCACCCTCGCCGTCCGAGCGCAGCACCACCACATCTCCGTGCGACGCGCCCAGGCTCATCAGGGAGAGCATGCTTGAGGCGTCCATTGCCTCTTCGGCCGGGTCCCCTTCCATCGCTATGGTCACGTCAACGGGCTGGGCCGCTGCCGCTTCCGCGAAGATCGATGCCGGCCGGGCATGGAGTCCCACCCGGCTGGCCACTGTGGCTTTGCGCTCTGCCATTTTTGATTCCTTCCGTGGTTTAGCTGCTGGCTTTCGTTCCGCCTTGACCACCTACAGGCCGAGCTCTTCGAGGATGGGCAGCCGGCTGCGGACAATGGTCCGGGCTTCGGCGGCGGAGTGTGCTGCCAGGGCCCGCGCTGACAGCTCCTTGGCCTGCTCCAGGCTCACGGAAGCCAGTACCACCCCCACGCTGGACAGTGCCCGGGGCGTCATCGACAACGTGTTGACTCCCATGCCGGCCAGGACGACGGCGAGTGCGGGGTCAGCGGCTGCCTCACCGCAAACCCCCACGGTCCTGGCGCCGGCCGCCGGTTCCAGGGCCGTAGCCCGGGAGGCACCGGCCACGGTGGCGGAAATCAACTGCAGGACAGCCGGCTGCCACGGGTCGTTCAGTGCTGCCAGCGAACCCAGCTGCCGGTCCGAGGCCATGGTGTACTGCGTCAGGTCATTGGTGCCGAGGCTGGCAAACCGCACCCGCGAAAGGATGGCTTCGGACATAATGGCCGCTGAGGGCACTTCCACCATCACTCCGGGCATGCCAAGTCCGGCTGCCGCGCACATCACGGCGAAGTCGGCGGCTTCCTCTGCGGTGGAGACCATCGGGGCCATCACCCAGACATCGGCAGTGTGGGCTCCGGCAGCCGCGGCGATAGCCTCCAGCTGGCGGGCGAGGACACCGGGGGTGGTCCGGTCGGTCCGGAATCCGCGTACCCCCAGCGCCGGGTTGGGTTCCGTTGCGTCCGTCAGGAACGGGAGCGGCTTATCCGCACCGGCGTCGAGGGTCCGGATCACTACCTTCCGGCCGGGAAATGCTTCGAACACCGCACCGTACGCGGCAACCTGTTCGTCGATGGTGGGTTCGGTGTCCCTGCCGAGGAAACAGAACTCCGTGCGGAGCAACCCGATTCCCTCGGCACCTGCTTCCGCCGCGGCCCGGGCGTCCTTCCCGGAGCCGACGTTCGCCAGCAACGGGACCCTGTGGCCGTCCGAGGTTGTCCCCGTGCCGTTGAATACCGGGAGTGCGGAGCGTGCTGCGTATTTATGCGCGGCCTCCCGTTCCTCTTCCCCGGGTTCCACCACCACGGTGCCGGCAGCGCCGTCGAGAAAGATTTCAGCGCCATCAGGCACCTCGTCCGCGCCGGGCGCTCCGACGACGGCGGGCAGGCCCAGGGAGCGGGCGAGGATTGCCGTGTGGGACTGCGGGCCGCCCTCGCTGGTGACCAGTCCGATCACCATTGCCGGGTCCAACGTTGCCGTATCCGCCGGTGCCAGCTCCACGGCCGTGAGGATAAAGGGGACATCGGAAGCCGGAATCCCCGGAGCCGGCAGTCCGTTCAGCTCGGCGACAATCCGGGCGCGGACATCGAGCACGTCCTGGGTTCGTTCAGCCATGTAGCCGCCGAGGCTCTGGAGCATGGCGGCCACCTCCATGCCCGCTTCCCAGATGGCCCGGTCCGTGGCCATGCCTGCGTTGATGTGTTTGCCCGCCGCTTTGAGCAGCATCGGATCGGAAGCCATCATGGCCGTGGCGTCCAACACGGCTTTCGCGTCGCCCGAGGCGGTTTCCGCCCGGTGCTTGAGGTCCCCCCGAACTGCTTCAGCGGCATCCTTGAGGCGGCTTTTTTCCCCGTCCACGGTGCTGCCCGGTGCGGGTTTCGCCTCGGCATCAGGCTCGGCCACCGGAGGCGGCATCCGGCGTGAGGGGCCGAGGACGCGTCCGGCACTGACTCCGATTCCCTGGATGGTCCGCATCATCTAAGCCTTCCTCTTCATCGACTGTGCGTTAGGCAATTGCTGGTTCCTCCGCCTTTTTCCGGGGCTTTACGTACCGCTTCAAAGCGACATAGACGAAGCCGGTAACTGCTGCTCCTGCCAGTATGGCGACGATGAACATGAGCAGGTTGCCGATGGCGAAGAACACGAAGATACCGCCGTGCGGTGCCTGTGAGGTTACTCCGGTGCCCAGGCAGATCGCACCTGCCACCGCACCGCCCAGCATGGTGGACGGAATGACCCGGAAGAAATCGGAAGCGGCAAACGGGATGGCGCCCTCCGAGATGAAGGCCGCGCCCAGCAGCCACGCCGCCTTTCCGTTCTCGCGCAGCGCCATGCTGAACTGGTTCTTTGCCAGCACAGTGGAGGCAAATGCCATGCCCAGCGGCGGGACCATGCCGGCGGCCATGACCGCTGCCATGATTTCCCACGGCACCTGGTTCTCGAAGCTGCCTTCCCCGAGCCCGGCCACGGCAAACGCGTAGGCCACCTTGTTGATCGGACCACCCAGATCGGAACCCATCATCAGGCCAAGGATGATGCCCAGCCCGATCGCTGCCACCCCGGTGAGGCCGGTCAACCAGTTGTTCAGACCCATGGTCAAGGCAGCTATGGGTCCGCCCAGGACCAGCATCATCAGGCCGGAGGCGATGATCGACGCCAAAAGGGGAATGATGACCACGGGCATCAGCCCCCGCATCCACGACGGAACGTTCCAGCCGCCGATCCACCGGGCCGCGTAGCCGGCCAGCAGGCCGCCGATGATGCCGCCGATGAAGCCGGCATCCATGAACACCGCCACGGCTCCCGCAGTGAAGCCGGGGGCTATGCCGGGTCGGTCAGCCAGGGCATAGGCAATGTAGCCGGCCAGAGCAGGTACCAGGAAGCCCATCGACAGGGAGCCGATTTTCCAGAACACGGCCCCGAGATAGGGGATTACGCCTTCCGGCGGCGGATTCAGGATCGAGGTACCGTCCAGCATCCGGTCGCCGTTGGCGACGTCGTCGACCGACAGGGCGAGCTCATAGCCGCCCAAGAGGAAGCCGAGGGCAATGAGCAGGCCGCCGCCGGCAACAAACGGAATCATGTAGCTGACGCCGGTAAGCAGCGCCCGCTTGAGTTGTCCGCCGAAGCCTTCCCCGCCGGAGCCGGAGCCGCCGTCGTTCTCCTCTCCGCCGCCTCCACCCCCGGACACGCGTCGGGCATTCGGGTCATTGACGGCGTTGAGTGCTTCGTCGATCATCACGCCCGGCTCGTCGATGCCGCGTTTCACCGGTCCGCTGATCAACGGCTTCCCTGCGAAGCGCCCCTTGTCCCGGACATCGACGTCGACGGCAAAGATCACCGCTTCCGCGTTGCGGATCACCGAGGGGTCCAAGGGAGTGGATTTGGCGGAACCCTGCGTTTCGACCTGCAGGTCGACGCCGCGCTCGGCAGCCGCCGCGGCGAGGGAATCGGCGGCCATGTAGGTGTGCGCAATGCCGGTGGGGCATGCGGTGACGGCGACCAGATGCCGGGACCTCGAGGTGTCCGTGTGGGTCGCCCCGGTGCCGCCGGCGGAGGCAGGAGCGTCGGCTCCGTGTCCGCCGTCGGCGGTTCCGCCCGCTTGGCCCCCGTCGCGGGAGCCGGCGTTGCTGCCTCCGTCGCGGGAGCCGGCGTTGCTGCCCACGGCCGTGGCGCCGGTGGCCGTGCCCGCCGCAGCGGCGCCGCCCGAACCGGCAGCGCTTCCGGCGCTCTCAGGTGCGGGGCCGAGCCCGAGGGCTCCGTCGACCAGTTCCACGATCTGTACCGGCGAAGTAGCCGCACGCAGGGAGGCGGTGAAGTCCTTACGGATGAGGGACCGGGCCAGCTTTGCGAGCAGTTGGAGGTGCTCCTGGTCCGCTCCTTCCGGAGCAGCAATGAAAAAGACGATGTCGGCGGGGCCGTCCTTCGCTCCCCAGTCCACAGCGGGACGAATCCGTGCCATGGCGAGCGTCGGTCTGGTGACCGCCGCGGATCGGCAGTGCGGAATCGCAATGCCGCCGGGCACACCGGTGGCGGTCTTCGATTCGCGGCCCATCGCATCCGCATAGAGGTCTTCGTAGCTGGTCGCCCGGCCCGCGGCTACCACTCCCCGGGCCAGATGGGCGATGACAGTGCTCTTGTCCGTGCCTAGATCCTCGTCCAACGTGACCAGGTCCGGCGTAATGAGGTCCGACATCAGCTTTCCTCCTTAGAAGACGACGGCGGAGCGGTGGCGCTCCCGGCGGCCGCGGGCCCCCGCGGGGTACCGCCGCCTGTGCCGTCGAGGGTGGTGACCGTTACCGCTCCGGGATCAGTAGCTGCCACGGCGGGAACAGTGGTTCCGGGAAGGGAGGCCGCAGCAGCCCCGTGGGCCACCGCCTGCCTGAGGCAGTCCGGCGGGGCCGCACCGGCGACCTCGGCCAGCAGGTACCCGGCCAGGGCCGAATCCCCGGCGCCAACCGTCGAGCGGGCCTGCACGGGCGGCCGGGTGGCCAGCCAGCTTCCGGAGGCGGTGACCAGCAGTGCCCCCCTCGCGCCCAGGGTGGCAAGCACGGCGCCGACGCCGCGTTCAATCAGCATCCCCGCCGCCCGCGCCGCCAGCAGGGGGTCCGCTTCCAGTTCCGCTTCGGAGGAGAACCCCGTGGCTTCGGCGAGTTCCTCGGCATTGGGTTTAAGCAGGTCCGGCTCCGCTCCGTGCAGCAGCGCGCCCATGAGGGGCGGTCCGGAGGAGTCGATGGCTATGCGCGGTGCCTGGGCCCCCAGCCGGTCCCTCACAGTGTGGGCCACCGAAGCGTAAAAGTCCGGCGGTACTTCCGGGGGGAGCGACCCGGCCAGCACCAGCCAGGAACCCGGGCCGCTGTCGCCGGCAGTGCAGGCCCCTACCAGGAGGGCGATCAGTGCTTCCTGCTCCACCGGCTTCAGCGGCGGACCGGGAGCATTGATCTTGGTGGTGGTGCCGTCCGGCTCCGTGAGCGTGATGTTGCTGCGCAGCGGCGCCTCGATGGGCAGGTTCAGGTACTCGACTCCGGCCTGCCGCAATCCGGTCATGACCGGATCGGCGTCGGCGCCGGGAAGGACGGCGACGGACCGGACGCCGGAGACGGTCAAGGCCCGGGAGACGTTTACGCCCTTGCCTCCCGGTTCTTCCCCCGCGGCAACGGCACGCTGGACGGCTCCCCGCTCCAGTACGCCGGGAAGCGAAACGGTGCGGTCGAGGCTGGGATTGGCAGTAAGCGTGAGGATCATGAAGGGGATCCGTCCAGGCCGTGCCTGCCAGGGCCGGCCGCTGTAGGGAGTGGAACTGCTGGCCGGTGCGGTTCCCGGTACTTTAGGTGGCTTCTGCTTGGATACATGAACGCCCGCGATCTGTGGCGATGGCCACGTTTATGCGCTGATGCGACTTTACTTTTGCCGCACCACCCGTGGCAATGGCCGCCGGGCGAGGCCGCGCCGACGGCCTGTAAACGGGGTGCGGCGCTACGCTGAACCGATGGAAAACGTAACGTGGTCCGAGCCGGCAGAGCGACGCCGGGGGCGCGAACTGGTGGTCTTTCTGCACGGCTACGGGTCCGGCGAGCAGGCAATGGAGCGGCTCTTCATTGCCCTGCCGGCTTCTGCTGTCGGAGCCGCCGTGCGGGGGCCATTGGACGTGGGCGGAGCCAGCGGATGGTTTCTGCTGGATCCGCTCCTGAACTCGGACACCACCGAAGTCCTGGAATCGGCCCTCTCGCTGCTGGCCTGGCTGGACCGGATCCGGGCGGAATACGGGTTCACCGGAGTCTCTCTGGTGGGATTCTCCCAGGGCATGGCCATGGCGGGCACGCTGCTGCGGCTGAGGCCGCAGGATTTCCGCGCCGTCGTCGGCCTTTCCGGTTTTATTGCCCGCAACGAACTCCTCGCCGCCGCGGAACCGCTGCCCGTCCGGGTGCCGTTCTTCTGGGGGCGGGACCGGCAGGACTGGGTGATTAACGCAGACGCCGTGGATTACACCGCGCAATGGCTTGACGAGAATGCGGCCCTGACGGCGCGGACCTATTCGGGAATGGGGCATTCCATCGGCGCGCGGGAAATCACCGATGTAGCGGTCTTCCTCCGGCGGTACCTTGCCTCCGACACGCCGTGAGGCAGAATAGGCAGAATCGGCACACGCCCGCGGTACCTAACACACACCCAGTTGAAGAGGAATTCCCCTCGGACTACGAGCTAAGGGTGCTGATCAAGTAGGCTGGAGGAAAGCGTGGCCCACAAGGCCGTGCTTCAAATCACTGTCACTCACACAGCAAGGAGAATCAAATGGGTTTCATTGCGTTCCTTATTCTTGGTCTCATCGCAGGTGCAATTGCAAAGATGGTCCTCCCGGGTCGTCAGGGCGGCGGCTGGATCGCCACCCTGGTTCTGGGTGTCATCGGCGCCCTTCTGGGCGGCTGGCTCGGCGGGCTTCTGTTCGACGTTCCGCTCGAGAACTTCTGGTCGATCCAGACCTGGCTCGTTGCAATCGTCGGCGCACTCATCGTTCTGGTGATCTACGGCTTCGTTACCCGCAAGAGCGGCAACCGCGCCTAATTAGCGCGTAAGCGCCGCTGACGCGGCGTTGATTTAGAGGGCGGGGCCCCGGCGGAATCTTCCGCCGGACCCCGCCCTTTGCTTTAGGTAAAACCGTTGGCGTTGAAGTAATACCGTAGGCGTGTAGCCCGTACCGGATTTCCCCAAGGAGAGTTCTGTGAAGCGACGTAAGTTCAATCCCGCAGCCAAACTGGCCGGACGAGCCACTATGGGTGCGGACGGCAAGCCCAAGCCGCAGGTCGTGAAGGCCATCGAGCGTGCCGTCGAAGTGCAGCGGCCTCTGGTGCTGGCGAACATCCGCAGGATGCAGCGCAAGAACCCGTCCGCCAACGCCGCCGAGCTGATCAGCATCCTGGACCGGCACTACCTCAACGCGGTGACCGGCGGCGGCGCAGCCATCGGTGCCACCGCCGTGGTTCCAGGCGTGGGAACCGTCGCGGCACTTGGCCTGTCAGCAGCAGCGACGGTTGGTTTCCTCGAGGCGACAGCCCTGTACGCACAGTCTGTGGCTGAGCTGCACGGAGTCCGGCTGGCCGATCCGGAGAAGTCCCGGACCATGGTCATGGCCATCATGCTGGGCGAGGAAGGGACGTCCATGATGCAGTCCCTTTCCGGCCGCGGAACCGCACAGGCCTGGGGCAGCAGCATGGGCAGCATGCCTTCCGGCCTGATGGGCTCGGTGGGCGGCAGCATCCGCAAGCAGTTCCTCAAGCGGGTTATGGCCAAGCAGGGCACAGCCCTGCTCGGACGTGCCCTGCCGCTGGGTGTGGGCGCCGTCGTCGGCGGCGTGGGCAACCGGGCCATGGGCAAGGGTGTTATCAAGGCGACCCGGGCCGCCTTCGGTGAACCGCCGACGTCGATCCCCGGACAGCTGGCAGGAGAACTGGACCAGCTGGAGAAGTCAGCCTAGGCGCAGCCTCCCCGGAACTGCGAAAGGCCCGCCGGCATGCCGGCGGGCCTTTCCTGGCTAAAGCGTGCCTGCTTACCCGAATACGGGGTTCAGCCGAACACAGCCGTGGCGATGGTGAAGATTGCCAGCCCGGCCAGCGAACCAACCACTGTGCCGTTGATTCGAATGAACTGCAGGTCCTTGCCGACCTGCAGTTCGATCTTCTCCGAGGTTTCCTGCGCATCCCAGTTCTCGACCGTCTCGGTAATGACGGCGGCAATGTCGTTGCTGTACGTGCGGACGAGGTATCCCGCGGCGTCTGCCACGTAACCGTTCACCTTGGCCGCGAGCTCCGGCTCGTTGATCAGCCGCGTGCCGAAGTCCTGCAGTGCGGACTTGAAGTTCCGGGTGAGTTCGCTGTCCGGGTCATCCGCGGCCGTCATCAGCGCGTTCTTGATGGTGGTCCAGGTGGAGGTCATCAACTCGCGCACCCGCGGGTCATCCAGCACCTGCTCCTTCACTGCATCGGCCTTGGCCATGGTCTTGGGATCCTCCTGCAGGTCCCGGGCCACTCCGGTGAGGTAGTTGTCCAATGCCACGCGCAGCTGGTGGTTGGGGTTTTCCTGCACGTCGATCAGGAACCGTTCAGCCTGGATCTGCACGCGGTCGCCGACCAGGTCATCGACGAAGGCGGGAACCCACGACGGCGAACGCTCGGTTACCAGCCGGCCGATCACTTCAGGGTTGGCCAGGACCCAGTCAGCGAGGCTGTCCACAATCAGGTTTACCAGCTGGTGGTGGTGGCCCTCTTCGAAGATCCGCTGGGCCATTTTGCCGGCCGGCGGCCCCCACTGCGGATCCACCACATGGCGGCGGAACATGGATTCCAGGACGTCGCGGACCGCGTCGTCGTCGAGTACCCGCAGGGCCCCGCGGATGGCGGCGGCACCTTCGGTGGCGACGCGTTCGGCCCCCTCCGGCCGGGCCAGCCAGGCGCCTGCCTTCGCAGCGACGTGCATGGAATCGAGCTTGGCCCGGATGATGTCCTCGGCCAGGAAGTTCTGTTCAACGAACTGGCCCAGCGACGCCCCGATCTGGTCCTTCTTCTCGGGGATGATGGCCGTGTGCGGGATCTTCACACCCATCGGATGCTTGAACAGGGCGGTAACCGCGAACCAGTCGGCAAGGGCGCCCACCATGCCGCCCTCCGCTGCTGCGCGGACGTATTCCAGCCACGGGTACCTGTCCTGCAGTGCGAAGGAAAAGAGGAAGATAACGGCCAGGAGGATCAGCAGGCCGGTGGCGAGCATCTTCATGCGCCGCAGGGCATAGGCGCGCTGCTCATCGGTGGGCTGGGCAACCACGCTCACGCGTGCACCTCCTTCACGGAGAAGGACATCTTCGAGGTTGACGCGTGTTCCAATACCGCTCCCTAATCCAGTGCCGGTCCCGCTTGCCGATCCGCCGTAAGGAACCTCCGTGCGGGACCACCCCAATCTAACCAGTGATTGCCGCAGCTGCGCTACGAGCCGAGGACTCGGCACCGTGTGGTTGAGTAGTGCCATGGCATCCCCCATAGAGGATTATGCGCTGGTTTCGGACCTGCATACCGGAGCCCTCATCTCGCGGACCGGCAGCATGGACTGGCTCTGCCTGCCGCGGTTCGATTCGCCGTCGGTGTTCGGTGCGCTACTCGGGAGCAGCGACCACGGCCGGTGGCTGCTGGCCCCGGAAGATGCCGCTGCGACCGTAACGCACCGCGGGTATGTGGAGTCCACCTTCGTGTTGCGGACCCATTGGCAGACGCCCACCGGTGCGGTTCGGGTCACGGATTTCATGCCGGTGAAGGACCGGCGGGCGTCCCTTATCAGGCGGATCGAGGGCCTGAGCGGCAGTGTGGAGATGCGGCAGGAACTGGAAATCCGCTTTGATTACGGCACGGTCATTCCCTGGGTTTTCCGGGGCTGGGACGACGGCGGCGAGCACCTTTCCGCCATAGCCGGCCCCGGTGCCCTGGTCCTGCGCGGGCCGAGCCTGCCGGACGCGGACAACCACCGCCACGTAGGGCGCTTCATCGTCCGGGCGGGAGAATGCGTGGACCTGGACCTCACCTGGTACCCCTCGCACCGGCCGGTGCCGCCCAAAATGGATGTGGACGCCGCCCTGATCAGGACCACCGCCTACTGGCAGGACTGGGACGGACGCTTCCTGCGGGACGTCCCCTATGAGAAGGCGGTGCGGCGTTCCCTGCTGGTCCTGCGTGCCCTGACCCATGAGGACACCGGCGGGATTGTCGCCGCTCCCACCACCTCCCTGCCCGAGGCGGCGGGAGGGGACCGGAACTGGGACTACCGGTACTGCTGGCTGCGGGATGCCGCCCTGACGCTCGAAGCCATGATGACCCACGGCTACCAGGACGAGGCCCTGCAGTGGCGCAGCTGGCTCCTGCGCGCCGTCGCCGGAGATCCGGAGGACCTGCAGATCATGTACGCCGTGGACGGGGGCCGGGAACTGCCCGAGCGGATACTCCCGCAGTTTCCCGGCTATGGCGGAGCCGCACCCGTGCGCATCGGCAACGGGGCGGTGGGGCAGTACCAGGCGGACGTCGTGGGCGAAGTGATGGTGGCCCTGGACCGGCTGCGGGACAGGGGCGTGCCGGAGGACCATTTTTCCTGGCCCCTGCAGCGGGCGCTGCTGACCTTCCTGGAAAGACACCTGGAAGAGCCGGACCGCGGCATCTGGGAGATGCGCGGGACGCCCCGGCACTTCACCCACTCACGGGTGATGATGTGGGCTGCCTTTGACCGGGCCGCCAAGGCCGCAAGGGCCTACGGGCTCGACGGTCCGGTGGAGGTCTGGGAGGGCCTGCGGGACGGGCTGCGCGATGAAGTGATGGAACGAGGCTGGGATCCCGCCCTGAACTCCTTCACCCAGTTCTACGGCAGCGGCACCGTAGATGCTTCCCTGCTCCAGCTGCCGCATGTGGGTTTCGTGGCTTACGACGACGAGAAAATGCTGGGCACGGTTGCCCGGCTGGAGGCGGAGCTGCTCAACGGCTCCGGACTCCTGCTGCGTTACGCCACCGATAGCGGGGTGGACGGACTGGCGGCGGGGGAGAACCCCTTCCTGGCGTGCAGCTTCTGGCTGGTGGAGCAGTACGCCCACACGGGGCGGCTGCCCTCTGCTCGGCGGCTGATGGACCAGTTGGTGGGGTACGCCAACGAGCTTGGGCTGCTCAGTGAGGAATATGATGCAGAAAACAACACCATGGCCGGGAACTTCCCGCAGGCGTTTTCCCACCTGGCCCTGGTCCGTGCAGCCGATGCGATCGCCGTCGCCGTCGCTGCAGCGCCGCCCGCACCATCCCGGCACGCGGCCGTCCCCACAACCGAAGGAACCCGATGAACCGACAGACGCTCTCAGCAGCGGCCATGGCGGCCCTGCTGACCACCAGCGCGGTCAACCACTTCCGCAACCCGCGCTTCTACAACGCGGTGGTTCCGCGCAGCATCAGCACCGATACCGAGGGGAAGTTCGGGCTGCTGACCCGGCGGCAGTGGACGCACGTCAGCGGAGTCATTGAGTTTGCAGCCGCGGCCGGACTGCTGCTGCCGGGCACCCGGCGGCTGGCGGCAACGGGGACGGCGGCCATGTACGTTGCCTTCATCGCGGGGCATATCTCTGCCCTGCAGCGTGCCTTCGGCCCCCGCGGCGGGGACAAAGAGAAACTGATCCACAGTATCCGGCTCCCGCTCCAGCTGCCGTTGATCCTCTGGGCATGGAACCTGCGGAAATAGCGGATGGCCACTCAACTCCTGCTGCTTTCGGATACGCATCTGCCCAAGCGGGCGAAGGTGCTTCCCGAGGTCCTCTGGGCGGACATTGAAGCCGCCGACATTGTGGTGCACGCCGGTGACTGGGTGAACGAGGAGCTGCTCGACCAGCTCGAGTCCCGCTCGCGGCGGCTGATTGCCTGTTACGGCAACAACGACGGCACCGGGCTGCGTAAGCGGCTGCCGCTGGTGGCCCGGGCCGTGGTCGAGGAGGTGCGGCTCGCCGTCGTGCATGAGACAGGTACCGCCGCAAAGCGCGGAGAGCGGATGGACGCCCAGTTCCCGGACACGGACCTGCTGGTCTTCGGCCACAGCCATATCCCGTGGGACTCCGTAACACCTGCGGGGATGCGCCTGCTGAACCCCGGGTCCCCCACGGACCGTCGGCGGCAGCCGTTCTGCACCTATCTGCGGCTGGAAATTGACGGGAAAACAATAATGCCCGATCTCCAGCGGCTTCCACCGCGGGAGATCGGGCGTTCCTAGGGGCAGGTCAGGCCGGGACGGTGTCCTTGCGGAGGGCCGCCGGTGCGGCCGCCTTGCTTCGGCTGGTGCGCAGGCAGGCGATCGCTCCGCCGCCCACAAGCATCGGAACGATGAAGAGGAAGTAAAGGTTGCCGGGTTCCCAGCCGCCGTCAATCAGGGAGCCGGCCACGATCGGGGAGATGATGGCACCTACCCGGCCCATGCCGGTAATGAACCCGACCGCCGTGGCGCGTACATCCGAGGAGTAGTACACGGGACCGATGGAGAACATGCCGGCGATGCCTGCGTTCACCAGGAAGCCCAGGAGGGCCGCCGCCAGCAGGGCCGTGGGCAGTGCGCCGGTGGAGACCGCGTACACGCCGAAGCCGCCTGCGGCGAGGACAAAGAACGTGACCAGGACCCACTTGACGGCGAAGCGGGCGGCGATGAGTCCGAAGACAATGGAACCGATGATCGCGCCGAGGCTGAAGAGCACGCCGGCGTCGATGCCGTCCTGCGCCGTGAAGCCGCTGGCAGCGACCAGCTTGGGCGTCCAGGAGTTCGCGAAGTAGAAGCTGGCCATCAGCATCATGAATGCGATGGACAGGAAGACGGTGGTCGCCGCGTACTTGCCGGAGAACAGGGACTTCCAGCGTGAGCCGACGGTCAGTGCCGTGCCCTTGGGGATGAGGGGCAGTTCGGTGATCTGCGGCTGGTCCAGGCGGGCCAGGATGCGGTTGGTCTTGTCCAGCGCGCCGTCAGGACGCCGGGTCATGAGGTAGTCCAGGGATTCGGGCAGCAGCTTCAGGATGAACGGAATCATGGCCAGCGTGATGATGCCGCCGAAAATGAACGCCGCATGCCAGCTGTAGGCCGCGATCAGGATGCCCGCAATGATGCCGCCCAGCATGCCGCCGATAGGCTGCCCCGCGCTGTAGAAGCTGATGGAGGTGGAACGCCGTTTGGCCGAGGAGTACTCAGAGACGAAGACGTTGAGGCTCGCCTGCATGGTGCCGATGGCCAGGCCGGTGATGAAGCGCAGGACAAAGAGGACTTCGTAGGAGGGAGCGAACGCGGAGGCGAACATGCCCGCGGAAATCACCAGGGCGCAGATCAGGATGGTCTTCTGCCGGCCGATGATGTCAGCCACCTGGGCCACCAGGATGGATCCCACGGCCATGCCGAAGAGGGCCGAGGAGAGCAGCATGCCCAGCTGGGCACCGCTGAGGTCCCAGTGCTCGCTGATCGAATTGGCGCTGAAAGCCATGACCAGGACATCAAAGCCGTCGATCATGTTCAGGGCGACGCAGATGGCGACAATGCCGACCTGCATGCGCTTCATGGGAGCCGCTTCGATGCGTTCCTTGATTTCCATGGGTCTTACCTAACTTGCTCTTGAGGTGGGGGTGCCCGGCCGTGCTGTACGCATACCGAACGCGTGTTCGTTTTTGGAACCTCAATGAGTGTAGGGCCACAGGGGTGTGTGGTGCGAATTACATCTGCGAGCCTTCCCGGCGGGCACTCCGGGCGGGGTGCCCGGGGCGGTTAACCGCAAAAGCCAGGACCCGCACCTTGCGGCGGGTCCTGGCTTTTCAGGGCGGATCCGGTATCCGTTAGTTCTGGATGCCGGGCTGGAAAACAACCTTGATGCAGCCGTCTTCCTTCTGCTGGAACTTCCGGTACAGCTCCGGTGCGTCCTCGAGGCCGGCCTGGTGGGTCACCAGGTTGGTCACGCCCAGCGGGTCGGCCGGATCCTCGACCAGCGGAATCAGGTCATCAACCCAGCGCTTGACGTTGCACTGGCCCATCCGCAGGTTCAGCTGCTTGTCGAACATGTTCATCAGCGGCATCGGGCTGGCCGTGCCGCCGTACACGCCGCTGAGTGAGACCGTTCCGCCGCGGCGGACGGCGTCGAGTGCGCCGTGCAGGGCGGAGAGCCGGTCGGTCCCGGCCGTTTCCATGGCCTTCTGCGCCAGCTTGTCCGGGAGGAGGCCAACCGCAGTCTGCGCAGCCTTGCCGACCGGGGAGCCGTGTGCTTCCATGCCGACGGCATCCACTACGGAATCCGGGCCGCGGCCGTCGGTCATTTCACGCAGCTCGTCGGCTACGTCCTTGTGCAGGTCCAGCACCTCGACGCCGTACTGTGCAGCGAGCTTCCGGCGCTCCTCCTCGGGCTCCACGGCGATGACGCGGTAGCCGAGGTGGGTGCCGATGCGGGCAGCAAACTGGCCAACCGGTCCCAGGCCGTAGACGGCCAGGGTGCCGCCGTCGGGCACGTTGGCGTACTGCACGCCCTGCCAGGCGGTGGGCAGGATGTCGGAGAGGAACAGGTAACGGTGGTCCGGCAGTTCCGAGCCGACCTTGATGGGGCCGTAGTCAGCATGCGGCACGCGCAGGTATTCAGCCTGGCCGCCCGGGACGGAACCGTAGAGCTCCGAGAAGCCGAACAGCTGGGCACCCATTCCCTTTTCGCGGACCTGGGTGACTTCACACTGGGTCTGCAGGCCCTGGCGGCACATGAAACAGCTGCCGCAGGCAATCTGGAAGGGGATGACCACCCGGTCGCCCTTCTTCAGATTGGTGACTGCCGAGCCGACCTCTTCCACGATGCCCATGGACTCATGGCCCAGGATGTCACCCGGCTTCATGTACGGCATCAGCACGCCGTAAAGGTGGAGGTCTGATCCACAGACCGCGGTGGAGGTGACGCGGATGATCGCGTCGGTGGGTTCCTGGATCACCGGATCCGGAACTACCTCGACGCTGACGGACTCTTTACCCTGCCATGTAACTGCTTTCACGTGCGATCCTCCTGCTGGTTGCATTCTGAAGTGCGTTGAAAGAACTAACTCCCATTGTGTCAATTCATAAGCGTACTGACAAAACAGGTGTTTTCTCGGGCAGAATGCCTTCGGCGGGGCGGAAGGGGTTTGCGGGCAGGCTAGGAGGGCCGGGCCGGCAGGCTACGCCACCGCGGAGCGGTTCCGGCGGGTACCGCGGTGTCCCTGGGGGCGGTTTCGCGGGGTCCGGCAAGGACCCGGGTATCCCGGCGCAGGATCATTTCCAGTGCAGTCTCGTTATCCAGTGCTTCCTGGCTCCCCGGGGGAAGGCTGCCGGCGGCTGGATGGCCGGGCAGGGCATCCGGTGGAAGCTGGATGTGCACGCGCAGCTGCAGGTGGGCGGGCGCCGAGCGCTCGACGTCGTCCGCGACCCCGGCAAGCACCTCCAAGGCAGCGGCTTCGATCCGGGCGGTGCGCGTGAGGTTCACGCAGATATCGGCGCCGAGGGTGGCGGTGTGCTGGAGGATGTTCAGCAGGGTCCCGCAGCTGGCGCCTGTGAGTGCTCCGCGGACTTCAATCGAGGCTGCTGCATTCCGCGTATCTATCCGGACCAGGACACGAAGCGGCTTTTCCATGTCTTCTCCACGCCGACAGGTATTCCCGGCCGCTGCTTAACCGGGTCTGCAACCGTACCAACGCGGATGTCCCGCTGTCTGCCGTTCTTTCCTTTTTAGCTGATTTCGGTTGCAAACGCTTAGAACGTAGCAGCGGATTCCGTGTGGCGTTCGACGACGGCGGCGGTCGCCTCCGCAATGGCTTCCTCTTCGTCGGTGGGCACTACGAGGACGGGAATGGCGGAGTCGGGCGTGCTGATCCGCCGGGCCTGCTTGCCGGTTGCAAGGTTGGCTTCGGTGTCGAGCCGGATGCCGAGGGGACCCAGCTGGTCCACCACCAGCTGGCGGAAACTCCAGCCGTTTTCGCCGATCCCCGCAGTGAAAACCACCGCCTGCGCGCCGCCGACGGCCACGTGGTAGCCGCCGATGTACTTGGCCAGCCGGTAGGCGGCCACGGTCAGGGCCAGCCGGGCCTGCTCATTACCGTTGTCGGCCGCTTCCTCGATGCCGCGCATGTCCGACTCGCCGGCCAGGGCCCGCAGCCCGGACTCCCGGTTGAGCAGGTTGTCCAGGGCATCGGCGTCGTACCCCTGGCGGGCCAGGAAAATGAGGATCGACGGGTCAACGTCTCCGCTGCGGGTGCCCATCACCAGGCCCTCCAGCGGGGTGAATCCCATGGACGTGTCGATGCTCCTGCCGCCCTTGATGGCCGCCACCGAGGCTCCGTTGCCCAGATGGGCGATCACGCCGTCGAACTCTGCAGGCTCAATGCCCAGGAACCGTGCAGCGGCCGGTGCCACGTAGGCGTAGCTGGTGCCGTGGAAGCCGTAGCGACGGATGCCGTGGCGCCGGTACAGGCTGTCGGGCAGCGCGTAGCGCCAGGCGTGTTCGGGCAGGGTGCGGTGGAAAGCGGTGTCGAAGACGGCCACCTGCGGGATCTTCGGCCACTTGTCATGGACGGCGCGGATACCCATGGCGCTCGCGGGGTTGTGCAGCGGGGCCAGCGGGCTGAGCCGTTCAATTGAGCGGACAATTTCGTTGTTGACCAGTACGGGTTCGCTGAAGCGTTCCCCGCCGTGCACCACCCGATGCCCCACGGCGTCGATTGTGCGTCCGTCCAGCTCGTCGCGGAGCCGGCTGCTGAGTTCTTCCAGTGCGGAGGCGTGGTCCGGAACCACGTCGCCGATCCGGTCAATGATGCCCTTGGCCAGCAGCTCCTGGGTGTTGGTCTCCCGAACCTGGTACTTCAGCGAAGAGGAACCGGAATTGATGACAAGAACCAGCATTTAATCCTCCTGTGCCTGCACCGCGGTGATGGCTACGGTGTTCACGATGTCCTCAACGGTGCAGCCGCGGCTGAGGTCGTTGACCGGTTTGCGCAGGCCCTGCAGGATCGGGCCCACGGCCACGGCTCCGGCGGACTGCTGGACGGCCTTATAGGTGTTATTTCCGGTATTCAGGTCGGGGAAGATGAACACCGTGGCCTGTCCCGCCACCGAGGAGCCCGGCGCCTTGGAGGCGGCTACGGAGGCGTCGACGGCGGCATCGTACTGGATGGGTCCTTCCACCGGGAGGTCCGGGCGGGCACGGCGGACCAGCTCGGTGGCCTGCCGTACGCGTTCCACCGAGCCACCCGTTCCGGAGGAGCCGGTGGAGTAGGAGAGCATGGCGACCCGCGGCGTGACTCCGAACTGTTCGGCGGTTGCGGCGGAGGCCAAGGCGATGTCCGCCAGCTGCTCGGCGTCCGGGTCCGGGTTTACGGCGCAGTCGCCGTAAACAAGGACGCGGTCTTCCAGCAGCATCAGGAACACCGAGGAGACAATCTTGACGCCTTCCCGGGTCCGGATGAACTCCAGTGCGGGCCGGATGGTGTTGGCAGTGGTGTGGGCTGCGCCGGAGACCATGCCGTCCATCCTGCCCAGCTGCACCATCATGGTGCCGAAATATGCCCCGTGGAGCATACGTTCGTTGGCGTCTTCCAGGGATACGCCCTTGTGCTTACGGAGTGTGGCGTATTCCCTGGCGAATTCTTCGCGCAGGGCACTGGTCGCCGGGTTGATGAGGTTGATGTTGGAAAGGTCAACGCCTTGGCTTGCTGCCAGCTCGCGGATCTGGCCCTCCGGTCCCAGTACCGTCAGGGCACAGACGTCCCGCCGGCTGAGGATCTCCGCCGCCTGCAGCACCCGCAGGTCCAACCCTTCCGGCAGTACGATCCGCTGCCGGCTTGTACGTGCCCGCACGATCAGCTCGTTGAGGAAGCGCAGGGGAGTGGTGGTGGCCGGACGGGGTAGTGCCAGGCGTTCCAGCATCTCTGCCTCATCCACATGTCGAGACCAGGTGCCCAGCGCTGCAGCGACCTTCCGCCGGTTTCCACTGGAAATCTCGCCGCGGACCCGGCTGACCCGGCGAGCGGTGACATAGGTGTCCGTCCCGACTTCAAAGACGGGAAAGGGTGCCGAGGCCAGCAGTCCCAGAATGGCCGGTTCCACGTCGATGCCGCCGGTGAGGATCATGCCGCTGGCGACGGGAAAGTCGGAGGAGAAGGAGGACGCCAGAGTGGCGACCATAACGTCCGCGCGGTCGGCGGGGACGATCACCAGAGTCCCGTCCGAGAGCTGGGGGATGAAATTCCCCACGGTCATGGCGGCCACCTTGACGGCGGAAACGTCGCGTTCAAGGTTGGCGCTGCCGGCCACCTGGCGGGCCTGCAGCGCCGTCTGCACTTCGGCGATCGACGGCTGGGAGATTTCACTCTGTTCGGGAATGACGTAGACCGGCCGGCCGCTCTGTCCGGGCCGGATGGCGGCGGTGATGGCCTCGACGTCGGACGGTGCTGCCCGGTTGACCATCACGGCCAGCAGGTCGCACTTCGCGTCGGCCAATTGGCGGCGGGCCACGTCGACGGCGTCGGCCGTCTCCGCCGCCGTGGTTTCCTGGGCGTTGACGACGGCGAGCACGACAGTGCCCAGGTCATTGGCCAGCCGGGCGTTGAGATCGAACTCCAGGGCGACGTCGTGCCCGGAGAGGTCGGTGCCTTCGACAATGACGACATCGCAGTTCGCGGCAATTTCGCTGTAGACGGCCAGGCAGCGGGCATCGACCTCGCCCCGCTCCCCGGCAACCAGCAGCGCACGCAGCTGTGCCCGGGTGAGGCCGCCGCGGCAGGTGGCCGGACCAAGGTTGAAGCGGCGCTGCATCAGCTCCACCATGGGATCCTGCGCCGGATGGTCGCCCTCGACGATCGGCCGGAAGAAGCCAACCCGGTCTGCATGCCGGCCGAGCATGTCCGCCAGCCCCAGACTGATCAGGGATTTGCCGGATCCGGGCGTCATGGCGCTTACATAGATTCCACGGGCCATAGCTGCTTGTCCGTTCGTTGCCGGGATGAAACCTGGGTTAGCCGCCCCTGACAAGCGAGTGGCGTACGTCATATCCATCCTCCCAAAAGGCTGCGGCACTTGCCAGCCAGAGCCCCGGCGCCGGTTCCCCAGGGGGTGCTTCTTGGACTCGGTTGTCTCAGCATGTGAGACTAAAATAAGAGCCGCACGGCGCTCAGCCTACGATTGATCGGTTAGTTTTTCCCTCAGATAAGGCGAGGATCCACGTGAGTCTCTTCCGTACCAAACCCATCGAGAGTTCCCTTGCGGACGCCGACGAGCCCGGCCGTCGGCTAAAGCGCTCACTCACCACCTGGGACCTCATGATCATGGGCGTCGCGGTGGCCGTAGGCGCCGGTATCTTCTCGGTAGGCGCCCGGGCGGCGGGGCAGTTCTCCGGCCCGGCCGTAACCCTTTCGTTCGTACTGGCGGCAATCACCTGCGCGCTCGCCATTATGTGTTACGCCGAGTTCGCCACGGCCATTCCGGTGGCAGGCTCCGCCTACGTGTTCACCTACGCCACGATGGGCGAGCTGGCCGCCTGGATCATCGGCTGGAACCTCATCCTGGAGCTGTTCACCGCAGCGGCGGTTATTGCAAAGTACTGGGGCATCTACCTCAGCGAGGTTTTTGCACTTATCGGCTGGGATATACCGGCAACGCTGGAACTGGGCGTGATTTCGCTGACCTGGGGCCCGTTCCTGATCGTTGCAGTCTTTACCTTCCTGCTGGTCATGGGCACCAAGCTTTCCGCCCAGGTGAGCAACGTTTTCACCATCATCAAGGTGGGCGTGGTGCTCTTCGTGATCGTCGCCGGTTTCTTCTACGTCAAGGCGGAGAACTACACGCCGTTTATTCCGGATCCGGTCTCCACCGCCACTGATGGAAGCTCCGGGGTCCTTCAGCAGTCCCTGTTCTCCTTCATGACCGGTGCCGCTCCTGCGCAGTACGGATTGTTCGGTGTCTTTGCCGGCGCCGCCATTGTTTTCTTCGCTTTCATCGGATTCGACGTGGTGGCCACCTCTGCCGAAGAGGTCAAGGACCCTGGCAAGACGCTGCCGCGGGGCATCTTCGCCGGCCTGGCCGTGGTCACGCTGCTTTATATCGGCGTCTCCCTGGCCCTGACGGGCATGGTCCCCTACACCGAACTGGCCGCAGCCGAAGACCCCAACCTCGCCACGGCCTTTGCCCTTGTGGGGAACACGGGAGCGGCATCGGTCATCGCCGTCGGATCCCTGATCGGCCTGACCACGGTGATCATGGTGCTGCTGATGGGCCTGGCCCGCGTGGTGCTGGCGATGTCCCGGGACGGCCTGCTGCCCCGCTCGCTCTCCCGGACCAGCGACAAGCACTCGACGCCGGCCCGGCTGCAGATCATCCTCGGTGTCCTGGTTGCGGTGGTGGCAGGGTTCACGCGGGTGGACGTACTCGAGGAAATGATCAACATCGGCACGCTCTCCGCGTTCGTGGTGGTGAGCCTGGGCATCCTCGTGCTGCGGAAGAAGCGTCCGGACCTGCGCCCCGCCTTCCGGGTGCCCTTCGGTCCGGTGATCCCGGTCCTTTCCGCAGTGCTGTGCCTGTACCTGATGACCAACCTTGCAGTTGAGACCTGGATCTACTTCGCGGGCTGGCTGGTTATCGGCTTCCTGCTGTACTTCGCCTACGGCCAGCGGCATTCACGTCTGAACGAGAAGTTCCAGGACGTGGCCGCCGCAGGTGCGAACCAGGACACGGCAGTCTGAGTCCGGCGGGCCGGACGGTCCTCCAGTAAACCTCTAAACCCGCGCCGGCTGGCAGCCTGCGCGGGTTTTTTGGTGCCTGCGGTGGCACACTGGGCAGATGCTTGTAGCTTTTTCCGTCGCTCCCTCCGGTACCGGCCCGCAGACCCCCGCCGCCGGTCCTTCGGCCTCGGTGCACGACGCCGTGGCCGCCGCAGTTCAAATCGTCAGGGAATCCGGCCTGCCGAATTCCACGGACGCCATGTTCACCACCCTGGAGGGTGAGTGGGACGAAGTGATGGATGTAATCCGCCGGGCCACGGAAGCGGTTGGCCAGTATGGCAGCCGGGTTTCGCTGGTGCTCAAGGCGGATATCCGGCCGGGGCACACCGGCGAGTTGACCGGCAAGGTGGAACGGCTGGAAAAGGCACTCGGCGAACTGGACGAGTACAGCGGGCACGCCTAGGCATGCAGCGGCCGGACGCACCGGCGGAACGGGAGCAGGAGATGTCGCAGTGGGAGCAGGTCGAGGAGTACTTCAGCAGCCGGGTGGTGCAGCCGGATGACCAGCTGAAGGCCATTGTCGCCGCGACCGGGGCCGCCGGGCTTCCGCCCATCGAGGTATCCGCCGCGCAGGGAAAGTTCCTGATGCTGCTGGCCCGCATCGCCGGTGCCCGGCGGATACTCGAGATCGGTACCCTGGGCGGGTTCAGTACTGCCTGGCTGGCCCGGGCACTGCCCGACGACGGCGAACTGATCACGTGTGAATACGAACCCCGCCATGCGGAGGTGGCCCGCGCCAATCTTGCCGCGGCCGGGCTTCTGGACCGGGTGACCATTCGGGTAGGCGCAGCCTTGGACACCCTGCCGGATCTTGCCGGCGGGGAGCCGTTCGATCTGTTTTTCATTGACGCAGATAAGGTCAACAACCCCGCCTACCTGGAGTGGGCGGTGAAGCTGTCCCGGCCGGGGAGTGTGATTGTGGTGGACAATGTGGTCCGCGGCGGCAGCGTCCTGGACCCCGGCGGCGACGAAGCGGTGCAGGGCACCCGTGCCGCCGTGGACATTCTTGGCTCGCATCCGCGGCTGGACACCACGGCACTGCAGACAGTAGGGAGCAAGGGGTGGGACGGCTTCGCGCTCGCACTGGTGCTGTGACTGCTCGCCGTCCGGGACGCAGCCTGTGCCGACTTAAGCTGGAGACATGAGCTTTACTATCCGGCGCGCACTCCCCGGCGATGCCGAGGACTTTGTGTCCGTCCATCTGCAGTCCTGGCGGGAGAGTTACGCCCATGTACTGGGGGATGAGGTGTTCCAGCGCCGGGAAGCGGACCGCAGCGCCGCCGTCGAACACCGGCGGGCAGCCCTGGCAGAACAGGCAGTGGACCCGGCCATTCGGAACTGGCTGGCCCATTCGGAAGACGGCCGGCTCCTGGGTTTCGCGTCCGCCGGCCCCGCACGGGACAGCGACGCGGACGTTCCGCTGGAACTGTGGTCCATTTACATTCTGGCTGAAGCGTACGGGAAGGGTGTTGGACAGGCTTTGCTGGAGCACGCCGTCGAAACGGAACCCGCGTATGTCTGGGTGTTGGAGGACAACGCACGCGCCCAGGCGTTCTACCGGCGCAACGGTTTCGCGGCAGACGGAACGTCCAAGGACCTGCCGCAGGTCTGGGCCGGCACCGGCATGGTGGAAATCCGGATGGTGAGGCACTGATGGGACGCAAGCGCCCCGGCAAGGATCCGGTGGACGCCGTGGCGGGCAACGGCCCGGTGGCCGGCACTTATCCGATCGACACGGGAACATGTGAACTGGTTCCGGACTCTTTCAGCCCCGACGGTTGGATCCTGATGGTGAACGGAGTGCACAGTTCGCATATCGACCTTGCCGACCCGCGCCACCTGGACTTTGAATACATGCGCTGGATCGCCGCCCTGGTGGAATCGCGCTGGCGTGCGGATGCCTCGCTGCGTGCCCTGCACCTGGGTGCAGCGGCGTGTTCGCTGGCCCGGTACCTGGCCGCCGTATATCCCGGTGCCCGTCAGGTTGCCGTGGAACTGGACGGCAGGCTGGCGGAGCTGGTCCGCGGGTGGTTTGACCTGCCCCGGGCACCCCTGCTGCGGCTGCGGGTGGGGGAGGCGCGTGCCGTGACTGAAACCCTGCATGAGGACAGCCGCGACCTGGTGATCCGCGATGTCTTTGCCGGCGCCAAGACACCGGTGCCGCTGACGACGGCGGAATTCACCGCGCAGGTGGCCCGGGTGCTCGCTCCGGGCGGCGTCTATGTGGTGAACTGCGGCGACACGCCGGACCTGCGCGGCGCCCGGGCCGAAGCCGCCACCATCTGTGCGGCGTTTGCGTACACCGCGGCGATAGCCGATCCGGCCATGCTGAAGGGCCGTCGTTACGGCAATATCATCCTGGCCGGCAGTGACACCCCGTTTGCGGAGGATCCGTCCCTGCCCCGCGCCCTGCTGGGGGGAGCGGTTCCCGCCCATCTGTGGGCGGACGAAAAGGTGCGCAGCTTTGCTGCCGGTTCCAGGCCCCTCCATGACGACCCTGTCCAGGAAGTGCCGGCGGGATAGGCGGTCCGGACCCGCCGCGTGAAGCGCCACGCGGAGCCGAAGGCTGCCAGCCCGACAGCCTCGGGTTAACAGTCAGCATGCTTACTTCAGTAGGGTGGTGAGGACGGCCGCGGCCTTCGGGCGGCGGTTGGACCAACCACGATGGAGGCTACATGTTCAGCAAGAACACATCCGATCCCGACCCGCTCGTCCCCGGCGCCCCGGCTCCGCAGGCCCCGGAACTGGCCGAACCGACGGAACCCCGCGATCCGCTGCCGCCCAAGCCGGATCAGGACGGACCGGAGACCGTTACCGCTACAGGCGTGGCCACCGGGGCACCGAAATCCTCCACCTCCCAGAGTGGAAAGTTCCTCACCACCGCGCAGGGCGCACGGCTGCGGGACACAGACCACTCCCTGAAGGCCGGCCCCCGCGGCCCCGTGCTGCTGCAGGACCACCACCTCCGTGAAAAGATCACCCACTTCGACCACGAGCGCATTCCCGAGCGCGTGGTCCACGCCCGCGGCGCTGCAGCCCACGGTGTGTTTACGGCCAACGGCGCTGCCGAAGGAGTCACGCAGGCCGGCTTCCTGGCCAAGGGCGTGGAAACCCCCGTCTTTGTTCGCTTCTCCACCGTGCTCGGCTCCCGCGGTTCCGCGGACACCGTCCGGGACACCCGCGGATTCAGCACCAAGTTCTATACCGCCGAGGGCAACTATGACCTGGTCGGCAATAACATTCCGGTGTTCTTTATCCAGGACGCCATCAAGTTCCCCGACGTAATCCACGCCGGGAAGCCGCACCCGGACCGTGAGATTCCGCAGGCCCAGAGCGCCCACGACACCTTCTGGGACTTCGTCTCGCTCCACACCGAAGCGCAGCACCACACCATGTGGAACATGTCCGACCGGGGCATCCCCCGCTCCTACCGCACCATGGAAGGCTTCGGCGTCCACACCTTCCGGCTGATTAACGCCGCCGGTCAAACCACGCTGGTGAAGTTCCACTGGAAGCCCCGCCAGGGCGTGCACTCCCTTGTCTGGGAAGAAGCGCAGATCATTAACGGCATGGATCCGGACTTCCACCGGCGCGACCTCGCAGACGCGATTGAAGCCGGTGCGTTCCCGCAGTGGGATCTGGGTATCCAGGTCTTCCCCGACACCGAAGACGAAATGTTTGAGGGCATCGACCTGCTGGACCCGACCAAGCTCGTCCCCGAGGAACTGGCACCGGTGCAGGTCATCGGCACCATGACCCTGAACGCCAACGTCACGAACTACTTCGCGGAAACCGAACAGGTGGCCTTCCACCCCGGACACCTGGTGCCGGGCATCGACGTCACCAATGACCCGCTGCTGCAGGGCCGGTTGTTCTCCTACATCGATACGCAGCTGACCCGGCTGGGTGGCCCGAACTTCAGCCAGATTCCCATCAACCGCCCGCATGCACCGGTCAACGACATGCTTCGGGACGGGTTCCACCAGAGTGCGGACCATTCCGGCGTGGCGCCGTACCAGCCCAACTCGCTCGACGGCGGCTGCCCCTTTATGGCCGGAGCAGACATGAGTGCCTTCATTGATGTTCCCGTCGAGGTGCCCGCGGCCCGTAAAGTGCGCGAGAATCCCGCCACCTTTGATGACCACTACAGCCAGGCGCGGATGTTCTTCCGTTCCCTGACTCCGGTGGAGCAGGACCACGTAGTCCAGGCCTACACA
This sequence comes from Arthrobacter jinronghuae, assembly GCF_025244825.1. NCBI lineage: Bacteria > Bacillati > Actinomycetota > Actinomycetes > Micrococcales > Micrococcaceae > Arthrobacter > Arthrobacter jinronghuae. The sequence goes on from NZ_CP104263.1 coordinate 150,674, forward strand.
TTTGAACTGGGCAAGTGCTATGAGGAGAACATCCGGCTGCGCCAGCTCCAGTCGCTTGCGAATATCGACAAGCGCCTTGCCGACGACGTGGCCGCCGGCCTGGGCCTCACGGCGCCGGCTCCTGCCCTCGACGTTGCCAACACCGCCCCCAGCCCTGCGCTCAGCCAGCTCGGCGGCTCTTGGCCGGTGGCAGGTCGGGTGGTCGGTGTTGTCGCCGATGAAGCGTCCGATCTTGCCTCGGTTTCCGAGGTCCTGGCTGCTATCCACGCGGAGGGCATGGTTCCGCTGGTTATTGCCCCGCACGGCGGCAAGCTGGGTGCGGAAATCACTGTCCAGCGGACCTACCTGACGGCCCGCTCCACCGAATTCGACGCCGTGATCGTGGCGGCTTCGGGTGCCGCGGCACCGGATGCGGCGGACAGCCTGGATGCCAAGGCGGGCAACCCCGGCGGGCACCCCTCGCTTGACCCGAGGGTCACCCTGCTCCTGGCCGAAGCCTTCCGCCACGCCAAGGCCCTGGGTGCCTGGGGCGATGGAGGTTCGGTTCTTGCGGCTGCCGGCATCCCCGCGGAAACGGCCGGCGTTGTTGTAGGCGGAGCCACCGAGGTTGCGTCCGGCGTTACCGCGCTCCTGGCCAACCACCGGGTGTGGGAGCGTTTTCCAACCGCCTAGCTGACGCGGTTGCCGGTGCCCAAACCGGATAAAACGAGAAGGGATCCGCAGCCGCGGATCCCTTCTTGTTTAGCAGTGCTGGGGGGAATAGCTCCCTGCCTAGATTCCCACAATCTCCCTGATGGGACCTATGCCGAAGAACAGGGCGAATGCCGCTGCCACCACGTACATCAGGGGGTGGACCTCACGGCCCCGGCCCTGGAAGACGCGGATGATGGTGAAGGAGATGAACCCGGCACCCAGGCCGTCAGCGATCGAGTAGGTGAACGGCATCAGCGTGAAGGTGAGGAAGGACGGCAGGGCCAGCCCGATGTCGCTCCAGTCGATCTTGCCCACCTGGGAGACCATCAGGTAGCCCACGACCACTAGGGCAGGGGCCACGGCCTCGAACGGCACCAGGTAGATCAGCGGCGTCAGGAACATGGCCACGATGAACAGCAGGCCGGTCACCACGGAGGCGAGCCCGGTGCGCGCACCTTCGCCGATGCCGGCGCCGGACTCCACGAAAATCTGGTTGGAGGAAACACCGGCACCGCCGCCGGCCACCGCACCTGCGGCATCCACAAGGAGGACGCGCTCCACGCGGGGGATGTTGCCGTCCTTGTCGATGCTGCCGGCCTCGGTGGCGAGGCCCACCATGGTACCCATCGCGTCGAAGAAGATGCTGAGCAGGATCACGAAGACCAGCAGCGAGGCGGCAACTCCGCCCAGGGTCTGGAAGGACCCTACGAGGCTGACATCGCCGATCAGGGAGAGATCCGGAGCAGCCCATTGGGGCATGCTCGGTGTCACCAGCGACCAGCCGGTAGCCACTCCGGCACCCTGGCTGCCCGGATCGGCCAGCCATTCGATAAGGACAGCGAAAGCGGTCGAGGCGACGATGCCGATGAGGATCGCGCCCCGGACCTTGCGGGACATCAGCACGATGGTCAGCAGCAGGCCGAAGACGAACACCAGCGTGGGCCACCCCAGCAACTGGCCGCCGTTGCCCAGGCCCAGCGGAACAGTGGTGCCGGCGGCATCCGGATTGCGCCGGACAAAGCCCGCGTTGACCAGGCCGACCAGCGCTATGAACAGGCCGATACCGACCACGATCGCGGTTTTCAGGCTGGGCGGAACGGCCCGGAAAACGGCGGTACGGAATCCGGTGAGGACCAGGATCACCATCGCCAGGCCCGCGATGACTACCAGGCCCATCACGTCAGGCCAGGTCAATCCGTCGTTGGAGGCAACCGTCACGGCCACAAAGGCGTTGACACCCAATCCTGTGGCAATCGCGAACGGGTGCTTGGCCCAGATGCCCATAATCAGGGTCAGGACGCCTGCCACCAGGGCGGTGCCCGCGGCAATTGCCGGGCCGGGCATGGTGTTGCCCATCGAGTCCTCACCGCCGAGGATCAGGGGGTTAAGGACCACGATGTAACTCATGGCGAAGAAAGTGGCCAGGCCACCGCGCACTTCGGCGGATACGGAGGAACCCCGCTTGGTGATTTCGAAGTAACGGTCCAGCTTTGAACCTTGTTTGAGCATGACGCGTCCTCTGAACTGACCAGTGGGGGGATGGTGAGGGAATCCTGCACTTAGATCTTATCGTTTCGGACATGGCGGTGCCCGGAACGGCGCTCCGTTAGGCTGAAACGGTGACGATTTCTGTGCGCTCTTACCTCTCCCGGTCAGCTTTCGCCCCCGTGGCCGCTGTCTTCCTACTCGCCCTCTGCGCGGTGCTGCTGGTATCTGCTCCGCCCGCCGCGGCGCATGATGAACTGACGGGCAGCACTCCGGGCAGCGGCTCGGTGCTGGATGCGGCTCCGGAATCCGTGGAGCTGACCTTTTCGAGTGTTCCGGCCGCCATCGGCTCCGAGGTACGGGTCCTGGATGAGGAGGGAACAGACTGGGCGCAGGGCCCGGTGCGGATCCTGGACAACACCGCCACCCAGCAGCTCCGCACCGGAGCGCCCGCCGGCAGCTACACGGTTCAGTGGCGCGTGGTGTCCTCTGACGCCCACCCGATCGAGGGGACATTCGGGTTTACGGTGGCAGGCGGCGGCACCGGCACCGGCACCCCCGCTCCGTCTACTGCTGCGCCCCTGCCGCCCGCAGCAAGTCAAAGCCCGGTGCTGAACCAGTCCGACGACGCCGGATCCCCGTGGCCGGTGATCGTGCCGGCAGCGGTGGTGATTCTCGCCGTGGCAGTGCTGATCGCCTTGATCGTGCGCCGGCGGCTGCGCGAGGACTAGCGCTCACCCCTGGGTAGGGGCTTGCGGGGTAGGTGACCCCGCGTCCGCGATTGCCTCACCGGCTGCCTTCGCTTGGCGCATAAGCCCGCGGAGGGACGGCAGCAGGTTTTCGCCGACGCCGACCAGATATACGCCGATTCCACGCAACGCCTCCACTGCTTCCGGTCCGGCGCCCACGCCCAGCGCCCGGGCCAGCTTCCGCAGATCCGATCTGGAGCAACTGGTGAGCACCACATAGTCGGCCAGGAGCAGTTCCCTGCCGGTGCGGATGGCCCATTTGCCGCTGGCAGCCGCCGGCGACGGAAGCAGGCCGGCGGGAGCCGCCAAGGTCATTTCCTGCGCTTCCGAATCCTCCCGGACGTCCAGCCGGTGGCTGGCAGCATAGGCGTGCAGCACGCGCAGCACCTCCAACCGTTCCGGGAACACCTCCGGCTCTGACGCGGCTTCCCTGATGGTGGCTGCGGCCGGTGCCGGTCCGTGGACCACTATCGAGTCCACGCCCTGGCGGCATAGTTCGGTGGCCACCGCCAACCCGCTGAGGCCGCAGCCGATCACCACGGCCCCGGTCAGCTCCGTTGCCGCTTCATCTTGCTTTGTTTCCTCATGCCCGGTGGAACCGGTTTGCGCGTTCGGAGAAGAATCCACGCAGTCGTTCCTTCCGACGGTCTTGGTAACCCTCCCCACAGGCTTCAAGGCGGCACCCTATAGGCACTTGCCCTGCAGCGGTAGCGTGACCGGGCACCCGGCGCGGTACGCTACTGCCAACGACAGCCGGAAGGGGACTTGCCGGTTGGGGACCCGAAGGAGCGGCATATGACTGATTCGACCTGGGGTACAGGGCCCGGCGCTGAGGGGCCTGCGGGCATCGTCGTCGGCGTGGACGGATCCGACCAAAGCATCTGCGCCCTGTTCTGGGCTGCCCGGGAGGCGCGGCGGCGGCAGTGCCCGCTGCACGTAGTGACGGCGTACACGGTGCCCATTTTCGCCGCTTCCTCGATGGACGCCGGCTACACCACGGTTGATGACGCAATGATCCGGGACGGCGCCCAGCAGGTGCTGGATGAAGCCGTGGAGCGGATCAGCCACTACGGGGTTGAAGTAATTCCCCGGGTGGAGACCGGAGATGCGGCCGCAGTCCTGCTGGAGCTTTCCGAAGACGCGGACCTCATGGTCGTGGGTTCACGCGGCCGCGGCGGTTTTGTCGGGCGCCTGCTGGGTTCGGTCTCCAGTGCCCTCCCCGCGCACGCGAAGTGCCCTACCGTCGTGGTGCCGCTGCGGACCGCCGGACGGCTTCCCGACTCGGGAGTGCGGCCCCCGGCAAACTCGCCGGACCCGGATGCCGTGCACCGCGCCGTCGTCGTCGGAGTGGACGGCTCGGAACAGGGCCGCGCCGCATCGCTCGTTGCGGCCGAACAGGCGCGGAGTATGGGCCTGCCGCTGCGTATTCTGTGCGCGCTGCCGCCGTTCACCGGCTCGCTGGCCTGGGTGCCTGCCCCGCTGGACATCGAGGCGCTGCATGCGGAACTGCATGAACAGCTCGACGCCGGCCGGGACTGGCTGCAGAGCCACTTCCCGGGACTGGAAATGACCGTTGAACTGGTTGACGGGTCCCCGGGCGAGATCCTGATTGAACGCACCGCAAAGGTTGAACTCCTGGTGCTGGGCACCCGCGGCCGCGGCGGCTTTGCCGGCATGCTGATGGGGTCCACCAGCCAGAGCGTGCTGCACCACGCCAAGGGTCCGCTGATGGTGGTGCCGGACCACGAGGATCCGAGGCTGCTGGACCGGCCTGACTTCGGCCCCATGGTTGCGGAGTAGCAGCCTCCCGCGTACTTAGGCGTGCTGCTGGCCCTCGTGCACGGCATGGCTGGCGGGCTCCAGCTGGAAGGTGCAGTGCTCGGTGTCGAAATGGCTGCTCAGGCACCTGGTCAGCCGGTCCAGTACGGTGTCCAGGCCGTCCGGAGTGAGGTGCTCCTCCTCCACCACCACGTGTGCGGAGAACACCGGAACGCCGGAGGTGATGGTCCAGATGTGGATGTCGTGCGCGTCGGACACCCCGTCCACAGACACAATGTGGTTGCGGATCATGCCCACGTCCACGCCCTGCGGGGTGGCCTCCAGCAGCACATCGATCACTTCCCGCAGCAGCGACCAGGCCCGCGGGGCAATCATCAGGGCAATCAGGAACGAGGCCCAGGTATCCGCCTGCTGATAGCCGGTGGTCATGATGACGACGGCGGAAACCACCACGGCAGCCGAGCCCAGGAGATCCCCCAGCACTTCCAGGTAGGCGCCTCGCACATTCAGGGATTCCTTGCGTCCGGCATGCAGGACCAGCAGGGAAATGAGGTTGGCCAGGCCGCCGACGACGGCGAACGGCAGCATCAGCCCCGTGTCGACGTCGGGCTCGCTGCCCAGGCGGCGGACCGCCTCGACGAAGATCACTACGGCAATCACGATCAGCAGCACGGCATTGGCCAAGGCGGCCAGGACTTCGGCCCGCTGGTAGCCGTAGGTCCGCCGGTTTGTGGCCGGCCGGGCGGCAATCCAGGCCGCGAACAGCGCAATGGAAACGCCTGCTGCGTCGGAAAGCATGTGGCCGGCGTCGGCAAGCAGCGCCAGCGACCCCGAAAGCAGGGCGCCGGCAACCTGGATCAGGACCACCGAGATGGTGATGAGGAAAACGATCAGGAGGCGCCGCCGGTGCTTACCGGTAGCGGTGACTGTGCCCAGTCCGTGGCTGTGCCCGTGATGTTCACCCATGCTTAAAGGCTAGCCCCAGCCCAGTTCGTGCAGCCGCTCGTCGTCGATGCCGAAGTGATGGGCCACCTCATGGATGACGGTGATGCGGACCTCGTCCACTACTTCCTCCCGGCTGTCGCACATCCGCAGCAAGGGCCCGCGGAACACCACAATCCGGTCCGGCAGGGAACCCGCATCCCACCAGGAATCCCGCTCGGTCAGCGGGGTCCCTTCGTAGACCCCCAGCAGTTCCGTGTCCGGATCTTCGTGCGGGCCCGGCACATACTCGTCCTCAATGAAGACCGCCACGTTGTTCATGGCGCGGGACAGGTCCGCTGGAATGGAGTCGAGGGCGGCTTCCACGCAGGCGTCGAACTCATCCGGATTCATCTCGATTGGCACCCCTCCACTGTAGTGGCGCAGGCCTCACCGGAAGCGTTTTGGATATTCCGGAAATAAGCCCTATAGTTTTAGAGTCCACAACGGAGCGAAACGACTGGTTCACCAGCCGCTTCAATCCATGTGTGTTCTGTTGGCCCCCATCGTCTAGCGGCCTAGGACACCGCCCTTTCACGGCGGCGGCACGGGTTCGAATCCCGTTGGGGGTACTCAGGAGTGGTAAATGAGCCGGTGAGAATCTGGTAGAGTTTACACTCGTGAAATGCAAGGCCCTGTAGCGCAGCTGGTTAGCGCGCCGCCCTGTCACGGCGGAGGTCGCGGGTTCAAGTCCCGTCAGGGTCGCTCAGATTTTCTGAAGCGATTTGGAAGATCTCGGTGATCATCGGTTGATGATGCCAGGCTCTGTAGCTCAGTTGGTAGAGCGTTCGACTGAAAATCGAAAGGTCACCGGATCGACGCCGGTCGGAGCCACCAGCTAAAACCCCGTAGCTGTCTCGCAGGAGACAGGACGGGGTTTTTCTTTTTGACCGTTGTGAGCTGCCCGGCCGGCCCGGCGCGCACGCAGCGCTGACAGCCCGGCTGCTGCGCCCTGCAAAACGTCCGGCTGCCGGGATACGCTGAACCCATGGATGAGCCCCGGAACACATCAGCGAACGCTCCCGTCACTGCGCCACCACTCGCCCCCGCGCCGGCAAGCCCGGCGCACGCCGTGGCCGGTGCCGGTGATGCGGCCGCGATCGGCGGCCGCAATTCCATCAGCGAGCAGGCCGTGGCCAAGGTTGCCGCGATTGCTGCCCGGGCAGTTCCGGGCGTCTTCAACCTCGGCAACAGTTCGGGGCGGGCGCTGGGTGCCGTCCGCGACGCCGTCGGCGGAACGAGCGCCACCTCCGGTGTGCATGTGGAAGTCGGCGAACGGGAAGTTGCCGTCGATATCAGCTTGATCGCCGTCTACGGCAATGCACTGATGGTTGTCGCGAACAATGTCCGTGCCGCGGTCTACGGTGCCGTGGAGAAACTCGTGGGCCTTCGCGTGGTGGAAGTCAACGTGGAAATTTCGGACGTACACCTTCCCACCGATCCAGCCGGTACCGCACCGGTTGGCGGCGCGAAAGCGGTATAGGCTTCATAGCACGTTCCTCGCAGGACGCACCGGGTTATGTGGAGCAGGTATTAAGGCAGGGGAAATGAAACCAACAGTGGTGGGAATGGCAGTCGGGGCCGTATTGGCTTTCGCCGCACTGATATTCGATTTTTGGGGCTTTCTGCTGACCGCCCTGTTCATTGCAGTCGGAGCGCTGCTGGGCCGCGCTGCTGAAGGCAAGATCGACTTCCGCAGCGTTTCCGATGCGCTGACCGGCCGCCGCTCCTCTTCGTGAGCGCCGCCGGGATGACCGCGCCTCCGGCGATCCAGACCGGGGCGGGGCTGGCCGGGCATAACCGGATCAGTACCCAGGCGCTGACCAGCACCGCCAAGGCCGCCGCGTCCGAATACTTCGGCGTGCCGGCACAGCAGGTGCGCGTGCAGTGGACCGATGACCGCGGGCTGCTGGCGCTCTCGGTATCCCTGCCCATCGCCCTGCCACCGCTGCAGGCCCTTACACCGGCCATGCTGCAGCACGCCGGCGGGACAGTCTGGGAGCGCGCACACGCCGCCAAACCGGTCCTGCTCCGACGGGTGGCAGACCTTACCGGGTCCCGTCTTTCCCGTGTCGACATCCGCATCACCGGCGCGCTGCCGGTTGAAGGAAGGCGGGTGCAATGAAGCAGGCGGACCTGGACGTAACCAACAGAATCCTCCGACGGGAAACCCATTCAGCCCGCACTGCCGCATCGGCCTTTGCTGCCGTCCTTGGCATTCTCTTTTTCGCGTACGTGCTGCTGGAATCCGTGCTCCAGGCGCTGGGCCAGGAGGCGTGGCTGATCGATCCGCCTACCTTCGGGCGGTGGCTGGCGGACCTTCCCGCAGGCTCGGACCCGTTGATCCTCGGGTTGTCCGGCGCGCTGATCTTCCTTGCCGGCCTGCTGTTCTTCCTGCCGGCCGTGCTGCCCGGACGCCGCGCCCGTTATGCGCTGCCCAACCCGCGTGCCGCCGTCGTCGTGGACGGCGAAGTCCTGGCCGCGTCGTTGGCCCGGTGCGCCCGGATGCGCGCTGACGTCACGCCGCAGCAGGTGCTCGTCACGGTGGGAAGGACCCTGGTGGAGGTGCAAATCCGCCCGACGTCGGGCACTCCCGTGGATGCCGAGGCGGTGCGGGGTGCAGTGGAGGACGAGTTGCTGCTGACCAAACTGGATCCGCAGCCGGCCGTCCGCGTCCGGGTCGCCGAAGCCGGGGTGATTGGACAGTGAATGCCACACCGCGGGCACTGAACCGTTTCCTGCTTGGGCTTCTTGGGCTCGTGCTGATGTGCATCGGCGCCGGGCTGGTGCTCATTTCCGCCTGGCCTGCTGCGGCACGGGCCTGGCACGGGTTCGCCGCCGATGCCGGGCAGGCCATCGCTGCCACGCTCTCCGCCACGGCACTGCCCGGGGGCGGCGGCAGCTGGATCTGGGTGGCCCTGGCCGTGCTTAGCTTCCTGGGCATCGTGCTGATGGCGGTGTGGATGGCCGGCCAGGGCGGCGGGCGGACGGGAACACTTCTCTCCGAGTACGACGACGACGGCGCCCCCGGCCGGGTCGCGATCAGCGGAACCGTGGCCGAGCAGGCCCTGCGCAGCGCCCTTCAGGAGAACCCGGACGTTGCAGCCTCCGCCGTCAGCACCTACTCCGTGAAGGGGCGCAGCGCCCTGCGCGTGCGGATTACCCCGCGGCAGGGAGCCGCCCCGCACCTGATTGCTGCCGACGCCACAGCCCTGGTGGAAACCCTGGACACCGTCCTCGGACACCAGACACCGGTGCTGCTGAGCCTGGAGGCCGGACGCCGGCTGCGCTTCAACCGCGAGGACCGGGTCCGCTAGGAGTCCTAGGAGGCCCTGGCCAGCTGCCGGATGGGAATCCACCGCGACGCCAGCCGGCGGTACGCGGCCGCAGCGCCGGTCATGTCGCCGTCGGCCAGGGACTCGATTCCCAGCCGCACGTCGGAAGGGGAGTCGTCCGGGAAGACGAGGTCCGCCACCGGGCCGTAGTCCAGTTCCAGCACGGCGTCCGGGTCAAAGACCTCCAGCCAGGCGGTCAGCTCGGCCAGTTCATCCAGCAGGTCCAGTTCCGGAGCGGCTATGGCCAGGGCGGCCGAGGCTGCGCGCGCCCGGTCAATACACTGCAGCACCGGCGCGGAGAGGCGGACGGTCTGGACATGGCCGTCATCCTCCACCACCTCGGTGTGGTCCTCTTCGTGCAGCAGGACAAACCAGCCGAAGGGCACGCCCCAGGTGGCGGAGCGGGTGTGGAGCTTCGCCAGCGAGTCGGCAAAGGAATCCGGATCCAGCCGCGCGGCGTGGGCCTCGCGGGCTACTTCCGGGACCAGCACGTCCACCAGGGGGCCGCGGATGGACTCGCCCAGGGATTCCGCCGCCAGGGAGGTGCGCACGGCCAGCTGGTTGGGGCAGTACAACCGGTTGGTGACCCCTTCCTGCGCCGGATAATGCAGCACCCGGACCAAGTCCGTGGCGTTGTGCGGGAAGGGGTCCGAGACCACCCGGACCAGCCGGCGGACGGCGTCCGTGCGTTCCAGGACCTCGGTTTCATGGCGTCCGCGGGCGCGCTGCTCCATGATTGCCAGCTGCTGGCTGTCATCAAAGGCGTCCAGCGGCTCGTAGACGCGGAGGTAGGAGACAAACGGGAAGGTGCGGTACAGCGACTGCTGCGGATGCCGCGTCACGGCTAGTCCAGTTCCACAATCACGGGTGCGTGGTCCGAAGCGCCCTTGCCCTTGCGTTCTTCCCGGTCGATCACGGCTCCGGTTACGCGCTTGGCCAGGGCCGGGGAGCCCAGGACGAAGTCGATGCGCATGCCCTGGCGCTTGGGGAACCGCAGCTGGGTGTAGTCCCAGTAGGTGTAGACGCCGGGGCCGGGATGGAAGGGCCGGACGACGTCGGTGAACCCGGCGTCAAGGAACTCGTTGAAGGCCTGCCGCTCGGGTTCGGTGATGTGCGTGGCATTCTGGGCGCGGAACCAGTCGATGTCCCACACGTCGTCATCCTGCGGAGCAATGTTCCAGTCGCCCATCAGGGCCAGTTCCAGGGACGGATCCTTGGTGATCCACTCCGCTGCGTGGTCCTTGAGCGTCTTGAGCCACTGCAGCTTGTAGGGCATGTGCGGATCATCCACGGCCCGGCCGTTGGGTACGTACAGGCTCCACACCCGCACGCCGCCGCAGGTGGCACCGATGGCGCGGGCCTCGGCCACCGTGGTTTCTTCGGTTTTGCCGAACATCGGCTGGTCCGGGAAGGTGCGTTCGACGTCGTCGAGCCCCACGCGGGACGCGATCGCGACACCGTTCCACTGGCTCAGCCCGAAGTGGGCCACCTCGTAACCGTTCTTTTCGAACAGTTCCCAGGGGAAATTGTCGTCTTTCGCCTTGGTTTCCTGAATGGCAAGGACGTCGACGTCGGAGCGCTGCAGCCAGGCCTCAATGCGGTCGGCTCGGGCGCGGATGGAGTTCACGTTCCAGGTAGCTATCTTCACACTGCTACGTTACCGAATCCCGTCCGGCTCCACACTGCGCCCCGCACCACAACGGGTAAGCGGGCGGCCGGGATGGACCGCCCGCTTAGGCGGGCTCGGGGTAGGGAAAGGGAGCTATTTCCACCAGGTGTCGGAAACAGTGACGGGTACGGTGCGCTTGTGCCGGGTCATCACAAAGCGTGCCTCGATCTTTTCGGCGTCTTCGGCGGGGGTGTCCCCGCCTTCCAGATAGCCGTCGATGGTGTCGTAGCTCAGGCCCAGCTCGGTTTCATCGGTCTGGCCGGGCTTGTCGTCCAGCAGGTCGGCGGTGGGTGCCTTGCCGATGAGCTTTTCCGGGGCGCCCAGCTCCGTCAGCAGGGCCCGGTTCTGGCGCTTGTCCAGGCCGGAGAGCGGCAGCAGGTCCGCGCCGCCGTCGCCGAACTTCGTGAAGAATCCGGTGACGGATTCGGCGCCGTGGTCGGTGCCGATCACCAGGAGGTTGTGCTGGCCCGCCACTGCATACTGCGCGGTCATGCGCACCCGGGCCTTGATGTTGCCCTTGTTGAAGTCGGTGATTTTCTCGCCGGTCATTTTCACGTATTCGTCTTCGAAGCCGTCCACCGCCGGTCCGACGTTGTAGACCAGGGACTTGGACGGCGCGATGAACTCGAGGGCAGCCTGGGCATCCGCTTCGTCATGCTGGACCCGATACGGCAGCCGCAGGGCAATGAACTGCGCGTCGGTGCCCTCGGCTTTCAGCTCGTCCACGGCCAACTGGGCGAGCTTGCCCGCAAGCGTGGAATCCACGCCGCCGCTGATGCCCAGAACGTACCCCGAGGTATGCGAGGCGTGCAGGTAGTCCTTGAGGAAGTCCACCCGGCGGCGGATTTCCGCGGCCGCATCAATGGTGGGGTGAACTCCCAGTTCGGCAATGATTTCCGCTTGTAGTTTCCGCATGGATCACAGCCTATATCCGTCTGCCGCGCCGTGCCCGGGAAGGGCAGTGCGAGTTGGGCCGCCCCGGGCCCGGATTGACCGGTGTCACGTCGCATAAGGGACCAAAGCCCTGTCCTCCCGTTGCCCGTAGCTAGGATTGAGCCATGACTTCGCCCGCGATCGCCCCGTCCCGCGCCCGGCTGCTCGAACTGATCATGGAGTTGGCGGTGGTGCGCGGCAAAGTGGTGCTTTCCTCCGGCGCCGAGGCGGATTACTACATTGACCTGCGCCGTGTCACGCTGCAGCACGAAGCGTCCGTGCTTGTCGGCGACGTGATGCTGGAACTGCTGGAGCGTGCAGGCATTGAGTTCACCAACGCGGGCGGACTGACCATGGGAGCTGATCCGGTGGGCACCGCCGTGATGCACGCGGCCACCCGCGCCGGCCGGGCCGTGGACGCCTTTGTTGTCCGCAAGGCACAGAAGTCCTACGGCATGGGCCGCCAGGTGGAAGGCCCCGACGTCGCCGGCCGCAACGTGGTGGTCCTGGAGGACACTTCCACCACCGGCGGGTCGGCGCTGACCGCCGTCGAGGGTGTGCGCAACGCCGGCGGCAACGTGGTGGCCGTGGCTGTGATCGTGGACCGGGACACCGGAGCCAAGGAGCGTATCGAGGCCGAGGCCGGCGTTCCCTATCTGTTTGCGTTCGGCAAGGATGAACTCGGCCTCGGATAGCGGCAGCAACCGCCGCGGCACCGGTTCGATGGAACCGGAACCTACCGCTCCCGGGGATCTCCTTCGGACCACGGCAGACCTCCACCGGGTATCCCGACGCCGGTTCCTGGCCGGTTCGCTTGCGGGGATCCTGCTCAGCACCGATCTCGTTGTCACCGACCGCGTCCAGCACTACCGGGAAGAGCTGGAAATCCTGCGGGTGCCCGACGAGGACGCCGAACGGCGGTTTCCCCATGCCATGTGGTTCCTGTTCCCCGGCTACAAGACCAGTTGGGAGGAAACCGCCTGGCTCCTGCGCTCCCTGCGTCCGGCTTTGGCCACGCGGGGACAGCTGGCCGGGATCGGATATTCCAATCTGGGCCTGAAAGTCCCGGCAATCCTTGAGGCTGTGCACGCTTCCATCCGGGAACACTCGCTGACGCGCGTCTACTTTTACGGGCACAGCTTCGGCGGAATGCTGGCGGTACAGGTGGCCGCCGGTCTGGCCGGCCGCGGGGTCGCCGTCGACCTGATTATCCTGGATTCCAGTCCGTCCGGCCGGAATGCAGTCCGCGACCAGACCATGTTCAAGGGAGCGGTGTTCCTGTACGACAACGGCTACCGGATCACCACCGGGCTGCGCGGCGGCTACGAACTGGGGGAGCGCGTACTGCACCGGAACGAACGGTCCTGGCGGACGGTTGCGGAACAAACCCTGGAACAGCTTTCACCGTTGGCTCCGTCCAGCCGGCTCATCCAGTCCCAGGCGTCCTACATCTACCACTTCACGGCTCCCCGGTTCTCCGGATCACTGGGCGGGACAAAGCTGGCATTCATCGGAAATCCGGAGGACGGGACGGTGGACTACGGCGCGGCCCGGGCCGGCTGGGAGACAGCGTTCCCGGCGAACCTGCTGACCAGCTCGCTGGTCACCGAAGGAGCACGTCCCGCCCATGCCAGCCCGCAGTGGAACCCCGCGGTCTATCAGGACATAGTGCTGGAGGTATTGCGGCTCTTCGACCCGCCCGAAGCCGCAGGAGGTCACCGGGCGGAGGAATAACCCCCGCCCGGGCCGGTTCCGGGAGCACTCAGATGGTGTTGATCAGGTCCGCCACGGAGTTCATGATCTGCGTGGGCCGGAACGGATACCGGTTGATGTCCTCGCGCTGGGTGATGCCGCTGAGCACCAGCACGGTGTGCAGTCCCGCCTCGATGCCTGCCACGATGTCGGTGTCCATCCGGTCGCCGATCATGGCGGTGGTTTCGGAGTGGGCGTCGATCTTGCGCATGGCGGACCGGAACATCATCGGGTTCGGCTTGCCGACAATGTAGGGCTCCATCTTGGTGGCCGCCGTGATCAGTGCGGCAATGGCGCCGGTCGCCGGGAGCGGTCCCTCCTGCGAGGGGCCCGTGACGTCCGGGTTGGTGGCGATGAAACGCGCGCCGTCCAGGATGAGCCGGATCGCCTTGGTAATGGTGCCAAAGGAATAGGTGCGGGTCTCGCCCAGCACCACGTAGTCCGGAGCGGTGTCGGTGAGGATCATGCCTGCCTCGTGCAGCGCCGTCGTAAGTCCGGCCTCGCCCACCACAAAGCAGCGTCCGGGAGTGCCGGAGTTCTTCACCTGGTCCTTGAGGAACTCGGCCGTGGCCAGCGCGGACGTCCAGAGGTTTTCTTCCGGGACTTCCAGTCCCGAGGCACGCAGGCGTGCGGCGAGGTCCCGCGGGGTGTAGATGGAATTGTTGGTCAGCACCAGGAACCGCTTGGATGTGGCAACCCAGCGGTCAATGAGCTCAGCGGCACCGGGAATCGGGTGGTTTTCGTGGACCAGGACCCCGTCCATGTCTGTCAGCCAGCATTCAATGTTCTCGTTTTCGCCCACGGTCTCCCATTTCTCGCATACTGCATTTACTGCCTCGACTCACAGGGCACGCACGGCCGGGAACCTGTCCCGGAGGCGCCGGAAGCGGGCGTTGCCAGTCTTTCACCTTAGGCTGGAAGGGTGATAGACAGCCCCGAAGAAGTCAGCGATGACACCGTAGATGAAGCCGCCGCACCGTTGCACCAGGTGGGTGTGGGCCCCTGGGAGGGGCCGTTGCCGGAAGGGGATCACTGGGACCCGGAACTGCTGGCCAACGGGGACGCCCGCAACGTGGTTGACGAATACCGTTACTGGAAGCATGACGCGATTGTGGCGGACCTGGACACCCGGCGGCATCCGTTCCACGTTGCCATCGAGAACTGGCAGCATGATTTCAACATCGGCACCGTGGTGCGCACCGCCAATGCCTTCATGGCCAAGGAAGTGCACATCATCGGACGACGCCGGTGGAACCGCCGCGGTGCCATGGTCACCGACCGTTACCAGCACATCCGCAACCACCCCACCGTTGAGGACTTTGTGCAGTGGGCCCGCAGCGAAGGCCTGCACATCATCGGGATCGACAACTTTCCGGACTCCGTGCCGCTGGAAACCTATGAACTTCCGGAGAACTGCGTGCTGGTCTTCGGGCAGGAGGGCCCCGGCCTAAGCCCTGAAGTCCACGCCGCAGCGGATGCCACCCTGTCCATTGCCCAGTTCGGCTCCACCCGTTCCATCAACGCCGGCTCCGCTGCGGCCATCGCCATGCATGGCTGGATCCGCCGGCACGTCTTCGGCCAGAAGGTGGGCTAAGGACGGGCGCCGGAAGCCGCCGTCGTAATCGGCGGCGGCACCTGATGTCTCGGGGACACTTGTGGCTAGGATGTAAGGAGCCAACGAGGGCTGAAGGCCCTGCCGTATCGACCTTGGAGTCAGCATGCCTATTGCAACCCCGGAGATTTATGCCGAGATGATTGACCGAGCCAAGGCAGGGGGCTTCGCGTATCCGGCAGTCAATGTCACCTCCTCGCAGACGCTCAACGCTGCGCTCGCAGGTTTCGCCGAAGCAGGTTCGGACGGCATTGTGCAGGTGTCCACCGGCGGTGCAGCCTACTGGTCCGGCGCCACCGTGAAGAACATGGTCGCCGGTTCCCTCGCGTTTGCGGCTTACGCCAAGGAAGTGGCCAAGAGCTACAACGTGAACATTGCGCTGCACACCGACCACTGCCCCAAGGACAAGCTGGACGACTTTGTCCTGCCGCTGCTGGCCGCCTCCGAAGCCGCCGTCAAGCGCGGCGAGGATCCGATCTTCAACTCGCACATGTGGGACGGCTCGGCCGAAACCCTGGAAGACAACCTGCGCATCGCGCAGGAGCTGCTGGCCCGCACGGCCGCCGCCAAGATCATCCTCGAGGTCGAGATCGGCACCGTGGGCGGTGAAGAGGACGGCGTGGAAAACGCCATCAATGACAAGCTCTACACCACGGTCCAGGACGGCATGGCCACCATCGAAGCCCTCGGCGACGGCAGCAAGGGCCGCTACATCACTGCCCTGACCTTCGGCAACGTGCACGGCGTGTACAAGCCCGGCGGCGTAAAGCTGCGCCCGGAAATCCTCAAGGAAATCCAGGACTCCGTGGGTGGATCCATCGGCAAGGACCGGCCGTTCGACCTGGTCTTCCACGGCGGCTCGGGTTCCTCCGCCCAGGAGATCGCCGACGCCGTCTCCTACGGCGTCGTGAAGATGAACATCGACACCGACACCCAGTACGCCTACACGCGTCCGGTGGCGGACCACATGCTGCGCAACTACGACGGTGTGCTGAAGGTGGACGGCGAAGTGGGCAACAAGAAGCAGTACGATCCGCGCGTCTGGGGTGCAGCCGCTGAAAAGGGCATGGCCGCCCGCGTGGTGGAAGCAGCACAGAACCTTGGATCGGCAGGTAAGGCACTCTAATGTCAGACGAATTCCGCAAGAACCTCCTCGGCCCGGATGCCACCTACCTGCCGGAGGAGACCGACGTCGTCGCCCGCCTGGAGGCAGGCGACGAACCGGTGGATCTCGCCGCGAAGTTCCCCACCTCCTCGCAGGTGTGGGCCGCGCTCGCGGACGAGGCGTTCGAAGAGGGCCGCAACATCGAGTCCTACGCGTACGCCCGGGTGGGTTACCACCGCGGACTTGATTCCCTGCGCCGTGCCGGCTGGCGCGGCATCGGCCCCATCCCGTGGTCGCACGTGCCCAACCGCGGTTTCCTGCGCTCGCTGTACGCGCTCGGCCGCGCTGCCGCGGCGATCGGCGAGACCGAGGAAGTGGACCGGATCCGGAAGTTCCTCGACGATTCCGATCCGCAGGCCAAGGCAGCCATCGAAGGGCTGTAGGCTCCCGGCTTCATCACAACGACGGCGGTCCCCGGTCTTGCTGGGGGCCGCCGTTTTGGTGCCCGTTGCTTTTTGGTCCGGCCGGTTGCCCCTTCACCGGCCGGGCCTCCCGGTATTCGGGCGCAAACGCCTACGCTGGAAAGCCGCTCGAAAGGTGGCGCTCGAAAGGTGGACGGCGCATGGAAAAGTTCGACCTGAAACGGTCCTATCCGGAACTGTATGCGCCCGGCGGCGGCGACTTTACGCTGGTGGATGTGCCGATCATGCACTACCTGGCCGTGGACGGGCACGGTGACCCCAACACCTCCCCTGAATACACCCGGGCGCTCGAGTGCCTGTATCCGGTGGCGTATTCGCTGAAGTTCGCCTCCAAGGATGAATTGGAGGCGGACTTCACGGTCGGCCCGCTGGAAGGTCTGTGGCGGGCGGAGGATCCGGAGGCCTTTGTCCACCGCGACAAAAGCGCCTGGGACTGGACCATGCTGATTGCCCAGCCGGAGTGGATCACCCCGGAAATGGTGGACGCAGCTGTTGCCTCCGTTGAGGCTAAAAAGAAGCTTCCCGGCCTGGAGCAGGTGCGGCTGCAGACACTTACGGAGGGCTTGGCGGCGCAGATCCTTTTTATCGGGCCCTACGACGCCGAGGGGCCGGTCCTGGCCCGCCTGCACGACTCCTGGATGCCCGAACGTCACCTGACCTTCAACGGCGACCACCACGAGGTGTACCTCAGCGACCCGCGGCGGGCGGCTCCGGAGAAGCTGCGGACGGTGCTGCGCCAACCGGTGCGTAGCACCGCACCGTGATCTAGAGCGGCTTTTCCGCTGGCTTTCGGCGTCTCCTAATTAATCCCCTAATAATGGAGCGCGTACTCACCACCAAGGCGAAGCCACCCCCGGCCAAAAACAGGACTGCCGCCACGGTCATCCAGTCGTACTCGTCACGCCATTCTTCGACAACAGCTTCGGAAGGGTCAGCCGGGTTGTAGAACAGGGTTACCTCTTGGTCCTCAAGTCCCTCGGTTGGTGAATTCCGCACCGTATGGGTGATTGCGACCTCGTCCCCAGCGGAGGGCGAATAAATGATCGACGCGACGGTCTCGTCGGACCCGTACCGTGCTGTTCCGTGCCGTTCCACGTAAGTGCGCGTGACAACGCCCTGAGCGTGCACGCCCTCTGCAAGAAGGCGCCTGTCGTCCCTGACTCCGGCAATGTCCCAGTGGAGGGAAATACCACCGAGTGCCAGACAGATCAGAGCGGCTAAAAACGTCGATGCCTCATGCGGGGCACTCTTGCTCTTATCTTTGGACCTTGATTGGGTGCCGCCGGAACGCATAGTTGGTTTACCCATTGTTTCCCCCTGAAACTCTGCGCCACCGTGCCGGTTCCACGAACGGAGCCGCTGTTACTCCAAGACCCTAGTGCAGCAGCAGGCTGGCATCAGGGGACCATCGCGGCGTACACCACGTAATTGTCATCAAAGTGTCCGGTCTTCGGGTCATAGCCATCGCAGGTAATCATGCGAAGTTCCGGACCGGCGGTATTTCCGTACACCTTGGACGTGGGGAATTCGTCCTTGGGATACTGCTCCCCGCCGCGCACTGTGAAGACCGCTGTGCTGCCGTCCTCCCGGACCACCTCAATGCGGTCACCGGGGGAGAGCCGGCGGAGGCCGGCGAAAATCCCGGGACCGCCTCCCTCGGCATTGACATGCCCCAGCAGCACGGCCGGACCCGTCTCGCCCGGTGTGGGGGAGTGCTCGTACCAGCCCGCAGGCGAACCCGGTTTGCCCGAAGGGACCTGCAGCGCGCCGTCGGCGTCCAGGCCCAGGCGAATAAGTCTGGACGTCGCCCCGATCGAGGGAATGCGCAGCATCGCCGGTGCGGATTCCGGCATTCCCGCGGGCTGGGCATTCGGTGCCGCGGAAGGCGCGGCCGGCAGCGAGGACGACGGCGCGGGCACCGGTGCGGCCGTTACGGGGCTGTCTGGTGTCGGGCTGGTTGGTACGGGGACTGTTGGTGCAGGGACACCTGGGGTAGGAGAGTTCTGTGCCGAGGAGCTTGGGATGGGGGAATCCGGAATGGAGGCAGCGGGAACGGGAGTCGGGACGAACGCTGTTGCCGACGGAGTGCCGCCAATGCTGATCGGCCCGGCGCTGCTGACCCCCGCGAGGAGGAGAAGCGCGGCCGCCGCAGCCGCACCAAGGCTTCTGCGGCGGCCGCCCGGAGTGTTCCTCATGTCGATCCGCTCACCGGAATCCGCTTATTCCTGGCCGGCGAGACGCCGCCGAACCACGAAGGTGCCGCCTGCTGCCGCCGCTAGCACCAGTCCGCCGCCAAGGGCCAAGACTCCTGCGTTGGACTCCTCCGGCTCCTGCGGAATGCCGGTGTTGGCGCCGCCCGAGGGCACCCTGCCTACCTGCGCGGGCATCTGTTCCACATAAGACGGAATCCAGGTCCCGTTGCTGTCCATATGTCCCTGCGGCTGGGGCATGGGCCGGGAGGAGTCCTCACATCCGATGCCGTCCATGTCATTGTCCAGCCAGGCCCCGTAACGGGGATGGGTGGAGGGGATGTTGTAAGCGTCGTCCGCGGCTGCCTCGGTGCAGTTCGCGTACGGCATGGGCTGAGGATCCGGAGGTACCGGCGGCTGCGCGGCCAGCGCCGGTGTTGCCGAAAGGAGCCCGAATCCGGTGATGGCCGTCAATGTGAGGCCAGCTGTCGTCTTTTTCATGTGATTCCCTGCTTCCTGAGTAAAGGAGGGCATCCAGGTGGTGGATGACTCTGAAAGCGTAGGTATCCGGGTAATCGCACCGCTTCCCCCGGGTAGGAAATTGGGCACGGCAGAGCCGAAATAGTTCGCCGGGGCAAAGGTTGCTCTCACGCAACAGCTTTCGTCGGACTGATTCGGACTGATTCGGACTCATACGGGCTGGGATGGCACCGGATGGTGTCGAATCCCGTCAAATTCCTGCGCTTTGTCCTAATCCCTGCAGTTTGTGTCAATCCCCTCGCTGCGCGGCGCAGGGATCCCGACAAAGCGCGGGGATCCGGACAGACCGCGGGGATCCCGCGCAGGATCCCGACAAAGCGTGGGGACCCCGCGCGGGGATCCGGACAGACCGCAGGGATCCCGACAAAGCGCGGGGATCCGGACAGACCGCGGGGATCCCGACAAAGCGCAGGGGCCTATCTACTCAAACTGGAGGAATCCGGCGGGCAGGTTCGGCGTATCTCGCCACAAGACGGCAGGAGCCCCGGCGTACCTGCTCAGGGCTGGATGGTTGTAGTGACGGCGACAATCTGCGGGGCAGCCGGAACGGAACTGAACCCGAATTTCACCGGCGGCTCGACCGGACGCAACCCGCCCAGATCGGAACCGTCCCACGCTGCTGTCGCACCCGTCAGCGTGCGGATGGACCGGACGCCGTAGAACTCCCGCCGCCCGCCGCCGGCTGACCCGGCAGTTCGAACCCCCGGAACCAGCAGACCGGCCACGGGATTGATCAACCGCAGCCACCACGGAGCCACGGCCAGCGGCCCCGGCACGTGTTCCAATACCCGGCCCAGGAAGGTCACCGGCCCCAGCACCGCCTCCAACCGCAGCGGTCCGGCGGCGACCCGGAGCGTCTCCGGGGAAAGGACTGCGTCCACGGGTGCCACCACGGTCCGGTCGAAACTGTAGGTTTCACCGATATACCGGGCCGCCGCGTCGGACGGGGCCAGCAGTGTGCGTACACCGGCGTCGTCCTCGGCCATCACATCGGTGAAGGCGCCCAGCGGGGAATCGAGCCAGTGCCCAACCACGAGCCTCGTGCCGGAGGCAGTGCCCAGCCCTGCAATGTATCCCCGGAATCGGTCCATCCGGCCACGCTACCTGCGAAGCGCCGCAGATGGATGCCCCTGCAGCGCATTCTCGAGTGAGGAACAGCATGATCGGCTAAACTTGGCAGGTAAGAGCCCCGCAAACTTGCGCCGAGGTACGCCGTGAGGCATGACGGTCCAAGTTCAGGGGCGTTCTCATGCACGGTAGCGGATCTGCAACCAAGCAGCTCCGTCCCGTATCTAATGGGGGAGGATCCCATGCCAGCTATTGTCATCGTCGGCGCCCAGTGGGGCGACGAAGGTAAAGGTAAGGCCACCGACCTGCTCGGCGGGCGCGTCGACTACGTCGTCAAACCCAACGGCGGAAACAATGCCGGCCACACCGTCGTCGTCGGCGGTGAAAAATACGAACTCAAGCTGCTGCCCGCAGGCATCCTCAGCCCCAACGCGATTCCGGTGATCGGCAACGGCTGCGTGGTGAACCTTGAGGCACTCTTCGCCGAGATCGACGGCCTCGAATCCCGCGGTGCGGATACGTCCAAGCTCCGGATTTCCGCCAACGCGCACCTGGTGGCCCCGTTCCACCAGGTGATGGACAAGGTCACCGAGCGCTTCCTGGGCAAGCGTGCCATCGGCACCACCGGACGCGGTATCGGCCCGGCCTACATGGACAAGGTGGCCCGGCTGGGTATCCGCGTGCAGGACATTTTCGACGAGTCCATCCTGCGCCAGAAGGTCGAAGGCTCCCTGAAGCAGAAGAACCAGCTGCTGCTGAAGGTCTACAACCGCCGCGACATCGACGCCGAAGAAGTGGTCCAGTACTTCCTCTCCTACGCGGACCGGCTGCGCCCCATGGTCATCGACTCCACCTACGAGCTGAACTCCGCCCTGGACGAGGGCAAGGTCATCCTCATGGAGGGCGGCCAGGCAACCTTCCTGGACGTGGACCACGGCACTTACCCGTTCGTCACGTCCTCCAACCCGACCGCGGGCGGCGCATCCGTGGGCTCGGGTATCGGCCCCACCCGGATCACCCGCTCCGTAGGCATCATCAAGGCCTACACCACCCGCGTCGGTGCCGGTCCGTTCCCCACCGAACTGTTTGATGACATGGGCCTGTACCTGCAGAAGACCGGCGGCGAGTTCGGAGTGAACACCGGCCGTCCGCGCCGCTGCGGCTGGTACGACGCCGTCCTGGCCCGCCACGCTTCCCGCGTCAACGGCTTCACGGACTACTTCGTGACCAAGCTGGACGTGCTGACCGGCATCGAGAAGATCCCGGTGTGCGTGGCGTACGACGTCGACGGCGTCCGGTTCGACGAGATGCCGATGACGCAGACCGACTTCCACCACGCCAAGCCGATCTTCGAGTACTTCGACGGCTGGACCGAGGACATCACCGGGGCCAAGAGCCTCGAGGACCTGCCGGACAACGCCCGGAACTACGTGCTGGCGCTGGAAAAGATGTCCGGCACGCGCTTCTCCGCCATCGGCGTGGGCCCGGACCGCGACCAGACCATCGTGGTGCGGGACCTCATCAACGAGTAGCTTTTCCCGCGGTCAGGGACGGTGCCGGCGACGGCATCGTCCCTGACGCGTTTAACGTCCCGGGAGCCCGGCGTAACACCTGCAGGACAGGTGCGGGGAACCCCTGTGGGGTGAATTAGGATTTTTCCCATGGGGGGAATCAGCGAAGAACTTGTCAGCAGTCTGCAGCGCGCCGTCGAGGCCAACCCGCAGGAAACCACGCTCCGGCTGCACCTGGCCGAGCTGCTGCTGCAGGCGGGCCGGGCCGTGGAAGCACTCGGACAGATCAACGCGGCCCTTGGCCAAGAGCCGGGTAACGCCGCCGCGCTGGCACTGTTAGGCAGGACGGCAGCTGCCCTGAACCCGGGCACTCCGCCCGCCCCCGGGCCGGATCCCGCTCCCGGGCCGGATCCCGCGGCCGCCCCGGGAGAAGCACGGGAGCCGGAGCCGGAGCCGGAGCCGGAAGCGGGAAACAACGACGACGGCGACCGCGGTTTCGACTGGGCTGCGGCAGAGTCTGACCTCGGGGCGGAGCTCCCGCCGCCCTTCGTCGAAACACGGAACGGAGATCCGGGCACGCCGGCGGCCCCGCCGCTGGAACCGTCGGCCCCGGCGGTGACCCTCGCCGACGTCGGCGGACTGCGTGACGTGAAGCAACGCCTGCACGAATCCTTCCTGCAGCCGATGAAACACGCGGAAATAGCCAAGGCATTCGGCAAGTCGCTGCGCGGCGGCCTGCTGCTGTACGGACCTCCGGGGTGCGGCAAGACCTTCCTGGCCCGGGCCGTCGCCGGGGAACTCGGTGCCTCGTTCATCAACGTCACGATGACGGATGTGCTGGATGCCTACGTGGGCGGCACGGAGCGGAACCTGCACGAGGTCTTCACTGAGGCCCGCCGCCGGTCCCCGGCCGTGCTGTTCCTCGACGAGGTGGACGCGCTGGGTATGCGGCGCAGCAGCCTGACCGGCGGCTCCGCCTGGCTGCGGCAGATGGTCAACCAGATGCTGCTCGAAATGGACTCCACCTCCGGGGAAAACGACGGCCTCTACATCCTCGCTGCGACGAACCACCCGTGGGACCTGGACGACGCATTGCTGCGCCCCGGACGCCTGGACCGGATGGTCCTGGTCAGCCCGCCGGACCCGGAGGCCCGGGATGCCATCCTGCGCTACCACCTATCCAACCGGCCGATCGCCGGCATCGACATCCCCGCCATTGTCCACCGCACCGAAGGCTTTTCAGGGGCCGATCTGGAACACATCTGCGTCACTGCTGCCGAAAAGGCCATGACCGTGTCGATCGCGGACGGAGAGCTGCGGCCCATCGGGATGGACCACATTGAAGATGCGCTGGCGGAGGTCAACGCGTCCACCCGGACGTGGCTGGAACAGTCCCGCAACGTTGTTCGGTTCGCCAACCGGGACGGCCGCTACAACGACCTCGCCGAGTACCTGCGCTCGCGGAAGATGCTGTGAGCCCACTGCTGCACCGGGAGGCCATCCGCGCGCGGGTCGAGGTGCTGGCCTCTTCCGGCCGGAAAGCCGATGCCCTGGCCCTGCTGCAGGAGCAGGCTCCCCACCATCTGGACGAACCGTGGCTCCACGCGGATCTGGCCCAGCTGTACGTCAGCCTGGAACGCTACGCGGAGGGCGAGCAGGCCGCCCGCCAAAGTCTGTCCCTTGACCCGGAGGGGCGGGAGGCGCTGCTTCTGCTCGCCATTGCCCAGCAGGAGCTGGAACGTTCGGCGGAAGCCAGGGATACGGCCGCGACCGCCGTCGCGCTCTACCCCGACGACGCCGTCGCGCACCGGATTGCCGCGGCCGTCTATGTAGGCTCCGACGACGAGGCGGACCGGAAACAGGGTTGGGCGCACATCCAGCGCGCGTTGGAACTGAATCCGCACGATCCCGAGCAGTACGTGGTTGCCGTTTATGCCAATACAGCGGTCAGCGGTCCCGTCGCGCTGAGTCGGCGGTTCCTGGAAGAGGGGCTCTCGCTCGATCCCGGAAACCGTCAGCTGATTCTGGCCAGCGCGGCCCTCCAGGAATCCCCGGCCGGGATCGACCCCGCCGCCCTCGTGTCGTCGCTCCTGGCGGTCAATCCGCAGGACCGGGTAGCCCTCGACTCTCTGCGCGGTGAGTTCTTCCGGCGGCTCACCAGCCTCGCCTTTATCCCGTGGCTGCAGGTTCTGGTGTTCGGTTTCCTGGCCACGTCCCTGGCCAATCAGGGAAACATCGCCTTCGTGGCCCTGGTCCTGGTGGTCCTGTTCGGGGCGGTGGCTTTTGTGCAGCGGCTGCGGCACGGACATCGCTACGCGCTGGGCCTGGATGGTGTCCGTATTGATGACAAACGGGGGATGGCGGGAGCAGCCGCGGCACTGGCAGCTCTGGCCGGTGCCGGCTTCGCATCCCGCTGGCTGACGCCGGATGCCGCAGCGAGCGCCGTCCTCGCCCTGGTCCTGGCGGGTGTGCTGCTGGCTGTTGCCGGCGTCCGGCTGCTGCTGCATCTGCGGCGTTTTCCGCCCGGATACGCTATTGACCTCCTCCGTGGGAACCGGCGTGCGGGAGGCGGGGCGGCTGCCGCCTTCGCGGCCTTCGGTGCCGCCACCGCGGGCACCCTGTGGACTGCGGGGGACAGCAGCGGTGCGGCCGGAGGGTTCCTGTTGCTGGCCGCGGTCATTATGGCGGCTGCCGCCGTCCATCTGCTGGAAGGAGCCGAGCGGGAAACCGTGCCGAAATGGCGAGCCGACGGTTTCGAGGACTATCGGGAATGGCGGATCAAGATAGGCCTCCGTCCGTTCTGGTACCTGGTTGTCGGCGTTGTCCTGGGTTTCCTCCCGCTCCCTTCCGATCCGCTCGGCGCCAACCCGCTGACCGGCGTGATGGCGGTTGCTGCCGGCGGGTTCGTCCTGGTCCGCGGCATCTACACGACCGCCCTGCTGCTTGCCGCCCCGGACGAGCACCGCGAGGCGGGTCAGCGCCTGGCCATCCGTGCCGAAGGCGCAGGGACCCGGGTCCTGATTCCCGGGAACGTGGTTGTTACCGCCGTGCTGCTGGTTCCCCTGGCCCTGGTGGGCCTCGGTGCGGGCATGCTGTTCACCGGGTCCGGTCCCTCCGTCTGGGTGGACTCCGTCGATCTGCCGCAGGCACCGGACTTTCTCCGCGGCGGGGACACCCCGGAAATCCCGGACGTCCCGGGGCTCACGCCCGAACCGGCCCCCACCTGGCGCGTCCCGGGCCCTGAAGACCACTGACCGGCCCGGGCTACCAGCGGTTCCGGGCCTCCTCGATCCAGCCGCCCAGCCCGTCCAGGGAATACTCGGTGCCGTCCGGGGTGCGCGCGGTTCCGGTCCAGGTGCCGAAAGCCTGCCAGGTCCGGGCACTGATCACGACGGCGTTGGTCACCGCGGTGCGGCGGTGGAAGGGGGTCAGGGTGGCATCGATCCACGGTCCGTGCACCCGCCAGGCCGACGCCGGATCGGCGAGATCGTACGCAAACTCCAGTTCGCCGTCGTAGTGGTGCAGCCGCCCGTCCACTATCAGGGCGTTCTCCGTAGCCGGCGTGCCGGCGGTCCACTTCCCTCCGATCTGCAGGCCCAGCCGGGTGCCGTCCACCGTGCCCGAGCCCACGCCCCAGTTCCAGCGCTGCGAGTACGGCCAGCGCCCGCGGCCGCGGTCCAGCACCGCAAAGGAATCCGCTCCGCCTACCGGATACGTCCGTCCATCCACGGTGACGGTGCCGGAAACCCGGCGGGCCACGTCCTTGAGGGTGTACTGGTAACGGCTCGCTGACCACGGCACCACCACCCCGAGGACGTCTCCGTCCGCTTCAGCGAACAGGTCCGCCGAGATCCGGGAAGACGAGGCCTGCAGGCGGGTGCCGCCGTCGGCGTCGTGGAAACGCAGGCCGGCACCGCCGAAGGCTCCAAACGCTGTCAGCGGCGGCAGCGTATCCGGCAGGGAGACGTCCGCGTAGGAGGGCAGGATCTTCAGCGGATCCAGGCTGGTCTCCTTGCCCGTGCCGCGTTCGAACACGTACAGCTGCAGGGTGGAGGCGTAATCCAGGTGGGCAATGGTCAGGCCGACGGCAAGCTCGGGGGTAAGGATGCCCCAGTACTCCCAGCGCTTGGTCCGCCACCCGCCCTTGGCGCCCGAGGGAACCACGGGACGGTGCAGGGCGCTGCGGGCAAAGCCCACGGCTGCCGGATTCAGCACCCCGGCAGCCGAGCCGAGGTCAACGGGGGCGGTGATTTCATCCATGTGGCCCAAGTCTAGGGGGCGCGAGCGGTCCGCCTTGCCGCCGCAGCCTTGGTCTATCGGTTGCCGGCACGCCGCCGGGTTGCATCCAGAATGTCCTGGAGAGTCCACATTGCTGCTTCGAAGTGTTGCTCTCCCGCGTATGTTCCCCACAGGTGTTCCAATTCACGGACTTTGTCCGAAGCTTCGCTGAGCATCTGCAGACCCCGCGGGGTTGGCAGGATCAGTTTTGCCCGCGCGTCAGCGGGGTCGGGAACGCGCATCAGGTATCCCAGAGCCTGCAGCTCATTCACCAGTTCCGACGTGGCGGCGAGGCTGAGCTGTGCCCTTGCGGCGAGGGCCGTCAGACGGATGCCCTTTGTGCCGATATTGCCGGTGATCTGCAGGTGGGCGGGGCGGAGATCCCCGTATCCGCGCAGGTCTGCCTCTTCCAGCAGTTCACGCCGGAATTCGGCCAGGAGCCGGACTAGGAGCTGGCCGACGGGGAGCCGCCTCCGAGCGGAATTTTCGGTAGCGGAATCTCTTGACGGCGGCAGTGACATGGTGGAGAGTCTATGCCATAAGCTTCGGAATCCGAAGCATTCTAAGGGTTCATCTTAGGAGGCGTCATGGATACGAAAACAACGTCGACCGTGGTCCCTACAGCCGTAGGACCCCTCAGAATCCGCCGGATCGGCGCGGGTCCACCGACGTTCCTTTGGCACAGCATGTTCGTTGATTCGGAGACTTTTGCCTCCGTCACGCAGGAGCTCGGGCGCGGGCGTGAGCTCTTCCTGGTGGACGGTCCAGGGCATGGAGACAGTCCAGGCCCCCGACGGCTCTATTCATTGCAGGACTGCGCGGCAGCGGCGGTGCAGGTGATGGACGCCCTTCAGGTTGCCGCCCCGGTTGATTGGGTGGGTAACGCGTGGGGCGGACACATGGGCATACTCCTGGCAGATAGCTCTCCGGCCCGCATCAGGACCTTGGTGACCATCGGAACGCCGGCCTATCCGCTGTCCGGGGCCGATCGCCGGAAGACCGCACTCCTGGTCCCGCTGTACCGGATTGTGGGCCCGCGGCCACTCAGCAAAGTTGTGGTGGACGCGCTGGTTGGGCAGGGAGCCGCCAAGAGCGCGCCTTCTGCTGCATCCGTTGTTGCCGCCGCCTTTCAACGCGGCGACAGGCAGGGAAAATACTGGGCCATGCGCTCGCTGATGCTCCGCCGTCCGGATCTTCGCCCGGTCCTGCCGCGGCTGCAGGTGCCAACTCTGATGATGTCCGGCCGGGATGATCCCATGAACGACGTCGGTGAGGCGGAACGGGCGGCCCGTTCCATGCCTGCCGGTCGGTTCGTTCCTGTGACGGGCGGTGGACACGTCGCGCCGCTGCTCGTGGCTCCGGATGAGGTCACCCGGACCATCCTGGAGTTCTGGGCCGCTCAGGACGGCGGATAGCCTCCGGGCTTGGTGCGGCCGCTGCACTGGCCCAGTCACCGATCTGCCGCTTCACGGAGGATCCTGCAGAACAACGCTGACCTGCTCTAGGCTGGGGACAAGCGAGCCCGAAACGAAGGTGGTCGAAAGTGTTAGTCAGCGTCGGTCAGTTCAGCCCCTCCGGTGAGGTCCGGGAGAACCTGGACACCATGCGTTCCCTGGCCGGCAAGGCCCGCGCCGAGGGCTCGGAGCTGATCATTTTCCCCGAAGAATCCATGTTCAGCATCGGCAAGGTGGAAGGATCGCTGGCCGCCGCCGTCGACGCCTCCTGGACCACCTTCGTCTCCCAGCTGTCCCTGCTCGCCGCCGAGCTGGAAATCGCGGTGATCGCCGGCGGCTACGAGTCCAGCGGCGAGGAACGGCCGTTCAACACCCTGGTCCTCATCGATTCCACCGGACGGATTGTGGACACGTACCGCAAGCTTCACCTCTACGACGCGTTTTCCTACGCCGAATCGACCCGGATCAAACCGGGCGACGGCGGCGTGAAGGTTATGCAGGTAGGGGACCTCCGGGTGGGGGTCATGACCTGCTATGACCTGCGCTTCCCGGAACTGGCACGGGCGCTCGCCGACCTCGACGCGGATTTGCTGGCTGTGCCGGCGGCCTGGTTCAAGGGTGAGCACAAGATCGACCACTGGGAAACCCTGCTCAAGGCGCGTGCCATTGAAAACACGCTGTGGGTTGCCGCGGCGGGAACCTCCAGCCGGCATACCGTGGGCCACTCCGCCATTTTGGACCCCATGGGAGTGCCGCAGGCCGCGCTGGAGGACGAGCGTGAGGCCGTAGTGACGGCGGACGTCACCCGCCAGCGGATCGACGACGTACGGCAGTTCCTGCCGGTGTTGAGGAACCGCCGCTTTGCCGGAAATGCGCGGATTGTGGAGGCGCACTAGGTCTGGGCCGCCCTGCCGAAAAAATTTCCCAGGAGCTGCGTAACCTTTTCGTACCCGTCCGCGATTACCTGTTTGTAACGGCCGCGCCGAGGCTTATCCCCCCAACGAGCATCGGTGCGGCCGTTGCACGCATGTCTACGGCAGTGGACGCGGTAGCATTTGGACCACTCCCGCTTCCCAGGAAAGTGAATCCGCCGTGCCTGCACCGCTTACTGAGCAAACGCTCCGTGATGCGCGTGCCCGAAAACCGGCGGCTTTGCGGGAAATCTACGACGACTTCGCGCCCGGCATTCTCGGCTACCTCCGCTCCAAGGGGTGCGATGACCCCGAAGCGCTCACGCAGGAAGTCTTCCTGACGCTGTTCTCCAAACTGGACACGCTTAAGGGAGGGCTCCGCGGGGCCCGTACCTTCGCTTTCTCCGTTGCCCACGCCCGTATGGTGGACGACGTCCGACGGCGCGAGCGCGAGCCGGTAATGGCCGTGTTCGATCCGGAGCTGGACCGCCGTGAAGCCGAATCCGCGGAAGAAAGCGTGCTCGGCGCCGTTGCGGGAGCCGAGCACCTGCTGGAAGGGCTCACGCAGCAGCAACAGGAAGTCCTGCTGCTGCGCGTGGTGGCCGATCTTTCCATTGAAGAATCGGCGAAGATCATGGGGCGCAGTGCCGGTGCGGTCAAGCAGCTCCAGCGCCGCGCACTGGGTGTACTCAAGAACCAACTCGAACGGAAGGAGGTACCGGACAATGAACGAGCATCCTGAAGGGCAGGACAAGCTCTATGTCCGCGGCCTCCTGGCGGAAGCCGGCGTCGAGGAGTCTCCCGAACTGGTTGAACAGCTGCTCGCCCTGCGCATGCAGTCCCGTGTTCCTGCGCCGGAACCCGACGAAGAGCTGGCTGCCCTTTTCGCCGGCAACCCCGTGCCGCTTCGCCCCAGGGTTCGGCGCGGCCGCGGCATCATCCTCGGCGCTGCCCTGATCGGGGCCATGGGCGTCGGTGCCGGCGGCGTCGCGGCCAACCCTGACTTCCTGATTCGAGCGGATCCGAGGCCCGAAGTCACCTTCACTCCGGAAGCGCCCACGCTGCAACGGTCCGAGCCCGCTGCCCCGGAGGCGGTTCCGGATCCGCTGCCCGCTGCCGCCGTTCCGGCGGCGGAGCCCGCGCCGACTGCGGCAGCCGTCCCTGTACCCGCACCCGTCCCGGAGCCCGAGCCGGAGCCGGAGCAGGCACCGGCTCCGGCTATCCTCCCTGCCCCGGGTGTGAAGCCGGGCAACCCTCCCCTTCCGGTCATCGGGGGCGGCCACGGGATTGTTCCGGACCCGCCTCGCGGCGATGACCTTCATGAGGGTGCCAACGCCGGCGGCCGGGCCGCCAACGGAGCGGGAGCGAATCTGGCCGGTGACCGTGAATCCTCGCGCCAGGACTCGCGCTCGGGTTCGCGCCAGGACTCGGACGCAGGGTCGGATAAAGACAAAGGCCGGGGCAACGGCGGGGCCGGCTCCCCCGGCCGCGGTTCGCCCCACCGGGACCGGTAGGCCCGGCCGCGCAAAACCCCGCTGCCCGGCTGCTAAGCCGTCAGCTGCCGCTTGGAGGAGATCACCCCGGTGTTAAAACCGGCCAGGTTCAGGCCGCCGTGGAAGCGGGCATGCTCGATCTTCACGCAGCGGTCCATCACCACGCTCAGTCCTGACGCTTCGGCCTGCCGGGCAACCTCTTCATGCCACGACCCCAGCTGGAGCCAGAGGGTCCCGGCCCCTGCAGCTTTCGTCTCCGCCAGCACCGCCGGCAGGTCCTCGTGCCGGCGGAACACGTCCACGATGTCCGGGGCCTCGGGCAGGTCCGCCAGCGAGGCATACACCGGTCGGCCCAGGATCTCCTTCGCCGTCGGGTTCACGAAATACACCCGGTACCGCGAGGAAGAGAGTAGATACGTGGCGACGAAGTAGGACGCACGCGAGGGCTTGTCCGAGGCCCCGACAATGGCGATCGACTCGGCCGAGCGCAGCAGCGCAAGCCGCTCCGGCGCCGTCGGGCCGGTCCAGGTGCGTTGCCGGGCAGTGGTGTCAGCGGACATGGGCAATCTCCTCCTCAACAGACGGAACGGTGGTGGGCGCAGCCCCGGTGGCCGCCGTCAGCGCGGAATCCAGGTCCCAGAGAATGTCATCCAGGTCCTCCAGACCCACCGAAATGCGGATCAGGTCCTCGGGAACGCCGGCGCTGATGAGCTGGTCGGGCGACAGCTGCTGGTGCGTGGTGGACCCCGGATGGATCACCAGCGTGCGGGAGTCACCCACGTTGGCCAGGTGGGAGGCAAGCTGCAGGGACTCGATGAAGGTCTGCCCCGCCGCCCGTCCGCCCCGGACCCCGAAGCTGAAGACCGAGCCGGGCCCCTTGGGCAGGTACTTCCGCGCCCGCCCATAATGCGGATGCGACGGCAGCCCGGCGTAGCTGACCCAGGACACCCGCGGATCCGCTTCGAGCCATTCGGCCACCGCCTGTGCGTTGCGAAGGTGTTCGTCCATGCGCTGGGCCAGCGTCTCCACACCCTGCAGCAGCGCAAACGCCGACGTTGCACTCAGCGCGGGGCCGATGTCACGCAGCTGCTCGGAGCGCAGCTTGGTCAGGAACCCGTATTCGCCGAAGTTCCCCCACCAAGAGATGTTGCCGTAGCTGGGTACCGGTTCGGTCATGGCCGGGAACTTTCCGTTGCCCCAGTCGAACCGGCCGCTTTCGACGACGACGCCGCCGAGGGTGGTGCCGTGTCCGCCCAGGAACTTCGTGGCGGAATGGATAACGATGTCCGCGCCGTGCGCGAACGGCTGGACCAGATACGGGGTGCTCAAGGTGGCGTCCAGGATCAGCGGCACACCGGCGTCGTGAGCCACCCGGGCCAACGCCTCGATATCGGTGACTTCGCCGCTGGGATTGGCGACGACCTCGGCGTACACGGCCTTGGTGTTCTCCTGCACCGCCGCGGCATAGTCCGCCGGATCGGTGCCCGGGACAAACGTGGTGTCGATCCCGAACCGGCGCAGGGTCACGTCCAGCTGCGTGAGCGTGCCGCCGTAAAGCTGGGCGGACGCCACGATGTGGTCCCCGGCGGAGCAGAGGGCGGCGAAGGTGATGAATTCGGCGGACATGCCCGACGCCGTCG
The DNA here is from genome assembly GCF_025244825.1 of Arthrobacter jinronghuae. NCBI lineage: Bacteria > Bacillati > Actinomycetota > Actinomycetes > Micrococcales > Micrococcaceae > Arthrobacter > Arthrobacter jinronghuae. Next base: position 182,333 of record NZ_CP104263.1, read on the forward strand.
CCACCGCTCCGATGCCTCCCTCCAGGGCGGCAATGCGCTCTTCGAACGCGGCGACGGTGGGGTTGCCGATCCGCGAGTAGATGTTGCCGTACTTCTGCAGGGAGAACAGATTGGCGGCGTCGGCGGTGTCCTTGAAGACGAAGGACGTCGACTGGTAGATGGGGACGGCGCGGGCGCCGTGCAGGGCGTCGGGGGTGCCGCCGGCGTGCAGGGCACGCGTGCGGAAACCGAACTGATGTTCACTCATGGGCAGAGTGGTCCTTCCTCGGGTGATGCCGGGCGGATCGGGGAGCTTCCCGTTGTGGTTTGGTGCCGGTGTGGGCTTAGGTTGCAGGTAGGGGCGCGTGCGCCGCGGGCACTCAGGAGGTCGGAGTGGACGAATACGTGATTGTTGTCGAGACGGGCTACAAGATGGCCTCGGCCGCGCACCGGGTGACCTTCACCGAAGCGATGGGCAGGCGGGAGGCCACCGGGGTGTTCCTCGACCTGATCGAGGGTCGGCGCGAGGACCTGCTGCCGTCCCGGACGGACAGCTACATCCTTGAGGTTTCGCCCACCGAATTCCTGCAGGTCCACCAGGCCATGGGCGGAGCCGTGGTGCTGGACCGAGTCACGCTGACGCGCAGACACTAGCCCTCCCGCCGGCGCCGGAGTTCGGCGGAGATCTGCGTGATGCAGGGTTCGTTCTGGAGGCTGCTGGTATCGCCCAGCGGGGTCCCCTCGAACAGCTGGGCCAGTAGGCGGCGGAGGATCTTCCCGGACCGGGTCTTGGGCACGTCGCGGACAACAACGACGGCGGCGGGCCGGGCGATTGGTCCGATCTCCCGGCCCACGTGCGCCCGGAGGTGCTCGGCGGCCGCGTCCGGGTCCGCGCCCGCCGCAAGCACCACAAACGCGACGACAGCATGTCCGGTGCGGGGATCGGCGACCGCGCAGACACCGGCTTCCACCACCCAGGGATGAGAGACCAGTGCCGATTCGATTTCAATGGTGGACAGCCGGTGCCCGGACACGTTCAGCACGTCGTCCACCCGGCCCAGGATCCAGGTGTCGCCGTCGCCGTCGTACCGCGCGCCGTCACCGGCCAGGAACCAGCCCTGCTGTGCGTACTGCCGCCAATAGGAGTCGAGGTAGCGCCGCGGGTCGCCCCAGACCGTGCGGGCCATGGCCGGGCCTGGCCGGTCCACCACTATGTAGCCCTGGATGTCCGGCGGCACCCGATTGCCGTCCGCGTCCACGATCCGGGTGCCGACGCCGGGCAGCGCCCGGGCCGCGCAGCCGGGCTTGAACACGGTGTCAGTAGGCCGCGGGGAGAGGATGGCCGCACCCGTTTCGGACTGCCACCAGGTATCGAGCACCGGCACCTCGCCCCGGCCGAGTTCGCGGCGGAGCCAGCGCCAGGCCTCCGGGTTAACGGCCTCGCCCACGGTGCCGAGCAGGCGGATGGAGGAGAGGTCATAGACGTCCGGGATGCCGTTCGGGAACCAGCCCATCAGGGACCGCACCAGGGTGGGGGCGGTGTAGTAGCTGGTCACGCCGTAGCGTTCGATGATCTCCAGATGCCGGCCCGGATGCGGGGTGTCCGGGGTGCCTTCGAAGATCACCTGCGTGGCACCGTTCGCGAGCGGTCCGTAGATCTCATAGGTGTGGGCGGTGACCCAGGCCAGATCGGCGGTGCACCAGTGCACGTCCGCGCTCCGCTGTGCGGGATCGGGATGGCTGAAGAGGTACGCGTAGCTCTCCGCCGCCTGGGTCAGGTAGCCGCCGGTGGTGTGGACCAGGCCCTTCGGCCGGCCGGTGGTGCCGGAGGTGTACATGATGAACAGCGGCGCCTCCGCGTCGAACGCGGCGGGAGTATGCACGTCCGACGCCGTCTCCACCGTTTCGTGCCACCACACGTCACGGCCGTCCACCCAGGTGACCGGGGAGCCGGTGCGGCGGACCACCAGCACGTGTTCAACGGTGGCCGCCCCGGCGACGGCGGTATCCGCGTTGTCCTTGACCGGCACGGCCTTGCCGCGGCGGTACTGGCCGTCCGTGGTGACCAGCAGCTTGGCGCCGGTGTCCCGGACGCGGAACTTCAGCGCTTCGGCGGAGAACCCGCCGAACACCAGCGAGTGCACGGCACCGATCCGGGCGCAGGCCAGGGTGATCACGATGGTTTCCACCAGCACGGGCAGATAGATCACCACCCGGTCGCCGGCCCCGATGCCCAGGTCCTGCAGGGCGTTCGCGGCACGGCTGACCTCGCGGAGCAGCTCGTTGTAGGTGAGGGTGCGCCGGTCGCCGGGCTCGCCTTCGAAATGCAGGGCCACCCGGTTCCCGCGGCCGGCCGCCACATGCCGGTCCACGCAGTTCACCGCCGCGTTCAACCGGCCGCCGGCGAACCATTCGATGGCAGGAACGGTGTACTCGGCGTCGGCCTCCGGGATGTCCGGTCCGCTGAGCCGCTGGGGTTTTTCAAAGGTGTGGGCCGTGTGCCACGGCGTTTCCCACTCGAGGCGGCGGGCAGCGGATTCCCAGAACGCAATGCGTTCGCTTTCCGTGGCCGGCTCCGGCAGTGTGGCGGAGACTGCGGTCAGGCCCATTTCTTCACCGCCCATTTCTCCGCGATGCCCAGCAGGGCATCGGTGGCCTTGCCGAAGACGGCGAGCGTGATGATGGCCAGGAACATCCGGTCCGTCCGGCCGTTGTTCTGCGAATCCATCAGCAGGAACCCCAACCCCATCGAGGACGCAATCAGTTCGGCCGCGACCAGGAACAGCCAGGACTGGGCCAGCGCGAGCCGCAGGCCGGAGCAGACCGCCGGCACCACGGCCGGCAGCTGGACGGTGGTCAGCAGCTTCACCCCGCGCAGTCCGAAGGCCCGGGCCGCCTCCACCAGGTTCCGGTCCACATGGCGCAGGGCCAGGGCAACCGTGGTGAAAACGGGGAAAAACGCGCCGATGGTGATCAGCGTGATTTTGGAGTCCTCACCGATCTTCATCCACAGGATCAACAGGGGCACCCAGGCCAGGGACGGCACCGCCCGCAGGGCTCCGATCACCGGGCCCAGCAGGGCATCGGCCAACCGGGACAGGCCGAGCAGTGCGCCCAGGACCAGCCCCAGCGCCGAGCCGATGGCGAAACCGGTGAGCACCCGCTGGGTGGAGATCGCGATATGGGTGCCGAGCTGGCCGCGCTGCACCAGATCAGCTGCGGCGTTGTACACCGCTCCGGGGGAGGGCAGCTGCACTGCGCTGAAGACTCCGGCAGTGGAGGTGAGCTGCCAGGCGGCGAGCAGCAACACGGGGACGAGAAGTCCTAAGCCGAGCCGTGCAAGCCGCTGATCCAGCCAGCCGCCGGCTCTCCCGGCGGGTGCCTTCAAGGTGCCGCGGGCCGGCGTCCCGCCGGTCCGGGTCGCAGCGGCGGAAGATGCCGGGGCGCTCATGAGGACGCTCCGAGGGCATCCGGATCCGCGTTCTGCACATAGGAGTCGTCCAGAAGGCTGTCCAGGGCGTCGTCGACCTGCTCCTGGCTGGCCACGTCGCCGGTCTCCACCAGCGTGGGGCCGATCTTCGCCAGGACACTGCGCTGGGCCTCGCCGGGTGCCGGGTCAACGTCCAGGTTGCTGCGCTCCAGAATCACCGTTTTGGCGACTGCGGGGTCCAGTCCGGCCACATCGGCCAGGATCTGCGCGGTTTCGTCCGGGTTTTCCGCGGCCCAGGCACGGGCCTTTTCATAGGCGTTGACCACGGCCTGCGCCTGCTCGGGGTCCTCCGCCAGGAAGGATTCGTTGGCGGCCAGGAGCCCGTAGGTATTGAAGTCCAGGTTGCGGTACGCCAGCCGGGCGCCGTTCTGCTCGGCGTCGGCCATGATCGGATCCAGCCCGGCCCATGCATCGACGGCCCCGTTGTCCAGCGCAGCCCGGCCGTCAGCGTGCTGCAGCTGCTCCACGGTGACATCCGAGAGGCTCAGGCCCGCCTCCTCCAACGCCTGGACCAGGAAGAAGTACGGGTCTGTACCCTTTGTTGCGGCTACGGACCTGCCCGCCAGATCCGCCACCGAGGTGATGTCGGAGTCGGCGCCGACCACCAGGGCGGCCCATTCCGGCTGGGAGAACACATCGATGGCCTTGATCGGGGAACCGTTGGCCCGGTTCAGCAGAGCCGCCGAGCCCGCGGTGGAACCCACATCGATGGCACCGGAGCGGAGGTTCTCATTGGCCTTGTTGGAGCCGGCGGACTGGACCCATTCCACCGTGACTCCCTCCTCGGCCAGGGAGTCCTCCAGCCAGCCCTGGTCCTTGATGATCAGGCTCAGCGGGTTGTAGGTAGCGAAATCGAGGGTCAGGGTGCCGCCGTCGGCGTCTTGGACGGCGGACGCACCGGTGGAGTCTTCTCCGGCGACGCACCCGGTGAGGGCAAGGGCGGCGACGGCGGTGGCTGCGGCGAGCGTGCGGGCGGTGCGGTTCTGGAGTGGAGAACGGCTGTTCATGGGAATCGATTCCTTAGGGAGGCGAGGCCTGCGCCGGGTACGCGAAAGCGTCCGGCTGCGGCCGTAAGCGGGTAACACGGGATAGCTCCGCCCCGGAAAGGGGCAGGAGCGGGCCGGGAGAGCTCCCGGGTGGGGATGGGGGTCTAGTGGCGCTCGACGCCGAGAAGGGCGAGGAGCTCGCCGCGCATTCGGGCCAGTTCCGCCGAGGCCCGGTCACGGGGCCGGGCGCCGGGAACGGTGACAACCTCGGTGATGGTGGCACCGGGGGCGCCGTCCTGGCTGCCGAGGACAATGATGCGGTCCGCCAGCTGCAGGGCTTCATCCACGTCGTGGGTCACCAACAGTACCGTGGCGGGCGCTGCCCGGTGCAGGGCGAGCAGCAGGTCCTGCATCTTCAGCCGGGTCAGTGCGTCGAGGGCACCAAAGGGTTCATCCAGGAGCAGGACGCCGGGTTCCCGGGCCAGCGCCCGGGCCAGGGAGGTCCGCTGGGCCATGCCCCCGGACACCGCCCGCGGCCGGTGCTTGGCGAAGGCGGACAGTCCCACCAGGTCCAGGAGCTCGGCAACCTTGGCCTTCCCCCGGCTGGCGCTCGCGGACTTGGGCAGACCGATCGCAATATTGGCCTGCAGCGTCTGCCACGGCAGCAGCCGCGGTTCCTGGAAGGCGACGGCGCAGCGGTCGTCTATCCCGCTGACGGACTTGCCGTCGATCAGGATGCTGCCGTCAGTGGGCAGGTCCAGGCCGGCGGCGGCCCGCAGCAGGGTGGACTTGCCGCAGCCGCTCGGGCCCAGGATGGCCAGCACCTCGCCGGGCCGGACCTCGAAAGTGATGTCCCGAAGGACTACATGTTCGTTCGGTCCGGAGCCGAAGCTGCGGCCGAGCCCGGCGAACTTTACCGGCAGGGCCGCACTGGGTCCTGTGCCGGACGTGGAAGAGGGCAGTACTGCAGTCATAGAAACACTCCATCGATCCTGGCAGTAGCACCCTACGGAAGGTGTCCTGAGCCGGGATAACGGCTTCCTGCGACACCAGCCTCGTTATTGCCGCAGTTCAAGGAGGAAATGCGGCAACCAGGGTTGCTGCGGCTTCATCGATCCAGGTCTCTCAGCCGCTCGGGATGGTCAAGCACTACTAAACGCCGGATCGGCGGATCCGACAAGTCCCGGCAGGTTGCCCGCGTTCACATAAAGAAATGTTCGACGCCGCGTCGCCGGTCCATCGTCTGCGGCACTTCGATGCACCTGCCGCCTGCGGGCATTGACCTCGCGCGCCGTCGGCTCCTAATTTTGGAGAAGGGTGCGGTTGGGGCGAGCACCCTTTAGCTCTCCAGCATCTTCCTACCCCCCAACCAGCAGGAGCCGGCCATGGAATCAGCTTCGGGTGCCTCCGGAATCGTGATGTCCGCCGATGGAACGCCCATTGCGTGGTCCCGGCGGGGCAGCGGCCCTCCGCTGGCGATCGTCGGACCCCTGCTGGCGCACCGCAGCAGTCCCGCGACGGTGGTCCTGGCGGATGCCCTCTCGAAAAACCATACGGTCTACACCTATGACCGCCGGGGCATCGGCGAAAGCGGCATGGGCGAGGAATACACGGCGGAGTCGGACGTCGATGACCTGCTCGCCGTCCTTCAGGTAGCCGGGGGATCAACTGACCTTTACGGCTTTGATGAAGGCGCGTTCCTGGCGCTGAGGGCCGCGGAGGAATCCACGGTGGTCAGCCGGGTGGTCGCGCTGGAACCAACCCTGTCCCTCGCTGACGGGGAGGACGAACTGATGGTCCTGCAGACCGAGATCGAGGGCCTCAGCGGCGTCAGCATCCCCGTTCTCGTTATGGCCGGCAGCAGCAGCGGCGACGATACCCAGGACCTGGCGCGGCAAACCGCCGAGGCCTTGGACTCCGGGGAGTTCCTGCTGGTGGAATCGGATACCCGCGGTATTCCTGATGCGGCCCTGACCGACGCCATCGAGTCTTTCCTGGCCTAAGCTGGATGCCTATCACCGGCTCCGGGGCAAAGGAAGAAACTGTGGCACACGCTAACGACCCAGCGGCAATCGAACGGCTGCTCCGGAACAAGGGGGCCCGGTGGGCGATCGTGGGCTTGTCCAATAACCCGCTCCGCCCCGCCGTCGGCGTCTCACGCTTTATCCAGGACCAGCTGGGCATGGAGATCATCCCGGTGAGCCTGAAGGGCGATGACGTGCACGGCAACAAGGGATACCGCCGGCTCAGTGAAATCCCGGGAAGCATCGACGTAGTGGATTGCTTCGTGAATTCCGCCCGGGTGGGCGACATTGTGGACCAGGCCATCGAAGTGGGCGCCAAGGCGGTCTGGATGCAGCTCGGCGTGGTGGACGAAGCGGCAGCCGCGCGTGCGGCGGCGGCAGGGCTCGACGTCGTGATGGACGCCTGCCCGGTCATCGAAGCACCGCGCCTCGGGCTCTAGAGTTTGGCGAACCGAGCGCGGATGATCCCCATGTACAGCCCGTAGAGCATCAGCCCGACCCCCACCGCGGCCAGCGCCACCACGCCGAAGGGCTGGTCCCGCAGCGTATGCAGCGCGCCGTCGAGACCGGTGGACTCCTCCGGGTCCGCCTGCACGGCGGCCAGGGTGAGCAGCACCCCCAGGATGCCAAGCGACACTCCCTTGGCGATAAAGCCGGCCACGCCGGTGATGTCCACGGCCTTTGCCCAGAGTCCGCCGGGGACGCCGGTGAGGTTCCGGCGGAAGCGGCGTGTGGCTCCCTTGAAAATGAAGTAGCCGCCGATTCCCACCACCACCAGCCCGGTGAGTCCAAGAATCCATTGGCCCGCTGGTACCGCCAGCAGGCGGGCGGTCCAGCTGACCGAGGAAGAGCTGCCGTTATTGCTTCCGCGGCCCAGGGCAAACGAAGCGAAAACGGTTCCGATGGCCCCGTAAACGAGAACCTGCCCGGCGTTGCTGGCCCGGTCCTTCCACAGCTCCTTGTCCTTCAGCTGCTGTCCGGCAAAGAAGATGCGGGTGAGCTGGAACAGTGCCAGGGCGTAGCAGCCGAGGAAGCAGAACCAGACCAGCGCGTACCCGGCGGGCTGTTCGGCCACAGCAGCTACGGCACCGCTGGTGTCCGCATTGCCGGACCCTCCGGCGTTGATCTGCAAGGCGATCAGGCCAATGACAATGTGCACTATCCCGCTTGCCACATAGCCCACCCGGGCGAACCGCTCGAAGGTCCTGGAACCGGCGGCGCGCTCCGCAGCCTGGCTGACGGGGCCGCTACTGCGGTTGATCTGCTTCAAACCGTTTTATCCTTCGCTCTGCTGCCGGCACGCCCGCAGTAATCTACCTGTTCCTCCCATCCTGTCACCCATGGGCTGTGCAGTGCCGTTGCGCGGACGGCAGCGCTAGGCTTTTCCCATGGATGCGGGTGAGCTTAGACGGTTGTGCCTGTCCCTGCCCGGGGCGTTCGAAGACTTCCCCTTCGGGCCGGAGTCCTCGGTGTTCAAGGTGGGGGCCGCCGCTGGCAAAGCGAAGATGTTCGCTCTGACGGAGCTTGCCGGTGAACCCCTGATGATCAGCCTGAAGTGCGAACCGGAGCTGGCGCTTCAGCTACGCGCCGCCCATCCGGAAATCACCGGCGCCTGGCACATGAACAAGACGCACTGGAATCAGGTGGAAGTTGCCTCCGGCCTGCCGCGGGACATGATCCGGGACCTGGTCGAGGACTCCTATGACCTGGTGGTGGCCTCGCTGCCGCGAAAGGACCGGGAATCACTCGCTTGGAAGGGCCTGGCGGAGGGATGAGGCACAACACCGGTTTCACCTACGCTGAGCAGGGGCTAACCGAGCGGCCCTATCCGGCACCCATGACGGACCGCTGGCCCGCGGGTTACCGGCTGGTGCTGCGCAAGGCAGAACTGGAAGTGGCCGATTCGCAGGCCGGGTTTCTCCGCCTCGCCAACGGGCTGCTGGACTGGGACCTGCACCGCCGGGCGGGGCTGTATGTGGCACCCGGCACGCCGCGCGCCGCCCCGGGTGTGGACATGGCATCGGGCGTGGGGGTCTGGCGGGTGCGCTACTACGCTCCCTGCCGCGTGATCTGGGCTGCTGAAGCGGCGCTGGACGACGACGGCGCGCCGGTCCGCGGACAGCGCAGCGGGTTTGGCTACGGCACCCTGCCAGGACACCCGGAGCGCGGTGAAGAAGGTTTTTACGCCGAACTCGACGAAGCCGGCCGGCTGTACTTCCGGGTTGCTGCCTACAGCCGCCCGGGCAACCGGCTGGTGGGTGCCGTCAACATGGTCAACACCCGCGTCCAGCAGTTTTACACCAACCGGTATTTCGCCGCAGCCTACCGGCTGGCCTCCGGGAGCTGATCCCGCCGGAGGGCGAACTGCAGGGTGAGTTCGCTTTCCTCCACCGGCATGAAGCCCGCGCTCAACAGCAGGGATTGGGACGCGTCATTGCCCGGTTCCGTGTAGGCGATGATGGTGTCCACCTCCGGGTGGGTGAGCGCAAACCGTGCCAGGGCCACCAACGCTTCAGTGGCGTAGCCCTGCCCCTGGCATGAGGGAACCACGCTGTAGCTGACTTCCACCGTGCCCTCATCGGGGACGCCGGCAAAGCCGATGGTTCCCACCACCAGCGCGGTCGAAAGTTCCCGGATCAGGCGCGTGCCGAACGACGCAGCGGGACCGAGCAATCCGGCCTCGAAGAACTGGCGGGCGGCGTCGTAGTCGGTGGGCTGGGGGAAGTCCTCCGCCCAGTCCGGGCGTCGCGTCTGGATGATGAGGGCGTCCACTTCGGCCACGGTCATCAGGTCCAGCGACAGGCGCTGCGTGGGAATGCCGGCCTCCGCGGCCAGGTTCTCGGGGATTATGCTCACGAGCTAATTTTGCACGTACTTTCGGGTTTTGCTTCATTCGGCTCACCCGGACCCGGAGGGCACTACTAGGTTTGGCGCCCAACAGGTACGAAGAGCATCCGGAACGAGTTCGCCAGAAGGAGTCCGAATAGCCCGGTGGACGTCGTGGGCTGCTGGAGCAGCAGCAGCGAAATGATGAGCATTACTGCGCACAGTACCGCGATCGCCCCCATGAACTTCACCCGTCCCCGGTCCGCAGTCAGCACTTGTTCCGCTCCCCGGCTGCGGGCCCCCGCCAGCAACCACACCCCGATGCCTGCTGCCAGCAGCCCGGCCGCAACGGTGAGACCGGCCGTCAGCCGGTCATCCCCGCTGAACAAATACGGCAGGTTCAAAATCAGTGGGACGGCGCCCGCCGCCAGACTTAGTACTCCGCCAACCTGGCGGACCTGCTGCGTTCGGTTGATCTTGTCCATGCCTGAGGAGCCTACACGGGCCCGGCGGAGTCCGCGGGCCCGTGCTGGTGCTGCCGGCTTAGCCGAAGTGCTTCGGCAGGGTGCCTTCGTGAGCCGCCTTCAACTCATCGAGGGGCAGGGTGAAGTTGCTCTGGAAGTCCAGGGCGCCGATCTCGGTGTCCACCACGCCGATCCGGGCATGAGCGAAACCGCGCGCCGAGCACATGTCCTTGAACCGGACTTCCTCGCTGCGGGCCACCGCGACGACGGCGCGGGCCTGGGACTCGGAGAACAGCAGGGTGAACAGGTCCACTCCGTCGCGTTCGCAGACTTCGCCAAGGCCGATCCGCGCACCGACGCCGAAGCGCAGGGCCATTTCGGACAGCGCGGCGGCGAGGCCGCCCTCGGAGAGGTCATGCGCGGCGTCGATCATGCCGTCGCGGGAGGCATTGACCAGCAGTTCCCCGAGCAGTTTCTCCGCCTGCAGGTCCACCTTGGGCGGCTGCCCGCCCAGATGGCCGCGCAGATTCGCGTATTCGGAGCCGTCCAGCTCGTCCTGCGTGGTGCCCATCAGGTAAATGGCCTGGCCGTCCTGCCGCCAGCCCGACGGCGTCCGGCGGGCGACGTCGTCGAACACGCCCAGCACGCCCACCACAGGGGTGGGATGGATGGCGACGCCGCCGGTCTGGTTGTAGAGCGAAACGTTGCCGCCGGTGACGGGCACGCCGAGTTCGCGGCAGCCGTCGGCCAGCCCGCGCACGGACTCGGCGAACTGCCACATGACCTCCGGGTCCTCCGGGGAACCGAAGTTCAGGCAGTCGGTGACCGCCAACGGCTTTGCGCCGGCGGTGGACACGTTGCGGTAGGACTCGGCCAGGGCCAGCTTCGCGCCCTCGTACGGATTCAGGTAGGAGTAGCGGCCGTTGGCATCGGTGGAAATGGCGACGCCCAGGCCAGTGGTTTCATCCACGCGGACCACACCGGCGTCATCCGGTATGGCCAGGGCGGTGTTGCCCTGCACATAGCGGTCGTACTGGTTGGTGACCCAGGACTTGTCGCACATGTTCGGCGAGGCCATCAGCTCCAGGATGGCGTCCTTGACTGCGGCGCTGCCGAAGGGCCGTTCAGCGTTGAAGGAGTTGGCTTCGATGCTGTCCTGCGCGGCCGGACGCGCCATGGGCCGCTGGTACACCGGGCCCTCGTGCGCCACTGTGCGCGGATCGACGTCGACAATGGTTTCGCCGTCCCAGTCGATGATCAGCCGGCCGGTGCCGGTGACTTCGCCGAGCCAGGAGTACTCCACGTTCCACTTGTCCATGATCGCCTCGAACGCTTCCACGTTCTCCGGGGTCACCACGGCCATCATGCGTTCCTGTGACTCGGACATCAGGATCTCGCCGGGCGTCAGGGTGGGGTCGCGCAGCAGCACGTTCGTCAGCTCCACGTGCATGCCGCCGTCGCCGTTGGAGGCGAGCTCCGACGTCGCGCAGGAAATACCGGCCGCCCCCAGGTCCTGGATGCCCTCCACCACGGAGGACTTGAACAGTTCCAGGCAGCACTCGATGAGCACCTTCTCCGCGAAGGGATCGCCCACCTGGACGGCGGGGCGCTTGGAGGGTTTGTCCGCGTCGAAGGATTCGGAGGCCAGCACGGAGGCGCCGCCGATGCCGTCGCCGCCGGTGCGGGCGCCGAAGAGCACCACCTTGTTGCCGGCGCCGGAGGCGTTGGCCAGCCGGATGTCCTCGTGGCGCATTACGCCCACGGCCAGGGCGTTGACCAGCGGGTTGCCCTGGTAGACGGAGTCGAAGACCAGTTCCCCGCCGATGTTTGGCAGCCCCAGGGAGTTGCCGTAGCCGCCGATGCCGGACACGATGCCGTGCACCAGGCGGGCGGTGTCCGGGTGGTCGATGGCGCCGAAGCGCAGCGGATCCATCACGGCCACCGGGCGGGCACCCATGGAGATGATGTCGCGGACAATGCCGCCGACGCCGGTGGCGGCACCCTGGTAGGGCTCCACGAAGGACGGGTGGTTGTGGGATTCGACCTTGAAGGTCACGGCCCAGCCCTCACCGATGTCCACCACGCCGGCGTTCTCGCCGATCCCCACCAGCAGGTGTTCCTTCATTTTGTCGGTGACCTTGTCCCCGAACTGCTTCAAATGCACCTTGGAGGACTTGTAGGAGCAGTGCTCGGACCACATCACCGAGTACATCGCCAGTTCCGCCGCGGTGGGGCGGCGGCCCAGGATCTCCACGACCCGGTTGAACTCGTCTTCCTTCAGGCCGAGCTCGGCCCAGGGCAGCTCCGTGTCCGGGGTGGCAGCGGCGTGCACAACGGTGTCGATGCGGAACTTCTTCTGCTCAGCGGCAGCACTGGGGGAAACGGTCATGACTTGCCTCCGGCAACGAGCGAGTTGAGTACAGAGCTGAAGATGCGCAGCCCGTCGGTGCCGTAGCCCAGGCCGACCTCGCCGTAGGCGGAGGAATCCGGGCCGAAGCCGGGTTCGACGGCGTGTTCAGGGTGGGGCATCAACCCGACGACGTTTCTTGCAGCGTTGGAAATGCCGGCGATGCCGCGGCGGGACCCGTTGGGGTTCTCACCCTCGTAGCGGAAGACCACCCGGCCTTCGCCCTCCAGTTCGTCCAGCGTTTTCTCATCCGCGACGTACTGGCCGTCCTGGTTCTTCAGCGGAACGACCATTCCGGCACCCAGCTCGTAGGCGTTGGTCCAGGCGGTGCTGTTGTTTTCCACGCGCAGCAGCTGGTCAGCGCAGGAGAATTTCAGGTGGTTGTTCTTGATCATGGAACCCGGCAGCAGGTGTGCCTCGGTGAGGATCTGGAAGCCGTTGCAGATGCCCAGCACGGGCATGCCGCCGGCGGCGGCGTCCACTACCTTTTCCATGAGCGGTGCGAAGCGGGCAATGGCCCCGGCGCGCAGGTAGTCCCCGTAGGAGAACCCTCCGGGGATGATCACCGCGTCCACGGACTGCAGATTCGCTTCGGCATGCCAGAGCCCGACGGCGGTGCCGCCGGCGATGGTCACGGCGCGCGCGGCGTCGCGGTCATCCAGGGTGCCGGGGAAGGTGATGATACCTACCCGGACGGCGCGGAGCGCGTCGTTTTCGGGGGCGACGGAAAAGTCGCCGATCAGGGGAGTACTCAAGATCAGGCCTCCGGGATTACTTCAACGCGGGTGACGTCTTCGATCACGGGATTGGACAGCAGCGTCGCGGCGGCGGTGCGGGCCTGCTCCAGGATTTCGGGGGTGACGTCTCCGTCAACGGTGAGCTCGAAGCGCTTGCCCTGGCGGACTCCGGCGAAGCCGGTCAGTCCCAGGCGGGGCAGCGCGCCTGCAATGGCCTTGCCCTGCGGATCGAGGATTTCAGGCTTGGGCATAACATCAACAACGATCCGGGGCATCCGGCAGCTCCTCTAGACGAGATGGGTGGCCGCGGACCTTGCCGTCTCACGCTGATTCAGCGCTCCGCGAGCTTGCACTTGCCATTCTACCGGCGTTACCTGCGTTACGGTGACTGGTCGGACCTAGGCCGGAATCTCCAACTGGAAGCCGCAGGCGCAGCGGAGCACAGTGGTTTCCAGCTGAACATCCACCGGTTCCTCCGGCATGGACTCCACGCTGATCGGTTCGAAGATGGAGCGTTGCCGGTTGTCCCGGGGCTGCATGGGTTCGCCGCAATGCATGTATTCCGCGTCATCGGACTCCAGGAGCCCGCGTGCCCAGAGGTATTGGTCCTTTGCTTCTATGGACATTTCTACGCTTTCAGTCGGGTCCGGCACTCCGTTGTCCGGAAAAATACTAAGCATGCTTATTCAATAATAGGCCATCCATGCCGGGTTAGCTATCGCAGGTCTTCCTGTGGCGTGGATTACCTTCCGGTTAGAGTGGGGGCCGTGAGACTCCTACAAGCAAGCCCCGCCACCGTCCGCCGGCTAATGAACGTGTGGCCGCCCTTTGCCTTTACCGGCATTCGGATCACCCGACTGGACCCTGAATATCTGGGTGTCTCCGTGCGGCTGCGGTCCTACTGGTGGAACAAGAACGTGGCCGGCGTGCATTTCGGCGGCTCACTGTTCGCCATGACGGACCCGTTCTGGATGATGATGCTGCTCCACCACCTCGGCCGTGACCACGTTGTCTGGGACCGTGCCGCGGAGATTGAGTTCCTGAAGCCGGGAAAGGGCGAGGTGCGGGCCGAGTTTGTCCTGGATCCGGCCGACGTCGAACGCCTGCGCAAGCTGGCCGCGGGCGGGGAGAAGGTCCTCGAATGGTTCTCGGTGGACGTGACCGACAGCAGCGGCGACGTGGTTGCCCGGATACGCAAGCAGGTTCATGTGCGGCGCAAACGGGAACGGCCCGGCGTGCCGGAGCCCAGCGGAACGGCGGCGGCCCATGGATGAGGATGCCAACCCGAGCATCCCGGCGGTCGACACCGTCCTGGTTTCCGGCATCGCTGCAGCGCTGCTGCTTTTACTGGTGTGGGCCATCATCCGCTTGGCCCGCTCGAGCGCAGTCACTGCCGGGGAGCGGTTCGGGCTGCTTCTCTTCTGCCTGATATTCCCCGTGCTCGGGCCAATCTGCACTTTGGTGATCCTGGCCCGGCGGGAACGCGTGCGCCGGTAGCTAGAGGGAACCGTCCGCAGGTCCCAGCAGGGCGGTAAGCCGTTCCCAGCGCGAAATCTGGCAGCCGTCCGTCAGCGAGAAGCTTGTGTCCACGGCCTCGCCGTTAACCATGCCGGTGACGTGTGCACGCTGCATTCCGCGGATCTCCTGGGTACACATCAAGCCCGCCGCCGGCTCCGCTAGGGCGGCTGCCCCCTGGTCGGCGAGCACGGCACAGGCCCCGGCAGGATCCGGTACGGTCGACCCTTCCCGCGGCTCGGCGCCGTCGCACTGCAGCGTCCAGGTGCTGCTCGGCGTCGTCCCGTCCGCACTGAACTCGACGGTCAGCGAAACCGGTGCCTCCGCGGTGGTGCCGCCGGTGCCGCCGGTCCCGGGAAGGGGGGTCGGGGAGCCGATCGGTCTAGGCGAACCGACGGGCGAGGTCGGCGCCGTCGTTGACTCATTGGGGGAGTCGGTCGATTCCGGGGACTCCGGAGAACGGCCGGAACCGCCCCCGCAGGCTGCCAACAGAAGGGCGGTGCACAGCAGCATGGGGACTAACGCGGTTCCTCGAATGTTGCGCACTGTACGGCCTCCATCGGTAGCGGAGCCACCAGCCTAGCCAACTCTGTCAAGCAGGGTCGGGCGAATCAGCGGCAGCCTCTGCCTGCGCCGCGAAGTAGGCTTCCTGGCTTGGGAAGTAGTCCTTGAAGTCCGGCGCCGGTCCGCCGCTTCGGGCAGCCATCAAGTGATCCAGATAGTATTCCCAGCCCGGCCCGATGCTGGAAACGGCCTGCGGATCCTCCAAATGGTGGATAAAATCCAGTGCGGTGCCGGCCGGTTCGTTCCGGAGGCGGATCTCCAGGTCCCAGCCGCCGTATTCATCCTCGACCAGCAGGCGCAGAAGTTCCGGGGAGACACACTCCGCTATCCGGACCCTGCTCCAGGGCAGGCCCTCTTCGAAGAGCAGCTGCAGATCGACGGTGCCTCCCCTGACGGGGCTCCTTTCCCAGCGGCCGAACCACTGGGCCGTCTGGTCGGGGTTGGTGAAGCTGGGCCACACGGCCGCAGCCGGTTCGGGAAAGCCGCGGTGAAGAATCAGGTCGTAGGACTCGGTTCCGGTGCGGATAACCCGGCCGGTCGGTTCTGGCTGCACAGCTGTCCTCCAAAGGGTTCCAGCAGGCCCAGGATGCGAGCCCGCAACTGCTGCGATTCCTCGGCGAAGCCGCGTTGTGCGGCTGCGTACTGCGCCCGGCCTGCCGGAGTTTCCACCGCAATCGGGGTGTAACCCCAGTCGGCCAGGTCATAGGGTGAGGCACACATATCCATTTCGCGGATGCGCCAGGACAGTTCGAAGGCGTCCATAACCACCTCGCTGGGAAGCAGCGGCACCAGTTTGTAGGCCCATTTGTACAGGTCCATGTTGGCGTGCAGGCAGCCGGGCTGTTCCAGGTCCCGCTGGTTCTCGCGGGTGGGTGTGAGCTCGTTCAGGGGCACTGCTTCCGGTGTGTAGAACCGGAAGGCATCGAAGTGGGTGCAGCGGATCCGGCTGCGCTCCACCAGTTCATCCGTCCCGTCGGCACCCAGCCGCAGCTGCAGGTAATCGTGCCGGATGCCGTTGTCCTCCGACTTGTAGGCCATGGCCCACTCGTGCATGCCGAAGCATCCCAGTACCGGCCTCCGCGCGGCCGTGCGGGACAGCAGCATGGTGGTGAATCCGAGGGCGTCCCCGCGCACCGCGGCGAACCCCTCGGTATCCACAGTGACGGCGGGTGTTTCGGCGTCGATCCCCGCGGCGTCCCGTTCCGTTTCCGTCAGCGTCCGGTAGAACTTCCACCCGGTGCGTTCGAGTGCGGACGGACCGGTGAGAATGACGCCGGCGCCCGGGTGCCAGCGCAGCAGCTGGCCGGGTTTCTGGGAGTAGTAGGTGAAGAGGAAGTCCTCCACCGGGTGCTTCCGCCCGGCCGAGCGCCGTGCGAGGAATCCTTCGGTGAAGGGCCGGACGCGTTCTTCGTGCGCAGACTGCCGCGGCAGCCATTGGTCCTCGCTGAGGACGGTGGGGTGGGCGGAAGCAATCACCGTTCCATTATCGCGCCACGCGGTACGCCCGTCATCCGTTGGTTCAGGCAGGGCTTGGTTGACGGAAAATACCAACCCGATCGTTAGTACGATAGGAGCGGCAATGCCCGTCGGAAAGGTGCAGCATGGTTGAGAAGGAAAGCTTTGTAACCCGGTTCATGCGGACCACGGGCAAGGTGCGGCTGATCTTCGGACCCGCGCAGCAGGGGTCGTTGGACCATCCGATGACGGAGGAGAACCAGGCCCTGCTCAAGGCGCAGCAGGCGCAGGAGAAGGCGATGTGGGAAACCGTGACCCGGGCTGACGGCAGCAGCTACATCGTCTCGCGCAAGCCCGAATAGGCTCCCGATACGCGTAGAGGCCGGCACCGTGTGGGTGCCGGCCTTTTTACTGCCAGATTTTTTCCTAAGCTGCCCTAGCGCCCGGTGCCGCCGTACACAGTGGCCTCGCTGTCGCCGTCGAGCCCGAACGCCGCATGGACCGCGCGTACTGCGCTGTCCAGCAGCTTGGCGCTGGTGACCACGGAGATGCGGATCTCGGAGGTGGAGATCATGTCGATGTTCACCCCGGCATGGTGCAGGGCCTCGAAGAAGCGGTGCGAGACGCCCGGGTTGGACCGCATGCCGGCGCCGATGAGGGAGAGCTTGCCGATCTGCTCGTCGTAGTCGATGGAGTCGAAGCCGACTTCGGCCTTCGCGGCGTTCAGCGCGTCGATGGCTTCCTTGCCGTCGATGATGGGCAGCGTGAAGGAGATGTCTGTCCGGCCCGAACCCTGCGTGGAAACGTTCTGCACGATCATGTCGATGTTGGAGTTGGCGCCCGCCACGATGCCGAAGATCTCCGCGGCCTTGCCGGGGATGTCCGGAACACCCACCACGGTTACCTTGGCTTCGGAACGGTCATGGGCGACGCCGGAGATGATGGGCTGTTCCAAGGGTTCTCCCTCTTGAATCTTGATTTTGTCATCGGGGCTGGGCAGCACCCAGGTTCCCTCGTGTGAGCTGAAGGATGAGCGGACGTGCAGGGGAACGCCGAAGCGGCGGGCGTATTCCACGCAGCGCAGGTGCAGGATCTTGGCTCCGGAAGCAGCCAATTCGAGCATTTCCTCGCTGGAAATCTTCTCGATCTTCTGGGCGCTCGAAACCACCCGCGGATCGGCGGTGTACACGCCGTCGACGTCGGTGTAGATCTCGCAGACATCGGCCTCGAGAGCCGCGGCCAGGGCCACCGCCGTGGTGTCCGAACCGCCCCGGCCAAGGGTCGTGATGTCGTGGCTGTCCTGGCTGACGCCCTGGAAACCGGCAACGATGGCGATGTCGCCCCGCTCGATGGCGGTCTTGATGCGGTGCGGGGACACATCGATGATCCGGGCCTTGCCGTGGATCGCATCGGTGATCATGCCGGCCTGGCTGCCGGTAAAGGACTGTGCGGAGCCGCCGAGCTGGTTGATGGCCATGGCCAGCAGCGCCATCGAGATGCGCTCCCCGGCGCTGAGCAGCATGTCCATTTCACGGGCGTTGTTCAGCGTGGTGATCTGGCCGGCCAGATCCAGCAGTTCGTCGGTGCTGTCACCCATAGCGGAGACCACGACCACCACTTCGTTTCCGGCTGCATGGGTATCCACCACGCGCTTGGCTACGCGCTTGATGCCTTCGGCGTCCGCGACTGAGGAACCGCCGAATTTCTGCACTATCAGGCTCATGCGTACACTTTCTCAAGTTTCGTTGTGGGTGCTGGCGCCCGGCATCTTCGACGCGGCTTCGAACTCTTCTCCTCGGAAAGCGGGCGGTACTAGCGGCTTTCGTCGGTCCAGAAAGTCTATCGCCGCCGTCGGGAAGACCCGAAATACCTACACGTAACCTGCTGCCACAGGCGAGTCGTGGACGGCGCCGCGCCTTGGGGAACCCCGAGCTTAGGACATGCTCCGACGGCCTTCAAAGGCGCGGCCCAGGGTGATCTCGTCCGCATATTCGAGGTCTCCGCCCACGGGCAGGCCGGAAGCCAGGCGCGTGACCTTGATGCCCAGGGTCTTGAGCATCCGCACCAGATAGGTGGCGGTGGCTTCACCCTCGAGGTTCGGGTCGGTGGCAATGATGATTTCGGAGATCTGCTCATCCGACAGCCGGCTGAGCAGCTCCCGGATGCGCAGCTGGTCCGGACCGATGCCGGCAATCGGATTAATGGCGCCGCCCAGCACGTGGTAGCGGCCTCGGAAGGACCGCGTACGCTCCACCGCAATCACGTCCTTGGACTCTTCGACCACGCAGATCATGGTCGGGTCCCGCCGCGGGTCCCTGCAGATGCTGCAGGTTTCCTGCTCAGTGACGTTGCCGCAGACACTGCAGAACTTCACCCGGTCCTTGACCGTGACAATGGCGGTGGCCAGCTTCTTCATGTCATCGGGATCGGATTCGAGGATGTGGAACGCGATGCGCTGGGCGGACTTGGGCCCGACGCCGGGAAGACGGCCTAGTTCATCGATGAGTTCCTGAACGGCACCTTCGTACACGTAACCTTCTCTGCTGGGTTGAACTGCGTTTATAGCTGGGTGTTACCGGTTTTCCGCATGATGCGGCTCGGATCTGGCATGCCGGGCGTGATCCGGCGCTGGTCAGCGGCCGTCCAGGCTGCGTTCCTCAATCAGGCGTCCGCCCAGAATCCGTTCGATCGCCTTACGCCCCACCAGACCGGAATCCTCAAGCGTGATGTCATCCGCGCTGGGAACATCTTCGACGTAGGTCGAGTCTACTGGGCGGCTCCCCCTGACGGGGGATCCGCCGCCGCGCTGGGCAGCTTCATTGAGGAGCTTCTGATAGCGGCTCAGCGGCTGGTTGGGAGCGCCGCCGGCGGGAGCCGCGGGGGCCGTCGTCGTCGGTGGAACGGATGTCCGTACGTTCGGTGCCGCTGCGCTCCGATCTTGACCCGGAGCCGTTGTGGTTCCGGGCCGTGAGGTCAAGCCGGTGGCTGCGGCCGACGCCGGCACCCCTGCTCGGGGGCTGCCTGCGGGTACGGACGGTGCTGCCTGACTGCTGCCGTTCCGGGTATCCGGCGCGGAGTTTCCGCCTGCCGGACGCGTGGTGGACCCGGTGCCGGCCCAGTCAGTGCTTGCCCACTCGGAGTCCGAAAGGTGTCCGCCGGAATACACGTCCACAGGTGCCTCTGCGGTTTCCCAGGCGTTGCTTTCCGGCGCATCGTTGAACGGGTCGCTGGGCTCGTCCGGCCAGGGCTCATCCGACGGGCTATTCCTGCCGGGCCGCCCTGCGGTTCGTGGGCCTGTAGTTTTCGTTCCGCTGCCGTTGGAGCTGCCGGCGTTGGAACTGCCGGAGCGGCGCCGGAGGGCAACCGCAGCCGCGTTGACCGGTGCGCCGACTGCCGGTCCGGGCACCCGTGCGCCCGGTGCCGCCGCTTCGTTGGGGGAAACCGTTTCGGCCGGGGCAACGGACGCGGGTGCTGCGACCGGCGCTGCAACGGCCTGCACCTGCGGTGACGGAACTTCCCGGTTAGCTGGCTTCGCCGGCCCCGGTGTGGAAGCAGTCGCCGGGACTGACGCTGAGGCTGACGCCGAGTCTGCACGCGAATCCTGGGCATTGGAAGCCGGTCCGGCCACCTTGGTGGTCCCGGTGGCCGGAGTCGCGGCGGACCCGGCGCTTCGCCCATCTGGCACCGGCCCTTGAGCTGGCTGTGCCGGAGCCGGTTGCGCCTGGGCTGGCTGTGCCTGAACTACCGGTGCCTTGGCGGCCGGTGCGGATGCCGGCGCTTGCCGGCTATCGGCTTTTGGGCCCGACTCACCCGCTGACGCCGAGCTGTCATGGATCGGATTGATCTGGCAGTCCAGCGCCAGGACCTGATGGATCGCCTTGCGCAGGTTCTCCAAATGGTCGGGGCGGTTGAAGTTGGTGGCAGCGCCGGGGTTGGTGAAGGCAAGTTCAAGTACCTTGCCGTCAAAGGCGCGCGGGCTGGAGTTCTTGCTGACGTTCAGCCAGGTGGCACGGCGGATGCTGGTCAGGGCATCCATGATCTCCGGCCAGGCACGGCGGATCATTTCGATCTGGCCGCTTCCGCCGGCGGGAGCCGAACCGGGGCCGCCGGCCGGAGCCTGCCGCTGCTGAGGCTGCGCAGGCTGAGTCGGTGCCTGCTGCGACGGCTGTGCCGGCGTCGGCTGGGACACCGGCTGGGACGGCGCAGGCTGCGACTGCGCCGGCTGGGACGGTCCGCTGGCGGCAGGGCGGGAACCGTTGGATCCCGCTGCGGGCGCAGAGCTTGAAGCGGAAGTGGCATCCGCAGAAGGTGTCTGCGCCGGGGTGGACCACGTGCCGCCCCAGTCCAGGGAACTTCCGGCAGGCTTGTTGTCCTGGCTGGAGGCTGCCGGCGCGGCAGGGGCTGCCGCTGCTGCATTCGGGGCGGGTGTTGCCGCAAAGTCGATTCCGCGCGGAGATGACGGAGCTTCGTCCACTGCAGGCGCGGAAGTACCGGCCTGCGAAGCCGTGGGCGCGGCTGCGGGAATGGTGTTCACCGGAGACGCTGCAGCTGCGGCGCGGCCCATTGCCTCGGTGGGATCGCCTGCATAGCTGAGCCGGCGCTCCAGACGGTCCACGCGGGCGGCCGTCCCGCGTTCGGCCTGGTCTGCGGCCGGAAGCAGGATGCGGGCGCAAAGCAGTTCGAGGTGCAGCCGCGGTGACGTGGCACCGGTCATCTCGGTCAAGGCAGTGTTGGTGATGTCTGCGGCGCGGGACAGTTCACTGCTGCCCAGCTGCGTGGCCTGGGTCTGCATCCGGTTGATCTGGTCTTCCGGCATGCCGCGGAGCACAGTGGATGCGCTGTCCGGCATGGCGTTGACGATAATCAGGTCCCGGAAGCGTTCCAGCAGGTCTTCGACGAACCGGCGGGGATCCTGGCCGGTCTGAATGACACGGTCCACGGCGCGGAACACGGTAGCTGCGTCTGCGGCGGCAACTGCGTCGACGACGTCGTCGAGCAGTGACACGGGGGTGTAACCCAGCAGCGAGACGGCCAGTTCGTAGTCCAGGCCGTCGGGACCGGCACCGGCCATGAGCTGGTCAAGGACGGAAAGGGTGTCACGCACGGACCCGCCGCCGGCGCGGATGACCAGGGAGAGGACGCCCGGGGCGACCGCTACGTTCTCCTGCGCGCAGAGCTTCTCGAGATAAGCCAGCAGCGGCTCCGGCGGAACGAGGCGGAAGGGGTAGTGGTGCGTGCGGGACCGGATGGTTCCAATAACCTTGTCCGGCTCCGTGGTGGCGAAGATGAACTTGATGTGTTCCGGCGGCTCTTCCACGATCTTCAGCAGGGCGTTGAAGCCGGCGGACGTGACCATGTGGGCCTCGTCGATGATGAAGATCTTGTAGCGGTCCCGGACCGGGGCGAAGGTGGCGCGCTCCCGGAGGTCGCGGGCGTCGTCGACGCCGCCGTGGCTGGCTGCGTCAATTTCGATAACGTCGAGGCTGCCGGAACCGTTGCGGGCCAGCTCAACGCAGCTGTCGCACTTGCCGCAGGGGACCGGGGTGGGCCCCTCGGCGCAGTTCAGGCAGCGGGCAAGAATGCGCGCAGAGGTGGTTTTGCCGCAGCCGCGCGGGCCGGAGAAGAGGTACGCGTGGTTCACGCGGTTCTTTTGCAGGGCCGCCATCAGCGGCTCCGTGACGTGCTCCTGGCCGATCACGTCTGCGAAACTCTCGGGACGGTAGCGGCGGTAAAGGGCTGTACTCACAGATAGAAGCCTATCGGTTGGCACTGACGGTTTTTCCTCCGGCGGCAGGCACGGTGGAAACTCCACTTCCTCAAAAAAATTAAAGACCCCCCATGCACCTGCCAGAGCCCGCTTACCCTTGCTACCTTCCGGTCCTGGGGGAGTTCACAGGATGACACCACATGAGGGGCCGGGAACCAGTCTACCCGAAAATTCCGGGCCTCGACTCGCGGCGGATTCCGGGTGGATTTCCGGGACGCGGAGCCATCTTCCGGCTGCGGAGCCATACTGGAAAACCCGCCGGATCAGGAGTGCAGCATGCAGAAGCGCCGTTCCCCGGCTACGCAGGTCAAGGCTGCCGCCCGGACACTCATCGCCGCTCTTCCCGGGTTGCCGTACCGGGTGCCGGAGCGCTCCCCGAGTTCCGCACTGTTTCCCGCCCGCTATCTGGCCGGCGATTTTCCCAGGGTGCCGCGTTGAGTCTCGCCCTATATACAGTGCCCGACGCCGCCGGGCTGGGCGCGCTTGGCGCCTCCTTTATAGAGGTGCTGGTTCGCGACCGCGCGGATGCGGTACTCGGGCTGGCCACGGGGTCCTCGCCCCTGCCGGTGTACCGGGCGCTGGCGGAGCATGAACTGGACCTGTCCCGCCTACGGGCGTTTGCCCTGGATGAGTATGTTGGACTGCCGGCCGGCAGCAACCAGTCCTATGCCGCCGTCATAGACCGGGAGGTCACGCGCCCGCTTGGATTGGACCCGGATTGTGTGGCCGTACCGGACGGTAGCGCGGAGGACCCCGCGGAAGCAGCCGAAGCATTCGAGCGCCGGCTGGAAAGTGCCGGGGGAGTGGACCTTCAGCTGCTGGGAATCGGGCATAACGGCCATTTGGCCTTCAATGAGCCGGGCTCACCCTTGGACTCCCGTACCCGCGTGCAGCGTCTGTCCGAAACCACGCGGAGGGCCAACGCCCGCTTCTTCCCTTCTATAGGGGAGGTTCCACAGTTCTGTATTACCCAGGGGCTGGGGACCATCCGGCGTGCCAAGCACCTGCTGCTATTGGTCCGGGGCGGGGAAAAGTCAGGAATCCTGAAGCGGGCGCTGACCGGGCCGGTGGGTGTTGATTGCCCGGCCTCCATCCTCCAGCTGCATCCGCGGGTCACTGTTATCTCGGATGAGGCGGCTGCCTCCGGGCTACAGGGGCTCGAAGAAGCCCTGTTGCCGCCCGTATAGTTCGGGGAGTGCTGCTGAAATCGGCGCCGCGCAGTTGTTCGACGCTGCGCCCTCGGCTCAGCAAAAACGACGCCGGAATCGGGGCGCAGAATGCGTGTCGGGAGTCACCCCGAATCCGATTTGCTGCGGAGGCCAATTCTGTGTAAAGTTTTCTAAGTCGCCGCGGCCGGGACGCTGGAAAAGCGCCCGAGCATGGCGGCCAAACCCCAACAAAAAACAGAGTCCAACCAGTGCGCGCCCTTTGCAGGGCCGGTGGGAAAGACTCCGTTGGATGCTGGGTCCGGAACGGCGAAAAACGCTTTTCACGGGGTCCCGACAAGGGAAACCGCGAATTGCAAATAACGCCGGAATGGAATAAGATATAAAACATTGCAGCGAAGAAGAAAAGGAAAACATTGTTTTCCCGAGTATTTTCGGATTGCGTCTGTTGTTTGAGAACTCAATAGTGTGCCAAGTTTATTGATACCAATTTATTTTGATTGGTTGAACAGGCCGTTCCGCCCACCCCGTGGGTAAGGGACGGTTTTTTTAGCCGGTTTCGAATTTAGTGCAGTGCCTGCAGCCAATTTTCCTTGGCTTCGGTGCTGTGTCTGTAACACATTTACGGAGAGTTTGATCCTGGCTCAGGATGAACGCTGGCGGCGTGCTTAACACATGCAAGTCGAACGATGACTTCTGTGCTTGCACAGAATGATTAGTGGCGAACGGGTGAGTAACACGTGAGTAACCTGCCCCTGACTTCGGGATAAGCCTGGGAAACCGGGTCTAATACCGGATACAACGGACCACCGCATGGCGGTCCGTGGAAAGCTTTATGCGGTTTTGGATGGACTCGCGGCCTATCAGCTTGTTGGTTGGGGTAATGGCCCACCAAGGCGACGACGGGTAGCCGGCCTGAGAGGGTGACCGGCCACACTGGGACTGAGACACGGCCCAGACTCCTACGGGAGGCAGCAGTGGGGAATATTGCACAATGGGCGGAAGCCTGATGCAGCGACGCCGCGTGAGGGACGAATGCCTTCGGGTTGTAAACCTCTTTCAGCAGGGAAGAAGCGAAAGTGACGGTACCTGCAGAAGAAGCGCCGGCTAACTACGTGCCAGCAGCCGCGGTAATACGTAGGGCGCAAGCGTTATCCGGAATTATTGGGCGTAAAGAGCTCGTAGGCGGTTTGTCGCGTCTGCTGTGAAAGCCCGGGGCTCAACCCCGGGTCTGCAGTGGGTACGGGCAGACTAGAGTGATGTAGGGGAGACTGGAATTCCTGGTGTAGCGGTGAAATGCGCAGATATCAGGAGGAACACCGATGGCGAAGGCAGGTCTCTGGGCATTAACTGACGCTGAGGAGCGAAAGCATGGGGAGCGAACAGGATTAGATACCCTGGTAGTCCATGCCGTAAACGTTGGGCACTAGGTGTGGGGGACATTCCACGTTTTCCGCGCCGTAGCTAACGCATTAAGTGCCCCGCCTGGGGAGTACGGCCGCAAGGCTAAAACTCAAAGGAATTGACGGGGGCCCGCACAAGCGGCGGAGCATGCGGATTAATTCGATGCAACGCGAAGAACCTTACCAAGGCTTGACATGAACCGGAAAGGCCTGGAAACAGGTCCCCCACTTGTGGCCGGTTTACAGGTGGTGCATGGTTGTCGTCAGCTCGTGTCGTGAGATGTTGGGTTAAGTCCCGCAACGAGCGCAACCCTCGTTCTATGTTGCCAGCGCGTTATGGCGGGGACTCATAGGAGACTGCCGGGGTCAACTCGGAGGAAGGTGGGGACGACGTCAAATCATCATGCCCCTTATGTCTTGGGCTTCACGCATGCTACAATGGCCGGTACAAAGGGTTGCGATACTGTGAGGTGGAGCTAATCCCAAAAAGCCGGTCTCAGTTCGGATTGAGGTCTGCAACTCGACCTCATGAAGTTGGAGTCGCTAGTAATCGCAGATCAGCAACGCTGCGGTGAATACGTTCCCGGGCCTTGTACACACCGCCCGTCAAGTCACGAAAGTTGGTAACACCCGAAGCCGGTGGCCTAACCCCTTGTGGGAGGGAGCCGTCGAAGGTGGGACCGGCGATTGGGACTAAGTCGTAACAAGGTAGCCGTACCGGAAGGTGCGGCTGGATCACCTCCTTTCTAAGGAGCACCTCGAAGACCATGTCCGTCCACAGTGTCGGATGTGTGCTTTGCAGGAGATGCCCATATCGGAGACATCTGTTCTCCGGTGGGTGCTCAAGGGTGGAATATCAATGGATAGGCGCCGGCATGCCGGCTGCGGGGATCAGTACGTTCCCTCCTTCGGGAGGGTTCCTGGAACATCCCGTGCAGTCCTGGTAGGTCCGGTTCGTCGTTTGGCACACTGTTGGGTCCTGAAGCAACAGGCACCCCGGTTCTTCCTGTCCCGTTTGCGCGGGGCCGGAGGGTACGGGTTGTGTGGTTTGTTTCTGTTTGTTCCTGCGCAGGCCGGAACCGTACACGGGTGGTCTTCCCTTCGGGGCGGGCTGCGGGTGCGGGGAGGGGTGTGACGGGGTTGTTGTTTGAGAACTACATAGTGGACGCGAGCATCTTAAAATATTAAGTGCAATTTCAGAAAAACCTGGTGGATCCGGGTGCCCCGTCAAAAGGGTGCCTGGGGAGACCGTGGTTTTCTCGATAGCGATAATAAATTGATCTTTGTGGTCAAGTTTTTAAGGGCACACGGTGGATGCCTTGGCATCAGGAGCCGAAGAAGGACGTAGGAATCTGCGATAAGCCTGGGGGAGTTGATAACCGAACTTTGATCCCAGGATGTCCGAATGGGGAAACCCCGCCCGGCGCGCGAGTGACCGGGTGACCCGCATCTGAACACATAGGGTGCGTGGAGGGAACGTGGGGAAGTGAAACATCTCAGTACCCACAGGAAGAGAAAACAACAGTGATTCCGTTAGTAGTGGCGAGCGAACGCGGAAGAGGCTAAACCAGTGGTGTGTGATAGCCGGCGGGCGTTGCATCACTGGGGTTGCGGGACTTTCCGTACCGATTCTGCCGGATCGGTGAAGTGAGTGCAGATGTATAGGTGAACCGGTTTGAAAGCCGGGCCGTAGAGGGTGTTAGCCCCGTAACCGGAATGCATGCTGCCGCTTGGAGAGGATCCCAAGTAGCACGGGGCCCGAGAAATCCCGTGCGAATCTGCCAGGACCACCTGGTAAGCCTAAATACTCCCTGATGACCGATAGCGGACAAGTACCGTGAGGGAAAGGTGAAAAGTACCCCGGGAGGGGAGTGAAATAGTACCTGAAACCGTGTGCCTACAAACCGTTGGAGCAGCTCTGATTGCTGTGACAGCGTGCCTTTTGAAGAATGAGCCTGCGAGTTAGTGTTACGTCGCGAGGTTAACCCGTGAGGGGAAGCCGTAGCGAAAGCGAGTCTGAATAGGGCGATGCAGTGGCGTGATCTAGACCCGAAGCGGAGTGATCTACCCATGGCCAGGTTGAAGCGACGGTAAGACGTCGTGGAGGACCGAACCCACTTCAGTTGAAAATGGAGGGGATGAGCTGTGGGTAGGGGTGAAAGGCCAATCAAACTCCGTGATAGCTGGTTCTCCCCGAAATGCATTTAGGTGCAGCGTTGCGTGTTTCTTACCGGAGGTAGAGCTACTGGATGGCTAATGGGCCCTACAAGGTTACTGACGTCAGCCAAACTCCGAATGCCGGTAAGTGAGAGCGCAGCAGTGAGACTGTGGGGGATAAGCTTCATAGTCGAGAGGGAAACAGCCCAGACCACCAACTAAGGCCCCTAAGCGTGTGCTAAGTGGGAAAGGATGTGGAGTTGCCCAGACAACCAGGAGGTTGGCTTAGAAGCAGCCACCCTTGAAAGAGTGCGTAATAGCTCACTGGTCAAGTGATTCCGCGCCGACAATGTAGCGGGGCTCAAGTACACCGCCGAAGTTGTGGATTTCAGATATAGATAAGCCTTCGTGGTTCAGTCGTCTGGAGTGGTAGGGGAGCGTCGTGTGGGCAGTGAAGCTGCGGTGTAAACCAGTGGTGGAGCCTACACGAGTGAGAATGCAGGCATGAGTAGCGAAAGACGGGTGAGAAACCCGTCCGCCGAATGATCAAGGGTTCCAGGGTCAAGCTAATCTGCCCTGGGTAAGTCGGGACCTAAGGCGAGGCCGACAGGCGTAGTCGATGGACAACGGGTTGATATTCCCGTACCGGCGAAGAACCGCCCATACCAAGCAGGGGACACTAACCGTCCGGAGCCTGCCCGATCACCCTTGTGGTGTGAGGGTTTTGGCCGAGCACGGGACCTGATCCTGGGAGGTAAGCGTATTAACAGGTGTGACGCAGGAAGGTAGCCGGGCCAGGCGATGGTAGACCTGGTCTAAGGATGTAGGGTCCGTGATAGGTAAATCCGTCACGGTGTCTTTGATGACGCACCTGAGATCCGACGGGACCCCCTCACGGGGGGATCCGGTGATCCTATGCTGCCTAGAAAAGCATCGGCGCGAGGTTCCAGCCGCCCGTACCCCAAACCGACACAGGTGATCAGGTAGAGAATACTAAGGCGATCGAGAGAATTATGGTTAAGGAACTCGGCAAAATGCCCCCGTAACTTCGGGAGAAGGGGGGCCCCAACCTTGATGGACACTTGCTGTCCGGAGGGGATCGGGGCCGCAGAGACCAGGGGGAAGCGACTGTTTACTAAAAACACAGGTCCGTGCGAAGTCGCAAGACGATGTATACGGACTGACTCCTGCCCGGTGCTGGAAGGTTAAGAGGACCGGTTAGCCCTTACGGGCGAAGCTGGGAATTTAAGCCCCAGTAAACGGCGGTGGTAACTATAACCATCCTAAGGTAGCGAAATTCCTTGTCGGGTAAGTTCCGACCTGCACGAATGG
This sequence comes from Arthrobacter jinronghuae, assembly GCF_025244825.1. NCBI lineage: Bacteria > Bacillati > Actinomycetota > Actinomycetes > Micrococcales > Micrococcaceae > Arthrobacter > Arthrobacter jinronghuae. Next base: position 210,605 of record NZ_CP104263.1, read on the forward strand.
AGTAACGACTTCCCCGCTGTCTCAACCATAAACTCGGCGAAATTGCAGTACGAGTAAAGATGCTCGTTACGCGCAGCAGGACGGAAAGACCCCGAGACCTTTACTATAGTTTGGTATTGGTGTTCGGTGTGGCTTGTGTAGGATAGGTGGGAGACTGTGAGACCCGGACGCCAGTTCGGGTGGAGTCATCGTTGAAATACCACTCTGGTCATACTGGATATCTAACTTCGGCCCGTAATCCGGGTCAGGGACAGTGCCTGATGGGTAGTTTAACTGGGGCGGTTGCCTCCTAAAGAGTAACGGAGGCGCCCAAAGGTTCCCTCAGCCTGGTTGGCAATCAGGTGTCGAGTGTAAGTGCACAAGGGAGCTTGACTGTGAGAGAGACATCTCGAGCAGGGACGAAAGTCGGGACTAGTGATCCGGCGGTACATTGTGGAATGGCCGTCGCTCAACGGATAAAAGGTACCTCGGGGATAACAGGCTGATCTTGCCCAAGAGTCCATATCGACGGCATGGTTTGGCACCTCGATGTCGGCTCGTCGCATCCTGGGGCTGGAGTAGGTCCCAAGGGTTGGGCTGTTCGCCCATTAAAGCGGTACGCGAGCTGGGTTTAGAACGTCGTGAGACAGTTCGGTCCCTATCCGCTGCGCGCGCAGGAAATTTGAGAAGGGCTGTCCTTAGTACGAGAGGACCGGGACGGACGAACCTCTGGTGTGTCAGTTGTACTGCCAAGTGCACCGCTGATTAGCTACGTTCGGATGGGATAACCGCTGAAAGCATCTAAGCGGGAAGCCCGCTTCGAGATGAGATTTCCATACACCTTGTGTGTGAGAGGCCCCCAGCCAGACCACTGGGTTGATAGGCCGGATGTGGAAGCGGGGACTAAAGACCCGTGAAGCTGACCGGTACTAATAGGCCGATAACTTACACCACACCAGCACCTGGACGGACACGACTTCAAACGGTCCGTCAAAGTATAGAGGGTGTTGTAGATCATGCTGCTTGCGTCCACTATGTGGTTCCCGGACAACAACCGTTGGTTGCTGTGCCTGGAACACCGAACCATTGCCCCTTGTCCAGGGGGCGGGTTCATATTTTTACCGCACTGCCCGGCACCCCTCTTTTGTGGGGTGGTTCCGGGGGAGTGTTGTAACCATTGTTTTCCCCTCCCGCCTTTGGTGGGTGCGGGTAGAAGGGTTACGGCGGTCATAGCGTGGGGGAAACGCCCGGTCCCATTCCGAACCCGGAAGCTAAGACCCACAGCGCCGATGGTACTGCATCCGGGAGGATGTGGGAGAGTAGGTCACCGCCGGACAATATTTGAAGAGGTTGAGCCCGTACCAGTGTTGGTACGGGCTCTCCTTGTTTAAGCCCCGGTTCAGCAGCCCCCCACAGAACCTGCTGGCTGCCCACCGGCAACGGCCGCAGGTGGGACCAGGTCAGACACTGTGTTTATTCCGACACTTTAGGCCAAGTCCGGTTGGCCCGCGGTGGTCAAAACCGCCTGGAAGTCGCGGTAAGCTTAAAGAGCAGAACCCGAAAGGGCAGTCTGTAACCAAAGATTTCCTGCCGCATTAGCCGGCAGGGCTAGGGTTACGGCGGTCATAGCGTGGGGGAAACGCCCGGTCCCATTCCGAACCCGGAAGCTAAGACCCACAGCGCCGATGGTACTGCATCCGGGAGGATGTGGGAGAGTAGGTCACCGCCGGACATACGTTGGAATAAGGATCCGCACAAGGATGTGCGGATCCTTATTTGCTTAACTGCACCTTTCGCCCCGCTTTCCGGGCTCGACCCCCTGCCGAATGTGCGCAAGCATGGTCCCGTGGCCGGCGAAAACAGCAGCAGCAAGGGCTTTGCCCGAGTAAATTCCGGTCCGGACCTGGACCGCACCATGTTCTTCAGCGACGCCGTCTTCGCTATCGCCATGACGCTGCTGGCCGTGGATATCCGGGTTCCCCAGGTGCCGGCCAGCGAGCTTGGGGCGGCCGTGGCTGCCCAGCTTCCGGAGTTCGGCGCTTACGTCCTGTCCTTTGTGGTGACCGCCGCCTATTGGCTGAGCCATCACCGGCTCTTCCGGCTGCTGAAGGGATTTACCGGCCGGCTGCAGCAGCTGAACCTGGTGCTGCTGATGTTCGTCGCGCTGCTGGGGTACGCCACCGACATGCTGGCGTTCTATGGAGACCAGCAGCTCGGCGTCGTGATTTATGCGGCGGCCCTGGGGCTTATCGGCACCGCCAATACCGGGCTCTGGATCTATTGCAGCCGCGTGGGCCTTTTCCGGGATGACGTCGATCCGCGGCTTCCGGCGTTCGCGCAGGTCCGTGCCCCGGTCACCCCAGCGGTTTTCCTGGCCTCGATTCCCATTGCCATCCTGTGGAGTCCGCAGGCGGCCACCTGGTCTTGGCTGGGAATTATCGTTATCAATGCCTTGCTCCACGGCCTCGGCCGCAAACGAACCAGCTCGGCCTAAGCTGCCCGCCAATGGGGCCGATTCGTTGGTTTGGCCCTGTGTCGGGTAGTCTTATATCTGCTTCTACGGGAGCAAGCCTGGAGGATTCGCCTAGCGGCCTATGGCGCACGCCTGGAACGCGTGTTGGGTTAACGCCCTCGGGGGTTCAAATCCCCCATCCTCCGCCAGGACAAAGAAATACCCCGGTCTTCGGACCGGGGTATTTCTTTTTGCCCAAACAGCTACCGTTCGGCCCGCAGTGCGGCACGTGTGGCTACCGCAATGGAGCCCAGGCCGAGCGCCGCCGTCGCACCGGCGAGGCCGAGGTATACGGCCGGGACGATCGTGGGCAGCGGCAGCCCCGAGACGCTCACGGCGATCCCCATCAGCGGCGGCAGGGCCAGGACGGTGCCGATGACGACGGCGGCTGCGACTATCAGCAGGGACTCGGCCCCCATCATCCGCCTGAGCTGGGTATCCGACGCACCCAGGGTCCGCAGCAGCAGCATCTCCGGCCGGCGCTTAGCCGTCGCCATCACCAGGGTGTTGACCACGGAGACGGCAAGGTACCCAAGCAGGACCAGCATCGCGATCACCGAAACCCACGAGTCGGCATTCCGTTCCGCGGCTCCGGCCGCCCCGAGCTCCTCCTTATCCAGCAGCGTCAGCCCCAGCCCGCTAACAGCCGAAGCCAGGTCTCCCGCGTCGGTATCGGCCGCCATGCTGACCAGCAGGTAGTCGTTCAGCCCCGTGGTGGTGTGGCTTCGCAGCGTCTCGTTCGCCACCGCCACATCCCCGAATCCCAGCCCTCGTTCGTAGGTGGCGACGACGACGGCGGTCGCCTCGGTTCCGTCCCCGTAGTAGAAGTCGAAGTCCTCGCCCACGCCCGTGCCGGATTCCCGGGCCAGGTCCACGCTCAGCGCCACGGTATCGGTGTCCGCCAAGCGGTCCAGGGACCCTTCGTTTACATCCAGGTCCAAGGTTCCGTTCAGGTCCTCAGAGGCCAGGCCCTGAATGGCGTAGGGCTGCACACCGTCTTCCATCCCAGCGAAACCGGCCTTGGCAAGTACTGCGGAACGGGCCACCGGCGAGGTGGACTCCACCCCGGGAAGCTCAGCCACCTCGTCTGCGAGCTCCTCGGACACTCCGGACCCCGGAGCATGAACCAGATACCCGGCCACTACCCCGTCCCGGGACTGCCGCTCGGCTTCCGTTGCCACTGTGGTCGGCATAAAGAACTGCACGGATCCGAGTGCAATGGCCAAGGCGAGTGGAATGATTCCCGAGGCCAGGCGCCGCGGGAAAGCGCTGGCGTTGGCTTCCGCGAGGGCCAGCGACGCGGAGGGGCTGCGGCGGACCAGCGGCTGCACCAGTTTTAAGGCGCCCGTCACCAGCCATGGTCCCAGCAGGCCCGCGCCGATCATCAGGAGCAGGATGCTCGAGGCTGCCGCCGCCAGGCCCGCAGTGCCCGGGACGGCAATCGGTACCAAGGCCGCAACGAGACCCGCGGCGAGCAGCGAGAGACCGGTGATGACGCGTCCGCGGCCCAGCCGGGAAGCCTCCGTCGCGGAGTCCCGCAGGGCAGCCGTCGGCGCCGCACGGACCGTGCCCCGCGCCGAGACGAGAGAGGCTCCCACCGCCGCGGTAATGCTGATGGCTACGGCGGCCAGGGCCGGCAGCGGGCTGTACGCCAGGACGAAGGTTTCCGGAAGCACGCCGCCGGCAACGAACTGGTTGCCCAGGAACCAGGCCAGCAGGAAACCGGGTGCCGCGCCCAGCACTGCGGCAGCGCTGGAAACCAGCAGGACTTCACGCATCACGATGCCCAGGGTCTGGTTCGCTCCGGCCCCCACCGCCCGCAGCATCGCGAATTCCCGGCGCCGCGCCATGATGGACAAGGACAGGGTCCCTGCGGTCACGAAGACCGCGGTCATCACGGCCACGCCCGCCAGCGACCCGCTGAGCAGCAGCAGCGTGGAGCGGGCGGCGGACCCGCCGAGATTCTCCACGTCTCCGCGGCGGTCCCCGGTGTACCCGACGACGTCGGCCACCTGCGCCTCGATGTCGGCGGAGAGTTGTTCCGGGCGGACGCCGGATTCGGCGATCACGCCTACTGTGGCCACCGTGTCGCCGTGCGGCCACAGGGCCTGAGCTCCGACGGTGCTCAGGAAAGCGGCAGGACCGGTGTCCACTCCAGACTCGGGAGCGGCGACGCCGGACACCGTGTACTCGGTTGGCTCCCCGCCGTGGGTGAGGGTGAGCGAGGTTCCCGGAGCAGCCCCGAAGGATTCATCCACCACCACTTCGGTGGCCCGCTCGGGAGCTTCCCCGGAGGTCAGTGTGTAGGGAGTCAGGGCCGCCGAGTCCCAGGCAGCGGCGGAAACCGTCGTACCGTCGGTGGTGGCCAGGGGAAGCTCAATGCTGCCCACGGCGCGTTCGACGCCGGGGACGGCCGCTATTTCGTCAACAACTTCGGCGGGAAGCAGGACACGCTCGGCGAAGGGGGCGTCCATGTCCTCGACCACGGGATGTGCCTGCGGCGCACCCACTACGACGTCGGCCCCCTGCAGGCGCTGCGGGGCAATGCCGCCGCGGGTTCCGGACTCGATGAGGACACCCATCGCGGTGATGAGCGCGGCGCACAGGAACACGGCTACAAAGACCCCGGCGAATCCGCCGCGGTGGTGCCGGATGGATGCTCTGGCAAGGGAAAACATATTAGCGCTCCCCGAGGTTGGCCATGTGTTCGCTGACGTCGTGGGCGGTGGCGCCGGTCATGCTGCCGTCCAGGCGCCCGTCCGCAAGGAAAATGACGGTGTCTGCGTGCCCGGCCGCCACCGGATCGTGGGTCACCATAATCACCGTCTGTCCCAGCACGGAAACGGTATGCCGCAGCAGGTCCAGCACCTGGCGTGCAGTACCGGAGTCCAGGGCGCCGGTGGGTTCGTCCGCAAAGACGGCGTCCGGGCGGGTGATCAGGGCCCGGGCGATGGCCGCCCGCTGCTGCTGGCCGCCGGAGAGCTCCTGCGGCTTCCGCTCACCCAGGCCGGACAGCCCGACGGCTTCCAGCACGTAGTCCAGCCAGACCTTGTCCGTTCCTCGTCCGGCCAGCAGCAGCGGCAGCGTCACGTTCCGCGCGACGGTCAGCTGGGGGAGCAGGTTGTAGGACTGGAACACAAAACCGACGTGGTCCCGGCGGAAGCGGGTCAGGGCCTTGCTGTGGAGCTTCGAGATTTCGGTGGTGCCCAGCAGCACCCGGCCGCTGTCGGGGGCGTCCAATCCTGCCGCGCACTGCAGCAGCGTGCTTTTGCCGGAACCCGAAGGTCCCATGATGGCGGTGAAGGTGCCGGCCGGAACGGCCAGGGACACATCGCGCAGGGCCGGCACGGTGGTGTTGCCGGATCGGTAGCTCTTGGACACGCCCTGCAGCTGCAGGGCTGCGGGGCCGGAGAATTCGGCGGCGTCGGTGAACATGGGGTCATCCTTTGGTCGAAGGTGCGGGTTTGTGCGGCACTTGCTGACTTCGACGCTACGGATTCCGGAAACGGGATCCGATACAGCCAATAGCCCGGTTTGGGGTATAGCTGGCTATACCGACAGGGGGAAAGGGGTCGGGCATAATTCAACGGGTGAGACTTCCCAGCCGTGCCAAAACCCGTCTCCGGGACGCGGCCTTCCTTGTGCGCGAAGGCTGGTATTGGTTGGCGTCCCTGACCGTGCTGGTAACCGGTATTGCGCTGCTGCCCTTCGTGGCCCTGGGAGTGGGCCTGTACGCGGTCCCTACCCTCCTGGACCTCCTGAACCGGCTGGCCGCGAGGGCGCAGGCCCGTTCGGCGGCGTTCTCCTCCGCTGTCATTCCCTTTGACCGGCGCCGCCTCGCCGGCAGGTATTCGTTCACCGAGTTGGCCGCCCTGCTGAGCGCTCCGGAAACGAAGCGGGACCTGTCCTGGCTGCTCTTCCACTGCGCCTTTGCCGTACTGGCAGCGGCGCTGGCCCTCGCGCTTCCTTTCGGTGCCGTGCTCTATGTTGCGGCGGCGCCCCTGTGGCAGCTGTTCCCGCCGGACGCACCGCTGGAACTGACCATCTTCGTCCGCAGCTGGGGCGATGCCCTCTTGATGATGCTGCTGGGACTCCTATACGCCGTCGGCGCGTGGGTGCTGCTGCCCTGGCTGGCACGGCGGTTCAGCGAGGCGACCCTGGGGATCCTTTCCCCGCGCCGGTATGCGGACCTGGCCCGCCGGATCTCCGACCTCTCGGCGGCCCGGGCCAGCGCCCTCGCCGCCCACGCGGCGGAGCTGCGCCGGATTGAACGCGAACTGCACGACGGCGCGCAGAACCGGCTGGTCGGCGTCGTGATGATGCTGGGGCTGGCCCAGCGTGCGGCCGAAACCGATCCGGCGGCCGCCGTACCGTTCATCGGACGGGCGCAGGATGCCGCGTCCGAAGCACTCGCCGGGCTGCGCGCCGCGGTGCACGACATTTATCCGCCGGTCCTGGACGAACTCGGCCTGGGCGGTGCGGCCTCGGCCCTGACCAGCCGCTCGCCCATACCCACCTCCCTAGAGGTGGACGGTTTGCTGCGCGCCCCGGCAGCGGTGGAATCGGCGGCGTATTTTGTCCTCGCCGAAGCCCTGACCAATGCTGCGAAACACTCCGGCGCCTCCCGGATCGACGTGGTCCTCCGTACTGAATCAACGGCGCGGGAGGATGTTTTGGTGATCCTGGTGAACGACGACGGCCGGGGCGGCGCGACCGTGTCACCGACCGCCGGCGCGCAGGCTACGGCCGAGACCAACGGCTCCGGCACCGGCCTGGCCGGAATTGCCCGGCGTGCAGCCGCCTTTGGCGGCAGGCTGGTACTGAACAGCCCCGACGGCGGACCGACAAACCTGAGAGTGGAGCTGCCATGCGCCTTCTAATTGCCGAAGATGATGCCCTGCTGCGGGCCGGACTGGAGCTGCTGCTTCGAGGAGAAGGCTTCGACGTGGTGGGCTCCTGGGACAACGCCGATGACCTGCTCGCGGCCTTCGAACCCGGCAGCGCCGACGGCGCCGTGCTGGACGTCCGGATGCCGCCGACCTTCACCAACGAGGGGCTGCGCGCCGCCCTGGAACTGAGATCCCGGGTCCCCGATTTCCCGGTGCTCGTCCTCTCCGCCTATGTGGAAGACCGTTACGCCAGCCGCCTGCTGGGCTCCGGCGCCCAGGGCGTGGGCTACCTGCTGAAGGAGAGGGTCGGCAACGTCGGCGAATTCGTGGATGGACTGCGGCGCGTGGCTGCGGGCGGCACCGTCATGGATCCGGAGGTCATCGCCCAGTTGTTCAGCCGGCGCAGCAACCAGGACCCCATCCGGTCGCTGACCCCTCGTGAGTTCGAAGTGCTGGGGCTGGTGGCCGAAGGGCTGGGCAACACCGCCATTGCCTCGGCCATTTCCGTCTCCGAAACCGCGGTCAGCAAACACATTGGCAACATTTTCGCGAAGCTCGGGCTGGCCCAGTCGGACAGCGGACACCGCAGGGTGCTGGCGACTCTCGCGTACCTCCGCTCCTGACCGGCGGGTGCCGCTTGTTTCGTCCCGGGTCTTGTTTCCCGGACGGCACCGGTGACAAGGTGTGATGCACTACAGCCGGGCGCAGGAGGACACACGTGGAACAGGGCGGCGGAAAGGTAGCGCTGGTCACCGGTGCTTCGCGCGGAATCGGCCGGCGTGTGGCGGAGCGGCTCGCGGCGCAGGGGACCGCCGTCGTCGTTAGTTACCGCCGGAATGCCGAACTCGCCAAGGAAGTGGTCACCCAGCTGCAGGAACTGGGCGGCAGCGGCATCGCGGTGCAGGCGGACGTGGAGAATCCCGAAGACATTGTCCGGCTCTTCGACGCCGCGGCGGACGAATACGGCCGGTTGGACTACTTCATTAACAACGCCGCTGCTGCTGCCTTCAAGAACGTGGTGGACCTGAAAACCCATCACCTGGACCGTGCCTACGCGGTGAATGTCCGGCCGTTTGTCCTCGGTGCGCAGGAGGCGGTGAAACTGATGGACGACGGCGGCCGGATAGTCGCGCTCACCAGTTACGGCAGTACCCGGGCCTTCCCGACCTATGCCGCCCTCGGCTCCTATAAGGCGGCCGTGGAGTCCTTTGTCCGGTTCATGGCGGTGGAATTCGGTCCCTACGGCATCAACGTCAACGCCGTGAACGGCGGGCTGATCGATTCCGATTCGCTGGACTACTTCTACTCCATGGACGGCATGGCGCCGATGGACAGCGTCATCTCCCGCCTCCCCAAACGCCGGCCCGGCACCGTGGATGAAATGGCAGCCGCGGTGGAGTTCCTGCTCTCCGCGGGCGCCGAGTACATCACCGGCCAGGTCCTCGCGGTCGACGGCGGACTCTCGGTCATTGCCCCGCCGTTCCATTCCGACGCGTCCGGCCCGCCGGTCGCCCTGCCGAACCGGCCCACCCGGCCCACCCGGGGCGGCAGCCGGTAAGAACTGAAAGGAAGCATCAGTGAGCTACGATCCCGCCCGCTACCGGAACTACTTCGAACATTCCCTGACCTACGCGGCCGGCTTCTCGCGCAATGTCGCCCGGTATGCGGACCGCGTTGCGCTCACCGATCCGCCGACCGGCCGGGAATGGACCTACGCCCAGCTGGGCGACGCCGTGAACTCCGTAGCGCGTGCCCTGGCCGAGCGCGGCGTGGGGCGCGGAGACCGGGTGCTGTACCAGCTCTACAACGGCATCGAGTTCGCGCTGCTGTATCTGGCGACCCAGCGCCTGGGCGCGGTCAGCGTGCCGGTGAATTACCGGCTGGCGCCTGCGGAGACCGCGCACATCCTGCGGGACAGCGATCCGGCGGTGTTCGTTGTCGACGCCGAGCATACCGAAACGGCTGCGCAGGCGCTGGAGCTGGCCGGGGTATCGCCGGTGGTCCTGGTGGCGGGCGGCAGCGAGGCCGGGCACTGGGGGATGGGATCGGGGCAGCTGGGGCAGGACTTCGACGCCGCCGTCGACGCCGCGTCCGGGGACCTGCCGGACCTCCCCGCGGACTTCTCCACCTTCGAGGAAAGCACCCGCTTCTACACTTCGGGCACCACGGGCATGCCGAAGGGGGTGCCGCTGCCGTCCATCGCCGAGCTGATGAGCGCGCACGACGTCATCATGCACTTTCCGCTCAGCCCGTCCGACCGCACCCTGAACATGACCCCGTGGTTCCACCGCGGCGGCCTGCACTCGGGCGGGCCCAACCCGGTGTTTTACATCGGCGGGTCCGTGGTCCCGCTGCGCAGCTTTAACCCGGCCACGGTGCTGGACTGGGTGGGGGAGCAGGGGCTGACGTATCTGATCGGTGCGCCGACCACGCTGGAGATGATCGCCGTCGAGCAGGAAAAGCACCCGCGGAACCTGGAGACGCTGCGCGGCATCGTCACCATGGGCGCACCGCTGGACCGCGCCGCCGCCATCCGGTACCAGGAGCTGCTGACGCCCCGGATCTTCAACGGCTACGGAACCACCGAGGGCTTCTGGAACACGTTCCTGCGGCCCGAGGACCTCCCCGCCCATGCCGGCAGTGCCGGGCGCGCCTGCACGGACGACGACGTCGCCGTCGTCCGCGTGTTTGAAGGCCGCCGCGGGCAGCCGCACGAACTGGCCGCCCGGGACGGCAGCGAAATCGGCGAGGTGATCATGCGCTCGCCGAAATCCGGGTTCAGCTATGCCAACCTGCCGCAGGTCGAGGAGGAGAAGTTCCACGACGGGTGGCTTTACCCCGGGGACATGGCCACCTGGGACGCCGAAGGCTACCTGACCATCATGGGCCGCACCGATGACATGATCATTTCCGGCGGGGAGAACATCCACCCCGTGCAGGTGGAAGCAGCGCTCGCGGACCACCCCGGCGTCCTCGAATCCGTGGTGGTGGGAGTGCCGGATGACCGGTGGGGCCAGCGCGTGGTGGCGTACGTGGTGCGCCGGGACACGGAGCTCGACGCCGACGGGCTGGATGCGTTCTGCCTGGCGCATCCCGGGCTGGCCGATTTCAAGCGGCCCCGGGGCTACCGCTTTGTCGACGAAGTGCCGATGACCGCGACCGGAAAGAAAATGCATTACAAGGTGGCGGATTCCGCGGCGCAGGACTGGCTGGACGGCCGGATGCACGTGCCGGCGCCGGTCCGGAAGGCGGACTAGATGGACGAGCGCGTGGTCATCACCGGGATGGGGGCGGTGACGCCGCTCGGCGGTTCCTGGGGTGAAACCTGGGCGGGGCTGAAGGACGGACGCAGCGGCATCGACAAGATCACCGCCTTCGACGCCTCCGAGTTCCCCACCCGGATTGCCGGGGAAGTGAAGAACTTCGATCCGGCGCAGTACCTGCCGGTCAAGCGGCTGCGCCGGTCCTCGCGGGCTTCCCACCTGGCGGTGGCGGCCTCACGCGAGGCGGTGGCCGACGCCGGACTGGGAGTCACGCTGGAAGACACGGACGCGGCGGTAATCATCAACAGTGCTGTCTCCGGGTATCCGGAAATCCAGTCCGCCACGGAAATTTTCCACCGTGACGGTCTGCGCCCCATCAGTCCCAGCTTCGTGGCGTCGTCGTTGACGAACATGCCGGCCTGCGAAGTGGCCATCGATTTGGCGGTCCACGGGCCCGTGAACGCCAGCGCTCTGGCCTGCGCCAGCGGCACCCAGGCACTGCTCGAGGCACGCCGCACCCTGCTGGCCGGCGACGCTGACGTGGCGGTGGCAGGCGGAACCGATGCGGCCATCACGTCAGTGATGTTCGCCGGGCTCAGCGCCATGCGCGGGTTGTCCCGGAACAATGATTCGCCGCAGGAAGCCAGCCGTCCCTTCGATGCGGACCGGGACGGTTTTGTCTTTGCCGAAGGAGCGGTGGTGTGCGTGCTGGAACTGCTCAGCCATGCCCGTGCCCGCGGTGCCGAGGTGTATGCGGAGGTGCTGGGCGGCGCACTGACGTCCGACGCCTTCCATATTGTTGCCCCGGATCCCGGTGGGCAGTACGCGGCCCAAGCGATCTGCCGCACCCTGGACCGGTCCCGGCTGAATCCGGAGGACGTTGATCTGATCTGTGCCCACGGAACCTCCACCCAGGCCAATGACCGGACCGAAACCAGAGCCCTGCACACCGCCTTCGGCGAGCACGCGCCGTCGCTTGCAGTCACGGCACCCAAGTCCATGACCGGACACCTTATCGGCGCTGCGGGCACTCTCGGATCCCTGCTCTGCGTCATGGCTATCCGAGAGGGCGTCATTCCGCCCACTCTGAATTACAACACTCCCGATCCGGAGTGCGACCTCGACTACGTTCCGGGAACGGCCCGGGAAGCTTCCGTCCACTATGCGCTTACCAACGCGTTCGGTTTCGGCGGCCAAAACGCGGTGGCGGCTTTCGGTCCTGTCTAAGTGCAGTAGTAGTCGACCCCGGCCGCGTAGGCCTCCGGATAGAACTCCATGGCCAGGTCATAGGTGGCTTCACTCCACTCATTCCCGATGCTCCTGGCCGAGTCCATGTAGTCCGGACTGAAGTCAGGTTCCAGGCGAGAGTTCCAGATATTCCGCTTTATCCGTGACGAATGCAGCCAGCCGTCCGGTTCGTCGGTACACGTGGCCTTCCAGTACGCTTCGAGATCTTCATAGACCTTGCCCACAGCCAACCTTCTGCCGTTGTCCCGTGCCGCTTCGTCGAGAACCCACTCGAGGTACTGCTGGGCATGTTCCCGTACGGCAGGGTCCTTGATCTGGTCAATATTGTCCTGAATGTACGCTGCCTGATCGCGGTAGTTGCTGACGGCCTCTTCCCCGATCCGGTCCAGATAGGCCTGGACTTCCGGAGAAGACATCACGGGACTGTTCCAGAAGGCCTCATAGTCATCTTCGAGCAGCTGGCCCTCTGAATTGGGGCGCGTCCTGACGGGGTTCAGCAGCAAATTGGCCTCATGGGTAGTTGAATCCAGAAGTTCCATATCGCCCGAATGGCTGCTCTCCGGCGGCGGTGGAAATTTGCAGAAGTGGGGAAGCGCGGCCTCGAAGGCATCCGGGTAGACCTTGCCCACCAGAGCGGTTGCCTCTGCCTCCTGATCCCCGATTGCCTGAAGCGACAGGACCTGGGGGTCAGTGGTAATCCAGTTTCGAATGGGATGCCCGTCGTCCGCGTACATGACGTGAACCAAGTCGCTGCGGTGGCAGGTCTCTCTGGACAGCTGTGCCAGGTCCTCATAAACCACCCGCTTGGCGGCCTGGACCGTCCCGTGCGAGAGGAACTCGGCCACTTTGTCCACCGCGGCATGGGCATTGGCCCGTTTGTCCGCGTCACTGATATCGGCCACCCTGCTGTAGGTGTACTCCATGTTCTCCTGGAGGCCCGCCTCCCATCCCTCGTTGATGAGGTCCAGCAGGGCGAGGGTGTCCGGGGTGTTCAAGGCGGGTTCAGCCCAGAAGGCCGCGTAGTCCTCCTCACTGATATCTGCGGGGAGCGGGTCCGAGACGTCATGCAGGTCAGTGTGGGCCCCAACGACAATGCGGCCTTCCCTCAGGGAATCTTCCGCGGCCTGGGTATACGTCAAGTACTCAACCCACAGATAGGCAGCGACAAGGGTGGCGACCACAAAGAGGCTCACGAGGGTTACGACGATCATCCTCAGCCGCTTGGGCCCGCGCTTCCGGGGAGGCGTGAGATAGTCGGGCAGCACGATTGGATGTTCGGTCATCGTGCTGCCTCTCAGTAGGGGGTGGTTCCCGCTGAGGAAGCCTACCGCACGGCCGAGGCAAGCTCCGGTTCGACGTCGGGCGTTGCTTCCTTCTCTGCCTGTCCGGCCCCCACAGCCTTCGCGGCCAGCCACACGGAGACGGCGCCGAGGGCAAGTCCGGCGACCACGTCCAGGACGTAGTGCCAGCCGAAGTAGACCGTGGCCAGGGTCGTCAGGACCACGTAGATCCACATAATCCATTGGGCCACTTTGGGCAGGCGGGTCAGGTGCGCCACCAGTGCTGCAGTGAAGACGATGGATGTGTGCAGGGACGCAAAGGCTGCAATGCCGTGCACGTTGTCCGTGGCAAACGGATCAGCCAGCACTTCGATCCGGTTTTCATACAGGCTGTCCTGCAGGCCGGAGACTGCGGTTTCCGGCAGGTCGGCAAACGGGGCGGCGTCGTAGTAGACCGGGCCCATGGACGGCAGGGCGTAGTAGCTGACGGTGCCGAGGATCCAGTTGAAGGACAGGGCCGTGGCATACCAGGCGCCGCGCTGCAGGTTGTTGGACCACACCAGCGCCGCGGCGAGGGAGACCGGAACGAAGACCATAAAAAGCATGTAGACGCCGGAGAGCAGATCCGCGCTGAAACCGGTACCCAGCAGGTTATGCAGGACGTCGCCGGGATAGTTTCCGCCGGCCAGCCATTTGTCCGAGTCCTCCAGCATGGGGTCCGTGAGGTGTTCCTGCAGGAAGGGCAGGAAGCTCTTGAGGTTCCGGTAGGACATGTACGCGAGGTAGAAGGTGATCAGTCCCGCCACGGCTACGGCCAGGCGGGGTCCGGACCAGCGCGTCCGCAGCACGTGGGACGTGGCGGCTCCCGCGCCGCCCAGTTCGCGGCGTCGGGCGAGTACCCGGGGCACGACGTCGGCGGCGATCATGAGCAGCACAATCAGCGGCAGACGGATGTAGCTGGGTCCCAGGAAGCCGTCAGGATCACGGATGGGAAGGTCGCCCCATACGGCCGTAGCGACCATCAACACGGTGAAGGCTACGGAGATGGTCAGGGGGACGCCGAAGAGGCGGCGCCAGGCAGGGCGGACGGAGCCGGCTTCGATAGTCATGAGATATTTTTATCCCACAATTGTCATAAACCTGTTATCGAGGGACCCCCACCCTCAGTATGCTTTCGATCACGCGGACGGCCTGTTTCTGCCGTCGTCGCGGCCGGAAGCCTGGCCGGAAGCCGGCGCTGGTAGCTGCCCGGTGGCCTCCGGCGGCAGGCCGGACCGCTACCGCTGGGCGGACAGTCCGGCCTGGTCCGGGTGCGGGATGCAGTCCCTACTTGTTCAGGGCAGCGTCCAGCTGTTCCTGGATGGCGCCGTAGTCAACGGAGTCCAGCTCCAGCATCTCGTTGTCGAGGATCAGCGAGGGGGTGCCGCGAAGCTGGAGGTCCTGGGCGTCCTCCAAGTCGCGGGCCACCCGGTCCTTAATGGCGTCCGACGTGTAATCGGCCTGGAACTTCTCCGTGTCCAGACCCAGGTCCTCGGCGTAGGAGAGGAAGAGGTCGTCGACGTCGCTCTGGTTCTTCCAGTCCTCCTGGTGCTCGAAGACGGACGCAGCCATTTCCTCCAGGGCGCCCTGTTCTGCTGCGGCTTCCACAGCACGGGCAGCCGGCGCTGCGTTCTGATGCTTGGGCAGCGGGTAGTTCCGCACGAGGATGCGGACTTCATCCCCGTAGTCGTTCTTGGCCTGCTGAATCAGCGTGTCCATCTGGGCGCAGTAGGGGCACTGGTAGTCGGTAAACAGCACCAGGGTGGCTTTGGGGTCTGCGGGGTCGGTGATTGCCCTTGCATCCGCAGGAGCCACCTGGTCGATGCGGTCAGCGGGGATGGAGGTTTCCGCCGACGGGCTTGCTTCTGCCGTGGCGGTGTCTCCCGACGATCCGGAATCCGACGCCGCACAGGAGACCAAGGTGCCGACTGCGAGCAGCCAGGCAATCAGCAGGGCGAGGATGCTCTTGCGCATAGTTCCTTCCAGTGAAGTATCAGGGTTCGCGGTTCGGCGCGCTCTGCGGGCCTCCAACGGCGTTCCGCTCGTTAGACGATGGCTGCCACGGGGCGATGTCCACCCGTGAGGCCCAGGCTGCGCCCACTATTTTCGATGCTCCCACCGGATCGGACCGTCCGGTAGCCTGCAATTCGGCATGGGTTTATATGCTTTTGATATGGCTCAGGCGTGGCCGAACCTTTCGGTGCTGGAACTGTTCGTTGCCGTAGTGGACGAGGGCAGCGTGGCTTCCGGGGCGCGGAAACTGGGTATGGCCCAGTCCAATGCGAGCCGGTCTATTGCCGAGTTGGAAGCGGATTTGAAGACTCCCCTGCTTGAACGCAGCCCTCGCGGTTCGGCACCTACAGCGGCCGGAGTCCTGCTGGCGGACTCGGCTCGGGAACTGTTGGAGGCGGCGCGACGCTTCAACAGTGTGGTGCGTGCCGGCCGAAGCGGAGAGGCCATGGAACTCCGTGTGGGTGCCAGTCTCACCATCGCGGACATGCTGTTGCCGGCCTGGGTTGCCGAGCTGAAGCGCCGGCTGCCGCAGGCCCGCATTGATGTGCGGGTGGAGAACTCGGCGCAGGTCATCGAGGAGGTGCAGCGCGGCACCCTCCAGCTGGGGTTTGTGGAAACTCCGAATCTGCCGGTGCGGCTGAACGCCCTGGTGGTCCGGGAGGACGAGCTGGTGGTGGTTGTTGGTCCGGATCACGAATGGGCCAACCGGACCCGGATCGGTTTGCAGGAACTGGCGGAAACCCCTCTGGTGGTTCGGGAACCCGGGTCTGGTACCCGCGAAGCGCTGCAGGAAGTCCTTTCCGGGTACGACGTCGTCGAGCCGGCCCAGGTACTCAGCAGCAATGCTGCGGTGCGGGTTGCTGTTGCTGCCGGAGCCGGCCCGGCCGTGTTGAGCGAACTGGTGGTTCGCGACCAGCTTGCCAGCGGGGAGCTGCTGCGGGTTCCTTTCGAAGGAGAGGGAATCAGCCGACCCCTCACGGCCATCTGGTCCGGCCCACGGCGGTTGACCGGAGTCGCGGCCGAGCTGGTGGCGGTGGCTGCCGGGAGGGCGTAGGTTCAACCCTGCGTCAGCCGCAGGGCCGGTTGAACGGTCTTGCGCATCACTGTCTTGTTCTTGCCGATGTGGCGTTCGAACGTGAATCCCGCCTTCTCGAACATGGCCCGTGTGCCGTTGTGAAGGAACGAGGACGATGTTCTCTTGCCCGGGGTGAGTTCGTTGGGGAATGAGACCACCTCGCCTCCGCCTGCCTGTGCGATCAGTTCGAGCGCACCGTCCAGTGCCTCCCGTGCCACGCCGGAACGGCGGTGGTCGCGGTCGACGAAGAAGCAGGTGATGCGCCACGGCGCCGGCTGGGTCTCGCCGGCGTCGTACTGCTTGCGGTGGTAGATCCCCGGCAGTTCGCCCGGACTGCCGTACTGGCACCATGCGATCGCGTTGTCGCCGTCGAAAACGAGTGCCGCGTGTGCTGCGCCTTCCGCCACAAGTCGCTGCTTGAAGGTCGGCCCGTCGTACTCGCTTTTGACGGTGTCCTCCGTGTCGCCGTGGAAATACGAGCAATAGCACCCGCCCCAGACCCCGTTGTGTTTCTGCGCGAGTGCAAGCCACGCCGGAAACGTTGCCGGAGTGAGCGGCTGAATTACGTGCGGCATCGCCATGTCCGTCCTGTCATGTGTTCAAGAGGTCAGGATGTTTCCTTCGATGCCGGCGTCTCGGCAATGCACAGGACCGCTCTATTGCCGTCCTGGTCGGCGATCACGGTGAGTGACGGTGAACCGCTGTCATCCACGACGGTTCCTCCTGCGGCGACGGCAGCGATGATTCGCTGCTCGGCCACCTCGGGCGCCACATAAACCTCGATGTGGAACCGTTGATTCACGGTCTTGAGCTCGTCCGCGTCTCCGAACCACAGGTTTGGTATCCGCCCCGTGGCATCCCGGATCTCGTCGCTGGGCGACCCGTGGCCCTGGGCGTCTGCGTTGCCTGTCAGCAGGGCTGCCCACACCGGGGCAATCGTTGCTGAGCGGGCCGTGTCGAGGCCGAGTTCGAGGACGCTGACCGAGGCCGGGTCGGCGTCGAGCTGGTGGTCAGCGGCGATCTCGGTGATCAGCCTCGCGAGGTCGACATCCTGCTGGGTGACCCATTCGACGACGTGTTTGACGCCTTTGCCATCGCGGTAGATGGCGTCTGCGCTGACCAATTTGAGGTCGACGTACCCGGTGCCGATCGACACGCTGGGGTGGTGTCCGAGCGTATCGCCCGCCTCACCTACCGCTGTCACGAACCGTGCTCCGGTGCCGAAGTCATCGACCAGGTAGCGGGCGTGCAGCCCTTGGGCCAACTTGCGCCAATCGGTCAGCTTGGCCGCGGCGATCGCCTCACCCGACAGCATGTCCATGTTCCGACGCCCGATCCGGGATTCAGCTGCAGCGTTTGAGCTCGTCATTTTTGAGCGCCTCCTGTACGTGTGCGAACAGTAAATCCGACGTCGAATGCATCTACAAGGAAAATCGGTCTCGGGCTCATTGGGGGAGTTCCACCATTACGCTCTTACTGCGAAGGTGCCCGCCTTACTGCGAAGGTGCCCGCCTTACTGCGAAGGTGCCCGCACGACGACGGAGATCGCGGAGGTGTTCACGCCGCAGGCTCTGCTGTGCACCGTGCCGTTCAACCTGCCCCTGCACGGACCGCGGCGTGACTAGAACGGCGGTGCCTGTTCCTGCGGCGCCGATTCCTGCAGAGGTTCCCTCTGCTCATGCTCTGCTCGGAGGTTCGGCGCCGGATCCGGTGTCCCCAGGTCCAAGTACGGCTCGGTGCGGTAAGTACGTCCGGTCGGCGAAGTCCACTCGATTACCCCGGGTTCGGGCTGGCACGCTTTCCAGAAGCCCAGGGTCTTGAACCGATGGTGCCGTCGGCAGAGGTGTTCCAGGTTTCCATGGTCGGTGGGACCTCCGCGGGCCCAGTCGACGGTGTGGTCAATGTCCGCGTTCACGGTGCTGACCCGGCAACCGGGGAACCGACAGGTTCCATCCCTCGCTCGGAGCCAGCGGCGGAGCCCTGCCGGGACTTTTCGACGCCGTCCCACGCCGAGGATTTCACCTGTCTGCGGGTTTTGGGCGAGCCCAGTCCAGCCGACGGCGTTCCGGGCTAGCCGTCGAGCCGCTTCTGCGCTGATAGGTCCGTAGCCGTGTAGTTCGGCGGGTTGTTCGTCTGCGCCGAAGAGGGTTTCGGCGTTGATCAGGACCATGATTTCCGCGCGCGGGACAATCCCTTCGTCTGGGCCAGACTCGTCTCCGAGGCGCTCACCGCCGGAAAACCTCACGTCGCTGTCGTTCCCGGTGACTACTCCTGGGTGTTTGGAGCCGCCGCCTTGCTCGCTGTCGCCACTTCCGCCGTCGTGCCTACCTCCGCGGTTGGCTCCGGTCCCGCGCCGGGTTCCGGTCGCGGCGAAAAGTCTGCCGCCCATCAGCAGCTGCGCGAGAATGTCTGCGCGCAGTTGGTCCGTGCTCCGGGAATCCCCGGCCGCCTGCTCACCGCGGGCTGCCGTGCTGAGCGCCGTGTAAATCTGCTGAGCTTCGGCGGCTCGCAGGTGGGCGGACAGGCAGGACATTCCGTCCTCCTCCCGGTCCAGAGTGACCTTGCGCTGCTCGAAAGCTGACTGGTGTTGTTTGCTGACAGTGTCCGGAAACTTCCTTTCACGCAGCCGGCGGGCCTTACAGGAGAACTGGGACCGGGTTTGGCCGGGTGCTGCTGCCAGCAAGTCACCCTCAAATTCCGGTAGTGCACCCGCTGGCACGTTTTGGCACTGGTCCAGCACCACCTGCGCGTGCTGGTAACTCAGCTGTCCTTCTTCCAAGGCGGTCAGGGTGGCGGTATGGGTGCTGCACAAGTTGAGCGCCTCGCTCATCATGCGCTGAGCGGTGACCTGCGGAATGTTCAAAATAGCTGCACATTCTGACGCTGCCTGACTGAACGCTATCCCGGGCTCGAGCCGCCCCGAAGCGGCGTGGAAGTCCTCCCGGAAGATCTCTTCCATGCGGTTCAGCAGGCGGACCTGCAGCGCCTGCACCCAGGACATCAAATGCGCCATCCGGGACAGGGCATCGCCCACCATCTGCTCGTCAAAGGCTTCAAGGTTCTGCAGCGCCAGTGTCCCGGTAAAGCCGTCCGGATACACAGGGCTTCCGATAGGAGTGGAACCATCGGCGGCTGGCTCAGCTGGCTCAGCTGGCTCGGCAGGCTCTGCAGGTGCGGCCTCAGCGTCGTTCTCGGGAGTGTCAGCAGAAGTAGAGGTATCCGCGTCAGCGGCGTAGGCAGGCTCAGCGGCAAGTTCCGCCCGGTAAACCGACACGGTGCAGGGCGGGCGCGGCGGCTCGGCCCCGCTAGCCTGCCCATCAGGCTGCTGGTTCTCACTGCCTGGCTCTTCGGTTATCCGTTCGGTGTTTCCGAGCTGATCCATACCTCAGGATTTCATCTGGCACTGACATTTCAGGCCCAAAAACAGGCCGAAAACGGAGCTCCGGGAAACTTCAAATACCCGTCTTTCGAACGCAACTACCTGCCTGAACAAACGGCAAGACCGGGTGCTCCGAAGACAACCTCCGGCCCACTGGAGACGCTTGGAACTCGCCGTAGGAAGGCTGGTTCTTGCATGAGCGCGACGACGGCAAGGACGACGTCGGCCCGGCAGGCCTACCACGTGGCTCCTATGACTGCCCGGCAGACCCTACTGTGCGGAGGAAAGCCGCTCGATTCGCTCGCGTGCAGACCGTTCGCTGGGTCCCTGCGGACCGAGCCCAAGCCGGATAACACCCAAAACAAGTTTCACGGGAAACTTCATTGGCACCGGAACCGGACCCAAGTGCGGAGCCCGCAGCCCCAACATCTCCCTGTGCTTCGGCTCCAGGCTGGCCACAGCTCCGGCAAACAACACCCGGTACCCGATCCGCTGGTTTCCCGGCAGGGGAGGACGGCGAAGGAACCCCAACGCCTCCCGCACATAGTCGCTGTTGCGCAGTTGGGTATCGTAGCCGGCCATCTGCTTCCGCAGATCGGCTTCGGAACGCGGCGGATCCGGAATACCCATCAACTCACCCGCCACCGCCCACTCCGCCACATAGGCATCCGGTCCGCCCGGAATGGGACCGCCGTAACGCTGGTGCGAGGAGAGGAACGCGTCGGCGAAGGCCAGATGCACCCAGCGGGCAATCTCGGGATCATTGGCTGAATACGGCCGCACCGCGCCGTCGGCGTCTACATAAGTGCCGTGCACACGTTCATGCAGCCGCAGCACCCAGTCGGAGCCCGCCTTGGCAGCGGCCGTGTCCCCGTAGGTGACGGTGAAGATCCACCGGATGGTCCCGGCGAGCCGACCCAGCGGATCGTCCTTGTAGTCGGAGAAGTCGTGGACCCCGGCCATCGCCCCGGGATGCAGCGCCTGGAGCAGCAGGGCCCGGATGCCGGCGATGATGGGCGTCATGGACCCGTGCACCGCCCAGACCGCGGACTCGGGACCGAAGTGGCCGACGTCGTCGCCCTCCGCCAGCTCAAGCTCCCACTGCGGGATCTCGGCGGCGTTGTTGCTGAATGTGCCGATCAGCTGGCGGCGCCAGGACGCGATCGCCCGGGGAGGAGAAAAAACGCTCATCTTCCCCAGTGTCCATCCGTCCGGACCGCTTGCCTAGTGCCCCTAGTGCCCCTTGTGACCGCCCGGTGTTCGGTACTGCCGGCCCGCAGGATACGCCCGCAGGCTAAAGATGCGGGCCGTGGTCCGGTCCTCCCTCACGCTGGTGCCGCTGGAAGGCCAGCACCGGGGCCGCTGCGAAGAACAGCAGCGCAGCGAGCCACAAAATGCCCGCAATGTTCCCCAGCGGCCCCATCGTGGCAAGAAGAATGCAGGCAACGCCGGCTAGCATCACGGCGTTTACCGTGTACTTGTCTTTCATGTTATTACCTTTCATACACGCCTAGCGCAGCAGGATGTCCACCGACCGTGAGTTGCCCATGGCCCGTTCCATCACGCCGGAACGGTTGGTGACGTCGTCGCGCAGGATTTCCGTGACCGAGCCCAGGAACCGGGAGAGGTCCACCTTGTCCTCCGGCGCCGCGAGCAGCAGCTGGAAGCCGAACTCGTGCAGCGCGTTGATGGACGCCTCGGCAAAGGACAGGGACGACTTAACAAACGCCTCGTCCATCATCACGGTTCCGTAGGTGCTGAAGCCCTGGGACACAATGCCCAGCTGGTAGGCCAGAGCCGAGGCCATGATGAACGCGGTGAACCGCTGGCCCTCGCCGCCGGACATCAGCGACGCCTGCAGGTTGGTGTAGGTGTGCCCGCTGGCAAGGCGGTGGGTGCAGGTGATGGTCACGTGCGAGCGGACATCGAGCACCTCGGCCCGCCAGCGCTTCTCCTCGGGATCCTTCAGCCGGTCCACCAGGCCCTCGAGCGCAGCGTACCGGGCGTCCATGTCCGCCCTATCCTGCCGCGAGCCCATCATGGGCAGCGCGTTCTTCAGTTCGGTGCGGAACTTGTGTGCGGCGTCCGGAACGGTGGTGGCGACCTCGATCTCCAGGTGGCTGCCGGCAGAGTATTCCACCCGGCGGAGCACGGAGTTCAGCGGCAGCAGGCGCGAGGAGATGCTGCGGCGTTCCTCATCAAGGAGCTGCAGCAGGTCGCTGAACCGCTCGTAGGTGCGGTTGTTGAAGTACTCGCGGAACTCGGCTTCGCGCTGCGGCAGGCCCTCGGAAATGATGTCCTCGAAGCGGTCCTCGTACGCACCGGCGGACTCCACCGACGTGCCGAAGTCCGAACCCCACTTGTCGCTGAACGTCTCGAACGTGCGTTCCAGCTTCGCACGGGTTTCCAACAGGGTCTTTTCCAGCCGGGCCTGCTCGGTGATCAGGGACCGTTCCACCTCGCCGGCGGCCTCCTTCAGCCGGGCCGGGTCGGTCAGTTCCCCGAAGGGTTCGAACAGTTCGGCCAGCGCGGAACGGAGTCCCTCGGACAGCGCTTCGGGTGCCTTCGCCGAGAGCGCGGTGCGGCGTTCGACGGCGGCGGCCAGGTCGGCGTCGAGCCTCGCGGCGTCGCCCTTGAGCACGCCGACCTTCTCGGTGGCTGCGGTGAGGTCCAGTTCGGCGGTGTCGAGCTCGAAGCGGATCTGCTCCAGATCGGCGTTCGCATCCCGAGCGGATTCGAGCCGGTCATTGGCGACGGCGACGGCGGCCCGTGCGGCGTCGGCCGACAGGTCCTCCCAGGTCCGCTCATCGGCAGCGATGGCGCGCACGGCGGCGAGCCGGCGGACCAGCTCGTCCTGTTCCTGCGCATGCTGCCGGGAGAGGTTATCCGCTTCCTCGAAGACGCCGCGCAGGGCCAGCAGCTCGTTGCCGAGCGCCGCGACGGTGTCCTTGTTGTCAAAGCCCAGGACGTTGTCCGAGGCCTTGGTGTGCCGGTCATCCTTTTCGGTGGTGCTGCGGTTGCGCTTGACCGCACCGCCGAGGCTCACGCCCTTGGCGACGTCGGCCAGCCCGGCCGGGTCCTCGACGCAGACGAAGTCGTAGTGCGCGGTGATCTTGTGCCGGACCCACTCGCCCATTTCCGAGTGGTGGGTGAGCAGCTTGGTGATCAGGTCATCGGGGCCAGGCTCGGTGGGGCCGTCCACGGGAACGGAGACGTCGATGCAGCGGACGTAGCCGTGCATGTCGTTCTCGCTGAGATAGCGGGTGACGGCGGCCATGTGCTCGCCGGGCACCAGCAGCGCGGTGGCGAGGGAACGCAGGGTACGCTCGGCGGCCGGGCGCCACTGGGCGTGCTCGTTGGGTAGGTCGATGAGTTCGCCGGCGAACGGCATGTCCGCTTCGTCGATGCCGGTGGCGGCGCAGATCCGGGTCCGCTGGTCCAGGGAATCCTGGCGGATGTTGGAGGTGCGGCGGCGGAAGGAGCCGATCTCGTTTTCCAGCTTCGCGATCTGCCCCTTGAGGGACCACGCCTCGCCGTGCGCGTTGCTGCTGCGCTCGCGGGCGGCGTCGAGCTCGGTGCCGAGCGACTTCACCAGCTCCGCGGCGCGGCTGCGGGCGGTGACCAGACCGGCGGGGGAGAAGTCGACGTCGATCCCCGCGGCGGCGAGCTCGTCCTTGGCGGCGTTTTCCACGGTTTCCCGGGAACGCAGCTGCGCGGACGCAGCCGCGAGTTCGCGTTCCAGAGTGGCGATGGCTCCGCCGCCCTCTTCGGTGTACCGGGTGCTGAGCGCGTCGCGCTGGTCTTTCAGCGTTGCCCGGCGGGTTTCGGCGGCGGAGAGTTCGGAGCGGGCTTCGGTTGCGGCCTGCTCCAGCTTCTCGGCGGTGCGCTGGGCGCCTTCGAGGGCCAGGCGCTGCCGGTAGGCGGGCAGGCCTTCCTTGGCCAGGGCGCGGTTGTGCGCCAGGGCGTCGGCGGCTTCGCGGTAGCGGGTGTGCAGCTCGGGAACGGACTGCAGGTGGTCGCGCTGCTGGCGGGCGCGTTCGAGCTGGCGGCGGATGCTGCGCAGGTGGCTGAAGTCCTCCACGGCCTCTTCGGCGGCGGTGAGGGTGCGCGGGGTGTCCAGCACGTGGTTGCGGAAGAAGTCATTGACCGTGCCGCCCAGGCCCTTGCCGGTCTGCAGGATGCGCAGCAGGTTGAAGGCCTTCTCGTCCTCCACACCCAGAGCGTGGCGGTAGCGTTCGGCGAACATCTTGTGCGAATCGAACACGGCCGCACCGGGCAGCAGGGTTTCCAGGCTTCCCTTGGTGAAGCGGCCGCGCATGCCGGCCTGCAGGGCCTGAAGGTCCAGCGGGCGGTTGTGCACCAGGTAGTAGCGGCCCAGGTTGTGCTCGGTGCCGGTGGCGGGAAGGTCCATAACCACGGAGAGGCTGGTGATCTGTCCCAGACCGTTGTCGAAGGTCAGGCAGACCGCGGACCAGGTGGCGCCGGGGCGCTGGTAGGCGGTGCCCGCGCCGTCGTCGGCTCCCTGGGTGCCCAGGCGTCCGCGCATGTAGGAGAACGCGTTGCGCTTTTCCTCGGCGTTGGTGCCGGAGTTGTTCTGCGCGGCCTCGTTCATCCGCGGGCGGGCGTCCATGACCTGGAGCATGGCGTCGAAGATGGTGGATTTGCCCACGCCGGAGTCGCCGGTGAGCAGCGTGCCGGCACGGTCCACCTTGATGGTGTGCGCGCCGTCGAAGGTGCCCCAGTTGACGATCTGCACGGAGGCGAGCCGGTTCTGGCCGGGGTTGATCAGGTCTCCCATGGGGAGGGTGGTTTCGATGCTCATGCCGGCTCCTCGCCGTCGTTCAGGGTGTCACTGGGGATGCCGTCGGGATCCTCCCCCGAGAGGGTCTGCATAAAGGTGATGATGTCGCCGATCTGGCTGTACGGCAGGGCCAGCGGCAGGGCGTTGGAAATGACCCAGACGTTGTCCAGCTCGGTGGGAAGCAGCAGCCGGCGGTCCTGCACGAGCTTGCGGATGGCGGCGTCGGCCAGGTCCTCCACGGACTTCGCGTCGCGCTGCCCCGGATCCACGTAGCCCTCGAGCACCTCGACGATGTCCTGCCGGGCGATCGTGGCCTCGTTCCCGGTGCCGGTGTGGCGGTCCAGGATCAGCCGCATCCGCAGCAGCAGCAGGGTTTCCTCACGGGTCATTTCGCGCTGGCGCTGCAGGGCGGAGGTGTGCGGCTCGGCCATTTCCACCGGGCGCAGCAGGGCGACCTTGCGGTCCTCGTCGATGACCAGGGTGAGGAAAAGTTCGCTCAGCCGGACGCGCAGCTGCTCCTGGTTGTCCACCACGGTCTCGTACACGTTGTCCGAGGAGTTCGCGTCCAGGTACGGGCCGCGCAGCAGCCGGATGAGAGCCTGGCGCAGCTTCAGCGGCAGGGTGCCGGTGTCGCCGGGGAACAGTTCCGGGCCGTCGACGAGGAGATCGCGCGGGGCGGGCTCGTCGTGCTCTTCTTCAAGCTCCGGCTCGAATTCCTCCGGCGTGGAGGACATGGTGGTCTCGCTCATTTTTCTGGGGCTTTCGCGACGGCGACGGCGGGCAGCAGCGCGGTGCGCTCGCTGCCGTCGATCTGGGTAAAGGTGACGGATTCAAGGGTGTCCCCAGCGGCGCTACCGCCGGCGAGCAGGGCACGGATGCTGTTCAGATGCCGGTGTTCGGGCGGCAGCTGCTCGAACACCTGGGCCACGGTGGCGCTGGTGCGGGTCGCCGTCGCCCGGGAGACGGCGTCGGCCAGTACCCGCCGGTCCGCACGCGGGGTGCGGACCGAGCGGTGGATGTCCGCCTCGGTGAACTGCGGCGGTTCGGGCAGGGTGCGCGGGGCGGCGTGGTCTTCGGGGTTGTAGACCCGGACCATGCTGAGGGATTCGAAGCCCGAGCCGTGCAGCTGCGGTGCGGGTACGACGGCGGCCCGGCGGCGCCCGCGCGGAGCCTTGTGGATCGCGGTTTCGGCGGCGCGGATGAGCTGGCGCAGCTGGACGGATTCGCGGTACTCGTCGCTCTGAACGTAGGTGTGCATGGATTCGGAGAGCCGGCCGTAGATCCGGTGGATTTCCGTGGCCTGGTCCCGCATGTCGCTGATCAGCCGGTACAGGCTCTGCCGGTCTTCGGGGCTCATGTCGTCGGCGAAGTCCCGTTCCAGTACCTCCGCGATGGCGGCGCGGAAGCGGGCCTGCTGGTCGGCGTCGTTCAGGAAGGCGGTGAAGCCCTCGTAGGTGCGGCCTTCGGCGGTGCTGCGCAGCTTCTTGTCCGCTTCAAGGATTTCGCCCATGGTCAGGCCCTTGGCGGCGTTGGATTCCACCATTTCCTGGCGCAGGTCATGCAGCATCTTTTCCAGGCCGTCGCGCATCCGTTTGAAGTCGGCGGGCAGCGCGGCGGCCAGGTCGAGGATGTCGCGGGCGGCTTCGACGGCGGTGTCGTCCGGCAGAGGCGGGGGAGCCTCGCCGGATTCCAGGGCACGGATCATTTCCTCGCGGCGGGCGACCTCTTCTTTAAGGACGGCGATGCGGGCGGCCGGGTCCGGGTTGGATTCCTGCGCGAGGTTCTCCACCCGGTCCAGCAGGGTGGCCAGGCGGGAGGAGTTCAGGGACGTCTTGTCGCTGGTGTAGCCGTCCAGGTAGGAGAGGAAGCGGGCGGAGGATTCGGTGAGTTCGTAGACGAACTTTCCGTCCGCGCGGGGGCGGGCCAGGAAGCGGCGGGCCACCCAGTCATCGGCGTAGTTCCGTCCGGTCCAGTCCTCGCGCAGCTGCACGCCGTCCATGCGGAGGCGGTTCAGGAAGGAGTCGGTCATGGCGTGGAAGTCGTCCAGCGGAACCCGGGGCCGGGTGCGGGTGAAGGCCTCGCGGAAGAGTGCCGGGACCCAGGCATTGGCGTTGGTCAGTTTCCAGCCGGGGGAGGCCTGGAGCCGCTGCAGTTCGGCCCAGCGGGCAACGGCGTTCTCGATGAAGGACATTCTGCGCTTTCCGCCCGTGCGGTGGGGAAAAACGGGCCTCCTCGATTTTAGCCGGGTGGGAGGGTTGGGTGGGTCAGGGGCGGGGGCAGGGCATGTCAGAGGCCTCCCAGGATCAAGGAGGGGGCGCTGATAGGTGTCATGTGCACTGTTTATCGGCACTCCTTAGCGGTAAACAGACTGAACCTAACAGGCAATGATCTCAGCAACCGTTAGACCAAATTGAGATTATAAGGAATTTGGGTGGTGGGCCGAGCAGGAACGGGAGGCGGCATGAAGGCCGGAAGCTCGCCCGAATATGGATTTCCCTAGTAATCCTTGCCATATGCAGGTAAGTAAGCGCCCGCAGGGGGGAGGGGGATATGAGATATGAGACCCATATCGCCCCAACGGCGTAATCTCCTCGCTTAGAAATGGTATGGCCTGCTCATCGGATGGATAGTACATTTAGGGGATGCGAGAGGTGCGCGTGGATCGATATAAGGAGTGGGCGGGTGAGCTGCTGCCGGTCGCCCAAGAAGTTCTTGAAAGATGGCAGCCAGAACTGGCCTCTGATGCCCGAAGCGACGTTCTTCCATCTGTTGCTCATTCGATCTGCATCACCCATACTGAGCGACTTCGCGCAGCTACAACCCTCCTCGAATCCGGTCTAGGGAACCATGCTGCGCCCTTCGTCAGAATCGCTTATGAGGAAAACATCTGGATCCACTATCTCGCCTCAATAGACGATCCCCGGTTAAGAAACGATCTGCTCTACCGTTTGGCGGGAATGAACAAAATGCAGCGAGTAAGTACGCAGCGCGATTTTTTTGGTCCTGCTGAAGCAAACGCTACGGGATTCTTGCCCGCCGCACACGATGAGCTGGCACCGCAAGTTGAGCAAAACCTGGTCCTCTTCGAAGAGCTAGCCAGCAAACTGAACTGGCCATCCCAAAGGCAGCGAGGTGGCCCCGGGCGACTCCCGAAAATTGCATGGTTGGCCAACAGGCGCTTCGGAGAAAAACATCCAGTGCACGGTTTTCTTGCTGAATGTTCCTCGCAGTACGTTCACTTCAGTGCGTACCAAGTCACACGAGGAGTTAAACGTGGCCCTGATGGGCGTGCTCAGTATAGCGACCCTTTCCAGCGGGGCATTGACGCGGGCTTCGCAATGGGATGGATGGTTGAACTCTTGATTGATTGCTTCCTACAAGCTCGTTTGTGGGTATCCCCGAATATAGATTTCCAAGGTGAATGGCTCGTCCATTGGCCCACGCAGATGAAACGCATCCGTAGCGATCTCCATGCCTACGGCCTTCCTGCGTTGATTTACGCAGCAGATCTAGTCAAACCCGAATAACCACGAACGGGGACTTGTCCGACAAGCACCCCATGTCCTCGTGAAGGAGGCGACCGGCCACCCGGGTCCTCCGGAATGGAATCTGGACCATGTGGCGTCGTCCCGCTCACCCGACGACGTAGATGGGTGGTCCCGGTTTTCGGTTCAGTCAGGTTTCTCGGGGAAGGGGGCATGCCCATTGGCGGTTGATAGCGGTCCGTTGCCGTTGCGCCATCAACACGGGCGGAGCACCAGCTTGGTCTGTCTCGATAATGCGGCTGGCTAAACGACGAGCAAAGCCCCCGGTTGCAGTCTGCCTTCGAACAGAGGCCCGGCGCACTGCGTGGAGCTGGCAACCATTCCGATGAACGTGGCCCGGTGTCGCGCTCGGCGAGGGGCAGGACTCCTCGCTGTGCACGGAAGCCATCGTATTCCTGGTTCCTTTTTTCGTCCTGCAACCCGGCTGTGTAGGCGTCGAGGTGGTGTTCACGCTGGTCCTGCCTGCGGCAGTCGGTTGCTGAGTGTGTCGATCTGCTTGTAATTTCATTACTCTGGTCATCATGAAAAAAGGGACGATCCTCAAAATCAATAGTGTCTCCTACGTAGTCGAATCACTGCTCGGAGAAGGCGGGGCGGGCAGGGTCTATAAGGTCCGCTCTTCAGCGGACGGCAAAGAATACGCTCTCAAGCAAATTGAGAAGGATGGTAAGCGAACAGATCGCATCGAGAGATTCCGCCGGGAAATCACGTTCGGTATGGAAGCGAGCAACGACCACGTTGTGCAGATCCACGCAAAGTTCGAAGACGCGCAGTGCTTTTACTACACCATGGACCTGTATCCGAAGAACCTGCGCGACATTTTTGCGGAGGAATCGGACTATCGGGTGCTTCTCGACTACCTCATCCAGCTCTGCGATGGTCTCGCCTATGTGCATGACAAAGGAATTGTGCACCGGGACATCAAGCCTGAGAACATCCTCATCGATACTGACAACCGACGTCTGGTTCTGGCAGATTTCGGGATCGCTCATTTCAAGGATTCAATGCTGACCAAGAAAAGTGAACTCTTGGCTAATCGCAACTATCAGGCGCCAGAGCAAATGGTGAAGAAGGACGCAAGAGGCATTGGGAAGCCAGCGGACATTTTCGCACTTGGACTCATCATCACCGAAGCCTTCACGAAGCAAAACGCTCGCGGGTCGCGGCATCGGCGTGTAGGTGATGTTCACCCATTTTTGTCCAACCTCGACCTGCTCGTCGAGAGATTGATGCTTCAGGATGAGACACAACGCATCACGATTCAAGCCGCTCGGGACTACCTCAACCTGATTCGCAATCAAGTCAACACACGAATCGAAGAGATCGTGGAAGAATTACAGGTGAACGACGTGCCGTCCAGTGGCAGCATACCGAAAATGGAACCAGTCCTCGAGCAGGCCAGTGTGGATGTTCTGTCTGCTAAGTACATATTCGAGCGAACCAGCGACGAGGAACTTTCTCGTTATAACCCGAACTATCACTGCGAAATCAGCTACCGCGTGAGTGATGAGCTATACAATGCCTGTGTTCAATCACGGTTGTACGCGATGTGTAAAGCAAAATTCGAGTATGAAGCTAACGGCACGTGGCACAAATCGCACCTGAAGCAATTAGATTCGCCCCTCAAGGAGCAGCTCCAAAAAGACTTTGAGGTCATGCAGGGACGGTACCCGGTGGCGAATAATTCTCTCTGGGAAGGGTTGCCGCGTATGACCGCTCACTACTTTCGCTTCTGTAAGGACTACCACTGCAAAGAAATTATTGAAGATGCCAAACGAGCGCTCTCGTTGGGCCCAGGATCGTTGCATCACAACCTCGTGAATGTCCCGATTCTCTGGCTCACTCAGAGCCTGAGAGGCTATCTCAATACCGACTTTTTCGAAAGTTCTCCACGGAACCTTCGAGAAATCGAATTCGAACACCACGTGAACGTCGTCTGGGAGGGAACATACCCAGATGACTCCGACCGAATAACTGTAGGCCTCGACCTCTTCGATCCCCTTGATAAGACACAAAGCATCATTCCGATACTTGAAGCGCTCCAAGCCAAATGGAATGTCTCGTATGCGAAGCAAAACGACGGCAATTACTCTATCTACTTCAATTCTCCCAGTGAGTACGCGGATTTCAGCATGCAAGCACTCGCCGTTGCGGCTCAGGACTACGTCTTCGAAGGAGACGTAGTCGATCTACTCCGAACCGATGATAAGTATGACGATCTTGTTGCGGTTACCTGGGGGGCGACCTTTGACATTCCCAACACGCTGGCCAAAGTCTTAGGACTCCGCGATATATAGGAAGGTCCAGAGCTTCCGGTCCGACACTCTCTGTGTTTGATAAGGATCCGAGTGCCGGAGGGCACACGAGGGACGTACCGTTAAGGGGGGGCAGGTGGGCCCGTCGTCGGGTCCCAGTCCTGGCCTATCGCGCCAGTGTTCCTGCGCGGCGTCGGCGTCGTTACTACCCGCGAGCTCCTAGGGAGTGCTCGCGGGAGCGTAGAGCCCAGCACCCGCCACCCCTCTGGCCCCACCCGATCCCGCCGCCTAGACTGACGGCCATCCGAGTGCGCCGACCTGAGGAGCAGCATGCCCACGATCGCCGAGACCGTCGTCCACAACCTCGCCGCCAACGGGATCCAGCGGATCTGGGGAGTTCCCGGCGATTCCCTGAACGCGGTGACCGAGGCGATCCGCCGGGAGAAGGGCATCGAGTGGATGCTCACCCGGCATGAGGAGGAGGCCGCGTTCGCTGCCGCCGGGGAGGCGGCGCTGACGGGCGAGCTCGCGGTGTGCGCGGGCAGCTGCGGCCCCGGAAACATGCACCTCATCAACGGGCTCTACGACGCGCACCGAAGCCGGGTGCCCGTGCTCGCGATCGCATCGCACATTCCGAGCGACGAGATCGGCAGCCAGTACTTCCAGGAGACCCGACCCACCGAGCTGTTCCGCGACTGCACGGTCTTCTGCGAAATGGTCCTGAGCCCTGAGCAGATGCCGCGCCTGCTGGAGATCGCCATGCGCACGGCCATCGAGAAGAGGGGCGTCGCCGTGCTCGTGATGGCGGGCGACACCGCGCTTGAAGACGCCGCGGACGAACGCGTCTTCACGGTCCGCCGCACCGACCCGGTCATCGTGCCCTCCCCGGTGGAGTTGCAGGAGGCAGCGACCACCCTGAACGCCTGTGGAAAGGTGACGATCCTCGCGGGCGCCGGCGTGGAGGGGGCACGCGAGGAGGTCCTCGCCCTCGCCGACGCCCTTGGCGCGCCGATTGTGCATGCCCTCCGCGGCAAGGAATTCATCGAACACGACAACCCGTTCGACGTCGGCATGACCGGGCTCCTGGGCTTCGCGTCCGGATACCGGGCGATGGAGGACTGCGACGCGCTGCTGATGCTCGGCACCGACTTCCCGTACCAGCAGTTCTACCCGAAGAAGGCGAAGATCCTGCAGGTCGACCTCCGGGGCGAGCAGCTCGGCCGCCGCGTGCCGCTCACCCAGGGCCTGGTCGGCGGGGTGCGCGCGACGGCGTCGGCGCTGCTGCCGCTGCTCGAGCGGAAGTCGAACCGCACCCACCTCGAGAAGTCCCTTGACCACTACCGCCGCACCCGCGCGCAGCTCGACGACCTCGAGAAGCAAGGCCCGGGCACCATCCATCCGCAGCACTTGGCCCACCTGATCGACGAGCTCGCCGCCGACGACGCGGTCTTCCTGCCCGACGTCGGCACTCCCGTCATCTGGGCGTCCCGGCACCTGCACATCGGCGCGCGACGGCGCCTGATCGGCTCCTTTTGGCACGGCACTATGGCGGCGGCGACCCCGCTGGGTCTTGGCGCCCAGGCGGTGGACCGGAACCGGCAGGTGGTGGTCCTCGCGGGCGACGGCGGCCTGGCGATGATGCTCGGTGAGCTGCTGACAGCGGTGCAGCATCGGCTGCCGATTAAGATCGTGGTGTTCGACAACGCGGCGCTCAGCTTCGTCGAGGTGGAGATGAAGGCGGCGGGCATCGTCAACTTCGGGACCGGGCTCGAGAACCCGGACTTCGGTGCGGTCGCACAGGCGGTGGGGATGCACGGCGAGAGCGTTAAGCGTCCGGAGGGCCTCGAGGGCGCCCTGCGCCGCGCGTTCGCGTACGACGGCCCCGCGCTTGTCTCAGTCGCGGTGGAGCGGCAGGAGCTCTCCATGCCGCCGAAGATCGACGCGAAACAGGCCACGGGCTTTGCGGTCTACGCGATGCGCACGGTGCTAGCCGGCAACGGCCGCGAACTCATCGACCTGGCAAAGGCCAACGCGCGGCAGCTGCTCTAGTCGGCACCGTGCATGGAAGGTATTGAATCAAGTTGATCGTGTAATGGAAGTGACAGGATAATTGGATATCAGGACACGTTATCTCTGGTTATTGCAGTTCGGTGACCTCTATTGCCGGGAAGTTGGTGGTGTCCCGGAAGTTGTTGCTAGATTTAAAAGTAGAACAAAGATTTGAAAACCACTGCGAACCGCTGTGTGGCCACATGTGACTGACTGGCTGTTCCTACAGTCGAAGTCGAGTCCTCCCGCCCTCACCTAGTAAATCCCTCAGTTGTTCGTTCAAGCGCAGCAGGCCCTCACGGGGCCTTTTTTTATACCCAAATCAGGAAGGAACCACCATGTCCACTCTCTTTGCAGGCCCTGTCGACAGTGCCTACCGTCGGCCCGTCACACGATCAAAAGTAGGCACCAGAGTCAATAGCGGGGATCTGTTCGAAGTAATCATGGACTCAGTAGCTACGCGGCTGGCGAGTCGTCGGTTGTTCTCAGTGCTCACCATCAACGAACTCAACGGACAGATTGTCCGTGCGGAAAGAACCGTCATCACTGCGGATCTTAAGTCCTCACTCATCGCTGTCTGGAAGGCTCTGTTAGGGGTAGCCGAGAGGCCTACAACCAGTCATTGGCGGGCTCGACGACGACACACTCCTGGCTATGAGGAAGTTCTGACGCGTATCGACCAGCGGTGTACCTTCCACGCCACAACGATGAAGTTCCAATACTTCGGAAAACACCCCGGATCAATGGAGGAGGCATACCTCCCCCCGGTAACAATCAGCTACACGAAATTCCAGCCCCGCCTTCGCCAAGGTGAGGGCTTTTTGTTTAAACGCCTATGAAAGGACCCGCCTCATGCCTTCCTCATCCCTTCCCTCAGACCCCGCTCTGTTCCTCTGGGCGTCCCACCTCGCCCGCGCCGCCGGCGATGTTGATTCCTCCCGGCTAAGTCGGGGCATTGCCACGGTCTGGCCCCTCATCGAGCAGTACATCGACAGTTATCGTCGCGGTAAAGCTCTCCCGATAATGACCATGCTCAGCATCCTGGAAATCTGCCGTTCCGGTCCGGAAACTCCACCCTTTTGCGACGGACGCGCCAAACTACTTAAGGTCTGGGAATGCCTGGGTAACTTGAATGGTGTCCGCGGAACTCCACTGTCTGTTCTTACGGGCCGAGTAGAGCTGATTCTTGCGCTCAATGACCTGCTCATCATTGATGAGACGCCGCCCAACGTGGAAATCTACATCACCGTCTTGGACGCAGAGTTGGCGGCTATGCACTGGGCGCTTCTGGATCTGCTGCCCGTGGATTGTGCACTCCAGGTTCAACAGATCGATGAAGATTGGCGGGCGTCAGCCATGGAAGAGCCCATAGATGAGATGCCGGAGGGCTGGTAATAATGACATCCTGTTCCCAAACCGCGTTGAGGACGGCGGCAGCGCGTAGGAGCCGCGCGGGTGAGGGAGCCGGCGTCGCAAAGGCCCCACTCCGCTGCTAAATGACAGAGAGTGGGGCCTTCGTAGGACTGGAGTCTGCTGACGCTGAGTCCTTACGGCTGCTTGTAACGCGTCCGCGCGAAGAACAGGCCGACCAGGGAAATCACGGCGATGGCCATGTAGTACAAGCCCGGTGCGCTCAGTGACCCGGTGACATCCAGCAGCCAGGTCAGCACCAGCGGCGCAATACCGCCCAGCAGCGTCACCCCCACGTTATAGGTGATGGCCAGTCCGGTTCCTCGAATTGCTGCCGGGAACATCGAGGAGAGCAGGGCCGGAAGCGGTCCAAAGTAGAACGCCATAATGACACCAAGCAAGCCTATGACGAGCACTAGTGTTGGAACCGTTGGGTTGGTGACCATGAGCTGGAACAGCGGCCAGGCAAGGAGCAGCGCACCGAGTGCCGCATAGGTCATAACTTTGGCGGGTCCCACCCGGTCCGCCAGATGACCAACAAACGGCACACCCACGAGGGTGATAAGACCGGCGACCACGCCGCCAAGGAATGCCGCGGTTGCCGGGATTCCCAGGTTCGTCACAGCGAACGTCGGCATGTAGAGAATCATGTAGACGGAGATGGTCGCAACACCAACGGCAGCCGAAGCGGCAAGCAGGCGCCCGTAGTGATTCACGAGCAGTGCCTTAACCGGAGAGGACACCTTTTCCCCGTGAACGAAATCCTCGGTTTCGGAGAGCTTGGCGCGGATGTAGAGTCCTACCGGGCCAATGAGCAGGCCGACGATAAACGGCACACGCCAGCCCCAGCTGTTCAGTGCCTCTTCGGAGAGTCCCTCGGTCAGCGCGAAGCCAAAGCCTGAGGCCAGCACCATCGCGGCGCCCTGGCTTGCCACCTGCCAAGAGGCATAGAACGCTTTCTTATGCGGTGCCGTTTCAATCAGAAATGCAGTTGCCGTGCCGAATTCGCCGCCCGCGGAGAATCCCTGGATGAGGCGCGAGAGCAGGATGATGACCCCGCCCCACATGCCCACCATTGCGTAGGTGGGTGCCAGCGCCATGATCAGCGTCCCGACCATCATCAGCAGCAGGGTCAGTGACAGGGCATTCTTGCGTCCCTTGCGGTCTGCGTAACTACCCAGCACCATGCCGCCCAGGGGGCGGACGACGTAGGAAATCGCAAAAGTGGCAAAGGTCAGGATCAGTGCGAACGTCGGGTCCGAATCCGGGTAGAAGTTCTTCGCAATGACGGTTGCGAAGGTTGCGTAGACGATGATGTCGAACCATTCGAGGGCGGCACCAATCGAACTACTAATCACCGCCTTCTTGGCGTCTTGAAATTGCTTCGGCGTTATCGTCGTTGGTGCGCTCATGAGGTGCTCCTGGTGGGCGTAAGTGTTGGCAGGCTAGGCGGTGAGGGCTTTCACAAGGTTGTCGATGAATGATTCGCACTCGGCGATCTGTTCCAGGGCGATGAATTCATCAGGTGCATGCGCCTGGGCAATGTCGCCGGGGCCGCAGACAACCGTGGGAATGCCCGCGTTGAAGAACAACCCCGCCTCGGTGCCGTAGGTTGCCTTATCCGGGCTCGGCGTTCCGCCGAGGTCGGCCGCCAAGGAGACTATCGAGGCCTCGGCGGGGGTATCGAGCCCGGGGGTCTGGGCCAGCACTGTGAATTCGACGCGTGCTTCGGGGTTTTGGGCCTTCATGAGCGCTTCAATGCACAGTGCTTCGGCGCGGAAGCTTTCGATGAGCGCTACCGGGTCATCGGCACCGATGGAGCGGAATTCAAAGTGAAGCGTGCATAGCGCCGGAATGGTGTTTACCGCGATACCGCCCTGGATCTGGTTCACCGTGGTGGTGGTGTAAGGGACGATGTAGGCTTCATCGGCGGCGCCGGTGCTGGCGAATTCCCTGGCTTTGGCATTAACAAATGCCGCAAAGTCGGCGGCCGCGGAAATCGCGTTGACGCCCAGAGTGGTCAGTGAGGAATGTGCCGCAATTCCGTGAAAATCTACCTTGATGACATTGACCGATTTGTGCCCGCGCACCACACGCATGGAGGTGGGCTCTCCAACGATGGCGCCGCGCGGCTTCAGGCCGTCGGCGGTGATAGCCGCTACCAGGTCAACCGCTCCGATGCAGCCGACTTCCTCATCGTAGGAGAAGGCTAGGTGGATAGGTTCACTGAGTTTGGCCTCGACCATTGAGTCGAGTTTGGCCATCACCACGCCGATAAACGATTTCATGTCGCAGGCGCCACGGGCATAAAGCTTGTCGTCGCGTATCTCAGGGGTGAACGGATCGGAGCTCCAATCCTGTCCGTCAACCGGAACAACATCGGTGTGCCCGGAGAGCACAATGCCGCCGGTCCGCGTGCCATCGCCTGCGGGAATGGTTGCCAGCAGATTTGCCTTCTGCCCGGTTGCATCGTGGATGAGCTTTGATTCGATGCCCAGAGCACTGAGGCGTTCACCCACGTAGCCGAGCAGCGGAAGATTGCTGTCCCGGCTGACCGTATCGAAATTAATCAGTTTCGTAATTTCTTCAAGCGTTGCATCGCTCGGTGTAGGTGACATATTTACTCCTAGTATTCATCGAGACAGCCGCCAAGGTATCCGCATTTTCGGCGGACGGCTAGCCGCGAGTCTGTCACTGGGGGCCTTTCTTGTCACACTGTTGCGGCCTCGTGACGTCATACCGTGCCTCAATGTGGCCGGAGTTCGTTTCCGCTGTTAAATGGCAGCACAATCAGTTCCATGGACGCCCCGGAAACGATCGCCTACCCCCTGGAGTGAGCGAATGACAATTGAATTACGTGTGATGCCGGCCGAACGATTCGCCGCGTGGCTCGAGGAATCGCGCCGCGGCTACGAGCAATCACGCATCGAGTCAGGAGAGTCCACCGAAGTGGCGGCGCAGAAAGCGCGGGCGGGGTTCGCGGCGTCGTTCCCGGACGGGCAGATCGCGCCGGGCCAGCTCGTTTACGACGTCGTCGCCCTCGATGGCAACGGAGCGTCCACGGTCGTCGGGTATCTCTGGATCTCGCAAACCGGGGATAGGGCAGACGCGTGGTGGGTTTCGGATATCGAGATCCACGAAGATTACCGGGGCAAGGGCTACGGCCGTGCCGCAATGCAGCTGGCGGAGGGTGCCGCCGCCAAACAGGGTGCTGCGACGCTGGGCCTCAATGTGTTCGGCTACAACACCGTGGCCCATGACCTGTATGAGTCCCTGGGCTATGAGACCGTCTCCACGCAAATGCGTAAGCCGGTAGGGCAATGAAACACCCACCCAGGGCACTGGCCGCCGGCGGACGCTGAGTACGGCGGCTGTCGCCGTGTCCCGGCGTCTCGCCGTCGTCCTTCCTTAGGACTGAGGGGTTTTAACCGCAATCACCGGAGCATTGGCCTCCAGCAGGATCTGCTGCGCTGTGCTGCCGAGCAGGAACTTGCCCACCTTGCTGCGGTGCCTCACTCCGATCACCACGGCCGAGGCGCCCACCTCTTCGGCGGCGTCGAGGAAATCCCCCACGGCGTCGCGGTCACGGGCATCCGGCAGCCGGAAGGTGACCGGAACGCCCTGAAGCTCGGGGCCCTCAGGGTCGAGCTGAGTGCCCTCGAGGTTGAAAACCACCAGGTCTTCCTGACGGCGTCGGGCTTCTTCGAGCGAGGCGGCTAGTGCAGCTTCGCCCTCGGGGGTGCTGGTGCGGGCAACAATGACGGTCATAAGTACTCCGAGGTAGGAGGGGATTGTCCTTCAGGTTCTCCACGCCAAGTAGAAAAAGCAAAACCTTCGCAATTTATTAAGCGCGGCGGCCAAGCCGACTCCCTCAATATGACTCAGATCACTTAGGGTCATTAGGTGGTCGGCTCAACGCTGAGTACCGGCCAGCTTTTATGTCTCTACCACCCCCACTAAGGACAGTTGATTTCGTGAGTTCATCACCAGATCGAGCCGGGTCCGGCGCACGTCGCAAGCATCCGGTCTTTATGGCCGTCTATGGCATCGTGGCTGCTGCCACGATCGGCCTGGCCACCTTCGTTTCCATCCAGTCCGCATCCGGCGGTTCGGACATTCGCGCAAATCTCACCCTGATTGCCCCCGCAGGTGCCGGCGGAGGCTGGGACATGTTCATGCGCGAGCAGCAGCAGGCCATGCGCGCCAACGGCCTGGTGAACAACACGCAGGTAGTGAACATCCCCGGGGCAGCCGGCACCATCGGCCTCGGCCAGCTCTCCACCATGTCCGGGCAGGCAAACAACCTGATGGTCACCGGCGCGGGGCTGGTCGCCGGCGTAGCGCAGCTGGACTCCGCGGTTACGCACGACGACGTGCGGCCCATCGCGCGGGTGGTGGAGGAGTACGACGTCGTCGTGGTTCCGGCCAGCTCCCCATACAAGACCCTCGACGACCTGGTGCAGGCCTGGAAAGCCGACCCGGCGGCGATTGCATGGACCGGCGGCGGCACCTTTGACCAATTGGTCATGACCGAACTCGCCCTCGCTGCCGGAGTGGATCCCTCCGACACCACGTACATTCCGAAATCCGGCGGCGGCGAGGCGGCCCAGGCACTCATCACGGACACCGCCAAAGCTGCCACGTCCGGTTACAAGGATGTGGAAGACCAGATTGACTCCGGGCGCCTGCGCGCACTCGGACTGGCCGCCCCGCAGCGGCTGGACGGCGTCGATATCCCCACCTTGACCGAGCAGGGCTACGACGTGGATCTGGCCAATTGGCGGGCCATACTGGCTCCTCCGGGAATCACGGATGAGGAATTCGCGGAGCTTAGGACCCTGGTGGAGGAAACCATCGCGACTCCTGAGTGGCGGGACGCCGTGGAGCGCAACAAATGGGTCGATGTGTACCTCTCCGGAGACGAGTTCGATGAGTTCATGATCTCCGAGCAGCAGCGTATCGGCGAACTCGTGAAGGAGATCGGCTGATGAGTAATCCAGTGCCCCCGCCCACCGGCATGGCGGAGACGCAGCGGCCCCAACCAGCCGGCACGCCAGACGCCACGCCAGCCGTCCGGACCTCATGGCGGGACGGCCGCAGCGGGCTGCTTCTCTCGCTGCTCATGGTGCTCTTCAGCACCTATCTGCTGATCGGCATCCTGACGATGGACGTGGGGGAGGGCACGGACTTCCCCGGCCCGAAATTCTTCCCCGGCATCCTGATGGTCGCCGGATACGTCCTGGCCGTTCTGCTGGCGCTGCACTACCTGCGCTCGCCGGAACATCCCACCGAGACTTCCGCACGGACGTATCGAACCTTCACGGACTGGTCGGCAGTCCTCTGGTCGGCCGGAGGCTTCCTGCTGTTTGCCCTGACTCTGGAAACCCTAGGCTGGATTATCGCCGCCGCCATGCTGTTCTGGTTCGTCGCCAAGGGCTTCGGCAGCCGCCGCCCGCTGTTCGACGTCTCTTTCGCCCTGCTGATCAGCAGCGCAATCTATCTGGCATTCTCGGTCGGCCTGGGACTGAACCTCCCCTCCGGCATTCTTGGAGGCAGTTTCTGACATGGATTCACTCAACCTCTTGGCGGAAGGCTTCTCTTCCGCCCTGACCCCAATGAACCTGCTGTGGGTACTTGTCGGCTGCCTGCTGGGCACCGCCGTCGGTGTCCTGCCGGGACTGGGCTCTTCGATGGCAGTGGCCTTGCTGCTGCCCATCACTTTTGCCCTCGATCCGACTGCCGCGTTCATCATGTTCGCCGGCGTGTACTTCGGCGGCATGTTCGGCGACTCCACCATGGCCATCCTCATGAACACTCCGGGGCAGGCTTCGGCCATCGCGTCCACGTTCGAGGGGCACAAAATGGCCAAGGACGGGAGGGCCCCCCAAGCGCTGGCCACCGCGGCCATCGGCGCGTTCATCGGCGGCATGGTCGCATCTGTCCTTGTCGTCTTCCTCGCTCCGGCCCTGGCGGATTTCTCAGCGAACTTCGGCCCCGCCGAGTTCTTCGCGCTGGCTTTATTCGCTTTCGTCGCCACGTCCTCCGTGGTGTCGGACTCAGTGGTGAAGGGCCTCGCGGCGCTGGTGATCGGCCTGGGTATCGCCACGGTGGGCATCGACCCGTTCTCGGGTGCGGAACGCTTCAGCTTCGGTGCGCCCCAGATGTTCGACGGCATCTCCCTGATTACCGTGACCGTAGCCATCCTGGCCCTGGGCGAGGTATTCCATATCGCCTCCCGGATCCGCCGCGATCCGACCGGCCAGCAAATCAGCTCCGCCGGCCGCCCTTTCCTCTCCCGTGCCGAGCTCAAAGAGGCAGCCCCGGCCTGGGCCCGGGGCACCGCCATCGGACTGCCCTTCGGTGTTATCCCGGCCGGCGGGTCCGAGATTCCGACCTTCATCTCCTACGACGTGGAGCGGCGCATTGACCGGCGCCGCAAACAGCCGAAGTTCGGCAAAGGCGCCATCCGCGGCTTGGCCGCTCCGGAGGCCGCCGGCAACGCCACCACAGGCACCGCGATGGGAGCTTTGCTGGCGCTGGGCCTGCCGGTTTCGGCGACCGCCGCGATCATGCTCGCCGCGTTCCAGCAGTACGGGCTGCAGCCGGGACCGCTGCTCTTCGACCGATCGCCTGATTTGGTGTGGGCGCTGCTGGCAAGCTTCTTCATCGCGATGATCGTGCTGCTCATCGTCAACCTGCCCTTCGCCGGGCTGTGGGCCAAGCTGCTGCTGATCCCGGCCCCGTACCTATACGCCGGGATTACCGTCTTCTGCGGTCTGGGCGTTTACGCCACCTCCGGGGCGGTGTTCGATCTGCTGATGCTGCTCGGGCTCGGCCTGGTCGGCTTCCTCATGCGTCGTCACGGGATGCCCCTGGCCCCCTTGATGATCGGTGTTGTGCTGGGCCCGTTGGCGGAAACGAGCATGCGCGATGCCCTGCTCTCATCCAACGGTGACTACTCCGTGTTTGTGACCGGGCCCATCCCGCTGGTGCTCTACGCCCTGCTCCTCATAGTGCTGGCGGTGACCTTGCGATCCAAGATCGTGAACAGGACCCGGCAGGACGTGTAGTTCCCGCCTGTTTCAGACCAGCCCGTGCGGGGCCCTGCCGACAGGCGGGGCCCCTCACGGGTTTGTGCAACGAAATCTTAGAACAGCGGCCATGGCACCGCAGGCATGTCACCGCTCGGAGCGGGAAACACCCCAGCCGAGCGCAGCCGGACGCAGCGCGCGGCAAACGCCTCAATCTCTTCAGCAGTGAGCAGCTTCGCCAGCTGCGAGCCCAGCTCACCATCCAGCCCTTCAAGCACCCGGTCAATGCCCGCCAGTTCCTCGGCGCTCAGCTCGTCGCCGATCCAACCCCACAGCACGGTCCGCAGCTTGTGCTCGCTGTGGAAGGTCAGCCCGTGGTCCACGCCGTACCGGTGCCCATCGCCCATGGGGAGGATGTGGTCGCCCTTGCGGTCGGCATTGTTGACCAGGACATCGAACACGGCCATCCGCCGCAGCGCCGGAGTGTCCTCATGAATCAAGGAAACGATCCCCCCGCTCTCATCCTGCCCCTGGAGGACCTCTTTCCACCCGGTGTCCGGAACGTCCTCCTCCGGCACCAGGTCCACCGCGGTCTGCTCCGGGTCGGTCTCCTGCCAGAGCTGGACCATGCCTTCACCGAAGCGGCCGTCACGCAGCCAGGTGCGCGGCACGATATTCCAGCCCAGCACCTCCGACACCAGGTAGGCGGCGACCTCGCGGTGCGCCAGGCACCCCTCGGGAAAGTCCCAGAGCGGTTTCTCGCCGGCGATCGGTTTGTAGACCACGGCGGCGTCGCCGATGCTGCCCAGGAAGGTGGCGTTCGACGCTGTCGTGAGCCGCCCGGTGAGCGTCAGCTCGGCGGTCACGAGGTCGGGCGCGGGCATCAGGCCTCGGGGAAGGTGCAGGTGTGCCCGTCGGCGTCGATCGGCTGGCCGCAGATCACGCAGATCGGACGCCCGGCGCCTACCACTTCCCGAGTGCGCTTGGCGAAGGCCCGAGCCGTGCCGACCGGCATCCGCACCCGCAGCACCTCTTCGGCGTCGTCGGTCTCGTCGTCGTCCTCCTCGAGGAAGCCGTCGTCGTCCTCATCCACCTCGTCGAGGGGGTAGGCCTCGATGACGACCTGCGCCGTCGTCGGATCCCAGCCCAGGCTCATCACGCCGGCGCGGAACTGTTCCTGAACCGCCTCGAGATCGTCATTGTCGACGAGCTCCAGGGGAGTGCTCGCGGGAACGTGGAAGGGGTTGCCGTCGACGGTCATCAGCTGGTCGAGGATCTCGTCGATCTTCTCGGCGAGCTGGGCCGACTGCAGCTTCTCCAGGGCAATGCTGACAATCTGCTTGCCGGTGCGCACCTGCAGGTAGAACGTGCGCTGGCCCGGAACGCCGACAGTGCCGACGACGACGCGGTCCGGCCAGTCGAAATCGTGAACGGTTGTAGGCATGGAACTACTCTAGGCTCATCGGGCCGGCGGCGCCGCGTGACCTGCACCACCGCCGACCGGTGCGTCGGCCGACGTCGGGCTGGCGGCCAGCCCGACGTCGGCCGACGTCGGGCTGGCCGCCAGCCAGGACAGGTCCCCGGCGTCGGTGTTGGTCGCGAGGACGGTGGGGCGTCCCGTGCCGTAGTGCACGATCGACACGGAGGCCGGACCCACGTTGATGCGCTGGAACATATCGAGGTGCATGCCGAGCGCGTCGGCGAGGACCGACTTGATGATGTCGCCGTGGCTCACCGCCACCCACACGGCCCCCGGCCCGTGCTCGGCCTCGAAGGCTGCATCATGGCGCCGGATCGCCGCCACGGAGCGGGCCTGCATCGCGGCCATGGACTCGCCGCCGGGAAAGGTGACGGCGGAGGGCTGCGACTGCACCGTCGCCCACAGCTTCTCCTTCGCGAGCTCCTCCAGCGTGCGGCCCTGCCAGGAGCCGTAATCGCACTCGGTGAGGTCGGCGTCGACCGGCGCATGCGGGGTGCCCGACTGGCGGTTGAGGATGAACTGGGCGGTCTGCCGGCAGCGCTCGAGGGGACTGGACACTACGCCGACCACGGGCACGACGGCGAGCCGGTCGCCGGTCGCGGCGGCCTGGTCGCGGCCCACCTGGTCGAGTTCGACGCCGGGGGTCCGGCCGGCCAGCACTCCGGAGGCGTTCGCGGTGGTGCGGCCGTGCCGCACGAGGATTACTGTTGCCATCTCCCCAGAGTAGTCACGTCGGCGACGGCGGCGGGAACAAGGGGGTTGCTTGCATTACAACCTACCGGTAGCCTGCATTGCATGGCACCTTCCCCCGAATCGGTTTTGACGCAACTCCGCAAGGGCACCGTGGACTACTGTGTTCTCGCTTGTCTGCGCTCCGGGGCCGCGTACGGACTGGAGATCGCCGAGCGCCTCGGGGAGCGGAAAGTCCTGTTCGCCAGCGGAGGCACGCTGTATCCACTGCTTTCACGGCTACGGCAACAGGGGTGGGTAACCACAACGCTGGAGCCATCCCCGGTCGGACCTCCCCGCCGCTATTACCACCTCACCGATGAGGGTGAGAACGCCCTGAAGGTCTTTACCGAGACCTGGCACCTGTTCGCCGCGGACGTCACGACCATGATCAAGGAGACCCCATGAACACCACCGAACCGATGCCTGCACTTCTGGAGGCTTACTTCGCCGACCTCGACCGCGCCCTGATCGGCGCCGATCCTCGGGAGCGCGCTGAAACGGTCCAAGCGATGCGCGAGGATGCGGCCGAGATGCTCGCTCAGGAGGGTGCTTCGGAGAAGACTGCTGAACGTATCGTCGTCGAATTCGGGCCCGTGGAGCAGGTGGCTGCCGCCGCCACGCCGGCTCCCGCGCCAGGACCCGGTCCGACGCGTTCCTGGGCCGACATCTGGCTGCTCGTTGGCTCCATTGCGGGCTTCGTGTATTGGATGCTCCCGTTCATTGCCATCGCGATGCTCATCTGGGCGGTCTTGCGGATGAGGCGCAATACCGGAAACCGGATTCTGCAGCG
Source organism: Arthrobacter jinronghuae (assembly GCF_025244825.1). NCBI lineage: Bacteria > Bacillati > Actinomycetota > Actinomycetes > Micrococcales > Micrococcaceae > Arthrobacter > Arthrobacter jinronghuae. Next base: position 254,375 of record NZ_CP104263.1, read on the forward strand.
GGTGGCTCTGTGGGTGTCCATTGCGGCGGTCGCGTTCTCCGTGGGGCTGTTCATCATGCATTCCGTATCGTCCCTTTTGGGGATGAGCTGACACGAACACCGACCGCCGTTCGAGGGTCCTCTAGAGCGAATCGGAAGCAGATTCCGTCGTCGTCGTTGCTTCTTCGCTCGCCTCGGCATGGCGGATAACCAGGGAGGTCGTGATCAGTAGGGCGGAGAGCAACACGCAAAGCACCAGCAAGATCAGGTAAACGAGCGATATCAGCACGGCTGCAGGTGCTGATTCCCAGAGCATGGGGATCAGGCCGACGCTCCGGCTATCTCCGATGCCGAAGTTCCTGTTGATGAATGAACCCAGAACAATTAGAACGACGGCGGCGAGACCGAGCCGGGTTCCGAACCTCATCGTTGATTTGGCCAGCGTTGGCCCGGACATCTCGCTCCTAGGGGTTGGCCGGAGGTTCGTGCAACAAACTGCATTTGCTTTGAGTATGGGTGCAGTCTGCAGCGGTATCAATGCTGAACACGGATACACCTCGGGGGGATTATGCGAGGTTGCCTGGGTCAACCGCCAGGACGAGCTCCACGTGGTCCTGCCCGAGGACGTAACGGAATCGGCTGAAATCCGGCACCAGTTCCTGCTCCACAAGGGTTCTCGTCAGGTATTCGACCGCCGCAGCGTAAGCCGCCATCGTGGGCACTGCGGGTAGGGCCACGCTGAACTCCCGGCGGCCGGGGAGGTGCAGGACGGCGGCGTTGCCGGGAAGCGGGTGTAGGGCACCGGCTGCGCGAAGGTCCACGGCGACAATCCAGTCCGGCCCCTGAGGCGTCTTTGCTTTCTCCTTGTCCGCGGCGGTCTCGAGCGCGTACTGGCACCAGGGCGGCCCGGCGACCTCCACGCCGGCGTCCACGAGTTCGCGCCGCAGTGCCTCCGCTGCCGTACGGACCCGCTTTGGCAGCATCACGCCGTCCGATGCGGCTGTTTCACCCGGCACCTGGCGGATTACCGCCGCAGCCGTGGGTCTGTCCCGGACCTCGGCCCGCGGCCACCCCGTGGCGAGTTGCCAGGCCTGGGCCATTGCACTGTCCTGCCGGCTTCGTTCACGCGTCAATTCGGTCTGATGATCGGTGAGGATTTCGGGCAGCAGATCGGGATTGGCCAGTATGGTCCGGATCTCACTGATGCTCACCGCTGCCCGGCGCAGGGCCATGATCAGCAGAGCGTGGTGCGTCTGGTCGAAGGTGTAGCCGCGGTACCCGGTTTCCTCGTCGATCTGGGTTGGTTCCAGAAGGCCCTGACGGTGGTAGTAGCGCAGGGTCTGCGCCGGGAGTCCGGTCATCTGGGCGAAATCGCCGATAGAGAGAAGGGGTCGCTGGGTCATGGAATCAACCATGAGGCCTCTAGTAGGTAGAAGGTCAAACTGGACGCCTCCCGCCGATGTGTGAGCGGCATCGCTACGTGGCTGCTGCGGACAGATAGGGGCATTTATGAGTGCCGGCTCAGTAAGGAACAATGGCCGCAGTTCCAATCAGGAGGGAGAAGCTTTGAAAAGGTTCTATGTTGCGTCGAGCTTCAGGAATATCGCCAATGTCCGGTACGTCGCGCAAACCCTGGAAAGCAAGGGCTACGTCAACACGTACGACTGGACGCAGAACGCGTCAGCACGCAATGCGGGGACAGTCACCCTCGACGATCTGCGCTCTATCGGGCAGCAGGAGAGGGATGCAGTGATGCGAGCCGACGTCGTCGTTATCCTGCTTCCGGGCGGGAAGGGCACGCATGTTGAGCTTGGCATCGCAATCGCTCAAGGCAGAAGGACAATCCTGCATTCCGCGGACGGGGACATCAATAACCCCGAGACCACCAGCACGTTCTACCACCTACCCGAGGTGGAGAAGTGCCACGGAACGCTGGACGACCTCCTGGCCGTGATCGTCGGCCGGGAAGTGCCCGTTGCCTCGGCCTGACTCGTTTCTGTCGCGGTGAGGGATCCTTCTACGGACAGCGGACGTCATGCTCGCTTCAGGCTACGAAGATGCAGAACGGATGACCGGCCGGATCGGCGTAAACGTACAACGGCTCGTTCGGGTCGTCCGTACGGTCGAAGCGGAGCTCTGCCCCCAACGCCAACGCCCTGGAGTGATGATGCTCGAGTGTCTCCCGGTCAGGAACTGTCAGGTCGAGGTGCATCTGCATCGGCACATCAGGCAGCGGCCATGTTGTCCGCTTCAAATGATCAACGTGCTGAAAAGCAAGCTTGCGGTCGCCCTGTCCATCAGTGAGAACGAGCCAATCGACGTCGTCAGGCATGCCCTCACCCACGGGCTCATCTCCTGGCCGGTACTGGAGCCCGAGCAGGTGGCGGTAGAACTCAGCCAGTCCTCGCACGTCAGTAGTGTCGAGAACCGTGTGAAGGACCTGAGGGAATACGCTCATGGGCCGAGACTAACGATCATCAAGGTTCCCTGGCCAGCCTTCGCCACACCACATCAAGCCGCCGGCATCGGTGCTTCCCGGTGGCGTGTTTCGGATCGTAGTCCCAGATAGGTGCCGGTAATGATGAGTGCGGCACCGAGGATGCCCAGAAGCGTGAGGGTTTCCCGGCCGATAGTGGTTCCGATAAGAACGGCCCAGATGGGTTCGGTTCCCATCAGGAGGCTAACCCGGGATGCGGATGTTTGTTGAATGGCCCAGGTCTGGATGAGGAAAGCGAACACGCTGCACGCCAGCCCAAGGTAGAGCACGCCCATCCATTCGCCCGCATCGAAGCTGTGCACTGCCTGAAGCACACCTTGGTAATCGGCGCAGGTATAGACGACGGCGCAGACCGCGCTTTGGGCCAGGGTCAAATTCAGCGCGCTGTAACCTCGGCCCCGGGTAAGGGCGGAGACCGCGGTGACGTGGATGGAGCGGACGACGGCTGCGGCCAGCACGAGCATGTCCCCAAGAGTCGGTGCAGCGAATCCGTCGCCGGAGACAAGAAGGCACACGCCCACGACAGCGATGACGCCCGCGATGAATACCGTGCGCGGCACCCGTACCCGGAAGGCAACGCTTTCAGTGAGTGGGGTGAAAACAACGACGAGACTGATGATCAGCCCGGCGTTCGTCGCGCTGGTGCCGGCGATCCCGTGGGTTTCGAGGATGAGTACCGCGGCCTGGGTGAGACCCAGGACGACGCCGACTATGAGTTCGCGGCGCACGGCCCGGCGGCGTTTCCAGATCAGCCAGATCAAGGCCAATGCCAGCGTGGTGATGAGAAAACGCAGCGAGAGGATGACGGTGACGCCGACCGTGTCGGTGAGGGTTTTGGCTGCAAGGTAGCTGCTGCCCCACGCGATAGCGACCAGGAGCAGGAACAGGTCCACCCTGCGCGCAGCGACACGTGAGGAGAGCGGGCGACGTCGTTCGTCGCGTATGGGAGGGGCGGGAGTGGGGCGTGGGGAGGGCACCCCGCAAGTCTTATGGCAATGTACCCGTAAGACGAGAGGGCATTTGATGAACTAATGGTTTAGATTCCCCTTATGGATCTCCACCAGTTGCGGTTGCTTAGGGAGTTGGGCGAGCGGGGAAGCCTTGCCGCCGTCGCCCGCGCGCTCCATGTCTCTCCGTCAGCCGTGTCGCAGCAACTCACGGCGTTGCAGCGTCGAGTCGAGGTTCCTCTGACCGAACGACGGGGACGGAATCTTGTCCTGACCGGTGCCGGTCAGGCCTTGGCCCGAGCTGCTGTCGATATCAGCGTTGCCATGCGCTCCGCTGAGCAGGCCGTCAGCCACTATCTCCAAGACCCCCGCGCGACGGTGAGCCTCTGCGCGTTCAACAGTGCGGGCCTGACCTACTTCGGCCCCCTGCTCCAGGCCCTATCCGATGAGGGCAGCCCGCGGCTGATCTGCTCCGACCGGGATGTGGGACAGGAAGAATTCCCATCCCTGACCGCGGATTACGACCTGGTCATCGCGCACCGCCTCGAGCACAGCACGCCGTGGCCCGAAACCATCACCGTCCTGCCGCTGGTGCGCGAGCCCCTGGACGTCGCCATGTCAGAACAACACCGGCTCGCCAACGCATCAAGCGTCAGCATCGCCGACCTCATCGATGAAGAATGGGTGTCCGTTCAGGACGGATTTCCGCTCATGCCTGCTCTGCAGGCGATTGCCGTTCACGCCGGCCAACCCCTCAACGTCACTCACCGGATCAACGAGTTCTTCATCGCGGCCGCGATCGTATCCGCCGGACCTGCCATCGCACTGATGCCCCGCCACACCGCCTCCCCGCCGCCTGGCAGCGGAATTGTTCTCAAACCAATCCGCGATCTACCGCTGGCCAGGCGCGTTGATGTCCTCTGCCGTCCAGAAGCCCTCCACAGGACCGCAGTCCAACAGGTCGTCACCGCTCTCCAGCGGAATACGTCTTCTGCCCAACCCTCGGTTTTAGCCGCTGACGTCCGCTGTGGGATGGGTCAGCGGGACGCGAGCCGGTAAATAGTGCTCGACTACTTGCCTCAACGCTTTTGGTGCAGCGGATTTCGCCAAAGTAGTTGCGCAGGGACGACAAACAGAATCCAATAGCCCCATGACGAAGGAACCCGGCACGGCCACATCAGACACACAGCCCGGGCTGAAGCGGGCAATCGGCGTGCCGCTGCTGTTCGCATTTATCGTGGGCGACACCCTTGGTGCCGGCATCTACACCCTCGTGGGTACCATGGCCGCCGACGTCGGTGGCGCGATCTGGATACCCCTCCTCATCGCACTGGTCGTCGCGCTACTTACTGCCGCGACATACGCGGAACTGATCACCAAGTACCCGCACGCCGGAGGAGCCGCCCGCTACGCCGACCGGGCTTTTGGCATCCCCTACGTGTCATTCCTCGTCGGATTCCTGATGATGGCCTCAGGAATCACCACAGCCGCTGCCCTCGCGAACGCCTTCGCGGGCGATTACCTCACCGCACTCATTGACGTGCCGTCCGCCCCCGCAGCGGTCGCGTTCATCATCTTGCTGACCTTGATCAACCTTCGCGGCGTCCGGGAGTCCCTCGCCGCGAACCTCGTAGCTTCTGTCATCGAGGTATCCGGCCTCGTCCTCGTCATCGTCGTGGCCGCCATCGTCCTCGCCTCCGGCAACGGGGAACCCGCCCGGCTTCTCGAGTTCGCGCCGGACGTACCGCCGTTCCAGGGCGCCTTCGCCGCATCGATCGTCGCGTTTTTCTCTTTCCTGGGCTTCGAGGCGGCAGCAAACATGGCCGAGGAAGTACGTAACCCATCCAAGGCCTACCCTCGCGCACTGTTCGGTGCTATCTGCACCGCTGGGGTCGTCTACCTCCTCATCGCTCTCGGTGCGGTCATTGTTATGCCCCCGGCCGAACTGGCCGATTCCACGGGACCTCTGCTCGACGTCGTCGCCGCCAGCGGCATCGGAATCCCGCCCGGACTATTCAGCATCATCGCCCTGATCGCCATTGCCAACGGAGCACTGCTGTTCATGGTCATGGCCAGCCGTGTCGGCTACGGATTGGCAGAAGCAGAACTGCTCCCTCACGCCTTCGCTCGGGTGCTGCCAGGCCGTCGCACTCCCTGGGTCTCCATTGTTGTGGTTGCCGGACTGACGATCGTCCTTACCCTCCTCGGAAATGTCGCCACATTGGCCGAAACCACCGTGCTGCTCCTACTCCTGGTGTTCCTTTCTGCCAACGTCAGCGTCCTCGTCCTCAAAAAGGACAAAGTGGACCACGACCACTTCTCAGCCCCACGATTTCTGCCGATTCTCGCGATCATTGCGAGCATCGCACTCCTCACACAACAAAGCGGGATCGTCTGGCTCGGCGCCGCCGCCTACGCAGTGGTCGGATCCTTGTTGTTCCTCGCTGCCAAGGCCGGACGTAAACGCCAGGAACGCGTGAACGCTAGTAGCTAACCCGCGGCACACCCACTACTGGGGGTCGAGAGGCTAGTTCGAGGGCGGGCCGCCGTTGGGCGGGGTGCCGCCGCCGGGTGGTCCGCCGGCGGGACCGCTGCCGCCGCCCATACCGGAGGCCGTTTGCTGCGTCACGCTGTTGGCATAGTCGTTCGTGGGGTCGCGGTAGATGGTGTGGACGTGTCCCCAGCCGGAGGTGGACACTCCGTCGACATCTGCGCCTGCCGAGCCCTGCTGCGCCTGGAAGGCGACATAAACGTTCGGCCCAGAGATCGAGAACGAGATTCCGTCCCCGGAGCTCATGTCGTATGTGGTCTCACCGGACCACGCGATGACGGTGTCATCGAGTGTGGCTTCGATCTTCGCCCGGGAGCCGGCTGTGGTCTGCTCGTCAGCCATGCCGGACCAGTTCGCGGTGAGATCGAGGAGCAACTGCTTCTGCGCGTCGGTCAGATCGGCGCCGGTGAGGCCGGCTCCGGCGTCGAAATCACAGGCATCGCCAGGTGCACACATGCTGACGTCGCCCGACGTGAGCGTCGCCTGCTGTTCCCCCGTCAAGCTGTCAAAGAATGCGAACGCATCGGTGTAGATGCCGTCGAACGGCCGCACTTCATTGCCGTCGGCGTCGGTGTAAACGGCAGGCTGCACACCGAGGTGGGTGGGAGCGAACGTGATCGCGTCCGTCGCGCCGTCGAGGGTCGCGTTGATACCGAGGTGGTGGCCGCCGAACTGCACTTCGAAGGCGCCGGTGTCAGACGGGTCGCCGAAGAAGGCGATGTAGTACTGGCCGAGGGACTGCTCGGTGCTGCTGCTGTTCTGCTGCAGGTACTCGTCGCCACCCATAATTCCGGACACCGTGTCGTACGCCTCGTCGCTAAGCAGTGCCTGCAGGACCGCCAATGCTGCGGTCTTCTGCTCATCGGTCAGGTCGGCGAGATTCAGGCCGGCACGCTGGACGAATGTCACGGGAAAGTTTGACCAGGACGTCGTCTTCGTCGCGTCGTCGTCGCCGACGTCATTTTCGGGTCCGCGGCCGTGCTGCTGCTCGAATCACTCGCAGCAGAGGGGGATGCCGTGCCGGAGGTGGAAGCGACGTCGGCCGCGCAGCCGGTCAGGGCGAGGCCGCCTGCCAGGAGGAGCGAGACGGCCCGCAGGGCGCGCCGTCGTACCAACGACGACGCCGCGGGCAGGGTATCGGTGGTTCTGGATGACCTCATGTGAACACAGTAGAAAAAGCGCCTTGCCGTTCGCTTCCTAGTTGCTGAGAGCCTTCTGAAACCGTGTGTCGAGTATCCGGAAACGGGCCGGCTTACGCGTCAACACGGCTCAGCGTTCCGCCCCCTAGTGAAAGGGAGAAGACGTCTTCCATATACGATAAGCAGACTTAGCTTTGACGGCGGCCAGCCGGAAATGCATACAGCAGCGGACCTGCACCCCGGCCAAACGGGGCGGACCCGGTGCAGTTCGTTAATATGACATGGACTACGTCCGCCGATATGAAAGTGAATTATGGAAGACGCCGTTATGACGGGTACCAGTGTGGATTCGAGTGGAGAAGGCAAACACCGGCCAGCTGGCCCGGCCCGCCAGCGGCACCTCAGCGACTTCACGGCTTTGACCCGGCAGATCCAGGAAGCCGGGTATATGCGCCGGAACTACGGCTACTACTGGGCCAAGCTGATCGGGGTAACCCTGATTGGTCTGGTGCTGGCCCTGGCTTTCATCCTGCTGGGGGACACCTGGTGGCAGATGGTGACCGCGGTGGTGCTGGCGTTGCTGATGACGCAGATCGCGTTCCTGGGGCACGACGCCGCACACCGGCAGATCTTCGTGTCGCCGAAGTGGAATGAGTGGGTCTCGCTGATCGTGGTTAATCTCTTTGCCGGCATGGGCCTTGGCTGGTGGAATTCAAAACACAGCAAGCATCATGCTGCACCGAACAAGATCGGCACGGACCCGGACATCGCCCCCGGCGTCCTGGCCTTCACCCCCGAGGCGGCCGAAGCGCGAAAGAACCGTTTCACGCGCTGGCTTGCCACCAAACAGGGTTACTTTTTCTTCCCGCTGCTCCTGCTCGAGGGCGTCAACCTGCATGTGCAGGGCATTAAACGGGTGCTGGGACGGGGCCGGATCAAGCGGCGGTGGGTGGAACTTAGCTTCATCACTGTGCGCCTGGTCAGTTACGTGGCGCTGGTCTTCGCCGTGCTTTCACCGGGCAAGGGAGCAGCATTCATCGGCGTCCAGCTCGCCGTCTTCGGGCTGTATATGGGTATTTCCTTCGCCCCGAACCACATCGGCATGCCGATCGCGCCCCGGGAAGCGGGCATCGATTTCCTGCGCCGCCAGGTCTTGATGAGCCGTAACATCACCGGCGGCCGGTGGGTGGATACCTTTATGGGAGGTCTGAACTTCCAGGTGGAGCACCACCTGTTTCCCTCCATGTCCCGCCCGAATCTGCGAAAAGTTGCCCCGCTGGTCCGCCAGTACTGTGACCAGCTGGGGGTGCGGTACACCGAAACCGGGTTTGGCCAGTCCCTGAAGGACGTCACCGCCTATATCAACAGGGTGGGCCGCGGCGGCGTCGATACGTGGGCATGCCCGCTGGCCAGCACGCATCGCGTGTAGTTCGTAAACCCTGCCGCGCCTACGCGCGGGCCGGCGTCGCCTCTGCCTGGGAAACCAGGCTCCGTACTGCGACGGCGGCCCGCGGGGCAGCGGACGCCCTGCAAGAATGTTCCGGTGATGAAAAGCCGAAAACCGCGACGACCGGACGTGACGACGCTGGAGCTGATCGGGGGGCCCGAGCGACTCGAACTTCACCTCCACAGCTACGACGACCGGTGGCCGGCAATTTATCTCACTCACCGTCACCGCATTGAGGGTGCCATCGGGACAGCGAACGCCGGGATCGAGCACATCGGCTCGACGTCGGTTCCAGGACTGGCAGCGAAGCCGATCATTGACATCGTGGTTGCGGTAGAGGACATCACCGCCGAAGAGGACTACCTCGATCCGCTCATCGCCGCCGGATACGAACTGCGGGTACGCGAACCGGGACATCGCCTCGGACGCACACCAGCCCGTGACGTGCACGTGCACCTGTACGGGCGAGACGATCCTGCCGTGGACGAATACCTCATCCTGCGCGACCACCTGCGGGCAAATGCGGATGACCGCGCCCTCTATGCGAGCACTAAGAGAGCGCTGCTCAGCAGGCAGTGGGACGATATGAACGACTACGCCGACGCCAAAACCGACGTCATCCTGGCGATCAAGGCACGGGCAAGAGCAGCTCGCGGAGGCTAATCAGATAAACAGGTGGCCATGCTCGTGTTCATCCGGCCGAGACGGAGTTCGTACCCTCGGTTTCGATCAAGGGGTCCCCTGAGGTGTAGGTGACGGTGTTGTTCTCTCCTTCGACGTCGATGTCACCGGTCTCCTCGACGCCGACAGAGTTCGCAGTTCCGTCCACATCGATGTCGGGCACATTGCTGAGGGTGGCTGAATTATTGTTGCCCTCAATGTCGAGGCTTTCCGCGTCCTCGCCGCTGACTGAGTTGTTATTGCCCCGGATGTCGATGTCTTCACATTGACCAGTGGTCCGCACCGTGGAGCCATTTGTCTCGACGTCGATGTCCCCGCCGCCGGAGCAGGTAATGCTGACGCTGGTGTTCGCTTCAGTGATTTTATGTTCTTGCCCCCGGCTCAGGGTGATCGTCGCAGCGGAGGAGCCTGAGGCCGTTGATGCGCTTGGGTCTGTCCCGGAGGCCGTGGCCGTGCTCTCCGGTGTTCCGACGCTGGTTGATGATGGGGTTCCGGTTTCCTCGGGTGTCGGCGCCGGGTCGGCAGAGCATCCGGCGATGAGTGCCAGGCCCGCAACGGCGGTGATCACGGGGGCGGTGATGCGGGAGCTTCGGTACATGCGGGTCTCCTCAGCTAGGCGGGGCTGGGTGTTGTATCGGCCTGCCCGGAGAGAAAGCTGCAGCTGCCCGAGCAATTCCTCAATTGGGGCTCTTCCGTTTGCCTGTTAATCATCCAGCATCTTGCACCGGATGGCCACGCAACTCCGCAGAACGCTGGGGGTCAGGCAGCTGGCCGCCGGGTGAGACGCTCGGTGATGAGCCGGTTGGCCCAGTTCGGAGTCATCTGGGAGAGCATGACTAGGAAGCGTGCCTGCGGTCCGACGGCGTGGTGGACGTTGCGGGGCCACTTCGGGTTGCGGCGGGACCTGATGCTGCGTTCCACGGCGGCGACAGCAGCTGCGGCAACGTCGGTTTCGTTCAGCCGCACGCCGAGCGACGTGATTGCTCCGATACTGACGCCCTTAACCATCCCGGTGTTGACGAACAGCGGCCACAGATCGAGCACGGCAATGCCATGCTCCGCCCATTCCAGTTCCAGTGCCTCGGTCAGGCCGCGGACCGCGAACTTCGTGGCGCCATAGGTGGCAAGATCGGGCTGCCCGTAAATGGCTGAGGCGGATCCCAGATTGAGCAGCACCGGCCTGTCAGCGTTCTTCAGGTACGGGAACGCGGTATGCGCACCGTTGATGGTGCCGAGAACGTTGACGTCCACGAGCGCCCGGTGCCGTTCAAGGTCTGTATCAACGAACGGCCCGGCAGCCAGCAGCCCGGCGTTGTTGATCAGAAGGTCCAAATGGTCCTCGCCAACGGAGGCCAGGGCGTCGCGCCACTGCTGGGCGTCCCGGACATCGAGTGTTCCCGTGACCACCGTGGTGCCATGCTCGGCAGCGATGTCCTTAAGTTCGGCGAGGCCCTGGCTTTCGATGTCGAAGGCGCCGACTTTCCATCCATTGCGCAACAGCCGGGCCGCGGTGGCGTGCCCGATACCGCGGGCGGCGCCGGTGACGACGGCGACGCGGCGCGAGTGCTGCTCAGTGTTCCCGGCCATGTCAGGCCCCCACACGGTCGGTTGCGGCCTGGGCAGCGGTTCTGCGCCGCGCTCCGGCATCGCGCTCCCTGCGCAGGGCACGCATGTAATCGACGAAATCCACCTGGATGGTGTGCCGCTTGCTGGCGACGTACCTTTTGGTGATCGCCTTGCGGTGGCGGTCGATCTCGGCGTCCATCGTGGCCCGCTCGGGCAGAACGTAACGGCCCTGGAGATGGTCGGCGGCGAGCTCGGACTGCCGCTCGGCGATCGGCATCACCGCACCGAGCGGTTGAACCAGTCCGATGAAGTACAGCCCCGGCACCGTCGGGTGGAACATCCGCTGGTAGAGCCGGATCTCGTTATCTCCGGAGGGGTCGAGGAAGCCGGCGTCAAAGAACGGGAACGAGATCTTGTAGCCGGTGCAGTAGATCACTAGGTCGGCCGCGACGCGGGTGCCGTCGGTGAAGACTGCGCTGTCACCGTCGAAACGCTGGATGTTGGGCTTCGGGACCACGTCACCGTGGGCCAGCCGGTCGAGTATCCGGCTGGAGACGGTCGGGTGGGCCTGGGCGAACTTGTGGTCGGGTTCCTGAAGGCCGTAACGCGACATTGGGCCGGTGGCGGCGCGCATGACCACGCGGGCGACACCCCAGCGGACCCGGGACGGGATCTTCTCGTGCGCTCCGATCTCGTCGAAGGGCTTGCCGAAGACGTACTTGGGAATGATGTGCACGCCCCGACGGTGGGAGAGGTAGGTCTCGGCCGCGTGGTAGCTGGCATCTGTACAGATATCCATGGCCGAGTTGCCCATGCCGAGCACCACGATCCGCTTGCCGGTGAGCTGTTGCTCGTCCGTGTAGTCGTGGGAGTGCATCTGCTCACCGGTGAAACCTTCGGCGCCGGGGAAGGCCGGCTCCGGCATGCGGGGGTCCCAGTGGTGGCCGTTGGCCACTATGACCGAGCCGTAGCGCCGGGTCTCCGCGGTGCTCAGCCGAACCTCGAAGCCGCCGCCGGGCAGGGGGCGCACGTGCTCCACCCCGGTGTTGAAGGTGATCTTGTCCCGGAACCCGAAGTGCTCGACGTAGGCGTCGAAGTACGCCGCAACCTGGTCGTGGCGGGCGAAATTGGGCAGGTCCGCGCGCATGGGAAAGTCGCTGAACTCCATCCGGCTGCGCGAGGTGTTGATGTGCAGGGACTTGTAGGCCGCGGACACTCCGTTGCTGTTGCCCCATACCCAGTTGCCGCCGACCCGGTCCGAGAGTTCAAAGCAATCGAAGGCAAGTCCCCGTTCGTGGAGAACTTTGGACGCAGTGATTCCGGAGCAGCCCGCGCCGATGACGCATACGCGCTCGCGCTCGCTGCTGCCGAGCTCGTCGGTGGGTGCTGTGCTGTGGACTGTCGTCATTGGCGCTCCAAGCAGGTGGATGTAGGCCGGGCATTACTGTGACTTACGTCACTGTAGACTTACCCGGCCGCGCCAAGCGTTAGCAACACCCCGGCAGGCGGCGTCGTGCTGGCTACTTAATCCCGAAGTCGAAGCCGCCCTGACGGTGCCCGAACCGCTCCCGAAGGAAGTTGCCCGTGTTGGTCAGCTCCGCAGAGGTGCGGCGGTGACGGCTGGCGTGCAGCGTCTCGGCCTGTCCGGCAAGGAGCTGCAGCTGCTCGGCCAGTTCCTCGTTGGGGGTCCTTCCGCTCGCCTGTTTGGTCTCCAGCATCCTCGGCGGGATGGCCACGTAATTCTGGAGGACACTCGGCAGGTAGTCACGCACGGTGGCGGACAGTTCGTACTCAAATTGGGGATCGCCCAGCGGCTGGCGCGTTTCGGCGTCGATCACGGCGTCCAGCGTCTGGCAGGTTTCCAGAATGCTGACGTAGGCCTCGGACGGAAGGCGGCTCCTGTTTCGTTTGGCGAGGGCGGCAGACCAGGCCAAATCGGAGGACAGGTCCTCCGGCGGCGTTGTCGCTGTCCCGGGCTGGGCCGGGGCGCCGGCCTGCTGGGGCATAACCTGCGGTCCCCGGGTCCTGGGGTGCAGCCACAGGTCCCGGAGCATGTAGGACCGCATGCCCGCTACGGCTATGAGCCCGAGAACCACGAAGAACGAGAGGATGAACTGCGCTGCGTTCCCGGGCAGGGCGACGGCCGCCAGGACGAGCGCAACGTATAGGCCACCCTCAAGGATCACTTTCCAGTTACTCCTGCGTACCCCGATCATCAGCACCAGGAGTGGCATAAAAGGAAAGAAGAGGAGCGCGACGGTGACTTTGAAGATGTTCCCCACGGTAAGGCGAGACATCATGATCCTCTCGTGAATGGATAGTGGCGGAGCTGCAGCCAACTACGCCAGATTACAACTCCACTCTGGTTGTCGGCTGTGGACTCCGATCCCGGTTTAGGCTGCCAGCAAAAGCAGATGTTCTACCGCTATATAACCGTCCTGGCAGACTTTGAATTCCCGGAGGTCTGAACACCAGGACGGATTGGCGCGGGCCTCAGCGCCAGGCCCGCCGGAGGCATCTTGTTACAGTGGCGCCATGAAAGTCCGTCCCTACAGCGAAGTTGATGTCTTCTCCTCTGAGCCGTATCGGGGCAATGCCTTGGCGGTGGTTCACGAGGCCGACGGCTTGAGCGTCGAAGAGATGCAGCGGTTCGCCACCTGGACAAACCTCTCGGAGACGACGTTCCTCCTGCCACCAACCACACCGGAGGCTGACTACCGGGTGCGGATCTTCACCACCAAGGAAGAACTGCCTTTCGCCGGCCATCCAACCCTTGGAACCGCCAAAGCCTGGCTGGACGCCGGGGGATCGCCAAGGCCCGACGGAACGGTCATCCAGGAATGCGCGGCAGGGCTGATAACGATCCGCGTAGCGGAGGATCAGCTGGCCTTCGCGGCACCGCCGCTCACCCGCTACGAACCCGTGGACGAGCCGCTCATACGCCGGATAACGGGAATCTTGGGGATTCCGCGGGAGAACATCCTTGATGCGTCGTGGCTGGTTAATGGTCCTCGATGGATTGGGATTCGGCTTTCCTCTGCACAGGAAGTCTTGAGCCTGCAGCCCGATCCGGGCAAGGCCGGCGATCTGGAAATCGGTGTGGTGGGGCCCTATGGGCCCATGGAGGAAACCCAGTTCGAGGTGCGTGCCTTCGTCGGAGGCGACCCCGTCTGGGAAGACCCCGTGACCGGCAGCCTGAACGCGGGGCTGGCACGCTGGCTGACCGACACAGCTGTGGCGTCCGCGCCCTACACCGCTTCACAGGGAACGGTTCTTGGACGGCGGGGACGGGTGCACATCAGTCTCAGCGAGGGGAAAATCTGGGTTGGCGGACAGGTCACGGGCTGCATCGGGGGGACGGTCCGGCTGTAGGGTGTGGGCTACCGCCATCGGATCGTCAGCCAGTCTCGCCGCTACGGCTGGACCGCATAGCAGTTTGTCGAATCGCGAGACTGGCCTTACAGCGGAAGTCGCCGCGACTTAGCCGATCGTGGAGAGAGTGCAGCCCGGACGCTTTCAAAATGCCTAACCTACGCGGCGCGCCACCGGTGTACGAGTTCAGCTGTGAACATTTGCCGTACAAAATGCATGGCTGCCGGAGCCTGACTTTGGGAACAAGACTTGAGGGGTTGGGGAAGGAGTGGGCGCAGGAATTATTGTCGGACCGTGTGATCGCCGTGTGTCTTGAGGTGCGCAGCTCGGTCATTTTTTGCTGCAGTTGCCGGAATGAATGGTTCGCTGGCAGCGGGTGTTTTTGTGGATCGCCTCTCTTTTGTCATGCCCCCTCTGTCACCTTTTTTGGCGATCCTATCGATCCGCGCAGCAGCAGTTCTGAGTGGAAGACCAGAGTCTCCGGCATTACCGGGCGCCCCAAGATGTGCGCCAGTAAAGTCTTCGCGGCCGCTGCCCCGATTTCGTATACAGGTTGGGCAACTACTGTGATCGGTGGTGTCATGAGGAGGGCCCAAGGCATGTCGTCGTACATCATGAAAGACACGTCGTCGGGGATTCTCATTTCGAGCTGCTGAATAGTATGCAGTACCTCGAGTGCGATGAGGCTATCAGACGCGATTATTGCCGTGGCCGGGTCTGGGCACAGCAGCAGCTCTTCGACAATCTCCCGGATGGGCTGGGGCTTGCCCGCACTCAACCTGATCAGATCATTCGGAGCCGACATGCCGGCTGTATGGAACGCCCTACGCATTCCGGCCAGGCGCTCAGACACCGGGTTGAGACCAAGGCCCATCCCCTGACCAGAGGACCAACTCCCGACGTCAAGCGACGAGACGTACCCGATGCGGGTGTGCCCACTATCGATCAGGTGGGTGACGGCTGTGAAAGATATGTCGTCCATCTTCGCCATGACGGCGTCCACGCCAAGGTCCGGAATTTGGCGGTCGAGCAACACGAGGGGACGGCCGGAATCGACGGCGTCGCGAAGGTGTCCGACCGAGAGGTGGGAAGCCGGTGCCACAATCATGCCATCGACTCGTTTGTCTAGCAGAACCCGTACAGCTTCGGCTTCAGCAGCGACGTCTTCCCCGGTGTTGATCAGGATTACGTCAAAACCCTCAGTCTTAGCGGTATCCGAGATTCCTCTCATAGCCAGACTGAAGAAGGGATTCTCGATGTCTCCCACTACAACACCGAGTGTATTTGATCTGCCGGTATTCATGCTCCTTGCCAACTCATTCGGCCGGTACTCCAAAGCAGCCGCGGCGGCCAAGACGCGGGAGCGCACCTCCTCGCTGACCGCGCCATAAGCACCCAGTGCCCGCGCTGCTTGGGCCTTCGAAACCCTCGCTTCGCGTGCAACGTCTGCCACCGTCACGTCTCTACGACGGGAGGACGAACTACTCATTGTGACCTTTCAGAGGGGGTTGACCCTAAAGAAATTCCTGTGTAGATTCCTCAGCAACCCGAATGTGAGTCCGGTCTCATTCTAACCCATTGAGACCGGACTCAGTAACTCTTTATTCGAACATCTTCCGCGCCGCACAGACACCGCCGAGGTGTCGTCATCGATTGGACGAAGTAGTGAAAAAGACATCCCGCTTTCGCACAATAGTCGTTTCTGCGACTACCACATTGACCGCATTACTGGTTCTCACCGGATGCGGGTCATCGTCCTCGGAGGCGGCATCGGAGAACCCTTATGGCCTGGTCGAGCCCGGCACCATCCGTGTCGCGAGTTTGGGTGATTCGAAGCCTTACACCTTCACGGATGCCTCCGGCGACTTCACCGGGTTCGACGTTGAATTGTTCAAAGATGTTGCCGGTCGTATGGGCATAGAAGACGTGGTCTTCACTGGTCAGGACTTCTCCGGTTTGTTGTCAGCCGTCGCCAATGGACAGTTCGACGTGGGGGTTGCGGCGATCGGAATCACAGATGAGCGCAAGCAGACAGTCGATTTCTCCGATGGCTACCTTGCTGGCTACCTCACGGTCATTACAACTAAGGATTCTGGCATCAAGGACGAGGAGACTCTCGCCGGTCACCGGTTGGGTGTTGTGCAGGGGACCTTGCAGGAAGCCTACGCGGTGAAGAACTTCACCGAGACGGACCTCGTCCGTTTTCCGGATAACAACTCCGCGATAGCTGCCGTCAATGGAGGATCGGTGGACGCACACTTCCTCGATTATGAGGCAGCAAAGGATTACATGGGGAAATTCGGTCTGGTTTCAGCAGCGGATATCCCGTCTTTTGATGCTCCAGCCGGCTTCGCAATCGCCAAGGGTAATCCTGTGTTGAAGGAGGCTCTTGACGAAGGTTTAGCGGAGGCAATGGAGGACGGCACGTGGAAGGAGCTCTACCAAAAGTGGTTCCCTGGCTCCCCAATGCCCGAGCAGTACTTGCCGTCGGCTGAGCAAACCTCCGAGCCGACGCCGAGCAACTAGTCCGGTTCTGTTCCCCGGAAATGGCCGGGAACATCATTCAGGGGTGTGGGCGCGAGCCGGCCCGCTCCACGGCTACAAACATTGAGAGCTTGACATGGACTTTCTCGACAATCTGATCAAGACCTTCCTCGACTTCGAGGCGATGCTCGCTGTCCTGCCGCAGCTGTTGCGGGTGGGTTTGGCTAACACGCTAATCATTTCTGCTGCAGCCACTGTGATTGGGGTGGTGTTGGGGATGGTCCTAGCCGTGATGGGAATCTCGACGTCGCGGTGGCTGCGTCTTCCTGCCCGGATTTACACTGACCTTTTCCGAGGACTTCCTGCCATCCTCACGATCCTGCTCATTGGCCAGGGCTTCGCGAGGGTCAGCCAGCAGATTTTTGGACCCTCACCATATCCGCTGGGCATCATCGCCTTGAGTCTCATTGCCAGTGCATACATTGGCGAGATCTTCCGCGCCGGTATCCAGAGTGTGGAAAAGGGGCAGCTAGAGGCCTGCCGCGCCCTCGGGATGGGCTACGCCAAGGCCATGGCGCTAGTGGTCATTCCCCAGGGAATCAGACGTGTTCTTCCCGCGCTCGTGAACCAGTTCATCGCGATTGTGAAGGATTCATCGCTGGTGTATTTCTTGGGACTTTTGGTTTCCGAACGTGAGCTCTTCCGCGTCGGCCAAGACGCGGCGGTGCTGACGGGAAATCTGTCGCCGCTAGTTATGGCCGGGGTGTTCTACCTGATCATCACCGTCCCCTTGACCCATTTGGTTAACTACTTCGACGCCCGGTTCCGCAGTGGAAGGCGCCGTCCTTCTGCCCCAAGCAGCGGATTGAACGAAGTGAAAGAACTTGATGCGGTCACACCCCACGTCACAGGGAGCAACACATGAGCACCTCCGCGAACGTCTCCTCCGATCTCCTCACCTTTCGGGGCTCAAGCCTGGAGATTAAGGACCTCACGATGGCCTTCGGCGACATCCACGTCCTGCGCGGGGTCAGTCTCTCCATCGCCCCGGGAACCACAACCTGCATCATCGGGCCGTCCGGTTCCGGGAAATCCACCTTGCTGCGAGGCATCAATCGTTTGCACGAACCATCAAGCGGGGACGTGTTGCTTGACGGCGAAAGCACTCTTAACCTCAACCCCGATGTCCTGCGAAGCCGTATCGGCATGGTTTTCCAGCATTTCAACCTTTTCCCCGACCACACGTCGCTCGAGAACGTTGCCTTGGCGCTGCGCAGCGTCAAGGGGATGTCGAAGGCCGAAGCGAGGGAACGCGCTAGCCGCCGGCTTGCTGAAGTCGGCCTCGCGGAGCGCGCTGATCACCGTCCACGGGACCTCTCTGGAGGTCAGCAACAGCGTGTCGCGATTGCACGCGCATTGGCTATGGAACCGGAGGTGATGCTCTTTGACGAAGCTACCTCGGCACTCGATCCCGAACTCGTTAAAGGTGTCTTGACCTTGATGGCTGGCCTCTGCGAACGGGGCATGACCATGGCCGTGGTTACCCATGAGATGGGCTTCGCCCGCAGAGTCGCCGATCAAGTGGTCTTTATGGACGAAGGCGAAGTCGTCGAAGTCGGCACGCCCGCAGACCTGTTCGATAACCCCCAAAGTGAGCGCCTGCAAAGATTCCTCTCGGAAGTCCTCTAATGACGGTTCCCAGCCCCATACGCACTGCTGTGCTCGGATTCGGTGTATCAGGCAAGGTATTTCATGCTCCCCTTATTCAGGCAGACCCACACTACTCGCTCGATGCTATCGTCACCGCCAACCCCGTTCGCGTCGCCACCGCGGCCAAGAAATATCCACGCACACGAATCATCAACACTGCCTCAGATCTGTTTGCGGCTGTCGACTCCGGTGACCTCGACCTGGATTTGGTTGTTCTGGGAACGCCGCCTGGCACCCATGTCGAACTGGCCGAGGCAGCATTCGCCCGAGGACTGAACGTCGTCGTCGATAAACCCTTTGTACCGACCAGCGATGAGGGAGAGGTGCTCATTAACCGCGCCGCCGAATCCGGAGTGGTGCTCACCGTCTTCCAAAATCGTCGCTGGGACGCGGACTACCTGACGCTCAAGAAGCTCCTTCGAGAAGGCGCCTTAGGAGAGGTCCGCTCCTTTGAATCCAGATTCGAGTGGTGGAAGCCCGAAGGGTTCGGAAACTGGCGAGACCGGGCCACTCTAGCCGAGGGCGGAGGGATCCTCCATGACCTCGGGACGCACCTTATCGACCAAGTCATCGAACTCTTTGGCCCCGTAGTCGAAAGCTACGGCGAAACGGTGACACATTCCCCGAACAATAGCGCTGACCAGGATTGCTTCGTTTCGCTGCTGCACCAGTCAGGCGTTCGGTCCCGGCTCTGGATGAACGGCCTAGCAGCGCAAGTCGGGCCGAGGTTCCACCTTCTGGGCACCACTACCGCTTATACCAAGTGGGGGCTGGACGGGCAGGAAGCTGCGCTCGAGTCCGGCGTGCTGCCCACCGATGATCATTACGGTGCGGAACCCGAAAATCGGTGGGGTCTGCTCGGCGTTGATAATGCCACAACCGCCGTCCCATCGGAACGTGGTTGTTACCCCTTGTTTTATGCCCAGCTTGCCGCAGCGCTACGTGACGGGGCTTCACTCCCGGTGGATCCCGCGGAATCCGTCACAGTCCTGCGGGTCATCGAGAAAATCATGGCGTCGGCTGACCTGCCGTCCCATACTCAGAAAGAGAGCTACCTATGACATCCTCTCCATCCCGCGTGGCAGTTATCGGCGGTGGCATCCTCGGAGTCTCCACTGCTGTGCACCTACTCCGGGGCGGCGCCTCCGTCATCCTTGTGACCGAAGCCGACCTAGCCAGCGGCGCCTCTGGACGATCCCTGTCATGGTTGAATTCAGCCGGCCAACGCACCAACCCCTACCACAAGATTCGCGTCGCAGGCATTGACCGGTACCGCACACTCTTTGCCTCTGACCCGACCCGGGAATGGCTCCACTTTGACGGCGGCCTCCACTGGGCCGGTGATGGAGATGCCGAAACAACCAAAGCACGCCATGCTTATGAAAAAGCCCACGGCTACGATTCGAAACTCGTTAACGCACACACCGTGGGTGAATACACGACAGGAATCAACTCCGGATCCGTGCCCACGACGGCGATCTTCAATCCCGGCGAGGGCTGGGTCAGCCTTCCGCACCTGATTGATTTCCTCATGGAGGAATTCAAAAACCGGGGCGGCCAGCTGATCACTCACGCGGGGAAGACATCCGTCCAGGTGGCCGACGGACGAGCAATCGGAGTGACAACATCCCATGGTGAGCACTACCCCGCCGATGCAGTGTTAGTTGCATGTGGCCAGCAGACTCCTGCCGTGGTCAAGGAGCTCGGAGTGGACATCCCTGACGCCTCACCGGTATCGATGCTTGTCATCACCGAGCCCGTCACCCAGAAAGTGCGGCCAGTCATGAACACCCCCCGCGTTGCACTGAGGCCGAACCCCGGCAACACCCTTGCGCTCGACCATGACTGGTATGAGGAAAGCATTACCGAGAATGTGGACGGCACCTACACGATTGCGGAAGCAATTGTGCAGCAGCTCGTGGATGAAGCTGCGGCACTCCTCGAAGGAAAACCGGCTTTGAAGCCCGCGTCGTGGAAGCTGGGACGTAAACCCATCCCAGGAGATGGTGAACCTGTCTTTGGCGAGCTGCAGGAAGTCCCCGGATGCTTCGTCGCCTTCAGTCACTCCGGTGCAACTATAGGGCTGATCGCGGGAGAGCTCCTGGCCGAAGAAATTCTGACCGATCAAAAGCACCCGATGCTCGCGACCTTCCGGCCCGAGCGCTTCCAGTAACAGGACCATCTTCAACAATTCAACGAAAGCTCCGGGCTGGGGTATTTGAGCCCAGCCCGGAGGGTGGACCTTCCTCTGGCATGCCTCTAGGGGCGGACTTACTTTGCAACACCAAAATGTCTTCTTGCTTCTTCTCGATCACCACGGCATTGCCGTTTGCGGTCACTGCAAACAGGTGCAGGAGAATCAGTGTGCCCCCCGTGCTGCCTGCAGTCTCGGGATCCAGGGTCGGATAGTCGAAGTGCACTCCGATCACGGCGTTGCACCCGAGCGCGTACGCACTTCTCTAAGGCGTTTTGCCTGATGTGGGACAGCCCAGCCAGCAAGTCGGCGCCCACATCTTTGCTCCCGCTGCTGAACCAGCCGTGGGAGTCCATCGACACTGCGCCGTCACCCGAAATACAGCTGGAGTACCTTGTGATGTTGTGGCTCTCAAAGTGAAGCCCGAGGTGATGAGTGTGTGCGGACGAGGGGACTAGCCGGGTCGCCAAGGGCCCGATGCACGGACGCGACGGCGCTTGACCCTTCGCCGACCGCTGCCGCGATGCGCTTCATAGAGCCGTGACGGACGTCGCCTGCTGCAAAAACGCCTGGCGTGGAGGTTTCAAAGGGCATAGGTTCGCGGCCCAGCGGCTGCCACTGATCCAGGGCCTGGATGGCGATGTCGGTTCCGGTGCGGATGAAGCCCGCAGTGTCCCTGTCCAGGGTGGGCAGCCAGGCGCTGGCAGGGTCGGCTCCGATGAAGCAGAACAGGCCGCGCGCATCCACCGAACCGGCGGTATCGATGCGGACCGAATCCAGGGCGGAGCCACCGTCCAATCCGATGATGTTCGATTCGGTATGGATACGGATCCGGGGATCCTCCCGCAGGCGGTCCACGAGGTAGGAGGACATCCGCGCACCAACCTCGGTTCCCCGCACCACCAGATGGACCTGGCATCCATGGGATGCGAGATAGAGCGCCGCCTGGCCGGCCGAGTTCGCCCCGCCGACCACAACCACCGGGTGGCCTGCGACTTGGCGCACCTCGAGGCTGGTGGCGGCGTAATAGATGCCGCGTCCCTCGAAGTCCTCCCACCCCTGCACGCCGAGACTCCGGTAGGCGGCCCCGGACGTAATCAAGGCGGTGCGGGTATGGAGGGTGGCGCCGTCGCCCAGCGTGAGCCTGAGGCCATCAGTCATAGTCTCGAGAGACACCGCATCGCAGGGCGCCCAGATCCTCACGCCGAACTTGATCGCCTGCAGTGTGGCTTGGCGGATGAGGTCTCCGCCGGCAACTCCAAAGGGAAAACCAAGGAAGTTCTCGATTCGAGAGGTCGACGCCGCCTGGCCGCCGGGCGCAACGGCGTCGAGCACCACCGTGCTCAGCCCTTCGGAAGCTGCGTAGATGGCCGCCGCGAGCCCGGCAGGTCCGCCGCCAACGACGAGCAGGTCCGTCGCGCCCTCGTGGTGGGGCTGGTAACTCAACCCGAGCCGCTCGGCGATAGTCCCCGGCGTCGCACGCTTTATCAGCTTGCCCTGGATCAGCGCTGCCGGCAGATCATCGGCTGCGATGCCGTGGCCGTCGAGGGCACCCATGCCGTCCGGCGGGACGACGAAGACGGTATGAATCAAATCCAGACGCTCAGCGAAGCGTCGAAGAGCCAGCAGCCCGCTCGACGCTTCCGTCCCGACGAACTTGAGCGTCATGGCTGCCGGGCCCCGACGAAGCGCTTCACGGCGTTCCCAGAGAGTATGCAGAACAATTCCGCCCAGATCGTCGTCCTGGTTCATGACCAGCCGCAGGTCCTCGCGGGCCAGGCGCCGGATCCGGCCGGACTCCTTCACCCGCGCCGATAGGAGTGCGGACTGTCCGTTGAGCAGCCCGAGCTCGCCGGCGAACGAGCGTGGCCCCAGCGTGCTGAGAACGGTTTCTTCATCCCACCACAGCGGGTCGCGGACCATTTCAATGGCCCCCGATTCCACGAGGATCATTGGATAGTTCAAATCCCCTGCGCGGAAGACATAGTCGCCGGCGTTGACGTCGGTTGGCGCGGCCATGCCGAGGAGTCTCTCCCACTGGGAGTCGGAGAGACGAGGCGCGTCACCGGTCCGCGGGGCGGGGTGCTCACTGACATCCGTCATGTTGATCCTTCCGCAGGGATGATGCTCATCCGGAGAAACGCGGAGCTGGGAGGTGGATTGAGGATGCAGTGAGATTACCCGATTGGACCCGGAAATGGATGCCCCCGCCGGAACGTCAGACGCTACGACCCGGCGTCGCCGTCCCGGACCGCCGCGAGTTCCAGGACACGGTCGCGGCAGAGCCGCCAGCCGAGCATCAGCGCGGGGATGATGACCACCAGGGAAGCGATGGTCCAGGTGCCAACGGGCGAATCGAAGGCCATCAGGATCAGCACGGCGAGAAGGAACACGAGCGTGATCCAGCCGGTCACGGGAGCGCCGGGCATCCGGAATGCGGGACGTTCCAGCTCGCCGCGCTTGGCCCGCTTGGCCAGCTCCATCTGGCACAGGACAATCATGGCCCAGGTGCTGATGATGCCCAGCGACGCAACGTTCAGGACAATTTCGAAGGCGTCTGCGGGCACCACGGCGTTGAGGACGACGCCGAGGAGGGCCACCACGGCGGTCAGGGCGATACCGCCGTACGGGACACCGGCCTTGTTCATCCGTCCCGCGAACTTCGGGGCGGAGCCGGCCACGGACATGGAACGCATGATGCGGCCGGTGGAGTACAGGCCGGCGTTGAGCGAGGACAGCGCCGCGGTGAGGACCACCAGGTTCATGATCGCGTCCACGCCGCCGACGCCGATGGAACCGAAGAAGGTCACGAACGGGCTTTCGCCGGCGTGGTAGGCGTTGTAGGGCAGCAGCAGCGAGAGCAGGACCAGGGTGCCGACGTAGAACACGGCAATGCGCACAACCACCGTGTTGATGGCCCGCGGCATGATCTTCTCCGGGTGCTCGGTCTCGCCCGCAGCGGTGCCGATGAGCTCGATCGAGGCGTAGGCAAACACCACGCCCTGCATTACGACGACGGCGGGCAGCAGCCCGTTCGGGAACAGGCCGCCGTTGCCGGAGACGAGGCTGAAGCCAACCTCCTGGCCGGCCACGGGCGTACCGAAGATCACGAAGCAGATGCCCACAATTAGGAAGGCCACCAGGGCCACTACCTTGATCAGCGCGAACCAGAATTCAAGTTCGCCGAACACCTTGACGCTGACGAGGTTCAGGCCCAGTACCAGGATCAGGGCGGCCAGGGCCCAGGTCCACTGAGGTACGTCCGCGATGGGCGGCCAGTACTTCCGGAAGAAGTTCATGTACAGCGCGACGGCGGTGATGTCCACAATTGCGGTCATGGCCCAGTTCAGCCAGTACAGCCAGCCGGACACAAAGGCGGCCTTCTCACCGAAGAACTCGCGGGCGTAGGAGACGAACGAGCCGGTGGTGGGCCGGTGCATCACCAGTTCGCCCAGGGCCCGCAGGATCAGGAAGGCGAAGAAACCGCAGACGGCGTAGCTGATGACCAACGACGGCCCGGCCGTGGCCAGCCGGCCGCCGGCACCCATGAACAGACCGGTACCGATGGCCCCGCCAATGGCAATCATTTGCACCTGGCGGGGCTTGAGGCCCTTCTGGTAACCCGCGTCCTCGTGCTCGATACTGGTTTCGGCTGTGCGGTCGGGAGCCTTTTGCTCCGGGCTGGCCGCTTGCTGTGTCATTGGTGGTTGTCCTTTTATCTATTTGAGCCGGCGGGGTTATCGCCGGGGTTGCAAACCGCAGCGGCAGGCGTTGAAGGGCGTTGGCGTGCGCTTACTCATGCTCTCTGGTTGTTCGGGGCTCTAACAAATTCACCCGTAGACTATGGCGCCGGTCGCATCGCAGCGTCAAAAACGGAAGCATGGTGAGTATTTGCCACAAGGGCGTTTACGGGGCGGACCCTGTCCGGGTGGGTGTAGAACCCAGCACAGGAGGATGAGGGCCGGCTCCAGGGTGCCGCGCCCGTCGAAGCAGCTCGTTTGACGAGAATGAGACCCCAATACCCTGATGGCCTGCGGACGTAGATGGACCCGAACCCCGCAGGCAATCAGCTGGCCGAGCGGGTGCTGAGGAAACCACGGCCCCGCCCGCGGGCTGCCCGGCCCCATGGGAACCGGGCCGGGCAGATTGTGAGGGACAGGGCGGGCAGAATTGCGGAGCACTAGAAGGGGGCGGTACCGGACCTGTCGATGAACGTGCCGGTGGGGCCGGAGCCGCCACGGGTGGCCAGCTCCACGATGGCGTCCGTTCCCTCGCGTATTGTCTGGGTGCCCTGCCGCCCGTTGAAATCAGTGGCGGTGTAGCCGGGGTCCGCAGCATTGATGCGGAGCTCCGGGAACGCCTTGGCGTATTGCACGGTCAGCATGGTGACGGCGGACTTGGAAGAGGTGTAGAGCGGCATCACCACGGTGGACTCGACGCGCTCCGGGTCGCGCGCAAAGCCGAAGGAGCCCACTCCGCTGGTGACGTTCACAACCGTTCCCTCGGCGGACTCGCGCAGGAGCGGCAGGAAAGCGTGCATCACGCGGACAATGCCCACCACATTGGTGCCGTACACCGCCTCTGCGTCCGCTGCCGTCAGGTCCTCCGCCGGGGCGTAGGGTCCGGGAATGCCTGCGTTGTTGACCAGGACGTCCAAGCCGCCGGCAGCTGCCACGGTCTTGGCTGCGGCCTCCACAGAGGACTCATCGGTGACATCGAGCTGGACGAACGTGCCGCCGAGTGCTTCGGCCGCTTCCCGCCCGCGGATTTCATCGCGCGCCCCCATCCAGACGGTATGCCCGGCCTCGAGGAGACGGCGTGCTGTTTCATAACCCAGGCCTTTGTTGGCGCCGGTAATCAGTGTTGTTGTCATGGCTTTAGTCTTGGCCCGCTGCGGACTGATGTCGTGGCACGGGCCAGCATATGGACTGTCAGGGCCACCCAGAACCGGTTTGCGGCTGGCAGACTCTCTCCATGCAGGATTCTGATTTGGGTGCCATTCTCCGTTCCTGGCGTGACCGCCTGCAGCCGGCGGACGCGGGCCTGCCCGTCTACGGGTTCAGACGGGCGCCGGGGCTGAAGCGGGAGGAGCTGGCCCAGCTGGCAGGTGTCAGTGTTGATTACCTGGTGCGCCTTGAGCAGGGCCGTGCCCGCCGGCCCTCCGCCCAGGTGGCGGCGGCACTGGCACGTGCGCTGCAGCTGAGCGACGCCGAACGCTCCCATCTCTTCGAGATTTCCGGGCTGCTTCCGCCCGGGCCCGGAGAAGTTCCGACGCATATCCCGCCCAGCGTGCAGCGGCTGGTGGCGCGGCTTGGTGAAGTACCGGTGGCCGTATTCACTGCCGCCTGGGACCTGCTCTCCTTCAGTCCGCTGTGGGCGGCGCTTCTCGGGGAGCCCGCCCCGCCCGACAAGGGCCGTCCCAATCTCCTGCGCTCGCACTTTGCCGGGAGAACGCTGGGTAGCAGCGGAATCCGGATCATCTGTCCGGAGGGCAGCCTGGAGATCTTTGAAGCCTCCCTGGTGTCGGACCTGCGCCGTGCTTACGGACGGTACCCGCATGACCACAGGGTGCAGGAGCTGATTGCTGATCTGACTGCGTCCAGTGAGCGTTTCCGTGCACTGTGGGACAGCGGAACCGTCAGCGAGCACCAGTCCGAAATGAAAGTGGTGCAGAACGCCGTCGTCGGGGATGTGGAGCTGGACTGCGACATTTTCACCGTGGCCGGCACGGACCTGCACATTGTCGCCTACACCGCCGCCGCCGGATCCGAAGCGGCAGGGAAACTCGATTTCCTGCGCGTCTCGGCTGTCGCGGCCACCCGCTGGGTGCGTGACCGCTCCTTGCCCGACTGCGGTGCGGCCCCTCACCATCCGCCGCGCGTAGGCGTGTGACCCTTCCTGGCGTCGTCGGGCATCGCCATTTCGGCCCGCAGTCCCAGCAGCCGGATCGGGCGGCCGGGTTCGATGGCCCCGGAGAGATCCAGGGCCCGGGCCAGGACGTCCTCCCGGTCGAAGGTCTCGGGGATCTTCTTCGCATGCGTCTTCGTGGTGAACGGCGCGTACCTGACCTTGAGGGTCAGCCCGATCACCGGCCGCCCTTCGGCCGCCACGTCCTTCAGGACCTGCGTGGTCAGCTCGCGGACGGCGTCGTTCACCTGGGCCGGCTCGGTGAGGTCCTGCTGGAAGGTGGTTTCCCGGCTGTGCCCGCGGGCCACCCACGGGGTGTCGTCCACAACGCTGCTGCCGTCCCCGCGCCCGAGTTCGTTGTACCAGGGGCCCATCTTCGGCCCGAACTCCGGAACCAGCGTCTGCGGATCGGCCGCGGCGAGCTCGGCAACAGTATTAATCCCCAGCTTCGCCAGCCGGCCGGAGATCTTGCTCCCGACACCCCACAGCTCCTTGGTGGGCCGCTCGCCCATGAAATCAAGCCAGTTCGCGGTGGTGAGGCGGAAGACGCCGGCGGGCTTGCCGAAGTCCGTGGCGTTTTTGGCACGGATCAGGGTGTCGCCGATGCCCACGCTGCAGTGCAGCTGCGTGCGTTCCAGGACGTCGGCCTGGAGCTGCCGGGCGTAGGCTTCCGGATCCTCCGTCTCCACCCCCACGAAGGCCTCATCCCAGCCCAGGACCTGCACGACGGCGCCGGGCTGGGCGCGCAGGGTAGCCATCACCGCGTCCGACGCCTCGAGATAGGCCTCGGCATCGACGGGCAGGAAGACGGCGTCGGGAACTTTCCGGGCCGCGATCCGCAGGGGCATCCCGGACCCGACGCCGAACGCCCGGGCCTCGTAGGACGCGGTGGACACCACGGCGCGCTCGGTGGGGTCGCCGCGGCCGCCCACAATGATCGGCTTGCCGGCAAGTTCGGGCCGCCGGAGCACTTCGAAGGCGGCGATGAACTGGTCGAGATCGACATGCAGCACCCAGGGGATAGCGTTCACGCGACCAGTGTGCCCTACGCAACGCAGAGGCGCACTGGCTTCCGCGCCGATCCGGTCGCCGGGCGGGGCAGCGACTGTCAGCTACGGCCCCGGACCAGCGCCTGCAGCGACCCGGCAAGCTGGCCCAACTCGGCCACCCGAAGCAGTTTCAGCATGCCCAGATACACGGCACCCATCACAACACCGCCGACGGCGAGCACCACAACGGCGTGGAACTTGGACTGCCAAAGGTACCCGCCGGCGTCGTACCCGCCGAACGCCCAGGACACGGCCGTCCCGGCGAGGGCGGCGACAATGCCCGCAACCGCGAACCGGACATGCGCATCGAAGATGTGCCCGGCACCGTAGGGGCCAATCGCCCGCGTGAGGAAGACATGACTGACGACGACGGCGATCACGTTGCCGAGGGAATAGGCGACGGCGAGCGTCGGCACAATGAACCGGGGATCAAGCACGCCCGCAATGACGGCGAGAACCACCCCCACTCCGGACAGGACCAGTTGGATTTTCAGCGGCGTCTTCACGTCCTCGCCGGCATAGAACACCCGGCCGAGAAGGAAGTTGGCGCTCAAAAACGGGGCTCCTACGGCGAGGATGGCGATGATGATTCCGTTGAGGGCAGCGGCCCCGGGCGATTCGCTGAAGAGCATTCCTAGCGGGCCTGCGAACGCCAGCAGGGCCGCCGCGCCGAACACCGTGGCCACACCGGTGAGGCGCAGCCCCCGGGACAGCACGGCGCGTACCTCCGGAAGGTTCCCGCCCGCATAGGCAGCGGAAAGCTGGTTGAACATCACCGTGGCCAGCGACAGGGCGATGACGGCGTGCGGCAGCTGGTAAACCATGGCGCCGATGTCCAGGTTCGTCAGGCCCGCGATCCGGGCCGGGCGGCCCTGCTCGATGAGGGCTTGCCGGGCGTCGGAGGCGATGGTGGCAACGTAGAGATTGACGAAGTACAGGCCGTTGCCGAGGGCCATCGTGATGATCGTGACGGATGCCAGCCGTCCCGTGCGTCCAAGCCCCGTTCCACGCAGCCCGAACGTCGGCTTCAGGCCCAGTTTCAGGCGTCGAAGCGGGAGAAACAGCAGAAGAGCCTGAAGTGCGACACCGAGCGTCATGCCGCCCGCCAGCAGGACCGTATGCGCCGGCGTCCATGTTTCGGGTTTATACCCTTCGGCCTGTTCGGCACCCATCAGCGACAGGAACACCACCAGCGCGCCGATGGACACCAGGTTGTTCACCACGGGAGCCCACATGTACGGGCCGAAGGAGCCGTTGGCGTTCAGGATCTGGCCCAGCACGGCATACAACCCGTAGAAGAAGATTTGCGGCAGGCACCAGTAGGCGAACGCCGTGGCCAGGGTGAGGTTGCCGTCCGTGAAACGCGTTGCCGCCTCGATGATCACCGGCGCCGCCAGTGTCACCAGCACCGTGAGGACCAGCAGCGCCGCCACGGCGAGGGTCAGGATCCTGCTGACGTAGTCGGCGCCCCGGTCCGGTTGCCGACTGGCCCGCACGATCTGGGGCACTAAGACGGCGTTGAACACACCTCCGGCGAGCATCAGGTAGATGAAGTTCGGCAGGGCGTTGGCGTAGGAAAACAGGTCCGACACCCCGGCCGAGGCGCCAATGGCAGTGGCGAGCAGCGCTGTCCGGACGAGGCCGAGTACCCGAGACACGACGGTGCCCGCTGCCATAACAGCGCTGGCCCGCGCTGCGGAAACACGGCCCGGGGCCGAAGGCGCGCCGGGGGCGGCATTTTCGGCGTTCCTAGCGGCGGCGGCTGAACTCATGGAGGATATCGTCCCAGATGATCGCTCCGGCGCTCGCCCTACCGGCCGGCCCAGGCCTCCGCGTAGAACTGCGGGGAAAGCGATTCGAGCAGTTCGACATAGGCTTCGCGCTCCATCGCCTGCGCCGATTTCGCAGGGACCTCGGAGGTGAAGGCGGACACGCCCAGTCCGGCCTCATGATCCTTGAGGGTCAAGCCGGCGGCTTCCAGGATGGTCGGGTACATGTTCAACTGGTCGACGCCGGGGCGAAGCGTGCTGACTGCCTCGCCCGGAACCCAGACCCGGTTGAAGATAGTGCGGTTGGTGTGATGGTCCAGCTGCTCGTGGAAAGCGTCGCCGGCACTCATGTGCTTGAGGTGGTCACCCATGATCACCACGGCGGTGTCCTCGAGGTACCCCTGCTGTTCCATGTAGTCGACGAAGCCGGCCACCTCCGTCATGGAGCAGGCGAACACGGAAGTCACGTTGTTTTCGGTGTCCACGTCACAGTAGTCGTAGACATGCACCGGCTCGTGGGTGTCCAGCGTCAGCATGGAGAGGTTGAACGGCTGCCCGGTTTCCTCCGCCTCGGCGTGCAGCCTGTCCACCTCATCCATGGCATGAGCCATGAGGCGTTCATCGCTCAGGCCCCAGTCCTTGCGGAAGTTCTCTTCCGGTTCCCCGGCGTCGCGCCAGTCGGAAAGGTCCTTCACCTCAGAGTAGCCGTGGGTGCCCAGGAATGTGTCCTTCGCAGCGAACGAGGCGTTGGCGCCGCCCAGGAACACATTGGTGTACCCCTGCTCTTCCAGGACATCGCCGAGGCAGGTTGACCCGGCCAGGTAAGTGTCACCGTCGTCGTCGAGGTTGCTTGCGTCCTTGCTCTCCTCGGCCGAGCCCACACCCTTCAGGGGGATGCCGCACTGCGTCGAGACGAGGCCGGCCATGGTCCAGCCACCACCCTCGTACTGCTGGAAATTCTCCACGCTCTGCCAGCCGGCGGAGGCCTGGGTGACGCTCTTAAGGGGAACGAAAGCGTCCTTTTCGAAGAGCTGGTCATCCGCGAGGGTGCCCTCGCCGGACTCCAGATAAATGAGCACCAGGTTGCGCTTCTGCTCGGCCCCGGTGACGGTTGGCTCCACGTAGTAGTCGCCGATGTTGTACTTGGAGTTCGCTGCCTTGATGTAATCGGCCATGCCCACCGTGCTGGCGAAGGCCGTGGTGCCGCCAATGACCAGTGCGCCCACCAGGACGGTGGAGACGGTGCGCATAATCCATGGTGAGCGGCGAGGTGTCGTGTCCTCCCCGTTGCGGCGCTTGCGGCGGCGGAAGTACTGCCAAAGGGCGATCCCGCCGGTGATGAGCAGGGGCAGGACACCGACCCCGAGGATGCCGAGCCAGACAATGCCCCCGCCGCCGCCGTCGGTCTCCACCGAGACGAGGTTCAGGAGCATCTGGCCGACGGAGATTTCGCCCCAGAAGAAACGGATGCCGAGGGCGGCAATAAGCAGCACAAGTCCAAGCCAGATCAGGACGTAGACCAGGACGCGTCCAACGACGACGCCGACCCGGCGGGTCACGTCAAGAATCTGGCCAGACATGGAAATACCTCACGTTCCAGATGCCCGCCTTTTCGCCGAACACCCTTGACATCCAACCCGCTCACGGGGCCAAAGAAGAATAGTACCGTCATGCTACCTGTTCAACCTTGGTTCATCCCTCAGGAACGGGCTGGACACCTCCGCGAGTTATGTACGGGATCAGGCGGTCTCGTGGGTCACTCGGATGAGGATCTTGCCCGTGGTTCCGTCCTCAACGGCGTCGTGCGCAGCAGCGGTCTCCTCGAGGGGGAACCAAGTGAGGGGGAGTCCCGCGGACTCACCGACGGGCAGCGCGCCGTCCTGCAGTGCTGCGGTGATGTCCTCTGCCGCGGCGTGCTGGGCCTGTGTCCCGACCGTATATATAAGGACGCCCTGCCAGCGGACATTTTTCGCGAAGCTCGCAACGATCGGTGCCGTGAACTCTTCGCCGTTGTTGTTGGCGTAGTAGGCGATGCTGCCATGGTTGGCGATTACGTCCACATCGAGGGCCGCGTTTTGGGCGGGGGATACCTCGACAATGTGGTCGACGCCGTCCGGGGCGATTTCGCGGATGCGGTCTGCCTCGGCGTCGTCCGGGTAGCGGACAATGTGCTGCGCTCCGGCAGCGGTGGCGAGCTCGGCCTTCGCGTCGCTGCTGACCGTCGCGATTACGGTGGCGCCGGCCCAGACGGCGAACTGGATGGCGGCATGGCCGACGGCTCCGGCGCCGCCCTGAACCAGGACGGTGCGGCCGGCGAGGGCGCCCGGGGCGAGCCGGGCCGGGCCGTGTTCGTGGACGGTGAGGGCGCGGTGCGCGGTCATCGCGGGGACGCCGAGGCTGGCGGCGACGTCAAAACCAATGCCTTCCGGAAGCCGTACGGCCCGGTCGGCGGGGAGGACAGTGAATTCCTGCGCGGTCCCGGTCGGTCGGCCGTGGGCGGCGAGGTAGATCCACACCCGGTCGCCCACCTGAAGGCCGGTCACACCCTCGCCGACGGCGTCGACAACCCCGGCGCCGTCCTGGTTCGGCACTACTTCGGGGAAGGCCAGGCTGCTGCCGGCACGGGCCTTCCAGTCGGTGGGGTTCACGCCCGAAACGGCAACACGGACCCGCACTTCGCCGGCACCTGGGGCTGCGGCATCGCGGTCAACGAGGGAGAGGACGGACGAGGGGCCTGTGGCGGAGTACACGATTGCTTTCATGGGCGGTACAAGAAACCGAGGCGGAGTTCTATTCCCCGTCGCGGCCAATCGGGTCAGGTGCTCGCCTGCGGCAACTGCTGTTGGCCCCAATAACTGCGGGCATCCGGACCGACGGCATCGTAGTCATCGCTGCCGAGGAAGCGCTCCTGTGCGTAAGGGGTGTCATTGGCGACGGTGGCAGCGTAGACCTTCAAGTCCCTTCGCTTGCGGTGCAGTGCCCGGGGACGGGATTCGCGAACATAGATCCCCGCCAGGGCGACCGCCTTGCTGATCAGCATGCTGGAACCGTCGGCTGGGCCAGGACCGTTGTAGAGGACCCAGCCTGCGACGGTCAGAACCTCCTCCAGCACCTCTTGGGGCGCTTCCCACGCCCACTGTGCAGCAGCGTCCTCACCATACGAGAGCAGATCCGCAACGATGCTCACCCGCGACGTGCTCAGCGACATTCTTCCCCCATTTCCCCCGACCCCCGGGTGTTAACTCGGTTCTGCAAAGCGTTCTGCGAAGAGCCGGACCGCCCCCGCGGGGACGGTCCGGCTCTGTTTGGCGACGGTTACTACTTCTTGTCGTCCTTGTTTCCGTCGACGGCGTCCTTCGCCTTGTCTTTAGCCTGGTCAACCTTCTCCGGGTTGTCCTTGGCTGCGTCCTTTGCCTTATCTGCCATGCCGCCTAGATCTGCCATTGGATAATGCCTTCCCTCCGTGCGGTCCGGGGTCCATGCGGCCCCGGTTGGGTACACCCATCCTGCCCCACATTGGCAGGATGGAACCCGGGTGCAGGTGTTTTTTATTGGCTCTTTGCGGCGGGGCGGTGGTGTTGCGCCGCTAAGCCGGGCGTGCAGCGCTCCTGCTGTCGGATAAGCTACCTACCGCCGCGGCAAACATGCCGCGGAATCAGCCAGCTTTATGGGGGAAGCATGTCCGAGAACGTGGCGCAGGACGCCAACTACAATCCTTACGCAGGAGTCCAGCCGGTAGCACCCGGAAACGCACCTGCACGTCCGATGACGGTGGAGATGGCCTTCTGGCTGCTGCTGGCAGCAGCGGCCCTGGTGCTCATCCGGATTCCGGTGGGAATCATGGCCGTGAATAAGGATGACCATAAGTCCGAGATCGAAAGCTTCCTGGGCCCGGACAACGTTCCCATCTGGATCCGCAACGAAATCTCCGACTATGTCTGGGCAGGAGTCATCACCGCCGTCATCCTCGCGGCGATTGCCCTGCTGTCCCGGATGGGCTTTGGTTGGCCCCGGATAGTCCTTATCTTCGTGGTGATTTTCACCGCGCTGAACACGCGCGTGCAGTTCTTCGCGAGCGTCATCCCGGTGTACGAGACAGCCTGGGTGACGCTGGCATCCGTGCTCCTGTCGCTGGTCGCAACGGTGCTGCTGTTCCTGGTGCCGTCCGGGGCCTACTTCAAGTCGATGGGGCAGTACCGCAAAGGCAAGAAGGCCGTCCAGGCCTAGTCTCCACATGCGCACCCGCGCGGCCGGCAGCCCTGTTGGCTGACCGGCCGCCAGGGGCGCGACGTAGGCTGGGAACATGCGAAACGAAACTCTCTGGGAAGCAAAAAAGCGGCAGAATCCCGAGCATTCCGCCTGGTACATCTCGCGGTTCGAAGCCATGCGGGAGCAGGGCCAGGACCTCGACGGCGAAGCCCGGCTGATCGACGCGATGCTGCCGCGCGGAGCCCGGATCCTCGACGCCGGCTGCGGTCCCGGCCGGGTGGGCGGGGAACTGGCGCGGCGTGGTCACACCGTTGTCGGCGTCGACGTCGATCCGGAACTTATCGACGCCGCCCGGCACGACTTCCCGGACCTGCAGTGGTTCGTGGGGGACCTGGCCGAGCTGGACCTGCCCGCCGAGGGCGTTCCGGAACCGTTCGACGTGATTGTCTGCGCCGGCAACGTGATGACCTTCCTGGCACCGGGAACCGCCGTCGACGTCCTGACCCGGATGCGCGGGCACCTGGCAGCCGACGGCCGGATAGTTGTCGGGTTCGGCGGAAACCGCGGCTATGCGTTCCAGGCGTTCTTTGACGACGCCGCCGCAGCCGGGCTTGAGGTGCAGCAGCGGTTCTCCACGTGGGACCTGCGGCCGTTTACGCCCGAGTCGGACTTCCTGGTGGCGGTGCTGGGCCGCGCCTAAACCCGTTCCGACCCCGACGATGGAGAATAACGTCCATCAGCGAGTCGGCGGGAAGGCGGGGCATTGTGAATCTGGAAGAGGATCCGCAGCGGGCGTCACAACTATGCCTTGAGGCCCAGGCGCGTTTGACGCGTCGTGCCGCAGGCCTCTCAGAC
Organism: Arthrobacter jinronghuae; assembly: GCF_025244825.1. Taxonomy (NCBI): domain Bacteria; kingdom Bacillati; phylum Actinomycetota; class Actinomycetes; order Micrococcales; family Micrococcaceae; genus Arthrobacter; species Arthrobacter jinronghuae. The sequence goes on from NZ_CP104263.1 coordinate 288,731, forward strand.
ACGGACGTGCTGGCGCCGAGCCGCTTGCCCGGCTGGACAGTGGGTCATGTGCTGACCCATCTGGCGCGGAACGCCGATGCCCACGCCCGCCGGCTGTCCGGCGCCCTCGAAGGGCACGATGTTCCGAGGTATCCCGGCGGCGCCGAACAGCGCGCCCGGGAGATCGAGGAGGGGGCCGGCCGGGCTGCCGCAGAAACCATTGCGGATCTGAGCTCCAGCATGCTGCACCTCGAAAAGGTACTGAACCTTTCCGATGCTGCAGGATGGCCCAACGGGCACCTCATGGGCGACGACTCCTACGGTGTGGCTGCCTGTCCGGCGCATCGGCTCCGCGAAGTCGAGATGCATCACGTGGACCTGGGGCTCGGCTATACGCCAGCGGACTGGCCCGAGGAATACGTCGCGTGGGACCTGCCGGTGCTGCTTGCCACTGTTCCGGAACGGCTCGGGTCCCCTGCCAAGCAACGCAGCTTCATGGCGTGGCTGTCGGGCAGGGGACCGCTGGCTCCGGACACGAAGCTGGCGGACTGGTGAACCGGGCTCGGCGCGGGCGCCGGGACCTAGGCCGCGGCGTCCATGGTGCCGAGAATCCGCATCCTCAGGTCCTCCGGGCCCACATGCCGACTAATCAGGGACATGGCTGCGGGATCGGCGCCGCGCAGGATCCCGAGCAGGAGATGTTCGGTCCCGATGTAACCGTCTTTCCGGGCCGTTGATTCGCGCAGGCTGTTGGTCAGCACGGCTTTCGCACCGCTGCTGAAGGGCCGGTGCCCGCCTTTGAGGGAGTCGAACAGGCGACGGCGCCGCGGGGCGGAACCGGCCGCCGCGTCCAGGGCGCCTTCGCCGAATTGTGCGTCGATGGCGCGTCGCACTTCGTCCAGGTCGATACCGACGGATTCCAAGGCGGCGGCGTCGTCGTACCCGGAGTCCGCGCCCATGGCGCGAAGGTCCGCGCGCAGCTGCGCCGAGGTCAGTCCGGACTCGGCCAGCACGGATGCCAGTAGGGGAGTGGTGGCTTCAGCGGTGGACACGGTGCTGAGGAGTAGATGCACCGGAAGGATCTGCGTCGCCTCCAGGGTTTGGGCTTCTTCCTGTGCGGAGATGACGCTTTGACGGGCTTGCTGTGTAAACCGTTCAAACATGGCTCTACTTCGCTTTCCGGTTGTATTTCTGGTGCACTGCCTGCTTGCTGATGCCGAGCTGGTCCGCTATCGCCTGCCAGGACCAGCCCTGCGCCCGGGCGTTGGCAACCTGCACGGCCTCAAGCTGGTCGCGCAGTCTGCCGAGGGCGACGACGGCGCGCAGCCCGGTGGCCGGATCGGGACTCGCCGCCGCGGCGGCCAAGGGGGAATGGTCTTCCATGTCGTCAATCTAGGTTGACGCGCTGGGCGAGTCAAGGGGGTTAGCGGAACTGCTGGTGTCAGGGCAAATGACCGTGTGCTTCTTTTGGCGGGCTGCAATCGATCATGGTTACCTGCGTCCTGCGTCCTGCCATTCGCGTTCATTCTGGTGGGTCCGGTTGACGCCAGGGCAGCCCACCTAACCGGGGCTTCGCTGGCGTCGGTTTAGCTTGTGCGGGTTTGTTGATCGTGCCCGGCGATGCTGGAGCTGCGGGCAAGTAGTTGGGTGCGAAAGACGCGTATTCTGGTTTTTCTGACGGCTGTTTTCGGGCTGTTTTTCGGTCAGGAATGTCAGTGCGGGATGAAATCCTAAGATATGGATCAGCCTAGGAATACCGAACCACTCAGCGAAGAGCAGAGCGGTGAGAACCAGCGGCCGGCGGGGCGGGCTGGCGGCGGCGAGCAGCCCTGTCCTTCAGTCACTCTGGCTGTCTACCGGGCGGAACTGGCTGATACCTCCGCCGGCGGAGAGGCCGCGGCACGGCCCGACGACGACCCTACCGGACCTACTGGAGCTACCGACCCTGCGTCCGCCCGCTCTGACCCTTCCTTCCAGCCGGAACCCGCGGAGAATGCCGAGACCACTCCTGCCGACGGAGCTGAGAGTCCTGTCGGTGCCTTCCCAGACGGTTTCACCGGGACGCTGGCTTTGCAGAACCTTGAAGCCTTTGATGAAGCCATGGTTGGTGAGGCCTTGGTCCGGGTGGAGCATTTGATTTCCTGGGGGCAGGCGCAGCGGGCCCACCTATTGAACCGGATGGAGCAAATCTTCCGGGACAACTACTTCGACCCGTCGGAGCGGGACAATCCGGGGATCGCTTTCAGCCTCGCGGCGGCCGAAGGTGCAGCCATTCTGAATGTTCCGCAGGTGACCGGTCAGCGGCTGCTAAGCGAGGCCGGCCAGCTGTGCGGCACCCATACCGCCACCCTTTCCGGCTTGGAAGAGGGACGGTTTTCGTACCAGCATGCGCAGGTGGTCCTGGAACAGTGCCAGAACGTTCCCGCCTCGAAACTGCCAGCGTTCGAGGCGGACCTGTTGAAGGCGGCGGAGGGTCAGACGCGGGCGCAGTTCTCGGCCAAGGCCCGGCGGCTGCGCGAAAAGAAGTTCCCAGAGACCGTCAGCAAACGGCACCTGACCGCTTTCGAGCAGCGCATGGTCACCCTGGACCGGGAAGAGGACGGCATGTCCTGCCTCTCAGCCCACCTCCGGGCCGCGGAAGCGCAGCAGATCTATACCGCTCTCAGTACCGCCGCGCGGGGTGAGCAGGCGGGAGGGGATTCCCGCAGCACGGACCAGCTGCGTGCGGATATTCTGTCGCAGCTGCTGATGGGCGGCAGCCGGGGACTTTTCGCGACGGCCGGAACCCGAGGCGAGGCCGGAACCCGATACGCGACCGGAGTCCGACCCGGCACCGGCCACACCGGCCACAGAGGCCACACCGGCAATGACAATGGCGCAGCCGCCCGGTACGAGGGAAACCTCGGTTTTGACGGCGGCCCGGAAGGCAGTCCCAATATGGAAGGCAACCCCGATACAGAGGCCAGAGCGGACGTGGGATCAGGACCGGACGAGGGAATCGTCCCTCGGACCGAAATCATGGTCCTGATCAGCGCCGAAACCCTTTTCGGAGCCGACGACCAGCCCGCCGAGCTGCACGGCTACGGCCCCATCAGCGCCGAAGAAGCCCGCAGGCTCGCCCGCAACGCGGTCGGCTGGACTGGACTGGCCCAAGACCCGCACACCGGAGAAATCCTCGGGGTAGGACGGCGCCGAAAAGTCCCGGCAGGGCTTCGCCGCTGGCTCCGCGCCCGGGACGGAACCTGTAGGTTCCCCGGTTGCCGGGTCAGCACCGCGAACGCGGACATCGACCACACCGTCGATTGGGCGAAAGGCGGGGCTACGGACCACGGAAACCTGGAACACCTCTGCCGTCGGCACCATCGGTTCAAGACCCTGGGCTACTGGAACGCGTGCCAACCCGCGCCCGGGGTGATCGAGTGGACTTCGCCAACCGGACGGGTCTATCGGACCGAGCCCTTCTTGGAACTCGGTCCTCCGCCCCCGGCTGCCGAACAGGAAACGGACCCCCTCGATACCCGGCAGGCAATGGATTCCGGAGAGAAAGATGCCAGCCCAGCACCGATGCCGCCGTTCTAAGTACCGACCGGCGTCTAAGTGTCGTGACCGCTTGGAACGTGGTCACGGAGAAACTCGAGCATCACAGCCGCGAGCCGTTCCGGTGCTTCCGAAGCTACGTGCATCCAGAGCTACTTAGTGCCCCCACGGCGTCGGGCTGCACCGAAGCGACAGGTTCCGCAACCAAAACTGGCTTCCAGGATTGTTCCACCCCGCAGGACTACGTACCCTTCGCATACGCTGATTTTCCGCCTAATCCAACGGAGCGCCGAAGGGGTCACCATGAACGGTTCCACCACCCCGGATACGATCGTGCTGGTCCACGGGCTCTGGGTGACGCCCCGCAGCTGGGAAGGATGGAAAGCCCATTATGAGGCAAAGGGCTTCACCGTCGTGACGCCCGCTTATCCGGGCTTCGAGATAGAGGTTGAGGCACTGCGCGAAAACCCGGACGTGATCGCCGCGCTCACCGTACCGGAAACACTGGATTACCTCTCGGGCGTCATCGGGGACCTGCCCCGTCCGCCCATCATCATGGGCCACTCCTTCGGAGGGCTCCTGACCCAGATGCTGCTGGCCCGCGGTTTGGGGGTTGCCGGTGCTGCCATCAACTCGGCACCAACCGAAGGGGTGAGGGTTACCCCGCTGTCCCAGGCCCGCGCGCTCTTTCCCGCACTGAAGAACCCTGCCAACTTCCATAAAGCGGTGGGGTTCACCCCGGAGCAATGGCACTATGCCTTCACCAATACGCTGAGCCGGGAGGACTCCGACGCCGCCTACGAACGGTACGCTATTGCCGCTCCCGGAAACTGGGTGTGGGCGTACGGACTGCTTGCGAATTTTCAGCCGGGGCATCAGGAGACATGGGTGGATTACTCCACGGACAGGGCGCCGCTGCTGTTCATCGGAGGCAGCGAAGACCACATCATGCCCCCGTCGGTGAATAAATCCAACGCTAAACACTGGGCCAAATCGCCCGCCCTCACGGAGTATCACGAGTTTGACGGCCGAGCGCATTGGACCTGCGCCGAACCGGGGTGGGAAGAGGTGGCCGATTACGCGCTGGACTGGACCCTCGGCCACGCGCAACCGCAGCCGTCTGCTCTCTAGGACGGATCAGGCTAGGACGGACCAGGCTAGGACGGACCAGGCTAGGACGGACCAGGCTAGGACGGATCAGGCCTAAGCGCCTTGACAGAGCATGAGGCCCGATTTCTCGGGCCTCATGCTCTGTGATCAGCCCGCCGCGGAGCAGCCCGCCGCGGAGCAGCCATGCCTTGTGATCAGTCCGCGCTGATCTGGCGGCGGAAGGTGTCCCGACGGGTGTGGAGGTCCCAGAGGACACCTGCGAGAACGTCGGGGTCCTTTTCCGGATCACCCTCGATGATGCGGCCGCCGATGATGAGCTGCGATACGTGGATGCCCTCCTCGCCGAGGACCTCATTGAGGAGCTGGGCGTAGGCGGCCTGTCCGGCGAACGCCACCGAGGTTCCGGTGACCCCGCGTCCGGGCTTCACTGCTGATCCGCCGTTGACGAACAGGATGGTGCCTCGGTTTTCACCAAGGAACCGCATTCCGGGCAGCACCTGATGGACTGCGGCGACCGGCCCGTAGATGGAAAACTCAACAGGACCCTTGAGGTCCGCAACCGTCGTCTCAAGGACGGGCCGCATGAAGTCTTTCTGCGGAAGGGGGCTGTACTGCAGCACCTCTACGGGCCCGAGGGTTTCGGCTGCAGCCTCGAGGGCCGCGGCGATTGATTCCGGGTTGCGGACGTCGGCGGCGAAACCCCGGGCCGGAATCCCTGCCTTGCCGAGGTCTTCGGCAAGGGCATCCACCTTGGCCTGGCTTCGGGAGATCAGCGCAACGGAGAATCCCTCCGCACCGAAACGTCGAGCCACAGCGGCACCGAGGCCGCGTCCTGCACCAATGATCGCGATAGTAGTCATGGGCAAGCTAACTGGTTGGGGTGCCGAATAATTCCGGAGGTTTCCTGCCCGGCACGGGGTCCCGCGTACAGAAGGCGTACAAAAAAGGAACCGGTCCCGCTTTCACGGGGAGCCGGTTCCTTTTTCGCCAGGGATGGAGCCGCTTTAGCCGACGGGGGCTACCTCGGGGACCTTCAGCAGATCCTCCTTGGACGGACGGATCATGAAGTACCCGATCGGGGCAGCGAGGAACAGTGCGACGCCGGCCCAGATGAACGCCGTGGAGTAGCCGTTGACGAGCGCGTCGAGCTGCGCGGCAGGCTGGCCGCCGTTGCTGCTCATGTAGGAAGTGATGCCCGCCGTGTAAACGGCGGTGAACAGTGCGGTGCCGATGGACCCGCCGATCTGCTGGGTGGCGGATACAGCGGCGCTGGCAACACCGGCGTCGTGCTCGTCAATGCCGGCCAGGGCCACGTTCTGCAGCGGCACGAAGATCATTGCGAGGCCGAAGCCCAGCAGCGCCAGTCCGGGGAGGACCTCCAGGGCGTAGTTCCCCTCGACCGTGATGAAGGAGAGCCAGATCAGGCCGGCAGCGCCGACGATCGGCCCTACGGTCATGGGCAGGCGTACGCCGGTGCGCGGCAGGAACTTGGACAGCACGCCCGCGCCGACGGTGATGGCGATGGTCATGGGCAGTGACGCGAGGCCGGACTTCAGCGGCGAGTAGCCCAGGACAATCTGGAAGTAGAAGATCAGGAACAGGATGCCGCCCAGCAGGGCAGCGCCGGTCAGGGTGGAGGTCAGGAACGCGCCGCCGCGGACCCGGTTGGTCAGCACACGCAGGGGCAGCAGCGGGTTGGAGACGCGGCTTTCCACGAACACGAAGAGTGCCAGGATCAGCACGCCGGCGGCGAGGAAGGCAATGGTTTCAAAGCGTGCCCAGCCGTTTTCGGCCTCGGAGAATCCGTACACGAGCGAAGCCAGTCCGGCCACCACGAGAACGGCGCCAGGCAGGTCGTAGCGGGTGTTGCCGTGGGCCTTGCTCTCGCGGATCAGGGGCAGGCCGGCGGCCATGGCGACAATCGCGATGGGCACGTTGACCAGCAGGCACCAGTTCCAGCTGGCGTACTGCGTCAGGACGCCGCCAAGCAGCAGGCCGATGGCCGCGCCGCCGCCGCCAATGGCACCGTACACGGCGAAGGCCTTGATGCGGTCCTTGCCCGAGGGGAAGGTAATGGTCAGGATGGCGAGCGACGCCGGTGCGAGCAGTGCGGCGAAGGCGCCCTGCAGGCCGCGGGCCGTCAGGAGCATTTCGGTGCTTTCCGCGAAACCGCCGATGGCGGAAGCCACGGCAAAGCCGGCCATGCCCACCATGAACGTGCGCTTGCGGCCCCAGTAATCGGCGATGCGGCCGCCGAGCAGCAGCAGCGAGCCGAAGGCCAGTGCGTAGATGGTGACCACCCAGGTGCGGTCGCCGTCGGACATCCCCAGTTCGCTCTGCGCATCCGGCAGGGCGATGTTCACGATGGTGCCGTCCAGGACCACCATCAGCTGGGCCAGCGCCAGGACGGCCAGCAGCAGCCAGCGGTGCGGATGTGCCGAGTGGTCTACGGCGGCGGCCCGGGGCAGGCCGGAAGGGGTGGTGCGGTCCATGAAGGTGAAATCCTAATCGAACGAACTGGTTGGTTGGCTTAGATAGACTACAGGTATGAGAACCGACGGCGAAGCCACCCGGGCCAGGATCCTGGCTGCAGCACGAAAAGAGTTTGCACAGTATGGCTTGGCCGGTGCCCGGGTTGACCGTATTGCGGAAGAGGCACGCGCCAGCAAGGAACGCCTTTATGCGTATTTCGGCGGGAAGAGTGCGTTGTTCGCCGCAGTGCTGGCGGGAAACCTGCAGGAGACCACGGACAAGCTTCCACGGGATGCGCTGGATCTTCCCGGGTTCGTGGGTGCCCTCTACGACCACGCGGCGCAGCACCCCGAGCATCTGCGCATGCTGGACTGGGCCCGGCTCGAGGGTGCGCCGGAAGTGCTGGCGCCCTCCAGCCGCCCGGGGCCGACGTCCGCCGATATTGCCGCCGCCCAGGCGCAGGGGATCATTGATCCTGCCTGGGATCCGGATGACCTGATGACTCTGCTTTTTTCGCTGGCCACCGCATGGGCGCAGTCCCCGGAACTGCTCTACACCGGCAGGACCGAGGATTCCGACGCCGCCCGCGAACGACGCCGGCAGGCCGCCATCGCTGCGGCCTGCCGGCTTCTTGCGCCTCCAAAGGAGGAGGCAATACGGTCCTAGAGCTCGGTGCTCACCTTCCAGGAGGAGTGGATGGCACCGTGGATGTAGTTGACTGCACCGGCGTCGCCGACGACGTCGCAGGTGATGTCCGCGGCCCGCAGCTCGTCCGCCAGCGGTGAGGCCGACGTCGTGCCGTCCGCGTAGACCACCATGTCCGCGGGGGCGGAGAAGCTTTCCCCGCCCACGGTCCACTCGACGCTCTTCTCGGTGATCCGGGTGATCGAGGCGTTGCGGTGGATCTTCACGCCGTGCTTTTCGGATTCCTTGACCGCAGTCCAGCGGCGGGGCATGGCCAGCGGCAGGCCGAGCTGCTGCTTTTCATGCAGCAGCGTGACCCGGCGGCCGCGCTCGGCGAGGAACTCGGACAGCTCCAGGCCCACGAGGGAACCCCCTATCACCACCACGTCCTTACCCATCGGCAGCCAGACCTTGGTGAACTGGCGGACAAACTCCGGGCTCTTGGTCACGCCGGAGAGGCGGCCGAGCTTGCCCAGGGTGCTCAGCACCGCGCCGGCTTCCTCAGCGGTGGCGGTGCCGAGCATCATGGCACGCAGCGTGTCGCCGGTCTGTACGATCGGCAGGTCGCCGCCGGGGAAGTCCGGCTTGGGACGGACAGCGCCGGTGGCCACGATCACGTGGTCCGGGTGCAGGGCGCGGATGGACTCCACCGTGGCCGGGGTGTTCAGCTTGACCGCAATGTTCAGCCGCTTAATTTCGGCCTTGAACCACTTCAGCAGGCGTTCGTTGTCCGGCGTGGTCATGGTGGAGAACCACATGGTGCCGCCGAGGCGGTCCGACTTGTCCACCACGGTGACCCGGTGGCCGCGCTCGGTCAGGACGCGGGCGCTTTCCAGGCCCGCGGGGCCGGCGCCGACAACCACTACATGCTTGGTCGCGGACGCAGGCTTCAGCGGCAGCAGCGCCTCGTTGCCCAGTGCGGGGTTGACCGCGCAGAACGGGGTGTCGTCGAAGAAGTTCTCCGCGACGCAGAGGTAGCAGTTGATGCAGGGGCGGACCTGGTCGAACTTGCCGTCGCGCAGCTTGTTCGGCAGTTCCGGGTCGGCCAGCAGCTGGCGTCCCATGGCGGCGAAGTCGATCTGTCCGGCGGCCAGTGCCTTCTCGGAGACCTCCGGCAGCATCCGGCCGACGGCGATCACCGGAACCTTGACGTGCTTCTTGATCTCCGCGGCGTTCTTCAGGTAGGCACCCACTTTGTTGGGCAGCGGACCGTCGGTGAAGTTGTCGAACGGGTTGCGTCCCCAGCCGGTGACGTGGATGGCGTCAGCCCCGGCCTGTTCGAACAGCTTGGATGCCTCGATCGCCTCGTCGAGGGTCAGGCCGCCCTCCTGACCGTATTCCTCGCCGGCAACGCGGACCAGGACGGCCAGACGGTCGCCCACCCGCTTCTTCACGGCGCTGATGACCTCGCAGGCGAGCCGGGCCCGGTTTTCCAGGGAGCCGCCGTATTCATCCGTGCGCAGGTTGTCCCGCTGGTTAAGGAAGACGCCGAGGATGTAGCCGTGAGCTACGTGGATTTCGATGGCGTCGGCGTCGGCTTTGGCAACGCGTTCGGCGGCGTCGGCCCAGGTGGAGACCAGCCAGGAAATGTCTTCGGCCGTCATCTCGTGGTACGCGGTCTGCTTGCCGGCGGTGGCGGCACCCATCTTGCCGAGCTCTTCGCGGGTGCTGTCCGCGAGGGCGGACATGTCATAGGTGTAGTCCGGCTGGTTGGGTGCGAGCACCGGACGGTCGTTGGCGACGTCCACGCGGGCAACCTTGCCGTGGTGCGTGGACTGGATGCAGAGCTTGCTGCCGGCGGCGTGGACGGCGTCGGCCAGTGCCTTCAGGCCGGGAATGTACTTGTCATCCGACAATCCCGGTTCCTTCATGGACGCAGCGCCGTGCGGGAACGCGATGGCGCAGGCACCGGTGATGATCAGGCCGGCGCCTCCCGCGGCACGGGCCACGTAGTGGTCGATTTCGGGCTGTTCAATCTCGCCGTGCTCGGAGACATTCATGTCCATTGCCGGCAGGACGATTCGGTTGTGCGTTTCCATGGGGCCCATGCGCCCCGGGGCCATGAGGTGCGGGAAAGATTTGGTATTCACAGGGGTATTTTAGCCCGGTTGTGTACACCGTAAACGCACGGCCCGGCGGGCATGGGGCGGCGGGCCGCTGCCGGTCAGGTGCGGCTCGCCCGAGGCGCTCCAATGCCCGGGTCAATCCGGAACGGTCCGGCGGCGGACGGGCGGACATCGAAGTCGAAAATGGACGTCGGGATGTACACGGTGGAACACGAGTTCGGGATGTCCACCACGCCGGACAGGCGGCCCTCGATGGGCGCGGCCCCGAGCAGCAGATAGGCCTGTTCCGGACTGTAGCCGAACTTTGTCAGGTAGTCGATCGCGTGCAGGCAGGCCCGCTGGTAGGACAGGTGCGAGTCAAGGTAGCGCTGCTCGCCGTCGAGCGTCACCGACGTGCCCGAAAATGCGATCCACTCACTGAACTGCGGATCCACGTTGCCCGGCATAAAGACCGCATTCTCGGAGACACCGTAGGTCTCCATGCCGCCCTTGATGACGTCCACCCGGAGATCGATGAAGCCGCCCATCTCAATGGCACCGCAGAAGGTGATTTCGCCGTCGCCCTGGGAGAAGTGCAGGTCACCGACCGAAAGGTTCGCGCCGTCGACGAACACGGGGTACAAGATCCGGCTGCCCTTGGACAGGTTCTTGATGTCCTGGTTTCCGCCGTTCTCCCGCGGCGGCGCGGTACGGGCGGCTTCTGCGCCCACCCGTTCCCACTGGTCCCGGGGCAGGCCCCCGAGGACGGCGTGCTCGGACTCCGGCGGCAGTGCCAGCGGTGGAACGCGGTGCGGGTCGGTGGCGATCAGGTCCCCTTCCCGCCGGTTCCACTTGGCGAGCAGGTCCGACGACCGCGCGGTTCCCATCAGTCCGGGATGGATCAACCCCGTGAAGGAGACGCCGGGAACGTGCCGGGAGGTGGCGGTCTGGCCGGTGAAGTCCCAGACGGCCTTATAGGCGTCGGGGAACTGATCGGTGAGGAACCCGCCGCCGTTCTCGCGGGCGAAGATTCCCGTGTAACCCCAGCCCTGTCCCGCCAGCGGGCCGGAGTCCTCCTGCGGAATAGGGCCGACGTCGAGAATGTCCACCACCAGCAGGTCACCGGGACGGGCACCTTCCACAGCGAACGGGCCGCTGAGCTTGTGCACTGTCAGCAGCGGAGCGTTGAGGATGTCTTCGGCGGAATCGTCGTTGACGATGGCTCCGTCGAACCACTCGCGGCAGTCCACCCGGAAAGCCTCGCCGGGCCGCAGCACCGCAACCGGAGGTATTTCGGGATGCCACCGGTTGTGCCCCAGCTTTTCCTGGTCCTCAAACTTCCTGGCGGAATCAAGTGGAAAGACGGCCTTGGGCATGGCTTCTCCTCTAACGGGGCGGACTCGTGGCGGGTTTAGTCGGGGCGGGGCAGCTTTCGGTGGAGCGGATTGGTGGTGTTTCTGCCGGCCGGGCGGGTGCCGGGACCGGGGGAGCGGACGACGTCGGGCTCCGAGGCGCTGCGCTCGGTGGACTCGATCAGGCGGTACGCACTGGAGGAAGCGTGCGAGAGGTTGGGCGCAGTGAAGCGTCGCCGGGCGGGCGCCCCGCAGTCGGGGCAAGGGAGGGAAGCGGGCGCGGAGCCCATGCTCAGCCGGACCTCGAAGTCCGGGCAGATCGACCCTGCCGAACCACCGGCAGCACAGCGGTAGGCGTAGAGCGGCATGTCGAAAGCCTTTCGATTCCACGCGGGAGCGTCATGGACTGGAAATAGCGGTGCCGCTCCGGCTTGCCCGACAGCCTAGGGACGGGACCGGTGCGAGTCAACGGTAGGTGCGCGATGGCGATATTCGACCGGCTGGAATTGTTTCCGGGAATTATCAGAATGAATTATAAAGGGATATCAGCATTAGGACTTTCGCTATTTCTATCGATTGCATCGGTGAGTAAAGCGCAATGCTTTCGTGGCGCAGCGCTCTCCGTGGAGCATGGTTCGAGCCCTTGCGCTCGATTGGTCCTGCCGCGGCATTAGTGCTATGTGGGCGTTTCTGCGATTGATCGAGAGGGCACCGTTGCAATCCGTTATTTACTGTAATTGGCGCTTTATGCCATAAAGTTTAGCGTTATGAATTCCGACTCTTCACCCCCAGGGCACGCCGCAGGCACCACCGACGGTTCAAGCGGGCCCGGGTTGCCGATGCGCAGACCCGCCGGCCGCCCAGTTGAACGTGTGAAAAAAGCGCTGCGTACTGCTGCTTCCGCCCCGGCTCTTAGCCTCCATCCCGGGCTGGTCCCGGGCATCAGCGTTGAGGACACCGGGGTCAGCTATCCGACCCGGCGCGGTGTGTTCATTTTTGCCATGGCCATCTCTCTCGCCGTTCTGGCGTGGGCGATTTTTGCCCCCGGCAACCTGAGTTCCGTGGGCACCGGCATGCAGGGCTGGGTGGTTGTGCATTTCGGCTGGCTGTTTAACGCCACCATGGTTGCAGCCGCGATCTTCATGCTGGTGGTCGGCTTCGGTCCGACCGGCAAGATCCGGCTGGGGGCCGACGACAGCACGCCGGAGTACTCCACGGCGTCCTGGATCTCCATGCTGTTCGCAGCTGGTCTGGGCATCGCGCTGATCTTCTACGGGCCGATGGAACCGCTCAGCCATTTCCTCTCCCCGCCGCCCTCGACTGATGCCGAGGCCGGCACCTCCGCCGCCATCCTGCCGGCCATGGCGACCACCTTCCTGCACCAGGCCAGTCTCGCCTGGGTCATCTACGCCCTGGTGGGCGGCGCCCTGGCCTACGCCTCGTTCCGGCGAGGCCGGTTGCCGCTGATATCGTCGCTGTTTGAACCGGTCTTCCCCGACGGCAACAACCGGGTACTGGGAAAGATCATCGATGTTTCCGCCGTGCTGGTGACACTGTTCGGCACCGCGACCTCGCTGGGCATCGGCGCGCTCCAGATCCGCACCGGAGTCTCGATCATCACGGGCCAGGAGCTGGGCAACAGCTTCGTCGTCGTCGCCATCAGCCTCCTGACGGTAGTCTTCACCATTTCCGCGGTCGCCGGCATCAAGAAGGGCATCCGGCTGCTCTCCAACCTCAACATGACCCTGGTCATTCTGCTGACGCTCTTTGTCCTGCTGACCGGGCCGACGTTCTTCCTGCTCGATCTGCTGCCGGCCTCGCTCATCGCGTTTGTCGGCAACCTGCCGGACATGCTGACCGTCTTCGCCGGCCAGGGCGCCGAGCAGGAGGCCTTCCTGACCGGCTGGACCACCCTGTACTGGGCCTGGTGGATCTCCTGGTCGCCGTTCGTGGGAATGTTCATCGCCAAGATCTCCAAGGGCCGCACCCTGCGCCAGTTCGTCACCGTCGTCGTCTTCGTTCCCTTGACCATCTCCATCTGCTGGTACACGGTCTTCGGCGGCACCGCCATCTGGATGAACCGGAACGGGCAGGACCTGGCCGTGAAGGGCAGCGGAGAGAACGTCATGTTCGATCTGCTGGCCAACCTGCCGTTCAGCTCGGTGACGCCCATCGTGTGCATGCTCGCGATTCTGGTCTTCTTTGTCACCGCCGCGGACTCGGCCGCCAACGTCATGGGCTCGATGTCCCAGTCGGGCCGGCCCGTGCCCTCGAAATCGGTGACCATCATCTGGTCGGCGGCACTCGGGCTGATCGCTATGTTCCTGCTGCTGGCCGGGGGCCGCAACGCCCTTTCGGGACTCCAGGCCATCATGGTGACCTGTGCCCTGCCGTTCACCATCATCCTCGTCGGCGTGATGGTCTCCTGGGCCAAGGACCTCCGCAACGACCCGCTGATGATCCGGCGCCGGTATGCGCTGGAGGCCATCAGCGGCGGCGTGCGCCGCGGTATCGACGAGCACGGAGACGACTTCGTCTTCGGCACCGCGCACGTGCCGGAGGCTGAAGGCGCCGGCGCCGACTTTGAGAGCGACGATCCCGCCCTCACCGAGTGGTACACGGACAACGTGCAGGACCCGGACGTCGTGGAGGGCCCGGAGGAGGAACACTCGGGCAAGGCGAAAGCCGGCGCCGTCGACTAGCGCTCTTGCCTGGTTACTTCCCCACAAGCTCCGGATGGTGCAGCTTGGCCACCTGCGGGTGCGCCCGCAGCCAGCCCTTCAGGACATTGGCGCCGTAGGACGCCAGCATGGGGTTGTCCGGATCATCGGAAATACCGCGGGACTGCGCGGCCAGCTCGGCGGGAAGCTGCACGGGGTCGATCACCGTGTCCAGCCGCGGAGACCAGAAGAAGGGAATGGCGTAGCGGTCCACTCCGGGCGCCGGCGCCAGGACACGGTGGATGGTGGCGGAAAGGTAGCCCTGGGTGGCTACCTCGAGCATTTCGCCCAGGTTCACCACCAGTGCGCCGGGGATGGGTTCCACCGGAAGCCAGGTATCGGACTCGTGCGGCTTCACTTCCAGGCCGCCCACCGAATCCTGCAGCAGCAGGGTGATGAAGCCGTAGTCGGCGTGGGCGCCCACGCCCTGGGTGCCGGCTTCCTTCACGACGCCGCCCACATAGTGGATGAGCTTGGCCATCCAGGCGGGGGTGTCCTCGAAGGGTTCGGTGAAGTGGTCCTCGGGCAGTTCCAGGGACACTGCGATGGCGCTGAGCAGCTCCGCACCCACCCAGCTCATGGCCTCCGCCCAGTCCATGGCGGTGGAGCGCAGTTCGGGCAGCACCTCGTCCGGGAACTGGTTGGGCCCCTGGACCAGCCAGTACGGCTGGTCCGCAGGATAGTCCGCTACGGGTGCGCGTTCCGGACCGAAGTCCACCTGCTCACGGGCATCGGGGCGGCCCTTGGTGATTTCGGTGCCGAGCCGGGTGTAGCCGCGGAAGTGCGGGGAATTGCGGTTGTCCAGGGCCAGCCGGTCCTCGAGCGGCAGGTCGAAGAACCGCTTCGTGACGTCGAACAGCTCCTCCACCCGGGCCTGCGCGGCGCCGTAGCCGACCAGCTGGAAGAAGCCGATCCGGTGCGTGGCGTCACGCAGTTGGTCGATGAACTCGGGATTGAAGGAGCCGTCGGCATCGCGTGCCGTGCTCAGGTCCAGGACGGGAATTGACTCGGGAATAGCACTCATAGCGGCAAGCTATCACCGGGCCTGTCAAGTTCGAACCAAATATTACGAAGTGCTAGGAATCACGTCCCCGTGTTTCCTGCGAGTAGGCACGGAAGCCGGAATTGGGTATTCCGCTCGGAGATGGGATGCAATGGAAGCAGACCAATCGAAAGGGAGCTCCGTGGAGGACAACGCCTTGTATGACAACTCGTACGACAATACGAACGACACCTTGTACGACATCCCCCTGACCATGCTGGACGGCGCCGAAACCACCTTCGGAGAGCTGTTCCGCGGCAAGGCCGTGCTGGTGGTGAACGTTGCCTCGCGCTGCGGTTTTACCTCCCAGTACGAGGGGCTGCAGGCCCTCTACGAAACCTACGAGCACCGGAACTTCACCATCCTCGGCGTGCCCAGCAACTCCTTCGCCGGGCAGGAACCGGGCACCAACGAAGAGATTGCCGAGTTCTGTTCGCGGAACTTCGGCGTCACCTTCCCGCTGACCGCCAAGGCCGAGGTCAACGGACCGAACCGGCACCCGCTCTACGCAGCCCTGACCCGGTTCCATGACGGCGAACTGGGCGACGATATCGGCTGGAACTTCGAGAAGTTTCTCATCACCGACAGCGGCGAGATTGTGGGCCGCTTCGCGTCCAAGATTGCGCCCGGGGCACCGGAAATCCAGGAATCCGTAGAAGCGGTCCTGCGCCTGGAGTAAGGCTCCGTCGCCGGGGGAGTGCTAGACGACGACGGCGTCGTCCGCTGCTTCCCCGGCAGCCATCGCCACCCAGCGCTCAAAGTAGGCTGCACCGGCGTCGTCGTGGATCAGGGACCCGGCCGTCAGCACCGGATAAGGCGTGGACGGGACCCCGTCCGCCGGCCGCACGTCCACGTGCGCGACGTCGTACCCCAGTGCGTGCAGTTCGTCGGCCATGGCGTAATCGGTGCGCGAATCGCCGACCGTCCGCCAGATCTGCGGAACCGGCGTGCCGTCCGCTTCGAGCAGGGACAGCGCGCGCCGGGCGCCCAGATCCTTGCCCACTCCCATGGCTTCGATGTCGGTGGAGATGATGGTGGGATCAATGCGGAAGGCAACGGCTCCACGGGCGTCCGGGATGGCATGCTCCAAACGCCGGCCGCCCATTCCGGCCAGTGACATCTGTTCCAGTGCGTCCGCGTCGAAGCGGCGCTGGTCCGTGAGGTAGTCCGAGTTGTCCACCTGCAGGTGCTGCTCCACGGAGACCATGGCCAGCTTGGTTTCGTCGAAGAACATGGTCTCGGAGTACTTGGCGGCCACCAGGTCGCGGATGGCCTCGGCGTAGTCTCCGGGGACCTTCAGTTCGGGGTCCACCTGGGGCTGGTCCGAGCCGGTCCCGTCGAAGGAGAACCAGACGGCGCCCTTTTCACACACGGCGTGTAGCCGCACCCCCTCCGGCAGTCCCGCTGCCATCATCGGCTGCATGACCTGTTCGCGGATGAAGGCATCGGAACGGCCCGTATTGAAAATGACCGGCCAGCCTGCTGATGCCAGCGTAACCAGGTCCCGGATGATGGAGGGGCGGACGCTCCGGGAGACGGGGCTGGCCACGGGGCCGTCGACGTCGAGCAGGAGACCGATTCGGGGAGCAGAGGTGTTCACCTCCCCAGTATCCCGTGTCCGCGCCGGGTACCGCATTTTCGTGTCTCGGGCGCAATCAGCGGCCTAATCGGGGCTTTTGCCTGCGGCGCGCCCGAGCACCGCTGTTTCTTTGGGTGCGGATGTTATCTACTCTGTACTAGTGATCTTCAAAGCTGTTGGCGACGTACGCCCCTACCCTGACCATGGATACGTAACACCGAAGGACTGGGCAGCGGTACCTCCCCGGCAGGTTCGCCTGGATGAACTGGTGACCACGAAGGCCACACTGGACCTCGGCGCGCTGCTGGCCGAGGATTCCACCTTTTTCGGAGACCTGTTCCCGCACGTCGTCCAATGGAAGGGCACCATGTACCTTGAAGACGGATTGCACCGGGCCGTAAGGACGGCGTTGCACCAGCGGACCATACTGCACGCACGCGTGCTGGTCCTCGATGACTAAAGAGCCCCCTGAGGGGCGGCACCGCGGCAACCCTGCGAAGAGTGATCCAAGGGAATGGCACGGGCACCGGATCATCACCGGAGGCGACCTCGGTGCGGTATTTGCACCGACCGACGAACCGGAGGTGGTCCGGCGTGCGAGACGGCGCCGGCGGCTGCATAATTCAGTGGTCGGGTTCCTGGCGTTGCTGCTCGTGCTGGCGGTGATCCTGGCGCAGGGATTGATTTCGGGGTGGGTACGGCTGCCCAGTGCAGCACCCAGTACCTCTGCGGGTCCGGTGGACGAATGTCCGGCCGGGCCTTTTCCGTATCTGGACCCCGCCACCGTGACGGTCAATGTCTACAACGCGACGGCATCGCCGGGCCTGGGCGGAACCGTCGGAAACGCCCTGAACGAGCGCGGCTTCCGGGTGGACCGGGTAGGCAACAGCAGCGTGAACCGTTCCGGCATGACCGCGCTGGTGCTTTCCGGACCCTCCGGCCTCGCCGCCGCGTACACGCTGCAGCAGCACATTCCCGGCACGGACTACGTCCTGGACGAGCGGACGGACGCATCGGTGGACGTGGTGATTGGCTCCGGATTCCAGGAACTTCTCCCGGCGGAACAGGCAGTAGCCGCGGGACCGGGTGCGCTGAGTTGTCCAGGCACTTCGACGCCGGACGGGCAGTAACGCGGTGGGCCTGCCGCACAGTGAAACACGCGGGTTTCGACACCGGCAGGAACCGGCGGAGGTGCAGCTGGCCGTCCGGCGGCTGGACGCAGTGGACCTCGGGGCCGCGGCCAGCCTGGGAACCGCCGTACAGGCACGGGCGAAGGGATTCCATCACGAGGAGGACCGCCGTCGTTTCCTTGCCGGGCGGCTGGCCGCCCGGTCCCTGGTGGCCGGGTACCTGCAGGCACCTGAGGACACGGTGACCGCGGTGGCGCACTGTCCTGACTGTTTGCACGGCAATGACGGAAGCCACGGGGAGCCGCGCTATTTCATTGCGGGCAGGCCCATCCCGCTCAAAGTCAGTTTCAGCCGTTCCGGGAACTGGCTCGCGGCGGCGCTCGCCCGGACGCGCGTGGGGGTGGACCTGGAAGACTCCGCAGCAAAGGCGTTCGCTGATACGGCGGTGGAGGACGTGATGGCCACCGGTGCGGAAAGGGCAGCCATCGCCGCCGTGGCGGTTCCGGACCGCCCCCGCCTGCGGGCGCAGATCTGGGTACGGAAGGAGGCCCTGCTGAAGGCGTCAGGCCAAGGGCTCCGGGTTGATCCGCGCAGTGTGGAAACCGGTTCCGACGAACGGGTGCGGGAAAAGGGCCTCGGATTCAGCGGGCTGCGCGCGTACGACGTCGAGCCAGAGCAGTTCGGACTGCCAGCCTCCTTTGCGCTGTCCTACGCCGTGGACGCGAGGGAGGCGGACGGGTTGGCTTAGGGGCCCCGGTGGGCGGAACGGGTGTCCGGGTGCCGCCGAAGGACGGACTCCCGCGCGGCAGCGGCGCCCCGGGAGACGAGTTTCTCCAACGGCCCCTGCTTTCCCGCAAGCTGCCAAATCACGGCGAAGATTACGAATACGGTGATTTGCAGCCAGAGGGAGAATTCCGGGAGGTCGACCAGTGCTCCGGTGCCGAGGAAAAGCAGATGGGCGCAGTAGAGGGTAAGCGTCATCCGGCCGGGCGCGGACAGGAGGAGCAACGCCTTGCCTGCAAAGCGTGAGACCAGCAGCATGGCCCCGAGCACGCCGGCGGCAACTCCTATGGTGTGCAGCAGATCGAACGGTGTGGTGGTGTGCGGCGCGGCAATGGACAGCCACCACCAAGAGCTGGTGGGAAGGTACTCTTCGGTGCCCCACACCAGGATTTCCTGGAGATCACCTGTTCTTAGATCCGGCTCCGATGCCAGCAACCGGTCAAACCCGGGACCGGCGAGCAGCAGCTGGGAGCCGAGCCAGGCAGCCGCGGCAAGTGCCGCGCCGAACCCCAGCAACCCCAGCTGCACGCTGGGCCGATCCAGGCTCATCCTGCCGATAGCGAGCCCGGCGGCAATGTAGGCCAGCCACGGAATGGCGGGGTAGGTTCCGGTGAGCAAAAGCTGACTCAGGAAGACACCGGGTTCGGTGAGCACGGTAGTGAACGTGGGGTCGAACCCGGGCTCGGGGAGGTAATCCCGCAGGCCCTGCATCAGGATAGGTCCCAGCAGTGCGAACCCCGCGGCGGCGACGAGCAGGGTCCGGGTCGATACTCCCAGCAGCGGGATTGCCAGCAGGAACATGGCACCGTAGTACGCCAGGATGATGAAGGCGTCCATGTCCACGTAGGCGATGGCCAAGCCTAGGGTGGTGACCAGTCCTGCCCTTGCAGCCACGCTCCACCGGGCCGCAACCAGGAAATGTCCGCCTTCCGTCCTTGCCCTACGGGTGGTGAAGGCCAACGTAACCCCGGCCAGAAGAGCAAAGAGCGCTGCCGCCTTGCCGGCGAACAGCAGCCACGTCAGGGTCGGCTCGCCGTCTTCGCTAACGGCAGACAGGACATGGATCGCCATCATCCCGAAAAGCGCCAGCCCCCGCGCAGCGTCCACTCCGGACAGCCTGGGTCTCGATGTAGCTACTGAAGACATGCTCTAGATCCCATCGGCAGGTGTTATCCAGCGCCCTGTCGAGTGCCGGGGGTGGACCACACACAACCAACCGCTTCTGTCCGTAACCTATCGGAAACCTAAGCGCAGGCTGTGAAGCACCGGGCGCCATTTCTACCTGCGCCCTGCTTGCCTGTGCTGACGCGAGACGCCCGCGGAACGAATTCTAAGTTGAGTAGTGATCCGAGTAGCCGCGGAGGCGGGGGAGTAATTAACCCCGTACCGGATGGACTCCTGCAGCTCTGGGGTACTCATGTGAATCCGCTGTGAATTTTCTAGGCTTCCCTGCATCGCCCCGGCCGTCGCCGGGCCCAGGTTGTGGTCCCTCGACCACGGATATGAGATGTACCAGCAGGGAGAACTGCTTTCTATGAACACGCCCGAAAACCCGCAAGACGTGGCGGCACGACCATCAACCATCCAGCACTCTGCCGCCTTCGGCAGCAAGACCGCACCACCCCTTCCCGAAAGGGCACCATCAGCAGCAAGCCAGAATCCCGTTCCCGCGGAATTGGCGGTCCTTCACGGCGGCCGCACACCTGAGCAGCGCACCCTGGTCGACATCATCACCGAAACGGTCTCCGCCTATCCAGGCGCGCCCGCCATCGATGACGGAACCGTTTCCCTGAGCTACGCCGAACTTGAACTGCGGGTGCAGGCGCTCGCAAGGCGGCTGTGGGCCGGCGGCATCGGTGCCGGTGACCGGGTAGGAATCTATGTCCCCTCCGGATCCGTGGACCTGTACATCGCCATTCTCGGTGTGTTGTACTCCGGGGCCGCCTATGTTCCGGTGGACACGGACGAACCGGCCGGCCGGGCCGAGACGGTGTGGGCCGAAGGCGGAGTCTGCGCGGTTATCGAAGCAGGGCTGGAGCTGAACCTGCTCCAGGGCGTCCCCAGCGGCGGGCACAGCCCCCAGCCGCACCCCGAGGACGATGCGTGGATCATCTTCACCTCCGGTTCCACGGGCAAGCCCAAGGGCGTGGCCGTGACCCACCGCTCCGCGGCTGCCCTGGTGGATGCCGAATCCTCGCTTTACTGCGTCAACGCCCCGCTTTCCCCGGGGGACCGGGTCCTGGCCGGCCTGTCGGTCAGTTTTGACGCCTCATGTGAGGAGATGTGGCTGGCATGGGCCCACGGTGCGTGCCTGGTTCCGGCCCCTCGTTCCGTGGTGCGGTCCGGAGCGGATCTCGGCCCCTGGCTGGTCGAACGGAGAATCACTGCCGTTTCAACAGTGCCCACCCTTGCCGCGCACTGGTCCACCGAGACCCTTGACCGCGTGCGGCTGCTGATTTTCGGCGGTGAAGCCTGCCCGGAGGAGCTGGTCCGGCGCCTGGCTGCCCCCGGGCGGGAAGTCTGGAACACCTACGGCCCCACGGAAACCACGGTTATTGCCTGCGGTGCGCTTCTGGACGGACAGTCCACCGTCCGGATCGGACTGCCGCTGAACGGGTGGAGCCTCGCCGTCATCGGCGAAGAGGGGAACCCCGTGCGCTGGGGGGAAGTGGGTGAACTGGTCATCGGCGGTGTAGGTGTTTCGCGGTACCTCGACCCGGAGAAGGACGCCGAAAAATTCACCCCGCTTCCGGCCCTCGGGTGGGAACGGGCTTACTACAGCGGAGACCACGTCCGCGCAGACCAGGAAGGCCTCGTCTTTTTGGGGCGCGTGGATGAGCAGATCAAACTGGGCGGCCGGCGGATTGAGCTCGGCGAGATTGACGACGCCCTGAGCCGGCTGCCGGGCGTGGCCGCGGCTTCCGCCGCCGTCCATTCCACCCAGTCCGGAAACCGGGTGCTGGCTGGATATCTGGTCCCGGCGGCCGGGGCCACCCTGGACCTGGGTGCCGCACGGGCCCAGTTGGCACAGAACCTGCCGGCATCCATCGTCCCGTCGCTGGGAATCGTCGATGAGCTGCCGATGAAGGCCTCGGGGAAAGTGGACCGCAAGGCCCTGCCCTGGCCATTGCCGGTTAGGGAAACGCCGACCGACGTCCGGGTGGAGCTCAACGCCGATCTGCGTTGGCTGGGCCAGCGGTGGACCGATCTGCTGGGACCGCTGCCGTTGACCGAGGAAAGCGATTTCTTTGCCCTGGGCGGAGCGAGCCTGGCTGCAGCCCAATTGGTCTCTGCACTGCGGGAACGTTATCCGAAGGTCTCGGTTGCCGATATCTACGAGCATCCGACGCTGAGCACGATGTCCGACCATTTGACGTCACTGCGCGACTCAACCCTGGACGTCCGTGAAACCCCCGAGTCGCCCTGGTGGCTGGGGCTGGTGCAGGCACCGCTGATCGTGGCCCTCTACGGGATCACGGGCCTGCGGTACGTCACCGGTATCGCCATCGTGTGCATGGTGATGTTCCATGTAGTGGGCAGTCCCTGGACGCCGGATCCACCAGTAGTTCCCACCCTCGCGGCCTGGCTGGCCCTGTACAGCCTGCCGGCACGGATGGTGGCCGCGGTGGTGTCGAGCAGGTTGCTGCTCTTGGGAATAGGCCCCGGCATTTATCGGCGCGGCGGCAGCACCCACCTGAGGCTGTGGGCAGCGGAACGGATAGTGACGTACTGCAAGCTCGAGCCCATCATGGGATCCCCGCTCGGCATTTGGTATGCCCGCCGGCTGGGCTGCAACATCGGCGAAGGCGTGCACCTTGACGCCATGCCGCCCGTTACCGGTTTTGCGTCGATAGGCGACCGGTCCTCCATCGAATATGAAGTAGACCTGGCGGGCCACTGGATTGAAGGCGGACAACTCCACATCGGCCGCGTGCAGATCGGCGAAGACGTGCGGATCGGTGCACGGTCCACGCTGATGGGCGGGGCGAAAGTGGGCCGCGGAGCCGAAACGGAACCGGGGACCCTGGTTTCCGGGGAGATTCCCGCAAATGAACTGTGGGCGGGATCCCAGATGCGGAAGACCGGTAGCGCCGGAGCGGGGTGGCCCACGGAAGCAGCACCGACGTCGGAATCCCGCAGAGTACGGTTGCTCTACCCGGCTTCCCTGGCTGGCATCGCGTTGTTGAACCTCCTTTCCATAGCGCCCGGATCCGCCCTGATGCTGTGGCTGCTGAACGGGGTTTCCTCCTTCACGGACGCCTTGTGGATCCTGGCCGCCTGGGCACCGGTTTTCGTGGTGATTTCCATGCTGATGTTCCTCGCACTCACCGCCGCCGTGGTCCGCGGTACCGCCCGTCTAATGCCCGAAGGCATGCACCCGGCGGACGGCATGACAGGCTGGGCGTCCTGGTTGAGCAACGTGATGCTTAGCCGGTCGCTCATTACGATGTATCCGATCTACGCCAGCGTGCTCACGCCGGTGTGGACGCGGCTCCTGGGAGCGAAGGTCGGGCGCCACGTGGAGATTTCCACCATGGAAACCGTCCCGCACCTGACACGGCTGGAGGACCGGACCTTCCTGGCGGACCACTCCATGGTGTCCGCGCGGCGAGTGCGCCAGGGGTGGCTGCACCTCGGCCAGGCGAGTGTCGCGGAACAGTCCTTTGTGGGGAATTCGGCGATCGTCGGGCCGGACACGCACGTTCCGGATAACTCCCTGATTGCGGTGCTTTCCTCAGTCCCCAAGAACATGCCGGCCGGTACTTCCTGGTTCGGGCGTCCGGCGGTGGAGCTTCCGCGGCCGGTGCAGGTGGGGGACACCGCACGGACCTACGATCCTCCCCGACGACTGCTGGTTGCCCGAAGCGCGGTTGAAGCATGCAGGATCCTGCCGGCGGTGATCACGGCCTGGCTGGCCCTGCTGACCGTCTGGGCATTGGCCGGACTGTACGACGCCTTCGGGTTCCTCACGGCCGTCCTGTGGTCCGGCCCGGTCCTCCTTCTGAGCGGGATCGCAGCAGCGCTCATTGCCGTCATGGCGAAGTGGCTGCTGGTGGGCCGTTTCGAGGCTTCGGAGCACCCGCTTTGGAGTTCGTTTGTCTGGCGGAATGAGCTGGCGGACGTGTTTTCGGAATCCCTGGCCGTTCCCGGCCTGGTGCGGATGAGTCTGGGCACCCCGATGCTCAACGCCTGGCTGCGCTGGATGGGTGCACGGATCGGCCGCAGCGTTTGGTGCGAAACGTGGTGGTTGCCGGAATTCGACCTGATACAGGTGGGCGACGGAGCGAGCATCAACCGCGGCACGGTACTGCAGACGCACCTTTTCCATGACCGGATCATGCGCCTGGACGAAGTAACCCTGGGCGACGGTTCCACGCTGGGACCCAACAGCATCGTGCTGCCGGGCAGTGCCATCGAAGAGGGCGGCACCGTCGGAGGCTGCTCGTTGGTGATGCGCGGGGAAAGCGTCCCCGTGAACAGCGCCTGGTGCGGCAACCCCTTGGCGCATTGGGGCCAGAGCCGCCCGATGGAACGCCGTGCCCGTCACCGCAAGTCGATTGAATACAAAACTGTAGGAGCAGGACTATGAGTACAACTACGGGCAACACAGGAACAACGGTCTCCCGACAATTCGGCACCGTGCTCACCGCAATGGTCACGCCCATGGACGAGCGCGGCCAATTGGATCAGGCCGGCGCCGAGGAGCTGGCCCGATGGCTGCTGCGGACCGGTTGGAACGACGGCGTGGTGGTCAACGGCACCACCGGGGAGTCCTTCGCTACCTCGGACTGGGAAAAAGCGTCGATGATCCATTCGGCGAAACGGGTCACCGCGGGCACCGAACGGCGGGTTATCGCCGGGGTGGGCTCCACCGACACGCGGCACAGCATCGAGCTGGCCCGGGCTGCGGCAGAGCAGAAGGCAGACGGACTGCTGGTGGTTGCCCCCTACTATTCACGCCCCACGCAAAAAGGCCTGCTGCGCCACTTCGAGGCCATTGCGGACAGCACCGACCTGCCGGTGATGCTTTACGACATCCCCGCCCGCACCGGCGTCGCAATTGCCCCCGAGACCTTGGTGACGGCCGGCCGGCATCCGAATATCGTGGCGGTGAAGGACGCCAAGGGAGATCTCGCCTCCTCATCCTGGGTCATGAAGCACAGCGAGCTGGTCTATTACTCGGGTGATGACGCACTGAATCTGCCCCTGATGTCCGTTGGTGCTGTCGGCGTCGTCTCGGTGGTTGGACATGTCGCCGCTAACCGACTGCGTGCCCTGACAGTCGCGTACCGGCAGGGCCGGGTGGATGACGCGCTGCGGATTCACCGTGACCTGCTGCCGATCTACACCGGTATGTTCCGGTGCCCCGGCGCAGCATCGGCCAAGGCCGCGCTTCGGAAACTGGGGCTGCCCGCCGGCCCCGTCAGGGGACCGCTGACCGACCTGAGCGAAGAGGAGACGGACCTGCTTGTGGCAGACCTCACCGCAGCGGGGTTGCCGACTACGCTTGCGTCCGGCCCCGCAGTCCCTGATGCTCTGGCACGGGTGTATTGAGCAAAGGGGGAAGCATGAGCGGGTCGTCTCAGGCAGCGGTGGGCAAACGGCGAGTGACCGGTGTCGATGCTGCCCGGGGAGCGGCGTTGATTGCCATGATGGCGATCCACATCCTGCCCGCCTGGAATGAGGAGTTCGCCCCCACGCTCACCTGGCTTCTGTTCGCCGGCCGGGGAGCCGCGCTTTTTGCACTGCTCGCCGGGATATCGCTGGCCTTTATGTCCGGCGGCAAGCACCCTCCGCGGGGACGGAAGATGGCTGCCGCCCGGTATGGACTTGCGGTGCGCGCTGCCCTCATCACCGTCATCGGGCTGTTTCTCGGCTACCTCGCCGTCAACGCACAGGTGATCCTCGTCTATTACGGCGTGATGTTCCTGCTCGCCCTTCCGCTGCTCGGGCTGCGTGTGCGGACCCTGCTCGTTCTTGCTGCGGGTATTGCCGCCGCCGCCCCTGTCCTGATGCAGGTCACCAGGGATTGGCTGCCGGACATGGGCGGGGTGGAACCCAACTTCTCCACGCTCGTTGAAGCCCCCGGCGGTGTCATTGGCCAGGTCCTTCTTTCCGGTACGTATCCCGCACTGCCTTGGATGGCGTACGTCTGCGTCGGACTGGCTATCGGCCGGCTGGACCTGGCCGAGCGGGCGGTGCAGATTCGGCTGCTGGTGGCCGGCGTCGCCCTTGCCCTTGCAACAGCCGTCCTTTCCGCCCTCATCCTCGGCCCCATCGGCGGGCGGCAACAGCTGGTGGACGCGACGTCGGAATGGACTTCGGCCCCGGAGGAAATCGTTGGGGACATCCTGATCTGGGGGCCGGATCCGGTGCTGCCGACGGATTCCTGGTGGTGGCTTGCCTCCTTGGCTCCCTATTCCAGTACGCCGCTGGTGCTGGCCAACACCATCGGCACCTCGGCCGCGTTCCTGGGGGTGCTGCTGCTGGGCGGCGCCCGCGGGCGGTTCCTGTGGCCCTTGGCTCTGCTGGGAAAGATGACCTTGACCCTGTACTCCCTGCACCTGATCCTCCTGGCCACCGGCCTGCTGGCGGACCAGCCAGTGCCGGCAATGATTCTCCAGTTGGTCATCATTTCGGCCTTCGCCTCCATCTGGCTGCGGTACGCGGCCCAGGGTCCGCTGGAAAAGGGAGTTGCCGAAGCCTCGAAGTGGGCGCGGAACAAATACCTGGCGCGCCTGGGAGATCCGCGGGAGAGCCGGACGTCGCCGATAAATCCAGCGGCTGCGGGAACGACGACAGAGCCGCCTGCCCCGTCGTCGTCGGAACCGCGCGGAGTGGCGTACCCGCCCGCCCCGTCCTACCCGCCAGCTCCGCCGGTGCCGGAAGGCAGGGCCCGCCACCGAGCCCGTCAGCGCAGTTGATGCTGTTGAGTCATGCACGCCGTCTCGGGCTTGCGGCAGCCGCGGCGCTGCTTGCTGCCCTTTTAGTGCCTGCTCTGCCCGCGGCCGGTGCCGAGCAGGAGCACGACCCCTGTGCGAGGCTCAACGCGGGGGAAGTCCGCTACTCCGTCCGTGAAGCCAAGCGCGTCACTTTCGCGACGGCGGAAAAATACGGAGCTACGGAAACCCGCCTCACCGGCTGCGTTTTCGAGGACGGGGCCTATGTACAGGAATGGCAGTCCTGGGGCTTCAGCGGCCGCAACGGCTTTGCACCCCCGGGCAGCATGTGGGAGAACACCTTGTATTCACCGACAGGGTCCTTCAGCTTCACCGAGGCGCTCGGCCGCAGCAACCCGGGCACGGAACTGGAATATCACGAGCTGAAACCCTCCTCCCGGTGGGGCGGGAAGCACGGGGAGAACTATAACCAGTACTTCGAAGGGGAAGGCGAAGGCGCAGACGAGAACCTTTGGCGGTACATGGAGCAGGGCCTCTATGAGCAGGCAGCCGTGATCAACTGGAACCGCCAGCCGGATATGCCGACCCGGCAGGGTGCCTCCTTCGCCATCTTCTTCCATGCCGGGTACGCGCCAACGTGGGGCTGCATTTCCACGGACCTGGCCACGGTCACACGGTTGCTGCGCGGGGCCGTCCCGGGCGACCGCATCGTTATGGGGACCGTGGAGGACGTTTTCACAGCGTCCACTGCCGCTTCCGAAGCTGCCGCTGCCGCTGCGGCCAGGGCAGAAGAGAAGGCAGCGGCAGTCGAGCAAAGGTTGGAGACGCTGACTCACGTGCTGATGACCCTCGGCGTGCTGGCGGCTCTGGGGCTGCTGATTCGGCTCGCATTCAAGCGGGCCGGGCGCCAACGGAAACCGCGGCGCGCTCCGCCGAGCGCTGACTCATTCGCCAAGACGGCGGCGTCGGACCGTCAGGCTGCGGCAAGGCCACGGGCCCATACGGGGTGGTCCCCGCCGGCGGAAATCCCGCCGGCAGGCGCGTCCCTGCCGCTCGACCGACCGTTGGACCCGTCGCTCGATTCGTCGCTGGATTCGCCGTTGGATTCGCCGCTGGACAGTGAGCGTGAAAGGAAACCGCGGGAGGACGTTTCTTCGCGTAAGCCCTGATGCGTTAGCGGTGTCGCTTAGAGTTTAAGGGTGAACCAGACACCTGCCGCCGAGGGGACAGCCTGGACGGACCCCGACGACGCAGCGGATGAGGGCAGGTTGCTGTACGAGGAACGCGCGGCCCTCCTCCCGGGGTTGTGGATGCCTCCGGCACCCGACTGGGAGGACCTGTCCGAAACGGACCGGCAGCGGTGGCGCCAATACGCCCAGGACGCGGAAAACGACCTATAAGGCCGGTTCCGCACGCTACCCGTGGCGAAATCGCCGCGCCGTGTCAGGATGTCGGCCATGTGGCAGACCGGATCCCACCGCCAACATCAGCACCAGACGCCCGACCCGTATACGCCCGCGTCCGGCTCCACGGAGCTGAGCATCAACGAATATGACCTGACACTTGATTACGACGTCGGCCTCAACCGGCTGAAGGGGCAGGCGCGCCTTGCCGGCTCGGCCCTGGTCGACATTGAACAGCTCACCCTGGACCTGGACCGGCCGATACGGGTGGAAGAAGTGCTGCTTTGGTGCGCCGGAACTCCGGTGGACGTCCGTTCCTTCCGGCAGCGACGCGGCAAGCTGGCGATAACGCCCAGTCGGGACTTGAAGGCCGGTGACAGCTTTCGGCTGAGCATCAGGTACCGGGGCAAGCCGCGCGCGGGCAACGGCCTGTGGGGCGATATCGGCTGGGAGGAGTTGGCCGACGGTGCCCTCGTTGCGGGTCAGCCGACGGGGGCTCCGTCCTGGTTTCCCTGCAACGACCTGCCAGCGGACAAAGCGCGTTATCGGATCAGCGTGACGGTGGAGTCCGGCTACCGGGTGACGTGCAACGGAGAGCTGGTCTCCCACGAAGACCGCCGCGGCCGGGAGACCTGGGTCTTCGAACAGCCCGAGCCGATGTCTACCTACCTGGCGACGGTTCAGATTGGCCGGTACGAATGCCTGGATCTGCCGGGCGACGTACCGCAGTCCGTCGTCGCACCCCCGTCCCTGGCCGACCGGGCGCGGGCCGCGCTGTCCCGGCAGGACGCCATGATGACGCTGTTTGCCTCCCGGTTCGGGCCCTATCCCTTCGGCCGGTACACGGTGGTGGTGACCGATGATGAGCTGGAAATCCCTTTGGAGGCGCAGTCGGTGTCCGTCTTCGGACGCAACCATCTGGGGCCGGCCTCGGCTTCGCTGGTGGCCCACGAACTCGCGCATCAGTGGTTCGGCAACTCGGTTACGGCCGGCAAGTGGCGGGATATCTGGCTGCACGAGGGCTTCGCAACCTACGCAGAGTGGATGTGGGCAGAGGCGGCCGACGGCGTCAGCAGCGACCAGCGGGCCGCGGTGGATCTGGAGTGGCTGCAGCATCAGCGGCAGGACCTGCAGTTGGCCGATCCCGGGCCGGCGGCCATGTTCGACGAACGGGTTTACCGGCGCGGAGCGTTGACCCTGCACATCCTGCGGCGCAGCGCCGGCGACGGGATCTTTTTCGAGCTGCTGCAGGAGTGGACGCAGAAGTACCGGCACAGTTGTGCCGGTACCCGCGACTTTTTAGACCTCGCCGACAAGGCATATGCCTCCGCCGGTGTTTCGGCCAACGGCCTGCTGGGGCCGTGGTTGTTCGAGCCCTCGGTCCCGGAGGTTCCTTTCCGGGCCTAGCAGCCGTCCGGGCCGCAGGCCGGTCCGTCTGCTGACACCGGCGTCAAGTTCACCAGCGGATGGGATTCCTGCCAAGCCTGTTCCAGGGCCGAGGAGAACAAGTCGGCAGGCTGCGCACCGGAAATGCCGTACTTGTCATCGAGCACGAAGAACGGGACGCCGCTGATCCCCAGCGACCGTGCCTGGGCAATGTCAGCATTGACGGCGTCGGCGTATTCGTCAGTGGCCAGTACGGCCTTCACCCGGTCCGCGGACAGCCCGATGCCGGTGCCGATCTGCACCAGGTCGTCGGCGGACCCAATGTTCATGCCCTTTTCGAAGTGGGCCGAAAGCAGCGCTTCCTTGGCGGCGTCGGCGGTCTTGGGCCCGCCTTCCGCCTTGGCCAGGTGGATCAGGCGGTGGGCGTTGAAGCTGTTGGCCACTACGAGGGAGTCGTAGTCGTAGGACAGTCCCTCGCCGGCGGCCTGGACGGTTACCTGGTCCAGCATGCCGGCGAGCTGTTCGGGGTCGATGCCCTTGCGCTCGCTGAGGTACTCGACCTCGGTGCCGTCAAAGTGGTCGGGCAGGGACGGGTCCAGCTGGAAACTGTGCCAGTGGACTTCCACCTGGTCCCGGTGCGGGAATCGGGCGAGGGCTGCCTCGAAGCGGCGCTTGCCGATGTAGCACCACGGGCAGGCAATGTCGGACCAGATATCAATCTTCATACCGGGTGCAACGCGCAAAGGGCCGGGAGCCATTCCCGCGGTGCCCAACGAATCGAGCACATGCGGTAATGATTCCCGGCCCTTGCTGAAGCGGATACTGAAGCGGTATCCGCCTCGCCGCCCCCAAGCGGCTATGCCGTGGCCAGCTCCTGCGATTCATGCAGGAAGCGGGCGTAGGCAGGCACGGTGAGGAAGGTGGGGAAATGCTCCCCGCAGGCGACTTCCTCAAAGAGTTCGCGGGCGTCGTCGAAGCGGTCACCCTCGAAGCGCTGCAGGCTCGTGAACTCCTCATCGAGCAGTTCCTCCACCCACTGGTGAGTCACTACGTCGCCCTCATCGGTCAGCGCGGAGCAGTGGATCCACTGCCAGATCTGCGAGCGGGAGATTTCCGCGGTGGCGGCGTCCTCCATCAGGTTGTTGATGGCGGCCGCACCGTTGCCCCGCAGCCAGGACTCGATGTAGCGGATACCCACCTCGATGTTGCTGCGGATGCCGGCCTCGGTGATGACGCCCGGCGTGGAAGCGATGTCCAGCAGTGCCTTGTCGTTGGGCACCACGTCTTCGCGGGTCTTCTCCAGCTGGTTGGGCCGGTCGCCGAGCACCCCGTCGAACACCTCCATGGCCACGGGGACCAGGTCCGGGTGCGCCACCCACGATCCGTCGAAACCGTCGCCGGCCTCGCGGGTCTTGTCGGCGCGCACCTTCTCCATGGCGACGTCGTTGGCTGCGGCGTCCTTGCGGTTCGGGATGAAGGCGGCCATGCCGCCGATGGCGTGGGCACCGCGGCGGTGGCAGGCACGGACCAGCTGCTCGGTGTAGGAACGCATGAACGGTGCGGTCATGGTGACCATGTTGCGGTCCGGCAGCACGAACCGGGGTCCGCGGGTCCGGAAGTTCTTGATGACCGAGAAGATGTAGTCCCAGCGGCCGGCATTCAGGCCTGCAGCGTGGTCCCGCAGTTCGTAAAGGATTTCCTCCATCTCGAACGCGGCGGTGATGGTTTCGATCAGGACCGTGGCGCGGATGGTTCCCTGCGGGATGCCGAGCAGGTCCTGGGCCAGGACAAAGATGTCATTCCAGAGCCGCGCCTCGAGGTGGTTTTCAATCTTCGGCAGGTAGAAGTAGGGACCGCGGCCCTGGGAGATCAGGCGCTGGGCGTTGTGGAAGAAGTACAGTCCGAAGTCCACGAGGCCGCCGGCAATCGGGGTGTTGTCCACCAGCATGTGCTTTTCGGGCAGGTGCCAGCCGCGGGGGCGCACCACGATGGTGGGCAGCTCGGTGAGGGAGGCACTCTTTACCCGGTATTCCTTGCCCTCCGGGGAGGTGAAGTCGATGCGGCGGTCCAGGGCGTCGCGCAGGTTCAACTGGCCGTTGATCACGTTGGACCACGACGGCGTGGAGGAGTCCTCCATGTCCGCCAGCCACACCTTCGCGCCGGAGTTCAGGGCGTTGATGGTCATCTTCCGGTCCACCGGTCCGGTGATCTCCACCCGCCGGTCCTCCAGCCCGGGAGCCGTGGGGGCCACCTGCCAGGAGTCGTCCTCGCGGATGCTCCGGGTTTCGGGCAGGAACGTCGGGTCCGCACCGTTGGAAATCTGCGTCCGGCGGGTCTGACGCTGCTGAAGGAGTTCCTGCCGCCGGGTGGCCGTGGCCCGGTGCAGCGCCTTGACGAAGTCCAACGCCTGCGGGGTGAGGATTTCCTCCTGCCGCCGCACTACGGGAGCGGTGAGGGAAATGCCGTTCAGGGTGATCGGGTCATTCATGGCGTTCTCCTTGTGGTCTTTCAAGACTGTGGCGGTGATGCCGCGGGGGCGCCGCTGCGGATGCAGCCGGCGCCCCCGCAGGACCGGGGTTTAGTGGAACTGGCTGGACTCCGTGGAGCCGGCCAGGGCCAGGGTGCTGCCTTCGGGGTTCAGTGCCGTGGCGATCGCGTCGAAGTAGCCGGTGCCGACCTCACGCTGGTGCTTCGTGGCGGTGTAGCCGCGGGACTCGGAGCCGAACTCCTTCTCCTGCAGTTCCACGTAGGCGCTCATGCCCGAGCGGGCGTAGCCGTGGGCCAGGTCGAACATGGAGTAGTTCAGGGCGTGGAAGCCGGCCAGGGTGATGAACTGGAACTTGAAGCCCATGGCACCGAGTTCCCGCTGGAACTTGGCGATGGTCTCGTCGTCCAGGTGCTTCTTCCAGTTGAAGGACGGCGAGCAGTTGTACGCCAGCATCTGGTCGGGGAATTCGGATCGGACGGACTCGGCGAACTTGCGGGCCATCTCCAGGTCCGGCGTGCCGGTTTCCATCCAGATCAGGTCCGAGTACGGGGCGTAGGCCTTGGCCCGGGCGATGCAGGGCTCAATGCCGTTGCGGACCTTGTAGAAGCCTTCGGCTGTGCGCTCGCCCGTGATGAACTCGGCGTCCCGCTCGTCGACGTCGGAGGTGATCAGGGTGGCTGCCTCGGCATCGGTGCGGGCAATGACCACGGTGGGTGTGCCGGCGACGTCGGCCGCGAGACGGGCGGCGTTCAGGGTGCGGATGTGCTGGCCGGTGGGGATGAGGACCTTGCCGCCGAGGTGGCCGCACTTCTTCTCCGAGGCAAGCTGGTCTTCCCAGTGAACGCCCGAGGCGCCCGAGGTGATCATGGCCTTCATCAGTTCGTAGGCGTTCAGCGGGCCGCCGAAGCCGGCCTCGGCGTCAGCCACGATCGGCACCAGGTAGTCCTCGACGCTCTGGATGCCTTCGGCGAATTCGATCTGGTCTGCGCGCAGCAGGGCGTTGTTGATGCGGCGGACCACGGTGGGAACCGAGTTCGCCGGGTAGAGGGACTGGTCCGGGTAGGTGTGGCCGGAGTTGTTGGCATCGGCGGCTACCTGCCAGCCGGAGAGGTAAATGGCCTTGAGCCCGGCCTTGACCTGCTGGACGGCCTGGTTGCCGGTGAGGGCACCGAGGGCGTTGGTGTAGCCCTCATCGCCGGCGTTGCGCAGCTGGTCCCAGAGCTTTTCGGAACCGCGGCGGGCCAGCGTGTGCTCTTCCTGGACGCGGCCACGCAGCTTCACGACGTCGTCGGCGGTGTAGTCGCGCTCGATGCCGTCCCAGCGGGGATTGGTCTCCCAGTCGGAAGTGAGCTGTTCTGCTGTGGGGGCGGTGAACTGGTCCTGGCTCATGCTTTTATCTCCTTGAAATCATTCATTCGTTCCGGTCCGCTTCAAACCGGAATTTCCTGCTGTGAACTAAGCCTGTGCCAACAACAACCCCTCTTCTAGGGGTTTTCTATGGAAAGAAACGCAATTCTTCGCGTAATCTGAAAATGTGACGCCTACTACATGGAATAGACCCGCTCCTGACTCCCCGAAGGGCGGATTGGGGCCCGATGCCGAGCGCACGCTGGACGTCATCAGCCTCGGCCGCCGCGTGCGGCACCTGCGCAAAGCCAAGGGCATGACGCTCGATGACCTGGGGGCCGCCGTCGGAACCGTGGCGTCCCAGTTGTCCCTGATCGAGAACGGCAAGCGGGAGCCGAAGCTCGGCATGATGCAGTCGCTGGCCGCTGCGCTGGATGTCAGCATCGATTCCCTGCTGGGCTCGGAGCCGCCGAGCCGGCGTGCCGCGCTGGAAATCGAGCTCGAGCGGGCGCAGCGCGGCCCGCTCTACGCTTCCCTGGGCCTGCCGAAGGTACGGATCGGTTCGCGGTTGCCCATCGACGTCCTCGAATCCCTGGTGGGGCTGCAGGCCGAACTGGAACGCCGGCTCAACGAGCAGGTAGCCACCCCCGAGGAAGCGCGCCGGGCCAACGGTGAACTGCGGGCCATGATGCGTGAGCGGAACAACTACTTCCCGGAATATGAGGCGGAAGCGCAGAAGGTACTGGATTCGGTGGGGCACACGTCCGGTCCGCTGTCCCAGCACGTGATCGCCGATATTGCGGCGCACCTGGGCTTCAGCCTGCACCACGTCAACGACCTGCCGCACTCCACGCGCTCGGTCACCGACCTGAAGAACCGGCGCATCTACCTGACCCAGTCACAGCGTTCGGACCACGATCCGCGGTCGGTGCTGCTGCAGGCACTGGGGCACTACGTGCTTCAGCACCAGACTCCCAGCAGCTACGGCGAGTTCCTGGGCCAGCGGGTGGCCACGAACTACTTCGCCGCCGCGCTGCTGCTGCCGGAGAAGGCCACGGTCGAGTTCCTGCAGCGGGCCAAGGCCGCCAAGGAAATTGCCGTGGAGGATATCCGTGACGCCTTCGCGGTGTCCTATGAAACCGCCGCACACCGGTTCACTAATCTCGCCACCGAGCATTT
The DNA here is from genome assembly GCF_025244825.1 of Arthrobacter jinronghuae. NCBI lineage: Bacteria > Bacillati > Actinomycetota > Actinomycetes > Micrococcales > Micrococcaceae > Arthrobacter > Arthrobacter jinronghuae. The sequence continues at coordinate 322,868 of NZ_CP104263.1, forward strand.
GGGCATTCCCACCCACTTCCAGAAGGTGCACGAGAGCGGCATTGTCTACAAGGCCTACGAGAACGACGGCGTGACGTTCCCTGCGGACCACACCGGCGCCATTGAGGGCCAGCCGATCTGCCGGTACTGGACCTCCCGGGAAGTCTTTTCCGTACCCGACCAGTTCAGCGCGTTTAACCAGTACACCGACACTCCGGCCGGCACCTACTGGTGCACGGCCCGCACGGAGCGGGGATCGGCAGGCAAGTTTTCGCTCAGCATCGGGGTGCCGTACCAGCACGTGAAGTGGTTCCGGGGCCGGGACACCACGGAACGTTCCAAATCCCGCTGTCCCGATCCGGACTGCTGCCGCACCCCTCCCGGGGAGCTGGCGTCGGAGTGGTCCGGCTTTGCCTGGCCCAGCGCACGGGCACATTCGCACCTGCTGGCTGCCCTGCCGCCCGGCGCCTTCCCCGGTGTGGACGAGACCGAGGTGTATTCGTTCCTGCAGGCGCACTCGGAACAGTGACGCCACCACCGCACCGCCGTTAGGGTAGGGCCATGCCCGAGATGCCCGAAGTGCAGGGACTGGTTGATTACCTGCGGTCAAAGCTGCTCCCGCCCGATGCCCCCGCAATGGCGATCGACGACGTCGAAGTGCTGTCTTTCCCCGTACTGAAAACAGCTGCGGTGCCGCTGGAGGAGCTCTACACGGGCCCGGTGTCCGACGTCGAACGCCGGGGGAAGTTCCTGGTGATCACCGCCGGGGGAGTGCATTTGGTGATGCATCTGGCCAAGGCGGGCTGGCTGCGCTGGTCCGATGCGCTGAAGCCGGGACGGCTCCGGCCCGGCAGGGGAGCGATGGCCCTGCGCGTGAGGTTCGCAGCGGAGGACGGCTCTGCGCAACCCGGCTTTGACCTCACCGAGGCGGGAACCCGGAAATCACTGGCGGTCTACGTTGTCCGGGACCTCGCGGACGTTCCGGGGATTGCCCGGCTGGGTCCCGAAGCGCTCGACGTCGACCCGGCGGCTTTCGCGGAGCTGGTCGCCTCCCATCACGGCCAGATCAAGGGGCTGCTGCGGGACCAGGCGGTTATCGCAGGGATCGGGAATGCCTACAGCGACGAGATCCTTCATGCAGCACATCTGTCGCCGTTTGCTATCGGCGCCAAGCTCGGACCGGCCGAGGTGCAGCGGTTGTTCGAAGCCATGGGTGCCGTCCTGGAATCCGCAATCGAGAATGCGGCCGGGCGTCCCGCGGCGGAATTGAAGGACTCCAAGCGGCAGGCCATGAGGGTGCATGCGCGGACCGGTGAGCCCTGCCCGGTGTGCGGGGACACGGTCCGCGAGGTGGCTTTCGCGGATTCCTCCCTGCAGTACTGCCCCACCTGCCAGACCGGCGGCAAGCTGCTGGCGGACCGGAGGATGTCCCGCCTGCTGAAGTAGTTTGGCGGCCGGCCTTCCGACCCAAAAGCAGCGGGCCCCGGATTTCTCCGGGGCCCGCTGCTTTTATGGTGTGCTGCTTATCTTGCCGGTGTGTTTCCGTGCCAGGCCCATACGGGCTTAGCGGCAACCACCGTTGTTTTCCGTGTAGGTGTCCAGGCGGTGAACGAAAGCCGCCATGGCTTCACGGGAAACCTTTTCACCCGGATGGTAGCTGCTGTCCGGGTAACCCGTAGACACGCCGGACGCCTTCATCCAGGAGATCTCCCGGTGGAACTGGTCGTTAGTCGGAACGTCCGTGAAGGATGCCGTGCCGGGAGCCTGGTAGCCCTTGGCAGCGTCGATCCCGCACTTGTCCCCGGCGAACCGGTTCATGAAGGCAGCCATCGCGTCACGGTTGACCGGTGATACCGGGCGGAAGCTACCGTCCGGGTAACCGGTGCTGATGCCGGATTCGGCCATCCACGAGATTTCCTTGTAGAACTGGGTGGTCGGAGTGACGTCCGTGAACGGGGACACGTCCGGCGCGTCGTAGTTCGGCGAACCCGCGAGACGGTACAGGAACGCTGCCATTGCGTCGCGGTTGATGGAACCGGCAGGACGGTAGGTGCCGTCTGCATAGCCGGTGGTCAGTCCCTGGTCAGCCATCCAGTTGATGTCCGATTCGAACATGGTGCCCGGAACATCCGGGAACCGAAGCGGAGCAACTTCCACCTGCGTGACCTGGTCCTTGACGCCCTGGGCGTTGTGGTGGTGCAGGAACAGTGCCTTGGCGTCCGTGGTGCTGGCCTGACGGTTGACCGTGAGGGTTGCTCCGTCCTCCTCCGCGTAGACGAAGGCAGCAGGGCTGGCGCTCTGGAACCAAACGGCCGGCTGGGTGAGGTTGAACGGAATCCACGCGGTGGTGTCAACCGGAACCTCCTGGCCGGACTCATCCACGTTGATGGCGTTGGAGGTGGAGATGCGGTACTGGATCGGCTGTGACTTCGTGAGATCCAGGCCAAGGGAACCGGCCGGAATCGGCAGCGTCATCACGTTGGTGTCGAAGACGTTGCTGTCGACGTCGCCCACGGTACCGTTCACCGGGTAGGAGCCCGGGAGCGGGGTACCAAAAACGAGCTCTCCGTCGGCATCGACGCCCGTCACCGGAACAATGCGGAAGACGCTCTGGTCGAGTCCCGTGATCCGGGTGGTGATGGCCACGAAGTTGGGTACACCGTCGGAGTTGGTATCCAACTCGACCAGGATCGTGCTGTTGCCGCTGATCGTGGCCCAGTTTTCCCAGGTGCTCAATCCGATGTTCAGGACAGCCGCGTTCAGGTTTGCGCTCCCTGCAGCAGTCAGTGCCGGAACGTTGGACGAAGCACCGACGTTGCGCAGGTCAAGGCCGTAGAGGGAATCAAGGTCAAGATCGCTCCTACGCGGGCTTTCCTCGCCCAGCACCAGCGGCGTCATCATCGAAACATAAGCCTCGCTGCCTTCACCCTGGTCCAGTCCGCGACCGGTGAAGGTGACGGAAGTGGCCAGGTCCGTTGCGCCGGCAAACGAGATCTTGGAGCTTGCCTGCATGTCGGACGTCGGCTTGGGTGCGGAGTAGACCGGCACCCGCAGGGCCGGCGATCCTTCGCTCGTCAGCTGGATGCGGCCCGATTCTTCGGCGATGTACTGCCGCGCGATGGCGCCGGTACCCTGGGTCCGCTCGGCGGCCGGGTCGATCCGCTTCACCAGTGCGGTGGGATCCGCAATGCTGAGCGTGACCGGCACGGTGACAGTAGCGTTGGCAGGAACCTGCACGGGTGCAGTGCTGACGCTGATGCTGACGCCGGGCATGTCGGTTGCGGGCAGGTACTCGGGCGTGTACGTCTTCGGTGAATCGCCCTTGTTCTCAACCGTGATGGTGCGCGTGATCTCAACCGGATCCGCTCCGACTTCCAGGACGCCGAAGTTCATGGACGTCAGACGCGGGTTCTCTGCATCGTAGGCCAGGACCTTTGTGCTCAGGGCGTCCAGGGCGTCAACGCGTCCGGATCCAACGCGGTTCGGCGCATGAACTACGCCTTCCCCGGCGAATACGTCGTGGGTCGCCGTGTTCATGATGATCGACTTGACCTCGTACGGGTTGTAATCCGTCGCGCCCACAACGAGTGCGGCAATACCCGCTACGTTCGGGGCAGCCATCGAGGTGCCGGACTTGATGGAGGCGCCGGTGCCGGTGCCAACCTGGGCGGACTTGATCTGCGTTCCCGGGGCGGCGACGTCGGGCTTGATCACGCCGTTGGATCCGTGGACGCCGCGCGAGGAGCTGGCGTTCAGGGTGTCCAGCGCGCCGGACTGTCCGGTCACGCTGCCCACCAGCTCGGGAGCGAGCTGAATCTGCAGGGTCCCGGCCTCGGCGGCCGGCCGCAGCTGCTCGCTGGATTCGCGGGTGAACTGGAAGCCGGGGATCGCAGCGTTTCCGGCAATGCCGGCCGAGAAGCCATTCAGGGTGGAGTCAAGGACGACGCCGGCGTAGCCTGCGGTTGCGGCGTTGTTCCAGCGGACGGCCGAACCGCATTCGCGGGTGGCCGCGTCCTCATCCCAGGTCAACCAGACCCATTTGCCCGCATTGGCGCCCGCGGGTTCCAGTGCGGCGCAACCGTCGGAGTTGCCGCCCTGCGGCCCCATCACCACGGTTCCCGTAAGAGCAGCCTCGTCGGCGGAGGCGTAGTCGAAGCTGGAGGTGTACTGGCCCTTGGCGGTTCCTGCAGTCGGAGCCAGGATGCGTGCAGCGTCCAGGGTGGTCTGGGACCCGACACTGTTCGCCACGGTAAGTGCAGTCTCTGCACTGCCGGGGGAGCCGCCGATGTCGTAGATGTCGCCGGAGTTGCCCGACGACACGACCGAGAGGATGCCCTGGGCCGTGAGTGCGTTGACAATGTCGTTTTCGGGATCGTCATAGGCGGGGAAAGCGGAACCCAGGGACATGTTCACAACCTGGGCGCGGTCGCTGAAGTCGCCGTCGTCGTTCGGGTCCAGGACGTAGTCCAGGGCCTGGCCGACAACCTCGGAGGAGCCCACGCAACCGAAGACGCGGACGCTGACGAGCTTTGCGTTCGGCGCGGTGCCCGGGCCGATGCCCATGGCGTTCACCTGATCGCCGGTGAGCGTGGAGTAGTCCCCGCTGAATGTGGTTCCGTCAGCGTTGGTGCCGTAACCCGCGGCGGTTCCCGCGACGTGGGTGCCGTGGCTCCCGCAGTCCAGGGGGTTGGCATCCGGGACGGGGATGGGGCTGTACGTGGCGGGGTCCGAGGGATCTGCGTTGTAGGCGTCACCGACGAGGTCCCAGCCGCCCGCGAACTTCTCCGGGTCGTAAAGGCCTGAGTCTGCTGCCGGAATAGTGGGCGAAGCCTGCGCCGTCTCGAACGCTTCTTGGGTGCCCGGGCCGCCGAAGTCTGAGTGCGTGTAGTCCAGGCCGGTGTCGAGGACGGCAATGGTGACGCCCTCACCGGTCTGGGAACGCTGCACCCAGGAATCCACGGCACGGACATCGATATCCCCGCCCTTGTTGTCAAAGGTCTTGGGAACGATGCCGGTGATCTTAACGACGTCGCCGCGTGCTGCCAGCGCCCTGATTGCCTCAGCGTCGCCGTTGATGGCAACACCCGGGATGCTGTTGGTGGTGGTGTAAAGAATGGACGAGGAAGCGGCCTGTGCAACTTCTTCGGCCTTAGTCTCGATGCCGCTGCGGATTTCCTGCACCTGGCCGGACTTGTTCAGCGGTTCAGCGAGTCCTTCGAGTACTTCGACGGGCTGGGTCTGTTCATAGGCGCCTTTGCCGCTGAACTGTACGAAAACCGAGACCGGGCCCTGCTTGGTTTTGAGATCCGGTGAGACCTTGAAATCAGGCGTAACCGTTTCGATTCCCCGAATGGTCGGTTCCTCGTTTGCGGTCCCCTCAGTGGCCGCAGCCGGTGCCCACATGCTGGAGGCGAGGGCAAGGCCGGCGACTGTTGCCAGCGCTGCCTTTCCTGCTCTCCGGTGGTTTGGATTGTTCATACTTCTCCCTCAAAAGAGGCCGCCGGGGCCAGGGACAAGTACGGCAGTGAGTTCCGCAGAGTGACCGAGACCGGCGAACCTGGCAAAATGGATAGGCAGATCCGGTGCCTCAGAATGCAGTGACCCCCCAAAGAAGCGACCCCGAACGCTGCAGCACTGTTAGTAGAGTCATCCCTCCAAGGAGGGATGTCAACGGTGTTACCCGTGTTACGCACGGGTAATTTGTGACGGGTCGGGTGCATAACCCTTCTTGGTAAGGTGGCCTGAAAGTTCGTCAAAGCTGGGAGCCACGTGGTTTTAGATTCTGCCTCCGTCGGGATTGTTGTCAGGACGCGGAACAGACCGCTGTTTCTAGCCCGGGCCCTGGAGAATATCTTCTGTCAGAATTTCAGTGATTTCACTGTGGTCGTCGTTAACGACGGCGGCGACCCGGCCGACGTCGAGCAAGTAGTTTCTGCCGTCCCGGATGAGTACCGGGAACGTATTACCGTGCTTCATCGGCCTGAAAGCCGAGGCATGGAAGCTGCCTCCAACGCGGGCATCCGGGCATGCTCAAGCACCTACATTGCCATTCATGATGATGACGATCTGTGGCATCCCGATTTCCTCAAGCGGACCGTGGATTGCCTGGAAGACACTGCTGCCGCAGGTGTCATGGTCCGGACAAACATCCGCTATGAACAGATGGCTGACGGAGATATCCGCGAAATCGACTCGGTTCCCTTCTGGCCTGACATGAAGCAGATTTCCCTCGGCTCCATGCTGCGGATCAACCAAGCCGTGCCCATTTCCTTTCTTTACCGGCGGTCCCTGCACGACGAGCTCGGGTATTACGACGAGAGCCTCGAAGTGGTGGGCGACTGGGAATTCCATCTCCGGGTCCTGTCCCGGCACACCCTGGAATTCCTCGACGGCGAAACGCTGGCGTTCTGGTGCCAGCGTCCGGATGCATCCGGCGACAGTGCAAACAGCGTAAACAACAAGGCCGACGCGCATCGCCGTTTTGATGCCCGGGTCCGTGACGCCTACCTCCGCGAGGATATCTCCCGGCACGGTATGGGAAGCCTGCTGCACCTGACCAAGCTGCTGGCCCGGCAGGAAGAACTCCTGGATGAAAACCGCCGGCGGATGGAGGAGATGGAACATAGATTGAATGAGTCCCTCCTCCGGCTGGAAGATACGGTGGTGCGGCGGACCAGTCTCAGCAGCTCGGTCGGCCGGATGCGTTCGGCGGCCGGGCAGATCCGTTCCCTGATCGGCAGGGCGGGGAAGTGACGCGGGTTGCCGTGCTGGCCGACGTCGGACAGCACGTTTACCACGTGGGAGACGAAGCCATGGGGCTCGCGGCTGCCGACGAGCTGGCCGGGCGCGGGTTCGACGTCGTCCTGCTTTCCCGGGACCCCGAACAGACGCAGGACGGCTACGGGCATCCCGCCGTATCGACTCTCGAGTTTCCCTGGAGTCCTGCTGAGCGCGAGGACTACCTGCGCCGCATCCAGGAGCATCTTGCCGGGTCGTCATCATTGCCGGAGTCGGATCCTGCCCTGGCGCTGAGGGAACAGCTGGCGTCAGTGGATGCCGTGCTGATTGCCGGCGGGGGGAACCTGAACTCGCGCTACGGGTGGCTCTTGTATGAGCGTGCCGCGGTGGCAGCCATTGCCCGTAGCCTCGGCAAACCCGTAGTGGTGTCCGGCCAGACACTCGGCCCGGTTTTGACAGCCCGGGACGCCCAGACACTGGCCGAAATGCTTCAAGGCGCCCAACTGGTCGGAGTCCGGGAATCCACTTCTGCCCGGATTGCCCTGGAACTGGGTGTGGAGGCAGCACACGGGTTGGATGATGCCTCGTTCCTCGCTGACCCGGCGCTGCCCGATGACGGCGGCCCCGCTGTGCCGCAGGACGCCGTTCGGCCCGTACCGCGCTATGAAGCTCCGGCGGGGGGCTACGTGGCAGTTACGTTTGCCCCGGGAGGGGATGACGACTTCCGGCGTGGGCTTGCGGCAGCACTGGATCAGCTGCACGCCAAAACGCAGCTGCCCGCTGTGTTCATTCCGCACATGGGTGTCCCCGGAAACATCGACGCCGACGCCGGCATGCATGCGGAAATCGCGGCACTGATGGCCACGCCTGCCGTCCTGGTGCCGGTCGTGGCCGCCCGTGAGGCTGCCCGGCTCACACGGGGTGCGTCCCTTGTGGTGACCACCCGCTACCACCCGGCGGTGTTTGCGCTTTCGGCCGGTGTTGCCCCCGTGGCGTTGTCCGTGGAGGCCTACTCCGATGCCCGCCTGCGGGGCGCCCTGGAGAACTGGGGAATGGCTGATTTTGTGCTGTCGCTTCCCGCACTGCAGCAGGGCCTCCTGGAAGAGGCGCTGCTGGAAGCATGGGAACGGCGTGCCGAAACAGCGAAGCACCTGAAGGCAGTGCTGGATTCCCGTACCCGCGATGCAGGCATCTGGTGGGATCGGGTGGCTGCCGTGCTGCAGGCCGATACTGCCGCGGCGCCGGACGTTGCTGGGTTGCCGGGGACACCAAGCCTGTCGCCGAGTGCCCGGCTGGAAGGCCGCGGGGAGTGGGTGGCGGCAGAGACTGCGCTGCGCCGGCAGTTCTACCCGCAGTCCCTCCTGGCAGCACGGCTGACCGCGGAGGACGAACGGGTGCAGTCCTTTACCGCTCCTATCGACCGTGCCCTGGAGCAGGAGCAGGCGGCCCACCAGCGGTTGGCGGGCAGCAGGACCGTGCAGACCGCTTTGGGGTTGCACAGTTCCTTGTCGAAGTTCCGCCGCGGCCGCGCCTAAGCGGCAGGCGGGTGCATGGAAAGCGCCGCGTACCTTCCGCCGCTGTCATGGACGACAGAGGGCAGAAGGGACGCGGCGCTTCGGCTGAAACCTAGAGGGCCGGGCCCTGACCGGCGTTGCCCTGCCACAGTGCATCAAACGGTGCGTTGGAGGAAACGCGGTTGCGGATACCTTCGGTGACGAAGGCCTTTGCCGTCTTGGCGGCTTCCAGAGGCGTTGCCCCCTTGCCCAGTTCGGCAGTGATGGCCGCTGCGAGGGTGCAACCGGCACCGCTGACAGCCACCTCGCCTACCTTGGGTGCCCGCAGGACCTCCATGGTCTCACCGTCGTAGAAGACGTCGACGGCGTCGTCGCCTTCCAGCCGGACCCCGCCCTTGGCCAGCACTACGGCTCCGCTGGCTTCATGGATGCGGCGGGCTGCTTCCTGCAGGTCTTCCACGGTCTCAATGGAATCCATGCCGGACAGTGACATGGACTCGAAGTGGTTGGGGGTGACGAAGGTGGCTAGGGGGAGGATCTGGGCCTTGAGCGCCTTGTCGGTGTCCAGCGCGGCGCCGGGCTCCTGGCCCTTGCAGATGAGCACCGGGTCCAGCACGAGGTTCTTCCAGTCCTGGGACTGCAGCGCCTTGGCGACGACGTCGATGGTTGCCGGGGTGCCGAGCATGCCGATCTTGACCGTGTCGAGGTCATAGGCGGTCATGATGGCTTCGAGCTGGTCGGTAATGACCTGCGGGTCCACCGGGACGAACCGGTGGTTCCACGAATCGTTGGGATCGAAGGACACAATGCAGGTCAGGGCGGTGATGCCGTAGACGCCGAGTTCCTGGAAGGTCTTCAGATCGGCCTGGGCGCCGGCGCCGCCGGTGGCTTCGGAACCTGCGATGGTCAGCGTGACGGCCGGGGCTGAGGCCGCAGAAGTGGATGTGTTTGCAGACATGGGTCCATCTTCCACCCAAAACGGCGGAACCGGCCACCCTTGCAAGACGCGCTGTTACGGCGCGCCGTCGTCGTCCCCCGCCGCCGCTGCGGGCTAACCGTCCCGGCGGACCCCTCGGAGCAGGCGGACTATGTCTTCCAGGATGTTCCGGACCACCGGGAGCCGGGACAGGATCACGAGTTTGGCCACCAGCGGGGCCAGATTCGCGGCCAGCCGGTGGGACCTGCGCTGGCCGGGGGAACGGTCATACACCCAGAAGAAGGTGATCCCCATATGCATCAGCCAGAGCAGTTCTGGCAGGTCGTTGCGGATGGCCACGGGCGGCTGCGGCCGGGCGGTGGATACCGCCTGCCGGAACATCGCGATGGATTTCCCCCGCCCGACGGCGCCGTCCTCCCTGCGGTTCGGCGACATGGCGTCGCGCAGGAAATGCGTGCCGAAGGCGTGGTACGGCTCCATGGTGGTCAGGCCCGTGGACAGAATGACCGCCAGGTTCTCGCCCAGGTTGTGGCCCTCCCGGATCTGCGGCAGCGCAAGCGAGCGGTGTTCGTCCTGGAGGGATCGGTATAGCTCGTGGAGGAGGTCATCCTTGGAACGGAAATAGTAATAGGCGTTGCCTACCGAAACGTTTGCCTCCTGCGCGACGGCGCGCATGGTGGTCTTTTCGTAGCCCTGTGAGGCGAAGAGGCGCAGCGCGGTGTCGATGAGGAGCCGGCGCGTCTGTTCGCTCTTGGCGATGACGGCCAATGATGCTCCCTTTGCAGTAATTCCAGCGTTTAGTAGACCATTCTTTTGAACGTGTTCAAAATAGGGCGCGCGGCAGGAACTGACCGGGCATGGCAGAATGGAGGCGGTCCAATCGGGCCGCCCGGGGCAGCGGGCACAGTGCTAATACAGCCGGCGAAAGCCAGGCGAACCACTACCGGAACGGAAATGCCATGGATGCACAGCCACGGGCAGCTGTGAAAACTGCTGCAACTTATGCCTCCCGCGGGAGCTCGCAGTACGACCTGATCCTCACCCTGATGTGCGTGGTCATCGTCATTTCGAATATCGGCGCCACCAAGGGCGTGCAGTTTTCCCTTCCCGGCGGCTGGGACATTGTCACCGACGGCGGGTTCTTCCTCTTTCCGCTCGCGTACATCCTCGGGGACGTGGTCAGCGAGGTTTACGGCTTCAAAGCAGCCCGTCGGGCCATCTTCACCGGCTTTGCAATGGCACTTCTCGCCGTCGCGAGTTTCGCAGTAATCATTGCCCTGCCTGGATTCACGGATGCCTACGGGCTGGAGAAGCAGGCTGCACTGGAAGTGGCACTCGGTCCGGTCTGGCAGATTGTGCTTGCGAGCCTGCTGGGGTTCCTGGCCGGCCAGCTGCTGAACTCAATGGTGCTGGTGCGAATGAAGGAGCGGTTCCGCGAGAAGGCGCTGGCCGGGCGGCTGATGGTCTCCACCGGTGTGGGGGAGTTTGCGGACACCCTGATCTTCTGCGCCATTGCGGCTCCGGTCATCGGGATTACCGACGCCGGCGGGTTCTTCAACTACGTCCTGTTCGGCTTCCTCTACAAGACGCTCATCGAGTACCTTTTTGTGCCGGTCACCGCGCTGGTCATCCGGGTCATCAAGAAGCGCGAACCCAGCTACGTGCCGGCTGAGCTGGAGCCTGTCGCGGCGTAGGGGCGGGATGCCCGTCAGGTCACCGGGCGAAATCCCTGCCCAGGTGTGCAAAGGTGGGGGAACGCCAGCGTTTCACATCCCCAGTACGGCAGGAGACAAACATGAGCAATCCAGTCCCGAACCCCGGTGCCAAGGCAGTAGATGAAAATCTTGCCGGAACCGCGGAGGAATTCAACGATCAAGTCACCAAGGCGATGATCGACGACGCCCAGGAGAAGGATTCGAGCCCCGGAGACGAAGAACGCGATGCGCAGCCCGCCTTGGAAGAGGATGAATCGACCCAGGCTAAGCCGGACAATTCCTAGCAGCTCGGCTCTCTGCAGAATCCACTCGATACACAACAGGAGGACAGTGTGCCCGAGGACAAAGATTTCGAACACAACGAAACCAAGGCCGAAGCACAGCTCCAGATTGTAGATCCGCCGGAACCGGGCGACGAAGAGGCCGGACAGCAGCAGGCCGGGCACGCAGACGGCTCACCCACCGGAGGCCCGGAAGATCCCACTGCCGAAGAGCAGAACGTCACCGGAGAACCGGACGACCAGCAGAACGAACCGCTGCCGCGGACCTGGAACTAGGGAGTCTGCAGGCAAGTACTACGGCGGTAGGGCGCTGCGCAGCTACCTACCGCTGTAGTACTTGCCCAGGACCTCCGCCTTGAAGTCGAAGAACGTACCGTCGTCGATGGACAGCCGGGCGTCGTCAACGAGCTTCACGGTGAAGCGTTCATTGTGAATGGAAATCAGCGTGTGGCTGACCATTTCGTTGGACTTGAACAGGTGCTGGATGTAGGCACGGGTGTAGTTGGTGCAGGTATAGCAATCGCAGCCGTCCACCAACGGCCCGAAGTCCCGCTTGAACTTGGCATTGGACAGGTTCTTGCGGCCGTACGGCGTGTAGAACGCAGAATTCCTGGCCACCCGGGTCGGAGAAACGCAGTCGAAGGTGTCGGCACCGTTTTCGATGGCGGTGAAAATGTCATCCGGCTCTGAAATGCCCAACAGGTGCCGGGGCTTATTCTCCGGAAGCTCCTCCGTGCACCACCGGACAATGGTGCCGAGGTTTTCCTTTTCAAACGCGCCGCCCAGGCCGAAGCCGTCAAAGTCCATGGCACCGAGATCCCGGGCCGCCTTACGCCGCAGGTCTTCGTACTGCGCACCCTGCAGCACGCCGAACAGTGCCTGGTAGGGCTTGTCTGCGCGTTCCTCGGTGAGCCGCTGGTGCTCGGCAAGGCACCGCAGCGCCCAGAGGCGGGTGCGTTCCAAGGACATTTCCTGATACCCGCGCGAATTCATGAGCGTGGTCAGCTCATCAAAGGCAAACATGATGTCGGCGCCGATTTTGTGCTGCACCTGCATCGAAATTTCCGGGCTGAAGCGGTGCTTGTCCCCGTTGAGATGGGACTTGAACCAGACGCCGTCGTCGTCAATATGCGCCAGGCGCTCCTTGCCGGGCGCGACGTCGTCGTCCGCTCCCGTGGCATGCGTCGTCCCGTCGGCATTCATGTTGATGACCTTCTTGAACCCCGCACCCAGGCTCATGACCTGGAAGCCGCCGGAGTCTGTGAAGGTGGGGCCGGACCAGTTCATGAACTTCCCCAGACCGCCGGCCTCGTCGAGGATATCCGGGCCGGGCTGCAGGTACAGGTGATAGGCATTCGCCAGCACGGCCTGGGCGCCAAGCTCCGCGACCGACTCGGGCAGCACGGCCTTGACCGTGGCCTTGGTGCCTACCGCGATGAATGCCGGAGTGGCGATCTCGCCGTGGGGCGTGGAGATGGTGCCGGTGCGGCCCTGAAAGCCGCCGCCGTTCGCCTCGACTCGCCGTTCGGCCGCTGCAGGGGCGGTATCGCGCAGGCGCTTACCGAGGGTGAAGGAAAAGGCTGAGGAAGACACTCCTCCATTTTGCCCTACCCGGCGCCCGCCTTCCGCCGAGTGTTCCTGCTGCGAGATACACCACATTTATTCAGCCCTGTGCTTTGCCGGGGATAGGTTGGATGGGCGGAATTCAAGCCGGCCTCCAGCCGCCGGAACATCCCCGCATTCCTCCTATGCCTACGGCCCGAAAGGCAGAGGTCACCAGCGTTGACGCACCTGCAGGAAATGTTCAAGATCGCTCCGGCGAACAATGACCACCACGCGGCCATCCGGTGCGCCATCGGCCTGGGGGGGCCGCTTTTCCTCGTGCTTTTCCTGGGGCGGATCGACCTCGCCATTTTCGCGACTTTCGGTGCCTTCACCGGGATCTACGGCAGGAATGAACCGCACCGCCAGCGGCTGGGCCATCAGGTCCGCGCGGGGACACTTATGCTGGCCGTCATCCTGGCCGCAGCGCTGTGTGCACGGCTGGACCTGGATGACTGGGGAACCGTCATCGGCACGACGGCGGTCGCCGGGCTGGGGACCATAGCCACTGGCTTTTGGCGGCTGCGCCCCGTGGGCTCCCTGTTCCACATCTTCGCCTTCGCCGCGATCTCTTCGGTCCCGAACCAGCCCCCGCTCTGGCAGGGGATGCTTGCGGCCGTCCTAACGGTGGCGTTCTCCATCCTGCTGGGCCTGTCCGGGATGCTCGTGCAGAAGTACCGCACGCCATGGAAGCCGCCCGAACGGCTGGAGTTCACGCCGGCCCAGCGCCGCATCATCTACATTGACGGACTGCAGTATGCGGTGGCGGCAGTGCTGGCAGGCTCCATCGCGACCCTGCTGGGACTCGGCCACAACTACTGGGCTATGGTCGCCGCGACGGTTCCCCTGATCGGCGCAACAGTGCGGCACCGGGTCCACCGCGGCCTGCAGCGCATCCTGGGCACGTTCGGCGGCCTCTTGCTGACAGCGCTGATCCTGCTTCCGGGCCTGGAGCCCTGGCAGATGGTCCTGGTCATTGCCGCCTGCCAGTTCGGGGCCGAAATGTTCATTGCCCGGCAATACGCGCTGGCCCAGGTGGTGGTCACGCCGCTGGCGCTGGTCAGCACCGAGCTGGCCCACCCGAGCAACCCGTTGGAACTGCTCCGGGACCGCGGCATCGAAACGCTGATCGGCGCCGTCGTCGGCATGGCCGTGGTGGGAGCCGTACATCTACGGCAGAAGCAGCTGCACCGGCAGCGGGAGTCCGCTAGCCGCGGACGGCAATAAGCTCGGTGCGGATGCGCCGGTCCAGCTCGGCGTCGGACAGCGTCTGGGAACCGCCGTGGGAGCGCAGGTAGAGCAGGGCGTTCAGGCGCAGGATCCGCCACTCCCGCTCGCTGGCGTCTTTTCCGGCCTCGGCAGCCCGGTGAATCTCGCGGTCGTACAGGTTGGGTTCGTTCAACTGCCGCTGCAGCAGCTCGGCGGCCAGCTTGGCCTTCATCGGGTCCGTCTCGGAAGTATCCGCCGCACGCACGGCATGGCTGTACGCCGCCGCACTTTCGGCATCCCCGGCCTCATGGGTGATGTGCGCCGCGAGGGCCAAGGCGCCCTGGATCCAGTTCCACCGGCCGAAGTTCCCATCAAAGGGAAGCCCGGTGATGACGTTGCAGACCTTCAGGGCATTTTCGGCGTCGCCCAGATCGATGAAGAGAATGTGCGCCAAATCTCGGACATCCTGCAGATGACTGCCCGATTTCACGTTCAAACCACGCTCCAAACGCGCGGCAATCTCCTGTACGGCGGAGTTTTCCGGGTGGGCGGCAGCGGCGTCGGCAATGATTTCGGCCGCGTTGTCTTCCTCCGAAGGCACCTGCCGAACGGCGTCCGACGGCGCGCCCTCGGGAGCCGGAGCCTGAACCCGGACAGCGGATCCGTAGGCCAGCCGGAGCGAGGTTCCGTCATCCAATTTCGCGATGACCAGCGCCGGAACACCGAAATCATCGGCCTCCACGCTGGTTCCGGCTACCGGAGCCAGAGGTTCTGCAGCACCCTCACCCGGGACAAGGATCTGTCCGGGGGCAAGCAGTTCCGCATTGACCCGGAACGCGTACGTTTCCGGCAGGCTCTCAGACATGACGATTCCTTCGTGGTTGGACCTCGGCTCCCCAGAACCTCCAGTATATAAAGCTTGTCAGCGGCGCCCTTGTCAGCGTCCCCAGCCGGCCGAGGCCAGTGCCTGGCGCAGCAGGTCCCCGCGGCCGCCCGAAAATTCGGCGTAGATCGCGGGGCTGAGTGCCTCATCCGGAGTCAGCCATGACAGTTCCAGTGCATCCTGGCGGGGATTGCACTCACCGGTCACGGGAATCAGATAGGCAAGCGCCACGGCATGCTGGCGTTCATCCGTCAGCCCGCTCTGCGAGGGGGAGGGGAAGTACTCGGCGACGGCGAACGGCACCAGGGTGGGCGGCAGCTGCGGCAGCGCCATCGGCCCGAGATCCTTCTCCAGGTTGCGCAGCAGGGCGCCCCGGATGGTTTCGCGGTACAGCACCCGGCCCGAAACGAAGGAACGCACCATCTGCCCTTCCGGGGTCGCCTGCAGCAGCAGCCCAACTTCGGTGACATAGCCCAGCGGGTCACACCGCACGGGCACGGCCTCGACGTAAACCATGGGCAGACGCTGCCGGGCCTCGTAGAGATCTTCCTCGGAGAGCCAGCCTGGATACGGGTCAGGAGTACGAACGTTCATAGCAGTGTTCTACCTCAAAGGTGCCGTGCCAGTCACACGGCACGCTACGCTTCGGCCATCGGCTGAACCGGCCCGGACCCTTTCAGCCCGGCAGGTGCTTCCCTAGACTTGGGCTATGACACGGGACCTCCCGGAGCTTCTCCTGCCGGATGCCGGGGCCTGGCGGGAGTGGCTGGAGCAAAATTACGGGTTATCCGGCGGCGTCCGTCTGGTGCTGGGGAAGAAGGGCGGAAACGTCACCCGGTTGACGTACCGCGAGGCCCTCGACGAAGCGCTCTGCTTCGGCTGGATCGATGCCCAGGCCGACCGGCGCGACGAGGAAAGCTACCTGCAGCGGTTTCAGCCGCGCGGTCCGCGCAGCATCTGGTCGCTGCGGAACGTCGGCTACATCAACCGGCTGGAAGCGGAAGGCAGAATGCATCCGGCCGGCCGGGACGCCGTGCTCAGCGCCAAGGTGGACGGCCGCTGGGATGCCGCCTACTCCGGATCGGCAACAGCGGAAATCCCGGAGGACCTGCGCGCGGCCATCGCCGCCGTTCCCGCAGCCCAGGAAATGTTCGACGTGCTGACGTCGCAGAACCGGTTCGCCATGTACTTCCGGCTTAAAGGCCTCAAGACGCAGGCGGCCCGCGAGCGCCGGATCGCAGACTATGTGCAGATGCTCAGCGAACACCGCGCCCCCTACCCGCAGAAACGGAAGCCGTCGCTTCCGCCGGCGGTTGAGGGGACGCCGAAGGACTAGTCGCAGCCGGGTCGGCTGCCACGATTTCCCCGGAAACCTGTCCGTCCGTCAGAATCCCGCCCCAGGAGGTCCACATGTGCCGACTCTTTGGTATGCATGCCGGGAAGGACCCGGTCCGGGCTACGTTCTGGCTCCTTACGGCCCCGGACAGCCTGGCCCGGCAGAGCCATAAGGAAGCGGACGGCTTCGGGATCGGCACCTTCACTCCTGACGGCAGCCCGGTGGTCGATAAAGCGCCCATCGCTGCGTATGAGGATGTGCAGTACGCCCAGGAGGCCCGGGACCTGGAAAGCACCACCTTCCTGGCGCACGTGCGCTACGCCAGCACCGGCGGGGACACGGATGTCAACACGCACCCCTTCGAGCAGGACAGCCGTCTCCTGGCCCACAACGGGGTGGTGGAGGATCTGGACAAGCTCGATGACCGGCTGCGCCAGCTGGAGATGTACCACCTGGTCAAGGGCGAAACGGACAGTGAACGGGTCTTCGCGCTGATCACCGGCGCAGCGAGGGTGAACGGCGGCGACGTTTCCGCAGCCATCGCGTCCACGCTGACCTGGATAGCGCAGAACCTGCGGCTGTACGCGGTGAACATCATCCTCACCACCGCCACCGACCTGTGGGCCGTACGCTACCCGGACACCCATCCGCTGTACGTCCTGCAGCAGGGGCCGCGGGGTCCGGTGGGGGAGAAGCGGAGCAACCGGATCAGTGTCCACAGCGACCAGATACGCCAGGAGAAGCGGCCGGAAGTCCTGGTGGCCACCGAAAAGATGGACGCCAACCCTAATTGGCGGCTGCTGGACTCCGGCGAAATGCTGCATGTGGACAGCGAACTCAATGTCCGGCGCACGTTTCCGCTCCCGCAGCACCCGCAGCACCTGATCACGCTGGCGGACCTGGACCCGGCAGCGGCGGCGTCGCAGCACCCGCTCAAGACGGGTTGACGCTGTGCCTCAGGTGAGGTCCGCCCCGGCCCGCTGCACCCGCGCCGACGCTTCCAGGACCATCCAGGCTTGCAGCTGGGTGGAAAGCCCGACGGCGGTGCCGCCCGGGTAGGACACGGCGGCCGGTTCCAGCGGCTTGGCGGAGAAGAGGATCCAGTCTGCCCGTTTGCTGCGCCCCTCCCACAGGGCCTGCGCCGTAGCTTCCACCAGGGCGGCAGCCGTCCGCCGGGAAGGTTCCGGCAGGGCGGGGGACACGGCGGCCTGGGCCAGGTACCGCGCCAGGATTCCCGTGAATAGCCCGCCGTCGCCGGTGCCGTGGGTGCGCAGCACACGCGAGGTGCCGCCGTCGTCGGTCAGGTGGGTGTCGACGGCGCGCACCAGTTCCTCAGCGCGGGTGAGATTGGCACTGCCGCCGAGCTCGAGCAGGGCACCCAGGGCAGGCCCCTGGTTGTACGTGAATACGGTGCGCTCCAGCTGTGGACGGCCCCGGACCACCTTGACCCCGTCCAGATATAGTCCGGTTTTCGGATCCAGCACGGTGGCGTTGAGCCAATCCACCAGCTGCTGTGCCCGGTCCCGTGATCCGGTGCGGACAAAATGCAGGGCAGCGGGAGCGGTGGCCGGGGTGTTCTTGAAGTTACGGTCCTTGTTCCAGAAGATGCCGCCGCCCAGTTCCGGGGTGTGGGCGGACTCCAGCGCTGCATTCAGGGCGGAGAGGATTTTCCGGTAGGGACGCTGCCGGTCCCGCGCTCCGGACAAAGAGTTCAGCCGGCCGACCGCCAGGGCCAGCCACGCCATGTCGTCGTAGAAACGGTTGGTGTAGTGCATCCGGTTCCGCAGCCCGATGGTCCGGACCAGCGCCGGTGCCAGGTCCGCAGCCGAGGGATGCTCCGGTCCGCGGAACGGCGTGCCGGTGCGGCGTTCGCGCAGGCCGGCGTCGATCAGGGCATCGAGATAGTGTGCCTGCCACCAGTAATGCCAGGGCTGGCGCAGCTGCTGCAGCCGGGAAGCCGGATGGCTGGTGGCCGCCAGATGGGTCCCGGGCAACCCGGCCAACGAACGGCCAAATGCAGCGCTCACGGTGCGGGCGGCAGTCTCCGCGCGGTCGTCGGCGTCCAAGGCGGAATCCTCATAAAGCATGCGCCAACCCTATGCCAGCCGCCGAAGATGCGGCACCGGCCAACGCACAGTAGGCTCGGATACTGCCGGTGTGACATAGACGACACTGCCGGCGAGTAAATCTGCCAGGAGGAACGCATGGACATCGCAGGCGCATCGGCCATAGTCACAGGGGGAGCGTCCGGACTCGGGCGGGCGACGGCGCGGAGGCTGTACGACGCCGGCGCCTCCGTTGTGTTGGTGGACCTGCCGCAGTCCGAAGGCCTTGCCTATGCAGCGGAACTGGGGGACAACGCCCGGTTCGTGCCCGGCGACGTAACCAACCCGGAACAGATGCAGGCCGCCGTCGAAGCAGCCATGGCTGCAGGACCGCTCCGGGTGGCCGTGAACTGCGCGGGCATTGCTACACCGGGGAAGGTACTGGGCCGCGACGGCGTCCTTCCGCTGGAGGACTTCGCCCGTGTGGTCAGCGTGAACCTGATCGGCACCTTCAACGTCACCCGGCTCGCCGCCGCTGCCATGGCCGAAACGGATCCGGTCACCGCCAACGGCACCGAGGAACGCGGCGTCATCATCAACACAGCCTCCGTTGCCGCCTTTGACGGCCAGATCGGCCAGCCCGCCTACTCGGCGTCCAAGGGCGGCGTGGCCGCGATGACGCTCCCGCTGGCGCGTGAGCTGGCCCGCCACCTGATCCGGGTGGTCACCATCGCGCCGGGCATCTTCGAAACACCCATGATGGCGGGACTGCCGCAGGCCGCCCAGGATTCCCTGGCCGCGCAGGTGCCGCACCCTTCGCGCCTGGGCCGGGCCACGGAATACGCGTCCCTTGCCGCCCACATCATTGAAAACCAGATGCTTAACGGCGAGACGATCCGCTTGGACGGCGCCATCCGGATGGGACCGCGCTGACCTTGATGAGTACCCCCGCACCACTGCACCAACTGCCCGACGCTGATTTCTACGGTTTCGAAGACCTGCTCAGCGACACCGAGAAAACCAAGCTTGCCGAACTGCGGCGCTTCCTCGCCGAGGAAGTGCTGCCGCACGCCGTGGACTGGTGGAACGAGGCGCGTTTCCCTTCCGACCTCCTGCCGAAGCTGGCACAGCTGGAACTTTCCACGCCTGTCCAGCAGGGATACTCGCCGCTGTTCGCCGGTCTGGTGATCGCGGAAATGACCCGCGCCGACACCTCGCTCGCCACATTCTTCATGGTCCACCACGACCTGTTTGTCGAAGCGCTGCACATCTTCGGCTCCGAGGAGCAGAAATCCCGGCTGCTCGACGACGCCCGTGCGCTGCGGATTACCGGTGCCTTCGCACTGACCGAGCCGGAACACGGTTCCGATGTTGCCGGCGGCATGTCCACCACCGCAGTGCGCGACGGCGACACCTGGGTGCTCAACGGCGCCAAACGCTGGATCGGCAACGGCACTTTCTGCGACTACATGGTCCTGTGGGCCCGGGAGCCGGAAACCGGACACACCCGGGGTTTCCTGCTCGACGCGAACCTGCCCGGAGTAACCCGGACCCGGATCGAGAACAAGACAGCACTGCGCACCGTGCAGAATGCGGACATAGTGCTGACGGACGTCCGGGTTCCCGCCGCGGACCTGCTCGCCGGAGTGGAAAGCTTCGACGACACCAAGCAGCTGCTGCAGGGCTCGCGGATCATGGTCGGCTGGCAGGCGGTGGGAGCGCAGCTGGCCACGTTCGACGTCGCCCGTGCCTACGCCGTCGAACGCCTGCAGTTCGGCCGCCCGCTGGCAGCCTTCCAGCTGATCCAACAGCAGCTGGTGCAGATCCTCGGTAATGCGGTGGCCAGCACCGGAATGCTGGCCCGGGTCACCGAGCTCGAACACGGGGGCTACCCCGTACCGGGTAACGGAGCGCCCGCCGCCGGTGCAGCCCCCGGAGATATGGCACGGGCTGCCCTGGCGAAGTCCTACGCCAGCGCCAAGATGCGTGAAAGCGTGGCCCTGGGCCGCAGCATCCTGGGCGGCAACGGGATTGTCACCGACTACCGGATGGCCAAGATCTTCGCCGATGCCGAGGCCATCTACACGTACGAAGGCACCTATGAGATCAACACGCTGATTGTCGGGCGGGACATCACCGGGGTGTCTGCGCTGCGTTAGGGCTGCTCGCTGGGGGCCTCTGCTGGGTGGCCCTTCTGGGTGGCCCTGCGGGGCCTGGAACGGCGGCAACGAAGCCGGCCCCTACGGGGCCTGGAACGGCGGCAACGAAATTTCCGCGCTCGCAGAGCTCGCGGGAAATATTAAAGCCGCCTTCCTCCAGGCCCCTCCGGCGCGTTTCCCTCCGGAGCCAGTCCAGCCCCCTCCGGTTTGTCCGGATCCCTGCGGTTTGTCCGGATCCCCGCGTTGCGCGGCGCAGGGATTGCCACAAACTGCAGGGTTTCCGCCTGCGGGGTAGGCCACTGGGGGAGCTCCGCGTGCCGCCTTCCGGCGAGCGCCCTTCGCCGCCCCATGTCGCCGTCCGCGGGAAGCCGTCGCCGCTGCCCCTGCCTCGGCGGACGCGGGAGGGCTTAAAGGAGCCGTGCTGAGCGATGAACCGGCTAGCTCGCGTGTTTGGCCTGCAAGATTGCCCCCGGGGTAAGCCGGTTTTGTTCCGTTATGGGAGAAACCGACCGGTTTGGGAAATCCCTGCCACTGCAAAGCGGAGCAATTTCCCTAACCGGCAGCAGATTCACAAACCGGGCGGAAACCGCGTGGCCGCTGCTCGGCCGAAGGGGGAGCTGGCAAGCAAAGGTCCCAGGCCTGGGTGGTGAAGTGGCTGTGCCGCAGGCTGTTTCCGGGCGTTTCCCTCCGGTTTGTCCGGATCCCTGCAGTTTGTCCGGATCCCTGCGTTGCGCGGCGCAGGGATTGCCACAAACCGCAGGGTTTTCCCCAAACCGCAGGGTTTCCCAAGCAGGGTGGTTGCCCGGCCCGGCGCAGAGGGAGCTAGCTTGCCGGACGGAATCGGGCCAGAGGGTTGGTGGTCCGTCCCGAGAACTGCAGGCCGTCGGACGGGTCGCTGAGGTCGCTGCAGGCCCCCGGACGGGTCGCTGAGGTACAGCATTTGCTGGTTGTCGCGCAGCTGCAGCCGGGTCAGGCATGACAGCGCGAAAATCCTCGGCGAAGGTACCCGGGAGGCTGCTTCCGGGCGATCCACCTTGTCTCCCATCACCACGATTTCCTCGGTTCGAGGATTGCACTTCGCGCTGACGGCGGGGCCATCATGGGTCGGTGGGACCCGTCGGGTGGCATGCCATCCTCAGGATCAGTAGGCTTACTAAATGGGCCGTAGCAACGGCGGCCCGGTTTACCGGACGTGAAAGGCATGGTTTATGACCGAGCAGAGCATTCCCGATCCCGAGCTGGGCGACGATCCGGTTCTCGCCGACGACGTAGCCGCTGTGGCCACACCGGACGAGCTGACGGTGGTGTCCGAAGACGAGCTGCTGGAGCAGGACGAGCTGGTGGACGCTGAAGACCTCACGTACCCCGGAGCAGCAGAAGACAACCCGGATAACTGGCAGGAAGACCCGCTGATCCGCGAAGAAGCACCGTTGAACGAACCCGGTGAACTCTCCGATCAGACCCTCCGCGACGACACCGCCGAAGAGCGCTTCCTGAACGGCGATACGCAGATTCCGCCGGAAGCGCCGACCATCGGCGAGGCAGCCAACGACGTCGACTTCGGCGACCCGCTGGCAGGCGAAGAAGAAGACGCAAGCGACGATCCCGCGCACCGCGGCGGAGACCCGCTTGCCAACTTCAACCCGGACGACGTCTAGTCCGGCAGCACATTTCGCCACGGGGTCCGGCAGCACGGTCTACGGACTGCTGCCGGGCCCTTTGCCTTGCCCGGCGGGACTCTGAGTGCCGGCACCGGCAACGCACCGATCAGCACTAGGGTTGATTCATGCCTTCCTTCCGCGTCCAGTTGAATATTCTCGGACTGAAGCCGGGCAACCCGCCCGAGGCGGTCATGGAAACGGCCGTCGCCGCCCTGGGGGCCGCCCACCATGTGGAAGCCAACCAGCTCGACATAGTCTCCGGGGTCCCGCGGATCACGCTGCGTTTCACCGTCCCGGATGACGAGTGGTCGGTGGAAAATTCACGGGCCCGCCGCGCCGCCATCAACATGCGGGCCGCGGTGGAAGAAGTAGCGAACGGGCAGGACCTGCGTGTGCTCCGGCGGATGCGCGGACGCTGGACCGTGCTCTAAAAGGACGGCCCTAGGCGGCGGGAAAAGCGTCCAGGGAAAGCCGGCTGCGGTACTCCACCGGCTGGCGGGTCAGCGGATCGGTAAACTGCACGGAACGCGCCAGCAGCTGCAGGGGGCGGGAATAGTCGTCCGGCGCCTGTGGCAGCAACTCCGGGTAGAACGAATCATTCAGGATGCCGATGCCCTGCGACGCCATGTGCACCCGCAGCTGATGGGTCTTCCCCGTGTGCGGCAGCAGCCGGTACCGGCCCAGCCCGCCGCTGCTCTCCAGCAGCTCAATCCGGGTCTCCGCATTGGGCTCGCCCTCGACTTCCTGGGCCAGCAGGTAAGTGCGGGATTTGATCATCCGGCTGCGGACAATCCGCGGCAGTTCGAGGTCCTCCCGGACCGGAGCCACGGCCTCGTACTCCTTGCTGATCCGGCGCTTCTCAAAGAGGGTCTGGTACTTGCCCCGGGTCCCGGGGTTGGTGGAGAACAGCAGCACACCGGCGGTCATGCGGTCCAGACGGTGCATGGGAATCAGATCCGGAATTCCCAATTGGACCCGCAGCCGCACCAGGGCCGACTCGGCCACGTACATGCCGCCCGGCGTCGTCGGCAGGAAATGCGGCTTGTCCACCACCAGCAGGTCCTCGTCCTGGTGCAGGATGCCGATCTCCACCGGGATGCGCTCTTCCGGCGGAAGCTCGCGGTAGTACCAGATGAAGGTGTGCTCGGTCAGGGGCGTGGCTGCGGTCAGTGGAATGCCGCCCATACCGACTACTTCACCGCGTTCGAACCGTTCCACGATTCCGTCCGGATCCACATGCCCGAACCGTTCAAGCACGTAGTCCATGGCGGTGTCCCACGGTCCTTCTCCGGGAAGGCGCAGGCGGGTGGCATTGACTCCGTTGCGCACGGGAAGCGGGGACTGCATCACGGTTTCAGGATATCGCGCGTGCGGGCTTAAATTGGGCTTGGCTGTTCTGGGTAGAAACAGGCCCGCCCATCTCGAAACCCGGCAGATCCTGCCGCAGAATCCCCATCCGAAACGGAGCCCGGTGGCCACCAAACCAGTTCTTCCTCCTTCTGACCAGACGGAGCCGACGCCGGTACCGCCCAAGACGACGACGCCGGCCCTGACGCCGGAGGAGCGCCAGTCCGTCCTGCGTACCCTGCGTTCGCCGAAACTGCTCAAGACCGAGGTCCTGGCCGGACTGGTGGTGGCCCTTGCGCTCATCCCCGAGGCCTTGGCCTTCTCGGTCATTGCCGGGGTGGACCCGCGGATCGGCCTGTTTTCGGCCTTCACCATGGCCGTCTCCATCGCCTTCCTCGGCGGCCGTCCGGCCATGATTTCCGCGGCCACCGGCGCTGTGGCCCTGGTGATTGCCCCGCTGGTGGCATCCCACGGCGTGGAGTACATGATTGCCGCCGTGCTGCTGGCCGGCGTCTTCCAGGTGCTGCTGGCACTGCTTGGCGTGGCGAAGCTTCTGCGCTTCATTCCGCGCCAGGTCATGGTCGGCTTCGTCAACGCACTGGCCATCCTGATCTTCGTTGCCCAAATGCCCGAACTGCTGGGGGTGCCCTGGCTGGTCTATCCGCTCGTGGCGCTTGGGCTGTTGATCGTTTTCGGCCTGCCCCGGCTCACGGCGGCGGTGCCGGCGTCGCTGGTGGCCATCGTGGTCCTGACAGCCATTACGGTGTTCTCCTCCCTTGCCGTGCCGACGGTGGGGGACAAAGGCGAACTGCCGGACAGCCTGCCGTCGCTGCTGCTGCCCGACGTGCCCTTCAGCCTCGACACCCTGCAGGTGGTCTTTCCCTACGCACTGGCCGTGGCCTTTGTGGGGCTGCTGGAATCGCTCATGACGGCCAAGCTGGTGGATGACGTCACCGACACCCGTTCCAATAAGACCCGCGAAGCCTGGGGCCAGGGTGCAGCCAACCTCATCACGGGGTTCTTCGGCGGCATGGGCGGCTGCGCGATGATCGGCCAGACCATGATCAATGTGAAGGGCTCCGGTGCCCGAACCCGGATTTCCACGTTCCTGGCCGGGGTTTTCCTGCTCCTCCTGGTGGTTGTCCTCGGAGACGTGGTGGCCCTGATTCCGATGGCAGCCCTCGTGGCCGTGATGATCTTCGTGGCCGTCACCAGCTTCGACTGGCACAGCATCCGCCCGTCCACGCTGAAGATGATGCCCAAGAGCGAAACCGCCGTCATGCTGGCCACCGTGGCCGTGACCGTCTGGACCCACAACCTGGCCAGCGGCGTCGGCGTCGGCGTGCTGGTGGCCATGGTGCTGTTCGCGCGCAGGGTGGCGCACTTCGTCACCGTGGACCGGACGGTCACCGGGAACGACGCCGATGCCACCGCGGTCTACACGGTGAACGGTGAGCTGTTCTTCGCCTCCTCGAATGATCTGTACTCCCAGTTCGAGTACGTCCTGGATCCCGCGAAGGTGGTCATTGACCTCAGTGGTTCCCACGTCTGGGACGCGTCAACCGTGGCAGCGCTCGACGCCGTGACGGAGAAGTATCGGCGGCGCGGAACCGAGGTTCAGATCACCGGGCTGAATGAGGCCAGCGGTCTGATGCGCGAGCGGATGGCCGGAAAGCTGCCCTAGCGGCCGGCGTCGTCCGTGCGGGCGGACATCCGTGTTCAGGCAGCGGCGGTGTGGGCGTGCTGGTGCTGCAGGGATGCCAGCGCCAGCCGGCACTGCTTGGCGCTCGGGCGTTCGCGCGGAGAGAGGGAAGTCATGGCGGACAGCAGCGACCGCCAGGCGGCGGGGAGCGCGGGCGGGATCTCCGGTCCGCGGAGTGTCCGGGCCGCCGTGGAGTCGCCCTGCGGCAGGTCGAAGGCGCGGACTCCCGTCAGGCATTCGAGCAGGACAAGTCCCAGCGAGTAAATGTCCGAGGCGGAGGTCAGGGGTGCGCACCGCAGCTGCTCGGGACTCATGTAGGGCAGGCTCCCGTAGGACGGTTCCTTATCTCCGACCCTGTGGACGCTGACGGCGATACCCAGATCGGTAATCTTGGCGTGGCCGGTTGCAGGATCCACCAGGATGTTCGAGGGTTTCACGTCCCGGTGGATGTACCCCGCAGCGTGCACGCCCGCCAGCCCGGCGGCCAGCTCGGCCCCGAGTCGTGCTGTGTCCACAGGCTCCAGTACGCCGGGGAGGCTGTGCCGCAGATCGGCGCCCCGCACCAGTTCCAGAACCAGGTACGGCGTCTGCACACCGGTGTCAGGGTGGCTGATGGTGCCCGTGGAAATCATCCGAACCACGTGCAGATTTTCGACGGCTCGCAGTGCGGCCGCTTCCCTGACGGCTTCATGCCCCTGAGGTGCGTGTCCGAGCGGTGCGGAAAAGATCTTGACGGCCACCTTCTGCAGGGAGGAAAGGTCCGTGGCACGCCAGACGTAGGCAGCGGTGCCGTGCCCGATGGGCTCATCCAGGCAGAACCGTCCGTCGATGAGGATGTGGGCGCTAAATCCCGAGGCGTCCGAGGCAGGTGGTGGAGCGCTTCTTGTTGGTCGGTATCCGTCCATGCCGCTCCCGCGTATTAGCTAGTTTCCCTAGTGAATAGTTCGGCTAACAATAGGGTGGGCGCGCAGTTGAGTCCAGCCTCCGGGCGGGGAATGTCTGGTTAGGTCGACAAATAGGACGGGGTTAACGCTGCCCTGGGTCCGGGCTCGGGTCCTCCAGGGCGGAACGCAGGCGGTCCATAAAGGAAATGACAATCTCGGCTTCCTGCGGCGACAGCTCTGCGGCGGCCTGCATCATGCGCTGGTGCATATCCCCCACGGTCTGGCGGACGTCGGTGTCCGATGTGTCGGTTGGGACGATCTCCCAGGCGCGGCGGTCGTTGGGGCGGGCGCGCCGTCGTACGTATCCGCCGCGTTCCAGCCGGTCGATAAGTGCGGTGGTGGAGGCGGTGGAGATGCCAAGGAGCCTGCTCAGGTCCTTGGGGCCGAGGCTGCCGCCGGCCTGCCGGGCCTGCATCAGGCAGCGCATGGCCAGGAGGTCGTTTTCGTTCATCCCCATGGCGTCCTGGATGCGTCGGCGGACCAGTGTTTCAGCGGCGCGGTAACTGCGCACTGCATCCAGTACGGCGCGGGCTTTTGGATGCTCCGGATCGGGGCCGTACCAATAGCCGTCCTGCCCTGAGGGCTGCTGAGGAGTATCCATTCCGCCAATCCTAGCCTTGCTGAAAGGTGGGGCAGCTAGGAATCGATGCGATGCATTTCACACCGCAATTAGGGCATAAAAACGTGCTCTAATCTCTTTGGCTGTGGTCAGATGTAGGTGTCCGCTTAGGTAATCCTTACCTCTCGCCTGCGATAGGAACGTCCTTGACTGCACCTGAAATCTCCCCGTCCGGTCCGAAATCCGGACTCTCGCGCCGCAACATCCTGGGCGGAGCCGGGCTCGGCTTCCTGGCGTTGGCGCTGGGGGCCTGCTCCAGCCGCGACACCGTGGCCGCGGCAGGGAATGCAGCAGGATCCGGTGGTTTCACCGTCACTGACATGCGCGGCGTCGAGGTTTCCTTCGATGGCCCGGTGCAGAAAATCGCCACCACGGTCATCCCCTCTCCTTCCATGCTGGCTGCGGTGGACGGCGGGTACGGCAAGATCGTGGGCATCAACGAATCCACTCTGCAGGCAAACCGGCAGGGCCTGTTCGGAGAGATGTTCCCGGAATCGAAAACCACCACCACCATCTCGCCGTCGAGCTTCACTCCCAACATCGAGACCATCACCAAACTGGAACCCGACGTGGTGTTCCAGTGGGCGGACCAGGGCGACGGGCTTGTGGAGCCGCTGGAAAACGCAGGCTTCAAAACAATCTGCCTGCTCTACGGAACGCAGGAGTACCTGGAAACCTGGGTGTCCCTGTTCTCCACCATCCTCGGCAAGCCCGAGCGCGGCACCGAAATTGTGGACTGGATGCATGCTGAAATCGCGCGGCTGGAGGATGAGCTCGCCGGTGTTTCCAAGACTGTGCGGGTGGTCCACCTCGGCCAGTCCGGCGACGGCTATTCGGCCTCCAACAAGTCCTCCTACATGCACTACTGGATGGAGCTGGCCGGCGGGCAGAACATGGCGGCGGAGAACCTTTCGGCCGAGAACGTGGTCAGCGCCGAGCAGCTGATCGAGTGGGATCCCGAAGTCATCACGCTGGGAGGTTTCGATACCCGCACCCCGGCCGAGGTTTACGCGGATCCGTCCCTGGCCTCCGTGTCTGCCGTCAAAAACCGCCGGGTCTACAAGGCGCCGCTGGGCGGGTACCGCTGGGAGGTTCCCTGCGCCGAATCGCCGCTGATGTGGCAGTGGGCGGCCGAGGTGTTCCATCCCGGCCGCACCAAGAACACCCTGCGCACCGCCATGAAGGAAAAGATTGCCTACCTCTACGGGTACGACGTGAGCGAAGCACAGATTGATGCCGCCCTGCGGCTGGACCTGAACGGCTCCAGCGTTGGCTACGACGTCTTCCGTGGCTGAGATGGCGGCTTCTCATAGCGCGGCTGCACCCGCCCGCGCCGCCGGCTCGCCGTCGTCGGCCGGTGCCCAGCCGTCGTCGGCCGGTGCCCCGCCGTCGTCGGCGCGCCGCCGGCTGATCCTGCCGCTCTGCGTGCTGATCCTGTGTGCGGTGGCCCTGGTTTCCATGGCCGCCGG
Organism: Arthrobacter jinronghuae; assembly: GCF_025244825.1. Classification (NCBI taxonomy): domain Bacteria; kingdom Bacillati; phylum Actinomycetota; class Actinomycetes; order Micrococcales; family Micrococcaceae; genus Arthrobacter; species Arthrobacter jinronghuae. Next base: position 351,008 of record NZ_CP104263.1, read on the forward strand.
CCGGTACTGGGTGCCGCCGAATGAAATCCTGCGCATCCTGTTCAACGAAGTCACCGCACTCTTCGGCGGAGAAGGGATGCTCCGCCGGACCTGGACCGAGCAGGAAGCCACCGTGGTCCTGGATGTGCGGCTGCCGCGCGTGCTGCTCGCCTTCCTCGTGGGCGGCGCGCTCTCGCTCGGCGGCGCGTGCCTGCAGGCGCTGTTCCGCAACCCGCTGGTCAGCCCCGACATTATCGGCGTCACGGCCGGTGCCTCCTTCGGCGGCGTGCTGGTGCTGACCCTCGGGCTGTCCGGCGGCTGGATGGTCGGCGGTGCGTTCGGCTTCGGGCTGGCCGCACTCGCCGGCGTCCTGCTGCTTGGCCGGCTGGGCGGACGGGACAACGCCATGCTGATGATCGTCCTGGGCGGGATTGTGGTGGCGGCGTTCTTCAACGCATTGGTCTCCTTCATGACCTACCTGGCCGATCCGTATTCAGAACTGCCCTCGATTGTGCACTGGCTGCTGGGGTCCATTGCCGCAGCCAGCTATGACAAGGTGCTCACCGCACTGGTCCCGGTGGCTATCGGCGCGGCGATAGTCCTCGCCCTGCGCTGGCGCCTGAATGTGTTGTCCCTGGGGGACGACGACGCCGCCGCGCTGGGCGTGAACCCGCAGCGCTCCCGGGTGGTGCTGTTGTGTGCCGTGGCCCTGATGACCGCCGGCACCGTGGCCGTAGCCGGGGCCGTCGGCTGGGTGGGACTGGTGGTTCCGCACCTCGCCCGGCTCTGGGTAGGTCCGGACCACCGGATCCTGCTGCCGGCGTCGCTGCTGCTGGGCGGCACCTACCTGATGCTCATCGACACCCTCAGCCGTTCCATCAGCAGCAGTGAACTGCCGCTGGGCATCTTGACCGCCATCATCGGCGCCCCCGTCTTCGTGGTGCTGCTGGCCCGTTCGCAGAAGAAAGCCGAGCTCTCATGACCGTCGCATCCCTGTCCCGTACGGTTCCCGCTGATCCGGTGGCGGGCAGTCCGGCCGCTGGCTCCGCGCCCCTGATGCAGGCCACCGACCTCGGTTTCCGTTATTCCCGGCTGCGCCCGTGGCTCTTCCGGAACCTCGGCTTTTCCTTGGAACGCGGGGAGATCCTGTCCATCCTGGGTCCCAACGCCCGAGGTAAAACCACGCTGCTCAAGTGCCTCTCCGGGCTGCTTTCCCCGCGTGAGGGAACGGTTCACGGTGCGCCGGGCATCGGGTACGTGCCCCAGGACCACGGCGCAGGCCCGTCCTTCACCGTGGCCGACATGGTGTTGATGGGCTGCACCCGGCACCTGCGTGCCTATCAGACTCCCCGCCCTGAGGACCACGCCGCCGCCGATGCGGCCATGGAACGGGTAGGCGTGGCCGCCTGGGCCGGACGCGACTATTCCACCCTCTCCGGCGGGCAGCGGCAGCTGGTGCTGATTGCCCGGGCCGTGGCCTCCGGCTGCGAACTGCTCGTCCTGGACGAACCGGCTTCTGCGCTGGACCTGAACAACCAGTCCCGCGTGCTGAGCGTGCTCAGCGGACTGGCAGCGGAGGGTATGGGCGTCATCATGACCACTCATCATCCTGACCACGCGCTGCACGTGTCCCGCAACGCACTGCTGTTTGTCGGCAGCCATGACGTCCGCTGGGGTCCCACCGAGGAGCTGCTCACCGGTCCCGCCCTCTCAGAGGTCTACGGGCTGCCGATCTGTACCCCCACCGTGGGCACGGAATCCGGCGACCGCGTAATCGCCGTGCCGGATTTCGGCCCGTCCTGCCGCGCCTGCCCGGTGCCCGGCGCCGTTGGGGCACCCGCTCCAGCGCCGACTCCGGTGGAAATACGAATCCCTTTCGGAAAGGAACACCCGTGATTATCCGCTTGATCGGCGGAACGCCGATGCTTGGCCAGACCGATACCACCTGGCGCGGCGCCTTCGAGGAGGTGGACGCCTACGACCTCGACGACGACGCCGCCCGCGCCCGGATCCTCTCGGCCGACGCCCTGGTGATCGGCGGCGGCGTAGACCATCTCCTGCTGGGCAGGCACCGCGAAGCGCTCACCGGCTTCGTCCGCGCCGGCGGCCGGGTGCTGGTCAACGGGCAGGTGGTGAAGCCGTTCATCGACGGGCTGGCGGTCTGGCGGGAGCTGGAATTCCGCGGCGCGCAGGATGTCCGGCCGCATCCGGTCTCTCCGCATCCGGTGTGGGCAGGCATTGACTACCGGGACCTGCACTACCGCACCGGGGTGCCCGGAACCCACAGCTACGAGCGGTTGGAGGAGATCGGCGTCGCCGGTTTCTACGGCCGCGGCTATCACCTGGACCTGCCCGAGAATGCGACCGTGGTGACCGGCATCGGCCAGTACCGGCTCCCGCTGGACTACAGCTACACCTTGGGGAACGGGGCAGTGCTCGTCCACGGCGGCAATGACCTGGAGAGCTTCAGCGACGATCAGTATTCGACCCGCGTGCTGGGACCGAACCTGGTGCAGTGGCTGGAAGGCGGAGTGCAGGACACAGTTGAGCTGAAGCCGGCAGTACCGGCAGTACCGGCAGCCGCCGCCGGCACCCGCCCGCCCGGAGCCGCTCGCGCAGCGGGGCAGGCAGCCCCGCGGATCGGGCTGCTGCACTGCGGCACGTTCCCGCCCCTGCGGACCCTGGCCGACCCGGCCCTGGCACCGTACCGGCTGGAATCCGTCTACCTGCCGGACGCCGATCCGGCCGTACTCGCGGACCTGGACGTGGTGATTGTCAGCGACCGGCTGCACCAGGGGCAGCTCGCCCGCTTTGTTCCGGCGATCCTGGCGGCACTGCAGGACCCGGCCAAAACCGTGATCGTGCTCGGCGAGAACAAGGTTGAACAGTGGCTGCCCGGGGTCGGCTACAGTTTCCGCCCCACGGTGTTCTGGATGTGGCGCACCGGCGAGGACAACGGCACCCGGCTGCGGCTGCCGGAGGATCCGATGTGGGAATTCCTCACCCGGTGGTCCGTCTCCTGGCATCACCACGGTCTGCTGCACCCGCGCCCCGGCGCCCGTTCGCTGGTGGTGATGGAAGAGGACGGCGCCGAGTCGGGCTCGCTGCTGTACGTGGACGAAGTGAACCAGCCCGCCCGCCTGCTGGTGACCACGATGGACCCGGTCTACCACCACGGATCCGGCTTTATGCCCGGTGCATCCCAGCTGCTGTACTCGCTGCTGCGCTGGGTGACGGCCACGCATGCAGCGGTGGCTTAGCCCGAGTCAGCCGGCCACGAGCCGGACGGCGAGGACCAGCATAACGACGCCGATCAGCAGGTCCACAATCTGCCAGGTACGCGGCCGGTTCAGCACCGTGGATAAGCTGCGCGCACCGTAGCCCAGCGCCGTAAACCAGAGCACGCTTCCGAGCACGGCGCCGGCCGCGAAAATCCAGCGTGTGTCGGAACCGTAGTGGTTCGCCAGGCTGCCCAGGAGCACCACGGTATCGAGATAGACATGCGGGTTCAGGAAGGTCAGGGCGAGCGTGGTCAGGATGACGGTGCCCTTCGCCCTCGGTGCTTGTGCTTCCAGCACCGACGGCTTGGCGGCGGAGATCAGCGATCGGATGCCCCACCAGGCGAGATAGGCGGCACCGGCCCAGCGCAGGATTTCCAGGACCGCCGGGAACCGGGACACCAATGCCCCGATCCCGGCGGTGCCGCCCAGGATCAACAGGGCGTCGCTGACGATGCACAGGGCCACCACCACGCCGATGTGCTCGCGCCGCAGCCCCTGCCGCAGGACGAAAGCATTCTGCGCTCCGATGGCCACGATCAGTCCGAGGCCGGTGACCATTCCGGTTACCCAAATACTCAACATCCCTCGACGGTAACCAGCTGGATCGGTTCAGACAAACGAATCATTTGAAGGATGCATTAGGTTTGCTTCATGAACTTCGAGCATCTCCGTGCGCTGGCCGCCGTCGTCGACGAGGGAACCTTCGAAGCGGCGGCGGACCGGCTGCACATCAGCCCGTCCGCGGTAAGCCAGCGCATCAAGGCGCTGGAAAGCTCCGTGGGCCAGGTTGTCGTCCGCCGCGGGGTGCCCTGCACGCCGACGGATGCAGGCGCGGTCCTGCTGCGCATGGCGCGGCAGGTGCAGCTGCTGGAGGGGGAAGCCCGTTCCGCGCTCTCCGGCGGCACGTCCCCGCGGACGACGACGCCGGTGGCCGTCAATGCGGACTCCCTCGCCACGTGGTTTCTACCCGTCCTCTCCGAAGCAGCCGAGTGGACGGACAGCACCCTGGACCTGCAGATGGAAGACCAGGACCACAGTGCGCAGCTGTTGCGCCAGGGAGACGTCATCGGCGCCGTCACCGCCGACCCAACACCGGTCAACGGCTGCAGGGTCGAGGCGCTGGGTGCCATGCGCTATCTCCCGGTGGCGACGCCGGACCTGCAGCAGCGCTTCACGCGTGGGGATGGCATCGAGTGGGCAGCCATGCCGGTGGTTCAGTTCAATGCCAAGGACGATCTGCAGCGCCGGTTCCTGCAGACGCGCGGCGTCGACGGAGGACCGCCACGGCACACTATCCCCTCCTCGGAGGCCTTCGTGGCGGCGGTCCGTGCAGGGCTGGGCTGGGGCATGCTCCCGGAACTGCAACTGGGCAACGGGCTCAAGGACGGGACGTTGGTGCTGCTCGACGAGCAGGCACACCGGGACGTCCTGCTGTACTGGCAGGCCTGGAAGCTGGACTCGGAACGGCTGCACCGCATCGGTGACTCCGTCCGGCGGGCCGCCCGGCAGCTGAGGTAGGGAGGCCGGGACCGGAGCGGCTGGCTGGCGTGGTGGAGAAGGAGTGCGGTTAAGGAAACGGCTGGCAGTGCGGGCAGTAATACAGGTCCCGCATTTCCATCTCGTTGTCGCCGAGCAGCTCATGCGCCACCTTGGTGCCGCAGCGCAGGCAGCCCCGCCGTTCCCGGTTATAGACCCAGAGCTGGTCCCGGCCCATGGCGCCGGTGGTGATCCGGCGGGAGCGGGCCTTGTTTACCTCCAGGAGCCGCTTGGACAGGTCCACCAGCCGCGGCAGATCCGGCACGTCGGAGACCGGGGTCAGCGGGTGGATGCCGGCCAGGAAGCACAGCTCGCACCGGTAGATGTTGCCGATGCCGGCGAGGTTCCGCTGGTCCAGCAGTGCCAGGCCGATGGGCCGGTCCGGCTGCGCCGAGATTCGGCGCAGCGCCTCATCCGCGTCCCAGTCCGGTCCCAGCAGGTCCGGACCAAGATAGCCGACGGCGTCGTCTTCGTCCTTGCGAGCCAGCACCCGGAGGAACCCCAAGTCGAACCCGACCACCTGGTGGGTGTCCGTTTCCAGGATGCAGCGGGCCTTGAACGCCGGCCGCCGCCACTTCTCGCCGCGGGCGTACACGTGCCAAAGCCCCTCCATTTTGAGGTGGGAGTGGAGGATCCAGCCGTCCACGGGATCGCCGCCGCGGATCAGCAGATGCTTGCCGCGGGACACGACGTCCTGCACGGCCGAACCGGTGAAATCTGTGGTGGCGAATTTCGGGACGCGGATATCGCACCGGGTCAGCTCTTTGCCGGCCAGGACGGCATTGAGGTCCCTCGCTGCCCGCCAGATGGTATCGCCTTCAGGCACGGTTCCTCCCCGGATCGACTATGCCCGGGACCAACGGCTCAGACACGGTAACGCAGTCCCTTCGGCGTGGTGTAGAAACCGGCGGCGGTCAGTGCCCGCGCAGCCTCCGTATCGAGGATATCCGTCCCGTTGACCTTCTCGATGGCCATTTTCTCCGCCGCACCCCGTTGGATGATCCGCACCAGGGCGGCAGCGGAAAGCTCCAAAGCCGCCGGCTCCTCGGTGAAGGTCAGCAGTGTCTTGCCGCCGCGTTCGGCATACAGTGCCAGCTCGCCGTCGACCAGGACCACCAATGCGCCGGCTTTGCGGCCGGGCCGGTGTCCACCCTCCAGCGTGGGCCAGGGCAGGGCGGCGCCGTAGGGATTCGCCGGATCGGTGGCGGCCAGTGCGACGGCGGACGGTTCCGGCTGCTTCAGCTGCGCATCTTCGGAGAAGGAGCGCAGCCGGTCCACCGTGGCGGGCACGGCGAACTGGGCCGCGCCGAGCTGCTCAATAAAGTAGCCGCGCCGGCACCTGCCCATTTCCTCCAGCCGGGCCAGCACCCGGTAGAGCAGGGCGAAGCCGCCGGGGGTGCCTTCACTGGCCACGGAGCCGCGGGTGACCACACCGTAACGGTCCAGCATCAGCTCGGCCGTGGCGTGCGCATGCAGGGTGGTGTCGGTTTCGACCTCGGGGAGCATGCTCCACCGCCCGGCGACCAGGGGCGGAGCGTTGCGGAGTGCCGGGGCCGACGCGCCGCCGCCGGCCGCCAGCCGCATGGAGCTGCCCGTCAGCGAGGCTCCCGGTGCCCGGCCGAGCCGTCCCATCCGGGCAGTGCGGGCACGCGGGGTTGCGGCCCGTTGCTTGTGGGCCGTTTTCCCGCCGGACAGCAGGGACCGCACGGGGGTGAAGGTGTCATTGCTGATCCGTCCGGCCCAGACGAGTTCCCAGAGGGCGGAAATAATGTTGGCATCCGTTTCGGCCATGCCGTCCGCGGCGAGACCGTCGCCGAGCTGGCGGAAGAAGTACGCGCCGCCGTTGCCCAGCAGCTCCAGCAGCCGCTGGTGCAGGCCGCCCGGCTCGAAATCAGGGGAGGGGTTGAGTGTCAGCGGTGCGTTTTCGGCCAGGTGCAGGGCAATCCAGCCGTCGTTGCCCGGCAGGGAGCCGGCGCCGGACCACACCACTTCGCCCGTGGCGGTCAGCTCGTCCAGCATGGCCGGGGCGTAGTCGCGCACCCGGGAGCCCAGGATCAGCGGTTCCCAGGCCGAGGCCGGGATCGGCACGCCGGAAAGCTGGTCGATCACGGTGGCCACGCCGTCGAGCCCGCGCAAGGACGATCCCACGTTCTGCCAGGCCGGCAGGAACCGTCCGTAGGTGGCCGGGTCCACGGGTTCCACTTCGGAGCGCAGGGCGGCGAGCGAACTGCGGCGCAGCCGCCGCAGCACCTCGACGTCGCACCATTCGGTTCCGCCGGGAGCGCCGTGAAGGGTGGCCGGGGGAGTGGAGTCGACGCCGTCGGCCGCGTCCAGCAGCAGCGTTTCAGCGGGGCGGAATTCGCCCTCCGCGACGCGTCCCTCGCCGGCCAGACGTTGCAGGGTGCCGGTGACGACGGCGACGCCGAGACCCAACCGCGCGGCGGCTTCGGCGGCGGTGAAGGGTCCATGGGTACGTGCATACCGGCCGACGAGGTCCCCGAGCGGATCCGCGACGGGCTCGATGAAGGCCAGCGGCACGCCCATCGGCAACGGAACACCGAGGGCGTCCCGCAGTCGGGCGGCGTCTTCGATGGCCGCATATCGGGTGCTGCCCGCCATTCCGATTTTCAAGGCCCGGTTGGCGCGGACCAGCTGCTCCAACAGCTCTTCGGCGTCGGCAGGGGTGGCGGTGGACGGAGCCGGTTCTACCGCAGCCCCGGCGTCATCCGCGGGAAGCTCCACCGGTTGCAGGCGGGCGGCTACCTCTGGAACGGACAACGGTCCGAGCAGCCGCAGCAGGTCCGCCACGCCTTCCAGCCCGCGGGCATGGCGGTCCGGAGCCAGCCGCTGGAGTTCACTCTCGATCCGGGCGATGATCCGCGCGTCCAGCAGTTCGCGCAGTTCGGCCCGGCCCAGCAGTTCATTGAGCAGCGTGGGATCCAGGGACAGGGCGGCGGCCTTGCGCTCTGCCAGCGGTGAATCGCCCTCGTACAGGAAGGCGCCCACGTAGCCGAAGAGCATGGAGCGGGCGAACGGCGACGGCGAGGGAGTGGTGGTCTCCACGAGCCGGATCTCACGCCGCTCAATCCCGGACGCAATGTCTTTCAACGCGGGCAGATCGTAGACATCCTGCAGGCATTCCCGCACCGTTTCCAGCAGGATCGGGAACGTGGGGTACTTTTTGGCGACATCCAGCAGCTGCGCCGACCGCTGCCGCTGCTGCCAGAGCGGGGTCCGTTTGGACGGGTTCTGCCGCGGCAGCAGCAGGGCACGCGCCGCGCATTCCCGGAACCGCGAGGCGAACAGCGCCGAGCCGCCCACCTCGGCGGTGACAATGGAATCCAGTTCCTCCGGGTCGAACAGGAACAGCTCGGCGCCGGGCGGTTCGTCCTCCATCAGCGGCACGCGCAGCACAATGCCGTCATCCGATGCCATGGCGGATCCGTCCAGCCCGTACCGGGCGTGCAGCCGCGCCCCGACGGCGAGTGCCCAGGGTGCATGGACCGGCATGCCGTACGGGCTGTGCAGGACTACCCGCCAGTCACCGAGTTCATCGTGGAAGCGTTCCACCACCAGCGACCGATCGTTCGGCACCACATCGGTGGCCTGCTGCTGATCGCGCAGGTACGTAATCAGGTTGCCGGCGGCCCAGTCATCCAGCCCGACGGCGGTCAGGCGTTCCCGGGCAGCGGCGTCATCAGCGGCCGCCATCTCGCGGACGAAGGCCCCCAGGGCGCGGCCCAGTTCCACCGGCCGGCCGAGGGTATCCCCGCGCCAGAACGGCAGTTTGCCCGGCTGGCCGAAGGCAGGGGAGACCAGCACCCGGTCATGGGTGATGTCTTCGATCCGCCAGCTCGTGGCGCCCAGGGCGAAAATGTCCCCGACCCGGGATTCGTAGACCATTTCCTCATCAAGTTCACCGACCCGGCGGCTGTTCTTGCCCTCGGAATCGCCCACCAGGTAAACACCGAACAGGCCGCGGTCCGGGATGGTGCCGCCGGAGGTGACGGCGAGGCGCTGCGCTCCGGGCCGGCCGGTGATGGTGCCTTCGGTGCGGTCCCAGACAATCCGGGGCCGCAGCTCGGCGAACTCGTCCGAGGGATACCGGCCGGAAAGCAGGTCCAGGGTGGCGTCGAACGCGGAGCGCGGCAGCCCGGCAAAGGGCGCGGATTGGCGGACGACGTCGAACCATTCCTCCACATCAATGGAACCCAGCGCTGCGGCGGCCACGGTCTGCTGGGCGAGGATGTCCAGCGGGTTGGCCGGAATGGCCAGGGGTTCGATCTGCCCGGCCAGCATCCGTTCCGCGGTGACCGCCGAGTTCAGCAGGTCGCCGCGGTGCTTGGGGAACATCACGCCCTGGGAGATTTCGCCCACCTGGTGCCCTGCCCGGCCCACCCGCTGCAGCCCGCTGGCCACCGACGGCGGCGATTCGACCTGCACCACCAGGTCCACCGCCCCCATGTCGATGCCGAGTTCCAGGGAGCTGGTGGCCACCACGCAGCGCAACCGGCCGGATTTCAGGTCATCTTCGATCAGGGCCCGCTGGTCCCGGGACACCGAGCCGTGGTGCGCCCGCGCCAGCACGGGGTTGTCGTCTTCCACGGCAAGGTCCTCGCGCCGCAGCACGGACACCCCGGCCTGCGCCATGATCTGGGCCGGCGGGCGGGCGGCGGCGGGCACGGGTGCTGCGGTCCCGTCGGTTCCGGTGGCCGCCTGCGCAGCCTCCAGCCGGAAGGCATGGATCTCGTTCAGACGGGCAGTGATGCGCTCGGCCAGGCGCCGGGAGTTGGCAAACACGATGGTGGAACGGTTCGCCTCGATGAGGTCGACAATTTTCTCTTCCACGTGCGGCCAGATGCTTGCCTGCGGAGCGTAGCCGCCCTCCACGGTGTCCTCGGTGGTGGGAGCGTTGCCCAGATCCGTCATGTCCTCCACCGGAACGGTGACGGTGAGGTTCCAGTTCTTCCGGGACTTCGGCGCAACGATCCGCACCGGGGCATTGCCACCGAGGAAACGCGCCACGGTTTCGTGCGGCTCCACGGTGGCGGAGAGCCCGATCCGCTGCACGGGCTTTTCCAGCATGGCATCCAGCCGGGCCAGCGTCACGGCCAGGTGGGCGCCGCGTTTGGTGCCTGCCACGGCGTGGACCTCGTCCACGATCACGGTTTCCACTTCCGCCAGGGTTTCCCGGGCCTGAGATGTGAGCATCAGGAACAGGGATTCGGGCGTGGTGATGAGGATGTCCGGGGGCCGTGTCAGCAGGGCGCGCCGCTCATTCTGCGGGGTGTCGCCGGAACGGACGCCGACGGTGATGGACGGCGCCGGCAGGCCCAGCCGTTTGGCGGTCTGGGTAATGCCGATCAACGGCGAGCGGAGGTTGCGTTCCACGTCCACGCCCAAGGCCTTCAGCGGGGAGATATACAGGACCTTGGTTTTGCGTTTGGGTTCCCGGGTACGCTTCCGCCCCGCCGGTTTGGGCGCGGATTCCGGCAGTTCCGGAAGCGGCAGTTCGGCGGGCGGCAGGCCTTCGGGGCCGACAGCGGCGGCAGAGGCAATGAAGCTGTCCAGTGCCCAGAGGAACGCGGCCAGCGTTTTGCCCGACCCGGTGGGAGCAACCACCAGCGCATTGGCCCGCTCCGAGATCGCATCCCAAGCTCCCACCTGGGCCGGGGTGGGCGCAGTGAAGGCACCCTCGAACCATTCCCGGGTGGCGGGGGTGAACTTGGCTAGCACCGAAGATGCCGATGTCATGGCACTATTCTTCCCCACCCCGGTGACAGTTTGGCCGCTGTCACCGGGGGTTCGGCTGCAGGCCGAAAATCAGCGCGCCTGCAGGATCCCTACCTGCAGCAGCTCGATATCCGTGTTGCTGCATCCCGTGGAGGCGTAGGGGACGGACAGGGAAGCGGTGTCCTCCGGCGGATAGACCAGCAGGGACGCTGTCTCCTGCACCTGGCAGTCTCCGTACTTCTGCGCCACGGTTTCCCGCAGTTCGGCGGCCGCTGCCTGCCAGGGTGCCAGCGTGACGGGAACGGCTGCCGCCGCCTCGGTCCGGGCGGCCGGTGCGCCCACCTGCTGTCCGGCGGCGTCGAGGTAGGAGACACCCGGGTAGCCGGCCACGGTGCAGGTACCGTCGGCGGAGATGTTGGTCAGCACCAGGACACGGGAGATGCCGTCCGCTCCGGCGCCGCCGGGAACATTCTCCACGGCGCCGGCAAGCATGTCGGCGGTGCAGGGAACGGGGCCAACGGCCGCCGCTCCGCCTGTGGCCGCCGGCGATGAAGACGAATCCGGAGCAGGTTCGGTGGATGCGGACGGCGCGGGTGTGGTCTCACTGGCTGATGACGACGGCGACGCTGACGCGCCGCCGTCGTCCCCTGAACCGCCGCAGCCGGCCAAAGCGGAACCGGAGAGGGCCAGCAAAGCCACGAGGGCCAGTGCCTTGCGGGACGGGGAGGACTTTTTGACGGGGAATGCAGGTGCCGAGGTGATCATGCTCTCACCTTTCCCGCCGGGCCCGGTTTGCGTCAATCCGCCCCGCCCGGCAGGACGGAATGACGCAAAACCGTTACGGGGAGTGGCCGCAGGCGTCCTGCGTGCCCGGTCAGGGCAGCAGGTCAGGCCCGGTTGCGGCCGCGGGTGCGGATCAGGGCGGTGACGCCTGCCGCAAGGCCCAGCAGCCCGGCGCCCAGGCCGACATAGCCGGCAACTTCGGCGGTCTCGACGTCGTCGTCCCGGTCATCGGCGCTTTCCGGCGTGGTGCCGTGGGCGCTGCCGTGCTCGTCGCCGGCGGCGTGATCATCGTCGTCGTCCGCTTCGGTGATGGTGACTACGGGCGCCGGGGAGTCAAGGTCGTGGCCGGACTGGCCCTCGGCCGGGATCTGGGACCAGTCCGTTTCCCCCTTTTCACAGCTTTGCAGCACGGGGAAGGCCAGGGTGGTGTCTTCGGCGTCGGGCAGGTCAACGCCGAGAGTAATGGTGTCCCGGACGCCGTCGGGCAACGGTTCCTTGGCGGTGTACACAATTTCGCTGGTCCGCGAGCTGACCTGTGAGCCGTTGGGCAGGGTCCGCGGCTCCGCGAGCTCCTCGGTGACCTTCTCGATGTCCCAGCCGGGGTGGGCCGTGGGGGTGGCGTCCGCCAGTTCGTCCGGGAGGGTGAAGGTCAGGGCGGTGGTCGGGGAGCCCTCGCAGCCGTGCGAGAGGTCGAAGGTCAGCAGGGCGGACTCGCCTGCGCCGGTGGTGTCGGGGGTGACATGTACGTGGGCGGCTGCCGGTGCCAGGCCGAGCGCCATCAGAGCGGCGGTGCCGCCGGCGGCAAGGAGGACGGAGGAGGAGGTACGCATGGAAAAGCCTTTCGGTGGCGCATTGCCAAAAAACCGCGCTGGACGCGGAAAGTACTGGAAAAGGGATTAGGCCAATGCGGACGACGGCGGCCCGCGCAACGGGCGCGCGGAGCTGAACCGGGCGCGCGGGGTCCCGGCGGCGGGACCGGAAATCGCCTGCGGCCGGACGGGTCGGAACCTCGTCGGGGCCGGCGGCGTGAACAGCGGCCGCAGCCAGGCCGCCGTGGCGTGCAGGGCGTCCTCGCCCCGGGCGAGCACCAGCGCGGACAGCGCCACTGCGGCGAGGTGCGCGAGGAACAGCGCGGGGCCGGCGTCGTGCTGGAGCGCGTGGAAACCGGACAGGGCAGCCCCGGGCAGCGGCGCCGTCTCCGGACAGAGAACGGCAACCCCGTGGTGGGTGGAAGCGCCGGGCAGGCACTGGACGCCGGAGGTCAGGAGGCCAAAGGCTTCATGGAGTCCGAGCTGCGCGGCACCGAGGACCAGGAAGAGGCTGCCGGGCCGGAACCGGCGCCCGGCGGTGATGCTGACGCCGGCCAGGGTGAAGGCCGCCAGGGCTATGAGGAGGACCGGTTCGGGGAGTATCCCGCCGCCGGCCAGGTGCGCACCGGTAGCCAGCGCGAAAATGACCGCGGTGGCGATTCCGGCGCGGAGCAGCCGGAAGGGATCGGTGCGCTGGGGCATGCTTCCCTCTCCGGTCCCGCCGGCCGCGGCACGGAGCCTGCCGGACTGCTGAAAAACTGCTCCTACTTTACCGTGCAGCCGCCCTGCCGACGGCACGCACAACCCGAGCGGAAGGCCCGCCGTCGTCCCCTGCCTTATTCATGGTGGTAGGGGCGTCCGCCGGCGATCTCCTGGGCCCGGTACACCTGCTCCGCGAGGATCAATCGGACCAGCTGGTGGGGGAACACCAGGGGGGAGAGGGACCAGACAAAGTCGGCGCGGTCGTGGACACTCTGGTCCACCCCGTAGGCCCCGCCGATGATCAGGGTGACGTTGCGCGAGGAATCCAGCGGCCTCTGCAGGGTCTGCGCCAGCGCCGGGGAGGTGATGGCCTTGCCCCGCTCGTCCAGCAGGATCACGTAGTCGGATCCGACCTTCGCCAGCAGCCGCTCGGACTCCTCGCGGCGGGCGGCGTCGCCTTCGCGGGCGGAATGCGGAATGGGGACCCAGGTCAGGTCAAAGGGCTTCTTCAACCGCTTTTCGTACCGGCGGATCCCGTCAACCACCCAGTCCTCGTGCTTGCGGCCCACCATCAAAACTTTTAATGCCATGCAACCATTCAAGCCCGGAACCAGTGAGGTCCGGTAACCGGGCGGGCGCCGGGCTTACACTGCGTGGACAACGAAGAGCACTTCGACGGCGGCAAGCCAGGAGGTTACAACGTGTTGGAATCGCGTGCGGTGGTGTTGGGCGGCGGCGGAGTGGCCGGCATCGCCTGGGAAATCGGCCTGCTGGCGGAACTGCTGGACCAGGGCATCGACCTCAACGAGGCAGACCTCGTTGTCGGTACCTCGGCCGGATCGGTGGTGGGAACCGCCCTTCGCTTCGGGCAGCTGCGGGCCGCGGCGCTCGCCCAGGAGACGGCTGAGGAAGGTGCCGGCGCCGCGGATTACCAGGAGCCGGACGCATTCGACGGCGAGCGGTTCATGAACATCATGGGCGCGGCCGGCTTTGGCGGCGGCGGGGAGAAAGCCGCCCGCGCACGCCTGGGGCAGCGGGCCCTCAAAGCGGACACGCAGCTGACCGAGGAGGCCTGGGTGAACAGCATCCGTTCACTGGTTCCTTTCCCGGCCTGGCCCGAAAAGGCGCTGGGTGTCACGGTGGTGGACGCCGAAGACGGCAGCTTCAAGGTGTTCGACGGCGATTCCGGCGTGGACCTTGGCCTGGCGGTCACCGCCAGCTGCACTGTCCCGACGGTGTGGCCGCCCGTGCACATCAACGGGCGGGTCTACATGGACGGGGGCATGCGCTCGGGTACCAATGCCGATGTCGCTGCCGGTTTTGGGAAGGTGCTGGTGGTTTCCTGCGGCCTCGAGGCGCCGCAGAGCCCCTTCGGACCCACCCTCCCGCAGGCGCTGAAAACGATCAGCAAGGACGGAAAGCCGTTGTTGATTGAAGCCGACGCACAGGCACTGCAGGCGTTTGGCACCAACATGCTGCTCGATTCCACCCGCCGGCCCTCCGTCGCGGCGGGCCGGCGGCAGGCGAAGGAGATTGCCGACGTCGTCCGGCGCTTCTGGGAGGACTGAGTCCGGGTTGGTGCCGGCTTAGCGGTTGTCGCGGTCGACGTCGGCCTCCAGATCGGAGCCCGGCTCAATCACCACGCCGTCTTCACGCTGCTCGACGCCGTCGGCCTGGGGTGCGGTGTCTCCGGCGGGAGAGGGGGCTGCAGCCGCTTCTGATGCGGCGGCGGCCTCGGCTTCTTCGCGTTCCTTGATGTACTTCACGAGGAACTCCAGTTCATCGCTGTACTGCTGCAGGCGGTCGGAGCGGGACTCAGTCGCCAGGGCGAGCACGAGGTCGGTCTGCCGTGCACGCAGCTGGGCAATTGTGGGCTGTGATTCGTTGGTGTCCATGCTTCATCCTACAAAGGCTGCCCGGCCTCGTTGCCACGGCGGGTACAAAGCCGAGGGCCGGCTAGTCCTCGCCGGCGTTTCTCCGGTGCCGGCGCGAGGGATCATTCTCCAGGCCGTTCGCATCACGTCCGTCACCTGCACGGCGTTGGGCCACTTCGGCACTGTACGGTGCACGCGGACGTGCGGGCAGTTGGTCGATGAGCTCGTTCGCGGCATGGGCGAGGATGTCCCGCTGGAAGGGAGGGAGGGACAGGGACCCGTTGATATAGGCATCGATTTCGTATTCGCCGGCTGCGCCTCCGATGCTGAAGTACTTCATCCACACTTCGGGCACAGTCAGCCGGGCGTCCTCAAGCGCTTTCTTGAGCAACTGTCGTTGCTCCGGCTCAACAGCCTCGAAACCCATCGTCTGCCCCTAGTAGCGCTGTTGGTTGCTAACGCTCATTATGACTTGCTCAGAAACGCTGCGCAGGGAATGCCCGTTGCTGCGCGAGCTCATGATCAGCTCACCCATGGCCTCTTCTGAATTCAGCTTCTTCCGCTCCATGAGGATACCGCGGGCCAACGCGATGCTGTCCCGGCTGGCAATGGCGTCTTTCAGTTCCCTGCTGGCCCGGTGCGGCACTTCGGTGGACTGGACGTTCGCAAGCAGTGTTGCCGCGGGGCCGGCGAAGAGCGTCAGCAGGTGCTCGCTGCGCTCGTTGAAGGCCGCGGTCTCCGTGGAGTAGATCTTCATTGCACCGAGGATTTCCGTCTTGTGGAGCAACGGCACACTCAGGACCGAGCGTAACCCCAGCTCAGCCGCCGGGCCGCTCCATCCCGGCCAGCGGATCTCCACCGCCAGGTCATCCGACCGCACGGGGGCAGCGCCGGCCCAGGCTTCCAGGCAAGGCCCCTTTCCCAGCCGGTACTGCAGCTCATCGGCAGTGACCACCAGCCCGTCGGTGGATCCTGTGCTGGTCCTGCGGCCCTGATCGTCCATCAGTGAAACACCGGCCCCCGCGGCACCGGGAATGCTTTCCCGAATTGCCTCGGCAAGCAGGTCGACGGCGTGGGCCACGGTTTCCTCGGTGAGGAGCGCGCCCTGGATCCGGGCAATGAGGCTGGAAAGTTCGTCCAAGGGGAGATCACCGGGCATGGCCGGCCTCACATTTCCTCATGGTTTTCCATCCCGCCGTGATGAGCCTGATGCTTCGGATGGCCGTCTATGTCCGTCCTTCTGGCCCATTCGCCGGCCAACGCGCTGTACCACTCCAGCGCGTAGGCGGGGGGATGCCCGGAATCCAGTTGCCGGTAGACACGGTCCGTCAGACTTAGCAAAGTCCTCTGGGGCAGGGCGGCCAGCGCCTGGACATCCAAGGGATCTGCCGGCAGGTCCAACAGCGAGAAGGCCGAAGCGTGCCGGGTGCGGAAGAGCGTCATTGCTTCGCTCCTCCGGCCGGGACCATGGCCGGGCATTCGGGGAGGACCTCCGGGCACGCGATTCTGAGGTCAATGTCCCGCCCGGCAACGTTTCCACGAAGGAGGGGAAGGGCAGCACGTTCAATGTGCTGGGCTGTGGTCAGGTCCACGGCAATCCGGTGTCCGCGCACAAGAGCGGCAGTCTTCCGGATTACGGGTGCCAGGGAACGCCAGCTGTCGGCGGTGAGGCAGCCGGTCACTTCAAGGACAGCGGAGGAAGGGTCGACATCGAGCCGAACGAGTACACGCAGTTTGTGGTCCAAAGGATTCCCAAAATAGGAGTTCCGCGGCGCACTGCTGGGCCTCGGGTTTCAGGGTAAACGGCGGATCCCGGTGAAGGCAAGTCGGGCAGTGCAGGCGTTTTTGAGGAGAAGGTGTCAGAGGCCTGGGCGGCCGATTGAAGCACCTCGGTCAAATTACTAAGTTTGCTTATAAGTTGTCTGCTGGGATAGATTTCACTTACTGGCCCCCGGGGCCGCCATAAGAGGCGACCCAACTAATGTTGGGCCTGATATGCGGAGGTGCATAGTGTTTTTCCATAAGCAGGAACTCCAGTTCTCAGCGACACCCGATAAGCCGGATGCCGTTTTCGCCCGCAAGCTTCAGGAAGTCCTTGGCGGACAGTACGGCGAAATCACCGTAGCAATGCAGTACGGATTCCAGTCGTGGAATTCCCACCTGCCCGGTAAGTACCGCGACCTGCTCTACGGCATCGCCGCCGAAGAGATGGGCCACGTGGAAATGCTGGCCATCATGATTGCCCAGCTGCTGGAAAAGGCTCCCTTGGGTATCACCGACGACGCCGTGCAGTCGGATCCGACGATCGCAGCAGTTGTCGGCGGCATGGATGTTCAGCACGCCATTGTTGCCGGTGCCGGCGCCCGTCCGGTGGACAGCAACGGCAACCCGTGGACCGGTGGCTACGTGACTGCCAGCGGCAATCTGCTCGCCGACTTCACGTCCAACGCCAACATCGAAATGCAGGGACGCCTCGCCGTCGCCCGCCTGTACCACATGACCGATGACAAGGGCGTCCGCGATATGCTCGCGTTCCTCCTGGCCCGCGACACGATGCACCAGAACATGTGGACGGCTGCTGCCAAGGAACTGCAGGAAGAGGGCCACGAGCTGCTTCCGGTTCCGAGCAACTTCCCGATCAAGAAGGAACACCGCGAGGTTTCCTACCAGTACCTGAACTTCTCCGACGGCAAGCACGCCTCCGAGGGTTCCTGGGCTTCCGGCCCCACGCCGGACGGCAAGGGCGAGTTCAGCTACCACGAGGGTCCCACCACCACGGCTCCCATGCCGGACGTCACCCGTCCGGATGCCCGCTACTACGGCACCACCGACATCCCCAACGTCGTGGAAAAGGTTGCCGGCACGGTTCAGGACAAGCTGAACCGCGAGTAATTGCGCATCTGCGGATCAAAACGATAAATGCCCGGACGCTTTGCGTCCGGGCATTTTCTTATGGTGCGGGGAGGAACCTATTGCTTGAAATGCGTCTGCGCTTCAGCGGGGGTCACTGATCCCACCACCCGCTCGGCGATTTGCCGAAGTTTGATGTTTCGGCTGCCGGACGCGGAAACCAGAATGTTGAAGGCTTCGTCCTGGCTGCACCGGTTCTGGGCCATAACAATCCCGACGGCCAAATCAATAACCGTTCTGGAGTCCATTGCGGCACGCAGGTCTGCGGAATGCTCGCCCCCGGCCGCCAGGCGGGCGGCCAGCTGAACGGGTTTGGTGATGCGCCGGGCGTAGTCCTGGATCTGCTCGACCGTTGCGCTGTCGAAGTGTTCCGGGCGGGTGCTGTAAAGGCTGAGGGTTGCGACGCCATCTGTTTCGAGGTCCAGCGGAAGTACGAGCACCGAACGCATTCCGGCCTGCTCCGCGAGGGCTACATACTGCTCCCACCGCTTTTCCCGGCGAAGGTCGGGTATATGCACCACTGCCCGTTCCTGGATCGCAGTGATGCAGGGCCCCTCGGTGAAGTTGTACTGCAGGTCATCCAGGGAACCGGAGGGGGCGCCGCTGAAAGCTGCGCGGACAGGTTTGTGGTCCCGGGTGATGGTCATGGCGCATTCGACGGGACTCGTCGGAATGGAAAACGCCTTAGCCGTCAGTGTTGCCAGCTCGTGGAGGAACTCCTGAACCGTGACGCTGGAAAGAGTCAGGTCCTGCAGCCGCTCCACGAGGAAGAGGTCCAGATCATCCGCCGTACTCTTCCGGTCTTCTGCCGACCGACCCGTAGGGGCTTCGAATGGAGCTATGGCGTCCTGTGCAGTTGCTCCGGTTCCGATCATCCCTACTTTCTACACCATCCGGCATTGGTCAGTAGGCTTGCCGTTTCTGTCGAGTTTCCTGCGGGCATTCCCTGCCCGCGTTCTCCCGGAACGTGAGGCGCCGGTCGGGGTGGGGGGTGAAACCTTCAGCGGGTTCAACTGGAGGACCTCATAAACGCCACGATTCTTACCCATGCGCCTTCAGGTGCCTCCCCAGCGGAATTAACCCCTGTCGTGAATGACAACTGCTGTATTCAGTACCGGTGCTATTGTCGAGGGCGCTAAACCGAAATAGGGAATCGTGCAGCGGCAGGCGGGGTGGAACGGCGGTGAATGCGGTGAACAACGGCAACGGCGCGGATATGACAAAAACGAACGGACTTCCTTCCGTGCGGTTAACTGAACGGGATCTGGTGCTGGGCAAGAAGGCCGCCAAATACTCAGCCGTTATCTGCGCGGTTGCGTTTGCGGCGTGTCTAGGCATCGCCATATACGTGTTGTTCAGTGTGCCGCTTGGGACACGGATGCCCTACAGCGGACAGTACGGGAGAAGCGGGATTCCCATGCCGTTCGCTCTCCTTCCGGCTTTAGTTGTCCTCTCCGGTTTGTTCCGTGGATCAATAAAACCTAAGTCGCACCACATGGGGAAAATAACGCGGGGATTCTTGTATAGTTTCGGGACGGCAATGGTCTTGGGATGCGTGGTTCTCCAGTGGGTTTTTACGAAATCCATACTGATTGAGGGTGGTGCGCTCCCCGCATAGCTGTGCGGGCGGGCAGAGTTCGGCCTCAGGGCTAGTGGCGCGAAAGATGCAGTAGGCACAACGTGCCATAGAGCACGGAGACGAAAATGAGCGGTGATCGCAAAGTTGCGCGGCCTGCCGGACCGCTCAATATGAAGTCCCGGCAGATTGCTGGGCCGAGGATGACCTGCGACGGGACTTCAGCGGAATGAATACCGCGTAGAACGCACCCCAGCAGATCCAGAAAACGGTCGAGATGCTTCGTTCAGAGATTCCAGGGAGCCGGCGGCGGCCCATAGCGGCAATCCCGGATACTGCCGCTGTCACCACCACGAACCGGATCATCCGGCCGGGCACGCTCCAGGCAAGAAACGTCACGAGCGGGGTCCGCTGCAGCCCGGCTGCCCGCGCGTAGAGCTTGTACGGGATTCCACGGGTGGGGCCCCGCAGCAAAGACGCGGCCCCGGACTCGGCGATCTCCTGCTCCACCTCGCTGATCATTGCATCCGTGATTGCCGGAACTTTCACCAACGCCTTACGCGAGGTGTTTGCGGCTACCTTGCGCGCCCACCAGTACGTCACTGCCCCTCCGGCCATGGCGCCGCCGAGGGCTGAGACCGTGGTGCCGAGCGCGCGTTTCGGCCGGCGCAGCCCCACCCAGGATGTCCACACATCGGGGACCACAAAGAAGAACGTCGCTTCCGCGAAGCCCCAGGCGCCGGCGATTCCGTGGTCCCGCAGGGCATTCCCGAAGGCTGATTTGCGCCTAGTTCTCATGTTTACACTGTAATGAATGGTGACGTGGAAATACGGGATTGATCGCGGGTTGCTGCCGGTTCCGCCGCCCGCCCCGCATTAGCGTAAGAGTTACGGCAAGAAGGCCCAATGAATGGATACTTTATATGAGCCACGGAACGGATAGGCGGGAAATTCCGCAGCGCAGCAGCCAATGGGCGGCCAAATCTGCGGATATTCTTGCGGCGGCGAAACTCACCCCAAATCAGATTTCGGTCGGTTCAGTGGTGTTCGCCGCAGTGGGTGCCGCTGCGTTGATCTGGTCGGCACATACCGACGACGCCATTATTCGTGCTGTCTTACTGGCTGCGGCTGCTGCCTGTATACCGCTGCGTTTGTTGTTGAACATGCTCGATGGAATGCTGGCCGTGGAAAAGGGTATGAGCTCACCGGTGGGTGATATCTACAATGAACTGCCTGATCGGATCTCCGATGTGCTGTTCCTGGGGGCAGCAGGCATCGCAACTGCCGGGCTGGTGACCGCCGACCGAGTCGATTTCGGGGTGACACTGGGATTCCTTGCGGCGATACTCGCCGTACTCACCGCTTACATCCGCTGCCTCGGAGCAGCCCTCGGCACGGGAAACTTCTTCGACGGGCCCTTGGCCAAACCGCACCGCATGTGGTTGCTGATGATCGGCGTCCTGGTGGGCATCGCCGAACCATGGCTTCCCTGGGCGGAAGGTTGGGCATTGTTCGGCACGCTGGCGCTCATCGCGTTAGGCTCCCTGCTCACCTGTGCTCGCCGACTGCGCCGTGTCAGCGCTGCGCTGCGTGCCCGCAGCAACGGCTTGCCATCATGAACGTCGGCAGGGCTTCCCGGCGCAGCCTCGCGAAACTTATCAGCGCCTTCGCCGGTGCGCGCGTGGTGAGTGCAGCCGGAGATTCTGAACTGGATCTACCCGGGCAGGCCATCTATTACGCGAACCATTCGAGCCATCTGGACTTCCTCACCATTTGGGCCGCACTGCCGGCAGGGCTTCAGCAACGCGCCCGCCCGGTGGCTGCCAAGGACTACTGGGGCTCAGGGGTGCGTAAGGCTTTTGCCGAACAGATCTTCAACGCCTATTTGGTCGAGCGCCACGGCTCCAGCAGCCGCCGGCAGCGCACGTCGGACTCAGGGGTCAGCCCCAAGGGACAGGTGGAGGGCATGGCCGAGGTGCTGGCCGCCGGTGATTCGCTGATTATCTTCCCTGAAGGCACCCGGGGCGACGGCGATACGATCGCCCAGTTTCACGGCGGACTGTACAAACTGGCCCGTCTCCACCCTGAGGTGCCGGTGGTCCCCGTGACGCTCGCCAACCTCGGACGGATCCTCCCCAAAGGTGCGGTGATCCCGGTGCCCCACCTCTCGACTGTCATCTTCGGCGAGCCCCTCCATCTGGATCCCGAAGAGGACAGGCAGACGTTCCTGGCCCGCGCCCGGGAGGTTCTTGTGGAAGGCCTCGCGAAGCATCAAGGCACGCAATCTCCCCCTATTCAGGACGACGGCGTCTCGGCCCCTCGCAGCCAGGACCGGCAGGACAACCCGTGAGCGGCTGGGAACTGGGTTTGTTGGACTCGTCGTCGCTGAAACTCCTCGGCGGCGTCGTCGTTGTTCTAGTTTTAGCCACCGTGGTCGCGTGGATTCTGGGCCGCCGATTGGGCATCACGAGCACCATCCTGAATCTGAAGCAGCGCATCAACGCCTGGTGGTTGATGGTCGCACTGCTAGGCGCTGTCCTGGCAGCCGGCGAGACAGTGACGATTGTGCTGTTTCTGCTGCTGTCGTTTCTGGCACTGCGCGAGTTCATCACCATCTCACCGACCGGCCGCGGAGATCACAAAGTGCTCGTGTGGCTGGTGTTCATCATCCCCGCAGTGCACTACTGGTTCGTGTGGGAGCACTGGTATGGCATGTTCAGTGTGTTCATCCCGGTGTACGCCTTCCTCTTCCTGCCGGCGCGCAATGCGCTCGCAGGGCAGACCACCGGGTTCCTGCAGCGAACCGCGGCCATTCAGTGGGCGCTGATGGTATGCGTCTATGCCATCAGTTACGCCCCGGCGCTCCTGCAGCTGCCGTTTGCCATGGAGGCAGGCCGAGATGCCGCCGAAGGCTCGGCGCCTGGGGCTGGCGGGGCTATCGGCGCGCATCTGCTGCTGTTCCTGCTGATCGTGGTGCAGGGCTCCGATGTGCTGCAGTACGTGTGGGGCAAGACGCTCGGGAAGCACCCGATCGCGCCGAGCGTGAGTCCCAACAAGACTTGGGAAGGGTTCATCGGAGGAGTGCTGTCGGCCACAGCCCTGGGGGCTGCCCTATGGTGGGTCACGCCGTTCACCCCGTTCATGGCCGCGCTCCTGGCATTCATCTCCTGTGTGATGGGTTTCGCCGGAGGGCTGGTGATGTCTGCAATCAAGCGCGACCGCGGCATCAAGGATTTCGGCTCCATCATCCCCGGTCACGGCGGGATCATGGACCGTCTGGACTCGCTCTGCTTTGCGGCACCGGTCTTCTTTCACGCCGTGCGATTCTTCTACACCTGATAAATGCACCACGGAGACCCTGAAAATGCAGAAAACCCCCGGTTTCCCGGGGGTTTTCAGTGGCGGTGACGGTGGGATTTGAACCCACGTTGGCTTTTACACCAAACAACATTTCGAGTGTTGCACCTTCGGCCGCTCGGACACGTCACCAACGCGTCAACCTTACCGGGTTGAAGGCCCAACTCCCAAAAGCTGCCCCGTCAAGGCCTGGGGGACCAGTTGGAACTAGAGGTCGACGACGTCGTTCCTGCCGATATCGGGAGTCCCGCCGGTGGCTGCAGCCTTGCCGATCTTGAACAGGCTGACGAGCTTCGGTTCATCCGAGGCCCAGTATTCGGCGGTGTCCGAGTCCACCTTCAGCAGTGCGACAGACGGGTCTTCGCGGCCCTGCTCGAACCAACCCTCCACCGAGGTCTTCCACAGGGAGGAAATCTTGCCCTGATCCTTCGTCAGCGTGGCGGTGCCGCTGATGGACAGGAAGCCCTCGGAATCACTGATGGCGACGTTAACGTGCGGGTTCGCACGGACCTCGTCGGCCTTGGGGGAGGGGTCCGGAGTAAAGAACCACAGGTTGCCGTCCGAATCCGCCTCCTGCAGCTGCAACGGCCGGCTGACCAGGTTCCCCTGCAGATCCACCGTGGTCACCGTGGCAATTCGAGCCTTTTCGAGAATCTTGACGACGGTGTCCCGTCCATCCTGCTCTGATCCCATAACGGAAACTCCTTAGTTGTAGCGTTCCGGGATTAGTAAGCCTACGTACAAACCGAACCGGGCGGAACGCTAGGAGTTGCGCTTTGAGCCGAAGAAGTCCCGCAGCAGGCGCGCCGATTCTTCCTCGCGCACGCCGGGAAACACCTCGACCCAGTGATTCAGGCGGCGCTCACGCAGGATGTCGAACACGGAACCGGAGGCCCCGGCCTTCTCATCCCAGGCGCCGAACACCACTTTCGGCACCCGGGCCAGGACGATCGCCCCGGCGCACATGGCGCACGGTTCAAGCGTCACCACGAGGGTGCAGCCTTCCAGCCGCCATTCACCGACGGCGGCAGCCGCCGTCCGGATGGCCAGCACCTCGGCGTGGCCTGTCGGGTCCCCTGTCGCCTCACGCTCGTTGCGCCCGGTTCCCAGCACCTCGCCGTCGGGACCCAGTACGACGGCGCCGATCGGCACGTCGCCTGTCTCCAGCGCCTTGCGGGCTTCGGCCAGGGCAAGGTCCATCCAGGTTTCGTGTGTGCGGGAAAGGGACTCCATGCCTGCCATCGTCCCCCATCCGCGCGCGCACGGGCGAACGCGGAGAGAGGCAGGGGGCAATGGTAGTTTTGAAGCATGCGCGTACTTGTAGTGGATCACCCCCTCGTTGCCCACAAACTCACCGTTCTCCGCGACAAGGACACCCCGTCACCGATCTTCCGTCAGCTGACGGAAGAACTGGTCACCCTGCTGGCCTATGAAGCCACCCGAACCGTCCGCGTGGAGCCGGTTCCGATCGAGACTCCCGTCACCTCCGCCGTCGGCACTGGCCTGGTCAAGCCGACCCCGCTGGTGGTTCCCATCCTGCGCGCCGGCCTCGGCATGCTCGAAGGCATGACCCGCCTGGTCCCCACGGCCGAGGTCGGATTCCTGGGCATGGCCCGGAACGAAGAGACACTGGAAGCCATCACCTACGCCGAGCGCCTTCCGGATGACCTCACCGGCCGCCAGGTCTTCGTCCTGGACCCGATGCTGGCCACCGGCGGGACGCTGCGCGAAGCGATCAAGTTCATGTTCCAGCGCGGCGCCGCAGAGGTCATCTGCATCTGCCTGCTGGCCGCCCCGGAAGGCCTCTCGGTGCTTCAGGAGGAACTCCAGGACGCCAACGTCACCGTAGTCCTCGCCTCGATCGACGAGCGGCTCGACGAGCATGCCTACATCGTCCCCGGCCTGGGCGACGCCGGCGACCGGCTTTACGGCGTCGTCTAACCACCTCGCCCGAAGGGCCGCCTCTGAGGCCGGCTCTTCCGTCAGTGAAAAGCTCCGAACCCCTGTCCACTATGTGGACAACAGCTTCCATGCTTGACGGCACCTGCTTCGTAAGCTCGCTTACGGAGTGGGTGCCTTTTTCTAAACACCGTTCGATAGAGCGGAACGATGCACGCGCAGTGGAGCGAAATAGATTTAGGTCTTATACATATTTACGCATAGCTATTCATTGTGTCTTTTTGTGAACTGCGTCACAAAACGACCCATAACGTCCACTATGTGAGACAACCGACCCTTTGTTACTTGCGCGAATCCCTTTGTGACATGCAATAATCCGGAGTGTGAACACCAACACGGCAGCAGCAGTCGCAGTCTTCCCGGGCGGTCTCCGGGCCGCGAAGGAGACTCGCTGTTGTCGAATGCATATCTCTGGAACCACCCCTATCCCGAGGTAAGACTCAGGCCCAACTATGGGCATAACAGGCGCCGTCTCGACCGGGCACACCCCCAGCAATCGAGCCGTGATGACGTCAAGTCACGATGAGGTCCCACATGTCAGTAGCATCCGGTTACGTCCACATCTCCCTGCGCAATGCGCAGAACCGCGCCGGATCAGGTTCCCAGCGCCAGACCGCCGTCGGCGGTTTCCCCAGCTCCTACGGCGCGCAGCCGTTTGGGAACCAGTCCTATAGCGTCCCGGCCTCCAACAGCACCGGAGTCCGTCCGCTTCGCGCCGTTCCAGGCCAGGATGCCAACCCCATGACCGCCCCCATGCCGGTGGTCACTCCGAACGGTATTCCCGGGCCGCAGCCGGTCAGCAATGACACGGCTGCCCGTGGATTCGTTATTTATGTAGGCCTCGATGAAGAAACCGCTGCGGCCAACGGCACGTCCCTGAGCAGGCTCGCGCAGGAAATCCGGGCCTACGTACAGACCCTCGTGCCATGCGCCCAAAGCCATGCAGCCGTGGCGCTTGCCCCTGCCGGAGCCTCCGGCTCGGATATCGACGTCGTCCGGCAGGCCCTCGGGGACCCCACGGTCCGGCGTCAGCCTGCCCCGCAGCAGGTTCCGGCACCCCCGGTTCCGGCAGCTATCCGGCCCTCCGGAGTCCTGATCGACTTGTCCCGCCGCGAGGTGCACCTCGACGGGGACACGCTGAATCTGACCTTCAAGGAATTCGAGCTCCTGAACTACCTGGTGGAGAACGCCAGCAGGACGGTTGGGCGTGAAGAGCTTTTGGCAGGCCTGTGGCGCAACGCCGAAGAGGTGCCGAACGAACGCACCATCGACGTCCACATCCGGCGGCTGAGGTCCAAGCTGGGCCGGCTGGCCAACACCGTCCGCACCGTCCGCGGGCAGGGGTACCGCTTCTACGAGCACCCCGAGGTTGTTGTCTGGGCCGCACCGGAATACAGCATCTAGCTGCCAGCCGCGGTCCTTAGGACCGCAGCCGCGGACGGAGCGGGGGCTCCGTCCGCGGCTAAACTTGGCAAATGACCGGCCACCACCTCAAGAAACTCCAGCTCCTTCGCCATGCCAAGGCGGACTGGCCCCGCGACGTTGCAGACCACGAGCGCCCGCTCTCCGGGCGTGGACACCGGGACGCACCCCTGGCCGGGCAGTGGATGCGCGAGCACGGCAGCATTCCCGACTTCATCCTCTGCTCGTCTGCCCTGCGCGCGCGGCAGACATGCACCTGGGTCTGCAAGGAACTCGGGGATAAGGCGCCCACTGCCAAGCTCGAAGACGGTCTCTACGCGGCGACGCCGGAGCGGATCCTCAGCCTCATCAACCACGTTCCGGAAACGGTCACCAGCCTGCTGGTCATCGCGCACCTTCCCGGCGTCCAGGACCTGGCCATGCGGCTTGCCTCCGCGGACTCGGACGAAGAAGCCGTCATGGAAATGGCCACCCGCTATCCGACGTCGGGCCTCACCGTCATGGAACATGCACTGCCGTGGGCCGAGCTGGACGGCCGCGACGCCCGCATCACTGACTTCGTGGTCCGCCGGGCCTAAATGCTGATCTCCGGCTGCAGCGTCTTCAGGGTCCACAGCCGGTGCCGTCGGGCAGCCAGCAGCGAGAGCAGCAGTCCGACGGCCGTGTAGCCCAGCAGTCCGACGGCGACGGTGGCGACCTGCGTAAGATCCCCGCCGTACAGCAGTTGCCGCAGCCCGGTTACGGTGTAGCCCATCGGCAGTACGTCGTGCGCCAGATGCAGGGGCGCCGGGATGGTCTGCCACGGGAAAGTGCCGCCGGCGGAGACCAGCTGCAGCACCAGCAGTACCAGCACCACGAACTTGCCGACTGAACCCAGCAGCGCCACGATGCCCTGGATCAACGCCGAGAACGCCATGGAAGCCATCAGCAGCAACCCCCAGGCTCTCACCGGGTGGACGGGGTCCAGTCCCAGCCCGAACCGCACCACCGCATACAGCAGGGTCGCCTGGACCAGCGAGACGGCGAGGAACGGCAGCCAGCCGCCCAGGGCAATTTTCCAGCCCGGGGCATTGGACGCCAGCGCCCGGCGGCTGATGGGACGCATGGCCTGCGCGAGCATGAAGATACCCACCCACATGGCCAGCGTCAGGAAATAGGGTGCCAGCCCGGCGCCGTAGCTGCCTGCCTCGGCCTGGTCCACCGTGCGGACGGTCAGCGGATCGGCGATTACTGCGGAGGCGTTGGCCCGCTCCTCATCGTTTGGGTTGGGAATTTCACCGGCACCGGCTGTCAGCTGCCGGGCCAGCTCGGCAGACCCGTCGCGTAGCTGGCCCACCCCGTCCTGGAGGCTGCCCGCGCCGGCGGCGGCGTCGTCGGCTCCTGCCGCCAGCTGCCGGGTACCGTCCAGCGCCTGCTGTGCTCCGCCCGCCAGCCCGCCGGCCCCGGAGGAAAGCTCCGCCGCTCCGGTGGACAGGTCTGCCGCGCCGGTGGAAAGGCGGGAAGCGCCGTCGTTCGCAGCGCTGATGCCCGAGGTGAGCTGCGGGGCGCTGCCCGCCAGCTGGTCCGCACCCGCCGACACTGCTGCAGCCCCGTCCGAGAGTGCCTTCAATTGCTCGAGCCCGCCGCTGCCTGCCGTGGTTCCGGCCAGCTCCTGCTGCAGGGCTGCGGCCTGCTCCTGCGTCAGGACGCCCTGCTGCACCAGCCGTGTCACCGCATCGGTGACACCCTGCCGGGCGGCATCGGAGGAAGCGGTTACAGCCGATTCCAGGCCGGTCGTCCCGGCGGCCACCTGCCGGGCGCCGTCCGCCAGCTGCTGTGCCTGCTGCGGCAGCTGTGCCGTGGCGGAGGAGAGCTGTCCCAGGCCCGAGGAAAGCTCGGCGGCACCTGAGGACAGCTGATCCGCCCCGGCGGACAGCTCACCCGCGCCCGCCGACAGCTGGTTGGCTCCGGTGGCCAGCTGTTCCTGTCCGGAGACCAGCGTCTGCGCTCCGGAGGACAGGGTTCCCAGCCCGGTGACGAGCTCGGCGGCCCCGGAATCCGCGGACGCTGCACCATCGGCGAGCTGTCCGGCGCCGTCGGCGGCCCGTTCCAGCTGGCCGTGCACTGTGCTGAAGCCGGTCAGCAGCTGGCTGGCGGTTTCCTCGCCGACTTCCGCCGCCACGGTGTCATGGACGGACGAGGTCAACTTGTCCACGATGCTGCTGAGCAGGTAGTTGTTCGCATCATTGGTGGTGACATGCAGGTTCGCCTTCCGGGCGGTGGCCGGATCTGACGCCGAGGCCAGGTTCGCGGAGAAGTCCCCGGGAATGGTCAGGGCAAATTCATACGTGCCGTCCTTCACGCCGCGCTCCGCGGCAGCGGCGCTGTCCACCAGCTGCCAGTCGAAGGTGCCGTCCTCCAGCAGGTTTTCACGGACTGTGGCGCCGACGTCGAGCCGGCCGTCTGCGGTGTCGGCCCCGTCGTCGTCGACCACCAGGGCGGCCTTGACGCCGTCGAGGTTTCCGTAGGGATCCCAGTTGGCGTACAGGTAGACGGCGCCGTACAGCAGGGGGACCAGGGAGAGTGCGAGGATAGCCAGCTTCGGCAGGGTCCCGCCGGTCATGCGGCGAAGTTCGCTGAGTGCCAGCCGGAACGCGGTCATGCGGGCACCTCTTCGGCGATACCGGCGGTGGCCACCCCAGCGGCAGTGTCCCCGGCACCGGCAGTGTCCCCGGCAGCGGCGGCGGGACCGGTCCAGCCCGGCGGGATCTGCGCCACCACCGCAACGGCCGTCACCAGGCGCGAAGGCAGAGACACGCTGCCTGTCAGGGCGGGCAGCCAGGCCTCCGGGTCGGCGCCGTGGCGGTCGGGGGAATCGAAGACCAGCAGCTCCACGTCGATATCCGCCAGGGCCAGCCGGATCAGCAGATCCAGCCGTACTGACGGTTCGAGGTCCTCGATCCACCGGGGACCCAGATCCGAGAGGTCTTCGTTGGATAGCCAGTCCGCAGCATTTCCCTGCGGCCGGTTCCGGCGGGGGATCAGCGCCAGGTCTTCGGCCACCAGGTCGCGGACGCGGAAATGCCGTTCGGGTGCGTTGACCTCCGGCGAATCGATCAGTGCCGCGTGCCGGCGCAGATGTCCCGTCCGTGCGCTGTGGCCCCAGGCGAGGCTGCCGGAGGTGGGGCGCATCCTGCCCGCAAGCACCAGGGCGAGGGCGGTACGGGTGGACTGGCCACCGCCGGAGACCAGGAGCAGCCCTCCGGCATTCACCTCAAGGGATGTCGGAGGAAGGAGGGCGCTGTGGCGCCCCTTCACATAGAGGGTTTCCGCACTGAGCATGGTCTTCGCCTTGGGTCCTTAGGGTCGCTGTGCGCCTGGCACGCTTCAGAGGCGCATCTGCAAACCTACGGGAAACTGACTGGTCAGTTCAAACGGTGGTGCGGAGAGCTCTGCCACACCGGGACCGGGCGGAAGTTAGAGGCCGTACTTTTCCAACAGCCGCAGCCATACCTCGCTGATGGTGGGGTAGGCGGGCACGGCATGCCAGAGCCGGTCCAGCGGGACCTCGCCGGTGATGGCAACCGTTGCAGCGTGCAGCAGTTCCGAGACGCCCGGCCCGACGAAGGTCACGCCGACCAGCACTCGCCGGTCCTCGTCCACCACCATCTGTGCCCAGCCGCGGTAGTTGTCCGCATACAGCGAGGAGCCGGCGACGGCGATTTCCAGCGATGTCTCGGAGGCGTTGACGCCGTCGGCCCGGGCCTGTTCGAGAGTCCGCCCGACCATCGCCGCTTCCGGGTCGGTAAACACCACCTGCGGCACGGCGTAACGGTCTGCAGTTGCCGTGTACCGGCTCCAGGCAGCCGGTTCCGCGCTGCCGGGTTCCTGTTTTGCCCGCGCCGCAATCACGTCGCCGGTTGCCCGCGCCTCGTATTTTCCCTGATGGGTGAGCAGTACTTTCCCGGCAGCGTCCCCCACGGCGTACAGCCATCCGCCGTCGACGCCCATCACCCGGCCGGAATCATCGGTGTCCAATTTCTTCGGGGCCAGGCCGATTTCCTCCAGACCCAGCCCGTCCAAGGCAGGATGGCGGCCGGTGGAAACCAGCAGCCGATCTCCGCTCACGGTGTCGCCGCCCTCGAGCGATACTTCCACGCCGCCGTCGTCGGACTTCCGCACTGATGCGGGGGAGGCGGAGGTGCGCACCTCGACGCCGTCGGCCTCGAGTCCTTCCTGTACCAGCGCACGTACCGGTTCGGGGAAGGAGCCCAGGATGTCGTGCCGGGCCAGCACTGTGACTTTAGAGCCCAGACGCGCGTAGGCCTGCGCCAGTTCAACGCCGGACACTCCGCCGCCGATCACGATAAGGCGGCCGGGAATCTCGGTGGCGGAGGTGGCATCCCGGGTGCCCCAGTAATCAGTGGTGTCCAGGCCCTCGATCGGCGGTACGGAAGGGGTGGACCCGGTGGCGAGGACGACGGCGTGCTGCGCGGAAATACGCAGGGTCCGGCCGTCAGTGGCGGCCACTTCCACCTCGCGTTCTCCGGTGAGCCGTGCCCGGCCGCGGACCAGTTCGATGCCGGCGCCGGCGACCCACTCCGCCTGGCCTGCATCATCCCAGTTGGAGGTGAACGAGTTCCGGCGTTCCAGGACAGCGGCGGCGTCCAGCGTGCCGGTGACCGCCTCGCGGGAACCCGCCAGCGACTGTGCCTCCTTCAACGCCGTGCCGGGCCGCAGGAGCGCCTTGGAGGGCATGCAGGCCCAGTAGGAGCATTCCCCGCCCACCAGGGCCGCTTCCACCAGGACGGCGCTTAACCCGCCGCGGACAATGCGGTCTGCCGCATTTTCTCCCACGGCACCTGCGCCAATCACCACTACGTCCGTCTGCAGAGTCTCAGTCATGGACATGAGCCTTGCACCGCGGCGGGAGCGGGGCAACCGGGTAGCTTGTCCTACCCCTCGAAATGCGTTTCCGCGGGACGTCCGTTCACCGAGGCCACCACGGATTCGGCGACCTCGCGCAGCTTCATGTTCCGGTGGCTGGAGGCCGCACGCAGTACGTCGAACGCCTGCTGCTGGGAGCAGCGGCTCTGTCCCATGATGATGCCGATGGCAATATCGATGGTGGTGCGGGAACGCATGGCGGCCACAAGGTCCTCTGCCCTTGAGGTGGTGTCGGTGATGCGGATGGTCAGCCGTACGGCTGACGCAGCATGCCGGGCAAAACTCTCAGCCGCCTGCACCGTGGGGTCGGGGAAGGCGTTTTCCCGATCTGCGTACAGGTTCAGGGCGCTGAGGTAGTCGCCGGACAGGGTGATGGGCACGGCAAGGAGGGAGCCCAGGCCGTGACGGGAAACCTCGCTCGTGTAGTCCGGCCAGCGGTTCTCGGCGGCCAAGTCCTTCACAAGGACCGTCTCACCGCTGTGTGCGGCGGTAAGGCAGGGGCCATCGCCGTAGGAGTACTGGATTTCATCCATGCGCGTGGCCTCAGCGCTGCTGCTGGCCACGACACGGGGCCGGGATTTATACAGGAGCGTCACGGCGCAGGAAACGGGACTGTCCGGGCCGGAGAATTCGCGGGCGGCCAGGACAGCTGACCTGTTAAGGAAATCCTGGACGCCCGGGCTCTCCAGCACGAGCTCTATGAGTACGCTGGGCAGCTGGGTGGAATTCGGACTCGCCATGCCGCTGTTCCCTTCCGGGGCCGGCCGCTGCGGGAAAGGACTTCCGGGGCAGGCTGCCGGTCCGGTTGCTTACGACCACAGTACGCAGGGCAGGAACGGGTATCCAGAGACAACAAAAAACCCGGTCTGATCAGTTGTCCTGATCAGACCGGGTCTGAATGGTGCGCGCGAAGGGATTCGAACCCCCAACCTTCTGATCCGTAGTCAGATGCTCTATCCGTTGAGCTACGCACGCATAAGAACTATTGTATCAAAACCGATTCTCATCGGTTTCTTTCAAGTTCTTCCGTGGCTGTTTGGCCGTAGATAACTATAGCGGGCTTTTGGAGGCAACACCAATCGAGAAGTATGTCGACTGCGTCACTAGACCGGTCTACGTGACGTTGGTCACATTGGAGTAGGCTGGAGGCCCTGATTCTCTTGGATTTGTGGGACCGATCACGAATGCGGCAATAAAGGTGCGATCTTTCCCGGCAAAGCGTTCCGAAAGGCCCAACTAGCATCAAAACACACCACTGACCCAACGAAGGGAAGAGTCATGGGCGATGACGCGCGTCAGCTAGTTCTCGATGAGAACGGCGAGAATGCTGCAAGCCAGCCGCTGGACAGCACTACCGGAGGTACTGCTGCACCCACCACCCACCAGGCCCTCCTTGCGTGGGTAAAAGAAGTAGCCGAGCTGACGCAGCCTGACCGCGTGTACTGGGTCGATGGTTCCGAAGAAGAAAACCAGTCCCTCACGGACGAACTCGTGGATGCCGGCACCCTGGTGCGCCTGAACCCCGAGACCTTCCCGAATTCCTTTGCCGCCTTCTCGGATCCCAAGGACGTGGCCCGGGTCGAAGAGCAGACCTTCATCTGCTCCGAAAAGCGCGAAGACGCCGGCTTCACCAATAACTGGATGGACCCGGGCGAGATGCGTGCCAAGCTCAACGGTCTCTTCGCCGGGTCCATGCGCGGACGCACCATGTACGTGGTGCCCTTCGTTATGGGACACCTGGCTGCCGAAGACCCGAAGTTCGGCGTCGAAATCACCGACAGCGCCTACGTGGTCGCCTCCATGCGGATCATGGCCAACATCGGGACCGACGTGCTGCGCAAGATGGAGGAGCTGGACGCGTTCTTCGTTCCGGCGCTCCACTCCGTTGGCTTCCCGCTGGCCGAGGGCGAAGCCGATGTGCCCTGGCCGTGCAGCGACGAGAAGTGGATTGTGCACTTCCCCGAGGACCGCTCCATCTGGTCCTACGGTTCGGGCTACGGCGGCAACGCCCTGCTGGGGAAGAAGTGCTACGCCCTGCGCATTGCCTCCATCATGGCCCGGGACGAAGGCTGGCTGGCCGAGCACATGCTCATCCTCAAGCTCACCAGCCCGGAGAAGAAGGACTACTTCGTTTCCGCTGCCTTCCCGTCCGCCTGCGGCAAGACCAACCTGGCGCTCCTGGATCCGACCATCGAGGGCTGGAAGGTCGAAACCCTTGGGGACGACATCACCTGGATGCGGTTCGGCAAGGAAGGTGAACTGCGTGCGGTAAACCCGGAGGCCGGTCTCTTCGGCGTCGCTCCCGGCACCGGATGGAGCACCAACCCCAATGCCATGCGTGCCATCGCCAAGGGCAACTCCATCTTCACCAACGTGGCACTGACGGACGACGGCGGTGTCTGGTGGGAGGGCATGACGGATGAGGCGCCCGCGCACCTCATCGACTGGCTCGGGCAGGAATGGACGCCCGACGCCGGCCGCCCGGCAGCACATCCGAACTCGCGCTTCTGCACGCCGATCGACCAGATCGACATGCTGGCGGACGAATACCACTCCCCGAACGGGGTCCCGGTCTCGGCCATCCTGTTCGGCGGGCGCCGCAAGACCACCGTTCCCCTGGTGACGGAGGCCCGCGACTGGGCCAGCGGCATCTTCATGGGCTCCACGCTGTCCTCCGAAACCACCGCCGCAGCCGCCGGACAGGTGGGTGTGGTCCGCCGCGATCCGATGGCCATGCTTCCGTTCATGGGTTACGACGCCGGGGATTACCTGCGGCACTGGATCGAACTCAGCGGCAAGGCCAACCAGGAGAAGCTGCCCAAGATCTTCCTGGTGAACTGGTTCCGGCGCACGGCCGACGGCGGATTCGCCTGGCCGGGCTTCGGCGACAACTCCCGGGTGCTCAAGTGGGTCATTGAACGCCTTGAGGGCAAGGCGGACGCGGTGGAAACCCCCATCGGGTTTGTGCCCACGGGGGATTCCATTGACCTCACCGGCCTGGACATGACCCCCGAGGACGTGGAGCAGGCCGTCCGCGTGGATCCGCAGGAGTGGGCCACCGAGCTGGACGGCATTGACGAGTGGTACCACCGCTTCGGTCCCACCCTGCCGCAGGAGCTGAAGGACCGGCTGGCCGAACTGAAGGACCGCTTCGCCACCGCCTAACCTGCAGATAAAAGGGAAGCCCCGCCGGAATTCCGGCGGGGCTTCCCTTTTGCAGTGCCAGGGCTGGTTACTCAGCGTCGGCCCAGACGATGGGCTCGCCGCCCTCCCAGATGGGTTCGTTGAACGTCCACTCGCCGTCCTGCTCCGAGTAGGTCTGGATCGCGGAGATGCAGACGCCTTCGGAGTGCTCGGTGACAATGTGGATGGCGTCGGTGTTTTCCTCCGGCAGGTGGATGTCCGAGAACACGGCAACCGCGCGGTTCTCACCCTTCTGCTCCGTCAGCACCGTGTAAAGGTCATCGATCATCGAGTCTGCATCCAGGTCCTCGTCGCTGTCCTCGGGGGCGACGGCGATCATCCGCAGCTCGCCGTCGTTCTGCACCACGAGCGCGGCCGGCAGGAACGCACCCTGCGCCTCAAGCTGCTCCTGCGTTACGCCGAGGGCGGTACCCAGCAGGGAGTTCAGGTCCTCCTGGACCTCGGCGGAGGGCTCTGATCCGTTCAGTTCTACATCAGCCATTTGCTATTTCCTTACTAGTTTCAATACGTGGTCGCGGACCCGCTCCATGGTGGGCAGATCCTCTGCTTCAGCGTTCAGCCGCAGGAAGGGTTCGGTGTTGGACGCGCGGAGGTTGAACCACCACGCGCCGTCGTCGGAGGTGAACGTCACGCCGTCGAGGGTGTCCACCGTGACGCCGTCGCGCTCGAACTCGGCGCGGACGCGGGCGACGGCGGCCGGGACGTCCTCGACCCGCGAGTTCACCTCGCCGGAGGAGATGTACGGCTCGTATTCGCGGGCCAGATCCGAGAGGCTGCGGGTCTGCTCGCCCAGGGCAGCGAGTACGTGCATCGCCGCGAGCATGCCGGTGTCGGCGTTGTAGAAGTCGCGGAAGTAGTAGTGCGCGGAGTGCTCGCCGCCGAAGACGGCACCTTCGCTGGCCATCACTGCCTTGATGAAGGAGTGGCCCACCCGCGTGCGGACGGCACGGCCGCCGTCGTGCGCCACCAGTTCGGGCACGGCCCGGGAGGTGATCAGGTTGTGGATGATCACGGGCGTCTCTTCGCCGCCGGCCTTGGCCCGGGCGATCTCGCGGCGCGCGACCAGGGCGGTGACGGCGGAGGGGCTGACCGGCTCGCCCTTTTCGTCGATGACGAAGCAGCGGTCGGCGTCGCCGTCGAACGCCAGGCCGATGTCCGCACCGTGTTCGACGACGGCGGCCTGCAGGTCCCGCAGGTTCTCCGGCTCCAGCGGGTTGGCCGGGTGGTTCGGGAAGGACCCGTCCAGTTCAAAGTAGAGGGGAACAATGTCCAGGGGCAGCCCGGGCAGGATGCTGTCGCCGAGCACTGCGGGGGTGGTCATGCCAGCCATGCCGTTGCCCGCATCCACCACTACCTTCAGCGGCCGG
This sequence comes from Arthrobacter jinronghuae, assembly GCF_025244825.1. Taxonomy (NCBI): domain Bacteria; kingdom Bacillati; phylum Actinomycetota; class Actinomycetes; order Micrococcales; family Micrococcaceae; genus Arthrobacter; species Arthrobacter jinronghuae. Next base: position 386,426 of record NZ_CP104263.1, read on the forward strand.
ATTCCGGACAGGTCCACCAGGTTGCGCAGGTACTTGGAGTAGTCGGCCAGGACGTCCCGGACGGAGATGGAACCCTTGGTTGCCGCCGCCGGAATGACGCCGTCATTCAGGTACTGCTCGGCGAGGGCCTGGATCTCCTTGAGGCCGGTCTCGGAGGAGATGGGCACGGCGCCGGCCTTGGCCATCTTGATCCCGTTGTACTGCGCCGGGTTGTGGCTGGCAGTGAAGGTCACGCCGGCCGCATTCAGCACTCCGCAGGCGTAGTAGAGCTCATCGGTGGAAATCAGGTCCAGCAGGAGCACGTCGGCGCCGCGGGCGGTGGCGCCGCGCGCGAAGTCGCGGATGAACTCGGGAGAGGACGGACGCATGTCACCGCCAACCAGTACCGTCTGTCCGGACAGGCCCTGGACGTCGACAAACGCGGCCCCTACGGCCTCGACGATCTGCGGGGTGATGGTCTCGCCCACGACGCCGCGGACGTCGTAGGCCTTGAAGGACGCGGAGAGGTCGAATGCATTGTTCACGTTGGCCAGTCTATAGGGGCGCCCGCCGCGGCGGTCTTTTGTCCACGGTTCAAATCCGATGCAGGGAACAGTTCCTCAGGTGCTGGGATAGTGGATGGTATGGAAAGCACTGATACGCAAGGCACTGTTTCTGGGACTGTTTCGGAGGCTTCTGAAACGACCCGTCCGCTGCACGGCGAGGCGGTGGAGCTGCTGCGGGCCCTGGTGGGCAATGACTCCGCGGAGTTCCACCAGGACCAGTTCGAAGCCATCGAGGCGTTGGTGGCCGGCGGACGGCGCGCCCTGGTGGTCCAGCGCACCGGCTGGGGCAAGTCCGCGGTGTACTTCGTCGCCAGCCTGCTGCTGCGGGCACGGGGGGCAGGTCCCACGCTGATTGTTTCCCCGCTGCTGGCGCTGATGCGGGACCAGGTGGCCGCCGCCGCGCGGGCCGGGGTGCGGGCCGTGGCCATCAACTCCGCCAACCAGCTGGAGTGGCAGGACATTTCCGCAAAGCTCGAGGCCGACGAGGTGGATGTGCTGCTGGTTTCCCCGGAACGGTTGAACAATCCCGGGTTCCGCGAACAGCACCTGCCCGAGCTGATCCGGCGTTCCGGACTGCTGGTGATCGACGAAGCGCACTGCATCTCCGACTGGGGCCACGACTTCCGTCCGGACTACCGCCGCATCCGCCACCTGATCGAGCGGCTGCCCTCCACGGTTCCTGTACTGGCCACCACTGCCACGGCCAACAGCCGCGTGGTGAAGGACATTGAGGAACAGCTGGCCGCCGGCGGCGAAGACGTCTTCACCATCCGCGGCCCGCTGGCCCGCAAGTCCCTGCGGCTCGGTGTCCTGCGGCTGCCCAACCCCAAGGCGCGCCTGGCCTGGCTGCTGACGCACCTGGACGACCTGCCCGGCAGCGGCATCATCTACGCCCTGACCGTCTCCGGCGCCGAAGACACCGCCCGGCTGCTCCAGAAGGCCGGACATCCGGTTCTCGCCTACACCGGGCGCACCGACCCCGCGGACCGGGAAGAGGCCGAAGCCGCCCTGAAGGAGAATCGGGTCAAGGCGCTGGTGGCCACCAGCGCACTGGGCATGGGCTTCGACAAACCTGATCTGGGCTTCGTGATCCACCTGGGTGCGCCGTCTTCACCGGTGGCCTACTACCAGCAGGTGGGACGTGCCGGCCGCGGCACTCCGAACGCCGATGTGCTGCTGCTGCCGGGCGCGGAGGACCGTGACATCTGGCAGTACTTCGCCACGTCCTCCATGCCGGAGGAAGGACCGGCCACCGCGGTGCTCGCCGAGCTGGCTTCCGGCGAAGTCCTGTCCGTCGGTGTCCTGGAGACCCGGGTCAACCTGAAGCGCTCGCCGCTGGAACTGCTGCTGAAGGTCCTGTCCGTGGACGGCGCAGTCGAGAAGGTGTCCGGCGGCTGGCGGGGCACCGGGCAGCCGTGGCATTACGACCGGGAACGCTATGAACGGATTGCCGCTGCCCGGGTGAAGGAACAGCAGGCCATGCTCGATTACGAGAGCACCACCGGCTGCCGCATGCAGTTCCTGTCCCAGCAGCTCGACGATCCGGCGGCCGCACCCTGCGGGCGCTGCGACAACTGTGCCGGCCGCTGGTTCGGCGACGACGTCGCGGCCGAGGCCACCGACAACGCGGCGCAGGCGCTGGACAAGGTTGGCGTGGAGGTGGATCCGCGTGGAATGTATCCCTCGGGCATGGACCGGCTGGGTGTGCCGGTCAAGGGCAAGATCAAGCCGGACCGGACCGTTTTCGACGGGCGTGCCCTGGCCCGGCTGACCGATCTGGGCTGGGGCGGACGGCTGCGTGAAATCTTTGCTCCGGGCGCTCAAGACATGCCCGTGGACCCGGCGCTGCTTCAAGGTTGCGTACAGGTCCTGGCCCAGTGGGGCTGGGCCGAACGCCCGGTCGCCATTGTCTCCATTCCGTCCCGGTCCCGGCCCCAGCTGGTGGATTCGCTGGCCCGCGGCCTCTCGGAACTGGGCCGGATTCCCTATCTGGGGGCGCTGCAGCTGCCGCACGGCGGTCCCACGGGCGGCCCCGGCGGCAACAGTGCCTTCCGGCTGGCCTCCGTCTGGGACCAGTTTGCGGTTCCCCCGGAAGGGGCTGCCTGGTTCGCGGCGAACCCCGGACCGGTGCTGCTGGTGGATGATTTCGCCGACAGCCGCTGGACGCTTACGGAAGCCGGGCGGGTGCTGCGGGAAGCCGGCGCCCAGGCGGTGCTGCCGTTCGTGCTCGCGCTGAAGGCCTAGCGCCCCCCTGGGATGCGCCAGCGGCGGGACGGCTGAGCCCGTCCCGCCGCTGTTTCCCGCCGGTTATTTGCCAACGAATTCCAGCAGCGCCTTGTTGACCTCGCCAGCGTGCGTCCACAGTAGGCCGTGCGGCGCGCCGTCGATCTCCACGTAGTCCGCTGCGGGGACCAACTTCCGGAAGCGGCGGGCGGTGGCGTCGATCGGCAGGATGTTGTCCGCCGTGCCGTGCAGGATCATCACGGGCTTGCCGCTTTCGCGGACCGCGTCGACGTCGGCCCTGAAGTCTTCAATCCACGTGGGCACCACGGCGTAGGCGGCGACCGGCGCGCTGGAGATGGCCACGTTCCAGCTGGCGGTGACGGCCTCCTGGCTGATGCGGCTGCCCAGGTTCTCCTCCAGGTTGTAGAAATTGGAGTAGAAGCTGGTGAACCAGGCGTACCGGTCGTCGCGGGCGGCTGCTTCGATGCCGTCGAACACCTCCTGCGGCACGCCGTCGGGGTTGTCGTCCCGTGCCACCAGGTAGGGCTCGAGTGAGGCGAGGAACGCGAGCTTGGCAATGCGCTCATGGCCGTGCCGGCTGACGTAGCGGGCAAGTTCCCCGGTGCCCATGGAGAAACCGACCAGGATGACGTCCTGGAGATCGAGCGTCTCCAGCACCGTGTTTAGATCCGCCGCGAAGGTGTCGTAGTCGTAGCCGGAACCGACCTTGCTGGACTGTCCGAAGCCACGCCGGTCATAGGTGATGACGCGGTGGCCTGCAGCGAGCAGCTCGCGGGTCTGGCGCTCCCAGCTGTGGCCGTCCAGGGGATACCCGTGGATCAGCACTACCGGCTGGCCGGCTCCCTGGTCTTCGTAGTAGAGGTGAATGGCAGTGCTGTTCTCGGTGCCAACTTCGATGTAGCCCATCAGGAGTTCCCTTCTCGGATCGGGCGGGAACGGCCGTTCCCGCTGCGAGGAAGATGCTAAGAGAAGGAACGCCATTCGGTAAGCGTGCGGCCCGTGGAACTCTGGACGGCGGTGAAGCCCGTGGCGCCGAAGGCTGCGCCCAGCAGCCGGAGTGGAAATCGAGTCTGCAATACTTGCAGCTTTCGGGCGGAATAACGGTAAATGCTGCAGACTCGATCCGGGAGGCGGCAAGTGCTGCCGGGAGGGGAAGCGCATGGCACAGGATGACTCGCCAGCGGCGGGCACTGAACGCAGAGCGGACCGCAACGCGACACGGTGGTTGGCGGCTGCGGCAGGTGCCGGAGCGGTGCTGGGCGCGGCCTGGCACCTCGCCGGCGCCGGCAACCTGCCTTTCCTTCCGCAGAACTGGTTCGGCTCCCTGCTTGTCGGTTTCGGCTCCGGGATCCTGGCCGCGGCGCAACTCATAGTTGTCTGGGCACTCACCGCGCGGCATGAGGACCGGCGGGGCATCCGGCAGCAGCGGGGAGCCCTGGCAGCGCTCGCAGGACTTGCAGTGTTCAGCGTTCCCTTCACCCCGGATCTGGTCTTCAGTCCGGTTCTGGGCCTGGCCGTGCTGCTGCTTGCGGTGCGGACCCGGGACCTGAGGACCGCGGCGATGGGCCTCACGGCATTCTCCGCAGCCATCGTGCTCGCGGTGTTTCCTGACCTGCCCGGGGCGCCGGTGATGCTGGGGCTGGTGGCCGTTGCCGCCCTCTCGGTCGCGGCGCGGCCGGGCAGCCGAACCCTGCCGTCCGGATTCCCTACTCGCCGCGGTAAACCGGCGGACGCCGTTCAGCGAAGGCAGCGGTAGCCTCGCCGAAATCGTGGCTGGCCAGGAACGCCGAGTTCCAGACCTGCACATAGTCCAGCCCGTCCTGGACCTGCCCCTGCGTCCGCCGGTTCAGAACCTGCTTGACGCCCTGCACCACCAGCGGGGGATTCGCGGCTATCTGGACCGCCAGCTCTCGTCCGCGTGCGACGACGTCGTCCGCCAGTTCCGTGACCAGGCCGATGGACGCGGCGCGGGCGGCGTCGAAATCCTCTCCGGTCAGGGCCAGCTGACGGGTGGCACCTTCACCGATGATGGCAGGCAGCCGCTGCAGCGAGCCGAGGTCCGCGACGATGGCTACCCGAACCTCACGGACGCTGAAGCGCGCGGTGCGGGAGGAAATGCGGATGTCCGCTGCGGCAATAACGTCAATGGCTCCGCCGATGCACCAGCCGTCTACCGCTGCAATAACCGGCTTCGAGCAGCGGGCCAGTGACGTGACGGCGTCCTGGAGGTCCTTGATCTGCCGGCGGAAGCCCTCGCGCAGCTTGGCATCCATACCGCCGGCCGCGAGCAGCGGGGCAAACACGGGAGCCATGGCGGGCAGGTCCAGGCCGTAGCTGAAATTCCCGCCGGAGCCGTAGAGCAGGACGGACCGGACGGCGTCGTCGGTGCTGAGCGCGTCAAACACCGCGGGCAGCTCGGCCCAGAAATCCGGGCCCATGGCGTTGCCTTTGGAGGGGCCAATCAGCTGCACTTCGGCCACGCCGTCATGAATTTCGACACTCAGGGATTTCAGGGAAGGCAGTGAAGTGGCGCTGGACGTCATGGCATCTCCGTTGATTTGGGCGTCATTGTGCTGGACGTCAATATACCGGTCGTTTTAAGGCCCGAAGAAAGCAAAGCTAGGATCAAGGTATGGAGCTTGCGGTTATCATTCTCTTCGTCCTATCCATCGCTGTTTTGAGCGCGCTCTGGGGCAGGTTTGAGAAGCGCCGTGCCGCCAACCCCAAGCCGGAGGCAGGCGCTTCCAGCGGTGCCGACGGTTCGGGCGGTGCGCGGCCGGCACGGCCTGCACGTCCCCGTCCCGCGCCGGCGGCAACCGGCACGTCGCCGCAGGCCGCCAGGGACGCTGCCGCGCTGCTGAGCGCAGATCAGCACCGGCAGATATATGCCGCCCTCGGACAGGGACAGCCGGTAAAGGCGCTGAAGCTCTACGCGATGTTCACCGGCGCCGGCATCCGGGCCTCGGGGGCTGCCATCACGAACATGGCGGCGCACCCGCAGCCGTATGTACGGCCCATTCCGGATCCCGAGTCCGCGGCTAAGCCGGACACTGCCAAGCCCGACGCGGCCAAGCCCGACGCGGCCAAGCCCGCAGCAGGTGCAGAATCAGAAGCGGTCCGGGAAGAAGAGATCAGCAAGTGGGCCCAGCAGCTGCGGCCCGAGGACTTCCTGAAGCCGTAGGGGCACCTTAAGTGAGGCCAAAGGCCGGGCCGGCGTGGCCCGGCCTTTACTTTGCCCCGGATCCCGCCGGGGTATAGGGCCCAGCAGGTGTTACCGCCCGGCCCGGCCGCCCTCAAGCAGACGCTCCCGCTGGTTCCGGCCGTCCGGGCCGTACGGGTAGTTGCCGACCTGCGGGACGCTCAGCTCCGTCAGGCGCTGCTTTTCCTCGTCGGTCAGCTCCAGGAACGCCGCTCCCAGATTGTCCGCGAGCTGGTCCGTGGTGCGCGCGCCGAGAATTACCGAGGTCACTCCGGGACGGTCCGCCAGCCAGGCCAGCGCCACCTGTGCCGGCGTGGCGGAGTGCGCGGCAGCCACGGTCCGCAGTTCGTCGAGGATCCGCCAGGTCCGCTCGTTGTGGCTGCGCAGATCCCACCCCTGGAACTGCCGCGTGGGGTTGTCGCCCACGCGCGTGTTTCCGGCGGGAACCGTCTCGCGGTCATACTTGCCGGTGAGCCAGCCCCCGGCGAGCGGTGACCAGGGCAGCAACCCCAGTCCGGCGTCGAGCGCTGCGGGAACAATCTCGGATTCGATCTCCCGTTCAAGCAGGTTGTACTGCGGCTGGAGCGTGACCGGCAAAGCCCAGCCGTGTTCCCGGGCCACGTAGACGGCCTTGGTCAGCTGCCAGCCGGTGAAGTTGGAAAGCCCGTAATAGCTGATCTTCCCCGCGGTAATCGCGTCATTGAGGAAGCCCAGGCTCTCCTCAAGCGGCGTGCACGGATCCCAGGCATGCAGTTGGTACAGGTCCACGTGGTCCACGCCCAGCCGCATCAGGGAGTCGTCCAGCGCGCGGCGCAGGTGCCGGCGGGAAGTGCCCAGGTCGTTCGCCCCGCCGCCCATCGGGAAGCGCCCCTTGGTGGCCAGGACGACGTCGGCCGCTTCCGTGGGATGGGTGTGCAGCCAGCGGCCGATGATTTCTTCGGACGCACCGGTTGTGTAAACATCCGCAGTGTCCACGAAGTTTCCGCCGGCACGCACGTAATCGTTGAGGATGGCGTGCGAGGCCCGCTCGTCGGATTCGTTGCCGAAGGTCATGGTGCCCAGCGCATAGTTGCTGACCGAGGTTCCGCTGTTGCCGAGCAGTCGCATTTCCATGGATGTTTCCTTCACGCTAGGGAAGCTGGTGAACCGGCTGCCAGCTTATCCGCCGCGGGGTCTGAAAGCTCCCGGTCTGAAAGCAGGGCGGCGAACAACAGGGAATCCCGCCGCTTCCCGCCCACCAGCCGGTGCTCACGGAGCCGGCCTTCGAAGGTGAAGCCGTTCTTTTCCAGCACCCGGACCGAACCCGCGTTCCCGGGATGGCAGGTGGCCTCCACACGCACCAGCCCCATCGGACCGAAGGCATGGCCGAGCAGGAGCGCTGCGGCCTCGGTGGCAAGGCCCAATCCCCAAACACCGCGGGCAAGGGTGTAGCCCAGTTCCCCGTTGCGGTCGGATGCGCTGGTGGTCCACACAGCCGCCGTCCCCACTAGACGGTCCTGGAACAGCACAGCCAGAGTGAACCCGGTCCTCGCCGGGGAAGCAGGTTCGGCGGCGGCGTCCGCGACAAAGGACCGCGTATCGGACAAGGTATTGGGCCCCCACGTGGACCACTGCGTGACCACCGGATCGGAGGCAAACGCGTGCACGGCGTCGACGTCGTCGGCCCGGAAATCCCGCAGCGTCACCCGCGGTCCGTGAAGCAGGATGCCGTCCCGTGCCATGGCTGCGTGCCCTTCTGAAGAGATTCGGTGGTGAATCTAGGGTAGACGCAAAAAAACCCCCGGTTTCCCGGGGGTTTCAGCGCGGAGACGGGGGGATTTGAACCCCCGGTGGGCTTTAGGCCCACACTTCATTAGCAGTGAAGCCCATTCGGCCGCTCTGGCACGTCTCCAACATGCTTATCTCAACATGACTTGCAGCTTCCGCTGCCAGCCTGACAAGACTACCGGCAACTTGCCGATTAGGGCAAAACGCCTCAGCCCAGTCTTCCGGTGAGCGCTTCCCAGAGGAATTCGTAGGACATGGCGTGCATCCGGGCCGACTGCCGGTTGTCCGCCGCACCGGCGTGCCCGCCCTCCAGCGCTTCATGGAACCAGACCTTGTCCGCACCCATGGCCTTCATCCGGGCAGCCATTTTGCGGGCCTGCACCGGCCCTACCCGGTCATCGCTGGTGGCCGTCCAGATCAGCGTGGGCGGATAGGAGACATCTTCCTTGATCAGGTGGTAGGGGGAGAATGTCTGAACGAACTCCCACTGGGCCGGATCGTCCGGATCACCGTATTCGGCAATCCAGGAATAACCGGCGGAAAGCTTCGTGTAGCGGCGCATGTCCAGCAGCGGCACCCCGCAGGAAACAGCACCGAACAGGTGCGGATAGGTGGTGAGCATGTTGCCCACCAGCAGTCCGCCGTTGCTGCGCCCGGTGCAGCCCAGATGCTCCCGGGACGTGACACCGCGGGCCACCAGGTCCTCAGCCACGGCGGCAAAGTCCTCATAGGCCCGGTGCCGCTTTTCCTGCAGAGCGGCGCGGTGCCATTCGGGTCCGTATTCCCCGCCGCCGCGGATGTTGGCCAGCACGTAGACGCCGTGCCGTTCGACGCCGTCGGCATCCGTGGTGCGCCGCTCCAGCCAGCCGCGGCCCACCACCCCGCTGTACGCAGGGGTCAGGGAGGCTTCGAATCCGCCGTACCCGTTGAGCAGGGTGGGGTTGCCGCCGTCGAGCACCAGATCCTCCGGGCCCACCTGGAAATAGGGCACCTTGGTGCCGTCCGCGGACACGGCGAAGTGCTGTTCGACCGTCAGTCCCGCCGCGTCGAACATGGTGGGTGAGGTCTTGACCGCCTCGGCCCGGCGGCCGTCCCGGGAACCGGGACCGGCGAGGGTGCCGCGGGACAGCGTGGACGGCGTGAGGAACCCGGTGCTGATCAGCCAGTAGTCGTTGCCGGCGGCCTCATCCTCGTCATCCACGGCGTACGCGTCCACCGAGTGCAGCGGCGGGCAGGCGTCCAGGATGTCCGCCCGCCAGCCGTCTTCGGGGGTGAGGACCAGGATTTCGGAGCTGACATCGCGCAGCAGGTTCAGCAGCAGCCGGTCCCGGGTCCAGCTCCAGGACTGCAGCGACGTGGACGCATCCGGGGTGAAGAGCCGGTGGACGCTCCGGTTTCCGGCAGTGAAATCTTCCAGCGACGCGGCCAGCAGGGAACCGGCGGGGTGGATGACGCCGTCGAGCTCCCAATCGGTACGCGGACGCAGCAGCAGCCACTGGCGGTGCACATCCACGTTCACGTCCAGCGGGACATCGAGCTGTACCCAGTCGCTGCCCTCCCGCAGGAAGGTGCGCGTGTTGTAGAAGTCGATGATGTCCACGGCCAGGTCCCGTTCGAAGCCGGGCGTCTGGTCCCGCTGCACTACGGCCATCATGTGGTCTTCAGGAATCTCGAAGAAGGGTTCGGCGTCCAACAGTGCCTGCCCGCGTCGCAGGATGCGGCTGGTGCGCGGATAGGAGGAGGTGGTCATGGAACCCGGGCCGAAGTCCGTCCCCACGTACAGGCTGTCCTCGTCGGCCCAGCTGATCCGGCTCTTCGCCGCGGGAATGTCGAACCCGCCGGACACGAAGGCGCGGTCGACGACGTCGAACTCCCGGTAGCGGGCCGCGTCGCCGCCGTCGGGGGAGAGGGACACCAGTGCACGGCGGTAGGAGACGCCGTCGGCGGGGCGCAGGAACATGGACCCGCCCCAGACCCATTCGGTCCCTTCGGCGGCGCTGAGCGCGTCCAGGTCCAGCAGCACCTCCCACTCGGTGTCCGCGGACGTGTAGCTCTCCCAGGTGGTGCGGCGCCACAGGCCTTTGGGATGCTCCGCGTCGCGCCAGAAGTTGTAATAGTGCTCCCCGCGCTTGGCGACCATGGGGATGCGGTCCGTGGAATCCAGGACCTCGAGCAGGCGTTCCTCTGTCTGCTGGAATCCGGTGCGCGAGAGCAGGTTTTCGGTCACGGTGTTCTCCGAGCGGACCCAGTCCAGCTGCTTCTCTCCGTAGATGTCCTCCAGCCAGAGGAACTCGTCGGTAGGGGCTGAATCGGCGGCGTCGAGGTTGGGGGATGTCATGCGCCCATCCTAGCCACCGCCGCTTTCCGGGTGTGCCCGGCGGGCTGTCCACGCCTGCCCGAACCCGGGCCGCTCCGGCTCCGGATATTCTAGATGGATGGATCACACGCAGAGTTTCCGGGTAGCTGTCATTGGCGCAGGACCCCGCGGCCTCTCTGTAGTGGACCGGCTGCTGACCAATCGGCGTGCTTCTGCGCATCGCCGGCCCCTGCGCATTGAACTGATTGACCCGTTTCGTCCGGGTCCGGGGCACGTCTGGCGGACCAACCAGTCGCGGCTGTTCCTAATGAACACCCCGGCACTGTTTCCCACCGTGGTCCCGGCAGGGGATACGGTCCGTGACTTGCTGCCCTCGCCTGCAGGACTCTCCTTCAACCAGTGGCGCGAGCTCATGGGCGCCGGTACCAGTGCGGCGGACAGTCTCTCCGCCGGAGACCGACAGGAGCTGGCCGCGCTTGGTCCCGCGGATTTCCCCAGCCGTCCGTTGTACGGGCGGTATCTGGAGTGGACTTACCGCCAGCTGCAGAAAACGGCCGCCGATGACGGCGTGGAGCTCGTACACCGCCGCACCGAAGCGTTGGGCATCTCCCGCGAAGCGGCCGGCCGGCTGATCGTCGAGCTGGAAGGACAGCAGGTTCTGGCGACCGACGCCGTAGTGCTGGCCCTGGGGCACCTGCCCGCACTGCTTTCCCCGGAACAGGCACGGCTGCAGGACGCCGCCCAACGCCACGGCCTGACCTACCTTCCGCCGGCCGTGCCGGCCGACGTCGACTTCTCCCGCCTGGCCGCCGGGGAACCGGTGCTGGTGCGCGGACTGGGCCTGAATTTCTTTGACGTGATGGCTGCCGCCACCATCGGCCGCGGCGGGCGGTATGTGTCCACCGGGCAGCCTGCCGGCCGCGCCCTGCGCTACGAACCCTCGGGCCGGGAACCGCAGCTGATCGCCGCTTCACGCCGCGGCACGCCCTACCGGGCCAAGGCGAAACTGGACTCCTACGTTCCCCGCGGAGTCCACCTCCGCTGGCTGACCCGCGACAGGGCGCTCGCCTTGCGGGCCGACGGACTGTTGCCCGGTTTCGACCACGATCTCTGGCCCTTGCTGCACCGTGACGCCGTCTGGGCGTATTACAGCACGCTCGCCCGGGTGGCCCCCGCCGAGCTGAACGGCACCGCAGCCGAGTTCCAGGACCAGCTGGAAGCGGCACTGAACCTTCCGGGACCGGAGTGGGACGCCGCGAAGGAAGCGGTGCTGGATACCTACGTTCCGTCCAACCGCCGCACCAATCTTGAAGCCCTGGCGCAGCCGCTGGGCCGCCGGCCGTTCAGCGGGGCCGAGGATGCGGACAACGCCGTCCTGGCCTACCTGGAGGATGACGCCGCCGGATCCGCCGCCGGGGAAGACGACCCGCTGAAGATGGCAATCGGAGCCCTGAACGCCGGACGCAGCCTGCTGAAAGCGGTGGTGGCCGACGGCGGCCTGGCCGAAGCGTCCTGGCTCAGCGAACTGCGGGGCTGGTTCGAACCGCTCGTCGAAGGCCTGGCGAGCGGTCCGCCGCCGGAACGGATCGAACAGCTGGCCGCACTGGTCCGCGCCGGCCTGGTGCACTTTGTCGGCCCCGATCCCCGTTTCGACGTGGACGAGGCCCGCGGCGTGTTCACGGCCTCCTCGCCGTGGGTGGGCACCGAGTATGCCGCCTCCACCCTGATGGAGGCCATGATGCCGCCCAACCGGGTGGACCGCAGTGTCTCGCCGTTGCTGGCTGGACTGATCCGCGACGGCCTGGCCCGGCCGAAGGTCATGATGTCCGCCGACGGCACCCCCGTGCTGACTCCCGGGCTGGACGTTACCTTGCCGCCGTATCGGGCGGTGGGCGTCAGCGGCGAACCGGTGGAGAACCTGTTTGTGCTGGGGTTGCAGTTGTCCTCGGTCCAGTGGGGAACGGCGATTGCCGCCGAGGCCGGCGCTCCGGCAGCGGAAGGCTCGCGGACGCTGCAGGACGCCGACGCGATTGCCGCTGCAGTGCTGTCCGCTGCCGCGTCCACGGCGGGTTCGGACTCGCGGGCCACGGCCCCGGAACCGTCCGCCGGCCAGGACCAACCTGCCGTGCTGGGCTGAACCCGGCTTTCCAAGCCTGCACGTCGCACAGTAACAGCGGCGGTGAGTGGCACCGGAGCGGCGCGCCCAGCGCTCAGCGGCGGGTGAACCTGGCCCCTGCCAGGGTGTGCCGCGCCGATAAAATCGGCATCAGCGGGGCTGAACCACTCCATTTCGTGCTCCTATCCGGCACGGCAGCCGCCTCGCGAATCAACCCGAGAGGACGCGTTGTGATGAAAGCTTGGCAGTACATGGGGGACCGCAAACCGATCCAGCTGAACGAAGTCCCGGAACCGGAACCCGGTCCCACACAGGTCATCATTGACGTCAAGGCAGCAGGCCTGTGCCACTCGGACGTGATGTACATGGAGGTCGGCGACGCGGTCATGCCGTTCCTGCCGATGACGCAGGGGCATGAAAACGCCGGCGTGATCACGGCGCTGGGATCCGAGGTGACCGGCTTCAAGGTTGGGGACGTCGTCGGCGTATGCTCCTCCGGAGTCCAGCCGCCTACCGGCATGTTCACTCCCGGCGGCTTCGCGGACAAGCTCGCTGCGGACTACCGCGACCTGGCCCGCGTTCCCGAGGGCCTCGATATTTCCCTCGCTGCCCTCGCCACGGATGCCGGCATGACCTCCTACCACGCCATGATCAAGGTCGGGAAGGCAGCCAAGGGCATGAAGGTCGGCGTGATCGGCTTCGGCGGCCTGGGGCAGATCGGCGCCCGCGCCGCCGTCCTGGCCGGTGCCGAGGTTCACGTGGCTGAGATGAAGGAAGAAGCCTGGGCCAATGCCAAGGAGGCCGGCGTGGCTTCCTGTGTCAAGGATGCCGCGGAATGGGTCACCGACCCACGGCGTGGCGGCGACTTCGACCTCATCGTTGACTACGCAGGTTTCGACACCACCCAGAAGGCCGTGAACGCTGTTCGGCGTGGCGGCAAGGTGGTTCAGGTAGGCCTCGGCAAGCCCACCTTCACGGTGGCGACCAACACCATCCTCGGCAAGTCCATTGAGGGATCCCTTGGCGGCACCGTGGCCGACATCGAGGAAGTCTTCGACCTGATGCTCCGCGGCGAGATCACCCCGGGCTACGAGGAAATCAGCTTCGACCAGGTCGGTGAGGGGCTTGAGCGGCTCAAGAACAACCAGGTGCTGGGGCGCTTGGTGGCCCGCTTCGGCGAATAGCTGTTAATGACGGCGGCTGCGCACCCTTGGAAGGTGCGCAGCCGCCGTTGTTCTGTCCCTAGCCGTTGTAGGTCAGCGAAAGCATCATAGCTTTCAGTTGCTGGTAGATGTCCGTCTGTATCCATGCCTGGGCTGCGGCGTCGTCCGCGAAGGCTCCGGGATTAATGAGGGCTTCGAACCTGATGTCGCCGTCAGACATGGAAACCGTGCCGTGGGCCGTTCCGGTATCCATGCCGGTGGCGTCCGGCATACCGTCGTCATCAAGCTGGACAGCATACTTGCGGCCGGTAGTTGCCATAGATCCCGATGCTGTTTCTCCGAAGCCCGGACGGGATTCAAACTGGAAATAGACAGGCATGCCAATCTTGTTCGTGTAACCCGGCAATTGCTGCGCGTCGTACACGATGTGCCCCGGGCTGGGCACTACGGACCCGTGGAGGTCGGCTCCACTCTCAAACTTGGCTACCGGGTTCCCGGTTGAGTCCAGAATATTGAAGGCCGCCGGTGACAGACCGACGCTATGGGCAAGCATGGGCAGCGGTTCGGTCGGAACGGCCGACCATCCGGCCGGAAGGGTGAAGCTGTGCAGCCCGTTGGGGGTGGTGACGGTGACTGGTGCTGCCGGTTCAGGAACGGGCGTTTCCGTTGGCGTCGCTGACGGTGTGGCAGAAGGTGCCGTTGCCGATGGTGTTGCTGAAGCAGACGGCGTGGCCGTCGTGCTCTTCGAGGCCGCCGATTCGGCGGCCGTCTCCGCGCCGCAGGCAGTCAGTAAGGCAGCGGACGCGAGAACCAAGGCACACATGCGGGCCCGGCGTGAAAAAGAAGCGGTCAATCCAATCAATGCCCCCAGTAGTTCGGCGCGGAGTTTCCGGGCCGGTGAGAGGGAGACTAACAGCGCGCCAGACGCCCGGGGGCGTGTCGCGTCCAAGCGTAGCCAAGACGTAATACGACGGCGGCCCGCACCTATTGGTGCGGGCCGCCGTCGTCGTTTACCTGCCGGTATCCGTTACCGGATTAGAACGGGTATTCCCGCGGAGTGTGCTGGACGCTGATGGTGTGGTCCGTGGTGAATTCGTCGATGGCCCACTCGCCGTTGAAGCGGCCGAGGCCGGAGTTCTTCTCGCCGCCGAAGGCAATGTGCGCCTCGTCCTGGACCGGGAAGTCATTGACGTGTGTCATGCCTGCCTTGATGCGGCGGGCGAACTTGACGCCTTCTTCCAGGTTGGAGGTGAAGACGGCGCTGGAGAGGCCGAGGTCGGTGTCATTGGCCAGTGCCAGTGCGTCCTCGGCGTCCTTGGCGCGCATGATCCCGGCGATCGGGCCGAAGATCTCCTCGCGGGCCAGCTCCATGTCCTTGGTGACGTCGGCGAAGACGGTCGGGGAAAGTACCTGGCCGTTGATTTCGCCTTCGATCATGAGGCGGGCGCCTTCGGACTTCGCGGTCTCGATCTTGGTCTTCAAACCCTCGAGCTGCTTGGCGTTGATGATCGGGCCCACGACGTTCTTCGGGTCGGTCGGGTCGCCGGCGTTCAGCGTCTTCACGTGCGCCGTGAACTTCTCGACGAATTCGTCGTAAACGGCGTCTTCGACGATGATCCGGTTCACGGCCATGCAGATCTGTCCCTGGTGCAGGAACTTGCCCATGGCCGCGGCGCGGACTGCCTGGTCAACGTCGGCGTCGGCGAGAACCACGAACGGGCTGTTGCCGCCGAGCTCAAGGGCCGTGTACTTCAGCGTGGCGCCGGTTGCGGCCAGGGCGCCGATGTTCTTGCCCACCGGCGTCGAGCCGGTGAAGGAGATCATCCGCGGGGTCGGGTGCTCCACGAAGGCGTCGCCGATTTCCGAGCCGGCGCCGACGACGGCGTTCAGTACGCCTGCGGGCAGGCCAGCCTCTTCAAAGATCTTGGCGATGATGAGGGCGCCGGTGACCGGGGTGTCGCTGGCAGGCTTGAGGACGACGGCGTTACCGAGGGCCAGGGCTGGAGCGACGGAGCGCTGGGAGAGGTGCAGCGGGAAGTTCCAGGGGCTGATGACCCCGACGACGCCCAGCGGGGCACGGTAGACGCGCAGTTCCTTGTTCGGGGTATCCGAGTCCATGATCTTGCCGGACACACGGTGCGGGAAGGTGGCTGCCTCGCGGGTGATGGAGGCGGCGGAGGCAACTTCGATGTTGGCCTTCAGCATGGTGCTGCCGGATTCGGCGTTGAGCCAGGCAATGATCTCATCGCGGCGTTCCTCGAAGATTTCTGCGGCGCGGGCGATGACGGCTCGACGCTCGTTCGGGGTCCGGGCCGCCCAATCCTTCTGGGCTTCCTCTGCAGCGGCGTACGCGTCATTGAGGTCTTCGCGGGAGGCCTGCTGCATGGTCATCAGCTGCGAACCATCAAAGGGGTTGGTGTCCGTGAGGGTCTTCTCCGAACGGCCGTCGCGCCATTCGCCGCCGATGAACTGCTTGGCGGGGATCCAGTCGGTGAGGGCCAGGGAGGTCGATTCGAGCTGAGTTGTCATGATTTCTCCTAGATGAATCTTGACGGTGTATTGCTGGCTACAACCCGGAAGGGGCCGGATCAATTCCCGAAGGCACCGATGTGGGGCACGGCCGAAGGGAGGAGATCGGCTGTCAAGGGCCACAGATACTAAGTACCCTTTTTATTTCTCTCTGTTCAGCCTAGCGTTGGCAGTACCAGTGGCCAAAAGGGGAATTGCCCGGCTGCTCTTACCGCAAAGGACACGTTCATGAGCACAAGTGCAGGTGCGGCAGGGGACCGCGGACGAAAGGCTGCAGGCCAGGGGTCCGGAGAGCACCGAGACGGTGCGGGCCCGACTCCGGACGGCACGCGGGGCGACGGGGTGGACAACACCAGCCGCCGGCGAGTGGTCGAGCGTGAGAAAGCGACCTTCGGTGGAGTGAAGATCGGCTCGGCGTTTTTTGGCTGGCTGACCGCCATCGGAACCACGGTGCTGCTGAGCGCCCTGGCCACCGCCCTCGGCGCGGCAGTGTTGTTGAACGACGACAGCCCGGATTCCACGGCCATCACGATCACCGGAACCATCATCCTGCTGGTGATCCTCTTCGTGGCCTATTACTGCGGCGGGTACGTTGCGGGGCGAATGGCCCGTTTCAACGGGATGAAGCAGGGCATTGCTGTGTGGGTCTGGGCAGTGGTTATCGCCATTGTGGCAGCCATCCTGGCAGCGATTGCGGGGGACCAGTTCAACATCCTGGTTGAACTCAACGGATTCCCCCAGATCCCGATGTTCGGTGACAACGCAACGGCTTCGACGATCATCGCCGCCGTCGTGGCCGCAGCAGTGGCCCTGATCGGCGCTATCCTCGGCGGGCTGGGCGGCATGCGCTTCCACCGCCGGGTGGACAAGGCCGGGCTGGGGGACTGACCGACCAGGCGAACACGCCGGCGCCGAAGAAAACCGGCGGAAAAGTCGTGGGGGAAGCGGGGGATGCGGTAACTAAGGCAGCATCATGCGCCCACGAGGCGCGGAAACAGGAGAACAACGTGATCACCAGTGAACAGATCGACACGATTATGAACCACGGAACCGTGGAAGGGCCGAACGGGGAAAAGATCGGCTCGGCAGGCGATATTTACCTGGACGACGAGTCGGGCCAGCCGGCCTGGGTAACCACCAAGACCGGGCTTTTTGGTTCCAAGGAGAGCTTTGTCCCCCTGGCGGAAGCCACGGTTGAGGGATCTGTTGTGCGGGTGCCGTACTCCAAAGAAATGGTGAAGGACGCGCCGCGGGTGGACAAGGACGGACATCTCAGCGATCAGGAGCAGGATGAGCTGTACAGCTACTACTCCATTGGCACCTCCGGTACGTCCGGCACTTCGGGTACTTCCGGTACCTCGGGCCAGCGGAGCTCTGCAGGGTCCGGGGTTGGAACCTCGAGCGGCAGCGGCACCTCGAGCGGAAGCGGCACCTCGAGTGGAAGCGGAACCTCGAGCGGAAGCGGAAGGTCGAGCGGAAGCGGAACCTCCGGCCGGACGGAAAGCAGCCGGGGCTCGGACCACGGCCAGGTGGGGCATGACACTTCCGGCCCCACCACGGATGACGCGATGACCCGCTCCGAAGAGCAGCTCCACGTTGGCAAGCAGAGCAGGGAGTCCGGCAGGGCCCGCCTGCGTAAGTACGTCACCACTGAGAACGTCAGCAAGACGGTTCCGGTCAGCCATGAGGAAGCCCGGATTGAGCGTGAGCCCATCACGGACGCCAACCGTGGCTCCGCCATGGACGGACCCGCCATCAGCGAGGAGGAGCACGAAGTGACCCTCCACGCCGAAGAGCCCGTGGTGGAAAAGGAAGCAGTCCCGGTTGAGCGTGTCCGGCTGGACACCGAAACGGTGACAGAAGAGGCCACCGTCACCGAAGAGGTCAGCAAGGAGCAGATTGATATGGAGGGTGAAGGCGGGAGCGGCCGCGGCGGCAAACGCAGCCGCTGATTAGTGCCCCTCACGCCCCGCAGGCCGCCGGAATCCTCCGGCGGCCTGCGGTGGTTAACGGGTCGCTATCCGGCGCCGTCGGGATGTTCCGCCATCCACCGGTCCAGCACGGCCGCAAAGTCCCCGCTGCTGCGCTCCGGCCACCAGTGCCCGGCAGCCACCTTGCGGATTTCCACCCGGGGGAAACGGCTTTCCAAGCCGGAGACCAGCTTCGGCGAAAGGAACGGGTCTTTAAGCGGAACGATCACCTGCACCGGGCCGGCATAGCCGCCGTCGGGTACCGCGCCGCCGGAGCGGAACATATTGGCCCGGTATAGTTGCAGGCCCCGAACTCCGCTGTCGCCGATTTTCCGGCCGGCGTATTTTTCGTAGCGCGGAGTCAGCAGGTACCTCCAAGCCGCGTCGGGCAGGACCGGCACGTGGAAGGCGGCAACGTACCAGCTCCGCAGCGCCTGGAAGAGGGCCTGCGGCCACAGCCGGGGTGAGCGCAGCCGGGTCCTGAACCAGCGCCGGAAATGTCCCAGATCCGGTCCCGAGATGCTGGTGTAACTGAGGATCCTGCCTTGCGCCCGCGGGTCCTGTATCGCCGCCCACCCCTGGATGGATCCCCAGTCGTGGCCCACCAGATGCGCGCTTCTTGTTCCGGTGGCATCGAGGACCGCATAGAGGTCCTCCACCAGCAGTTCCAGCCGGTAGGGCGCCAGGGATCCGCGGTCCGCGGCGTTTCCTGTCACACGCGAGGCGCCGGCGTTGCGGGTGTCGTACGTGATGACATGCCGGTCGGCAGCCAGGCGTTCCACTACGCCGTCGAACACGTGGTGGTCATCCGGGTAGCCGTGCACCAGCAAGATACTGGGCACCGCGGTATCCGGAGTCCCGTGCTGGTACACAGCGAGTTCCGCGCCTCGGCTCCGGACCGTGCTCCGTCCGCCTCCGGGTGGTTCCTGCAGCTGCTGTCCTGGGTCTTGGTTCCGGTTCATGCGGTGGTCCTCTCCCGCTGCCGGATTCGGCAGTCGTATCTGCGGGTTCCCACCAGAGTACGGTCTGCGAACGAAGTAAACCCCTTTGGAAAGGACGAACTCCGCCTACAGCGGGAGCAGCCGGTTCCTTCAGGGCATATGGATAGGGGAGGTCCGGAATACCGGACCTCCCCGTCAAACTGTCAAACTGTTAACCCGTCTCGTGCCGTCAGAGGCCGAACTTAGAGTGGTAGCGATTCATGAAAGCTGCCATCGCGTCGCGCTTCACTGGCTCGTATGGACGGTATGTTTGGCTGCCGTTGGCTTCCGTCCAGCCGGTGGAGATGCCGGTAGACGCCATCCATGCGATCTCTTTGTAGAACTGGTTGCCGGTGGGCACATCCGAGAACGGGGATTTCTGCGGCGGAGTGAAATCCGGGCTTCCGGCCAGCCTGTACATAAAGGCAGCCATCGCGTCTCGGCTCACAGGCTGCAAGGGACGATACGTCTTGGTGCCGTTGGCTTCCGTCCAGCCGGTGGAGATGCCGGTGGACGCCAGCCAGGTGATTTCCTTGTAGAACTGGTTCTCGATGGAAACATCCGAGAACGGGGATTTCTGCGGCGGGGTGAAATCCGGGCTTCCGGCCAGCCTGTACATAAAGGCCGCCATCGCGTCTCGGTTCGCACGCTCCAAGGGACGGTACGTCTTGGTGCCGTTGGCTTCCGTCCAGCCGGTGGAGATCCCCTGGGTCGCCATCCACTGGATGTCGTCGTAGAACTGGATTCCCACAGGCACGTCGGCGAACAGCGGCGTCGGCGCAGGCGCCGCAGCCTTCTCGACCGTGACCGGCAAGGTCACCGTGGTGCCGGATCCAGCAGCCGTCAGCACCAGGGACCCGGCGCCGGAAGCCGACGCGGGAACCGTCGCGGTAACTGTGGCGGAACCGGCGCTGACCGGTACCGTGCCCAGGGCCGTGGAGGTCCCGGCAGCATCCACGAAGCTGACTGCCAGCGACGTGTTCGCAGGGCTGCCGAGCGACGTCAGGTCCAGCTGGCCGACGGTGAACGTCGCCTCCGTGCCTGCCTTGACCGCGGTGGGTGCACCCTTGACGACTACGCCCTGACGGGCAAAGTCGGGGGACAGCGGACTGTTGGCCGAGATGTAACTGATCCAGGCGTCGCGGTCCACCAAACCGGTGTCGCGGGTGTCCTTGCCTTCCGCGAAGACGGTGAAGTTATCTCCGCCCTGGGCCAGGAAGCTGAACGTACCCACCCGGTAGTCGCGGGCCGGGTCCATGGCAGCACCGTTGATGGTGACGCTCTGGATCCGTGAGCCGCGGGGCTGGTCCGGGTCGAAGGTGTAGGTGATGTTGTCGGAAAGGCCGAGGGCCAGGAAGGCGCGTGAACTGCCTTCCGGCTGCCACTGCTGCTCCAGCATCGTCTTCAGCTGGGCACCGGTCAGCGTGGTGGTCCAGAGGTTGTTGACGAAGGGCAGGACCGCGTTGGCCTCGGCGTAGGTAATGACGCCGTCCTCGCCGTAGTAAAGCTCTGCGCGCAGGCCGCCCGGGTTGGTGACGCCGATTTCGGCGCCGCCGCGTTCGGGTGCGGCAAGGGTGGACAGGAGCGAGTCGGCCACCAGTCCGCCGAGGGTGGATTCGGAGCTGCGGTCATCGCGGGCAGTGCCCACGAAGGCCGAGGTGATGTCCGCGGTGACGGAGCCGACGGTCTGGTTGCCCACCTCAGCCGAGTGGGCCAGGGCGGCGTCGACAATCCGCTTTACTTCGGCCACGGCCGGGTAGGCGGCTACCAGTTCCGGTGCGGCCGTCTTGGTGCGGGCCACGTTGGCCGCGGTGTAGGACGTCACTTCGTCGGTTTCTTCGTTGTATTCGAGCCGGATCTGGCCGATGAATTCACCGTAGGAACCGGTCTGCACCACGGGACGGGTTTTGCCGTCTTCGCCGGGAATGGCTGCATCCCAGGCGTACTGCTTGTGGGTGTGCCCGGTGTAGATGGCATCGACCAGCGGGGTGGTGTCATTCACGATCTCCGCGAAGGCACCTCCGGCAGCCAGTTCCTGATCCAGGGTGGCGCCGTCGGGAGTGCCGCTGCCGGCACCCTCGTGGTATTCGGCGATGATCACGTCGGCAAGGCCCTGCTCCACCAACTGCTCGGCTACGCGGTTGACCGCTTCCACCGGATCACCGAAGTCCAGGTTGCTGATTCCGCCCGGGCTGACCAGGCTTGCAGTCTCCTGGGTGATCGCACCGATAACGGCAACATCCACCCCGTTGACGTCGATGATCTCGTACTCCTGCAGCGCAGGAGTGGTGGTGCCCTTGGTGTAGACGTTGGAGCCCAAGTAGGGGAACTGCGCGGCTGCGTCGACGCGGCCCGTCAGGTCCGCGAAACCGCCGTCGAACTCATGGTTGCCGACCGCCGAGGCCTGCAGCCCAAGGGCGTTCAGGACATCGATGGTGGGCTGGTCCTGCTGCGCCGAGGAGGCGAACAGGGACGCGCCGATGTTGTCACCGGCGGACAGGAACAGTGAGCTGCCCTCCGGTGCGCCGGCCTTCAGCTCTTCAACGGTTCCGGCGAACGGCACCGTGTTGGCATCAATCCGTCCGTGGAAGTCATTGATGTTCAGCAGGTTCAGCGTGGCGGTGTCCGTACCTTCGGCGGTCAGGTCCATGCCGACGAGGATCGGGTCATGGTCCGAGGCCCGGTAGGGATCCGGTGCGTAGAAATCGGTGGCGTTGTAGTTGTAGCGGCTGTATTCGAAGGCCACCGACTCCACGGAGTTGATGTTCCAGATATCCGTTCCCGTGACAGCTTCATTGGCTGCCGGGGAGGCCAGGATGTGGTCCAGGCTGCCGACGGTCCCGCCGAAGGCGTAGGAGTGCTTACCTGTGGTTGCGCCGAGGTCAACGTAGCCGGCGTCAGCCAGCACCTTGATGGGATCCTCCGCGTGGTAGGCATTGAAATCGCCCAGCAGGAACACCTTGTCCGTGCCGGCTGCTTCCGACTCGGTCCCGGCGAAGTCCACCAGTGCCTGCGCCTGCCGGACGCGGTCTGCGTTCCAGCCGCCCTGGCCGGTGTCGGCATTTTCGCCCGAGGCGGGTGCCGACCCCTTGGACTTGAAGTGGTTGGTGACGGCGAGGATTTCCGTGCCGTCTTCGCCGCCGGCGGGGCGGAAGGCCTGAGCCAGCGGTTCGCGGGCGTTGGAGAAGGCCGCTTCGTCGTCCAGGATGGTGGATTCGCCGACGGGCTCGGCGGTTCCGGTGCGGTAGATGAAGGCGGAGCGGATGACGTCTTCATCAGCGGGCAGGTCCGCGGGGGAGCGGACGTAGTCCCAGGTTCCCGGTGCCTGTGCGTTCAGGGCTGCCACCAGGCGGGACAGGGCGTCATCGCGGTCCTTGCCGAAGGCAGCGGAGTTCTCCACCTCCATCAGTGACACGACGTCGGCGCCCAGGGCGTTGATCGCGGCCACGATTTTGGCCTGCTGGCGTTCCAGGTTCGCGGCGTTGGCGGCGCCGCGGGCGTCGCAGCCTCCGTTGACGGTCACGGGTTCGCCGCTGCGGTTCTTGTAGAAGGTGCAGCCGGACAGTGTGTCACCCGTGGTGGTGAAGTAGTTCAGCACGTTGAAGGACGCGAGCTTCAGGTTGCCGCCCACGCTCTCGGGTGCCGCAGTGCGGGTGTTGGTGAACGACGCCGGCGTGGCGGTGGCCGCGTTGGCCTGCGTCAGTTCGGTCAACGGCTGGAATTTCCAGGCGCTGTTGCGGAAGTCCAGGATCACGCCGGTGCTGAAGGTAGCCGCGGCACCCACCCGAACCGGGTTTTCCGGTGTCAGGTAGGGCAGGGGCGTGCCCTGGTTGGCGGCGTTGAGGAAGTTGGTGCTGGCGCCGTCGTCGAGCTTTACGGCACGGGCAGCGTTGTCCGCTATGACGGCGGCGTGCTCCGGAGTTCCAACGGCAGCTTCAGCGGTCGGCTGGACAAGCGGAGAATCGCCGGCGGCGAGGCCGATTTCAGCGTACTGGTTCAGTGAAAAGTTATCGGTGACGGTGAACTCGCCCTGAGGCGCCAGCAGCATGCCCTCGAAGGTCTCGCGCTGTTCCTCGGTTGCCGGCCAGGCTACGGCGGCGGGCTTCACCTCGGGCGCCGCTTCGCTGAGCTTCGTCATGGCGCCGTCGGCGACGGTGAGCTGCGTGAGGTTGTAGTACTCGCCTACGGTACCGGTGACCTCGACGTAGTCGCCGGCGGTCACCTGGCCCGCAGTTGCCGCGGAGAAGATGAAGATGCCTTCCGATGCGGTGTGCGTGGCCGGGTTGATGTCACCGCCTGTACCCGGGGTCTGGATGTAGTAGCCGTTGAAGCCGCCGGTGGCGTAGACGCCCGTGACCTTGCCGCGGGTTGTGACCGTCTGGCCGGTCAGCGGGCTGGCCGCGCTGGTGCCCTGGATCTCTGCGATCGGAACCGCGTCGCCCGGGACCGGCACCGGTGCCGGCGTGGTGGGTGTGGGGGTCGGGGCGGGCACGGTGGGAGCCGTGCCGGCCGAAGACGTGGGGGTGACCGACGTGCTGAGGGTGAAGTCGGCGGCGTTGTTGTTCGTATCTGCGAACCCGGCACGGTTCAGCGACTTCGGATCCGAGTTGCCAGCCGGTGCGGCCGCGCCTGCGGTCTCGAAGGTGTTGGAGGTGCCGTAGCCAACCAGGTCCACCACGCCGGGAGCGCCGATGACCGAGCCGGTGGGCAGCGGATCAATACGGGTGCCCTGGTTCGAGAGAATCAGGGTGCCGCCGCCTCCGGCGAAGCTGGCGCCGATGGTGGCGTCGGCGTTCGGGAGGGCCGCGCCGGTGGTGCCGTTGCTGGCGCCGGAAACCAGGTAATATCCGCCCGGAGCGATGCTGCCGGAGAGGGTGCCGACGCCGGTGGGCGCCGCGGTGGCGCCGGCGGCCCGGTACTGGAGGGACCAGCCGTCCAGGCTCACCGGTTCACTGGTGGGGTTGTAGAGCTCCACGAACTTGGTGTTGAACGGGGCGTTGGCGCTGCCGCCGGACAGATAGGCCTCGTTGATGATGATGCCGGGGACGGCGGCGTTGCCGTCCTGTGCGTAGGCCGGGAATGCGGTCAGCGGGGCGGCGAGAAGGCCTGCTGACAGGGCGGTCCCGAGCGCGGCCTTCCATGGGAAAGGTCTCATGCCTCATACTCCTTGGTCGGCCGTGCGGGCCGACAGGTAATGGCCGCCGGAAGCGGCGGCAGGGGATACAGCGAGTGATTACGAAGGGTGATGCTAGGCGGGGCGGGTTACGAACAGGTGTCCGTCCGGTGACATGCGTCAATGCATGAGCTTCGGGAAGGTTCCGCCGTGTCCCTCTAGGAGGCGGAAAAGTGATCGCCAGCACAGTGTACGGCCTTGCGCCCCCACTTCCTGAAACGAGGTACTGAGGAGTAACAAAGGAGCGCCGCCGGCCGTAACGGCCGACGGCGCTCCTTTGTTGGAGGCTTCGAAGTCTAGAGGCCCGAGTCCTTGTAGGATTCGGACACTTCCTCACCCGTCGTGTCCCCGAGCGTGCACATGATTGCCCGGTCATTCTCCTGGTCCCAGGACTCCGGGGTCGGGATGATGTAACCCGCAATCAGCGTCGTTTCCTCGACGGTGCTGCCAACGTAACCCTCGAACTCCTCGGTACAGACGTGCTTGGCGTTGAGATCGAGGACCCCCTCCCCGGGGTAGTCCCCGTCAGACATTTCAGACACGAAGAACACCTCCTGCTGGTGCGGTTCGTCGCAGGGGATGAGATCAACCTCTACAACCTCGACGACCTCCTCGTTCTCCGCACCCGACTCGGTGCTGGGGTTGGTAAAGCAATCCCCGGCCTTGAGATCGGCGTACCCTGTGCCGTCCGAACCGAGCAGGCCTGCGCAACCGGTCAGCAGGCCGGCGAGCAGGACGGGAAGGACCAGGCCCCGAGCGCGGGCAGTGTTTGCGGAATTCATGACGTTTCTCCTCATGCAGCGTGGCGGCGCACCCCCATGGCGACCAGGAACCACGCGAACATCCTACGGTCGAAATGAAGTCCCTTTGCCTGCTCGGCCAAGAGGGCGCGGGCCCTTATGGTCGTAGTGAACGTTAAGCGAGTTCCAAGCCGCCGAAGAGGAGACCAATACGTGTCCGGCCAGTTTCCTGCTCCCGATTCCGGCGCGGCTGTGCAGCCGAGCGTCCACCGCCGGCACCGGCTCGCCGACGGCCGGGAGTCGCTGTTCTTCACCGACCCCGGCGGGCAACCGGTGGAAACGGTCGGGGATGCCCGTCCGCTGGATTCCCGGTCCGGCGACGGGGAGGTGCGCTTCGACCGGCTAACCGGGGAGTGGGTGGCCGTGGCCGCCCACCGCCAGGCCCGGACCTACCTGCCGCCCGCCGACCAGTGCCCCCTGTGCCCCACCCGTCCGGAACGGATGTCGGAAATCCCGGCGGAGGACTTCGATGTCGTGGTCTTCGAGAACCGCTTCCCCTCTTTGGGGCCGGAGCTTGGCATCCTGCCGGAACCGGGCGGGGCAGCGGATGAACGTGCACTGTGGGGGCGCCCCTCGCCGGCGTTCGGCCGCTGCGAGGTGGTGGTCTTCACCCCGGAGCACAACGGCTCCTTCGCTTCGCTGCCCTACACCCGCGCCCGCACCGTCGTCGAGGCCTGGGCGCAGCGTACCGAGGAACTCTCGGCCCTGCCGGGCATCGCGCACGTGTTTCCTTTCGAGAACCGGGGCCGGGACATCGGTGTCACGCTGCACCATCCGCACGGGCAGATCTATGCTTATCCGTATGCCGCGCCCCACGCCGCCCGGCTGGCCCGGCGCTCCCGGCGGCACCTGTCCGAGCATGGCCGGGCACTGATGGGTGAGCTGCTCCGGGACGAGTCCGGGTCCGGGGAGCGCATGGTCCTGACTGGGAGGCACTTCTCCGCGTATGTGCCCTACGCAGCGCGCTGGCCGCTGGAAATCCATCTGGTCCCGCACCGCCAGGTTCCGGACCTGGCCGCGCTCACCGGGGAGGAGCGCGACGAGCTCGCTGCCGTCTACCTGGAACTGCTGCAGCGGGTGGATGGACTGTATGACACCCCCACTCCGTACATTTCCGCCTGGCACCAGACACCCGTCAACGCCGCTGACCGGGAGGCCGGCTGGCTGCATCTGCAGCTCACCAGCCCCCGCCGTGCCGCGGACAAGCTGAAGTTCCTGGCCGGCTCCGAAGCGGCGATGGGTGCCTTCATCAACGACACCACCGCGGAGCAGACCGCCGCCCGCCTTCGGGAGGTGCGTATATGAACGCGCCGGTTCCTCCGGTGCAGTCCCGGGCGGAGGACCTGGTCCGGCGCTTTGCCGAGGTGTACGGCGCCGAGCCCGACGGCGTGTGGCGGGCACCCGGGCGGGTGAACCTGATCGGCGAACACACGGACTACAACAACGGCTTCGTCCTGCCGTTTGCCATCGACCGCAGCGCCCTCGTGGCCGTGCGGCTGCGCCGGCCGGGCTCTGAACCGGACTTTGAACGGGAGGCGGAGGCCGACGTCGTACGCGTCGCCTCCACCTATGCTCCGGACGGTGAGGAGCTGTCCCGTGCGCGGTTCTCCATCGGCGGGCTGGAGCCGGGCGGGGTTGGCGGCTGGGCGGCGTATCCGGCGGGAGTGGTGTACGCGATGGTGCACAGCTCCGGGGCCGCCGTCCCCGGGTTTGACCTGCTGCTGGATTCCACCGTGCCGGTAGGTGCGGGCCTGTCCTCCTCGCACGCCGTGGAAGTGGCCGTGGCCGTGGCACTGAATGAGCTGCTGGAGCTGGGGCTGGACCGGCCCCGGATGGCCCGGCTGACCCAGTACGCCGAAAACGAGTTCGTCGGTGCGCCCACGGGCATCATGGACCAGTCGGCATCATTGATGGGACAGGAAGGCAGCGCACTGTTCCTGGACTGCCGCAGCCTCGACTCCGAAACCGTGCCGCTGCCCCTGGCCCGGCACGGATTGGAAATGCTGGTCATCGATACGCGGGTGGTCCACAGCCACGCCGACGGCGGCTACAGTGCCCGGCGCTCGTCCTGTGAACGCGGAGCGGCGGCGCTGGGTGCGGCGTCGCTGCGGGAGGTGCCTGCCGGCACTTCCCTGGACGTGCTGGACGACGAAACCCGGCGGCGGGTGCGGCACGTGCTCGGGGAGAACGAACGCGTGCTGCAGGTTGTGCGGCAGCTGCGGGCGGACGACGTCGGCGGCATCGGGAACCTGCTGACCGCCTCCCACGCCTCGCTGCGGGATGATTTCGAGGTGTCCTGCCCGGAGCTGGACCAGGCCGTGGACGCGGCGCTCGCCGCCGGTGCGCTCGGCGCCCGGATGACCGGCGGGGGATTCGGCGGCTCAGCCATTGCCCTGATTCGGCGCGATGACGAGGAACGGGTCAGTGCGGCTGTGCTGGCGGCCTTCGCAGCTCGGGGTTTTCGGGAACCTGCCCTGTTTACTGTGCTTCCGGCGGACGGAGCGGGGCGGGTCCGGCTCACCTGGTCCCGAGGGGAATGACTGCCCGGCCGCTCCGGTCGCCCGCATTGCCGTCCTCGCCCTGCGAATACACCGCGAAGGAAATCGTTGCGGTTTTTTCACCCCACTGCACGGAAAAGGCTCCGCCACTGAACGGATCGTAGCCGTCATCGGTCAACATCTGGTCCCGGTATTCGTAGACCGGGCCTTGCACTTGTTCGTAGACGGCATGCGAGCCGATCAACAAAATGCTCTGGTTGTTGATCAGCAGCGTGTGCTCTCCCGCCGGCGCTGAGATTCTTTGGTAGCCGGGCCCCGAGAAGACAAGGGTGAGGAATCCATATCCAGCGAGGAGGAGCAACCATGCGCAGGTGATGACGCCGCCGAGGACGCCG
Source organism: Arthrobacter jinronghuae (assembly GCF_025244825.1). Lineage (NCBI taxonomy): Bacteria > Bacillati > Actinomycetota > Actinomycetes > Micrococcales > Micrococcaceae > Arthrobacter > Arthrobacter jinronghuae. The sequence goes on from NZ_CP104263.1 coordinate 414,122, forward strand.
GCGGCGCGACGCAGAAACACATGGCTAAAGAGGCTGCTGAACCAGGGAACGAGTGTCCAGGAAGCTCCGAGGAAGAAACACCAGGCCGCCGCCAGTGCAACCACTATCAACTGGCCGGTGCCGATTCCCGCCCCGAGGTAAAACAGGGTCCCGCTGTCTTGGAGCACGCGGAGGAGATAGGCCAGTGCCATGAGGCTTGCCGCCTGGACCAACAGGTTGGCCCCGGTGATAAGGCGCGGCGGCAGAATCTTCATTTCTTGGCGTCCGCCCCACGGCCTATCTCCGCATGGACGGCACGCATGCCCTGTTCAAGCGCGTGCAGGTCATCGATTGACAACCGCGAGAGAATTTCGACATTAAGTTCGGGGCGTCCGGCCACGAGCCGGCGAACCACCGTCCGTCCCAGCGGCGTTGCCTTTACCCGGCGTACCCGTGCATCCAGGGGATCCTCCGAACGGACGGCCACGCCCTGGGCAACGAGCCGGTCGATCAGGCCGGACATGGACGCCATGGAAACGCCGAAGGACTCCGAGAGGCCGCGGCCGGTGGCACCATCCTCTGCGGTTACAAGAACGGTCAGGACCTTCAACTGGCGCACAGTCAGGTCCGTGGACAGCAACGGATCGAGGAAGCTCGGCAGGGCCGTCGACTGCAGGGAATCGGCCAGTTCTTCGAGACTCAGCAGCACGCGTTCGCGTTCCTGCTGCTCATTGCTTCCTTCGGTCATGAGTTCACCGTAGTTGCCCCGGACGTGTCGGCAAACACAGAGGTCAGCGAACCCTCAGCCAAATTAGTTAGGGTGAGGCTAACCGTTTATTGGTTTTTGAGATATACCGGCGTCCCCGCGGCTGCAGTTCGGAGTGAGACGGACTCCGAGCGCCCCGGCGTCGCAGTCCTCCCGCTCTGCCCTGGGTCATGGGAACGCGCAAGCGAAGCGAGGACACTACATGAGCAGCACGCAAACCCCCATAGCGTACGAGCGCATAGAAGACGGCCTGGACGTCGAGGCGTTGAGGGCGAAGTACAAGGTGGAAAGGGACCGGCGGATCCGCCCGGACGGCGCCACCCAGTATCAGCCGGCCAAGGGAAAATTCGGCTACTACGCCACAGATCCCTACACTCCCCGCACCGAGCGGGAGCCATTGACAGACACCGTGGAGGTGCTGGTGATCGGCGGCGGGTTCGGCGGGCTGATGACCGGAGCGCGGCTGCGGCAGGCTGGCGTCGAAAGCATCCGCATGATGGATGAAGCGGGGGACTTCGGCGGCACCTGGTACTGGAACCGCTACCCCGGCATCCGCTGTGACATCCAGTCCTACGTCTACCTGCCGCTGCTCGAAGAAGTGGGTTACATGCCCACCGAGCGCTACGCACCGGGGGAAGAGATCCGCCGGCACGCCGTGGCCATCGCCGAGCGTTTCGACCTCTACCGCGACGCCGTTTTCCATACGCGCGTGACCGGCCTGACCTGGGACGACGAAGCACTGGAATGGATCGTCTCCACGGACCGCGGGGACTCGATCCGGGCCCGCTACGTGATCACCTCCTCCGGAACGCTCACGCAGCCGAAGCTGCCGGGCATTCCCGGCATCGACTCCTTCAAGGGGCACACCTTCCACACCAGCCGCTGGGACTACGGCTACACCGGGGGAGACCAGTTCGGCAATCTCACCGGACTGGCGGACAAGAAGGTGGCCGTGGTGGGCACCGGTGCCACGGGCATTCAGGTCATCCCCATGGTGGCGCGCGACGCCGAGCAGCTCATCGTCTTCCAGCGCACGCCGTCGTCGGTGGACATCCGGAACAATCGGCCCACCGATCCTGCCTGGGCCGCCTCCCTGAAGCCGGGCTGGCAGCAGGAACGGATGGAGAATTTCCTGGCAGTGGTCTCCGGGGAGCCGGTGGAGAAGGACCTCACCCGGGACGGCTGGACCTCGGTGCCCCAGCTGCACCGCAAGATGATCAGCGGCGCCGTCGACAAGTCCGTTTCGGCAGAAGAACGTGAACGGCTCGACGAGCTCGTTGATTTCCGGAAGATGAACTCCATCCGCGCCCGGGTGGACGAGGAAGTCTTCGATGCGAAGACGGCCGAAAAGCTCAAGCCCTGGTACCGCTACATGTGCAAGCGCCCCACCTTCAGCGACTACTACCTCGAGACGTTCAACCTTCCCAACGTGACGCTGGTGGACACGGCGGACTTCGGCGGCATCACCCGCATCACGGAAAACACGATTGTGGTGGGCGAGGAAGAATACGAGGTGGACTGCATCATCTTCGCCACCGGCTTTGAGGTAGGCGTCTCGGGTGTCACCTCCGGGGCCATGCCGGTGACCGGGCGCAGCGGACAGACCCTCCTGGAAGCCTGGGGGCGGGGCCCGCGCACGCTGCACGGCTTCTACACGCACGGCTTCCCGAACCTGTTCCACCTCGGTTCGCTGCAGAACGCCAACTCGGTGAACTTCGTCCACATCCTGCTGGAACAGGCCAACCACATCGGCGCCGTCATCGGTAGGGCACGCGAGGTGGGTGCCCGCTACATCGAGCCGACGGCGGAAGCTGAGGCGGCCTGGGGCGAAACCATCCAGCGGACCTCCGCGGACAACCGCAAGTTCGCCGCGGATTGCACGCCCGGCTACTACAACCGCGAGGGCAACCCGCCGCCCGTCAGCTTCTCCTTCAGCCCGGGGCCGGTAGTGTTCCACCGGCTGCTGAAGCAGTGGCGCGAGGAAAGCATCGACGAGGTGCTGGTGACCGGGGCTTAGCGCTTCTGCGCTGCGGCTTGCGGGCCTAGCCCCCGGTCACCTGCGGTGCCTGGCCCGCCTCACCTGCGGGGCCTGGCTCCGGCGGCAACGAAATTCCAGAGCTCGCAGAGCTCGCTTGGAATATTAAAGCCGCCTCCGCCAGGCCCCTACGGGTGCACGCTCACCCCTCCCACGTCACCCCTAGTGGTGAGCCGGTGCAGGCACCGGCTGACGGTGCGCGACTTATCCGTGCTGTTCTTGGTGGGGTAAGGGAGGTTAGCCGCCGTTTGATTGGCGGATGCCGTTGGCCAGGGCATCGAATTCGTAGATGAAGCCGCCGTCAGGGCCGCTGACCGTTAGGTAGGCCTCCTTGGTGTCGGGCTTGATGGCGATATTGGTGGCCGAGGTAAGGCCTTCCCGGTCTTCGGCGGGGACGGTGATGGTGGACAGGAGTTCGCCGGGGGGGCTGTAGACAAAGATTCGTGGCTGTCCATGGATGGCCTGGTAGACGTTGCCGTCGGCGTCCACGGCGTTGGAATCCGTCTGGCTGGTGCCGCCGTCAAAGTGCATGCCGGGGTGCGAGGTGGTGACTTCGGTTTTGTCCTCGTTCAGCACCAGGTAGTCGATCCGGTTGTCCATGTACTGGCTGACCCACAGGGCTTTGAAGTCCTCGCTGAAGGAGATGCCGTTCGGGGCGGCAAGGTTCTCGGCGAGGACGGTGGCCTCCGCGGTGTCCTTATCGATGCGCACCACCCGGCCCTTTGCTTCCCACGCCGGATCCGCGTAGCCGGTGGAATCGCTGACGAAGAGGTTTCCCTCCTCGTCGAAGGCCAGATCGTCCGGGCGCATGGGGGAGCCGTCGACGTCGCCGGTGAAGAAGGTCTTATGGTCCCGGCCGTCGGGGGTGATGCTGTCGATTTTTCCGCCGGCAAAGTCCGTCAGGTAGATCCGGCCGTCCTTCGGGCTGAACTGCGCTGAGGTGTAGGCGCCGTTGCCCTCGGTGTAGACGCGGGAAACGGACTCATCCTCCATGTCCACCCGCATCACCTTGGCTTCGCCGGCCGGAGCCGTGACATCGACAACGAACAGGCCGCCGTCGGGCCCGAACGTGGGGCCTTCGATGAGGGTCATGCCGGTTTCCGGATGGACGGAGCTGACCTGGACCACGCGCTCAGCGGTCTGTTCGGGGACCCCGTGCATTCCGGTGTTCGACACCGATTCGTCATGATCGTCGTCACCGTCTCCCGCCGCGCATCCGCTGAGCGCCGCGGCCAGACCTAGCGTGAGTGCGGTGATGCGGACCGGCTTCGGAAAAGAGGTGGGCTGGGTGCGGTGGGACATGCGGCGGCTCCGATGCGGTGGGGGACTGCGGAAGCAATTACTTAGGACTAGCCTAAGTGATTGCTTCCGTCACGTTCCGGTGCCGGAGTCCGCCGAAACAGAAGAAGCGGCCCCTGATCAGGGACCGCTTCTCGTTGTCTGGCGGAAGGTAAGGGATTCGAACCCTTGGTACGGGGTTACCGCACACTGGTTTTCAAGACCAGCTCCATCGGCCGCTCGGACAACCTTCCTCACTATGTAGTCTGGCAGAAGGGATGAAATCACCAAAATTCCCTAAATCTGGAAGGACAGCATGAAAGCCATCGTTATTGGAACACCCGGCGGACCGGAAGCACTGGAACTGCAGGATGTTCCTGCTCCCGAGGCCGGACCGGGCGAGGTGCTGATCGACGTCATCGCCGCCGGCATCAACCGCGCAGACGTGATGCAGCGCCAGGGCCACTACCCGGTGCCCGCCGGAGCATCCGAGTATCCGGGACTGGAAGTCTCCGGCCGCATTGCCGCCCTGGGCGAGGGAGTTGAAGGTTTCGCTGTGGGAACCGAAGTGGTGGCCCTGCTGACCGGCGGCGGATATGCCGAGCAGGTTGCCGTTCCCGCCGGGCAGGTCCTGCCCCTCCCGGACGGCTTCGACGCCGTCACCGCAGCGTCCCTGCCGGAAACGGCCGCCACCGTCTTCTCCAACCTCTTTATGGCCGCCGGCGTCAAGGAGGGGGACTACGTCCTCATCCACGGCGCCACGGGCGGTATCGGCACCATGGCCATCCAGATGGTTGCCGCGTTCGGTGCCGTTCCGATGGTGACCGCAGGCTCGGCTGAAAAGCTGGAACTGGCTGAATCACTCGGTGCGAAGGTCCTCATCAACTACAAGGAGCAGGACTTCGTAGAAGCCGTTCGTGAAGCCACCGGCGGGCATGGCGCGGACGTCATCCTCGACGTCGTCGGCGCCAAATACCTGCAGCGGAACCTGGACGCGCTCGCCGTCGCCGGCCGCCTCGTGATCATCGGGTTGCAGGGCGGCACCAAGGCCGAGTTGAACCTGAACCAGCTCATGACCAAGCGCGCCGCCGTCATCGGCACCACCCTGCGCGGCCGGCCCGTGGAGGAAAAGGCGGCCATCATGTCCGCTGTCGGCGAATACGTCTGGCCGCTGCTGGTTTCCGGCCAGATCCGCCCCCTGGTGGACCGCACCTTCCCGCTGGCCGAGGCCGCCGCCGCGCACGAGTATTTCGACTCCGGGCAGCACGCGGGGAAGATCCTGCTGACGATCTAGGCAACACTCCGCCGGGCGGCATCGCGCCCGGCAGAATCCCCGACGACGACGGCGGCCGATCACCTGTGCGGCCGCCGTCACGTATGTCTGTGATCGCCGCCTCATGCGCTGGTAATCTGCAAAGTGCAGGGCCACTCCCTGCCCCCGTTCGGTACGTATGTCAATGCAGACAAGCCACCGCAGACAAAAGGGATCATCATGAGCGAGAACCAACGGCGCCGGGCCGACAACCGGCAACTGGACGGCGACGTCCTGGAACAGGACCCGGCACTGCCGCCGGTGGCCGTGGATCCGGAAGTCCTCGAGGCGGAGGACCGCCGCTGGACACCCGCGAAGATCGCCATTTGGGCGGGCATTGCCCTGTTGGGCGGCTTCAGCTGGACCATGCTCGCCATAGTCCGCGGCGAAACCGTGAACGCCATCTGGTTTGTGTTCGCCGCCGTGTGCACCTACCTCATCGGCTACCGCTTCTATTCAAAGCTCATCGAAGTGAAGCTGCTGAAGCCCAATGACCGCCGCGCCACCCCCGCCGAGTACAAAGCGGACGGCAAGGACTACGCCGCCACGGACCGCCGGGTCCTCTACGGCCACCACTTCGCCGCCATCGCCGGCGCCGGACCGCTGGTCGGACCGGTGCTGGCCGCACAGATGGGCTACCTGCCCGGCACCATCTGGATCATCGTAGGCGTGGTGCTCGCCGGAGCCGTCCAGGACTATCTGGTGATGTTCTTCTCCATGCGCCGCGGCGGACGTTCCCTGGGCCAGATGGCCCGGGATGAACTCGGCCTCATCGGCGGCACCGCCGCCCTGATCGCCACCCTGGTCATCATGATCATCATCGTGGCCATCCTTGCCCTGGTGGTGGTGAACGCCCTCGCCGAAAGCCCGTGGGGCGTCTTCTCCGTCAGCATGACCATCCCCATCGCCCTGTTTATGGGCGTCTACCTGCGCTACCTGCGTCCCGGCAAGGTCACCGAGGTCTCCATCATCGGCTTCGTCCTCCTGCTCGCGGCCATCATTGCCGGCGGGTGGGTTGCCGGCACCCCGCTCGGTGACGCCCTGACCCTGGAACCGACCACCATTGCGTGGGGCATCATCATCTACGGCTTCATCGCCGCAGTCCTGCCGGTCTGGCTGCTGCTGGCCCCGCGCGACTACCTCTCCACCTTCATGAAGGTGGGCACCATCGTGATGCTGGCCGTAGCCATCATCATCGTCCGCCCGGAGATCAGCGTTCCGGCGGTCAGCGAGTTCGCCAGCCGGGACGACGGTCCGGTGGTGGCCGGACCGCTCTTCCCGTTCCTCTTCGTCACCATCGCCTGCGGCGCCTTGTCCGGCTTCCATGCGCTGATCTCCTCCGGCACCACTCCGAAGATGCTGGAGAAGGAACGCCAGACCCGCTTCATCGGGTACGGCGGCATGCTGATGGAATCCTTCGTCGCCATCATGGCGCTGGTGGCCGCCCTTTCAATTGACCGCGGCATCTACTTCGCCATGAACTCCTCCGCCGGAGCCACCGGCGGCACGGTGGAAGGCGCCGTCGCCTTCGTCAACGGGCTGGGCCTGGCCGGCGTGAACCTCACCCCGGACATGCTTTCGTCGCTGGCGTCCAGCGTGGGCGAGGAATCGATTGTGTCGCGCACCGGCGGCGCCCCTACCCTCGCCGTCGGCCTGGCCACGATCATGCACAGCCTGATCGGCGGGCCTTCCATGATGGCCTTCTGGTACCACTTCGCGATCATGTTCGAGGCCCTGTTCATCCTCACCGCGGTCGACGCCGGCACCCGGGTGGCGCGGTTCATGCTGCAGGACACCATCGGCAACGTGGCCCCGAAGTTCAAGGACATGTCCTGGCGCCCCGGAGCCTGGATATGTACGGCAATCATGGTCGCCGGCTGGGGGTCGATCCTGATCATGGGGGTCACGGACCCGCTGGGCGGCATCAATACGCTGTTCCCGCTCTTCGGCATCGCCAACCAGCTCCTGGCCGCCATTGCGCTGGCCATCTGCATGGCAATCATCGCCAAGAAGAACGCATTCAAGTGGCTCTGGATCGTGGCACTGCCCCTGGCGTTCGCCGCGGTGGTGACCATCACGGCGTCGTTCTACAAGATCTTCTCGCCGGTGCCGAGCGTGGGGTACTGGGCCAACCATGAGGCCTTCCAGCAGGCACTGGCCGACGGGAAAACCAGCTTCGGCACGGCCAAGACCGTGGAGGCCATGGAGGCGGTGGTGCGCAACACGCTCATCCAGACCACGCTCTCGGTGGTGTTCGTGACCCTGGCGATCATCGTCATCATCACGGCCATCATTGCCAGCATCCGGTCCTTCCGTTCGGGCGGCGCCCCGAGCGCCGAGGACCCGGCCGTTCCGTCCCGCACGTTCGCACCGGCCGGTTTCCTGGCGACGCCGGCCGAAAAGGAGATCATGGCCCAGTGGGACTCGCTGCCGGAGGATGACCGGCCCGCAAAGAGGGCGGCGCACACATGAGTGCCGCCGTCACCGTCCGGCACGGGGTGGCCGGGTTCGTCCGGTTCTTCCGGGACGTGATGGGGGAGGACGCGTACCGCAAGTACACGGACTTCCATGCCGCGTCCGGCTGCACCTCGCCCTTGATGAGCGAACGGGAGTTCTGGCGGGACAAGATGGACCGGCAGGACGCCAACCCGGAGGGCCGCTGCTGCTAGCGCGGCAGCCGGTCCGGCAATAAGTACGACGGCGGCACCGCAGCTGATTGCCTCAGCTGCGGTGCCGCCGTCGTTGTTTCGCTTCGTTGCTTGCCCTTGGGACGCCTGGGTTCTGCCTGCTTCACTGGAGGGAACGCCAAAACCGGAGGACGGTACCCGAAAACGGCCCGCCCGCGGGGTAACCGCCGCCAACCGTGAGAGCATTAATGCCATGACCGATCAGAACGGACCCTCCGAGCGCCACGAGGCGGCTCCGGGGACTGGGCAGAAGTCAGAACAGACGCCCGCCGACGACGGTACGGCACCCGCCGGTGCACCCGCCGGTGACGCCGGAGCGGTGGACCACTCCGGGGACAGCCATGAGGTGTCCGGACACGCCAAGGGCAAGGCAGGGCCGGCGAAGCTCAACGAACTGGTGGATGAGCCGGCAAAGGTGATGCGGATCGGCACCATGATCAAGCAGCTGCTGGACGAAGTGCGCAACGCTCCGCTGGACGATGCGGCGCGCAACCGGCTGGCGGAGATCCATTCCCGGTCCCTGAAGGAACTCGAGGACGGGCTGGCCCCGGAACTCGTGAACGAGCTGCACCGGATCAACCTGCCGTTCCTGGATGATTCCACCCCTACCGATGCGGAGCTGCGGATTGCGCAGGCCCAGATGGTGGGCTGGCTCGAAGGGTTGTTCCGCGGCATCCAGACGGCCATCGCCGCGCAGCAGACCGCCAGCCACGCGGCCGGGCGCCTGCAGCTGCGCCAGCTGCCGCCCGGGACCATACTGGCGCCCGGCGTTGTTATCGGAGACGATGGGGAACCGCACCGAGCTTCCCAGGGGACGGGCAGCCCGCGGCAGGAACCGCAATCGGGCCCCGGCCAGTACTTGTAGGACATTAATGGCACTTTTTGCAGCCGCCCGGCAGGGGCGGAAAGATGACGCGGAGCTCGGCAAGGGCGTCTGGCGGCGTGCGCACGACCGCTTTACGCGGGGCCTGGACCGCTATTACCAGATGCTCGAGGGCGTGGAAGATGACGGCATCTACAACGAGCTGGTGACCGTGGCCAATGACCTTGCGGGTTTGCTGCCGCGCGTCCGGGAGGTGTGTGTCTCTGCCCAATTGCACCTGCCCAGTACGGGGCAGAACATTCCCGGAGCGTTGACCGCAGTGCACCGCGCGCTGTCCCGCAGCGGAAATTCCCTGGCCGCCGCCGCCGAAGCCGCCGCCATGTCACGGCTGGAAGGGGAACGCTGGGGGATCGCGTCCGCCGGCCTGGACAATGTGCGGCGCCGCGCGGAACTGGTCCAGGAGGACGTGGTTGAAGCCGAACGCGCGCTGCTCAGCGCCCTGGAATCCGGGATTTCCCGGAAGTAGGAAAAGGTTTTCCCGAAATACCGGCAAACCCCGCAAAAGAAAATTTGGAAAACCGGGAATACATTACGTCGGGTTTTCGCGGTGAGCTTATCCGCTTTGTCCTGCCCGGTATCAGGGCAAGGATGAGGGGATGACTACATCACCGGTACTGACTTTCAATGACGGCAACACCATCCCCCAGCTCGGCTACGGCGTGTGGCAGGTTGAGGACGAGGTTGCCGAAAAGGTAGTGGGACAGGCGTTCGAGGTTGGCTACCGCCACATCGACACGGCCAAGATCTACGGCAACGAAGCCGGCGTCGGCCGTGCCATCGCCGCCACTTCCGTCCCCCGCGAGGACATGTTCATCACCACGAAGGTGTGGAACGCGGACCAGGGCTACGAAGAAACCCTCAAGGCCTTCGACGCCTCCATGGAGCGCCTCGGCCTGGAAACCCTGGACCTGTACCTGATCCACTGGCTGCAGCCGAAGCAGAACAAGTACGTGGACACCTGGAAGGCGTTGGTTGAGCTGCAGAAGCAGGGCCGCGTGAAGTCCATCGGCGTCTGCAACTTCACCAAGGACGCACTGCAGGAAATCATCGACGCCACCGGCGTCGTCCCGGTCCTGAACCAGGTGGAAACCCACCCGTACCTGAACCAGGCGGACCTGCGTGCCTTCGAGGCAGAGCACAACATCCTGCACGAGTCCTGGTCCCCGCTGGGCTCCGGCAAGGGCCTGCTCGAGGATCCCAAGCTCGTTGAGATCGCTGGGAAGTACGACGGCGCCACCCCGGCCCAGGTTGTCATTGCCTGGCACCTGGCCCTGGGCAGCATTGTGATCCCCAAGTCCGTCACGGAATCCCGCATCCGGGAAAACTGGGAAGCGCTGAACCTCAAGCTGAGTGACGAAGACATCGAGGCCATCAACGCACTCGACAACGGCACCCGCTACGGTGCGGATCCGGCCACAGCCGACTTCGCCTAAGCCTCCGGGTTAAGTACAAAAGGCGCACGTTCCGCGGAACGTGCGCCTTTTGTGTTGGAGGCCTACGCGGCGACCGGCTCCAGCGGGGCGCGGACCGGCCAGTCCTGGCCTTCAAGGATCACCTGGGCGCAGCTGCCCGTGGACAGGTTGACCACAATCGGCGCCAGCAGGTTCACGGTGGTCCCGTCAGCCGTCGGATTGGCCACCACGAGCACGGCAGCGTCCTCGGGAGTCACCAGCTCCAGCTGATGACGCTGTTCGTCGGTGATTTCCGGGTGGTAATCCGGAAGATAGACGGAAGCGTCCAGCACGTAGAGGCGCCTGCTGCCGCCGTCGGCGCTGCCGGCCGCGGTCATGGCGAACAGGCCGGCGGCACCTTCGATCTCTTGGAGGTCGAAGTGCACCTCCGGAGCGAGCCCCGGAGGAGGAGTCAGGAACGTCAGGCCGGTGCTCATCGCAGGAAGTCCATGAGGGTCGGCTGAAGTGCCTTGGCCGTCACGGCGAGGGCCGACTGGTAGGCGACTTCCTGCAGCTTCATGTCCAGGATGACCTTCGCCGTGTCCAGGTCCTCGATCCCGGAGCGGCGGGTTTCCAGACTGATGGACTTTTCGGCCAGGTTGTCCTTGGCGTTGAGTGTGGCAGCGTGCCGGACACCCAACGCGGAGTGTTCCATCAGGACGGTGTTGGCCGCCGCGTCAACCTTCGGCAGGTAGCCGCTGACATCGTTGTTCGCTTCAAGGTCTGCCACGAGGTTGTCCATCATCCGAAAGACCGAGTTGTCTCCCTTGCCGAAAACGGCTTCACCGTCCGTGTCCACGCGCATCTGGGTGCCGCTGTCCAGTCGGCGGGTGGTGGGGGTTCCGCTGCCGCTGTAGGCGTAGGCACCGTCCGCTTCGCTGAACGCCTTGCCGGTGTCCGAGGTGCCTGCGAACACCGTGCGGCCAAGGTGGGTGGTGTTGGCCTCGCGCAGCAGGTTCGTCTTCAAGCCGGAGAGTTCGGTGGCGATGGCCTTGCGGTCGGTCGGCGAAAGCGTGCCGTTGGCAGCATTGAGCGTGAGGTCCTTCACCCGCCGCAGGATGTCAGTGGTGTTGGTCAGCGCATTGTCGGTGACGGTTAGCCAGCCCTCGGCGTCGCTCACATTGGATGTGTACTGCACGTTGGCCCGGATTTCCGACCTTACCTTCAGTGCATTGGCGGTCCCCGCGGGGTCGTCGGATGGGCGGGCGATGGCAGCGGAGGAGGCGACCTGCTCCTGCAGCTTGGCCATCCGCGACATGCTGGCCTGCAGGTTCTGCTGGGCCGTGCGGGCCATGGTCTGGTTCGTGGTGCGGCTGATCAAGGGGTTACCTTCCAACAATTCCGGTGCGGTTAATGAGGGTGTCGAGCATTTCGTCAATGGCGCTCATGACGCGGGAGGCACCCTGGTAGGCGTGCTGATACATCAGCAGATTCACGTTTTCTTCATCCAGGTCCACCGAGGCGTTGGAAAGCTGAAGATCCAGCGCGGAGGAGGACGCGACGTCGGCCAGCGTGGCCTGCTGCAGTTCGGCGCGGCTCTGCGACGCGGTGGCCGTGACGAAGGCGCTCCAGACCTTGTCCGCGGACCCGGCCTTGGAACCCAGCTGGGCAATCTGGTCGGCGATACCGCCGTCAAGTGTTCCCGAACCCGGTCGGCCCGAGGCAATGCCGGAGGCATCGGTCGGCAAGGTCGCCAGCGTGGTTGCGGCAGGGGTGCCCACGCTGAAGAAATCACCGCCGGTTTTGCCGGCTGTGGTTGCGCCTTGACGGTGCAGATCGTTGACGCTGGAAGCCAGTGAGGCGGCAACCTCGTTGTAGGAAGCTGCGGCCTGCGCGAAGACGCCGCCGTTGCCGGCCGCAGCGAGGAGCGACGCGGCGCCGGCAATTTCGCCCTTGCCGATGCCTGCCGAGCCGGGCCGGTCCGTCCAGCCCACCACGGGCTCCTGCGCATCGTCCATGGTCTTTCCGCCGGTGACCTGGAGGGAACGGGCATTCGTGCCGGACACCAGTGCATTCCCGTCGATGAGGACGTCCACCATGCCGTCGGAGGATTCCCGCACCGTGGCGCCGCTAAGCGCTGCGATGGTGGTGGCCAGCGCGTTGCGCTGGTCAACGAGCTCGTTCGCCGACGCACCGGAGGCGAGCGTGGAGCGGATGGCACCGTTAAGGCTGGCGAGCTGCTTTGCGCTGGAATTCAGCTCAGTGACCATGTCATTGAGCCCGCTGCGGGTGCTGTTCCACTGGTCCCGAACCGCGTTGTAGCCGTTGGCGATCTGCCCTGCGGCACTGCTGGCCGCGCTGAGCAGCACGGCAGCGGCAGTGTTGTCCGAGGGATTGTGGGAAATTCCGTCCCAGGCCGCGGAGAAGTTCTGCAGTGCCGTGGAGAGCCCGTTCTTACCCGGCTCCTTGAACCCGTCCTCCAGCTCGATCAGCGCGTTGGCGCGGACGGCGGAATACCCGGCGACGGCTGCGGTGCTGCGTACCCGGGTGTCCAGCTGCTGGCTGCCCAGCCGGGCAATGGAATCCACCGATACGCCCTGGCCTACCCCGGTAGGGGCGGCGAAGCGGCCGGCGGGGGCAAGGGAAGGAACCGCGGAAGTATTCAGGCGCTGCCGCGTGTAGCCGGCCACGTTCGCGTTGGCCACGTTCTGGCCGACGACATCCAGGCCCTTGCGGGCGGCGGTGAGGCCCGTGTACGCCGTGTTCAGACCGCTGAAGGTGCTCATTCTCTGGAGTCCTTAAACCTTAAATGCTCTGGTCAACCAGCCGGGCGGCTGAGGTGGGGGCGGCCGAGGTGCCGGACGCCGTGTAGGTATTCGCTTCCGGGCTTAGCCCTGCCAACGTTTCCTGGGCCGAGCGTGCCGCAGTACGCAGGAACTGTTCGTTGATATCGCGCAGCTCGCGGATCTTTACGGTCAGCTCGGTCATGGCCTGCAGATGCGCGCTGAAGATTTCCGTCCACGGACCGGGAGGAGCTGCGGCCACCAGTTCACGCAGCGTGGCGTTTTCGGAGGTGCCCCATTCGACGGCGAGTCCGGCAACGGCAACAGCCCGGCCGAGGTCGGCTCCGCGGAGGCGCTCGAGGACCTGTTCAACCTCGCGCGTGGCGTGCGTCAGCCATTTGGTTTTTCCGGAGGTGAGCAGCAGTTGTTCTTCTTCGAGCTTGAACACAAGAAGTTCCAACAACTCGCGCTCTTCCCATAGAAGGGCCGAGAGTTTCTGGGTACCCATGCTTTGCTCACCTCCTAGGTGGTGCACTGAATGTCTCTAAAGCGGAATAAGACGTCTGATTTCAGGCCCCAACCTGCGGCAAAAGTCTTTGGTTCGGCGTCCGCATTCCAATACGTCCGCCACAAATCACTATCGGCCGGTTCATCTTCAATGTAAGTGGTATGTTTCAGCTAAAGCGCTTCAGCGTGGATTCACCAGCGGACTCAGCCGCTGATCACGAAGCAGGCGCGCAACTGGTCGCAGTATTGGGGGACAGTTGGGGAACAAGGGCTTGGGGGTCCAAATTGAATCGCGCCGAACGTAATGCAATGGTTGTGGAAAATCTGCCATTGGTTGGTTATCTCGTATCCGAAGTCTGCGCCAAGGCCACGCACCTGTCGCGTGACGACCTGGCCTCGGCTGGATCCATTGCCCTTATAACGTCTGCCGACTCCTTTGATCCGGAGCTGGGTGTTCCCTTCGGAGCTTATGCCCGCCGCCGCATCGTCGGCGCCTTTGCGGATGAAATGCGTTCCAACGACTGGGCCACGCGCTCGGCCCGCCGCCGGATCAAGGAAACCCTTTCGGTCAAGGAAACCCTCACCGGCGCCCTGGGCCGCACACCCAATGTGGATGAGATTGCCTCCGCCCTGGGTGTGGACCGCACGGTGGCCCAAGATGCACTGTCGGATGCTTCCCGCACGGTGTCCAGCCTGGACGAATCCGTGACGGATTTCCTGATCGCAGACATGCCGTCGCCCGAGGGGTCCCTCCTGGCCTCCGAACGCCTGAAGTACCTGCAGGCCGCCGTCGCGGCCCTGCCGGAAAAGATGCGGTATGTAGTGGAAGAGATTTACTTCCACGACCGCACGGTCAAGGAACTAGCCGAAGAGCTCGGCAGCACCCACTCGGCAGTGTCCCAGCAGCGGGCCGAAGCCGTCCGCCTCCTCCGTGACGGCCTGGGCACGCATTACTCCGATACCAGTGCAGCCCCGGAACTGGTGTCCCGGATTGCCCCGGCCCGCCGCAACGCCTACCTCACCTCTGTGGGGGACCGCACCGCCGGCGGCATCACCCGGCACCATCTCGCCCCGGCCCTTCCCGGCGCGCAGGCCTTTGTTCCCGGGCTGATGGGTGTTCCGGGCCGTCCGGCGACTTTTAATCCGGCGGCGTCCTAGGGGTTCTGTGCCGGGACTAAAACTTTCTCAAATTACTTTTTGAAACTCCTAACACCCCTTGGTACTCCGCCGATAACTAGTGGTGTAGGCCCATGGATGGGCCTGCGAACACAGCCCACTCACGGAGGAATACATCATGGGTTTCACAATCAACACCAACACCGCGGCAACCAACGCCTACCGCAACCTGAACATGAACCAGAATGCACAGGCCAAGTCCCTGGAGAAGCTTTCCAGCGGCCTGCGCATCAACCGTGCTGCCGATGACGCAGCCGGCCTGGCCATCTCGGAAGGCCTGAAGAACCAGGTCAGCGGCATGACTGTTGCCGCCCGCAACGCCCAGGACGGCATCAGCGTTATCCAGACCGCTGAAGGTGCCCTGACCGAGGTTCACTCCATCCTGAACCGCGTCCGTGATCTGGCTGTCCAGGCCGGTAACGATTCCAACAACGCGGACTCCCGTGCAGCGATCTCCACTGAGGTCAAGGCGCTGGGTGAAGAGTTGACCCGCATCGGCAACTCGACGAACTTCAACGGTATCGACCTGTTGAATTCGAAGGCTCCTGCGGCTGGCGGCGATGCAGTGCCCACGAAGCTGACCTTCCAGATCGGTGCCGGCGGGGTGGCGGGCAACGATCAGATCGATGTGAACCTGGTTGACGTTGCGGCAATCGGCAAGGCTGTAACAGATCTTGCCGGCACCCCTGCCGAAGGTGAAACTGCCGCAACCGGTGGCTTCGTCAGCGCCGCCAAGGCACTGGAAACCATCGCGGCTCTCGATGAGGACATCAAGACCATCTCCACCGCACGCTCGGAGCTGGGTGCTTCCCAGAACCGGCTGGAATCGGTCACGAAGTCCCTGAATGTTTCCATCGAGAACCTCTCCGCTGCCAAGTCCCGCATCACCGATACGGACATGGCTGTGGAAATGGCAAGCTTCACCCGCTCGCAGATCCTGTCCCAGGCCGGCACCGCAATGCTGGCCCAGGCCAACCAGATGAACAGCGGCGTGATGCAGCTCCTGCAGTAGTAAATAAGCACCACCAGTAACACCGGCAGGTAAATGGCCGCTGGCGGCGGAGGCAGATGACTTGGACCTCACAGCCTCCGCCGTCAGCCCAGTACCTGCCGTTCCCATGTCCGGGCCCGGCCCGATCAGCGCAGCACAAAAGCAGAAGGAGCAGGCATGGCAGGCATAGACGGCATCACCACCGGTACCGACACCACGGCCATGATTGCCCAGCTGATGGCGGTGGAAGCCCGCCCGCAGGCAATGCTGAAGCAAAAAGTCAGCTCCAGCCAGACCTTCGTCACCGCCCTGCAGAACCTCAATGCCAAGATCGCCTCCCTGGCGGAGACCGCCGGCAAGGTCGCCAAGCCCGCCGGAACCGATCTCTACTCTGCGACCGCATCCTCGGACAAAGTCACCGTCGTGACTAAACCGGGTGCCGCCGCAGGTGCCCTGGACATCCGCGTGGACCGGCTCGCCACTGCCCAGGTGTCCCTCTCCGGAGCCATGGCGGCGTGGCCGAACGGCGACGCCCTGTCCATCTCGGCGGACGGCACCATTACCGAATTCGACACCGCGGGCAAGAGCCTGGACGAGGTGATCAACACGGTCAATAAGGCCAACCTCGGCATCACTGCCGTGAAGATCGCTGCCGGCAGCGTCGACGGCGTAGCGCAGTACCGTATGCAGTTCACCGCCACGGCCACGGGCAGCGAGGGTGCGTTCAGCATCTCGCACAACGGCACTGACCTTGGCAATATCCGGCCCGCCCAGGATGCGCAGGTCACCCTGTGGGCCGGGGTTGCCGGTGCGGAAACTCTCATCACGTCCGCCACCAACACCTTCGCGGATCTGCTCCCCGGGGTCGATGTCTCGGTCAAGGAAGTCTCCGCCGCCCCGGTTACCGTCAGCGTGAACCGTGACGAAAAGGCCGTCACCGATGTCGCCGCGAAGCTCGTGGCCGGCCTGGTGGACGTCTTCAGCTACATCAACCGAAACTCCGCGGTCAGCGTGTCCACCGCCGACGGCACCACCAAGGCCACCGGCGGCCAGTTCACCGGAGACTCGGGGGTGCGGGCGCTCAAGGACACGATCATGCGCGCCGCCACGTCCCCGGTGGACGGACGGTCGCCGTCGGAAATCGGCATCATCATCACCAAGGACGGCACGGTGGAGTTCAACGCCGACAAGTTCGCCGCCGCCCTGAAGGCCGACCCGGAAAAAACCCAGGCCGCCCTGCAGACCATCGCCTCCCGGGTAGAGACCGCCGGCAAGGACATCTCGGACAAGTACGAGGGCAGCATCACCCTGCGGATCAAGGGCCAGGAGAGCGAAGTCCGGTCCCTGAACACGCAGATTGCGGACTGGGACCGCCGGCTGTCATCCCGGCAGGCCACGCTGTCCCGGACCTGGTCCACCCTGGAAGTCACGCTCGGCAAGCTCAACAGCCAAATGGACTGGCTCACCTCCCAGCTGGATTCCTTCTCCGCCTCCTCGAGTAAGAAGTGAACGTGAACTACTCAATGGCCGCCAAACGGGCCGAATACGCCCGCAACGCGGTAATGTCGGCCTCCCCGGCCCGCCTGCTGACCATGCTTTATGACCGCCTCCTGCTGGACCTGACCCGTGCGGAAACCGCGCAGCAGCAGGCAGACTGGGCCGTGGCATCCGAGAACCTGATCCACGCTCAGGCCATCATCACCGAGCTGCTGGGCACCCTGAAGACAGACGTGTGGGACGGCGCGGAGAATCTGCAAGCGATCTACGCCTACTCGCTCTCCACCCTGGTGAGTGCCAACGTGGGCCGGAACGCGCAGCAGACCCGCGAATGCATCGACCTGCTGGAGCCGCTCCGGGTGGCCTGGCATGAAGCGGCGGGCCAGCTCCCTGCCGCCGGCGCAACGCCTGCCGCTGCCGGTATACCCGGAGGGGTACTCGGTGTCGGCTGAATCGGCAGAGCCCTACCGCAGCGACGAAGAGCTGGCCAATATTGTGCTCTGGGAAACTGTCCTCACGCAGCTCGAAGACAACCTGGAGTCCTTCCTGGAAGGACAGTCCCTGACGCAACAGGCTCGCGACGTGGCGGCCGACTGGGAACCGCCGGCGGAACTCGGCCCGCTCCCCGCGGAGCTCCTTACCCGTGCCCGGCTGCTGGCCAAGGCGCAGACCCGGGCATACGCCCAGCTGCGCAGCGAGTCGCGGACCAACCGGAAGCAGTCCCTGCTGATTCGCAGTGTCCCTGGCCCGGCGGCGTCGGCCGTTTATCTCGAAGTTGATGGCTAAAAGCAGCTTAATCGGAAGACTGCTTACTTTTTCCATACCGCATACTTGCGGAAAACCAAAAAATTACGTGATTACAGCTTACGTACTCGTTAATTCGGCCGATAACTATTAATGAGCACGGATAGCTCATGAAAGAGGCCACGGATCGGCCGCACTGTCCCTTTAGCGAGAACTGGGTTTCACTGTGTTCGATTCCGTCTCCTCCATTGCGCTGCAAAGCGCCCTGGACGGTCTTGCCCTCCGTCAGCGGACCATCGCAAACAATATTGCGAATGTGAATACCCCCGGCTACCAGGCCCAGCGCGTTTCTTTCGAAGACGCCCTCGCTAAGTCGGTGAAAGCCGGCAACGGAGCAGTCGCCGCCACCACCTCGCGTTCACTTGAACCCACCCGCCTGGACGGCAGCAACGTCAACCTGGACACCGAAACACTGTCCAATATCGACACTGTGCTGCGCTACCAGTTCGCCACCCAAGCCGTTGGCGGAGAAGCCAATTCCCTCCGCACGGCATTGAGGACCAACTAATGACTTTCGATGCCATCGGCATTGCCGCAACCGGACTCACCACGCACCGCAAGTGGCTGGATGCAGTTTCCGACAACCTGGCCAACGCCAACAATGTCTCCAGCACCGACGGTGCTGCTTTCCAGGCCCGCTACGTCGTAGCCCAGGAAGGCCGGGAAGGCACCGGAGTCCACGTCACAGGCGTGGAGTACGGCGACGCCGAGGGCCGGATGGTCTACCAGCCGGACCACGCCCTGGCCGATGCCGAAGGCTACGTCCGTTACCCGGACATTGACCTGTCGGAACAGATGGGCAACCTGATCCTTGCCCAGCGCGGCTACGAAGCAAATGCCGCCGTGGTTGACCGTGCCAAGAGCACATACGAAGCAGCACTGCAGATTGGACGCTCCTAATGCCCGTTCCCGCCATCGCTGCAGTCAGCAGCACCACGCCGACGGGGTACATGGAAGCCGTAAAGCCTGCCGTCTCCACTGACGGTTCCTCCTTTGCCACGCAGCTCACCGGAGCCGTGGACAACGTCACTGAACTGCAGGCCACGTCCAAGACACTCGCCGTGCAGGCCGTGACCGGCGACCTGGATGACATCCATGCAGCCACCATCGCGTCCACCCGGGCCTCCGTCACCCTCGAACTTGTCGCCGGAGTGCGGAACAAGGGCGTTGACGCGTTCAACGAGATCATGCGGATGCAGGCCTGATGCCCGGACCCATGAGCGCAATGACCGGCCGGCTGGGCAAGACGGTAGGCCAGTTCACCCTGGCACAGAAGACCATCGCCATTATCGGTATCGCCGTGGTGGCCCTCGGCATTGCACTGCTTGCTTCCTGGCTGACCAAGCCGGCCTACACCCCGCTGTTCTCCGGCCTCGAAGCCACGGACGCCAACAGCATCGTGGAACAGCTCAAGACAGACGGCGTTCCCTACGAGGTTGCCAACGGCGGCGGCACCATCATGGTGCCGGAGGAGCACGTGTACGACCAGCGGCTCAAGGCCGCCGGTGCCGGCCTGCCGTCCGAATCCAGCGGCGGCTACTCGCTGCTGGACGAAATGGGAGTCACCTCCTCGGAATTCCAGCAGTCCGTAACCTACAAGCGGGCCTTGGAAGGCGAGATTGCCAAGACCGTAGGTGCCATCGACGGCGTGAAGAACGCCTCCGTGCAGCTGGCCATCCCCGAAGACACCGTGTTTGTCTCCGAAAAGGCAGATCCCACCGCCTCCGTGTTCGTGGAAACGCAGAACGGGACCACGCTCAGCTCGGACCAGGTCTCCGCCATTGTGCACCTGACCTCAGCCTCGGTTGACGGCATGCAGTCCACCGACGTGGCCGTTATCGATGCCACCGGCACCGTGCTTTCCGCAGTCGGAACCGGCACTACCGGTTCGGCTGACAAGCAGGCCACCGATTACGAGGAACGGGTCACCGCTTCCGTGCAGACCATGCTGGACCGCGTGGTGGGTCCCGGCAACGCCACAGTGGCCGTGGCCGCGGACATGAACTATGAATCCGCCAACCGGGTGGAAGAATCCTTCACCGCCCCGGAGGATACGCCGGCGCTGAACGAAGCCACCAGCACCGAGGAATACACCGGCGGTGCCAACGGCAGCGCCGCAGGCATCCTGGGCCCGGACAACATCGCCGTGCCCAACGGAGGAAGCGACGACGGTGCCTTCCGCTCCGAGACGAGCACCAAGAACAACGCGGTGAACAAGGTGACCGAAACCCGGGACATCCCGGCCGGTTCCCTGAACCGCCAGACGGTCTCGGTGGCACTGAACACCAACGCGGCCGCCGGATTGAACGTGGCAGACCTGGAAGCCCTGGTCGCCACCGCCGCCGGCATCAACGCAGAGCGCGGAGACGAGATCACGGTCGAAATGGTCTCCTTCAACGCGGACGGCGCTACCAGTGCGCAGGACGCCCTGGCCGGCGCGCAGGCAGAAGAAGAAGCCGAACGCCGCGCCCAGATGCTCCAGATGGGAATCATCGTGGCCGGCATCGTCCTGCTGGTCATCCTGGCCCTGGTCGCGTACGCCATGCGCTCCCGCAGGCAGAACCGCGAAGCCATCGACATTGGTGAACTGCCGGAGCTGGATCCACTGGCGCCGGCCGCGGGCCTCACCATGCTGAGCGAACCCGCGCCGCTCGTCTCCACGGACACCGCCTCCATGCAGATTGTTGCTGCTGCCGTGGACCAGGACCGCAAGCGGGCCGAACTTGATGCCCTGGCAGCACAGGACCCGGTACGCACCGCTGACTACCTGCGCAACCTCATGGAGGACACCCGAGCATGACCGACGTTGCCACTGCCCCGGCCGGACTGCCCTTTGCCGCTGCCGCCAACGGGTCCTCCCTCGCCCTGAGCGCCGCCCTGGAGGATCCGGGATCGGACGAGCTGACCGGCACCCAGAAGGCTGCCATCATTTTGATGCAGCTGGAAACCTCCCGGGCCGCGGTGGTTATGCAGCAGTTCACCGAGGCCGAGGCGCAGGCCATCGCGGCCGAGATTGTCCGGCTTCGCCGGGTTGACTCTGCCGTGGCCGAGGACGCCATCAACGAGTTCTACGAAATGACCATTGAGGGCCGCCGCCGCGCCCACGGCGGCCGCGACGTCGCCATGGGACTGCTCGAAGCGTCCTTCGGTGTGGAGCGCGCCTCCGGCGTGATGGAACGCCTTGCCTCATCGATGGCGGGCAAGTCCTTCGAATTCCTCGAAACCGCCGAGCCCAACCAGGTGATTTCACTGTTGGACGGTGAACTGCCGCAGACCATTGCCCTGGTGCTGGCGCATATGCGTCCCCAGCGTGCCTCCGCTGTTCTGACCGGTCTGAATTCAGAGCTGCGCACCGACGTCGCACAGGCCATTGCCACCATGGCCCGCGCCACCCCGGAAGCCGTGCGCGTGGTCGCCGAAACGCTGCGGGCACGTGCCTCGGCGCTGGGCGCCGCCCGCGAGGCAACCGACGCGATCGGCGGCGTGCAGCCCCTGGTGGACATCATCAACCGCTCCGACGCAGTCACCGAACGTGCGCTGCTCGAAGCGCTCGAAGAACGTGATCCGGAGCTGGCCGAAGAAGTCCGCTCCCGGATGCTTACCTTCGGCGACCTGGTCAAGCTCGAACGCCGGGACGTGCAGCTGGTGCTGCGCGGCATCGACGTCGGCACCCTGGCCCTCGCCATGAAGGGCGCCTCCGAGGCGGTGCTGGACGCGATCCGCACCAACGTCTCCGAACGCAACCGCGAACTGCTCGACGACGAAATCAAGGTTTCCGGCCCCGCCCGCCTCTCGCAGGTGGAAGAGGCACGCGCCAACATTGTCCGGGCCATCCGTGAAATGGAAGCCCAGGGCATCATCGAGGTGCACCACGCGGACGAGGAAGAATATGTCTACTGACGAGCAGACGTTCTCCCGCCTGGTCTACACCTCACTCGGCGCCACGGACGAAGCACAGCTCAACGCGCAGGTGGAAGCCCGCGGCCACGCAGCCGGCTACGCCGCCGGCCTTCGGGCCGCCGCGGCGGACACCGACCTGCTGCGCCGCACCCTGCGGGAGCAGTACGACGACGAAATGCGCCGCGGCCAGGAACGCATCAACCGGAGCCTTTCCGCCCTTAACTCCGCTGTCTTCAGCCTCGAAGGCCGCACCGTCGCCCTGATCACCGACGTCCAGGACGCACTGGCCGCTGCAGCAATAGATCTGGCCGAAGCGCTGCTGGGCCGGGAACTCGCTTCCGGCGACACGTCCGGCCGCTCAGCGCTGGCCCGTGCCCTGGAAGGCGTGGACACCGACCTGGTGCAGCGCGTCCGCATGCATCCGGTGGACCTCGCGTCCCTGGATGAAGACACGCTCCGCCGCGCCCGGGTGGAGTTTGTGGGCGACGCCGGCCTGCAGCGGGGCGACGCCGTCACCGAGTTCCCGGACGGCTACCTGGACGCCTCGCTGAGTTCCGCCGTCGAGCGTGCCCGCAGCGCACTGCTGGGGGAGGACTCATGACCACCACCACGTGGCGCCCCCGCGCCGACCGTTTCACGGCAGCCCTGCGCTCCGCCGCACCGCAGCGCATTGGCCGGGTGTCCTCCGTCCTGGGCCTGAGCATTGAAATCGCCGGCCTTGACTGCGGCGTGGGCGAACTGGTGTCCATCGGACACCCCGGATCCGAGGTGGACGCCGAAGTGGTGGCAGCCACCCGTGAGGGCATCCGCTGCATGCCCTTCGGCCGGCTCACCGGCCTGACCGCCGGAACTCCGGCACGCTCCAAGGGCACACCGCTGCTGGTCCCCACCGGCACCGGCCTGTTCGGCCGGGTGCTGGACGGCCTCGGCCGCCCCATCGACGGCAAGGGTCCGCTGCAGGTTGAGGCCTTTGTCCCGCTGGACCACGAAACCCCGTCCGCCATGCTGCGCACCCGCATCAATACCCCGTTGCAGCTCGGCGTCCGTGCAATGGACACCCTCACCACCGTCGGGCGCGGCCAGCGCATGGGCCTGTTCGCCGGCTCCGGCGTCGGCAAGTCCTCGCTGCTGTCCATGATTGCCCGCGGCACCGACGCGGAAGTGTCCGTGATCGCCCTGGTAGGGGAGCGCGGCCGTGAAGTCCGCGAGTTCCTCGAAGACGACCTGGGCGCCGAGGGCCTGGCACGGTCCATCGTGGTGGTCTCGACATCGGACGAACCTGCGCTCATGCGCCTGCGTGCCGCGTTTGTGGCCACCCGGATTGCCGAATCCTTCCGTGACCGCGGTGCCGACGTCATGCTGATGATGGATTCCCTGACCCGTGTGGCCATGGCCCAGCGTGAAATCGGATTGTCAGTTGGCGAACCACCGGCCACCCGCGGCTACCCGCCCTCCACCTTCTCCCTGCTTGCGCAGCTGCTCGAGCGCGCCGGCACCGGCGAACGCGGTTCCGTCACCGGCATGTACACCGTGCTCGTGGACGGCGATGACCACAACGAGCCCATCGCCGACAGCGCGCGATCCATCCTCGACGGACACGTAGTCCTGGACCGTAAGCTGGCCGTCTCCGGCCACTTCCCGTCAATTGACGCACTTGCTTCCATTTCCCGCGTTGCCTCCCGGGTAAACCCGCGCGAACGCAGCGATGCTGCGTCAACGCTGCGCCGGGTCATGGCTGCGCGGAAGGCGGCGCAGGACCTGCTCGACGTCGGCGCCTACCAACGCGGATCCAATCCCCTGGTGGACGCGGCAGTAGACAACCAGGACGCCATCAACGCCTTCCTGCAGCAGCGCATGGACGAACAGACCCCGGCGGAGACCGCTTGGGCGCAGCTGCACACTCTCACCCGGATGCTGGGGGTGTCCTGATGTCCCGGGCCTTCCCCCTGGCCGGCCTGCTTCGACTGCGCCAGCTGCAGCAGGACCGCGCCGCAGGCGAACTCGCTGCGGCCAATGTCCGCATGCGGGAAACACACGAAGCCCGTGCCGAGGCCTACAACGCCCTCGAAACCTCGCAGACCCTCAGCGATGCTGTGGATGCGGCAACCATGAACGCGATTGCGGCCGCCCGTGCCTCCTCGCGCAGCATGCTCGCCGATCTGAACGCGCTGGGCACGCGCCATACCGCGGAAGTGGAGGCGGCCCGCGCCGAATTCTCATCCGCACGTGCCCGCTCCGTGGGCCTGGAAAAGCTTGAAGGTAAGTTCGTCGAGGCCGAAGCCGCCGAGGACCTGCGCGCCGAACAAACCATCCTGGACGAACTCGCCGGCTCCGCCTGGCACCGCCGGCAGAAGGAAGCCCACTAATGAGCATGACGGACGCCCTGGGGCGGATCGACGAAATCCGAAGCACGCTGAGCCAGCTCTCCGGAACAACAGCCGCAAAGGCGGCCGCCGCCACTTCCACGGCCTCGACGGCCGGGTCCGATGCGGAGTTCGCTTCCACCCTGTCCTCGCTGACTTCCGCGGCGTCGGTGGGCACGGACACCGCCGCCTCCGGCGGCACGGCCGCGGACGGCAAGGTGCTCGATGCCGTCCAGAAATACCTTGGCCTGCCCTACGTCTGGGGCGGCAACGATCCGGCGCAGGGACTGGATTGTTCTTCCTTCGTGCAGAACGTCTACAAGGATCTGGGCTACAACCTTCCGCGCGTCACCTGGGACCAGATGAACTCGGGGACCGAGGTCGCTTCCATGGCCGACGCACAGCCCGGGGACCTGCTCTTCAGCCACGACGGCGGACACGTTGCCATTTACCTGGGCAACGGAAAGGCAGTGGACGCGCCGCAGCCGGGCCAGACCATCGCCATCCGCGACGCGTGGGAAACCGATGCCAACCTCACCACCATCCGCCGCATCCTGCCGACGGAATCCGCCGGTGCCGCTGGTAGCGCCGGCGCTGCCAGTGCCGCCGGAATCTCCGACCTGGTGGCTTCCGCCCGCGCTGCGCAGGCGGCCATGATGGGATCGGCAGCATGAGCGTCTCCACCGGCATGCCGCGCACGGCCGCCCCCGCCGCCTCATCCCGGACCGCTGCCCCGGGGTCCGCCCCTGCCGGCGTTGGTGCGGACCAATTCGGGTCCACGTTTGAGGATGCCCTTGCCGCCTCCGACCGAGCTACCTCGAGCAGAGCCGCCTCGAGGCCCGATTCCGGCCCCGACGTCGGAAAAGCTGCTGCCGCGTCGGAGCAAAAGGGACCCGCCGCCGCAACAGCCCCTGCAGACTCTGCCGGCGTGTCCCAGGCCGGCGAGGGCGCCGCGGTTTCCCCGCTGCAGCCTGCACCCGCCTTGCCCGTGTCCGGATCATCGGTGCAGTCGCTGGCTCCCTCTCCGACAACGGCTTTTGGCGGCTTTGCGGGTGCTTCCCTTCCGGCAGCAGTCCCGACCGGTGGCGGAGCCAACGGTTCCGCAGCTGTTGACGGCATTCCTGTCGGGGGAGCCACGTCGTCGAGTGCGACGGGCACGGCCGCCGCAGCCCCCGCCTCCACCCCGGGCAGCTTCGCCGCTGCCGCCGGCACGGCCGTCGTCGTCACCGGGGCAGCAGCTACAGCAGTTCCGCGGAACGCGGCAGGTGCCGGTACCCCGAAGGCTTCCGCCGTCCCCACCTCCGGTGAGGCAAACGCGGTGCCCGGAGAAAGCCGTTTGCCCGGCACCGCAGTCACGGCCGCCCCGGCAGCAGCACCGGCGAACGCCGTCCCCGCAGGCACAGTTCAAGCAAGTCCCGCCGCGCCGGTGGTTGCGGCAACGGGCGGCGCCGCAGCGGCGTCGAACACCTCGATCGGGACACCAGGCAATACAGTGGTTCCCGGCTCCGTGCCGGTATCCGGTGCAGGAACAAATGCGGCGGCATTCGCCGCCGCATTGCCCTCCGCCGGAACCGCCGACACTGCCGGAACCGCCGTACCGGTTTCCACGGGCGCGGCAGAACCCCCGGCCGTTGGGCCGGCTGTGGCACTGTCCCCGCTGCAGCCCCAGGCGGCTGTCTCCGGAGCTACCGTTCTGCCTGCGGCACCGGCGGCCGCACCCGTAGCAACCCCGCTGCTGCCACAGGTGTCCCAGCCGCTGTTTTCCCTGGCAACGGCCCAGCAGGGGGAGCACGTGATGACGCTGAGCATCACCCCGGACAATCTTGGACCGGTCACCGTTCGGGCCCACGTGGGTGCCGACGGCGTGCGGATCGAGCTCTTTGCCCCGTCCGAGGCCGGCCGCGAAGCGCTGCGGACACTCATGACGGACCTGCGCAGGGACCTTGCCGGCTCGGGAATGAACGCGAACCTTTCGCTCTCCGCCCAGGACGCCCCGGGCGCGGGGACTGAACGCCGGGACCGGGGAACGGAACCGGGCCCTGCAACGCAGAACCCGGCCAATCCCGAGCGGATACCGGCGGACCCGGCTCCACGCACTTACCGGCCGGGATTCCCCGCGTCGGCATCAACCATCGACTTCCTGGCCTAGAAGAGGAGACCACCCTGTGCCTATCGAAGCAGTAGTGGCAACCGCCGGCACCAGCACTGCCGCCGCGTCCGACCGCACGCCCAAACAGACCATGGACAGCGAGGTCTTTATGCACCTGCTGGTCACCCAGCTGCGCAACCAGGACCCCAGCTCGCCCATGGACACCAACCAGATGATCTCGCAGACCACCGAGCTGGCATCCATGGAACAGCTCACCTCCATGGCAAAGATGGACGAAGAGAATTTCTCCCTGCAGATGCGTATTGCCGCCGCTGCGCTCATCGGCCAGACCGTCACCTATACCAACGACGACGGCGTGGCCATCACCGGAACCGCCAAATCGGTCTCGTACGCCGCCGGCGTCCCGACCGTCAACATCAACGGCGAGGACGTCCTGCTGGATCGAATCTCCGGCGTCGTCGACGGGGCAGCAGATCAAACCCCCGACGCACCCAAAGCACCCGCAGCAACCGCATAACCCTCCCTCCCGGCACCACCAAAGCTGAAAGGCGCCACCAATGCTTCGCTCCCTTTACTCCGGTATCTCCGGACTCCGCTCGCACCAGACCATGCTCGACGTCACCGGCAACAACATCGCCAACGTCAACACCACGGGCTACAAGGCCACCGCCGTCCAGTTCCAGGACACCCTGTCCCAGCTGACCCAGGGCGCCACCGCGCCCGGCGCCAACAACGGCGGCGGCAACCCGGCACAGGTGGGCCTCGGCGTCCTGGTTTCCGGCATCACCACCAACTTCACGCAGGGTTCCGCGCAGGCCACCGGCCGGGCCGAGGACCTGATAATCAACGGCGAGGGTTACTTCATCACCCGCCAGGGCGCCACCTCCACCTACACCCGCGCCGGCGCGTTCAACGTGGACGGCGAGGGCCGCCTGGTGTCAACAGACGGCGGCATTGTCCAGGGCTGGACTGCCAACGCGGACGGCACCTTGAACACCGGTGGTGCAGTGGGCAACATTGCCCTGCCCGACGGCGCCATCGTCCCGGCAGCGGCTACCAACGCGGCAACCATGACCGGAAACCTGCCCTCGGAGACCCCGGAAGGCGGCACTGTTGTGCGCGACATGGACGTCTACGATGCCAACGGCAACCCCTCAGTGGTTCCCCTGACCTTCACCCGTACCGCAGGCGGCTGGAGCGTTAGCGCGAAGGACGCGGGACCCGTGGACCTTACCTTTTCCGACGGCGCCCAGGCCGACGCCAACGCTGACACCATCACCGTGGACGGCGTGGCCGTGAACCTCGCCGGGCTCTCCAGCTACGCCGGCGTCAGCACGGCCTCCGTCACCAGCAACGGCCGCAGTGCGGGCATACTGGAGTCCTTCTCCATCGGCAAGGACGGCACGGTGATCGGTTCCTTCACCAACGGTGCAAAGCAGGCCCTGGCCCGCATCGCCGTCGCCACCTTCACCAACTCGGCCGGCCTGGAGAAGACCGGCAACTCCAGCTACACCGCTACGGCGAACTCCGGCAATCCCGTCATCGCCGGCCCCGGCGAGGCCGGCGCCGGCGGCATCGGCAGCGGCATGCTTGAAATGTCCAACGTGGACCTGTCCCAGGAATTCACCAACCTGATCGTCGCCCAGCGCGGCTTCCAGGCCAACGCCCGAATCATCACCACCTCGGACGAAGTGCTGCAGGAACTGACCAACCTCAAGCGTTAGCCTCTTCTGCACCGAACGGCCCCGCCTGCAGCAGCTGCCGGCGGGGCCGTTTTGCCGTCCTGCGCCCCCGGAAAGCAACGTCCGGTGCCGCCCGTTCCTAACGACGGGGCCGCAACGGCCGAAAGTAGGGGTGAGGGCCTATCGGAGTCCTGTGGAACCAGCCAGGACAGGGCAATGATTGTTCTTACGCGTCTCAACGATGCTCAGTTCGCGATCAACCCTGATCTGATCGAACGGATCCACTCCAACCCCGACACCACTCTGGTGATGGTCGACGGCGCGAAATACATCGTGACGGAGAGCCTGCAGGAAGTTATTGACCGCATTGCGGCCTACCGGGCGCAGGTGATTTCCATGGCACGCGACATCCCTCCGCGCGTTCCCGGGCGCCCCCTGGGGCTCGTGCCCGACGCTTTCCCGGCAGCCCCGGAGAAAGCTTCCCCCAGCAATGCAGTGCCCCTTCGCCCTAGGAACGACTAATGGATCCAGCAACAATTATCGGCTTAGTCCTCGCCTTCGGGTCGCTTTACGCCATGATCACCCTCGAAGGTGCCCATGTATCCGCGCTCCTGCTGCCGGCGCCGATGATCCTCGTATTCGGTGCCACCATTGCCGTGGGCCTGGCGGGCGGAACCTTCAAGGACTTCATCCTGTCCTTCAAGTCCCTGCCCCGGGCCTTCATGGGCAAGACCCCCCGGCCGCAGGAGACCATTGACCGGGTGGTCCTGCTGGCGGAAAAGGCCCGCAGCGAAGGCCTCCTGTCCCTTGAGCAGGACGCCGCGGAGGTCGAGGACCCGTTCCTGCGCACGGCCCTGCAGAACATCGCCGACGGCACCGACGGCGAGGAACTGCGCATACTGCTCGAAGACGAAATCGCCACCAAGACCGCCACCGACAAGATTGCGGTGAAGTTCTTCAACAGCTTGGGCGGTTACGGTCCCACCATCGGCATCATCGGCACCGTTGTTTCGCTGACCCACGTCCTGGAGAACCTCTCCACCCCGGACCACCTGGGACCCATGATCGCCACTGCCTTTGTGGCCACCCTGTGGGGCCTGCTTTCGGCCAACTTCATCTGGCTGCCCATCAGCACCCGGCTCAAGCGGCTGGCGGAGCTCGAAGCGGATGAAATGAACCTCCTGATGGAAGGTGTCCTGGCCCTGCAGGCCGGCAGCCAGCCGCGCCTGCTCGGGGAACGGCTGCGCGCGATGGTCCCGGCCCACACATTGGGTGGCAAAGCGGACAAGGCAGATAAGGCCGACAAGGCCGACGCCGCAGACAAGGTCCAGGACGCAGCGTGAGCGCCAAGGGCCGGCGTCCGAAACAGCACGAGGAGGACGATCACCCGGACGAACGCTGGATGGCCTCCTACATGGACATGGTCACCGTGCTGATGTGCATGTTCATTGTCCTGTTCGCCATGTCGACTGTGGATGCGAAGAAGTTCGAGCAGCTCAAGGAATCCCTGGCCACCGGTTTCGGCGCCGAGGAGAGCAACACGGTGGACACCGCCGTCGGCATCATCGTGCCGCCGGACAAGGTAGACAGCGAAGAGACCGTTGAGCCCGACGCCGCCCTGGCCGCCAAGGAAGTCGACGATCTCACGGCGCTCCAGGACGCCATTTACGCGGGCCTGCAGGAAAAGGGCCTGGAAGACGCCGTGCGCTTCGAAATGGATGAGCGCGGCCTGACCATCCGGCTGGTCAGCTCGGAAATGTTCTTCGCCCCGGACCTGGCCGACCTCACTGACGCGGCCGTCCAGGTGCTGGACACCGTAGGTCCCGCACTCGCGCCGACCACCTACCAGGTCTCGGTGGAAGGCCACACTGCCCAGGTCCGCCAGTACGCCGACGACGCGTTGGATTGGGAACTGTCCTCGTCCCGTTCGGTGAACGTGCTGCGTTACCTCGTCTCCGGCGGGGGAGTGAAGCAGGACCACATGAAGGCGGTGGGTTACGGCGAGTCCCGCCCCCTGACCCCCGGCAGGGACGCCGCCGAACTCGCCCAGAACCGGCGGGTGGACATAGTGGTCCTGTCCGGACAAAGCGAAGACGTCCGCGCGCTCATCCCCGGGATCGTGGCCGAGCGCGAAGCCGCAGCAGGCACCTAACGGCTTTTCTTACGCAGCCGGTCCAAGTGCCGATAGTGCGGGGTGTGATGGTCCAAGATTCACCTTCCTTAAGCATGCCCGCGAAAACAAAGCCCGTGGAGGTTTACGACTTCAGCAGGCCCACTACGCTGGCCCGTGAGCACGCACGTGTCCTGGAAATGGCCTTCGATACCTTCGCCCGCCAGTGGGGCACGCAGCTTACCGCCAAGGTGCGGGTGCTTTCGCAGGTCACCTCGGAAGACGTGCAGGTGCTGAGCTACGACGAGTACGCCGCGGCGCTGCCGGACAACACCGGCATGGTGCTTTTCAACATCTCCACCACCTCCGCCAAGGCCGTCATCCAGTTCCCCATGGCCGCAGCACTGTCCTGGGTTGGACACATGCTCGGCGGAACCGGCTTCCAGACCGCGCCGGAGCGCAAATTCACGCATATCGAACAGGCACTGCTGGGCAAGATCATGGACGACGCCGTGGAGGACCTGCACTACTCCCTCGGCCACCTGCTCTCGGCCCCGTTGACGCTGTCCTCGGTCCAGTACAACTCGCAGTTCGCCCAGGCAGCGGCCTCCGGCGACCCCATGATCGTGGCCACTTTCGAGATGGTGGTCGGTGAAACCACCGCTCCCGCCACCGTGGCCATCCCGGCCGCCGCCCTGTTGCCGCAGCTGGACCCGCTGGGCGCCCAGACCAGCAATGCCACGCCGGCCGAACTTGTCCAGCTGCAGCTTGCACACGTGCCCGTGAAGGTGTGCCTGCAGCTGGAGCCCATCACGGTGAAGCCCGCCATGGTCTTGAACCTTGCCGTGGGGGACGTCCTGAATCTGGGCCACCCCCGCCACCGCCCGCTGAACGTCACCGTTGACGGACAGACGATGGCACAGGCAGCAGTAGGAGCCAGCGGGTCACGCCTTGCCGGCAGCATCGTCAGTATCGAGGAGAAGTAACCCATGTCCAGCCCCCACAGCCTGCACGCCGACGCCGTTTCCGCCCTGGTGCGCGGCCTGCCCACCCCCCTTGTCCTGGAACCGATCCCGCATAACGGGGCAGGCGTACCGGCGTCGCACACCGCGACGGCGGTCACCGCATCCTTCGTGGGCACCGAATCGGCGGACCTCGCCCTGATCCTGGACAGTTCATCGCCGCTGGCCGACGTCGCCGGCACCGACTCCGCGCTCGTTTCGGCCGCGGACGTGCTGCGTCCCTCGCTCGAAGCAGCAAGTGCCACCCTGGGCGTCGGCGTGCTCGGCGAGGCCCGCACCGAGGACGCCGCCGCCCTCTTCGCCGATCCGGACAGCGTCGTCTTCGAACTGCGCTCCCCTGAGGGCACCGCCGGGTGGTTCGCCATCCGCCTGCGGGACACCCCCGGCCCCTCCGGCGGCCACGCCGACCCCTCGATCGTCGGCAAGATGGGCCGCATCAACAACATCGAGATGGCGCTGACCGTGGAAATCGGGCACACCCGCATGTCCGTCCGCGACGTCCTGAACCTCGAGCCCGGCCGGGTGGTGGAGCTGGACCGGTCCGCCGGCGCCCCCGCAGACATCCTGCTGAACGGCCGGCTCATCGCCAACGGCGAAGTTGTGGTCATCGACCAGGACTACGCCGTGCGGATCACCAAAATCCTGGACGTGGTCGAGGGGCTCAATTAGTGGAAACCCTGTTTCTGGGACTCCGTGTCCTGGTTGCACTGGGCGCCGTACTCGGACTCCTGTGGTTCCTGCAGCGCCGCTTCAGCCGCACACTCGGTTCTGCCGGCGCGAACCAACCCGCCGTGCGCGTGGTCAGCCGCCAGCCGTTGACCCCCAAGGCCTCGCTGGTCGTGGTGGAAACCGGCGGACAGCGCCTCCTGCTCGGGGTGGCCGAAGGATCGGTAAACCTGCTGCACACCACAGAGGTTCCCCCGGAATCCGAACCGGTGCCCGCAACCGGGTTCGCCGCCTCGCTGGAAGCCGCCCAGCATTCCGCCGGTTCCTTCCCGGAGGGCGGCAACGCCGCCGACCCCTCAGGACTGCCGCCGCGCCGCGCGGCGCGTGGGGCACATGCCCTTCCCTCCGCACACCCGGTGCCCGCCAAGTCGGCGCTGGCCGGATCCATCCTTGCCCCCGAAACCTGGCGCCAGGCCGGCGCGGTACTGCGCCGGGGACGCAGACTATGAGCGCCGCCGTCGACGTGCGCAGGGCGCGCCACGCGCTTACCCTGGCCGCAGCCCTGTTCTTCGCCGTGGCTGCCCTGCTCCTGCTGGGGGCTGCAGCCGGGCACGCCACCACGTTCGATCCGGCTGCGCCGGGTGCGCCCGCGGACCCCACTGCTCCCACGGAGCCGGACGACGGCGGCGGGCTGAGCATCGATATCAACGGCCAGGACGGCGGGCCCTCCACGGCGGTGACCACGCTCATCGGCATCACCCTGCTTTCGGTGGCGCCGTCGCTGCTGCTGATGCTCAGCTCCTTCACGAAAATCTTCGTGGTGCTGGCCATGACCCGCAACGCCCTGTCGCTGCCCTCGATCCCGCCCAACCAGGTCCTGGCCGGGCTGGCGCTGTTCCTCTCACTGTTCATCATGGCGCCGGTGATCAGCGAAATTAACACGATCGCCGTGCAGCCCTACCTCAACGGGGAACTCAACTTCGACGCCGCCCTGGACACCGGGACCGCGCCGCTGCAGCAGTTCATGCTTGCCCACACCCGCGAAGAGGACATCGCACTGATGACCCGCGCGGCCGGGCAGGAGAACCCCGAAAGCCCCGAGTCCGTTCCGCTGACCACCCTGATTCCGGCGTTCATGATTTCGGAGCTGCGGGCGGCGTTCATCATCGGATTCGTGATTTTCGTGCCGTTCCTCGTCATTGACCTGGTGGTGTCCGCAGCGCTGATGTCCATGGGCATGATGATGCTCCCGCCGGTAATGATCTCGCTGCCGTTCAAGATCCTGCTGTTCATCCTCGTGGACGGCTGGGGACTGATCATTACGTCCTTGGTCAACAGTTACCAGGGCGGCACCTAGTGGATACAAACGCCGTCCTGGACATCGCCATGCAGGGGCTCTGGGTTGCGGCCAAGCTTTCGGCCCCGGTGCTGATCACCGCCCTCGTGGTGGGGTTCGCCATTTCGCTGCTGCAGTCCATCACCCAGATCCAGGAAGTCACGCTTTCGTTCGTGCCCAAGGCCCTTGCCGTGGCCCTCGCCCTGCTTGTGTGCGGACACTGGATGATTTCGGAAATCGTGTCCTTCACCCACGAGATGTTCCAGAGGATCCCGTCCCTGCTCGGCGGCGGCTAGATGAACATCACCCTTGACCAGGACTGGATCGAGGCGTTCCTGCTGGCCTCGGTGCGGATGGTGGCCTTCCTCATCATTGCGCCGCCGTTCTCCTACAACGCGTTTCCGGCACGGATCAAAGCCATGCTCGGTCTCGGACTGGGTCTGGCCATCGCCCCGCAGGTAAGCGAGGGGTACAACTCCCTGAGCACCGGCGCGTTCTTCATGGCCATCGTGATGGAGCTGCTGGTGGGTGCCGTGCTGGGATTCCTGGTGATGGTGGTTTTCTCCGCCGTGCAGTCCGCCGGCAACCTGATCGATACCTTCGGCGGCTTCCAGCTGGCCCAGGCCTTCGATCCGCAGTCCATGGTCAACGGCGCCCAGTTCACGCGCATCTTCCAGATCACCGCCCTGGCGCTGCTCTTCGCTTCAGACGGGTACCAGTTGATCATCGGCGGGCTGCTGCGCAGCTTCACCGCGCTGCCGCTGACGGGGGGACTGGACCTGTCCGAACCCGCGTCCGCCCTGACCGCCGCGGTATCGCAGATGTTCCTGGCCTCGGTGCAGATTGCCGGACCGCTGCTGGTGGTCCTGTTCCTGGCCGACGCCGGGCTGGGCCTGCTCACCCGCGTGGCCCCGGCCCTGAACGCCTTCGCCCTCGGCTTCCCGCTGAAGATCCTGCTGACGCTGTCCCTGGCTTCAGTTGTCTTCCTGGCCCTGCCCCGCATCGTCTCCGGGCTGGTCTCCACCATTGAGCGCGCGCTGACGGGGGTGGGATAAATGCCGGAACAGCCCTCAGGGGAGCGGACCGAGCAGGCCACCGAAAAACGGATGAAGGAGGTCCGTTCCAAGGGCCAGCTTTCCCGCTCCGAGGACCTCACCGCCTGGGTGGGCGTAGGCACGGCCGCCCTGATGATGCCCTTGACCATCTCCCGGGGCACCGAAGCCGCCGGCGAAATCCTGGCCGGCGTCGCCACCACCATCGCCAACCCCGATCCCGAGTTCGCCCTGACCCAGATGAACGAGGGCCTGGGCACCCTTGCCTTCATCCTTGGTCCGCTGCTGGGCGTTGTTGCCGCCGTCGTCCTGATGACCGCCGCCGTCCAGGGCGGTATCCACATGAAGAAATTCAAGGGCAAGTTCGAACAGTTCAATGTGATCACCGGCGTCAAACGCGTCTTTGGCACCCAGGCCCTGTGGAACGGTGCCAAATCCCTGCTCAAGACCGCCGTAGTGGGACTGGTCCTGTACGCAGTGATCCAGCAACTGATGCCGGTGCTGATGTCCGCCGGCGGCCTGCCGATCTCCGCCGTCCTGGAAGCCGCGGGAGGCGGTACTGCGTTACTGCTGCAGGCAGCCGTCGCCGCGGGCCTGATCCTCGCCGCGGCGGACATCTTCGTGGTTATGAAGCGCAACCGGAAACGAACCCGCATGACCAAGAAGGAAGTCAAGGACGAGAACAAGAACAGCGACGGCGATCCGCTGGTCAAGTCGCAGCGCCGGTCCCGGCAGCTGGCCATGAGCCGGAACCGGATGATCGCCGCCGTGGCGGACGCCGACGTCGTCCTCGTGAACCCCACCCACGTGGCCGTCGCCCTGAAATACGAGCCGGGCAAGTCCGCGCCGCGGGTCGTGGCGAAGGGGGCGGACAACATTGCCACCCGGATCCGTGAAGAGGCCGAAAAGCAGGGCGTCCCCATGGTCTCCGACATTCCGCTGGCCCGTGCCCTGCACAGCGCCTGCGAACTGAACGCGGAAATTCCCCCGGAACTCTACAACGCCGTGGCCCGAGTCCTGGCCTTCGTTATGGCCCTGAAGCGGCGCGGCGCCGCCCGGGGCATGCACACCATGGCAGCCGCACCGCCCGAACCCGTCACCACCCCACAACACCGTAAGGCCGCGTCGTGAACCGCAACCGCAACCTCCTGAAACTCGCCGTCCCCGTCGGGGTCATCGGCATCATCCTGCTGCTGGTGGTCCCCATCCCCGCCGGGCTGCTGGACGTGCTGATCATCATCAACATCCTGCTGGCACTGGTGATCCTGCTGACCACCATGTTCGTGCGCAAGCCGCTGGACTTCTCGGTGTTCCCCTCCCTGCTCCTGGTCGCCACCCTGTTCCGGCTGGGCCTGAACGTGGCCTCCACCCGGCTGGTGCTGGGGGAGGGGTACGCCGGGCAGGTGATCGAAGCGTTCGGGCACGTAGCCGTAAGCGGTTCGCTGATCATCGGCGCGGTGATCTTCCTGATCCTGGTAGTCATCCAGTTCGTGGTGGTCACAAAGGGTGCCGAACGCGTCGCCGAAGTCGGGGCGCGGTTCACCCTGGACGCCATGCCGGGCAAGCAGATGGCCATCGACGCGGACCTCAATGCCGGTTTGATCACCGATACCCAGGCCCGGGAACGCCGGGCCGAGGTCTCCGCGGAAGCGGACTTCTACGGTGCCATGGACGGCGCGTCGAAGTTCGTCAAGGGTGACGCGATTGCCGGGCTGATCATCATCATCATCAACCTCATCGGCGGCATCGCCATCGGCATGATCCAGCGCGGCATGGCCGCCGGCGAAGCAGTGAGCACCTACAGCCTGCTGACCATCGGCGACGGACTGGTCACCCAGATCCCGGCCCTGCTGATGGCGGTCTCCACCGGCATGATTGTCACCCGGTCCAATGCCGAGGCGGACATGGGGACCACGGCCGGCGCGCAGCTGGGCCAGTCCCGGAACGCCCTGATGATTGCGGGCGGCGCGGCCATCGTGATGGCGCTGATCCCCGGCATGCCGAAACTCTATTTCATCGCCATCGGTGCCCTGCTGATTTTCATTGCGCAGAAAATCAAGACCAAGGAAGCCAGTGAACAGGCCGAGAAAGACTCCGCTCAGGCGGCGCTGGACGCGCCCGCCACCTCCGAGACCACGGAGGACCTGATTGAGCAGATGCGCGTCCATGCGCTGGAAATCCTGCTGGCCCCGGATCTGGTGGACATAGTCACCGGTGGCTCCGACGATCTCCTGGCACGGGTGCGGGCACTGCGCCGCAAGATCGCCATGGAGCTGGGCATCGTGGTGCCCCCGGTACGCACGCGCGACAGCGTCGACCTGCCGTTGTCCACCTACGTCATCCGGATCGCCGGTGTGGAAGCCGGCCGCGGGGACGCCCCTGCGGGCAAGATCCTTGCCCTGGGGGACTATCTGGACGGGCTGCCGGGCACCGCCACCGTTGAACCCGTATTCGGCCTGGCCGGCAAGTGGGTTCCGGCGGAAATGCAGCACGCGGCGGAAATGTCCGGGGCAACCGTGATCGACCGTGTGTCGGTGCTGGTCACGCACCTCTCCGCGGTCATCACCGCCAACGCCGCCCGGCTGCTCACCCGCGAAGACGTCCGGGTGCTGACCGAGGGGGTCAAGCTGGTCAACCCGTCAGCCGTCGAGGAACTGATCCCCAACGTGCTGTCCCTTGCCGAAGTGCAGCGGGTGCTCCAGGGCCTGCTCGCCGAGCAGATACCCATCAACGACCTGCCGCGGATCTACGAGTCCCTGCTGCTGCGGGCCAAGGTTTCCGCGGACCCGGAGGGGCTCATCGAGACGGCGCGGACCGCACTGGGGCCGGCGCTGGCCGCGCAGTACATCGCCGACGGCGTCCTGCGGGTGATCATGATCGATCCGGCGCTGGAGCAGTCCATGCTCGAAGCGCTGCGTCCCTCCGACCAGGGCACCCAGATCCTGCTTGACCCCGCGAGGGTCGATACCGTGCTGGCGTCGCTGAAGACTGCAGTGGCGGGCGCCGAGAACGCCGGATTCAACCCGGTGCTGGTCTGCGCGCCGGCCCTGCGCCCCGCCATCCGGCGGCTGGTGTCCGCACAGACCGGCGGCCTGCCGGTACTGTCCTACCAAGAAGCGACAGCGGGTAATGTCGGTATCGAGACCGTAGGGGTGGTGCGTGGAAGTGAGACGATTTCAGCTTGAGGGGCCGTCGCTTGACGCGCTAAAAGCCCAGGTACTGGCCGAACACGGCCCGCGGGCACGGATAATTGCGGCGGAAAAGGTAACCGTGGGCGGGATCGGCGGGTTCCTGTCCCGCCAGCATTACGAGGTGACCGTGGAGCTGCCGCCCAGCGGCCGGCGCCGGGCGCCGGTGGAACCGGACCTGCCGAGCCGCACGGACTCCGGCCGGACAGGTATTTCCGCGCTCCTTGAAGAGGCGGAGCGGGCCGAATCCAACCTGCACCCCACCATCATTCCGTCCGTTCCCGTGGACGTTGCCCCGGCCCCGGCCCCGGCTCCGCAGCCCGCTCCGTCCGTCTCCACGGGGTCCCATGCGTTCGCCGAACTGATGGAAACCCTCGCGGCAAGCACCGGCACCCCTGCACACGCTCCGGCTCCGGCCTTTGCCCCCGGCCTGCAGGAAAAGCAGCCGCCGAATGCGGGAAGCCAGGTGCCGCCCAGCCCGGTCGGCTCCGGCTGGATAAACCAGGGCGCGGAGCCGGGCCAGCGCAATGCCGTGCCGATGGCTCCTGCGCCGCTCGGCGGGGCCGGCGACCTGGTGATGGTGGTCGGCCTGGGCGACGACGCACTCGAGGTGTGCAGCTCCATGGCCGACTTCTCCGGCGCGGGTGCCGCAGCCGTCCGCGTGGCCGGTGTGCTGGAGACCGACGGCGTCGGCCGGGCAGCGGACCGGCGTGCGGTGGCAACTGCACGTGCAGCCGGTGTTATGGCCGGGCACAGCATCTTCCTTGCCTACGGGCTGGGGAGGTCCGGTACCGAAATGGGCCGGCATTCCACGCTGATCTCGGCGTTGGCGGCCGATCAGGTCTGGGTGGCGGTCGACGCCGGCCGGAAACCGGAGGACACCGCATCCTGGGTCGGGGCGGTGCGGTCCGCAGTCGTGGTGGATGCCGCCGCCGTCGAAGGCATCGACACCACCGGCACGCCGCAGTCCGTGAACGCGCTGGGTCTGCCCATCGGCTGGCTCGACGGCGAACCCTCGCCGACTCCGGTGCTCTGAGTTCCGGATCCCGGCAAACCTGCCGGGCTGAACCGTTCCCCGGCGTCGGAGGGAACGGCCCCGGCTTGGGGTAGAGTGGGCGGATGCTGGTGCTAACACGCAAGTCCGGGGAGCAGATCCTGATCGGGGATGACATCGTCATTACCGTTTTGGATTCACGCGGCGACGGCGTACGCATCGGCATCGATGCCCCCCGCGGGGTCAAGATCCAGCGCCACGAGGTGCTGCGCGCAGTGGAAGAGGCCAATGTGGCCGCCAGTGCCGCCGCCTTGCCGGATGCCGAGGACCGCATCAAGGCGCTGCTGGCAGGCAGGGCACTACCGCCGGAAGGCGACAAGCCCGCTTCCTAACCGGGTTGGCCCTACCCCGTTACCTGTTGCCCCGGTCTCTGCTGAGCCGGACGGTTCCACATCCCATCGCGCTGAGCACATTTTCCCGGCACCCCGGACAGCAGAAACCCCCGCCGTTTCTTGGGGAAAACGACGAGGGTTCCTGGTCTGTTGCCCGGGACGGCCGGGCGTATCAAGGGGCCGGCGGTTAGGCGCTGCGCTGTGCGCGTTTGGCACCCAACCCCAGGAACCGGCTGCCGGCTTTGGGGCGCCGGGCAGACGTTGCGGTGTCCCGCCGCAGGTTCGGGACGGGAGCGGGCTGGGACAGCCCGAAATACTCGGGAAGGACGCGGCGCTCGTGCGTGCTGCACCGGACACCGGGGTAACGGAAGCCGTTGATGATCCACCGGCTCCGGTCCTCCACCCAGTTCGGGATCATCCGGCGGTTGCACTCGGCGCAGAGCGGGGCAATGAAGTTATCGCGCTGGACCGGCGTGTAGCGGCGGGTGGTGAGCCCCGTCAATGCTGCGTCCATGGTTATCCCCTCGTCCCGCCGGCGTCCTGCCGGTGCGGTTTCATGTCCCGAGGATACGGCCGCGGCCAGCGGGAAACCCTAAAGTCGTCCGCAAGGAAGCCGGAATTTATGCGCAGCGTTTCCGCAACTGGACCTGCGCGGCTGCTGCCGGAGGCCTCCAGCGGCGCCCCCGGTACCTTGTGTCGTGGACAGAAAGCAGAACGCCCCCGGCACAAGGTACCGGGGGCGTTCTGGGAAAACGGAGCCTCCTGCCAGAATCGAACTGGCGACCTTCTCATTACGAGTGAGACGCTCTACCAACTGAGCTAAGGAGGCGGGCTTCAGCTGTCCGTTACCGGGCAGAATCCACAAGGAACTACTTTATACGTCCCGGGGGTGCGGGTCAAAATGGCGGTGGATGCCGGGGTGATTCGGTGAGCGGTACCAGGGTCCGGGCGGATCCGCCCGGACCCTGCGGATCAGCAGACCTTGTTCTCCTTCGGCACCGTTCCGTCCACGAAATAGTCGTCCACTGTGTCTTCGATGCACTGGCTTCCGCGCCCGTAAGCGGTATGTCCTTCCCCTTCCCATGTGACCAGTACCGCGGATTCCAGCTGTGCAGCCAGTGCCTCGGACCATTCATAAGGGGTGGCGGGATCGCCGGTGGTTCCGATCACCAGGAGGTCCGCCGCGCCGGCGGCCGTGATGGCGTGCGGTTCATTCACCGGTCCGTGCGGCCAGGCCTCGCAGGTGACCCCGCCGTAGGCGAGGTACTTGCCGATGGTGGGGGACGCCGCCTGCAGTTCCAGGGCGTCGGCGGCCATCTGCGCATCATCAGTGGTCATGGGGTAATCCAGGCAGTTGACCGCGTTGAAAGCCACGGTGGTGTTGGACCGGTATGTGCCGTCTTGGGCACGGTCGGCACTGATGTCGGCCAGACGGAGCATATAGGTCGGGTCGCCCTGCAGGGCAGTATCGAGGGCCTGCGAGAGCACCGGCCAGTTGCCGTCGTCGTAGAGCGGAAGAATGAATCCGCTGACAAAGGTGGAGATGGTGACTACCCGCCCGTCGGCCGCCGTCATCGGACTCGCCTCGACGGAGGCCAGCAGCTCCCGGATTGTAGCGATGCCCTCGTCGACGCTGCCTTCAAGCGGGCAGTTGCTGCCGGTCACGCAGTCCTCGACGTAGGCGCGGATGGCCTTTTCAAACGCGGCCGCCTGGCCGAGCGTGACTTCCTCGTTGCTGGACGCAGGGTCCAGGGCTCCGTCGAGCACCAGCCGCCCCGTCTTGTCGGGGAAGAGTTCGGCATAGGTGGCGCCGAGGTAGGTGCCGTAGGAGAAGCCCAGGTAGTTCAGCTTTTCGTCCCCGGCAATGGCCCGGAGGATGTCCATGTCCCGGGCAGCGCTGGCCGTGTCGACAAACCCAAGCAGCTCGCCGGTTTCCTCTGCGCACGCATCGGCGAATTCCTTGGCGCTCAACCGCGAGGCGGTGAGGCCTTCGGGTGTGCTCGGGTCGATGTATTCGGCGCGGGCGTCATCCATTTCCTTGTCGCTCAGGCACTTCACCGGGGTGGACCGGCCGACGCCGCGCGGGTCGAACCCGAGGATGTTGAAGTTCTCCCGCAACCGGTCACTGGTGATGTTTTCCAGCGACTGGCTGACCACGTCGTAACCGGATCCGCCCGGACCGCCCGGGTTGATCAGGATGGTGCCCTTGGCCTCCCCATCGGCGTCGGCCAGGATGGCGGACAATTCCACCGTCCCCGCGTCCGGGTCTGCATAGTTCATCGGGACCGTAATGGTGGCGCAGCGGAAGTTCACTTCGCACTCCGACCAGGTGACCGTCTGGCTGTAGAACTCCTGCAGGTCCTCGGGCACGTCGCCGATCACGTCCGCCGGTGCGGTGGTGGCGGAGTTCCCGCCGCCGGTGCCTTCGGCGCGAGGTTCGGAGTCCCCTGTGCAGGCAGTGGAAGCCGCCAGCAGCACCACCGAGGCGGCGGCGGCGGCCAGCCGCGGGAAACGACGGCGGGCAGTGGCGGTGGTCATTCTTACTCCTGAAGCGGCTGGGTACGCGGACCAGCCGGGCTGGCGGAATGCGGTGGATAACTGGACATTACAGCAGGCTCAGGGCCATTGCTTCGATGGCCAGCAGCGGCGCCACGTTTGTGGTGACCAGCCGGCGGCGCACGGTGTTGATCTCCTCCATGCGCATCAGCGTCTGTTCCGGAGAGCCATACGCCGCAAACTCGTCCAGCTCCCGGCGGAGCCCCTCGTTCACGAGGGGACCGGCACCGCCCAGCTGGATCATCAGCACGTCCCGGTAAAAGGAAAGCAGGTCCGTCAGCGCCCGGTCGAAGTAGTCGTTTTTGGACCGCTTGGCCCGGCGCACCTGGTCTTCCTCAAGGCGCTTCACCTGGCTGCGCAGCGACGGCGGCAGGGTTCCGGTGGCGGGCGCGCCCAGGGAGGCGAGCAATGCTTCCTTCTCCGCAGCGTCCCGCTGTTCAAAGGAACTGGTGGCTTCCGCTTCGGCCAGGGCCACGAGGTCCGCTGCGGCCTTCATGGCTCCGGAGACATTCCGCAGCGACAGCGGCAGCCGCACGATGCTCTCGCGGCGCTGCCGTGCGCCCTCATCGGTGGCCAGGCGCTTGGCGACGCCGATGTGGCTCTGCGCTGCCCGGGCCGCGTGCAGCGCTACATCCGGGTCGATGTTGTCCCGCCGGATCAGCAGTTCCGCTACATCCTCGACCGGCGGCAGCCGCAGCCCCACCGGACGGCACCTGGACCGGATGGTGACCAGGACATCGCCGGGGCTCGGAGCGCAGAGCAGCCAGATGGTCCGCGGCGGCGGTTCTTCAATGGCCTTGAGCAGCACGTTGGTGCTGCGCTCCTGCATCCGGTCCGCGTCCTCCACGATGATGACGCGCCAGCGGCCGGTGGACGGCTTGTCCTGGGCCTTCCGGACCAGTTCGCGGGCCTCATCAATGCTGATGGTGACCTTCTCTGTGGTGACGGAGGAAACGTCGGCGTGCGAGCCGGCCAGCACGGTCCGGCAGGCCTTGCACTCGCCGCAGCCCCGCAGCTCCGGGTCCTGCTGTTCGCAGACCAGTGCGGCCGCAAAGGCGCGGGCCGCATTGGAGCGGCCGGAACCGGGCGGGCCGGTGAACAGCCAGGCATGGTTGGGCCGGGCATCTGCGGCACCGCGACGCAGCTGGTCAACTACCGGGTCCTGCCCCTGCAGGTCATCCCACACGCTCACGGCAGCAGCTTTTCCACGCGCCGCAGGATGGTTTCGGCCAATTCGTCCACCGGACGGCCGGCGTCGAGCACCAGATACCGGCCGGGAGCTGCCTGTGCGGCCTCAAGGAACGCCAGGCGGATCTGCAGGTGGAAGGCATCCGGTTCGGACTCGAGCCGGTCCTCGGCCGCATCGCCGGCGGTCCGGCGGTCCCGGCCGCGTTCGGGCTCGACGTCGAGCAGGACGGTGAGGTCGGGTTCCAAGCCCCCGGTGGCCCACTCATTCAGTGTTCGGACGGCTTCCGTGCCCAGCTGCCGGCCGGCTCCCTGATACGCAATGGAACTGTCGACGTAGCGGTCGCAGACCACCACGGTTCCGGCGGCGAGCGCCGGTTCGATGACCTGTTGTACGTGCGCGGCACGGGAGGCAGCGAAGATCAGCGCCTCGGTGCGTGCATCGATTTCGCCGTTGCCGTGCTCAAGGACCAGTGCGCGCAGCTGTTCGCCTACGGGGGTGCCGCCGGGTTCGCGGGTGCGTAGGACCGTACGGCCGGTCTCCTGCAGTGCGGCGGCCAGCCGCTGCGCCTGGGTGGATTTCCCGGCGCCGTCTCCGCCCTCCATGGCAATGAACAGGCCGCGGGTTTCGGGGAGATTAGAATTGCTCACCCGCCTAGCCTACCTAGTCCGGCTGGGAGGCCGGTGCTGCGGACGAGCGGTCACGGGCGCCGTTCGCCGGCATCGGCCGGCGGGGACGTCCGGCGGTCTAGGCTGGTCCTTATGAGCCACATCCCGCCGCATGGGCACGCCGTTTCCCCCGATACCCTCGTTGTCTCCGCGGGCCGCCCTCCCCGCGAGCATGATGCCCCGGTGAATCCGCCCATCGTGCTGTCCTCCACCTATTTCGGCACAGGTACTCCCGTGCAGGGGGAGCGCGGCTACGGCCGCTACTCCAACCCCACCTGGGATCCCTTCGAACAGGCGCTGGCCGAGCTCGAAGGAGCTGACCTTCCCGCATTGGTCTTCGGCTCCGGGCTGGCATCCGTGATGGCCGCCCTGTCCCTGGTTCCCGCCGGCGGAGTGGTGGTGATGCCGCGGCACAGCTACCAGGGGTCCTTGCTGCTGGCCGCGGAGGAGGCAGCGAACGGCCGGTTTTCCGTGCGCACCGTGGACATTGCCGAAACCCAGGACGTCATAGCGCAGCTCGACGGCGCCTCGCTGCTCTGGGTGGAGAGCCCCACCAATCCCATGCTGGAGGTGGCGGACATCGCGGCGCTGGCCGACGCCGCACACGCCGCCGGTGCGCTGGTGGTTGCGGACAACACCTTCTCCACGCCGCTGGTGACGCGGCCCCTGGAACTGGGTGCCGACGTCGTCGTTCACTCGGTGACGAAATACCTGGCCGGGCATTCCGACGTCGTCCTGGGCGCGGCCGTGACATCCGACCCCGAACTGCGGGACCGGCTGCTGCGATACCGCTCGCTGCACGGGGCGGTGGCCGGTCCGTTCGAAGTGTGGCTGGCCCTGCGCGGGCTGCGCACCCTGGCCCTGCGGGTTGAGCGCTCGCAGGCCACCGCCGGGGAACTTGCCCGCCGGCTGCAGGAGCTCCCGCAGGTGGAGCATGTGCGTTATCCGGGCCTGCCCGAGGACCCGGGGCACCGCCGTGCCGCATCGCAGATGAAGGGATTCGGATCGATTCT
This sequence comes from Arthrobacter jinronghuae, assembly GCF_025244825.1. Classification (NCBI taxonomy): domain Bacteria; kingdom Bacillati; phylum Actinomycetota; class Actinomycetes; order Micrococcales; family Micrococcaceae; genus Arthrobacter; species Arthrobacter jinronghuae. The sequence goes on from NZ_CP104263.1 coordinate 458,449, forward strand.
GTGCATCGAGGTTGCCGGCGGAGCCGCTGCGGCGGAGAAGGTTACCGAGGCCGTGGAACTGTGGCTGCCGGCCACCTCGCTTGGCGGTGTGGAGTCGCTGATCGAACGACGGCGCCGCCAGCCCGGGGAGCCGCACACCGTTCCGGAGGGGCTGCTGCGGCTTTCCGTCGGAATCGAGAATGTTGAAGACCTCTGGAGGGACCTAGAGCAGGCACTTACACGGTAGGCTAGCGCTGTGGCCCTAATGATGATCATTCAGTACTACCTCTACCTCGCGCTCGGCATCGTGGCGCTGGGCATTGAGCTGTGGGCACTTCTGGACTGCGCCCGCCGCAAGCCCGCCGATTTTGAGCGTGCCTACAAGCGGACCAAGGGATTCTGGCTGGCCCTCACCGGGGGAGCCACCGCCGTCGGCGTGCTCTCTGTGCTGGGGTCGTCGCTGGGCCTGCTTCTGTTCCAGCTGGCCGCCGTGATTGCCGCCTGCGTGTACCTGGCGGATGTGAAGCCTGCCATCGGCAGCTCCCGCGGCCGCGGCAACAGCAACCAAGGCCCGTACGGCCCCTGGTAACCACCGGGTAAACCGGAGATTTTCAGTCCGCCCCGGACCGCCCTTCCCAGGGCCGTCCGGGGCGGATTCCGTTAACCGGGCGTTCGGCTAAGCCGTTCCGGCTGCGGGGGTGTGAGCGCTGCGGGGCTGTGAGGCTGCGAGGCTACGAGGGGCGGACGGCGTCCCAGGCCACGGTGATTTCGCCCAGTCGCCAGCGGGACGGCCCGGTGAGCAGCGGCACTCCGCCGGCCTTTAGTGCGCTGCACATTGCCAGCCAACGGTGCCGGTTGCCGTAGGAGGCCATCGGTGCGGCTTCCTCCCACGCGCGGTCCATGGCCTGGAGGAAAGCGTGCACCCGCTCTCCGGGAACATTGCGGTGGATCAGCGCTTTGGGCAGACGTTCGGCGACATCGGACGGGCGCTCGAACGCACCGAACCGCAGGGAAATGCTCAGCGAAACCGGACCCGAGGCGTCCAGTTCCACCCAGGTGGCACGCCGGCCGATTTCGTCGCAGGTGCCGTCCACGAAAATCCCTCCCGGTGCCAGCCGCGAGCAGACCATTTCCCAATGCTGGGCGTAGTCCTCTTCCGCATATTGGCGCAGGACGTTGAAGGCACGGACCATCACCGGGCGGCGTCCGTCCACGGGCAGTTCGAAGCCGCCCTGCCGGAAGCTCAGCCCCTTTCGTTCCAGCGGTTTGGCTGCGAGGACGCGGGCCGGGTCAATTTCAATTCCCATGACTTCCACGTCCTCCCGCACTCGTCCGAGGCGGCCGTGGAGTTCGACGGCGGTGGTGGGTGCGGCGCCGTAGCCCAGATCCACGATCAAGGGATCGGCGGCCTGCCGCAGACGCCACCGCGCAGGCCCTGCCAGCCAGCGGTCCACCCGTCGGAGCCGGTTGGGGTTTGTAGTGCCCCTGGTCACAGTTCCTACGGGTTTTAGCGGTTTTTGCACCACACAATGCTAGCGGGCGCAAGGGGATGCCCCTGACCGCAGGACACCCGGAAACTGTCGGGTGCCGATTCAGCATGGCTGCCGGGAACCCGGAAACCCGGGAAGCGAGCCGGGGCGGGAAGGAGTCGGGAGCGGGGGCGAGTCGCCGCTTGCGGACAGAGGATCCCACAGATTGGTGCGGATGTGGCGAAAGGGGTCCAGAAACAGCATCACCACCCGGTGGGGTCCCGTGCAGGCCACCCGCACGATTTACCGGGCGGGCCTAATCTACTGAGCAGGTAACGGGCTTATGGCCGCCTGATACCCCCGTTATCTGCTCAGTAGATTCCGGGCCCCCGCCCATCTGTCCGGTCAAAGTGCCGTGGCCCTCCCTGCCCGGTACGCACTCCGATACCATGCTTATATGACCTACAAACTGATCCTTCTGCGCCACGGGCAGAGTGAATGGAATGAAAAGAACCTCTTCACGGGCTGGGTGGACGTGGATCTGACGGACCTAGGACGTGAGGAAGCCCTCCGCGGCGGGCAGCTGCTGGTTGAGAACAACATTCTCCCGGACATCCTCTACACCTCCCGGCTCCAGCGGGCCATCAACACGGCGAACCTGGCGCTGGGCGCGGCCGACCGCATCTGGATCGACGTCAAGCGCAGCTGGCGCCTGAACGAGCGGCACTACGGTGCGCTGCAGGGCAAGGACAAAGCCCAGACCCTGGCCGAATACGGCGAGGAACAGTTCATGCTCTGGCGCCGTTCCTACGACACCCCGCCGCCGCCCCTGCCGGATGACAGCGACTTCTCCCAGGCCCACGATCCCCGTTACGCGGATCTGGCCTCCGACGAACTGCCGCGCACCGAGTGCCTCAAGGACGTCCTGGAGCGGTTCCTGCCGTATTGGGAATCGGACATCTCCAAGGACATCCGTACCGGCAAGACGGTGATGATCGCCGCGCACGGCAACTCCCTGCGTGCGCTGGTTAAGCACCTGGACGGAATCAGCGACGCCGATATTGCAGCCGTGAATATCCCCACCGGCATCCCGCTGGTGTACGAACTCGATGAGGACCTCAAGCCGGTCAAGGCCGGCGGTACCTACCTCGATCCCGAGGCCGCCGCCGCCTCCATCAAGGCCGTGGCGAACCAGGGCAAAAAGAAGTAGCACCTGCGCCGCGGGCATCAGCCCCGGTCAATAGAAAGGGCGGTCCCGCACGGGACCGCCCTTTCTATGCTCCAGGCCTTGTCGGCCCCTGAGTTCCGGCCGCTACACGCCTGACTCGGACAGGGGGTGCCATTCACCGGTAACGAGGTAGTTGACCTTGCGGGTGACGGAAACGCCGTGATCCGCAAAGCGCTCGAAGTAGCGGCTGGCGAGGGTCAGGTCCACCGTGCTGACCGCGGGGACGTTCCAGTCCGGGGAGGCAATGGACTTGAAGACCCCGGCGTGCAGTTCATTGATCCGGCTGTTGGCGTCGTAGATGTCTTTGCTCATCTCCAGGTTGCGCGTCTCCAGCAGCTCTGTCAGCTGTTCGGAGATTCGGAGGTCCAGCTGCGCCATCTCGCGGAAGGTCTCCACCATGTTGTCCGGCACCACGTTGGCCGGGTACCGCAGGCGTGCGAGCTGCGCTATGTGCCGGGCCAGATCCCCCATGCGTTCCAGCGAGGCGCTCATGCGCAGCGATCCCACGATCATGCGCAGGTCGCTGGCCACCGGGCCCTGGAGGGCGAGAACGTCAATGGCACGCTCATCCAGGTCATTCTGCAGGAAATCGATCCGCGCGTCGGCAGCGATGACATCCTGCGCGAGTTCGATATCGGCGCCTTCAAAGGCGAGCGTGGCTTTGCGCATCGCCTCCGTTACCAGCTGGGATATCTGGGTCAGTTCTTCACCGATTTGATGAAGCTCGGCCTGGAAAACCTTGCGCACTGAAGGGTCCTCTCAAAAGCGGGTGGATCGTATGGGGTCTGCGGGATTGGTGCGGCCCGGCACCTCCTGCGCCTACGGCCGCTCCTGCAGGATGCCAGCCGGGGATGAACCACACTGGCCCCTTAGATGAACGTTAGTTTAACTAATGGGCCAAAGCCACCGGCTTTCCTTCCCGGCGGCAGGGTCCGGCCTAAGCTAAGAGAGTGAATCCTGTACTGCTGGCCCTGCTGGCCGGCCTCCTCGGCCTGGCTGTCGGTGCCTTCGGTGTCCTCGCGTACGGCGCCAGCCAGCGCCAGCGGCGGGAGTTGGCCGAGATCTCCGAGCCGACGGTCCCCGAGGGCGCTGCCGAGGTACTCGGCGTCATCGGGCGCGCCTACATTGTTGCCGATGCCATTGACGGCGTTGTCCGGGCAAGTCCCGGTGCCTACGCGTTCGGCCTGGTACGCGGGCATACGATCGTCAACGACCGGTTGCTGGACCTGTGCGCCCGGGTACGCCGCGACGGCGTCATCGAGGAAGCCCGGCTGGAGCTTCCCCGGGGGCCGCTCGGCGAAGGGTCGCTCATTCTGCAGGTCCGGGTGGCGACAGTGGGGGAGGAGTACGTGCTGATCCTGGCCGACGACCGCACGGAGATCACCCGAACCGAGGAGGTCCGCCACGACTTCGTTGCGAATGTTTCCCACGAACTCAAGACACCGGTGGGCGCCATCTCGCTGCTCTCCGAAGCGCTGGATGACGCCGCAGGTGACGAAGAAGCGGTCCGCCGGTTCGCCAAACGGATGCACCGGGAATCCGCCCGCCTCACCGCACTGGTGCAGGACATCATCGAACTGTCCCGGCTGCAGAGCACTGACATCGTGGACCGCGCCAAGCCAGTGGACGTGAACCGGATTCTCGAGGACGCCGTCGAAGCCAACCGGCTGAACGCCGAGAGCAAGAACATAGAGGTACTCCTGGGTGGCAGGTCGGATGCTGCGGTCTACGGCGACGCCCCCATGCTGACCACCGCTTTCCGGAACCTGATCGACAATGCCATCCGCTATTCACCCGAGGGCAGCAGGGTGGGGATCGGGTTGCAGTCCCGCAACGGCATGGCCCAGGTCGCGGTGACGGACCAGGGTCCCGGTATTGCTCCCGAGGAACAGGAACGGGTGTTTGAGCGGTTCTACCGGATCGATTCCGCCCGTTCGAGGCACACGGGGGGAACCGGCCTGGGGTTGAGCATCGTCAAGCACGTGGTTGCCAACCACGGCGGCGAGGTGGACCTCTGGTCACGCCCCGGGCACGGATCCACCTTCACCGTGCGGCTGCCCGAAATGGACGCCGCAGATATCCGCGAATCTAAACAGGGAGCTACCGCTTGACCCGGATTCTGATTGTCGAAGATGAGGAGTCCTTCAGCGATCCACTCTCCTACCTGCTGGGGCGGGAGGGATTCGACGTTGACGTCGTGGACAACGGAGCCGACGCCGTCGCCGCCTTTGAACAGTCGGGCGCGGACCTGATCCTGCTGGACCTGATGCTGCCCGGGCTCTCCGGCACGGAGGTCTGCCGCCGGATCCGCCAACGTTCGGATGTTCCGGTCATCATGCTGACCGCCCGCGATGCGGAAATCGACAAGGTGGTCGGCCTCGAGATCGGCGCCGATGACTACGTCACTAAGCCGTATTCCTCGCGCGAGCTGCTGGCACGGGTGCGAGCGGTGCTGCGGCGCCGGGGGGAGGGTGCAGGAACCGACTTCGCCGGTGCTGCGCTGGAAGCAGGGCCGGTGCGCATGGACGTTGACCGGCACGTGGTACAGGTCAACGGCACCAGCGTGCCCTTCCCGCTGAAGGAGTTCGAGCTGCTGGAGCTGCTCCTTCGGAACTCCGGCCGGGTCCTGACCCGCGGGCAACTGATCGAACGTGTCTGGGGAGCGGACTACGTGGGTGACACCAAGACCCTTGACGTCCACGTCAAACGGCTGCGGGCGAAAATCGAGGCCGATTCCTCCGCCCCCAGGCACCTGGTGACCGTACGCGGACTGGGCTACAAGTTCGAGGCCTGATCCGGGGACGGATATGCGAAAGGGCCGGCGCTGCAGCGCCGGCCCTTTCGGGATCGGTAATGCGGTCTGGCTAGTGACCCTCGCCGGTGGTCGCGGCCTCGGTGGTTTCAACCGGGCGAGGAGTGTACTCGGACCCTGTCGGCAGGTACGGACGGTAATCTTCCTGGTCACCGTTGACCACCGGAATGTTCAGCTCCGTGGTTTCGTCGTTGAGGACCAGCTCGGCGTCGATGCCGGTGCCGGGCTCCTCCCGGACTTCAGCGACAGTGACGTTTTCCTCGGCCTCGTCCTCGAAGACGACCTTGCCACCGGCAGGCAGGGTCCAGGACAGCGGTGTGCCGCCAAAGTCCAGGGAGAACCGCTGTGCCTGGTCGGAGTCGTTGACCACGGTGCCGAGCAGCCGGCCGGGTTCCCCGAAGCCGTTGCTGACCACGAGGATGTTGCGCAGCTGCAGGTCGGCAACGTTCTCCGCGATGCCGTCCGACGGCGAGTACTCAATGGTGGTTGCCTGCTCGTTCACAGCGCTGCAGCCGGCCGTTCCCAGCATGGCAAGCGCGATGACACCGGCCGCAGCGGTGCGCCGGACCCGGTTCTTGGGTGTGAATCTCACAGCACAAACTCCTGAAGTATTGCGGTCTAGCGACCGGAGGCTATCTTTGCTGCCTAGCCTATCGGCAAATCGGCGAAAAACTGGATTCTTAGGCGGGCGGGGACGGCGCTGCCCGCGCGCTGGAGATGCTCGTGAAGTACCCGTGAAAGGCGGAATACTACCTATACCGGAGCCCATGCAGTACCTGACCTGCGAAAACTCTACTCGGCGTGTCGCATCTCTGATAAACTGAGCCCCGGGAAAGGGGAAAGACCACATGGTTTTTGAGGTTGGCGAAACAGTTGTTTATCCTCACCACGGTGCCGCGAAGATCGAAGAGATCAAGATGCGAACCATCAAGGGCGAAGAGAAAATGTATCTCAAGCTTAAGGTGGCCCAGGGTGATCTGACCATAGAAGTACCGGCTGAGAACGTCGACCTCGTTGGGGTGCGCGATGTAGTGGGCAAGGAAGGCCTGGAGCACGTCTTTGACGTCCTGCGCGCCGAGCTCACTGAAGAGCCCACTAACTGGTCGCGCCGCTACAAGGCAAACCTGGAAAAGCTCGCGTCGGGCGACGTCGTCAAGGTTGCGGAAGTTGTCCGCGATCTCTGGCGCCGCGACCATGACCGCGGGCTGTCCGCCGGCGAAAAGCGAATGCTCGCCAAGGCACGCCAGATCCTGATTTCGGAACTGGCACTTGCTGAAAAGACGGATGAAGACCAGGCAGCAGCCGTGCTCGACGAGGTTCTCGCGAGCTAGGCAGCCCAGCCAATGTCATCGATTGCCGGTCCTTCGGGGCCGGCAATCGATGTTTAAGCGCCCGCCTGCTGGCATTAGGGTGGAACGGTGTCCACTACCCCTTCCCGCCCGCCGCGGATCGGCGTCGTCGTCGTAGCCGGAGGATCCGGCCAGCGCCTCGGCTACGGCATGCCCAAGGCCCAGGTCCCGCTTGCCGGGGAACCCATGCTCGTCCACGCGCTCCGTGCCGTCCAGGCCGCCGATATCGCCGCAGCCATTGCCGTTGCCGTGCCGGCAGGCGACACCCTGATGCGCAGCATCTGTGACCGGTTCCCGGCCACTGTCTCCGCCGTCGACGGCGGAGCCACCCGGCCCGAATCCGTGCGGGCTGCGCTGCGGGCGCTGCCGGCAGACCTGGACGCGGTGCTGGTCCACGATGCAGCCCGCGCGCTGACACCGCCGGAGGTGTTCCACCGCGTGGCAGCAGCGCTGGCCGCAGGCGCCTCGGCGGTCATTCCTGCCATACCGGTGGTGGATACCGTCAAGGACACCGCACCCGTGAGGGAGTCCGCCGAGTCCGCCGTCGCCGCACGCCTGGTCACCGGGACGCCCGATCGTTCCCGGCTGCGCGCCGTGCAGACGCCGCAGGGCTTCGACGCTGCCCTGCTCCGCCGGGCACACGAGGCCGCCCTCTCCTTCGACAAGGACACGGCAGCGGCCGTCACCGACGACGCCATGCTCGTGGAATCCCTGGGGACCGAGGTCTACGTGGTCGAAGGTTCACAGCTGTCCCTGAAAATCACCACCCCGCTGGACCTGGTGCTCGCGGAAGCGATCCTGGCCGGCGGGAACCACCGCCAGGAGGACTGACATGGCCCTGCCACGCACCGGAATCGGCGTCGATGTGCACGCCTTCGCGCCCGACGACGCGCCGCGGCCGCTCTGGGTAGCCGGCCTTCACTGGGAAGGTGAGCGGGGCCTGGCCGGGCACTCCGACGGCGACCCGGTGTCCCATGCCGCCGCAGACGCACTGTTCTCGGCTGCCGGGCTGGGGGATCTGGGTACCCACTTCGGCACCGACCGGCCGGAATACGCCGGTGCCGCCGGGACGGTACTCCTCGGCGAAGCTGCCCGCATTGTGCGGGCCGCAGGGTTCGAAATCGGCAACATCGCCGTGCAGCTGATCGGCAACCGGCCCAAGTTCAGTCCCCGCCGGGCAGAGGCTGAAGCGGTCCTGAGCGCCGCCGCCGGCGCACCGGTCAGCGTTTCCGCCACCACCACCGACCACCTGGGCTTCACCGGCCGGGGTGAGGGGATCGCAGCGGTCGCCACCGCCGTCGTCGCCGCCGGGGCGTCCGCTGACTGAGGGCACGCGGTTTCGGCTAGCCTAGAGCAGTGAGCTTGAGATTCTATGACACCGCAACAGCGCAGGTCCGGGACTTCGTTCCCCTGGTCGAAGGCAAGGCCAGCCTCTACTACTGCGGCGCCACCGTGCAGGGGCTCCCGCACGTAGGGCACATCCGCTCCGCCATCGCCTTTGACCAGCTCACGCGCTGGCTGCGTTACCGCGGGATGCAGGTCACCGTGGTCCGCAATGTGACGGATATTGACGACAAGATCCTGGCCAAGGCAGCCGACTCCGTGGGCGCCGAGCCGGCTCCCGGCGTCGTCCCCGACGAACCATGGTGGGCGCTGGCCTACCGGTTCGAACAGGAGTTCGCCAAGGCCTACGACACGCTCGGCGTCCAGCGACCCACCTACGAACCGCGCGCCACGGGCCACATCCCGGAGATGCATGCGCTCATTGCGGCCCTGATCGAGCGTGGACACGCCTACCCTGCCCTCGACGCTTCCGGCGACGTGTACTTCGACGTGCGCTCCTGGCAGAAGTACGGTTCGCTGACCCGCCAGAACATCGACGACATGCAGGCAGCGCCCGACGCCGGCCCGCGCGGCAAGCGCGATCCGCGGGACTTCGCGCTGTGGAAGGGGCATAAGGAGGGCGAGCCGGAGACCGCATCCTGGGACAGCCCCTGGGGCCGCGGACGTCCGGGCTGGCACCTGGAATGCTCGGCCATGGTCACCAAATACCTCGGCACCGAGTTCGACATCCACGGGGGCGGGCTGGACCTGCGCTTCCCGCACCACGAGAACGAGATGGCGCAGTCCCAGGCCGCAGGGCACGGCTTCGCGAACTTCTGGATGCACAACGGCATGGTCACCTTCGAGGGTGAGAAGATGTCCAAGTCCATCGGCAACACCATCAGCCCGACTGAAATGCTGGAGCAGGCCAGCCCGCGCGTGGTCCGGTATTACCTGGGCCAGGCCCACTACCGTTCGGTGCTGGACTACCGGCCGACGTCCCTGCAGGAGGCTGCCTCCGCCGTGGAGCGTATTGACGGCTTTATCGCCAAGGCCGCGGCCAAGGCTGCTGCGGAGATCGATACCGGGACCGCCGCGGTTCCGGATGCCTTCGCCGCCGCCATGGATGATGACCTGAATGTTCCCCAGGCCCTGGCAGTGCTGCATGAAACCGTGCGCGCCGGTAACACGGCCCTCGCAGCCGGTGACAATGAAACCGTTCAGCGCGCGCTGGGACAGGTGCGGGCCATGACCTCAGTCCTGGGCTTGGACGACGCGAAGGACGCAGCGTCACAGGCAGGGCCCGCCGACGCCGCACTGGACGCCCTGGTGCAGGACCGACTCGCCGAACGGAACGCCGCCCGCGCCGCAAAGGACTGGGCCCGGGCCGACGCCATCCGCGATTCGCTGGCTGCCGCCGGCATCACCGTGGAGGACGGCGCCGACGGCGTTACATGGAGCGTGGCCTGACTCCAGCAGCGGTGTCCGCCAACCCGGCCGCGGACTGCGTAAACTGGAAGGGAATGCTTTCTTCTAGTAAAGGTGTAACCGATGGCCAACAATGGACGTCCCGGCGCAATGCGCAAAGCCAAGAAGGGCCCCAGCGGCGGTACCGGCGGGCTCGGCCGCAAGGCCCTCGAGGGCAAGGGCCCCACACCCAAGGCTGAAGAGCGCCCGTACCACAAGGCGTTCAAGAACAAGCAGCTCGCTGAGCGGTCCGCCGCCAAGCGTGGCGACGCCAAGCGCGGCGATGCCCGCGCCGGCGGCCGCAGCGGCACCAACGTCCGCGGCAAGGTGGCTGAGGAAGTTGTCACCGGCCGCAACTCCGTAGTGGAAGCGCTGCGCGCCGGCATTCCGGCCAAGGCCCTGCACGTTGCCGTCCGTATCGACATGGATGACCGGGTCCGGGAATCCCTGAAGATGGCGGCCGAGCGCGGCCTGCCGGTGATGGAAACGCACAAGCCCGAGCTGGACCGCATGACCAACGAGGCTGTGCACCAGGGCCTCGTCCTGCAGATCCCGCCGTATGAGTACGCGGACCCCACCGACCTTGCCTCCGAGACCCTTGAGGCCTGGAAGAAGGGCCACATCCGCAACGCGCCGCTCTTCGTCGCCCTCGACGGCATCACCGATCCGCGTAACCTGGGCGCGATCATCCGGTCTGCCTCGGCCTTCAGCGCACACGGCGTCGTCGTTCCGGAACGCCGGGCCGTGGGTGTCACTGCCTCGGCATGGAAGACCAGCGCCGGCGCTGCCGTCCGCGTCCCCGTGGCACGGGCCGGCAACCTGAACAACACCCTCAAGACGTTCAAGAAGATGGGCATTTTCGTCCTGGGCCTGGACGGCGACGGCGATGTATCGCTTCCCTCCATAGTGCTGGCCAAGGAACCGATCTGCATCGTGGTGGGCTCCGAGGGCAAGGGCCTGTCCCGCCTGGTCCGGGAGAACTGCGACCAGATTGTCTCCATCCCCATCGACTCCGCCATGGAGTCACTCAACGCTTCCATGGCCGTCGGCATCACCCTGTACGAAATCTCCCGGCAGCGCTCCTCCTAATCCGGGCCGGGGCCACCGGCAGCAAAGGGCGTACATGGCACACGTGATTGGAACCGCCGCTGGCAGCGTCTCGAAGCGGGACTCGCGGCCCTTGCCGCTAGGTGTCAGGCACACCGTTTCAGGTGTGCCTGACGTCCCTGGTGCCGTCAACGTGTCCGTTTACGCCCCGGGCCTGCCCGCCGTCGATGTGTACTACGAGACGGCTCCCGGTAACTGGTCGATGGCTCCGCTGACGGACACTGTCCTCGGGATCCACCACTGCCGGGTGTTCGGCCTGCGGCCCGGGAACCGCTACGGCTTCTGGCCGCGGAGCCGTCCCCTTCCAGCAGAGCCGGGCAGCTTCCAGCTGCTGCTGGACCCCTACGGGTGCGGCATCGAGGCGGAACCGGCGCAGGGGAGTCAGATCTATTATTCGGTCTACACGGCCGGGGGCTTTGACTGGGGCAACGTCCGCCGTCCGCATACCCCTTGGCGGGACACCGTCATCTATGAAGCCCATGTGCGGGGCCAGACCATGCTGCATCCCGGGATTCCCGAAGAGCTCCGGGGAACCTACGCCGGCATGGGGCATCCGGTGATGGTCCAGTACCTTCAGGACCTTGGCATCACTGCGGTGGAACTGCTGCCGGTGCATTTCCATGCCGATGAGCTGCACCTGCAGGAACTGGGGCTGGCAAATTACTGGGGTTACAACACCCTCGGGTTCTTCGCCCCGCATGATGCCTACGCCACCCTTGCTGCCCGCGAAGCCGGCGCCCAGGCAGTGCAGGATGAACTCAAGGGCATGGTGAAGTCCCTTCACGAGGCCGGCATCGAAGTCCTGCTGGACGTGGTGTACAACCACACGGCCGAGGGCAAGGCCGACCACCCCGCGCTGAGCTGGCGCGGACTGGGAGATGAAACGTATTACCGGCACGGTCCGGACGGCACGTACGTGGACACCACCGGCTGCGGGAACACGCTGGACTTCAGCGAACCCCGGATTATCCAGATGGCCCTGGACTCGCTGCGCTATTGGGTGCAGGAGTACCACGTGGACGGTTTCCGCTTCGACCTGGCACCCACGCTCTGCCGTGACGCAGACGGCCGGTTCGATCCGAGGCACCCGTTCCTCGTAGCAGTAGCTGCCGACTCCGTCCTTCAAGACGTAAAACTGATCTCCGAGCCGTGGGACGTGGGCCCGGGCGGCTGGCAGACCGGCCGGTTCCCGCAGGGCTGGGCCGATTGGAACGACCACTTCCGCGACATTGTCCGGGACTTTTGGCTTCGTGGCCAGGCGGACGTTGCCGCGGGGCGGGAAGGAGGCTCCCTGGCTCGGCTGGCAGGGGCATTGGCCGGTTCCGCCGAACTGTTCGTTGAGTCCGGCCGGACACCGCTGGCCTCGATCAACTTCATCACGGCCCATGACGGGTTCACCCTCTCCGACCTGACCATGTTCGAGCGTAAGCACAACGAAGCCAATGGCGAAGGAAACCGGGACGGCACGGGAGAAAACCGCAGCTACAACCACGGCATCGAGGGGCCCACGGACGATGAGCGGATCAACGCTGCCCGGAGCCTGACTGCCCGGAACCTGATGGCCACGCTCACCATGTCCCTGGGTGTGCCCATGCTCACGGCCGGAGACGAGATCGGTCGGAGCCAACGCGGAAACAACAATGCGTACTGCCAGGACAACGAACTCTCCTGGCTGAACTGGGACCTCGACGACGCCGCCCGCCGGATGCTCTCGACCACGCGTGAGCTGCTGCGCCTGCGCCGCGAATATCTTGCCAGCCAGCCCTACCGCTTCCCGGCCGACCGGCGGCAGTCCTTCCTGCTCTGGTTCGATTCGGAGGGCAAGCCCATGACACCGGAACAGTGGGGCGATCCCGCCACCCGGGTGGTGCAGGTCCTGATCGGCTCCGGAGACGGTTCCTTGAACGGGCTGATGGTCCTGAACGGCACACTGTCCGACGTCGACGTCCGCCTTCCGGACGCGCCGACCGTCCGCAGTGCCGCCTCCGAAACGGACAACGGTTTCGAGGACATTTCTGTCCCTGGTGAATCCTCCGGGTATGAACTCGTCTTCTCCACCGCTTCGGATCCGGGGGAGCACAGGGATCAAGTCCGTCCGGCGGGCACCACCGATCTCGTTCCTGCCAACTCAATCAGCCTCTACCGCGCCTAGGGAACACCAGCTCCGACCCCGGGCCGGACGACCCTCGCGTCGGTGACGCGGGCACGCACCTGCGATCCGCCGGACGGACGTTCCGGGTCAGGTGACAACGGCACCAACGCTCCGCCCGGCGCGGCACCCAAGGCGCGGACACCGGCGCGGCCCCGGCACGGCCCCCAAGGCGCGGACACCGGAACGCCGAAACGGAAACCCTGCGCGCTACGCGTTAGCGACCAACCCCAACTCAGCCTTCGACGCCAGCCCGGAATGCGTCGGCAGCACCCGGACGGTGTAGCCGAACGGTCCGGCCTGCTCGATGCGGATGGTGCCCGTGAACAGATGGCGGCCCGACCCGAGGTCCTCCGTCGGCGCAAGCTCCTGGATGCGGTGCTCGCTGATCCGGTCGTTCTCGGTCACCATGCCGTACGCAGCTTCCACGCTGACGTCCTCCGGACGAAGGGAGCCGAGGGAAACATAGGCCTGTACCGTCAGGGTGTCGCCGATCTGCGGGTTTTCGCTGACGCCTACGGAATCCACGTTCTCCACCTGCACAGTGGACCACCCGTCACGTACCCGCGTGATCCACAGGGCGAGTTCCTTCGCAGCGGTATACCCGTCCGCCGTCATGAACCGTCCGGACGAACTGGCGGGCCGGTACAGCCGGTTGACGTAGTCCTTGAGCATCCTTGAGGCGGAAACATTCGGCCCCAGGTCCGCGAGGGTGTGCTTGACCATTTCCAGCCACTCGTGCGGCAGCGAATCCGTAGGCGGATCCGAGGGTCCGGCCGCCCCGGCAGCGGCCGGCGGCTCCGTTCCGTAGAACATGGGTCCCACTGAGTTCTCGAGCAGGTCATAAAGCGCGGCTGCTTCAATGTCGTCCCGCTGGTCCGCGGTGTAGACCTCACGGGTTCGCGTTCCCTTGCTGGGATTGGCGGAGGGGATGGCCCAACCGTTGTTGCCGTCGAACATCTCGTCCCACCATCCGTCGAGGATGGAGAGGTTCAGGCCGCCGTTGATGGCGGACTTCATGCCGGAGGTGCCGGAGGCTTCCAGCGGGCGCAGCGGATTGTTCAGCCACACGTCGCACCCGGGGAACAGGGTCTGGGCCATCGCAATGTCGTAGTTGGGCAGGAAAACAATCCGGTGCCGGACTTCAGGGTCGTCGGTGAACCGCACCAGGTCCTGGATCATTTTCTTGCCCTGTTCATCGGCAGGGTGGGACTTGCCGGCCACCACTACCTGGATGGGGTGCGTGGGATGCAGCAGCAGTGCCTTGAGCCGGTCCGGGTCCCGCAGCATCAGGGTCAGACGCTTATAGGTGGGCACCCGGCGGGCAAAGCCAATGGTCAGCACGTCCGGGTCCAGCACGTTCTGCGTCCAGGCCAGCTCCGCATCAGAGGCACCGCGCCGTCGCCAGGCACGTTTGACGCGGCGCCGGACATCGTGGACCAGGTTGCTGCGCAGCTTCCGCCGCAGGTCCCACAGGTCTTTGTCGTCAAGCTCGTAGGCCCTGCCCCAGTCGCGGTCATGCACGGTGGCGACGCCGAACTTCTCGCTGGCGAGCGCCGTAACCTCCGGGTCGATCCAAGTGGGGACGTGCACGCCGTTAGTCACCGAAGTGATGGGCACTTCGGATACATCAAAGCCCGGCCACAGGCCGGAGAACATTTCCCGGGAAACTTCGCCGTGCAGCTTGGCCACGCCGTTGGCCCGCTGGGCCAGCCGCAGGCCCATGACTGCCATGTTGAATTTGGCCGGGTCTCCGCCCTCGTAGTTTTCCGCTCCCAGGGCCAGGATCTTGTCGGTAGGAACCGACTGTGCCAGGCCCGCGGTGAAGAAGTGGCGGATCTGGGTTTGCTCGAACCGGTCGATGCCGGCCGGGACCGGGGTGTGAGTGGTGAACACCGTGGATGCGCGGGAAACGGTCAGCGCTTCCTCCCACGTCATGCCCTGGTCCATCAGTTCACGGATGCGCTCTATGCCCAGGAAGCCGGCATGGCCTTCGTTGCTGTGGAAGACCTCTGCGGGAGGGGCGCCGGTAAGCCGCTGGTGTACCCGCAGGGCCTTCACGCCGCCCATTCCCAGCAGCAGTTCCTGCTGCAGCCGGTGGTCTCCGCCTCCGCCGTACAGGCGGTCCGTGATGCCGCGGGCGGCGTCGTCGTTCCCTATGACGTCCGAGTCCAGCAGCAGCAGGGGTACGCGCCCGACGTCGGCGCGCCAGATATGTGCCGAAAGCTGGCGGTTGTCCGGCAACGGCAGGGTGATTTTCGCCGGGGTGCCGTCTTCCTCGCGCAGCAGGGTCAACGGCAGGGCGTTGGGGTCCAGCACGGGATAGGTCTCCAGCTGCCAGCCGTCCCGGGAAAGGGCCTGCTTGAAATACCCGGCCTTGTAGAGCAGCCCCACCGCAACCAGGGGCACTCCGAGATCGGAGGCGGCCTTCAAATGGTCGCCGGCCAGGATTCCCAGGCCGCCGGAGTACTGGGGTAGTACGGCGCTGATGCCGTACTCGGGGGAGAAGTACGCAATCGACGCCGGGGCGTCGTCGCCCAGGCCCTGGTACCAGCGGGGTTCATTGAGGTACCTGTCCAGGTCAGCGCCGAGGTCCGCGATTACAGAGACCAGATGCTCATCCTGCGCGATGCGCTCGAGCTTGTCCCGGCTCACGGTCCCGAGCAGCTTCACGGGGTCTTCGCCGCTGGAGCGCCAGGCGGCGGGGTCGATGCTTTCAAACAACTTGAGAGTCGGCTGGTGCCAGGACCACCGAAGGTTCGAGGCCAGCCGGCCCAAGGGGGCGATGCTGGACGGCAGGACGGTTCGGACGGTAAATCTGCGTATTGCCTTCACCCCGGTCACGCTAGCGCACTAACGCGGCGGGTAACCGGAAATGACGAACAAATGTTCAGGTAAATACACGGCGGCTTGAAAACGCAGCCAAACCGTGGCCGACCTGCCGTGAATCCGTAAAAGTACGTTGCCTTAGCATTCTGCCCAAATTCTCGATAACGTCTAGTCTGTGAGCACATCCAGCGCGTTGACACCAGAAGACCTGCCCTCGAAGGATCTCCGGTTTGGCCGGATTCCAATCACCAATGTGACCCCCGTAGTGGAGTACGGGAGATTCCCCGCCAAAGCCGTGCCAGGAGAGGACCTCGTCATCGGGGCCACCGTGTTCCGCGAGGGACATGACCTGGTAGGCGCCAGTGCCGTTCTTTATGACCCCGAGGGCACCGTCGTGACCCGCAGCCGGATGCATCCGGTGGGTCTGGGCCTTGACCGCTGGGAGGGCATGCTGCGTCCGGCCGGCACGGGCCACTGGAGCTTCGCCGTGGAGGGTTGGGCGGACGTCTACGCCACCTGGCACCACAACGCCGAGGTGAAAATCGCCGCCGGCGTCGACGTCGAACTGATGCTCACCGAAGGCCACCAACTGTTCGCCTCCGCTGCCGCCGAGCGCAGCGGCGCCGACGCCGACGTCTTCCGCGCTGCCGCGGCAGCGCTCGCAGATACCGGGCTGCCGGTCGAGGAACGCCTTGCCGCCGCCGGAACCGAAGCCGTCACCGCTATTCTCGACCGCGATCCGATCCGCGACCTGGTCACCAGCTCGGACCGCTTCCCCCTTCTGGTGGAGCGGGAGCTCGCCGGCCGCGGCGCCTGGTACGAATTCTTCCCCCGCTCGGAAGGCGCCCAGTGGGATCCGGCCACCCGCGAGTGGACCTCGGGGACGTTCCGCACCGCGGCACGCAGCCTGCAGCGCGTGGCGGATATGCAGTTCGACGTCATTTACCTGCCTCCCATCCATCCCATCGGCACCACGCACCGCAAGGGGCCGAACAACACCCTGGTCGCCGGCCCGCAGGATCCCGGCTCGCCCTGGGCCATCGGTGCCCCCGAGGGCGGCCACGACGCCATCCACCCCGATCTGGGGACGTTCGAGGATTTCGACGCGTTCGTGGGCAGCGCCCGGGAACTGGGCCTCGAGGTCGCCATCGACTTGGCGCTGCAGGCCTCCCCGGACCACCCCTGGGTGACCAGCCACCCGGAATGGTTCACCACCCGCGTGGACGGTTCGATTGCCTACGCCGAAAACCCTCCGAAGAAGTACCAGGACATCTACCCCCTGAACTTCGACAATGACTACGAGGGCCTCTCGCAGGAGATCCTGCGCATCGTGCGGCTGTGGATCAGCCACGGCGTGCAGATCTTCCGGGTGGACAACCCTCACACCAAGCCGCTGCGGTTCTGGGAATGGCTGATCGGCACCGTGAACGCAGAGTACCCGGGCGTGATCTTCCTGGCCGAGGCATTCACCCGCCCGCCCATGATGCATGCACTGGCCAAGGCCGGGTTCCAGCAGTCCTACAGCTACTTCACCTGGCGGAACACCCGCGAGGAGATCGAGGAGTACTTCACCGAGGTGTCGCAGGAGTCTTCGGCCTTCTTCCGGCCCAACTTCTTCGTGAACACCCCGGACATCCTCACCGAATTCCTGCAGTTCGGCGGACCTGGAGCCTTCAAGATCCGCGCCGTACTGGCTGCCACCGGCAGCCCGCTGTGGGGCGTCTACGCCGGCTACGAGCTGTTCGAGCACGTCGCCCGGCCCGGGGCCGAGGAGTACATCGACAACGAAAAGTTCGAGTACAAGCAGCGTGACTTCGCCGCGGCGGAAGCTGAAGGCCGCAGCCTCGCCCCGTACATCACCCGGCTGAACGAAATCCGCCGTACCCATCCCGCTTTGGGGGACCTCGAGAACCTCACGGTGCACTCCAGCACCGACGAGTGCACAGTGGTCTACTCCAAGCACAAAGAGACCCTTCCCGGCGATCCGTCCAGCCGGGACACACTCATTATTGTGGTTAACGTGGACCCCCACAGTGCCCGCGAATCCACCGTCACGCTCGACCTCGATGCGCTTCACCTCGCCCCGCAGGATCTGAACGAAGACGGCACCTTCTGGGTGGATGACCTGATCAGCGGCCAGAGCTGGCGCTGGGGAGCCCACAACTACGTCCGCCTGGACGCCCACTTTGAACCCGCGCACATCCTGTCAGTTCGGAGGAACTCCTAGTGCCCAACCCGTTTCAACTGCACGCACCCGGCTTGACCAATGATCCTCATTGGTACCGCAAGGCCGTTTTCTATGAGGTACTCGTCCGCGGCTTCGCGGACGCCAACGGGGACGGATCAGGTGACTTCAGCGGCCTGATCGAAAAGCTGGACTATCTGCAGTGGCTGGGCATCGATTGCCTGTGGCTGCCGCCGTTCTTCAAGTCGCCGCTGCGCGACGGCGGCTATGACATCTCCGACTACTACGATGTCCTGGACGAATTCGGCACCATCAGCGACTTCAAGCGCCTGGTTGCAGAAGCACACGCCCGCGGCCTGCGCGTCATCATCGACCTTCCGCTGAACCACACCTCGGACAAGCACCCGTGGTTCGAGGAGTCCCGCAGCGATCCGGACGGCCCGTACGGGGACTTCTACGTCTGGTCCGACACCGACCAGAAGTACGAAGACGCCCGGATCATCTTCGTGGACACCGAGGAATCGAACTGGACCTTCGACCCGGTCCGCCGCCAGTTCTTCTGGCACCGGTTCTTCAGCCACCAGCCCGACCTGAACTTCGAGAACCCCAAGGTCATCGAGGCGATTTTCGACGTCGTCCGCTTCTGGCTGGACCAGGGCATCGACGGATTCCGGGCCGACGCCATCCCGTACCTCTTCGAAGAGGACGGCACCAACTGCGAAAACCTCCCGGCCACGCACCGGTTCCTCAAGGACCTGCGCACCATGGTCGACGAGAACTACCCGGGCCGCGTGATCATCGCCGAGGCAAACCAGATGCCGCACGAAGTGGTGGAGTACTTCGGTGACGAAACCGGCGACGAATGCCACATGTGCTTCCACTTCCCGATCATGCCGCGCCTGTTCTACGCGCTGCGGGACCAGAAGGCCGCACCGATCATCCAGACCATGGAAGAGACTCCGGAGATTCCGGCCGGCGCCCAGTGGGGAACCTTCCTGCGCAACCATGACGAGCTGACGCTGGAAATGGTTACCAACGAGGAGCGCCAGGCGATGCTCGGCTGGTATGCCCCGGATTCCCGCATGCGGGCCAACATCGGCATCCGACGCCGGCTGGCTCCGCTGTTGGACAATTCCCGCTCGGAGATCGAGCTGATCCATGCGATGCTGCTGGCCCTGCCGGGCAGCCCGTTCCTGTACTACGGCGACGAGCTGGGCATGGGGGACAACATCTGGCTGGAAGACCGCGATTCCTCCCGCACTCCCATGCAGTGGAACCCGGACCGCAACGCCGGATTCTCCACCGCCGATCCCGGCAAGCTGTACCTGCCGGTGGTGCAGTCGCTGGTTTACCACTACAACCACGTGAACGTGGAAGCGCAGCTGGCCAGCTCGAGTTCGCTGCTGCACTGGATCCGGCAGATGATCATGGTCCGCCGCGCCCACCCGGCCTTCGGACTGGGTTCCTACCGCAACGTGCCGACCGACGCCGAAGCAGCCCTGGCCTTCGTGCGCGAACTGCCGGACAACAACCCGGAGGGTGAGGTGGGTGAGACAGTGCTGTGTATCTTCAACCTCTCGCAGCACCCCATTTCCGCGTCGATGAAGCTGCCGGAGTTCGCCAACCGCGGACTGCGGGATGCCTTCGGCGGCACGCTCTTCCCCACCATTGGAGAAGACGGTGCCCTGACGCTGACGCTGGGCAGCCACGACTTCTACTGGCTGCGCCTGCGGTCGGTGAAGTCTGACACTTCGTCGCCGCAGACCGAAGCCATTCCCATGATTCCGATTTCGGAGGCAGCACGGAGATGAGCCTGTTGACGCCGTCCCTGCCCGAAATCCTGACGTCCTGGCTCCCCGGACAACGCTGGTTCCCTGCAAAGGGCCGCGAAGTCCTGTTGGAAAGGGTCGGCGGGATCCGGCTCGAGGACCCCGCCGGCGAGGTCGGGCTGGAAGTCCACCTCATCGCCGTCGTCTCCGGGGACCGCCGCGACGTCATCAGCGTGCCGGTAAGCTACCGGACCGCACCGGCGCCCGAGCTGGAAGCCGCCCTGCTGGGCCGGGCGCACCAAGAAGACCTGGGGGAGCGGTGGCTTTACGATGCGACCGCCGACCCGGTCTTCGTCACCGCCTGGCTGGAACTGATGAGGTCTCAGGCTTCGTCCCTGGACGGCCACACACACGGCTTTGCCCTGGACGGATTCGCTGACTGGGCGCCGTTCCGGGAGCCGCTGCCCACCAAGGTCCTGTCAGGCGAACAGTCCAACACCTCCGTGATTGTGCGGGCCCCGGAAGCGCCGCTGATCGTGAAGTTCTACCGCGTGGTGGCTGCCGGCGAGAGTCCCGACGTCGAGGTCAGCGCACGGCTGACCGAAGTCGGGTCAGTGGACGTTCCGGCCACCTATGGCTGGGTGACCGGCTCTTGGACGGACCCGGCGGACGAGGCCGGAGAGAAACTGCTGACCGGGCACCTGTCCGTACTGCGGGAATTCTTCCCCGGCAGCGAAGACGCCTGGCGGACCGCGTCCTCGGCCGCCCTTGCCGGCCGGGATTTCACTGCAGAGTCCGAGGAACTGGGTGCGGCCACCGGCCGCATCCACCAGCAGCTGGCGGCTGCCTTTGGCAGCAGGCCTCCCAGCGCGGCGGAACGCGCCGAGTTCCTTGAGTCCCTCAGCTCCCGGATCCGGTGGGCGTGGGGGGAAGCACACGACGTCGTCGGGCCGTTCGATGAGGCAGTGGAGTACCTGCTGGGGCAGGTCAACCACCTGCAGACGCTGCCCAACCTGCAGCGCATCCACGCCGACTACCACCTCGGGCAGGTCCTGCGTGTTCCGGACCGGGGCTGGATCGTCCTCGACTTCGAGGGCGAGCCGCTGCGGCCCGCGGCCGAACGGAGTGTCCCTGATGCGCCGCTGCGCGACGTCGTCGGCATGCTGCGCTCGATCGACTACGCCGCCGGCGTAGCGCTGATCGACGGGGCGGAAGGCGAAGCAGAGTCCGAAGAAGCCGTCCAGCAGCGAAGCGAATCGGCCCGCCGGTGGGCAGCTGCCGCGGCCGATGCTTTCCTGCGGGGGTATGAGAAGGAAACCGGCACCACCATCAACCGCAGTGACCCGCTGTTCCTGGCCCTGTGGCTGGACAAGGCGCTGTACGAAGTTGTCTACGAGATGAGAAACCGTCCGCGCTGGATCAGCGTTCCCGCTGCCGCCGCCCGGTCCATTCTCGTGAAGGCCGACGACGCAGCACGCAAGGAAGAGAGCACAGTGAATAAGCCACGCAAGTCGCGGTCCGCATCCGCCACCGCAGAGCCCCAGGTGCCCGACGTGCCCGTCTCCACCGATCCGATCCCCGTCACCGAGGACGTGCTGCAGGCCGTTTCCGAAGGCCGCTACTACCAGCCGCATGCAGTCCTTGGCGCGCATCTGGAGAACTCCGGAACCGTCGCCACCATTCGAACCCTGCGCCCGCTGGCGCGCGAAGTCGTGGTCGTGACCCCTGAAAGCCGGGTGCCGCTGGAGCACGAGTACAACGGCATCTGGGTAGGAACCCTGCCGGCTCCGACGCCGGGCACCGTTCCGGATTACCGCGTGGAGGTGACGTACGACGGCGTTGAGCCCCAGCTGTTCGACGATCCGTACCGGTTCCTCCCGTCGTTGGGCGACATTGACCTGCACCTGATTGGTGAAGGCCGGCACGAAAACCTGTGGACAGTCCTCGGCGCCAATCTGCACCATTACGATTCCGTGCTGGGCGATATTTCCGGCGTCAGCTTCGCAGTCTGGGCCCCCAATGCCCGCTCCGTGCGAGTTAAGGGCGATTTCAACGGCTGGGACGGCACCATCAACGCGATGCGTTCCCTCGGCAGCTCCGGTGTCTGGGAAATCTTCCTGCCCGGCGTCGAACCGGGCGCCCGCTACAAGTACGAAATCCTGGGCAGCGACGGCGTCTGGCGGGAAAAGGCCGACCCCATGGCAAAGGGCACCGAGGTGCCGCCGCTGACCGGTTCGCGCGTGGTCGAGTCCACCTATGAGTTCGGCGATGCCGAATGGATGGAGGCACGGGCCTCCCGGGATCCGCACAATTCGCCCATGAGCGTGTACGAGGTGCACCTGGGTTCCTGGCGCCTGGGACTGAACTACCGGGAAATGGCAGACCAGCTGGCCGAGTACGTGCAGTGGCAGGGCTTCACCCATGTGGAACTGATGCCCGTGGCCGAGCACCCGTTCGGTGGTTCCTGGGGTTACCAGGTGACCTCCTACTTTGCCCCTACCGCACGGTTCGGGCATCCGGACGAATTCCGCTACCTCGTGGACCGGCTGCACCAGGCCGGCATCGGCGTCATTCTGGACTGGGTTCCGGCCCACTTCCCCAAGGACCCCTGGGCGCTGGCAAAGTTCGACGGCCAGACGCTCTACGAGCACGGCGACCCGTTCCGCGGCGAGCAGCTGGACTGGGGAACGCTGGTCTTCGACTTCGGCCGCCGTGAAGTGCGGAACTTCCTCGTGGCCAACGCCATTTACTGGCTGGAAGAATTCCACGTCGACGGGCTCCGGGTGGATGCTGTGGCATCCATGCTGTACCTGGACTACTCGCGGCCGGAAGGCCAGTGGACGCCCAACGTCTACGGCGGCCGGGAGAACCTCGAGGCGATCTCCTTCCTCCAGGAAGTCAACGCGACTGCGTACAAGCGGGTGCCTGGCATCGTGATGATTGCCGAGGAATCCACCGCGTTCCCCGGCGTTACGCGTCCTACGAGCAGCGGCGGCCTCGGTTTCGGGCTCAAGTGGAACATGGGCTGGATGCACGACACCCTCCAGTACATGTCCGAAGACCCGATCAACCGCGTCTACCACCACGCCCAGTTGACCTTCTCCCTGGTCTACGCGTACACGGAGAACTTCCTGCTGCCGATCAGCCATGACGAAGTAGTGCATGGCAAGGGCTCCCTGCTGCGCAAGATGCCCGGTGACCGGTGGCAGCAGCTGGCCAACCTGCGTGCCTACCTCGCCTTCCAGTGGGCTCATCCGGGCAAGCAGCTCATCTTCATGGGCACCGAGTTCGGCCAGGAAGCGGAATGGTCGGAGCAGTACGGGCTGGACTGGTTCCTGACTGACACCCCGCAGCATAAGGGTGTCCAGCTGATGGTGAAGCAGCTCAACGAGATCTACCGCAACACCCCCGCGCTGTCCGCCCGGGACAACGAGCCCGCAGGCTTCCAGTGGATCAACGAGAACGACGGCGCCCGCAATGTCCTTTCGTTCATCCGCTGGGACCATCAGGGAAATCCGGTGGTCTGCGTGGCCAACTTTGCCGGCGCCCCGCACCAGGACTTCCGGCTGGGAATGCCGTGGGCCGGGGAATGGGTGGAAGCACTCAATACCGACGCCGCTGAATTCGGCGGTTCCGGCGTAGGGAACATGGGTGTAGTGCACGCGGTTGAAGGTGCCTGCAATGGCCAGCCGGCATCCGCCACGCTGACCGTTCCTCCGCTTGGTGTGCTGTACCTGGTCCCCAAGCCATAAGTGCAGTTGGCGGCCCGGACTCCCGCGGGGAGTCCGGGCCTGCACCGGGTACGCAGCCCCGCATAAACCGTGCTAGAGTTAATACCCGCGCTGATCGAGGGAAACGCAATCCTGGACACTGAACCAGGAGAACGGATCCAACGGGTTTCAACCTTCAGTCGTGAGTCCGGGAACTAGCTTCCCGCCGGTTCGCCGGAAGGATCCACGGCCGGTTTGACACCCACCGGACAGTGTGGCTAAGATAGAAAAGTTGCTCCGGAGCGACGCAGAGCTTAGATCCCCTTGAGGATCGCCTGCCGGTGCCGGAAGCAGTCTGTTGTTTGAGAACTCAATAGTGTGCCAAGTTTATTGATACCAATTTATTTTGATTGGTTGAACAGGCCGTTCCGCCCACCCCGTGGGTAAGGGACGGTTTTTTTAGCCGGTTTCGAATTTAGTGCAGTGCCTGCAGCCAATTTTCCTTGGCTTCGGTGCTGTGTCTGTAACACATTTACGGAGAGTTTGATCCTGGCTCAGGATGAACGCTGGCGGCGTGCTTAACACATGCAAGTCGAACGATGACTTCTGTGCTTGCACAGAATGATTAGTGGCGAACGGGTGAGTAACACGTGAGTAACCTGCCCCTGACTTCGGGATAAGCCTGGGAAACCGGGTCTAATACCGGATACAACGGACCACCGCATGGCGGTCCGTGGAAAGCTTTATGCGGTTTTGGATGGACTCGCGGCCTATCAGCTTGTTGGTTGGGGTAATGGCCCACCAAGGCGACGACGGGTAGCCGGCCTGAGAGGGTGACCGGCCACACTGGGACTGAGACACGGCCCAGACTCCTACGGGAGGCAGCAGTGGGGAATATTGCACAATGGGCGGAAGCCTGATGCAGCGACGCCGCGTGAGGGACGAATGCCTTCGGGTTGTAAACCTCTTTCAGCAGGGAAGAAGCGAAAGTGACGGTACCTGCAGAAGAAGCGCCGGCTAACTACGTGCCAGCAGCCGCGGTAATACGTAGGGCGCAAGCGTTATCCGGAATTATTGGGCGTAAAGAGCTCGTAGGCGGTTTGTCGCGTCTGCTGTGAAAGCCCGGGGCTCAACCCCGGGTCTGCAGTGGGTACGGGCAGACTAGAGTGATGTAGGGGAGACTGGAATTCCTGGTGTAGCGGTGAAATGCGCAGATATCAGGAGGAACACCGATGGCGAAGGCAGGTCTCTGGGCATTAACTGACGCTGAGGAGCGAAAGCATGGGGAGCGAACAGGATTAGATACCCTGGTAGTCCATGCCGTAAACGTTGGGCACTAGGTGTGGGGGACATTCCACGTTTTCCGCGCCGTAGCTAACGCATTAAGTGCCCCGCCTGGGGAGTACGGCCGCAAGGCTAAAACTCAAAGGAATTGACGGGGGCCCGCACAAGCGGCGGAGCATGCGGATTAATTCGATGCAACGCGAAGAACCTTACCAAGGCTTGACATGAACCGGAAAGGCCTGGAAACAGGTCCCCCACTTGTGGCCGGTTTACAGGTGGTGCATGGTTGTCGTCAGCTCGTGTCGTGAGATGTTGGGTTAAGTCCCGCAACGAGCGCAACCCTCGTTCTATGTTGCCAGCGCGTTATGGCGGGGACTCATAGGAGACTGCCGGGGTCAACTCGGAGGAAGGTGGGGACGACGTCAAATCATCATGCCCCTTATGTCTTGGGCTTCACGCATGCTACAATGGCCGGTACAAAGGGTTGCGATACTGTGAGGTGGAGCTAATCCCAAAAAGCCGGTCTCAGTTCGGATTGAGGTCTGCAACTCGACCTCATGAAGTTGGAGTCGCTAGTAATCGCAGATCAGCAACGCTGCGGTGAATACGTTCCCGGGCCTTGTACACACCGCCCGTCAAGTCACGAAAGTTGGTAACACCCGAAGCCGGTGGCCTAACCCCTTGTGGGAGGGAGCCGTCGAAGGTGGGACCGGCGATTGGGACTAAGTCGTAACAAGGTAGCCGTACCGGAAGGTGCGGCTGGATCACCTCCTTTCTAAGGAGCACCTCGAAGACCATGTCCGTCCACAGTGTCGGATGTGTGCTTTGCAGGAGATGCCCATATCGGAGACATCTGTTCTCCGGTGGGTGCTCAAGGGTGGAATATCAATGGATAGGCGCTGGCATGCCGGCTGCGGGGATCAGTACGTTCCCTCCTTCGGGAGGGTTCCTGGAACATCCCGTGCAGTCCTGGTAGGTCCGGTTCGTCGTTTGGCACACTGTTGGGTCCTGAAGCAACAGGCACCCCGGTTCTTCCTGTCCCGTTTGCGCGGGGCCGGGGGTATGGGTTGTTTGGTTTGTTTCTGTGTGTTCCTGCGCAGGCCGGAACCGTACACGGGTGGTCTTCCCTCTTGGGGGCGGGCTGCGGGTGCGGGGAGGGGTGTGACGGGGTTGTTGTTTGAGAACTACATAGTGGACGCGAGCATCTTAAAATATTAAGTGCAATTTCAGAAAAACCTGGTGGATCCGGGTGCCCCGTCAAAAGGGTGCCTGGGGAGACCGTGGTTTTCTCGATAGCGATAATAAATTGATCTTTGTGGTCAAGTTTTTAAGGGCACACGGTGGATGCCTTGGCATCAGGAGCCGAAGAAGGACGTAGGAATCTGCGATAAGCCTGGGGGAGTTGATAACCGAACTTTGATCCCAGGATGTCCGAATGGGGAAACCCCGCCCGGCGCGCGAGTGACCGGGTGACCCGCATCTGAACACATAGGGTGCGTGGAGGGAACGTGGGGAAGTGAAACATCTCAGTACCCACAGGAAGAGAAAACAACAGTGATTCCGTTAGTAGTGGCGAGCGAACGCGGAAGAGGCTAAACCAGTGGTGTGTGATAGCCGGCGGGCGTTGCATCACTGGGGTTGCGGGACTTTCCGTACCGATTCTGCCGGATCGGTGAAGTGAGTGCAGATGTATAGGTGAACCGGTTTGAAAGCCGGGCCGTAGAGGGTGTTAGCCCCGTAACCGGAATGCATGCTGCCGCTTGGAGAGGATCCCAAGTAGCACGGGGCCCGAGAAATCCCGTGCGAATCTGCCAGGACCACCTGGTAAGCCTAAATACTCCCTGATGACCGATAGCGGACAAGTACCGTGAGGGAAAGGTGAAAAGTACCCCGGGAGGGGAGTGAAATAGTACCTGAAACCGTGTGCCTACAAACCGTTGGAGCAGCTCTGATTGCTGTGACAGCGTGCCTTTTGAAGAATGAGCCTGCGAGTTAGTGTTACGTCGCGAGGTTAACCCGTGAGGGGAAGCCGTAGCGAAAGCGAGTCTGAATAGGGCGATGCAGTGGCGTGATCTAGACCCGAAGCGGAGTGATCTACCCATGGCCAGGTTGAAGCGACGGTAAGACGTCGTGGAGGACCGAACCCACTTCAGTTGAAAATGGAGGGGATGAGCTGTGGGTAGGGGTGAAAGGCCAATCAAACTCCGTGATAGCTGGTTCTCCCCGAAATGCATTTAGGTGCAGCGTTGCGTGTTTCTTACCGGAGGTAGAGCTACTGGATGGCTAATGGGCCCTACAAGGTTACTGACGTCAGCCAAACTCCGAATGCCGGTAAGTGAGAGCGCAGCAGTGAGACTGTGGGGGATAAGCTTCATAGTCGAGAGGGAAACAGCCCAGACCACCAACTAAGGCCCCTAAGCGTGTGCTAAGTGGGAAAGGATGTGGAGTTGCCCAGACAACCAGGAGGTTGGCTTAGAAGCAGCCACCCTTGAAAGAGTGCGTAATAGCTCACTGGTCAAGTGATTCCGCGCCGACAATGTAGCGGGGCTCAAGTACACCGCCGAAGTTGTGGATTTCAGATATAGATAAGCCTTCGTGGTTCAGTCGTCTGGAGTGGTAGGGGAGCGTCGTGTGGGCAGTGAAGCTGCGGTGTAAACCAGTGGTGGAGCCTACACGAGTGAGAATGCAGGCATGAGTAGCGAAAGACGGGTGAGAAACCCGTCCGCCGAATGATCAAGGGTTCCAGGGTCAAGCTAATCTGCCCTGGGTAAGTCGGGACCTAAGGCGAGGCCGACAGGCGTAGTCGATGGACAACGGGTTGATATTCCCGTACCGGCGAAGAACCGCCCATACCAAGCAGGGGACACTAACCGTCCGGAGCCTGCCCGATCACCCTTGTGGTGTGAGGGTTTTGGCCGAGCACGGGACCTGATCCTGGGAGGTAAGCGTATTAACAGGTGTGACGCAGGAAGGTAGCCGGGCCAGGCGATGGTAGACCTGGTCTAAGGATGTAGGGTCCGTGATAGGTAAATCCGTCACGGTGTCTTTGATGACGCACCTGAGATCCGACGGGACCCCCTCACGGGGGGATCCGGTGATCCTATGCTGCCTAGAAAAGCATCGGCGCGAGGTTCCAGCCGCCCGTACCCCAAACCGACACAGGTGATCAGGTAGAGAATACTAAGGCGATCGAGAGAATTATGGTTAAGGAACTCGGCAAAATGCCCCCGTAACTTCGGGAGAAGGGGGGCCCCAACCTTGATGGACACTTGCTGTCCGGAGGGGATCGGGGCCGCAGAGACCAGGGGGAAGCGACTGTTTACTAAAAACACAGGTCCGTGCGAAGTCGCAAGACGATGTATACGGACTGACTCCTGCCCGGTGCTGGAAGGTTAAGAGGACCGGTTAGCCCTTACGGGCGAAGCTGGGAATTTAAGCCCCAGTAAACGGCGGTGGTAACTATAACCATCCTAAGGTAGCGAAATTCCTTGTCGGGTAAGTTCCGACCTGCACGAATGGAGTAACGACTTCCCCGCTGTCTCAACCATAAACTCGGCGAAATTGCAGTACGAGTAAAGATGCTCGTTACGCGCAGCAGGACGGAAAGACCCCGAGACCTTTACTATAGTTTGGTATTGGTGTTCGGTGTGGCTTGTGTAGGATAGGTGGGAGACTGTGAGACCCGGACGCCAGTTCGGGTGGAGTCATCGTTGAAATACCACTCTGGTCATACTGGATATCTAACTTCGGCCCGTAATCCGGGTCAGGGACAGTGCCTGATGGGTAGTTTAACTGGGGCGGTTGCCTCCTAAAGAGTAACGGAGGCGCCCAAAGGTTCCCTCAGCCTGGTTGGCAATCAGGTGTCGAGTGTAAGTGCACAAGGGAGCTTGACTGTGAGAGAGACATCTCGAGCAGGGACGAAAGTCGGGACTAGTGATCCGGCGGTACATTGTGGAATGGCCGTCGCTCAACGGATAAAAGGTACCTCGGGGATAACAGGCTGATCTTGCCCAAGAGTCCATATCGACGGCATGGTTTGGCACCTCGATGTCGGCTCGTCGCATCCTGGGGCTGGAGTAGGTCCCAAGGGTTGGGCTGTTCGCCCATTAAAGCGGTACGCGAGCTGGGTTTAGAACGTCGTGAGACAGTTCGGTCCCTATCCGCTGCGCGCGCAGGAAATTTGAGAAGGGCTGTCCTTAGTACGAGAGGACCGGGACGGACGAACCTCTGGTGTGTCAGTTGTACTGCCAAGTGCACCGCTGATTAGCTACGTTCGGATGGGATAACCGCTGAAAGCATCTAAGCGGGAAGCCCGCTTCGAGATGAGATTTCCATACACCTTGTGTGTGAGAGGCCCCCAGCCAGACCACTGGGTTGATAGGCCGGATGTGGAAGCGGGGACTAAAGACCCGTGAAGCTGACCGGTACTAATAGGCCGATAACTTACACCACACCAGCACCTGGACGGACACGACTTCAAACGGTCCGTCAAAGTATAGAGGGTGTTGTAGATCATGCTGCTTGCGTCCACTATGTGGTTCCCGGACAACAACCGTTGGTTGCTGTGCCTGGAACACCGAACCATTGCCCCTTGTCCAGGGGCGGGTTCACATTTTTACCGCACTGCCCGGCACCCCTCATTGGGTGGTTCCGGGGGAGTGTTGTAACCATTGTTTTCCCCTCCCGCCTTTGGTGGGTGCGGGTAGAAGGGTTACGGCGGTCATAGCGTGGGGGAAACGCCCGGTCCCATTCCGAACCCGGAAGCTAAGACCCACAGCGCCGATGGTACTGCATCCGGGAGGATGTGGGAGAGTAGGTCACCGCCGGACAATATTTGAAGAGGTTGAGCCCGTACCAGTGTTGGTACGGGCTCTCCTTGTTTAACCCCCCGGTTGCGTCCGGGGAGGTCGAACGCGGCGGGGCCGGCGTCGACGAGCTGCGTGGCCTGAGCCCGCAGAATCACCTCGAACTGCGCCGCCGCGGGGCTTGTCTGTGAGTGAGCCGTACCGCAGTGCGTCGCCCCCGCCACGTTGCCGGTATCGCTGCAACAGCCCCTTTTCGGCTTTATGCATCACCTGAATACCGTCCCACCCTTACAAATTGCGGCCTTCGGGATATACCGTCGCGACTTCGGGGCCGAACGTCTGCAGCTGTCAACCTGGTGGGTAGTGCGGCGGCCCCTCTCGGTAAGTCCAGGAGAGAAGGCGGGACCTTATGAGTCTGAGCGCAGCACTCGCACAGTATGGGGGGCGTCGGGGGAGGCTAAGAAGCCAACGTAGGTATTTGAGGAATGTGTTTGGCCTGGTTGGCGCATTGCTGGCCGCGTTGGTAGTGACGGCGTTGCCGGCGCAGGCCGTATTCTCCGGCCCAGAGCCGGGAGACACAGTTCCCGCGGCCGAGGTCGAAATCACCATGACCGGCACCGGGGTGGGGACCGCTGCAACGGGAGGGATACCACCCGCAGGGGAGACGTTTGATATCAGCGCCTACCCCCCGGACGTGCCGCCAACTTACGAAGAAGATAATCCGTCCTTTGCCGGCACCATCCTCACCGCAGACGAGGAGGGGAACACGCAGGAAATGTACTGCATCGACATCCGTACCTCCACCTACTCCGGGTTGGGATACGAGAGCGGTACATGGAGCGAAGCCAACGTCCCCAATGTCGGTTACGTGAACCGGGTCCTGAACAGCTACTACCCGGACCAGCCCGGCCTTCCTGCAGAAGCCGCGGATGACGCCACCCGTGCCGCAGCGGTCCAGGCAGCAATCTGGTTCTTCAGCGACGGCTTTGTCCTGCAGGACACAGATCCCCTCCGCGCGCTGACTCAGGGGATCATCGATGCTGTTCTTGCCGCCGGGCCACTCACTGAACCGCCCCCGCCGGACGTCAGCATTGATCCACCGGTAGCCGCCGGGCCCGTGGACGGCGTGACCGGTCCCTTTACCGTCACCGCTGGAGGCGGGGCGGGCCTGACAGTGGAGGCACCTGCTGGTTTTGCCCTGTTTACGGACCCCGCAGGGACCGTTCCGCTCGTGAACCCGGTTCCATCCGGTACCCAGGTCTGGGTGCGCAGTACGGCGCAGACACCTGATCCGGCTGTCATCACGGCCAGCGCCGTAGTACCCGTAGAGACAGGCATCGTCTACCTCTACGCAGGAAACAACCCCGACGTGACGGTGGCGCAAAAGCTGATCCTGGCCGCAAACGCCGAGATCGAATCCAACGCCCAGGCAACCGCGGAGTTCTTCGTCGCGGGAGACCTGACGGTGAATAAAACCTTTGCCGGAGAGGCAGTCGGCAGTCAGGGCGCTATCATCCTTACAGTGGACTGCGGTCCTGTAGGGACTTTCGTCTTCGAAATCCCGGCCGGGGCAACAACGCCGGTCACCGAAACGGTTACCGACCTTCCGGTTGGAACGGTCTGTCTGGTGACGGAAGAGGTTACCGGTTCCACCACGGCGGTGACGGTTACGCCTACGTTCTCAGATCCGGTGACGATCACCGAGGGGGAGAATGTCCTCGCCGTGACCAACACGATGGAATTCAACCCCGGGAGCCTGGTTGTGGCGAAAACCATCAGCGGCTCCGGAGCCGGCCTGCAGGAAGAAGTCGTGCTTCACATCCAGTGCGGTGACGGACTGATCGACGAGATCTTCGTTATCCCCGAGGGGACTTCGGCGGATACCTTTACCCAGCGCTACGACGGCATCCCGGCGGGAACGGTGTGCCGGGTTACGGAGCCGGCATCCGGCGCCAACGAGGATGTCACCGTGGAATCGTCTGGTGCGGCGGAGGCAACCATCCTGCCCGGACAGTCCCAAACCGTCGGGGTGGTCAATGAGTACGCACCGGTGCCGGTTACCGAACGACTCCCGCGCACCGGAGCCGACGGCGCCGCCGCTATGGCGGCAACGGCCGGAACCGCCATGCTCACCGGATTCCTATTGATCCTAGGGTCCTGGTCCTACCGGCGGCCCCGCAGCTGAGCGGACAGAAGCACGTATGAGCGGTTGGAACCGGTGCCCGTATGGGGCCGGTTCCAACCGCCGGGGCCGATTTGCGGCGGAGGCCAATTCTGTGTAAAGTTTTCTAAGTCGCCGCGGCCGGGACGCTGGAAAAGCGCCCGAGCATGGCGGCCAAACCCCAACAAAAAACAGAGTCCAACCAGTGCGCGCCCTTTGCAGGGCCGGTGGGAAAGACTCCGATGGATGCTGGGTCCGGAACGGCGGAAAACGCTTTTCACGGGGTCCCGACAAGGGAAACCGCGAATTGCAAATAACGCCGGAATGGAATAAGATATAAAACATTGCAGCGAAGAAGAAAAGGAAAACATTGTTTTCCCGAGTATTTTCGGATTGCGTCTGTTGTTTGAGAACTCAATAGTGTGCCAAGTTTATTGATACCAATTTATTTTGATTGGTTGAACAGGCCGTTCCGCCCACCCCGTGGGTAAGGGACGGTTTTTTTAGCCGGTTTCGAATTTAGTGCAGTGCCTGCAGCCAATTTTCCTTGGCTTCGGTGCTGTGTCTGTAACACATTTACGGAGAGTTTGATCCTGGCTCAGGATGAACGCTGGCGGCGTGCTTAACACATGCAAGTCGAACGATGACTTCTGTGCTTGCACAGAATGATTAGTGGCGAACGGGTGAGTAACACGTGAGTAACCTGCCCCTGACTTCGGGATAAGCCTGGGAAACCGGGTCTAATACCGGATACAACGGACCACCGCATGGCGGTCCGTGGAAAGCTTTATGCGGTTTTGGATGGACTCGCGGCCTATCAGCTTGTTGGTTGGGGTAATGGCCCACCAAGGCGACGACGGGTAGCCGGCCTGAGAGGGTGACCGGCCACACTGGGACTGAGACACGGCCCAGACTCCTACGGGAGGCAGCAGTGGGGAATATTGCACAATGGGCGGAAGCCTGATGCAGCGACGCCGCGTGAGGGACGAATGCCTTCGGGTTGTAAACCTCTTTCAGCAGGGAAGAAGCGAAAGTGACGGTACCTGCAGAAGAAGCGCCGGCTAACTACGTGCCAGCAGCCGCGGTAATACGTAGGGCGCAAGCGTTATCCGGAATTATTGGGCGTAAAGAGCTCGTAGGCGGTTTGTCGCGTCTGCTGTGAAAGCCCGGGGCTCAACCCCGGGTCTGCAGTGGGTACGGGCAGACTAGAGTGATGTAGGGGAGACTGGAATTCCTGGTGTAGCGGTGAAATGCGCAGATATCAGGAGGAACACCGATGGCGAAGGCAGGTCTCTGGGCATTAACTGACGCTGAGGAGCGAAAGCATGGGGAGCGAACAGGATTAGATACCCTGGTAGTCCATGCCGTAAACGTTGGGCACTAGGTGTGGGGGACATTCCACGTTTTCCACGCCGTAGCTAACGCATTAAGTGCCCCGCCTGGGGAGTACGGCCGCAAGGCTAAAACTCAAAGGAATTGACGGGGGCCCGCACAAGCGGCGGAGCATGCGGATTAATTCGATGCAACGCGAAGAACCTTACCAAGGCTTGACATGAACCGGAAAGGCCTGGAAACAGGTCCCCCACTTGTGGCCGGTTTACAGGTGGTGCATGGTTGTCGTCAGCTCGTGTCGTGAGATGTTGGGTTAAGTCCCGCAACGAGCGCAACCCTCGTTCTATGTTGCCAGCGCGTTATGGCGGGGACTCATAGGAGACTGCCGGGGTCAACTCGGAGGAAGGTGGGGACGACGTCAAATCATCATGCCCCTTATGTCTTGGGCTTCACGCATGCTACAATGGCCGGTACAAAGGGTTGCGATACTGTGAGGTGGAGCTAATCCCAAAAAGCCGGTCTCAGTTCGGATTGAGGTCTGCAACTCGACCT
Organism: Arthrobacter jinronghuae; assembly: GCF_025244825.1. NCBI lineage: Bacteria > Bacillati > Actinomycetota > Actinomycetes > Micrococcales > Micrococcaceae > Arthrobacter > Arthrobacter jinronghuae. Next base: position 491,959 of record NZ_CP104263.1, read on the forward strand.
CATGAAGTTGGAGTCGCTAGTAATCGCAGATCAGCAACGCTGCGGTGAATACGTTCCCGGGCCTTGTACACACCGCCCGTCAAGTCACGAAAGTTGGTAACACCCGAAGCCGGTGGCCTAACCCCTTGTGGGAGGGAGCCGTCGAAGGTGGGACCGGCGATTGGGACTAAGTCGTAACAAGGTAGCCGTACCGGAAGGTGCGGCTGGATCACCTCCTTTCTAAGGAGCACCTCGAAGACCATGTCCGTCCACAGTGTCGGATGTGTGCTTTGCAGGAGATGCCCATATCGGAGACATCTGTTCTCCGGTGGGTGCTCAAGGGTGGAATATCAATGGATAGGCGCCGGCATGCCGGCTGCAAGGGATCAGTACGTTCCCTCCTTCGGGAGGGTTCCTGGAACATCCCGTGCAGTCCTGGTAGGTCCGGTTCGTCGTTTGGCACACTGTTGGGTCCTGAAGCAACAGGCACCCCGGTTCTTCCTGTCCCGTTTGCGCGGGGCCGGAGGGTACGGGTTGTTTGGTTTGTTTCTGTTTGTTCCTGCGCAGGCCGGAACCGTACACGGGTGGTCTTCCCTTCGGGGCGGGCTGCGGGTGCGGGGAGGGGTGTGACGGGGTTGTTGTTTGAGAACTACATAGTGGACGCGAGCATCTTAAAATATTAAGTGCAATTTCAGAAAAACCTGGTGGATCCGGGTGCCCCGTCAAAAGGGTGCCTGGGGAGACCGTGGTTTTCTCGATAGCGATAATAAATTGATCTTTGTGGTCAAGTTTTTAAGGGCACACGGTGGATGCCTTGGCATCAGGAGCCGAAGAAGGACGTAGGAATCTGCGATAAGCCTGGGGGAGTTGATAACCGAACTTTGATCCCAGGATGTCCGAATGGGGAAACCCCGCCCGGCGCGCGAGTGACCGGGTGACCCGCATCTGAACACATAGGGTGCGTGGAGGGAACGTGGGGAAGTGAAACATCTCAGTACCCACAGGAAGAGAAAACAACAGTGATTCCGTTAGTAGTGGCGAGCGAACGCGGAAGAGGCTAAACCAGTGGTGTGTGATAGCCGGCGGGCGTTGCATCACTGGGGTTGCGGGACTTTCCGTACCGATTCTGCCGGATCGGTGAAGTGAGTGCAGATGTATAGGTGAACCGGTTTGAAAGCCGGGCCGTAGAGGGTGTTAGCCCCGTAACCGGAATGCATGCTGCCGCTTGGAGAGGATCCCAAGTAGCACGGGGCCCGAGAAATCCCGTGCGAATCTGCCAGGACCACCTGGTAAGCCTAAATACTCCCTGATGACCGATAGCGGACAAGTACCGTGAGGGAAAGGTGAAAAGTACCCCGGGAGGGGAGTGAAATAGTACCTGAAACCGTGTGCCTACAAACCGTTGGAGCAGCTCTGATTGCTGTGACAGCGTGCCTTTTGAAGAATGAGCCTGCGAGTTAGTGTTACGTCGCGAGGTTAACCCGTGAGGGGAAGCCGTAGCGAAAGCGAGTCTGAATAGGGCGATGCAGTGGCGTGATCTAGACCCGAAGCGGAGTGATCTACCCATGGCCAGGTTGAAGCGACGGTAAGACGTCGTGGAGGACCGAACCCACTTCAGTTGAAAATGGAGGGGATGAGCTGTGGGTAGGGGTGAAAGGCCAATCAAACTCCGTGATAGCTGGTTCTCCCCGAAATGCATTTAGGTGCAGCGTTGCGTGTTTCTTACCGGAGGTAGAGCTACTGGATGGCTAATGGGCCCTACAAGGTTACTGACGTCAGCCAAACTCCGAATGCCGGTAAGTGAGAGCGCAGCAGTGAGACTGTGGGGGATAAGCTTCATAGTCGAGAGGGAAACAGCCCAGACCACCAACTAAGGCCCCTAAGCGTGTGCTAAGTGGGAAAGGATGTGGAGTTGCCCAGACAACCAGGAGGTTGGCTTAGAAGCAGCCACCCTTGAAAGAGTGCGTAATAGCTCACTGGTCAAGTGATTCCGCGCCGACAATGTAGCGGGGCTCAAGTACACCGCCGAAGTTGTGGATTTCAGATATAGATAAGCCTTCGTGGTTCAGTCGTCTGGAGTGGTAGGGGAGCGTCGTGTGGGCAGTGAAGCTGCGGTGTAAACCAGTGGTGGAGCCTACACGAGTGAGAATGCAGGCATGAGTAGCGAAAGACGGGTGAGAAACCCGTCCGCCGAATGATCAAGGGTTCCAGGGTCAAGCTAATCTGCCCTGGGTAAGTCGGGACCTAAGGCGAGGCCGACAGGCGTAGTCGATGGACAACGGGTTGATATTCCCGTACCGGCGAAGAACCGCCCATACCAAGCAGGGGACACTAACCGTCCGGAGCCTGCCCGATCACCCTTGTGGTGTGAGGGTTTTGGCCGAGCACGGGACCTGATCCTGGGAGGTAAGCGTATTAACAGGTGTGACGCAGGAAGGTAGCCGGGCCAGGCGATGGTAGACCTGGTCTAAGGATGTAGGGTCCGTGATAGGTAAATCCGTCACGGTGTCTTTGATGACGCACCTGAGATCCGACGGGACCCCCTCACGGGGGGATCCGGTGATCCTATGCTGCCTAGAAAAGCATCGGCGCGAGGTTCCAGCCGCCCGTACCCCAAACCGACACAGGTGATCAGGTAGAGAATACTAAGGCGATCGAGAGAATTATGGTTAAGGAACTCGGCAAAATGCCCCCGTAACTTCGGGAGAAGGGGGGCCCCAACCTTGATGGACACTTGCTGTCCGGAGGGGATCGGGGCCGCAGAGACCAGGGGGAAGCGACTGTTTACTAAAAACACAGGTCCGTGCGAAGTCGCAAGACGATGTATACGGACTGACTCCTGCCCGGTGCTGGAAGGTTAAGAGGACCGGTTAGCCCTTACGGGCGAAGCTGGGAATTTAAGCCCCAGTAAACGGCGGTGGTAACTATAACCATCCTAAGGTAGCGAAATTCCTTGTCGGGTAAGTTCCGACCTGCACGAATGGAGTAACGACTTCCCCGCTGTCTCAACCATAAACTCGGCGAAATTGCAGTACGAGTAAAGATGCTCGTTACGCGCAGCAGGACGGAAAGACCCCGAGACCTTTACTATAGTTTGGTATTGGTGTTCGGTGTGGCTTGTGTAGGATAGGTGGGAGACTGTGAGACCCGGACGCCAGTTCGGGTGGAGTCATCGTTGAAATACCACTCTGGTCATACTGGATATCTAACTTCGGCCCGTAATCCGGGTCAGGGACAGTGCCTGATGGGTAGTTTAACTGGGGCGGTTGCCTCCTAAAGAGTAACGGAGGCGCCCAAAGGTTCCCTCAGCCTGGTTGGCAATCAGGTGTCGAGTGTAAGTGCACAAGGGAGCTTGACTGTGAGAGAGACATCTCGAGCAGGGACGAAAGTCGGGACTAGTGATCCGGCGGTACATTGTGGAATGGCCGTCGCTCAACGGATAAAAGGTACCTCGGGGATAACAGGCTGATCTTGCCCAAGAGTCCATATCGACGGCATGGTTTGGCACCTCGATGTCGGCTCGTCGCATCCTGGGGCTGGAGTAGGTCCCAAGGGTTGGGCTGTTCGCCCATTAAAGCGGTACGCGAGCTGGGTTTAGAACGTCGTGAGACAGTTCGGTCCCTATCCGCTGCGCGCGCAGGAAATTTGAGAAGGGCTGTCCTTAGTACGAGAGGACCGGGACGGACGAACCTCTGGTGTGTCAGTTGTACTGCCAAGTGCACCGCTGATTAGCTACGTTCGGATGGGATAACCGCTGAAAGCATCTAAGCGGGAAGCCCGCTTCGAGATGAGATTTCCATACACCTTGTGTGTGAGAGGCCCCCAGCCAGACCACTGGGTTGATAGGCCGGATGTGGAAGCGGGGACTAAAGACCCGTGAAGCTGACCGGTACTAATAGGCCGATAACTTACACCACACCAGCACCTGGACGGACACGACTTCAAACGGTCCGTCAAAGTATAGAGGGTGTTGTAGATCATGCTGCTTGCGTCCACTATGTGGTTCCCGGACAACAACCGTTGGTTGCTGTGCCTGGAACACCGAACCATTGCCCCTTGTCCAGGGGCGGGTTCACATTTTTACCGCACTGCCCGGTACCCCTTTTTTTGGGTGGTTCCGGGGGAGTGTTGTAACCATTGTTTTCCCCTCCCGCCTTTGGTGGGTGCGGGTAGAAGGGTTACGGCGGTCATAGCGTGGGGGAAACGCCCGGTCCCATTCCGAACCCGGAAGCTAAGACCCACAGCGCCGATGGTACTGCATCCGGGAGGATGTGGGAGAGTAGGTCACCGCCGGACAATATTTGAAGAGGTTGAGCCCGTACCAGTGTTGGTACGGGCTCTCCTTGTTTAAGCGCCGCCGTACGTTGTGGCTGCCGGCCGCTCAGCAGCAGGCCGGGCCCCCGGTAGGCTGGAAAGCATGAGCCCATCCCTGTTTTCCCACGCCCCCGACCCGGATCCGAAGGACGCGGAGCAAGGCACGTCCGTTCCGGACGTAGTGGCGGTGCGGCAGATCCCCCGAGACGCAGAAGAAGCGTTCAACGGCTTCACCGATTACCTGCACCTATGGTGGCCGGAGGACCTTACGGACTTCGGTGAAGGTACACACGCTGAGTTTGAGGGCGGCGTCCTCACCGAGACAGGACCCGACGGTGAAACCGCGGTCTGGGCCACAGTACGCACCCGGGAACCGGACACGTTGCTGGAACTGGACTGGGTGGCTGGCCGGAATCCGCGGATCCCTACGGATATACGCGTCGACTTTTCCCCGGCTGATGACGGTTCCACGCTGGTGACACTCCGTCACTCAGGCCTTAACCGGCTACCCGACGCGGCTCAGGAATATGAGCGGCTGCAAAGGGAATGGCCCCAGATCCTGGACCGCTACGCTCGCTTTATGGGGGCGCGGTAGTCTGCTGGCATGTCTCTGGATGCCTTGCACGACCTCACCCTTACGGGCCCCAACCTGCTGGTCGAGACAGCGCCGGAGGTATTAGCTGCCTATGCCACCGACCAGGGGCCGGTACTGGCCTATATAGAGCCGTTGGCCGTCGTCTGGCCCACCAGCGTGGCGGACGTGCAGCTGGTGCTGCGCTGGGCCTCTGCAACGGGCACCGCCGTGGTACCCCGCGGCGCCGGTACAGGAGTCTCGGGCGGGGCCCACGCTACGGGCGGATGCATCATCCTCTGCCTGGACCGAATGAACCGCATTCTGGAGATCAATGCGCAGGATGAAGTGGCCGTCGTCGAGCCCGGCATGATCAACGCGGACCTGAACGCAGCGGCGGCGGCCCACGGGTTGATGTACGCGCCGGATCCCGCCAGCTACCTGACCTCAACGATCGGCGGGAATGTGGCCACTAACGCCGGCGGTCTCCGCTGCGCCAAGTACGGGGTTACCCGTGACTCCGTCCTGGCACTCGACGTCGTTTTGGCCGATGGCACCCTCATCAGCACTGGTCGGCGCACCTTCAAGGGAGTAGCCGGCTACGACCTCACCAGCCTCTTCACCGGGTCGGAAGGCACGCTGGGCATCATCGTCGGCATCACCGTACGGCTGAGGTACCTTCCGGTGGAGATCCGAACCATTGCGGCCTTCTTCCCTGATTTTCCGACGGCGGCCGCGGGCGTGCTGGCCGTGGGTGCCGCCCGCGTACAGCCGGCCATTATGGAGCTGCTGGACGGTGCCACCCTGACCGCCCTGGACGAAGCCCACGGCAGCGACCTTCGTGCCCGTGGTGACGCGCTGCTACTGATCCAGACGGATGGTTTCGGTGCCGGAGCCGAGGCCGACGTCGTACGCAGCGTGCTCAGTGAACTGGGTGGAACGGTGAGTACGGAAGGGGCGGCCGAGGCCGAACGGCTGGTTGAACTGCGCCGGCACAGCCGCGGAGACGCGGTGCCGGACCAGCTGCGCGTGGGGGAGGATGTCGCCGTCCCCCGCTCCGCGCTGGTGCGGTATGTCGCGGAGCTGGAACGGATGGCGAGGCAGTACCGGGTCAACCTCAAGGTGGTGGCCCATGCCGGCGACGGCAACCTGCACCCTACCTTTTGGGTGCAGGCTGCCGACAACGGCGGACGCGAACGGTTGGACGCCGCACTGGACGAGTCCATCGCCGTTGCGCTGACAATGGGCGGAACCATTACCGGCGAACACGGAGTGGGCCAGTTCAAGCTGCACTGGCTGCCGCAGGAGCAGCGGGCCGAGGTGCTCGAGCTGCAGCGCAGGGTGAAAGCCGTGTTCGATCCAGCGGGCATCCTCAACCCCGGGAAGGCCATTCCCGGGGATCCGCACTAGTCCAGGCGCATCCAGACGGTGCGGTTGGGTCGGAGCCGGTCACCCTCGAGAGCATCAGCAGCGCTGCCCACCAGCAACGGCAGATCGGGCAGCTGAACCGGTGCACCCCCCATGTTCATGGCCACCAGCACGCCCTCATTAACAAAGGCAACCAGCCCGTCGTCGTCGTGCTCCGGCCACCACGCCAGTGAACCGTTGCCCAGATCAAGCTCGCGGCGCAGATCAAGAGCGCGGCGGTAGAGGTTCAGGGTCGAGTCGGGGTTGCGCTGCTCGATATCCCGGGAATACCGGCCCCAAATCGGCGGCTGCGGCAGCCAGCTCTCACCCGTAGAACTGAAACCGTAACTGGGCAGGTTCGCCTTCCAGGGCAGGGGCACCCGGTTTCCGTCCCTGCCCACCCGGACACCTGCGGTGCGGTGGAAGGTGGGATCCTGGCGGAACTCGTCCGGAAGCATTGTGTGGTCCGGCAGGCCCAACTCCTCGCCTTGGTAGAGGTAGACGCCGCCGGGCAGGGCCAGCATCAGCAAGGTGGCGGCGCGGGCACGGGCGAGGCCGAGCTCAAGGTTGGGCTGTTCGTCCCGCGGTCCGAGGCCGTCCCCGGAGCGTGGACCGGCTCCGGTCAGGCCGAAGCGGCTGGTGTGCCGGACAACGTCGTGGTTGGACAGCACCCAGGTGGTGGGTGCCCCGACGCGGTCGAAGGCGCGCAGGGAGGACTCGATGACGTGCCGCAGGGCCGGGGCATGCCAGGGGTGGTGCAGGTAGGCGAAGTTGAACGTCTGGTGCATTTCGTCGGACCGGACCCAGTCGCTCAGCCGCTCGATCGGGTCGATGGTCGCTTCGGCGCAGAGCACCCGGTCCCCGTCGTAGGAGTCCAGGATTTTCCGCCAGGACCGGAAGATGTCGTGGATGCCGGGCTGGCCGAACATGGGAGCCGCGGAGCCGGGGAATCCTTCGGAGGAGGATCCGTCCGCGCGTCCGCCCCAGTCGGGGAGCCCGGATTTCTTGATCAATGCGTGGGCGACGTCCACGCGGAACCCGCCGACGCCGCGGTCCAGCCAGAACCGCAGGATCTTTTCGAATTCGGCGTGCACGGCAGGGCTGTCCCAGTTGAAGTCCGGCTGGGAGGTGTCGAAGAGGTGCAGATACCACTGTCCGGGGGTGCCGTCGGGTTCGGTGGTGCGGGTCCAGGCGGGGCCGCCGAAGTGGGACTGCCAGTTGTTGGGCGGATTCTCCCCGTGGTCTCCGGCGCCGTCGCGGAAGATGAACAGCTCCCGTTCCGGGGAACCGGCGGGGGAGGCCAGGGCTTTGCGGAACAGGGGGTGCTGGTCAGAGCAGTGGTTGGGGACCAGATCCACGATGACGCGGATGTTGTGCCGGGAGGCTTCGGCGACTAGGGCGTCGAAGTCCTCCAGGGTGCCGAAGAGGGGATCCACTGAGCAGTAGTCGGCGACGTCGTAGCCGGCGTCTTTCTGCGGGGAGCGGTAGAACGGGGAGAGCCAGATGGCGTCGATGTCGAGTTCGGCCAGGGCGGGGATCTCGGCGGTGATGCCGGGCAGGTCCCCGACTCCGTCTCCGCGCAGGTCGCGGAACGAACGCGGGTAGATCTGGTAGATCACCGAGGACCGCCACCACTCACGGCCGGCGGACGGCTCATGCACGGGGACCAACCTCGTCAGGCTGGAAGCGGTAGTCAGTTGTTCAACCATTCAGGGCGTCATCCTTCGCGCAGAGTTCTTAGACTTACAGTTCCATTTAACGACGTCGGCTTCTGCTAGGTTGGCGGTGGCCGCGCAGATCACATGAGATTCTCGTCACGCCCCCACGGGAAGAGGGAACGTTCCGGGGGAACGGATGGTACGGCTCGGCTTGGATGTATAGGATTGCCGTAGGTCACACCGACTTCGCGTAGTTGAATGGGCACGAATGGACACCCAATCGACTCCGCCAACCACTTCATCTTCAGGGGGAATACCGCGTGTCAGAGAACCGACCAGAATGGCAGACCGGCGGCGACCCGGCAGCCACAAACGATAGTACATCGGACAGCGGACAGTACGGCGCGCCCCCGTCGGCGCCGTCCGCCTACCCAGGGTCCCCGCAGAACGAAACGGGAAATACTGCCTATCCGTCCTACGGCCAGCAGCCTGAAGCGCCGTCTTACGGACAGCAGCCTGTGTACCCGGGTGCCGGCCAGCAGCCGGCCTACCCGGGTGCCGGCCAGCAGCCGGCCTACCCGGGTTCCGGCCAGGAAGCTTCGGCCTACGGCCAGCAGCCTGGTTACCCGGCCTACGGACAGGACGCCTACGCCCAGCCGCGGCCGAACCCCGGACAGGCCATGGGCATCGCCGGCCTCATCACGTCCTTCTTCTTCTCCATCGTGGGCCTGGTGCTGAGCATTGTGGGCCTGAACCAGTCACGCAAGGCGGGCATGAGCAACGTCCCCGCTGTGATCGGCATTATCGTCGGCGGATTGGGGACCCTCTTCGGGATCCTCTTCTTTATTCTCATCATGATTGGGATCGCGGCCGACAGCGGCTCCAGCTACTGACCGCAACCACGGCACGTCCGGAGGAGCCCCGACCCTAGGTCGGGGCTCCTCCTGCGTCCAGGATCTCCATGGTCCGGGTATCGGTGCTAAGCAGGATCGCAGCTTCGTCACGCCGGTGGCGGAGGATGGTATCCATGTACGACTGCACCGCCTCGGCCATGGGCACGTTGCGGTTGGCTTTTTCAGACATGTACCAGCGGTGCTCCAGGACCTCGTGCACCACCTCGGCAGCCTCGAGCTTGCTGCCCAGATCCCGCGGCACGGCTTTGACTATCGGTTCGAAGACCTGCGTGACCCACAGATGTGCGCTGAGCTCTTCGTCGAGTTCCGGGTGGTTGGTCGCCCGGTAGGAGTCCAGGTCATTAAGCAGCCGGCGGGCCTGGTTCTCCTGGGCATCGATGCCGGTCAGGCGCAGCAGTCGGCGTTGGTGATGGCCGGCGTCGACCACCTTGGGCTGCAACTGGACCTGCGTCCCGTCGGGGGTGGTGCTGATGCTGAGCTCGTCGACGTCGAACCCCAGGTCATTCAGGCGCCGGATGCGCGCATCGACACGCCAGCGATCGGCCATCCCGAAGGATTCCCGCTCGGTCAGTTCGGCCCAGAGACCGCGGTAGCTGTCCATGATCCGTTCGCTGGTGGCCAGCGGATCCACGGACTCCTCGACCAGGCCGCCCTCGGCCAGGTCCATCAGTTCTCCGGCAATGTTCACCCGGGCGATTTCCAGGTCGTATTCGCGCTGGCCGTTGGACAACTCCGGGTAAAGCTCTCCGGTTTCCGCATCCACCAGGTAGGCGGCAAAGGCGCCGGCGTCGCGGCGGAAGAGTGTGTTGGACAGGGAGACATCGCCCCAGTAAAAACCGGCCAGATGCAGGCGGACCAACAAGAGCGCCTGGGCATCGATCAGCCGCGTCAACGTGACTTCGCGCAGGGTCTGGGAGAAGACGGCACGGTAGGGAAGCGAGAAGCGCAGGTGCCGGGTGACCAGTACCGGCTGCAGCTCTTCACCCGCCGGATCCATGCGTCCGGTGATGACCGCCACCGGAGCCACCGCGGGGACATTCAGGCGACGAAGCTTGCGCAGCATGTGGTATTCCTGCCGCGCCACGTGTTCGCTGGTTTCCTTGATGGCAATGAGCGAATCGCCCAGCCGGGCGAAGCGGACAACGTGACGGGAAATTCCGCGGGGGAGTGCGGCCAGGTTCTCCTTGGGCCATTCCTCCAGCGGAATGTGCCACGGCAGGTCCAGCAGGGCCGGGTCCATGGACGCGGCCGTGATGTTCAGCGACCCGAGTGTGTTGATGCGGTTGGTCGAGGAGCGTGTGGTGCGGGGCAGTTTGCCGGTCTGCTCCCAGTCCGTGGGTTCGTTCTGCCAGTTCGCAGGTACGGAGTCTGTCATCGGCGAAAGCCCTTACGTCTCAAGCATGAATTAACGAAAAAGCGGTGGCTCCCCACCCCAAGAGTTTAGTTGAGCAGGGGAGCCACCGCATGTCGTTCCGGCCGGGTTACGCCTGTTCCGCCAGCCGTTCCCCGTTGGAGGTATCGAACAGGTGTACGTGGCCCTTCTGCGGGCGGACGTGGAGAGTGTCGCCCTTCATCGGAGGACGCCGGCCGTCAACGCGGACCACCATGTCATGGTCCTTGCCGTCGATGGTGCTGTGGCCGTAAACGTACGCATCGGCTCCCAGTTCCTCGACCACGTCCACTTCCACGCGCAGGCCCTCGCCCTCCGGCACGGTTTCCATGTCTTCGGGGCGGACACCCAGCGTGACGGTGTTGCCTGCGGCAGCGCCCAGCACCGAGCTCTCCACCGGGTACACGGCCCCGCCGAACGCTACGCCTCCGTCCACCACCGGAAGCTCGAGCAGGTTCATCGCAGGGGAGCCAATGAATCCGGCCACGAAAACGTTCCGCGGGTGGTCGTAGAGGTTGCGCGGGGTGTCGACCTGCTGCAGGACGCCGTCCTTGAGCACTGCCACGCGGTCGCCCATGGTCATGGCTTCCACCTGGTCATGGGTGACGTACACCGTGGTGACTCCGAGCCGCCGGGTCAGGGAAGCAATCTGGGTGCGGGTCTGCACACGCAGCTTGGCATCCAGGTTGGAGAGCGGTTCGTCCATCAGGAAGACCTGCGGGTTACGCACAATCGCGCGGCCCATGGCAACGCGCTGGCGCTGACCGCCGGAGAGCGCCTTCGGCTTGCGGTCCAGATAGTCTTCGAGGTCCAGCAGCTTCGCGGCCTCGCGGACGCGTTCCATGCGCTCTTCCTTGCTGATGCCGGCGATCTTCAGGGCAAAGCCCATGTTGTCCGCGACGGACATGTGCGGGTACAGCGCGTAGTTCTGGAAAACCATGGCGATGTCGCGGTCCTTGGGCGGAACATCGGTGACGTCACGGTCGCCGATGAGGATCCGCCCGGAGTTGACGTCTTCAAGCCCTGCGAGCATCCGCAGCGACGTGGATTTTCCGCAGCCCGAGGGGCCGACGAGAACCAGGAATTCGCCGTCGGCGATTTCGAGGCTGAGGTTGTCTACTGCGGGGCGTTCCGTCCCCGGGTAGACGCGTGTTGCCTGGTCAAACGTTACCGTTGCCATGGTGTTTCCCTTCACGGGCAGGTACGTGCCCGACGATCCGTTGTGAATGGAGAGCTATGTAATTGAGTTGATAACCGCTGTGTTGATTACTGCCGGAAGGTCTTCTGCGACTGTGACGCGGCTCACGGGGACAGTATTACACACGTTGTCCAGCTGCGAAGGTCTGGCCGCTGCAGGGAGTTATTCAGCGACGGCGGCGGCGCGCAGCCGTGCAAGTTCTGCGAGTACCGCAGTGAATGCCTCGGGGGAAGCGACCCGGTATGCGGCAGCCGTGCTTCCGTCGCCAACCTTGATCCCGACGTCGCCGGGCTGCAAAGCCGCGAAGCCGCGCTCATCGGTGACGTCGTCGCCGGCGAACAGCACCGCCGTCGCGCCGGTCAGTTGGCGCAGGGCGCGGATGCCTTCGCCCTTGTTGGTGTGGACCACGGAGGCCTCCAGGACGGACTTGCCGTCGGTGACCTGAACGCCCTCAAGCAGGCCGAGTTCCCTCCGCGCTTCCTCAGTGGCGGCGGCAGCGGCAGCCGGTTCGGAGACGCTGCGGGTGTGGAGGACGACGCCGGCCGGCTTGTGTTCCAGCCGGCAGCCGGGGTGCCGGGCGACCACGGATTCCACCGCTGTGCGGGCGCGGGCCAGCAGCTGGGCCTGCTCGGCGGTCAGCTGCAGCGGTTCCTGGTTGGGGCCGGTCCAGGTCTCGGCGCCGTGGCTGCCGATCAGCAGGGTTTCGGGATCCGGGGAGGCAACGGTGCGCAGGCTGTCCAGTGCGCGCCCGGAAATGAACGCGGTGACTGTGTTCGGAAGGGAAGCGAGGGCCCGGACAGCGGCCGCCGATCCGTCCAGCGGGCGGGCATCCTCGGCAAGCTCCACCAACGGGGCGAGCACGCCGTCGAAGTCCAGCGCCACCAGGAGTTTCCCGGTGCCGGCCACGGACTCCAGCGCCGCCTGCAGCTCGGTGTCCAGTGCACTCATGACTGCTCCCGGTCCTGGGTCTGCTGCCGGTCCTCGGTTTGTTCCCGGGCCTGGTCCTGTTCGAGTGCCTCCAGGAAGTTCTGGGACCACCGCTCGACGTCGTTCTGCAGCACCTGCCGGCGCATCAGGCGCATGCGGCGGCTGGCTTCCCTGGCCGGCATGTTTACCGCGGTGAGGATGGCGGCCTTCAGCCCGTCGATGTCGTGCGGGTTGACCAGCACGGCCTGGCGCAGCTGGTCCGCGGCGCCGGTGAACTCGGAGAGGACCAGGGTACCGGTGTTGCCGGTGCGGGCGGCGACGTATTCCTTCGCGACCAGGTTCATGCCGTCGCGCAGAGCGGTGACGAGCATAACGTCGGCCGCTAGGTAGAGCGCCACCATTTCCTCCACCGGATAGCTGTGGTGCAGGTAGCGCAGTGCGGTGTTGGAGATGGTGTCGAAGCTGCCGCTGATCCGGCCGACGGTGCCTTCCACTTCTTCGCGCAGCAGCCGGTACTGTTCCACGCGCTCGCGGGAGGGGCTGGCCACCTGGATCATGGCGGCGTTTTCCACTGTGATCCGGCCGTCTTCGAGGAGTTCGCCGTAGGCCTTGAGCCGGTGGCTGATGCCCTTGGTGTAGTCCAGCCGGTCAACGCCCAGCAGCACCGTGTCCGGGTTGCCCAGTTCGCGGCGGATCTGCTTGGAGCGCTCAATGACGTCTTCGCGCTGTGCCAGCTCGGCGATCTGGCCGGCATCGATGGAGATGGGGAATGCCTCGGCGCGGGAAACGTAGGACAGTCCGTCTTCCGTGGTGACGTTCACCTGCTGCTGGCGGATGGTGTAGCCGGCGAAGCGGCGCACGCAGCGCAGGAAGTTGCTGGCATCGGAGGGGCGCTGGAAGCCGATCAGATCGGCGCCGAGCAGGCCCTCGATGATGTTCCGGCGCCAGGGCAGCTGGGCGAAGATTTCCAGCGGCGGGAAGGGAATGTGGTTGAAGAAACCGATCTTCAGGTCGGGCCGGGCCTGGCGCAGCAGCTGCGGGACCAGCTGCAGCTGGTAGTCCTGGACCCAGACCGTGGCGCCCTTCGAGGCCACGGAAGCGGCGGCGTCGGCAAACCGGCGGTTCACGGTGCGGTAGGCATCCCACCAGGTGCGGTGGAACTCCGGGGCGGCAATCACGTCGTGATAGAGCGGCCACAGCGTCGCGTTGGAGAAGCCCTCGTAATACAGTTCCACTTCGTCGGTGCTCAGCGGCACCGGTTTCAGGTACATATTGTCGTGGTCGAAGGGTTCCACTTCTTCGTCCGGAGATCCGGGCCAGCCTACCCACGCGCCGTCGGCCTTTGCCATCACGGGAGCCAGGGCCGTGACCAGCCCGCCGGGCGAGCGCCGCCAGGTTTCGCCGTCCGGTCCACTAACGCGGTCAACCGGAAGCCGGTTGGACACGACGATAAAATCGAAGTCGCCGTAGCTGTCCGGAGCGTCTTCCTTGGAACTCGGATCCGCGTCAGCGTTCACGAATGGCACCCCTTTTTAGATTGGTCGTATATTGCCACTCTAGCGAAGCGGGGAAACTTTGTACCGCCCGCGGGCGTTGGTCGAAGGGTGGCGGGCGCCGTTCCCCCTACACTGGTGATGAGCTGAGCGGCCCCGGAAACGTGGCCGGCGTTGAGAGACATGAGGAAATATGACTGACCGGAACCCCAAGCCGACCAAGGCGGAACGCACTGCTGCTGCCCGCGAGCAGGCGCGCGCACTGCGCGAGGCCCAGCAGAAGAAGGAGCGGCGCAACCGTCTCCTGGTGATCTGGGGTGTTGTGGTGGCCATCGTGGCGGTCATCGCGATTGTGGGCGTGATTGTGTTTAACAGCATGGCCAAGGACGTGGCGAACACCGGCACTTCGCCGGCAAACGCCAACCAGTACGGCGGGTTTACCCTGACGTCGACCACCGCGCTGGAGCCCACGGAGACCTTCGACTTCGACACGGAGACGCTGCCGGCGGCACCGGAGGAAGCCGCAGAAGAGACTCCGATTCCGCCGGGGGTTGAAGCTGCGCCGGAGGGTGAGCCGGTCCAGGTGGTGGAATACGTGGACATCAACTGCGTGCACTGCGCGGACTTCGCCGCGACCTACGATGATCAGATCTCCCAGTGGCTGGATGCGGGCGAGATCACCTACGAATACCGCACCGTTGCATTCCTGGACCGTAACTCGGCCACCAATTACTCCTCCCGCGGAGCCAACGCTGCGGCATGCGTGGCGGACCAGAGCCCTGAGTCCTACTGGGACTTCATGAAGGCCATCTTCGCTCAGCACGCCGCCGGTGAAGTGAAGAACGCCGAGCTGGTGGACATGGCCGAGTCCGTGGGCGCCGACACCGAGGGCATGGAGGACTGCATCGACGACGGCACCTACCGTCCGTTCGTGAAGTACGCGGACCAGCTGGCCCGGGTGGACGGCATCAACGGCACCCCGACGGCCTTCGTCAACGGCGAGGAAGCGGACCTGAACGCCTTCGTGGAAACGGTCCAGGGCGCCATCGACGCCAACAAGTAAGCCTGACTTGGCCCGGCGTCCGTTCCCCGTGAAACCTTTCCGGTTTCACGGGGGCGGGCGCTCTGGGCTAATCTTGTCTAGCGCTGTTGTTCACACCCGTTTGTTCGGGCGGACGACGGCGGCGTGACTGGCTTGGACTTTTAGGCCGCCAGCCACGCCCCCTTAGCTCAGTTGGCCAGAGCACCTGTCTTGTAAACAGGGGGTCGCCGGTTCGAATCCGGCAGGGGGCTCCACGAAAACCCCTCCTGATTAGGCATAACGCCTGATCAGGAGGGGTTTTTCTTTGGGCTGCCGGCGATGCGACCGAGGTTCCGGACGCAGCAATCAGTGGAAACCGGTTCCTGATCCTGTTCCTGGCGGAACTTTGCACTTGAAGCGGAGGCGCCGGACCTGCCGGGACAAACGCGGCGGCCGCAGCCTACCCTTGCTACGGGGGTGAGGCAGAAGTGCTCAAGAAATGGATCAATGACTGGCGGTTCACGCGGGTCCTGACAATCGTCGCGCCTGTGGCCATGACCGTCTGGTTCTTCGGCGGCGCACCTGGCCCGGCCGTCGGTTTCTTTGCGCTGGGTGCCTCCTACGGGGTCCTTCTGTTCAGGGTGGTTTCGCTGTCCGTGCGCGCTTCAATGGTGATGGGCGGGGCCTTCACTCTGATCCTCATCGTGATGCTCCGCATGGAAGACATCTCTGGCATCCCAATGGAGGGCCCGGCGCTCATGGGATTCATCGCAGGCGGCATTGCCGGCGGACACCGGTGGTCCGGGAAGAAGGCCGGATCTGAAATCAGGCGCAAGCGGGAGCGTACCGCCGACGGCGGCTACACGGGCGGGTGGCAACTGGCGCTGATCAACGCAGCCTCCGCAGCCGTGCTGCTCGGTGCGCCCACAGCCATGCTCCTTGACGGTGTCACGGTGCAGACCCTCGCCGTGTCCCTGGCCATCGGTTTCGTCGGCGGGTGGGCGCTGGTCCGCTTTGTGAAGTCGTTCCAAACCCGGTTCATAATTCTCATTGCCATGTTCTTCGCCTTCATACCTGCACTGATCCTGGCCGGTTTCATTGGCTACGTAGACGCCGTATTCACCGGGCTGTTCGGCTTCCTCGCAGGCAGTTTGATCGGCGGCAGGTACTGGTGGGGCCCGCGGTTCGGCGCACCGCGCCCTCCATTCGCCGGCAAAACCAAGCGGCGGCGAAAGCGGAAGCGGAAGGCGAAGACTACTTCCTCAAAGCGCCCCGTCGAACTGTCGAAGGTGACTGCCTAAGGCGTCCGCCTAGATCGAAGCGAAGACCCACCAATTCCGCGGTTAATTGTCACGAGAAAATCCGCTGACCCGGCTGTTTTTCTTCGCCATAGCGGCACTGTCGAATTCATAGAGAATGTCTTCAGCCCGGCAGGAACAAAAAACGTGTTATTCTCCCAATTAATCAATCACGGGTTTCTACCCCCATGCCGAAACCCTATCCACGCTATCCCTTTTTTAGTGAACGATTCCGGTCGCAAATACTGTGGCACGGTCGTAGTTTCGGCATTCGGTAGAACTGGCGAATTCCAGATTTTGCCGGCTTTCCAGCCATAGGCAGTCCCCAAAGGCGCATGTTCATCTTGTGCGCCTGCCGGAGCATGCAAAGCGATCAATAAGCTGCACGGATTTCTCTCCGTCGTCCGGGATAAATCGTCAGGTTCGTTCACCGTCATTGACCCGAGCACCACCCGAAAGGACTCCCCGTGAGCTTCATTCCCAGGCCTGGCATCAAATCCGCCAAGGCTCTCACCGCCGTGCTGATGTCCGGCGCTCTGCTCTTCGGTGCGGGTGCTGTCCCCGCCGCGGCCACCGAGAATCAGACCTCCAACGCCGGAGACTCAGCGCTGCGGCCTGCCGCAGCTGCCGGCTTGCCGTTCAGCGACATCACGTGGGAGACGCAGTTCGCGGCGGAAATCGTGTGGGTTTCACGTAGCGGCATCTCCACAGGATGGCCTGATCACACATACCGACCGCTGCAGCCGGTGTCCCGCGAGGCAATGGCCGCCTTCATGCACCGCCTCGACGCGCTGAAGGGCGAGAAGGACGGTCTCGCCGACGCCTCTTTCGCGTTCTCCGATGTGGCCAACTCACAGTTCAAGGGGGAGATCGGGTGGCTGCTGGCTTCAGGCGTTACGACGGGCTACCCCGACAAAACCTTCCGCCCGGGCAATTCCGTAAACCGCGATGCCATGGCCGCTTACCTCTACCGGATGGCCGGCTATCCCGAGTTCACGCCGCCGAAGCAGTCACCCTTCGCCGATGTCAGCACGGACAACCAGTTCTACCGGGAAATCTCCTGGCTAGCCTCTACAGGCATCTCCACCGGCTGGGAGCAGGCCAACGGCACCCGGACGTTCGGTCCGGTGCAGCCGGTGAACCGAGACGCGATGGCGGCCTTCATGTATCGCTTTGCAGAAAAGGGATACGTCCCCAAGCAGTAGGCATTGAGGGAACGGCCACCGGGCTAAAAATCCGGTGGCCGTTCTTGTTTAGAGCCGCTGTTGTCGGAGATGACTCAACCCCGGTCAGGCCACCTCGCCGACCACCCATATGATGGAAAAGCAGAATCAGTGCGCACGTATTAGGAGTCTCCAATGGTTATGCCCCGGAACCTGTTCCTCGTCCGTCATGGACAGAGCGAAGCAAACGTTATGCAAAGGGCAGCCAAGGCCGGGGATCCGAGCCTCTACAACGAAGAGACCATGACCGTCCCGGACCGCTCGTGGCGGCTCACGGAACTCGGGGTCCAGCAGGCCAAGGTCGCCGGGGCGTGGATCGCCCGGCAGAATATAGAATTCGACCGCGCCATGGTCTCCGTTTACACCCGGACCCGCGAAACCGCCGCGCACCTCGGGCTGGACGTGCGCTGGGAAGAGAACCGGGTGATCCGCGAGCGTTCCTGGGGCGAAATCGGCTCCATGTCGAAGCAGGACTTCGCGCAGAAGTACTCGCAGAACGCCGCCTACCGCGAGAGCGATCCGTTGTATTGGGCTCCGCCCGCCGGGGAATCTATTGCCAACGTCGCCGAAAACCGGGTGCGCAACATCCTGAGCACCCTGCACCGCGAAAACGCCCGCGACAACGTCCTCCTGGTGACCCACGGTGAATTCATGTGGGCCACGCGCCTGGTGCTGGAGCGGTGGAGCGACGAGGAGTTCCTGGAACGGGACGCGGACAAAGAGCAGATGATCCACAACTGCACCGTCCTGCAGTACACCAGCACCGATCCGGCCAACCGGAACAACGTCCGCGAAAAGCTCAACTGGGTCCGCCGCTGCTGGCCGGTTCAGGTCGACGGCGAGTGGACCATGTTCGTCGGCGATTGGGAAGAGTTCGATCGGAAGTACTTCACCAGAGAGGATCTCCTGGAGCGGGCTGAAGCAAACCGGCATTTCCTCGAGGGTGCGTTCGGAAGCTGAACAGGTCCAACCGGCCTCCGCCCCTTTAATTCATTTATCTGCAATACTCGCCGTATGGGTGCATGGGGGAGTGGCATTTTTGCCAATGACACGGCGGCGGACATTCGCGGGGAGTACCGCGAACATCTCGAGGACCAGATTCCGGACGAGGAAGCGACGCGCCTGGTCATCGAATCGTTCGGTTATATGCTGCGCGAGGACAACGCTGCCGAGTTGTGGGTGGCGCTCGCGGCGGCGCAGTCCCAGGTGGGCAGGCTCGACGACGAGGTGAAAGCCGCCGCGGTTGATGTGATCGATCAGGGCAGCGGCCTCGAGGAGTGGGAGGAAGCGGGTCCGGAGGAACTCGCCGAACGTGTGGCGGCCCTCCAGGAACTGCGGAACCAGCTCACCGGGCCGCAACCGGCCCGAATGAAGCTCAGCCGGCGGTAGCCCGCCTGGGCGAGCCAGCAGCAGCGGCTCCGGACAGGACCTACGGCGTCCAACCAACCGTGTACCCCACGCTGACCCCGGGCTGCGGATCCGGGCCGCCCGGACCGAAGCCCGCACCGCCGTCGTCGCCGTCGCCTCCGGAACCGTCTCCGCCGGCGCCCAACAGGCTTCGGGTCAGCGCCTCTCCCTGGCCCAACAGTTCCTCGGCCGCAGCGGCCAGATGGGAATCGCCGGGTTTCTCACCGGCATCCACGGCCCGAAGCACGGCGCGGCGCACCAGCTCCCGGGCAAAGGACGCTGTCGCGCCTTCGGACTGCTCGGCCGCGGACTGCAGTGCGGCATCGGAGAACACCCCGGCGGGAGCATAGAGTTCCAGCAGCCGGACCCGGTTCTCGACGCCGGGCAGCGGGATCCGGACGGCAAGGTCCACCCGACCGGGCCGCTGCACCAGTGCCCGTTCGAGCGCCTCGGCGCGGTTGGTGGTCATCAGGAACACGACGTCGGCGTCCGCGTCCAACCCGTCCAGTGCGTCCAGAACCTCAAAGAGCAGCGGCTGCGGGCCGTGGCCCATGTTCCGGTCCTCGGCCACCAGGTCAATGTCCTCGAGAATCACCATGGACGGCGCCATGGCACGGGCCAGCCGTGCAGCCTCACCCACCATGTGCAGCGAATTCCCGGCCAGCAGGACAGCCGTCGTACCCTCGCTGGCGCTGAGCAGGTGGCGCACGGTGTGGGTTTTTCCGGTGCCGGGAGGGCCATAGAGCAAGACGCCGCGTTTCAGGTGCTGTCCATGCTCCCGCAGCACCTCCCGGTTCGCCGCGATGCCGAGCACATGGCGCCGCACGCGGTCGAGCACTTCACCCGGCAGAATCACTTCCTCCGCCGGCAACGACGGGCGGGCAAGGAACGTGACACCGGCGCCCTGCTGGCCGTACGGATCGAAGGCGAAAGAGACAACCTGGCCGCGCAGGATGCTGTTGGTGCGCAATTCTTCCTGCAGCTCAGCCAGGAAGCCCACGGCCGCTTCACGGTTCCGGCCGAGCACCGCCACGTCCGCTCCCGAACGTCCGTACTGGGGGTTGGCAGCGCGCTGCAGGACGGCAAGCGGAACACCTTCATAGGCGAACAACCGCAGCCCCAAGGCCACCACCTCACGGGTACTGTCCGGCCCGACGGCGAGGTTCACGAAATCGGGCTGGCCGACCCCAACGGGCCCGTACCCTTCCTGAACGATGTCGGCCAGGGATTGATGCTGGCGCTGCTGCCCGCCGCCCACCCCGATGAGCCGGGCCCCGGGATCCCGTCCGGCAATCTTCTCCATGGAAATGTCCAGGTCCGCGAACCGGTGAACGGGAACATCCTGCGACACGATGGGCACCTCGGCCGCGGGCACGCCGATGTGCTCCGTCAACACGTCAATGATGCGTTCCCTGCCGTCGTTTTGCGCCAGGTGCTCCCGTGAGAGTTCGATCGCGCGGTTGAAGTTGCTAAGGAATTCCCCGAGTTTTTCATCCATGCGGGCAGAGCCTAGCACCGGCGCAAAAAGGCGGTGCCTCCCCGGGAGGCACCGCCTTCAGTGTGTTGCAGAACTGCTTAGTACGGCTGCTTGAGCATTTTGTGCTGCCGGTACTGGCTCATCGCTTGGAAGTACTGCGGCGACGGCTTCCGGAACAGCATTGCCGTTGCGATAACCAGGGCCAGGACTGCCCACCAACCCAGCAGGCCAATATTGGTGATCAGGGTCAGCACTGAGATCCCTGTGTAAACGGCAAGCAGGATCCGGGCCCAGTTATGGCCTTTGCGGATGAAAATAGCGGCAACCAGAGTGATGGCGAGGCAGATGATGCCCAGAACCACCAGGATCATGACACCTGCCATGGGGACATCGGGGCCGGCTGCGTTCGCCAGGAGGATTCCGGCGGGAACGCTCAGAACGGTCAGGCCCAGAATGACCATCAGCAGAGTGAAAGCGGAATCCACCTGCTTCGGCCGCTGCGGCGGTACCAGAGGACCGGCCGGAGCGCCTGCCTGAGCGTAGGGAGCGCCTGCCTGAGCGTAGGGAGCGCCTGCCTGCGCGAAGGGCGGTCCCACCTGTGCGAAGGGCGGACCTGCCTGCGGAACCGGAGGCGCTGCCGGCCCGGGCGGAGTCTGGCCTCCGGGATACGCATTTGAGTTGTGGCTGTTGTTGTTGGCGCCCTGCGGCACTTGTTCGGACATGCTTCCCCCATAAAAGCCGGCTGATCCACGGCCGATTTGCCGCAGTACCTGCCAGCATAGGCGGCGGCGAACGAACTATGAAAAAGCTGCACGGAAAAGGGCCCTGCAGCTGCCGAGTGGCAGCTGCAGGGCCCTTTGCGGCCGGGGCCCGGTGGTCAGCCCACCATTTCCAGCAGCGCCGAATACGAGGACTGCGCACCCTCGCGGGTAGCGGCCAATGCGCCGGCGCGCGCCGCAAATTCGGCAGCCTGGACCAGCGAATCACCGGCGGCAAGCCGGGCAGCAGTACCGGCGGTGAATGCGTCCCCGCAGCCGGTGGTGTCCACCGCGGTCACCCGGGTGGGAGCGACGGCAGCAACACGGTCCGCACCGGCAGCGGTGCCGTCCAATACGACGGCGCCCTCTCCGCCGAGCGTGATGATGGTACGGCGCACGCCCAGGCGGGCCAGGGAAGCGATGACCCGTTCCCAGTCCGACGCCGGATCGGCCAGTCCCGTGACCAGCGCCGCTTCGTGGGCGTTGAGCAGCAGGACATCGGTCAAGGCGAGCAGTTCGGCGGGAACCTCCCGGTACGGCGAGAGATTCAGCAGCACCTGGGTGCCGGCGTCGTGCCCTGCCTGCGCTGCGGCGGCCACCGCTTCGAGCGGAACCTCCAAGCTCAGGCAGAGCACTGCGGCATCGTCTAACAGGTCCGCCGGGAGCTCGGCGCCGGTGACCGTGCCGTTGGCGCCGGGGGAGACGATGATGGTGTTCTCCCCGGCAGCGTCCACCACGATCATCGCGGTGCCCGTCGCAGTGCCGGTGCGGCGCAGGACGCGGGAGGCGTCTACGCCGGCGTCGGCTGCTGCCTTCAGCAGCAGATCACCGTGCCCGTCGGCGCCCACGGCACCGAAGAGCCGCACCTCGGCACCCAGCAGGGCAGCGGCAGCGGCCTGGTTGGCACTCTTGCCGCCCGGCACAATGACCAGTTCCGATCCGTTCAGGGTTTCCCCGGGGGAGGGGAAACGGTCGGTGCGGACGGTCAGATCGGCATTAAGCGAGCCGACAACTACAACTTTTCCGGCGGACATGCAGTGATTCTCCTTGGGTGGCGGACGGTCAGCGGTGGTCGGTCTCGGCCGGGGCGGCGTCAACCTCGGCATCGGCCGGCCTCGGAATGAGGAAGGACGAGGCCAGGGCCAGCGCCAGGATGACCAGTCCGGCAATGATACCGGCGTAGTACCCAGTGGATCCGGCGCCGTCGGCCGGGGTGGCAGCCGTCTTCACCGCGTAGATCACGGCGAAGCTCAGGCCAGCGCCCAGATTGAACGCACCGGCGTTGAGGCCGGGCAGGAAGCCGGGGTTCTCCTTCGGGGAGAGCACGATGCCCAGTCCGTTGAGCATGATGTTGCTGATGCCGGCGTAGGTGATGCCGATCAGCACGGATACGCCCAGCAGCCCCAGCCGGGAGTCGCTGCCGACTATCAGGAGCATCAGGGCCAGGGTGATGACGGAGCCGATCAGGCCGATCCGCAGCACCTTGCCGTAACCCCAGCTGGCGGCCAGCCGGCCGGCGAGGGGCCCCAGGAACAGGCCCGCGAGGGCGTACGGCGTAAGGGTCCACCAGGCGGACTCCTCGGCGCCCATGCCGAAACCGACAACGCCGTCCTGCGCCAGGGCCGGGATGATGCCGTTGATCACGGCAAAGACGCCGGTCATGGTCAGTAGCGTGGTCAGCAGCAGGGCCCAAGTGGAGCGCTGTTTCAGCAGATAGGTGGCCACGAGCGGCTGCTCGGTGCGGTTCTCCACCTTCCAGAACGCCACGAAGGCGACTACGCCAATGACGATCAGGGCGATGACCAGCGGCCAGTTGGCGTCCGCCAGTTTGCCCGCCTCATTGAACGCGGTCAGGAGCGTGCCCACGGAAATGACCAGCGGAACAACGCCCACCCAGTCCATCTTTTCCTTCTTTTCGGCCCGGGATTCGGGGGCCAGGAAGAAGAGCAGGGCCGTGGCGACCGCACCGACAATGGCCATGGCCCAGAAGACGGACGCGAACCCGTGGTTTTCCGCAAGGTAGCCGCCGGCGACGGCGTCGACCCCTGCGATGCCGCCGTTGACGGCGGTGATGACGCCCATCAGGGTGCCGTACAGCTTGGGATCGCGGATCTCCACGCGCAGCATGATCAGCGTCAGCGGCACCACCGGTCCCGAAACGCCCTGGATCAGGCGGGCCAGGAAGAGGACCTCGATGCTCGGTGCCAGGGCGGCTACCACGGAGCCGATGGTCAGGACCACCAGCATCCCGGTGAGGACCTTCTTGCGGCCGATGATGTCGCCGAGGCGCGGCAGGAACAGCGAGAACAGTGCGGCAGCGGTGAAGAACGCGGTCTGCGTCAGGCCCACTGCCGCCGAGGTGGTTTCCAGTTCCTCCTCGATGCTGACCAATGCGGGGGAGAGCATGGAGGCGTTGAGCTGGAACGCCACGCAGGCGGCCAGCAGGGCGGCCATCAGTGCGCCGACATTTACCCGTCGGCGGGCGGTTTCAGTCACGAGTTCACCTCGATTTTGGCTCGGGCGGCATCTGGTTCGGCTGCCTCCGGATCACCACTGATGTCAGCCGGCTTGGGGATGAGGAAGGACGTGGCCAGGGCCAGGGCCAGAATGACTGCGCCGGCAATGATGCCGCCGTAATAGCCCTCGGTGCCGGACCCGTCCGTCACCGTGGTTGCCGTCTTCGCGGCGTAAATCACGGCGAAGCTCAGGCCAGCGCCCAGGTTGAACGCACCGGCGTTGAGGCCGGGAAGGAAGCCGGGGTTCTCCTTCGGGGAAAGCATGACGCCCAGGCCGCTGAGCATCACGTTGCCGACGCCGGCATAGGTGATGCCGACCAGGATGGAAATAGCCAGCAGGCCCAGCTTCGAATCGCTCCCGACGACCGGGAGCATCAGGGCCAGCGCGAGGACGGAGCCGATGGTGCCGATCCGCAGCACCTTGGCGTAGCCCCAGCTGCCTGCCAGCCGTCCCGCGAACGGTCCCACGATGAGGCCGGCGAGGGCGTAGGGGGTGATGGTCCACCAGGCCGACTCTTCCGCACCCATGCCGAAGCCTACGGCGCCGTCCTGGGCCAGGGCCGGGATGATCCCGTTCATCACGGCGAAAACGCCGGTCATGGTCAGCACGGTGGTCAGCAGCAGGGCCCAGGTGGAGCGCTGCTTCAGGAGGTAAGTGGCGATGAGTGGCTGCTCGGTCCGGTTTTCGATCTTCCAGAACACCGTGAACGAGATGACGGAAATGACGATCAGGCCGATGACCAGGGGCCAGTTGGCTTCCGCCAACTTGCCGGCCTCGTTGAAGGCCGTGAGCAGGGTGCCGACCGAGATGACCAGGGGGACAACGCCCACCCAGTCCATCTTTTCCTTCTTCTCGGCACGGGATTCAGGGATCACGGCAATGACGAGGGCGGCGGCAATGACGCCGACGACGGCCATGGACCAGAAGATTGATGCGAAGCCGTGGTTCTGCGCCAGATAGCCGCCGGCAATGGCATCAACGCCGGCGATGCCGCCGTTGACTGCGGCAATGACGCCCATCAGGGTGCCGTAAAGCTTGGGGTCGCGGATCTCCACGCGCAGCATGATCATGGACAGCGCAACGGTGGGTCCGGAGACGCCCTGGATCAGCCGGGCCAGGAACAGGACCTCGATGCTCGGTGCGAGGGCGGCAATCACAGAGCCGATGGTCAGGACCACCAGCATTCCGCCGAGGACCTTCTTGCGGCCGATGATGTCGCCGAGGCGCGGCAGGAACAGGGAGAACAGTGCGGCGGCGGTGAAGAACGCCGTCTGGGTCAGGGCTACGGCAGCCGAAGTGGTGTTAAGTTCCTGCTCGATGGTGAACAGGGCGGGGGAGAGCATGGAGGCGTTGAGCTGGAACGCAACGCAGGCGGCCAGCAGAGCCGCCATCAGTGCGCCGACGCTCACCCGGCGGCGGGTCGTTTCACTCACAGTTCAACCTCGCCGATGCGCTGAAGGGCGTCCACAACCAGATCCCAGAACTTCCGGTGGTCCAGGTCCACGGCCACGGAGGTGTTGCAGTCTGCGGGGGCCGGCGCGCGGAAGTCCGCCACCGTCATCCCCAGTGTCAGGGTGCCGGTCAGTTCCACGTCCAGCGGGACGCGCCGGGTGGTCATGACGGAGGGGTCGATGACGTAAGCGACGGCGCAGGGATCATGCACGGGCGGGAAGTCGAAGCCCTGGGCATCCTTGTAGGCCTCGCCGAAGAAGTCGAGCAGTTCGCCGACGAACTTAGCGGGCTTCGTGCCGACGGCGGCGATGCGCTCGGCAACTTCGTCCGTAGCCAGTGCCTGGTGGGTGAGGTCCAGGCCGACCATGGTCAGCGGCCACTTCTCGTTGAACACGATGTGCGCTGCTTCGGGGTCGATCTTGATGTTGAACTCGGCCACGGCGGACCAGTTGCCTACGTGGTAGCCGCCGCCCATGAGGACGACTTCCTTGACCCGTTCGGCGATGCGCGGTTCCTTGCGCACGGCCATGGCGATGTTGGTCAGGCCGGCTGTGGGGACGAGGGTGACGGTGTTCGGCTCGTGTGCCATGACGGTGTCGATGATCAGGTCCACTGCGTGGCGGGAATCCAGTTCGAGGGTTGGCTCCGGAAGCTCGGGACCGTCCATGCCGGAGTCGCCGTGGATGTCCGGGGCGTTTTCGATCGTGCGGACCAGGGGCCTGTCACAGCCCGCTGCGAAGGGAATGCCTGTGATATTTGCGACACGGGCAATTGCCAGTGCGTTACGTGTCACCTTCTCCAGGGTCTGGTTTCCGACGACGGTTGTCACCGCCAGGAGGTCGATCTCCGGGCTGCCGTGTGCCAGCAGCAGGGCGACCGCATCATCATGCCCGGGATCGCAATCCAGGATGATTTTGTGGGGCATTACGTCTCCGCTTCGTTGAGGTTCTAGCTCCGGGACCGCAGTTCCGGCATTGCGGCGTCCGGCTCCGGTACTCCTGCAGCGGTCCGCAGCGGTGCGGACATGGGGGAGTGCCTGCGTGGCACCAGAATTAACGATATAGACGTATTGCGGACCACTCCGTCATGGCTCCTGCCGCGCACCGGCCGGAACTCCGTTCCGATTTGCCATCTGGCTGCGGGGAAATTATGCTGTCCGCCGCTCTTTCGCGGGCGGGGCGCGACTCCGGGCCACTGCCTCCCTTCCAGCATGACCGAACGCCCCGGACCCCACCAGACGGCAGCTTGATTTGGGTTGCCGGTGCGACCTATTCGGGGGATGTTCCCTGCTCCGATCGGGGAGTCAAAGACGGCAGCCCCGCTCCGGGGAGAGCGGGGCTGCCGAAGATGCCCTTCAGCTACTTACCACCGGACCTTTCGCTCCCGCGGTCCCTGCCTGGTGGTCGCACGGGTGGGCTTGTGGTCTTTGCCGAGACTCTGCCAGCCGGGCAGGGCGGTCTCCGGGGCAGAGCCCAGCTGCTGGGCGCTCGCCTCGCTCAGCCGTGCTTCGGCCGCGGGAGCGAGATGGATCTCGACGAGCGGCAATACGGGTTGTGGGGCTTCGGGCTTTTTCTCTTTGGGTACACGCATGGTGTCCTCCAATGGCTCTGGGCCGTTGAGGTTATGTCAGGGACACCGTCCGGGCGTGCCGAAGGCACACCGGTTCTACCGGGAGGTTTTGGCTGGGCAGACGGACGGACTCGGAGGCAGTGCCTCAACAAGCTCTAATGGATGGTGTCTGCGGTGGGTTCGAGCGCGCGACGCTACTCGAATATCAGTATTCCCATGCCGATGACCATAACAGTGCGCCGGTGCCCCGGATAGCCCTTTCCCAAAGAACCTGACGTATTAACGGTGACTTAATGGTGACGACGGCGGCACCTGGGCCGGTGCCGCCGTCGCGCGGTTTAGCGAAGGATTAGAAAGTCAGGACAATCCGGCCGCGCAGGCCGCCGGCCTCCAGCCTGCGGTGCGCATCGGCAGCCCGTTCGGCGGGCAGGACGTCCGCGATCCGCAGGCTGAGCAGGTCCGCTTCGGCCAGCGCCCGCAGCCGGTCCAGCTTCACCCCGGAGGAGTGCTCCTCGGCGACTCGGATCGGATGCACCGTAATGCCGCGGCCGGGATCCCCGTCCCACCCGCGTACGGTGGCGAACCCGCCGCCGTCGCGCACAGCGGCCGCTGCCAGCTCGTTCATCACCGCCGCATCCGCGACGGCGTCTACACCGTCGGGGAAAAGCTCCCGGATCCGGTCGGCAACGTCGTCGCCGCGTTCCACCACGTGGTCCGCTCCCAGTGCCGTTACGACCTCAGCGTCCCGCGGGGAGGCATCGGCAACAACAGTCAGTCCGGCCTCCTTGGCGAGCTGGATCAGATAGTTGCCGAGGGTTCCGGCTGCACCGGTGATCGCCAGGACCGAGCCTTCAGCAAGGTCCAGTTTCTCCAAGGTCTGCACCGCAGTCAGTCCGTTCATCGGCAGCGTGGCGGCGGCCTCCAGTCCGACGCCGGCCGGGATCCGTGCGATGGAGTCCGACGGTGCCACCAAGTACTCGGCATAGGCGCCCCGCCGTGAGGCCCGGGGCAGGGCCAGGGCCATGACTTCGTCGCCGATCCGCCAGCCGGCGCCCTCACCCACCTCGTCGACCGCTCCGGCAGCGTCCATGCCCGGGATATAGGGCGGCTCCTGCCCGCCCATGTCCTGGGCACCGGAGCGCAGCACGGTGTCGGTGGGGCTGACCGCGGCCGCGTGGACCCGGATGCGGACCTCGCCGGGGCCGGCATGGGGTTCGGGCACGTCGAGGACCTCCAGGACCTCGGGGCCGCCGAAGGCACGGATGCCAACAATCTTCATGGGGAACTCCTCTTACTTCTGCAGCGGGGCCGTGGGCCCCGGAATGATGCGCTGTTGTGCCAGCCGGTCGAAGAGCTCCAGGAACCGGTCTTCGGAGTCCAGGCAGTCGGCAAAACCTGCCTGGCGGGCCTTGATGGTGGAGGAGACGTTGTCGAACTCCGAGCGGAAAATGAAGTCGGCGAATTCCCAGCGCACCAGGTCTTCGTAAGGGATCTGTTCCAATCCGTACCGTGCGGTCATCTGCTCCCAGAGGGCACGGTACTGCGGCATGGCATCCGTCAGGGGCACGGGCTGTGGCTCTGCGTATTCCATGCCGAAGTACCTGGCGAAGGCCGGCCACAGCTGCCGCCAGCGGAACTGGTCGCCGTTGGTGATGTTGTAGATTTCCCCTGCGGCGGTGGGTTCCGAGCCTGCCCATGCGGCGGCGCGGGCCAGCAGCTCGGCGTCGGTGACCTGGTACAGGGCATCGTATGCCGCCACGGTGCCGGGGAAACGCAGCGGCTGGCCCAGTTCCTTGCTGATGCTGGCGTAGACCGCGATGGCCATCAGCAGGTTCATCGGGTTGCCGGTGGCGTAGCCGATCACGCCCTCGGGACGCAGCACGGTCAGGGTGAAGCCGCGCTCGGCGGCCACCTCGCGTAGCAGGTCCTCCTGGTCGTAGTAGAAGTTCGGCTGGATCAGCCGCGGATCCCGTTCCTTGGCCGGGGCGTTGAAGTAGCCCAGATGCGCGCCGTAGGCCTTTCCGCCCTGATAGAGCGTGACGTGGCGCAGCGGAGCTCCGGCGGCGTGCAGGCCGTCCAAGGTGTTGCGCAGGAGAGCGGTGTTGACCTCGGACAATTCGGCCGACGTCGGACGCTCAATGTAGGCACCGAAGACCAGATGGGTGGTGTCCGCCGCCGGGGCCAGGCCTTCGGGGGCCTTGCCGGCATCCAGCAGGTCCACGGACAGATGCTCCCAGTCTGCGCCGGGCACGGGGCGGCGGCTGGCTCCGCGTACCTTCCAGCCACGGCGGGCATACTCGTCCGCGGCATGCCGGCCGATCACTCCGCCGGCGCCGGCCACGAGCACGACGCCGGCTCCCGAGTCGTGGGGCGGCGCCGCGGTGCGGGCCTGGTCCTGTTCGATGATGCCGGGCGTCGGGTTGGCGCCGGCATGTGACTCGGCGGCTGCTTCAGGGAAGGTTTCCATGGGTTCTCCTGTTGATTCCGTAATACCTGGTCAACGGCCAGTACCTCGACGATATCGATCATCAGCGTGCTTATGAAAATCCCGGGGGTTGCCGCATGGGGCGGACAATCCATCAGGCCTGTTCCAGGTTCCGGTCCCGGCCGGCTGGTCCGCTCCCTTTTCCTCTTCGGCCTGGTCAACGGCTGGTCCTTTCCCAAAGAACCTGACGCATTAACGGTGACGACGGCGGCACCTGGGCCGGTGCCGCCGTCGCGCTGTTTAGCGAAGGATTAGAAAGTCAGGATCGTCCGACCCCGCAGGCCGCCGGCCTTATCGTGCTCCGGACACTTTGTATTCCTTCTGGTCGAACCGGAACATGAAGGCGGCCATGGCATCGCGCTTTACCGGCTCCAAGGCGCGGTAGGTGCGGGTTCCGTTGGCTTCGGTCCACCCGGTACTGATGCCTTGATCGGCCAGCCAGGCCATTTCCTTGTAAAACTGCTGGCCGGTGGTGACATCTGTAAAGGGCGAAATAGCCGGGGCGGTGTAGGCGGGGGAACCGGCCAAGCGGTACATGAAGGCGGCCATGGCGTCGCGCTTTACCGGCTCCAAGGCGCGGTAGGTGCGGGTTCCGTTGGCTTCGGTCCACCCGGTACTGATGCCTTGATCGGCGAGCCAGGACATTTCCTTGAAGAACTGTCCATTTACCGGCACATCCGCGAACGGGGGGACGTTCGGAGCAGCAAAGGACGGCTCGTCCGCAAGGCGGTACATGAATGCGGACATCGCATCACGCGCCACGGGATTTAGGGGACGGTACGTGCCGTCGTCCCAGCCAGTCGATATACCCTCAGCGGCCATCCAACGGATTTCCTCGGAAAACTGCATGTCAACCGGAACATCCTTGAACGGTGCTGTTACTGGCGTGGTGCTCCCTCGGACTATGGCGGTAGGGCTGGACGTAACCGCGGTACTGGCGTAGTCGGGTGCAGACCCAGTCACAGTGACAGTGATGGTGCTCCCGGAATCGCCGATGTCGAGCTTATATCGGCTCGACGTGGCCCCGGTTATGGCTTTGCCTCCACGGTTCCACTGGTAGGTGAACTGGACGCCCTTGTCCCAGGTCCCCGGGGCGGCGGTCAAGGTTTCGCCTACCGTGGGTGTTCCGGTGATGACGGGTCCGGACTGGTAGGCGACGGACCGGATGGTCACGTTGGCGGTGGGTGCCGTGGTGACGGAGGCGGAGGTGAATCCGGTTCTGCTGCCGGTAACCTTCGCGGAGATTCTAGTCCCAGTGTGGAAAGCGGTGAGTTTGAGGGATTTCCCGGTGGCACCCTCAATAGCCTTTCCGTCGCTCAGCCATTGATAGGACAGCGAAGCTTTGTCGCTCCATGTTCCCGGTTCGACGGTCAGTGTCTGTCCCTGGACTGCCGCTCCTGAGATGGCGGGCTTAACGAGGTTCTTGACCGTCTCGGCCGGCGCGGCGACAACTTGGACCGTCGGGTTGGACACGACCGTGAGCGGGTTGTAGCCGCGGGCTGAGGCCTGCACCGAAAAGGAGATGGCCGCGCCGATGTCTACAGGGACGGGTGTGTAGGAGGTGGCACCCTCGGCACCGCTTATTTCCATACCGTTACGGAGCCAGGTGTACTTAAGGACCGGATTCGCGTTCCAGCTTCCGGGATCCGGGACGATGGGTTTACCTACAATGGCCGTGACGTCTTTGATGGAGGGCTTTACCGTATAAGCCAGTTGCGGTGCCGGGATGTCGATAGTCAAATCAATGCTCTTCGGAGACATTCCGGAAACGCTTCCGGTGACAGTCACGGACGTATTCGTCTCAAAGTCTTGGATTACATGGGTGGGCCCGGTTTCGCCGGTACTCCACAGGTACGTCAGCGTTGCCCCGTCGGTCCATTTCCCAGGGGCAACGGTCAGTGTCTCACCCCATGCACGAATCCCGGTAATTGTGGGCTCCTCGAAGATTTCCACTGACGTGGGTCGCGCGATTACCGGGGTCGAAGCGGAAAAGACGGTTGTGGTGCGGTAACCAGGTGCCGTCGCTGTCACTCCCACCCAGATATTAGTGCCGGGGGCGTAATTGACTCGAAGTGTTGCCTCGGTGGCACCGGGAATCTTCCATAGTTCGGCATACCACTGATAGGTAAGCTGGGTTCCGGCCGGCCAGTTGGCTTCCTTCAACCCGAGGGTCTGTCCGTATGCTGCTGTTCCCAGGATGGCCGGTGTTTCGGCCGGCACGGGAGGCAGGGCGGTAGCGGCCAGGAACTCCTCTGCAGTGGCATAGGTCGCTTCCGGCACGGTGCGGTATGCATAGAAAGTTGTGGAACCCCAAAGCCGTTCCCGCCCGTCGGTGGAAAGGCCTATTCCAATAACGTTGTCTTCCAGGCGGCTCATATTTTCATTGTGGCGAGGGGAATTTATCCACTGCGTGACGAGGAGCGGCGCGTCGGTGGGGGA
This sequence comes from Arthrobacter jinronghuae, assembly GCF_025244825.1. Lineage (NCBI taxonomy): Bacteria > Bacillati > Actinomycetota > Actinomycetes > Micrococcales > Micrococcaceae > Arthrobacter > Arthrobacter jinronghuae. The sequence continues at coordinate 523,456 of NZ_CP104263.1, forward strand.
ATTGTAGGCGATATTTTCGGAAGCTGAATAGAAGCCTGCCACCCGCAAATCTTCGTGGTGGCTGGTGGAATGCACCATTAAACCGGTATCGGCCATGTGCCGGGACCATTCCTGTGCAACGGCGGACGCGTTGACTCCTATGCGCAGGGCAGGAAGTCCCTTGCTCTTGCGGAACGTGTTGATTCCGTTGAAGACATCTATGATCTGTTGTTCGCTGGCTGTCCACGCTGCGGGTTTCAGCACCTGTGCCTCAGCGGCTCCTGCGGGAGCCGCCATAACCGGTGGCGCTGCGCTGACAGTTCCGAGCGTAATCAAAACAGCCATGAGAAAGGCACCGGCCGCCACTGCGGTCTTGTTCATGCCACGGCCGGGCAAAAAGGTTTTCCGGCGGAAGTGCATAAATGGTGCCTCTCGAAAAGGAAGTAAATAATAGGTTGCGGTAAAAGATGCGCGAATGGAAATGTACCAGCACCCAATAGGCTTTCACGTGCAACACGTTCCAAATACCGGGAATTTATTTATCGACGGATGGCAGGGCCTGCCGCGTAGGCTGGAAACGTGAACACTCTTACGCTTCCGGACCGCAGCTGGGCCGAAACCGCCATCCGACGCATCGAGGCCGAGGGGGCACGCTCAGCTGACACGCACCTGTTCCAGGTCCCGGTCCCGGCCGGTTGGTCCGTGCAGATCTACCTGAAGGATGAGTCCACCCACCGCACCGGCAGCCTCAAGCACCGGCTGGCCCGCTCCCTCTTCCTCTTCGGCCTGGTCAACGGCTGGATCACCGAGGGCACCACTATCGTGGAGGCTTCCAGTGGTTCCACTGCCGTCTCGGAGGCTTACTTCGCCCAACTCCTGGGACTGCCGTTCGTGGCCGTGATGCCGCAGACCACCAGTGCGGAGAAGATCCGGCTGATCGAGCACTACGGCGGGCGCTGCCACTTCGTCCAGGAGCCTTCCGAGGTGTACGCCGCTGCGGAGGGCGTAGCGGCCAGCACCGGCGGGCACTACATGGACCAGTTCACGTATGCCGAACGCGCCACCGACTGGCGGGGCAACAACAATATTGCCGAGTCGATCTTTTCCCAGATGGCCCAGGAGGACCATCCGCTGCCGGACTGGATAGTGGTGGGTGCCGGTACCGGCGGGACAAGTGCAACAATCGGCCGCTATATCCGCTATCACCGGTATCCCACCCGGCTGGCAGTGGTGGACCCGGAGAACTCCGCATTTTTCCCGGCCTGGCAGAACCCGGGGGAGCCGGCGGCCGGAAGGCCCTCCCGGATTGAGGGTATTGGCCGGCCCCGGCCGGAACCCAGCTTCGTTCCGGCGGTAATCGACCATATGATCCAGGTTCCGGACGCGGCATCGGTTGCCGCCTCGCGGCACCTGCGGCGGCTCACCGGACTGCATGCGGGACCCTCCACCGGCACCAATCTCTGGGGTGTCTGGCAGTTGGCCGCAGCAATGGAAGCGGCCGGCCGTGCCGGAAGCATCGTCTCGCTTGTGTGCGACTCGGGGGACCGGTACACCGCGTCCTACGGCGACGACGCCTGGTTGGAGTCCCGCGGGCTGGATCCGGCCCGGGCCACGGCCGTGCTGGAGGAACTGTTCCGGACCGGGCGGTGGCCTGCGGGCTGATCCGCTCCGGGCGGACCGCGGCCGGAGCAATGGCGGCAGGCACCGCTCCTTGATCGTTATTGAGAATTGTTGACAATCGTGTTTACCAAAAATACCGTGTGTGTGACCTAGCTAACTTTTTACACGGAAACCGGGGAATGACAATGAAGCCAATTCTTAGGGTGCTCGCCGCCTCCACTGCGGTCCTGGCTCTGGCCGCCTGCGGCTCGGGGTCGCCCAGCGGGGAGGCCGAAGACACCGGCGAGGCCGGTGGCGGTGAGCTCACCCAGGTGACGGTCGGAGTCATTCCCATCGTCGATGTTGCCCCCATCTACCTCGGCGTCCAGGAAGGCTTCTTCGAAGAGGAAGGCCTGGAGCTGGAACTGCAGCCGGCCCAGGGCGGCGCGGCCATTGTTCCGGCCGTCATGAGCGGCAGCATGGACTTCGGCTTCAGCAACATTTCCTCGATGCTGGTGGCCAAGTCCAAGGGCCTGGATGTGCAGGTGGTGGCCGCTGGAGCGGCGTCGACAGGCGAGGACGGCGCCGATTTCGGCGGCATCCTGGTCAACCCGGATGCCGGGATCGAGACGGCGGCGGACCTCGCTGGCAAGAAGGTCGCCGTCAACACGCTCAACAACATCAACGACACCACCGTCCGGGCCTCCGTGCGCAAGGCAGGCGGTGACCCGTCGGGCATCGAGTTCGTGGAACTGGCCTTCCCCGATATGCAGGCTGCCCTGGAACGCGGCCAGGTGGACGCCATCCAGGTGGTGGAGCCCTTCCTGACCGGCGGCCAGAACGCCGGGTCCACGCCAATCGCTTCCAACTACGTGGATACCGCGGAGGACCTGACCGTCGCAGGCTACTTCACGACGTCGGCGAAGGCCGAGGACGATGCCGAGACGGTGGAGAAATTCACGGCGGCCATGAACAAGTCCTTGGAATACGCGGAGGAGAACCCGGACGCCGTCCGCGAGGTCCTGCTCACCTACACGAAGATCGACGCCGAGACCGCGAAGGCACTCACCCTGCCCAGCTTCACCACGGAAATCAATCGTGCCGGCGTGGAAACGCTTGCGGAGCTTTCGCTCAGTGACGGTTTGATCAGTGAAGAGCCGAAGCTGGATGAGTTGCTGCCGTAATGAGTACTGACGTGCTGGAACCCGGCCGGGCTGCGCAGCCACGCGCAGCCCGGCCGGGTGCGCGCCGCCCAGTGCCGAAGCCGGTGCTGGGCCTGGCCGGGGTCCTTGGCTTCCTGCTGATCTGGGAACTGGTTCCACGAGTCGGCCTGGTCCAGCCCCGCTTCCTGCCCCCTGCCTCGGAAGTCATCATCGCCCTCGTCCGGGACTTCGGGCTGACTGCCTTCTGGGTGGCCGTGGGGCACACCCTGATGGCCTGGGCCATCGGCCTGGCAGCCGCCGTCGTCGCCGCCGGCATCCTGGGCCTGGTGATCGGCATGAGTCCGTTCCTGCGCCGCTTTACCAACTCCACCATCGAGTTCCTGCGCCCGGTTCCCTCCGTTGCGCTGATCCCGCTGGCCGTGCTGCTGTTCGGCGTCAAAATCGAATCTTCTTTGATGCTGATCATCTATGCCTGCTTCTGGCAGGTGCTGATCCAGGTGCTCTACGGGGTGGCCGACGTCGACAATGTGGCAACGCAGATAGCACAGTCCTACGGCTTCTCCAAGCTGCAGCGGATCCGGCACGTGGTGTTTCCCACCGTGCTGCCGTACCTGATGACGGGCATCCGTCTCGCGGCCTCCGTGGCGTTGATCCTGGCCATCACCGCCGAGCTGATCATTGGCTCGCCCGGACTCGGGCGTGAGATTGCCGATGCCCAGTCCGGCGGTGCCATCTCCGGCATGTACGCGCTGGTGCTGGCCACCGGCCTGCTGGGCGTGGCGATCAATATCGTGATGCGCCAGGTCGAGCAGCGCCTGCTGTCCTGGCATCCGTCCGTCCGCGGAGAGGTGGTGCTGTGAAGACGCTCAAGAGTCTTGCCTACGTGGTTGCGCTGCCCCTGCTGCTGGTGCTCCTCTGGTGGGCTTCCACCCGCGGCGAACCGAACTTCTTCGTGCCCACACCCTCCGCCCTGGTGGATGTCTTCGGTCCCACCTGGTTTGAGGGGCGGATCACCGGGGATGTCCTGCCGTCGGTGGGGCGGCTGCTCGCGGGGCTCGCCATCGCGATCATCCTGGGCATCGTCGTCGGGCTGCTGGTGGGCCTGAACCGGACACTGCGGGCGCTGACCGAGCCCGTGTTCGAGTTCTTCCGTGCCCTGCCGCCCCCGGTGCTGGTTCCGGTGCTGATCCTGCTGGTGGGCCTCAACGACGGCATGAAGGTTGCCGTGATTGTGGTCGGCTGCATCTGGCCGGTGCTGTTGAACACCATCGAAGGGGTCCGCTCCATCGACCCGGTGCAGAACGAAACGACCCGGTCCTACGGCATTTCCGGGCTGAACCGGATCCGCTACCAGGTGCTGCCTTCAGCCGCACCGACGATCATGGCAGGCATCCGGCAGTCGCTGTCCATCGGCCTGATCCTCATGGTCATTTCGGAGATGTTCGGTTCCTCCTCGGGGCTGGGCTTCACTATCCTGCAGTTCCAACGGTCCTTCGCCATCCCGGAAATGTGGTCCGGCATCCTGGTGCTCGGCCTGATCGGCCTGGCCCTGTCCCTGATCTTCCAATGGTGCGAACGGCGCGTGCTGCGCTGGTACCACGGCCTTAAAGAGGTAGAAAATGCAGCCTGACGCCATCTCCGCCAAAACAACTCCGGCGCCGGCGGGCGCCACACCGTCCGGGCGTACCCTGCCCGAAGGGGAAGCGCTGCTTTCGGTCCGCGGGCTGAAAAAGGTCTACTCCACCGACGGCGGCCCCATCGAAGCCGTCCGCAACCTCACCTTCGACCTGGGCCACGGCGAGCTGGCCTGTCTGGTCGGTCCCTCCGGCTCCGGCAAAACCACCCTGCTCAAGTGCATCGCGGGACTGCTTGGAGCCACCGAGGGCGAAGTGCTGCTGGACGGCAAGAAGGTGACGGCACCGCCCAAGAAAATGGCTGTGGTGTTCCAGGAATACGGCCGTTCCCTGTTTCCCTGGCTGCGGGTTGCGGACAACGTGGAACTGCCCCTGAAGAACGCCGGCGTGCCCAAGGCGGAACGCCGGCAGCGGGTTGCCGACGCGCTGGAAGCGGTGGGACTGGAGCACGTGCCCAAGTCCTATCCCTGGCAGCTGTCCGGAGGCATGCAGCAGCGGGTGGCCATTGCCCGCGCGGTGGCATACCAGCCGGAGGTGCTGCTGATGGATGAGCCGTTTGCCGCCGTCGACGCCCAGACCCGTGCCGATCTGGAGGACCTTACCCGGCGGCTGTGGAAGGACCTGGGCATGACCATCCTGTTCGTCACGCACGACATCGACGAATCCGTGTACCTCGGTGAACGCGTCATCATCCTGTCCTCCTCGCCAACCGTGGTGCAGGAGGATATCCGAATCGATCTCCCGGAGGACCGCGACCAGCTGGAGACCCGGGGAATGCCGCGCTTCACGGAACTGCGCCACCACGTCTACGAGCAGATCCAGCTCGCCAAGAAGGGCCACCGGCCGGACGCGGCGCGCTGAATCCGCTAGAACAAACGACTTACGGCCCCTCCCGGGAAGGAGGGGCCGTAAGTCGTTATACCGGGGTCAGTCGGCGGGAAGCTCCACCGGGGGAGTGCCGTGGGTATGGAAGGTGTCGATGGTCTTCATGCCCCAGGCCTGGCCCTTGGCACGCTCGGCCTCGGTCCATTCGATGGTCTTCCAGTCCGGCGCCAGGATCAGGCGGGCACCGGCATTGCAGAATTCGATCCGGTTGCCGCCGGGTTCATACACGTACAGGAAAAAGGTCTGCTGGATGGCGTGCTTGTGCGGCCCCGTTTCGATGTGGATGCCGTTTTCCAGGAAGATGTCCGCAGCCTTGAGGATGTCTTCGCGGGTGTCGGTGGCGAACGCGACGTGGTGCAGCCTGCCGCTGCTGCCGGTCCAGTCACCGCTGTAAACCAGGTCATAGGACTTGTTGGAGAAGGTAAACCACTGGCCGGAAAGCCGGCCGTTGTCCAGCCGGATCTGTTCGGTGGGCTTGCCGCCCAGCACCTCTTCCACAAACCGGCCGTTCTCGGCAACGTCTGCGCCGAGGAAGTTCACATGGTCCAGCCGGCGGGCATTCACTCCGCGGCCCGGGAAGCGGTCCGCCTGGTTCTTCAGGGCCGGCCGGGACTCCTCGGTGGGTACATGCCATTCGCTCTCGAAATAGATGTCCATCGGATGCCCGTCCGGATCCGTGAAGGCGTAGGTCTTGCCCATGCCCGGGTCGCCGTCGTGCCAGCCGATCCCGCGTCCTGCCGCTTCGATGGCGGCGACCCGGCGCTGCAGGGCCTCTTCGCTGGCGGCACGCAGGCCCAGGCGTCCGACGCCGGAGGTCTCGTGGGCGGTCAGCTTGATGGTGTGGTGTTCGTAGTCATCCCACGCGTGCAGGTAGGCCGAATCGCCGTCGCGCGCGACTTCGCGCATTGCCAGCAGTTCGGTGAAGAACCAGAGGCTCTTGTCAAAATCCGGGGTATAGAGTTCCACGAAGCCCAAATGGGCAACGTCGCGAAAAGCATTAGGCATTGCGGTTTCCTTTGCGGTCTGCTCAAACGGCACGGGCTTCGTTGCCGGTCTGCCGGTCCCGAAGCAGTGCTGAGAGTCAACCAGCGGCTCCAAGTATTGTCAACAATTTCGCAGCCAATGCGGGTCAGTCGGCGTCGGCGCCGTCCGCAGCCAGCGCGGACAGCCAGCTGAACGTGCCTTCGGTCATCCAGGCGGGCGTGCCAAGCCCGCGGAGGTAAGCCAGCGAGTCTTCAACCTCGTGGGCGCGCCGCACGGCGTGTGTCTGCGACCCCTGAAGGAGGCGGGTCACCAGGTCCGGTCCGTCCGGCCCCAACTCCCCGGCGATTTCCGCCAGGAGCCATTCCTCCGCGCCGGCCGCCCTCCCTGCGGCCCGGCACTCCAGCACCAGACCGGCCAGCCCCTTCATGAAGACGCTGCGCAGCAGTTTGCGGCCTGCCGCGGCCCCGGGGGCGCCGGGGATCGTTTCCACGGGACTGCCGAAGCCTTCCATCAGGGCGGCAAACCTGTCCGCCGCGGTGCCGCTGACCAGGAGCGGGGTTCGGCTGCCGGCGCGGGGGACCGGTGCCATTACGGCCACGTCCACCAGATCCACCCCGTGGCCTGCGGCGAGTTCGGCGAGTCCGGCTTTGTCCTCCGGGCCGGCGGTGTTGAAATCCGCGAACACTGCGTTGGCTGGAAGCAGCGGCAGTGCCTGCTCCGCGACGCTGCGGGCGGCGGCGGCGCCGACCAGGCTGATGACCAGATCGGTTCCGTCAACGGAATCGGCGAGCGAGCCGAACTGGTGGATGCCGGCGTCCCGTGCGTCGGTGTAGGGGTCGTAGCCGCGTACATCTGCCCCGGCCTCCGCCAGTCCAAGGGCATACAGGCGTCCGGCTTCACCCAGGCCCAGTACGGTCACCGCAGTCATGGTCGTGTCCTCTCGTAGCTGTCCGCCGATTATTGCCATGATTGTCAACAATTCCAAGCTGCGGCTGCGGAGGACCCGTCAATGCAGTGATAACTTTGCGTGATACTAAAATGAGAGCGGGCGGGGTGCCTTTCCGCCGAGGAGTTTCCAATGACAGCAGATGCAGCAGCGACCACGAGTAACGCTGCGCAGGTGGCGGACGCAATCCGCACCGCAATTCTTGACGGCGAGCTAGTGCCGTCCCAGCGGCTTGTGGAGGCGGACCTGTGCACGCAGTTCAAAGCGAGCCGCAGTGCGGTCCGCTCCGCCCTTGCCGAACTCGCCGTCGAAGGCGTGGTGGAGCGGGTGCAGAACCGCGGGGCCCGCGTGCGGTCGGTGCCCGTGGAAGAGGCCGTGGAGATCATTGAAGTCCGCGGCGTGCTGGAGGCGCTGTGTGCCCGCAAAGCAGCGGAGCGGATTGACGCCGGGCAGGTCGCCGAACTCCGGCAGATGGCCGACGATATGGCGTCCGCCGTAAAGTCCGGAGAGTTGATGCGCTACTCGGAGATCAACTCCAAGCTCCATCGGCGGATCGTGGAAATCAGCGGCCAGGGAACCGCCGGGGCCACCATCGAAAGGCTGCGGGCACAGAATGTGCGCCACCAGTTCCGGCTGGCGGTCCAGCCTGGGCGTGCCAACGTTTCGCTGCCGGAACACGTGGACATCATTGAGGCCATCTGCACCGGGCAGGGCGAGCAGGCCGCCCGGATGATGGAGGCCCACATGGTGAGCATTGCCGATGCCATCCGCCGGACAGGCTCTGCATCCGCGCACTAAGCCGAGTTCCCGCCAACCGAGCGCGCGGCGCGGTTAGCGGCTGCGGCAGCACGGATGAGGACCACCGTCTGGAAGAGAAGGGCCAGAAGGGCAACGCCGTTACCTGTCGGACCGCCGGCCAGCAGCTGCACGGCCAGCGCTGCCGAGAGTCCGAAACCAGCAACGGGCCACATTTTCTTCACTACCGGCAGGGCAGCCCTGTGCCCGGCGACCCCAGGCCGCATCGGACATCTTTGTGTATCGGGTGCGGATCCCGACGGCACCGTTCGCTCCGATGAGGCCCTCAGCTGCCTGGCGCGTGACTGCAACACAGGCGCCCGGCAGGAGGACGAGGACAAGTAATAAGGGGATCAGGCCGCCAAGCTCCTCAGCCACGGTCTGCGGCTCCTGGGCGAGGCGGGACGCTCCTGTCGGGCGGCGTACTGCTCAAAACGTGCTCAAATGTTCCCGTAGTCATGCCATCGAATCTAACGCATAGGTCAGTCCCGCTGCCGGGACCAGGGTGACCTCCAGCGTGGGACCGGGGAGCATGGGGGCTGCCGTTCCCCTATTTGTTTTGTCACCGTTATTGTCAACAATCTGGTTGACGCGGTACATTCTTGTGGTGCAGACCACAGAAAAGTCCTCGGTGCCGGGTTCCATCCGCGGCAGTCAGCTCGGCATCCCCTGCTGGTTCATGCGGGGAGGGACCTCCCGCGGACCGTTCTTCCGCCGCGCCGACCTGCCCGCTGCCCTGCACGGCGAACGCCGGGACGAGGTGCTGCTTGCCGCCCTCGGATCCCCCCACCCCCTGCAGATTGACGGGCTGGGCGGCGGCAATCCGCTGACCAGCAAGGTGGGGATTGTGGACGTCAGCAGCCGGGACGGGGTGGACCTGGAATTCCAGTTCGCCCAGCTGCAACCAACTTCCGACACCGTTGATAGCACGGCCAACTGCGGAAACATGCTCGCCGCCGTCGTTCCGTTCGCCGTGGAGTCCGGCCTCCTTCAGCCCGGCGGGGATACCACCACTGCCCGGGTCCTGACGCTGAACACGGGCATGGTGGCCGAGATCAGCATCGCGACGCCGGCAGGGGACCAGGGCCGGTTTGTCGAGTACGGCGGGGATACGCGGATCGACGGCGTTCCCGGCACGGCGGCGGCCGTCACCATCAACTTCCTGGACACGGCCGGTTCCGTCTGTGCCTCCCTGCTTCCCACCGGCAACGCCAGCGACACGGTGGTTCTCGACGGCGGAGGTCCGGTCCGCGTCACCTGCATCGACAATGGCCAGCCGCTGGTGATGGTCCGGGCCGCGGATCTGGGCCGCACCGGCTACGAATCCGCCGCCGATTTGAACCGTGACGAAGAGCTGAAGCAGAGGCTTGAAGCACTGCGGCTCCAGTGCGGGCGTCTGATGGGGCTGGGAGACGTCACCGCCAAGAACTACCCGAAGATGACACTGATAGCCCCGCCGGCGCACGGCGGCACCATCACCACTCGAAGCTTCATCCCGCATGTCTGCCACGAATCCATTGGCGTGCTGGCCGCCGTCACCGCTGCCACCGCCTGCGTCATTGACGGCACCGTGGCACGGGAAGTCAGCACCGTTGCGGATGCCGGTGCCGGAGCGGACCTGACGGTTTCGGTGGAGCATCCTTCCGGTGAATTCACCGTGGAACTCGGGCTCGACCCGCAGGACCCCCAGCACGTCACCAAATCCGCGCTGCTGCGCACCGCCCGGCTGATCATGGCCGGCGAAGTTTTTGTCCCGCGCCGTCTCCAGGAGGCGGCAGCAACAGAGGAGAACACCCGATGATCATCGATTGCCACGGCCACTACACCACCGCACCGCCGGCCCTGGGCCTTTGGCGGGACCGGCAGATTGCGGCGCTCGCCGATCCCGGAACGGCTGCTCCGGACCCGGCGGACCTGGTCATCAGCGACGATGAACTGCGCGAAAGCATCTCCGCGAACCAACTGCGCCTGATGGACGAGCGCGGTATCGACCTGACCGTCTTCTCGCCGCGCGCCTCCTTCATGGCGCACCACGTAGGGGGCTTCGCCACTTCCTCCGCGTGGGCGGCCATCTGCAACGAGCTGTGCTTCCGGGTCAGCCAACTCTTCCCCGACCGGTTTGCTCCGGCCGCCATGCTGCCGCAGTCACCCGGCGTGGACCCGGCGTCCTGCATCCCGGAACTGGAACGCTGCGTCAACGAATACGGTGCCGTGGCGTTGAACCTCAACCCGGACCCCTCCGGCGGCTACTGGACCTCCCCTCCGCTGACGGACCGCTCCTGGTACCCGATCTACGAAAAGATGGTTGAGTACGGCCTGCCGGCGATGATCCACGTGAGCACCAGCGTGAATCCGGCCTTCCACACCACGGGCGCCCACTACCTCAACGCGGACACCACGGCGGTAATGCAGCTGATCCAGGGGGACCTGTTTACGGACTTCCCGGAGCTGAAGTTCGTTATTCCGCACGGCGGCGGCGCCGCGCCCTACCACTGGGGGCGCTTCCGCGGTCTGGCCATGGCACTGAAGAAGCCGCCGCTGGAGGAACACCTGCTCAACAACGTCTTCTTCGACACCTGCGTCTACCACCAGCCCGGCATCGACCTGCTGTTGGAGGTGATGCCCACCCGGAACATCCTCTTCGCCTCCGAGATGATCGGAGCGGTGCGGGACGTCGATCCAGGCACCGGGTTTAACTTCGATGACACCGGGCGGTATCTGGCTGCGGCGGGCCTGACCGGCGAGGAACTTGCCGATATCCGTGAGAACAATACCCGTGCCGTCTATCCGCGCCTGGATGCCCTGCTGACGCGGCAGGGCCATGAACCCCAAAGGAGCAGCACCCATGCATGAACTCGGAGTGGTCCACCGCAGCATCACCCGTGCCCCGCAGTCCGACGTCGAGGCTTTGGCCCCGTACGGCACCAGCACCGTGCACGAGGCCATGGGCCGGCTGGGACTGATGCGCCCCTACATGCGCCCCGTCTACCCCGGTGCCAAACTCTGCGGCCCGGCGGTGACCGTGCTGCTGCAGCCAGGGGACAACTGGATGCTGCACGTGGCCGTTGAACAACTCCAGCCCGGCGACGTGCTGGTGGCCGCCTGCACCACGGAGAGCGAAGACGGCTTCTTCGGCGAGCTGCTGGCCACTTCGGTGCGTGCCCGCGGCGGTGTTGGTCTGGTGATCGACGGCGGCTGCCGTGATGCCGCGGCTTTGGAAGAGATGGACTTTCCCGTGTTCTCGCGTGCCATCAACTCCAAGGGAACGGTGAAGGCGACCCTGGGTTCGGTAAACGTTCCGATAGTGTGCGCCAACGCCCTGGTGAACCCCGGCGACGTGGTGGTCGCAGATGTGGACGGCGTCGTCGTCGTTCCTGCCGGCCGTGCCGCAGAAGTGGCCGAGGCCTCCCGGAAGCGGGAGGACAACGAGGCGGCCAAGCGTGAACGCCTCGCCGCGGGAGAACTCGGACTGGACATGTACTCGATGCGGGGACCGCTGGAAGCGGCAGGACTGCGCTACATCGATTAGCCGATGGAGGGTGGTGCGGGTTGGAACTCGGTCCGCATCACCACCCGCCGCGGCGGAGACGGGAATCGACGCAGCTTACGGCAGCGGCGGAAGTACTCGCTTGAATCCGATGTGTGAGGCGTCAAAGCCCTGCCGCTGGTAAAAGCGGTGTGCGGACTCCCGCCGCGCATTGGAGGTGAGCTGGACCAACGTGGCGCCGTTCCGCCGGCCTTCGGCAACCGCCCAGTCCATCATGGCCGCACCGAGCCCGTTGGACCGGAGATCGGCCCGCACATGGACGGCTTCAACCTGTAACCGGGTTGCCGCGCCGAGAGCCAGGCAGGGGATCAGGGTCAACTGCAGTGTCCCCGCAATCTTCCCGGCTGAATCCTCGACCGCGGCCAGGAAGTTGGCCGGATCCGCGGCAATGGCAGCATAAGCGCGCAGATACGGCGCCAGGGGATTGGCGCCCGGCGTACCGGCAACGGCATCGGAAGCCGGCATGTCGGCCAGCAGCAGTCGAACGATCGGAGCGACGTCGTCGCGCTCTGCCCTGCGCACCCGGTAGGAGCCGCCGAGCAACGCGGCGGGATGGATTTCCATGCCCGCAGTCTTCCACATGCCCGCAAACGGGCTCCATCCATTGACCCGGCGGGCCGGGCGCGGGCAGGGTTAATGGACCGGATGACCGTTGCCGCCGTCAGGAGCCGTTTCTGCCTCGAATCCGATGCGGCACTCTTTCCCGGTACAGCGGCAGACTGTAGAGAGGCAGCTGTGGGCGAAAACCTCAGGCGGGTCCAAAGGATAGTGCAGGTGCAGTTCGGGGTTCCCGGGCCCCCGGACAGCTACGCCGAGACCTGCGCGCGGCTCGATGCGGCGATTGCTGCCACCGCGGCACGCCAGGACGTGCTGCGGAACCAGGTCCGCGCGGCATGGGAAGTGACGCGGCACTACAGTGCGGTCACGCGGTCCTACGAAACCCGGTTGAAAGCGTTGGAAGCCGTTGTAGCCGAGGAACGGCTGACCGCAGGCCACGCCGTCAGTCTCGCCGCTACCGCGCGCCGCATGCATGACCTGGCGGTACGCGTTGAAGCCACGGCGCGCCACCATTTTGAGGTTGTCCGTGCGAAGGAATCCCGTGTGGAGGAATTGATGCAAAAACTGACAAATTCGAAGTCGCAGCTGAAGCTGGCGCAAACGGCGGAGAACCACCGAAACCGGCTGCGTTCCCTCGAAGCGGCCATCGAGCAGGACCCGATGATTTATAACCGAAGCCGCTCCGACCACGAACTCCACGAGGCGGCCAGGCTCGCCCGCGAAGCAGAGGCATTGGCCGGGCTAAAGGGAGGCTGGTCCTGATGGCCGCGCAGATCCAACCGATACTGGTCACCATTCCGCTCAGTCCACGGCACCCGCACTCAGTGCGGACCATCGTGGGCCTGAGCGTGGCCGCCATGCTGTTCCTCGTTATGGGCGGCGGTGACCTGATTGCACTGCTTATCGCGTTCGGCTTCATTGTTCAGCCCGTCCAGGCAGTCACGGACAAACTGATCCGGTGGCCGCGGCAGGACCGCGCGGATGCTGAAGCCCTCACCCGAGTGGTCCGGGAGTACTTCTACAACGCGCCGGCGGTGGACGCCAAAGGCGTCCGTGAACTGGTAGCGAAGCGGCAGTTGCAGGTCAACGACGACGGCGGCGGGCAGCTGCGCCTGGCGCTTACCGGGCGGCGGAAACCTACCGCGGCGGGCAGCAGGCCCGAGGCCAGGCTGTCCTTCAAATGTGGCGACGTGGGGCTCATGGACTTCGACCGGCTGCTGCAGAACGCGGAAAGCGATCCACCGGTCCGGCGTGCAACCGACCGGATGCGCCGACCGGACACCGGGGCAGCCGCCTGACACGGCGCCGGGACGGTGTGTCCTGACACGGCGCCGGGACGGTGTGTCCTGACAGGGCGCCGGGGCGGCGGCAAGGTTTGTGCCCTGCGGCTGAGAACATAGAAGTATGCAGACACTCAGCCTCAAGGAAGCCACCGCCCTCGCAGAACAGGCAGCAGCCGTAGCCGAGGCCCATATTCCCTACGGCTCCGGGCTGGGTGCCCCCGCTTCCTTCACGCTTGCCTGGCTGATGTCCTCCGCCGGGCTGGAGGACGTGCGGGTGGCCAGCGGAAGCTCCGGCATGGGCGATCACTTCTGGGTGGAGACGGATCAGTGGCGCATCGACCCGACCCTACGCCAGTTCGCCCGGCTGAATGACCGTCCCCTGGTGGAACCGGTCAGCGAACCGGGCAACTTTGCCGCTATCAAATACCACGCCGTGCCCGGTTCCCGGCAGGAAGCGGTGCGGGAGGTCTCCTACGGGTTCCGGAACGCGGCCGAGACCGAGGACTTCGTCAACGAGATGGCTGCCGCTATCCGCCTCTAGCCCGGGACCCCCGTTCCGGCGAGCAGTTACTGCCCGAACTCTTCCCCGGCGAGAGCGATCAGCTCCTCCTCATTGGCCCTCACGTCCACCGGGCGTTTATGCGACAGACACCGGTTGGATGTGTAGAACCACAGGGCAATCCGCTCATCCGCCCAGCCGGCCTGGCGGCCCATCCTGACCACGTCCTTGACCGTGGGAAGAACCCGTTCGCTGCCCCAGTCGAACTGGAAACCCGGATACAGGAACTGCTCTCCCCGCTTTACAACAAGAATCCTCCCCTTCCCGGTGAGCTGCCGTGCCATCGAATTGGGGCCGCCGCCGAAGCCCAGCTGCTGGGCTATCTGCGCCACGGTGTACAGGCCGTCCTCACGTTCCATCGCCTGCCACTGCGTCTCCGGTCCTGCCGTATCGGCTGTCCCGGGGCTGCGGGAAGGACCCGGGGTCGGGGCGGAAGCGGGTGCCTGCCGCGGGGGAATGGAACTGTGTCTCTGGGTTTCGCGATCGCTCATGCCGCGCACGCTACCGCGGCGGCGGGAGCAGGGGCAGAGTAGTGACGGCATCCAAGGTTCGACGGCGGCCCGGCTCAGCTGCGGTGCACCCTGGCAGAACGCGTCCGCCGGAACATGGAAAACTGGAAGCATGCAGCCGTTCGACAAAGTCCAGCCCATCGTCCTGCTCGTGGACAAGACCGATCCAGCCGCCCACCGCGACGCCGTGGCCGCTGCCGCCGTCGCCAGCGTTCGGGCATATACGGCCACTGAGGACAGCGAAGCCTGGGAGAACTGGTTGTACGGCCGGTTTACGAAGACCGTCCGCCGGGCGAATCCGAGCACCTTCGGGAAGCTGGCCGCTGAAGCGCCGTCGGGAGCGGTGACAGTGGGCAGGGCGCAGGCCCTCGCCTTCGAACCGGTCACTTACGAGCAGATGCCCAAGAACCTCGCGAAGCTGCAGGTTTCCGGCACCCAGCTGCCGGATGAGGCCCCGGCGCCCTGGCCGGGAAACGCCCCGGTGATCGTCCTGAACGCGGACCTGGACATGTCCACCGGCAAGGCCTCCGCCCAGGCAGCGCACGCGTTGCTGTCCTGGTACCTGCAGCTGGACCCGTCCGCTCGACAGGCCTGGCAGCAAGCGGGGGAGCCTGCGGGAGTCCGCTTCACGGCCGGGAAGCTTTTCGCCGAGTCGGCCGCCCGCCCGGGAGCAGGACCTCTGATTGTCGACGCCGGGATGACGGAGATTGCTCCGGATACCGCGACGGCGTTCGTGGAGTCGGCCAGCTTCAGCCCGGCCGCCGGTTCGCCCGTCTGACACATGGGTCCCGGGTGCCCGCGCCGTGATAGAAAGACTCGGGTGAGCGACACCAAGGGGACACCGGCCAACACCACCGAGGGCGGCCGCACCCTGCCGATCTGGCTGGTCGGCATCGCCGTGGTTCTGGTCGCCGTCAATCTGCGCCCCGGGGCGTCTTCCGTCGGTCCGGTCCTGGCCGAGCTGCAGGCCGCACTGGACCTGGACGCCACCGCCGCCGGGGTGCTGACCGCGCTGCCGGGACTGACCTTTGCCGTGGTGGGGGCGCTCGCCGTCGCACTCTCACGCAAGACCGGAATCAACGGCGCCATTGTCCTGGCGCTGGGGGCGGTGGCCGCCGGACTGCTGGCGCGGGCGCTGGCAGGAAGCGCCGTGCTCTTCCTGATGCTTACCGTGCTTGCCTTCGCCGGCATGGCGGTGGGCAACATCCTCGTCCCCGCCTTCATCAAGCGCCACGGCGGGCGGCGCCTGGCGCTGCTGAACTCCGTCTATGGAACCACGCTGGCCCTGGGTGCCAGCCTGCCGCTGCTGCTGGGCGGCGTACTGGCGGGCAGCGGTCCGGCCGGCTGGCGGCTGAGCCTGGGAGTGTGGGGTGCCGCGGCCCTGGCTGCCTTTATGTTCTGGGCGGTCCTGGCACTGCGCACCGGGCGGGACCCGGTGGCTGCCGGCGGGCCGCGCGCAGCGAAGCGCACCCGGATGCGCTCGTCACGCACCGCCGTCGCCCTGAGCATCTTTTTCGGCGTCCAGTCCATGCACGCCTACGTCCAGTTCGGCTGGGCTGCGCAGATCTACCGCGACGCCGGACTGGAACAGGCGCATGCCGGGCTGATGGCCGCGATCATTGCCGGGCTTGGCATCCCGGGCGGCCTGATCATGCCCGTGCTGGTGGCTCGCTCGCCGCGCCTGCGGACCTACATTGTTGGCCTCGGTGTCTGCATGGCGGCCGGCTACAGCGGGCTGCTGCTGGCAGCGGACACACTGCCCTGGCTCTGGGCACTGTTCCTTGGCGTGGGCGGGTTCGCCTTCCCCGCCGCGCTGGCACTGATCACCGCCCGCTCCCGGGAACCGCGGGTCACCGCGCAGCTCTCGGGCTTCATCCAGCCCGTCGGCTATTTGCTGGCCGCCATGGGACCGTTCGCCATCGGCGCCCTGCACGATCTCTCCGGCAGCTGGACCCTGCCGCTGGCGCTCCTGATTGCCTCTGCCGCCGTGATGGTTGGTGCCGGCATCCGTGCAGCCGCACCGCGGTTCGTGGACGACGAACTGCAAGCGGTGCCGAAACGCCCGGTGATAGGTTCGTAAGGACTGGCACTACCGCTGGCACCCTGCTTGGACACGAGGAAGGCTTGCACATGAATAACCGTTTTGAGGGCAAAGTCGTCATTGTCACCGGCGCCGGATCCGGCATCGGCGAAGCAGCGGCGCGGGGCTTCGTTGCCGAAGGAGCCACCGTTGTCCTGACCGACACCGTGGCAGAGAAAATCACCGCCACCGTAGCTGGCCTGCCCGAGGGCACGGCCACGGCCGTCGTCGCCGATTCCGCCAACTGGGACGATGTCCGCAAGCTCGTCGAGGACACGGTGCAGCAGCACGGGCACCTGGACGTCCTGGTAAACAACGCCGGCACGCTGACCAACGGGCCGGTCGAAGAGACCGACGTCGAGGAATGGCACCGGGTCATTGAGACGGACCTTTCGGGCGTCTTCTACGGCACCAAGGCAGCGATCCCGCACCTGATCGAATCCAAGGGCTGCATCGTCAACACCTCCTCCGTCTCCGGCATGGCAGCTGACTGGAACATGAGCGCGTACAACGCGGCCAAGGGCGGGGTCAACAACTTCACCCGCGCGGTGGCCCTGGATCATGGCAAGGACGGGGTCCGCGTGAATGCCGTGGCACCGGGCCTGATCTGGACCGACCTGGTCGAGGACAAGAAGGACGACGAAGAGCAGAAGGCAAAGTTCGCCGAACGGATTGCCCTGGGCCGTCCGGGCCAGCCGGACGAGGTGGCGGACGCGATCCTGTTCCTGGCCTCCGACGCCGCCCGGTTCATCACCGGCGCGATCCTGCCCGTCGACGGCGGCACCACGGCCAGCAACGGACAGCCGCAGCAGGCCTAGGGGTCAGCCCCGCCCCGCGGAGGTCAGCGCAGGTGCGAGGCGCCGTTGACGTCGATCACCGTACCGCTGACCCACTCCGGAGCCGCCGTGGCGAGCCAGGCTACGGTCGCAGCGACTTCCTCCGGCTCTGCGACCCGGTTGAACGGACTCTGCGCCCGGATGGCTGCGCCGCTGGCACCCTCCAAAGCGGGGCGGCCCATCCGGGTGTCCACGAATCCCGGTGCGACGGCGGCGGAGAAGATCCCATGCGGCGCCAGCGCCACGGCAAGGGACTGGGTAAGGGAGTGCAGCCCGGCCTTGCTGGCGCCGTAGGCCGGGTTCTCCGGTTCCCCGCGGTACGCGCCGCGCGATCCCACATTCACCAGCCGTCCGCCCGCCGGACCCGCGGGCCGCTCAATCAGGTGCCCGGCCATCAGCCGGCAGAGGTTTGCCGGTGCCGTCAGGTTGATGTCGATGGTCTGCCGCCAGGCCTCCTGCCAATCGGCAAAAGATCCGGACGTCACCGGCTGGGCCCGAAAGATGCCCGCGTTGTTCACCAGGACGTCCAGGCCGCCGAGCTGGTCCACGGCCTCGGCGAAGACCCGTTGGCACTCCGCGGGGGAGGACAGATCCCCGACGACGACGGCGTGCCCCGCCCCGGGCAGCGCATCGGCAACCCGGCGGGCGGCGTCGGCGTCGTGTCCGGCGTGCACCGCCACGGTATAGCCGGCCTCTGCGAGGGCGGCTGCGATTGCTGCTCCGATGCCCCGGCCTGCGCCGGTGACCAATGCGTTTGTACTCATCGCCCGAGCCTACCCGCAGGCCCTACGGCACGGCGGAACGTGATGCCTCCAGAGCGCGGATCAGGGTGGCCGCGTCGTAGGGGCCGTGGTGCCTGCGGCGCCCGATGAAGAAGGTGGGAGTTCCGTGCAGGTCCATGGATTCGGCGTCCAGGGCATCGTCCAGCACGCGGTTGCTGACCTCCGCCGAGCGCAGGTCTGCTTCGAACCGGTCCATGTCCAGGCCCAGGCTCTCCGCCGCACGCAGCAGGTCTTCCGGGAGGAGGTTGTCCTGGTTCTCGAAAAGGTGCGCGCTGTACTCCCGGAAGTGCCCCTGCCGGCCCGCGGCCTCTGCAGCCTCGGCGGCCGCAACGGCATTGGGATGGACCCGGGACAAGGGCAGATGGCGCCAGACGTAGCGCAGGTCGGCACCGAAGTACTCGCGCACTTCCATGATGGTCCCCGTGGCCCGGCTGCAGAACGGGCATTCGTAGTCCCCGTATTCCACGAGGGTCAACGGAGCGTCTGCGGGTCCCACCACGTGGTCGCGGGCCGGATCCACCGGCCGGGCCAGCACCTCACCCGGGGGAACGGCAGGGCGCCGTCCTTCCACGGTCCGGAAGATGGCACTCCCCGCGGCGAACGCCAGAAGCGATCCGGCCAGGACCGCCACCCGTGCTTCGTTCTGCACTGCAGGGTCCTCGATGGCGAGGCCGATGATGAACAGGGCGATGGTGAATCCGATGCCGGACAGGGCGGCGCCGCCGGCGATGCGGCCCAGCGTCAGGCCGGGGCCGAACTCGCCGATCCGCAGCCGGTGCAGCAGCGCGGCAGCACCGAAAATGCCGATGAATTTTCCCAGAACCAGGCCGCAGACAATGCCCCAGGCCAGCGGGGAGCGCAGGGCTTGTTCCAACGTTGGCCCGTCCAGTCGCACTCCGGCGTTGGCGAGGGCGAATACGGGCAGGATCAGGTAATCCACGTACGGCGTGTAGGCACTGTGCAGGCGTTCGTTGATGGAGAGGGACTCCCGCACGCCGTGCACCGCAGCCCGGGCGTACCGGGAATTGGGCGACTGGCGGAATACACGGGTCAGCTCCAACGCATGTTCCACGTCCCGCCGGGCGGGCGGAAACACCGGGACCATCAGGGCAATGCCGACGCCGGCCAACGTCGGATGCACTCCCGATGCGTAAAAGGCCAGCCACACAAGGACTGCCAGCACGGCGTAGGCGCCGCCGCGACCGTACGGCAAGCGGCGGGTCAGTGCGACGGCGGCGAGCCCGGCGAAGGCCAGCAGCAACGGCACGGGTTGCAGATGTTCGGTATAGACCAGGGCGATGATGCTGAGCGCGGCAACGTCGTCGACCACCGCCAGGGTCAGCAGGAAAATCCGCAGCCTGCCGGGAACCCGAGGTCCTGCAACGGCCAGTGCACCCAGCAGAAACGCGGTGTCGGTGGAAATGACCACGCCCCACGCGGCGGCATTGTCCGTTCCGGCCGTGAACAGCAGGAAGACTGCGGCGGGCACGGCAATCCCCGCGGCCGCAGCGACCACCGGAATCACGGCCCGGGACCGGTTGGTCAACTCGCCCAGGGCAAATTCCCGCCGCACCTCGAGCCCCACCACGAAAAAGAACACCGCCATGAGCGCGTCATTGACCACTTCCCGGGCCGTCAACTCCAAAATCATGCTGCCGGCACGCACCTCGACGGTGGTTTCCCAGAAGTACTCATAGGAACCGGAAAACGGCGCATTGGCCCACAGCACCGCTGCGATGGTGGCCAGCAGCAGCAGTGCAGCGGGGCGCTTGTCCGCATCACCCCGGACGGTGGCAGCCATAGTGGCAATACGCTGCGGGCGGGCCGGCACCGCTACACCTGCGCGGGTACGGGCTGCACCAGCTTGCGGCGCAGGCGGCCGACCAGTTCGGAAGAGAGCCCGCCGGAACGCAGCACCGCGGCCGCGCCGCCCGCCCTGGAATCGAGGGTTCCCAGCATCGAACGCATGGCGGCCGGGTGGGCCGCCAGTACGGGATGATCCGCGGGGATGTCATAACCGCCGCTGAGCTCGGTCAGCCCCATCCTGCGATAGACCTCGGGAAGCCGGGCCTGGGTTCGGGCGTAATCCTCGACGACGGCCTCCGGTTCCGCACCCAGCACCACCAGCAGCGCTGCGGCGAACAAGCCGGTGCGGTCCTTGCCGGCGGCACAATGGAACAGCACCGCGCCGGGGGAGTCGGCCACGGCCTGCAGGCCGCGCACCAGCACCTCTTTCTGCGAGACGAAAATTTTGGCATACCACTGGCCCACCTGCTCGGGGGAGCGGACCGACTGCAGGAGCTGCCCCGCCAGTTCCGGCGGGGCGTCCATGGCATCGGTCAGCGGCAGGGCCAGATACTGCACCGGATGGTCTGCGGACGGGCCCCGTCCGGTGCGTTCCGCCTCGCCGGCGGAGCGCAGATCGATGATGGTGCGCAGACCCGCCTCCACGAGCTCGGCTACCTGCTCCGCGGTGGTGGTCGCGACGTCGTCGGCCCTGAGCACCAGGCCGGTGCGGATCTTTCCGCCGTCTACTGAAATCCCGCCCAGATCCCGCAGATTCGCCAGCGGCGCCGGGGCAGGAATGATGGGTTTCGGCATGGCAGGTTTCCTCCCGGGTGCCATCCGCCGGGCATGGCCGGCGGCGCTTGTGGGCACCATCTTAGGCACGATCGGCAACGTGTGCGCCGACACCCGACTATGAGGCACGGCTCACATGGCGATAGGGTGAATTCGATCTCGTTCTCTGAAAGGCCTCTCCATGCACCGTCGCATTTCCCATCCCGGACTCCAGCAACTCGTTATGACCGCCGAACAGGCAGCGGCCATGATCCGCCCGGGAATGACCGTGGCGATGAGCGGTTTCACCGGCGCAGGCTATCCCAAAGCGGTCCCGCAGGCGCTCGCCGCCCAGATGGAAGCAGCGCACGCAAAGGGCGAGGACTTCCAGATCAAGGTCCTCACGGGCGCCTCGACGGCCCCGGAACTCGACGGCGTGCTGGCCAAGGCCGGCGGCATGGAACTGCGCCTGCCCTACCAGTCCGATCCCACGCTGCGGAAGCGGATCAACGACGGCGAACTCGAGTACATCGACATCCACCTCGGGCACGTGGCCCAGTACACCTGGTTCGGGTTCTACGGGCACGTGGACCTGGCCGTGATCGAGGTAGTCGGCATCAACGAGGACGGCAGCCTCATCCCGTCCTCCTCCGTGGGTAACAACAAGACCTGGCTCGAGCAGGCGGACAAGGTCATCATCGAGGTGAACCGCCAGCAGCCGGAAGCCATGGACGGCATGCACGACGTCTACTACGGCACCGCACTGCCCCCGCACCGCAAGCCCATCATGCTGGTGAACCCGGATGACCGCATCGGGGAGCCTTACCTGCGTCTGGACCCGGAGAAGGTCATTGCCGTGGTCGAGACGGACGCGCCGGACCGTATGACTCCGTTCGCAGCGCCGGATGAAACCTCGCAGCAGATCGCCGGGCACCTGCTGGACTTCTTCGATGCCGAAATCAAGGCCGGCCGGCTGACCAACAAGCTCCTTCCGCTGCAGTCGGGGGTGGGCAACATCGCCAACGCCGTGCTCGCCGGACTCTCCACCGCCGGGTACACCGGGCTCACGGCCTACACCGAGGTGATCCAGGACGGCATGCTGCACCTGATCCGCGACGGCGTGGTCCGGGTGGCCTCCGCGACGTCCTTCTCGCTCAGCCCGGCGGGCATCGAGGAATTCAACTCGAACATCGATTTTTACCGCAAGCGCATCATCCTGCGGACCCAGGAGATCTCCAACCACCCCGAACTGATCCGCCGGCTGGGCTGCATCGCCATGAACGGCATGATCGAAGCTGACATCTACGGAAACGTGAACTCCACGCACGTTGCCGGTACGGCCATGATGAACGGCATCGGCGGCTCCGGGGACTTTGCCCGCAACGGCTTCCTTTCCGCCTTTATGTCCCCGAGCACGGCCAAGGGCGGGAAGATTTCCGGGATTGTGCCCATGGCCGCGCACGTGGACCACACGGAACACGACACCATGCTGATCATCACCGAGCGGGGCCTGGCGGATCTGCGCGGCCTGTCGCCCAAGCAGCGCGCCCGCGTCATCATCGAGAAGTGCGCGCACCCGGACTTCCAGCCGCTGCTGCAGGACTACTTCGAGCGCGCCAGCCGCAACAGCATGGGCAAGCACACCCCGCATCTGCTGGACGAGTCCCTGTCCTTCCACCAGCGGTTCGTGGAAACGGGAACCAGCCTGCCGGAGCCCGCCGGCCTTTAGCGCATCTGCGCGGGGGCCTAGCTCCCGCGCAGCCGGTCCAGTTCGCGGCGGTCCTTTTTAGTGGGCCGGCCGGCGCCCCGGTCCCGTACCGGAATACCCAGCGCCGGAGCTGCAGGACGGGCAGGCGTGGAATCCGTGAAGCAGTGCGACGCCGCTTCGGCACCGACGCGTTTGCTGATCAGCTGCCGGACCTCGAGGATCCGTTCGAAGCCGGGCTGCCGGATCCTGACGGTGTCCCCGGGCTGTACCGGCTGCGCGGCCTTGGCGGGATTGCCGTTCAGCCGGACATGGCCGGCGCGGCACGCGGCGGTGGCCGCGGACCGGGTTTTATAGGCGCGGACCGCCCACAGCCAGGCGTCCACCCGGACGGTTTTGGAAGTGCTCGCTGGAATGCTCATGGGAGTTCCGAGTCTAGCGAAGTCCGCGCAGCCGGGCGGCGTCTTCCAGCGCCTGCTGCTGCTCCGGGCTCACTAGGGACCCGACGACGACGGCATCCCCGCCAGCTGCCCGTGCTGCGGCATCCGGTGCTGCGGCCAGCAGGCCGCGCACCTCGGCGGGCGTGTAGGGGACCGGAACCCGGGTATGTGCCACGGCGTGGCAGGTGGGACACAGCGGCACCAGGTCCGAGACCGGATCCAATGCGTAGCCGCCGGGCAGGTCCGTGCCCGGCACCAGATGATGCACCTGCATCAGCGCCTCGGTTCCCGGGCCGTACCGCTGCGAAGGGACCAGCCCGCAGGCCGCACAGCAATTGCCGTGGAACGCCAGGCACAGCCGGCGGGCCTCGGCGTCGTGCTCGTGAGAGTTAGTGCGCTGCAGGCCCAACGCTTCGGCAGCCAGCGTGCCCGGGGGAGGGCTCAGCGGATCCGGCTCGGCGCCGAGGAAGCCCGACCACAGGCGCCGCAGTGCCGGCATGGAAGCTGACGGTACGGGCACGGCGCCGCCGACCCGGGGTAGGTTCGGCACATCTTCCTCGAGGAGCGACGCCGGCACTTGCTCGCCCAGGGGCAGCAGCCTGTCGAAATCCACCGTCACGGCGTCGGCGCTGCCGGGCGGGACAACGACGCCGTGGCCCACCAGTCCGCGCTGCATCCCCTGGCTGCCGCACAGTAGAAGCCATACCTCGGTTCCAGCAACCGGCGGGCGGCCGGCCATCAGGGGCATGCTCCGGCGGAAGGTTCCGCCGTCGTTCACCGCTGCTACTGCCGGACCGTAACCGCCGGGCCAGGGATCCGGGAGGTCCGGATTCCATTCAAGAAGGACTGATGCCACCGGTTAGCGGGGCTGGTAGGTGAGGCAGTCAGCGAGTTCCGCGCCGGGACCCACCCGTACATCGCGGGCGTCGCACATGAGGTGGTCATTGAACCGGCACTCATTGCGCTGGCACGCACCCACCTGGGCGAGGACCTTGGGCAGCCCGCCGGTGGCTGATGTGTCGATGAATGTGGCGCAGCTGGCGTGATCGGGAGAGCCGCCCACCGTGATCGCGTAGGCGGTGCATCCCTCATGGTTGAAGTCGCAGCTGGATACGGTGCAGTCCTGCACATGGGCAACGTGGTCGGTCATGGTTCCTCCAAAAGGCGGTCATTCGTTCCGTGCCTGGTTTCGAACGTACCACCGCGGTGCGGGAATAATTAGCGCGAATTTCCCTGCCCTATTTGGCCGGTTTGGCCGGTGCCGTCCGGTTGGGTAGAACGGAAGGATGACCGCTATGCAGGCCCCGGCCTCCGCCGTCGAATTCCAGC
The DNA here is from genome assembly GCF_025244825.1 of Arthrobacter jinronghuae. Lineage (NCBI taxonomy): Bacteria > Bacillati > Actinomycetota > Actinomycetes > Micrococcales > Micrococcaceae > Arthrobacter > Arthrobacter jinronghuae. The sequence goes on from NZ_CP104263.1 coordinate 547,628, forward strand.
TCGCAGCGCAAGCGCAGGGCTTGGCCTTGGACGCTGCCCAGCTGGCCGTCCTTCCGGCGCTTGCCGCGGCTGCCGCGGCGGCCCGATCCGCCGAACCCGCGCCGGACAATACCTCCGTCTACCTGTGGGGCCCGCCGGGGCGGGGGAAGACCTGGCTGCTGGACACGTTGTTCGACTCCGTGGATATCGCGCAGAAACGGCGGCTGCATTTCCACGACTTCTTCCGTGAACTCCATGCACTCGTCTTCGCCGGTTACGGAAACCCCGGCTACCGGCAGGATTCGGCCTTCGCCGCGGCCCTGGACCAGATGCTGGGCCGGGTCCGGCTGCTGTGCTTTGACGAATTCCATGTCAAGGACCCGGCGGACGCAGCCTTCATCACCCGACTGCTCCGCACCGTGCTGGACCGCGGCATCGTGCTCGTGGCGACATCCAACTACGCGCCGCAGGAGCTGCTTCCGGACGAGATGTTCCACCACCTCTTCGAACCCGGTATTGCACTGATAACCGGACACCTGCAGGTCCTGGAGCTGGACGGGGACACGGATTACCGTGCCCGCCCCGGAAACACCGCCGGTTTCGCCGCCGGGTATCACCTGCGCAGCAACGACGACGCGCTGCTTGCCGTAGCCGGGCTGATCCCACCCGGCGCAGCGGAAGGGGTGCAGCTGACACCGGGAACCCGGACGCTGGAGGCCCTGCGTGCGGACGGCGGGCAGCTGTGGTTCGATTTCGAGGACCTGTGCCATGCGCAGTCGGCCACCTCCGACTACCTGCAGCTGGCGCAGACGCACCGGCACTGGGTGATCAGCGGCGTGCCCCCGGTCGGAGGATCGAATCCCTACGGCTGGCAGCGCTTCGGCAACGTCGTGGACGTGCTCTACGACGCCGGCTGCCGTCTGGACGTCATCGGGATGCCGGATTACGACGGCGTGTTCCCCGGGATAGCCCACCCCACCGACCTGGCGCGGATCCGCAGCCGGTTCGGGATGCTGCAACAGCTGCCTGCGGCCGGAAGTTAACTACCGCGTCCCACCGTTAGCGCCCGCTGTCAGTTCCCGGCGTCGGCCGCGTCCTGGGCGTCAGCGAGCTTCTGCCGGGCCTTTTCCGCCGCCCTCCGGGCGGCACGGGCCGCGCGCCGGGCATGGTCCCGCTCGCGTTCCAGCTTCCCGGAACGCCGGTCCACGGTTGCGACCTCCCGCTCGAGTTGCCTAATCCGCTCCCGCAGTTCGTCGATCTCATCGGTGAGCTCGTCCCGACGGCCGGCGGCCTCATCCACTTCCCGCTGGGCGGCGTCCAGCGCTTCCTGCGCCGTGTGCTCGGCCGCTGCCGCTTCCTCCAGGTCCGCCTGCGCCTTCCGGACGGCCCGCCGGGCTTCGGCCTGCCGCAGGCGGCCCGCGGAACTGTCCTGGCTCCCGCCCTTGTCCTTCGCAGCCCCGACCCGGCCGGCCCCCGCCCCGGCCCCCGCCCTGCCGCCGGCCCCGTGGGCTATCGAGTCCGGGTCGGCAACGGCACCGTCCAGGTCCACCTCTTCCCACCCGCTGGCCGCGAGGGAACGGACCAGCTGGCCGCTGGCCACGGCCTCGGCCGCCGAGGGGTCTGTCATCGCGGCCCAGAGGGTCTGTTCGGCTTCCGCTGCCAACGATTCGCTGACCGGGTGGTCCAGCTCGGAGGCCAGGTCCCGGGCCTGGCGGACAATCGCGCGCAGCAGCCGCTGGCGTTCGGTGCTTAAGCGGCGCAGCTGCTTCTGGTCCAGGTCCTCCTGTGCTTCGCGCAGCGCCGCTCCCAGCTCCAGCACCTGATCCAGGTCCTCCCGCTGCCGGTGCGCCAGCAGATTAACCAGCCAGGCCGCCGTCGAGGGCTTTGGCAGGGCCTTGATGCGTTTGGCCAGATCCTTGTCCCCGGCCCGCCCGGCATCGGCGGCGGCGGCGTTGCGAGCGGCAGTGAATTCAGACGGCAGCAGCGCGTAGAGCCCGACGACGGTGGCACCGAGCGACGGCGGGGGCTGCGGATCCGCACTGCTCACCCGAAGAGACCAAACCGGCCCAGCGCCACCACCAGCGAGAGCATCATCAGGATGACGCCCAGGGCGATCCGGTTGCGTTCGCCCCGCCGCACGTGGACCAGGACAGCCAATGCCATCAGGACGGTCAGCCCGGATGCAGCGATCGGTGTCAGTACGGGCGCCAGGCCGGTTGCCTCGGGAATGACCAGTCCGGCCGCTCCAAGGACTTCGAGGACGCCGATCAGTTTCACGGTGACCGGGGAAAAGTCCTCGGGCCAGCGAAGGTTCTCCCGGACACGTGCATAGCTCTGGAAGATCTTTACGACGCCGACTCCGGCAAATAGAAGTGCCAACAGCAGTTGAACAAGCCATAAGACCAGAGACAGCATGGGTACCTAAGCGACTTTCTGTGTACGGGCAGGAGTCAGCACATTAGAACAGAGTGGAACCAATGGAACCATCACAACCCAAGGATGGTCTGCCGTCGGGGAACTGCGCAACAACGGGCGTGGCGTAGCGCAGGTCGCTCAGAACCCGGCCACGGGACGGGGACGGTAGAACTCCTCAAGCGCACTGAACTCCTCTTCGGTGAGCTGGATGTCCAGGGCCTGGATGTTGTCGTCCAGATGGGAAGCTGCCGTGGCGCCGATCAACGGAGCCGTGACCACCGGGTTGGCCAGGACCCAGGCGAGGGCGACCTGCGCCCGGGTGGCGCCGAGCCCCTCGGCTACGTTCCCCACTGCATCGGTGATGCTGCGGTCCACTTCCTCGTTGCCCCCGTAGAGCATGTGGCCCTGTTCGTCGTAGTCCTGCCGGACCGTCCTCGTTCCCCAGGGACGGGCCAGGCGCCCGCGCGCCAGCGGGGAATAGGGCAGCGCTCCGATGCCCCGGTCCGCGCAGAGCGGGTACATTTCCCGTTCCTCTTCGCGATAGAGGAGGTTGTAGTGATCCTGCATGGTGATGAACTGCGCCCAGCCGTGCTGTTCCTGCAGGAAGAGGGCTTTCGAGAACTGCCAGGCGTGCATGCTCGAGGCGCCCAGATACCGGACCTTGCCGTCCCGGACCAGCTGGTCCAGGGTCTCCAGCGTTTCTTCGAGCGGCGTGGTGCCGTCCCAGCGGTGCACCTGGTAAAGGTCGATGTAGTCCGTGCGCAGGCGCCGCAGGCTCTGCTCCACCTGCCACAGGATGTGTTTGCGGGATAACCCCCATCCATTGGGACCCGGTCCCATCTCGCCGTGCACCTTGCTGGCGATCACGACTTCTTCCCGCCGGCAGTATTCCGCAACGGCAGCTCCGAGGATTTCCTCGCTGTGGCCGGCGGAATACACGTTCGCGGTGTCGAAAAAATTGATGCCCAGCTCCACCGCGTGCCGCAGCAGGGACTTGGCCTCGTCCTCGCGGATGGTCCATCCGTGCGCGCCGCGGTCCGGATCGCCGAAGCCCAGGCAGCCCAGCCCAATGACCGAAACAGTTGCCCCTGACTTGCCGAGCTTGGCGTATGTCATCGAGTTCATCGGCTGGCCTCCGCTGCTGCAGTGCGGGTTCATTACCGCACGATGCTACCGGGACGCGGCCCCGCTCCGGTAGGCACGAGGCCCGAGGACTCCCGGCAGCTGCGGTTGCGGTCCTATACTGGCGCACATGGCCGCCGGAACAGGTACCGCAAGCCGTTTCTTGGTAGATGAAGCATTGGTGCTGCCGCCGCTGCATGAGCTGGCTGGTGTCGCTAAAGTGGCACAGCCCCGGGAAGGCCGGCGCACGGAAGTCCGGTATGACACCCCGGACGGTTCCCTCCGCAGACGCGGGTTCAGCCTCTCCCGGCACACGGACGACGACGGCGGTACGCGCTGGGAGCGCAGCGCACCCTCTTTGGAGCCTGCGGTCCGGGCCAGCAACACTACCGGACCCGGTGCAGGGGTTCCGGCGGAACTGGTGGAGGACCTCCAAGCCGTGCTTCGGGGCCGGGAACCAGTGCCTGTTCAAACCCTTGTCACGCGCTATCTGGAGTACGGCCTGCTGGACGGTGCGGGCACGGTGCTTGCCCGCGTCACTGATGAAAGCACCAGGGCAGAGGGCATCGGAGCCGAGCCCTCCGGCCCGGACCGGCGGGTCTGGGCCGTTGCGTCCGCGGGCGGGGCGCTGGGCAAGGACGCGGGAACCATGTTCCTCGCTGCCGGTGCCGTGCCGGCGGGCACGGATGGCGTTGGGGGACAGGACGCAGTGCGGCACCCGGAGGGGACCGTCGCGGGCAACGGGGATACTCCGGACAGAACCGATGCCGGCATCCTGGACGCTCGAAGCCCGGTAGCACTGCTGCTGCTGGAGTATCTGCGCGAACAGTTCGAAGAGCTGCTGCGCCACGATCCGCGCGTGCGGCGGGGGGACGCTGACGGCATCCACAAGATGAGGGTTGCCACCAGGAGGCTGCGCTCGGCCCTCTCCAGCTACCGCAGCATCATGGACACCGAGCCGGGGCGCTCGCTGCGCGGGGAGCTGCGGTGGCTCGCCCGGGTACTGGGGAAGGCCCGGGACGCGCAGGTGATGCGGCACCGGCTCCAGCAGCTGATTGCCGCCGAACCCGCTGACCTGGTGATGGGGCCGGTTGCCGCCCGCGTGGACGAGGAACTGCTCCATGACTATCGGGAGGCCTACGGTCACGTCCGCGAAGCACTGCACTCCCAGCGGTATTTCCAGGCATTGGACGGACTCGAAGCACTACTGGACAGCCCGTTCTGGACGGAAACGGCCAGGGAACCGGCAGGTCCCGCAGCTGCCCGCATCATCCGGCGGGACCGGAAAAGGCTGCACCGCCGGGTACGGTCCACACGGACATTGACGGGCGACGATTATGCGGAAGCGCTTCATGACGCGCGCAAGGATGCCAAGCAGTTGCGCTACGCAGCCGAAGTCTGGGCGCCGGTGCAACCGAAGGAAGCGAAGGAAATGGTGGACGCCGCCGAGCATGTGCAGAAAGTCCTGGGTGAGTACCAGGACAGCGTGGTGACGCAGGCCTACCTGCGGCGTATGGGGGCAACGGCGTTGGCTGCCGGTGAGAACGGCTTTACCTACGGGCGGCTGCATGCCTTGGAGCAGGCCTCGGCCCAGTCGGCCCGGGAGCGGTTTGCCCACGCTTGGAAAGGCTTCCCGACCAGCCCCTGAGGGAGGCAATCGCATGGAATCGCCCTGGGCGCCGCTGCGCCGGCGGATGTTCCTCATTCTGTGGCTTGCCCAGCTGGGGTCCAACATCGGCACCTGGATGCAGACCGTGGGGGCCCAGTGGTTCCTGGTGGAAAACAGTGACAATCCCGCCCTTGTATCCCTGGTCCAGACTGCGAACCTCGCACCGTCCCTTCTGCTGGGCCTCATTGCCGGGGTGCTGGCGGACGCCTTCAACCGACGTCGGCTGATCCTGGGCGCCAACATCTTCGCCGCCGGCGCTGCTACCGTGCTGACGGTCGTGGCCGCGCTGGGCCTGCTGGACCCGGATTCGCTGCTGCTCTACACCTTCCTCATCGGCTCCGGCATGGCGCTGAGTGCCCCCGCCTGGCAGGCCATCACCCCTGCACTGGTGCCGCGGGAAGAGATCCAGGCAGCCGCAGCGCTCGGCAGTGTGGCAATGAACACGGCCCGCGCCATTGGTCCCGCCATCGCCGGCCTGCTGGTGGCCCTGACCGGTCCGGCCTTTGTGTTCGGCCTGAACGCACTGTCCTTCGTGGGCACCTCCATTGCGATCTACAGTTGGCGGGCTCCGCAGCGGGATCCGGACGAACGCGAACACGTGGGAGAGGCGCTCGCCGCAGGTATCCGCTACATCCGTGCTGCGCCGCTCATCCGCCGGATCCTCCTGCGGTCCGGCCTGTTCATATTTCCCGCCAGCGCCCTCTATGCGCTGCTGCCCGTTGCCGCCAACGGCCATCTCGGCCTGGGTTCGGCAGGATACGGGCTACTGCTCGGGGCGCTGGGTATCGGCGCCGTGCTGGGTGTCCTGCTCCTGCCGCGGCTCCGGACCATCCTGAAGGACAACACACTGCTGGGCATCAGCGCCGTGGTCTTCGCGGCCGGGACCTTCGCCTCGGGATACCTGCCGGCGTGGGCCGTTGCCGTGCTGTTGGTCTTCGCGGGGTTCGCCTGGATCTCCACGTTCTCCACGTTGAACGCAGCTATGCAACTGACGCTGCCTGAATGGGTGCGTGCCCGCGGCCTGTCTGTGTATCTAATGGTCGCCGCCGGCACGCAGGCCGTGGGCGCTGTTTTCTGGGGATCGGGTGCCACCGGTGCCGGCTACGCTCCTACCCTGGCTTTTGCCGCCGGCGTACTGCTGGTGGCCGGGGTCAGCGTCGCGGTGCTTCCGCTGCTGCCGGGCACCGGACGCCTGGACCGCAGCGTAGCCGGCACGGAACTGCACCTTCCCTCCGGTGAGGAACCGAAACCCGGTGCCGGGCCGGTGACGGTCCTGATCTCCTATGAGGTCCCCGCGGACCTCAGTGACGAGTTCGTGAAGGCCATGCACAGAGTCCGGCTGTCCCGCATGCGCACCGGTGCCACGGACTGGGAACTGGTGCACTCGGTTACTGACCAGGATCAGTTCCGGGAGATTTACGATGTGCCGACCTGGCGGGAGTACCTGCGGCAGGAACAGACGCGGACTACGGGGGAAGACCGCCGGATCATTCAGGCCGCATGGGACCTGGCCGAAGTGGAACCGCGGGTCCGCTGGTTCCTCCCCGCCTCCGCCTGAGCGTTCGGCCCGGCGGCAGTCCAACGGATAGACTGGGACCCGGTTCGAAGGCCGTTTCCGCGGCGGGCCGGCGCGTTGGTAGCGATGCGCTGAAAACGATGCAGTGAACAAACCATTAGTTGAGGTATTTTGCGAGATTTTAGTGCACGCCTGGCCACTGCCGAGGAGATCGCCAACTGGGATAAGCACGTGCTGGCCAACCCCGGGGGCGGCAATGTCCTCCAGTCGGCGTCCTTCGCGGAAGTGAAGTCCCACCACGGCTGGAATCCCGTCTACCTGGCCTTCACCGGACCCGATTACGTGACCTACACGCTGGCGATCGAGAAGAAGGTCCCGGCCCTGGGCAGCCTCTGGTACCTCATCAAGGGTCCCGACGTCGCCGCCCCCGAAGACGTGCCGCTGGTGGTGAACGCGCTGACCCGGTTCATCAAGGAGACCCGCCGCAAGGTTTTCGCGATCAAGGTCGAGCCGGACATCGTGGACAGCGAAGAGGTCCAGGCACTGTTCACGGGGGCCGGATTCATCAAGACGTTCAACCTGCAGCCCAACGACTCCACGGCACTGCTGGACACTACGCCTGACGAGGAGCAGCTGCTCAAGAACCTCTCCTCCCGCGGCCGGAACGCGGTCCGCCGGGCCATCCGTGAAGGCGCCGATGTCCGACGGGTCGAGCCGACCGAAGAAAACATGCGGACCATGTACCGCCTGATGGCCCACATCGAGGACCGCTCCGCTGCACGGCTGCGCTCCTACGAGTACTACCACCGGTTCTGGTCCAACTTCGTTGCCGCCGGCCAGGGGCGCTTCTACTTTGCATTCGAGGACGGGGAGCCCACTGTGGGTGCCTTCGTGATTGCCTACGGGAACAAGGGCACGTACAAGGACGGCGGGTCCAAGCCGCGGCGCTCCCAGTACGGGGATTCGCATCTGGTCCAGTGGACCGCGATCACCGAACTCAAGAAGGAGTGCGGCATTGTCCAGTACGACTTCTGCGGCACACCGCCGAGTAACCAGCTCAAGGATAAGAGCCACCCGCACCACGGGCTGGGTCTGTTCAAGACCAGTTTCTCCAAGACGGTCACGGATTTCGTTGGGTGCTACGACTTCGTTGTGGACCCGGTCCGCTACCGGATCTGGAACACCATCGGCGAACGCGTGGCGCGGCAGATTTACTGGCGCCGCCACCAGCAGCCGTTCTACTAAGCAGCAGTTCCAGCAGGCAATAACCCGGGCGGGTCCCGGAACAGGCGAAAGGGTGAATCCTTGGAGAACACATCCGATCCGGGTGGGCGCAAGCCCGGATCGAATCCGGATTCGGCACCGAATCCGGACCCGGTTGCGGGGCCCATTCCGTTGATCAGCGTGCCGGCCCGCAGGCGGGCGGAGCCCGCAAAGGCGCAGCCGGAGCATCCTGAGCAGGGGAAGGCGCAGCCGGGGAACCGGCAGTCTGGCAGCACTCAGGCAGAGAAGCCACAGGCCCAGCGGGCAAAGTCCGGCAAGGGACCCCGGCCGGGGCAAGGCGCGGCCGGGCGGTCTTCGCGGCCGGCGGCAAAGGCGCCGACGCCGCCGTCGAAGGCTCCGGGGCAGCCAACCGCCGGTATGGACATGCCCACCGCTGCCCTGCGCAGCACCCGGCCCAAGCCGCCGCCTCCCACCACATCAGTAATCCGCCCGGCCGGGTCCAAGGCGCTTCGGCCGCAGACGGGCCGCATGCGGACCACGGCCGACCCGCGTGAGAAACGGCCGGCGCGTACGCGCAAAACCGTTCCCCCGGGAACGGTGCCGCTGGCGTCCACAACCGTCCGTGCGGACCGCTCGTCCGCTGCGGCGCGGCGCATGCTGCGCAGGCTGGTCCAGGGGGAGAATCCGCCCACCCAGGCCATGTCCATTGTGGAGCGGCTGGCCGGCAGCCCCTATGCCAACCCCATGGTGCGCACCGGCGGACCGGACGCGAATGCCCGCAAGACCCTGGACCTGGCCCTCGGCATGGCCGAAACCATGTTCCGCTACGGTGCCGGCGCGCTGGAGGTGGAAACCGCCATCATCGCGGTGACCGCCGCATTTGGGCTGGAAAGCATCGAAGTGGACATCACCAACCAGTCGGTGCTGCTCAATTACTCTCCGAAGGACCAGACGCCCATCACGGTGATGCGCGTGGTCCGTTCCTGGACGAACAACTATGCCGGGCTCGGGCTGGTCCACCAGCTGGTCACCGACATCATCGACGGCGGGCTCTCGCGTGCCGAGGCGGCGAACCGGCTCAACGAGATCACGCAGCGGCCGAAGCCGTTCCCGCGCTGGGCGGTGACCGTGTCCGCCGGCGTCTTCGCCGCGGCGATCGTAGGGTTTATCGGCGGCGGTCCGCTGGCCTCGCTGGTGGGCTTCGCCGGCACGGTGATGGTCAGCCTGCTCCAGCGCGTGCTGGGCAGGTGGCGGGTCCCGGACTTCTTCACGACGGCGGCCAGCGGCTTTGTCGTCACGGCGATGGCCATGCTGTTCTGGTCCATGGAGGTGCCGATTTCCCCCGGCATTGTCGTTGCGGGCGGAATCCTGCTGATGCTGCCCACCGGGCGTCTGGTCTCCGCGGTACAGGATGCGATCAACGGGTTCCCGGTGACGGCGTCGGGCCGGTTCCTGTCCGCGTTCCTGACCTTCGGCGCCCTGGTGGCCGGTATCGCCGTCGCGCTGGTAATGGGTGCGTTGATGGGCATGGGCCGGTTGAACGTGACGGACGTGACCTCGTCGCAGTACTCCTTCCCGGTGACCCTGCTGTTGTTGGCCGTTGCGCTGGGAACCATCTGCATTGTCGAACAGTCCCCGCGCCGGCTGGTGCTGCCCACGGTGCTGATCGGCACCGTCGGTTTCCTGGTCTACCAGCTGGCGGAGGCAGGCGGCATGGGGCCGCGCCTGACACCGGCGGTGGCTGCCATCTTCATCGGCATGGTGGCGCGCATCGTTGCCCTGCGGATGGGTGCACCGCAGCTGATCGTCGCCGTCCCCGCTGTCCTGTTCCTCTTCCCGGGGCTGGCGATCTTCCGGTCCATGTACGGCCTGAGCATCGGCACCGACGAGATGTACCAGGGAGTGGTGGGCCTGTTTGACGCGCTCACCGTCATTCTGGCCATCTCCGGAGGCGTGGTGCTCGGTGACAACCTGGGCCGGCCCTTCACCCGGAACCTCAACGGCAACGACCGCCGCAACCGGCGGCGCTAGCAGCCCCCGAAAAGACAAAAGCCCGGCCCGCTAATGAAGCGGGCCGGGCTTTTTGCCGTCCGGGCTAAAGAATCTTGCCCACCGGTGTGCGCTTTTCGGCCTGGAAGACGTCTTCGGTGCGTCCCGCAGCCCAGTAGCCGGAAAGGGAGACCTGCCGGCGTTCCAGTCCCCGGTGGCTGAACAAGACATCGCGCAGGGACTTCATGGCCTCCCGCTCGCCATGCGCAAAGACCTGCACGGTTCCGTCCCGCCAGGGTGCCGCCGAAACGGCGTCGGTCAACATCCGGCTCCGGCCGGCGGGGATGTCCCCGCGGTACAGCCAGGTCAGCTCCACGCCCGCAGGTTTCGGCACGGGCTGGCGGTCGGCGGGGCCGGCGACTTCGATGAACGCCTGCCCGACGGCGTCCTGCGGCAGCGCACGGAGCACAGTGGCAGCCGCGGGGAGGGCTGATTCATCGACGGCCAGCAGGTACCAGTCGGCGTCGGGATCGGGGTTGAAGGCGCCGCCGGGGCCGGAGAAGGTCAAGGGTTCACCCGGCTGTGCCGACGCCGCCCACGGCCCGGCCAGGCCTTCGTCTCCGTGGACTACGAAGTCGATGCTGATTTCGCGTGCTTCAGGATCCACGTTCCGGACCGTGTAGGTGCGGGACACCGGCCAGTGTTCCCGTTCGCTCCGCGCCCGAATGGTGTCCAGGTCCTCGGTGCCGTCAATCGGGCGGCCCTGCGGGCCAAACCAGATCTTGCAGTAGGCATCGGCGCAGCTGTTGGGCTGGAACCGGTCGAAGCCGGGTCCGCCGGCAACCACCCGCACCATATGCTCGCTGATCTGCTCCCGGCGGAGAACCTCAAGGGTCAGCAGGGGGCGCTGGCGCCGGGGAGCAGGAGACTCAGGCTCCTGCTGGCGCGGGGAAGTCATTGGTTCGGACATGGGTGTCTCCTAGGAAAGGGCCTATAACTACCGTATCGCGCCGCTCTTACCGCTCCCCGCGAAGCCGCCAGTCCACGGGCTCGGCGCCCTGCTGGGCGAGCAGCTCGTTAACCCGGCTGAACGGCCGGGAGCCGAAGAACCCGCGTGATGCCGACAGGGGGCTGGGGTGCGCCGATTCGACGGTGGGCGTATCTCCGAGAAACGGGACAATGCCCTGCGCATCGCGGCCCCACAGGACGGCGACCAGGGGAACGCGCGTGCCGTCCGGGCGGCGGCGGGCAGCCAGTGCCCGCACGGCGAGTTCAGTGATTTCCTCCCACCCCCGCTTCCGGTGTGAGCCTGCTTCCCCGGCACGCACCGTGAGCACGCGGTTCATCAGGACCACACCCTGATCCGCCCAGGCGCTGAGGTCCCCGGAGGGGGAGGCATTGATTCCCAGATCGGCGTGGAGCTCGGTAAAGATGTTGTTCAGGCTTCGGGGAAGCGGACGCACGCCCTTCCCGACGGAGAAGGAGAGGCCCACGGCATGCCCGGGGGTGGGGTAGGGGTCCTGGCCTACGATCAACACGCGGGCGCTGGCCAGCGGACGCTGGAAGACGCGCAGGATGTTGCCGGGGGCAGGCAGGATGCGCTGTCCGGCGCGGCGCTCCGCCTCCAGTTCGGCTGCTATTTCTTCCAGGCGCGTCTTCACCGGGGCCAGCACATGGGCCCAGTCGGGAGCCATGAGGTCCTCAAGGCGTGCGGGTGCAGCGAAGGGGAAAGGGATATTTTCCTCCCGTGCGGCTTCGCCGGTGTAGGAAAAAAGCTGGGGTTCGTCTGTGGTCACTGGTCCATTTTGTCACCGGTGCGTTTGCGGTGTCTTGCCGGGGACCGTCCTAAATGACAAGCCTGTTATTCCCAATTAGCATGGGCGGTAGATATACGACAGGGATCTTTTTGGGAGTGAATGTGGCGGAATCGGCCGAAGCCGAGCGGTTTTCCCTCGATGACGCAGTGGACCCGGAGAGCCCGTTGGGTGCCCAGGAACAGCAGATGCTTGCGTTGGAACGGGCGTGGTGGAAATACGCCGGCGCCAAGGAACAGGCCATCAAGGACCTCTTCGGGATGTCGGCCACGAGGTACTACCAGGTCCTGAATGCGCTGATTGATACCGAGGAAGCCCTCGCGCATGATCCGATGCTGGTCAAACGATTGCGTAGACTACGTACGACCCGCCAGCGTGCCCGTACCGCCCGCCGCCTGGGCACCGGCGTTTAGCGCCGGTTCCCTCCAATGTTGGCGGCCCAGCATGCGGCGCCATCAGAACAAGGATTGAAACTCCACAATGAGCCAATACCCCCGGGACGAGTTCGACAAGGTCCCTGAAACGTCCGCGCGGCAGGGCGTGCACCGCGAACGCCTCATTCCCTCGCGTTCGAACGGGCTGGGGCTGCTGATCACCGTGGGTGTGTTGGCTCTGCTGATCGGCCTGGCAGCCTTCTTAGTGCTGCCGCGGCTGGGCATCGGTACGGGGTCCGCTGATCCGTCCGCGGCGGCACAGGCTCCGGCGCCTGCCTCTGCGTCCGCCTCAGCTGCGGCCACTCCGACTCCCGAGGTGGAGTCCGACGCCGCCTCGCCGAGTCCGACTCCGGCATCCACGCCCACTCCGACTCCCACGCCCAAGCCGACGCCGACCCCGACTGTGCCGGCGATCGACCGTACCCAGCCGGTGGCAGTGTTCAATGCCAGCGGGGTCACCGGACTTGGTGCCAGCGTTTCCGGCCGGATGAGCGCTGCTGGGTGGGCCGTGGGAACTGTGGCTAACTGGGGCGGCGCACCCCAGCAGGGATCCGGCGTTTACTACAGCTCGCCGGAGTTGGCAGCAAATGCGCAGGAAATCGGCGCGCAACTGGGGATACCCGCTCTGGAAACGCCCGGCTTCACCGGTGTCACCGTGATCCTGGGCCCGGGATACCGGTAAACCGGGCTCGGGTAAAAAGACCATAACGTTATCGCTGCCTGTGTATGTGATCGGTATCACCGTGGTTAGAGTGATGCCAGCCGGTTTGCGCCGCTGACCTTGGCCTCCCTTGGGAACCGACAGAGGCGCCGGATCCGGCGCCTCCGGCGTCCAAGCATGCCGCCGGAGGGCGGCATCGGAATCTAGGTTGGAGAAAGATCATGGCGCAGGGGATCGTCAAGTGGTTCAACGGTGAAAAAGGGTACGGCTTTATTACCCTCGACGAGGCAGAGACGGACGTGTTCGTCCACTGGTCAGCCATCCAGGCATCCGGTTACCGGACGCTGGAAGAAGGCCAACGGGTTGAGTTCGAAATCGGCGAGGGCCAGAAGGGTCCGCAGGCCGAGGAAGTCCGGGCACTGTAGGCCACTTTAAGGAACATCCTCCCGGCTTGGGGGCGGGATCGGCAGCGGCGGAGCCTCGGCTCCGCCGCTGCTTTTGCATTCGCCCGCCGGCAGCGGCCGGGAACGCTGTGAACCGGATGGCATGTCGGCGTGATCGCTTGCACTCAGTGTGTGGGAGTGCTAATTATTGACTTAGCACTCTTGCCGGATGACTGCTAAATGTCCGACGGTGTTGAGTGAACAAGCAACCCACTGGGGTGAGGAACGGGGAGCGCGTAAAGAGATCGCGCGATCCGGGCCGTCCGTCGCGGGCACTCCAGCCAGGAATGCAACATTTTGCTCCAAGCATGACTGTTCCGGAAGGACGATAGCCGTTATGGCCAAGATCATTGCATTTGAAGAAGAGGCACGCCGCGGCCTCGAGCGCGGGTTGAACATCCTCGCCGACGCCGTCAAGGTGACCCTCGGCCCGCGTGGCCGCAACGTGGTCCTCGAAAAGAAGTGGGGCGCCCCCACGATCACCAATGACGGCGTTTCCATCGCCAAGGAGATCGAGCTGGACGATCCCTACGAGAAGATCGGCGCAGAGCTGGTCAAGGAAGTTGCCAAGAAGACTGACGATGTTGCCGGTGATGGCACCACCACGGCAACTGTCCTCGCCCAGGCACTGGTCCGGGAAGGCCTGCGCAACGTTGCCGCCGGCGCCGACCCGCTGAGCCTGAAGCGCGGCATCGAGAAGGCTGTTGCCGCCGTTACCGCCGAACTGATTGCATCTGCCAAGGAGATCGAAACCAAGGAGCAGATTGCCGCTACGGCTTCCATCTCCGCCGGTGACCAGCAGATCGGCGACCTGATTGCCGAAGCACTGGACAAGGTGGGCAAGGAAGGCGTCATCACGGTCGAGGAGTCCAACACCTTCGGCCTGGAACTGGAACTCACCGAAGGCATGCGCTTCGACAAGGGTTACATCTCCGGTTACTTCGTCACCGACGCCGAGCGCCAGGAAACGGTCCTTGAGGATCCGTACATCCTGATCGTCAACTCGAAGATCTCCAACGTCAAGGATCTCGTTGCAGTCCTCGAGAAGGTCATGCAGTCCGGCAAGCCGCTGCTGATCATCGCCGAAGATGTTGAGGGCGAAGCCCTGGCAACTCTGGTGGTCAACAAGATCCGCGGCACCTTCAAGTCCGTAGCCGTCAAGGCACCGGGCTTCGGCGACCGCCGCAAGGCACAGCTGGCCGACATCGCCATCCTCACCGGTGGCCAGGTCATCGCCGAAGAGGTTGGCCTGAAGCTGGAAAACGCCACGCTGGACCTGCTGGGCAAGGCCCGCAAGGTTGTTGTCACCAAGGACGAAACCACCATCGTGGAAGGCGCAGGCGACGCTGAAGAGATCGCCGGCCGCGTCAACCAGATCCGTGCCGAAATCGAGAACTCCGATTCGGATTACGACCGCGAGAAGCTGCAGGAACGCCTGGCCAAGCTGGCCGGCGGCGTTGCAGTCATCAAGGCCGGTGCGGCAACCGAGGTTGAGCTGAAGGAACGCAAGCACCGCATTGAGGACGCTGTCCGCAACGCAAAGGCTGCCGTTGAAGAAGGCATCGTCGCCGGTGGCGGCGTGGCCCTCATCCAGGCCGGCCTCAAGGCCTTCGCGAACCTGTCCCTCGAGGGCGACGAAGCAACGGGCGCCAACATCGTCCGCGTTGCCATCGACGCTCCGCTGAAGCAGATCGCCTTCAACGCAGGCCTGGAGCCGGGCGTTGTTGTGGACAAGGTCCGCGGCCTGCCCGAAGGCTTCGGCCTGAACGCAGCAACCGGCGAGTACGAAGACCTGCTGGCTGCCGGCATCAACGACCCGGTAAAGGTAACGCGCTCTGCCCTGCAGAACGCAGCTTCCATCGCCGGCCTGTTCCTGACCACCGAAGCAGTGGTTGCTGACAAGCCGGAGAAGTCGGCCCCCGCCATGGGCGGCGCTGACGAGATGGCCGGCATGGGCGGCATGGGCGGCTTCTAAGCCCCCGCAGCTCTTGCCTAAAGCGTAAGTAAGAGGCGCGGCACCCGGACCGGGTGCCGCGCCTCTTGCATTTAAGAGCGCACCTGCATTGAAGAGCGCACTGCCTTGTGCACTGCCTTGCAGAGCGCCAGCACAGCTCCGGGCGGCGACGGAATCAGTGCATAAAGAGCGACGTGTTCGCCGCCTCCGTCTCCGCGTACTGCGCTGACGCGAAGGCCAGCGCCTGGTTGATGCTGTCCAGTGATTCCTCCACCCGGGCCTGCGTGGCCCGCCAATCGGTAACCAGCAGCTGAAAATTGGCCGACGCGGATCCCCGCCAGATTTCGCTTAGCGAGGCCAGCCCGGCCTGCATGCCGTTCACGTCTGCCCGAAGGCGCTCAATGGTTCCTTGTACTTCGGCACTCTTGGCAGCCAGCGCCTCGCTGTCCACGGCAAATAGGGGCATGATTTCCTCCTGGTAGCGGCTTGGATCGGATACCGGAAGGGTAGGACGGCAGCCGGCCGCCGGCGCGCGAAGGACCAATAGGTGTGGAGGACGAAGGCCGGTCTTCCTCCGGGATACCCCTGTGGAGGGCAGAACGGCCCCTCCGGCCCGTCTGCAGGCCCGGCGGCGCCAGGGGAGGGTCAGTTGTCGTCAGCCTCGTCGGGACGCTCAGGGAACTGCTCCGGAGCGCGGTAGGGCAGGCGGATGGACAGGGTGGCGCCTCCGCCTTCCGTCTCGGCCAGCCGCACCGTCCCGTCGTGCTGGGCCACCAGGGCGGCCACAATGGCCAGTCCGAGGCCGGTGCCGCCGGTCTCCCGGTAGCGGGAGGAATCGGCGCGGTAGAAGCGTTCGAACACCCGCGCGGCGTCGTCCTCCGAGATCCCGGGCCCGTGGTCCCGTACCTCCAGCACTGCATCCATCCGGTCATGGATAACGGGTGCTACTCCGACTGCCACTTCGATGGGAGAACCGGCCGGCGTGTAGCGCAGGGCATTGGTCATCAGGTTCGCCACGACCTGCCGCAGCCGGGCCTCGTCTCCCATGGTCGGTGCGCTCTGCGGGGCGTGGCCGTCCAGCCCCACCACCCGGATGTCCCGGTCGGGAGCGCTGGCACGCGCGTCCAGGGCGGCGTCGTTGCCCAGGATCATCAGGTCCACCGGCTCGTATTCGAGCGGGCGCTGCTCGTCCACCCGGGCCAGGGTCAGGAGGTCCTCTACGAGTTGTCCCATGCGCTTGGCTTCGCTCTCGATTCTGCCCATGGCAGCGGAGATCTCTTCGGGTTTCTGAAGGGCGCCGTGGCGATACAGCTCCGAGAACCCGCGGATGGTCACCAGCGGGGTCCGCAGTTCATGGGAGGCGTCCTGCACGAAGCGGCGCATCTTGCGCTCGGATTGGGTGCGGGCTGCAAACGCAGTTTCGATATGGGCCAGCATGGCATTGAGCGAGCGGGACAGGCGGCCGATCTCCGTGGCCGGGTTGCCCACCTCCACGCGGCGGGAGAGGTCCCCGGCAGCAATGGCGGCTGCGGTTTTTTCCACCTGGCTCAGCGGACGGAACTGCCGGGTGACCGCCCAATAAGCGATCCCCGTGGCGCCCAGGGTTCCGAGCAGCCCGACCGAAAACACCAGCGACGCCGCCTCGTCCACGGTCGCGGCGACCGAGTCCAGCGGAATCGCAACGGCCACGGAACCGGGCAGGTTCTCGAAGTCGTAGATGCGTACCCGCCAGCCCTTCGATGTCGGCTCCGTGCCGCGGACATCGAAGCCCTCGGCGTCCATGGCTTCTACCTGTTCGGAGGTGTAGTTATCGAGCTTCGGGATGTCCGTCGCCGACTCCGAATGCGTCGCCGGACCATGGCTGCCGTCTTCGTTCAGGTACAGCCCGTAGTACCGGAACAAGGAGGCATCGGTGCTCGGCTCGTTCACCAGCAGGTAGCGCGAGACCTTGGACGCATTAGCGTCGATGTCCGCGTCCAGCCGGTCCACCAGTATCTGGCGCAGCAGGGTAATGGTGGCGAAGCCGGTGATGGTCACCGTGACCACCATCAGCACCGCCATGATGGCGAGAAGCTGCGACCGAAGTGAAGCGGATTTCCAGCGCCGTATCAAAGCCCTAGCGCTTCTCCGAGGAGCGGAGCAGGTAGCCCACGCCGCGCTTGGTCTGGATCAGCGCCGGCGCGTCCGGGCTGCGGTCGATCTTGCGGCGCAGGTAGGAGATGTAGGACTCCACGATGGAGGCGTCTCCGTTGAAGTCGTATTCCCAGACGTGGTCCAGGATCTGTGCCTTGGACAGGACACGGTTCGGGTTCAGCATCAGGTACCGCAGCAGTTTGAACTCGGTGGGGGAGAGGTCTATGGTGACGCCGCCGCGCCGCACCTCGTGGGCGTCGTCGTCGAGCTCCAAATCATCCACGCGGATGACGGCGTCGTCGTCCTCGAGCGGCTGGGTGCGGCGCAGCACGGCGCGGATCCGCGCCACCACCTCGTCGAGGCTGAAGGGTTTGGTGACGTAGTCGTCGCCGCCCACGGTGAGGCCGGTGACCTTGTCCTCGGTGTCGTCGCGGGCGGTCAGGAAGACCACGGGGAAGTGCTGTCCGGCGGCGCGCAGCCGGCGCGTGAGGGTGAAGCCGTCCATGTCCGGGAGCATTACGTCCAGGACCGCGAGGTCCGGATTGTGGGAGTCGACGGCGGCAAGGGCCTCACGGCCGTTGGCTGCCGCGACGACGTCGAACCCGGCAAAGCGCAGCGAGGTGGACAGCAGCTCGCGGATATTGGGCTCATCATCGACAACAAGGAGGCGTGCTTCGGGTGCAGACGATTTGTTCACCCGCCCAGTTTCTTACATTTAGCTGGACGTTGTCTGTAGGTGTGCAGAACAAAATCTGGGAGTGCCCGGTGAGCGTCAGCTCCTATATCGGCCGACATTGCGGTCGGCCCGGAACGATATGCACTTCCCCGAGGCCGCACTAGACCGGCTTTTCGATATCCGTAGCGTCCAGGATGGAGTAGGCGTAGCCCTGCTCGGCGAGGAAGCGCTGCCGCTTGGCCGCGAAGTCCTGGTCCAGGGTGTCGCGGGCCACCACGGTGTAGAAGTGCGCCGCCTTGCCGTCCGCCTTGGGGCGCAGGAGCCGTCCCAGCCGCTGGGCCTCTTCCTGCCGGGAGCCGAAGGAACCGGAGACCTGGATGGCCACGGAGGCCTCGGGCAGGTCGATGGAGAAGTTGGCAACCTTGGACACCACGAGCGTGCTCAGGGCCCCTTCGCGGAATTCATTGAAGAGCCGCTGGCGTTCCTTGACCGGGGTGTCACCCTTGATCACCGGTGCGTCCAGCCGCTCGGAGAGTTCGTCCAGCTGGTCCAGGTACTGCCCGATCACCAGGGTCTGCTCGCCGGCATGGCGGCGGACCAGCTGTTCGACGACGCCGGTCTTGGTCTCCGACGTCGAGCACAGGCGGTATTTGTCCCCGTCTTCGGCCATGGCGTAGGCCACCCGCTCATCCCGCGGCAGGTCCACCCGGACCTCGATGCATTCGGCCGGGGCAATGTAGCCCTGCGCCTCGATGTCCTTCCACGGGGCGTCGTAGCGCTTGGGGCCGATCAAGGAGAAGACCTCGCCCTCGCGGCCGTCCTCACGGACCAGGGTGGCGGTCAAACCCAGCCGGCGCCGGGCCTGCAGGTCCGCGGTCATCCGGAAAATCGGTGCCGGGAGCAGGTGCACCTCGTCGTAGATGATCAGGCCCCAGTCGTTGGCGTCCAGCAGCTCCAGGTGCGGATAGAGTCCGCCGCGCTTGAGGGTCAGGACCTGGTACGTGGCGATGGTAACCGGCCGGACTTCCTTCACCGCGCCGGAGTATTCGCCGATTTCGTCCTCGGTCAGGGAGGTGCGCTTGAGCAGCTCATCCTTCCACTGCCGGGCGGAGACGGTGTTGGTTACCAGGATGAGGGTAGTGGTGGAGCTGGTGGCCATGGCCGCGGCACCCACCAAGGTCTTGCCCGCACCGCAGGGCAGTACCACCACGCCGGAACCGCCGGCCCAGAAGTTCTCGGTGGCGAGCTTCTGGTAGGGGCGCAGGGCCCAGCCGTCTTCGTTGAGCAGGATCGGATGCGGCGTGCCGTCCACATAACCGGCCAGGTCTTCGGCAGGCCAGCCCAGCTTCAGCAGCAGCTGTTTGAGCTGGCCGCGCATGGCAGACTGCACCACTACCGTTTCGCCGTCGATCCGCGGGCCCAGCAGCGGCTGGATTTTCTTGGCGTGCATTACTTCTTCGAGCACCGGGTAATCATTGGTGCGCAGCACCAACCCGTGCTGGGGGTCCTTCTCGAGGCGCAGCCGGCCGTACCGGGACATGGTTTCTTCGATGTCGATCAGCAGCGAATGCGGCACCGGGAAACGGGAGTACATAAGCAGCGTGTTCAGGACCTGTTCGGCGTCGAGCCCCGCGGCCCGCGCATTCCACAGTCCCAGCGGCGTCAGCCGGTAGCTGTGGATGTGCTCGGGGGCACGCTCGAGTTCGGCGAAAGCGGCGATGGCGTGCCGAGCCTCGGTTGCCTGTTCATGATCGACCTCCAGAAGAATCGTCTTATCGCTCTGGACAATCAACGGTCCGTCAACCATGTGCCGGGCTACCCTCCACTATTTCCACGTCCATAATCCGATGTACTGACACTGTGCGTTCGACGTCGCTGCGCGGGTCATAGACCCGGACCCTGCCGTCGCTCACTGACAGGGGAACGAAAATCTCCTGCCGCTGATTCCCCTGGGCATCCACCACGCCCATGCGCACCGAACTCCTGGTACGGATGGCCTTGCGCAGGGTTTCCAGGCTGACCAGGGACTGGCTCTCGCCCGCGTGCGGGACGGGCCCTCCGCCGCGCAGCGCGGCAAGCTGCCGGTCCAGGTCCTCGTCCGTAAGTTCCCACGGGTTCAACCGGGCCCGAGAGGAGGACGGTGCCGGCACCGGGACCATCCGGTGGGAGCCAACCGGTTTGCGCGCCGGGCCTTCCAGTGCCGGCGGATAGCCGAGCTCCCGGAGGGAAAAGGTGAGTTCCTTGGCGGGCACGTTGGCTGCGACCACCGTCGGGGCCAACCGCACCAGGCCGAGTGAAGCGGTCCGAGGGTCCGCCAGCAGGGCGTTCAACCCGGCCTCGTCATCACTGCGCAGATACGATCCGGCCGCACCCACCCGCAGCCGGCCGTACCGGGCTGCGGTGTCCTCCACCAGGTAGCGCAGCGGCTGGGGGACCTCCGTTGCAGAATGCTGGTGCAGGAAGGCGAGGATGCCGTCGGCGTCGTGCCCTTCATCCAGTGCCCGCCGGATGGACTCGGCCGAGAACCGGTAGATCGTTGCCGGTCCCTGGCCTTCCGCCGTGGAAATCAGGGCCAGTTCCCGGGCGACGTCGGGCTCCAGGTACCCGGGCGCCACCGCCGTGAGGTCAGCCTGCAGGAGGAAGGAATTCAAGGGCGCAGGCAGCGCGTCACGCAGCACGGAAGTGGCACGGGAATAGTCGCTGCCGGCAACGGCCGAGCCGAGCACCGTCAACGCCCCTGAACCGAGCAGCCCCAGCTGGGCGGCCTCCTTCAGGATGCCCGGCACCAGCCGGGCAAAACGCCGCTGCAGCCGCGGCTGGTGCCAGGTCAGGGCACTGATGAGGTCCTCGGTTTCGAAGGCACCGACAGTCTCGTTTTCGCCGGCGCCCTCGACGTCGGAGAGCAGGGCAAGCATTTCCAGGGCCCGACGGCGGACCACTGGGGCGTCCGGACGGGAAACTTCGGCGGCCAGCGCGTTCACTGCTCCGCCTGCCGGCAGGGGGGCGCCCACCAGGGACGGTGCGCGGTCCGCGTCCAGCCAGGCTTCCACCAATCGGCGCCACTGATCTTCACGGGTCTGGGTAAGCCAGGTTCCCTCGGTGGCGCCCCAGCGTGAGGTTGCAGCATCCAAGGTGATCAGCCCGGCCAGGGCAGCCAGCTCCAGCAGCCAGGACGTAGCGGCACCGTCCAGCCGCAGCGACTCGGAGAGGCGGCGTACTTCGCGCACGCCGACGCCCCCGGAACGCAGCGTCCCGATCGGATTTTCAGCTGCAAGCGCCAGCAGTTCGGTAACCAGCCGCAGGGTTTCGGCCACCGCTCCAAACGCGGCGTTGTCCCGGAGGTTGCGGGCGACGTTGCGCGGAACCGGCCGGGGTGCTTCCAACTGGAAGTCAGAGACGATTACGTGGCCGCGGGAGGCCTGGCCCACCGGCCGCGGAAGTTCCACGTGAAGCGCATCCAGGGGGACCAGGAGGCCGCGGGCCACGAGCCACTCCACCGGGGTAGGGGAGGGGTTGTCCAGGACGGCGCGTCCCAGGGCGGCCTTCTTGGGGATGGTGCCCACCGGCGAATACTTGAACCGGCGAAGCAACTCTGTTGTCTGCGGCGGAGCGCCCTCCATAAGCGTCGCCCAGCCTGCAGGATCAGAGACCAGATGATGCAGGGAATGGGCGGCGGTGGCAGGGGTGTCGGCCTTCTCTATGGGCAGTCCGCTGCTGCGCAGCCCCTCGACAATGCCCACCAGGCGTTGCCCGAACTCCGGATGCTGGGCCGCCAGGGTGGAGTACGGCCTGCCCAGCCCGGCGGGGTAGGCTCCCAGCGCCTCGCCAAGGACCGAGACGGGCAGATAGAACCGGCGCGACGCGTCAGCCTTCGGTGCTCCGGGGTGCGGCTTGGCCCGCCGAAGCAGGGCCAGGGAATGCAGATGGCCCAGGATCGCATCGAGGGATTTGATGGTTGAGCCCGAGATTGCCGTTTTCAGCCATGAAGCGGTGGTGCTGAGCTGGGAATCTTCGTTGGTGGTCAGGTCCACCGCTTCCAGGACCTGCAGCTGCGGTGCCGTCAGTTTCTCGAGGATCCGCTGGACGCTGACACGTGTGGAAGCGCGTGCAGCCAGGGCCTGGAAATCCGGGACGGCAGGGAGCGCCAGATCGGGCCGGGCCGTGAGCAATTCACGCAGTTGGTCATCACTGCGTGCGGCTAAATCTTCGGCCAGAGCTCGAATCGCGGACATCAAAACCACGTTACCTGAGTGGGGAGAAAAACGGACCGATCAGCCCCGGCGCCGGCGCCTGATTCCGTCGATCACCAGGCCCGCCATAAGCAGGAACGCGAGGGGGAGCGCGTAGAGGGAAGCCGCCACCAGCCAAGGCGCCACTGCCTCGCCCCCGAGGGAAAGGATCAGTACCGCAGCGAGCGTGCCCAGTCCGAACAGGGCCAGCACGGCCGCAAGTAGGGTGGCAAACCAGCGGAGCGGTGATTTGCGGGGAGGAACTCGGGGATCCGGCGGGGTGTGGGGTGCCGACATCTGCTTCTCTGCGCTTGCCGCGGGGACCCGGACCTTCTCCGGTGGGGTGTTGCTCATGTTAATTAACGCTAACAGCGGAAAACCGCGGGACAAAGGGGAGGCCTTGGTGCCCCATTCCCTTGTCGGGATATTCTAAAGGGAACAGACTTCCCCGTAGTATCTCCAAAGGTACTCCGGCGCCGCTTCGGGCCTGGCGGGCCAATGCGGGTCACGTCCATTCCTGCGGCAGGTGTCCTGCTGCAATTAAACTAAGAACGAGGTAACCGAAGTGCCCATCGGCAAGGTCAAATGGTTCGACACTGGTAAGGGTTTTGGGTTTCTGGCCACGGACGATGGGCAGGAAGTCTTCCTGCACGCTTCGGCCCTGCCTGCGGGAGTCAGCGAGGTCAAGCCCGGCACCCGCATGGAATTCGGTGTGGCGGACGGCCGCCGCGGACCGCAGGCCCTTTCCGCCCGCATTCTGGAGGCCCC
The DNA here is from genome assembly GCF_025244825.1 of Arthrobacter jinronghuae. Classification (NCBI taxonomy): domain Bacteria; kingdom Bacillati; phylum Actinomycetota; class Actinomycetes; order Micrococcales; family Micrococcaceae; genus Arthrobacter; species Arthrobacter jinronghuae. Next base: position 570,654 of record NZ_CP104263.1, read on the forward strand.
GCCGTCGGTAGCCAAGGCCACCCGCAAGGATGCCGAAGACATGGCCGCGATCACCGAGGACCTCATCAAGCTGCTGGACGGTATTTCCAACGGACTGCGGCGCGGCCGCTACCCGGATAAGAAGCACGCATCCAAGGTAGCTGCCGTCCTGCGGGCCGTTGCCGATGATCTGGATATATAAGGTACGTGCGCTGAAGTGACTATGAGACCGGTAACTCCCTCTTCCGACCCGTCCCCTGAACGTGATGCCGACGCTGCGGCGGATGCTGCTGCTCCGGCGGTGCGCAAGCGCGCCCCGCGCCGGCCGGGGAAGCCCGACGCCGTGCTCGCGGCTGCCGTGGCCGAAGCCCGCGCCGGACTGCTGGACGTGGTGTCCGAAGGCGAAGTAGGCAATTACCTGGGTGCAGCGGCCGACGCCGAACGGGTGGTGACGCACCGGTTCTCTTCCCTCCGTCCCGGCTACCGCGGGTGGTACTGGTACGCCACAGTTGCCCGTATGCCCCGGAGCAAGAAGGTGACAGTCAGCGAGGTGGGGCTGCTCCCCTCGGACGAAGCGTTGCTGGCTCCCGAGTGGGTGCCCTGGTCCGACCGGCTGCGTCCGGAAGATATTGCGGCAGAACAGGAACAGCAGGAACAGGAACAGCGGGCGCAGGAACAGGCCGACCAGGAACAGGCCGATAAGGAACTGGCTGGCCAGGACAACGACGGGCAGCAGGACGAGGCAGGCGAGGACCAGACCGGCGAACAGCACGCCGATGAGACAGGTGCGCAGGAGGACGAATAATCCCGTGACGGTTGCGGCAACAGAGTTCACTATCCCCAAGGGGGCGTTGGACTGATGTTCCGTTCCCTTCGCATCTTCAACTACCGCATCTGGTTTATCGGTGCCCTGGTGTCGAACATCGGCACCTGGATGCAGCGTACGGCGCAGGACTGGCTTGTCTATGACATCCTGACCGACCAGGACGCGGCAGCCATGGGAATAGTCATGGCGCTGCAGCTGGGCCCGCAGCTGCTCCTGGCCCCGTGGTCAGGCCTGATCGCCGACACGTACAACCGCCGCAAGGTCCTCCTGCTCACGCAGGTCAGCATGGGCGCCCTGGGGCTGGCGCTGGGGTTCCTGGTGCTCTCCGGGCATGCCGAGCTGTGGCATGTCTACGCTTTCGCGCTGGCTCTCGGCGTGGTGTCCGCCGTGGACGGGCCGGCGCGCCAGGCATTCGTCTCCGAGGTGGTGTCCGAGCGGGACCTGCCCAACGCCGTCGCCCTTAACAGCGCTTCCTTCAACGGGGCACGGATGATCGGCCCCGCCGTCGCCGGCCTCCTGACCGTGGCCGTGGGCCCGGGCCTGGTCTTCGTACTCAACGCCGTGACGTTCGGCGCCATGGTCATTGCGCTGCTGAAAATGCGTGCCGGCGAGCTGCGCGTGTTGCCGAAGGCGCCCCCGGGGAAGGGCCGCATCCGGGCCGGACTTGCCTACGTGCGGCACCGGCCGGACCTGATCATGGTGATGCTCGCGATCTTCATCGTGGGGACCTTCGGCATGAACTTCGCTATTTACATAGCAGCCATGGCACGTACCGAGTTCGGCCGGGACGCCGGCATTTTCGGCGTCCTGAATTCGGTGATGGCCATTGGATCCGTTGCCGGCGCGTTGCTGTCCGCCCGGCGGGACCGGCCCCGCCTGCGCTTTGTCTTCGGTGCAGCCGGAGCCTTCGGCCTGGCCTGCATCCTGTCCGCCGCGGCACCCAGCCTGATCCTGTTCGCCGTCTCGCTGATCCCCGTCGGCCTGTTTGCCCTGACCCTGATGACCAGCGCCAACGCATATGTCCAGACCACCACGGCCCAGATCATGCGCGGGCGGGTGATGGCCCTGTACTTCGCCATCTTTATGGGCGGCACGCCGCTGGGCGCCCCGGTGGTGGGGTGGGTCTCGAACTCCTTTGGCCCCCGCTGGAGCCTCGGTGTTGCCGCCGCTTCAGGTCTGCTGGCCGCTGCGATTGGTTTCGTCTGGGCCTGGCGCACCTACGGCATGCGTTTCCACTATGACCGGAGCCTGCCGCGCAGGCTGAGCATGACCACGGATATTCCGGATAAGCAGCAGGACCCGGACAACGCCTAGCGTCCGGGTCCTGCTGCGGCCCCTGCTGCGGGGCATGGGTCAGGAATTCGCGATCACATAATCGATGCACTCCAGCAGGGCGCTGACGTCGTCGGGCTCGATGGCAACGAAGGTGGCAATCCGCAGCTGGTTACGGCCGAGCTTGCGGTAGGGCTCCACGTCCACCACGCCGTTGGCGCGCAGGGTCTTCGCTATTGCCGCGGCGTCGATGTCCGCCTCGAAATCGATCGTGGCAATCACGTTGGAGCGGTCCTCGGCGCGGGGAACGAACGGAGTGGCCACCGAGGACTTCTCCGCCCACGAATAGATCCGCCCCGCCGACTCGGCGGTCCGGCCGGCTGCGAAGGCAAGGCCGCCGTTGGCGTTGAGCCATTCGATCTGCGCGTTAAGGGTCACCAGCGTAGACAACGACGGCGTGTTGTAGGTCTGGTTCAGCCTCGAGTTGTCGATGGCGGTCTGCAGGTTCAGGAAGTCCGGAATCCAGCGCTCCCCGGCGTTGATCCGGGCCGCCCGTTCCAGCGCCGCCGGAGAGAACATGCCCAGCCACAGTCCGCCGTCGGAAGCGAAGTTCTTCTGCGGTGCGAAGTAATAGACATCCGACTGGGCCAGGTCCACATCCAGGCCGCCCGCAGCGGAGGTGGCATCAATCAGGACCAGGGAGCCGGCGTCGGCGCCTTCCACGCGCCGTACGGGGGCGGCCACGCCGGTGGAGGTCTCATTCTGAGGCCAGGCATAAACGTCGACGCCGGCCTCCGCTGCGGGCTCGGGGCGCGTCCCGGGAACGGAGGTGATGATGCTGGATGCCGAGAGGAACGGAGCCTTGTTGGTGGCTGCCGCGAACTTTGAGCCGAATTCGCCGAAGGACAGGTGCTGGGCCTTGTCCTGGACCAGGCCGAAGGCCGCAATGTCCCAGAAAGCGGTGGAGCCGCCCACGCCCAGGACAACTTCGTAGCCCTCCGGAGCCGAGAACAACTCGGTGAGGCCTTCACGGACACTGCCCACGAGGTTCCGTACCGGAGCCTGCCGGTGGGAGGTGCCGAGCAGGTTTGCTCCCGCCGCTGCGAGTGCGGACATTTGTTCCGGGCGTACCTTGGAAGGACCGGCACCAAATCGGCCGTCCTTCGGGAGGAGTCCAGCGGGAATTTTCAGTGCGGCGGTATCGCCCATGGCGTGACGCTCCAAGCAGGTTTCGAAGGTGGCGGATATGCACTTCCATTCTGCCGTACACGCCCGGGAGGCGGCGATGTATGACGCCCGCCACCAGACCCTGTGCCCGGCGCCGCGCAATTATCGGGCGGTCCGGCGGATAGGCTAACGTGTTGGCGTACACCCCCGGGCAGCGGTGCGTTGCCCTTCTTCCTCCCTTACTAGGAGCGGCCCGTCATGACGGATCTCATTGACACCACTGAGATGTATCTCAGGACCATCCTGGAACTGGAAGAAGAGAACATTGTTGCCCTCCGTGCACGCATTGCCGAACGGCTGCGGCACTCCGGCCCCACGGTTTCCCAGACCATTGGACGGATGGAACGTGACGGGCTCGTAGTTGTTGCCGGAACGCGCCGGCTGGAGCTGACGGAACTGGGCCGGCGCCGGGCCACCGAAGTAATGCGCAAGCACCGTTTGGCCGAACGGCTCCTTGCCGACGTCATCGGACTTGACTGGGCGTACGTGCACGATGAAGCCTGCCGCTGGGAACACGTGATGAGTGAGCGCGTGGAACGGCGGCTGTATGAGCTGTTGGGCCGCCCCACGGAATCGCCCTACGGCAATCCCATTCCCGGCCTCGAGGGAATCGGCGGGGTGGCGGCGGAAGTGTTCATCACCGGCGTCGTCGACCTGGTGTCCACTGTCGCTACGGCCGAGCCGGGGACCAAGCTTCGGCTGGTCCGGCTGGCGGAACCCATCCAGGTGGAACCCGAACTGCTTTCCCAACTGGACGAAGCGGGGCTGCGGCCCGGAGCCCAGATCACCGCAGAGGTTGTAGGCGGCTATATTTCCGTTCGCGTTCCGGGCATCGAGGGTGCCTTGGAACTGCCTACGGAAGTGGCCTCCCACGTCTTTGTTTCTCCTATTGGGTAACGGAATGGTCACTTTTGTGACATTTACCCTATAGTGAGTTCCGACGCTGAAACACCATCGTTATCCGGTCCGTCCGCCGAGCCCTGCCAGCGGACCGGAGCACCAAACTCGTCCAGGCAGGGGCGGAGGACCCACTTTCCGGCAGCAATGCTGCCTTGGGGTGAAGCCTTTCGGGGGCCGGCGGCATTTCCTGCATAGTTGCAGGCGATGCCCCGCCTTTTCCGGAAAGGCCGAGTTTTCTCTACTCGAATCCGACAGCTAACTTCGCAGGCGATCCATGAGAGGGAATAACTTGTCGAAGCATGCTGCTTCGGGCCGACGCCGCGCGTCAGCTCCTATTGCACCTGCGCGCCCGCGCAACGCCTCACCGTCAGGCCGTCGGCGCGCCGAAACCAAGTCCGTGTCCGTGGGCTGTGCCGCCCAGAAAGTGGCCATTACCGCTGCCACGTCGGGCCTGATCCTCACGGCCGCCATGCCCACGCATGCGGCGGCGGACGACCCGGTCCAGCTCGAGCCGACGGCGATCGACGCGCCCGTCTCGGCGGACCCGAACGCTGATATCGGATTCGCCCGGGCCGGGCTGAGCAGCAAATATGACCCGGACGCCAAGCTGGCCTCCATCACCGTTGCCGCCGGCTCGCATGCAGTCCCTGCCGCGGCGAAGGGCACACTGTCCGCGCCCCTGGACTCTTCTTTGGTGCAGACCTCCGGGTTTGGCCACCGGGTCAGCCCCATTACCGGGGAGCACGGCGAGATGCATAACGGGCAGGACTTCGCCGCCGTCTGCGGTACCGCGGTCAACGCTGCGGCATCCGGCACCGTGGTCTTCGCCGGCTGGCATCCCTACGGCGGCGGCAACCGCGTGGTGATTGATCACGGCAACGGAGTACAGACGACGTACAACCACCTTTCCAACATTGCCGTCACCATGGGCACCGAAGTCGACCGCGGATTCCTGGTCGGCGCAAGCGGTACAACCGGTTCCTCAACCGGCTGCCACCTGCATTTCGAGGTCATGGTTAACGGCGAAGTAGTGGACCCGCTGAATTGGTTGTAAGCGCGTAAATCAATTGGTTGTAACCAGTTGAATATCATTTCGTGATCGGAACGTGACATACCTCAAATGTTGCTGTACGCTCATCCTCGTGCCCGATTCGCCAAAGGTGGGGCACCTTCGAACAGATCGCCTAGCTCTGCCACTGTTTGAAGTCCGTTCGCAGAATCGCATGGCAGAGGCGGGGGAACCAATTTCGGGTTTCGAAAGAAACCCTTGGGGTTAAGTTGCAAAAGGCCATTGGCCGGGCAACCGGGTGACTCCCATCCGAATCCGACAGCTCACCTCGTAGGCAATTGGGAGAGGCAAACTTGTGTCATCACACGCTCATGGCCGCCGTCGCGCTGCCACCGTACAGACCAACCCGATTACTGCACTTTCCAAGGCAGTCAGCAGCAACGCCGGAACCGTAGGCCGCCAGGCCGCCGTCGTAGTTGCAGCATCCGGCCTCGTGCTGGCTGCCGGACTTCCTGCACAGGCTTCTTCCGTTAGCACGGACCGCCAGGCACTCGCAGCAACCCCCCTGAACATCGTGGCCGGCAGCGTTACCGCTCCCGCCAACGCACCGTTCGAGCTTCCCCTGGTTGCCCCCAGCTCCACCTCGGGCGCCGAATACCGCGCACAGGTTGCAGCCGAAGAGGCCGCAGCCCAGGCAGCCGAAGAGCTGGCAGCCTCGCAGGCCGCAGCAACCCAGGCAGCAGCCACCAAGAATGCCGCAGCCGCCCGCACCGCCCCGGCAGCCTCCGGCCCCGCCGTAGTGGCAGCTTCCTCCACCTCGGCAGCTGTCGAAGCTCCGGCTTCCGGCAACGTCGCGGCCGGCCTGGTTGCCTCCGCCTACGGCCAGATCGGTGTGGCGCAGGATTGCACCGCCATGGTCGAGAACGCACTGCGCTCCGTCGGCAAGTCCGTCGGCGACCTGGCCCCCGGCCAGTTCTTCCAGTTCGGTTCCGTAGTTTCCACTCCGGCTCCCGGCGACCTCGTGATCACCGGCGGCCACGTCGCGATCTACGTTGGCAACGGCCAGGTAGTCAGTGGTGGCCTCAACGGCATGAACACCGGCCTGCACGCACTCTCCGATCTGCCGGGCGCCAGCTTCGTCCGCGTCAGCTAAGCCCGGTTTCGAGACAGCATGACTTCGACAATTGAGCGCGCCCGCCACCGGGCGCCGGTGGAACGCACCACCACGCTGAACGCCCTTGCCGGCGCCGTCAGTGCCAACGCCGGAACGGTGGGCCGCCAGGCCGCCGTGATCGCGGCGGCCTCCGGGCTGGTACTGACCACCGGTGTCGCGGCCAATGCCTCCGGGGCAGACGCCATGCGCGACGTCCAGACAAGCACCCTGGATCTTTCCTCGGTCAAGACCCTCCAGGTCTCCGGAAATGCGCCGGTTTCGTTCGAACGGGACAGCATTGCCGGAACCACTCCGGCTCCCGTGGCCGAACCGGTAGCTCCGGTTGCCGAAGCACCTGCACCGGCTGCCGTGGCTGCGGACACGCGTGCCCCTGCCAAGGCGGTTCCTGCTGCTCAGGCCACAACCCTGAGCACGCCGGCCCCCGTGCAGCCGACGCAGAGCGCGCCTTCCGGTGTGGCATCCACCATTGCAGCAGCTGCCTACGCGCAGCTGGGCATCGGCCAGGACTGCACCCGGCTGGTTACCAATGCACTGGCGGCGGCCGGAATCAACCACCACGGCTGGCCTGCAAGCTACCTCTCCCTTGGACGGACGGTGAGCGCAGCTGAGGCCATCCCCGGTGACCTTATCTACTACGCAGACGGCGGGATGGGCATGGCCCACATCGCCGTGTACGTGGGCGGCGGCCAGGCCGTGCACGGCGGTTTCAACGGTGGATCCACCGTTGTGGCTCCGGCCGAGCTCGGCTCCGGCGGCGTCTACATCCGCGTAGGCGGCTAAGCAGCTCCCGGCACAGCATTCCGGCAAGGCCCCTCCTTCGGGAGGGGCCTTGCCTGGTTAAACCCTTGTTGAACCGCAGCCCGGGCACGGACGCAGGCGGGTACTGCTGGCCGGGGCCGGACCCCTGTCCCACCGGCATAAATAGCAAAGATGGCGATCGCGTTCTACTCTTGCATAGACAATCCGATGTGCCGTTGGCGAAGCGGTGTCTTGTACTCACCGGTTCGCGGGCGGCAGGCGAAGAGGTATGTGCATGCGCACTCTCGTTCTGAATGCTGGATATGAACCGTTGGCCGTGATCACTTTCCGCCGCGCCTTGGTGCTGGTCCTGAATGGAAAGGCGAGTGTGGTGGCGGAAAGCGGCGAGCCCGTGGTCGGGCCCAACGAAATCCTCCCTCGACCTTCGGTGATCCTGCTCCACCGGTACGTGAAGATTCCCTACCGGGAGGGCACCGTTGCCACCCGAAGGGGCGTCCTGCGCCGGGATAACCATGAATGCGCCTATTGCGGAAAGGCGGCGGCTACCGTGGACCACGTGGTGCCGCGGTCCCGCGGCGGCGATGACAGCTGGGAAAACCTGGTGGCCTGCTGCCTGCGGTGCAACAACAGCAAAGGGGACCGGACGCTGGCCCAACTCGGCTGGGAGCTGCGGGTATCTCCCAAGGCACCCCGGGGTGCGCGCTGGCAGATCCGCGAGCTGGAACGTCCGTCGCCGCAGTGGGACCCGTTCCTGCAGAATGACACGGCTGCCTGATGTCCGCTGCTTATGATGCAGTGATCCTGGCGGGCGGCCGTTCCACGCGCCTTGGAGGCACACCCAAGGCGCTGCTCCTGGCCGGGGAGCGAACCCTGTTGGAAACCACCCTTGCCGCCGTGCCGGATGCACGAAATGTCGCCGTCGCGGGGCCGCCGGAGCTGGCGAAGCTGCTCGGTTCCACCGTACCGGCCGGGTGCCCGGGGAGACCGCTGCTGGTCCGCGAGGAGCCGGCCTACGCCGGACCGGCAGCAGCGGTCGGAGCCGCCGTCGCCGCCCTGGCCGCCCTGGCGGATGGGAACCGGGACAGCGGCGAAAGCCCGTGGACGATGGTCCTGGCCTGCGATATGCCGCAGGTCGCCGCCGCTGTCCGGGCCCTGCTGGCTGCGGCGGCCGTGCCGCCCGCAGAGAGCCTGCTGGCAGTGGATTCCAGCGGCACCCGCCAGCCGCTGGCGGCGCTTTACCGCACAGCTGACCTGCGCGCCGCTGTTGATTCCCTGGCCGCAGAGGGTTTAGCGAACAAGCCCATGAAGGCGTTGCTTGCTAGGGTGCAATGGAGGGGTGTTGATGTTCCCCCGACGAGTACAGCCGATGTTGACACCTGGAACGATGCACAAACCTTGGGTGTGAGCGCCGGGGACCTGCCGTAGCACCGGGCGGTCCCCAAGCGAAACGAAGGAGCACGAATGGCAAGCCAGCAGGAACAACTCGAGGCGTGGAGCGGCAGGCTGCTGCAGGCGCTGGAACTCGAGGGCACACCGGTGGATGTCTCCGCTGTCCTCGATCTGGCTGCAGCTGCAGCGCACAGCGTGGTGCGGCCCGCCGCCCCGCTGACCACCTTCATTGTCGGATATGCGGCGGGCCTCGCCGCCGGCAGCGGCCAGGCCGGCGACGCCGTCGCCATGGAATCTGCCATGGCCGTAGCCACGGAACAGTGCCGGAACGCTGCAGCGGAAGGAGATGTCCGATGAGCGAACATGCCGCACCCGTCATCCTGCCGGCCCAGCCCAATGCCTCCTGGGCGCAGGCCCGCCACGCCGCCTATGCGGCCGCCCGTCCACTGCCGTATGAGACGGTGCCCCTCGACGAGGCACTCGGCCGGATTCTGGCCCTCGAAACCAGTGCCCTGCAACCGGTACCGCATTACGCCTCAGCGGCCATGGACGGATGGGTTGTCGCGGGGCCGCCGCCGTGGACTGTCATTACCCATGAGGAACCCGAGGTGGAGCGCTGGCAGATCCACCGTGAATCGGGCCGCCGTGCCCTTCAGCCGGGCGAGGCCGTGCAGATCCTCACCGGCGGGCTTATCCCCGAAGGCGCCGAAGCCGTCCTGCGCTCCGAAAGCGGAACGGTGTCGGCCACAACGCCGCCGCAGCTGACGCTCAGCGACCAGGCAAAGGAGTCGGAACCGCGTGCCGGCGAACATATCCGCCCGGCCGGCGAAGAGGCGGCGGCGGGGGAGACCACTATCCCTGCGGGCAAGCTGCTCAACCCGGCCCATATTGCACTGGCTGCCGTGTGCGGACATGACACCCTGCCGGTGCTGCGCTCCCCGCGCGTGTCCCTGCTGCTGACCGGAGATGAAGTCATCGAAGCCGGCCTGCCCGAGCCCGGACAGGTCCGGGACACCTTTGGACCCCAGCTGCCGCAGCTGATCACGATGCTGGGCGGACGCATCGACGTCGTCCGGCGCCTGCCGGACCGGCTGGAGGATGTGGTGGCGGCGCTGAGCAGCGAAGCCACGGATGAACTCTCCATCGCAATGTCTTCCGGCGACGTCCTCGTCACTACCGGCGGCACCGGACGTTCGGACGCGGATCACCTGCGCCGTGCCTTGGAAGAGGTCGAGGCTGAACTCCTCGTTGACGGAATTGCCATGCGTCCGGGGCATCCCACCATGCTGGCCCGGTTGCAGGACGGCCGCCTGCTGGTAGCGCTGCCCGGCAACCCGCTGGCCGCGATGATGGCCGTCTTCACGATCGTCCAACCGCTGCTGGACGGACTCCGCGGGGCACCGATTTCCCGTGAACGGCATGTCCTTGCGGGTGTGGATCTGGAACCATTGCCCGGAAGGACCCGGCTGGTTCCCTGCAGCATCCAGGAAGACCGGGCCATGCCTTCGCCGTATTTCCGCTCCGGGATGCTCCGCGGACTGGCCGAGGCGGACGCCGTTATGGTGGTGCCGCCGGAGGGCTGCATCAGGGACCAGGCCGTGATGGCGCTGCCCCTGCCATGGCAGGTCAACCGCGCACCGTCCGGATAAGCCCGGCCACTGGTATGCACGGCGAGCAGGACACCCCGGGAAGCCCCGGCCACCCGGAGCCAGAGTCAATGCACTAAAGACAGGGAGACACCATGGGACGGGTTACCCAGCGAGGGCGGGTCACACGCTTCCGGTTGGACGGGACCGTCAGCCGGCGGGACGACGTATTGGCGGGGGAAGAACCGCTGGAAATCCGGGTGATGGGTAAGTCCTTCACCGTCACCATGCGGACGCCCGGCGACGACTTCGACTTGGTGGCCGGGTTCCTGGTCTCAGAAGGGGTGATCTGGGATCCGGCCCAGCTCATCAGCCTGCGGTACTGCGCCGGAGTGGATGACGATGGCAAGCAGACCTTCAATGTGGTGGATGTCCAGCTCCGGCCGGGTACCCCGCTCCCGGACACCGGGATGGAACGGCACGTCTATACGTCCAGCTCCTGCGGCATCTGCGGAACGGCATCCATCGAGGCGGTCCGGAAGTCGTCGCACTTCGATCCGTCCTCGGACGCAGTGAGGCTCCCGCTGGACATGCTGGCGGCCCTGCCGGACCGGCTGCGCGAAGGCCAGAAGGTCTTTGACCGCACCGGCGGCGTCCACGCGGCGGGTCTGTTCAACGCCGACGGCGAGCTGTTGTGCCTGCGCGAGGACGTTGGCCGGCACAACGCGGTGGACAAGGTGGTGGGGTGGGCCCTGCGCGCCGGGATGCTGCCCCTGCGCGGCATGGTGCTGCAGGTATCCGGACGGGCGTCCTTCGAGTTGGTCCAGAAGGCCCAGCTCGCGGGCATCCCGGTGCTCGCCGCCGTCAGCGCGCCGTCCGCGCTTTCCGTGGACCTGGCCAAGGACGCCGGACTAACGCTGATCGGTTTCAGCCGCGGTACGTCGCTGAACTGCTATTCCGCGCCGGAACGGATCCTGGCTGCCGCCCCCGCACCCGTCCAGCCGCAGTTGTCGGCGGGCGCCTAGCGGGCGGCCGGAAGCTGGACGGTGGCCGTGGTGCCCTCGCCCACCTTGGAGGCAATCCCCAGGTCCCCGCCGTGCTGAAGCACGATGTCCTGGACGATGGCCAGGCCCAGGCCGGTACCGGGGATGGCTGCGGACGTGGCATTGGAGGCACGGAAGAAACGCCGAAACAGGTTGGGCAGGTCCGCTTCCGGGATGCCGATGCCGGTGTCGCGGATCTGTACCCGCACAACGGGGCCGGCGCCGTCCGGTGACACCAGCGCGGCACTGACCTGCACGGTTCCACCGGCCGGCGTGAATTTCACGGCGTTGGAGCAGAGGTTGGTGAAGACCTGCTCCAACTGGGCGCGGTCTCCGTCGACCAGCAAGGGATCGGTGCCGAGCTCCAACCGCAGGTCCAGGCTGCTGGCCCCGGCGGCCGGTGCCAGTGAGGCGGCAACGGCGCGCAGGAGTTCTTCCAAGTCCACTTCCTCCACCTCGAGGTTGGTCTCATCCGCATCCTGCCGGGAAATGGTCAGCAGGTCACTGATCAGCTGGTTGAGTCGAACGGCATTGCGGCCAACGATCTTGAGCATCTGCGCGACGTCGTCCGGGATGTCCCCGCCCGAGCCGTCGAGGATGAGGTCCAGGTAGCCGGTGATCGAGGTCAGCGGTGTCCGCAGTTCGTGGTTGACCGTGGCCACGAAATCGGTCTTGGCCCGGTCCAGGTCACGCTGGCGTTTGAGCACCATCCGCTGTGCGGTAATCAGGTTTCCCTGCACGAGGCCGTGCGCCAGGTTTCCGCTGACATGCTGGATCAGGGAGATCTCCGTGCTCGTCCAGTCCCGCGGGGCACCCTCGCCGGCAAGCCAGAGCAGCCCGAACGCCTTGTCTCCGTGGCCGAGCGGCACAATCACGGAGGTGCGCAGCCCGGCAGTCCGTGATTCGGCGCTTATCGATACCGGCTCATCGGCGGGCTGACCGTGGTCTTCCACCGCCATTCCCCGGCCCCGCTCCCAGAGCGTTTCGGCCAGCTCGCCGGTGGTATGTGCGTTCAACGCGGGAATGCCCCCGGAGGTGTCCTCACGGCTCCACGCCAGCGCAAGTTCCGGAACGCGCTCATCCGGGAAGGTCACCAGCAGTACGTGGTCCGCTTCGAAGGTGGCTCCGAGTCCGTGAACCACTACCTCAGCCATTTGCTGCGGATCATTCGTGGCCCGGATGGCGGCGGAAATGCGGCGCGTATCCTCGCGCAGCCGTGAGGTGGCCGCCCGCCGGTCCCTGCGTGCCCGCGCGGTGGCCAGGATGAGGTTGACCCGGCGCGCCAGGTCCTCGGGGTCCACCGGGCTGGACACGAAGTCGGCAATGCCCAGGTCAACCATGAAGTCCATGTCCAGCCCGGCCTCGCCTGCCACGAGGATGACCGGCAGCTTGGTCATGGCCGGTTCGTGCCGGAGGCGCTTGAGCATGTCCATTCCGGCAACCTGACGGACGGTGGAATCCACCACCGCCAGCACCGGCGAGCCGGACCGGGCAGCTTCCATGGCCTCGTCCAGGTCCAGCACGGGGACTGCATCCAGGCCCGCATCGGCGAGGATTCCGGCCACGACGGAGAAGACCTCGGGCTGTTCAACGGCAACCAGCGCCGTGGGACGCGGTTCTGTGCCGGGAATATTGCCCTCCGAAGAGGCGTCGCCCATGGGGGCGGCGAAGGGTTTGAGTGCCGGGGGCATTACGGCCTTTCGTCGGTGCCCGGTTCAGCTTCAGGGGCAGCGATTCGAAGTGTACCAGCGCCCGGAGCCAAAATAGTGACTTGTTTCACTGTGCCCTCAGGGGCGGATTCCGCAGCAGTTTCAGCCACTAGCGATCGGCCGGGAACGTCCTCCGGACGGGCTTAAGCTGGAACGTGCGGATATCGGAGGAACAGACATGAGCATGGAAGGCGCAGCGTGGGGTTCGCTGATGCAGATCTCCCGCGCCAAAGGCGTAGACGGCAAGATTTCGCGGGAAACACTGAAGCGGATTGTCCGCTTCGCCGCTCCCTACCGGACCCGGCTCCTGGGGTTCGTGCTGTTGTCCGTGGTGGGCGCGTTCCTGGCCGTGGCGACGCCGGTCCTGGCCGGGCAGGTGGTCAACTCCATCGTGGCCGGCACCGCGCCGGACGTCGTGATCCGGTTGGCTCTGCTGATTGCCGCCGTCGCCGTGGCGGACGCGGCAGTCTCCCTTGCCACGCGCTGGTTTTCCTCGCGTATCGGCGAAAGCGTCATCCTGGATCTGCGCACCGCGGTGTTCGACCACGTCCAGAAGATGCCCATTGCCTTCTTTACCCGCACGCGCACGGGTGCGCTGGTCAGCCGGCTCAACAATGACGTAATCGGTGCCCAGCAGGCCTTTAGCGGAACCCTTTCCGGCGTGGTGAGCAACGTCGTCGCACTGGTGCTGACCCTGATCGTGATGCTCGGAACTTCCTGGCAGGTGACCGTGCTGGCCATGTTGCTGCTGCCGGTGTTCCTGCTGCCGGCACGGCGGATGGGCGGCCGGCTCGCCGCGCTCCGTCGGGAGGCTGCCAACCACAACGCGTCCATGGGCACGCAGATGACCGAGCGGTTCTCCGCACCCGGTGCCACCCTGGTCAAGTTGTTCGGCCGGCCCGACGCCGAGTCGCGCGAATTCGCCCTCCGCGCCTCCCGGGTGCGGGACATCGGCGTGAAGATGGCAATGATGCAGGCCGTCTTCGTGACGGCCCTGACCCTGGTGTCAGCCCTGGCCCTGGCCTTGGTCTACGGGCTGGGCGGTTACTTGGCGCTCCAGGGCAGCCTGAACACGGGCGACGTCGTGACCCTGGCGCTGCTGCTGACCCGGCTTTATGCGCCGCTGACCTCCCTGGCCAACGCCCGGGTGGAGATCATGAGCGCGGTAGTGAGCTTCGAGCGGGTCTTCGAAATCCTGGACCTTCGCCCCTTGATCCGTGAGAAAAAATCCCCGGCACCGGTGCCGGCCGGGCCCCTGAGCGTGGAGTTCGACGACGTCCGGTTCGCCTATCCCACCGCGGACAAGGTGTCCCTCGCCTCGCTGGAAGAGGTGGCTGTCCTGGACACCCGCGGCGGGGAGGAAGTCCTGCATGGGGTGTCCTTCCGCGTTGAACCGGGGCAGACCGTCGCCCTGGTTGGGACTTCGGGAGCGGGCAAGTCGACCATTGCGCAGCTGCTGGCACGGCTGTACGACGTCGATTCGGGGGCCGTGCGCTTCTCCGGCACCGATGTGCGGGACCTGAGTTTTGCTGGCATCCGGCAGGCGCTGGGCATGGTGACCCAGGACGGGCACCTGTTCCACGAGACCATCCGGGCGAACCTGCTGCTGGCTAACCCCGAAGCCGGCGACGACCAGGTCTGGGATGCGCTGCGCCGTGCGCGGCTGGAGGACATGGTACGGTCCCTGCCGGACGGGTTGGAGACCATGGTGGGGGAGCGCGGCTACCGGCTTTCGGGCGGGGAACGCCAGCGCATGACCATCGCGCGGCTGCTGCTGGCACAGCCGCGGATCGTGATCCTGGATGAGGCCACGGCCGCTTTGGATTCCACGTCCGAGGCCGCCGTGCAGGCCGCCCTGGGTGAGGCGCTGCAGGGGCGGACCGCCGTCGTGATTGCCCACCGGCTCTCCACCATCCGCAATGCCGACCGGATCCTGGTCATCGAGGGCGGTCGGATCGCGGAACAGGGAACGCACGCGGAACTGCTGGAGCGGGACGGGCGCTACGCGGAGCTGTACAACACCCAGTTCGCCGCTGAGCCGGCAGCGGAGGCAGTGGAGTAAGTCCACGGGCGAAGAGGGGTGCCCCTTAAAGAAAAATGTGCCCCCGGCCGGAATCGAACCGACGACCTGCCCTTTAGGAGAGGGCCGCTCTATCCTACTGAGCTACGAGGGCGGACCGCCGACTTCCCGGCGGGCGGTACCAGCTTACCCGTTTCTCCCGCTGCGTGGTTGCAACCCGTCCGGAGCGCCGTCGTTGTCGGGGGGCGCGGCGCCGTCGGACTGCCGGTCCTTAATATGGCGGTCGTAGCTCTCACGGATGGCCTGCATAAAGCCCAGGATGGTGCGCAGCTCCGTTTCCGTGTACCGGGACATGACCTCGTCGGTGAGGGCGCCCAGGGGGCCGAAGTAGGCACCGGCAAGCTGCATGGCCAGGGGCTCGAAGTGCAGGGTAACCTTCCGCCTGTCCGCATGGCTGCGGTTGCGGTGGATGTGGCCGATGCGCTCCAGCCGGTCGATCACCGCGGTGGTGGCGCCGGAGGAGGTGCCCAGCCTGGCGCTGAGCTGCCCGGCGGTTAGTGCCTCATGCCGCATCTCCGCCTCCATGATGAGCACCAGGGCGCGCATGTCCGTGGCATTCAGGCCGTTGGAGTGCGCGAAAGCGTCCGCGACACGCTGGCCGTCAAGGCTCATGCCGCGGATTGCGTCGACGATCTCCCGCCGTAGCTCTTTGTCCTCCACAAACCAATAGTAACTGGGAATTGAAGTATCTCTATATCTAAGATACTTTCGAATGGAGATACTTTTTAGACGGCTTGGAGAAGCGCATGTATGCAGGGATAGTGAAGAACGCCAAGACGGCGTGGATCACGCTGCTGATCGGGGTGGCCGTCATCATTGGCCTGTTCGCCCTGCCGGCACAGGAAAGCGACACCACCGACGTGGGTGGGCTGAATGACAAGTACCAGTCCGCCCAGGTCGCCGACCTGCTTCAGGAGTTCCCCGACGCGCAGGAATCCTCCGCCATTGTGGTGGTTTCCCGGGAGGACGGCGGTCCGCTGACGGACGCGGACACTGCCGGCATTGCCGGGATCAACGCGGCGGTTACGGAGGCCGGGGCCTCGGGTCCGCCGCCGCAGGTTCCGCCGGTGGTTTCGGAAAACCGGCTGGTCGCGATTGTTCCGCTGACGCTGCAGGCAGCCGCCGACGACGGTGACGCCGTCTCTGCGGAGGTCGAAGATCTCCGGACCGCCGTTGCCGATGCCGCTCCCGAGGGCGTTAAGGCGGAGCTGACCGGCGGGGCGGCCTTCAGTGCTGACCTGGCCGGCGTGTTCTCGGGCGCCAACTTCGTGCTGCTGACCGTCACCGCCGGCGTCGTCGCCGTGCTGCTGCTGATCACCTACCGTTCGCCGTGGCTCTGGATCGTGCCGCTGGCGATTGTCGGCGCCATCGAACAGCTGGCCGCAAAGGTAGTGGACCTGCTGGCCCCGGCCACGGGAATTACCGTGGATCCGTCCGCCGTAGGTATTACCAGCGTCCTGGTCTTCGGTGCAGCCACCAACTATGCCCTGCTGCTCATTGCCCGGTACCGGGAGGAACTGCGCGTCCACGACTCCGTGTACGAGGCCATGCGCAAGGCCCTGACCCGCACCCGCGAAGCCATCATTGCCAGCGGCGGCACCGTCATCCTGGCCCTGCTCACCCTGCTGTTCGCCGATACCCAGAGCTACCGCGGCCTCGGCTTCTCGGCGGCCATCGGCATTGTGCTGGCCATCTTCAGCGCATTGTTCCTGCTGCCGGTGGCCCTGGTGCTGCTGGGCCGCAAACTGTTCTGGCCCTTTGTGCCCAAGGTGGGGGACCCGGCCAAGGAAGGCAAGTTCTGGGGCCGCCTCGGTGAAGCCACCGCACGCCGGCCCAAGACCATTGCCGGCACCGCCGTCCTGGTGCTGCTGGCCCTGGGCAGCGCCCTGTTCACCCTGCAGATCGGCCTGAGCGAAAACGAGCAGTTCCGGGAAAAGCCCCAGGCCGTCACAGCTGCGGAGACCCTGTCCGAAGGCTTCCCGGCCGGCTCATCCTCGCCCGTCACCGTCCTGGTGGACACCGACTCGGCGGACGACGCCGTCGCGCAGCTCTCCGGCATCGAAGGCGTCACTGCGGCGACTCCCGGCACCGAGCATGACGGACGTACCCGGGTGGAACTGGTCACCGGGTACGAGGCCGGCACCGACGAAGCCAACACCTTCATCACCGACCTGCGGAACGACCTTGCCGGTGAGGACTATGAGGCGCTGGTAGGCGGCGAGGCCGCCGAACGGGTGGACCAGCTGGCTGCGAACCAGCACGACACCGTGCTGGTGGGCACCTCCGTGATCGCCCTGGTGTTCCTTGTGCTGATGATCCTGCTGCGTTCCCTGGTGGCACCGGTGCTGCTGGTCGCCTCCGTGCTGCTGACGTTCCTGGCCGCAACCGGTCTGAGCTGGTTGCTGTTCGAGAATGTGCTCGACTTCCCGGCCATGGACGTGCAGACACTGCTCTACTCGTTCCTGTTCCTGGTGGCACTGGGTGTGGACTACAACATCTTCCTGACCACCCGCGCCCGGGAAAACGCGGCCACCATGGGCACCAAGCAGGGCATGCTGGCGGCCCTGCGCTCCACCGGCGGCGTGATCACCAGCGCCGGCATCCTGCTGGCGGCCGTCTTCGCGGTCCTCGGCGTCCTGCCGCTGGTGACCCTGACCCAGGTGGGCATCATCGTGGCCATCGGTGTCCTGTTTGACACGCTGCTGGTGCGGACCGTCGTGGTCCCGGCCCTAACCTTTGTCCTGGGCGACAAGTTCTGGTGGCCGTCCAACCCTGCGGGTAAAGACGGACACCACGGACGCCACGAGGCTGAGCCCCAGCAGGATCCAGCGGGCGACGGTCAGCGTGCCGGCCAGGGCGGCATCTCCGCCCGTTAGTTCGGCCGCACCGAGGGCATTGTCAATGGCAATGTTCTCCCACAGGTCGGCCACCACAAAGAGGATCGGCGCACTGAAGAGCACCCAGCGCAATGCCCGGCGCTGGGTGTTCAGCCCGATGATCAGCAGCCAGGTCAGGCCGAAGATCAGGGGAAAGAGCGTCCCGGCCGTCTTGTGCACGTAACTGAGCCGGCCCAGCGCCTCCTCGTCCATGGCACTGCGCAGGGCCGCCAGGTGGTCTTCGCCGTAGCCGAAGACCATGGAGTCGGGCATGGACAGGCCGTCCGCGAGTTCGGACAACTGGCCCGGCACCATGAGGTGCAGGTACCAGAACAGGAACAGTGTGGCCACCACCCCCGCAATCACAAGCAGACCCGGGCTGCTCTTACCCTGCGGTCCCGCGGGTATTGCTCCCGGGGCGCCCGGGCGGGCTTGTCCGGCTTGGACTCCGTGTTTGGCGGCGCGCTGCGCGGCGGTTTTTCCCATAGGTACAGTATGGCCGCACCGGTCCCGCACCCCGATGAGCCGCCCCGTGTGCGCCTGTCCGGGGCGCCGGCAGGCGGCTACGCTGGGGGCTATGAGTGCCGTTGCATCCCCCGAAGACTTCGACCTCGCCGCCGAGCTGGTGCGGGAGGCCGGGCAGCTTGCCCTGCGCATGCGCTCGGAAGGGCTGACCGCCAGCGAGAAGACCTCGGTGTCCGACGTCGTTACCGCCGCGGACCGCGAGGCTGAGGCCCTGGTGGTGAACCGGCTGCGGCAACTGCGCCCGGATGACGGGATTGTGGGGGAGGAGGGTGCCAGCCACCAGGGCACCTCCGGCCGGTCCTGGGTCATCGACCCGGTGGACGGAACCTACAACTTCTTCGCCGGCTCCACCTACTGGTGCTCGGCCATCGCGCTTCGGAACGAACCCGGTCCGCACGAACCTCCCGGAGACCCGGATGTCCTGCTGGGCGCCATCTACCAGCCGCAGGAAGACCGACTGTGGATCGGGGGGAAGGGCTTCCCGGCCACGGTCAACGGATCCGTTATTGCTCCACCCGGTGACGAATCGCTGGACCGCCTGTCCGCGGGAACCTACATCCACCCCACCTGGCTGCTCCGCCCCGAGGTCACCGGTCCATGGACAGCGGCGGCTTCGCGGGCGGCGACCATCCGGATGATGGGATCCGGCTCCTGCGACCTGGCCCGCGTGGCCACCGGCCAGTCCGGCGCCTGGTTCCAGCACAGCTGCCCGGAATGGGACTGGCTGCCGGGCAAGGCCATAGTCCGAGCCGCGGGCGGCAGCACCGCCGTCGTCGAAGTGCATGGCTTCCGTTGGCACATTGCCGGCACCGCCTCAGCGGTCCGCGAGATCCACGGCGCCCTGACCTCCGGCTGACCGGTTCGGCCCGGTCCGTCCCGGTCCGCCCCGCGGGAGCGGACGGTTTGGGTGCTCACCGGAATGTCAGCCGCAGCGCCTAGACTTAAAGCCATCATGGACTATCTCTTTGATCCACTCTTTCCCGCACCCCGCAAAGCCGAACCGGCGCCTGCCGCAACGGCGCCGCCTTCCGGCACTGAGCGAAGGGGCTCCTCCTACGCGGACGAAAGCCGGGCCGCGGACCTGCTGCAGGGGCTGAATCCGCAGCAGGAGGAAGCGGTGAAGCATGCCGGCTCACCGCTGCTGATCGTGGCCGGTGCCGGCTCGGGCAAGACCCGGGTGCTCAGCCACCGGATCGCCTACCTGCTCGCCACCGGCCGGTCCAACCCCGGCCAGATCCTCGCCATCACCTTCACCAACAAGGCCGCCGCCGAAATGCGCGAGCGGATCGAAAACCTGGTGGGCGGCGTCGCGAAGACCATGTGGATCTCCACCTTCCACTCCTCCTGCGTGCGGATCCTGCGCCGGGAAGCCAAGACCGTGGGGATGAACTCGAACTTCTCCATTTACGACTCGGCGGACTCGCTGCGCCTGATCACGCTGGTGGCCAAGGGGCTGGATCTGGATCCGAAGCGCTTCACGCCCAAGTCGATCATGAACAAGATCTCCGCCCTGAAGAACGAACTCATCGACGAAGAGTCCTACGCGGAATCGGCCAACTACTCCGATCCCTTCGAGCAGGCCGTCGCAGACGTCTACAAGGGCTACGCGCAGCGGATGCGCCAGGCCAACGCCATGGACTTCGATGACCTGATTGCGCAGACCGTGTTTATGTTCCGCGCGTTCCCCGGTGTCGCCGAGTACTACCGGCGGCGCTTCCGGCACATCCTGGTGGACGAATACCAGGACACCAACCACGCGCAGTACGCCCTGGTCCGCGAACTGGTGGGCAGCGACGACGACGCGCTGGACGTGCCGCCGGCCGAACTCACCGTGGTGGGCGACTCCGACCAGTCCATTTACGCCTTCCGCGGCGCCGACGTCCGCAACATCAATGACTTCGAAAAGGACTACCCGAGCGCGCGGACCATCCTGCTCGAGCAGAACTACCGCTCCACGCAGACCATCCTCAACGCCGCCAACGCGGTGATCTCCCGCAATCCCAACCGCCCAGAGAAGCGGCTGTGGACAGCGGAGGGCGACGGCGAAAAGATCATCGGCTACGTGGGTGAGAACGAGCACGAGGAAGCCCGTTTCATCGCCGAGGAGATCGACCGCCTGCAGGACGAGGAGAACCTGCGCCCGGGCGACGTCGCCGTCTTCTACCGGACCAACGCGCAGTCCCGTTCCTTGGAAGACGTCCTGGTGCGGGTGGGTCTGCCCTACAAGGTGGTCGGCGGCACGCGGTTCTACGAGCGCAAGGAAATCAAGGACGCGCTGGCCTACCTTCGCGTGCTGGTGAATTCGGACGACGTCGTGAACCTGCGCCGGATCCTCAACGAACCCAAGCGGGGCATCGGCGACCGCGCCGAGTACTCCGTGGCCGCCCTCGCCGAACGTGAACGGATCTCCTTCATGGCCGCCCTGCGGCGTGCCGAGGAGGCTCCGGGTCTGGCCACCCGCTCGCTCAACTCCATCAACGGCTTCGTCAAGCTGATTGACGACCTCGCCGAGGTGGCCAGCGGCTCCGGCGCGTCCGCAGCCCTGGAAGCCGTGCTGGAACAGACCGGCTACCTGGCGCAGCTGCGTTCCAGCAATGACCCGCAGGACGAATCCCGGGTCGAGAACCTGGCCGAACTGGTCGCCGTGGTCCGCGAATATGAGCGGGACAATCCAGAGGGTTCCCTCGGCGAGTTCCTGGAGCAGGTCTCCCTGGTGGCGGACGCCGATTCCATTCCCGATGCCCCCGGCGGTTCGGCGGAGGAAGTCGCGGCCGCCGTCGAGGAATCCCGCCGGCAGGGCGTGGTGACCCTGATGACCCTGCACACCGCGAAGGGACTGGAATTCCCGGTCGTTTTCCTCACCGGCATGGAACAGGGCCTGTTCCCGCACCAGCGTTCGGCCACGGATCCGGCCGAACTGGCCGAGGAACGGCGGCTGGCCTATGTGGGACTGACCCGGGCACGCCAGCGCCTGTACCTGACCCGGTCCGAGGTTCGCAGCATGTGGGGCCAGAGCCAGTACAACCCCGCCAGCCAGTTTGTCAGCGAAGTTCCGGCCGAGCTGATTGAGTGGAAGCGCGAGGGCATGGACCGTCCCACCTGGGGCGGCGGCGGCAGTATCACCTCAAGCCGCTACGGCGGATCCTCCTGGGGCGCCGGAGCGCCGAGCGGCACCGGCGGCAGCACCGCCAATTCACCGGTGGCCAAGGCCATCGGCCGCGTGCAGCCGCAGAAGGAAGTCGTGTCCGTGGCCGCCGGCGACAAGGTCAACCACACGTCCTTCGGCTCCGGCACGGTGCTGGCGGTGGAAGGCGCAGGGGATAAGACGGTAGCGAAGGTGAAGTTCGACGTCGGCGAGAAACGCCTGCTGCTGCGTTACGCGCCGCTCACCAAAGAGAGCTGAGCAGGGAGTTTTTTCATAACCCAGACCGGGCATTTTCTACAAACGATAGAACTGTGTGCTTTATCACTAAAGGGGTAGTCTGGGATCGGCGTTCTGCCCTAAGGGACTAAAGTTCCTGATGGGGCAGACCGGCCGGATGCATCTGCTCGGCGATCGCCAGATCGCATGTAAACCCCTACTTCGACGTAGAAGGACACTAGCCCGTGGACCTGTTTGAATATCAGGCGCGCGATATGTTTGAGGCGCACGGTGTACCCGTGCTCGCCGGAATCGTGGCGCACACTCCTGAAGAAGCCAAAGCTGCTGCTGAGAAGATCGGCGGCGTTGTAGTCGTCAAGGCGCAGGTCAAGGTTGGTGGCCGAGGCAAGGCCGGCGGCGTGAAGGTTGCCAAGACCGCCGATGAAGCTTTCGAGCACGCATCCAACATCCTCGGCATGGACATCAAGGGCCACACCGTTAACACGGTGATGATTGCCCAGGGTGCCGACATTGCCGAGGAATACTACTTCTCGGTCCTGCTGGACCGCGCAAACCGCAACTACCTGGCCATGTGCTCGGTTGAGGGCGGCATGGAGATCGAGCAGCTGGCCGTGGAGCGTCCCGACGCACTCGCCCGCATTGCCGTTGACCCCGCCGTCGGCATTGACTCCGCCAAGGCCGCAGAGATCGTCGACGCCGCCGGGTTCGCCCCCGAGCTGCGCGAAGGCGTTATGAACGCCATCATCAAGCTGTGGGATGTCTTCACCAAGGAAGACGCCACCCTCGTTGAGGTCAACCCGCTGGTGAAGACCGGCAACGGCGAGATCCTGGCCCTCGACGGCAAGGTCTCCCTCGACGAAAACGCCGACTTCCGCCAGCCCGGCCACGCAGCGCTGGAAGACAAGGACGCCGCGGATCCGCTCGAGGCCAAGGCCAAGGAAAACGACCTCAACTACGTCAAGCTGGACGGCGAAGTGGGCATCATCGGCAACGGTGCAGGCCTGGTTATGTCCACCCTCGACGTCGTCGCCTACGCCGGCGAAAATCACGGCAACGTGAAGCCGGCCAACTTCCTGGACATCGGCGGCGGCGCCTCCGCCTCCGTCATGGCCGCCGGCCTGGACGTC
The DNA here is from genome assembly GCF_025244825.1 of Arthrobacter jinronghuae. Lineage (NCBI taxonomy): Bacteria > Bacillati > Actinomycetota > Actinomycetes > Micrococcales > Micrococcaceae > Arthrobacter > Arthrobacter jinronghuae. The sequence goes on from NZ_CP104263.1 coordinate 593,517, forward strand.
ATCCTGAATGACTCCCAGGTCAAGTCCGTGTTCGTCAACGTCTTCGGCGGAATCACCGCCTGTGACGCCGTGGCCAACGGCATCGTCAAGGCCCTGGAAATCCTGGGCGACGAAGCCAACAAGCCGCTGGTCGTCCGTCTCGACGGCAACAACGTCGAGGAAGGCCGCCGCATCCTTGCCGAGGCCAACCACCCGCTGGTCACCCTGGCCACCACCATGGACGAAGGCGCCGACAAGGCCGCCGAGCTCGCTCACGCTGCTCGCTAACCGAGCCTGTCGAAACCTAGAAGAGAGAACCCACCTATGTCTATCTACTTGAACAAGGACTCCAAGGTCATCGTTCAGGGCATCACCGGCGGCGAAGGCACCAAGCACACCGCCCTGATGCTCAAGGCCGGCACCCAGGTTGTCGGCGGCGTGAACGCCCGCAAGGCCGGCACCACCGTCACCCACGGCGACGTTGAACTGCCTGTCTTCGGCACCGTTGCCGAGGCCATCGACAAGACCGACGCCGATGTCTCCATCGTCTTCGTACCGCCGGCCTTCACCAAGGACGCCGTAATGGAAGCGATCGACGCCGGCATCGGCCTCGTCGTCGTCATCACCGAAGGCGTTCCGGTACAGGATTCCGCCGAGTTCTGGGCCCACGCCCAGTCCAAGGTGGACGCCGACGGCAACCAGGTCACCCGCATCATCGGCCCGAACTGCCCCGGCATCATCACCCCGGGTGAAGCACTGGTCGGCATCACGCCCGCCAACATCACCGGCAAGGGCCCCATCGGCCTGGTCTCCAAGTCCGGCACCCTGACCTACCAGATGATGTACGAGCTGCGTGACCTTGGCTTCTCCACCGCCATCGGCATCGGCGGCGACCCGGTCATCGGCACCACCCACATCGATGCACTCGCTGCCTTCGAAGCGGATCCCGAAACCAAGGCCATCGTGATGATCGGCGAAATCGGCGGCGACGCCGAAGAGCGTGCCGCTGAGTTCATCAAGGCCAACGTCACGAAGCCGGTTGTCGGCTACGTGGCGGGCTTCACGGCTCCCGAAGGTAAGACCATGGGTCATGCCGGTGCCATCGTTTCCGGTTCCGCCGGAACGGCACAGGCCAAGAAGGAAGCCCTCGAGGCCGCGGGCGTGAAGGTCGGCAAGACGCCGTCCGAGACCGCTACGCTGCTGCGCGAAGTCTACGCAGCCCTCTAGCTCGTCCCTGCACACCCCCGTCCAACGGATTTCTCCGCTGGACGGGGGTTTTGTGCGTCCCAGCCACGAAAGTCGCAAATGTCCACCACAGTAAATGGCCCCGACCGGGCTCCCAAGGCTTCCCCGCACAGACGCGCGCTTCGCCGTGCCTCCTGGATCGTCACCCTTGGCGGTTTCCTGTTCGGCTACGATACCGGTGTCATCAACGGCGCCCTGCCGTACATGGAAGACGATCTGGGCCTGACCCCCTTCACCGAAGGCCTGATCACCTCCAGCCTGCTCTTCGGCGCGGCGTTTGGCGGGGCTATTTCCGGGAAGCTGACCGATCGGTTCGGCCGGCGCCGGATCCTGATGGGACTCGCCGTCGTCTTCCTGATTGGAACCCTCGGCACCTCCCTGGCACCAACGATCGCCGTCATGGTGCTGTCCCGGATTGTGCTCGGCCTGGCCGTGGGCGGTGCTTCGGCGCTGGTGCCCGTTTTCCTGGCCGAGCTCGCGCCGGCGGAACGCCGCGGCCAGATGGTTACCCGCGACCAGCTCATGATTGTCACGGGCCAGCTGGTCGCCTTTGTTGCCAACGCGGTGATCGGCAACATCTGGGGTGAAGACCAAGGGGTCTGGCGCTGGATGCTGGTGGTGGCCACCCTGCCTGCCATTGCCCTGTGGATCGGCATCGCGTTTGTTCCCGAAAGCCCGCGCTGGCTCGCCTCCAAGGGGCGCTTTGCCGAAACGCTCGCGGCGCTCCGCCGCATCCGCAGCGAGGCGGACGCGCAGGCCGAACATAACGAAGTGCGCGGCCTGGCGGAAAAGGAATCAGGACAGGCAGGTACGCTGCGGGACTTCGCGGAACCCTGGCTGCTGCGGGTGCTGCTGATCGGTATGGGGCTGTCCATCGTTCAGCAGATCACCGGCGTGAACGCGATCATGTACTACGGCACGCAGATCCTTGCCGACGCCGGTTTCGGTACCGAGGCAGCCCTCACCGCCAACATCGCCAACGGCGTGGTGTCCGTGGCAGCGGCTATCGTCGGCATCTGGCTGCTGGGCCGCGTCCGCCGTCGGCACATGCTGATGACCGGGCTGATCGGCACCGGGTCTTCGCTGCTGCTGATCGGGCTGGTCTCCATCTTCGTCACCGAAGGCAGCGTCCGCGGTTACCTCATCCTGGCCCTGACGGTTACGTTCCTGGCGTTCCAGCAGGGCGCCGTTTCACCGGTGACCTGGCTGATGCTCTCGGAAATCTTCCCGCTGAAGGTCCGCGGCCTGGGCATCGGCCTGTCGGTCTTCGTGCAGTGGATGACCAACTTCGCCGTCGGCTTCTCCTTCCCGATCCTGATGGACGCCATCGGCATCTCGAAGACCTTCTTCATCTTCGTGGTGCTGGGCCTGCTGGCGCTGGTGTTTGTCCGCCGCTTCGTTCCGGAGACCCGGGGGCAGAGCCTGGAACAGGTGGAAGAACAGCTCCGGGCAGTCGGTACGAAGTAAGAGCCTGGGTGCACACGAAGAAGGGAACCAGCCGGCGGCTGGTTCCCTTCTTCGTTATTCGACGCTAGGGGATCGCGGGGTAGGCGGCCACGGTTGGAACCGTGACAGACGCGGTGAAGCTGGTCAGCGCCGTCGCCTTCGGCAGTGCGTAGACGGAGGTGGCGGGCGTGACCTGCAGGACCAGCCGGGTATTTGGGTCGGCGGTGTAGGAAACCTCTTCCAAGGGGATGGTCAGGGTGTGTTCCTTCCCGTCCAGGATCAGCGGAATCGGTGTGACCTGGTTGCCCAGCACGAGGGAGGATCGGGACCGGTCAATGATCTGGGCATAGACATGGGTGTTCACCTGCCGGGCCGAGCCGCGGTAGGTCAGCGTCAGCTGCGGTGCGCCGAACACGGACGTCGTCACCGTGGGGGCGCTGATGGGGACGTTGACGGCCACCGGAGCGACGGCGGCTGCCACGACTGCCCCGCTGATGGCGGCGGGGGAGAGGATGATTGACCCCTTCCCGGTGCCGGTCAGGGCGCCGGTGGCCTGCGGGTAGCCCGGCGCTCCGCGGGTCACGCCGGCCTGGTCGATGAACTGGAAGGCCGCGCCGGTGTCCACCGGTTCGTTCCGCAGGTAGCGGGCAAACCAGTTCAGCACTGCGGGGGTGATCCGGTCCGGTCCGGCAGCGGAATTGCACAGCCCGTGGCCGCCGCAGAACTGCAGCATCTTGGTGGGCGTTCCGGTGCCGCGGATGAGGTCATAGTTGCGTCGGGCCTCATCCAGCGTGAAGAGCGTATCCGCCGTGCCCTGGATGATCAGGGTGGGCGCCGTAATCGAGGTGAACATGGTGTCCGGGGTCAGCGATTCAAAGTATGCAATGGACTCGGCGCTGAGCTGGTTGGGGTAGGTCAGGCCTTCCTGGCAGGCCTTGCGGACCGGCGCCGCAAGGGCGCCCTGGTTGCCCACGAGGGAGCCCAGCTGTCCCAGCGCCGTCCCCTCGGCGCAGAGCAGGGCGCCCCAGCCGGTCTTGAACGAGCCGGCCTTGTACAGGCTGGTGGTCAGGTCATTCCAGGCGATGGTCGGGGTGATGGCGTCCACGCGCTGGTCCTGGGAGGCGAGGACAAACTGGATGCCGCCGCCGTAGGACGCCCCTGCCATGCCGAGTAGGGGATCGCCGGGGGACTCCAGTTGAGCTTCGGGCTGGGCGGCAATGTAGTCGATGATCGCGGATCCGTCCCTGCCCTCATAGGCGGGATTGTTGACGTAGGCCTCGCCGCCGCTGAGCCCGAAGCCGCGGGGGTCCCAGGTCACCACGTTGTAGCCGGCGTCCCGCAGGGGAGCGATACCGATGGAGCCGATCAGCGTGCTGGTGGAAGACAGCGGGATACGCCCGCCGGGCAGCCCGAACCCGGGGCCCACCATCACAGTGGGTGCCTGTTGTCCGGCCGCAAGACCGGTGGCGGGGAAGAAGTTCGTGTGGATGGGGGTGCCGTCAAAGCTGGTGATAACGACGTCGGTGCGGCTGGCAGGTGCGGGTGCAGCGACAGTCGGTGCTGCGACGGCGGGCGCCGCGGCCAGGGATGAACCCAAAAGCGCGGCGGACACCGCCAAGATGCCCAGATGTTTCCTCATGGTGACCTCATTGTCTGCGGGAAAGCGCGAGTGGTTACCGGGCGGTAACTTTCCGCAGACTATGAGGAGAATCGCGGGGGTGCAAGGAACTGGGGGAATCCAGACATCGGCGGACGAGTTTCACGGCTAGCTATTGCGCCGGCACTGGGGCAGGGATAAGAGCGGGTTCCGGTTGTGTATTCCCCCGGTCCGCGGAGCATGCGGTTAGCCCCGCATATGAGAAACACCGGCCACAGCCGGCGTTTACGGCGTGGTGGGTGAGACTACTTCCTGCATCGACGGATGGCTGGAACACTCACTCGTGACAATAAATCCCCGTCCCAAATGATTGCTTGAATATTTGATTTTCACTCCGTCCGGGGATTTTCCAGAGACCGTCCACGGAGCATGCGCTGGTTCGTGCGGTTCTGGTTGGAATTGAGCAGTTATTTCCATGCCCTGGCTCTCCAGATACCGGCGCATTTGGTCCCTGTCGGCCTCCGGATTCTCAGCGGGCTCACCCAGCAGCACATGCTCAAAGTGCCACGGGCCGGTAGTGTTATCCCCTTCTCCACATGTCTCTGCGAGGATTGGCTGTTCGTGCACCGGCGACCACGGTGCTTCATCTGTAAATCGCCATCCTTCCAGGGCTCCAGTGGCTTGGATGGCTGCGTCCGAAGTTGCCATGAAGTCATCGAAGATCTCGCGCGAGGTCCGATTGGTATCGAGGACGGCCGCCTGGCTGCTGTTCACTTGTGGTTCCATATCAGAAGTTCCTTCGGTGCAGGCGGCGAGTCCGGCCGCTAAGAAAATACAAATCAATGCCGTGCCATTACGCCGGTTTCGGTTCACTGCCCGTCGCTCTCGTTTACAAGCTGCCAACCATCGCCGGTAGTAGCCAGGACAATACCCCGAAGGCTACTGGAATCCTCCTTGAGGTATTCAGAGAGGTGATGCTCTTCCGTGGGCAACAACACCTCGCCGTCTGATGTGATGAAACCGTCCGAAGTGAAGCCTTTTCCTCCCCACTCTTCGTCCGTAGGATCGACCCGGATTTCGTCCAATGTGTCGAGGCCTTGGCCAGAGTTGTAGTAGGCAATAAATTCAGTTGCGTCGATACCGAAGGTGGCCAACTCGTCTGCTTCCGCCGTGCTCACGTAAATATCTCGGCGGCCATCCGCGCCGCGGTCCACGTTCAGATCCTCGGCCGTGACGTGTTCCTCGACCCCGGCTGATCCAATGAAAACCGCCGAGTTGATTGGATACAGGGTTATGCCTAGCGCTTTGGTCGTCATGGTCGTCCCATAGGAGTGAGCCAGTACATTCACAACGGGTGCGGGAAGCCCGTCAGCGGTCCGCGTGAGGTGAAGGCCATCCAGGGCATTCGCGAAATCCGGGGCTCCGCGGTCAGCATGGCTGTCGTCGACGACATCAGTAAGGCCGGGGGTCTCGTACCCCATGTAGGCCACAACCGCACTGGTAGTCCCCGGCTTAGCCAGCTGTTGCTCTTTCAACAACAAGCCCGCGTCGTTGACTAGGGATCCCATACCTGTTGAATAGTTATCCATCCCCGGAACCAAATAAGTGGTGTTGCTGGCCTCATCCAGGTCTCCGACGGCTATTGCAGCAAGCGGATGATCATGGCCCGGCTCAAAGGAAATCAGCATTTTGTGAGGTTTACCGTCTTCCTTTTCCGCCTCCTGCGCGTCGCCACCCAGTGCGTTCCAGATAGAGCGATAGGCCTCCCGTTGCTCTTCCGTTGCATCGTGACCGGGTAAAAGGACCTCCTCCAGGACCTTCCGGTTAGCCTGGTCCCGGACCGCGTATGGAGCGCCCTCCAAATTGCCCACCAAACCTGGCATGGACTTAGCCAGACCGTCACGTTGGGCGGGTGTCAGGGACTTCCAGAATGAGGCTTCCTGATAGGCGCCCATGCCCTTCACGAACAGCGAGGCCGCGGGCACGGCTGCAGCGAAGGCCGCGAGCTGTGCGGGACCCATTTCCCCGAGCAACCGGTAGAACGCGGCAACATCCTCGTCAGTTGCGTCCGGTTTGGTGGCGTTCGCGAAGGAAGCGGTCAGATCCGCGGCGCCCTCGGACTCCAGATCCATGTACGGTGAGTCGTAGGTTGAGACGACGTGGGAGGACACGCGGACGATATCACCGAGCGCAGCCTCACACGTGGCCCGGGCAGCCTCGTAGCGATGTTCAAGCTGCGTTATCTTGGCCTGCAATGCAGCTCGTGCGTCATCCCACATAGCGTGGGCACGGTCCGGGTTATCATTATGGATTTCTTCGACTTCCGGGCGGAGCCTCGCGTCCTCAGCCTCGGCCTCATCCTCGACGGCAATGCGCGCGGTATCGATATCTGCCAGTTCGGCTGCCAATACATTCAACGCCTTGGCAGCAGTCGATACATTTTCCAGATGCTCGCCAGATTGCTGGGACGGTGTGTCCATCGCTTGGAGGACCTGTTCCCGTTCGGGTGCCGAGTACAACCCATCCAATGCGGACCATTTGTTGCGCACGGAGGTGATCGCTTCGCTGAATTGGGTTGCCGAGGACAGCAATTCCGCCGCAGCGTCCTGAATTGGTTCCGCGGGCGGCAGGTTGCGCAGCATGAGCGTATCGACAGACAGTGCGCGGATCATGCGACGGCCTGCGCATGGCGGACGCCGTACTGGGTCTGCGTTGGGAATTCGCCTGAGGCCGCAGCAGATTGGGCGTTCTGGACCATCTCCGTGTCACCGGCAAGATAGGCGGACACCGCTTGTCCGGTGCCTTGGACCGCGTTGTTGCATCGAATCATGATGTCGGTTGCATCCGGACGGAAAACCTCCTCATGGACCCGTGAAATCCCGGTATCCAGGCCTGTGCAGCCGGTGAGCGCCTCCTGCAGGCGGGATGCAGCATCCGTTAACCGGGTCCGTTCGGTTTCCAAGTCTTCCAAATCCGCACCGGTGTCGCCGAGCAGGCTCCGGACCTCCGGTACACGAATATCGATTCTCATGGTTTCCCCCGCATTTGAAGTGATTTCAGTGAGAATACAGAATCCGCTACCGATGGACATGGGTAGTTCTGCCCATGCTAGGACAATGCAAAATACAGGAAGGTCCCCGCACGTTCTGTGCAGGGACCTTCCTGTATCGATTACGGCCTTTTATTCAAGGCCTCCGGAATTCCGGCTACTTATGTTCAGGCGCCGTGGCGTTGGCCGCCGTGGCGTCCGGGCCGTCGTCGTGCTCTGTGGTGTGCAGATCGAAGGAGGAACCGTGTTCCTCCACGCCGGCCTGGATGGCCCGGTCCACCACGGAAACGGCAAGCCGGCGGCGCAGTGACAGCGGGTCCTTGGCCAGGTCCTTGGCGAGGGCGATGGTCATCAGCAGCATTACCACGGCGAAGGGCAGCGCGGCCACAATGGTGATCCGTTGCAGGCCGTCCAGTGCCTCGGCAGGGTCATCGCCGCCTGCCAGCAGCATCACCGCCGCCACGGCGCCGGTGAGGACGCCCCAGAAGATAACGACGCCGCGGGACGGGTGCTCGGCCCCGTTGGAACTCAGCGACGCCATGATGATGGAGGCCGAATCCGCTCCGGTGACGAAGAAGATGGCCACCAGGACCATGGCAAGGATGCCCACCGCAGCGGCGAGGAGGTTCGGCATGGGGAGGGCTGCAATCAGATCGAACAGCGAGCCGTCGAAATCAATGGTGGGTTCGCCGTCGACCATTGTGGTGAGTCCGGGTGTGCCGTTGGCTGCCGCTTCTTGCTGCGTACCGATCGCTGCGCCGCCGAAGATGGAGAACCAGACCACGCTGACAACGAAAGGAACCACCAGCACGCCGGTGACGAACTGGCGGATGGTGCGGCCGCGGCTGATGCGGGCAATGAACATACCGACGAACGGTGTCCAGGACAGCCACCAGGCCCAGTAGAAGATGGTCCAGCTGGAGAGCCAGGCGCGCATGGATTCGTCGCCTGACACCTCCGTGCGGGAGGCCATCTGTGCCAGGTTGGTGGCGTAGTCACCGATGGCTGCCGGAATGACGTTGAGGATAAACAGGGTCGGCCCAACAACAAAAACGATGGCGGCCAGCACCAGCGCGAGGACCATGTTGATGTTGGACAGCCACTGGATGCCGCGGGAGATGCCCGAAACGGCGGACGCCACGAAGCAGCCGGTCAGGATCGCGACGATCGCAACAAGGACCGTGGTTCCTGCGGTCCCGAGGAAACCAACGGACTGCAGGCCGCTGCCGATCTGCAGGGCGCCGAGGCCCAGCGAAGCGGCGGTGCCGAAGAGGGTCGCGAAGATGGCGAAGATGTTCAGCACCTTGCCCAGCGGGCCTTCCACCCGCTTGACGCCGAAGAGCGAGGTGAAGGCCGAGGAAATCAGCTGACGGCGGCCGAGACGGTAGGTGCCGTAGGCCATGGCAATGCCGACAACGGCGTACATAGCCCACGGATGCAGGCCCCAGTGGAACAGCGATGTACCCATGGCGGTCTGCAGGGCCTCAGGGGTCTGGCCGTCAACGGTGCCGGGGGGAGGGGAGATGTAGTAGAACAGGGGCTCGGCCGCGCCGTAGAACATCAGGCCGATGCCCATGCCGGCGGCGAACATCATGGAGATCCAGGAGATCGTCTTGAACTGCGGTTCCTCGCCGTCCTGGCCCAGCGGAATCTTGCCGTAGCGCCCCACAGCCAGCCAGATCACGTAAACCACGAGGAACGAGGCAAGGAGCACAAAGAACCAGCCCGCGTTGGTGATGACCCAGTCCAATGCCGTCGAGGAGACGGAGGACAGGCTGTCTGTCCCGAAGAAGCCCCACGCAATGAACGCCAGCGCAAGGGCACCGGTGATGGCGAAGATCACCTTGTCGAGCTTCGCAGATACGCCGAGCCTGAGCGCCGCTTCCTGCTCGCGCTGTCCCTCGATCAGCTGCTGGACGAGTTCGTGTTCCTGCTCCACTATGGGCATCGACGAAGTGGAGGGATCCTCCGTGGCAACGGAGGAGTGGGTGGTGGCGGGAACCGGGGCGACGGGGTCAGCCGCGTGTCTCCCGGCGTCGCGCGGTGGACCTTCTGTGGTAGCCATAGGGCCTTCCTTATGTCAGCATGTCAGCGCAAAAGGGCCCGAGCCCTCCTTGGAGGACCCGGGCAGGCAGAATGGCAGCCACTCTTTATTTGAGCGTGTGATGGGCGGTTCACCGTCCACCGGAATCGATAAAGTAACGCTGCCTAGCTTCTGCGTCCCTTTACATAATTCGCAAGTGTGTTAGTTCCAGACTCGCGGCCTCCGGCGCGCCAAGTCAAATTGGACAGCGTCCCGGGAGGACGCCGCGCGGGCGCTTGCGCACTGTTCTCCGGCGCCGTATCTGGTAGCTGTGCTTGAGGCCACCCTGCACTGTGCGTCGGGTCACGGACGCTGAGGTGAAGCTGTTACGGTTCGCGGCTGGGGCGGATTTTCATCGCAGGATCATCCGTGCAGGGGCTCTGCACGGAGAGGCTGCTGAGATGGTTGCCCGCCTGATAAACCAGGAGGCCTCCGTCGTCCCCTTTCATGGTCAGCGTGGTGTAGTAACCGGAGCCGATGTCTGACGGAACGTCGGCGTCGAACCGGTTGGTTTCTACGAAACCCTGCTGCTCGAAATGCGCCACATATTCTTCCACCGCCGCCGAGGGGTCCTCCGCCGCCGGGCCTAAAATAAAGTTGTCATATCGGCTCGTCGTCTTGGAGCCAGGGCACGTGATGCCAAGGAACCCGCTGGGATCGTTTACGTCCCAAACCGTCTCATCGGGGTCGGCATAGGTCCACCGCCCGCCGTGGAGCTGAACGCTCTCCTCGGTCAGTTCCATCATGCGGTGGAGCACCTCGGCGGCTGGCTTGGACGAGCTCTGCGAATCGCTGGGGTCTTTTTCGGCCATAGGCATCATGCAGCCGGTAAGGGCGAGGGAGAGGGTCGCGGCAAAGAGGGCGGCGGCCCTTCGGGTTCTCATGTGGTCGGCGTCGTCCTAGCTGGGGCGACTTTCATCGCAGGATCATCCGTGCAGGGACCTTCGACGGAGACGGTGCTGAGATGGTTGCCCGCCTGGTAAAACAGGATGTTTCCCTCTTTGTCTGCGAGGGTCAGCATGATGTAGTAGCCGGAGCCGATATCTGTCGGCACGTCAGCGTTGTACCGGTTGGTTTCCACGAAGCCCTGCTGTTCGAAGTGTGAAACATACTTGTCCACCGCGGCCGCCGGATCGTCCACTGCGGGTCCAAAAATCATGTTGTCATACCGGTACGTTTTCCCAGGACCAGAGCACGGGATGCCTTGGAGCGCACTGGGGTCGTTGGCATCCCAAACGGTCTCCTCGGGGTCGCCATGGACCCACCGGCCGCCGTGGAGCTGAACAGTCTCTTCAGTCAGTTCCATCATGCGCTGAAGCAGTTCGGCGGCTGGCTTGGACGAGCTGTGCGAATCGCTGGGGTCTTTTTCGCCCATAGGCATCATGCAGCCGGTAAGGGTGAGGCACAGGGTCGCGGCAAGGAAGGCAGCTCTTCGGGAGACGGACCGGGATTGGTTTTTCGTTTGAGCGTCCATAGTGCCATCCCGTTGGCGTCCGAGCGGCGCGGCGCAGCCCGGGAGGGCTACTGTGAGCAACAGCAAACCCGCCAGGGAAAGCTTCATTGATCCTCGCCGTACACGGAAACCACATCCCGCGTGTTTCTTGTGAACATTGCTGAGTGGGCCCGAATGCAGGCGTCTTCAGCTACACGGAGTTCCTCCGTGAGCGCATCCGCCCGCTGCTGAAGACGCAGTTGAATCACCAGGTCCTCACCCATGTCAAAGAGATCGCCCAGGACATGGTGGGTGCGGTCCTCGCTGCGCTTGGCGTCTTCCGTGGCATCCGCCTGTTGGGCCTGGAGAATGTCTGCCTGGAGTGCAGCCCTCTTTAGCTTGATTGCCTCAACTGCTTCCGCGAAGGCTTCGAGGGCACTAACAGACGACCCAACCCCATCGGCGATCTCCGCGCTGGCATTCCGAGGCTCATCCATGGCGGTGTAAACGAGCGTCTGCTCCGGCGCACGATAGTGATCCGTAAGGGACCACCACTTCATCTGGGCATTGCCATAAGCGTTGGTCATCTGGGCAATGCGTGCCCCCAGATCACGGGCGGCGCTGGGGATTTCGCTGGTGTCGGGCAGTTTATCCGTCCCGCTCAGGTCCACTGTGATGCTCATGTCAAACCCCACCTTCCCCGGGGAGCCGGGCTGGGAGCTGATTCGGTGGGTACCTCGTCGGCTCGCGAAAATAGTTCGACTACTGGAATTTCTTCATTTACGACCGGTGCAGGCCCGGGAGTGTCCCCGCTGATCGGAGGCACCGTAACCGGCAAATCCGGGTTGGGGAGCACAGGCAGTGGTGGTTCGAACACACCAGGCAGCGTGCGGTATACGGGTGGGTCTTCGGGGAAGCCGACGTCGGGCACTGGGCGGAAGTCGGGCAGCGGTGTGGCGAAGGGTGGGTCGGGAAAGCGCCGGTCCTTGAGGTCCCGAAGCTCGTCTTCCGGGATGCGAAGCAGCCAGTTATCGGCCATGGGCGGTGGGTTGCCGCCGGCTTTGGGCTCGGGGCTGCCGGTCTCGGGGATCGGGATCCCTACCTCCGGCGGATCGAGCTCGACGATCCCCGGCAGCGTGCGGTATACGGGTGGGTCGGGGAAGCGCCGGTCCTTGAGGTCCCGAAGCTCGTCTTCCGGGATGCGAAGCAGCCAGTTATCGGCCATGGGCGGTGGGTTGCCGCCGGCTTTGGGCTCGGGGTTGCCGGTCTCGGGGATCGGGATCCCTACCTGCGGCGGATCGAGCTCGATAATCCCCGGCAGCGTGCGGTATACGGGTGGATCGGGAAAGCCCGGTCCCCACTTGTTGCCCCATTTATCCATATAGAGGATGAGACTCCTGGCGAATGGCAACCGTTCGCCGGGCTCGTAGCGGGGCTTTATGTACTCGACGTGGAGGAGCAGATTCTTGGCGAACCTCATCTTTTCGCCGGGCGTTTTTTCTGGCCCGATGTCGATGGTGAGGAGCAGGTTCTTGGCCGGGCGCACTTTGTCAGCGTCAGGGTCTGCGTTGCCGAGCTCGGGGATCGGGGCGGGCATCGGATGCAGCGGTGTAGCCGGGGCCGGTATGTGAGCCGCAGGGGCCGAATCAGGCGACGGCTCGGCAGACGGCGCGGGGCCCCCCGGCCCCGCCCCCGGAGGGGGTGTCAAAATGCCGAGGCTCGCAGCCGCCTGCTGGGCGGTGGCAACCATCTCATAATCGCCGGCGGCATATTCGCTCAGGGCCCGTCGAGTGGCGAGGATGGCGTTTGCCGATCTGGTCGCCAAAGCGTCGATATCCGGCAGGAGCATTTCCCTGGCGTAGTGCGAAAACGAGGCCAGCGCCGGGCTGTCTGCGAGCGCCGCCTCAATTGTGCCGACGAACTTCTGCACCTCTGCGGCCACGGTTTCGTTTGGCTGCAGTAGTGCTTCGGTCTCACTGATGATCCCGCCCGCTGTTGCAGCGTCTATGTCATAGGCGCCCATTTTCTCCCCCTTGTACGGGCCCCGAACCGCAGGCTCACGACTGCAGTTGCGAGGCGGCGGGAGATCCGCTCTATGACAGTTCCCCCTGATTGTCAGGAAGAACATAACCCGCCGGAAGCAATCCGTACATGGGGAGAACTACCCATGTACGCGTGTCCCAGAGGGCAGTCGTCCCGAAAACCATGCCCAGCAGATACGTGGCGGCGGCTGCACCGAAGTGATGGGCGCCGGGACCCCCTAGACCGTTAGGTTTTTGGCACCCGCATGTTGGGATCCTCGGAACACGGGCCCTCGTAGGACAGGCTGCTGAGGTGGTTGCCTGCCTGGTAAATCAACGCGTTATCCTCGGGATCCTCAAGGGTAACCATGATGTAGTAGCCCGCCGTGGACGCGGGTGGATTCGTCGCTGAGCACAAGCATCTGTTGAAGTAGTTCAGCCGCTGGCTTGGACGGCAAGGAGGGCGGTGGCTCTTCGAATTGTTATGTGGTCGTCTTCTAGGTGGTCCGGAATTCCATTGCAGGGTCATAGGAACATGGCCCTTCGTAGCTCAGGCTGCTGAGATGGGTGCCCGCCTGGTAAACCAATGTGCTTCCCTCGTCGTCCTGAAGGGTAACCATGATGTAGTACCCCGGTCCCAGGGACTTGGGCACTGGGGAATCGTAGCGGTTGGTTTCGGTGAATCCCTGCTGTTCGAAATGGGAGACATACTTGTCCATGGCGGCTTCCGGGTCTTCCACCGCGGGGCCCATGATCATCGAACTGTAGCGGTACGCGCGCTTCTCGCCGCTTCCGGGCTTCAGCCTCGTACAGGTATCCGCGATATACCCGCTCGTTTTCGTACCGTCCCAGGCGGAACGTGCATCATTGGAATAGGTCCACTGTCCACCGTGGACCTTGGTGGTTTCATCGCTTAGCTCCAGCATCCTGGCGAGCAGCTCCGAGGCAGGCCTGGACTGATCCACGGCTTGGCTGTTTTCACTTTTCATGGTGTCCTCTGAATCGAACGGGGTGGCGCAGCCGGCCACCGTTAGGGCTAGGGCAAGGGCGATCGAGCCAACCGCCAGGGTCAGCCGGTTCATCGTCTGCCAAAACTGTGCGGGTAATAAGGCATCTCAGACCGTCTCTCTTCAAAGGCTTTCGAAGTATCCGCTAATTCTTCCTCGCGCTGTAGGACCTCATCACCGTTTCCGGTTGTAATCTTGGCGATGGAATCCAGGCTCTGTGTTCCAACGTCCAGATACCCATGTTTATCGTAGGTGTGCATGGGATTCCATTTGTCACCGTCCTCCCCGAGGACGGAGTGTCCCAGGGTCTGCTTGAGCTCCCGCTCTGCGTCCCCCTCCGAACTGAATTCATGTGACCCGAAACCGTCCCCCAGCGGGTTGGTGCGACCTGAGGACCGACCAAGCGATGCGACGTCGTCTTGAGTGGCTTGGGTAGCAAACAACGCCGGCTGTCCCCCGGGACCATCTTTAATGCGCATGTCCGCCACAGCCGTATCGTCCAGGCCCGCGGAGCCATAAAAAGCCACGGAGTCCACGTCAAAATCAATCCCGGTCAAGCCGTAGGCAGTGGTCGTTGTGCCGTAGGAGTGCGCTGCAACCGAAACATAGGCATCACGGCCGTCGCTGGCAGCGTTGAAGCCATTCAGCGATGAGGCGAGCCGCTCACCCCCGTTTAGGGCATGTGCGTTGCCCAAGACTTCGGTGGAGGGCGGCATGGCTGGTGTGTGGTAACCGATCCAGGCAACCACTGCCGGCTCGCCGCCGCCGAGCTTCACCTGGGCATCGTAAATGTTCTGTGAACCCTTGGCCCAATCGTCCATGGACCCGGCGGTCGTTCCCATCCCCGGGACATTCCATGTGACGTTGTCCGCAGTATCCATGTTTCCGATAGCCAGGGCGGCCAGCGGCGGGTGCGTGGGATCAAAGGAAATAAGTCCTCGGACGGTCCGACCGTCGCGGCCGGGGTCAGCCGCATGTTTTATTTCCAGCAGGACATCCCGCTGTGCATCCGGAAGCGGCTTCTGGGCCAGTGCCAGGTCCAGCGCCACATTGTTCGCAGCAATTCGGTCTGAGTAAGGAATGCCCTCCAGATTGCCTACGAGGGACGGCACCTTCTGGCTAATGACGGCGCGCTGCTCCGGCGTGAGCTTCTCCCAGGCTTCCTTGTTTTTCTGGGGATCCGATCCGAGAGCCGGCGGCGAGAGCGCCGCCTCTGGGTTACGGGCCAGGAACTGATCCATTTGGTCGGGCCTGAGCCCGGCCAAGAGCGCAAGATACTGCTGCATGGCTACAGTCGGGTCACCGATGGAGTTCTGCACCCGGTTGTAGGCCTGGGTAACATCCTGGATAGCCCATTCGTTCAGGGCTTCCTTGCTGATTGGCGGAACATCAGCAGTAGGGCGGACCAAGGCCCTGTGCGCCCGGTTACACTCCTGCTCTGCCTTTTGCAGGTCGTCTGCCAGCTGGTCCGCTTCCCTTTGGAGCATGAACTGATCCATGAAAGCGTCCGCGGAGTCCATGACGGACCCGATTTTGCTGACAGCCTCTCCGAGGAAGCCGAATTCTCCGATTCCATCGATGATCTCGGCTTCGCGCTTGTCTTGCGCTTGGGCAGTTGCGATTTTGGTCTTGAGGTCGGCGCGCTTTGCCCTGATGGTGCGGATTTCTTCCGCGAAGACTTCCAAAGCCTGTTTTGAGGAGCGCACCGCAAGCAGGATCTCCTCACCGTCGTCGCGTGGTTTGTCCATCGCCGTGTGCACGAGGCTTGCTTCCGGGGCGCGGTAGAAGGAATTTACGGTCTGCCACTTGGCCTGTGCGTCGTCCAAGGTGTCAGCCATACGTTCAGCGCGTCTGTCCAGCCTGCCGGCAGCAGCCAGCAGCGCCGCTTCGTTGGGCAGGTTGTCAGTACCACTCAGATCAACATTGATGCTCACGTCAAACCCCACCTTCCGCGGGACGTCATATTGGGCTCCGCGTCGGACGGTGCCTGGTCAACCAGGGGAATCGCTACTGGAATGCCGTTGATTTCCCGCGGCACGGGGAGGGGTTCGGGTGTAACGCCGGCGCCGCCAAAGTCACCGGGCGCCCTATCCGGCAGCGGCTCGAAAGGGATGACTTCGGGCAGCGGCGTCGGCTTGATGTCGATGATTTCGGGCATCTTCGTGATCTCCTGCGGCATTTCGCCGGGAAGGCGCTCCGAGTCCGGACCCGAAGGGTCGGCCCAGAAACCGGGGTCTATTCCCGGCCACACGCGGCCCGGGTCGCCTGGATAGGGCGCAGGCTCGGCGATGTGTCCACCCGGGTTGGCCTCTGGGAGGGGCGCCGGCAGCGGATGGAGTACGTTTCCACCCGGGTTGCTTGGGTAATAGGGCGCAGGCTCGGCGATGTGTCCACCCGGGTTGGCCTCTGGGAGGGGCGCCGGCAATGGATGGAGTACGTTTCCTGGACCCGGAAACCACGGCAGATTTCGGACGGGACCGGGCAGGGGATGTCCTGGAATGAGGGGTGGGTTGCCGATGTAGTCGGGAGGAGTGGGGTGTTCATCTCCCGGGGATTTCGGTCCGCAGCAGTCACACCCGGGTTCGCAGCAGTCGGCCGGCGCCTCCGCTGCCGGGCCGGGCGCGGGTGCCGGCGCCGGGACGGGGGCAGTCGGGGCGGGGGCAACCGGGGCCGGAACTACCGGGCGCACACTTGGTGACGGGGCTGGTGACGGGGCCGGCGCTGGCGCTAGTGCTGGCGCGGGAGCTGGGGCAGGTGTCGGGGCGGGAGCCGCGCTCTTCTCCCACTTGCCGCGGGAGATTGCAGCGGCTCCTGCGCCGATGGCCAGCGGCGCGATGCTCGCTGCCGCTTGCTGGGCATTCGCCACCATCTCCTCGTCGCCCTGGACATATGCGTTCAGGGCCCGCCGGGTTGCCAGGACGGCGTTATCGCTTCGGGTGATTACTGTCTTCGCGCCCGGCATCACCGTCTCTGTAGCGAACGTCGAAAACCCGGCGAGTGCCCCACTCTTGCCGAGTGCGGTTTCAACCCCGTCGATCCGGTCTTGAAGGTCGAGGTAAAGACTCTCGTTCTGCAACAGGATGGACTCGGTGTCCGTGATTATCCTGCCTACTGCTGCAGCGTCTATGTCATAGGCGCCCATTTTCTCCCCCTTGTACGGGCCCCGAACTGCAGCAAGAATGCTGCAGTCGCGAGGCGGCGGGAGAGCCGCACTATGACAGTTCCCCCTGAATGTCAGGAAGAACATAACCCGCCGGAAGGAATCCGTACATGGGGAGAACTACCCATGCTTCGTGTCCTAGAGGGCGGTCGTCCCGAAAACCATGCCCAGCAGATACGTGGCGGCGGCTGCACCAAGGCCGATTGCCAGCTGCCGCAGTGCCCGTTTGAGGGGCGACGCACCGGAGAGCAGGCCGACGACGGCGCCGGTCATCAACAGTGCCAGGCCCACCAAGACGCAGGAGAGCACGACGGCGGTCATCCCGGTGAGGCCAAACAGGTAGGGGAGTACCGGAATCACCGCACCGGATGCGAAGAAGCAGAAGCTGGAGGCCGCAGCACCCAGCCCCGTCCCTACGGACTCGTGCTCGTCGCGTTTGTCTTCGGCGTCCGCCTCGGGGTTCAGCGAGAAACTCGGATCGCAGTCGCAGCTGTAAAGGCCCATCCGTTCCGCCGCACGGTGTTCGGCCGCCTCCTTGGTCATGCCGCGTGCCCGGTACACCAGCACCAGCTCGTTGGCGTCAATATCCAGCGACTTCGCGGCCGACAGCGTGATCTGCGTGGGCCGGGAGGCCTCCAGCAGTTCACGCTGGGACCGGACCGAGACATATTCTCCCGCCCCCATGGACAACGCTCCGGCAAGCAGGCCGGCCAGGCCGCTGATGAGGATGAACGTACTGGACACTCCAGTGGCGCCGATGCCCATGATGAGGGCAAGGTTGCTGACGAGCCCGTCATTGGCGCCGAATACCGCCGCACGGAAGTTCCCCGACAGCCGGGTCCGTCCCCGGGTGGCCAGCCCACGGATCACTTCCTCGTGAATCTGTTCATCGGCGGCCATCGCACTGGTGGCATTGGGATCCTGGGCATAGGGGGAGCGGCCCTCGGCGCGCTGCGCCAAGGCCAGCACGAACACCGAGCCGAAACGACGGGCCAGCAGGCCGAGGACGCGGTTGCGGAAGGAAGCACGTGCCTTGCGCCCGGCGTCGTCGCCCAGCAGCGTGCGCCAGTGTTCTTCGTGGCGGCCCTCAGCCTCGGCCAGTGCCAGGAGGATGTCGCGTTCCTCACCGTCCCGGCGTTCAGCCAGATACCGGTAGGTAGCTGCCTCGGCCTGTTCATCGGCCAGATACTGCCGCCATCGTTTTTTGTCGGCGTTGGAAGGAACGCTGGAATCGCTGAATGCGGGATCCGGCGAGGAAGGGGAATTCACGGTGCTCCTGACAGGGACCGGAAACGGGGGATCCGGTCAGTTCAAAGTAAAAGACAACTCTTCTGACCGAAGGTCTCGCTCGCCCGCGGCCGGATGCCGGCGGGTGGACTGCCGGGACGCCGCGGCGTCCAGTATGTCGACAGGCCTCGGCGGAAACTGAACCATTTGGGCTGACCCATCAAGTCCGCACCGGAGCTACTCCCCTTCGCGTGTCCTAGTCTAGTCGAATCCGGTGGCTGAACCGGTCGGAGATGCGCGATACGCCCGAGCCCGGTTTCGGGCCCTAAGCACCCTGACTTCTTGTCCGTGACGGGCAGGCGCTAGAGTCAGATTGTGAGCAAAAACTTCCCTCTTACGGATCCTGCCCGCCCTTGGACCCGCCACTACAGCGAGGGAGTCCTGGAAGGCTTCAGCCTCCCGGATGAGTCCCTCGTTGACGTGGTGGAGAGCTCGGTCCGCAAATACCGTTCCAAGACCGCCCTGCAGTTTTTCGGTGCCACCACTTCCTACGAGGAACTGGGTGACCAGATCCGTCGTGCGGCGACGGGCTTGATGAAGCTCGGCGTGCGTAAGGGGGACCGGGTGGCACTTGTGCTGCCCAACTCGCCGCAGCACGTGGTGGCGTTCTACGCCGTCCTCCGTCTGGGGGCCGTGGTGGTGGAACACAACCCGCTCTATACCGACCGGGAGCTGCGGCACCAGTTCGAGGACCACGGCGCCACCGTGGCCGTGGTCTGGGACAAGGTTGTGGAGAACGTCCAGAAGCTGCCGGCAGATATTCCGGTGCGCAGCATTGTTTCGGTGGACCTGATCCCGGCCATGCCGCTGGTCAACCGGCTGGCGCTGAAGCTCCCCGTTCCCGCCCTGCGCGAGGCACGGGCAGCCCTTTCCCCTTCCAAGCGTCCGCCCCGCGGGCCGCGGCGCGTGGTGCGGTGGCAGGAACTGCTGGACAACCGGCCGCTGCGCAAACGCCATCCGCGTCCAGAGGCGACGGATCTGGCAGCCATCCAGTACACCAGCGGAACCACTGCCGATCCCAAGGGCGCCATGCTGACGCATGCCAACCTCGTGGCCAATGCGGCACAGGGGCGGGCGTGGGTTCCCGGGCTGAAGCCCGGCAATGAAACCTTCTACGCCGTGCTGCCCATGTTCCATGCCTATGGACTGACCCTGTGCCTTACCACCGCCATGAGCCTGGGTGCCCGGGTGGTGCTGTTCCCCAAGTTCGACGTCGACATGACGCTCAAGGCCATGAAAAAGACCCCGGCCACCTTCCTCCCGGCCGTACCGCCCATTTACGAGCGCCTGGCCGCGGGAGCCAAGGAACAAAACATTTCCCTTCGGGGCGTCCGGTCCGCCATTTCCGGTGCCATGAACCTCCCGCCCCGAACGGTCGAAATCTGGGAAGAGGCCACCGGGGGACTCCTGATCGAGGGCTACGGCCTGACTGAAACATCTCCCATCGCGCTGGGCAACCCGTTCGCCAAGTCGCGGAAACCGGGAACGGTGGGCGTGCCCTTCCCGCTGACAGACATCCGGGTGGTGGATCCCGAGCACCCCTCCGTCGATGTGCCCCAGGGCCACCGGGGCGAACTGCTGATCAAGGGCCCGCAGGTCTTTGCCGGCTACTGGAACAAGCCCCGGGAAACCGAGGCGGTACTGCTCGACGGCGGCTGGTTCCGTACCGGAGACATTGTCACCGTGGACGAGGACCACTTTGTTACCATCGTGGACCGGATCAAGGAGCTGATCATTACCGGCGGCTTCAATGTGTCCCCCTCGGAAGTGGAAAACGCCCTGAAGCGTCACGAATCCGTCGACGACGTCGCCGTCGTCGGCCTGCTCCGTTCCGGCGGCGGCGAGGACGTGGTGGCAGCGGTGGTACCCAAGGCCGGTTCCCGTTTCAACGCCGAGGAACTGCGGGCATTCGTGCGCAAGGAGCTGGCAGCCTATAAGGTGCCCCGCCGGATCGTGGAGATCCAGGAGTTGCCGAAGTCCCTGATCGGCAAGGTCCTGCGACGGCATGTCCGCGACAGCCTGCAGAACGGCAGCGCCGGTACCGTGCAGGCCGACGGCACCGCAGAAACGAATTCCCCTACTGATTCCCAGAGCAAGCCGTGACCAGGAAGAAGCAAACATGAGCGCATCAAGCCCTAACAGGGTTGAACGGGATACCCAGCCGGATCACGCCAGACCCGGACGGTACTGGAGCGGCGCCCTTGGCCATGCCGGGCAGCGCTCCGCCCAGATCCTGCTGATCCTGCTTCTGGTTTCGGTGACGGTCTACGGGCTGCTGCAGGTCACGCTGGTGGTTATTCCCGTGCTGCTGGCATTGATCCTGGGTGCGGCCATCGCTCCGTTCGTGAACTGGCTCCGCCGCAAGGGATGGCCCAGCGCGCTGGCGACAGGCCTGTCCTTCCTGCTGCTGCTCGGGATTTTCGGCGGGTTGGTCACCGGAATCGTGTTCGCCATCCGCAGCGAATGGGGCGATCTGGTGGACCAGGCCGTGGCAGGCTTCGACCAGCTCTACGACTTTGTACTTAACGGCCCGCTCCCGATCGACCAGGAGATGCTCGCCAACGCGCGGGACGCCGTTATCGACTTTGCAACCAGCAGCACGGTAAGCAGCGGGGCCATCGCCGGGATCTCCGCGGCCACGACCTTTGCCACCGGGTTCCTGCTGATGGCAGTGGTCCTGTTCTACTTCCTCAAGGACGGGGACCGGATCTGGGCCTTCTTCCTGCGCATGTTCCCCGAGGGCGACCGCCGGGACAAGGCCCGCCTCTCCGGCTTCCGCGTCATGGAGGTCCTCGGCGGGTACATCCGCGGCACCGCCATTGTGGCGCTGGTCGATTCGGTGTGCATCGGTGCGGCGCTGTTCATCCTGCAGGTTCCGCTGGCCCTGCCGCTGACCGTGATTGTGTTTGTCGGCTCGTTCATCCCGCTGGTCGGCGCCACCGCTGCCGGTGTCTTCGCAGCCCTGATCGCACTGGTGGCCAACGGACCGGTTGTTGCCCTGATCGTCGTCGTGGTGATCATTGCGGTGAACCAGCTGGAGGGCAACTTCCTGCAGCCGGTGGTCATGGGCAAGTCCCTGAGCATCCACGCCCTCGTGATCCTGCTGGCCCTGACCGCAGGAACCATCCTCGCCGGCATCGTCGGCGCTATCCTGGCCGTCCCGATCGCCGCCGTGGGCTGGGCCGTGATCAAGGTCTGGACCGGTGAGGACAACGGCGAAGATCTCGACGAGGTGAAGGAAATCCCCGATCCGGAGGACCAGCCGGAAATGGAATCCGCGGAAAAGTAGTACCCGCTTAGACGGCCGGCACCCCTTCCGCCTCGGCGCTGGAGGTGCCGGCCACCCGTTTCTCCCAGGCTGCCCGGACCTCGGGGGCCGTGGGACGGGAGAGCAGCGACATCACGCAGTAGGCAACGGCCGAGGCGGCGAGCCCGTAGTAGATCGGTTCGTTGGCATACACGCCGTCGTACGGGGCCGCCGCCCGGATCTCAAGGTAGATCATGGTTCCGAGGGTCACCACGGTTCCGGCAGCCATGGACACGCCTGCACCCAGTCCGGTGCCGCGCTTCCACACCAGTCCGCCCAGGATGCTCACCAGCAGTCCACCCACCAAAATGTCGTAAGCGATGGTCAGCGCAGCAACCACGTCCTGGACCACGATGGCCACGAGGATTGCGACGACGCCCAGTCCGAGTACCCAGTAGCGGTTGGACGCGATGTCTTCCCCGGCGTCGTCTCCGGTCTCCGGTTGGGTGCCGGCGCTCCGGTCGGTGGAACTGCCGGAACCACGGCGGAACCATCCGCGGACGAAGGGGACGACGTCGGTACGAGCCACGGTGGCTGCAGCAATCAGCGCCCCCGAGGCAGTGGACATCATGGCGGCGACTGCAGCGGCCAGGACGAGGCCGCCGATGCCAACCGGCAGCAGGTTCATTGCGACGTCGGCGTAGACATCGTCCTGGGACTCCACTGCGGAAAGAGCGACGCTGGCGCCCATGCCGATCAGTGCCCCGGCCACGCCGTAGAGGATGCAGTAGATCCCGGCCGCGGTGCCGCCCCAGCGGGCTATCAGCGGGGTGCGTGCCGTAAAGACCCGCTGCCAGATATCCTGGCCGATCAGCAGGCCCAGCGTGTAGACCACGAAATAGGTGATGATGCTCTGCGCGCCGATACCGGTGATGCTGAAGAATTCCGCTCCGGCACGCTCCCGGATACCGTCAAGGCCCCCGGCGGCGGAGAGCGTAAAGGGCAGCATCAGGGCGAAGACGCCGATGGTCTTGATGATGAACTGCGCCATGTCGGCGAGCGTGATGGACCACATTCCGCCGATGGTGGAGTAGATGAGGACGACGGCGCCGCCCACGGCGATGGCCAGCCACCGCTCAAAGCCGAAGAGGACCACGAAAATGGTGGCATAGGCGCCGGTGGAGGTGGCACAGAGCATCAGCGTGTAGGCCAGCATCACGATCGAGGAAACCTTGGTGGATTCGGTCCCGTAGCGCAGGGACAGCATCTGCGACACGGTGTAGATCCGCAGTTTCTGCAACGTGGAGGCAAAGAGCAGGCTGAGGAGCAGGACTCCGGTGCCGATGGCGACCACCAGCCACATGCCGGAGATGCCGTACTTGTATCCGAGCCCCACCCCGCCGACGGTGGAGGCCCCGCCGAGGACGACGGCGGCCATGGTGCCGGTGTAAAACAGCGGCCCCAGGCGTCGGCCGGCCACCAGATAGTCGCTGACGTTCTTGGTGCGGGACTTGCCCCACCAACCGAAACCCAGCATTGCCAGCAGGTAAAGGACCACGATGGTCCCGTTGATGTATTCCATTGCAGTCCTCGAGCTAGGGAACCGGCCTTGAATTGCCTGACAGGCAACAAGTGTTTACTGAAACTAGTGTGCTTTCAGTCACGCCGTCAATTTAGCCGCCTCGCAATACCACCGCATTACGTGCATGTTTCCCTCGGTATGCTCGTAAGCATGAAGGCCTTGCCCGTAGAACCGACCAACGCTCCCGTGGCGATTGGGGTGCGGATCCGCTCCGCACGCCAGGCCCGGCATCTGACCATTGAGCAGGTGGCTGAAGCCACCGGCCTCACCAAGGGGTTCCTTAGCCGGGTGGAGCGGGACCTGACCTCTCCGTCAGTGGCTTCCCTGCTGACCCTGTGCCAGGTGCTTTCCATTTCCATCGGCGACCTTTTTGCCGCGCCGGAAACCAATGTGACGCGCCTGGCCGATGCCCCGCGCATCAGCCTGGGCGGCGAGGGAATCGTGGAACGGCTGGTCACGGCACGGACTGAACGGCGCGTCCAAGTGGTCCGCTCCGTGATTGCGCCCGGCGGGTCCGGCGAAGCCGATCTTTATTCGGTGGACTGCGAGGTGGAGGTGCTGCATGTTGCCCAGGGCAGCTTCGAACTCATCCTGGGCAACGAGCGGATTGAACTTACTACCGGCGACACGGTCACCTTCCCCGGCCGGGAACCGCACTCATGGCACAACCCGTCCGACGAGGAAACAGTTGTGCTCTGGACCCTCGTCAGCCCCGGCGGGGCCTAGGCTGCGGAGCCGGGGGCAGCAGAGCTAGGCGGAAAGGGTTTCGCCGGCCACCGGCTCGGCCACATCTTCACCGGTCAGCCGCTGCAGGTACTCCACCGCTCCGGTGATGTCCCTGCCGGAGGACCGGTAGCCCACGTACCCGTCCGGGCGGATGACCAGCAGTTCAGGCCGGCGCGAGCTCAGGCCCAGGCGGTGGAAGGCCAGACCGCTGACGTCCTTGATGATGCCGGGAGTATTGGCAATGAGGCTGCTGCCGACGGTCAGCTGCTGGATATTGAGCAGTCCGGCGAGCTGGGGCAGTGCCGCCCGGAGCTGATGCGGTGCGTCCTGCGGCCAGCCGGGTCCGCTGAGGAGGATGGCGAAGCCGGGCGTGGCCACCAGGTCCTGCAGGCGCCGTTCCCGGTCCTGGTAGATGACGTCGGCGTCGGGCAGGCGGTCACCGGGCCGGACGCCGCGGGCCAGGAGCGCAGGGAGGCGGATGTTCCCGGCGTCGACCATGCTGCTGCCGCGGTAGTTGATGTTCAGCTGCGCCATGGTCCGGAAGAGCCGGGAGCGGAGTCCGTCCCAGCCTATGGCCTTCGGAGCCAGCGCGGGCAGGAGCTTGGTACGGGGGAGCTTCTTCAGGCCATTGCGACTGGTGGCCAGCTTGAAAATGCGGTCCGTCGTGGACACCACTTCCCGGCCCACGGGCCGACGCTCGGCGTCGTAGCTATCGATCAGTTCATCGCTGGCGAGGCCGCGGGCGCCGAGGGCGAGTTTCCAGCCCAGGTTCAGTGCGTCCTGGATGCCGGTGTTCATACCCTGGGCAGCAACGGGGGAGTGGACATGGGCGGCGTCGCCGGCCAGGAACACGGAACCCTGCTGGAAGTATTCGGCCATCTGGTGCGACAGACGGAAGGTGCTGATCCACTTCGGATCCCGCACGTGCAATGCGCCGTGCGTAAAGGTATCGGCCAGCTCCTGGATCGTTTCAAGGGTGGCCGGCCGATGCGGCGGCTTCATCGCGATCATCCGCCAGGTGGCTGAGCCACCGAGCGGGAACAGGAAGAGGAAACCGTCCTCGGTGGGGTAGGAATGCACGGCGTCCGGTTCCGCACCGTCAATTTCAACGTCGGCCAGGATGAAGGTGTCGGGGTAGGCTCCGCCGCGCCAGTCCATGCCTGCCTTGGCGCGGACCGTGCTCCCGGCACCGTCGGCACCAACCACGTAACGGGCACGGATGCGCTCGATGCCGCGGTCCATTCGCTGGACCTTAGCCTCCATGCCGGCAAACGGGTCCTCGGGATCCAGGCGTGCCAGGTCCTGCAGCTCCGCGCCGCGCTCGATGCGCACCCGGCGGGAGAGCAGGTGCTGGGTAAGAATGCGCTCGGTTTCCGTCTGGGACAGGAACAGCAACTGCTGGAACGCCGAATCCTCCAGCCCGGAGTCAAACAGGTCTACTTCCAGCGTTTCCTCCGGCAGGTGGAGGTGGAGCTCGCGGGCGGGACGCCCGGCGGCAACCAGCTCGCCGCTGACGCCGAAGGGGCGCAGCGCTTCCAAGGTGCGCGGCTGGATGGCGATGGCCCGCGATTCGGTCCCGGGAGACTGGCGCCGGTCGATGATGCGGAAGCTGGCACCGAAAGCAGCCAGCTGGGCGGCCAGGGCAAGGCCCGTAGGGCCGGCACCAACAATCAGGACATCGACGTCGTAGTTAGGGTCTTCGCTGTTATCGTGAGCCGCCATGTCCTCAGCCTAGTCTTGACCCCAACCGCACTTCCACTTTAGCTTTTAGGTAAACTTTTGGTTACCCTCAGGTAACCCTGCACACCGGGCGACGACGCCCATCCCGGAACCGGAGACAGTACCTATGGACAACCTTCCCCGAGTGAACGTGAACGGCCGCATCGGACCCGTGGACGCAGCGCAGATCCCGCGCTACGCAGGGGCTGCCACCTTTGCCCGCCTGCCCCGTCTGGACCAGGTGGAGCACGCCGAGGTCGCGGTGGTGGGAGTGCCCTTCGACAGCGGAGTTTCCTACCGGCCCGGCGCACGGTTCGGCGGTAACCATGTCCGCGAGGCAAGCCGGCTGCTGCGTCCGTATAACCCGGCCCTGGATGCCTCCCCGTTCGAGAATCTGCAGGTGGCCGATGCCGGCGATATGGCCGTCAACCCCTTCAACATCAATGAGGCCATCGAGACCGTCCAACAGAACGCCCTGGACCTCACCGGGAATGGCACCAAGCTCCTGACCCTGGGCGGGGACCACACCATAGCCCTGCCGCTGCTGCGTGCCGCAGCTGAGCGTGCCGGTTCTCCGGTGGCCATGCTGCACTTCGACGCACACCTGGACACCTGGGACACCTATTTCGGTGCCGAGTACACGCACGGCACCCCGTTCCGCCGCGCCGTCGAGGAAGGCATCCTCGATACCGAGGCCATTTCCCATGTGGGCACCCGAGGTCCGCTGTACGGCAAGAAGGACCTCGAGGACGATCGCCGCTTCGGCTTCGGCATCCTGACCTCTTCCGATGTCTTCCGCCAGGGCGTGGATGAGGTGGTGGCGAAGCTGCGGGACCGGATCGGCAACCGTCCGTTGTATGTGTCCGTGGACATCGACGTCCTGGATCCGGCCCACGCCCCGGGGACCGGCACCCCCGAGGCCGGCGGCATCACCAGCCGTGAACTGCTGGAGATCCTGCGCGGACTGCGCGGACTGAACCTGGTGGGGGCCGACGTCGTCGAAGTCGCTCCTGCTTACGACCATGCGGACATCACCGCCGTGGCCGCCTCGCACGTCGCCTATGACCTCATCACACTGATGGGATTGTCGGATGAGCACTGAATCCGCCGCTTCGGGTTCGGGCGACGCCGTCCCCGGCGCCGGTCCCGTCCGCAACGGCGGAGACCTGGTGGTGGAAACCCTCGAAGCCCTCGGCGCCAGCAAGGTGTTCGGCATCCCCGGCCAGCACGCCCTGGGACTGTTCGATGCGCTCTCCCGCTCGCGGCTGGAGTTCATCTCCTCCCGGGTGGAGAACAACTCCGCATTTGCGGCCGACGGTTTTTCCCGGGCCACCGGGCAGGTGGGCGTGCTTTTCCTGTCCACCGGTCCCGGTGCCCTGACCTCGCTGGCCGGGCTGCAGGAGGCCTATGCCACCGGAGTGCCGATGATCGTGGTGGCCAGCCAGATCCCCATTGACGGGCTCGGCGCGCGGCGCCGGGGAATGCTGCACCAACTAGATGACCAGAAGGCCTCCGCCGCCAACGTCACCAAGAGCCAGCGCCTGATCCAGCACGCCTCCGGCATCCCCTCCGCCATCCAGGACGCGTGGACCGAAGCCATCTCCTCGCCGGCAGGGCCGGTGTGGATCGAGATCCCGCAGAACGTGCTGCTCAACCCGGTCATGGTGCCTGCCGTAGAAGACGCGTTGGCAGAACCGTTCGACAACCCCCCGCGCAGCGAACTGGTCAAGGAAGCCGTGCGCTGGCTCTCCGACGCCCGCCGGCCCGCCGTCATTGCCGGCGGCGGCGTGCGCCGCAGCGGTGCCGAGGCTGCGTTGCTTTCCATTGCCCAGAAGCTGCATGCCCCGGTGATCTGCACGCCCGGGGGCAACGGAGCCTTCCCGTGGAACCATCCGCTGTCCCTGCAGTCCTGGATGGAGGACCGGCATATGACGGACGTGCTCGAGGATGCCGACGTACTGGTGGTCATCGGCTCCTCGCTCGGCGAAGTGACGTCCAATTACTTCACCATGGCGCCCCGCGGCCGGATCATCCAGATCGACGCCGAACCCCGGGTCCTGGAGTCCAACCGTCCTGCGCTGGGTATCCGCGCCGACGCCCGGCAGGCCCTGGACGCGCTCGACGCCGCCCTTCCGGCCTCGGCCCGCCTTCCCGACTGGCACGGGCAAAGCGCCGAGGAGCTGGTAGCCGGCGCCTTGGCCCGGGTTCAGGCGCGGCTGGATACCCAGGGCCTCGACATGGAACGCCGCTTCATGGCGGACATCCGCGCCGCGGTCCCCGATGAGATGCAGACCTACTGGGACATGACCATTTCCGCCTACTGGGCCTGGAGCTGCTGGGATGCGAAGTCCGGCCGGTTCCACTCCGCCCAGGGCGCCGGCGGATTGGGGTACGGCTATCCGGGCGCAATCGGCGGCGCGGTGGGCCTGGGGGAGCGGGTGCTTGCCGTGTCCGGCGACGGTTCGGCCATGTACTCCATTTCCGAACTGGCCACGGCGCGGCAGCATAACCTTCCCGTGACCTGGCTGATTGTCGACGACGGCGGCTACGGCATCCTGCGCGAATACATGGAGGACGCGTTCGGCAAGGCCACCGCAACGGAGCTGGCGCGCCCGGATTTCGTGAAGCTCGCGGAATCCTTCGGTGTACCTGCCCGCCGCTGCGCACCGGAAGACATCCGCGCGGCATTGGAAGAGGCATTTGCCGGAGAAGGCCCCAACGTAGTTGTGGTTGAAGCGCGGATAGGTCTTTTTGCTCCCACCCACCTGGTTTAACCGCCGCTGCTGCGTGATCCGGGTGTCGGCGTGCCCGGGTAGATAGAAGGGGTGGCTCTGGCATGATGAGGGCGTGCGATTGGCGTGGCCCCTCACCTGTCGGGGCCTTCCGCACAAAGCGAATCAGGACCAACCCATGCCCCTTCCAACCGCTCCCTCCGTGGAATTGCACGTTCTCGCCGGCGAATATGTGATCGCACGGCTTCCCCCGGCGTCGGAGGTTCCCGCCGCGCTTATGTCAGCGGCCGACGGCTTCATCTCCGTCACCCGCACCCCGCAGGAGCTTTCGATTGTCTGCCCCGCCGCGCTTGCGCCGGCGGACGCCGAAATTGACGGAACGTGGGCGGCGTTTTATGCCTCCGGTCCGATTCCCTTCGGGCTGACCGGAGTGGTGGCCGCGCTGGTCGCACCGCTCGCAGCCGCCGGCTGCCCGGTGTTTGTCGTGTCGACCTTTGACGGCGACGTCCTCATGGTCCCCTCGCCGCAGTACGAGCAGGCCCGCGCGTGGCTGCGCGCGGCAGGCCACACGCTTCCAGGGGTTTAGTTAGTTGACCTAGGCAAATTTCCGCGTATAGTTGCCTAGGTCAACTATCAGTACCCAAACCTCCGGAGACCCGTCCCCATGCCCATGCAACAGGAAACGGCGGATGACCTGATCCGGAAGATCTTCGCCCTGCAACGGACGCTGCGGTGCGTGACCCAGCACAGCGCCGACATCGGCGGACCCGGAGTGGCACTGCAAGGCGTCATGCGGATGATCGGCGAAGACGGCGAGCTGCGGGCGACCGAGCTTGCCGCCAAACTCGGTGTCGGCCCTGCCGGACTCAGCCGCCACGTCGCAGAACTGGAAGAACTCGGTTACGTCCGGCGTCGCCCGCATCCGCAGGACCGCCGCGCCTACCTGATCAGCCTGACCGAGCTGGGGGAATCAGTCCTCCGCGAAGCACTCACTGGCCGGGCCGTCCTGCTGCAGGAAGCCCTTGCCGCCTGGTCCGAGGACCAGGCGCAGCTCGCGTCCGACACCCTTGGAGCGCTTTCCGACGCGCTCTTCACCTCCATCCGCCGAGCGCCCGGAGCCCCCGAGCCGACGCAGGAAACCCCCGTATCCGATCCGCAGGAGTTAGCAACTAAGTGACCGATTCCAAGACCGCCCGGAAGAAACACGTTCCCGGCGAGATGAGCCATCGACAGATCCTGCAGGCCCTTACCGGCCTGCTTGCTGCGTTGTTCACGGCAATGCTGAGCACCACCATCGTGGCCAACGCACTGCCCACCATCATGGCCGACCTGCACGGTACGCAGACCGACTTCGCCTGGGTGGTCACGGCCGCCCTGCTGGCCAACGCCGTGAGCACCCCGATCTGGGGCAAACTCGCGGACCTGTTCAACAAGAAGCTCCTGGTGCAGCTGAGCATCGTTATCTTCGTTGCCGGTTCCGTCCTCGCAGGCTTCGCCCATTCCATGGAGCTGCTGCTGACCGCACGCGTCATCCAGGGCCTGGGCATGGGCGGCCTGACGGCACTGGCCCAGGCGATCATCGGTTCCATCATTCCGCCGCGGGAACGCGGCAGGTACTCCGGCTACATGGGTGCCGTGATGGCAGTGGCCACCGCCGGCGGCCCGCTGCTGGGCGGCTTCATCGTGGACAGCCCGCTGGGCTGGCGCTGGACCTTCTTCCTGTGCGTTCCGCTCGCCGTCGTCGCCCTCTTCCTGCTGCAGGTCACGCTGCACCTGCAGCATGTACGCCGTCCGGCCAAGATCGACTGGCTCGGCTCGATCCTGCTTACCGCAGGCGTCTCCCTGCTCCTGATCTGGGTCTCCTTCGCCGGCAAGCCCGACTACTACGAATGGTGGTCATGGGAAACGGCTGCCATGGTGGGCGGATCCGTCATCCTGCTGGCCCTGCTCGTGCTGGTGGAATCCAAGGTCGCCGAACCGATCATTCCGCTGAAGATCATCAGCCAGCGGACCACCGCCCTGGCCATCGTCGCCTCCGTTGCAGTGGGCATCGCCATGTTCGGTTCCACCACCTTCCTGGGCCAGTACTTCCAGCTGGCACGGGGCTTCACTCCCACCGAGGCCGGGCTGCTCATGCTGCCGATGATTGCCGGCAACCTGCTCGGTTCCGTAGGGTCCGGCCTGCTGATCACCCGCTTCGGCAAGTGGAAGCGTTTCCTGATCATCGGCACGGTCCTGGTGATCCTCGGGACGGCGCTGGCCGGCTTCATCAACCATGAAACCGACATGATCCTTGTCAGCCTGTTTATCTTCATCCTCGGCGTGGGCATGGGCCTGCTGATGCAGAACCTCGTGCTGGCCGTGCAGAACACGGTCAAGGTCACCGACGTCGGCTCCGCCAGCGCGTCCGTTGCCTTCTTCCGCAC
Source organism: Arthrobacter jinronghuae (assembly GCF_025244825.1). NCBI lineage: Bacteria > Bacillati > Actinomycetota > Actinomycetes > Micrococcales > Micrococcaceae > Arthrobacter > Arthrobacter jinronghuae. Next base: position 624,255 of record NZ_CP104263.1, read on the forward strand.
CGTCGGCGGCGCCATCGGCGTCTCGGTACTGGGCGCGGTCCTTTCGAGCTCGGTCAGCCGCCGGGTCTCGGAGGAACTGGACAAGGCAGGCATGCCGTCCGAGGGCGGCGGCACCACAGCCACGCTGGACCTGGGTGGGCTCCCGGCAGAGGTCCAGATGTTCTTCCGGATCGCCTATGCGGAGGGTACGGCGGACATCTTCAAGATTGCCGCGGCGGTGGCCATCATTGCGCTGGTTGCAGTGCTGTTCATCAAGGAGAAGGCACTGCGCCGGACCCTGGACATCAAGCCCACCTCCTCCAACCCGGTTGAACCCGGCCTGGCCGGCGGTGCGGAAATACTGCACACCGGCGCCATGTCCACCGTCGAACCGGCTACCGTGCCGGGCACCGGCAGCCAGGAATCCGTACCGCGGACCGACGGCACGGAAAAGGCCGGCACCACCCGGCCGTAAGCATCTACTGCATGGTGAAACGCCGTGCAACGGCTCCGCCCAGCGCCGGGACCTGGAACATCCGTTCCAGCCCGGCGTTGCGCAGGGCCATCACCCCCGCAGGGAGCGGCCGGCCCAGCACCATGTTGATCTGGGCCTGGGCGGAGGCGACGACGGCGTCCCGGCGGCGCCGTCGTTCGAATTCCCGCAGCTCCCTGCCCACCGGGTTACCGTGCAGGGATGCTGCCATGATCGGGGCAACGGCAGCGGCATCCAGCCAGCCCAGGTTCATCCCCTGCCCGCCGATCGGGCTGATCTGGTGTGCCGCGTCCCCGATCAGGACCGTGCGTCCGGAAACCAGCCGGTGCGCCCGGCCGATCTGTACGCCGAAAGCACTCAGCATGGAGTTTCCGGCAACCTCCAGCCGGTGCCCGGTCCGCCGGTGCACCAGCTCCGCGAGACCGGACGCGGTGGGATCCTGCTGCAGTGCGTCGGTATGGACCACCCAGCGGCGCAGGCCGCCGGGCAGCGGAAAAGACTCCACGATCCCCTCCGGCTCGAGGTAAAGCACGCCCAGCGTCCCGTCACCGGTGTCATCCGGGAAATCGCCCATCAGGTAAGTATCCGGCAGTTCGCGTGAAGCCCAGCCGCTGCCCAGTGCTGACCGGATCGAGGACCGGGCGCCGTCGGCCGCTACGAGAAGGCCCGCCTGAGTGGTGAAGGGTTCTCCGCCGCGGACGCCGTGCACTCGGACGGCGGTGCCGTTGTCGCTGAAGGTTTCAACCCGGGCCCCGCGGACCAGCGCTCCCGGGTCGAGGGCTCTGAGGCGTTCCTCCAGCAGCTGTTCGGTCCTCACCTGCGGCAGGGTCAGCACAAAGGGGTACCGGGCCGACGCCGCGGCGAAGTCCAGGCGGGCCACGGTCCGCCCCGCGCTGCGGGCTTCCCCGTGGGCGATCCGGATTCCTTCCCGAGTCATGGCATCGGCGATGCCGGCCTGCGCCAGGGACGCCAGAGCTGGAGGATGCACCCCGATGGCCCGCGAATGCCTGCTCCGGTTCAGCCGCTGTTCCAAAACCTGGACGGATACCCCCTCCTGCAGCAGCAGGACGGCCAGATACATGCCCACCGGCCCGCCGCCCACCACAACCACTTCGGAAGAGCGGCGGGGCACGCTGCGGGGAGCGGGGGAGGCGGCTTGTTCCGCGGACGGCAGCTTAGCCCGCACGGCGGTCGTCTCCCCGGGCGAACGGTGGATAAACCAGCAGGTTCTGCCACGGCCGCTGCTGCAGGCTTTGCCAGCCCTGGGGCGTCACCTCGGCGATTTCCGCCGCGGTGAAACTGCGGCGGATGGAGGTCAGCCCGTCCGCCCGGATGAACGAGCCGGGGAAAAACGGCAAGGTGCCGACGGAGAACAGGGCGTAGGCCCAGCGGCTGCGCTCAATGTCGCTGTGCAGGCAGAGCTTGCGGCCCAGCCGCCTTGAGTCCGCCAGCAGCGCCAGCAGTTCCGCCGGGGCCAGATGGTGGAGCATGTGGTTGGAAATCACGACGTCGTAGGAACGCCCCTCCGCAACCAGCTCGCTGCTGTAGGCCTGGCGGAAGGACAATCCCGGCAGGGCCGGCAGCGCGGAGGCGAACGCGTGTGCCCTCGGATCCGGGTCAATGGCGGTGATTTCCAAGGCAAACCCGTCCCTGCGCGCCCAGCGGGCAATGCAGCGGGGAACGTCCCCTCCGCCGGAACCGATATCCAGCAGGGTGCCGCCGCCACTCGCGGCGAAGATCGGGCGGAGGTACCGGACGTAGTTGCGCCGCCACCCCGAGACCACCGCATTGACCAGCCAGAACTGGGCATAGGTGCGCTCGAGGCGCTGCAGGTCGGCGTCGGGCCGGTCCATTTCCTCCACCGCGTCTGCTGCCCGGGTGGCCAAGGAGGGAAAAACAGCGATCATACTGCGGCCGGGACCCCCGCTGGTACTGCCCCCGCCGGCGCTGCCAGTTCCGCAGACGCCGCTGCCGCAGGCTGCACCGGGCCGCCAACCCGGGTGAACAAGCCCGTCTCCACGGTGAGGCCCGGGCCGAAGGCCATGGAGCAGATCCGTTCGTTGCCTCCGCTGAAGGGTTGTTCCAGGATGTACTTGAGCACGAACAGCACAGTGGCGCTGCTCATGTTGCCCACGGTGCGCAGTGTCTCCCGGGCCGGCAACAGCTGCTGTTCGCTCAGTTCGAGTTTCGCCTCGACTTTGTCCAGGATGCTGCGGCCGCCGGGATGGATGGCCCAGTGCTCGATCTCCCGGTAGGGGCGGACGCTTACCGATTGGTCGTGCGCCAGCAGGGGTTCCAGGGCACCGACAATGTGGTCGTCGATGATGTGCGGGACGTAGGTGCCCAGCACCATCTCGAAGCCTTCGTCGCCGATATTCCAGGCCATGGCCTCTTCGCCGACCGGGGTCAGGATGGTTTCAAAGTGGTCCAGCTGGATGGCCGGTCCCGAGTCCGGCAGGTCTTCGCGGGCGGTGATGATGGCGGCGGCGGCGCCGTCGGCGAAGAGCGAGGATCCCATGATGGCGTCCGGGTCATTCGACGTGCGGACGTGCAGGGAGCACAGCTCCGCACTGACCACCAGCACCACGGCGCCGGGATCCGACTCGCAGAATGATTTGGCTGCGCGCATGGCCGGGAAGGCTCCGTAGCAGCCCATAAAGCCCAGGTGGTAGCGCTGCACGGACGGATTCAGCCCCAGGGCGCGGGTCACTTTGTAATCCGGGCCGGGGTTGAAGAAACCGGTGCAGGACACAGTGATGACGTGGGTGATATCCGACGGAGAGATACCGGCGCAGGCATCCAGTGCCTTGGACGCGGCTTCGATGAAGAGTTTCGTGGCCTCCACCGCAAAGATGTCATTCCTGGTCTTGGTGCTGGGCCGCAGCAACAGGCCGCTGCGGGCATCGTAGAACTTGGGATTTTCCGAGGTGTCGGTGAGTGAGAGTTCAGCCAGCGCCGTACGGCGAGTGTCGATGGCCGCCGAATCGAAGCAGGTGCGCACCAGCCGCTCACCCAGCCGGGTCAGGCCGGGCTGGGCTGCGAACGTGTCGCGGACTTCGGACTGCACCAGAATAGTGGGCGGGATCGCAGTTTCCAGGGACCTGAGGGTAACCGTCATAGTCCATTGTTAAGGGATGGTGATGCTCTGCACAATGGTTGGGGTTACTGAACGATTAGCCCCGGCTACTGGTTTCGCGGCTTGAGGAGTTCCTTTTCGAGCACCAGGTCGATCGACAGGGTCTTGTAGCCCTCCGCTTCGAACAGGACGGTCACCGTCTCCTCCTCGTAGCTCATCACGACGCCGGGTCCCCACTCCGAGTGCGTGACGGTGGACTGCAGGGGGAAGGGCAGATTGGGTGCTTCCGCGGCCGCCAGCACCTGCAGCTCCTCGACCGGGATGTCTGCCTCCGCCGCGGCCTTCTCGCAGTTATCGCAGTTGCCGCAGGGCTCCGGCAGGTCCTCGCCGAAGTATCCAAGCAGGAACTGCCGGCGGCAACCGGATGTTTCGGCATACTGCCGGGCCATATCCACCCGGGACTGGTCGATGCTCTCCCGCCGCTCGGCGTAGTCCACCGCCGCTGCCACTGCCTCGTCGGGTGCCATCCTGCGGGCCCGGTAGCCCTTCTTGGATGCGGTGACGGCTCCGGCAGCATTCAGCAGGTTAAGCAGGCCGGACAGCCGTCGGGAGCTGACGCCCAGCTTCTGGCTCAGGTGGGCCTGCGTCACGGTGCCTCGCTCGGCGCGCAGTGCGGCCAGCAGCTGGCGGAGGGACTGATCATCGGCGCGTTTGCTGGCGAAGAAGCGCCGCAGGCCCAGATCCTCCGGACGGTAATGCAGCACGGCGGCTGCCGGCTGCCCATCGCGCCCGCCCCGTCCGATCTCCTGGTAATAGCTGTCGATGGAGTCCGGTATGCCGGCGTGCACCACGTACCGGACGTTGGGCTTGTCGATGCCCATGCCGAAGGCGGTGGTGGCCACCACTACGTCCAGCTCGTCATTGAGGAACTGCCGGTGGACCTCCTTGCGCTCCCCGGCGGGCCGGCCGGAGTGGTAGGGCGCGGCGCGCAGCCCGGCCTTGGCAAGGTCCTCGGCGTATTCCTCCGTTTCCCTACGGGTGGCCACGTAGACGAGCCCGGGATGGGTCAGTCCAAGGACGCTCTCCATGACGGCCTGCCGTTTATCGTCGGCCTCCACATGCATCTGCACGGACAGGTAGAGGTTGGGGCGGTCGAACCCCTGGGCAATCAGGAAGGGATCCTTCAGGCGAAGCACCTCGGCAATCTCGGTCCGCACCGGGGGAGCGGCGGTAGCGGTCAGCGCCACCACCGGACGGTCCAGGGCTTCTGCGAGCGAGCCCAGCTGGAGGTAATCCGGGCGGAAGTCGTGGCCCCATGCGGAAACACAGTGCGCCTCATCGATCACCAGGATGGAAACGTCCAGTGCCTTGAGCCGCTTGAAGACTTCTTCGCGGGCCAGCTGTTCGGGGGCCAGGAAGAGGAACTTGGCCCGCCGGTCTTCGTCTTTGTCTTCAGCGGCCGCCCAGGCGGCATCAACGGCGCTCTGTGGCTGGGTGGAGTTCAGGACATAGGCACGGGTAGCCCCGGCTGCGGCGTTAATGGCGTCCGCCTGATCGCCTTGAAGTGCAATCAACGGCGAAATGACGACGGCGACGCCGGGCAGGGCGAAGGCCGGCACCTGATAGACGGCGGATTTCCCGTGACCGGTGGGCATAACGCACAGGACGTCCCTGCCGGCAGCCACGGCCGTCATGGCTTCCAGTTGCCCTTCGCGGGCTGTGTCCCAGCCGAAGATTTCCGAGGCCGTTCGGGCCAGCGTTTCCCGCGTAACGTGCATTGCTTATCCTTCAGCGAACCGGGCCGGCCTCTGCCGGCAATCACATTAGTAAGCTTACTGAGGATGGATAGCGGACGCGACTTTGCCGCGTGGCCGCACTGACGCGTACCACTGGCGGCACAACAGCACGATCAGCACCAGTTCGAGGATGCCGCCGCCGTAGTACATCACCAGCGCTCCGGTTTCCGCGGCAGCGGCCGGGATCCCGGGAGGCGGGTCGGCGTAGATGCCCTTGGCGAGGATATTGTGCGCGGCGATGGAAAGCACCAGGACGATGGCCCGCAGCCGATAACCGGCCCGGTGCGGGGAGGGATCCCGCCCCACTATGGAAGCCGTGAACAGGTAGCCGGCAGCCAAGAGATGGAAGGTCACCAGCCAGTGCACCGGCATGGACTCCTGCATTGCCTGCAGCAGTCCGGTGCGGAACATCAGGATCATGCCGCCGGTATTGAGCAGTGCGGCGGTGACCGGGAAGGACAGGAACCGGGCGAACCTGCTGCGCAGCACCCGGGAGAGCCGGCGGGCCGGAAAAACGTCGAGGGTGCGCAGTGCCAGGGTGAACGGCCGGGAGAGCACCAGCAGCAGCGGGGAGAGCATCCCGGCCAGGAGATGCGAAAAGCTCAGTACCGCGAAATCCCGGTGGGCCAGTTCGGCCAGGGGGTTCAGGACCGTAACCAGCACGGCTGCCACGCCCAGCGTGAAGAAAGCCGTCCGGTACCAGGGCCAACGGCCGGAGCGCGGCGAACGCGCACCCGCCCAGTAGGCGACCAGGGCAACTACGGCGGGGATGAAGAACAGCGACTCTACGGGAAAGGCACTGCCGTGGTTATGCATCGGCCGGGGCCGTTGATTCCCGCGGGACGGCAGTGCGGGTGCGGTAGGTGAGGAACGCCCCGGCAACGATCAACAGCACTGCGATGACGTTCCAAACCGTGTCGTACACCAGCAGATCCACCTCATAGCGGATTTGGTGAAGCCCCATGAGCTTGTGCTGCACCGTGCCGTCATAGAGCTGGAACACGCCGGCGCCCAGCAGGACACCGCCGGTCCACCGCTTCAGGAGAGTCTCATGCCACCGGCGCAGATCGGCGAACAGGAAGAGGCCGGCTACAACTGCGAACCAGCCGAAGGCGTGGAACAAACCGTCCGAAAACAGTCCAACGGATGTAGTGGAGCGGTCGTAGAAATGATGCCACTGGAGGAGCTGGTGGAAGATCACTTCATCGACGAAGGCAGCAAGTCCGATCCCGAAAAGCAAGCCGGACACCAGGTTGCGCCGCCGCGGAGAGCGGCGCTCGCGGAGGGGAGAACTCATGCTTCGAACATAACACCGGCACGGCGCCGGCCGCAGGGGTGCGTGACATGCCCGACGGCTGCGGCAAGGATGGGAGACATGTGGATTGGGGCGCTTGAGCTGGACCTGTTACTGGGGGACGTGCATTCCCTCAAGGGGAAACGGTCGGTTGTCCGGCCCATCCTTGCGGAGCTGCGGAGGAAATTCGATGTCTCCGCCGCGGAGGTCAGCTCCCTGGACCTGCACCGCCGGTCAGGAATAGGCGTGGGCGTTGTGGCGGCGGACCGTGCCCATGTGGTGGATGTGCTGGATGCCGCCGAACGGCTGGTGGCGGGCCGGCCTGAAGTGGAGTTGCTGAGCGCCCGGCGTCAATTGTTCACCGAGCAGGACTAGCCAGCGCGCTCCGTATCCGCCCATCCGCCGGAGAAATGGGGAACAATTGGCCGGGTGAGTCTTAGCACCGTAGAACCAGTCAATGTTTCCGGATCCATCGACGAGCAGGTGATTGCCCAACTGGCCGCCGAGCTGGGGGTAGCGCCGTGGCAGGTCCGGGCGGCGGTTGGCCTGCTCGACGGCGGCGCCACGGTTCCGTTCATCGCCCGGTACCGCAAGGAGGCCACCGGCACGCTGGATGACGCCCAGCTGCGGGACCTGGACGAACGGCTGCGGTACCTGCGCGAACTGCAGGACCGGCGGCGGGCCATCCTCGAGGCCATTGCTGCCCAGGGGAAGCTGACCCCGGAACTGCGGGCCGCCGTCGTCGGCGCCGAAACCAAGTCCCGGCTGGAAGACATTTACCTGCCGTACCGCAGCAAACGGCGAACCAAGGCGCAGATAGCCCGGGAAGCAGGACTGGAACCGCTCGCGGATGCGCTGCTGGCCGATCCCCGGCGATCCCCGGACGCTGAAGCCGCCCGGTACGTGCGCGAGGGGATCCCGGACGCAGCCGAGGCGCTCGCCGGAGCACGCGCCATCCTGATCGAACGGGTCTCCCAGGACGCGGACCTGTTGACCGAACAACGCGAGAAGCTCTGGCGCCAGGGCCGGATGCGCTCGCAGGTGCGCCCGGGAAAGGAAGCCGAAGGGCGCAAGTTCACCGACTACTACGACTTTTCCCAGTCGCCCTCCGGAATGCCGTCCCACCGCGTTCTCGCCCTGTTCCGCGGCGAGAAGGAAGGCATGCTGGAACTGGCCCTGACGGAGGGGGATCCCGCTGACGCCGATGCCCTGGCCGCAGCCCGCGCCCGCTACGAACGCTCCGTGGCCGCCCGTCTCGGGGTCGCGGACCGCGGGCGTCCCGCTGACGCATGGCTGATGACCACGGTGCAGCTGGCCTGGCGCCGGATCCTGGCCAAGCTCGCGGTGGATCTGCGTGTCCGGCTCTTTACGGAAGCGGAGACCGAGGCGGTGCGCGTGTTTGCGGCCAACCTTCGGGATGTGCTGCTGGCCGCGCCTGCCGGGAACCGGACCACCCTGGGGCTCGATCCCGGGCTGCGAACCGGTGTCAAGGTTGCCGTGGTGGACGGCACCGGCAAGGTGGTTGCCACCGATACGGTCTACCCTCACGCGCCCGTGCGCCGCTGGGATGACGCCCTGGCCACGCTGGCTGGCCTGGTGAAGCAGCACGGGGTGGAACTGATTGCCATCGGCAACGGCACCGCTTCCCGCGAAACGGACAAGCTGGCTGCGGAACTGATCCGCCTCGTTCCGAACGCGTCGGTGCGCAAGCTGGTGGTCTCCGAGGCCGGTGCCTCGGTGTACTCGGCGTCCGCCCTTGCCTCGGCCGAGCTGCCTGGCATGGACGTGTCCCTGCGCGGTGCCGTGTCCATCGCCAGGCGGCTGCAGGATCCGTTGGCGGAACTGGTGAAGATCGATCCAAAGTCCATCGGCGTGGGCCAGTACCAGCACGACGTAACGCCGGCGAAGCTGGAGCGTTCCCTGGATGCGGTGATTGAGGACTGTGTGAATGCCGTGGGGGTGGATGTGAACACCGCTTCTCCGTCGCTGCTGACCCGGGTGGCCGGCGTCGGTCCGCTGCTCAGCGAAAATATTGTGGCCTACCGCAATGCGAACGGGCCGTTTGCCCGCCGGCAGGACCTGATGAAGGTGCCTCGGCTCGGGGCGAAGGCCTTTGAGCAGTGTGCGGGGTTCCTGCGCGTCAGCGGGGGAAAGGAACCGCTGGACGCAACCAGCGTCCACCCGGAGTCCTACCCGATTGCCCGGAAGATCCTTGCTGCGGCCGGGACCACCATGAGTGCGTCGGGAGCGGTCCTGGAGGGTGTGGACCCGGCAGCGTTCGTAGACGACCAGGTAGGCCTTCCCACCGTCCTGGACATCATTGCCGAGCTGCGGAAGCCGGGGCGGGACCCGCGGCCCGCTTTTGAAACAGCCAGCTTCTCGGAGGGTATCGAGAAGATTTCGGACCTGCGTCCCGGAATGATCCTCGACGGTGTGGTCACCAACGTGGCTGCCTTCGGAGCCTTCGTGGACGTCGGAGTGCACCAGGACGGGCTGGTCCACATTTCCGCGATGTCGCATACCTTCATTTCGGATCCGCGCGAGGTGGTGCGGTCCGGCCAGGTGGTGAAGGTCAAGGTGATGGAGGCGGACCCGGAGCGGAAACGGATCTCGCTGACGCTACGGCTTGACGACGACGCCGCGGAGCCGGGCGGGCGGTCCGGACGCCCTCCCCAGGGGAGCCGCAAAGCCGAGAAAGCCAAGTCGGCCAGCCCCACCTCAGGCAACGGTCAGTCAGGCAGCGCCAAGACAGGCACTAGTCAGTCGGGTGCGGCCAGGTCCAACACCTCGAAGCCCGGTGAGCCTAGGACCAAAGCCCAGAAGGCCGGCGCACCCAAGGCCAGCGCACCGAAAACCAGCGCGCCCACCGGGGCCATGGCAGACGCGCTGCGGGCGGCCGGGCTGCTGAAGTAGCCGGACCCTTACTCCGAGTCGGAGGGTGCCTCGGCGTCGGCTGCTTCGTCCGCCTTGTCCTGTGCGGCAGGCACCGCGCCGGCGGGCGAGGTCCCCTGATCGTCACGGATGTTGCCGGCCGAATGCGAGGCGCTGCCCGGTCGCCGGGGTTCGCCCGTTGGCCCGGGCTGCGGGGCGCTGGGGCCGAGGGGATCCTCGGCGTCGTTCGCGGGGCCGGTGGGTTCAGTAGTCATGGTGTCCTCTCGGAAACGGTTAGCCCTGCGCGAGGAGTTCGCCCAGCAGACTGGTGTCCATGGCGGCAAGAAGTGCCCGCGGGTTTTCGTAGACTTCCTGGGCGCCTGCCTCGCGCAGTTCGGCTTCGCTCGTGCCGCCGCAGGTCAGGCCGATAGTGGGAATGGAGAGCTTCCCTGCTGCCTTGACGTCCCAGACCGAATCGCCCACGAACACGGTGTTGGAGGCCTCCAGGCCACCGGCCTCCAGTGCAGCTTCGAGGATGTCCGGTGAGGGCTTGCTGGCTTCGGCATCTGAGGAACTTGTGGCGCCGGTGATTGCTGAGTCGGCCTCAATCACGGTGCGCAGGAACTTCAGTTCGGCCGCGGAGGCGGAGGACGCAAGAACCACGATGAGGTCCTTGTCCGAGCAGGCGTTCAGGAGTTCGCTGGCGCCATCGAAAGACCGCAGCGACGGCCACCAAGTGGAGAAGATGGCGCCGTGCGTCGCATCGAGCTGCTCATCCTCGTCCTTGTTGCGGTCTTCGCCCAGCAGGTGCTCCACGAGCTTGTCGCCGCCCATGCCGATGGCACGGTGGATGGCGGACATCGGGACATCATGCTCCATTCGGCGGAAGGCCTGCCACCATGCGACCGCGTGCAGGTAGTTGGAATCCACCAGGGTTCCGTCTACGTCGAAAAGAACTCCGCGCTTGCCCTTGCTTGAATCACTCATGCTGTGTGCCTCAGATTTCCTTGGAGCCTAGGTCTGGTTCGTTTGGTTTGAAGTCTAGTGTCCGTGCCGACGACGACGCAGCCTCCGCCGGCGTCTCGCCGTCCGATTCGGTGGTTGCCGGCGTCGCGCGAACCCGCCCTGGCGGGCCCAGGAAGGTACGCAGCTGTTCTTCGAGAAGGCTGCGGTCCCGCAGTTCGCATTCCCACACGACCAGGACATCCCAACCTCCGGCCGCCAACCGTTCCTGGGCCGCTGCATCCCGCTCGACGGTGCGTTTGCGTTTCGCGGCCCAGAATTCGCTATTGGTCTTTGGGGCGTGCTGCCCCGCCCGGCAGGAGTGGAAGTGCCAGAAACACCCGTTGACGAAGAGGACTTTCCTGCGCCCGGCGAAAACCAGGTCAGGCTTGCCCGGGAGGCGGGTCTTACCGAAGGAGCCGTGCAGTCGGAACCGGTATCCCGCGGCGTGGAGGATGCCGCGGATCAGGAGTTCAGGCTTGGTGTTCTTTCCCCGGATGCGCGACATGTTGCGGCTGCGCTGCTCCGGAGTGACGGTATCGGCCATGGGTCCAGTCTAGGAACAGATCACAATTGCATTTCGCACTACTCGATTCTTTGGGCAGGGGATCCAGAAACTCATAAGGTGACTTAGCATTGAAGGCACTGATAGACCCCTTACAAGGAGGTAAGTGATGTCGGGCTACTTCAAGCTGGTGGACGCCCACGAGGGAAGTTTCCGCATTAAGCTCATTGCCGGCGACGGAACGCTGATGGCAGTGTCCACGACTTTCGAAACCAAGCGGGAGGCAGCGGCCGGCATCGCGCAGCTGCGGGAGATCGCAGGAACGGGTCCGGTAGTCGACCAGAGCCGGGATTCGGATGTGCTGGGCGAAGCGAAGGAATCGGCACCCAAGGCAGCAGCCAGCTGACGAGACGACGAACATACGTACATACGAACAGGCCTTCGGCTCCCTCACCGGGAACCGGAGGCCTGTTCCGTTGTAGCAGCGCTGCATTACTGCGGGGCGCGGGGCCGGGCCTAAAAGCCTCACTCAGGTCTGGTCTTCGCCACCTTCGGCCGGCTCCTGGGTGTGCTCGCGCTGCTCGTTCTTCTGGTCGTCGGTATCCCCTTCGGACGGCTCCTGCGGATGTGTCCGGTTGGAGTCCTTTTCCTCGTTGGCACTCTGTTCGCTCATGCGGTTTCTCCGATTCGTATCCAGCCGACACCGGCATCCGCCGGTTCTCCTTCAGAGCGGCCCTACATCCAGTCTAGAAACCTCTGCCCCAGTCTAGAACCCCTGGCGGCCGCACACGGGCTCGAGGGACGGGTGAGGACACGCCTGTACCAAACTGCTGGCCAGTACCCGGCGTCGCCGGTAGCGTGAGCCGGATGCAGCCAAAAGACGCGGACGTCATTGTCGTAGGAGCCGGACTTGCCGGCCTGGTAGCCACAGCCGAACTTGTGGACGCCGGGCGCTCGGTGATCCTGGTTGAGCAGGAGGGACCCCAGGGGCTGGGCGGCCAGGCATGGTGGTCCTTCGGCGGGCTTTTCCTGGTGGATTCCCCTGAACAGCGCAGGCTGCGGGTGAAGGACTCCGTGGAGCTTGCCTGGCAGGACTGGCTGGGCACCGCGGGTTTTGACCGCGAGGAGGATTTCTGGCCGCGGAAGTGGGCCGAAGCGTACGTGCATTTCGCCGCAGGGGAGAAGCGGGCCTGGCTGCAGCAGATGGGGCACCGCATCTTCCCCGTGGTGGGCTGGGCCGAACGCGGCGGATACGGCGCCAACGGACCCGGCAACTCTGTCCCGCGCTTCCACATCACCTGGGGCACGGGGCCGGGGATCACCGCGCCTTTCGAAGCCAAGGTGCGCGACGGCGTCGAACGCGGGCTGGTGCGTTTCGCGTTCCGCCATCGCCTGGATGACCTGGTCCTCACCGGCGGTGCCGTGACCGGCGTGCGCGGCAGCGTCCTGGAGCCGACGACGGCGCCGCGCGGCACCGCTTCCAGCCGCACCGTCGTCGGGGACTTCGAATTCAGTGCCTCCGCCGTGGTGATCACCACCGGAGGCATCGGCGGAGACCATGACGCCGTCCGGGCAGCGTGGCCCCGGAGAATGGGACCTGCGCCTACGAACATGCTCAGCGGGGTGCCGGAGCATGTGGACGGACGCGGCATCGGAATCGCCCAGGCTGCGGGCGGGCGGGTGATCAACCCGGACCGGATGTGGCATTACGTGGAGGGAATCCGGAACTGGGACCCGGTGTGGAAGAACCATGGAATCCGCATCCTGCCCGGTCCGTCCTCGCTGTGGCTGGACGCGGCCGGAAACCGTCTGCCGGTGCCGTTGTTCCCTGGCTTCGACACCTTGGGTACGCTGGAGCACCTGCGCCGCAGCGGCTCCGACTACAGCTGGTTCATTCTGAACAAGGCGATCATCCGCAAGGAATTTGCGCTTTCCGGTTCGGAACAGAATCCGGACCTCACCGGAAAGTCACTCCGGGACGTGCTGAAGCGGGCCACCGCCGGAGTGCCTGCCCCTGTCCAGGCGTTCCTGGACCACGGCGAGGATTTTATTACCGCCAATTCGGTCGAGGAACTCGTTGCCGGCATGAACCTGCTGGCCAAGGGCTCGTCCGTGCAGGGGGACGCGCCGGAACTGTCGGCTGAGTCGGTGCGGCATGAACTGGAATCCAGGGACCGGGAAATCCGCAACCCGTTCACGAAGGACTCCCAGGTGACCGCCATCCGCGGGGCACGCACCTATCTGGGAGACCGGTTGATCCGCACCGCTGCACCGCACCGCATCCTGGATCCGAAGGCCGGACCCCTGATCGCCGTGCGCTTGTCCGTACTGACCCGCAAGACCCTCGGCGGGTTGGAGACGGACCTGCAGTCCCGCGTCCTGGCCGACGACGGCACACCGGTCCCCGGCCTTTTCGCAGCAGGGGAGGCCGCCGGCTTCGGCGGCGGCGGAATGCACGGCTACCGCTCGCTGGAAGGGACGTTCCTCGGCGGGTGCCTGTTCAGCGGGCGGGCTGCCGGCCGGGCTGCGGCCGGCTAGCCAGCGGGTCTCCCAAAGACCACTGGCCGGGACACCTTCTTTGAGGTGTCCCGGCCAGTGAAGCTGCAGTTTTACGGTTTAGCCGGCATAGCCCAGGGACTTCGCCTGGCGGTACTGCTTCATCTGGTTGAAGTAGGCAGTGGCCGGGGCGGTAAAGAGCATCACCGCGGCGGCAATGATCAGCAGGATGGAAACGAGGCTGAGGATACCCTCGAGGGAGCCGTTGACCTGGAACAGACTCAGCAGGGAAAGCCCGGCGAACACGGTGATGACGATGCGTGCCCAGTTGTGCCCCTTCCGTGCAAACACGGCGAACAGGACGCTGACCGCAACACTGAGCACGCCGATCACGACGCCGGTAACAATTCCGATGGTTACTGCAGTGTCCGCTTCAGCGGCGGTGAGCCCGCTTACCCGGGCAAGCTCACTGCGGCCCTCATCGGACATCAAGTCGACAATGGAAAGGATCCCGGCAATGAGGCTGAGAACGGCAGAGGCGATCAGGAGCCAGAACCCACGCTCCACTGCGGCCGGACGCTCCGGCGCGGCAGGGGCGGCAGCGGGTTGCCCTCCGCTGAAGGCGTTGTAGTTGTAGTTCGAAGGCGTGCTCATTATTCCCCTTAGATACTTTTGACCAACGGTTCCACGATCGCCAATGACAAACGGCCGTTTCGGCATAGCCTAACCAAGACTTCGCCTGTTGTGCCTCCCCACTTCGGCGGAGATCCAGGGTGTTTTTGACCGGATGGACCCACGCCGGTTCCGCCGAAAGGATTACTCCGGGGCTGGCCCGGAGACGCCGGAGCCGAGTCGGTGTCCGCACAGGAATAACGCCTTCCCCGCCGCAGTTGAGATAAACATGCAAACGCATGAAGAGGAGTCCAATATGGTGGATCGCAGGATTGTCGTGGTTTCGGGCGGACTGGGTGTTCCGTCGTCGTCCCGGATGCTTGCCGATGCCTTGGCGTCGGCGGCCAAGGCTGAGATCGAGGGACTTGGGCTGAGCGCCAGCGTCAGCACCTTCGAACTGCGTGAATACGCCGTGGATATCGCCAACAACATGGTGACCGGTTACGCCGCGCCGCGGCTGGACGCAGCGATAAACGAGCTTATTGCGGCTGATGCACTTGTTGCGGTGACCCCGGTGTTCACCGCTTCGATGAGCGGGCTGTTCAAGTCCTTCTTCGACGTCATCGACAACACTGCCTTGGACGGCAAACCGGTACTGCTCGGCGCCACCGGCGGCAGTGCCCGGCATTCCATGGTCCTGGACTATTCCCTGCGGCCGATGTTCAGCTATCTCCGCGCCCGGGTTGCTCCAACCGCTGTCTACGCCGCACCGGGCGACTGGGGAACGGGCGAAACCGGTACCGGTTCCCTGGACCAGCGGGTCCACCGTGCCGCCGGAGAACTGGTGGCACTGCTGGGGGATGCACCGGTGCAGAAGCGCCGGGATCCGGCGCAGTCGCTGCCCTTCGAGGAATTGCTCGCTCAGACGCAGCGCAAGTAAGCGCGAACTCCTACGTGTCTACGCGGGGGCCGGAGGCGACGTCGCCGTCCCACCCCAGATTGCTGGCCATCCGCTGCAGGACGGCAAGCAGGGCGGTGTATTCCTCTTCAGTGATGTTGTCCGTCATCAGTTGCCGAATCCGGTCCACCGCACCGCGGAGGTTCTCCAGGCTTCGGCTGCCGAGGTCGGTGAGCTGGTACTGGCCGTCTTCCAGCAGCACCCAGCCGGATTCCCGCAGTTCCTCGATAAGTTCCGCGGAGGTGCCGGTCTCCACCGCGGGAAAGAAGGGGCGCAGGCCGTCCGATAACTCTTTTTGGGTAGCGGGGCCTTCAACCAGCAGGTTCATCATTTGCCACTGCCGGCGGGTCACGCCGTGTTCTTCGAAGCTGGCACCAAACTGGTCGTCGACCAGTTGGTCGACGAGCTTGAGCCAGAATCCGATGGGACGCTCCTGATTCGCCATCACTCCACTGTACAAATCAAACCCCGTGCAGGGAATGGCAGCGGTGCAGGCAGCCGGCCGCAGTCGAAGCGGGCTTGGGGCCGCGTCGGACCAGGTGGGGGTTCTGCTCAGTCGAAGCGGGCCTGGGTGCCGCACCGGGGGCAGGGGGCGGACCGGGCGAGGTCCAGGCACACCGCACACACGGGAAGGTCCCCGGTATCGTCCTGCAGCGGACGGTTGGGCATCTGTTTACCGCAGTAGGGAACCGGGCGGCGTGCACGGCTGCGTGCCCGACGCTTGCAGGGGGTGCAGAAAATGTGCACCAGATCGTCTTCATCCTTGGGGCGGGTCCCGACCGGCCGGACCAGCGTTGATTCCTGGACGCTCATTGCCTTTCCTTGGTACGCATGTTGCTCGACCCGCGGCCGTCCGACGGCGGAAGCGGGCCATGCTTCCAAAGTAACCGGTTCCACGCGCCGTAGAATTTGGCCGGTCCCGGCGCCGGCGCGGGATTGAGCGGGAGTCCGCAGACGCAGGGTGCCCGAATTCACGTCCGGATCCGCTGCAGATGCCGGTCCGTTACTGCAGCGGTTCCAACGCAGGTCCGTTACTGCAGCAGTGACCGGATGTCGTCAGCGGTGAGCGCGGAACTGAAGACGGCGTCGTCGTCCATCACGGACGAGAAGAGCTTCGCCTTTTGCTCCTTCAACGCCATGACCTTTTCCTCGATCGTGTCCCGGGCGACCATGCGGTAGACCATCACGTTGTTCTTCTGCCCGATCCGGTGCGTGCGGTCCACTGCTTGGGATTCCGCTGCCGGGTTCCACCACGGATCCAGCAGGAAGACGTAATCCGCCTCCGTCAGGTTCAGCCCGAATCCGCCGGCCTTGAGGCTGATCAGGAACACGGGAACAACGCCGTCCTTGAAGGAAGCAATCACTTCGGCCCGGTTGCGGGTGGAGCCGTCGAGGTAGGCGTACTTGATGCCCTGCTCGTCCAGGCGCTGGGCGGCCTTTTTCAGGAAGGAAGTGAACTGGCTGAAGATCAGGGCCCGGTGGCCCTCGGCAGTAATGTCTTCGAGCTGCTCAAAGAGTACGTCCAGCTTCGCCGAGGGCACGCCGTCGTACTCCTCCGCCTCGACGAGTGACGCGTCCAGGCTGAGCATGCGCAGCAGGGTGAGGGAACGGAAGACGATCATGCGGTTCCGGTCCATGTCCTGGATGAGGCCCATGAGTTTCTGGCGTTCGCGCTGCAGATGCGTCTCGTAAATCTTGCGGTGCTTCGGATGCAGTTCAACCTCAAGGATCTGTTCCTGCTTTTCCGGCAGGTCCTTGGCCACGGCTTCCTTGGTGCGGCGCATCAGCAGCGGCCGAATGCGCCTGCGCAGCCGTGCCAGCAGTTCGGGGCTGTCGCCGCGTTCGATGGGCCGCTGGTATTCGTCGGCGAATTTGCGGGCGGAAGGGAACAGGCCCGGTGCCACGATGGCGAACAACCCCCAGAGCTCCATCAGGTTGTTTTCCATCGGGGTGCCCGTGATGGCCAGTTTGAACGGCGCGGGCAGGTCCCGAGCGCACTGGTGGACGCGGGTCACCCGGTTCTTGACGAACTGCGCCTCATCGAGAATCAGGCCGTCCCAGTCCAGTTTCCGGTAGGAGGCGAAGTCAAGCCGGAACACCGCGTAGGAGGTGAGGACGACGTCGGCACCTGCCACCACTTCGGCGAGCGGTACGCGGGACTTGCCGCTGGTGTCGGAGACTGTCACCACCTTCAGCCCGGGTGTGAAGCGTGCGGCCTCGGAGGCCCAGTTGGGAACCACCGAGGTGGGGGCAACCACCAGGAAGGGATGAGCCGGTTTAGTCCCGCCCTGTTCACGGGCATGGGCAAGCAGGGCCAGGGTCTGCAGGGTCTTGCCGAGCCCCATGTCATCGGCCAGGATTCCGCCCAGTCCGTGGTTCCAGAGGAACGCCAGCCAGTTGAAACCGTCCTGCTGGTACGGCCGCAGGCTGGCCTGGAGCCCGGCCGGCAGCGGCACCGGGTCCACGGACTCCAGATTCAGCAGTGCCGAGACGGACTCCCGCCAGGCGACGGCTTCCTCGGTTTCCTCCGCCAGTCCCTCCAGCTCGGACCACAGCCCGGCCTGGTAACGGCTGATGGACAGTTCTCCGGTATCCCATTCCTGCAGGCCCTGTGCCTCGTTGATCAGGGCGTGCAGATGTTCAAACTCGGGACGGTCCAGGGAAAGGTAGGTCCGGTCCACGAGCAGCAGCTTGGTTTTGCCCTGCGCGATGGCCTTGAAGATATCCGCGAACGGGACCAGCCGGCCCTCCACCGTGACCATCACCGCGAGGTCGAACCAGTCGCGGCGTTCGGTTTCCACCGTGGTGATTTTCAGCTTCGGCGCCTCGAGCAGCTCCCGGTAATCGGGCCGGGTTCCTTCGATTTCCACCCGCACCCCGTCGAGCTTCTCCAGCTCCGGCAGGACATGCTCGGTGAACTCGGCGGCCTCTATCTCGCGCAGGGTCCGGTTGCGGGGTACCGCGTGCAGGGTTTTCCCCGCGGACGCCAGGAGCGCTGCCTCGGCGGGGATGTCGCGGTAGGAGGTATCGCCGTCGTCCGCTGTCCCTGCCTTGGCGCTCTGCGGTGCACGGGTGAGCGGCAGCCGGGTCTGGGAACTGCCGTGCTGATAGACCCAGTTCCAGGTCAGGGTCAACTGGTCCTCGGGGCCGAAGGCCGCGGTGAGAACCAATGCGGGCGGCTCGATCTCAGGGAACTCAACGGAGTCGTCACTGCTGGTGACCGGCAGGACCTGCCGCAGCCGCGGGTAGAACTTCTCGAGGAATACGGCGGCATCTGCCTTCGGCACCATTACCGGGGCGCCTTGGAGCAGCAGGCCCTTGTCCTGTTCCGTCAGGGTCTTGGCCGTGGGTGCCAGCGTGATGGTGTTCTGCGGCGAGCGGAGGTAAATACCGTGGCTGCCGATGATCCCGGCATCTTCCAGCGGGACCGGCGAGCCGTCCACTTCGAGTGTCGGCAGCAGCTGCAGGGGCGCCGGAGTGTCCCCGCCGGCGGCCCGGACATCCAGGGACAGGGTGGCTAGTTTCCCTACGCGGACGGCGGCGTCCTTCTTGGTGCCGACAAACGGGATGCCCAGCCGCACCGCTTCATCCAGCAGCTGCCAGAGCAGGGGATTGGCGAAGTCGTCGAGATACAGCCACGAGTCATTCTGCCCGAAGTAGCTCACGCCGTTGGAACGGTGCAGGGCCGGGAACTGGGAGAACCAGCGGTGCTGGTCCGGATCCAGCCGCAGCCCGTAGGTCTGGTAGCTGATGTTGCTCCACGCCAGGTTGTTCTTGACCCAGTTGCCCTTGGAATTGCGCACCACCGGACGCACCCCCAGACGGAAGGGCGTGGCCCGGTGCCGGCTGCGCGGGGTGGGAGCACCCCAGCGGGACGCCGCTGCCGCGGCAAAGTTCCGCAGCTCGAACTGCAGTCCCAGGGGAGTGGTTTCCGTGGGTTTGGTGCTGTCCGCCAGATCCGCATCGATCAGGGTCTGCAGGGACTGCTGCCAGGCCGGCACGGATGGCCGTATGGCGGGGGCGGAGAGCTCCTGCCGGGAAATCAAATGCTCGGTGTTGCTCTGCAGTGCTGCTGCGGCAACATGCTTGCAGTCGAAGCCGAGAGGGCAGCTGCAATGGTTATCCAGCAAGCGGTAGTCGCCCTGGCGTTTGGCGCCGAGCTGCAGCATGGTCCGGTAGGGGACGGAAGCGCCGCCGCGGACAGACGCGCGCAGCACCTCGCTTTGCGCATCCCACTCCAGGGCCTCCACGGCCCCGCCCTTGGCGTAGGTCTGGCCCCGCTGAAACGCTGATCCGCCGACCACGCGGATGACGTCGGTAACGTCTACGAGCGGAGGGGTTTCGAGCATGGTTTTATCGTCTCACGCAGTACTGACGGTTTCCGCCGCCCGGTTCCTTCGGGGATTTGGCAGGCTCCGGGGTGTCCTGTTTAGGATGTTAGTAGCGCGGGTCACAATGGCGTGATCTGCGTTTCACATTCCTTGTCGGTAACCTGCCTGGAACCGCCGTTTTCACACGCCAGAGCCGGCCGCCGTCGTCGTCCGCCCTCCTCCGCGTTAAGCCCCGGTGCAGTCCCGGCCCCGAAATACCCTTGCGCTATTATCGCCGCATGAATGATTCCGCTGGCCTCCAGGAATGGTCATCGTCAATGCTCACCGGCGAGCGGGTCCGCTTCCGGGAGCTTCGGGAACCCGACCTCGCACACCTCGCCGAGTGGTGGAATGACCCGGCCCAGGCGATCCTCCAGCAGGACCGGGTCACCGTCCGTCCGCAGGAGACCGCGGCGGCCATGTTCCGGACCTGGAGCAAGAATGAGTCACCGTCAGGTTTCGGTTACAGCATTGTCAATCCGGCCGAAAAGCTGATCGGTCATATCAGTGTCTGGGGTATATCCGTTCCGGAACGGATTGCCACCATGGCGATCATCATTAGTCCGGAATTCCAGGACCAGGGCCTGGGCCGGGAATCCCTGCAACTCGGACTGCGGATTGTCTTTGATGAAATGGGTGCGCATAAGGCCGAACTGCAGACATGGTCCTATAACTCGAGGGCCATCCACCTGTATCGCTCGCTGGGGTTCCGGGAGGAAGGGCGACGCCGCGCGGCCGTGTTCCACCGTGGAGAGTTCCACGACCAGGTGCTGCTCGGGATGCTGGAAGAGGAATACCGGGCCGCGGGCTAGGACAGTCCGGCGGATGAACCGGAACCGCCGTGGATTTCAACGCGCTCAATCCAGTCCCGAATCAGTGCTGAGACCAGCGCCGGACGTTCGAGGTGGAGGTTGTGCCCCGCGGCGTCCAGCACGGTGAAGGTGCCGCGCGGGTAATGCTCGCGCACTGCCCAGCCGTCTTCATATCCCGTGACATGGTCCTGCCGGCCGAAAATATGCAGGGACGGTGCTTCGAACGGCTGCGGGTGGGCGAGCTCGGGCTCCGTGTCCAGCGCGTAGTTTGCGGCGATCTGTTCCATAAGTGCCTGATCCGCACCCTGGAGGCCAGGGAACACGTATTCGGAGAAGCCCGCAAAAACGTCGGCTGTCTGCAGGACCGCCTCGTCCTCGAAGTCGGATGAGCCCTCTGCCGCTGCCTTCATTAGGGCAGGGTCCCGGTGAATGATTTGCCGGGGCGGCAGGATCCGGTCTTCGTGAACTGCCGTGAACACCGATACCAGGGTCGCCAGCCCGAGCACCTGGTCCTTCAGGGTATGGGCAACGTGACGGGCCACCATGCCGCCGAAGGAATTTCCGATCAGGGCAAACGGCTCGTCGCCGAGCCGGTTCCTCATTTCGTCGACGACGCCGTCGGCCACCTCTTGGGCGCCGGCGGCGGGCTTCCGGGAGCCGTTCTCGGCCCACGGAAGGTCAAGATAAATGCGACGCCAGGCAAGGTCGCCAAGGGCGCTTTCCAGGGGCAGCAGGATCCGGTGGTCCACGCCAAACCCATGTATGAGCACCAGGGGTTGGCCGTTTCCTATTTCGCGGGCTATCACCCCGCGATCCTATGCGTGCTCCTGGTCTCACCGGCGGAGCGACTGGCCGTGCACTGGTAGACCCGGCATTTGATGCTCTTCAACAGGACGCGCCCTGAACTGAACCGGGCTTAGCCCGGGTTCTCGAGACTGTCCGCCATCTGTAGCAGCTCGACACTAAGCTGGCGGGCACGCGCCGCAACTGCATCTCCTGCCTGCCCGGGGTGCCTGCTTCGCGGCCGCCCTGTGTTCGGAGCATCGCCGGTTCCGGTGCCGTCCGAACCGGCGGGCTCACGCTGGATGTTAATGTCGAAAACCACATGATCCGGGTGGTGCCAAGTCGAGAACACTTCAACAGCGTTGCCGTCGGCGTCATAGCTGGTGCCCTCCAAAAGCAGGACGGGAGAGCCCTCCTTCAGGGCAAGCAATGACATAAGATGCTCGTCGCCCGGCACTGCCCTGATCTGACGCTTGCCGGAGACGATTCCGACGTCGAACTTGGATTTCATCACGGCATGCAGCGAGGCGTCGGTAAGGTCTCCAACGGTAAGGGCAGAGAACCTCGGTAAAGGCAACCAGGTGTGAATGACGGCTATAGGAACGCCGTCCGCAGACCTGAGCCTTTCAACAGAGAGCACCTGTGATGTACCGAGGACAGCCGTCACCGCGTCGGCCGGCTGCTCGGTTAAGGACAGTACCTCCGTGCCCACGCTGGCCCCGGTGCCGGCGACCTGCGTGGAAAGGCCGGATATTTCATGTATCAGCCGGTGGTGTTCCCGGCGCGGGGCCACCGTGCTGCCCCTGCCCCTGCCGCGCAGGATAAGGCCGTCCATCTCCAGTGCGCCCAGTGCCTGCCGAACCACCGAGCGGGAGACACCGAAACGCACCTGTAGCTGTGCCTCGCTTGGCAGCGAAGTTCCCGGTGGCAGTGAATGATTGAGGATCTGTGCCCGTAGGTGTTCGCGAAGCTGTAGGTGAAGCGGCTCAGTGCTGTCGGCGTTGAGCGGGCGTCCCAGGTCGTTAGGTGTGTCCATTACAAGTAAGTATGGACGCAATCGACCTGGGACGGACATTTGGCTACTAGTTCTTCTGTGCCGTCTGCCATACGTGGTCCCACCCTGGTGCAAGCTGCGCAGCGCGGCGAAGCGACAGGACCAGGCTGGTCTCCCTGGCAATTCCCTTTCCTGCAATATCGAATGCCGTGCCGTGGTCCACCGAAACCCGAACGACCGGGAGGCCAACGGTGATATTGACGCCGTCGTCCCCATACACGGCCTTGAAAGGTGCGTGTCCCTGGTCGTGGTAGCAGGCAATGACCATATTCCACTTGCCATTGACGGCCGCCGGGATAAGGGCATCAGCGGGCAACGGTCCGTGCACATTGATTCCAGCCTCACGTGCGGCCGCGACGGCGGGTGCAAGGATATCGGCGTCTTCATCACCGAAGAGACGGTTTTCGCCGGCATGCGGGTTCAGCCCAGCCAGTCCAATCGGTTCGTCGGGCCGACCCAGGGCCTTGGTGAAAGCACTGACGAGTTCGATTACGTTTCCGGTACGCTCCGGCGTGACATCGTCAATGGCGCGGCGCAGGGAAACATGCGTGGTCAGGTGGAAGAAGTACAGGTCCCCGGCGGACAGGACAAGGCTGAAATTCTCCACTCCGAATTCGTGCGCCAGCAGTTCGGTATGCCCGGGCCATTTGTGTCCCCCGGCATGCATTGCTGCCTTGTTAAGCGGGGCAGTTACGATTCCCTGAACCCTGCCTTCACGGGCCAGACGACATGCCTCGACGACGAAACGGTAGGAGGCGTCACCCGCCACAGGGCTGAGTTCCCCGAGCTTCACATCGGCCAACGAGGGGCCGGTCTGGAGGAGTTCAATGGTGCCGGGCTTATTGGTGGCATCCTCCAACGAGTCCAGTACCCGAACCACGTCGGGGTCACCACCGACGTTTAAGACGCCGGCGCGCATGGCGGACTCATCGCCTATAACAATGGGGGTGCACTCGGATCGCAGCTCATCGTGTCCGAGGAGAGCCTTGGCCGTAATTTCAGGGCCGATTCCTGCGACGTCCCCGAGAGTCAGGGCTAGGACGGGATTGCTCATGAGTATGCCTCCGTTGGTAGAGCTATGTGCTTGGTTAGTTCATTCACGGTTTCGAGCAGGGCTGACGCTTCTCCGAAGCCGCCGGCTTTCGTCACGACGACTTTCCCGGCAGCGCTGCCGCCCTCGATTACCCCGCGCGGGATGCCTTCCTGGATGGCCCCTGTGACCCGCAATGCCAACGCGCCGAGCGCATCGAGCACCGCGTGTGCGCCGTCTCCGCCCACCAGAACGAGGGCATCGAAATTTCCTTGGCCCATGGCTCGGCGAACCACCGCGGCAACCCGACGTGCAACAGCGGCGCCGGTGAGTTGGAGAAGGGGACCGCCTTCCGGGGGAAGGATTATCACTACCTTCGGCAGAGTTTCAGTCGCGGCCAGTTGCCCGGAAGTCCAGGAATCGAGGTCTTCCCAGACGGCGAACAGGTCTGCATCGGGCTGCAGTACGAGAAGGTCGGCTGGAGCCAGCCGTGCCCGGAGGTGAGCGGTCTGCGCCTTGGCTACGTCGTGGACGGAACTAACGACCACGACTATTCGCTTGGCCGGTTGGGTCGGCGGCTGCACTTCCAAAGCCTCGGATGTGGCCAGCCAGGCCTCGGACATGGCTGCTGCCAGCCCAGCAGATCCCGCAGGGACGGCCATGGGTCCGGCGGCAGCGATGGCATCCGCCAGGACACGGAGTTCGGCATCCGAGGCGGCATTCACTGCTACCACGCCCTCAGCGGCGGCTTCCTTCAATAACCCGGCATTGATTACCGGCGAAGTGTCGGAAAGGGTGATGATCCTGGTGCCGGGTAGCAGCTCGGCCATTTCATTGGTGGTCACGGGGGTCACCGGATCCCGCCCTGCGGGGGAATCGGTCAGCGGCAGGCCGTGTACCCACAGGGTTCCGTTTTCCATCGTGCGGCCCATAGCGGGGTAGGAAGGGCAAACGACCGCAAAGCCAGCAGGATGGTACTTCCGCCAAGCCGCAAGCGCTCCCTTCAGCTGGTCCGCCACGCTGCCGCGCATGGTGGAGTCGATCTTTAGGTAGAGGCGGTCTACGCCCCTTTTCATCAGGCTTTCGACGGCCTCAACGGTGGTAGCCTGCGCCGACAAAGCTTCCATCGGGCGTGCATCGGAACTCACTGCAACTGCACTGCCGGCCTCGAGCTGGTCGGCTTGCGCGGTGTCCAGCATCAGGCGGGAGATCCAGCCGGAGCGCGAAAACTGGACCGCAGAGTCCGTAGCTCCGGTGACGTCATCGGCGGCTATGCCGATGAGCCGTGCATGGGAGTGGACGGCCGGCATCAGTTTGCCGGTTCCACGCCCGGCCGGCCCTCTCCAGCAACCGGCACAGGATCGGGATTTTCCAGGCCGCCCTGTCGCTTGAGCACCCAGGTGGCGAGCAGTGGGGCGAAAATGGCGGTGACCAGAACGGCGGATGCGACTTGGGCGGTGGCTATGTCTACGTATGGGGCGAATGCCGGATCTGCTGCGGCAACGATCGCCGGTGTCGCAATGGAATTTCCGGCCGTGGTGGCGGAAGCGATGCCCACGCCGGACTTCGCGCCTCGGCGCAGGACGAAGCGATAGCCCAGATATACAAGGGCGCCCGTGATCAAGGTAGCGGCAATGCCGACGAAGATCCCGGCGATGCCGCCCGAAAGGACCGCTCCGAGGTCAATTCCGGTTCCGAGCGAGAAAGCGAAGAACGGGATGACGATGTTGGGCACCGGCCGCATGACCTCAGTCCACTTGGCGTCCAGGTTTCCGACAATGAAACCCAGAGCGAGCGGGATGATGGCGGCAATCAGAATCAGGATAGGGATGTTGCCCAGACCGGAGAGACCTAGGAAAAGAAGGGTGAAGAACGGCCCGTCATTGATGGCGGAAGCCATATAGGCGCCGCGATCGCGGTAATCACCGTAGCGGCCCGTGAAGGCCAGCCACAATCCTCCATTGCTGTTATCGAAGGATGCCAGTAGGGCAAGGATCGAGATGCCCAAGATGCCGTCAATACCCACCATCAGTCCCAGAGCTGCGACAAGAGCGGCAGGGATGATTGTTTTGAACAGGAGGACAACGCCTGTGGTGGCCAGGACAGGTCCCGAAGCCTTGGCGGTGATCTGCATGCCCGTTGCGAAAATAAGGATGGCGATCAGCGGGAGGGCAGAATCCGCGAACAACGCGGTGGTGAAACTGCCCATCTCAAGAAAAGCGGGGAAGAAAGTTCCTACAACGGAACCCAAAATCAACGGAATAAGCATGAGACCGCCGGGAATCCGGTTCATACCGTCAAAAAGAGGGACGCGGGACTTGGGAAGTGATTCGGCTGCCATGGCGAATCTTCTCTCTGTGCGACTCGGGAGGTACTTCTAGTAGGTACTGCAAGGACGTACTTCTAGTACGGACAAGATGTACCTAAGGCTAGAGGTGTTCGCTGAATCACACAAGTGCCCTACAGGTGGGCAGGCGGAATCCACACGGGCTCTAAACGCAACCCGCCCATAGGGGGGGGCAGGGCCCTTGCCGTCGGGCGAGCGCTGAGGGAATGGGGGAATCCGGAGAATGAGGGAGACAGGGGGTGGATCGGATCCGGTAACCCCGGCACGACTACGCTGCGGCTACCCCGCGGCCTGCGTCGTAGCGTTTCCCTGCGGTTTCACCACGGGGAAACTGCCGTGCGGTTCGTCGTCCTCTTCAAAATGGTT
Source organism: Arthrobacter jinronghuae (assembly GCF_025244825.1). NCBI lineage: Bacteria > Bacillati > Actinomycetota > Actinomycetes > Micrococcales > Micrococcaceae > Arthrobacter > Arthrobacter jinronghuae. The sequence goes on from NZ_CP104263.1 coordinate 650,099, forward strand.
GTAGGCCCGGCCGACAATCAGCGGGTCCGGTGCATGCGCAATGGATTGGTCCTTGTTCGGGTATTCCACTGTGCTGAGCACATGGCGCATCGCTTCGAGCCGGGCGCGCTTCTTGTCATTGGACTTCACCGCGGTCCAGGGAGCGTCTCCTGTGTCCGTGTAAAAGAACATGGCTTCCTTCGCCTCGGTGTACGCGTCCCACTTATCCAGGCTGGCCAGGTCGGTGGGGGAGAGCTTCCACTGCTTCACCGGGTCCGTTTCCCGAGCAGCGAACCGGGCCAGCTGCTCCTCCCGGCCTACCGAGAACCACAGCTTGTGCAGCAGGGTGCCGGAATTGACGAGCATCCGTTCGAGCTCCGGAACCTCCCGCATGAACTCCAGATACTGGGCCGGGGTGCAGTACCCCATCACGCGTTCGACGCCGGCCCGGTTGTACCAGGAGCGGTCCATCATCACGATCTCTCCGCCGCTGGGCAGAGTACGGACATACCGCTGGAAGTACCACTGGGTCTGCTCCTCGGAGGTGGGCTTCTCCAGCGCTACGACGCGTGCACCGCGGGGATTCAGATGCTCGTCGAACCGTTTGATCGCCCCGCCCTTTCCGGCGGCATCGCGGCCTTCGAAGATGATGAGCATTTTCTGCCCGGTTTCCTTGACCCAGAGCTGCATTTTCAGCAGTTCGATCTGGAGCCGGCGTTTCTGCCGGTCATAGGTGCGCCGGCTGAGCTTGGTGTCGTAGGGGTAGTTCTGGCGCCAGGCCTCGTCGTCGACCTTGATCTTGAGCTTTTTGCCCTTCGTTTTCAGTTCCTGCAGCTCGTCGAGTTCCTGGGCATAGTCTTCCGCGACCGCCACGCGCTGGCCGTCCAGGCTTTGCTCATCCGCCGCAAGTCCGTTGGCTGACGGCCGCCGGGCGGAAACTTCCTTGGTGCCGTTCTTATTGGTTGCCATGACATCTCCTGCCGGAGGTTTGGAACGGGATTCCGGTTGGCTTACGAACCTACTTGGATGCAGCGGGGGAGGGAAGAGGTTTCCGGTTGCCGGGCACCGCCGCTCATGGGGTGCAGGAAGGGAGGCCCGGAAACCCGGACCTCCCTTTCATCGTGCCAGCCGGCGTAGTGCCGTCAGCGGCCGGAGTCGTAGCGATTCATGAAGGCAGCCATTGCGTCCCGGTTTACCGGTTGGGAGGGACGGTACGGCCCGGAGACCCGTCTGTTGACGCGCGTCCAAACTATAACGGATGTCTGAAAAACCCTCCTATCCGCGGCCTGCTGCGCCACGGACCGATTCAGTGGGGGTATTGGACAATCCGGCGCGCCTGAGCGGGAGGCGGCGTCGTGCCGCCGATAATGGATCGCGATGACTTCACTACGCACTAAAGCTCTGTCCCTCGTTGCCCTGCTCGCCCTAGGCCTAGTCGGCTGCACCCCCGTTATCGATGACGGTTCCGATCCAGCCCCGTCCTCCGCGACCCAGCCTGCGACTGGGTCCGCCGAACCAGCGGACCGGTCCGCCCCTGCTGAACCCGCCGCACCTGCCGAGCCCGCCGCAGCCGGGACCGCGCTGGACCAGCTGGCAGGCATCCCGATCAAGGGCCGCGCCCCGAAGACCGGGTACGACCGCGAGCAGTTCGGGCCGGCCTGGGCCGATACGGACCACAACGGCTGCGACACCCGCAACGACATCCTCGCCCGCGACCTCGTGGACATTGTGTACAAGGACGGAACGCAGGAATGCGTGGTTGCCTCGGGCACGTTCCTGGATCCCTACACGGGAACCACTATTGCGTTTGTCCGCGGCAACACCACCAGCACCGCGGTCCAGATCGACCATGTGGTGGCCCTGTCCGATGCCTGGCAGAAGGGGGCGCAGCAGCTGTCCGCCGAAGAGCGCCGGCAATTCGCCAATGATCCGCTGAACCTCATGGCGGCAGACGGCCCCGCGAACGGTGCGAAGTCCGACGGCGACGCCGCCACCTGGCTGCCGGCCAACAAGGCCTTCCGCTGCGAATACGTGGCCCGCCAGACCGCGGTCAAGGCCGAATACCGGCTGTGGATGACGCAGGCCGAGCACGATGCGATTGCTGCCGTCCTGTCCGGCTGCCCGGATGAACCGGTTCCCGCGCGGGACGGCTCGGTGCCTGCCGCAGTGGCTGCTGCTGCCGGTGCCGGGCAGCCAGCCGAGGCAGCGCAGCCCGCACCCGCCGTCGAGCCCGCACCTGCCGCTCCGGCGGCGGAACCCGCTCCCGCTGCACCCGCCGGAACCGTCTATGCCAACTGCACTGCCGTCAAGGCCGCGGGAGTGGCACCGATCCGTCCGGGAGATGCCGGCTGGGATCCCAAGTTCGACGGGGACGGCGACGGCGTGGGCTGCACGTCCTAGCGGTTGACCCACCAGCAGGCTCCGGATCCGCACCACTAGCGGAAACGGGGCCTGCTGCCGTTGCAGGGCCTACCGCTCCTCCGCGAGGGTCAGCGCGGCAGTAATCAGCGCCAGATGGGACAGTCCCTGCGGGAAGTTGCCGAGGAAGGAGTGATCCTCGGCGATCATCTCGGTGAACAGGCCGACGTCGTTTGCCAGCGGGACCAGTTCATCCATCAGTGCGGTGGCTTCCTCCCGCCGGCCCACGCGGTCCAGGGCCGCAGCCATCCAGAACGCGCAGGCCACAAAGGTCCCCTCTTCCTTCTCGGCGCCGCTGAACCGGTACAGCAGCGGCCCGCGGCCGAGTTCGCTGCGCAGGGCATCCAGGGTGGAGGACATGCGTTCGCCGCGGTCGAAGCCGCTGATGGCGTGCAGCAGGATGGAGGCGTCCAGCTGGTCCGTGCCGGGATACCAGACGTAGCTGCCCCGCTCCTCGGACCAGCAGTTGCTGGCCACCCAGTCGCGGATGCGTTCCTGTTCGGCGCGCCAGCGTTCCGGATTCCCCGGAATCTGCCCAAGGTCGGCCAGGTGCGACGCGCAGCTCAATGCGTGCCAGCAGCCAAGTTTGGAAGTGGTGTAGTGCCGCTCCTCGTCCAGCTCCCACATGCCCGAGTCTTTCCGCTGCCACACATCACAGGCCAGATCCGCGAGGTCTGCCAGATACCGGCCGGTTCCGGTGTCCAGGACATGCCCGGCGTCCACATACATCTGGACAATGTTGAACAGGTCGCCGAAGACGCCCATCTGGAGCTGCTGGGCGGCGTCGTTGCCGTTGACCACCGGCCCGATGCCGCGCCAGCCGGGCATGTCGAGGATTTCTGCGCCTTCGGCCCGGTCGCCGTTCAGCCGGGTGAAGACCTGCAGGTCCTCACCTTGCCGGCGCACGCTCTTGAGCATTCCCGACACCGCGGCGTGGACCTCCTCGCGCAGCCCGAAACGGATCATGGCGTGCAGGGTGTAGGCGGTATCCCGGACCCAGGCGTAGCGGTAGTCCCAGTTCTTGCCGCCGTCGAGGTTCTCGGGCAGCGACGTCGTGGCTGCAGCCGCAATGGCGCCGGTGGGGCTGTGGAGGAGCAGCTTCAGGGCCAGTGCGCTGCGTTCGACGGCGTCGGCCCACGGCCCGTCGTACTGGAACTCCCGGGACCAGGCCTGCCAGTTGGCGATGGTGCGGTCCACGCCGTCGTCGATAGTGTCCAGCTCCGGCAGCGGCAGCGGCTCTTCATGGGTGGTAATCAGGGCCAGCAGGTGCCGGGAACCTGCCCGGGCGGTGAACGTGCCGCTGATTCCGCGATCCGAAACCTCATGCGTGCCGGGGTCGGCATCGCGGGCGTCCGCGGCATCCTCCGTTCCCTCAAAGCCGATGCCGTGGCCGCGCACGGCCATGGTGGTGCCCTGCACCTGTAGGACGGGGCCGTGCACCGAACGCTGAACCCACGGTGAAGCGGTGTTGAAACTGCTGCCCGGGGTTACCGCCCAGCGCATCGGAACCTCGCCGTCGAGTCCCTCAATCCGCCGCGCCAGTTCGCCCCACGGAAGCCTTCCCGCCACCCCTGTGTTCAGCGAGTCCGTGACCCGGACACGTCCGGTCCCGGTGGAAAACGTAGTGGCCAGGACGTTGGTGCCTTCCACGTACGCCCGCTCGACGGTGAAGTCCGCGACGGGACGCAGTTCAATCTGTCCGCCGTGCGCTGCGTCGAGCAGGCGCGCAAAGGCGGGCGTTGAATCCAGGTCCGGGGTGGGGTACCAGTCGATCGATCCATCCAGTGCAACGAGTGCCACCGTCCGGCCATCGCCTATCGCACCGTAGGAACGCAGGTCTACGTAGCCGTCGCGGCGGTCGGGGGAGGGCAGGCTCATGCAGGACTCCTAGGGTCGAGGGTTCACCAATGACGGGGAAGGGGTGCGGTTTCCAGCGCGGGGTCGAAGATCCACGGCTCCAGCGGGATTCGAGCGGGATCGAATCCGGCCAGGGCGTCGCTGAGGTTTCCGGGCAGGCCCAGCGACCCGAGGATCAGGGTCCGGACCGCGTCTGCGTCCAGTCCCGCAGCGGCGAGGTCGGGGAGGGTGACGGCGCCGTCGCGCTTGGCCAGCCGCTGGCCCGCGGTGTTCAGCGCCAGCGGAACATGGGCGTAGCTGACCGGAGGCAACCCGAGGAGGGAACCGAGGTACGCCTGGCGGGGTGCCGAGCTGAGCAGGTCATCCCCGCGCACTACCTGGTCAATGCCCTGCAGCGCATCGTCGAGGACCACCGCAAGGTTGTAGGAGGGGACGCCGTCATTGCGCAGCAGCACCAGGTCATCCACCGCCGAGGTGTAGCTGCCGTGCAGCTCATCGGTCACGGTGAACTCGTTTACCTCCGACCGCAGCCGCAGAGCGGCGGGACGTTCCCGCCGTCGTCGGGCGCGCTGCTCTTCGGTGAGATGGCGGCAGGTGCCGGGGTAGGCTCCGGGCGGCGCGTGCGGGGCCGACGCCGCTTCCGCCACCTCGCGCCGGGTGCAGAAGCATTCATAAACGAGTCCGGCACGGCGCAGCCCGGCGATCGCGTCCAGATAGATTTCGGTGCGTTCGGTCTGCCGGATGATCTCGCCGTCCCAGTCCAGGCCGACGGCGGTAAGGTCGCGCAGCTGGGCCGCTTCGGCACCGGATCGCACCCGGTCGAGGTCCTCCATCCGCAGCAGGAACCGGCGGCCGGTGCTGCGGGCAAAGAGCCAGGCCAGCAGGGCGGTGCGCAGGTTTCCCACATGCAGCTCTCCAGTGGGACTGGGAGCGAAGCGGCCGGCGGCGGAGGAAATAGGCACAGCTTCAGTCTATTCCGGTGCAGTGTAGCCCGGCGCCTCGGCCCAGCCGCAGGGGACCGGACGGAAGTTTTGTGATGCGGCTTCCGGAGGCCGCAGATGGTCCCCGGTGTTCCGGACCGAAGGTGTCCGCAAGGCTGTGGCGTGCGTGCGGGAGCGGTGCCTAGCGTTGCAGGTATGGGACTCATGGAGCTCGAACTTGCCCGGCTGGAACACAGGCAGCGGCAGGCTGAAGCGGAGCAGCGCCGCCGCTTCAGGCAAACCCTGCTGGAGCGGGAGCAATCGGACGGACAGGAGTGCGTCCAGACCGATTGGCCGCTGATCACGCTCCGGTTAGGTCGGTTCAGCCTGGCTCTGTTCCGTACCCTCCGGCTGCCCGCTGCGGGTGTGTCTTCACACGGGACGTCCGGACTGCTCCCGGGGTGACCGGGCGGGGCGTCCTGCGAAAAACGGGGGGGAGGGATCAGACGCGGCTTTCCGCTGCCCCGTGCGCTCCGGCGTCGCCCGTTTCATCTGCCAGTTCCGCACGTACCAGGCCGTCGCCGCGCACCCACAGCCGGTACGCCGCAAACAACAGCACAATCCACACGGCGCCGACAATCAGCGCGACCCGCGTGTCCGGCATGATGCCGAGCAGCACCACGATGAACACCATGAAAGCCAATGCCGCATAGGATGCGGCCGGCCAGAACGGCACGCCGAATTCCGACGCGGGTAGGTTCCGGCGCTTGATTTCCCGCTTCATGGCGATGTGCGAGAGCAGGATCATTAGCCACACCCATACGGTCGCGAAGGTGGCGATGGACGCGATGATCGTGAACAGCGATTCGGGCAGCAGGGCGTTCAGCACCACGCCGACGAGCAGCACCACCGCCATGGTCGCCACGGTCATCCACGGCACCCCGTTCCGGGAAATCCGAGCGAACGACGCCGGTGCCTGGCCTTCCTGAGCGAGTCCGTAAAGGACGCGGCCGGCACCGAAAATGTCGGAGTTGATGGCGGAGATCGCTGCGGTGATGACCACGGCGTTGAGGATGTGCGCTGCTGCGGGAATGCCCAGGGTGTCGAAGATCTGCACAAACGGACTGGTTTCGCCGTTGATGTCCTGCCACGGGAAGATCATCATCAGGATGCCCAGGGCGCATACGTAGAAGAGCAGGATGCGTACCGGCACGGTGTTCACTGCCGCGGGGATGGCCTTCTTGGGGTTGTCCGCTTCGCCTGCGGTGATGCCGATGGTTTCGATGCCGCCGAAGGCAAACATCACAATCGAGAAGGATGCCAGCAGGCCCCAGAATCCGTTGGCGAAGAACCCTCCGGAGCCGAGCATCGTATCCAGGCCGGGGTTCGCGGCGTCGGGCAGTCCGAACCCGAAGACCACGATGGCCGCGCCGCCTACGATCATTGCGATGATCGCTGCGACCTTGATCAGTGAGAGCCAGAACTCCGTCTCGCCGAAGACCTTCACCCGCATGAGGTTCAGCGCGGCAATCAGCAGGATGACGGCCAGGATCCAGATCCAGCGCGGCACGTCTTCGAACCAGAAACCCATATAGATGCCGAAGGCGGTGACGTCGGCAATGGCGACGATGGCCATTTCAAAGGCGAACGTCCAGCCCGTGATGAACCCGGCGAACGGGCCTAGATAACGGCTGGCGTAGTGGCCGAACGAACCTGTCACCGGATGCCGGACTGCCATCTCGCCGAGGGCCCGCATAACCAGGAACACAGCGGCTCCACCGATCATGTAGGCCAGCAGGACGGACGGTCCGGCGGACTGGATGGCCGATGCGGACCCGTAGAACAGGCCGGTGCCGATGGCCGAACCGAGCGCCATGAAGCGGATGTGCCGGACGTTCAGCCCGCGGGCCAACGCCTGGGTAAAGGAGGACTTCAAGAAAACGCACCTTGGAATGTGGGGGTAGGCCCAGTTCAGGGGCCAATCCATATTACGCCCGCTGGGGCCACCGGGATTTTTCGTTACGTCCCACGCCCAGAGTCTTTGGAGGACAGGGTGAGCCATCTCATAGCGCCGCCGTCGGTCTGCGTGACCGATCTCATAGAGCCTCAACCGTTGACGAATTAATCTTTAACCGTGCAAGCGAAAACACGCGCACACATGGGTACGTTGGGTGTATTCGGCGCTGATGAGCGGTATTCGACGGTTGACACGTATCCGTCATGAAGCTGTCCAGTGTCGCTGACCCGTGAAGATACCCCAACCTCCACCCCTGTTTGAAACAAGGAAGTTCAGCGCCGCGGGGCCTTTCCAGAGTTGAAGAGCGGGACCCCGCAGACGTGGCGCATTCATAGGACTGTTTTCACGACATGGGGAGAATTTTCAATGGATAACACCTCGTTCAAGCAATACACTCCCGCCCGGCAACATGACGAAGGGTCTGTTCCTCAGGGTCCTCCCACCGGCGGACCCGAACCACCCGGCACACCTGTCCGTAACCCGGAAGCCGGAAAGGGATTGGCCATCACGGCGCTGGTCATCGGGCTTGTGTCCCTGTTGCTGTGTTGGGTTCCCATCGTCAATAACCTCGTATTCCTCCTTGGCCTCATCGGACTGGGATTCGCTATCCCGGCGGTGGTGGTTGCCGTCAGGAACAGGTCAAGATCCAAAGGGATGTCGATTGCGGGCCTTATCCTCGTGGTCCTGTCCCTGGTCGGCGTGGTGGCGACACAGGCGTTTTACGGGCAGGTAATTGATGACGTCACGGAATCCGTCGCTGGCAGCGAGCACTCCACTGCAGATGACTCCGCTGCGTCCGCCGGTTCCAGCCAGGCCGGGCAGACCGAAGCACTGGGAGAAACGGCGCGGGTGGGAGATTACAACGTCACCGTGACCGGCGTGGATACCGCCGCCACCCAGGAGATATTGGCCGTCAATCCGCTCAACGATGATCCGGAGGGAGAGTATGTGCTGGTTGACCTGACGGTTGAATACGTGGGCAACGAGGAGGGAGATCCCTGGCTGGATCTGCAGACCAAGTTCGTGGGATCCGATGCCAAGCAGTATGACTCGGCGACCGGGGCAGTAGTAGCGCTGCCCGACTACGATGTACCGACGCTGGAAAAGGGCGGCACCGCCCACTACCAGGTCTGCATGGACGTTCCGGCTGAAGCGGCGTCCACTGCAGATGCCAAGGTCCTGGTGGAGCCGACCTTCTCGATGCATGACAACGACGGCGTGTACTGGGCTGTGCGGTAAACCCTCCTTTCCCGCGGGAACCGCGCGTAGACGACGGGGCTTCCAGCATGGAAGCCCCGTCGTCACAGGTTAAAGACTCGGCTTAGCCCCTATTGCTCCGGTGGATAGCTAATCCGCGCCTCGTGCGGAATCAGGGGCTTGTCCGCCCGGACCTTCATCTCCTGCACGGTCCAGGCGTTGCCGTCCGGATCCGAGAAGCTGAAGAACGTGCCGCCGTCGCGCTCATCAAAGACGGTCACGTCGCCAACCTCCACCCCGCGGTCCAGCAGTTCCTGCCGGGCGGCCTGCGCATCGGAAACCACCAGCTGCAGTCCCCGCAGGGAGCCCGGAACCATACCCTGCTGGGAACCCGTATCCCCGAGTACTATCGAGCAGCCCGAGCCCGGCGGAGTCAGCTGCGCGAAGTCCATCTGCTCGGTCGACGTGCGGTGATCGAGGTTGAAGCCCACCTGGTCGCGGTAGAAGGAGATCGCTCGGTCCTGGTCGCTGACCGGGACGATCATCACCTCGAGGGTCCAGTCCATTATCAGACCCTAGCTTCCGGCCGGGACGGAACCGAGCAGCTCATCGAGCTGGTCGTAGCCGTCGGACATAACGTCCCCCATGCCGTTTGATAGAAATTCATCCCGGAATTCGACCGACGGATACAGGGAACGGCCGGTCAGCCGACTCCTGCCGCCGGGCAGCCCGGTGAAGGTGCTGTATTCGAGAGTCACAACATCCGGGTAGCCCTCGAACTCGAAGGTCTGCAGCAGGAATTCGTCCTGCCGCACGGTGTGGAAGACACCCCGCATGGCGTACTCCACGCCGTCGTCACCGGCCTGAACCCAGCGGTACGCTCCACCGGACCGCGGCTCGAAAAGGTCAAACCGCGGCGGCGTGGGCCCGGAGCTGTTCCAACGGGCATACAGATCCGGATCGGTGTGGGCGGCGAAGACGGAATGGACCGGGAAATCGAACTCGCGGTGATACTCGATCAACGGTTGCCCGGGGGGAGCATCAAGGACCAGCGGGTTGCTCATCACGCACCCCTTCCCTGCAGTGCCTCCGGCTGGAGCTGGGCGAGCAGCTCATCCATCCGGTCAAAGCCCTCGGCGACGCCGGACTCCATGCCGGAGGCCGCCATCCCGTCCCGTGCCTCCATGGAGGGGTAGACGGCGTGGGCGCTGATCCGGGTGCGGCCGCCGTCGAGCGCCTCGAGCGTCATGAATTCCAGGCTGGTGACGTCGGGATAGCCGGAGAACTCGAAGGTCTGGATCGCGGATTCATTTTCCCGCACGGTGTGGAAGATGCCGCGGAATTCGTAGGGCACTCCCTCCGGCCCGGTATGGATATAGCTGTAGGAGCCGCCGGTGCGGAAATCGTAGTGGTTGATGTCCATCTTCATTCCCCGGGGCCCCAGCCACTGGGCCAGCAGGTCCGGTTCGGCGTATGCCCGGAAGACCTGCTCCACGGGATAGTCCACCTCGCGGGTGAAATCAATGAAGGGGACGCCGTCCGGGACGGTGAGCTGCAGTGCGTTGGTCATGATGAATCCTTTGCCTGCGGGCCGCCTTTCGCTGCGGCCTGTGCGTTGAGCACGGCGTCAAGGCTGCGGAACTGCTCCTCGCGGACCAGCCGGTACTGGCCGATCCATGCGGTGAGTGCCTCCAACCGTGCGGGATTCAGGTGGACGGGCCGGCGCTGGGCGTCACGGCTGCGCGTGACAAGCTGCGCCTGCTCGAGGACCTGGATGTGCTTCGAGACGGCCTGCTTGGAGATCTCGAAGGGTTCCGCCAGTTCGTTGACCGTGGCAGGGCCCCGGGACAGCCGGGCAATGATTTGGCGGCGGGCCGGATCGGCCAGGGCCAGGAAGGCCTTGTCCAGAAGGGGTTCGTCGCTGTGGGAGTCCATGCGGTCGGTCAGCTTCTGTCGATGTGTAATCAAGGTGCTGGTTGTTCAACCTTTCGGTTGATTACGAAGGTACGACGAGGCCGGGGGAGGGTCAAGGGTTTTTCGATAATTCCGGTCGGTTAGGGTGGGCGGAAACACCATCTGGGGGCACCGTATGGGGGTAAGCAATGAGCGCTACGGCGCTGGCTACCAGTGTCTGGGAGGCGGACATGAAGCCAAGGTATGCCGTTACCGAACCTGCTGGCGGCGTCTTTTTTGTGGAAGGGCCGGCATCGAATTGGGTGATCCTTCGCCGGGACACACAGTTCACGCTGATCGACGGCGGCTACCGGGGCGATCTGCCTTCGGTCCTGGCGTCCATCCATGACATCGGGCTGCAGCCGCGGAACGCCGTCGCACTCCTCATCACCCACGCGCACACCGACCACACCGGAGCAGCGGGTCATTTCGCACGGGAGTACGGCACACCCGTTCTGAGCAGCGCGGCCGAACACGGCCAGCTGCTGAGGCTGGAGACGTTTCAGGTCTCACCACTTCAGGTGCTGGTCCGGGCCTGGCGGCCGCGGGTCTTCCGCTGGGGCATCAGGGCACTTCGGGCCGGCGGAGCCAGGATAGTGCCCGCACCGGCCGCCGCGGTCTGGGACGTCGACCTGCTGGCTGCGTTCCCCGGCGGTCCGGTGGCCGTGCCCACACCGGGACACACGCCCGGACACACTGCCTTCTACCTGCCGGACGCGAAGGCCGTAATAACCGGCGATGCGCTGGTGACCGGGCATGCCATCAGCACCCGGACCGGCCCGCAGCTGCTCCCTCGGATGTTCCAGCACGACGGCGTCCGGTCGGTCGGTGCGCTCGCGGTGCTCGCCGGGCTCGATGCCTCACTGATCCTGCCCGGGCACGGCCCCGCTCAGAGCACCGGAATTCGTGAGGCTGTCGACGTCGTGCGCCGCCTATCCGGTGACGGGGCGAAGTAGGGCGCTCGCGTCCTGCCGCCGGAAGCGAAGCGGGACGGGCGTTGCCTTCACGTGGTTTCCCCGCGCCCGTAGACTGACGGCGATTTATCCCCACCGGCCGCGAAAGGGATGAGCACATGGACGAGCAGCCGTCTGATTCGCCAAAGGAACCTTCGGAGGCCCCGGGGGAGTCCGGAGGAGCATCCGGGGAGCCCGGAGCCGCAGGCACTTCAGCGGCATCCGGACGCAGACCGCGTAGAAAAGTTGATCCCAAACGGTCCGCCATCCTCGGGGCCATGTTCCTTATGGCCACCAGCGCGATCGGGCCGGGCTTCATCACCCAGACCACCGTATTTACCGTCCAGCTCGGTGCTGCCTTTGCCTTCGCCATCCTGGTGTCGATTCTGGTGGACATTGCCGTCCAGCTGAATGTCTGGCGGATTGTCGGTATTTCCGGGCTCCGCGCACAGGTGCTGGGAAACAAGGTGCTTCCCGGTGCGGGACTGGTGCTGGCGATCCTGGTGTTCATCGGCGGCCTTGTCTTCAATGTAGGCAACGTGGCCGGGACCGGACTGGGACTGAACGCCATGCTTGGCCTGGATCCGAAGATCGGGTCCGCGATATCCGCCGTGCTGGCGATTCTGATCTTTCTTTCGAAACGGGCCGGCCTGGCACTGGACCGGGTGGTGGTGGTCCTTGGCGCCCTGATGATCCTGCTGATGCTTTACGTAGCCATCGTTGCCAACCCGCCCGTCGGCAGTGCCCTGAAGAACACCGTCCTGCCGGAGCAGGTGGATTTCCTGGCCATCACCACCCTGATCGGCGGGACGGTGGGCGGCTACATCACCTACGCCGGGGCGCACCGGATGGTCGACTCGGGAAACTCGGGCCTGGAGAACATCCGCCCCATCACCCGGGCTGCCCTCTTAGGTGTGATCGTCACCGGAGTGATGCGGGTATTGCTGTTCCTGGCCGTTCTGGGAGTGGTTGCCGGGGGAGCAGTGCTGAGCGGAGAGAATCTGGCTGCCGATGCCTTCCGGATTGCGGCGGGCGAAGTGGGAATCCGGCTCTTCGGGATCGTTTTCTGGGCCGCTGCCCTGACCTCGGTGATCGGCGCTTCCTACACTTCGGTTTCGTTCATCACCAAGCTCTCCGGCAGCGACCGGGTCCGAAACCTGCTTACGGTTGCCTTCATTGCCGTGTGCGCGGCGGCCTACCTCCTGCTGGGCCAGCCGCCCCAGACCTTGCTGGTCTTTGCCGGGGCTTTCAACGGGCTCATTCTGCCGCTCGGATTCGCCATCCTGCTCTGGGCTGCCTGGCGGCGGAGTGACCTCCTGTCCGGGTATCGGTATCCGCGTTGGCTCCTTAGCGTCGGTGTCGTGGCCTGGCTGCTGACCCTGTACCTGGGGTGGAATTCGCTTGCCGGCCTGCAGGCCTTGTGGGCGTAGGGCCGTCTGCCCCGGCGACCAGTCAGTTAACAATCGCAGGATCGTTCAACAAAACTCTTGTGGATTGTTCAACAACCCTTAGACTGCTGGAAGCCCCTGTGGCGCGCCCCACACCTCCCAGCGAACGGAATCACCATGGACAGCACGCCTACCAAGGTAAAGGTCCGGCCCAACGCCAAGCGCACGGCCTTGCTCGGTGCCATGTTCCTGATGGCCACCAGTGCCATTGGCCCCGGCTTCATCACGCAGACCACGGTCTTCACCGTCCAACTGGGTGCTGCCTTTGCCTTCGCCATCCTGGTGTCCATCCTGGTGGACATTGCCGTTCAGTTGAACGTCTGGCGGATCATCGGTGTCTCCGGCCTGCGCGCCCAGGTTTTGGGCAACAAGGTCCTCCCGGGAGCAGGCTGGGTCCTCGCGGGACTGGTCTTCCTGGGCGGGCTGGTCTTCAACATCGGCAACATTGCCGGCACCGGCCTGGGGCTGAACGCCATGCTGGGCCTGGACACCAAGATCGGCGGGGCCATCTCCGCCGGCGTCGCCATCTTCATCTTCCTGTCCAAAAAGGCCGGACTGGCCCTGGACCGGATTGTCGTGGCACTGGGCGCGCTGATGATCCTGCTTATGCTCTACGTAGCCGTCAGCGCAGCACCGCCGGTGGGCGAGGCGCTGAAGAACACGGTCCTGCCCGAGCAGGTGGACTTCCTGACCATCACCACCCTGATCGGCGGCACCGTGGGCGGGTACATCACTTACGCCGGCGCGCACCGGCTGCTGGATTCGGGCACCACCGGTCCCGGATATGTCAAGGACATCACCAAGGTCTCGATGCTCGGCATCATTGTCACCGGCGTCATGCGTGCCCTGCTGTTCCTGGCCATCCTCGGCGTGGTGGCCGGCGGGGTTACCCTGGCCGGCGACAACCTGGCCGCCGACGCGTTCCGGCACGCCGCCGGCGAGATCGGGCTGCGGATATTCGGCATCGTGTTCTGGGCGGCGGCCCTGACCTCGGTGATCGGCGCGGCCTACACCTCGGTGTCCTTCGTTACGACGCCGGCCACCAAGGACCGCACGCGCAGCTGGATCACCGTCGGGTTCATTGCCTTCTGCACCGTGGTGTATCTGTTCCTGGGCCAGGCACCGCAGACCCTGCTGGTCTTCGCCGGTGCGTTCAACGGGTTGATTCTTCCGCTGGGCTTCGGCATCCTGCTCTGGGCGGCCTGGCGGCGCCGGGACCTGCTGCAGGGCTACGAATACCCCAAATGGCTGCTTATCATCGGTGTGCTGGCGTGGGCGCTGACCCTCTTCCTGGGCTGGAACTCCCTCTCCGGGCTCGCCGCACTCTGGCAGTAGCGGTCCCTTTCGGAAAGGTTGAAGCGACTATGGAAAACCTAGCTGACGCCCCCGCCGCAGGCCCGGCCCAGGATCCTGCAGCCTTGAACCCGGCCGGACTGTCACCGGCCGCAGCCCGGGCGCTGTTCCGGGACGGACTGGTCACCCCGACGGCGGGCTGGTCTGCCGGCTACGCGCAGGCCAACCTGATCATCGTGCCCAAGGCGCAGGCCTTCGATGTCCTGCTGTTCGCCCAGCGCAACCCGAAGTCCTGTCCCATCCTGGGCGTGCTCGACGCCGGGGAAACCGCCGGGCCGCTGCTGGCCGGCGGCGACATCCGCACCGACGTACCCCGCTACACCGTGTACGAAGACGGTGTGAAGGTCGCCGACCCCACGGACATCAGCGGATACTGGCGCGATGACCTGGTGACCTTCATTGTCGGCTGCAGTTTTACCTTCGAGGCGGCCCTGCAGGAGGGCGGCATCCGGATCGCGCACATTGACCAGGGCACCAACGTGCCGATGTACCGCACCTCGGTCCGCTGCGAGCCGGCCGGGGCCATGGCCGGGCCGCTGGTGGTCTCGATGCGCCCCGTGCCGGCCTCACAGGTGGCCGACGCCGTGCGGATCACCTCCCGCTACCCGGCGGTGCACGGCGCTCCCGTGCACGTGGGTAACCCGGCGGAGATCGGCATTACGGATCTGGGCCGGCCCGACTTCGGCGAGCCGGTGCGGATTGCCGACGGGTACGTGCCAGTGTTCTGGGCCTGCGGCGTGACCCCGCAGGCGGCGGTCATGGAGTCGAAGCCGGCGCTGGCCATCGGCCACGCGCCGGGGCACATGCTTATCACCGATGCGCGGGACAGTTCCTACCTGGTGCCGTAACCCGGAATCCGGCTATGAGCCCAGGTGCGCCAGGAGCTCGGCCTCCGCCGCATCCAAGTAGGCCTGCAGGACCTTCGTGGCCTTGGCGCGTTTGCCCTGCCGCAGCAGTTCCACCAGCCGGGCGTTCTGCTCCACGTAAGTAGAGTGGAAATCCGGCTGGCTGCTCATGGCATGGAACACCAGTCGCATTTCGGCCAGCACCCGGCCCATCACCTGCTGCAGCTGCACGCTCCCGGACATAGCCACAATGGCTTCGTGGAAGGCCTGATTCGCAGCCGCCATTTCGGTTACCGCGCCGCGCGCCTTGGCCTCCCGCGCGTCGGCAATGACCGCATCCAGCCGGGCCAGGTCCAGCTCCGGACCCCACAGCACCGCGGAGGGTTCCAGCATCCGGCGTACCCGGTAGATCTCGCGGACGGCCTCCGCGCCGGGGGCTGCAACGAACACTCCGCGGTTGGGATAGCGGGTGACGGCGCCTTCAATGCTGAGCATGGTGAACGCCTCGCGCAGCGTATTGCGGGAGACCTGCAGCGAGGCGGCCAGCTGTTGTTCGGAGAGTTTGGTGCCGGGCAGCAGCTCACCGGCGGCAATGCTGCCGCGCAGCACGTTCGCCACCCACACGGTGGTGTTGGCGTGGTCGGCGCGCTCGGTGGTGACATCCCCCAGGTTCACAGGCATCTCCCTAATCTAGCCGCAGCGGCAGCTAAACGGAGGCCCGGCCGCAGGGGGACGGCCGGGCCTCCGGGCTTTAGTCGCCGATGGTGCCCAGGGATTCACGCCGCCCGACGGCGGCGCCCGGTTCCAGCCCGGCGCGCGCGAAGGTGCCGGCGCGGTGGGCGCGGACGGTGGTTTCCATCTTCATCGCCTCCAGCACGGCCACCGGATCGCCTTCGGCCAGCTGCGCGCCGTCGTCGGCCACCCACTTCACCAGGTTCCCGGCCATCGGGGAGGCAAGAACACCGTTCCCACCGTCTCCGGCTTCGTCTGGAGCCGGAGCGGAAGCAGCGGCCCCGCCGCCGGACCGCAGTGCGTTGAGCAGCGCTGCCGGCACGCCCAGGGCAACCGCCCGGCCGTCGACGTCGATGGTCAGCGTTTCCCGTTCGGCGCCGGGCAGGGACGCGGCGATTTCCGGTGACGCGGCCAGCGGTTCAGCGAACTCGGACTCAATCCAGGTGGTGTAGACACCCAACTCGTCCTCCCGGGTGAACGCCGCCGAGCGAACCACGGCCCGGTGGAAGGGCACCACCGTGGGCACACCGCGGATCACCAGTTCATCCAGGGCGGCCCGGGCGCGGCGCAGCGCCTGCGGCCGGTCTTCGCCCCAGACAATCAGCTTCGCCATTAGCGAGTCATACTCGGCGGGCACCACGGAGCCGGACCGTACGCCGGAGTCCATCCGGATGCCGGGGCCGGTGGGCGGCTCGAAGACCTCCACGGGTCCGGGGCCGGGCAGGAAGCCGCGGGCCGGATCCTCGGCGTTGAGCCGGAATTCGAACGCGTGCCCGTGCGGCGCGGGGTCC
This sequence comes from Arthrobacter jinronghuae, assembly GCF_025244825.1. Classification (NCBI taxonomy): domain Bacteria; kingdom Bacillati; phylum Actinomycetota; class Actinomycetes; order Micrococcales; family Micrococcaceae; genus Arthrobacter; species Arthrobacter jinronghuae. The sequence goes on from NZ_CP104263.1 coordinate 666,562, forward strand.
TCGGTGAAGGACAGCGGCAGCCCGTCCGCAATGCGGAACTGTTCGCGGACCAGGTCCACGCCGGTGGTTTCCTCGGTCACGGGATGCTCCACCTGCAGCCGGGTGTTCACTTCCAGGAAGCTGATCAGTCCGTCGGGGGACACCAGGTATTCCACCGTGCCGGCACCGGTGTAGCCGGCTTCGCGGCAGATGGCCTTAGCGGATTCGTGGATGGTGGCCCGCTGCTCGTCCGTAAGGAACGGTGCCGGAGCTTCCTCCACGAGTTTCTGGTTCCGGCGCTGCAGCGAGCAGTCGCGGGTGCCGACGACGACGACGTTGCCGTGCGTGTCGGCCAGCACCTGGGCCTCCACATGACGGGGCTTATCCAGGAACCGTTCGGCGAAGCAGTCGCCGCGGCCGAAGGCGGACACCGCTTCACGGACAGCGGACTCGAAGGCGTCCTCCACGTCTTCGAGCCGGCGGGCGATCTTCATGCCGCGGCCACCGCCGCCGAACGCCGCCTTGATGGCCACCGGCAGGCCGTGCTCCTCGGCGAAGGCACGGACCTGCTCGGCGCTTTCCGCCGGGCCCTCGGTCCCGGGCACCAGCGGTGCACCGGCGCGGACGGCGATGTCGCGGGCGGTCACCTTGTTGCCCAGATCTCGGATGGCCTGCGGGGACGGGCCGATCCAGGTCAGTCCGGCGTCCTGTACGGCCTGGGCAAACTCGGCGTTCTCGGAGAGGAACCCGTAACCGGGGTGCACGGCATCGGCACCGGCGCGGCGGGCGGCGTCGATCAGTTTGGGAATGTTCAGGTACGTGTCCGCGCTGGCGGAGCCGTGCAGCGGATACGCCTTGTCCGCCACACGCACGTGCAGCGCATCGGCGTCGGGGTCCGAGTAGACGGCGGCGGAGCCGATCCCGGCGTCGGAGCAGGCGCGGGCCACGCGCACGGCGATCTCGCCGCGGTTGGCGATCAGGACCTTCTTCATGGGGTTCCTTCCGTAAACAGCCCGGCGGTTTCCTCCGCGGAGAGCGAAGCCAGGGTGTCGGGGTTCGAGAAAACAAAGCGGACCGGGTGTCCAGGCGGCAACTGTGCGGCGACGGGCAGGTCCTGGGGAACGACGACGGCGATCACCGGGTAGCCGCCGGTGACCGGATGGTCGGCCAGGAACAATACGGGCAGGCCCGACGGCGGCACCTGCAGCGATCCGGCCACTACGCCTTCGCTGGGCAGTTCCCCGTCCCGGACGCGTTCCAGCGGGGCGGCGTCAGGGTCCGCCGGGTCGGTGGCGAGCCGCACGCCGATCCGGTTGGACTCATTGGTGGCCAGCCAGGTCTGTGCGGTCAGGGCCGTGGCGGCGTCGGGACCGAACCAGTCCTGCCGGGGACCGGCCGTGATCCGGAGCAGGGTGGGTGCACGGCCGTCGCCCAGCGTGCCCGGGGCGGTGCCTTCGGGCAGGGGAGATGGTTCGGCGGTGCCGACCGGTACGATGCCGGGAACGTCACCGACGGGCAGGCGGGTGCCGGCGTCGAGCGGTGCCGGACCGATGCCGCTCATCGTGTCGGTGCTGCGGCTGCCCAGGACCGGATCCACGGCCAGCCCGCCGCGGACGGCCAGGTACGTACGGACACCGCGGAACGGTGTGCCCACCGTCAGGGTTTCGCCGTCCAGAAGGGCAAAAGGCGTATTCCGGGGTGCGGGCCGGTCCCGGTCGCCGCCGGGGGATACGACGGCGGCCGGCGCCTCTGCGCCGGACAACGCCAGGACCGTGTCGCCGTGCGCGGCCAGCTCCAGGCCGCCGAGCAGGTTCTCTATCACGGCGGCGTCCGCGGGGTTGCCGACCATTCGGTTCGCCTGCCGGGCGGAACGGGTGTCGGCGGCACCGGCAACGGAGACGCCGAGGTCCGCATAACCGGGGCGGCCCAAATCCTGGATCAGGGACTGGAGGCCTGGCATGGTTACCTCGAGAGTCGTCTGGTCGCGTTGGATGGGCGCATCGTCACCTTGCGCGGGCGGGAAAGTCCCATCGTCCCTTAGACACCTCGTTCGTTCCTCACTCGGCGATGCGGGACTCGCGGGACTTTCCAGCCCCGACCGGGCTGGGGATGCGGAGTCCGCAGTCTCCCGAGTTCGGTCAGGTGACTCAACCCCATCCGTCTGAGCTGTCTTGGTGGTAATCAATTCCCTGACAGGTCGGAAGATGACCGAATCGCCCGGGCGGATGAGAGCCGGCGATTCGCGGGAAAGGTCCCATAGCTTGGCATTGGTATGGCCGATCAATTGCCAGCCGCCGGGGGATTCACGGGGGTAGACCGCTGAATAGTCACCGGCCAGGGCAACCGAGCCGGCCGGAACCGCCTTGCGGGGGGTGCTGCGGCGCGGAACGTTCAGCGCGGGATCCCCGCCGACGAGGTAGGTGAAGCCGGGGGCAAAGCCACCGAATCCGCCGGTCCACGCCGTGCCGGTGTGCGCCTGAACCACCGCCTCTTCGGAGAGGCCGGTGAGCCGGGCCACCTCGGCGAGGTCCTCGCCGTCGTACACCGTGTCAATGGTGACCGTGCGGGCATCGGACAGCTCGGCGTGGCTGAAGTCCAGGCGCTCCAGAAGCCGGACGGCGGCCACGGTGTCGCGGCGGCCGGCGAACCGGACCAGTACGGTTCCGGCGGCGGCCAGCGCATCAATCTGCCCTGGCAGCGGCGAGGACTGCAACCGGGCATGGAGGGCGACGACGTCGGCCAGCGAGTCGAGCTCGACCAGCAGCGCCCTGGTGCCGGCGGGGCGGATGGCGCCGATCCGCGGCCCGCCCTCGGTCGAGCCAGGAACTGTACTCACACGAAACTCTGGATGGTGACTCCGGCGCTTTCCAGGCCGGCACGCACGGCCCGGGCCATGGCCACGGCGCCGGGGGTGTCGCCGTGTACGCAGATGGACTCTGCGGACATGGGGATTTCGGTGCCGTCGACGGCAGTAATGGTGCCCTGGGTGGCCAGACGGACCATGTTGGCGGTGACCTGGTCGGGGTCGTGGATCACCGCGTTGGCTTCGCGTCGGGACACCAGCGTGCCGTCGGGGTTGTAGTTGCGGTCGGCGAAGGCCTCGGTGACGCCGCGCAGGCCGGCATCGGCGGCAATGTCCAGGGCCACGGCGCCGGGCAGCAGCAGGACAGGCAGGTCCTTGTCGAAGGTGCGGACCGCGTCGATCACGGCCTTGGCATGGACTTCGTGCCGCACGATGGTGTTGTACAGCGCGCCGTGGGGCTTGACGTAGCGGATGTCGGAACCGGCCGCGCGGGCCATCGCCTGCAGCGCACCGAGCTGGTAGAGCACGTCGTCGAACAGTTCGGTGTAGGAGCAGTCCAGGAAACGGCGGCCGAAGCCGGCCAGGTCCCGGTAGGCGGGGTGGGCGCCGATGGTGACGCCGGCGGTGACGGCGTCGCGGCAGGTCTGGGCGATGGTGGACGGATCGCCGGCGTGGAAGCCGCAGGCCACGTTGGCACTGGAGACGGATTCGAAGACGGCGGCGTCGTCGCCCATCCTCCAGTTGCCGAAGGACTCGCCCACGTCGCTGTTCAGGTCAATGACGGTCATGGTCCTGCCTCCCGCTTCTTGTGCAATGTGTTCCTACAGTGTGCCCGGTCACGTCGGATTGTTCAACAATCTGTGGTTTGTTGCTGATGTTGGCAGGCCACGGATTCGGCTGCGGTACAAAGTATTGTGCTCCCGCGGGTGCCGTTGCGGGAGGCCTGGGAAGAGTGGCCGTGACCGGTGAGACCACGGGCTGGAGATCAGCGGGGTCTTCGGGGATCCGTCCTATCCGGAGGGGTGGCCTGGGATGCCACCTGCCGTGCTACCCGGTCGGGACGATGTTGTGGTTCCGCCGGAAGAGGTTCTGCGGGTCGTAGGCGGTCTTCAGTGCGGTGAGCCGGGCCAGCTTGTCCGGGCCGTATACGGACGGGGCGGTGCCCTGCGACACCGGATCCTCGGCGCCCATGAAGTTCACGTACTGCGCGCCGGAGGAAAACGGCTCCACCGCCTTCGCCAGCCCGCGGACAAAAGCCGTGTGGGCGGCGTCGTCCGCCGGGTCCTGCCAGAAGCCGTAAATGTTCAGCCAGTAGGGGGCATCCCGGGTGGGAAAGGCGGTGGCGTCGTCCGCCACCCGGCCGTAGGCGCCACCCAGATGGTGGATGTCAAAGCCGGTCCCGCGCCAGGTCTGTTCACAGCCGGCGCGGACCAGGGCGTCGATGGCGGCGTCATCCAGTCGGTCGATGGAGGCGTTTTTCCAGTAGGCGCGTGAGCCTGGCGGGAAGGTTGAGTCCATGGCCGTCTGCCAGTCGGACCAGGGCACCGCTTCCACTGCCTCGATGTCAGGGGGAGCTGCGGCGGCAAGCTGCCGGATCAGTGCGGCCCCGGCCTCCAGATCCGGGTCCGCCCAGGCGAGTCCGATCACCATCAGCGGCTGGTCCCCCATGTCCCATTCCTCCGCCGGTACCAGGAAACTGATGATGGTGGTCATCTCATCGGGCAGATCGGCCGCCCACGCGTCAAAAGCGGCGAGCGCCTGGTGCCAGTGCATGTTGCCGTACGCCAGGTTCCCGCTGAGGACCTGCGCGGGCAGCGGATGCGCGGAGAAGGTAAAGGAAGAAACGACGCCGAAGTTCCCGCCCCCGCCACGCAGCCCCCAGAACAGTTCCGAATGATCATCGGCGGATGCGTGGACGGACTCGCCGTCGGAGGTGACGACGTCGGCCGCCTCCAGGTTGTCGATGCTCAGTCCATGCGCGCGGGTCAGCCAGCCGACACCCCCGCCGAGGGTCAGCCCGGCCACCCCCGTGCCGGACACGACGCCCAGGGGAACGGCCAGGCCGTAGGGTTCGGTGGCGGCGTCGACGTCGCCAATGGTGGCGCCCGCCTGCACTGTAACGGTGCCGCTGTCCACGTCTACGCTGACGTCCCGCAGGCCACCCATATCCAGTACGATCCCGTCCGCAACCGTCCCGTTCCCCGCCACGTTGTGCCCGCCGCCGCGGACCGCCAGCGGCAGGTCCCACTGTTGGGCGAAGGCGAGGACCGCGGCGATGTCCTCAACGGTGCCGGCACGCACCACCATCGCGGGCAGGACGTCGATCATCCCGTTCCAGACGCGGCGGGCGTCGTCGTAAGTCTCATCCTGCGGCAGGACAACGGAACCGGTCAGGGACGCCCGCAGGTCCGCAACGGAGTCCGGGGAAAACTGGGGGTCCATGGCGTTACACCGCCTTCACGCGGCAACCGCCGGACGCCCGGATGGTGTCCGGTCCTTTGGTTTTTCTGCCGCTGTAAAAAAGTCTTTGCCTGCGGCCCGGGGGAATCAAGGGGTTCCCGGTGCGAGCAGCCCGGCACGGAAGCTAATTCCCGCCTCCCGGACCCGATACCGCGAACCTTGGTTGTTCCTTCCAGCCCGGCCCCATAGCGTCCTTCCTGCACTCGCACCGCCGTCCCGCCACCCGGGACGGCACGTCAGCTGCACGGGCCGCCCGCCGGGGAGGGGCCAGCCTGTTCTGCGACTTCGCATCTTGACGGATGCGGCAACTGACACCGCTGCGCCCCTGGGGGTGAGACGCAAGCCCAGTATGAGGGAACCCGCCATGCATCAACGAAAGAAATCAGTACGACTCGGGCTGGCGTCGCTTGCAGCGATGCTGGTTGCCGGAACCCTTTATCCAGCCGGTGCCGCTGCGGCACCCTTAGCACTCGAAACCCGGATTTCGCTCCCGACCCAGGCGCCGCCGGGCATGCCGTGGATGGACCCGGAACTGTCACCGGATGAACGGGCGGACCTGGTGGTCGCCGTGATGACCCTGGAACAGAAGGTGACCTACCTGATCCAAAGCGGCGGACCGGGACTGCCGGAACTGGGCCTGCCGCCCATCCGCAGCAAGGACGGCTGCTGCGGACTTGCCCTGGAAACCCAGGACACCACGGCGCTGCCGGCGGGGGTGGGACTCGCGTCCTCCTTCAGCCCGGAACTCGCCCAGGCCTACGGCGCTGTGGGCGGAGAAGAAGCCCGGGCGACGGGCTACAACGCAATCGCCGGCCCCACCATGGATCTGGTCCGGACGCCCTTCAACGGACGGATGTGGGAAGACCTCGGCGAGGACCCAATGCTGAGCGGCGACATTGCCGCGGGGCAGGTGCAAGGTGAGCAGAGCGCGGACATCTCGGCCCTGCCCAAGCACTACAACCTGAACAACTTCGAGACCCGCCGCGGGCACGTGAACGTCCTGGTGGACGAGCGGACCCTGCAGGAGACCTACACCCGCCCCTGGGAAACCATGGTGACCGAGGGTGATCCCGGCGCCATCATGTGCGCTTTCAACCGGGTGAACGGACCGTTCTCCTGCGGCAACGACACGCTGCTCAACCAGATCCTCAAGGGCCAGCTGGGCTTCCCGGGGTTTGTCTCCTCGGACTTCAACGCCGCGCACAGTTTCGAGGACTATGCGGCCGGGCTCGACGTCGCCGGGCCGGGCCTCGAATTCTCCGGACCCGCGCTCCTGGCGGCGGTGCAGAACGGGCAGGTCTCCGAGGAACGGGTGACCGACGCCGCCCGCCGGGTGGCGCGCACCATGTTCGACAAGGGCATTGTGGACAACCCGCCGGTCGGCTCCTTCATCAATCCGCAGCCGGCCGATCCGCCGGTTCCCGCGGAAATGCTCGACGAGCACGCCGAGGTGGCGGAGCAGGCCGCCCTCGAAGCGGCGGTGCTTTTGAAGAACGAGGGCAGGACCCTGCCGCTGGATGACGACGCCGGGTCCGTGGCGGTCATCGGTTCCGACGCCGACTGGTACATCGACGGCGGCGGCAGTGGTGCCATTCCGAACCCGGCCCGGCTGACCACCATCCTGGACGGGATCACCGCCCGGGCACCGGGATCCGCCGTCGACTGGGCGCCCGGCACCGATCCGGTTTCTCTGGGCGACACGATTCCCGGTCCGGCGCCGGTCCCCAGCGGCGTGCTGACGGAACTGTCCGCGAGCTACTGGACCGGGATCAATACCTTCGAGGGCGAACCGGCGCTGGCCCGGGACGAGCTGCAGGTCAATCTGCGGACCGGTATCTCGGCCGACACCATCAACACCTCGCAGGTACCGGGCGTCGGCCCGCAGCTGGCGTCGCAGCCGATTTCGGCCCGCTGGACCGGAACGCTGGTGGCTCCCTCCACGGGGACCTACACGTTGTCGCTCACCCATCTGGGCACCGCACGGCTGTTCCTGGACGAGCAGGAAGTCATTACGGGACCGGCGGCGCCCTTCGGCACCCAGGAAGCAACCGTGGACCTGACCGCCGGACAGGCTGTGGCGGTGCGGATCGACTACACCACGGACGCGCCCAACCAGTTCAACGGCGGACTCAATGACCAGCCCGGAGCTCTGATGCGTTTCGGCTGGACTCCGCCGGAGGACGTCCTGCCGCCGGCCATGGCCGAAGCGGTGGCTCTCGCCGCCGAGTCCGAAGTGGCCGTGATCGTGGCGCGGGACTACACCGGGGAGGCCGCTGACCGCGGATCGCTGGTGCTTCCCCAGGACCAGGACCGGCTCATCTCCGCGGTCTCGGCAGTGAACCCGAACACCGTCGTCGTACTGGCTACGAGCGGTCCGGTGACCATGCCGTGGATCGAGGACGTCCCGTCGGTGATGGAAATCTGGTACCCCGGGCAGGCACAGGGAACATCGACGGCGGCGCTGCTGTTCGGCGACGCGAACCCGTCCGGCAAGCTGCCGGTCACCTTCCCTGCCAGAGATGAGCAGGCCGTCCAGGTGGCACCGCCTAACCCGTTCTCGCTCATTGAGATCGTGGACCCCGAGGTGCCCTATGTTGAGGGTGTGTTCGTGGGTTACAAGGGGTATCTCGAGCAGGGGCTGACGCCGCTGTTCCCTTTCGGCCACGGCCTGTCCTACACCCAGTTCGACTACGGGAAACTGCGGACCACGCACAAGGTGGACGCCTCCGATCCGGAGGCTGCGGTGTCGGTGCGGGTATGGAACACGGGACACTACACCGGCGAAGAAACACTGCAGGTGTACGTGGGCAACCTGCCCACCGATGTTCCGACGCCGGCCCTGCAGCTCGCCGGGTACGGCAGCGTGACGCTGGCGCCGGGGGAGTCGGACCGGGTGGAAATCGAACTGGATCCGCGCTCCCTGCAGTACTGGGACGAGACCGAGGGTGCCTGGGTAACTCCTACGGGGGAGGTCCCCATCTATGTGGGCCGCTCGGTGGAGGATATCCGGCTGGCCGGAAGCCTGTACGTCAGTGACAAGGGCGGCGGCCATCACGGCCACCACGGACACCACGGCCATCCGAGCCATCACGGCGGCTGGGGCGGGGGTGGACACGGGGGAGGCCGCGGCTAGGCAGGGTTGCCGCTGACCGCGAACCGGCAAGTAAAAGGCCTCCCGGAACGACTACTCGTCGTCGGGGAGGCCTTTTACGTCAACCTGGTGCGTGCCTAGCAGGGTGAGGTGTTATGGGTCACGTGGCCGCGTTCCGGAAGCTGCTGTCGTTACACTTTCGGTGCTTCCGGATCACCCAAAACCGGGGCAATCCGGGGGCCGTAACTGAAACAATAGGAAAGGCGGCTTACTTGTTCGAGCCGCCCATACAGCCACAGTCTCATGCCCGTGAATGGAGCCCCCCGAAGTGCCTTCCGAATCAGCCCAGCCGTTTGAAATTTCCGAAACGGACCGCGTCACCGTCTACGGTGCGAAGAACTTCCCGGAGGTGGCCGGGTTGCTGCCCGACTCCGCGTTCCTCGCCGAAGATGACGGCCGCTTCCCGGCCGACGTCGTGCTGCTGTTCGTAGGCTCCGCTGCCGATTTGGCACATGACCTGGCCACGGCCGCTGCCGCCGTCGAGCCCGGCGGATCCCTCTGGGTCTGCTATCCGACGGCAGAGATCGACGGCGGCGCCCCGGACCTGAACCGGGACACCGTGGCTTCCCTCGTTGAAACGAATGACTGGGAGCCCGTGGGCGACGCCGTGCTCAACAGCCAGTGGTCTGCGGTGCACGGGCGGCCGGCCGGAAAGTAAGGCTGGGAAGTAAAGCAGGGGAATCCGCCGGGCCGGGCCGCGCAGCAGCGGTGCGGAATTAGGTCCGGCGGCTTCCGCAGGGATGGTCGTCGGCGCATACTCGGGAGCATCTGATCCGTTCCCCGAGAGGAGACCGCTATGCCCTCGAACATGAACCCGTACCTCAACTTCCGGGACAACGCTGCGGAAGCGATGTCCTTCTACCAGGACGTCTTCGGCGGCACCCTGGAAAGCTCCACATTCGCGGAAATGAACATGTCCGACGATCCGTCCGAGGCAAACAAGATCATGCACTCGACGCTCACCACGGACAGCGGTTTTGTGCTGATGGCCTCGGATACGCCCAACGCGATGGCCGGGCCGGAAAGCGTGGCCCCTGATTCCAGCAACGGCTATGCCATTGCACTGAGCGGCGACAACAGCGACGAGCTGCGCGGCTACTGGGACAAGCTGCTCGACGGCGGCCAGATGACCCTGCCGCTGGAAAAGGCACCCTGGGGTGATGTGTTCGGCATGGTGACCGACCGGTTCGGGACCAGCTGGATGATCAGCATCGAGACTGAGGACTCCTAGGGCCCGATTCGTCCGGAACGGGAGCAGCGCGCGGCCCCGCCGCGTGACGGCGGCTCAGCTCCCTCCGCCGGATTGCGTTGCCGCCCACTCCGCGACCCGGTGGGCGCTCTCCTCTTCGGAGAGGTCCTCAACCCGGGACATCACTGACCAGCGGACCCCGAACGGGTCGCGGATACTGGCGAAGCGGTCTCCCGAGACAAAGGTTGTCAGTGGTTCGCGGATAACGGCACCGGCCGCCGCCGCGCGCGTGACGGTCTGGTCCGCATCGGCGCAGTAGAGCCCGAGCGAGTAGCAGTCGTTGTCCCCTTCCGGTGGTAGTACCAGCCCGAAAGCCGGATTGGGCTCGCCCAGCTGCAGCCGGCCCATTCCGAAGTCGAGGTCGGCGTGCACCACGACGCCGTCCATCTCGGTTACGTCCACCACCCGGCCCCCGAACACCTCACGGTAAAACGCGATGGCGTTTCGGGCATCCGGTACGGTCAGGAACGGGGTCAGGCTGGTGGCGCCGTGCGGGATCCCGCCGGTGGTGTGTTCACCGGTGAGGCCGGCTGTGGTTTTGTCTGAAGTGGTGTTGTCTGTGGATGTCATGATGCAAGGCTAGGCAGCAGCAATAGGCGACGCTTGAAGATTCACGACAGGCCCGGAAGCAATAGAAATGAGCAGGCTATGGAGGACCAGTGGCGCGGGCTGCTTTATCCCGCCCGGCTGCCGGCGTTCCACCGGTTGCCCCCGCCGGACGCGCTCCGGGACCGCTTGCGCTGGGTCTGGATTCCGGAATGGGACCTGGCACCCGGCAAGGTGTCCCGGCAGGAGGTCCTTCCGTTCCCGGCCCTGAACCTGGTGGTGCAGCCGGAGGGTGTCAGTCTTTCCGGTCCCGCCACGCGGCGTTCCTTCCGCGATTTGGCGGGGCAGGGCTGGGCTGTCGGGATGCTGCTGCGTCCCGCCGCCGTACCGGTCTTTACCGATGACCCGGGCAGCCTCCGCGACGCTGAAATCCCGTTCCACGCCCCGGACCTGCATGCCGCGGTTACGGCCGCCATGAGCTGCGGCACTGGGGGACAGGGGAACAGTGACGACGACGACGGCGCCCGCCGCCAGGAGTGGTTAACCGGGCACCGCCGTGCAGCATCGATAGCCGCCGAGTGGCTGGAAGCCCGCGTCCCGGTACCAACAGCCGAAGCCGAAGCGGCCAACCGGTTGGAGGACCTGATCCAATCCGACCGGGAACTGATCCGGGTTGATCAGGCAGCCCAACAGCTCGGCGTCTCGGTCCGGAGCCTGCAGCGCCTGGCGCGCCGGTTTGTGGGCCTGCCGCCGCTGGCGATGATCCGCCGCTACCGGCTGCAGGAGGCAGCGGAACGGCTGCGTGAAAACAGTGAAATCTCCATTGCCGATGTCGCCGCGGATCTCGGTTACGCCGACCACGCCCATCTGGCCAACGCGTTCCGGGAGGTCCTGGGCTTCACCCCGAGCGGGTACCGGCACTCTGCGGCCCTGTAAGCACGCTGCTAACAGATCGGCTGATGCCCGGTGCTGCCGCGGACAATCAAATCGCAGGGAAAATTCACCTGCCGTGACGGTAGTCCAGGGGTGTTGATGCGCTCCACCAGCAATCGGGCACCGATCCGGGCCATTTCCCTACTGGGCTGCCGGACCGTGGTCAGGCTGAAGGAGTCCCAGCCTGCCATGTCGACGTCGTCGTAGCCGATGACCCAGCAGTCTTCCGGGGCGGAAAGCCCGTTGGCGCGAAGAGCGTCAAGGGCACCGAAGGCCATGTAGTCGTTGGCGCAGAAAACGGCGTCGGGCCGGTCGGCGCGGGATAGCAGCCGATTGACGATATGGGCGCCTCGGTCGTGGGAAAACTCGCCGTAGAAGCGGAAATGGTCAGGAACCGGATGCCCGAGTTCTTCCATTCTGCTCAGAAAACCCCGCCCTCGGTCGCGGGAGGTGCTGGCTTGGTTGGTTCCCCCGATAAAAGCCACCCGGGTTTTGCTGTGCTCCAGCAGGTAGTCGGCAACGATTGCGCCCCCGTGCAGGTTGCTGCTGGATACCTGGTCGCAATCCAAGCCTTCAACCACGCGGTTTATCAGGACGATGGGACTTTCCTGCTCCACGGCGGCCTGCAGCTCCACGGAGTCCGCTGTGGCCGTGGTGAAAATAACGCCGTCAACAGCACGTTCCCGGATGGCTTGCAACGCGTCCTGGTGGCTTCCACCACTTGCATTCCATATGACGACTCGGAAGCCCGCAGCGGTGAGTTCACGGCTGAGTTCATCCAAAACTTCTGAATAGAAAGGATTAGTCAGATCTGCAACGACCACTCCGATGGTGTTCGTCCGCATCGTTTTCATGGCCTTTGCCCCCGCATGGGGCACATAGCCGAGGGTTTCCATCGCCGCGTGGACTTTGGCCTGCGTGGTTGCGGATACCTTCCCGGAGCCGGCCAACAGACGGGAGACCGTGGCTTGTGAAACACCGGCCAGCTCGGCGACGTCTCGGCTGGTCACCGTTCTGCCATATCCCCTCGCGTTCGAATTCATTCTTTCCGTTTCAGTCGGCCTACTTGGATGGTCAGGTAATTACTCGGATCAGCGTATCCAAGAGGACGCCGTCAAATCCGCAAGGACGGAGTTTGAGACATCGAAAACCCGGCAGGGAGGCCACCTCCGATGAGGCGGCCTCCCTGCCGGTGGCTCGGCGCTGTTCGGGGCTACCGGGTAGCGGTTGCGTCGTATTCCGGCGTGAGTCCCCGGCGCATCCGGACCCGCGGGGCTGTTTCGGGTGCCCAAAGGACGCCGACGACGGTGATGAGGGAAGTGAAGATCATGTACAGGGCGACGAGCCAATAGCGGTCGAAGTCCGGGCCGATAAGCGCGGTGGCGATCAGCGGCGCAAAGCCTCCAGCGAAGACCGCGGCAACCTGCGGCCCCACCGATGCGCCCGAATACCGGAGCTTCGGTTCGAACAGCTCGGTGAAATACGCCGGTTCGACGGAGTAGCAAAGGTCTCGGCCCACATTGCAGGTAAGGATCAGTACCAGCAGGACCATCAGGAATTCACCCGTCTGCACGGCCCAGAAGAAGGGGAATGCCATCAGCATCATGGTCAGTGCGCCTGCCAGGACCGTGTACCGGCGGCCCCACCGGTCGGAAACCCAGCCCCAGAGCGGGATGGAGAAGACGCCCAGACCCGCCATGATCATGGTGGCCAAAAGGACGGTGTTGTTACCGAGCAGGATTGCCGGCGCATAGGCCAGGAGGAAGGTCGTGTAGATGTAGTAGTTCGCGTTCTCCGCGAACCGCATCATGATGACCTTCAGGATGGTGACGGGCTTGGTCTGGATGACCTTCACGACCGGGAGCTTCTCGATGTCCCCCTTGCGCTTGATCTCCTCGAAGGCAGGCGATTCGTCCACCTTGCTGCGGATGTAGAAGGAGAGGGCAACCAGCACCACGGAGAAGAGGAACGGTATGCGCCATCCCCAAGCGGCGAAGGCCTCGGGGTCGAAGGTGCCGGCCATGATGAAGAAGGCGCCGTTCGCCAACAGGGTTCCCACCGGAACCCCGATCTGCGGCCAGGACCCGAAGAAGCCCCTGCGCTCTGCCGGCGCGTATTCGGTAGCCATCAGCGCGGCGCCGCCCCACTCCCCGCCGACCCCAATGCCCTGGACGATGCGCAGGAGCACCAGCAGGATGGGGGCGGCAATACCGATCGCCGCAAAGTTAGGGAGGCAGCCGATAAGGAAGGTTCCGCCGCCCATCAGGCCCAGCGTGATCATCAGCATCTTCTTGCGCCCAAGCCGGTCACCGAAGTGGGCAAAGATGAAGCCGCCGATCGGACGTGCTGCAAAGCCGATGGCGTATGTGCTGAAGGACAGGAGGATTCCCGTGAAAGGGGTCACGGAAGGGAAGAACTGAGTGTTGAGGATGATTGCAGCCGCAACACCGTAAACGTAGAAGTCGTACCACTCGATGCAGCTTCCGAGTACGGACGAAACGAGCGCCCGTCGGCGCATTTTCGGATCAATGGCGGGTGGGGCTGTGGTCCCGGGGACACTCATGGCGCGACTCCTTTGTCTGGTTTGCGGGGTGTGATGGCAACCACAGGAGGCCGCATCAAAAAGGAGTGTATACGTATACAAATCCGCAGCACAATCCCTTGCAGCGGCGAATGTATACGTATACAGTCTTGGTCAACCGGGCGGAACTGTCCGGCCCGGGCGCTCCGCTGATCGCTCATCAATGAAGATGGAAGGATCCCTCTGATGACCGCTGATACCGAAACCAGTTCAGTTTTCTCCGAGATGCTCAAGGAACCGGCTGAGCTGAGTACGTCCCGGGGCAGCACCCCGGAGGTGCGCGCCACTGTGGAAGGCGTGCTTGCGGACGTCCGCCAACGCGGCGACGAGGCGGTACGTGAGTACTCGCAGAAGTTTGATAAGTACGCACCGGATTCCTTCCTTCTCAGCAAGGAGCAGTTGGAAGAGATCGTTGCCCGGGTGCCGGAGCAGGTCATTGAGGACATTAAATTTGTCCAGGAACAGGTCCGCTTCATGGCGCAGAAGCAGCTCGAATCACTTTCGGATTTCGAAATCGAAACCATGCCGGGCGTCCTCTTGGGTCAGAAGAACATTCCCATCGAGGCTGTCGGTGCCTATATTCCCGGCGGCAAGTACCCCCTGCTGGCCAGTGCCCACATGACCATCGTTACCGCCAAGGTTGCCGGCGTGGAACGGGTGGCTGCGTGCACGCCCCTCATTCAAGGCGAGGTCCCGGACGCCACGGTTGCAGCCATGTACCTGGCTGGTGCGGACGAGATCTACCTGCTCGGAGGCATCCAGGCTGTGGCCGCGATGGCCATCGGTACCGAGAGCATCAAGCCGGTCAACATGCTGGCCGGACCGGGGAACGCCTTCGTGGCGGAAGCAAAGCGGCAGCTCTTCGGCGAGGTGGGCATTGACCTCTTTGCCGGCCCCACGGAGGTCTTGATCGTCGCGGATGAACACGCTGATCCCTTCATTGTCGCCGTCGATCTTCTCTCCCAGGCTGAGCACGGCCCGGATTCACCGGCTGTGCTGATTACCACCAGCGAGGAGCTGGGACGCAAGGTGATCGACCATATCGACACCCTGCTGGTAGATATGCCCACCCGTGACTTTGCTGCTCCTGCCTGGCGGGACTGGGGCGCCGTGCATGTGGTCAAGAATCTCGATGACGCGTATGCGCTTGCTGACGAATACGCATACGAACACGTACAGATTCTGACGGCTGCCCCCCGGGAGGCTCTCGAGAAGATGCACAACTACGGAGCATTGTTCCTGGGCGAGGGCACCTGCGTGTCTTACGGAGACAAGGTAATCGGTACGAACCATGTTCTCCCCACCCGAGGCGCCGCCCGGTACACCGGCGGACTCTGGGTAGGGAAGTACCTGCGCACCGTCACGTACCAGGAGGTCGTGAACGAAGAATCCAGCGCTTTCTTCGGCGAACTTTGCGGCCGCGCGGCGCGGGTCGAACGTTTTGAGGGCCATGCCCGGTCAGGTGACGTTCGGGCCGCCAAGTACCGCGGCACCTCGCTGGACTGGTCCGACCACACCTTCACCAGCTAGGGATCCGTGAAACTGCAGTTGGAGGGAAAAGCTGTCCTGGTAACGGGAGCTGCCCGCGGACTCGGCAGGGCCATCGCTGACGGCCTTGCCGAGTGCGGTGCAACTGTTTACGGAACCAGCCGTGACGCCGGGACTGCCCAGGAAATCGGCCAGCGTTACGGGACCCCGCCTCTGGTCCTGGACGTGGCCCGGATCGAGGGGATAGGGGCTTTCGTAGACGAGTTGCAGGAGCGCAGCGGCGGGCTGGACCTGCTGGTCAATAATGCAGGCGTGAACATTCCGCGGCCCGCGTTGGAGGTTACCCAGGAGCAGTGGGACACGGTCCTGGACACGAACCTGAAAGGGATCTTCTTCCTCACCCAAGCCGTCGCGAGGCACTGGATTGCAAAGGGGTCTCCCGGCGCCGTCGTCAACGTAGCCTCGCAGGCAGGAATCGTAGCGATCGAGGAGCGGGCCGCATACGGGGCGAGCAAGGCAGCGTTGATCCACCTGACCAAAGTGCTGGCACTGGAATGGGCTTCCGCCGGTATCCGGGTGAATGCCGTGGCTCCCACGTTTGTGCGAACAGAGTTACTGGAATCAACGCTCAGCCGGCCGGAATGGGCTGCTGAGCTGCTCTCCCGAATTCCAATGGGCCGCTTCGGTGAGCCCGAAGAAATCGCCGGGGCAGTGGCCTTCCTGATGAGTGACGCCGCGTCGCTCATCACCGGGCACACCCTGCCTATCGACGGCGGCTACACCATCCGCTGACGGCTTCCGGGACCGGCCGCACAGGCCGGTCCCGGTTCCGCTCTTTTTATCAGGAGAACCGACATGGGCATTACACAGAGGATCGACGCCGTCGCAGTTGTCGGAGCCGGTTATATGGGCGGCGGCATTGCGCAGGTCATTGCCCTGCACGGCTACCGCGTCACGCTGGGGGACGTCGACGGCGACGCCGCCGAAGCAGCACGGGTCCGCCTTACGGAACAGGCACGGCAGTTCGAGGACCGCGGACTGTTTCCGCCCGGCGCTGCCGAACTTATCGCCGCCAACCTCACCGCAGCACCGAGCGTGGAAAAGGCAGTGGCCGAAGCCGACTACATAGTCGAGGCAGTACCCGAAAACCCGGCACTAAAGTCGACAATCCTGGCTCGGATTTCGGCGGCGGCCCCGGAGAGCAGCATCATCGGCACCAATACGTCCGCCATACCGATTGCTGAGTTGGCAGACTCCGTACAGGCACCGGCGCGGCTCCTGGGGGTGCACTGGATGAATCCTGCGCCCTTCATCCCCGGTGTCGAAATCATTCCCGGCCCCGAGACAGCGGCCGAAGCCGTAGACCTCGCGGAAGAATTTATTACCGGCCTGGGAAAGACTGCGGCCCGGGTCGCTGATACCCCGGGATTCGTTGCCAATCGGCTGCAGTTCGCGCTGTATAAGGAGGCGCTTCGCCTGGTTGAAGAAGGCGTCGCCACACCCACGCAGATTGACGCCGTAGTCAGCAACAGCTTCGGTTTCCGGTTGGCGCTTTTCGGTCCTTTCGCCATCGGCGACATGGCCGGCCTGGACGTGTATGAATCCTCCTACCGTTCCTTGGAGAAGGCATACGGCGAGCGGTTAGCTGCGCCTGACAGCCTTCGCGCCGCCGTCGCGGACGGGAATCTGGGCCTCAAGACCGGCCGTGGATTCCTGGAGATCGACCCGACGGACCGACAGGCGCTTCTCGCTTACCGCGATACCGCCTACGCCCGTCTTTCAGAGCTGAGAGCCGAGTTGGGGAAGGCCCCGGGCCTGTAACCAACCGGGGATCAATCCCCGGGCGAAGCCAAAGCGCGCCCCGGGGATTGATCCCTTATCAGCTAGCCCCCGAACCGGGCAGCCATCTCCTCAGCCGTCAGCTCGGTGCCTGCACCGTTGTAGATGGCATTGGTAACCACCGTCCAGGAGGCACGAGGCCACGTACGGAAGGTGATGTGGCCGCCGGCAATGGTCACTTCGCCTTCCCCCACATCGAAGGACGCAATGTTGGTGGCTCCGTTCAGCGCCTCGGCACCAAGGGCGTAGCCGCTGACCAGCGGGTTGCCTTCGGCCGGATAGCGCGACACCGACGTGCCCTCGCCGGTGAGGCGGAACGCGGCGTCGTTGTTGAACCAGGTGGGCCAGGCCGCGGGCATGCCCCACGCCGCCGGCTGGGAGGTGTCGTATTCCTGGGCCAGCAGCGCACCGGGCACGGTAAAGACTTCCCGGTCCGTCGGCGTTACGTTCTCTACCGGCAGTCCCATCGCGGACGCGGCGGTCAAGGACGAGGAGCCCAGTGCCAGGACGTTCCCGCCCTGGTTGGCGAACTCGGCCAGCCGCTGCGGAGCGTCCGGAACACCGGCAGCCCAGGCGAACTCCTCCGGATACTTCGTGGCGTCCAGACCGACGGTCAGCCGCTCGGTGGTGATGCCCGGAGCCAGCACAATAGTGTCGAACTGTTCGGACAGGGTGGCGTAGTCCGCGGCCTCCACCACCTCGTAGTTGGTGCCGAACTGGTCCATCATCCACATCAGCCAGCCGCCCGGCATGTTGTTCGCGCCCCGGACCAGGCCCACCCGGGTGTTCTCGGCGAGCTGGACCGCGCCGGTGGCAGGCATGGCCGCGGTGGCGTACACCGGCAGCGCAGTCTCCCGGACGGCCCGGGTCAGCGTTTCCCGTGCCCGGGGCTCTCCGGCGGGAACCATCAGGGCGCCGGGCGCGAATTCCTGTCCGTCGGCCGTGATCGCGCCGGCGGCCCGGTAGGCGTCCACGCCGGCGTCCTGCAGCGCGTCGATGATCCGGCCCAGCCCGTAGGACTCGGCACTGAGGATGTAGGCGCCGTCGGCACCGGGTGCACGCGGCATCCGGATCCGCTCCTGCGTGATGGCCTGCACCTGCCGGGTCTCGGCGTCGAACTCTTCCTGCACCGCTGCCACATCCACGCCCATAAACAGGGCCACGTTGTCGGTGGTTTCGCTGTACGGCAGGATCAGCGGGCAGTCGTCACATTTGCGGGCGCTGTCCGGGTACTCGTCGATGCGCAGCAGTTGATCCACCCAACGGCCCAGCGGCTGCTGGGTGCGCAGGATGTAGGAGCCGGCGTCGAACTCCCGGCCCTCCGCAGTGAACGGCGCGGTGGCCTGCTCAATCTCCACCTCGCCGAAGTCGAAGATCCGCATCATGTCGTACACCGCGTACGGATCCCGCTGGTCGGCGGGCACCACATACGCGTACGGGCCGCCGTCCCAGGTTTCGCTGTTCGCATTGACCCGGTAGAGGTTGTTCAGCAGCCAGGACTGCGGATCGCCGGCCACTGTGTTCAGCCCGGAGAACGCGGCGGAGGTGGCGTACTGGACGATCTGCTTGAGCGTCCAGGTGTCCGAGTCATACGGCAGGGGAGAGCGCATGGTTTTGTCCACCGGCTCCAGCACGCCCTCGCCGGTGTAGGGGTAGGCGAGGTCCCGGACGGAAGCGATCTCGGTGAGGAAGGTCGAGGTGCCGAGGAAGGTGCCGTACCCGGCGACGTCGGCGTTCCACAGGATGCCGTACGCGTCGTCCGACTTCACGCCCTTGAGCCCTTCGGCCACGAGGTCCCGCTGGGTGAACTGGCCCAGCGCGTTGGAGGATGAGATGGCAATCGGGTCCACATCGGGGGAGAGCGGTTCGTCGTAGGGCGGGGTCCAGATCCGCGGGCTTTCCGTGCCAGCCTGGTGCATGTAGTGCTGCACCACCGGCCGGTATTTCTGTTCCAGCGCCACCCGGGTGCGGGATTCCTTCTGGGTGAACATGAACCAGTCACGGTTGTTGTCGTGCCCCACGTAGCGGTGGTACAGGTCCGGATAGACCCGGTTGTATTCGGTGCCGGCCGTCTCGTTGAAGTAATCCACCACCATCTGCTGGCCGTCCGGATTGGCGGAGGGCACCACCAGCACCACGAGGTTGTCCAGGATCCGGTTCATCGCCTCCGAATCTTCGGTGGCCAGGCGGTGGACGACGTCGACCAGCGCCTGGGTGTTCCCGACCTCCGTCGCGTGGATGGACGCTTCGATGTAATAGACCGGGACCGTGGTCCGGGCGAGCTGCCGGGCGTAGGCTTCCGGTTCCATCCCGGCGCCGGCGGCTTCGGCGGCCATGGCGTCGGGATCGGCCAGCCGTTCATTGACGGCCAGGATCGAATCCAGCCGGGCCAGGTTTTCCTCGCTGCTCAGGCGCAGGATCGGATATTCGTTGTTGTCCGTGGTCCGGTCCACCACCTCGTACTCCACCTCGGGCGACGAGTCGGCAATGGTTTCGAAGTACTCCGAAATGTCGCTGAAGGCCGCCAGCCGGCCTTCGTCACCCATTTCGAAACCGAAGTACTCGGCAGGAGTGGGCAGATCCGGAAGCTTGCTGGCAGGCGCGGTTTCAACGCGCGTTCCGGCGGCCGGGGAAATGGTGAGCCCGAGCAGGGCAAAGGAAGTAACAACCGCCGCGGCGGTTCGATGTCGAAGTTGCATGGAGGATCCCTCATAAAGAGGCTGCGCCCACCCCCTGGTGCAGCGAGTACCGCTTCGAGTCCGCACCGTGGAGCGTGCGGCGGTGCGGACGACGCCGGCCGGTCACCTTCGACCGGCCGGCGGGGTCCGCGGTGTGCCGCACCCAGTGACGGTGCGGCGGCGCGAGTGTATGGGGGACGGTATGGGTGTGGCGTGGGCGCGTCAACCAAGGTGGTGGGATCGGTGGGCAGTTGGAGCGGTTTCCCTTGCGTTCCCCGGGCCTACCTCGACGAAAAGGCAGCGTCGAACGCCGCAGCGGGCGGATCCATCGCCAGCGAACGGACGAACGCCAGGGCCTCCGGTGCTCCGACCAGCCGGTCCATTCCGGCGTCCTCCCATTCCACCGAGATGGGGCCGTCGTAGCCGATGCTGTTGAGCATCCGGAAGGCGTCCTCCCATGGCACGTCGCCGTGGCCGGTGGAGACGAAGTCCCAGCCGCGCCGCGGATCGGCCCAGGGCAGGTGCGAGCCGAGCCGGCCGTTGCGGCCGTTGGTCATCCGCTTCTTCGTATCCTTGCAGTCCACGTGGTAGATCCGGTCCTGAAAGTCCCAGAGGAAGCTGACCGGATCCAGGTCCTGCCAGACAAAGTGGCTGGGGTCCCAGTTCAGGCCGAAGGCGGGCCGGTTCCCGATGGCCTCCATCGCCCGGACGGTGGTCCAGTAGTCGTAGGCAATCTCGCTGGGATGGACCTCGTGGGCAAAGCGGACGCCCACTTCATCGAAGACGTCGAGGATGGGATTCCACCGGTCGGCAAAGTCCTGATACCCGGCGTCGATCGCCTCGGCCGAGACCGGCGGGAACATGGCCACGTATTTCCAGATGGACGAACCGGTGAATCCGATCACGGTGTCCACCCCGAGGGCTGCCGCGAGCCGGGCCGTGTGCTTCATTTCCTCGGCGGCGCGGCGCCGGACGCCCTCTGGATCACCGTTGCCCCAGACCTTATCCGAGACCATGTCGCGGTGCCGCTGATCGATCGGATCGTCACAGACCGCCTGCCCCTTGAGGTGGTTGGAAATGGCGAACACCTTCAGGTGGTACTTCTCCAAGATGTCGCGGCGGCTCTGCACGTACTCCTCGTCATCCCACCGCCAGGGATCCAGATGGTCGCCCCAGCACGCGATTTCCAACCCGTCGTACCCCCAGCCGGAGGCAAGCCGGGCCACTTCTTCGAGCGGCAGATCGGCCCACTGGCCGGTAAACAGAGTGACTGGTCGGGACATGGCGGGCTCCTTTGCCTGCGGGGGCGGGGGATGGTGCGGTGGACGGGACGGTCAGCGCACGGGCAGCCACACGCTGGATTTAGCGGCGCTGCGGGACACGGCGTCGAGGACTTCCTGGACCTGCAGACCGTCAGCGAACGACGGCGCGGGTGCGGTTCCGGCGGCGATGGCCTCCACGAAGTCCTTCGCCTGGTGCACGAAGCCGTGTTCATAGCCGAGTGAATGGCCGGCCGGCCACCACGCGGAGACATAGGGGTGGTCCGGTTCGGTCACCATGATGCGGGTGAAACCCTGCCGGTCCGGCGGAACCGTGTAATCCATAAAGCCCAGGAAGTTCAGGTCCTCCAGATCGAAGCTGATGGCACCTCTGCTGCCGGAGACTTCCAGCCGGAACGCGTTCTTGCGTCCGGTGGCCATTCGGCTGGCTTCGAAGGACCCGAGCACGCCGTCCTCGAAGCGCCCGAGGAACAGCGCGACGTCGTCGACCGTCACCGGTCCGCGGGTGCCGGCGTCGGCGGGTCCGCCGCCCAGGCCGGTGCCCCGCTGGTCCGTTTCGGGCACCGGGCGGGTGGGGACCAGGGTGGCGAGGGTGCCGCTGACCTCGGCCAGCGGCACCCCGGTGATGTACTGGGCCAGGTCAATGGCGTGCGCGCCCAGGTCCCCGAGGGCGCCGGACCCGGCCTCGTCCTGCTGAAGCCGCCAGGTCAGCGGGGAGTCCTCGTCCACCAGCCAGTCCTGCAGGTAGACGGCCCGCACCTGCCGGACCGTGCCGATCGCCCCGGCGGCCACGAGATTCCGGGCGTGCGTGGTGGCGGGCAGCCGGCGGTAGGTGAAGCCCACCATCGCCCGGACGCCCCGGGCCTCGGCGCGGGCGGCGGCGTCGGCCATCGCCTGCGCCTCTTCCACCGTGTTGGCGAGCGGCTTTTCGCAGAGCACGTGTTTGCCGGCGTCGAACGCGGCGATGGCGATCTCGGCATGGGAGGCGCCGGGCGTCACGATGTCCACGACGTCGATGTCCTCCCGGGTGACCGCCTCCCGCCAATCGATGGCGGACTCGGCCCACCCCCATTTCCGGGCGGCAGCCTGCGTCCGCTCCGCATCCCGGCCCACCAGCAGGTCCATCCGCGGCTGCAGGGGCAGGTCGAAGAACCGGGGGGCCACCCGCCAGGCCTGCGAGTGGGCCGCCCCCATAAAGCCGTGGCCCACCAGCGCCACCCTCAGCGGCTTATCGTCCTGCATGTTCTCTCCTTAGTGCTTTGCTGCTGTTTTGAGCGGGTGCCCGGGCGCCCCGTCGGGCGGGCCTGTGAAAGACCGCCCGGTCAGGACTCGAAGGCGGTAGGCAGGTATTCGTCGACGTTTTCGCTGGTGACCACCGGGGCGTTGAGCACCACGCGGTTGGGCACCTCGATCTCGACCAGGTCGCTCATGGCCTTGTCCTGCGCCAGCAGCCGGGCGAGCCGGATGCCGTCCGCGGCCTGGGTATGCGGATAGATGATGGTGGCCTGCAGGACGCTGTCCCCGGACTCGATTTCCCGCATGGCATTTGCGGAGCCGGCGCCGCCCACCATGATGAACTCGTCGCGTCCGGCAGCGTCGATGGCGGCCAGGACACCGATGCCCTGATCGTCGTCGTGGTTCCACAGTGCGTCGATTTCCGGTGCGGCGGCGAGCAGCTGGGACGCTGCGGCCTCGCCGCCCTGGACGGTGAAGTCCGCGGACACCCGGTTGGTGACCTCGAGCCCGCAGCCGGCGAGGGCGTCCTTGAAGCCTTCGCTGCGGTCCTGGGTGAGCGGCAGGGCGTCGATGCCGGCAATCTCGGCCACCACGGCGTCGGGCTGGTCGCCCACCTGTTCGCAGATGTAGGTACCGGCGCTGACGCCCATGCCGTAGTTGTCGCCGAGGACGGTGGCCCGCGCGGCGAAGGGGCTGGAGAACTCGCGGTCCACGTTAATCACGGGGATGCCCGCCTCCATGGCGCGGATGGCGACGTCGGTGAGTGCGGCACCGTCGGTGGGCAGCAGGACAATGGCGTCCACCTGGTCATTGATGAACTGCTCCACTTGGCTGATCTGCAGGTTCGCGTCATTGGTTCCTTCGGCCACCCGCAGGTCGATGTCCGGGTACTTCTCGGCTTCGGCGGTGGCTGCGGAGTTGATGGCGCCCAGCCAGCCGTGGTCCGCGGCCGGTCCGGAGAACCCGATGACGACGGTCTCGCCCTCGGACTGGTTGCCTTCCACGGAGTTGTTGGTCGGTTCGGCATTGGTGTCCTCGCCTGCAGTGCAGCCGGTGAGGGCAAGCCCGCCGGCGGCGAAGAAGGCCGCTGCGGTGATGATCTTCCCGCGCATGCGTGGTGCGTGCATGGTTCTCTCCTCTGTAAGTGGGGCGCTGAGGCGAGTCCGCACCCCATCGGAACCAGTCAGCGCACTGCACATCGTCGTGACATGCGTCACAGTAACAGAAGTCCGACGATAAAGCGCCAACATACTACTGATGATCGACATAAGTGTGTAAGCTCCGTGCCATGACAGCATCGGGAGCCCCCGCCGCCCCTCCTCAGCCGGTACAGCGGCCGCTGCTTGAGGTGCGCAACCTGAGCAAGAGTTTCGCCGGCGTCCGGGCGCTGCGCGGCGTCGAACTGGACGTCCTTCCCGGCGAAGTGCACTGCGTCCT
The DNA here is from genome assembly GCF_025244825.1 of Arthrobacter jinronghuae. Taxonomy (NCBI): domain Bacteria; kingdom Bacillati; phylum Actinomycetota; class Actinomycetes; order Micrococcales; family Micrococcaceae; genus Arthrobacter; species Arthrobacter jinronghuae. Next base: position 690,222 of record NZ_CP104263.1, read on the forward strand.
GGGCCAGAACGGCGCCGGGAAATCCACTCTGATCAAGGCCCTGTCCGGGGTATACGTACCGGACGGCGGGGAGATCCGCTGGAACGGGGAACCGGTGGAACTGGCTAGGCCGGCCGACGCCCTGGCACTGGGCATTGCCACCATGTATCAGGAGCTGGACGTGGTGGACGGACTGAGCGTCACCGAGAACATCTTCCTGGGCCACGAAGACGCCCGCGGGGGAGTGCTCCGGATCCGGGACGGGCGCCGTCGGACCCGGGAGCTGCTGGCGCTGCTGGGGCACGACGACCTGTCACCGTCCGCGGAAGTGGGCAGCCTGTCCGCCGCCGGGAAGCAGATTGTCAGCTTGGCCCGGGCCCTGTCCCGCAACGCCCGGCTGATCATCATGGATGAGCCCAGCGCCATTCTGGACTCCGGCGAGGTGGCGAACCTGTTCCGGGTGATCCGGGAGCTCACCGGCCAGGGCATCGCGGTTGTCTACATCTCGCATCGGCTGGAGGAGATCCGGCAGATCGGCAACCGGATCTCGGTGATCAAGGACGGTTACAGCACCGCATCCTCCCTTCCGGTTGTCGAGACGTCCCGCGCCGACCTGGTCCGGCTGATGACCGGCCGGGACGTAGCCAACGTGTTCCCGCCGCGGAAGCCGCCGTCGTCGGACGCTCCGGTGGCGCTTCAGGTGGAGGGGCTAGGGCTGGCTGGCTCCTTCAGGGACGTGAGCTTCACGGTCCGGGCCGGGGAAATCTTCGGCCTGGCCGGACTGGTCGGATCCGGCCGTTCGGAAATCCTGGAGACCGTTTACGGTGCCCGGCGCGCGACGTCGGGCACCGTCACTGTGGAGGGCAGGACGCTGCGGCCCGGCTCGGTGCGGGCCGCGGTGAACGCCGGGCTCGGCCTTTCCCCGGAGGAGCGCAAGAGCCAGGGGCTGCTGCTGGAGGAGCCCATTTACCGCAACGTCACCCTCTCCACCTTCGCCCGGTTCGCCCGGCACGGCTGGCTGAACGAACGCGCCGAGAAGGCCGCCGCCCGCAAGCAGGCCGAGGCGCTGCAGCTCAGTCCGCCCGATCCGGACCGGGCGGCCCGCACCCTCTCCGGCGGCAACCAGCAGAAGGTGCTGCTGGCCCGCTGGCTGATCCACGGCACCCGGGTGCTGCTGCTGGACGAGCCGACCCGCGGCGTCGACGTCGGCGCCAAGACCGAGATTTACGCGCTGATCCGCAGCCTCGCGGCTCAGGGCGTGGCGATTGTGGTGGTGTCCAGCGAGATCGAGGAAGTGATCGGCCTGGCGGACCGGATCCTGGTGCTCGACGCCGGACGCGTCCTCGCCACCGGCAACGCAGACGAAATGGACGAGCACGCCGTGCTTGACCTGGTGCTGAAAGGAAGTGCGCAGTGAGCGAATCAACGACGGCGGCGCTGCAGCCGCCTCCCAGCGGCGGCACGGCTGCGGTGTCCCGCAGCAATCCGCTGGGGAAGTTCCTGGGCGGATCCGCCGGCCGCAACATCGGCCTGATCATTGCCCTGGCGCTGCTGTTTATTGTCGGGGCGGTGACCAGCGGGGAGCGCTTCCTGAACCTGGACAACATGCTGACCATCCTGCGGTACGCCTCGATTTTCGGGGTGATCGCCATCGGGGCAACCTTTGTGATCACCGCCGGCGGCATCGACCTCTCGGTGGGTTCGGTGATGGGCCTGACCACGGTGCTGGCCACCCTCACCTCAGTGCAGCTGGCCGCCACGAACAGCAGCTGGCTGCTGATGGTGGTGGTGGCGCTGGCGGTCGGTGTGGGGGCGGGCCTGATCAACGGGGTGATCATCGCGTACGGGAACGTGGTGGCCTTTATCGCCACCCTTGCGATGCTGGTGGCCGCGCGCGGCGTGGCGGAGCTGATCTCCGGCCGCAGCACGCAGATTGTCACCAACCGGGACTTCCTCTCCGTGATGCGCTCGAACTTCCTGGGCGTGCCGCTGCTGATCTGGATCTTCCTGCTGGTGGCCGTCGCGGGCTGGTTCCTGCTCAACCGCACCACCTTCGGGCGCCGGACCGTGGCCATCGGCGGGAACCTGGAGGCCGCGCGGCTGGCGGGCATCAAGGTGAAGCGGCACATTGTCCTGCTGTACGTCCTCTCCGGCCTCACCGCCGGCATCGCCGGGATCATGATGATGGGCCGCACGACCGCCGGCACCTCCACCCACGGTCTGCTGTACGAGCTGGAAGTGATTGCCGCCGTCGTCGTCGGCGGAACGCTGCTGATCGGCGGGCGCGGCACCATTGTGGGCACCGTGCTGGGCGTGCTGCTGTTCAGCACCCTCATCAACGTCTTTACACAGAACAACCTGGACACCTCGGTGCAGGCCGTGGCCCGCGGCGCGATCATTGTGGTGGCCGTGCTGCTGCAGCAGCGGTTCGCCGTGCGGGGGACCGGCCGAAGGAAGGGGGCGTTATGAGGATGTCTGTTCGGTCGTTCGCCCCGCCGGGCCGACGCCGTAGCGTCGATCCCTATGCTTCAATTGCCCAGTGGTCGATATAAGGAATAACCCCACCGCTCCCGGGGCCAGCGAACTTTTCCAGCTCCTGCGGGACGGACATCCCCGCACCCGCAGCGAGCTGGCCGATCTGGTGGGGGTGGCCCGCTCCACCATTGCGCTGCGGCTCGAGCTGCTTATGGACCTCGGGCTCGTGGCACCCATCGAGGATGCGGTGTCCACCGGCGGGCGGCCGTCCTCCCGGTTCGCGCTGCAGACCGGGGCGCGTGCGGTCCTGGGGGTCGACGTCGGCGCCAGCCACCTGCGTGTGGGCCTCACCGACCTGGCCGGTACAGCCTTGGCTGATGCCTCCCGCGACCTGCTGGTCAGCGACGGGCCGGAGGCCGTGCTGGACACCGTGGTCGAGCTTGGGAATGCGCTTTTGGTCGAGACCGGCCGGTCCGCTGCCGAGCTGCTTGCCGTCGGCGTCGGGCTGCCCGGACCTGTGGAGCATCGCTCCGGCCGTCCGATCAATCCGCCGATCATGCCTGGCTGGCACGGCTTCGACGTGCCGGGCTACCTGCAGGAGTCCTTCCATGTCCCGGTGCTGGTGGATAACGACGTCAACGTGATGTCGATGGGGGAGCGCGAAGCCGCGTGGCCCGACGTCGAGAACCTGGTCTTCGTGAAGGTCGCCACCGGCATCGGCGCCGGGATTATCTGCAACGGTGTCCTGCTGCGTGGTGCCGACGGGGTGGCCGGGGATATCGGGCATATCCGCGTGCCGTCCGGTGAGGACCTGCTCTGCCGGTGCGGAAACCGCGGATGTCTGGAGGCACTGGCTTCCGGGCCTGCGGTGGCCGCGCGGCTGCAGTCCTTGGGGTTGGAAGCGGAGGACGGGCGCGACGTCGTCGCCCTGGTCCACTCCGGCAACCACGAGGCGGTGCATGCCGTGCGGCAGGCCGGCCGCGAGGTGGGCGAGGTGCTGTCCGCCTGCCTGAGCATGCTCAACCCCGAGGTGATTGTGTTCGGCGGCTCGATGGCGCTGACCGGGGAGCACTTCATTGCCGGGGTGCGAGAAGTGGTCTATTCACGCACCATGCCGCTGGCCACCCAGCACCTGCGGATTGTGCAGTCCTCGTCCGGGCTCGACGCCGGGATGCTCGGTGCGTCCCAGCTCGCGATCCAGCATGCGCTGTCCGCGGAGAGTGTGGAGCGGATGCTCGCGGGGCGGGTGGGGGTTTAGCTGCAGCCTCCCCTCTCAACGATTAGACGAGGCTTGGCGCAGCGCTAGAGACCGGTCTGGCTTGCCCCGTATTCAGCCTCTGCGGGAGTGAAGCCCTCATACATCAGTTGTTCAACCAGGCCTGCTCGGGAGAACGGCATGAAATCGAGGTAGCTCTTAGCGGACTTGGCAGCCTGTTCGTTCCAGTCCACTGTCATATGGTCCAGCGCCCACGTCGCGTCTTCAGTTGAGTACTGCTCATATTCGAGTTGTGCGATCAGGCCAGGTCGTGAGAAGGCCATGAACTTTAGATAATCCCTTGCTGCTCGGAGTGCATTTTGCTGGCTGGGCGTCCCGGCCGCTTCTGCAGCTGCTTTCGCCGCCGCGTCAGCTTTCGCCTGGGCATCTGCGTCCGCCTTGGCTTTCGCTTCGGCGTCCGCTTGTGCCTTCGCAGCAGCGTCGGCTTCGGCTTTTACCTTCGCATCAGCATCAGCTTGTGCCTTCGCAACTGCGTCAGCGTCGGCCTTCGCTTTGGCTTCGGCATCGGCCTTAGCTTTGGCTTCCGGATCGACTTTCACCGTTGGTTTGGGGGTGGCACTCCGCTTAGGGGCAGGGGCTGACGTACTGGGAGCATCCTTCGCGGAGGCCGCCGCTGTTTTCTCCGTTTCGGCCGGGCCAGGAACAAGCACTACAGCAAGTATGAAGAGGACCAGCGCCGCTCCCGTAGTCGCTCCACCCCACTTGCGGTCGGGCAGTCGCAGCCATGAGGGGCGTCCGAAGATTAGGACGTAAAGTCCGGTGAAAAACAAAAAGAAGGAGATGTACATAAGGGAACCGCCGACACCCGCGGCGGAGGCACCAAGAATTATGAAGAACAAGACGACAACGGCCATGATCCACGTCGAGATGGTCGCTTTAGGCCGCGGCTGCCGGGGTGGCTCGGGCGGAAATTGGGCATGGTATTGCTGGAAAGATGACGACATTGAATCCCCCGGAAGAAGTTGTGCCAGACATTGAAGTCGTAGGGCACACAGCTAACTGGCCCGGATTTGTTGACTCGGAGTCTGAGACCGCGGTGACCGCGATCGGATTGACTCTGTCACACACCGCGGGCGGCGTCTCGAGTATTCAAATCCGGGGCCTGCAGGAACCGCACGCCGGTGACCGAGGGCCTCGGGCTGTAACCACCAAATACCTGAGGTCGTGTTAGGGCACCGAATTAGAGTGGCTTGTAGTTCCTCTTGCTAGCAAGCGCCCGACTAGGGGCATTGAGTGAGGAGCTCGACGCTGGCGGCCTTGAACGTGGTCATGTCGACATGGATTCCGGTGCTGCCCTCTGCTGCAAGCATATCCAAGGGCTTTACCACTTCTTCTATATACGGCCGGAGGTCGTCATTGGCAGTTTCCAGAATCGCATTCAGCTCGTCGGATATTTTCCGGCTGGTCTCTACCTCGTCGGAGCTAACTTCTTGCCCACGCTGGACCAGATCAGCAATAAAGTTCACACCTTCAATCAAGGGCCCGTCTTCGTTCGCTCCCAACAAAAGTTGACATGTCGCGCCTGACGAAATTCGCAGGGTGGTCGGTTCACTAGCTTCGTCCTGCCCAACAGCGTTTTCCCCGGACCCGTCACAAATAGAGGTGAGTTCGAAACCTGCTGCCTTATAACGAGCTGGATCTAAGTCGAAGGACTCACCGTTTTGGTTTGCCGCCACGAGGTCGAGGAATGGCTCTTGCATAATGACGAGTAATTCACTCAGTCGTTCGGACGAGTTCTGCGCTACCGCATCGAGGTCGTCAGCGATCCTTTGAGCTTCGGCCGCAATTTCATCATCCATGCTATCGAGGTCCCTCAAGAAGATGGAAGCTTCACTCATTAGTCCTCCATCATCGGAGAGCAAGTTGTTGCAAGTTGCATCTTCTGAAATCTCGAAGGAAGCACGTGTCTCCGCAGGGGGGCTGTTCCGTTCACGTTCCACTACCTGCGGTGAAGCCGCACATCCTGTCGTAAGAAGTAGAGAGGCGATGAGGATGGCGGTCTTTTTCATGATGTATCCAAGCTGTTTTGTTGTAACTAGGCGCTATAAAAACCGCACACCCATTCTCAGTGAGAAATAGGACAATGCGGTTGAGGTCAACTTTACACATTCGAATTACAGTCAAAATCCCCCGCAGTCCCGGCGGACTGGGTCCCGCTTCACCATTTTTGGAACTTTAACCCTGAAGTGAGCTGTCCTGGGATTCTTCGCTCAGCGGGTGACCGCCTCGGTCTGGTGCAGCAGGGCAAGCTCCGCCCGGGTGGGAAGCCCCTCCCAGTCGCCGTAGGACAGGCAGGCGAACGCGCCGGTCTGGACAGCCAATGCGAGCCGTTCCTCGGGGCTCTTTCCGTTCATCAGCTCCGCCAGATAGCCGGCAACGAAGGCATCGCCGGCGCCCACGGTGTCCACCGCATCGATGGGGACCGCGGGCTGATGGTGCACCTGGCCGTCAATGAACGCCGCCGCGCCCTTACTGCCCAGCTTGATGATCGCCTGGGTTGGCCCGAGCTTCGTCAACCGCTGCGCCAGTTCGACCGGATCCTCAGCGGGCCCGACGGCGAGCGCTGCTTCCTCGTCGCCGCCGAAGACAATATCCACCAGCGGAATGATCTCCTGGTAGGAGCGGGTGGCGTCCGCTGCGGACCAGAGGTTAGCCCGGTAGTTGAGGTCGAACGAGACGGGCACCCCTGCGGCCCGGGCCGCATCGATGGCGGCATGGATGGCGGCCGCCGCGGACGGAGAAAGGGCAGGCGTAATACCGCTGACATGGAGGACCGCGGCGCCGGTGATCAGGTCCGCGTCCAAATCCTCGGGAGTCAGCCGGGAACCGGCACTGGCGGCACGGTAATAGCTGACCTTCTGCGTCGCGGCGGTCCGGCGTTCCTTGAGCATCAACCCGGTGAGTGCGCCGGGATCCTCGACGGCGCGGACGGTGACACCTTCGGCCCGGATCTCCCGCCGGATCAGCTGGCCCAGCGAATCCGTTCCCGTGCGCCCGCACCAGACGGCGGTTCCGCCCAGCCGCTGCACACCGATGGCGACGTTGGATTCGGAGCCACCAACGCCCAGGCCCATCGACGAGACATGGGCCAGCGGTCCGGGCTGCTGTGCGGTCAGGAGCCCCATGGTTTCACCGAGGGTGACGAGGTACGGTGCCGGCGCTGCCTCGCCCGCCGGGTTTGCCGCACTCACAGTGCAGCCGCCGCTTCGTCGACGGCGGCCCGCAGCCGGACGGCGCGTTCTGTCAGCTTTCCCAGGTCCCCGCCCTTGAACGCATCGCCCAGGAGCGGTCCGCCCACGCTGACCGCCAACGCTCCTGCCTTCACCCAGGCCACCGCGTCATCAATATCTACGCCGCCAGAGGGAACAACCTGGAGGTCGGGGAACGGACCCCGGAGCGCGGACACATAGCCGGGGCCCACCACCGAGGCCGGGAACACCTTGACCGCCGTCGCACCCGCCGACCACCCGGCCAACAACTCCGTGGGAGTGAGTCCACCTGGATAAATGGCCACACCCCGCCGGACCGCCGCTTCGATGACGGCGGTGTCGGTCGTCGGGGTCACCAGGTAGGAGGCACCGGCGTCAAGGGCCCGCTCGGCGTCGTCGACGCTCGTTACCGTACCCACTCCGAACTCCACGGCGTCGCCGAAGCGTTTCCGTAGCAGCGGAAGCTCCTCGAAGACCCCGGGGGTGCTGAGCGTCAGTTCAACGCTGAGCACGCCACCGTTGATGAGTGCCTCTACCACGGGGGCATAGTCGGTGGCAGCGGAAGCGCGCATCACGGCGATCGTCCGGGTACCCCGCAGGATCGAGGACGCCGGAATGCGTTCGCCGGCTACCGGGGGCTGTTCGGTGGAAAACAAGGCAGGTCCTTTGTCTCTGGGTGGGTGGTGTCGGGAAGAGGAACGGCAGGTTCAGCGGCCGAGCCAGCCGCCGTCGACGGGGAGTACGACGCCGTGCACATAGTCCGACGCGGAGGAAGCCAGGAACACCGTGGCGCCGGCAAGATCCTGGGGGCGTCCCCAGCGTGCGGCTGGAATGCGCTCGAGGATGCCGCGCTCGCGGTCCGGATCGTCCTGCAGCGCCTGCGTGTTGTCGGTGGCGATGTAGCCCGGTGCAATGGCGTTGACGTTCACTCCGTGCGGTGCCCACTCATTGGCCAGCGCCTTGGTAAGACCGGCAATGCCGGACTTCGAGGCGGTGTAACCGGGAACATTGATGCCGCCCTGGAAGCTGAGCAGCGAGGCGGTGAAGATGATCTTGCCGCCGCCGTGCTCGAGCATGTGCTGCCCGATTTCCCGGCTGAGCACAAACTGGCTCGAGAGGTTCACCTGGATGACCTGGTCCCACATCTCGTCCGGGTGCTGTGCTGCCGGCGTTCGCGCGATGGTGCCGCCGTTGTTGACCAGAATGTCGATGGGTCCGGCAGCACGCAGGTTCGCGGCCAGTTCGTGGACGGCGGCGCGGTCGGCGAAGTCGGCACGCATGGCCGTGAAGCGCCGCCCCAGCGAGAGTACTTCCTTCTCGACCCTGCTGCCCGAGGCCTCGAGGGTGGCGGAGACGCCGATAATGTCCGCGCCGGCTTCCGCCAGGGCGATGGCCATCGCCATGCCGATGCCGCGCCGGGCTCCGGTGACGACGGCCGTCTTACCGGTCAGGTCGAAGGGGGTGCTCACTTGGCCACCTCGTTGCAATCGACGAGAACCTTCATGGCCCCGCCGGACTCCAGGGCCAGGAAGCCCTCCTTGACCTCGTCCAGCGACACGACCCGGGAAATCATCCCGCGGGCAGGGACGGCGCCCTCGGCCACCAGCCGGACGGCTTCCTCGAAATCCTTCCGTTGGTAGAGCCGGGCACCGAACATTTCCAGCTCCCGCCAGAAGAAGCGGTGCAGGTCGATTTCCTTGGGTTTGGGGTGGATGGCCACCATCACGAGCCGGCCCCGGGTGGTCAGGACGTCGACGGCGGAACCGACCCCGGCAGCGGAGCCGGAAACTTCGAAGGCCACGTCGGCTCCCGCTCCGTCGGTTTCCTGCGCCACGTAGTCCACGAGGTTGGTTTCGATCGGATTGATGGCGGTGATCCCGAAGCGCTTCGCTGTCTCCCGCCGACCGGCGTCGAGCTCTACCAGGACCACCCGGGCACCTTGCTGCATGGCGACGCAGGCGATGAGCTGGCCCACCGGTCCGCCGCCGATCACCACGACGAAGTCGGTGGCGGTGACCGACGCGCGGCGGACATCATGGACGGCGACGGCAGTCGGTTCGATGAGTGCCGCCTCGTCCAGCGGAAGGCCGTCGGGCAGGGCAACGAGAATGTCCGCGGAGACGTTCCAATGGCTCTGCATGGAGCCTTCGGAATCAATGCCTACGAAGTTTAGGTTGTGGCAGATGTGGCTGTTGCCCCGCCGGCAGGCCGGGCAGTTACCGCAGGACACTGTGGGCATGACCGTTACGTGCTGTCCCGGGGTCCAGTCGTCGACGCCGTCGCCGACCGCGGCGATGACGCCGGACATTTCATGGCCGATGACCGCGGGCATGGACACCCGGGCGTCCATGTCGCCGTGGAAGATATGCAGATCGGTTCCGCAGAGGCCGGTGAAGGCGACGGCAATCTGCACTTGGCCGGGCTGGGGTGCCCCGCCGGGAAGCTCTTCAAGGCTGAAATTCCGGGAGCCGGTATAGGTGGCAGCGGTCATGGTGTGTTGCTCCTAGTGAAGATGGGAAGAATAACCGGGTTCGGGGTCGGTGCCCCGATAGCCCAGGGCTTTCGAGATGGCGGCGGCCGCGGCGAGGAGATCGTCGGACATGGCTTCGATCTGCTCGTCGGAATGCTCGATGGACAGGGTGGAGATGCTCAGCCCGTAACGGACGACGCCGGTGTGGTCGTGGACGGGTGCGCCGATGCAGGCGATACCCGGGACGTTTTCGCCGCGGTCCCGGGCGGTGCCGCGCCGACGGACGTCGTCGAGCTCGCGCCGGAAGTCGGCGACGGTGGTGATGGATGCTTCGGTGAGCTGCTGCATGCCGGCCCGCGTCAGCATGCGCTCCACGGTGTCGTCGGTGTAGGTGGCCAGGATGGCCTTGCCGATGGCGGTGGTGTGCAGCGGAACGGAAAGGCCCACCCGGGACGGCATTTTGTACGGCTTATCCGAATCTTTGCGGACAATGTAAATCACCGCGTCGCCGCTGATGGCGCCCATATGCACGGTGCACTGGACGTCATCCACGAGTTTGTCGACAAACGGCTGGGCGATGGAGGAGATATCAATCCGTGCCAGGGCTTTGCCCGCGAGGGCGAGGATTGACGGTCCCGGCAGATAGTTTCCGTCCCCGTCAACGGTCACGAACCGGCGTTCGACCAGAGTCGAAATCAGCCGGTGCACCGTCGCCTTGGGGAATCCCGTGGCTGAAACCACCTCGGTGAACCGGGAATGCTCCAGAGCGGCTTCCAGTACCATCAGCGTTTTTTCGCTGGTGCTGGGAGATGAAGGGGAAACGAATGAATTGTTTACCATGACCGTCTTTCCTGATGTTGGGATACATCCATCATGGTTCCCTAATGCAGTTCAGTAATAGCAACTGCATCCATATCGTCGAATGACTGGTTTTCGCCGGCCATTGCCCAGACAAAGGAATAACTGGCCGACCCGACACCGGAATGGATGGACCAGCTGGGCGAAATGACCGCGGACTGGTTCCCGACCATCAGGTGGCGGGTTTCCGTGGGTTCACCCATCAGGTGGACCACCCGGGCGTCCTCGGGCAGGTCGAAGTAAAGGTAGGCCTCCATCCGCCGGTCGTGGGTGTGGGCCGGCATGGTGTTCCACATGCTGCCGGTGTGCAGTGTGGTCACCCCCATGACCACCTGGCAGCTCCGGACCCCGTTTTCGTGGATGTACTGGTTGAGCGTTCGCCGGTTGGACGTCTCCTGGTTGCCGAGCTCGCGGACGGTGCCGTTGCCGGCTTCGACCAGTGTGGTGGGGAAGGCGGTGTGGGCGGGGGCGGAGAAGATGTAGAACCGTGCGGTGTCGCCGCCGTCGGAGGAGAAGGTCACGTCCTTTACCCCGCGTCCTATGTAAAGGCAGGAGCCGTGCTTCAGAGCGTACTCTTCGCCGTCGACCGTGATGGTGCCCGCACCGCCGACGTTGATGATGCCCGCTTCGCGGCGGTGGAAGAAGGTGTCTGCGCGCAGTTCCGGGAAGGTGGGCAGCTGGAGAGGGCCGCTGGCCGGCGTCGCTCCGGCAAGCACCACGCGGTCCTGGTGGGAGTAGACGGCACGGATCTGGTCGTCGAGGAACAGGTCATCGACAAGGAACCGGCTGCGCAGAGCGGCGGCGTCCAGGGTGGGAATTTCGCTTGGGTGGGTCGAGTACAGCACGTCCATTGGGAGTCCTTCGGTGGTGATTAGTAACTGGAAAAGCAGGAGGAGCGGCGGGCTACAGGAATCCGAGAACCCGCGGCAGCCACAGGGATAGTTCGGGTACGAAGGTGATGATGAGCAGCAGGATGACCAGGACTGCCATGAAGGGCATCAGCTTGGCGATCACCGGGCCGATCTCGACGTTGGAGACCTGGGCTCCGACGAAGAGCACGGGCGCAGATGGCGGCGAGATCACGGCGATCGACAGGTTGAAGACCATCATGATGCCGAAGTGCACCGGGTCCACGCCGTAGCTGACGGCGATGGGCAGGAAGATCGGCGTGAAGATCAGGATGGCGGGAGTCGCGTCCAGAGGGATGCCGATGATCAGCAGCACCAGCATCATGATCAGCAGGACGATGACCTTGCTGTCCGTCCACCCGAAGAGGGTGTCGGCAAGCAGGGCCGGAATCCGGGTGAAGCTCATGACGAAGGACATGATGGTGGAAACACCGATCAGGAAGATCACCACGGAGCTGGTCCGGGCCGCATCCATCAGGATGCCCGGCAGGTCCCGGACCTTGATGCTGCGGTAGATGAAGGACAGCGCCAACGCGTAGACCACGGCGACGGCGGAACCTTCCGTGGGGGTGAAGAAGCCGGAGACAATGCCGCCGATGACGACGACGATCAGGCTCAGCGAGGGGAGGGCCTGCAGGAAGACCAGGAGCGCTTCCTGCGGCCGGGCCCACCGTTCCGCCTTCAATTCCGGGTGGCGCTTGGCGTAGAAGTAAACCACCACCATGCAGGTCAGGCCCCAGAGAATGCCCGGGATGTAGCCGGCCATGAACAGGGCACCCACTGAGGTGCCGCCGCTGGCCAGGGCATAGATGATCAAGGTGTTGCTCGGCGGGATGAGCAGGCCGCTGGGTGCGGCTGCAACGTTCGCCGCTGCGCTGAACGCCGGATCGTAGCCCTGCTTGGCCTGGATGGGTGCGGTGGTGGAGCCGACGGCGGCGGCCGTGGCCACGGCGGAGCCGCTGACCGCTCCGAAGAGCATGCTGGCCAGGACGCTTGTCTGGACCAGCGGAGCCGGGGTTTTGCCGACCATGACTTTTGCGAGGTTGATCAGCCGGATGGCTATGCCGCCGTTGTTCATGATCACGCCGGCCAGGACAAAGAACGGGATGGCTAACAATGCGAAGGAATTGACGCCGTTGAACATTCTCTGCGCGGAGGCCAGTGCGCCGTCCTCGAACCCGAGGACGTAGACCATCGAAACGGCCGAGGGAAGGGCCACGCTGATGCTGATCGGTGCGCCGATGGCCAGCAGGAGCACCATGCCGCCGATGAGGATGGTTGCGACGGTTACTGCATCGGTCATAGCTCAACCTGCATCTCTTCGGGAGCGGTTGCTTCCTCCTTCGCCGCGATGATGCGGACAAAGTGGTAGCAGAGGTAGTACGTGAGCAGGACTCCGGCCACCGGGACCGCGAGGTACAGGACCCCCTGGTTGACCGGCAGGACGGGGTTGGACTGGTTCCAGGACAGAGACGCGTTGAGGTAGCCGCCGTAAATCATGAACAGCGTCGCGAAGCTGATGGCCGAAAGATAGGCGAGGGCTGTCACCCAGCGCTGCACCGCAACCGGAAGTTTCTTCACGAGGATGTCGATGGCGACGTCGGCCCGTTCCCCGGTGGCAACCGAAATGCCGATCAGGCTGAGCCAGATGAAGGTGTAGCGCGAGGCTTCTTCGGACCAGACGCTCGGATCGTTGAACACCAGGCGGGTGAAGATCTGCCAGCACACCAGGAGGATCAGCAGCGCAAACAACACGATGCAGATTGTCCTCAGGACGGAGTCAACCGCCTGTTTTAGCTTGGTCATGTCGATAACTTCCGGTTGGAGCGTGCGCGGCTTAGCGCGCAGCGTCGATCTTCTCGAAGATGGCCTTCGTGACGTCGTTGTTGACCTTGTCCTTGTGGAGGGGCTCCACCGCCTTGCGGAACGCCTCGACGTCGGCCTCATGGAAGGTTGCCCCGGCTTCCTCCGCCTTCGTCTTGGCTTCGGCAACCTTCTCGTCAAAGGAGGCCAGCTCACTGTCCACGGACTCCGCGAACAGCTCCTCCAGGTCCTTCCGCTGGTCGTCGCTGAAGGCCGCGAGCACCGTCGGGTTGGCGACGAAGTAGTCGGGGATCATGAGGTGTTCTGTGTAGGAGTAGTGCTTGGCGATTTCGGCGTGGGCCAGGTCTGCGTAGATGAGTTCGTTGTTCTCTGCGCCGTTCAGGACACCGGACTGGATGGCGGTGTACACATCGCCCTGGGGCATGGGTGTTCCTACGCCACCCATCAGTTCGACCATGGCAACGTTCGTATCCGAGGAGATGATGCGGATCTTCTGTCCGGCCAGGTCCTCAGGGGTCTCGACGGCGCCGCTGGTGGTGTACACGTTCCGGACGCCGCCGTGGTAGGCGCCAATGACGGAAATGCTCTCGGAGGTTTCGAGGGAATCAAACAGTTCTCCGGTGATTTCCTCGTCATTGAGCACGGACATCTGGTGCTCGGGGGAATCATAAACGTAGGGGAGGTTCAGGACGGAGAAGTCCGGATTGAAGGCTTCCAGCAGCGGTCCGGCAACAATGGCCATGTCCACCGCGCCCGACTGCACCAGTTCCAGAGTCTCGGCCTGGGAGCCGAGCTGCTCGTCCGGGAAAAGCTCGAGTTCGTAGGCGCCGTCCGTGGCTTCTTTCAGCTTGTCGCTGAGTTCCGTAATTGCCACTGCCTGGGGGTGCGAGGCGTTCTGGTTGAATGCCACCTTCAGGACCTTGGTGGATTCTGCGCCACCGTCCCCGCCGGAATCGCCGCCACAGGCGCTGACGCCCAGCATTGCTACGGACGAGAAGGCCAGAACGGCGAATGCCTTGTTTCGATGCATGTGAATTCCTCTTCGTTGAGCCCACGCATGTGGGCGCTTCATTGCGCCTTAACCAGAACCGTCTGTCACAACGTCAATAGCTGCCTAACACCTCTGGCGAAAATGGAACTCTGTTCCATTTGCGCAACGCTAATGTGTTGCAGGTCACTGGTCAAGGGATTTGTTGATTTGTTATCGAGCGGGTTTTGGGCCGTATCTGTATATCCGAAGGGCCGTTTCGGGCCTGTTTTGCTGGGCTTTACCGGGGTTTCCGCGGTTGGCTCACTGCTGGGGTGGCCGGATAAACTCTCAGGATGATCACCACTGGTATTACGGCGTCGCTGGTTCGTGGAGCGGCTGAACTCGAAACAACTCCCCGGGGTCTTCGGCCTCACCGGCTGCCAGCCGCTGTGCGGACCCGCTTTCCTGATCCGCAGCTGATGATGGCGGAAAGCCAGCCCTCCGGGGTTCGTCTGGCGCTGACGACAACATCGGAGGTCCTGGCAGTTGTGGTGCACCCGTCCCGGGTTGTTTACCGGGGTGCGGACCGGCCCCGGGGATCTATGGATCTGGTGGTCGACGGGAAGCTGCTCGAGAGCGACGACCTCACCGGCGGCGATTACGTCGAGGTGGATATGTCGACGGGGGCCGCGACTCCGTTTGAGGGGCCGTCGCATACGAGCGTGTTCCGGCTGCCTGCGGGGGATAAGGTCATCGAGATCTGGCTACCGCACAATGAGGCCATCGAGCTCGTGGAGCTGCGCTCGGATGCTCCGGTTGCACCGTATTCCTCGGGCAAACCTGTCTGGTTGCACCACGGCAGCTCGATCAGCCACGGTTCAAATGCCGCAACGCCGTCTCAGATCTGGCCTGTGATTGCGGCCCACCTCGGCGGCGTCGAACTTCATAATCTTGGTCTGGGCGGCAGCGCCCTCGTGGACCCCTTCACCGCCCAGGTCATGCGCGATACCCCTGCCGATGTCATCAGCGTGAAGCTGGGTATCAATGTGGTGAATATGGATTCCATGCGGCTGCGCGCCTTTGTGCCTGCGGTGCACGGCTTCCTCGACACCATCCGCGAAGGGCATCCGGAGACGCCTCTGGTGCTCATTTCGCCCATATTCTGCGGTATCCATGAGGACACTCCGGGCCCCGGTGCTTTCGACCCGGCGTCGTTCGGGACGGAGCAGATTCGGTTTGTCGCGACCGGTTCGCCGGAGGGGGTGGCTGCGGGCCAGCTGACACTCCGGGTGATCCGTGAGGCGTTGGAGTCTCTGGCGGCGCGCCGGACGGACGATCCGAATCTGCACTTCCTGGACGGACTGAGTCTGTACGGGGCCGAGGATGCTGAGGCGTATCCGTTGCCCGACGCGCTCCATCCGGACACCGCTACGCACCGGTTGATCGGGGAGCGGTTTGCGGAGTATGCGTTCAACACAGAGGGGCCGTTTGCGAAAGTGCCTGGAGTGAGTGGAGCCGCGAAATAAGGGCCTGCAGAGAGGGGGGCCGACCAGCCAATCTGGCTTACGTATCCACTATTCCGTGGCGTTGCCTGATGCTGGGAATTGTTGTTCTTCGATCTCTCTCAACGTTCGTCCTAGTGCGTCCTTCCACGCAGTGCGGCCGTTTTGAGCGCCTCCGTAGAGTGCACCCGCTGCATAGCTCGGAGAGCTGAACAAATGATCACGTTCCATAACGAATGAGCTGCCTTCAACCCGAGCGATTCCCTGCTCTATGAGGCGTTCCCTGATCCGCTTGAGCCCTGCACTGATAGAAGGCCTATCAGCGGCATTGCCCGTACTTCCGGCAAGTACGACAAGCCCTTCAGAGCTCAGGACACCTTCCGCAACGCAGTTCCTTTGCCGAAGACTGAGGCGGTGATCGGTGCCGTTGCTTTGGCTCTCGGGTGTTGCCGGTAGCCCAGTGTCCGTTTGGAAACCGGGCTGGGTGAACGGTGGATGTGCACCAGTGAGCGGCTGAAGTACCGGTTTCCCCAGCGTCGCGAGGAGTACCGAAATTGTTTCCAAGTATTCGTGACAGTCAGATTCCAGCGGCAAGGGGGTATGCCGGTTGGACGCCGTGTTGCCGTTCAGCAGTGCATAGCGGCCGCTGTTGGTTGCGGCCTGTATGGATTTCCACTCCATGAAACCAACATGAGTGTCGGTCCAGGAGTTGGTCAGTGACACCGCGATGAGGGCTCGTTCCCAGAATTCCTTCCCAGCCACATGTTGGCTGAGCCGGCGTCCCACGTTGCCGCTCTGCCCTATATAGCACTCAGGGGTATCTTCATCTTGCGCTCCGAACAGAAAGTACAAGCCCACTTGATTCGCTTCCGGCATTTGCATGAATGCGGACACCTGAGCCCGGGGAACTTCAAACACCCGCACGGTCCGGGTAGTGATTTCGGCCTGTCTTAGACCTGAAGGATCTCCCTGGGGTAGAAAAATCTGTATGGTCTGGGGGCGGCTTTTCATCAGTTCCTTAGGCGTACGAGGACGTACTCGCAGGAGTCCGAATACGTGGACGTCGGTCCGCTGTTTAATGCGGCTTAGTCGTTGTTAATCATTATTCTTCAGCTCAAGCGCCCAATTGCGCCAGCATCTCCCGCAGGCGGACGCCTCCGCTGCTTTGAGCTTCGTCGTCGGTGAGCCGCTTAGTGAGATCCAGCAGGGTTTCCCGCAGGGACCGCTCGGATTCGGTCAAAGCTCCTTCGTAGCCCTCGGCCAAAAGATACGAATGGCTATCCGTCGACAGGGCTACGAGGAGATCCAGGAAGATCTCGAGGGTCCGTCCTGCCGCGGTACTGGATTCCTCATTCATCGGCACCAGGTTCAGCTGGGAAACCATCCGCCGGTCCAGGGGATCCGCGGACAGCATCAGGGCCGTTGCGGATCCGTCCTTGCCCCGGGGCTCCGGAGGAAGGGCACGCTTCACGTCGTGCAGGATCTCGTGGAAGTGGTCGTCGGCAAGGCCGAAGCCGACGAACAGGATGTGCTGCGTCATGAGGGTGGCTTTCACCAGGGCCGAGAGCGCGTTGCGTGATGCGTTGAAACCGAGATAATCGTCGCGGGTGAGGACGATCGAATCAGGGTTCGTCACCGAACCATGAAGCTTCAGCAGCCAGTCGTCGTTCTCCCCGCCGCCGTCAGGAATGACCGACCGGGGGACACCGGCGTCGGCCGAAGCGAATTCAAAGAGTTCGTCATAGTTCAGGGTGATCGCCTCCCTGCTGCCCAGACTGGAGAGGAGGGCCGGTGCCAAACCGTAGCGTTTCAGCTCCACCAGGTCGGCGATGGCCTGATTGAAACTCCGCCCTCCCGCCCCGGAGCGTTCCTCATAGATAGAGCGCAGAATGCCGGCCTGGTCCAGATGCTCGCGCTTTTTGAGCGACATGCCTTCAGGGGTCGAGAGCTGTGCGGCCTTGGCCAAAGCAGCCAGAAGATCGTCCCAGCTCGGGGCGCCGGCACTCATGCTGACACCCGCGCCCATAAAGGGAACGAGCTTGCCGTCCCGGGCATGCGCAGCTAGTCGTGCGGCGTGGTCCTGCAGCTCCCGATCGAGGGGTTTCCACCAGTCCGGCTGACGCTTCCGCAGCTCTTGGGCGAAGGCGAAGTCCTTTTCGTTCGTGAGGATCAGAGCGACGTCGACGCCGGACTCGGCTGCGGCACGGCGTGCCTCCTGGAGGAGCCGCTGAATCACGTCGCCGCGCACCAGTCCTGCTCCGCCGCCGCCGGTGCCGAAAAGCGGCATGGCGAGCAGGGGAACTGGGCGGGACGGTTTGCCGCCCGCAGCCCGCCGTCGCCGTCCGACCTGCTCCGCAGCGAGTCGAACGAATTCACGCAACGGCGGAACCAGATCCTCGACCGAGGAAATGCCGTAATACGGTACGGCAGTGAGGACCGGCATGGGTTCCCCAGCAGGCCAGGAGTCGAGAGGCTGCGCGAGCTTAGCCCCGCTGGCGAAGTCGACATCCCTGCTGCTTGCTATCACTGCTTCCAGGCCCGGGAGCGCCTCCCGCCAGTGCCCTGCAATGCTGTAGGTGCGATCGGTCGGAAGCAGCCATGCATCGCAAGCGAAGTTGGTCAGGCTGCCTCTGGTCACGAAGACGTGTGATTCCCCCATAGGGAATTCCTACCATGCCCGGCCCCCGGTCCACGTATTGGTGGGTTCAGGGGCCGGTTCGACCCGAATTATGCGGAGGGTCGACCCGTCGCCTCGGCGGCCAACAGTTCCCGGAACGCCGGATTCGGGTGGGCGTTGGGGAGGACGCGGCGCACCCGTTCCAGCGCTTCCAGCGGAGTTACTCCTGCGACCCGGGCGCCATAGAGCGCGGCAACGGTAGGTGTCCGGGACTCGGCCCGCACACAATGCAGGAGCACCTTCTTACCCTCGGCTCGGAAACGTTCGACGGCGGCGGCCGCCTCCTGCAGCACGTAACCGGCGTAGGCATTGGAATCCGCGGCGGCTGAATCGACGAGCCAGAACGTTGCGTGGTTCTCCGGCGCGATGCCCGGAACGTCGGCAGTTCCCAGCCTGCACAGGGAAACAACTGCATCAATGCCCAAATCGGCAGTCCTGGCTACTGCGCCCACGCCGCCGAGCCAGACGCCGTCGTCGTCCGGGTGCTGGACCAGGACATCGGTCCTGCTCCACGAGCTGTAATCGTGGTGCTCGGCCCGCGGCCACTCCTGCGTACGTCGTCCCGCCCCGGAGGCGAGTTCGACGCCGAGCGTCATCAGGTCGTGCGCCCGCAGACCCGGCCAGCCGTGCAGGTTCCGGCGCCATTCGAAGGGGACGGCGGAGTAGCCATAGGCGGCGCCCAGAAGGGACCCGGCGATGGCGGCCACCGTGTCGGTGTCCCGGCCGCCGCGGACCGCCTCTTCGAGCCCGGCCCGGAGATGGTCGGGACCGGAAGCGGTGCGGGTGGTGGAGATGGCGCTCCACGCGCCCTGGAGCGCTTCCACTACCCAGCCGTTCTTCGTGAAGTCGCGCGGCCGGGACCGTTCGGCGGTTTCGATCCGCTCCAGCCACGCTGCGGCGCGCTCCTCCGGCAGCAGCGGCAGTCCGGTGCGGATTTCCAGCTTGCCGGTCAGGACGGCGTCGCGGATGGCGATGCACCAGAGTCCGCAGGCTTCCTGGGCGTCGTTTTCCACGTGGGTCAGCGCGCTGAGTACGCCGGCCGCGTCCATGAGTTCGGCCGGGTCCCGGTCCAGATAGGCCAGGGCCAGGGGAGCGGTGCGCATCAGGGAGCCGTTGCCGGCGCTGCGGCCGGCGCGGGCGTGGAACTCCTGGGCGGCACGGGTGAAATCGTCGGCGGTCGGGTCCGTCCGCCCGTCGTCGCTGGCGATACGGCGCGCGCGGGCAACGACGTTGCTGGTCTGCGCGCCGACGTCCTTGGCGTCGCGTGTCCAGGCGGCCCAGGCGCGGACCACGGATGTGAGTGCTTCCGGGGTGGTGCCGGCGTCGAGGAATGCTTCGGCGATGGGGATGGCCATGGAGGTGTCGTCGGTCCATTCGGCCGGGTTGAACCCGAAGGGGCCGCCGCCCTTCATGGTCACTTCGGCGTCGTCCGGCAGGGGAGCGCCGAACTCGTAGCCGGCGCCGAGGGCATCTCCGGC
Organism: Arthrobacter jinronghuae; assembly: GCF_025244825.1. NCBI lineage: Bacteria > Bacillati > Actinomycetota > Actinomycetes > Micrococcales > Micrococcaceae > Arthrobacter > Arthrobacter jinronghuae. The sequence goes on from NZ_CP104263.1 coordinate 709,848, forward strand.
GGCGAGGGCAACGAGGACACCGGCGGCGCGGTGGTTCTGCTGTGAGTTCAGGTTCATAGGGCCTCCATAAGTGGATGTTTGGTGTTCCAGCAGGATAGGTGGGCGATATCGGGTTCCCGGTTGGGGAGCCGGACGGCCATGCCTTCTGCGATGACGGGGCCGTGGATCCCCAAGATGTTACGGCTGCGCATTGAGTCGTGGCGCCGGACGCCCTCGCTGTAGAACTCGCCGAAATCGATGCTTCCGGCGATGGCAGCGAAGTCGCGGGCGAGCTGGCCGGGCATCGGCACGGTGCTCTGGGTCGCTGTGGGCAACAGTGCCGCATTGAGCAGCGCAGCGTCCATGAGCTGCTGGTAATGGCGTCGGAACAAAGTGGCGGTGCCGAAAACTTCCAGCAGCAGGGGTTGTCCGCCGACGCTGATCACCACGCCGCGTTGGCCCTCCAGCGGCTCCGGTACGGAGCTCGCGAAGCGGTGCCTGTCACGGCTGCCAAACCTGTCCAAATGCTCCGGAAGGGAACTGGTGGCCGAGGGTCCGCGGGCGGCGTCGAAACGCCGGACCCGTTCCCAGATCTGCTCCTGCCGTCGAGCTCCGGATTGGGTAGACCCGGCGCCAGCTAGCTCGGCGCGGACGTTTAGCGGTGCCCTCCGCGCCTGGCGGTGGTGTGTGTCCTGGCCGGCTTCCCACCGTCCTGCCTCGACGCAGAACGTGTCGATGTCCACGGTTTCGCCTGCGTCGATGAGGACGTCGCGGGCGCAGGTGCGGTGCTGCTGTCCACCTTCCAGCAGCTCACCTTCGAGCAGCAGGGCCGCGCGTTTCCCGTTGTTCCGGACCGTCAGCTGGCCCACCTTGGCACCCGTCGCCAGCTCGGAGACGGCAAGGTCTGCGTGGAGTCCGGTGCTGATGCCGAGCCTCCCGTGTCCGGCTGTCCAGACGGGAAAGATCGTAAGTGGGCCAGCGGCAGTGCCAGCGCCGATGTGGAGTTGTGGAATGTGCATGTCGAACCTCCTCGCTTTAGCGCAAATCTGAGCTAAGTAGTTCCAGTATGCATCGGTTGCATCTTTTGCGCAAGATTGAGATAAATAAGGGTATGAATGAGTCCCGTATACCCTTGTCCCTCCTGGATTATCCGCGGCCTTCCGTGGCCGTGGACACCGCAGCGCTGACCGTGGCAGGGGGCGAACTGATGGTCCTACTCGTTCGCAGGCGGGAGGAACACCATTTGGGGGAGTGGGCGCTGCCTGGCACCTTCCTGCGAGAGCGTGAGACCTTGGCGGCTGCCGTCCTGCGTTCGCTTCGGGACAAGGCCGGGATCGAGGGGAGGGTGCCTCAGCAGCTCCATGTCTTCGATGATCCGGGCCGGGATGACCGGGGCTGGACACTGTCCGTGGCCCATGTGGACGCAGTCCCGTTCCGGGAGTTGGAAACCCCGCTGCAGTCCGACGATGTCCGTCTGGCTTCGGTCGCGGCGGAGACAGGCCTGATCGCCGCTCTGCCCTACGGCCACGCAGATATGGTGCTCTTGGCGGTTGAGCGGATGCGGCAGGACTATGCGCAGACCCCCGATCCGGCGGGCCTGCTGCCCGAGCCCTTCACGCTGAAGGAACTCAGGGACCTGCACGAGGCGGTGGCAGGCCGGACGCTGATGCGTGACACTTTCCGCCGACAGATGGAACCGCAACTGGTCGGTACCGGGCAGATGTCGGACGGCACGAGAGGAAGGCCGTCGCGGTTGTGGCGGCACGTGAACTAGGTGTACCCAGAAAAGCTAGGGCGCGCTGTTGCCGGGGACAGGATCTAACTGAGGTTGCCACTCCTGCATCCGGTCCACGGCACGCGCCAGATCTTCTCCGCCGGCCTCGGCGATGAGGACGGGATCGCCCACCACTACCAGCAGGCAACGGGCCCGGGAGAGGCCCACATAAAGCAGTTCAGCAGCCCGGCTCATGTCCTTGAACCCGTTCACGCAGAGAATGACCACTGAACGTTCCAGCCCCTTGAACCCCAGGACGTGACCGTAGAATTCCTCCTCGTCGTCGTGAAACGCCGTCCAATATCCGACGGGGTCATTTTCGAAACCCTTGTGGACGGGGTGCCTATTCTTGGTGGTCAGAAACGCGATCTGGTTGTTGGCCCAGCCTTCGGTGATCAGGGCATCGACGCAGTCCCCGGCCACGTCCAGAGCATCCTCAGTGGGGCACGGCACCAGTCGCACCGGCAGGCCTTCGCCCCCGCGCGGCGCGAAGTGTTTGCCGGCAAACCCGCGGAAGGTGTGGGCAATGCGTTTGGTGTTGCGAAGATTCTCGTCAATGTGCAGGGTGACCAGGTCGGCGGTGGGACCAAGCGAGGTCCCCGCCGACAGCGAATCCCAGCGGCCGTAAACATTCTGGCGCTCGTCCATAAACGCATAGATCTCCCCACAGGCGGGGTCCTTGAGGCAGGCGAGCAAACTCTCCCACCACAGGGGAGCGAAGTCCTGGGCTTCATCGATCACGATGGCGTCTAGCTTCTGGTCAGGCGGCAGATCGGCCGCGAGGTCCTTCATGAGGGCCGGCATTTCCTCGTCGAAGTAGGCCTGTCCTGAACCGTTGGGAACTCCCAGCGAGACGGCATAGTCGTGGAACTCGCCCACGAACACCGGTTTGGCCTGCCGCCAGCCGTCGGTCTGCCGGCGCAAGTGCGCGGCAAGGCCCCTGTTGTAGCAAAACAGCCCTACCCGTTTCCCCTCCTTGGCCAGCCGCTTCGCTTTCTCGACCGCCAGCCAGGTCTTACCGCTGCCTGCCCCTCCCACGAACCGTGCCCGAGGGATGGACCGGCTGCAATCCAACAGGACTTTCTGCCGTTCGGTGAGCTGTTCCTGATGATCTTCCAGCTCCAACGCCGTCAGTGCCGGTGTGGCCACGGCCTCGAGGTTGCCGGACAGCAACAGGGCGATGCGCTGGGCATAGTTGGGTGCGAGCTGGCTTCCGCCTTGGGCCTGGGTCTCGATGGCAGCCCGCAGATGTTTGCTGCAGTCGGTCAGATCATCCGTGTCCAGGATGAGGGGGCGGGGGACGCCGTTCATTTCCCAGTCGCGCGGTACGTGGCTGTACGGGAACGCTGCCATGTAGGCGAATCTGCTGACCAGCGGTGAGCCGAGTTGGTCCTGCACCCACATCTTGAAGCCATGCTGCGCGCCTTGCGACTGCGCGATGGGGCTGCCGATTCTGTGCCGTCCCTGCCTGTCGGACTGGTACCACTGTCCCTGTTCCACAGAGATCCTGCCGCCCTTGACCTCGATCACGGCCAACCCGACGCCCGGCCACAGCACCAGAATGTCGATTTCATGTTCGGCACGCCCGTGGCGCACCTGGACTGAGTGTGCCAGGACGACGTCGTCGGGCAGCTGGGCGCGGAGAGCCTCCCAGACCGCCTTCTCGGCGAGGCTGCCTTCGCCAAACATCGGCTCTTCAGGAATGCACTCCACCGTTCCCCCCTCATGCGCTGGCGGTGTGCCACGCGTTGTAGGCAGGTTACCGTGCAGTAAGGCTCATCGGGCGGTACGAGCCCGCTTACCGCCGAAGATTCGCAAAGGGCAGCTGGCCGTAGGCCACGAAGAACTCCTCCAGTAGCTCGTCCTCGGCGACCTTGGCGGACCGATCGGTAACCGGAAGCCACGCGATACGCAGGTCGCGAGAGTTGGAGAGCTGCCATATGTACCGCCCTCCCTTGTGGCCGACGGCTAGACCCTGACCGAACTTAGCGAACTCGCTGATCCGCTTCCGCAGGCCGCGGGTGCCGCTCGTACCCGCATCGGCTTTGCCGATATAAAGCGTCGGTGCATCCCACAATCGGCCCTTCAGCTTGGCAGGATCATCCGTCGGGTCCGTGCCCTTGAACCATCCGCCCACGCTGGTGTCGAGCACCTCGTGCGCACCGTTCGTGCTCCGCAGCACTGCGTAGACACCTGGTTCGCGGGGAACGGTCGACAGATCGAGGTCGCCGAACGCCTTGAAGCCGGTGAAGCCCCGACTTCTCAGATCCGCTTCATTGAATGCACTCACATTAACCACGCGTCCTCCTCAGAACCTCGGCACCGCTGGCGCGGCAGAAAATGAGCACCAGCTCGCTGACCTCTTCCCCGGTAATCCGGCCGATCATCTTGGCGTACGTCCCCAGCTGCCGCCAATACGCCGCCAGCTGATCCTCACCCACACTGATATCGGTCTTGAAATCGGCGACCACCAGGCTGCCGTCATCCTCGCGGTACATCAGGTCGATGATGCCCTCCACGGTGTGTCCGGTTTCCGGCACCATAATCGGCAGCTCGAGCCAGTGCTCGCGTTCGGCAGCCCGCCGGACAGGTGCACTCTCCAGGGCTGACCGGGCGGACGCCTCCAGATCGGCAGCGTTGCGTAGACCCGCGCTTGCAGCGACGTCGGCCGCCAGAACGGGAAGCGACGGCGACAATTCCAGATCCGTGAGTTCCAACAGACGGTGCAGCGCGGTACCGAATGCCGGCCCGTGTTCCTCCGGCTTGCCGGCGAACCCGGGAAGCACGTCCTCAACCCCCGCCGGAGCGTAGAAGGCCTCAGCAACCCCGTAATCCGTCGTGACCCCTGCACCGTCGCCCTTCGCCAGCGCGGTGACCGAGGTCCGGGACACGCGCGCCGATTCCGCGGCCCAGCCGGCGCTGGAGGCCAGCCAGTCGTCCCAGTCAGGCACCGGAACGGCCGTGCTTCGGTCTTTGTGCAGCGGCAGAAGATCCTCCGGCAACACCAGATCCGGGGCCAGCTCGACGTCGTCGACCGACGCCAGGAGGGCGCTGAGGCTGCTGGGCGAACCACTATAGTGCGAGACGATCAGATGGCTTTCTGCCCGGGTGCAGGCGACGTAAAGCAGCCGTCGCCGTTCCGCCTCCGTGAACGTCTTCTCCACGTCGGCAGCTTCTGCATAGCCGCTGGTCGAGACCCCCTTGCGGAAGCGGATGAACACGTTGCCTGCCTCGTCCCAAAGGGCGGGCTCGGGTGAGTGCTTGGGAGCGGAGCCGGCACCGGCCAGCACAACCATAGGGAATTCCAGGCCTTTGGAGGCATGGATGGTCATGATCCGAACCGCCTGCATATCGGTCTCGGGCACCATGGCCTCCTTGACGCGGGCGTTTTCCTCCTGCTGCACGGCAGCCCACACCAGATAGTCCCGCAGTCCGCCGTGGGTCGCTTCCGTCCAGGCCCGGGCCTGATCGGTGACGAACCGGATCCGCCGCCACACGTCGCGGTAGCGCGGGGTATCGGTTGCTGCCTCCAACACCCGCCGGTCCGCGGCGATCCGCTCGATCAGCTCCGCAGGGGAGAGCAGCGGCAGTTCCCGATGCAAACCGGACAGGTACGCCAGCCCGGCGCGCACCGGGGAGTTCTCCTGTCCCTCGGGCACCGGTGCGTACAGGTTCCAGCCTCCGCCGGCCTGCTTCCAGCGGAAAAGGTCGTCGTCGCCGCAGGCAAAGAGCGCCGACCGCAGCGCCAGTACCAAAGCTGCCTGGTCGGCGGTGTTGGCCAGTGTCCGCAGCGCCAGCAGCAGATCGGTTACTTCCTGCGTGGCGTAGACCAGTGAGGAGGCTTCGGCCCGGTATTCGATGCCCGCGGCGTCCAGGGCGTCCTCCAGATAGGGCAGCGCGGTGCGGGTGGGCAGCAGGATGCAGACGTCCTGCAGCTGGAGCGGCCGCCGTGCGAACCCCTCCTTGTTCCCGGCCTGGTGCTGCCACGCCGGCGCTCCGCCGGTGCCGGTGGCCAGGCGGATCGCGGCGGCGACGTCGGCAGCTTCCTGCCGGCTCCGGGCCGCCGCGGTCACCTTTCCGTTCTCATCGGGAGTGGCACCGTTGCGTCCGAGCACGACGACGGCGGGACCGTCGTCGTCGTGCCAGGCCGGCCGGGCCGGGTCCGGAACCAGAGGGTCGTACGGAGGCTGGATGGTCCCGTTTCCAACGATCAGGTGATTGAAGACCGCGTTGACCCAGTCCAACAGCGCCGTTCCGGAGCGGAAGTTGGTCTGCAGGGTGGCCACCTCGGAACCAGGATCTGCGACGGCGCGGGCACGGGCGGCGAGGAAGGTGGCGATGTCAGCCCGGCGGAAGCGGTAGATGGACTGCTTCGGATCACCGACCATAAACAGGCGTCCCGGTGCCACCGGAAGGTCCTCCCAGCCGTCGGGGCCGCAGCTGGTGTCCGCCGCCAGACGGACGGCGATCTCGGCCTGGACCGGATCGGTGTCCTGGAATTCGTCCAGCATCAGATGCGTGTAGCGCCGGTGGAGGGGCAGGCGTGCAGGGGCGTGTGGTTCGGTGTCTCCCACCAGCAGGTCGCGGGCATGGACGAGCAGGTCGTGGTACTCCAGCTCACCGCTGCGCTGGCGCACCTTCGCAGCAGCCAGCAGGACTTCGGCCAGGACCGCGCTGACCGTGTTGACGGCCGGGGACACCTGGCGGGCAATCAGCCCGTCCCGTTCTTCGACCAACAGTTGGAACTGCTGCTGGATGCTTTTGACGTCGCCGCCCCAGTTCTTTTTGGAGCCCTTCCTGGCGTAGCCGGTGGAGGGCAGGGTGTTCAGGACGTCGATGATCCTCCCGAAATCCCCGGATCCGCGCACGTCCTCGAGCTGGTCCCGCCACTCCTGCACCAGGGGGAAGCATGCCAAGAGCTTGTCCGCCGGGTCGGTGCAGACAGCCTTCCGCTCGAGGACCAATTCGGCCGTGCGCAACAGCGGCCCCACATCGAGCGCCGGAACGGTCTGCCGCAGCGGCGGGTGGGTCCGAAGCCTGTCCCAGTTGCCGTCGAGGGCAGCGGCAACACTCCGCAGCTGGTCCAGGGTCACGCCGACGGCGAGCAGCACCCGAAGCGCGGCGTCGGCCGCCGGATCGGTAAACAGTGCCTGGCGTGCCTCTTCCCACCGGTGTTCGAAGGCGATCTCGGCGCGAAGCTCGTCCACCACGGTGATCAGCGGCGGCACTCCGGCCTCGATGGGGTATTCGCCGATCAGCCGGGCGGCGAAAGAGTGGATGGTCCCGATGGGTGCGGCATCGAGGCGGTCCAGCGCGGTGTTCCGCCGCTCGGTCCGGAGCTCATCCAGCCCGTAGGTTTTGGCGAGTTCGCCACGCAGCCGGTCCCGGAGCTCGCCGGCGGCTTTCTCGGTGAAGGTGATGGCGGCAATCGCGCCGACGTCGACGCCGCCGTCCACCAGGGCGGCGATGCGCCCGACCAGGGCATGGGTCTTGCCGCTTCCGGCGCCCGCCTCGACGAACACGGTGGTGTCCAGGGCATCGCCGATGACCTGCCGGTCGTCGGCGTCCTTCAGGTCCGGCTGGGCCGGGAACGGGGAGGTCCTCGACTGGCTCATTTGTCCTCCTCGAAGAAGCGGGAATAGTCGGCCAGGGCGGGGCTGTCCTTGAGCCGCTCCCAGGTGTGCCGCATACCGGCGGCGCCCATCAGGGTGGTGTGGTTGACGTAGTGGTCCGATTCGGGCCGGGGCGGAAAGATCCCGGCCTGCAGGGCCGCCACGACCAGTCCGGCGTCCTCGCGGAGCCGGGCCTCGACGTCGGGACCCACCTCGTAGCCCACCCGTTCATACTTCCCGGCGGAAGTGATGAACCGATATTCGGCACGGACCTCCACTCCAGGGTCCGTGGCTAAACGCCGGGCGAACGCTCCATAGACCGGCAGCTGGAACCGGGTTCCACCGGCGGTGGGATCCTCGCGGGTCAGCTTCTTATACTTGTCCGCCTTGCCGGTCTTGTAGTCGATCACCAGCACCTGTCCGCTGGAGTGCCGGTCCACACGGTCTACCTTGCCGCGGAACCGGACGGTACTGCCGTTTGGCAGGTCCAGTTCCACAGGAGGTTCACCGGCCTCGGCGCCGAACTCGGCTTCCACCGCTACGTGCTGCCAGCCGGCGTCGCGCGCCTGCTGGTCCATGTCGTGGACCTTCTGCAGGTCGGTGCGGATCCGGGACTTGTCCCGGTCCCAGGTGTGTCGCAGCCAGGCTGGATTGGTGGTGGCTTCAAATGCCTTCTCGGCAATTTCCAGCAACCGCTCGGAGGAAGCCGTCTGGCTGCCGTCCGTCAGGCCGCGGACGTAGTCCTCGAGTATCCGGTGCATCAGGTTGCCGCGCTGCAGTCTGCTGATCTGGACCTCAAGGGTCACGTCCTCAAACAGCTCGGCCTTCAGGATGCGGCGCAGGAAGTAAGCCAGAGGGCTGACGACCCAGTCCTCCAGGTTGGTGGGGGAGATGGGCTTCCGGGGATCGATGATCGGCCCGGAGACTCCGGCGAGGTTGCCGTTGAAGCGGGAGAAGGTCCCGTTCCGGCGGTTGGCCCGTACTTCCAACACCGTGTCCAGCACCGGATCGCCGGCCAGATGTCCGGTGGCCAGAAGATGGCGGACGCGCCACTCCTGCCCCGTGGCTGCCACGCCAGTGGGGGAACCGTGCGTCAGGTCATGCGCGAAGGAGGGCAGGTCAGTCACCTTTGTGCCAGCAATCCAGCGCGAAGGCAGCAGGGTCCCGCCGGCGCGTAGATTGCCGCGGGGAAACAGGATGGTGCGTTCGACGCCGATGGCGAGCAGCCGCTGGAACTGTTCCTTCCGGGCGGCGGCACGTTCGTGGACGGTCGGCAGCTTTACCGCGAGCAGATGGCCGGCGCTTTCGGGGAGCAACGGATTTTCCCGGATACGGGCGGGAGCGAGTCCGTCCGCCGCGCCGGTGATGAAGACGACGTCCAGATCCCGGCCCACGCCGTCGTCGTAGGAGCCCAGGACCACCCCGGTGCCGCTGCTGCCGGTCCAGAACCGGCGGGCCTCAATACCGCGGGCGACGGTGGCGCGGACCGCCGCCGCCGTAGGCGCCGGGGCGATTCCGTGCAGCAGTTCGAGGTCGTGGATCACGTCCTGGACTGATTTGCGGGCATCGGCGAGTTCCGGGCGTTCCGTTGCGGTTCGCGGGCCAAGGAACTCCGTGATGAAGCCGCCCAGAGCGCCTGCGGCCTCGGTCCAGGTGCGGGCGGCGAAGACCTCGGCCAGCCGTTCGCCCAGGACCGCGATGAACCCGGTGAACTGGGCATAGTCCTGCTGCCGCTTTCGCTCTGCTTCCGTTGGTTCCTGGTCTTCGTCCGCGTCCTCCTGTTCGGCCGGAGGAGAGGCGTGCAGGCGCTCGCATACGGCGATGCTGGGCAGGTTTTCCTGGCTCCAGTACAGGACACCCTGTGCCATTACGTCCAAGATCACCCGGACATCGGGGTGCGCCGGGTCGAGGCTGAGGATTTTCACCAGCCCGCGGGCCAGCGCTGTGTCGGCCAGGCCATGCGCTGACGGGCCGACGAAGGTGATGCCGGCTTGGTCGAGGCGTTGGGCCAGCAGGGAACGATAGGGGTCGGCGGCGGAATAGAAGATGCCGATGCGATGGCCGGGAGTGCCTGTTGCCAGTTTGTTGATGATCAGGCGGACGACGGCGCGTGCTTCGTCGTCGGCGTCTGACGCGCTGAGGACCTGCTCGCCCAGGGCGGGGGAGGACGCCGCGGTGAGGTAGGTGGCGCGGGCGTGCTGTTCGAGAGCGGCACGGAACGCTGCGGCGGACGGGTCCTGCTCGTCCGCGAGCTGAAAACCGATCACCGGGCCGAGGAATTTGCGGATCCGCGGCGTCTGCAGGGCAGCGATAGCCGCGGAAAAGAGGTCGTGTTTGGTGTACCAGGTGCTCCCCAGGATCTGAGCGGCGGCTTGGTGGACGCGGGCAACCTCGCGCACCAGCGGTGACAGGCCGGTCACGTCCTGGGGGCAGGCGGCGTCCAGTGCTGCTGAGGTTGACGCGATGGCGCGTGCGGTGGCCGGCTGGTCGGCGACGTCGGCAAACAGCCCGGGTGCATCGGCCAGCACGGCAGTGACGGCTCCTTCGCGGACCAAGGCCGGAAGGGGAGCGCTGCCGGCCAGCCGGCTATCTGTGACCGCGAGTTCCCCGGCCAGATCGTCCAGTGTTGTGGTGCGGACGGCGGCACTACCGCGGCCGTCGTTGAGGACCCTGCCCAGATAGTGCGACAGGCCTAAGGCCGAGGCGCGGCTGGGCGCGACGACCGTGACCGGCTGCAGCGGCTGACCCTGCTGGGCCTGGGTGACGGCGTCGGCTAGTGCCTGCAGTGCTTCGGGCGTGCTGGTGTACGACTGCGTCCGGGCCCCTGCGCTAAGTGCTGAATCAGCACTGGATGGATCTGTACTCAATGAACTCCCCCTGTTACTAAGTGGACCCAACCTAGCAGCAGGTGATTGGAACGGCGGGGAACGTTTTACGCAAGCACTCAGTACAAATCAGAGCCGTGGTCGCTCGAGAACCTGCCTCACATACCCATCCAGAAGTGCAGCCAGTTCGTCGTCCGAGAGTATGTCCAAAACAACATGCGAGCGGGCAGCCAATACCCGGGGGATCAACCCCCTCATGAGTTCAGTTCGAAGTATGGACAGAAGCCCGTTCGCTTCAGCCCGCCATGCTGCATCCCGGGCTGCCCTTGCTACTTTTCGGTTCCCCGAAAGGCCGGACCGTTCCATAATCTGCACAAACTCGTCCTCACCCAATGGAGAGCAACCACCGGGGGCCGCGTTCAGGTCCGGCCCAAGAGCCCACGCCCGCCACCAGAGGCGACGGAGTGCGTTTCGGGGTACGCCAATAAGTCGATTCTCAGCTCTCTGGGGGAAACGCCAGGGTGCAAGCTCGGGAACCAATACCAGCGTGAGGAAACTCCAGACACCTTCGACGGCGGCGTCTCCGGGGACAATTCCGAGCTCCCTATATAGGTAGGTGCCCAAGGTGCGGTCGAGATTCTGTTGAGATCGTTGATCGAGCTTAGAGGGAAAGCCGTACTTGGATGCGATCTCTCGGAGTCCGTCCTGGATCCGTTGCAGCTCTTGTGGTGGAACAGGGATTCCGCCTACAGCCGCAGGGGCCGCAGACGGGTGGCTGAGGGCAGCATAGCCCACCAATTCAGTGAGGCCTTTGTCGGCGAGCTCGGCGATAATCCTGTGCGCGACGTCGCGGGGCAATCGAGGATAGATGTAGATGCTCATGACAGTCTTCCTATGGTGCTTTGCACATGGGCCTCAAACTTGGACGGTTCACTGTCCCAGAGTTTCCGGAGAATGTGCGGATCCGAGATTTGTGGCCACAGCTGCTGCAGGAGGCATCGGAGAACGGCTGCCACTGAGGGGTCCTCATGATCGGGCTCCCGGTCGAGAACTGCATCTGTCTGCACTGCCAGGACGGCCATCTGGCGGGTCACATCAATGTCCAGCAAATGCTGCAGCTGCTTGTTTTCCGGGGTGTGCGGTCCCTGCAGGAGACGCTTAACCGCCGGCTGTGACGTGTTCATGGACAGGCGCACGGCACTCGCAAAGGAGGCTTCCGGGTCGGAGAGGTCGGCATCCAGCTGCCAAAGGGCATCGGGAGTGTCCGGGCGTGTTCGCCGGAAATCTTCCGCATCCGTTGGGAACTGGGCCCCGATCCCCTGGAGATAGACATGTGCCGAGTGTTTCCAGAGGATGCTTCCCCGCTGGTGTGGGGCCAACGGATCCAGAGGGACGGAGGCATCTACGAGGATGAACGTGGTAAGGGTTAGGCGTCCGCCTAACTCGGTGCCGGGAACATCAAGCTGGAGTGGAACGCGAACATTCGCATCTGCAGGGGCTGCTGCATCCAAGAGCAGGATGTCGGCTTTGGTGGAATCGGATTTGGCTTTGACGACCACTCGGAACTGGCTTCCTTCCCCCATCCGGCACTGAGCGAGGATAAGCGGACGGTCTATCGTGACCTCAGCTTGAAGGCTTAGCACAGTCTGGTAATCCCACGAGTCCATCTCTTCCGGAAGCGCTTCGCCGGAACCGTTTCTGGAGAAGAACCACCCTGAATGAGCTACGGAATTTGGGGCCGGAGTGTAGAAAGGTGACACGGAGATTTTCATGCAGTACTGCTTTCTACACCCGCTGACACATCCCAGAGAACACTGGATGCTGATGAACGTTTCGCGCAGATGACTGCGTGTACGGGCTCGTCACCGAAGACTTTGAACCCCGAATGGTGCCCCTTCAAGGGTTCTCGGTTCCCGTCGTACTCCGCGGAGACCAATTCCAGCTGCGGGTCCAGCGTGGCATCACTCGTAGCACCATCCAGCGCAACCCCCACAGAAACAGTGACAAACGTAACGTCAGTGCCCTTAGGAGGTGTCACGAGGCAGCGCAGATAAGATGCGGTTTGGTTGCCGAGCATACGGGGGCCGGCGTCGAGTAGCTCGATGGACACCCGCTTCGGACCCCTCTTGCCGGCGCCGCCACCGCCGGACGCCCCGGGCCGCCCCTTGCCCTGCCCGGTGGTTCCGACCAAGTGGGAGAGTGCGTTAGCCACCGCGGCTGTACTGGTCGATTCAACAGCTGCTGCCGGCTTTGGCCTGCCCCACTGCGTCAGGACTGCGCGGTCGATCTCACGAAGGGCTTTGAGCACACGCAATCGCTGGTCGCGGAGAGTGACGAGGTTCGGTTGCCATGAATCATGCGTTGGCGGTTCGGCATGAGCAAATGCGTCGTCCAGGGCATCGTCAGCGCGAAAAACACCGGCCCATTCGATACCTTCCTTGGCTGGCGGACCTTCCCGATACTCAACCACGAGTTCCGGGGAACGTAGCAGCACCGTGTGGTTGCAGGCCCGGTTCGTGAACGGTGAGGCCGGAGGCGGGCTGTCAGGATCATCCGGCTTGTGCCCGTCATCAATAGCCACGGGTGTGCTGAAAGGGGGAGTCGGAAATGGGACTGTTGCCAGCCTTCCAAGCCGCTCTTTGTTGCGCTTAATCTCATGGAGCCGCACAACTGCTGTTGGTTCACCACCGTCTCCCCTGAGAGCCGAGTAGGCCGCAACGAAGTGGTTTAGGGGCGGTCTTGAAGTCGGTTTCGGAATGGAGATTTCTGAACCGTCGAGGGTTGTTCGGATATCCATGGCCCTATCGTTGCCAACGAGCTTGGGCCAGAGATGCCATAAAACCGACTCGGCAATAAAGGTCATGCCCTGGTGGATGGTTCTGTGTCCGAAGTCAGGATCGAGGATCAGAATGTTCGTTCCCAGCGAGCCTTCAGCGATATCCGGCATACCAAGCCGAACGGCCAGCGTGTCTGCCTCAATGCCCTCCAGAGGGATGGGTTCGCTCGAATCGTCTCTGCCCCACCAATGGCGCCCTGTATGGAGGATCCCGCCGAGCGCGAACTGACTACCGATACTGCAGGCGATCAAGCGGCTCACGGGAGCACCGTTATGAATAGCCCGGCTGTGAACAACTATGGTGTGGGGTCGTGAAGCGATGTAGGCAATGGTCTTGCCGAAGCCGTAGGTACCTCCAGTCATGCCGTCGGTGTTGGCCTTGCCCACATTGAGGATGAAGTCGACCCAGTCATAGTTTCCATCCGTCGACTCCAGATGCCCTTGGACTGGTCCTCCAAGTCCTTTCGTATTGCGGTCGGACACATATAGGCCCACTAGGTCCGGGCGTTGAAGGGAGTGCGCGAGCGTTGGATCCGGAAGTTCGGAGGCGTTGTGGAAAACGGATTCACGAAGGCAAGTGACAACGCTCGCCGCCAAGGTCTCGGCAGCGATGTTGAAAACCACCGGTGCTCCACTTCCATCACGCGCGTCCCAACTGTTTTGTGCTGTTTCCCTCACTAAAACGGCCAGAGGATCGAGATTGGGGCGGCCGAGTAGTTTTGCGAACCCGTCAGCCGCTAACCCTCCACTAGGGGAAAACCGCTCGGGTATCCAATCAAGAATCACTGTCTGCAAATCCCTCAATTAGGTCGAGCATTTCAACTTGTTCCAAGGGTGTGGGTGGCTCGTTGGTTACATCAATGACGTAGGTTATCGACACCACTCCTGGGGGAAGCTCAGATTGCTCAAATGAACGCGGAATCACCCTTGGAAAATGTTCTTGTTGGACGTCGTATAACCTCTGCTCTTTCAGACTGAACTTTGAGTTCTGATATGGCTCTCTATGCGAGTCAAAATAACCCGCCTTGCGAAGTTTTCGTTCGAAAAGAGACGATTCCACCCCGAGGTTGAGAATCGTATCGACCATACTTGGCAGCGAATCCCCTGCCGAGGAACGCTCATACCGGGTATAGGCCAGGAACAACTTGCCCGCGTCGTTGTTCGGTGCTTCGAGTTGGTGGAGGCTGCTGATGCCGATCCGGCGCCCTTCCCGAGCAAGGGACGCTTTCACCTCTATGGCAGTATCACCGGCACAAAAATCATGCTGTGACTTATCGGGTCCGTGCCAGTGAGACAGAGCTTGATGGTCTCCTGCGCGAACCAGCCTTTCCAGCATTTGGAGTTCAGCAAGCAGACCTATCTGCTCAGAAACGTTTAGCTCCGGTCCCGAGGCTGCAGCGAAGAGGGCTTTCCACTCTTGGAATGCGCGTGTCACGTCATGTGCCGGAGACTCCGATTCACGAAGCACCTCCAAGAGTTCGCGTGCGAATTGCGTAAAAACTGTATCCAGTCTTCGCACCGTGCAGAACGCACTTAAGTAATCCCGTGACTGAAATTTCACCCTGCTCAAGCGAACCGCCGCCCCGTCAGCCTGTTGGGTCACAGCCTCGCCGGGAAGCAAGGGGATGAGCAGATGACGATCCGACTTCGAGTCGAGCGCTGCCAGGACGTCGCCCGCCTCAACACTGACGCCGATCGGGTTCGCCTGTGTAATCCCTTGCGTTCCCGTTCCTTCTGCGGAGTTGACCATCCACACTGAAAGAAGGTCTGGATATTCGGTCATCCCAGAGCCACCTTGTCGTGGGAGCCCTCAGCATCCACGTAGGCGTTCAGGCTGTCGTCGGCTTCGTCAGTATTGAGCATGGACACATCCACCTGAATGGCGTTCTTCGGCTCCGATCCTGCGGCAGCGGCGGGGAAGGAGAACGCCACACCCACCACATGCTCCTCGGCATTCAACTTTTTGCGGCGGTCCAAATGGGGTTGGGGTGCGGAGTCCTTGTCAATGGGGTAGATCACTAGCAGCGGACGTCCCTCAGCATTGCGAACTTCCTGTAGCTGAGCATCGCTCGCAGCCTTAGCCTGGCTGGCTGTCCACCCCAGATCGAGTACACGATCAACCCGTGACATCAGCGTGCCGATGTTCGCTACGTCTGGATCACTGCTTGCGAGCTGTGAACGAGTGATCAGGTTCACGCGTTGCTCGAGGCCAAGGTCGAGTGTTTCCGCAGACCTGTCGCTTTGACCGGATTTCGAGACCACTGCAATGTTCCATTCACGGAGCGCCCCGAACTCCAGTTGCGTTTCTACATAGTCGCGGAGCATGCCCTCGGACATCTCGGACTTGTCATTAAAATGATAGTGATCCAAGAAGCTCAATATTGATTCGGCGGGAACTCCCTTGAAAACGATCCTCTCACCGTATATCCCCTCATCAAGGGCATCGTCTTTTGCGGCTGATAGAAGCTCCTTCGTTGCTTCAATGTTTCCCGCCAGAATCTCGGGATCGGTCCGGTCGAAATATGTCGTTTGGGGGTGGGTTTCGCTGAAGGAGGCAGATGCCTTTATCGCGAACTGCATCTTCAGGGGAGACGTCACCTGCATTCGCGGATGGGTCTGAATGCGTACTGCCACATCACGTGGCGACGCAGCTCCCCCCTCGTAGCGTTTGATTTCTGATCGAAGATCGCTTTCAATCTCTGCGAGGAACTGGAAGTCATCCTTAAGCTTGCGGGTAGTCCAGACCCGAGGAAGATCCTCGTAACCACGCCGATACCCGAACCAGCGTCCCATCTGAAGTGCGGAATCATAGGCACCCGCTGTCCTCAGGAAAAATGAGGACACAAGGCCTTCCAGGGTTAGGCCCCGGGAAAGCGTGTTGCCGCCCACAGCAATGACCGTCGCTGGGTCCGCGGCGTAAATGAGGCGCTCGGGCGAGGCGCTGTTGTCAGCGACCACCTTCGTGTCAGTGAGTACGTCGGGTAGCAGGCCCAGCAACTCTTCGAATGACGGCGCTACCAAATTGTGGCGGGCAGCCGGTTCCCGTTGCACTTCGGATTCCCACTGGTTCTGCCACTTCGTCGTGTCGCCGCTTCGGAGTTCTTTCTGCAGGTCTTTCACATGTTTCCGGATAACCGGCACCAAAGTGTTCTGAGGTTCGACCCTCATGGTTGTGTGGATCAGCATGCTGGAGTGCTTGGCCTCTCCGTTTCTAAACCGCCGCGCAGCCGTAGCCAGCAGAAACCAGCGGATGGCGTCGGAGAGGCTGGGGGTCACTTTGGGGGAGTAGGGGCTCTTAGGGCTGGATTTGTACGCCTCCGCTTCGGACTCAGGTACGAACCGGATCATGTTGTGGCCCTGGTCATCGGAGCTCTCTTCCGGCTCAGCCACGGGAGCTCCGAAGAGTTCTTCGGAGCCGAAGTATCCGGCCGGCTTTGGGAGGGAATAGATGAAGTCCCGCGGATAAATGTTCTTCGGGTCTGCGGGATTGGCCAAAACGTTGGCAAACGGTGTGGCAGTATATCCCACGTACGCCACACGGGGCAACCCCAAGAGATCTACGAGCAAGCCGTTAATGGCTGTTTGATCGAGCTCTGCATCTCTTGCGGAGTTCGGACTGGCCTGGTCTGCCTCGTCGTCAATGATGAGCACGGGACACTTGTTAAGACCGCCCTTTTCATGGGCGTCCAAGAGCCAGTCGCGAAGGTTTGTGAGCCGCGAAACGTTCTTTTTTACCACTGCCAACAGCCGCAACTGTGACCCGGCAACCAGTGGAAGCGCTTTGACGGGATTGCCGAAATCGCCGAATTCATCTGTTAGCTGGACCCAGTCTGCCGGTCTCAAATCGCAAAGCTGACTGTCCAGGCGCAGTTGGGTCTGGCGTCGCAGGGAGTTGTGCACGCCGGAAAGGACTATGAACAGTCTGTAGCCTGCATCAGCGGCCTTCGCGATGGTGGCAGTAAAATTGGCAGTTTTACCCGACTGGACATAACCGAGCACCATTCCGCGTGTCCGGATGGTTTCGCTGTGCGGATCGGCCAGTAGGGACACTACATCTGTGGAGGTCTTGTCGAGAGACGGAACGGCATTCGCCCAACCCGGGTCGGCTTGCAGCTTTGCCTTGAGGCTCGGCCAGAAGACATCATGGGGTTGGGGGCCGGCATACCATGGCTCCGTTTCCGATTCCTCATCGAATACGGTGACGTCGTGAGCGTCGGCGAGTCTTTGCTTGATGATCAGGTCGCGTTCGGTAAGAACGTCCTCAACCAACCCGTCATTGTTGAGCATAATACGCAAGGTATTTATGGCAGCGTCTTTGGAAACGCTGGTTTTTATAAGAACTTCGAGGGTATCCAGCGCCGCGAGCCCTTGGGCGTTTAGGGCCATTTTTCATCCTTGAACTTGATACGAGAGTAAAGCAACCGTGTGGTGACGTGTCACCAAGGACTAAAGAGGGTAAATCCCCGTTCGTTGGCATTGGCAACCAGCTGGATGAGCCTGGCAGCCTGCCTTTCTGAAGGGACTCCGGTTTTTCGTCCTGTCATAAGTCCCAGGATGCTCATGTCGGTAGGGGACGCGACCCTGTTCATGCCGGCAAACCCTTCCAGCGCCTTCCAATGCTCTGTTGGGATCTCATAGAGCCGGGTTTGCAGGCCGATTCCATTGTCCACCTTTTGGTTCGCCTTGGCAGCTTTGCCGCGGGCAGCGACGGTGGCGGCGTCAACCAAAGCCGAGAGGAAGTCTGCGGGCAACGTGTAGGGCATGGCTTTGATGGTGTCCCAGCACTGGGCCTTTTTGGCCCACTCCGTGACGTTCGTTGTACTCCGATGTTCGCTGGTGAGGACCTCCTGGACGAGGCGTCCCACCTGGTTCGCGACTACCAGGACGGAGTCCGGCACGGCTTGTGCGGACCACACGGCGTCAAAATCGAAGACCTTGCCTTGTCCCTGCCGTTCTACCAAGCTGGCAATCTTGGCAACGGTGTAGGCGGCTATGTTCGCCAAGTACGCCTTGCGATACCAGTCAGCATTCTTGATAACGTTCCTGACCTCGGCGAAGAGGATGCCCTTGGCTACCGTCTCTTTAAAGTACTGTTCGTTGAACTGGTCTGGATCCTTATCCCAGCTCTTGGCCACGATATCGGCAAAAGCAACGAAGTTCTTTTGTGCCCCCGAGCTCACAGTGTGGGGCCGCTGGTCCCATGACATAAGGTATTTGGCCAATGCCGGTTTATCGAACTTTTGCGACTTCGGATTCAGATTTTCGAAACGGACGGCCTCTGAGCGTGAAAGCTTACTGCGTTCATTTTCATATTGCCCGCGAGTACGTTCGTAGTACCAGTGGGTGCTGTGGACGGCACCGGAACGGGACGGGACAAGAACCTTGCGCGAGAGCTCGGCCAGGCGGACGTGGTATGGACTGTTGGAAAAGAAGTCCGCCGAGCTGACTGCATTCTGGCTGTTCGCAAACCGCGAAATGTTCGGTATGAGCTCGGCGGCGAGAGCGGGAGCGACGACTACCAGCTTCATTTGGACGAAGACGCCATCCAAAACTCCCTCAGATTTTGCTTCCCTTTGCACAAAAAACAACGACGCGGTGGTCTGGCCGCCATTCACTATTTGCAGATCTTCGATCGACAGAATGGAACTTCCGTCCTCAGACGTTGTGACACTAGTCGCTGTGGCAGTTACTCCGTTGTTGAACGCCATGAAGTTCTGCGGAGCGGAATGGATTGTGGCACGGATTCCCTTGTTGATCTTGCCTCTATTGCTGAGGTAGGACCTCACGTTACTTTCGAGCAGCCGGCTCCCATGCTTGGCATACAGGGAGGACAGGACCCGGCCAGGCACGGAGGTCAGGTAGGTCGCAAACTCTGGCGTGGATTCGACCCGAAGCGCGGGAAGCCCTTGGTTTGCCCACTCCGTCAGATCGATCTGAAGCGGCTCATGGCCGCTCTGGGACTGGTGGAGCTGGTGGAAACGCTCGATATCCCAAAGATGAAAGTCCACGGGGATTCCGTGGATGTCCTCAGAAGGTAGGGAACGCAAACGATCACTCAACCGGGCATCTGTCATGAGATAGAGACGGTAGCGCGAAACGTTCCTGCCCCTGCTCCGCAGATCCCACGCGAGCTGATATGCCGGCGAGCTTTGTTCTCGCCCCTGCATGAAGCTCCCATCGAGTGCATCCAGCAGGAAGTAGTGAAGGGCCCTGAGAGCAGCTTTGGCGTCGGTAGCCGAGAGCGTTTGAATAGTCTCAGTCCCGTAATGGACGCTTGCGACGACGGCAATACTGTTATCTGCGTTCTCGAGGTCGTAGCCATTGACCTTGAGTTTCCGCTGATTGGTACCCGCGCCCTCGAAGTCCAAGACTTCGATGTCATCGAACTCGCCCGCTTCGGTCAGTATTTCTCCACAGTGCCTAGTAAAGGCGGTAGCGACGAATTCTCCCTCGGCGTTAGCCAAGGCACCGACAGCAGCGGCCTGCTGCTGGAAGTAGCTCTCAATATCCATTTGTCCCCCATTGTCTTGATGGTGATCCCTGAGAGGATCGGTTGTGCTGCAGCTAAGCTAATTGTTCGTAATCCGAGACCCAGTAACGTTGGGCAACGCGGTTTAATAAGTATTTGGCGCGGCCGTTGCGCCCACGCGGGTCGTAGCCGGTTTTGGGTAGGGCAACCTTGAGAGCCATAAACGGGAGATGTTGTTTCTGCGCCTCTTCAAGTGTGCGCATTAACTCAACAGTGTTCCGCGGAAGCTCGGCCAAATCCTCCACCTCAATGGTTCGACTCTGGTCTGCTCCGCCTGCGCTGACATACAGCGGATAGATCAACAGCTGAGGCTTGCTGAGGTGACCGTAAAAAGCGGTTTCGGGAATCGAACTTTTTGCGTCCTGACCGAGCTCCCGGAGAGCCTCCATGTATCTTCCGGAAGCTTGCTGCTCGATCTCTTCGTCGAGGAGTTTCTGCAAATCCTCAGGACCTGCCAAGCGGCCGCGCTTGCCACTGACCCACAGCGACGCCCCTCTCGACGTCCCGTCCTTGGAGAACAATGGACGAAAAAGCATCTGCCGTTCAACGGGATAACACCCGCTGAGGGGTCCGAGGGTGAGGGGCGCGTTTCTTTTCACGGAACCGTTGACAACGACGATGTCCCACTCTTTGAAAAGATCACCTTCGCTGCTGCGCACCATGCGTTCCAGGCTTGCACCGTTGAACAGTACGTCATCGGGTGCCGCCGAAAAGAGGCGGAGCGCGTCAGCGATCAGGTCCTTGGGGACAGAGCGGACGCGCGTATATCCCCGGCGGGTCCTGTCGACGGCGCAGCCGTTTCCCACCGCTTCGCTCAACAGCTTGACTATGGAAGTGTGGTTTTCCCTCTGGACTTCAACACTGGTGGAGAGTTTCGTGGTTTCCAAATTGCGTCCCAGCAGGTTGATTTCCTTTTGGGCTGACACGGCGTGCCTTGACTTGTTTCGGGCGGTGATCAGAAGTGACTCGGGGTGTTGCTGCACGGCGAGACCGAAGTCCCGGGGGATCATTTTGCTTCGACGCATATAGGCGAGATCCACCCGGAGCTCTTCCACCGCTGTGGCAATGAATCTGTAGTCCGCAGCTGTACCTTCGCTGATCCACAGCCTGCAAATGTCCTGGTACCCATCCCGGTACCCGAACCAGCGTGCCATCTGCATCATAGTGTCGGCAGCGGCGACGTTCCGGTGGAAATAGCTGACCACCAGTCCGTCCAGGGTCAAACCGCGGCTGAGCAAATCCCCGCCGATGGCAATCTGCCTCTCCGGCGCCTCGCCATCATATTCAGAGGGATCGATCCCCGGCGCCGAGTTATAGACCTTGACTCGCACTTCCGCGACTGAAGCTGACAGCTGGGACAGAACACTTTCCCAGGAGGCACCACTCGCGGTGTACTGGCGCGCAAAGGTTCCTTGCAGCTCCTCTACTAGCGGATGTGTCCGTCCCGCAGCGTAAGCGGCAGCGTGCAGTTGAATGGCTGTTTTGTATTGAAAAAGCGCTTCACGAAGTGCGTCCGCCACATGGTTTTGGACATCGGTGAAGCGCGAAACGTTTACCAGCATGGAACGTTTTGCGGGTGCTTTCAGCCGATGGTCCAAGATGGCGTTGGCCAGTAGGTAAGTACGGAGCGCCTCCTCAAGGCTAGAAGGCAGGCCCTGGGGGCGTTGAATCTTCTTGTGTGTTAAGGGAAGCCAGCGAACAGCGTCTTTGAGTTTCTGTACCTGGGTTCCGGGTTCGTCCGGCGTCCGCCCGAATACCGCCCGGACGCCAACGTAGTTGCTGGGAGCATCGAGGGGGTAAATGAAGTCTTCGGGAAACAGGTCGGGCAGATCCTTGCCATCCTCGGTGAGGCAAGCCGTTGCCTCGTCATCGATGAAGATGTTGGCAAAGGGCGTCGCCGTAATAGCCAGGTAAGAGGACCTGGTAAAGAGGTTTAGAAGCCGCCTGATAGCTGAGTTTATTGCAGTGGGATCATCGCTTTCGTCGTTGGTATTGATCGACGCGTAGTCGGACTCATCATCAATCAGCAACAACGGTAGATCGATCCTCTGGCGGCTGCCGGCTTTAGCTTGGGCCCATCCTTGCACTGCTTTGAGGACGTGGGTGTTCTTCTTGACCACAAACACCAACGGCGGGGAGCTGGGCGTCGGTAGGGCGACATCCCCGGCGGTTCGACTCACCTGTAGGTAATCCATCAGAGTCGTGGTGAGAGATGTGGCATCTGCGATCCCTCGATCCACGTTTCCAATACCGATATGCACGTCTCGAGGAACGCGAGCTCCGTTAAGCATCCCGGTGAGTGCCGTGTCCCTGCCGATGAACCCCTCGTCGATCCGGGAATGCGTTTGCTGACGCAGGTATTCGGTGTTCCCGGAGAGGACGATGATAACGCGATAACCTGCGTCGGCCGCCTTGTTCATCAGAGCAAGATAGTTCTGGGTTTTCCCCGACTGAACGTCGCCAATAACAAGGCCTCGGCGATTCCAGAAGCCGGTCCTTCTCGGGTCCCCGGCAAGGTCAAGAATCTCGTCGCTGAAGTGATCCAGTCTGTCGAGAACTGCGCCCGAACGCCCGGAGTCGGAAAGCATATGCCGATAGGCGAACCACCGGCGCCATACGATGTCGGCCTTACTCTTCTGCAGCCACGGTATGTGATCGTCCTTGACGAGCGGGCCGCCTTCGCTCGAGGACCCGGTAGCGGTCAGCTTTTGTACCCAGTGCTCCACGAGCTCGTCCATTTGCGATTCGGTTGACGCCGTCGGAAGCCGCGTACGTGCACGATCGAAAGACAGTCGAATTTCATCTTCGGTGAGGTCCGGACGGTATTCATCGGTGTCGGAATCTTTAAGGAGGGACAGTGCGGTCGCCTCGACCGCAGAGACTGGAAATAGGAATGCGTCCGTCATTTCTAGAACTCCGTCCCGTAGGCAGTTTCACGGAGGGCCGCTTCGGCGCGCGGGTGCTTGTCGAACGGTTCCGAGGTGAGCATGGCTTTGACAAAGGCTTCCGGGGCGAGCGTGGTCTGAAGCTGTCCCCAGAGCGCCCTTGCCAAATCCCTAAGGTCTTGGTCCTGCACCTCCGCGCCGGAGTGGGACAGGTCCTGCCCCATCTTGTTGTAAACATCCTCGATGGGAAACGTTCGCTCCATGAGACTCAGAACGGTTTCCAGGGCAGCCGACTCATGACGATCGAACGTGCTGCTGAGCGCGATCAGTGCAGGGTGATTTCTGTTGACCTCGTAACGGAACGATTCAGCGTCAGAGACGGCATTCCAGATGTGTGTGATGGGACTGCGCTCTGTTCGCCCGCGATAGGTGTGCGCGCGCTGGCTCGGGCCCACAATGGTGGCTGCAACGGCGCGAAGCCGGTCCCTAATGACGGGCGGAGGTACCGCTTGGGCCTTCTTGATGTCTAGGGACCACAGATGATCCAAGGAATTCGGAACATCTACTTGCACCCGAGCCAGCTTGCCCAATTCCTGTTTCGGAGCCACACGGAACCAAGTTCCCCAGATAACAAGGCGCATTGCCCGGTAGATGTAGAAACCCTGGCTGTCGCGCAATGAGCCGTTTACATGGGCCCTCCTACGGTCCGAGGGAGACATCATGTTCAGGTGAGGCAGAGTATAGGGACGCAGTTCGATAGTGCCTTGGTCCAGAGATATGCGTTCCAGCGGACCAATTTGGGTAGCTTTGTGATCCTTGAGCAGGGGGTCAGTCGCAGGGACAGAAGTGAAGTTCATACGGATATCGAGCTGCCGTCCATGCTCGCCCGCTAGGAATCGATGAAAAACGAGTCCCAAATGGGAGGCAGCACGCAGCATGGCTTCATCCATGGACGCGATTGAGTTTCCACTACTGTTTTCGAGCTGATCAAGATCCTGCCAGAGGATCATGGTCCCGTGATCCAATGTCTCCAACGCCGCATACTCCGGGAGCGCCTGGTATTCTTCCGGTGCAAGCCGCAAGAGACTCCAGCTAGAGGAGCTGCTGAGATAATCCAAGTCCCAGCGGAAAGCATGTATCTCGCTGCGTTGTTTTGTCACCAGGGTGAGCTTGCGGCACTGGGAAATGGATGCGGTTTTGAGTCCGAGGCCGAACCGTCCGAGATCGTGGCTCGCACGCAGGTTCCGCGAGTCATTCCCTGCCAAACGCATGGCATCTTGTGCTTCCAAGGCGGTCATCCCCAAGCCGTCGTCGATGACGGCAACGTAGGGCTCACCTACTGCAGAAAACCGAATGTCCACCGTTGCTGCGCCGGCTGTGATCGAGTTGTCGACAAGGTCGGCCAACGCGGTTTCCAAGTTGTACCCGACAGCCCTCATGGACTCCATGAGCTGCGGTCCAGGCAGCAGTGTGATCGCGTCCGTCAAGCGTCCCCCAGAGCTAAATGCGATTAGTACTTATGAGGATCAGACTATCCTCTCGTACTGACATTCCTGTTCTAGGAAACCCCAGCGGGTGCTTGGGGGATGCTGCTCAGCTGTATCCCATAACTTCGGCCACACGCTGTGCAATTTTCGATGCCAATAGTGGTGGAACCGCGTTCCCCACCTGCGTGTACTGCTGAGTCCGATTCCCCAGGAAGACGTAGTTGTCGGGGAAGGTCTGCAGCCGCGCCGCTTCCCGCACGGTCAGGCTTCGCATCTGTTCATGGTCAGGATGAATGTAGTAATGCCCGTCTTTGGCGATGTGAGACACGACAGTGGATGAAGGTTTCACCCACGCCTGGACCCGGAACCGATCCTCGAAGGGCACCACCACGTTGTTGATGTTGTTGTGCTTGGGCCAGTGGGCAGCCGGCAGGCTGCGCACCTTCGGGCTCGAACCGTCGGCCGTCACCAGCGCAGCCAGCAGATAATAGCGAACCAAATCTTCAAGCATGTGGCCACGGGCTTCATGGTTCCACGTAACAGGTGCAGCATCTTTACGGAGCCATGTTTGGAGCTCACCTGCTGCGGAGGCCTTATCGAAGGGCTCCGGGGGGCGGACGGATGTCGACTTGGTGTCGAGTTCGTAAGGGCTGGGAGCGGACGCCCGCTCTTTACCCGGAAGCGCCTGCAAGAACTTGTGCGCTTGCTCGCGTATGGTGGCCCAGTCCTCCCACGTGGCATGCGGACGGCGGGAAATGCCCGAGCGCAGGTGGGGCAGAGACCAGATAGCATCCTGAACAGTTACGGGTTCGCGGTGTTCAAGGGCCTTTGGGGCCGGAAGCTGGGCGTCCCGGCGCAGGCCTACGATGATTACCCGGTGGCGCTTCTGGGGAATTCCATACAGCTCTGACTTGATGATGAAGTCGGAGGGTTTGAGTTCCCCGGTGTCGCTGTTGACCACCATGGAGTGGAGATCGTAGCCAGGTGCTCGCAGATCCTGTTCGATGAGCTCGAAAATCTTGCCGTCCCCGCTTTTGGACGAGAGCATCCCTTTTACGTTCTCCATCACGAAGACCGCGGGGCGGAACTCGGTGATGATGTGCAGGTATTCCTTGTACAGGAAGTGCTTGTGGTCGTCTTTGAAGGTGACGTCGTGCTTGCGGCGGGACCGCCCAGCCATGGAGTAGGCCTGGCACGGCGGTCCACCGATCAGGACCCATTCAGAGGCGTCCTGAAGCGATTCCCGAATCAACGTGTCCGACTCTGGACGGCTGTCCTCGCTCAGGGTGAACTGTCGGACTTCTTCTTCTGCGTGTTCGAAAGCCGCTGCCACCTCGGGGGCTGATCGCATCTCGTCGTAGGTGACGTCCTTGGCGAGGAACCGTTTGTAGATCTCAGGTTGACCTTCAGGTAAATCGGAAAGGAACCGGTGAGCTGCGCGCAGGGTCAGGGTCTTTACTGCCGATGTCTCCATCTCGATCGACAGAACCGTCTGGAAGACGCGGTTGCCATCCTCGTCTCGGATGCTGGAGAAGCCTTCGTTTAGGCCACCAGGGCCAGCAAAAATGTCAACGATGGGAATCACGGTTTCCTCCAAAATCAGTACGGCTCTCCAGGTTACCAGGCAGGAACGTGGAGCCTAGTAATCTTACCGGCCCTGCGCGTTCGCCTTCGCCCCAGTGAACATCACCGCGCTGACAGTTTCATCACTTGGGTCATCAACGCGGAGACGGCTAGCCTCGTTGTCGGAGCCGAGACTCCGCGCAATTGCACGGATGGAATCCGACAGAATACCCGTACGGTTATAGCTGTTCCTTCTGCTGGTCCTCCACCTCCAAGGCGTCCGAACCCTGCTGTTACGCGTCTGTCACGTCTTGACTCGAGGGCGTGGCGCTAGGCACGACGGCCAGGCGGTCCCTCGGGTAGGCCCGTGGTGGCACCATTGGTGTCGTGACTATTACAGATCTTCCACGGGTTCCTCGAGCTTGGCTGCTTCTCACGGTTGAGGACAAAGACAGGGACTTTGGCAGTAATGACGGATATCTTGATGAGCCGGAATCCCATTATCGCTGGGACGATACGGTGCCGAATCACGCAAGAATTTCAGCGGGAGACAGCATTGTTCTGTGGGATAAGAAGTCCAGCATTGGCGTCTCGGTAGTGGACAGTATTGACGTCGCGACCGAAGACAAGTCAATTTACAGCTGTCCTCAGTGCCACAGGGCCCACATAAAGGCCCGGAAAACTAAGTCACCCCAGTATCGGTGTTTTAAATGCGGAAACGAATTCGATGTGCCCGAAATCGAAACCAGAACAGTGTCCACTTACACTTCGAATCACGACACTGCATGGGTCGGTCTGGAGGGAGTGCTTTCTGGCGCAGAGCTGCGCGCGGTGTGTGAAAGTCCGAAGTCTCAGCTGAGCTTGCGTGCCCTCGGGTGGGAGTCCTTTAAGTCCTTGGTTGAAGCAACCGGGTTTGGCCACGAGCTTGCTGTTCCCGCCGCACACTCGAGGAGAATAAACGGCGGTCACTCCTTGGCACTTGTGCGAGTACGCAAGGGGCAGACGCTCTTTCGAAAGTCCCTGATTGATCGCTACGGGACGACGTGTGCCTTCACAGGGGAATGCCCCCTTGAAGTACTCGAAGCGGCACACCTATATAGCTATGGCGCCGTGGGTGAGCACCATGAATACGGTGGTCTGCTTCTCCGCAGGGACCTGCACCGGTT
The DNA here is from genome assembly GCF_025244825.1 of Arthrobacter jinronghuae. Lineage (NCBI taxonomy): Bacteria > Bacillati > Actinomycetota > Actinomycetes > Micrococcales > Micrococcaceae > Arthrobacter > Arthrobacter jinronghuae. The sequence continues at coordinate 736,504 of NZ_CP104263.1, forward strand.
GTTTGATTGTGGAAAAGTAGCCGTCAATCCGGCGTCCCTGGTCTTGGATATTGCAGACGAACTTCATTCATATGTCCTCTACCAACAACTACACGGAAGCAAACTGCGGGTAGGGATTAGCGCGAGTCAGCGAGGATGGCTGGAGGACCACTGGAAGCAACACAGGGGATAGTCCTCCGAGCTGATGCAACCAGCGCTCCTACAGCAGACCACAACCGGCAGCTGAGACAGCGCATCCTGCCCTGATTAGGGTTCGGCACGAAGAACTTTCAGACGGCGTATGGGTGCTGGACAACGAAGGATCCGTCGATGACCTTCCTCATCTCCGCCTTATCGAGAGTGCCCAAGTCTCGGTAACCATAAACCAAGGTTATTTCCACCATCAGAGCACGTATGTGCTTCTCATCGGAGAAGGCCCCGCCCTGGGCAATGTGGTCAAGTACGGAACGAACCAGTTCCGGGAGAGCACCCGACTCACGGTCAAAAAGCGCCATGATGCGGTCCTCACGGTGGAACGCCTCACGGGTATAGGCGAAAGGATCACCGGCTGCCCGCGAAAGCGGGTGCTGACAGGTCACGTCGTAGGTGAGGGTGGTGACCCACCAGAGACGGGCGATTCCGTGGCGGACGAGTTTGCCACGCGTGGCGTTAAGCATCAACCAGCGGTCTTCAACGCGTGACTTCCAATTCTTGTCCTGCTCAAGTGGCCACCTTTTTTCCATATATTCACGGAAGGTCACGAAGGCCAGGAATGTCCACAGCCGGCGGTCAGAAGCATTCGCCCTGTCGAGTGCACCCAGATACTCGTAAACGAGGGGAGCATTGTTCTCATCTCTCGCAGATGCCTGCTGAGCGCCGGGGTCCAATGGATCCGGGACGCCGAGATTGAGAGGAAGTTCCAAAATGTTCTGAGGGTCGTTCAGAATCACTTCGGTCTCTGCGAAAAAGTCATCGGGACTTGAGGCAGCATCAAGTGCAGATTTTATGTCTCTCAACGCACCGTACGTTACTGCCCGTGCTTGCATGTCCATTATTCGTCCCCCATATGGTTCAAAGCCGTACTCAACGCCTTGTCTAGCGGGTACCCCAGCATCTTTTGCGCCAACTCAAATGTGGGGTCTGCAAGAGATCCATTCTCAGTTATCAACCTCAGCAGCGCCTTATACCAAGACTTATCCGACATGTCCTCGCCACTGTCTGCGGATTCATTTTCCTTGATGAAATCAATGGCTTCCATGAGCGCCGGTAGGACTACCAGTCCTATCTGAATTTCTGGGCGCACCGAAGCAAAGTGCGGTTGGAGTCTCTCTGGAAAGGTCACGAGGACATAATCGTCATCAAAAAACTTGACACTGATTCCTCGCGTCCTTTTGGAGTCACTTTCGAAGCGAAAACAAGAGCCTACAGGCGGCACTAGCGGGTCGTACCGCTTTTCCGGTTCAAACTGGAACGATCCGCCTTCAGCCAGCACGTCGCCTGGAAGGATGCTAAACGTTGAGTCCGCATATTCAGGATTTTGGTTTGTAAGCCGATACTCTGGAATCGCAGAGGTCGCAATGACTCTGAGCTCGACGACGACGGTGCCTCGAATATCCTCTTGATCGATAGAACCTGCATAGGTTGCTCCGTCTGGATGTCGCTGTTGGATAGTGGCACCAAGCTCGCCCGTTGCGATGGTGGACGTACAAGTCCAACGGAAGCTGTACCGAGCGGCCCCGCTCTCAATGAGGGTCTGTACGTCAGGATCCGACATCCGAACCTGGAACTTCACCTCCACATCGTTCACATTTGGTGTAACTGCGGCATTGAAAACTTGGAATACCGAATTGACATCGTCAGAGGCGTCGAGGACCGGATGAGGGTACGAGCCTCTCTTTGTTGATGATTTCACTTGATCCCCAGACGGTATCGATGCGGCGATGACAATTTGAGCCGAATGTGAGACGTCACACCGGCCTCTAGCTTCAGATTAGATAAGACGTTGCCCTTATTCTTGAGGGCAACGTGGGTCGATCCAGTGCTGACTGTTCCCCCCTTGATTGGAAGAACAAATCCGTCCTCCATGCTGCCGCCAGGTCCGAGCGGCACTAGTTCAAGGTCACCCTCGATGCTTTCGGCAGCAGTGATTGAAAGGCACAGGTCGCCAGTGCCCCCCTCGCACCAACTGCGAAATCGCACGTCTCCCGCTGTGATCCTGCCGGATCCGTCCCCGAGGGATCCGGTTCCCTCCAAGTCGCCCCCGGAGTTGGTGCGGCTCGATGATCCCCCCGCGTCCTTGCCCTTCTTGGCGGGCGTCTCACCGTCACCTGCAGCCGACGTACTTACGCCAACCTTGAAAGAGCCGCTTGAACGGACCTGGACTGATTCGCTGCCTCCATCGGTACCGCGGATAGTGCTGGATTCAGTCTTGGTTCCCTGACCGTTTATCGGGGTCCCTGTGCTCCCCAATAGATGGGATTTGTCTTCGAAAACCTCCATGGGCAGATACCGAGCCAACCCCTTGACCTCAATTTGGTCGCCGAAGTGCTGTTTTACGCGGCTCTTTAGCCCCTCACGCACGAAATTCTTGAGCTCTTTAATTATCGCTTTGCCGTGCGGGGCCCGTTCAGGGTCCCAGCGATGATGCTGTGGAGGTTCCAGCGCGCGGAGAAGTTTGTTGCCTTCGTCATCGGAACATTCCAAAACCGCGGCGTACTTGATCGGAATCGAGTTATGTCGAAAGGTATCGATCTTCATAAGTGGTTTGCGGACTGTAATCGTGTGCAAGCTCTTGTCAAGACTGTCGTCAACATTGATGTAAAGAGACAAACTGCCGAGCTGGTCGCTAGCACCGACTATCGGTTCCTCGTCTTTTATGGCGCGATAAAAAGCGTGAGCTTCGGAGTCCTCGAGGACGCTCGTATCCAACGTGTTTGAGTCCAAGGTCCAGGTGCAATCCGCTGTTATCCCATCCACAACCAAGTTGCCCCGATCAATGGCCAGCAGGAAGTTCCGCATGAGGGCTACCTTGATGTGGCGCAGATCCGGGTCGGCCCCGGCTTTTCGGTAACCGAGGATATAGACGTCGGTTCCGGGCGCGGTCCGCTCAGGGAAAGGGCCGAGCGCACCTGGGTCTCGAAGGTAGCTGAAATCTTCCATGCACGTGAGGTCAGTGAAAAAACCATCACCTACGTGCCATTTCCCGTCCCCATCGCGATGGCTTGCCAAGCAACTGTAGCCCGCGAAGACCACGGAGGGTTGGTTATGCGGACGGGATGTGTAAAGAACCGTGCTCATGTTGGATGCCATGGGACCCACAGCAGACCCAATGCCGAAGGACCCGCCGCGGGAACCGTCGTCAGCTGAGATTCCGGCACCGCGGGTGAGAGCGCTCAATGCCGAGGTGGGATTATCCATTGACTCCGAACCGGTTAAGCCCTTTGTGCCATAGTCGCTGATGCGCAGTACCTCAATGTGTTCCTGCATGGCAGTGTCATAGGCAAGCTTCATGTTGGCGTGACCCTGCGCGCCGCGGGTCTCCTCTGCTACCTGTTTCAAGGTTGCACGAAGACCTTCGATGCCAGGAACGTCTGCCGTTTCCATCGCCTTGAGCTCGAAAACCATCTTGACTGTCTCATCGCCCAACCGGGCATCTATGGAGTTCTGTGCCGTTTCACGAACGAGCGAGGACTCGGCCAGTGAACCTTCGAAGAACTGCTCCGCTGGGGAGATTGCGCCTTGCGAGGCACCTCTTCCCGCCGTCTCAAAATAGAACCCGAAATTGGGGGATGTCATTCGAATGACACCTTTCTGGTGGAAGGGGTAGTCGGATCAAAAAGTGCGCGCACAGCAGTTAATTCATCCTCGATGGGGCGAAACAGCGCTTCAACCTCGTCGGGTGTGTACTCGTAGTTCTTTTGATTCGAAAGATTTCCCAGAAGGGAAATTTCTCGTATGAGCCGGTCTCCCCGCGAAGATGCGAGGCGCCTGAAGCGTTCATTCCGCGTTTCGCCTGACATATTTTCCCTAGGTGCTTGCCGGATATATGTCGACTATATATCCTAAATATAGGATGTCAACGGAAGAATTAAATGACGCTCCGAGACCTTCGAATCAGTGGGTCGTCAACTATGGGGGAATCATGACAAAAGGCCATGTCCAACAGGCGCTCGACGTATTTGCCGTGTCGATTGACGCGTACATTCAGACCAAGATGAAGCCGCTGCTGGGCGGCACTTTGGAGTGGACATCCATACTCCAGGAACTGGACAAGATGCGAGGAAAGGGTTCGTGGACCTATTCGACGAGGGATCCTGCCCTGCAGCTCCGCATGCTGACAGAGCGTCTGGGCGGGTTGGGATACCCGTTTGATGAAGGTGACCCCAACCGCACTTTGAGTTCATATGGATCTGTCCTCAGGATCGTGCGGAATCGCCTCTCCCATGGGGGCGAATTCGAGACTTTCGATGCTCTCCATGCGGTAGATACCGTCAGGACAGTGCTGGCACATATAGGCGATGTTGATGCATCGGCCAAGGTGGCAGACATTCGGACAACGCTTCTCGGTGAGCTTGTCGATGCCGAGCAGCCTTCGACGGCGATGTCTGAGCAAGTGACTTCCGTTCCTCGGAACTCGGAGGAGAAAAAAGCCGACAACATTCGAGCCGACTACGTTGACGGTCTGTTCGGTCAGGTCCCTTGGGAGCCGTGGACCACCGTTGTGGTCGGAGAGCAGGAAGACTTGGATTCCATGCGGACAAATCGCGTTAAGGAAAGCGTTCGAGGTCTGATCGAAACCATCGCAGAATCCGAAGGGCCCGTGCACCAAGACCGCGTCGCGAAGCTAGTGGGCCTTGCGTTCGGGTTCTCTCGCTTGGCACCACAGAGGGCCAAGAGAATACTGGGTCAAATTTCAAAGGCATCCGTCCATGTGGATGGAGATGGTTTCGTGTGGCCCCTGGGAATCAACCGCGATGAGTGGCTGATTTACCGAACCAGCACAGAGTCGCAGCGCCCATTTCATGAGATTTCCCCTGTGGAAATCGCTAATGCAGTTGTCTCGCTGCTTAAAGCTGACGGACAAGGAACTGACACCGAACTGACGCGAGGTGTCTTGCAGCTATTTGGTCGGATGAGAGGAAGTAAAGTCGCCACGCGCCAGGTTCAAAGGGGGATGGACTATGCGCGGGCAATGGGGCGTATGCCGCAACCCTGAAGAGAGAGGGGCTGGTCAGGGGAGCGCCGAGGCAGCAACGGACGATTGCGTGCTTGGTGAGGACGTGCCACAGCTGGACCGGGTGCACCGTCACGACGACGTCGGAGAGTTGAGCGCAGCGTGTTCCCGGCGGTCTGTCTTGCCGAATAGCGGAGCTATTCTGGCCTCCCTAGTGTGGCGGTCAACGCGGCTGATGGGCGGCCTCTCGTAGGGCCGGATCGGGCGGCAGAAGGCGATGGTGACCACTCATGACCGCCGCGATCGGTGCGATTGGTTTGCTGCCGAGCCTTCGGGCCGCTGGTATCAGTGCTGTAACGCATCTGCCGCCTGGCCCAGAGCTTCTCCGCCGGCAGCGAGTACTGAGGCGGTGTGTATGGCCGGGCCCGCTTCGGATATGTGTAACGCGGGTTCGTCCATACGTTCCTGGAGTTCAGCACCACGGTCGGCTTCGTCCTCGCGGCCGGAGCTAGCGGCCGTTCCTGTTGAACCTCCCGCTGGGTCCGGCCGCCGTATTGATGCCGCCACAGCTGGTGGAAGCCCCCGTCTTCACCGAAGCTCCTCAGTGCATGGGACCACCACATCGCCGCTGCGGCAGGTGCTGGCAAAGAGTTGATAGCAGCTGCCAGGTCTCGCGGGGTTCATAGTACTGCTGAACGTGGCCGTCTCAATTCTCGAAGTACATGTCGCCGTCGCCACCTGATGGAACCGCACGAACGAGGGGCCACGAAGAGCCGGGTAGTCATGTTGCGCGCGGTCCGCCACTTCCCTAGCGCTGAGCCGACTGCCGTCGTCGCTGCGCACTTGCTGATCATCGGCACGGAGGCAAAAGACCATACGTCAGCAAGACGCGACGGGAGCTGCACAGCATAGGCGTATCGCAGGATCACTCTTGGCACATAATGGAACACAGGGGGATACCACTATGCAGGAGACACGCTTGACCGTCACACCAGTGAAGCCAGAACAGCTCAACGTCGCACCGGGTTCGGTGGTGCGGATCAGAGACGAGGAATGGCTGGTCACCGCAGCCGAACCCTCGGTGGACGGCACCCTGGTCCGGGTGCAGGGCCTCACCGAGCTGGTGCGGGACACCACTGCAGCGTTCTATTCGGGACTGGACACCATCGAGGTTGTAGACCCGGCCAAGTCCAAGATCGTCGCCGACGACACTCCGAATTACCGGAAGGCGCGCCTCTTCCTGGAAACCACTCTTCGAAAAACACCGACGCCACAGTCGGCCAAAGAGCTCACCGTCTCCACCCGAATGCTGTCCCGCAACCTCAAGTACCAGCAAATCGCCGTCGCCAAGGCGCTGGATACAAAGAACATCCGCCCCCGTATCCTGATCGCCGACGCCGTCGGCCTGGGCAAGACGCTGGAGATCGGCATGATCCTCAGCGAGCTCGTGAAACGCGGCCGCGGCGACCGCATCCTGATCGTCACGCCCCGCCACGTGTTGGAACAGATGCAGCACGAGCTGTGGTGCCGGTTCGCCCTGCCGTTCGTGCGGCTCGACTCCGCCGGCATCCAGAAAGTCCGCCAGAAGCTGCCGGCCACCCGCAACCCCTTCACCTACTACAAGCGCGCCATCATCTCCATCGACACCCTCAAGAGCGCCCGCTACCGTGCCCAGTTGGGCAAACTGCAGTGGGACGCCGTCGTCATCGATGAATCCCACAACCTCACCAACACCGGCACGCTGAACAACGAGCTCGCCCGCATCCTTGCGCCCAACGCCGAGGCCCTGATCCTGGCATCAGCTACCCCGCACAACGGCCGCAACGAATCCTTCGCCGAGCTGCTCCGCCTTCTGGACCCCACCGTCGTCCGGCCCGACGGCAGCTTCGACGCCAAACAGGTCGAAAACCTGATCATCCGCCGGCACCGCCACAGCCCCGAGGTAGCCCAGGAAGTCGGTGCCGACTGGGCGGAGCGCGAAGAACCGGACAACCGGCTCATTCCGGCATCGCCTGCTGAAAACGCCATCGCCGAGGAACTCTCCGACGTCTGGCTCTACCCGGACGGCAAGCCGGCACCCCACTCCGGGCAAAACGGGTCTCTGTTCTCCTGGACCCTGGCCAAAGCCTTCCTCTCCAGCCCCGCAGCGCTGCTGGAAACCGTCACCGAACGGCTTAAAAAGCTCGACGCCGACTCCCCGGTGGAGGCCAAAGAAGCGGAAGCGCTCAAGCATCTCCAGCAGCTCGCAAATACAGCCAACACCGGAGAATCCGCCAAGTACAACGAACTGGTCAGCTACCTCAAACGTATCGGCGTCGGGAAAGGCTCCAACACAAGGGCCGTCGTCTTCGCCGAACGAGTGGCCACACTGAAGTGGCTGCAGGAGAAGCTTCCCAGGGCTCTGGGTCTCAAGCCCGAAAACATCGGTCTGCTGCACGGCGGCCTCAGCGATATTGACCAGCAGCGCATCGTTGACCAGTTCAAGCGCGGCAACAGCCCTCTGCGCGTCCTGGTCACAGGCGACGTCGCTTCCGAGGGCGTGAACCTGCACGCCGAATGCCACCACCTGATCCACTTCGATATCCCGTGGAGCCTCATCCGCATCGAACAGCGCAACGGGCGCATCGACCGTTTTGGGCAGCGTCACAAGCCGCAGATCACCACCCTGCTGCTCAATCCGGACAACACCCGCTTCTCCGGCGACATCAAGGTCCTGACCCGCCTGATGGAACGCGAACACGAAGCCCACACAGTGCTCAACGACGTCGCCTCGCTGATGGGGGAGTACAGCGAAAAGAAGGAAGAGGACGCTATCCGGGATGTCCTAATGGGCAAGAAGGCCTTCGAGGACACGGTCCCGGATCCGGAAGCGAAGTCCGACGACGACTGGGACTTCCTCGACGCCGTCCTGAACCCGGAGACACAAAAAGAGCACGACGCAGCAACAATCCAAGACATCCCGGTGGAAAAGCCCCTGGGCCTTTACCCCACGGACCTGGATTTCCTCGATGAGGCCCTCAGCGAAGCCTTCGGCGATCCGCAGAAGAGGCTGGGCTGGACCGTCTACCCCGGCCACGGCATCGCTGAGTTGGAGCCGCCAGCTGACCTGCAGCACCGCCTCGGCTACCTCCCGCAGGACTACCTGTCCGAGCGGAAGGTCACCGAGAAGCTCAAACTGGCCACCAACGTGCAGGCCGGCACCCGGGAACTGGACCGGGCCCGTGAGTCGGACACCATGAGCTGGCCCGAAGCGCATTACCTCGGGCCGCTGCACCCGGTCCTTGACTGGGCCAGCGACCGCGCCCTGGCCTCCATGTCCCGCAGCGAAGTCCTGGCGGTCCGCGGCGACGTCGACTCCCCACAGATCCTGCTGATGGGAACCCTGATGAACCAGCGTGGGCAGGTGGTGTCCAAGGCATTCATCGGGGTGGAGTTCCCCAACCCGCAAAGCCCGGACTTCTGTATCGCTGAGACCATTCCGGACATCGGTGAGCATCTCGCAGAGATCGGTGTTCACGCCAAGGCAACCAACCCCGGGCCCGTGCAGCTCAACGGCCTTCAGGACCTGCTGCCGCATGCCGTGGAGCACGCCACCAACAATCTGGAACTCACCTTCGGCGAGGCCGCGAAACAGGCCGGAGCGCGTCTCCACGCATGGATCAGCCGAGCGCACGGCTGGACGGAGGAATCCTTCGCGCTGGCTCAGCGGGCCGAAGTCCGGAAGCAGCGGGCCCGCGTGACCGAGGAACAACGTATTGCCCAGTCGCTTGCCCCCGCCCAGAGACTGGTCCGCCCGCTGCTTGTGATCGTCCCGCGCAACACCCCTGCCGCTCCTTTGGAAGGTGCCAACCAGTAATGCCGTCTTTTGATTCGATTGTTGTCGGAGAGGACTGGATCAGTGAGCACTTTTTCACCACGGATTCCACCAAAGAGTCTTACCAGGCCGAGGTTATCAAGCTCCGCAAGTCCTGGGATGAACAGGCCAAAGACGGCGACTCGACTACGCTGACCCGTTTTGCCGAGGCCCGTGGACGGTTGCAGGTGCTTCTGGCCGGTCTGGCCGAAGACCCGGCCGGCGCCGCTGAAGCGTATTCCGTGCTCCGGCACGCTCTGGGTTTTCAGGGAACGACGGCGACTGTCACCTTCAACCGCAGCGGCACCGAAACTATGGTCTCCGGTGTGTGGGCGACGGGTGACTTGGATGTGCTGTTCCTCGAAGCGACTCCCGCTGACGCTGCCGAAGACGTTCTCTCATCCGTCCGCCCGCTGGGCAGGGTGCTGGTTGACGGCAAAGAAACCGACCTCACCGCAGCCAAGCTCGTATCGGAGATGTACCTGGCGGAACGGGCGCCGCGGTTTGTGGTGATCATGGCCGGGCGTTGGACGGTGCTCACCGAGCCCGAACGCTGGGCCGAGGGACGTTATCTTGCCGCCGACGCGCTGCTGGTTGCGGACCGGAACGACACCAAGAAGTACGGCGAAACCGACCGGTTCCTGAGTATCTTTGGCAGGGATTCCCTGATGCCCGCGCCGGACGGATCCGTGTGGTGGGACACCGTGCTGGAGTCCTCGGTCAAACACACGGTTGGTGTCTCGCAGGACCTGCGTGAGGGGATCCGCCGCTCCATCGAAATCATCGCTAACGATGTCCTGCAGCGCCGCGCCGCCCGCGGCCTTCATGAGGACGACGTCGACGGTCAGGTTCTCGCCAAACAGTCCCTGCGCTTTCTCTACCGGATCCTGTTCCTGCTGTACGCGGAAGCATCCCCGGAAATGGGAGTGCTTCCCGTTGGAGCTGGCGAATACAGTGAAGGGTACGGCCTGGACCGGCTCCGCGAACTGACGCTGGTGAATATGCAGTCCCGGGAAACCCAGCGCGGCACACATATCTATGAGTCGCTGGAACTGCTCTTCCGGCTGGTCGACGGCGGCCATGATCCGGCCAGGGGCATGTCTCGCGATGAGGTCGAACGGGCGAGCGGAGACAACGAGGGACTGGTCTTCCAACCGTTGAAGGCTGATCTCTTCCAGTCCCAAGCAACCTCTTTCATCAATGAGGTAGGACTCAGCAACTCGGAGCTCCAGCGGGTACTGCGCAACCTGCTGCTGAGCAAGGAATCCCGTGGAAAGGACCGCGGCTTCATTTCCTACGCGGAGCTGGGCATCAACCAGCTTGGCGCGGTGTACGAAGGGCTGATGTCCTACACCGGCTTCATTGCTGCCGAGCCACTCTATGAGGTGGCGAAAGACGGGAACCCTGAGAAGGGCTCCTGGGTTGTCCCGGTGGATCGGGCCGATTCCATTGATCCCCGGCACTTCGTCAAGTCCGAGGATGAGCTCACGGGGGAAAAGAAACCCGTCCGGCATGAAAAGGGTTCGTTTGTTTTCCGGCTGGCCGGTAGGGAGCGTCAGCAGTCGGCTTCGTTCTACACGCCTGAGGTTCTGACCAAGTTCGTCGTCTCCCAGGCGCTGGAGGAACTGCTGGACCAGGACGGCGAGACAACCTCAGCTGATGAGATCCTAAACCTCACCGTGTGCGAACCGGCTCTGGGTTCCGGAGCGTTCGCGATTGAGGCCGTCCGCCAGCTTGCCGATGAGTACCTGAAGCGCAAGCAAGCTGAACTCGACACCCAGATCCCCGCGGACGAGTATCAGCAGGAACTGCAAAGGGTTAAGGCGCAGATCGCGCTGCACCAGGTTCATGGTGTGGACCTGAATTCGACGGCGGTGGAACTGGCAGAAGTCTCTTTGTGGTTGGACACGATGGTTCAGGGCCTGCAGGCGCCCTGGTTCGGGCTGCGGCTCAAGCGGGGTAACTCGCTAATCGGCTCCCGGCGCGCCACCTACTCACGTGCGGCAATAACGGATAAGTCGTGGTTGAAGTCAGAACCAGCCGAGGCTCCTCTGACCGGGCTGGTGGGCGCGATGGCCAACGACTCGGATGATCCTCAGGTGGTATCACGCGTCCATCACTTCCTTCTTCCAGCCGACGGGTGGGGCACTGCCGCAGAGGCCAAGGAAGTGAAGGACCTGGCAGGCGACGCTCAGAAGGAGCTCAAGGTTTGGCGGTCACGAATCAAGGCCAAACCGACCAAAACGCAGATCGACCGGCTGGTCGCGCTGAGTGGCCGTGTGGAGTCATTGTGGAAGCTGGCTCTACGCCGGCTTCAGGTCGCCGAATCGGAAGCCCGCCGAGACATCGACTACTTCGGCAAGGAAGAGGCCAGTGTCGATGGAGCCGACCGGCACCCGCGTGAGGCTGTGACGCGGGAGCAGATCGAGGCGTCGTTGAGCGACCCGGATGGCTCCTACCAGCGGCTGCGGCGCGTAATGGATGCTTGGAACGCAATCTGGTTCTGGCCGTTGACTGAAGGCGCCACCGGGGGTTCACAGCCCCCGACCTTGGAGCAGTGGATTTCTGCCTTGGAGGGGATTCTCGGCCAGACATCTAAGGAGAAAATGCCGTCAAAGTATGGGCGCGTTGAGGGGCAGACTTCTGTCCTATCAATGGCTTCATGGGGCGAGCTGGAGGGCATCGAGTCGTTCGATCACAGTACAGCGCAGGTGCGGAAGATCGAGGCTGTCCTCGAGGAGCACCCGTGGCTTCAAGTCTGTGAGAACGTAGCGAAGGAGCAGGGCTTCTTCCATTGGGAACTCGACTTCGCTTCAGTCTTCGGCCGTGGCGGTTTTGATCTTCAGGTGGGAAACCCGCCATGGGTCCGCCCCCGCTCTGACGAGGCAGCACTTCTTGCAGAGGGCGACCCCTGGTGGCAGCTGGCAGAGAAACCAACCCAGGCGCAGGTTACGGCTAAGCGGCTGGAGACGTTGGCACAGCCGGGTATGCAGGATTCCTTCATTAATGCGGCAGTTCCTACACCAGTGGTGGCCGCGTTCTTGGGCTCACCCGCGGATTACGCACTGTTGGCAGGGTTGCAGCCAGATCTTTATAGGGCCTTTATGGTCCGCACGTGGCGTTCTGTCTCCAAGAAGGGTGCGATTGCCTTGGTGCACCCGGAGTCTCACTTCACCGAGAAAAAAGCCGCGTATCTGCGGGCAGAGACCTACCGGCGCCTCCGCCGGCATTGGCAGTTCATCAACGAGCTGTCCCTGTTTGAGATACACCATTTGGTTACCTACGGCGTACACGTTTACGGCTCGCCCAAGGAGTGGCCCGAATTCAGAATGGCGGCATCGCTTTACCACCCCGACACGGTTGCGCGATCGGAGGTTCATGACGGCTCCGGAGAAGTTCCTGGTTTGAAGGACAGCGAGGGGAACTGGGATACCCGCCCGCACTTGGAGCGCATCATCCGCGTTGACGAAAGCATCCTAAAGGTCTGGGCCGATATCTTGGACGAACCGGGTACGCCGCCTCTTCATGCACGCATGGTCTACCCGGTGAACCGTGCAAGTTCTCGCGTGCTCGAGAAGCTCAGCAAAGCTCCCCGCGTGCGGGAACTAGGACTTCAATACTCACGCGGCTGGGATGAATCCATCGATCGCAAAAAAGGCTATTTCGATGTGGGGTCAGCCGTTCCAGATTCGTGGGATGACGTCATCCTCCAGGGGCCGCACTTCACGGTCGCGAACCCGTTCGCGAAGCAGCCTAACCCCACGATGAAGAACAACCTGGACTGGACCGAAGTTGATCTTGAAGCTCTTCCCGAAAACTTCATTCCGCGGACCAGCTACCAGATAACAGCAAACCGCCGGTCGTATGACCGTGATTACGGCGATTATCTGACTGCGAACGAGCAGCCGGAACCGGTCCGCAACCGGTACCGAATTGGGTGGCGCATGATGGCGTCAACCACTGGAATTCGGACTCTCTTCCCAGCACTTATCCCTCCTGGAGCTGCACATACCGACGGAACTCACTCTGCCGTGGTCGAGGAGACCGAGCTTGCACTGTTGTTGGGACTTTGGGCGTCAATCCCGGTCGACTTTTTAGTTAAGGTCTCTCAGGTTGCGAATTTGCGCGGCGTGTTTATCTCAGGACTTCCGCGCATCGAGGACCCCCTTTTGAAACGTTTAATAAGTGAGCGGGGTCTGAAGCTGAACTGTCTAACCCAGGTACATTCCGGTTTGTGGACGAGGGTGTCTGGTATGCCTTGGACCATGGAGACCTCACCAAGAATTGCACTCGAACGCCGAATGACTCTGATCGAGTTGGATGCTCTTTCGGCGATTGGCCTTGGAATCTCATCTGACGAACTCTGTACCATCTACCGCACGCAGTTCCCTGTTCTTCGTGGCTACGAGCAAAATGACCTCTATGACGCCAACGGTCGCAAGGTACCTGGAGGCATGAACCGGCTCTACCATAAGGTCGGCGAAAAGCTGACCCTTGAAGAGCGCACCTGGACCCACCCGCAGAGCGGCGTCGAGTACGTGTTCGAATTCCCCTTCCGTAGCTTTGACCGCGAGGAAGATATGCGTAAGGCTTACGCCCACTTCGAAAACCTGCTGGGGGACAAAAGCTAAATGTCGGAACTGCTTCCAACGAGCCAGAGCCAGGACCTGCGCAGCGGTCTGTCAGACTTCCTGGCGACCACATTTGCACTCACCGACCCGGGCGCCCAGTCCGCGATCCAAGACTTTCTCTCCAACCCCGAAAAGGGCCTGTTCAAAGGCCCTTACGTTCGTCTTCGGCTCCCCTTCGAAAGCGCGGCACCGGGCTGGCGGGATTGCCTGGATTGGTATCAAGGCTTCGAGCCCTACGGTCACCAAGCGCGGGCCTTCCAGCGGCTCAGCAGCAAAGCGCTAACGCCCGCAGGCAGCGGCAGCAGATACCGCCGGCCCGAACCGACCCTTATCACCACCGGCACCGGATCGGGCAAAACCGAAGCGTTCCTTTACCCCATCCTGGACCACGTGCTCCGCGCCAAGAAGGACGGAACCACGGGTGTCAAGGCGCTCATCCTTTACCCGATGAACGCCCTGGCGAACGACCAGGCCAAGCGTCTCGCTGACGTGCTGACGAAATACCCGGAGCTGAGCGGAGTCACCGCCGGACTTTACACCGGACAGAAGGACACGCCGCGGACCAAGGTCTCGCCTGACGGGCTGATCAATGACCGGGGAGTCTTCCACGAAGATCCGCCGGACATCCTGCTGACGAACTACAAAATGCTGGACATGCTCCTGCTGCGCCACGACGACGCGCCGCTGTGGGCAAAGTCCGCCCAGAGCCTCCAGTACGTTGTCCTGGACGAATTCCACACCTACGACGGCGCCCAAGGCACCGACGTCGCCATGCTCCTGCGCCGGCTTGGCCTCACCCTGAAGAGTTACTGGCCCGACGACCTCACCAACACCCCGAACGGTTTGACCGAGGTGGACCGTGCACGGCCACTCGGACGCGCGACTCCCGTGGCCACCTCCGCAACCCTTGGCAGCGGGGGAGACCCGCAGACAATGCTGGATTTCGCCGAAACCGTCTTCGGTGAAGCCTTCCCACCGGAAGCTGTCATCACTGAATCCCGCCTAAGCGCCGAAGATTGGGCCGGGCTGGGCTCCGGCAAGGCTGAGAACAGAAGCATGCAGGCCATCAGCCTCAACATCGGAGTAACCAACACCGCCGTGGCCAGCCTCCGAGAGAAGGGGGCCGACGTTGAGGCCGTCGTCGAACCCGTGCTTAAGGCCCTGTTCGAAACGCCTCCCGACGATCTGCTGGATGCAGTCCGAACCCACCCGCTCACAGGCGCACTGCTCGCCAACGCCACCGACGCCGTCGCACTTTCCACGCTGGCCGAGGCAGTATTCCCCGCCCAGGTTGCCAATCGCGCCCTGCCCACCGGCGCAGTCGAAGAGTTCCTGTCCCACGTCATCGCGCTGCTGAGCCATGTCCGCGCCCGCTCCGGCATGAAAGCGCTGACCGTGGAAACGCACTTCTGGATCCGCGAAATGTCCCGGGTGGACAGTGCAGTGGACACCGTCCCGAAATTCCGCTGGGCCGACGACGGTATCGACCAGTCCGAAACCATGTTCCTTCCTGCCCTCTATTGCCGGCACTGTGGACGGCACGGTTGGGGAGCCCTGCTGGCGCCCACCGGAATGGATCTAGAACTGGACGACTCTAAGGTCCGTGAATCCCGGCTCGTGAACAATCCCCGGTTCCGGACGTTCATCTCCGCCGCGGAGGAAGCCGACGCCGTCGAGTTCAATAAGGACGGTGCGGAGAGGATCCAAGGTCTGCACTGGCTGCACACTACCAACCGGAGCCTGTCCAAGACCCCGCCCGCGGACGACAGTGCCGACCTGCTGCAGGGCCGTATCATTCCCGTCCTGATGCTGGCAGGACAGGACGCAGACGACCAGTCCAAACAGGACGTCTGCCCGGCCTGCCTGGCCAAGGAAGGCATCGCCTTTATGGGCAGTGCCATCTCCACCATGCTCTCAGTCACTATCTCGAACCTCTTCGGCGCGCAGGGTCTCCATGAGGCGGAGAAGAAGGCACTGGTTTTCACCGACAGTGTCCAGGATGCTGCCCACAAGGCCGGATACGTCCAGTCCCGTTCCCACACGATGACCCTTCGCACTGCACTGCGGCGGGCTCTGGGAGACGACATCCGGACGCTGACGGAGGTTGTTGAGGCTGCCATCTCCGGTGCTTCTATGCCCGCCGATCGGTACCAGCTGATAGCGCCCGAGTACGCGGACCGCAAGGAATTCGTTCCCTTCTGGCGTCCTGGTTCTCCGCCGTCGGCCCGAACGACGGCGCGCAAATATGTCCGGCGTCGTCTGCAGTTCGACGCCATCCTCGAGCTGGGACTCCAGTCCCGCACAGGCCGGACCCTGGAGCTCACCGGAGCAGTCGCCGTCGAAACCGATGCCGGAAGCCCCACGAGAATGCTCACCGTCGCGGGCAAGGCCTGGGAGAGCGCACAGCACCAGACCATGCTCGGCGAAGCTGCCCCCACCCCCGAACAACTGCTGCAGTGGGTCCGGGGAACTGTTGAGCGCGTGCGCCTCCAGGGCGGCATTTATCATGACTGGCTGAAAAACTACATCGCCAAAGACGGCAGACGCTGGCAGATCTGGGGAGGCCGTCCCAAGGGGCAGGGTATGCCCGCGTTCCCGGCAGGCCGGTCCGCTCCCACCTTCCCACGGATCGGGAAAGCCGATGCGACGGCGGAAAACTTCGACTCCGTCACGTCCACCGCGTCCTGGTACGCCCGTTGGACCTCCCGCTGCCTGGGCGTACCGACGGCGGACAGCGCCTACCTCGCCAAGGCGTTGATCCTGGCGCTGGCAGAGGACGACGTGCTGGGGACATCCCGTACCGAGTCCGGAGCGGACATCTACTGGCTGGACGCTGACAAAATCCTGGTCTCACCTCCCGCTGCCGACGAGCTGAAAAATAAACAGCATGTCCTGGCCTGCACGGTCTGCCGGGCCGTGACTCCGGGAAGCCGGACTGTCTGTGAGCAGCTGGATGGAGCACCCTGCACGCTGGTGCGCTGTCCGGGGAAGCTGGAACGGATTGAGGGTGCCCCGGAGAACTTCTACCGGACGCTCTACTCCTCGCAGGAGAGCAAACGCGTTGTGGCGAAGGAACACACGTCCCTTCTGGACGACGCCACGCGCATTGCCTACGAGACACAGTTCAAGTCCGGATCGGATAACCCACAGGCACCCAACGTCTTGGTCGCGACGCCGACGCTTGAGATGGGCATCGACATCGGAGATCTCTCCTGTGTCATGCTCGCCTCCCTGCCCACCTCGGTAGCCTCTTATGTGCAGCGGGTGGGCCGGGCAGGACGCCTCACCGGGAACTCCCTGGTCCTTGCCTTCGTGCAGGGCCGAGGCGAGCATCTGCCCAAGCTTAACGAGCCGCTCTCCGTCATCAACGGCGTGGTCCAGCCGCCCGCCACATATCTGGACGCCGAGGAAATCCTGGCACGCCAGTACGTTGCCCACATCGCCGACAGGTTCGCCCGCGATTCCGGCCGCCGCCACCCCCGCGAGGCCATCCATGCCCTGGGGAGCGTTGAACCTGGGTCGTATCTGGGGGACATCATCCAGGAAGCCACCACCAACGCGGATGCCTATCTGCAGGAGTTCCTGTCCCAGTTCGGCGACAGTTTGTCTGAGGCCAGCCGGAATCGCCTGACGGCTTGGGCTACGGAGCACGACGACGGCGAGCCCAGCGATCTGGCCCGTCACCTTGTACGGGCCGCCGGGCAGTGGAAAGCGGACATCCAGGAACTGGAAGCCCGCCGCAAAACCATCGACGCCGTGATGCCCGAACTGCAGAAGGCCGCCGACGACGCAGAGCGGCTGGGCGACGCATCCTCCGACGCTCCCCAGGCACTGCGCACCGCCAAAGCAACGCTGCGGATGATTGGCGGACAGCTCATGGAGCTGCGCGGTGACTACTGGATTTCAGTCCTCGAGGCCTACGGCATCTTCCCCAACTACACGCTCCTGGACGATTCCGTCTGCCTGGACGTCGGGCTCTCCTGGAAAGACGCCGACACCCAGGAGTTCGAAACCGACACCGTCACCTACAGCCGCGGCGCGTCTGTTGCGCTGAGCGAGTTTGCACCCGGGGCTACGTTCTATGCCCAGGGCATGGAAATCCTGATCGACGCCGTCGACCTCGGTCCACAGCAGAGCAACGTCATGCAGTGGCAGGTATGCCCGAAGTGTGGATGGATCAACAAGGAAGCGGCCGCCAGCAAACCGGTCGAATCATGCCTCCGGTGCAAGACCACTGCCATCGCAGACATGGGCCAGATCCTGAACGTCGTGCTGATGAAAAAGGTCTCTGCGGAGATCCGCCGTGATGAAGCCGCGATCAATGACCGCCGGGATAACCGCGTCCGCGAACGCTTCACCATCGCGGCCGCAGCGGATATCGACGAGCAGCACCTGCAGAAACGCTGGTTCATTGATGGCCTCGATTTCGGTGCCGAATACCTGAACCGCATCGACATCCGCTGGCTTAACACCGGCCGCACGGCGTCGAACGGCGGGGTCCGGCTCATCGCCGGCGATGAGGTCAAGGCGCCGATGTTTCGGCTGTGTTCCTACTGCGGGCAGCTGGACCAGGCGGCCAAGGAAAACAAACCGACCGAGCACCGGTTCTGGTGCAAATACCGCAAGCAGGAGCAAGAGAGTATCCGGGAAGTGGTCCTCGCCCGGGAGCTCAGCACCCAGGGCGTGGTGCTTCATCTGCCCCCGGAAGTGACGTTCGGGGACGACTTCTCGATTCCCAGCCTGCAGGCCGCCATCCTTCTGGGCCTGCAGAAGGTTCTGGGGGGCGCTCCGGACCACCTGGGTGTGCTGCGCATTAACGACGCCCTAAGCGGAGGTGATCGTCCGGCGTTGCTGCTGCATGACAAGGTCCCCGGCGGAACCGGCTACCTTGCCGAGTTCGGGGACCCAGAGCGCGTATGGCAACTCCTGAATGCTGCATGGGAGACGCTGCGGGACTGCAGTTGCAGGAGTGAGGAACGCCTCGCCTGCCACCATTGTCTGCTGCCGCATGCCGAACCGTGGCAGGTGGACAAAGTTGCCCGGGCAACGGCTGAACGTATCCTTCGGCAGCTGCTTCTGGTGGGGACCGACGACGGCGAGACCACGCCGTCGTTCGATGCGTGGACAGTGACCGAGGATGTACCTGTCCAGGACACGAGCAGTGAGTCCTTCCTGGAGAAAAGGTTCCGCAAGGTGTGGATGGACCGGCTCAAGGACGTCGGAGCCCATGTCAAAGTGACGCCGGGCGCTTTGGCGGACACCATCACCTTCAAGATCCCGGGGCAACCGTTCCGATGGCAGCTGATTCCTCAGGTGGATGTGGCCGGAACACGTCCGGACTTTCTCCTTCAAGGCCCTGCGGATCCCAACTTCCCAGTGCTGGCAATTTACACCGACGGATACGCGTTCCACGCGAGCCCGGAACACAACCGGATTGCTGACGACGCCGAAAAACGGGATCGGCTGCGGCACACCACGGACCTTTCTGCCGCCGTCATTCCGTGGGCAATCACGTGGAACGACGTGACGTCATTTGAGGCGGGATCTGATGCGCCCGTTTCTATGCCGGGGTGGGTAAACGAGAACCTGAATGCGCAGTTGATGACCAGGTATCCCGTGGATGCGGGCATCATGAATCAGCTCGGCAGGGACGCGGTCTCCATGCTTTGGGAATGGGTCAACCGGCCCGACCCGGAGGCCTGGCAGAAGTTCTCAGAGTTGGTGCCGCTGATGCTCTCGCAGCCCGAACGTGTCCCCGCGGATCGAGACGCCGTGTACATCCATGCCAAGGACGTAGCCCAAGGAAGCCTGGCACCGATTTTGCCCGGAGACACACAGGCATGGACCTATCGGGCTGGAGTACTGGCGTTCACAGCAGCTGGTTCTCCCTCCGATCCGGCGTCGATCACCGTCGGGCTCTGCCTCGATGACCGTGATCACTCCCTCACCGGATCGGGCCATGAGGAATCGTGGCGCGGCTGGCTCCAGCTGTCCAATCTGTTGGCTTTCAAGCCTTGGGGAATGACGATCGGATCCGTCTCCTCCAGCGTTTCCGCGGGCGACATGAACGCGAAAGCCGCCCAGGAGGAAGCCGCGCAGGTCGTGGGTAGCGAATGGCAGGAGCTCCTCGCCGACGCCACCGAGGCGGAGAAGGCGGTCGTGCTGCGCCTCGCGGAGATGGGGTTGCCACAACTGCCGGAGCTCGGCTACGAGCTTGAAGGCTACGTGGCTGATCTCGCCTGGCCGGAATTCCAGGTGGCGCTGGCTTACGACGACGAATCACGCGGGATGTTTGAGTCCGCTGGCTGGACAACCACAACCGACGTGGACGACATCCAGGAACTTCTGAAGACGATGGGGGCTTGAAATGGCGTTGGTGACCTGGATTAAGCAGAAGGACAAGATAGACGGGGCCATGAAGGCCAAGGTCTATTCGTTCTTCGAAAAACTGCAGAAGGACGACACCTCTCCCGGCCTGCACATTGAACCGATGCAGAACCCGGCGGATCCCCGGGTTCGTACCGGAAGGATCGATCAGAAATTTCGGGCGGTGCTGTTCAAGGTTTTCCTGGATACTATTCCGCACTACTTCTACTACGGCGCGTGGCCGCACGATCAGGCTATCGAAATTGCCCGCTCAAGCGTTCTCAACGTCAACTCGGCCAACGGTGTGCTGGAAGTGTTGCGCAAGTCTGCACCGGCCAATACAGCTGAGCCCGCAAGGGCGAAAACGCCGCCTGTGCCGCCTAAACCTGAGATCGAATCCGCCCCGGTCACCGTGCCTGCGGAGGTTTGGGTCAACCCGCTGGCGCAGTCCGGGACCGAAGCGGCGGATCTGGTTTCCCGCCTCGGCCTGGATGAGGAGCTTGTCCAAGCCGCATACGCAGCCCCCTCTGATGACCGTCTGATCGACCTCCTCGGGGACGCCCCGGACTGGCAGGCCACTGCGCTGCTGGAGCTCGCGGCCGGCATGTCCATGGCCGAGGTCGAAGACAAGCTCGCGCTGAATCAGTTTGTTGTGGACCCGCAGGCGACCGAAGAAGAGAAGATCAAGCAGGCGCTGGAGCATCCCGCCACCAAGATGCAATTCACCTTCATCGGTGAGGACTCCGAGGAACTGCGCAGGGTCATTGAAGGCGGAGACTTCGATGCCTGGCGGACCTTCCTCCACCCGGAGCAGCGGATTTATGCAGAGCGTCATTACAACGGCTCCTTCCGTCTGTCGGGCGGGGCTGGGACTGGCAAGACGGTGGTGCTCCTGCACCGTGCCCGCATGCTGGCCAAGTCCGAACCCAGCTCCAGGGTTGTGCTGACCACCTACACCACCACGCTTGCCGAGTCCCTGAACAATGGGTTGTCGAGGCTGGATAACGAACTGCGCCGTGCCGAGAAGCCGGGGGAGAGCGGTGTCCTGATAGCGGGTGTGGATTCGTTGGTGTCCAGGGTCCTCCACCCAGCAACCGATGCTGAAAAACGGCAGGCCATGAAGGGCCTGTTTGGCATGGAACTCCCTGCGCCGAGCAACCTTATCGGCACGGATCCCAGCGCCAAGCAATGGGAATATGCCCTGGCGAGTGTGGACCACGGGTTGGAGCCTGAGCTGGCAAACGCCACTTTCCTGCAGCAGGAGTACGAGACGGTCGTTCTGCCGAACTTGATCACGGCCAAAGACGACTATTTGAAGATCCCCCGCGCCGGGAGAGGAACAGCCCTGAACCGTGCAAAGCGGCTGGCAGTTTGGAAACTCATCGAAGAATACCGGTACCACAACCGCATTGAGATGCACGCTACCTATGTGGAAATGGCGCATTTGGCTGCCTGCGTCCTCCGCCAGCGGGGGGACGGCAATCGCGTTGCTGACCATGTACTGATCGACGAGGCCCAGGACCTCCACGCTGGCCACTGGCTCTTCCTGCGGGAACTGGTGAAGAAAGGCCCGGATGACCTCTTCATCGCGGAGGACTCCCACCAGCGCATTTACGGGCAGAAGGTTCCGCTTTCGCGCTTCGGAATTGGAATTGTGGGTCGTTCCCGGCGTCTCACATTGAATTACCGAACCACCCAGCAAAACCTCGCGTACGCCGTCGGACTCCTAAAGGGAGCGCCGGTGACAGATATCGAAGGTGAGCAGGAATCGGTCAGCGGCTATACCTCCTCGCGGGTTGGCCCAACACCGCTGGAGCAGGCGGCCCCGACCTCCGTCGCAGAACTAGACAACCTTGCAGCGACGTTGAAGACCTGGCAAGAAGACCGTGTTGATCTGGGGAACGTTGGCATCCTCGTGCGCTACAACAATCAGGTCGCCAAGGTCATCAGCGGTCTCGACGAACGGGGGATGCGCGCCCGGAACGTTGACGCGTCAGATCCCGCCGGCGCACCGATGGTGATGACCATGCATCGTTCCAAAGGCATGGAGTTCACCCGGGTAGTTCTCTACGGCCTCTCTGCCGACTCATTGCCTGCCTCCTACAAGAAGCTGGCGCCTGCGGAACAGGCCGATGCCCTGCTGCGGGAAAGGTCGCTTCTGTACGTGGCTGCCACCCGTGCACGGGATGGTTTGGTCGTATCGTGGAGCGGGAAGCCGCTGGAGCTGCTCGGGGCCGTTTAAAGGCTCCTGCTCGCGGACGCCGAGACCAAGAAACGGCGGCGACCCTTGGATAGGATCGCCGCCAAATCTTATGGTTATGACAACATTTTAGGTCCGGTAATTGCCAGCAGCCTCTTATCTCGACCTTCCCACCGGTGCCAATGGAGACGGCTTGGCGACCGCCTCGAATGACTGCTCAAGACCAGTGTTTGCGGAACTGTGGGTCCTTATTGCCCATGACTAAGTGGGTGAGGCTCAAACCCAGCTCTTCGAACAGTTCCTTTGATGCTTGGTTCTTTTCAAGTCCTGTTTGAAGGGTTTTCAACCCTGGCTTGTCTCCCCAAGGTGCCGTCCAGATCGGGTGGTTTACTAGTCGATCTATTCCTTCTTGGAATAGCTTCCACTGATTCTCATCGAATTCATCGTCCATGAGGTTTTTTTCGGCGGAACGGCACGCTATATGGAACCATAGCTCGCGGATCAGCTTCGAAATATAGGCCAATGACCCCTGGTATACCATTCGACGGCCTCGTTCAGACTCTTGGGGTGTCCTATTAGAGCCTTCAGGTACGTCAAAGGCGAGGTCGCTGAAGCGGTTAAGGCAGGCGATAATATTTTCTGCCTCCCGGTCCCGAGCGGCCTGCGCATCGTTACCTTTGGAGCGCTGAGGATCCTTAATAAGGAGCCCCTCAATGATCTTTGTCTTGAGTGCCTGCTCGGTGATTTCAATGGATTCACGAGGGCCAGACGGCTTTTTGACGTAATTGGTTATGCGCAGCCCCTCATCGCCGAGAATCCCTTGGACCAACGCGCCATGCAGGGCCTGCTTTCCCCGCGTTCGTTCAGTGTTGGGAAGCCAGTCAATAAAACCCTTTTCCGAGATATCAGTGGATCCGACGGACTTCTCGTATTCTTGAAACTTGTTCTGCCACTCATCAGACATCTTGCCAGCCAGCTCAAATGGTGACAACGGCAGCTTCTTTATCTTGGCTTGAATTGAATTAACAAGCTCATTGGCGGCCGAGCTTGACAGGTTCAGGTAAACCTTTGCGGTGACAGAATCGCGCCCCGCCATCCATGTCGCAATAGTCTTGTGCTGCCCGTCGAACATTAGGAGCCGGGTGGGTCGCTCTAAAGCTTCCGTCTCAGTTCTGCAGCTGGGAGGCTCATGAAGAGGGTTCCGCTGAAGGTCCCCATAAATCGCCCAAGCATGCTCAGGGCGGATAGCTCTGGGTTGGCAATCATCATCGTTGAATATCGCTTCACGGGGCAGGCTGACGAATATGTACTCAAACTCTTTCTGTGGAGTTTTTTCTGCAAAAATAGGGCACTCTTGAGTGTCACCATTAGGCAGTTCTATGGTTGCATTTTGTCCGCTTCGAGAGATCACTACTGACGCCGGATTTATGTCGAAGTGTTTGAGGTATCCGTCATATTTCAATCGTCTCTTATTTGCATATGAAACGAGGCGCAGATAGGGGCGAACATCCATTGTCCTCGCAGCCCGCTTGGCGCTGTTGCATGGCGAGTGTGCAAGGTTCAGGTTCGCCAAATCTGTTGGTCCACCTTCTGATTCAGGGATCTCGTGGTCAGCTACGATTGTGTCCGAAGCGCGATTGAGTGTGCCTTGGCACAGCCAGCAGAACCCGGAGCTCTTAGCCCACAACAAGTCCAAAATGCCTTCTTGCTCTTCGAGCGGCAGTTTCTTCTTCATGGATTTGGACATGGTTATTCCGGCGCTCATGAGCATCCCCCAGTTTATTGGATCTTCTATTTTGGTATTCTACAACTTCGTTCTGTCCATCCGGGAACTCGAGGTCCCTGCGGTTGGGTCCGCTCGCTCGGCAAGTGTCGATACCCCTTCGCGATTTGGGACTGCCCCAGAAGATGAGGCTGCGATCTTGGCGGTCTAGGGGGTGCAGACAGTACGGAGCGTTGTGCGAGCCGTATTGAGGAAATGCATGCCTAGATTACGAGCGATCCCGCAAAGGTGCCCCGATTCGGCCCCCGCCCCTCCGTCTGCAAGGATGCTGGTAAGTCTGCTGATAAAGGAGCATCCCATGCCTTCCCCCGCCTCCACCCCGAACGCCGCCACCTACGGGGTGCACTCGGAGGTCGGCAAACTGCGCAAGGTCCTGGTCTGCGCCCCGGGCCTTGCCCACGAACGGCTCACCCCCACGAACCGGGAAGACCTGCTCTTCGACGACGTGATGTGGGTGGAGAACGCCCAGCGCGACCACGCCGACTTCGTCACCAAGATGGAGAACCACGGCGTGGACGTCGTGGAGCTGCACGATCTGCTGGGCTCCACCATGGACCTGCCCGAGGCCCGGGCCTGGCTGCTGGACCGGAAAATCGTCGCCAACCGGGTCGGGCTGGGACTGGTGTCCGGCACCCGGGCGTTCCTGGATTCGCTCACCGGCGCGGACCTGGCTCGCTACCTCATCGGCGGGCTCGCGACGTCGGACCTTCCCGCCGATTACCGCACCGATTACATCGCCCTGGCACGGGAATCCTCGGGCCGGCCCGAGTACCTGCTGCCGCCGCTGCCCAACACCCTCTACACCCGGGACACCACCTGCTGGGTCGGCGGCGGACTGACGCTGAACCCCTTGTACTGGCCGGCACGCCACGACGAGACCCTGCTGATGCAGGCCATCTATAAGTTCCATCCCGAGTATGCGGCGTCGACCGTCTGGTGGGGTGACGGGGAACAGGACTGGGGCCAGGCCTACCTGGAAGGCGGGGACGTGATGCCGGTGGGCAACGGCACCGTGCTGATCGGCATGGGGGAGCGGACCTCCCGCCAGGCCATCACCCAGCTCGCGCAGTCGCTGTTCGCTGCCGAGGCCGCCGAGCGGATCGTCGTGGCAGGCATGCCCAAGCTGCGCGCCGCGATGCACCTGGACACGGTGTTCACTTTCGCCGACCGGGACCTGGCCACCATCCATCCGGCCATCGTGGACGGCATCCACGCCTTCACCATCCACCCCTCGGACCGCAGCCCCGGCCTGGAGGTGCGGGACCACCGCGACCGCCGCTTCGTTGACGTGGTGGCCGAATCCATGGGCTACAAAAAGCTGCGCCTGGTGGAGACCGCCGGCGACTACTCCGCCTCCGAGCGGCAGCAGTGGGACAGTGCGAACAACGCCGTCGCGCTGGAACCGGGCGTGGTGTTCACCTATGACCGCAACACCCAGACCAACGCGGCACTGCGGAACGCCGGCGTCGAAGTGATCCCGATTGCCGGGGCCGAACTCGGCCGCGGCCGCGGCGGCGGACACTGCATGACCTGCCCGATCATCCGGGATGGCCTGGACTAACGACGACGGCGCGGGGCCGGCTGGCATGTGACCGCGGCCCAGCCACGGTTTCGACGTGGACTCCAGCGAACGCACCGCCTTTGACGGGTACATGCCTTTCCACTGCAGGGACCCCCTCGGCTACTGTCTCGAGGTGCTGGCCGCCGATTCGGACCCTGCCGTCTCCCTCTGAGAGGATTGTGGTGAGCCGCTGACGGAGGAGCCTCCGCAGGAAGCGGTCCGTCCCTCCACAGATGTCTAAGCGGTGTTGCCTCAGTGGCCGCAACATCCGATTGGAAAAGAACCGTGTCTAATGCGCCTGCTTCAGGGGACAAAGCCCCAGCAGCCAAACTCTCCCTGCTGACCCTCACCACTGTGGTGATCGGGTCCATGGTCGGGGCCGGGGTGTTTTCCCTGCCCCAGCGCTTCGCCGAGGAAACCGGGGTGTGGGGTGCGCTGGTCGCCTGGCTGATTGCGGGTTCCGGCATGCTGATGCTGGCTTTCGTGTTCCAGCGGTTGTCCATGCGCAAACCAGCGCTTGATGCGGGGGTCTTCGCCTACGCTAAGGCCGGCTTCGGAAACTACGTGGGGTTCTTCTCCGCAGCGGGTTACTGGGCCAGTGCCTGTGTTGGAAACGTCACCTACTGGGTGCTCACCATGTCCACGCTGGGAGCCCTGTTTCCGCAGCTGGGCGCAGGGGACACCCTCCTCGCCGTCGTGCTGTCCTCGGCCGGGCTGTGGGGATTCTTCTTCCTGATCAGGCGCGGGATCAAAGAAGCCACGGCCATTAACCGGATAGTCACGATCGCCAAGGTTGTTCCCATCCTGGTCTTCGTGCTGTTTGCTGTCTTCCTGTTCGACCCCGCCGTCTTCGCGGGAAACCTTACCGGTGGGGACTATACGGGGCCGCTGTTCGAGCAGGTCAGCAACACGATGCTGGTGACGGTCTTCGTTTTCCTCGGTGTCGAAGGTGCCAGTGTGTATTCGCGCCATGCCCGACGGCGGGAGGACGTTGGCCGGGCCACCGTCCTCGGATTTCTGAGCGTCTTTGCCATCTTTGCCTCGGTCACGATCGTTTCCTACGGCGTCCTGCCGATGGAACAGCTCGCCGAGCTGCGCCAACCATCCATGGCGGGTGTCCTGGAAGCGGGAGTGGGGACCTGGGGGGTGGTGTTCGTCAGCGCAGGCCTGATCATTTCGGTGATGGGGGCCTACCTGGCTTGGAGCCTGATGGCAGCGGAGGTCCTGTACGTGGCCGCCACGGAGAAGGACATGCCGCGGTTCCTGTCCCGGGTCAGCGAGGACGATGTCCCGGTCAACGCCCTGCTGCTGAGCACCCTGCTCAGCCAGCTGGTAATGGTCATCACCTACTTCTCCGGTGACGCCTTCGACTTCGCACTGGACATGACCGCGGTCCTGACGTTGTTTTCCCTCCTTTTCGCGGCCCTCTACGCCCTCAAACTCGGTTGGAGCGGGGAAACGTATGAAGGAGCCCCGAGCCGCACCCGGCGGGGCGACCTGGTCATTGCCGTCATTGCCACCATTTATTCAGTGTTCCTGGTCTATGCCGCCGGGCTGCCCCTGGTGCTGCTTTCGATGATCTTCTACGCCCCCGCCACCGTCCTGTTCGTGATTGCCCGCCGTGAACAGGGGCAGCGCGTTTTCCGGGGAGGGGAGCTTGTTCTTTTCCTCATTACTTTGGCAGGAGCCGTTGCAGGCGTGCTCGCCCTGACCCGGGGCTGGATAGAGCTCTGAGCAGAGGGCGTGCCGCGTCCTGCGGTATGCACCCGGAGGTGGGCACGCTGCGCAAGGTTCTGGTCTGTGCCCCGGGTCTGACCCACGAACGGCTCACGCCGACAAACCGTGAAGACCTGCTGGGCCCGAACCGGGTACCTGCTGCCGCCGCTATGAATCTTCTACTGGCCGGCCCGGCACGACGTAATCCTGCTGATGCAGGCCATCTATCTGTTCCATCCGGCCTCCGAACGCCAGCAGTGCGACAGCGCGAACAACGCAGTCGCCCTGGAACCCGGCGTGGTGTTCACCTATGACCGCAACACCCAGACCAATGCGGCGCTGCGGAACGTCGGCGTCGAGGTCATCCCGATTGTCGGGGCCGAACTCGGTCGCGGCCGCGGCGGTGGGCACTTCATGACCTGCCCGATCATCCGGGATGGCCTGGATTAACGACGACGGCGCGTGGCGGGCGGGATGGTCACCACCAGCTCGCCGGCGGCGCCCATGGGTTTACGTAGCCGGCAGACTTCGGGCAGCACCGGCAGCGTCGACAACCTGCGCGATGTTTCTATCCGCAGCCTTCCTGGCCGAGATGTTCCGCCAGTGGAGGACCACTGCCACGATGATTAGCGGGACGTGGATGGCTGGGAGATTTTTGGCCAGCCATTGAGGCAAATAGATGTCGGTGACAGACCCGGAACTATCTCCGAGATCTCGTGCCACCGCCGTAAGCGGGCAGTGAAATCCGTTGCCGGCGAAGACCAGAACCTCCATGGACACCACGGCGGCCGCGATCCCTGCTCTGCGGTCAGACCGCTTCCGGATGCCGGCGACCAGAACATAAAGCATGCAGCTTTCAATGGTGACCCACGCAAACGTATGAAACACCTTCACTGCTCTAAGTAGCGCGTCGCGTTCGTTCATGCCCCATTGTCGCGCTCGCTGTCAGGGAAACTAGTCCTGGTTCCCTCTCTTAGCTGGATCCGGGTCGGTTGAGCTTCGTGAAGGATTCAGTCGCGACGTGACCAATATTGGCCATTTCGGAACGGGGGACTTGGAACTAAGAGTCGAACTCGAATCACCATGGTCGGTCGTGGAGGATCTCACGCGGCGTGCTTACATGGCCAACTAGCCCCGGAAAGTGAAATTGCGGTCAAACCACCCCGCCGGATCCTCTGCAGTGTCGGAGTACGCCACTAGAGTGTCCGACATGACGAAACCCTCGAGCTATGAGATCCATGCCTGGCGACGGATCCAGCGTGTTAAGCCACGCCCGATCTCGCGGGCGATGAAAAAAGCCAGTGAACAAGTGGCCAACGGGGCTGCCGGTCTTGGTAAGCGTGCAGGACAGTACCTCGAGGACCGTCCAGGCGCCCAGTCGGCCGTCTCCCGCGGCCAGGAAATGGTGGGCAAGGGCGCAAACGCCATACGTGCCGGAGCCCGCAAAACTGCTGACGCCGTTCCCGAAGCGATGACGGAATGGGGTGGTGCGGCCGTTGACTCTGTGACCCGCATGCTGGCACGGGCAGCCCGCGTGGGGCTCTCTCCACGTCGGGTAGTCGAAGCCCATCAGAAGCGTGGGCACGATGTGTCCTCGCTTTCGGACCTGCGCCGCCTTGACCTCGAGCAGATCGACGCGGTGCGGGGGCGGGGACTGAACCTGTACTATCCGATCGCTGCTGCAGTCTCAGGCATGGGTGCCGGGTTGGTCATCTCCGGTGGAGCGCTGGTCACTGTCGCCTCAGCCGGTGCCGGCGCAGCGCCTTCCGGCGTTGCGGTTGCTGGAGCCATGACCGGTGACGCGGCAGTTGTCCTGGGACTGGCATCGCGCTCGGTGGGGCATGTGTCGCTGTTCTACGGGTATGACCCGGAGGAACCCGGCGAAAAACTGTTCGTGATGTCGGTGGTGAATGCTGGCACCGCGATGTCGGCCAGCGCAAAGACGGCTGCTATGTCAGATATTTCCCGGCTAACCCAGGCACTCGTTCGCGGCAAAGCATGGTCCGTCCTGGATAAGTCCATTGTCGCTAGGGTTTCCCATGAGTTCGCGAAAGCGTTCGGCGTCCGGTTCACCAAGCAGTCGCTTGGCAAGGTGGTGCCGGCTGCCGGAATAGTGATTGGCGGAGGGTTCAATTGGGCCACCCTGGAGTCGGTTGTCGACGCCGCCGACACTGCCTACAGGCGGCGTTTTCTGCTGGAGAAGTACCCCCATCTGGCGGAGGACGACGGGCGTGGAGTGGTAGTTGACCCAGAGGCTCCGGACGAGGCAGACGAAACCATAAGCATCCTCGGGGAGCTGGCCGAAGCGGGCGGACCCGAGATCCATTAGGCAAGGGGGCCACCCTCGCCTGCACCATTGCCTGACCTGGCCGTTCGGCGATGCCATCGGTGGCGGTAACCCCGACCCCCGTAGAATCGACGGATGCCCGAAACCCTGCAGCCCGCCGCATCGCCCGCATCACGCACCGCCTCCACCTCCACCCGGCTGGCGCGCATCGTCACCGAAACCACCGCCCCGGCCGTACTCGTAGGAATCCTCCTGCTGCTGCAGCCCCTGCTCACCCCGGGCGTGACCTGGCTGCAGGGCATCACGGCGGCGCTGTTCACCGTGGGGCTGCCCTTCGCCGGGATCCTGGTGCTGAAGCGGCGGGGCAGGGTGACCGACCACCATGTAGGCGTGCGGACCCAGCGGGCACCGATCCTGGCCGCGTCCGCAGTGTCGCTGGGGATCGGAGCGCTGCTCCTGGTTCTGCTGGACGCCCCGGCGGCAATGTTCGGCGAAATCGGCGGCGTCTTTATCGGCATGATGCTGTGCCTGGCAGCGAACCTGGTGTGGAAGCTTTCGGTGCATTCCGCCGTCGCCGCCTACGTCGGGCTGGCCCTGCTTGCGCCCATCCCGGCGGTCGGCGCGGCGCTGGCCCTGCTGCTGGCCTCGGCCACAGGCTGGTCCCGGGTGAAGCTCGGCGATCACACACCCACGCAGGTCCTGGCCGGACACATCGCCGGATGCCTGACCTTCACCGCCGCCATGCTGCTGCCCTAATCCGCGGTCCGGAAAGCATTTCTTGCAGTCACAAGTATTGTTACAAACCCTTAACGATTTTAGCCCCTGCAATTAGCCGTTAATAGATCGTTCCAGTTAACAGAAGAATGAGCGAAATACAAACCCGCCGAATCCGGATGCTTTGACACCCGAAACCACGCGGGGCACCGTGACGCTTGTCATAATGTGGACGGATGACTCAGACAGCATCCAAGAGAGTTCGGGCCGGCACGGTCATCACCTTGATGGGGGCAATCCTTGCCTACCTGATCGGATCCGGTTTCGCCACAGGCCAGGAGGCACTGCAGTACTTCGCGTCCTTCGGGGCGCCCGGTGCAGCTGGCGCCCTGGTGATTAGTTTTTGCCTTTATTCCTACGTCACGGCGGTGGTTCTCCGCGATGGCCGCAACCTCCGGTTGAAATCCGGAAATGCGATCTTCGAGTATTACTGCGGAAAGTACATCGGCAAATTCTTCGGCGTTTTTGCGCCCTTGTTCTTCTTCTGCCTGTTCGCGGTCATGCTCTCCGGAGCCGGTGCCGCCCTCAACGAGCACTTGGGCTGGAACAGTCAGGTGGGAATCCTTGCGATGGCAGTGGGAGTGCTGCTGACGGTGATGATGGGGCTGGATGGCCTGGTGGGTATTGTGTCCAAACTCGGTCCCGTCATCGTCGTCCTGTGCCTCGTCGTCGGCATCATCGGTATCGCCAGGAGCCCGCAGGGTATCACGGCATCAGCGGATACCCTCCCCACCATCGACGTTCTGCAGGCGGCCCCGAACTGGGCCGTGTCGGGATTCAACTACCCGGGCCTGGGGATCCTGATGCTGGTCCCGTTCCTTGCAAGCCTGAGCACACGAGTCCGCAATGACAGGGAAGCCGTCACCGCCGGATTGGCCGGAGCCATGACGTTTGTGGCGGCGGTTGCCGTGGTGGCTTTCGGGCTGCTGGCCAACATCGGTGACGTGTATGACAAGCAGATCCCCATGCTGTGGATTGCCAACCAGATATTCTCCGGCGCGGGCAGCATCTTCTCGGTGGTCCTCTTCGCAGGCATTTACACCACCGCCGTTCCGCTGCTGTGGACGGCGATCAACCGGATCGAGACAAACGACAGGAGCAACCGGGCAAAGCTGTTCGCCCTCATTGCCACGGTGGCTGCGGTGCTGTTGGCGCAGGTGCCGTTCGCGGAACTCGTCAACGTCCTGTACCCGGTTGCCGGTTACCTGGCCCTGGTTCTGGTGGGGTGCATTGTCATCCGGCAGATCCGAAACATCCGGGCCCGGAAGCGCGGGACCGACGTCTACGCCGTTGCGTTCGAGCGGTTACCTGAGGAGAAGGCAGCTACTGCGCCCCAAGACGTCCAAGACGTCCAGGCCGGCTAGCCCGGCGACCACCGGCGACCACAGCCGGCCAAAACCGGCCCCGGCAGCACCCGCCCCGGGGGCCAAGCCGCAGTTTGCGATAAAGTCAGGGGCAGTCTCTTCACACAAGTTGGACATAAGCAGGCACGAAAAAGATGTGTGAAACAACGATGGGGGTTTCATGACAACGCGATTCGGGAAGTCCGCCGGTGAACGGGCCACCTCAAAAGCAGTCGTCGCCGCCCTACAGCTGGGCGAGCACGTCACGTTCGATGAACTGCTGGCCGCCGTGACCAAGACGCACGGAAAACCCATTGAACTGCGCGACATCGACTCCGCCGTGATTCCTTCCGTCACCGGTCTCTGGATCGAGAAGGACACGAAGTCGATCATCCTGCTGCCCTCTGGCGACAACCGGCTGCACCGCACCCACGCCGCCTGCCACGAATTCGGCCACATCCTCCTACGCCACCAAGGATGCGGCGGAGTGGAAACGGCCATGCCGTCCCTGTTCCAGCACATCGGCAGCCGCCAGGGAATCCGGCGGATGCTGGCGCGGTCCCTGACCTGGAACGAGACGGAACGCGCCGCCGAGCAGGTGGCCTACCTGCTCTCGCTGGCCCTGCTGCCTCGGGAACGCGACAGCTCCAGCACCTTTGAACGGACCTTCCTGTGATCACTCTGCAGATGATGCCGGCCGCCGCCCTCTGGACGCTGGTGATCATCCGGCTGGTGGGTCTGCGCTTCGGCTGGAAGCTTGGCATCCTGCCCGGCATGGCCGCGGTGGCCATGGGCGCCACCCTGAACATTGACCAGGTCTACCTGTACGTCGATTCCCTGCTGGGGGAGCGGAACCTGCTCAACCTGATCGTCCACCTGCTCATGGGTGCCGGGATGACGGAACTGTGCCGCCTGCTGCTCAAGGCCACCGGCAGAACGGACGACGACGGCGGGCGGCACGTGAAGGCACTGATCGGCATGGGAATTGTCCTGGCCGTCATTCAGACGACCCTGCTGCTGGTGTCCGATACCCCTGGCTCCGCCACCAACTTCACCGACACCTTCGCGTCCATCCCCACGATTGCCCCGTACCAGGCGAGCTTCTTTGCCTGGATCGGCGTGGTGCTCGGCTACACCGGCGTCGAATGCCTGCGCCGGGACAAGAGCGGGGAATCCCGGGAATTCGGCATCGGCCTGAGCATCCTCAGCGCCGGGTGCCTGGCCGGCGTGGGCGCCGTGTCCGTGAAAATGCTGCTCATCGGCCTGGAATTCGCCGGCGTGCAGGCGTCCTTCGGCCTCTACCTCGGCTACCGCATCCTTATGGCGCTGACCATGTTCGGCTTCGCGGTCGGATTCGCTGTGCCGTCCTACGCCCGCCTCAAAACCGCCGCCGCCGACCGCCGTCGTCGTGCCGAGGATCTGGACGCCCTGTGGCCGATCGTGCGCCGCCTGATGAAGACCTGCGAAGGCACGCGGGCCCTGGAAGCGGCCAACGTATCCCTCAACGCCCGCACCTCCAAGACCCAGCTCTACCGCTGGTTCATCTTCATCGGCGACATCCGGGTCCTGGAACCCGGGCTGCTGTCGCCGGAGGAGACCCGCATCATTGACGAGATAGGCACAAGAATTGAAGACAAGGGAACACCCGCCCGCCGCGCAGCTATCCTCGGCGGCTAGCTGGTACTCCAAAATCCTGCCGCCGGCCCTGGTGCTGGCGGTCCTCATCATTGCTGCGGGAATCGAGGCGGGGCTGGGACCGGTGGGCGTGCTCCTGCTCCTGGCCGGCGTCGTCGTGGTGCCCGGGGCGATCTACAAGGGCACCAAGGGACTGTTCCGACGCCGCGGGATCCCTGACCGCTGGCGGGCCGCCCTGGTGGCTGCCCTGATGCTGGCCGGCGCCGTCGTCTGCTACCTCCTGCCCGTGGCCTCCCCGGTGCCGGAAACGGTGACCGGGCTGCTGCTCGGCAACTTGGGCCTCGTCTTCTTCCGGCGCTGGCTCAACGTTTCGGCGCACGTGTCCGTCCTGACCTTCGGCGTGCTCTGGGTAATCGCGACATACGGGGCGGGCTGGGCGTGGCTGTTGATACTATCGCCGTTGATGATCTTCAGCCGGGTGTCCCTCGGCGAACATACCCTGAGGGAAGCGCTGTCCGGCGCGGCCCTGGGACTGGCCACCTTCTGCTGTTTCCTCGCAGTTATGACATGGAGCTGAACTACGTGAATGATTTTGATCTTCCCCCGGAGCGCGCGGCGGGCATCCGACGAGCCGAAACGCTTGCCCGGAAGATCAATCTCCTGCTGGACGTCATCATGTCCGACTCCGGCAAGCCCTTTGACTACCCGACAATTAGGGACGCCGCGCAGAAAGCGGGCTACTACCTCTCGCGCACCCGGTGGTCGCTGCTGAAATCCGGCAAGGAGCAGGTGGTTCCGGAGGAAGCCCTGCGCGCCATTGCCGCCGTCTTCGACGTCGACCCCGACTATCTGCTGCAGGAAGACGGAAACCTGCCTGAGCGGGTCGAGGCCGAGCTGGAGCTGCTCCGCAGCCTGCGCCGCGCCGAGGTGCGGAACTTTGCGGCCAGGGCATTGGGTCCGGTGGATCCGGAGGCCTTGAAGGCGATCGCGAAAATCCTGGACGAGGATCACTAGCCCTCCGCCTCCCGTCCCCGGGGCCTTCTGCGGCCTGCGCGGCGCTGATAACAACTTTGACCCGGACACCGAGCGGTGGTAGCGTCTCACCCATGTCTCACACATGTGTGAGACGAGTTTGAAAAAGTTCATAAACGGCGGACGGAGCGATCCTGAGCCCGATGGGGAATCTTCGTGTATTTGTGGCTGGGGGGTCACTGCCGAAGTCTCCACCTCGACGGCCTACAGGCCTCCGTTCCCGTTTGTCGGCGCGTTTAGGCGCGCTGTATCTGTAGCATCCGCTGCCTGTGGGGGGTCGGTGGAGGGCTGCAAGCGAAGCCAGCGGATATCCTCCGCTGGCTTCGCTGTTTAACGAAAAGGCGTTGAGGCTGCGCGTAACGATCGGTCAACTCCTGCTCCATGGCGGTTCCGCCGTCTTAGACTGGCGCCAAGCCGAGCCAGAAAGCAGCCATGAAACGCCGAATTCCCCAGTACTCCGAACTCCGCGATCTCGTTCAGTTTCAGTCCTTCGACCTGGACCGCCGCCGTGCCCGCCTGGCCAAGGCCACCAATATCTGGGAGCTGAGGGACATCGCGAAGCGGCGGATCCCGGCCGCAGCCTTCGACTACGTGGACGGCGGTTCGTTCGGGGAGCATGCCCTGCAGCGCAACCGTGAGGCCTTCAACAACATCGAATTCGTGCCGCACGTGCTGCGCGATGTGACCAGCGTGGACCTGAGCACCAAGATCGCGGGCACCGAGTCGGCCATGCCCGTAGGCGTCGGGCCCACCGGGCTGACTCGGCTGATGCACACCGAAGGGGAGGTGGGTGGCGCGCAGGCCGCGGCCGCCTTCGGGGTGCCCTTCTCGCTCTCCACGATGGGCACCGCCTCCATCGAGGAACTGGCCGCAACGGTGCCCGACGCCGCCAAATGGTTCCAGCTCTACCTCTGGAAAGACCGCGAACGTTCGCGTGAACTGGTGCAGCGGGCCGCGGCGGCGGGGTACGGCGCGCTGATCGTCACGGTGGACACCCCGGTGGCCGGCGCCAGGCTCCGCGACACCCGCAACGGCATGACGATGCCGCCCACCCTGACCGCCAAAACCATTCTGGACGCCTCCTACCGGCCCGAGTGGTGGTTCAACTTCCTCACCACCAAACCGCTGGGCTTCGCCAACTTCGAGGGTGAACGGGTCTCCCTGGCCGAAACCGTGAACACCATGTTCGAACCCTCGCTGAACCTCGCCGATTTGGACTGGCTGCGCGAGACCTGGCCGGGCAAGCTCATCGTCAAGGGCATCCAAACGCCCGACGACGCCGTCGAGGTCCTGGCCCGCGGTGCGGACGCCCTGGTGGTCTCCAACCACGGCGGCCGGCAGCTGGACCGTGCCCCGGTGCCGCTGCGGATCCTGCCGTCCATCCGGTCCGCCGTCGGACCCGAAGCGGAGATCATCCTGGACTCGGGCATCATGTCCGGCGGCGATATCGTGGCGGCGCTTGCTGCCGGCGCGGACTTCACGCTGATCGGCCGGGCCTACCTGTACGGGCTGATGGCCGGCGGCCGGCAGGGCGCCGAACGCACCCTGGAGCTGCTGCGCACGGAAATGACCCTGGTGATGCAGCTGCTCGGCGTCACGAGCGTGGCCGAGCTGTGTCCGGAGCATATCCGCAGCATCTGACCGCCGGGCTCGCTCGCCGCCGGGGATTGCAACCCGCGGGCGCCGGCCGACCGGTCAGGACGCGGCGTCGGAGCGGGCAACCCGGAGTCCGCCGTCTTCCGACGTGTGTTGGTTTTGGGTGCGGGCAATGGCTCCGGCAGCGCTGATTCCGCATGCGGCTGCGGCAACGGCAAAGGTCAGTCCGAAACCGGACGCTTCGATGAGGGCACCGGTCAGGGCTGCCCCGGCGGCCTGCCCAAGGATGAGGCTGATGAAGAGGGCCGACGTGCCGGCTGCACTGCTGCTCGCCGTGGCAGTGGCCCAGATGATGAGGACCGACGTCGCGGCCGTATAGGCCAGTCCGAACAGTGCAGCCGCGGCGAAGGAGATTCCGGTACTTCCCGGTGCGAGGGCCATACCCGCCGTGGCCGCTGCGGTGGCCAGTACCGTGACCGGCCAGGTGAGGCGGATCGAGTGCCGGGCCAGCCAGGGGGCGGTCAGCACTGCGGCCGCGCCGCCGACGCCAAGGGCAATCCAGGCTCCGGCGGACAGCGCGACGGGCATGCCGCCCTGATCCTCGAGCAGGGTGCGTCCGTACACCCAGACCGCGGCGCAGCCGATGCCGTAAATGAACGCCGCAGCGAGCGGCCATTTCAACGCCGCCAGGCCGAGCCCCCGCTGCTGGCTTCCGCCGCGCTGCCGCTGCCCGGCGTCGTCGTTCCCGTTTGCACCTTCTGCATCGTTTTGAAGACCCGCATTCCCGCGGTTCCGCGAGGCGTCCCCCAGCAGCACGCCGATCATCCCCGCCACTGCGATCACCGCGATCAGCACCCACGCCAGCCGCCATGCGGGCCCCAGCAGCAGTGCGAGCAGCCCGGCTGCGACCACGCCGAAGCCGGTTCCGGAGTTCACCACCGACTGTCGCTTCGCCGCGTGAAACGGCTTCGTGTTGCGCTGCACCAGTTCGACCAGGGCGGGGGAGGCGAACCCCGCCCCCATCCCGGCCAGCAGCACGGCTGCGGTGAAGAACCCCGTGGACGGAGCGGCGGCGATACCGGCCGAGCCGAGCGCCGCCGTCGACCCGGCCAGAATCGTCATCAGCCGCGGATGCCGCGGCGCGTACGCAAACCCCAGCCCGGCCGAGACGCAGTAGATCACCGAGGCGCCGGAAGAGAGCAGCCCGCCGACTGCCGGGGTCAGCTCGAAGGAGGCGGAAAAGGCGGGCAGGAACAGGCCGTAGCCCAGCCGTGCCAGGCCGTAGGTCGCGGCGATAAGGGTCACCGCGGCGACCGCGAAGAGCGGGCCGGCGGTCGGAACAGAAGGCTGTAACGGTCGTTTCATTGAAACGTACGTTATATGCTTTCCGCATGAATGGACAACCCAGTGCACGAAACCGGCTGCTCGACGCCGCCGAGGAACTCGCCTTCACGCAGGGTGTCGCGGCGACGCCCGTGGACCGGATCCTGCAGCGCGCTAACGTTGCCCCGGCAACCCTGTACGCGCATTTCGGCAACAAGGAGGGCCTGATCGCGGAGGCCCTGCGCCGCCGGTTGCAGAACTGGGACGCGGCCTGGCTGCGGGAAATCGACGCCGCCGCCACGGACCGGGACCGACTTTTGGCCGTCTTTCCCGCCCTGACCAGCTACCGGTCCGGCGCGTCTGCCGCGCGCTGGTGCGCCGCACTCGGCGTCGCTGCCGAAACCGTTGATCCGGGCCAGCAGCTCGCCGAAACCCTGTCGCAGGATACACAGCTGCTTACTGACCGTTTCCGTGAGTTGGCTGTCCCCGTTGTCGGTGCGGACGACGCCGACGCGGTGGCGGCCCACCTGCTGCTGATCTTCACCGGCGTGCTGGGCATGCTGCTCCGCGGTTCCTCGCCGGAAGAAGCGTCGGCCACGGGCCGCGCCACCGCGGGCTTTGTTATCGATGGGTTCGCGTCGTCCCGCTCGGCCGGGTAGTCCCGGGCGACGACGGCGGCGGCCGTTTGCGGGCCGGGGTGGGCATGTGAGCGGCGTGTCGGCGGAAGGTGTCTTGGTTCCATCAGAGAATGAGGCATGGATCTCATGACCTCCGCGGCGGCCGCTGCTGCTCTTGCCAGCGCCATCGCTGCCTTCTTCAGCTGGATGGTGGCACACAATTCAATGCTGGCCGAGCGCCGCCGCTATGCGGCAAGCCTGCAAGCAGACCTAACAACGGGGGAAGTTGCAGCCGCCCGTAACGTTATTGGGAGCTGGCTATATGGGCCGCACGTAAGACACTCCCAAATTGAGGAAAGCGAACTGATCCAGTCTTACTACACGGTCGCATGGGCTATAGAACGTCTTGCGGCCGGACGGAGTGCTCTCGGTGTGTTGCGCTTTTCCGATCGGCGCACAATCGCGACTTTCGACAAGAGAATTAAGTGGCATGTCCAAGAGCAAGCCAGAAATCTAAAGATTCTTGCTCAACATATCAAGATGGACAATGGGGATCTCCTTCAATCCTTGAACGCGCTCAAGGAAGAAATCCCTGATCTCGATACGAGTGCTTCGAGTCACTCCTTCATATGCGATGCGCCGGACTGCCGTCGAACTAATCCGATCCCGGAAGCAGGAAGCATGTGACGAAAGGTCTGCGTTCTAAAGGGATGACCGCTTTCGTCCCTATATGGCAGACCTCTCTCCTACACCCGGCCGTTTGCCGGCCGGGGCTTCACCGGGGCTGAGGTACTGGACGTCGCGGCGGCCGTCGGTGAGGATCCGCAGGTCCTCGTCCAGGTTCCGCCGCAACTCCATCAGTGCGAACTGGTAGCTCCCCGGATCTGCGGCCACATCACGCAGGTAGCGGTTGCTGGCGGCGGACATCCGCATCAGTATCTCGGTGGCACCGGATCCGGGCGTGAGATGCGCGAGTGTCTCCATGAGGTTTTCGCGCAGATCCTGCACAGCGGACCGGTGCCGGGCTTCCATCGGTCCGCCCTGTGCCGCCTGCGGATCGATCGGGGCCAGCGTCCGTTTCAGGTGCAGGTAGGTGACCAGCTCGTTGAGCGCCCGGGACTCGTGGCGCCGGTCCAGGCTCCGTTTCGTCAGCCAACCTGCACCGAAGCCGATCAGCACCCCGACGATGGGCCAGAGAACGTTCCAGATCCACTCCATCGCAACCTCCAGAGGACGTGCAGAGAGGCTACGGCCCTGTCCGGGCATCGGCTAGAGAATCGACGTTGGACCGGACTACTTGGTGTCCGTTCCGGATGGTAATTGCCCCTCCACAAGTCCTGTAGCCTTTGGATCGATGCAATTGCATCCACATTCATGTCTTGTCCATGGGGGACCTATGCCTGTTTTGCCCGCACGCCGCACCGCATCTTCCGCCCGCTCCCGGGTGCTCACTCTTGGCGCGCTGGCGATCAGCACCGTCGTCGTCCTGACCGGTTGCGGCGGCGGCGACGCCGAACCCGCTGCCGCCACTCCGTCGCCGACCAAGACCACCTCGTCACCAACGCCGACGCCGACGCCGACTGCGACGCAGATCGCCAACAAGGCCTGCAAGACCGCCGGTGCCACCCAGACGCAGAAGCAGGCTGGAACCGCGAGCCCCACGCCCACGCCGTCGGCATCCACCAAATCCGCCAAGGCCACGCCGACGTCGTCCCCGTCCCCGTCCACGACAACGGCTTCGCCGTCAGCCACCCCGTCAGCCACCCCGACGTCACAGTCCGTGGTTTATGTCTGCACCGAAAATGACAACGGCTTGCTCGTCTGGATGGACAAGGACAGCTCCATCAAGCTGATTGCCGAGCGCCAGGAAGCTGCGGACAAGCAAGCGGCAGAGGAAGCCGCGGCAGCAGCCGAACAGCAGCGCCTTGATGACGAGGCAGCCGCGGCTGAGGCGCAGCGCGTGGCCGATGAGCAGGCAGCCGCGGCGGAAGCGCAGCGAGTGGCGGACGAACAGGCCCGCCAGCAGGCTGTTCCCGCCCCCGTGGTTCCGGCACCGGCGCCGCCCGCGCCGCCGGCCAGCGTTTACTACCCCAACTGCACCGCGGCCCGTAACGCCGGAGGCGCTCCCGTCTACGCCGGTGGACCCGGCTACGGCACTCACCTGGACCGCGACGGCGACGGCGTCGGTTGCGAGTAATCCCCACCAGTTTCCGGAAGCAGTAGAAGTTGCCCTTGGACCCGCCTAGCGTGGTTCCAAGGGCAACTCGCGTTAACGGTTCCGGTATCCGGTCCGGCCAGCGCTGTTGCCGCATCAGAAGCCGGCCGCGGTCCGCGGATCGGGGGAGACCGGCCCGGTTCCACAGCGCTGAGGCATCATGTCGCACGAATCAACACCGGCAGCAGCTCCCTTCGATGCATCCGTGCCGCAGCGAAGTCCCAGTCTCGGGAATCCCCGCTCCGCATGGTTGGTCCTCGGCCTGGCAGCCGGGTTGCTCTGGGTGGCGGCACTGCAGGGGAGCCTCGGCGTCATAGTGTGGCTGCTGGCCATCGGATCGCTGCTGGTGCTTACCGCGCTCTACGCGTTGGGTTTCCGACGTCGCAGCTGGGCCAATCTGGACACGCTCGAACAGCGGAAATTTGCCCTGTCCCTTGGTGCCGTGGTGCTGGTGGTCGGCATGGTCGCTGGAGTCGTCTCGACGCCGGATCCCGTTCCAAGTTCGCTATCTGCAGAGGCCGACGGCCTTCGGCCACGGCCCGATCCTTTCGCCCTGCCGACGACGCCGCCGCCCGGGTCCGTCCTGAACCTCCCCCTCCCGCCCGGAGTGGAGGACGCCACCGACGATTCTGCCAACGAGCCGGGCGGTGTAGCCGTACTGGCCGATGCTTTGGTGCAGGAACCCGCCCAGCAGGGTTCCATCCGAAACGGCCCGTGTGCCACTGAGGGGGAAGTGCGCACGGAAGACCAGGTCGAGTACCGCTGCACGCGCAACCCGGCCGGGGATCTCGTATGGCTGGACAGTGCATCCCGGCTGGAACAAGCCGAGCAGGAGGAAAAGGCACGCCAGGCCGAAGCGGAAAGGGTGCGTCAGGCGGAGGCAGACCGATGGGAGCAGGCACAGCAACAGGCAGCCGAAGAACGCGCCCGTGCTGAGGATGCCGCCCGGAACCCCCAACCGGCACCTCAACAGCCACCGCTGAATCCGCCGGGCAATTCGCCGCAGCCTCCGCCGACTGAACCCTCGCCTCAACCGCCGACCGAACCAGGCGAGCCGCCTACGCAGCCACCGACCGAGCCACCGACGGAACCTTCCACGGAACCGCCGACTTCCCCGCCCAGCCCGGACCCGACGGCACCGCCCACCGTGCCGCCTACACCGCCGGGACCGCCCAATCCGCCGGAGCCGGGGACGCCGGACCCGGACATTCCGGTCATTCCGCCGGAATTCCCGTTCCCGCCCAACCCGCCGTCGCCACCCCGGCCAACACCGCCGCCGTCGTCATTCGCTCCGCCGCCAGACGCACCGGATGCGACTGAGGCGGCCATCGAAACCGTACTGCCTGCCGCCCGGTAAACCGCTCTACCGGAACGCGGAAATGCCTGTGATGTGCTGGCCCAGGATCAGGGTGTGCACTTCGTCGGTGCCCTCGTAGGTCCGCACCGATTCGAGGTTGTTGGCGTGCCGAAGCGGTGAATAGTCGAGCGTGATGCCGTTTCCGCCCAGGATGGCGCGGGCCTCCCGGCAGATCGCGATCGCTTCGCGCACATTGTTCAGCTTGCCCACGGAAATCTGCACCGGTTCCAGCGTGCCGGCATCTTTGAGCCGTCCGGTGTGGATGGCCAGGAGCACGCCTTTCTGGATCTCCAGCAGCATGTTCACCAGTTTCTCCTGGGTGATTTGGTAGGCGGCGAGCGGTTTGTCGAACTGCAGCCGTTCCAGCGAATACTTCAGCGCTTCCTCGTAGCTGTCCCGGGCCGCGCCCATCGAGCCCCAGAGGATCCCGTAGCGGGCCTCGTTCAGGCATGAGAACGGGCCGCGCAGGCCTTTCGCACCGGGCAGCAGTGCCGAGTCGGGCAGCCGTACATCCGCCAGGAACACATCGCACTGGATGGAGGCGCGCATGGACAGCTTCGGTTCGATCGGCACGGCGGAGAAACCCGGGGTGTCCGTGGGGACGAGGAAGCCGCGGACGCCGTCGTCGGTCTGCGCCCAGATCACGGCGACGTCGGCAATGGAAGCCAGCCCGATCCACCGCTTGGCGCCGTTCAGGACCCAGCCGTCGCCGTCGTGCCGGGCAAACGTGCTCATGCTCGACGGGTCGGAACCGGCGGTGGGTTCGGTGAGACCGAAGCAGCCGATCAGTTCCCCGCGGGCCATGCCCGGCAGGTACCGGTTCTTCTGCTCCTCGGAGCCCCATTTATGGATCGCGGTCATGGCCAGCGAGCCCTGCACAGAGACGAAGGTGCGCAGGCCCGAGTCGCCGGCCTCCAGTTCCATCGCGGCGATCCCGTATTCGACGGCGGAGCGGCCGGGGCAGCCGTAGCCTTCCAGATGCATGCCGAGCACGCCGAGATCGCCCAGTTCCCGGACGATCTCCACCGGGAACACCGCGTCCTCGTACCAGCCCTTGATGTTCGGGCGGATGCGCGCATCCACGAAGGCCCGGACTTTCGCGCGGAGGGCGAGTTCGTCCGCGGTGAGGAGTCCGTCCAGGCCCAGGACGTCCGACGTCGTGCGGAGGGTTTCGAGGTCCGGCGCGGCGGGGGCGGGGGAGGCCGCCGGGGCGGTAGACGGCGTCGTGGGCGTGCTCATGGTTCCTCCTGCGGCCGCAGCTCTGCGGCCCGAACGGGGTGTCTTGCCGGGATCGGCGTCGTGTTGTCCAAGTCACATTACTATTGCGGGCGCAGTACTATTGCCGGCATGACTGAGGCTTACCTGGTGTCCGGCGTCCGCACTCCCGTCGGCCGCTATGGCGGCGCCCTTTCGAGCGTCCGCCCCGACGATCTGGCAGCCTTGGTACTTCGGGAAGCGGTGGCCCGCGCAGGGGTGAACCCGGCCGACGTCGACGAGGTACTGCTGGGCAACACGAACCAGGCCGGCGAGGACAACCGGAACGTGGCGCGGATGGCGACCCTGCTCGCAGGGTTCCCCGACACCGTGCCGGCGATGACGGTGAACCGGCTCTGCGCCTCCGGGCTCAGTGCGATCATCACCGCCTCGCAGATGATCAAGACGGGTGCCGCGGACATTGTGGTGGCCGGGGGAGTGGAGTCGATGTCGCGGGCGCCGTGGGTGCTGGCGAAACCGGAGAAGGCCTTCGCGAAGCCGGGGGAGCTGGCCGATTCCGCGATCGGTGCCCGGTTCACCAATCCTCGGTTCTACGACCTGCCCGGCACCACCTACTCCATGCCCGAGACCGCCGAGGAACTGGCCGCCCGGGACGGAATCTCCCGCGAGGACTCCGACGCGTTCGCGCTGCGCTCGCATCAGCGGGCGCTCGCGGCCATTGACGAGGGGCGGTTCGCAGACGAGATCGTGCCGGTGGAAACGAAGAAGGGCGTGGTGAAAACCGACGAGGGTCCGCGCCGGGAAACCAGCATCGAGGCCCTGGCGAAGCTGCGGCCCATCGTCCGGCCCGACGGCGTGGTGACCGCCGGGAACTCGAGCTCTCTGAACGACGGCGCGTCCGCCGTCGTCGTCGCCAGCGCCGATGCCGTCCGCAGGCTCGGGTTGAACGCCCGCGCCCGGATTGTCGACGGCGCCGCCGCCGGAGTGGCGCCGGCCGTGATGGGCATCGGCCCGGTGCCGGCGACGCAGAAGGTGCTGGACCGGGCCGGCTGGTCGCTCGGCGACATCGAAGCCGTGGAGCTGAACGAGGCCTTCGCCGCGCAGTCGCTGGCGTGCATACGGGCCCTGAACCTGGACGAGGCGATCGTGAACCGCGACGGCGGGGCCATCGCTCTGGGGCATGCGCTGGGGTCGTCCGGGTCCCGGCTTACGGTGACGATGCTGAACCGGATGGAACGCGAGGATGCGTCAAAGGGGTTGGTGACCATGTGCGTGGGGCTGGGTCAGGGTGTGTCGATGCTGCTGGAACGGGTGTAGGCGCCTACCTACGCGTCAGCGAGCCTCGCGAGCAGCTCGGCATCCTTCGTGAGGATGGAGTGGAGCGCAGCGTCGATTGCACGCCGGCGTTCGTCTCTATCCTCGTTGTCTTGGGGGTCCTCATGCTGCTCAGTCATGCGAGCACTCTACCGTCTGTCTGTGGCGGTCTGGATTCTGGCCGTCGGCCAAACCAGCTTGGAAGAGTCGCATATTTCTCCGGGATAGGCTGTGGCAGACAATCGGTCTGTAGATATGGGGGAAGAATGCACAAGGGAAGTGTCGCCGGGCTGCTGCTTATCAGTTCTCTGGGATTAGCAGGGTGCTCATCCGAAGCAGCCAAACAACCCGTTTCCGCAGCTTCCCCGAGCGTATCGGCGTCGGCCAAGACCACCCCGGCCCCGTCCACCACCGGGACGACGGCCCCGGCCACGCCGGCGACCGCCCCCAGTACGTCCGCTCCCGCCGACGACGCTGCGCATCCCCTGACCGCCATAACCGTTGCCCAACGTCTGCAGGCAGCCGTACCGACCATCACATCCGTCATTGAAGTGACGGAAGCCAATGATTCAACCGGGTCTATCGGCCAGCCCGGCAAGTACACGTCCGCTGCGTGGATTGCCGACACCGGTGCTGCGGCGACTGAGAACAGCGTGGTCGGCGGAGCCGTCGTGGAGGTATTCGCCAGCGAAGCAGAAGCCCAGGCCCGCCTGTCCGCCCTGCAACAGCACATAGGCCAGGGCCCGGCCTTCAATGCGGAGTACCACTATCTGCAGGGAACGGTGCTCCTACGGGTGTCGGGAGCACTAAGTTCCGAGCAAGCGGCTCTCTACGAGCAGGCC
The DNA here is from genome assembly GCF_025244825.1 of Arthrobacter jinronghuae. Classification (NCBI taxonomy): domain Bacteria; kingdom Bacillati; phylum Actinomycetota; class Actinomycetes; order Micrococcales; family Micrococcaceae; genus Arthrobacter; species Arthrobacter jinronghuae. The sequence goes on from NZ_CP104263.1 coordinate 781,316, forward strand.
TTCACCGGCGCCACTCTCGAATAAACCACTCTCAAATAAACCGGTCTCAAACAGGGGTATCGCCATGGGGTTGTTCAGCACGAAACCGATAGTGGAAAAGAAGGAACAGTGGACCTCGGCCCAGCCGCCGCAGGCGGTCCTGGACGCGTTGGCCGCGGCCTTCTCGTCCCACGGCGAGGACGTCCGGCGGGAAAAGTCCTCGCTGGAGGTGCACATGGGGTCAAACACGCTGTACCGGACGTGGGGCAACATGACCGCTGAAGGCCGCGCGAATTTGCCGGTCGCCTTGACCTTTACTGCGTCCGAATCCGGAACCGGTGCCGCCATCGAGGTGCATGCGTTCGACACCTACGGTTTCCGAATCGGCAGCGGAACGTCCTTCGGTGTCCCGGAGACGTTCAACCGGCGGCTGGAGGAATTCCTGAGCTATGCAGCAGTGGTGATCGGCATCGACCGGCCCGTCACCGGACCTGTTCCTGCCCCGCCGCGCTTCAACCTCTAGGCCGGTGTATCCGCAGCTCCGTCCGGCAGCTTGCGAGTGGAAAGGACTTACCAGCGGACCTTCGGGACTGCACTCTTAGGAATTCCCGTTTTCCAGTTAGGGGGCCCGGGAATTTCGTCGGGATTGGCGAGGAAGTCATTCAATGCCTTCTCCGCCGTGCTCAGGCCGTGTACGAACACCACGGGTTCGCTATTCCCCTGCGGGGCGGTGACCTGGAAGCCGGAATCCGCTCCCGAAGATGACTGATCAACAATCAGTACGGCCCAGGTGTCCTGGTGGTCAACATCGGGATTGCGGTGGCACACCAGGCCCGTGGTGATACTTCCCGAGATTTGCAGGTGCGCAGATCCATGCTCAATCAGCAGCGCGTGCTTCGCCTTCCGGCCGCCGTCCATGGCCTGGAGTTCCGTGATTGCGGCCTGCCAGATTTCGCTGACCGAGTTAAATCCTCGATACCCCAAAAACCACTCTCCCGTGCGGGCATTCTTGCGCATCTCGATCCGCATCTCCTGCAGGCCAATTCCGGTCAGCATGCCGGCAATGAGACCTAGATTCCATGCAAACGCGGGCATGCCGACAATGAAGAAGGATACGCATGAGCCAACCAGGACGGTGAGGAAAATCCACGGCGACCGGAGTGGAAGCAGCATGAGTACGGCACCAAAGAGCAGCCCAGCCCCAAGCAAAGGGAAATCAGAGGGCAGCTTTTCCTGATTTCCATAGACGAATACGTACACAACACCAGCCAGAACCATGACGGGAAAGAGGAGCGGCAAAAAGGGAGACTTACGGGGCGGGCGTACCCCGCCCTTCAAAGCACCGGGCTGTTGAGACATGAATGAGACCTTTCATAAATCCAGCAAAGAGCGAGGTTGCGGAGCCGATCCTATCCTTGAAAGGGAATAACAATCGAAGGCTTAACGGCATAACTGCCTGATTTTTCCAACGCCTTCCGGCAGCCTAAATGCCTCGCGGCCAGCCAGCCCTAGCCCCGCACCAGCCCCAGCATCCGCCGGACAATTTCTTCCCCGGCCAGGATGCCGCGGGCCTCGGTGACCTGCAGATGCGGCTCGAAGTAGCCGGCGTCGTCCAGTTCGCCGTGTGCGGGACGGAAAGCGACGTCGGCGCACTCCAGCATCGGCCGGTCCAGCAGGGAGTCCCCGGCCGCGATGATGCGGTCCGCACTGATCCGGCGGGCAACCTCGGCCACGGCCTGCTGCTTGGTGACCGGCGTCGGCACGCAGTAGAGCTTGCGGCCCTGCAGCGACACGGTCCAGCCGCGCGCGTCGCACCAGTCCTCCAGAGCCAGCAGGAACTCGCCGGGGAGGGCATCGCGGTCCACAATCGCGTACGCGAACAGATCCTCAGCAGAACGAAGCTTCAGAATCCATTCATGGAACTCAGGACGGCCCAGGTAAGCCTCAATCTCGGCCAGCGGAGCGCACCCGGACGTGACGAGGCCGCGCACGGAGGCCTGCCAGTCGGCGTCGGGCTCCCCGTGGTGCAGGATGACGCCGCCGTTGGTGGTGACCGCATACTCCGGCGTCGGCCCGGGCAGCTGGATCCGCCGGTACTGCGCCACGGTCCGCGTGGTCACCGGGACGAACACGGACGCCTCGGCAGCGGAGACCAGCAGCGCCTCCGCGGCACGGGTCATGAAGGACAGCGGCTTACCCTCATAGACTTCGGCCACCACCATGGCCGGAGCCAGGGCATCCTCGGTGTTCAGGAACAGCGCGTTGGCGGAGTAGATCAGGGTGCGGTCCAGATCGGACGCGAGCATCGTCTTCACGCGTCGGCCCCCGGAACGGCAGCCGCAACCGCCCGGCCGTCCGCGCCCACGGCGCCGGCGGTGAACCGGGGATGGATCAGGCCCACACAGCTGAACGGCAGGTCCGGCACCTCCTCCACGGGCACGCCGCGCTGTTCGGCCAGCAGCAGCACATGTGCCACGTCCTCCAGCGCCCCGGGATGCACCAGCACCTTCCACGGCACCCGGCGCAGCAGCACGCGGGTGGTCTCGCCGACGCCGGGCTTCACCAGGTTCACGTTGTGGATGCCGTACTCTTCGCTCAGGCGCTCCACGGCCTGCCAGCCCACCCAGGTGGGGGTCCGGTCCGCAGCAGCGAGCGACGCCGCAGCAGCCTCCGTTTCGGGGCGCACGTCGTCGAAGTGCCGCTCGATCGCGGCCAGGAAATCCCGGGACACATCGGCGCCGGCCAGATGGGCGTAGAACTTCGCGCCATGGAAATCGTCCGGCGCAATGAGGTCCTTGTTGAAGACCGTGCGGGAGACCAGCCCGGAGACGGTCGAGTTCAGGCAGGCCGACGGAATCAGGTAATCCTCGCGCGTGCCGAACAACTCCACGGAATGGCCGGGATCGGCCAGCACCGCAAGCTCGGACGAGAACCGCACGCCGTCGGTGGCTTCGAACTTATCCAGCGCCGCGGTCAGCTCGCGCGTGATGGCGCCCTTGCCGGTCCAGCCGTCCACGAACAGGATCCGCTCGGGGGAGTACGTCCGGGCCAGGTACCGCAGCGCCGTTTCATCCATCCCCACGCCGCGCACAATGCTCATGGTGTAGTGCGGCAGGTCCAGCCCGTGCATCCGCTGCGCCCACCGGCGCATCAGGATTCCGATCGGCGTTCCGGCCCGGGCGAGCGACACCAGTACCGGCTCGCGGTTCCGGGCGGCCAGCGCCAGCTCGGTCACGGTGCCGACGGCGGACGCGACCCGCGGCGCGGAACGGCGCAGCGCCTCCTCGTACAGGTCCTGGTACTGCGCCGAGGGCAGGTACTCCATCGGCAGCGACTCGGCGTAGTTCGCCCCGCCGGACTGGATGGCCGCCTCCCGCTCGGCGGTGGGGGCCTCCAGCTGGGCGTCGCGCAGGTCCTTCAGCAGCCAGGTCACGTCCTCGGGCGCGTAGGACCCGAACTCCGGGCCGGTCAGCGGCACGGCCGCAGCAACGGAACCGGTCCAGTCCGCGGGGACATCGGCCGGCAGCAGGACGACGACGACGGCGCCGGTCACCGTGCGCAGCGCCTCGGTCACGCTGCCCGGGCCGGTGATGGATGCAGGGTCGGTGCCGGGTTCGGGCAGGAGCACAATGCTGTCGAAGCCGGTGTTCGCTGCGCTCCCGTCGGCCGCCCGGCGGGGTCCGACGTTGTACGCGTGCCGCGGGCCGGGACCGTCCTCGGTGACATCGTGGCTGGCGAAGTCCACGGCATTGGCAATGGCGTAGTCGGGCCGGTCGATCGGGACGATGGGGGAGCGGGTGGTGGTGGAGAACCGGACGGAGGCACCCGGCAGCGCTTCGGCCACGGCATTGGCGATGGTCAGCGGCACATGGATGAATTCCTCGCAGCCCAGGACCAGCACCGATTCCGCCGAAGCGGGCAGCGCGGCGGAGATACGGGAGGCAACGAGAGCCAGGCTCTCCGCCGAGACTGCTCCCGGCAGGGCGTCCGGCAGGGTGCCGAGGTAATCCGAGGAGATGCCGGCACGGTTGCCGAAGCGGTCACTGCGCAGGCTGCGGGCGGTGTCCTCCAGCAGAGTCACGGTGCCAGGGGCGGAAGCCGAACCGGAACCGGAACCGGCGGCCCCGGCAGGGGAATCCGGAAGCCCGCCGATCAGTTGCTCGGCCCGGACCAGGATGTCTTCACCGAGTTCGATGCTGCCCGTCCCGAGAGCTACCACGCGGATGCTGCAGCCCAGCTCGTCCGCCAGCTCGTCGAAACGGGCACGGTCGGCGTCGGAACGCAGGTCAATCAGGGAAGCCACCACGTAGAGCGGATGCGGTGCGGCGGCATGGAGTTCGGTGATGGTGTTGATGACGGTGGCGCCTGTGCTCAGCTCGTCGTCGACCAGCACCACGGGACCCGGGCTGTTCAGCTGGGCCGGATCCACGGGCAGCAGCCGGTGCGAGGTGGCGTGCGAATGGGCTTCCTCGAACGCGCCGTACGCCACTGCACCCTCCGGGGCATGCCGGGTGGAATGGATGTAATACGAGCCGAGCATGTCGGCAACGAGCCGGCCCAGACCGGTGGCGGTTTCCGCGTAGCCGATGGTCACCACCTCGGGGTGGGAGACGGGCAGGTCCCAGAGCCGTTCGCGGGCATACTGCAGCCGGGCGCGCGGTGTGCGGGGAGCGGCGTGGCGGCCGCCGTCGTCGTTCGCCCGCCTGGACCCGGCCGCACTCTCGCCGTCCTCGAGCACCGCCGCCAGTTCGGCTGCGACACCGCGCAGCACGGCGTCGTCCACCTTGCTGCCGAGCGCCTCTCCAGCCAGTGCGCCGAGCAGCTCGCCGGCCGCCAGGACGAGCGCCGGTTCGGTGGGCACATGCTTGGCCAGCACACGGGACACGAGCAGGTGCGCGCGGCGGGGGTTGCGGCGCAGGGCCAGTCCCACCAGGTCCTCTACCGGCAGCAGCGCTGCAGGATCAGAGGTGATCCGCACTCCCAGGGCCTCGTTCACAAATCCGCCGGTCCAGGGGTGGTGCTTCAATTCATGCTCGCTTCCAGAAGATCTACATAGGTGATGTCGGGGGCTGCAACGCCGAAGGCGGCGGCCCGGACGAGGGTGGAAGCTGCCCACGCCTGATGCGGTTTCATTTCGTTCATTTTGTTGCGGTACGGCGACGCCGCGGCACCGCCCCCGGCCTCGCCGGAAATGTGGAGGGCGTCCAGGTACGCCTCGTGGCTGATCACGGACATAGCGTGGACCAGGGGAACATGCGAGGGGTGGATAACGGTTTTACCGAGCAGTCCGTTGGCCTGGTCCAGTTCGATTTCGCGGATCAGCCCGTCCAGGTTCGCCGTCAGCAGCCGTTGGCGCAGGCCCAGCTCGTCGGCTTCCGCGAAGGGGGAGGAGCGAAGCATCGGACGCAGCAGCCGCTCGCCGGAGCTGTAGTGTTCCCAGACCGGTCCGCTGATGACAAAGCCGCCCGGCCTGCCGAGCATATTGACGATGTCCCCGATCACCGCGGAGACCACCTTGACGTCGTAAATGGTGAGGTCCCGGGAACGACGCAGCCCGTAGGCGCTGGACATGTCCGTAGCGCCGATCCGCACGGCCAGGATGTCCGGCCGGTTCGCTTCCAGCACCTCGAAGATGCCGCCGAGGGTATGTGTGCGGGTCTCGGCATGGATCATCAGGGGAGACTCGAGGATCGGCATGATCCGCAGCGGACGGGCACCGGGATCGGCGGCCCACCGGGCGTCGTTCACGCTGTGCAGGGCGTCGAGGAAGCGCTGGGCGGCGCCGGAGGTGTTCTCGAACTTCGGAATCACGAACCCGGTGAGGACGTCCAGGGTCTGTCCGCCGCGCTCGGCAAGGCTCAGCAGCTGTTCGGGCGTGCGGACGCGGACGAAGAGCATCAGGTCTTCGGCGTCGCCGGCCTTCCGGACGCCGGCGGAGTGCAGTTCGGCGAGGGCTTCCACCAGATTGGTCTCCGCGGCCGGGACCTCGGCGTCGGCAATCGAATCCTCCAGGCAGATAACCATGCTGACGGCTCCGCGGGCGGCCTGCTTGCGGACGTCTTTAACCAGGTCCGGCCGGGTCGCGGGGCAGTAAAGCGTGGCCCCGAGCGCGCTGGCCAGCAGTCCGGCGTCGGAATCGAGGGTCAGTTCCTGCGGTGCGAGGTGGAACAGGCGGGCAGTTTCGGGCTCGCTCAGGTACGAGAAGTGGCGCATCGCGTTTACCGCCCCTGGTAGGGGAGGCGGGTGGTCATGGTGAAGCCGAAGGCCTCCCAGATCGCTTTGAACTCCATGCCGTACGGCAGTTCCTCGGCCCGCAGTTCCAGTACGTCGTCAACGCGGATCACGGAAAGTGCGTAATAGCTGCGGTGGCCGGCCTGCGCCGGGATGGTCACCGACTTGCCGTTGTAGACCCCCACGCTCATGGGCTGCTTCGGCTTCGGGAAGAACAGTGCCCGGCGCAGCATTCGAACATGGCGCAGCGGGATCAGCGCGAGGTCATCCTCATAGCCGACCAGCGGCCGGTTGCCCGGAGCCTGGACCATAACGCCGTCCAGGTCTTCGGGCCGGAACTCGCCGGCGGAAACGGACCCTGTGCTGTATCCCGGCCCTTCCCACACCGCACGCACGGTACCGGCAACCACGAGGCTGCCCACGGCGGACTCCATCGGGGTCAGGCGCACTACCGGGTTCTGCCGGTCCAGGCTGCGCAGCTCGCCCATGCCCGGTGCCGGGAAGAGCCTGTTGTGCAGGGGCTCTGCCCGTACCGGTTCAGCAGCGCGGGAGGACGACGTCGGCCGGGACGCTGCGGGGGCAGCGGCACGGCTGCTGGCCGCCTCGGCATTGGGGGACAGGCCCAGCGAAAGCGACGGGGAGACCGACGGCGCGGGCTGCTGCCGCGGCGGCGGGGACAGCGAGAGGGACCCCGGAGCCGGAGCTGGAGTGGCCGGCCGGGCGGCGGGGGCTGAAGTGCGCGGCGCTGCGGCGGCGGGTGCCGGCGTCGTTCGAGGTGCCGGGGCAGCCTGCGGCGCGGGCGCAGCCTGCGGTGCAACCGGAGCCGCAGCGCGCGGCTTGACCCGGCGGCTCAGGAAGGGAAGGTCGGTGCGGACGGCCGACGAGCGGTTGACGGCCATCGCCTAAAGGTCGAATCCGAAGTCGGCAGCCAGCCCGCGCAGGCCGGTGGTGTACCCCTGGCCCAGGGCGCGGAACTTCCAGTCGGTGCGGTGCCGGTACAGCTCGCCGAACATCATGGCGGTGATGCTGTCCCGGTTCGCCGAGGGCAGGTCGAAGCGGACCAGTTCCCCGCCGTTGGGGCGTGCCACCCGGATGTAGGCGCTGCGCACGGCGGCGAAGGTGCCGGGTCCGCGCATCTCCGGATCGGCGTAGACGGCGAAGACAATCTTGGAGACGGCGTCCGGCACCCGGGACAGGTCGACGTCGATCTGCTCGGTGTCGTCGTCGCCCTCGAACACGACGGAACCCTCCGGGCTGGCGATCTGGTTGAAGAAGACCAGGTGCTCGTCGGAGAGGACCCGGCCGTCGGAGCCGCACAGCAGGGTCAGCGGAACGAGTTCGGCTGCGGGCCCGCGGCTGGGGATCACGTCCCAGCCCAGTCCCACCAGGACGGAGCTGAGGCCGGGGTTTTCGGCGGTGAGGGCGGCGTTGGCGCCGGCTACCAGGGTTCCCATCAGTGCTCCCCGAAGGTCAGGGAGGAGGGGGAGAACTTGTCATCGAGGAACCGCCCGTGGGTGGACAGCTCGGCAATGGCACCGGTGCGGACCTGGTTCTCCAGGTCCCGGGCAATGCCTTCCAGGATGGTGAGTTGGTCAACGAGCAATGTGGTGGCCTCTGAACTCTCGGTCCGCTCCCGGTCGCTGAGGGCCACATAGGCACGCAGGGGAGTAGGGAGGTAATTGGTAATGATGGCGTTGAGCAGCACGCGCTGCTCGGTGGAGGCGCCGTGGCTGCCCACGTATTCCACCAAAGGCGCCAGAATGTCATCGATCTGCCGGACCATGGAGGACACCAGGGTCGGCAGCGCGGCGCCGGCCCTGCGCACGGCCCTGCGCAGGTTCTCCAGGGACTTTACGGTCTCCTGGTGTTCGGCGTCGGGGCCCGACGGCGGCGTGGCCGCGGACAGCGCCGGTGGCGGTTCCGGCTCCGGCGAGTTGCCGAAGAGGGAACCGAAGAACCTGCCTACTGCCATGGCCGGCTCCTACCCACCGGTGCTGTCCTGCCCGGCATTTAGCGGGACTCGCTCTGGCGGGAGCGCTCGAGGTACGGCTTGGCCTGCGTGATGGTGGATTCCAGGGACTTCACGGTCCCTTCCATGTTGCGGGCCGCTTCCGAACGGAACGTGTCGATCGCATCCATGGTCTGGTACACGTTGTCGAACGCCTTCTGCAGGGTTTCCACGCTCACGCCGGAGCTGGAGGCCTGCTGGTGGATCCGGGCGGTCTGGTCCTTGAGCATTTCGCTGGTGCTCAGGATCATGTTGTTCGTGGTGGCGTTCACCGCGTCGATCTGGTCCAGCACCATCTTCTGGTTGGCCAGGGCCTGGGCCACGATCACTGCGGTGCGCAGGGCGGAAATGGTGGTGGTGCGCGCCCGCTCCACGCCCTTGATCAGTTCCACGTTGTTCTTGCGGATCAGGTCCATGGCGAGGTAGCCCTGCACGGACACGGCCAGCTGGGTGAGGATGTCCTGGCGGCGCTGCCGGATGGGGAAGAGCACGTCCGCTTCCAGGGCGTTGGCCTGCTCAATCTGCCCGGAGTTCTTGAGCTTGTCCACCTTCTCCACGCAGGCGGCATCCAGAGACTCGGCGAGCACGGAGTATTCGCTCAGGGTCTGCATGGTCTTCCACAGCTCCACCTTTTCCCCGGCGAGGGAGGCGTTGTCCTTGAGCAGTTCATCCTGGCCGGCCATCAGTGCCTTGATGATCTTGTCCAGCTGGACCTGCGCGGACTCGTACTTCTGGAAGTACTTGGCCAGCTTGTTGCCGCCGGGGATGATGCCGAGGATCTTGCGTCCGGTGCCCAGATTCGCCTGGTTCGGCGTGAGGTCCTCGACGGTGCTGCGCAGATCGCCCAGGGTGACGGCGACCTTCTTCTGAGCGTCATTGCCGGACTTCTTCGCCCCGGCCACGGAGGTGGAGGAGCGGTCCAGCAGGCGGGTGGAGTATCCGGCGGACTGCACCATTTCCGCACCGGCCAGCTTGTTGATGGAATCCACCTGGGCGGTGAACTCCGGGCTACGGGCGTCCAGCTTGGAGACTTCCTCCATGAAGGACTTGGCCTGCGCGGCAATTTCGACGCGGCGTTCCTCCGGCACCGGAACCATGCCCGGAGCGCTCTCGGGAGCGACCGGAGCGGGCGGTTCCGGAGCTTTCAGCACCAGGGCGGCTTCGGTGGCGTCCGGGGGAGTCAACGGTGTGGTCATGGTCCAGCCTTTTCTTGTGAGCTGCGTATACGGAGCGGGGAGTGTCCCGGCCTGCGGAACACTCCCCGCAGGGTGTAACTGAAATGCGAGTCTAGCTGAGCTGCACACCGAAGTCGGTGGCGATGCCGGCCAGACCGGTGGCGTAGCCCTGGCCGACGGCCTTGAACTTCCACTCGCCGTTGTTGCGGTACACCTCGGCGAAGATCATGGAGGTCTCCGGAGCGGCGTCCTCGCTGAGGTCGAAGCGGACAATTTCGCTGTCGTTGTCCTGGTTGATGACGCGGCAGTACGCTCCGCGGACCTGGCCGAAGTTCTGGTTCCGGGCTTCGGCCTGGTCGATGGAAACGACGATGACCACGCGGTCGACGTCGGCGGCCATCTGGGTCAGGTCGATCAGGATCTGCTCGTCGTCACCTTCGCCGGCGCCGGAACGGTTGTCGCCCAGGTGGGTGACGGAGCCGTCCTTGGCTGCGGGCTGGTTGTAGAAGATGAAGTCGTCGGAGGAGCGCACCTTGCCGTTGGCTGCGATCATCAGCGCCGAGGCGTCCAGGTCGAAGGGTTCGCCCGTGGTGGTGCGCGGGTCCCAGCCGAGGCCGACTACGGCCTTCTGGAGTCCGGGATCGGTTTTGGTGAGGGAAAGGTTGTTGCCCTTGGTGAGGGTCAGTCCTGCCATGCTGTTCAGCTCCTTGTAGACGTGGGGATTAGTCGAGGGCGATGCCGAAGTCGGTGGCAACCCCGTACAGCCCGGACGCGTAGCCCTGGCCGATGGCGCGGAACTTCCACTCTCCGCGGTTGCGGTAGATCTCGGCGAAAATCATGCAGGTTTCCGCTGCGGCGTCCTCGCTGAGGTCGTAGCGGACAACTTCTGCGTCGGTGTCCTGGTTGACCACCCGGCAGTACGCATCGCGCACCTGCCCGAAGTTCTGGTGCCGCGCTTCGGCCTGGTCGATGGAGACCACAATGACCACGCGGTCGACGTCGTCGGTCAGGATGCTGAGGTCAATCAGGATCTGCTCGTCGTCGCCGTCGCCCTGGCCGGTGCGGTTATCGCCCTGGTGGACCACCGAGCCGTCCTTGGCGGACAGCTGGTTGTAGAAAATGAAGTCGTCCTGGGAGCGCACCTTGCCGTCGGCTCCGAGCAGCAGTGCGGAGGCGTCCAGGTCGAACGGATCTCCGCTGGTGGTGCGCGGATCCCAGCCCAGGCCGATCAGGGCCCGTTCCAGGCCCGGGTCAGCCTTAGTGAGGGAAAGGTTGCTTCCTTTGGAAAGTGTCAGGCCGGACAAGGTGCGCTCCTTACGGACGGGCGGGTGGTTAGAGCGAGCGGGCTGCGGTGGGGATCAGGTCCATCACGGTGCGGCCCTGGGCGCGTTCGCCGATGGCCTTGAAGCTCCAGCCGGAGCCTTCGCGGCCAACCTTGGCCATAACCATGGCCGTGTGGGTGCCGGCATCGGTCAGCTGGTAGCGGGCGATTTCCGGGCTGCCGGGCGTGGAATCGTCGATCAGGCGGCAGAAGGCGTTCTGCACCTGGTCGAAGGTCTGCCGGCTGTAGCTGGAGATCACGAACACAATGTTCTGCACAGCGGGGGAGACTGCTGCCAGGTTCACCAGGATGACCTCGTCGTCGCCCTCGCCGGCGCCGGTGAGGTTGTCGCCGGTGTGCTTGGTGGAGCCGTCCTTGCTGGCGAGCTGGCCGTACCAGACCTGGTCAACAGCGTTGCCGTTGGCGTCGAAGAAGATGGCCGAGGCATCGAGGTCCACTTCCGCGGTCTTCTTGCCGCCGAACAGACCGCGCTTGACCGGGGCTGCGGAATCCCAGCCCAGTCCCAGGCGGGTCTTGCTCAGCGCTCCGCCGTCCTTCTTCGTCAGTGACAGCGACTGACCTTTTTCCAGGCTCAGGCCCATGATTCTCCCTCGTTAGTTTGTGTAGACAGATTCTTTGGCTGCGCCGGACTTCGCTGCGCGCTTGTTGCGCACAATCGAGGAGGTCAGCGACGCGAGGATGAAGACCACGCCGATGAGGCCGGTGATGACCTCGTTGATCTCGATTTCGATGGTGAGCAGCAGGATGGCTGCCAGGGCGCCGATGGCCCAGTGGGCACCGTGGTCCAGGTAGACGAACTCATCCAGGGTGCCCTGCTTCACGAGGAAGACGGTCAGGGAACGGACGAAGATCGCACCGATGAGGCCAAGGCCCAGGGCAATGATGATGGGGTCCGAGGTGATCGCGAAGGCGCCGATGACACCGTCGAAGGAGAAGGACGCGTCGATGACTTCCAGGTAGAGGAAGAGCATGAAGGCGGCCTTGCCGGTGGCCTTCACCAGTGCCCCGTTGCCGGACTTCGGGGCACGTGCCTCGACGTCGTCGGCATCGAAGTCGTCGTCGCCGTCGACGTCGAACATGTCACCCAGGCCGGTGACCAGCAGGTAGGTGATCAGGCCGGCGGCGCCGGCGACGAAGACGTCCGTGGTGTGCGAGGGATCCGAGAGGGCGCCGGCGGCCAGCAGGGCACCGAGGCCTACGATCAGGGAGGCGCCGTTGACCTTGCCGACCTTGGCGAACGGGGTTTCCAGCCAGCGCAGCCACCGGATGTCACGGTCTTCGAACATGAAGTCCAGGAAGATCATCAGCAGGAACAGGCCACCGAAGGCGGCGATCTGCGGGTGGGCTTCATGCAGGAGGTAGCCGTAGCTGCCGGGCTCGTCCGGGTCGCCCTTCTCGAGGGCCAGCTGCAGGGCTTCGATCGGGTTGATGCTGGCGGTGACGCCGACAATGACGAGCGGGAAGACGATGCGCATGCCGACGACGGCGATCAGGATGCCCACGGTGAGGAACATCTTCTGCCAGAAGGGGCTCATTTTTTCGAGGATGCGCGCGTTGACCACGGCGTTGTCGAAGCTAAGGCTGATTTCGAGGACGCCCAGGATGGCGCAGAGGATAAGTGCCTCTACCCCGCCGTAGAAGAACGCCGTTACCAGCGCGGCGGCCGTGATCACAAACGACCAACCGAAAGTTTTGAAAAACACTCTGCTTGCAGCTCCTTCAGTTCCTGCGCGCAGCCGGTGGGGGCGGGAAGGGCAAAAACTAGGTAGAGGATGGCTTCATCCAAAATCGAATTAGGCTTCAGTATGTCGCACCCCGGACACCGCGGGCAACTACCGGCGGTGACGTTCGCGGAGAGGGTAGAGCCGGGGGAGTGCAGGCCACCGGGGCGGCGGCCGACGGCGGTAGTCCGGCCCGTCCCTTGACGGGGCTGCGGCGATTGGGCGGCGGCCCCGCGGTCTGAAACAATAATGGAAAGCCTGCTTACTCAGGCACCCATTTGAAGGAGGACTGCATGCAGGACGAAAAGTATGGGAACGGAAATCCGGAACCGGTTATGAACATTCCGGCAGCCGACGTCGTCAGCGGCGGCGCATCCGCCGCCCCGCCCGCGCAGGTGGACCCCGCCGAGGTTGCCATCCTGGCCGAGGCCGAAGATCCGGGTACCGACCCGCTCCGGCTGCAGGAACTGGCCACTGACTACCCGTTGGCCCGCCCCGCGGTGTCAGCCAACCCTGCTGCCGGCCCGGAACTGCTTGCCTGGCTCGGCGCGCTTGGCGACGCCGGCGTGAACGAAGCACTGGCGCGCCGCGGCCGCTAGCCTCCACTGAGAACGTCCCGCTGCAGGAAGTCGATGCGGCGGGACGTTCCTTTTAAGAAGCAATTCCCTACGCGTAAGGGACGATTTCGTACGCGGGAATCGCGGTAAGCGGCTTTGAGGGTGCCTAAGGATAGTCTGACGAGGAGAGAAGCGAACAGGCGCCTGGAGTGCAGGTGCTGTCCTGAGGGGGATGTATATGACAGATGCAAAGTTCGAGGCACGGTTGGCAGTGCTGGCTGAATGGGCGCGAGAGGCGGCAGTCCAAGGGCACCCGGTTCCGTCTGAAACCGATCTAGAGACGATCAGTCGGCTAAAGGATGCTTCCACCGACCAAGTGGACCGGCAGGCTGTCGAGCCTTGGCTGCCCACCATTCAGTGGCTGTTGAAACAAGCAGCTTTCGGGGTCTCCGCACCTCATCTGCAGCTGCCCATTGAGCTGGCGCGTCCTCTGGGTTTCGTGGAAGCGATTGAGGAAGTTCCCAGCCCTCAGGATCCTGCTCCAGTGATTGTCTCCTCGGAGGTTGCACCAAGTGTGCCTGTTCCGCCGCAGCCGGCAGCTACCGTTGAGGTCAGTCTTGTGGACGTAGTGCCCGCACAAAAGGGTGAGGCGGAAGGCACCATGACGGTGGTTGCCAAAATCAAGCCGGCAACAGCGCAGAGCCGAATGCCGAAATGGGAATCGGACGCGCGTGAGCACGTAACGGCAGCCGTGAAAAAATTCGCGAAACCGCTGCAGAGTCTCCTTGAGCGGGATGCCAACGAGGGCGATACCCGGCTCGTCGTGACCGATCTGCTCTGTGAAGGCCTCGGCTATGACAAGTTCCGGGACCTCACCACGGAATACATGGTGAAGCAGGATTTCGCGGACTATGGCGTTCGCATCGACAAGCAGCTTGTCGGTTTTATTGAAGTGAAGCGCATCAGCCAGAAATTGAATGAGCGCCACCTCCGCCAGGTTCAGATGTACGCAGTAAACGAGGGCGTCGAATGGATGGTCCTCACCAATGGGCAGGTTTGGCGTGCCTACCACCTGACCGGTGGGCTGCCTGTGGTGGTGGATATGGCGTTCGAAGTGGATCTGCTCGGTCCCGAGAGTGTCGCCGAAAAAGCGGAAAAGCTCTTCTACCTTCACCGGGAAGCGCTTAAGCGCCGGAAGATTGACGAACTCTGGAAACACCGCGCGGCTACATCCCCTGAAGCGCTGTTGGATATCCTCCTATCCGATACAGTGCTGGATGCCATCCGCAAGGAGGTCAAGCGCAATAGCGGTATTTCCACTACCGTGCAGGACCTGGCGACCGTGCTGCGTATGGAAGTTGTCGACCGAAAGCTCATTGCGAAGTAGCTCAAGCGGATAGGGGTAGAGGCTCATTCGTGGATCTTGGGCGGATGGGGTCGGGCCGCTCAGGGCGGCGGTTCTGAATCCACCGCCGGAACCTTCGATGACAGCTACGTTCTCAACGTCAATCTCAGCCGCTGAAACTGCCCCCTCGCCTGACCACGGCCCGTGCTAGGGTCTAGTGCCGTACGTATCTGTTGGCTCGGGGGACCATCACTTACTCCTTCCGGGTCCTTGCTGACATCCTGGGGGAGTCTTGAAACACTGCACGTCCTGCGGCGCTGAACTGCAGCCGCATTGGAAATTCTGTACCAATTGCCAGGCGCCTCAGCCGGCACTGTCGGGCGGCGAAACAACCGCTCCTCAGGGCACGGAAGCCGATGCTGCCCCGGGTTCCGGAACGCACCGCGCCGACTCCACGCAGGCCGGAGCCCCGCAGGCAGCCTCCCCTCAGGCCGTCGACTCCCAGAGCCCGGCCCAGGCCGAGCAGCAGACGCAGCGGTTCGAGCAGGCCCCGGCCCAGCAGCACAGCGAGCAGCCGACGCAGCGGTTCGATCAGGCCCCGGCCCAGCAGCACAGCGAACAGCAGACTGCAGCTATGCGCACCCCGGCTGCACCGACTTCAGTTTTCGACCCACCCTTTGTCTCGCAAGCTGCGGCCCAGTCCGGATCCGGCCAGCCCGGCACCGGCTACACCGGCCCCGCCGGCTCAGGTCCCGCGCCCGGAGGCCCGGCCGCGGGCGGTCCCAATTCGGGCGGTCCCAACTACGCTGCTCCGAACGACGGCGGCCCCGCTGGTCCGCAGGGACCCGCCGGACCCGGCGCGCCGTCGTCGGGCGGCAAAAAGCCCTCCCGCAAGCTGACGATCATCCTGGTCTCCGTGCTGGCCCTCCTCGTAGTCCTTGGGCTGGCAGCGTTCTTCATCGTGCAGAACATGGTCCGCGGAGGTGCCGGGTCCGCCGAAGGCGCTGCCGACAAGGTGGTGGAGGCCATCGAGTCCAAGGACATCATTGGACTGGCCACCATGGTGCCGCCGGAGGAACGCGAACCGCTCCAGCGCATCCAGGAACAAGTGATGGACAAGGCCGAGGAATTCCAGCTGGAGGAAGCGATCAATAAGGTCGCCGACGAAGAAACGGAAATCGACGACGAACTGACCTTCGACGGCATGAGCATCACCTTCGAGGGTGTCGATCCCGAGGTCACCGAGATCGACGACTCTACTGCGCTGATCAAGTACACCTCCGGTGAGGCACGGATTCAGCTGGATCCGGCTGAAACCACCGGAGCCATCCGCTCCGGTCTCGAGGCCGGCGGCTACGAAGACGAAGAAAAGATCGATGAGACCGTCCAGCTCAACGAAATGGGACCGGATGGCTCTCCGCTGACCCTGGTGGCCACCGAACGTGACGGCCGTTGGTACGTGAGCCCGATGTACAGCATCGTTGAAATGATCA
Organism: Arthrobacter jinronghuae; assembly: GCF_025244825.1. NCBI lineage: Bacteria > Bacillati > Actinomycetota > Actinomycetes > Micrococcales > Micrococcaceae > Arthrobacter > Arthrobacter jinronghuae. The sequence continues at coordinate 797,167 of NZ_CP104263.1, forward strand.
ACGAGAGCGAAGGCTATGACCGCGGCAGCGTTCCCGAAACAGCGGGCGGCAGCGACAGCCCGGCCGCAGCAGCGCAGGCCGCAGTAGAGGCCGTTCCAGACGTGGTTTCCGAAGGAAGCCTGGAGGCTCTGGCCGGGACACTCTCCATCCACGAAGGCAGCCTGCTGTTCCTGTACCAGGACCTGTTTGACGACATGATGGCCGGGGCGAGCGGAGAAGAGCTGAATATCAGCGACGTGCGCTTCACGGATGGCGACAAGGACGGCGACCGTGCCGTCGCCGTCGTCGAGAACATCACGGTTGAAAGCGAATACGGTGACAAGATCACCCTGACCAGCGAGTGCATCGAAGGTGAGCGGGAGTCCGACAGCATCTGCTTCAGCGATTCCGGTTACTCCATTGAGCCCTCCATGGAGATGCTGGGCGGCGCGAAGATCATGAGCCTGACCACCATTGAGGAGGAAGGCAAGTGGCGCGTGAGCCTGGGGCACACCGTTGCGGACTGGGTCATCAACTGGACCGATTCCCTGACCCGTGAGCAGGCGCTGGCCCTGATGCAGCTCGCGAACACCGAGGATGCCACCGGAGATATCAGCGTGGACGAATCCACCGAGGTGGAGTTCAACTCGGCGGGCTTCGCGGTCCTCAATCTGACGGTGGACGAGGACATGGCTCTGGAGCCGGAAGACGGCGACTTCGGCGACATGCTGGTGTACTCCGAGGACGGCAAGGAGCAAATCGCGGACCTCGGATGGGGCGATGAGGTCGAGGCGGGCAACTACAAGCTCGTGGTCTTCGCCGGCTCGGAATGGCAGGAAGGGTTCGCCGAAAAGGGCAACGACTTCGAGCACTCCGCCGACCTGACCCTGGTTGAGGGGAAGGGCTACGACTTTTCCAATGACTCGGACTACTCTGACTCGGATTACTCCGCGGATTCAGTGCCTTCCGGCTCGTACATCAGCAGTGATTTCGGAGTGCTTTCCACCGGGTCCTCGGCAGAGTCCGTGAAGAGCCACACCATCGCGGGCGCGGACGTCGAAGCCGATCTGGAGATCAGCGCTCTCGGCTCATCGACTTCAACGATCGTGCTCGGCATCACGCTGGACGGTAAGGAAGAGAAGCTCGAAATCCCGATGGGGGAGAGGGTCGAGTACTCCACCGCCTACCCCAATGACGGCAAGGACCATGAGCTGAAAGTCCAGATTCTGTCTTCCACTCCGGAGACCGACTTCGACCTCGTGAGCTACACGGTCGCGGTCAAGACGAAGTAGCAGGCTTCCCGGCGGGCGGTCCAGCCTGTTTCCGGTCTGCCGGGCCACCGGCATAAATGATTCTTGAAGATCCAAGGAAGGCGTTATGAAATTCTGTCCCGAATGTGGGAAACAGCAAGAACCGGGAGGCCGGTTCTGTGCGGACTGCGGGTACGCCATAGGTGCCGCACCCGCTGCTGCTTCCGCTCCAGTTGCGGAGCCTGCCGCCGAACCCGCAACACCAGCTGCCGGACCGGCGGAAGATCGGCAGTTCGCAGCAGTCGGCGCACCAAGCCAGCCCGGTCAGGGTGGTTACGGCCAGGCGCCTTACGGCCAGCCAGGTCAGCCCGGTCAGCCCGGTCAGCCGGGCCAGCCCGGCCAGGGGGGTTACGGCCAGGCGCCTTACGGCCAGCCAGGTCAGCCCGGCCAGAGTGGCTACGGCCAGTCCGGCTACGGTCAGCCGACCCAACAGCGTCAAGAGCAGCAGTATCCGGGCCACCCCGGCTACAGCCAGGCCCAGGCGCAGGTTTCCGCCGGCACCAAGCGTCCGTCGCCCTTTGCCGGGGTTCCGATCAGTGACTACGTCCGTGACGGCCTGGCCTTCCTGGCCCTCTTCGCGTCGCTGTTCATGACCTGGTCCATCAGTACGAGTAGCTACGACGACCCCAGCAAGGCCGGAACCCGGGTAGACGTACTCCTCATTAGCCTCCTAAGCATGATGTCCATTGGCGTCAGCTACCTGTGGCGCGCGGGCGTCTTCGGACCCACCATCGGCTACCGGAAGATCCAGGACATTCGCCTCCTGGCCAATCTTCCGTACGTGATCCTGGTGCTCGTCTACTTCGTGCTGAGCCTCGTTTCCGGCTTCGGTGACGATGATTTCCGTTACCTGGGCAACGCCGTCGCCTTCGGACTCGCAGGTGCCATCCTCGCGGCACAGCCGCGAAAGGGTGAAATAGCTCCCGGCGAAGTTGATGCGGCACGCCACCGGCGGTGGCTGTTCGTCATGCTGGGCATTGTGGGCTTCATGGCCGTCACCACCATCCTGCAGATCATCCTGCTTGCCATGGAAGTGCAGGAGTACTACACGGGCGGGGACCGATGGATGTTGCTGGTTTCCCGAACTTTTGCGGCGCTCCTGTCGGTAGCGGTTCTGGGACTCATCGCGCTGAAGGTCTTCCGCGGCTCCGACGCCTGGCGTTTTGCCGGTGTGGCGCTCGGGGTGGGCGGCGTTTTCCTCGCGGTGCTGGGACTCATGGGCGTGGATTCGATTCCGCAGGGGTTCTTCCCGGGTGGAGCAGGATTCTCCATCTTGTTCTGGATGGCCTTCGGCGCTACGGTTTCCGCTCCGTCCGTCGCCCGCACCACGGACCGGAACGCAGTTGCCCCCGCGGACCGGCTCACTGCCCTCCGCCCCGTACTGCTCCTGACCTTGATCCTGGCCGCGGCTTTGGCCGTCTTCATGCTGATCGGACTGGTGCAGACACTGATCGAAGACTACGACGGCGTGGCCTCCTGGTCGGTTGGCCTGGTTCTGGCGCTCCTGTTGGTCGCCGCCACCGCACTGACCCCGAAGCTTGCCTCCCGTGACGAGCGGTCCGCTTTCGTGATGGGCAGCGTGTACGCGGGTGCCGTGTTTGTCCTGGCGCTGATCCTCATGATCCTTTTCGAAGTCCAGGACTTCGAGTGGTCGACGGGTGCCGAGCCGTTGCCGGTCGGTACGGTCATGTCTCTGATTATGGTGCTCACCTGGGTTATGCCGTTCGCGGTGCTGGCCGTGCTTTGGCTGGACAAGGCAGCGCGGGCACACTTCAAGTCGCTGCCGGCCTCCGGCAACTTGGGCACCGGTTTCGCCTTTGAAGGGGCTCCGGCCCAGGCACAGGTTCCCGCCATTCCGACGCCGGCCAGTTTCGTTGGGGCTCAGCAACACCAGTTCCCGCACCAAGGCCAGCCCGCTCAGCAGCAGGGCCAGCCCCAGCAGCAGGCTCCGGTTCAGCCCCAGCAGCAGGTTCCCGTCCAGGAACCCCAGCAGCAGGCACCGGTTCAGCCCCAGCAGCAGCTTCCCGTCCAGGAACCCGCAGTCGAACCGGCTCCGGCCCAGGAACCCGCGCAGTCTGCGGCAACTGAGCCGCAGGACCAGGACCAGGACGAGGAAGTGTCCGAGGACACCGTTCGGCGTACCCCGGTCGCTGACCCGGATGCCGCCCTGCTGGCTGAAGCCGCCGATCCGGCCACGCCCCTGGCCCGGCTCCAGGAACTGGCTACCCACCCGCGTGCCCGGGTAGTCGTGGCAGCCAACCCGTCCACCTACCCGGCACTGCTGAGCTGGCTCAGCCAGCTCGGAGACCCGGCCGTGAACGAGGCGCTGGGCCGCCGTCGGTAACCGGCGTTAAGTAATAGGTATGAAGCGGCGGCCGTCGTCGTTGGTGCGGGTTATCACTGCCAACGACGCCGGCCGCCGGCGTTTAACTTCCACCAGCTCAATGATTCAGGGGCGCTCATGAAAAACCGGACGTGCGCGGGCGTGAGGCGGCGGGCGGCAGCCGGCATCGTGGGGGCCGCAATACTGCTCTCCGGGTGCTCGACCGCGCCTGCCGCGGGTCCGCCGCCGGGCAGTACGACGACGGCGGCCAGTCCCGATCCAACGCCCAGCGATCCAGCCCCCAGCCCCGCCCCGACCCCGGAACCGCCCCGCCCCTCGGGCTGGCTCGCGGAGGTAACCGGCGACGCCGGACGCCTGGCCATCCTCGGCGACTCCTTCGCCGCGGGGGAGGGTGCCGGCGATTACCAGCCTGCTGTGTCCGGCGGCGGGGATTCCTGCCACCGCAGCCTCCACCCGCCCGCTGCGGAACTGTTTGCCCCGCAGAACATCGCAAACCTCGCATGTTCCCGGGCCACCACCGGGCACCTGACCGCTCAGCAACGGCTGGCAGTGCTGGATCCCGGAGCCGGACCGGCAGCCGACCCCGGCACGGTCCCGGCACAGCTGGACCAGTTGCAGGGCTTCGAACCGACCCTGGTGGTGCTCTCGGTGGGCGGCAACAACCTCGACTTCGCCGGAATCCTGCAGGCCTGCCTGCTGGAAACCACTCCCTGCAGTGATGATCCGCAACTGGGCGCCCACGCGGCGGAGCAGCTGTCCGCCCTCGAGGCCGACCTGACGGATGCGTATGCCAGCGTCGCGGCGGCCGTCTCTGCTCCGGTGCTGGTACTTCCGTACCCCCAGCTTTTTGATGAGCCCGACGGCGGCTGCGGCCGGCTCAGCACGGAGGAGCAACGCTTCGGCCGGGACCTCATAGATGATTTGAATGCCATCATCCGGTCCGCCGTGGACACATCGGCCGCGTCGAACCTCTACTACGTGGACGCCGTCGAACAGGCCCTGGCCGGACACGGCGCCTGCAGCCCGGAACCGTTCGTGCATGCGGCAGATCTCTCCGGGCTGTTGCAGGCCGCGGACTCGTTTACTGCCAACCAGGAGCTGCTGCACCCCACCGATGCGGGCTACCGTGCCATGACGGCGGAGCTGGTCCGTTGGGCCGCGGAGCATCCCATGCCGTAGTGAGCCGCATCACGGCAAAGCCCGGTGCCTGCGTAATACTGGGACTGCCGGCAAGGACGCCGGCCCCCAACGAGAGGACGGGCGCACCGTGACGGAACCCCCGCAGCAGCAGACCAACGCATTCGCAGGATTTTCCACGCTCCGCGTGACCGAGGGGGCAGACCGGATCCACGTCCAGCTGCACCGGCCCGAGGTCCGCAACGCCATTGACGCGGCCATGGTGGCGGAACTGCATGCGGTCTGCGCCGAACTGGAGCGGCGGCCGCGGGTGCTGGTCCTCTCCGGCACCGAGGTTGGTGGAAAGGGGATCTTTGCCTCCGGGGCGGACATTACCGAGCTGCGCGAACGGCGCCGCGACGACGCCCTGGCGGGCATCAACTCCGGTCTCTTCACCCGGATTGCCGCCCTGCCGCTGCCCGTGATTGCAGCCTTGGACGGATTTGCCTTGGGCGGCGGGGCGGAACTGGCCTACGCCGCGGACTTCCGGCTGGGCACACCGCGGCTGAAGATCGGCCAGCCTGAAGCGGGGCTGGGAATCATGGCGGCTGCCGGAGCCACCTGGCGGCTGAAGGAGCTCGTGGGGGAGCCGCTGGCCAAGGACATGCTGCTGGCCGGGCGGATCCTATCCGGGGAGGAAGCACTGGCCGTCCGGCTGATCACCGAAATCCACCATCCCGCCGGCCTGCTGCCCGCCGCCCACGCGCTTGCGGACCGCATCACCGCGTCCGATCCGCTGGCCCTGCGCCTGACCAAAGCCGCCTTCGCGGCACCGCGTGAAGCCCATCCGCTGATCGACAACCTTGCCCAGGGGATACTCTTCGAATCCGAGGCGAAGTTGGACCGCATGCAGGCCTTCCTCGACCGCAAGGAGAGCCCCCGTGGCACCCGGGAGCGCTAACGCCGGTACCGTTCCGGCACGCATAGGGGTGCTGGGCGGCGGACGCATGGGAGCGGGTATTGCCCACGCCTTCCTCCTGGCCGGAGCAGAGGTGGTGGTCGTCGAACGGGACCGGGAAGCCGCCGACGCCGCCCGCACCCGGGTCACCGGGTCACTCGCCAAAAGCGTGGAACGCGGGGACACGGACGAAAGCACCCAAGAGCTCGCTGAGCGTGCAACCTTTGCCGTGAACTACGGGGAGTTCGCGGGCTGCGGCCTGGTAGTGGAAGCGGTACCGGAGGACTTCGCGCTGAAATCCACCGCCCTGTGTGCTGTGGAGGAACAGCTCGACGACGGCGCCTGGCTGGCGACCAACACCTCGTCGCTGTCCGTGGACCGGCTGGCTGCGGGTTTGAAGCGGCCGGGGAACTTCTGCGGCCTGCACTTCTTCAATCCCGTGCCGGCTTCCCGCTTGGTGGAACTGGTCCTCGGTGCCCGGACGTCGGAGCAGCTGGCCACGAGCGCACAGGGATGGATCGAAGCCCTGGGCAAGGCCGCCGTCGTCGTCCGCGATGCGCCCGGCTTCGCGTCCTCCCGGCTCGGCGTCGCCATTGCCCTGGAAGCCATGCGGATGGTGGAGGAGGGTGTGGCGTCCGCCGAGGATATCGACACCGCCATGACGCTGGGCTACCGCCACCCCACCGGCCCGCTGCGCACCACTGATCTGGTGGGACTGGACGTCCGGCTGGGGATTGCCGAGTACCTGCATTCGACATTGGGAGACCGCTTCGCGCCACCGCAGATCCTCCGGGACAAGGTGGCCCGCGGTGAACTCGGACGGAAGACCGGGCAGGGCTTTTTCAGCTACGAATAGCCTCGTCCGGAGCCACCGTGTCCAGGAACGTCCGGACCATGGCGGGGTGGTCCAGGGCCATGGCCACCGAAATCACCGGTGCCGGGGCGAGCAAGCCGTGCACCGCGTCCTCACCGGCGATTCTCCGCCGGTCCACCAGGGTCTGCCCGCGGCTGTGCCCGGCAAGCTCCACCCGCACCGGGTAATCCTCCAGCACCACGGTTTCCGGTGCGGCGATCAGGCAGGCGGCACCGGCGTCGCCGATGGTCATGGGCTCGAGGGTGCCGTCATTGGCGCTCACCGTGGGAAGCGGCTCCGCGCCCAGGACACCTCCGGCCGCCCGAGTCCGGGCGCCCAAGGCCAGCAGCGAACCCACGAGCCGTGCACCGGGATCCGTGGAGGCTTCCAATTTCAGGTACTGCGGCGCATCGAGGGTCGCCAGCATAAAGACGTCCAGCCCGTACATGGTCACGGGCACTCCGCTTTCCAGCACCACGGCCAGCGCCTCGGGGTCATGCCAGGCATTGAACTCGGCATGCGAGGTGGCATTGCCCATCCCGGCGGATCCGCCCATAAACACAATCCGTTCCAGCTTCCGGGCCGTGAGCGGGTAGGCACGCAGGAACACCGCCACATTGGTCAGCGGGCCGATGCCCAGCAGGGTCACCGGTTCCGGAGAATCTTCAATGGTGCGGTGCAGGAGTTCGACGGCGGCCAGCGGGGAGGCCAGTGCACTGGCTGCCGGCAGCTGCAGCCCGCCGATCCCGTTGACGCCGTGGAAGGCGTGGGCATTGCGGGGCTCGTTGATCAGCGGCCGCTCCGCCCCGCGGGCCACCGGAACATCCGGCCGTCCGGCAAGGTCCAGCACGTCCAGGGTATTGCGCAGTACCTGGTCGACGTCGGTGTTCCCGGCCACGCAGGTCACGGCCCGCAGGTCGATGCGGGGGCTGCGGGCCAGGAAGGTCAGGGCCAGGGCATCGTCCACGCCGGTGTCGACGTCGGCAATGACGGGGATGCGGCGCGGCTGTTCGGAGGAGGAAGAAGAATGCACGGCGCCGTCTTTCACTTAAACTGCTGGAAATTACCTGACAAGGTAATCAGAGAATTGAACCCTGCGGTACTTCATGAAGGGGAAAAGCATGCCGAACACGCTTCCGCCGGATACCGTCGCCGTCCTGGGCGGCGGGGTGCTGGGACTTTCCACTGCGGTGCAACTGCTGCGCGGCGGTGCGGACGTGCTGCTGGTGACGGAAGCGGAAGTGGGCAGCGGAGCCTCCGGGCGCTCGCTGTCCTGGCTGAACGCCGGCGGCGGGTACGGCGAGGATTACTACCGGCTGCGGATGGCCGGCATCGACCGGTACCGGACCCTGCTGGCCCAGAACCCCGGCATTGACTGGCTTGCCTTCGACGGCGGCCTGTACTGGGACGATGACCCGTTTGTTGTAATCGAACGGCACAACCAACAGACCAGACAGGGCTACGAGGCCCGGATGCTGGAACGCGAAGACGTTCCGGCCATGGTGCCGGGCGTGGACCCCGGGGTCCTGCCGCACCGGGTGCTGGTCAACCCGGGCGAGGGATGGGTGTCGCTGCCGCACCTGGTCCGGTACCTGGCCGAGGAGTTCACAATGCGCGGCGGCACCCTGATCGAACACGCCGGCCGATGTACTCTTACCCGCACTGTTCCCGGCGGGGACGGGTCCGACGGCGTCGTCAGGGCGCGCGGGATCCGCACCGCAGGCGGGGAAGAATACGCGGCCGACGTCGTCGTCGTCGTCTGCGGAGCCGGCACCCCCGCGGTGCTCGCCGAGGCCGGTGTCCACCTGCCCGACGCCTCTGACCCGGCCATGCTGGTGATCAGTGAACCTGTGGACCACGGACTGCGGGCCGTGCTGAACACGCCCCGGATATCGCTGCGCCCGCACCCCGGCGGGCGGCTCGCGATGGATTCCACCTGGTACCTGGACCGGGTGCAGCGCCTTGGAGACGGCAGCTGGAGCGTGGATCCCGAGGTGCCGGCCGAGCTGGCAGCGGAGGCGAGCCGGGTGCTGGCCGGGCATCCCGAGGTGGTGCCGCAGAGCCGGCAGCCGGGGCTGAAGCCGGTGCCGGGGGACGGCGAGCCGGTGCTCGGTGAGCTTGCCGCGCTGCCCGGCTGCTGGACCGCCTTCACGCACTCGGGGGCCACGCTGGGCCTGATCGCAGGGGAGCTGGTATCCGATGAAATCCTCACCGGCCGCCGGCATCCGCTGCTGGAACCGTTCCGGCCCGAGCGTTTCAGTTTCGGCTGGGATTCCTAAACCGGGCGATTCCTACGCCGGTCGCGGCGCAGCCAGCACCGGGGCGAAGGCCAGCTCCGCGGCACCGACCAGCAGCAGTTCCGAGCGCAGCGCCGCCCGGCGCAGTTGAACGCGCTCGCCGAGGCCCGCCACCGCCTCCGCGGCAACGGCGTCGGTCAGCCGCCCGGGATTGGAAGCGAACAGGGTGCCGAGGAACCCGCCCAGGACAATCGTGTCCGGATTGAAGATGTTCACGAAGTTCGTCAGCGCCACTGCCAGCTGGTCCAGCTGCCGGTCCGCTTCGGCGCGCACCGCGGCGGTCTGCTGGTCGGCCATCGCCGCGTCCAGCGTGTCCTGGTCCGCGCGGTCCAGTCCCAGGACCTCCAGCAAGCCGGCCAGGTTCACTTCCGTTTCCAGGCAGCCGCGCCGGCCGCAGTGGCATTGTTCGCCGTCGCTGCGGACCAGCGTGTGCCCGAGCTCGCCCGCGTAGCCGTCAGCCCCGCGCAGCGGCGTGCCTGCAACGATGATCCCGCCGCCGATCCCGCTCGCACTGCCGTTGAGGTACACGGCATTGCCGGTATCGACGGCGGCACCGAAGAGACTCTCTGCCACCGAGCCCAGCGTGGCGTCGTTGCCGGCGAACACCGGCAGGGCCAGTGCCTCGGCCAGGGGAGCGGCCAGCGGCTCGTTCCGCCAACCCAGGTGTGGTGCCAGCAGCACCTGGCCGTCCGAGGTGCGGGTGAGCCCGGGAACGGCCACACCCACGCCGGCAATCCGGTCCATCCCGGCCAGATCAGGAGCCATCCCGGCCAGCACGGCGCGGGTGATGCTTACCGTCTCGGCCACGCTCGGCCGGGAAACGGTGTCATGGCGGACCCGGCGGTGCACCCGCCCGCCCAGCCCCACCAGGCCTACGGTCACGGCGTCGACGTCGGGATGGACCACTACGGCGGCCACCCGCTCGTTGGGGTGGACCAGCGGGCTGGGCCGGCCGACCCGTCCGGCGGGGGGATCCGTCTCATATGCCAGCCCCATGCCGGCCAGTTCGCCGACCAGGGCACCGATGGTGGAGCGGTTGAACCCGGTAAGCCGGGTCAGGTCCGCGCGGGAGAGCTGCCCGTTCCGGTGCAGCAGGGTCAGGATGCGGGAGAGGTTGGCGGACCGCAGGTTATCGGTGCCGCGGCCCGCCGGGGCAGGCGCGCTGATAATGCCGCTTTCCACGTCTTTGTTCCCTCTCCCGTTGATGGTCAACCTCCAGCCTACCTGTCGCGGCCGTGATTTGGTTGGGGGCGGCAACAAAATGTCCTCCGGCAGGCCCCGATGACCCGCGGAGGGGAGTTTTATTGTCCGAAAACCATTGACAGGGGAGTGTTGCCCCAATATGTTGTTGCTTCCAACTAATACTTATTCTGGAGCTAACGTGACAATGACGCCATCGCCTTCCGACCGCTTTACCTTCGGCCTCTGGACCATCGGCTGGACCGGAACCGACCCCTTCGGCACACCGACGCGGGCCGCCCTGGATCCCATCAAGGGCATGCACAAGCTCGCCGAACTGGGCGCCTACGGGGTGACCTTCCACGACAACGATCTGGTTCCCTTCGACGCCACGGCGCAGGAGCGGGACATCATCATCAAGAACTTCACCAATGCCCTGGCCGAAACCGGCCTCAAGGCACCCATGGTGACCACCAACCTGTTTACGCACCCGGTGTTCAAGGACGGCGGCTTCACCTCCAATGACCGCTCCGTTCGCCGCTTCGCACTGCGCAAGGTGCTGCGGAACATCGACCTCGCCGCGGAACTCGGCGCGGAAACCTTCGTCATGTGGGGCGGCCGCGAAGGCAGCGAGTACGACGGTTCCAAGGATTTCTCCGCAGCCTTTGATCGCATGCGTGAGGGCATCGACACCGCTGCCGGCTACATCAAGGAGAAGGGCTACGGGCTGCGCATCGCCATCGAGCCCAAGCCCAACGAACCGCGCGGCGACATCTTCCTGCCGACCATCGGCCACGGCCTGGCGTTCATTGCCCAGCTTGAGCACGGTGACATTGTCGGCCTGAACCCGGAAACCGGGCACGAGCAGATGGCCGGGCTGAACTTCACCCACGGCATCGCCCAGGCCCTGTGGTCCGGCAAGCTGTTCCACATTGACCTTAACGGCCAGAAGTCCATCAAGTTCGACCAGGACCTCGTCTTCGGGCACGGCGACCTCACCAGCGCCTTCTTCACCGTGGACCTGCTGGAGAACGGCTTCCCCAACGGCGGACCGCGCTACGAAGGTCCGCGCCACTTCGACTACAAGCCGTCCCGCACCGAGGGCTACGAAGGCGTCTGGGAATCCGCCAAGGCCAACATGGACATGTACCTGCTGCTCAAGGAACGTGCCCTCGCCTTCCGGGCCGATCCCGAGGTGCAGGAAGCCATGCAGTACGCCGGCATCACCGAGCTGGCACAGCCCACGCTGGCTGCCGGTGAATCCGTCGCGGACCTGCTCTCCGACGCAGCGTCCTTCGAGGACTTCAACGCCGACGCCGCCGCGGACCGCGACTTCGGGTTCGTGAAGCTGAACCAGCTTGCGCTGGAACACCTGATGGGTGCCCGCTAGGCTACCTGCCCACGACGCGCAAAACATCACCGAATCGTGCTGCCGCCGGGTCCTGGGGGACCGGCGGCAGCACCCGTTGAAAGGCTCGACATGCCACTCGTTGCCGGAGTCGACAGCTCCACCCAGTCCTGCAAGGTAGTTATCCGCGATGCTCAGACCGGCGCGCTGCTGCGCGAAGGCACGGCCCGCCACCCGGCGGGCACCGAGGTGGATCCGGAAGCGTGGTGGGCAGCCTTCCTGGAGGCCGCGGCGGCTGCCGGGGGACTGGACGACGTCGACGCCGTCTCGGTAGGTGGGCAGCAGCACGGCATGGTCTGCCTGGATGAAACCGGCGCCGTGGTCCGCCCGGCGCTGCTCTGGAACGATGTCCGCTCCGCCGCCGCCGCGGACAAGCTCATAGCCGACGCCGGACCCGACGGCGCCCGGTACTGGGCCGACACCACGGGTACCGTGCCTGTGGCCTCGATTACCGCGACGAAGCTGCGCTGGTTGGCCGAAAACGAGCCGGAGAATGCCGCCCGCACCGCCGCCGTCTGCCTGCCGCACGACTGGCTGAGCTGGCGCCTGGCCGGTTACGGGCCGGGCAGCGGGGCGGAGGGACTGGCCGCCCTGACCACCGACCGGTCCGACGCCTCCGGCACCGGCTACTGGTCCCCGTCCACGGGGGAGTACCTTTCCGACGTCCTGGAGCAGACCCTCGGCCACGTGCCGCAGCTGCCGCGCGTCCTGGGTCCGCTCGAAGCGGGTGCCCGCACTCCCGCCGGCGCGCTGATCGGCCCGGGTGCCGGTGACAACGCGGCCGCCGGGCTGGGCGTCGCGGCCGGGGTGGGGGATGTGGTGGTCTCCATCGGCACCTCAGGCACCGTGTTCGCCGTCGCCGACGCCCCGACGTCGGACGCCTCCGGACTTGTGGCCGGCTTTGCCGACGCCACCGGCCACTTCCTCCCGCTGACCGCCACCCTGAATGCCTCCCGTGTCCTGGACGCCACCGCTGCCCTGCTCGGGGTGGAACTGGACGAACTGACCCGGCTGGCCCTCTCCGCGCCGCCCGGTGCCGACGGCCTGGTGATGGTGCCCTACTTTGAAGGGGAGCGAACCCCCAACCTGCCGGACGCCACCGGTTCCTTGCACGGCATGACGCTGCGGAACTTCACTCCCGCCAACCTGGCCCGGGCCGCCGTCGAGGCCGTGGCCTGCTCCCTTGCGGACGGCTTCGCGGCGCTGAAGAACACGGGGGTCTCCGCGCAGCGCGTCATCCTGGTGGGCGGTGCTGCCCGGTCCGAGGCGATCCAGCAGGCCATTGCCGCGGTCTTCGAGCTTCCCGTCACCGTCCCGCGCCCGGGGGAGTATGTGGCCGACGGCGCCGCCCGGCAGGCCGCTGCCATCCTCACCGGTGCGTGGCCCGCCTGGAACGACGGCGCGTCCGTGGTGGTGACGGCGGATCCCACTCCCGGGGTGCTGCAGCGTTACCGGCAGGCGGCGGGAAGCCCTACGCTGCTGGCTGCCGGATAGGATCGGCCCCATGACTTCTTCATTCGGCCCCAACGGCCGTCCCGTTTCCCTGGCCGCGGGGGATTACCGGGCCACCATCCTGCCGGTGGGCGCCACGCTCGCAGGGTTGACCTTCGGCGGCCGGGATCTGGTGCTGACGCTCGCCGAGGACGAGATTCCGCAGGCCTTCACCGGCAAGGTGCTGATGCCCTGGCCGAACCGGATTGTCGGCGGCCGCTACACCTTCGACGGCACCGAGTACCAGGTGCCGGTCAACGAACCCGAGACCGGTATGGCCCTGCACGGGCTGGTGGCGTGGGATGCCTGGGATGTTGCCGAAACGTCGCCGGAGCGTGTGGTCCTGCGGCACCGGCTGATGGGCCAGCCCGGCTACCCGTTCCAGCTGGAACTGCAGGCGGTCTATGCGCTCGATGCCGAAACCGGGCTCAGCGTGGAGCTGTCCGCCGCCAATGCGGGTACCGCGTCCGCACCCTATGGCGTCTCCGCCCACCCGTATCTCACGGCGGACCGGGTGCCCGTGGACCGCTGCGTGCTGGACGTTCCTGCCGGGCAGGTTCTGGGCGGCCCGGAGCAGTCCGGGAGCCCCCTGGATTTGAGCGAACTGCGGGACACCGAGGGCACCGTGCTCTCCTTCTCCGCTCCGGAACCGATCGGCGCCCGCACCGTAGACCATGCCTTCACCGGCCTGCCCGACGGCGGGTGGCAGGTGACGCTCACCGACCCGGAGACCGGCTTCGGCGCCGTCCTGTCCTCCACCGGCAAGGATGCGCCGTGGCTGCAGGTCTACTCCGGCGAGAAGATGGACCGGCTGGGCGTGGCCGTGGAGCCGATGACCTGCCCGCCGGATGCCTTCAACTCCGGCAAGGATCTCATTGTGCTGGCGCCAGGCGAGGAGCACCGGCTGGGCTACCGGATTGCTGCTGCCTAACCACCGTGCTGTCCTGTTTCCCGCAAGGGAACCGGCCTACCCTGTGAGGTATGACTCAGGATCCCGTCGAGTCCAATCCCGACCATTACAAAGTGGTGTTTGAAAACGATCGCGTGCGCGTGCTCGAGTACCGCGACGCTCCCGGCCATACAAGCGTTATGCATCGGCATCCGGACAGCGTGATGCTCACCGCCAGCTCCTTCCGGCGGCGGCTGCATTCGTCCGGGGGACGCGGGGTAGGTCCTGTGCCGGGACCGATGCCTGTGCCGGGCGCGGGTGGAGGACCGGGCGCGGGTGGAGGACCGGGGCCGGGGCCGGGCGCGCCAACTCCCGCTCCGGGCGGCGGAATGGACGTGGAACTGCCCGCCGGTGCCGTCCGTTGGCTCCCCGCCCAGGAGCACTACGGGGAAAACACCGGAGAGACGGAAACCCATGTGTTTTTCGTGGAGCTGAAGGAACCGGACCCGTCGGGGGAGCTGCCGGACGGGCCGCGGCCTGCCGGCCCCTGACCTGCTCTTTCAGTCGCTGTAGACTTCCCGGATGCAGACCCTGGAGACCGATCGACTGACCCTGCGCCCGTTCACTTCCGAGGACGCGGACTTCGTCCTGGACCTGTATTCCCGGATGGAGGTGCAGCGTTTTCTGGGCGCCGTTCCGAAGCTGATGAAGGACCTCGACGAGGCGAACGCCCTGATCCAGGCCTGGGCCCGACTGGATGACGGAACCTGCGGCATTTGGGCCGTGCAGGATCGGGAAACCGGGGACCTGGCCGGAACCCTGCTGCTGAAGTCCATTCCGGCGTCGGGCCCGGAACGGAAGCCCTCGGGCGATATCGAAATCGGCTGGCATTTCCATCCTGACAGCTGGGGCAGGGGCTACGCGCCGGAGGCCGCGGCCGCCGTCCTGCAGCACGCTTTCAAGCAGGGGCTGCCCCGTGTGGTGGTGGTGATCGATCCGGCCAACACTTCCTCCCGGCGGGTCTGCGAGAAGATCGGCGTGGTTCCCCAGGGCAGCACGGACCGGTATTACAACACCGTCCTGGAGCTGTTCACCGCCGAGAACCCGGGCTAACCCGCCAGCTGCTTCTGCAGGAATGCCAGCGCGGCGACGTCGTCCTCAATGGCCCCGGCCTCGTGTCCGTTGAACGGCCACACCGTCAGCTCCTTCGGCCCGGCGTAGTTGTTGTACGCGGCGTAGACCGTGGACGGTGGAGTGGTGGTGTCCATCAGCGCCACCGAGAACAGCGCCGGAGCCGTGGACCGCGGGACCAGGTTCACGGCGTCGAAATAGGCCAGTGTCTCCATCACCGTCTCCACCTGCCCGCGCTGGACTGCCAGGTAGTCCCGGATCTCCCGGTACGGATACGAATCGGTGACGGTCACGGCCCGCGGGAAATCGGACAGGAACGGCACGAACGCGACGACGGCGGCCACGTCCGGGCAGAGTGCCGACGCCGCGAGGGCCAGCGCCCCGCCCTGGCTTTGTCCCAGCACGGCCACCCGGGCCGGATCGACCTGGACCGCTGACGCCTCCGACAGGGAGCGCATGGCCTCCACCGCCCGGACAGCGTCGGTGAACAGCCGCCGGTAGTAATAGGTCTGCGGGTCGAGCACGCCTCGGGTCATCACACCCGGCACCTGCGGTCCGGCGCTGCCGGCGGCGTCGGGTGTGGCGCCCTTGCTCCAGCCGGCCCCCTGCCCGCGGGTATCCATCTGCAGGTGCGCGAACCCGGCCGAGGCCCAGAACAGGTTCTCGTGGGCGTCCCCGCGCCCGCCGCCGTAGCCGACAAACTGTACGACGCCGGACAGCGGAGCGTCGCCGCGGATGCTCCGGGCCGGCAGCCGCAGCCAGGCGCGGATGGGGTCACCGCCGAAGCCCGGAAACACCACATCGTAGAGCTCCACGGTCCGCAGCCCGCTGGGATAGGGGATGACCTCTACCGCCAGCGGATGCTGCCGTGCTTCGTCCAGGGTGTCCGCCCAGAACCGGTCCAGGTCCTCCGGGGCACGGGTGCTGCCTCGATAGGCGGCCAGCTGGTCGGCGGGCAGGTCGGAGTACATACGGTTTCGGCTCCCGGGTTCGGCGGTGCGTTGCGTGCGGTTGCGGGTGTTCAGCCCAGCGGTGCCACGTCCGCCGGGCAGTGCAGCCGCCGGGTGTGGTCCACTACCCGCACGGTTCCGGTCAGGCTAACACCGGCCGTACCGCGGATGTCGGCACTCGACGTTCCGAGCCGCAGCTCCAGGTCTCCGGGTTCCACAATCCGCTGCCCGTCCCGCCCGGTGAAGGACGCGGCGTCGGCCGGAACCGTAAACCGCACCCTCGCCGCTTCTCCGCCGTGCAGCGGGACCCGGGCGAACCCGGCCAGCCGCTGCACCGGACGCACTACCGAGGCCACCGGATCGTGCAGGTAGAGCTGGACGATCTCGACGCCGTCGCGCCCGCCGGTGTTGGCTACGGTCACGGAAACGGAGGTTTCGCCGTCGACGCCGAACTGTGCCGGACCGTCCAGGGCAACATCCGTCCAGTCGAAACTGCTGTAGCCCAGCCCGTGGCCGAACGCGAAGGCAGGTGTCGGGTCGATGCTGGACACGTCGCTCAGCTGAGCGAGCGGAGCGGCCAGATAAGTGGACGGCTGCGCACCGGGGGACGCCGGAACACTGACCGGCAGCCGGCCGCTGGGATTCACCCTGCCGCTCAGCACCCCGGCAATCGCCGGTCCGCCCTCTTCACCGGGGAAGAACGCGTGCACAATCGCGGCCGCTTCCGTGGCGGCGCGGCCCAGGGCGTAGGGGCGTCCGGTGAGCAGCACCAGCACCACGGGTTTGCCGGTGTCCAGCAGTTCATCCAGCAGCTGCTGCTGCACCCCGGGCAGGACCAGCGACTCGGTGTCGCAGCCTTCGCCGCTGGTGCCGCGTCCGAACAGACCGGACCGGTCACCCAGCACTGCCACGACGACGTCGGCGTCCCGGGCGGCGGTCAGCGCGTCGGCGAATCCGTCCGTCTCGGGGCCGTCCACGCTGCAGCCGGTGGTCACGGTGAGGGAGCTGTCCGGGAACTCGCCGCGCAGCGCCGCCGCGACGGTGGGCAGCTCGATTCCCGCCGCCACCTCCGGGTGCTGCACACCAACGTGGGCGGGGAAGGAGTAGCAGCCCAGGAACGCCATCGGGTTGTCGGCGTTGGGTCCGACGACGGCGATCCGCCCCGGCGCTGCGAGCGGCAGGATTCCCTTGTTGGCGGTGAGGATCAGTGCCTGTTCGGCGACCTCGGCCGCCAGGGACCGGTTCTCCGGCCGGTCCAGGTCCACCGAACCCAGGACGCCGGACGAGTCCGTAAGGTCCATACCGGCCAGGGCCGAGGGCACCGGGGACCAGTCCGGGTCCAGCAGCCCGAGTTCGACCTTCTGGGTCAGGACCCGCAGCAGTGCGGTGTCGATGACGGATTCGTCCAGCCGCCCGGACTCCAGTTCCGCGATGAGGTGTTCGCCGAACGCATCCACGGTGGGCAGTTCCACGTCCACGCCGGCGGTCAGCGCCGCTGCAGCGGCCTCGCCGAGTGAACCGGCCACGCGGTGCAGTTCCTTGAGGAAGCTGATGCCGAAATAGTCGGCCACCACCGTGCCGACGAAACCCCACGTCTCGCGCAGCAGGCCGGTGAGCAGTGAGCGGTCCGCAGCGGAGGGGACGCCGTCGACGTCGGTATAGGCGTGCATCACCGAGCGCACCCCGGATTCCCGCACGGCCATTTCGAAAGGCACCAGCAGTACGTCCGCGCGTTCGCGTGCACCGACGGACACCGGCGCCAGGTTGCGGCCGGCCTTGGACGCCGAGTAGCCGACAAAGTGCTTCAGCGTGGCCACCACGCCCGCGCCTTCGAGCCCGCGGATGTAGGCCGAAGCGATGCTGCCCACCAGATAGGGGTCCTCGCCGATGGTCTCCTCCACCCGGCCCCAGCGGGCGTCGCGGACGACGTCGAGCACTGGAGCGAGTCCCTGATGCACGCCGACCGAGCGCATGTCGGTGCCGATGGCCGCACCGATCCGGCCGATCAGCTCCGGGTTGAACGTGGCGCCCCAGGACAGCGGCACCGGATACGCCGTGGCACCCCAGGCCGCGAACCCGGCCAGGCATTCCTCATGCGCCATGGCCGGGATGCCGAACCGGTTGGACTCGGCGATCCGCTGCTGGGTGCGCATCAGGGACAGGGCGCCCATACCGGCGTCGACCGGCAGGGTGCCGAACGGCCGGGTGAGCTGGCCCAACCCGTTCGGCAGGAGCTCCTCCAGCGGCACCGGTTCCTTCATGTCGTGCTGATGGGGCGCCACCTGGCCGCCTTCGTTGGACGCACCCACCCAGACGCCGAAGAGCTGGGCCACCTTTTCCCGCAGTGTCATCTGCTCGGCCAGCCGGGCGGCGCGCTCGCGGGCGGTCAGGGAGGTGTCCCGCCAGGGGAGGTGCTGAACTGTTGTTTCTGTCATGTCTACTTTCCGCCAACGCCCATAAGGCCCTGGACCAGTGCGCGGCGCGCAAAGAGGTACACCAGCAGGACGGGAATCATGGAGAGCATCACTGCGGCGAGGATGCCCGGCACGTTGATGCCGTACTGGGTTTGGAAGTTGAAGAGGCCAAGCGTGATCACCTTGGTGGATTCCGACTGGGTCAGGATCAGCGGGAGCAGGAACCCGTTCCAGCCCTGCAGCGCGGCGAACACTGCGATCGTGGACAGGCCGCCTTTGGACAGCGGCAGCACCAGGCGCAGGAAGGTACGTGTGGTGGACGCTCCGTCCACGGACATGGCTTCGTAGAGTTCGGGCGTGATGTCCCGCATGGTCCCGGAGAGGATCAGCGTGCAGATCGGCAGTGCGAACGCGGCCGTGGGCAGGATGATGCCCAGCAGGGTGTCATACAGGCCCACCGAGTTGATCAGGTAGAACATCGGCACAATCACTGCCTGGACCGGAATGGCCAGCCCGAGCAGGAAGAACCGGAAGATCAGCGTGGTGGAGCGGGACTGGCTGCGCACGATTGCGTAGGACAGCGGCGGCACCACCAGCAGGACAATGCCCACCACGCCGGCCGTGACAATGGAGGTGTTCAGGAAGTACTTGCCGAACCCGCTGTCGAAGACCATCAGGAAGTTCTCGAAGGTCAGGCTGGTGGGTACGGACAGCGGGCCGTTGGCGCTGAACTCGGGGCGGGTCTGCACGCTGGCGGCCACCATGACATACAGCGGCAGGGCAACGATCAGGAGCCAGACGGTGACCGCAGCTCCGGCAATGTAATTGGGGCGGGTACGCATCAGACTCCCTCCATGGTGCTGCGCATTTTGTCGTAGCCGGAAACCTTCACCATGATCAGTGAGATGGCGGTGGCCACCACCACCAGGACCAGGGCAATGGCGGAGCCCATGCCGAAGTTGTAGCGGCGGAAGGCTTCCTCATACATGTAGAAGGCGGTGATGGTGGTGTCCGTTCCGGGTCCGCCGTTGGTCAGGATCAGCACCGTCTCGAAGGTGGTCAGGCCGCCGACCACCATCAGGATCACCGAGGTGATGATGCTGTTGCGCAGCTGCGGGAGCGTGATGGAAAAGAACTGGCGCACCCGTCCGGCGCCGTCGATTTCCGCGGCCTGGTACAGCACCGGCGGAACCGATTTGGCGGCGCCCTGGTAGATCAGCGTGTGGAAGGGGGTGAACTGCCACATGCCCACGAAGATGATCACGCCGATGGCGGTGGACTGGTTGCCGAAGAGGTTGCCGTCCCCGAACAGCCACTTGAGCTGTGCGGGAACACCGAAGTTCGGATCGAGCAGCGCACGCCACAGCACCGAGATGGCTGCGGAGGAGAGCAGCAGGGGGAGGAAGAAGATGGCGCTGAGCACGGCGCGGTTGCGCTGCGGGCCAGCGGCCCAGACACCGAGCAGGATGCTCACCGGAGTCTGGGTGGCAACACCCAGCACAATGAACAGCACGCTGAGCCACAGGCTCTTGAGCATCACCGAATCGCCGGCGAGCGTTTCCCAGTTCTCGGTGCCGACAAACTTCGGGTCACCCAGCCCGGTCCAGGTCATAAAGGACAGGACGACGACGGCGATCAGCGGCACCACGGCGAAAAGCAGGAAAAAGACGGTGGCGGGCAGGGTCCAGGCGACGCCCGGACGGTTCAGCCGGGCCCGGCCGGCCCGCACCGGACGACCCTTGGCGGGGTTGTCCGGTGCGGCCGGAGGCCGGGGTGGAAGCAGAGTGGTCATGGTCTCGGCAATCGGTCCGGCTATTTCTTCAACGACTGCATGGCTTCAATGAAGCCGTCTTCGTCGATGCTTCCGGCGAAGAAGTCGGCAACAGCACTGTGGATGGTGGGTGTTGCGGCCGGCGGGTAGGCCTGGTCCCAGGACAGCTGGAAGTTAGGCGCATCCTGCACCAGTCCGAACTGGAAGCGGGCGTAGTCCGGGTTGGTCGCCTGGTCCAGGAAGCCCTCGGTGCTGGTGGTGGTGGGCAGGTTGCCGATGGCCATCTGCTCCTGGACAAATTCGTCCGAGTACATCAGCTTCAGGAAGTCGCGTGCGGCTTCCGGGTAGCGGGTGTCCTTGAGGACGGAGTAGTAGTTGTTGGTGTTGCCGACCAGGTTGGCAGGATCTCCCTTGCCTCCCTCGATCTCGGGGAATTCGCTCCAGCCCAGACCGCTGGCGGCGAACTCGGGGTTGACGTCCTGGATGGTGGAGTACTCCCAGGAGCCCATCAGTTCGAAGCCGGCCTGGCCGGTGGAGAGCAGGGTGTGGGAGCCGCCGTCGGTGAACTTCACGGACTGGAAGTTGGTGCCGAACGCCCCGGTGTCCACGAGTTCGCGCAGCATGCCCAGCGATTCGCGGCTTTCTTCGGAATCCCAGACGTCGGTGTCGCCGTCGATAGCGGACTGGAAGAGTTCCGGTCCGGCTACGCGGTCATAGACGTAGGAGAACCACATCTGGGTGGGCCATTCGTCGCCGCCGCCGAGGGCGATCGGGGTCTTGCCTGCAGCCTTGAGCTTCTCGACGGCGTCGAGCAGTTCGTCCCAGGTCTGCGGTGCTTCCTCGATGCCTGCCGAGGCGAGCACTTCCTTGTTGTGGAAGAGCATCACGGGCTGGGTGCCGCGCATCGGCACACCGTACGGGGTGTCGTCGACCGTGGCGACGTCGAACACCGAGGGAAGGAAGGCGTCCTTGAGCTTCGGATCCTCCTCGATGAAGTCATCCAGCGGCATCAGCAGGTCTGCGTCCACGAAGTCCTGGATACTGCCTCCGCCCCAGTTGAAGAAGATGTCCGGTGCTGCGTCGGTGCTCATGACCGTCTGCAGCTTCTGCTGGTATTCGGCGCCGGGGATGGTGTCCAGCACCACCTTCACGTCGGAGGTCTCATTGAAGCGTTCGACCATTGCGGATTCGACGTCGTTGCTCGCGTCTCCGTAAACGAGGACATGGATCTCATTTTCGGGACGGTCCGAGGCAGCGGAGTCGCCGCCTCCACAGCCGGCCAGGGTGAGGCTGAGCGCCAGTATGCCGGCGGCAGCCAGGACCGGGGTCCGGGACGAGGGTTTGTTCATCGTTGAACACCTTCCGAAAGTTTCGGTATATTGGTCGAAAGTTACTAGATGCCGTCAGCATAAGATGCACATAATGTGATGCGCAACACTTTTCCAATAAACTGTTGTCCCGCATTGCTTCGAACCCCGAAGGACTACCTATGCAGTCATCACTGCCGCAGAACCCGGTCACGCTGGCCGACCTGGCGTCCGAGGCCGAGGTTTCACTTTCGACAGTTTCGAAAGTTCTCAACGGGAGGACGGACGTTTCGCGGAAAACACGGGCGAAAGTCGAGGCGTTGCTGGAGGAGCACGGCTATCGCCGTAAGGGTGGGGCCAAGTCGCGGCTGCTGGAACTGGTGTTCCACGAACTCGAAAGCGCCTGGGCACTGGAGATCATCCGCGGCGTGGAAAACATTGCCCGCGAGAAGGGCCTGAGCGTGGTCCTGACGGAAAGCGGTACCCGGCACGCGCCGTCGCCCGAGTGGGTGGAAGGTGTGATCGCCCGCCGGCCGGTCGGCGTCGTTCTGGTTTTCTCCGACCTGGCGCAGGACTCGCGCCGGCAGCTCGAAGCGCGGTCCATCCCGTTTGTGATCATCGATCCTGCGGGGGATCCGGCTCCGGACGTGCCGTCAGTCGGGTCGGCAAACTGGTCCGGAGGCATGATGGCCACCCGCCATCTGATCGACCTGGGGCATACCCGGATTGCTGCGATCACGGGGCCGGAGGACATGATGTGTTCGCTGGCGCGGATTGACGGCTACCGATCTGCGCTGAACAACGCCTCCCTGCCGTTGGACCGGGATCTGATCCGGTACGGAAACTTCCACGTCGACGGCGGCCGCGACCACGCTCTGGAACTGCTTAGCCTTCCGGACCGTCCCACTGCCATTTTTGCCGGCAGCGACCTGCAGGCGCTGGGGGTTCTCGACGCCGCCCGGCAGCTGGGCATTAGCGTCCCGGACGAGCTTTCGATTGTGGGGTACGACGATCTGCAGGTGGCGCAGTGGTCCAGTCCTGCGCTGACCACGGTGCATCAGCCGCTGATTGAGATGGCCGAGGAAGCTGCCCGGATGGCTGTCCGGTTGTTCGAGGGGGAGCGGCCAAACAACCTGCGCCTGGACTTGGCCACCTCGTTGGTGGTGCGGCAGAGCACTGCTCGGGTGCCTGCGGCCGTGGGTTCGTCTGGCTAGGTTCGGTTCGCTCGGCCCCGCGCCCCCGCCGGTTCGGAAGCACGCTTTCTGCACGCCCGTCAATCTGCACGCCCCTCAAAACGGTGGTGCCTGTTCCGGCTGGGATTGTTCATGGTCCGTTCGCCCACGGTCCGGGTCCGGCACTGGACGTGGTGGTCCGAGTTCCAGGAACGGCTCGGTGCGATAGACCCGGCCGGTAGGCGAAGCCCACTCGATCACCCCGGGCACCGGTTGGCACGCTTTCCAGTAGCCCAGGGTCTTGAACCGGTGGTGACGGCGGCACAGATGTTCCAGGTTTCCGTGGTCGGTGGGACCGCCGCGGGCCCAGTCGACGGTGTGGTCGATGTCCGCGTTCGCGGTGCTGACCCGGCAACCGGGGAACCTACAGGTTCCGTCCCGGGCGCGGAGCCAACGGCGAAGCCCGGCCGGCACCTTTCTCCGTCTACCCACACCTAGGATCTCTCCGGTGTGCGGGTCTTGGGCCAGTCCAGTCCAGCCGACAGCATTGCGGGCCAGCCTGCGGGCTTCTTCGGCGCTGATGGGGCCGTAGCCGTGCAGCTCGGCGGGCTGGTCGTCGGCTCCGAAAAGGGTTTCGACGCTGATCAGGACCATGATCTCGGTCCGAGGGACGATCCCTTCGTCCGGTCCTGATCCCACTCCCGCTCTGGCGTCTATATCGGGGTTGCCTTCCATATTGGGGCTGCCTTCCGGGCCGCCGTCAAAACCGAGGTTTCCCTCGTACCGGGTGGCTGCGCCATTGTCATTGCCGGTGTGGCCGGTGTGGCCGGTGCCGGGTCGGACTCCGGTCGCGTATCGGGTTCCGGCTTCGCCTCGGGTTCCGGCCGTCGCGAAAAGTCCCCGGCTGCCGCCCATCAGCAGCTGCGACAGAATATCCGCACGCAGTTGATCCGTGGTCCGGGAATCCCCGGCAGACTGTTCACCCCGCGCGGCGGTACTGAGAGCGGTATAGATCTGCTGCGCTTCCGCGGCCCGGAGGTGGGCTGAGAGGCAGGACATGCCGTCCTCTTCCCGGTCCAGGGTGACCATGCGCTGCTCGAAAGCGGTCAGGTGCCGTTTGCTGACGGTCTCTGGGAACTTCTTTTCGCGCAGCCGCCGGGCCTTGGCCGAGAACTGCGCCCGCGTCTGACCCTCCGCCGCCTTCAACAGGTCCGCCTCGAACGCTGGCAGTTTCGAGGCGGGAACGTTCTGGCACTGTTCCAGGACCACCTGCGCATGCTGGTACGAAAACCGTCCCTCTTCCAAGCCGGAAAGGGTGGCGGTATGGGTGCCGCACAGCTGGCCGGCCTCGCTTAGCAGCCGCTGACCGGTCACCTGCGGAACATTCAGAATGGCTGCACCTTCGGCCGCCGCGAGGCTGAAAGCGATCCCGGGTTTATCCCGCTCCGACGGGTCGAAGAAGTTGTCCCGGAAGATTTGCTCCATCCGGTTCAAAAGGCGGGCCCGCTGGGCCTGCCCCCAGGAAATCAAATGCTCCACCCGGACCAAGGCCTCACCAACCATGGCTTCGTCGAAGGCTTCAAGGTTCTGCAACGCAAGGGTACCGGTGAAGCCGTCCGGGTAGGCCTCAACAGGATCGGCGCCGGAATCCGCGGAGACGGAGGCCCCCTCGCCAGCGACCCCGGCAGACGCTCGCGCCGCAAGTTGCGCCCGGTATACGGACAAAGTTATCGAAGAGCGGGGCGCATTTGCTTCACCAGGCTGCCCTCCCGGCTGCTGGTCTTTAGTGCCTGGCTCTTCGGTTGTCGGTTCGGTATTCCCGAGCTGATCCATACCTCAGGATTTCATCCGGCACTGACATTTCCGGGCCCAAACCAGCCCCTAAATGGCTTCCCCGGAAATCAAAAATACCTGTCTTTTCTGCAGCACTACCTACCCCCGGGAACCTGGCTCTGAAAAGTGACGGCCGGGGGAGCCCTCAACGCCTCGGCACCGATATCTCAGCACCCAGGTTCGACGGATCACCTGATCATGGCTAAGGTCAGCGGGACCGATCCACCGGAGAGAGCCGCTGGCTGCCTGCGTCTGAACCGCCGGACCACCCGACGGCGACCCGACGCCATCAGCCCGCAGGCAGTGAAAGGGTTTCCACCCGGTTTCCGAACGGGTCCTTGCAGTGGAACCGCTCGTAACCCTCGAAGGTGTACCGGTCAGTCCAGGAGACCTCGAAGCCTCGCGTTGAAATCCGGGCACCCAACTCCTCGAGCTCCTTAGCCGAATCCAGCAGCAGGGCCGGGTGCGCCTTCTTGGCAGGAACAAAGGGGGAGTCCACTCCTAGATGAATCTCCGCCACGACGTCATCGCCGTCGAATGTCCGGAACCAGCAGCCGCCCCGGCCGGCGAGCGACGGCGGCTTGTCCACCTCAGTCAGTCCCAGTGCCGCACCGTAAAACTGCCGGGCCTGGTCCTCCCCGTCCTTGGGTATTGAAACCTGTACATGGTGCAGCCGCATGAATCCCCCGAGTCTCGACTGATTGCAGTAACGAAACTGATTGTGCCAGAGGGCGCCGTTGACCGGTTCCGGGGCCGGTTTCAGACTGGGAGCAGCACGTTTGCCGAGCCACCGAGCCCCCGCCAGCCGAGCCATCGAGCCCCCGCCACCGAGCCACCGAGCCCCCGCCACCGAGCCACCAACCGAAGGTGCTTCCCATGGACAAGAACTTCCTGAACTACCCGGACTGGCAGGCCACCGCCGACACCCTGCACCTCTACCTGCAGGTGGCGGGCAAGGTGAAACTGGAACGCAGCTACCCCGAACCGGAATGGGGCCACGTGCGGATGCCCCTCACCGTCCAGGGCATCGGGACCGGCATCATGCCGGGACCGGATACGAACTTTGAGATTTACTTCAACCTGCGCCAGCATCATGTGGATGTGCAGAACACCAACTACATCCGCACCCGGATCGAACTCAGCGACGGCCTCAGTGTGGCGGACTTCTACCGCCAGTTGATGGGGGCGCTGGAATTCATCGAGGCGCCCACCTCCATCAACACCGACCCGCAGGAATTCTACGATCCGGTGCCTTTCGACGCCGATACCAAGCACTCCACGTATGACAAACATGCGGTGGAGCTCTTCCTCGACAACCTGCACTTCGCCCATCGAAGCCTTGAACAGTTCCTCGGACCGGTGCGCGGAAAGGTCTTCGCGCCGTCGTACTGGTTCGGCACCATGGACCTTTCCGGAACCATCTTCAGCGGCCAATCGGAGCCGTACCCGGGAAACGGAGTTATTGCCGTGAACTGCTTTGACGAGCGGTTCTGCGAGTTCGGCTTCTGGCCCGGTGACCCGTCCTCCACGGATCCCGCGTTCTACGTGATGCCCTATCCGTTCCTCTCCAACATCGGCAGCTACGGCACCATGCTGGCTCCGGCAAAGGCACAATTCCTCACCCGATCCAGCGAATTCATCTTTACGCTCAAGGACGCCTTCTCCTATGACGATCCACAGCAGGCCGTGGTGGACTTCTGCCGCACGAGTTTCGACATAGTGCAGCGGCTGGATCCGTGGGACGACATCGACTGGATCACCGAACCGCTGACCTACTGACGGCAGGTCGGCGTCGGTTGGATCTGCGGCTAGTGACGCAACATACTGCCGGAGATGGAACAATCACCTGTGAGCTACCTCATTGGCGAGGGTGCCCGACAAGGGGGAAACGATGGACGCGCGGGATGAACAGGCGCTTGACGCGGTCAAGCTCTACTACGGAACCGGACTTTCGCAGGGCGAGGTTGCCCAGCGGCTAGGGCTGTCGCGTCCGACTGTTTCCAAGCTCATCCAGCACGGCAAGGACCGAGGGTACGTCTCCATCCAGATCCATGACCCGCGGGAGCAGGAATCCTCGCTGGCTACGGAGCTGTGCAAGGCCTTCGGCCTCTCCGCCGTCCGCCTCGCCGTCGTGCCGGAGAGCGGACCCGAAGACCTGGTGGGGGAGCTCGGCAAGGTAGGCGCGGCACTGCTGGCCGAGAATGTCCGTGACGGCGACTCGGTGGGTGTCACCTGGGGCCAGACGATGTACGCCGTGGCGCGGAACCTTCAGCGCCAGGAGCGCCGCGGGGTGGAAATCATCCAGCTCAAGGGCGGGGTGTCCTACACCACCCGAGCCACCAACGACTTCGAGACCATCACCCTGTTCTGCAATGCCTTCGGTGCGTTTGCCCGGACCCTGCCGCTGCCGGTGATTTTCGACAGCGTGGAGGTCAAGCGGCTCGTGGAGAGGGAGGAGCACATCCGGCGGGTCATCGAGATGGGCCGGGAGTCCGACGTCGCGGTCTTCACCGTGGGTGCAATCCGTCCTGACGCCATGCTGTTCAATCTTGGCTACCTCAGCGAGACGGAGGAGGCCGGCATTGCTGCGCACGCCGTCGGGGATATCTGCTCCCGCTTTTTCGACGACGACGGGAACCCCTGCGTCCCGCAGCTGGATGAGCGGACGGTCGGCATCACTCTGCAGGACCTGCGCAGGGTGCCCACCCGCCTCATGGTCGCCGGCGGCGAGCACAAGGCAACGGCTATCGAAGCCGCACTGCGTTCCGGATATGCGACCCATCTGGTGATCGATCAGGACACCGCCCGGCAGGTACTGCGGATGACCAGGCAGCGCGCTGCGTCCTAGTCGAAATTGCGGAAAATATGTCAATAGTTGGTTTGACATGTGTTCCGAGCCACTTCTACAGTGAGTGAAAACCCTCAATGAGGAGGCTCACATGTCGAAGATTTCGCAACTCATCGATCACACCCTGCTTGCCCCGACGGCAACAGCCACGCAGATCGACACCCTGGTCCAGGAGGCCGTTGAACACGGGTTCAAGACGGTCTGCGTCAACCCGGCCTGGGTCAGCCGGGCCCGCCGTGCCGTAGAAGGAACCCCGGTCGGTGTGTGCACCGTCGTCGGCTTCCCGCTCGGCGCATCCACCACGGCCGTAAAGGTTTTCGAAACCACCGACGCCGTCACCAACGGTGCGCACGAGGTGGACATGGTCATCAACATCGGCTGGGCACTCGCCGGCCAGTGGGATGACATTGAAGCGGAAATCCGCGCCGTCGTCGACGCCGCCGGATCCCAGGCCCTGGTCAAGGTCATCCTCGAGACCTGCCTGCTGACTGCCGAACAGACCGCGGAAGCCTCGCGCCGCTCCGTGGCTGCGGGCGCGGACTTCGTCAAGACTTCCACCGGCTTCTCCAAGCACGGCGCCACCGTCGAAGCCGTACAGCTGATGCGGGAAACAGTGGGACCCGACCTTGGAGTCAAGGCCTCCGGCGGTGTCCGCACGCCCGAGGATCTCGCCCGGATGGTGGAAGCCGGTGCCAGCCGCATCGGAGCCTCCGCCGGCGCAGCCATCCTGGCGGGGAGCACCATCTAATGCTCTTCAAGACGTCAGCCGTCCAGCAGCCGGACGGCTACCTCAGCCGTATCCCGTGGTTCCAGTTCCTCTTGATCTCCCTGTGCTTCCCCCTGTGGGGCGCCGCGGCAAGCCTGAACGACATCCTCATCACGCAGTTCAAGTCCGTGTTCACCCTTTCGGACCTGGCCACCGCCTTCGTCCAGTCGGCGTTCTACGGCGGCTACTTCGTCATCGCGATTCCCGCCTCCCGCATCATCCGCCGGTTCACGTACAAGACCGGCATCCTGATCGGCCTCGGCGTCTACATCGTCGGCTGCGCGGCATTCTTCCCCGCCTCGCACATGGCCACTTACAGCATGTTCCTGGTGGCGCTGTTCGCCATCGCCATCGGCCTGAGCTTCCTGGAAACGGCCGGCAACACGTACTCCACCATGCTTGGCCCGAAGCCCACCTCCACGCTCCGGCTCAACATCTCCCAGACCTTCACGCCGCTGGGCTCCATCCTGGGCATCCTGCTGGGCAAGTACCTTGTCTTTACCGACGGCGACACCCTGGACGCGCAGATGGCCGGCATGACCATGGAGGAGAAAACAGCCTTCAGCGCCGAAATGCTGCAGCGGACCCTGCTGCCGTACCGCTACATCATCATGATCCTGGTGGTGGTCTTCATCGTGGTGGCGCTGACCAAGTTCCCGCACTGCAAGCCGCTGGGTGACCGGACGCATCTGGCCACTGCCCGCGTGGGGGAGACCCTGGCCTACCTGGCCCGCAACAAGGAATTCCTGCGCGGCATCTTCGCCCAGTTCATGTACGTGGGTATGCAGACCGCGGTGTGGTCCTTCACCATCCGGCTGGCACTGAACCTGGATGATTCCATCAACGAACGCGATGCCACCAACTACATGGTGTTCGCCTTTGCCGCCTTCTTCCTCGGCAAGGTCGTCGCCAACTTCCTGATTGCCCGCTTTGACGTCAACGCCGTCCTGATGGGCTTTGCCGCCCTCGGCAGCCTGGCCCTGGTGTACGTCATGCTGGTTCCGAACATCACCGCGGTCTGGGCCGCAGTGCTGGTCTCAGGTCTCTTCGGTCCCTGCTGGGCCACCATCTTCGGCCGCACGCTGGACACCATCACGGACAAGCGCCACCAGGAAACCGGCGGCGCCGTGCTGGTGATGGCCATTGTCGGCGGAGCAGTCATCCCCGTGGTCCAGGGCCTGGTCTCGGATGCTTCCGGCTCCCTGCAGTTCTCCTTCATTGTGTCCGTGGTCTGCTTCCTGGTGGTCCTGCTGCACTTCGGCCGTCTGCGTCGGATAACCGGGCGCACCATCAGCACGGAAAAGGAAGCCGAGTATGTTTCGCATTAACCTGGCCCGGTCCGCTTTCTCCGCGGTCCCGGTAACCATGGCCGAATCGGACGAATTCACGGTCACGGGTATCCGGTACCCCTCCGGCGTCGAGTCCGTCACCGTGGCCAACTCCCGCGGCCGGGTGGAAGTCCTGCCGTTCCTGGGGCAGATGGTCTGGGATGCGGAGTTCGACGGCGTGAGCCTGCGGATGGATTCGCCCTTCCGGCAGCCCTATCCCGCCACTCTGATCGAGGACACCTACGGCTGCTTCGCCTTCCACTCCGGACTGCTCGCCGCCGGTTGCCCGTCGCCGGAGGATAACCACCCGCTGCACGGGGAGTTCCCGTGCGCGGTCTTCGACGAAGCCTGGCTCGAAATCGACACTGACTCCGTGGCCGTCTCCGGACGCCACGAATTCGTCAAGGGATTCGGTGACCACTACGAGGCAGTTCCCGCCGTCCGCCTCCGGGCCGGTTCGGCCATGTTCGACATCGACCTGTCCGTGACCAACCTGTCCGCAGTACGCACCATGCCGCTGCAGTACATGTGCCACATGAACTACGCCTACTCGGACGGGGCGCGGATGACGCAGTCTCTGCCCGACGGCGCGTTCGCGCTGCGCGGGACCGTGCCGGCGCACGTCTTCCCGACGCCTGAGTGGACGGTCCTGAACGAGGCCATCCGCAGCGGGCAGGTAGCCGCGGACGTGCTGGATGCTGCCCAGGGGTATGACCCGGAGATCGTGTTCCTCGCCGATGACCTGCCCGCGTACGGGCAGGACCTGGAGTTCCGGCTCGAACGCACCGACGGCATTACTTTCTGCACCCGCTTCTCCAGTGCCGACTTCCCGGTGGCCACCCGGTGGCTGCTGCACAACCCGGATCAGCGGGTGGCGTCATTTGTCCTGCCCGGTACCTCCCGGCCCGAAGGATTCCTCGCCGCGAAGGCAGCGGGAACGTTGATTGAACTGGCACCTGGAGCGTCCCGCTCCTTCCACGTCAGTACCGGCATTACAGAGGAGGCGTAAGCCCGTTGGATATTGCAGTAATCGGCTCAAACATGGTGGACCTGGTGTCCTATCTCAGCCGCATGCCGGACGAAGGCGAGACGGTCGAGGCCTGGGACTTCGAGATGGGCTGCGGCGGCAAGGGAGCCAACCAGGCCATGGCTGCCGCCCGCATGGGCTCCTCGGTCCTGATGCTTACCCGGATCGGCAATGACGCGTTTGGCGAAACCACTCGGCGCAACTTCGAGGCCAACGGCATCGACACCACCTACGTCCTGGAGACCGAAGCCACCAGCGGTGTCGCGCCCATCTTCGTGGATGACAACTCACGCAACTCGATAGTCATCGCCAAGGGTGCCAACGCCTTCCTGACACCGGCGGACATCGAGGATGCAGCCGAGGCGATCGCCCAGTGCTCCCTGATCGTGCTGCAGCTGGAGGTCAACCTCGAGACGGTTTATGCGGCCATCGACTTCGGCAACCGGCACGGCATTCCCGTCCTGCTGAACCCCGCTCCGGCCACGCCGGAGCTGGACTTTGCCCAGGTGGCAAAGTGCGACTACTTTGTACCCAACGAAACCGAGCTAGCCCTGCTCACCGGCATGCCGGTGGAAACCCTTGACCAGGTGCAGGCCGCGGCCGGAACCATCCTGGACCACGGCGTCAAGAACATCATTGTGACCATGGGCTCGCGCGGGGTCCTGTGGCTCTCGGCCGCCGGACCTGTCCTGGTTGAAGGCCGGGCCGTCCCCGCGCTTGATACAACGGGCGCCGGCGATGCGTTCATCGGCTGCTTCAGCCACTGCCTGGTGGAATCGGGAGACGTCCCTGCGTCGTTGGCCACGGCCAATGCCTACGCTGCGGATTCCGTCACCCGGCGCGGCACCCAGACCTCCTACGCCACGCGCGAGCAGTTCGAAAAAACGGGCGCCTAAGGAGCGGTGGGGGGATTCGCCTGAACCCGGGGCATGCTGACATACTGTTGGTAAACCCGATTTGAAGGTGGATCCCTCCATGTCACCCCGCAAACTGTTCCGCACCCTCGCCCTGGCCGAAGCCGTAACCTGGACCCTGCTCCTGATCGGCATGTTCGCCAAGTACGTGCTGGATTTTGAGGCCCTGACGCCGATCTTCGGCGGCCTGCACGGCTTCGTTTTCCTGGCCTACGGCGTGGTCACCCTCTTTGTCTGGGCCAACCAGAAATGGCCGGCACGCACCGGCATCCTCGGCCTGGCCACCACAGTAATCCCGTGGGCCACCATTCCCTTCGAGAAGTCGGTGGACCGCCGCGGCATGCTGAACGGCGGCTGGCGGATGGCCCCCGGAGGTGAAGAGCCCACCAACGGCGTGGACCGGATCGCCGCCCTCGTGCTGCGCCGGCCGATCGCGGCCGGGATTGTGGCCCTGGTCGCCGTGGCTGTGGTCTTCACCGTCCTGCTCTACCTCGGCCCGCCCGTCCCTAAGGGGTAAGCGTCCCTAAGGGGTAAGCATCCCGAAGGGGTAAGGATCCCGAACGGTAACCGCTAGGACTCGGCCGCGAGCGGGGCGGCGGACCCGCCGGAGCTCGGCGCGGCACTGCGACGCAGCCGACGCCGGCCCGGACGGTTGGAGCCGCCGCCGCGGTACGCCGTCGTCGCCGTGGCCAGGATCAGGACAATCAGGACGGCACAGCCGATGATGACCGAAACCATGGCCATTGCTCCGCCGCCGAGAATGCCGACCAGCGGGCTGATGATCCCGGCCAGGCCCACCTGCAGGGCACCGATCAGTGCCGCGGCGCTGCCGGCCATGTGCCCGTAGTCGTTCAGGGCCAGCACGGACGAGTTCGAGGCGATGAAGCCGTGCATGGCCAGGACCAGCCACAGTCCGGCGGTCAGGCCGGCGACGCCGCCGAGACCGGTCAGCACAATCACCGGCAGCAGGACGGTCAGCCCCAGCAGCAGGATGACGGCCAGCCGCAGGATCCCCATGGGGGAGTAGCGGCCCACGAGCCAGGCATTGAGCTGTGCGGAAATGACCATACCGACGCCGTTGATCGCGAACACCGCGGCGTACTGTGCCGGGCTGAGTCCGTACTCATCCTGGAAGACGAACGGCGAGCCCACCACGTAACTCATGATCACGGCCATGCCCAGGCCGGGAATGGTGGCCAGGGCCAGGAACTGCCGGTCCTTCAGCAGGACCCGGAAGCCGCTGAAGGTACTGGCGCTGCCCTTGGTCCGGCGCCGTTCCGGCGGCAGCGTTTCGGGCATCCACTTCAGCACGATCGCTCCGAGGACCACGCCGATCAGCGCCAGGGCCAGGAACACCGCCCGCCAGTTCCAGAGCCCGGAAACGGCCTGCCCGATGCTGGGTGCCAGCAGCGGTGCCAGGCCGATGATCAGCATCAGCCGGGAAAGCATCGCGGCGGCGGAGGAGCCGGTGAACCGGTCGCGGACCACGGCCAGGGCCACCACGCCGGCGGCGGCGTTGAAGAAGCCCTGCAGCAGGCGCAGCACAATCAGCGCGCCGATGTTGGGCGCCAGGAAGCACAGCAGCGAAACCACCACATGCAGGGCAATGCCGATGATCAGCGGCAGCCGCCGGCCGAAGCGGTCGGAGAACGGTCCGATGACCAACTGCCCGACGGCGGCGCCGAGCAGGGTGCCGGAGAGCGTGAACTGCGCGGCGGCGGCGCTGGTGTGCAGGTCCTCGGCCACCTCCGGCAGGGCCGGCAGGTACATGTCGGTGGTCACTGCCGGAAGGGCGGCCAGGGCGCCGAGCATCAGGATGTACTTGATGCTCGTGCGGGTCGCAGTGCGGTTTCGTGTTCCGGTTTCGGGCGGGGTATCGCTCACAGGCACTCCTGGTGCGGTTGTTTGTTTCTAAATTCTAGGGGTGGCGTACGCCGGCACCGGCCAGCACGGCGCGGTAGCCTTCCCGGTACGTGGGGTAGGCGAATTCGAATCCGGTTGCGCGCAGACGCCGGTTGCTCAGCCTGTGGTTGCCGCCGCGGCTGCTGGACGTGTCGCCCGCCGGCGGGAGTCCGCGGCCGAGCTCGGCAGCCAGGAAACCGAGCACCTCAGCCAGCTCCACCGGCTCCATATCCACTCCAACATACAGCGGCGCGGGAGGGGAAACCCGGGTGGTCAGGTGCACGATGGCCGCGGCGGCGTCGTCCCGGTGGATGCGGTTGGTCAGCTGGGTTCCGGCGGGTACGACGGCGGTTCCGGCGTTCACGGAATCGATCAGCCGGGTGCGTCCCGGCCCGTAGATGCCGGACAGCCGCAGCACCACCGCATCGGGGCGGCGGTTGTGCAGCAGCTGCTCCGCCTCGAGGATGACGGCACCGGTGGCCGACGCCGGGCGGGCCGGGGTTTCCTCGTCCACCTCGCCGCCGTCGGCATCGCCGTACACCGCCGTGGAGGAAACGAACAGGATGCGACGCGGCTCCACGCCGTCGCGCTCAAGCGCGTCCAGGACGTTGGCGGTGCCGGTGACGTAGGCGGCACGGTAGGCCTCCTCGGTCCGCTGATCGGCGGCCACCGCAATAACGACGACGTCGGTGTCCGCAGGAATGCGCGGCAGGTCGCCGGTCAGGTCTACCGCCTGTCCGGCGATTTGCTTCGGCAGTTTCTCCGGGGAGCGCCGCCATCCGAGCACGGAAAAGCCGGCCGCAGCAAACCGCAGGCCGGCCTCCGTGCCCAGATCGCCGCAGCCGGCGATCAAGACCGTCATGTTCTACTCAGCCAGGGCGGAGATGACGGCTTTGGCCACATCCTCGCTGGACTGGGGGTTCTGGCCCGAGATCAGGTTCCGGTCGCGGACCACGTAGCTGGTCCAGGCGGGACCGGTTTCAACCACGGCACCCTTGTTCCGGAGCACTTCCTCCACGAACCAGGGGGTGTTCTCGCCAGTGCCGCCGTTAAGCTCCTCCTCGTCCGTGAAGACGGTGAGCTTGCGGCCGGAGAAGATGAACTCGCCGTCCGCGGTTTCGGCGGCCAGCAGGCCGGCCGGGCCGTGGCAGAACGGGGCAATGATCTTGCCCGCGGCGTCCGCCTCAATGAGGATCCGGCCCATGTCCTTGTCGAACGCCAGGTCCGCCATGGGACCGTGCCCGCCCGGCATCACCACGGCGTCGTACTCTGACGCGTCTGCATCGGCGAGCACCAGCGGCGAGGAGAGCTCGGCGTCAATGTACGCGATGTACTGGGTGAAGGCAGCGGCCTTTTCCGGGCTGCCGGCGGACTCGGGTGCCAGGGACACCTGATCCACGGTGGGCTTCACGCCTCCGGGGGTGGCGACGCGGACTGTGTGTCCGGCTTCGCGCAGCACCCGGTGGGATTCCACCAGTTCCTCGGCCCAGTAGCCGGTGGGGTGTTCGCTGCCGTCCTTCATGGTGAGGGAGTCTGCTGCGGATACAACCATCAGGATATTTGCCATGCGTTCTTTTTTCCTTTGCTTGGCGGGAAAAGCGGAAAGTGTTGTTACTTGGCCGGTGCTGCGGCGGCGCCGGCGGCGTCCAGCTCAGCGAAGGTGGCGTCGTCGAGTGAGATGTCTGCGGCACCCAGGTTGTCCTCGAGGTGGCCGATGGAGCCGGTGCCCGGGATCGGCATCATGACCGGGGAGCGGCGCAGCAGCCAGGCCAGGGCAACCTGCGAGGTGCTGGCATTCAAGCGCTTGGCGGCTTCGTCCACGGGGCCGCCCGGCTGGGCCAGTTCGCCGGCGGAGATCGGGGCCCACGGGATGAAGCCGATGCCGTTGTCCTCGGCGTACTTCAGCACGTCCTCGGAGGAACGGTCGGTGAGGTTGTAGCGGTTCTGCACGGTGGAGACGGTGAAGAACTTCGATGCGGCTTCCAGTTCGGCAACGGAGACCTGGGACAGGCCGAGTGCCTTCACCTTGCCCTCCTGCTGGAGGTCGCGCAGCACGGCGAACTGCTCTTCGGGATCGACCTTGGGGTCAATGCGGTGCAATTGCAGCAGGTCGAGGGAATCGACCTTCAGCTTGCGCAGCGAAAGTGCGGTCTGCTGGCGCAGGTATTCGGGGCGGCCCACCGGTACCCAGACGTCCGGGCCGGTACGGACGAAGCCGACCTTGGTGGCAATACGGACGCCGTCCGGGTAGGGGTACAGCGCTTCGGCGATGATTTCTTCGCTGATGTTCGGTCCGTAGGAGTCGGCGGTGTCGATGAAGTCGACACCCAGCTCGACGGCGCGGCGGACCACGTCGACGGCGGTTCCGCGGCTTTCCGGCTCGCCCCAGATACCGGGTCCCACAATCCGCATGGCCCCGAAGCCCAGGCGGTGTACGGTGCCGAGATCCTTGAGGTCAATGGTGGGGGACAGGGCGGGAGAGTTTTCCGTCGTATCAGTCATACAGGCGTCAACAAGGCCCGTCGCCGGGTTTATTCCTCAGCAGCCTTAGTTCGGGGCCCGCGGCCGGTGCTGCTCGGGCAGCCGGGGCCCGGAAGGCGGCCTTCCGGACCCTGTTGTCCGGACTCCCGGGGTGGGCTACCTTGTACCCACCGTGGCAGGGCATTCGAAGCTTCCGCCTGCGGATACCGCAGCAGCAACCCCTGCAGCAAACACAGAGAGGTGTTGGCGATGACAAAGACATCCGCCCAGGTGGTGACCGGGCTGTACATCAACGGCGAGTCCCGGAGGACGCAGGCAACCCTGGCGGTCGCCGATCCTGGCCGGCCCGGGCAGGTGGCGGGCCACGCAGCGGCTGCGTCGCCGGAGGACGTGGCGGACGCCGTCGGTGCCGCTAAGGCTGCCTTTCCCCCCTGGTCCGCACTGTCGGCGCAGGAACGGGCGGCACGGATGGCCGACGCAATTGCGGGCATCGCCGACCTGCGGGATGAGGACGCAGCCATCCTGTCCCGTGAAAACGGCAAGATCGTTATGGAGAGCTGGGTGGACGCCCTCGTTTTCGAGCTCCGCTGGCAGCTTGCCCTGTCCCTGGCTGATCAGGTGGACCAGGACGGGATCCTCGAACCGGCGCCGGGCATCCCCGTGACCACCACCGTGTCCTACCAGCCGCTGGGCGTGGTCACGGTGATTGTGCCCTTCAACTGGCCGGTCGCAATCCTCGGCGCGTCCCTGCCCCACGCCCTGCTGGCCGGGAACACCGCCATCGTCAAACCGCCGCCCACCGCGCCGCTGGCAACCACCCGGATTGTGCAGCGCGTTGCCGAGAAACTGCCGCCGGGAGTGCTGAACGTGGTCACCGGCCGGGACAGCGACATGTCCGGCCTGATCCGGAACGACGACGTGGCCAAGGTCTGCTTCACCGGCAGCGTCAACGGCGGCAAACGCATCATGGAAATGGCTTCCGGGTCCCTGACCCGGGTCACCCTCGAGCTCGGGGGAAACGATGCGGCCATCATCCTTGACGATGCCCTGCTGGACGACACCCGGCTGGACCGGCTCCATGCCGCTGTCTTCGATACAACGGGCCAAATCTGCATGAACGCCAAGCGGATCTACGTTCACCGGTCCCGCATGGAGGAACTGGTGCAGGGACTGTCCGCCCGGCTGGAAAACGCTGTCATCGGCTACGGCCTCGACGAAGGTACAACCATGGGGCCGCTGCATTCCCCGGCGCAGAAAGCCTTCGTCGAAGACCTCATCCAGGAGGCAGAGGGTGCCGGCGCCGAGGTCCGCCGGTTCGGCACCCTGCCCGAGGGTCCGGACCTGCGGGACGGCAACTTCCTGCGCCCGGCACTGGTCCTTGATCCGCCGCCGGAACTGCGTGTGGTCACCGAGGAGCAGTTCGGGCCCGTGATCCCGATCATTCCGTTTGATTCCGAGGACGAAGCCATTGCCTGGGCGAACGACAGCTGGGCCGGGCTCTGCGGCTCGGTCTGGACCGAGGACCCTGCCAGGGCCAACGCGGTCGGTTCGCGCCTGGTTTGCGGCTACGTGTGGGTCAACGACCACGGAGCAACCCGATTGGACCTTCGTGCCCCGTTCGGCGGCATGAAGCAGTCCGGCATGGGCCGCGAACAGGGAATCCAGGGCGTCCGGGCTTTCCAGGACACCCGATCCATTGCCCACCTTGACGAGGCTGCAGCCGCCGCTGCGCACTGACGTTCGCGAAAGGAACCGAAGATGTCCCCGAATTCCCTGCAGGAGGTTCTGGACGCGTCCGGAAACACCGTGGAGTATCTGCGCAACGTCCAGGTGGGCGCTTATGTCTACCCGGTCGTCGCTGCCGAGTTCACCAACTGGCGCAACGAGGTGAGGGCCTGGCGCGAATCGGCAGTGCTGTTTGACCAGTCCCACCACATGGACAACCTGACCATTTCCGGGCCGGGAGCCCTGCAGCTGATGTCCGACACCGCCATCAACTCGATGAAGGACTTTCCCGTCAGCCGCGCCAAGCAATATGTTCCCGTCACCCCCTACGGACACGTCATCGGGGACGGGATCCTGTTTCGGGAAGCCGAGGAGGAGTTCGTTTTTGTCGGCCGCTCACCTGCTGTGAACTGGCTGCTCTACAACGCGGAGCAAGGGGGATACGACGTCGAGCTGAGGACCGACCGGCGCTCGCCGTCGCGCCCCATGGGCAAGCCCGTGTTCAGGGACAACTGGCGGCTGCAGATCCAGGGACCGCGCGCCTGGGACGTCATTGAGAAAGTGAACGGCGGCCCGCTGGAGCAGCTGAAGTTTTTCTCCATGGGCTCCATGTCCGTGGGCGGAACCCGGGTACGGACCCTGCGCCACGGCATGGCGGGAGCACCCGGACTGGAGCTCTGGGGCCCGTACGAGGATTACGACCGGATCCGGGACTCCATCCTCGCAGCCGGCGCGGAGTTCGGACTTGAGCCTGCCGGTGCGCGGGCCTACTCCTGCAACACCCTGGAATCCGGGTGGATCCCGTCACCCCTGCCCGGGATCTACAGCGGGGAGGAGCTGGCAGGCTATCGCCGGTGGCTGGGTGCAGACAGCTTCGAAGCCAACTCCGCCGTGGCCGGGTCCTATGTGCCGGACTCGGTCGAGGAGTACTACACCACCCCCTGGGAACTGGGCTACGGGTCCTTTATCAAGTTCGACCATGACTTCATCGGCCGGGATGCGTTGCAGGCCATGGACCCGCAGGCCCAGCGCCGGAAGGTCACGCTGGCCTGGGACGGCGATGACGTAGCAACCATTCACGCCTCCATGTACCAACAAGAGGAACTGCCCTTCAAGTTCTTCGACCTGCCCAATGCCAACTACGGTGCCTCTAATTTCGACACGGTTTTGGACGACTCGGGCCGGATGGTGGGCATTTCCATGTTCACCGGTTACAGCTGGAATGAGAAGCGTCCGCTTTCGCTGGCCGTGGTGAACCCGGACGTGGAGATCGGATCGCGGCTGTCGGTGGTCTGGGGCGAACCGGACGGCGGTACCCGGAAATCCTCGGTGGAACCGCACCGGCAATACAACGTCGGCGTGGACGTCAGTCCGGTGCCGTACTCCGAAGTTGTCCGCAGAACGTACACGGACGGCGGGTGGCGGAAAGCGGCGGCCCTTTAGCCGGTTCGACTTAACCGGTACCGGTTCGACGGTCAGCTGCAGTCCAGGCTTATCTGCCGAACGGGGACTGAAGCTGTCCGCAGTACTGTTCCACGCCGTCGTCTGCGGTCTTATGGTCAGGGCCATGGACTGGAAAATCGAGCTCGTTCCCGTGCCGGTGTCCGACGTCGACGCCTCCAAGCGGTTTTACGTAGACCAGGTGGGTTTCAATGATGACTTTGACGAACGCATCGACGAGACCCTGCGCTTTGTGCAGCTGACCCCGCCCGGTTCTGCCTGCTCGGTGGTGATCGGCCCGGGCACCACCGATATGGTTCCCGGCACGCAGCGGATCCAGGTGGTGGTCCCCAGTGCCGCCGACGCCAGGCAGCACCTGGTGGACCACGGCGTGGCCGCCAGCGAGATCACTCCGCTGGAGTGGGGGACGTTCGTTTATTTCAGTGATCCGGACGGCAACCAGTGGTCACTGCAGGAGCTGCCGGCCATTCCGCCCACCCTGCCGTCGGATCTGTAGCGGAGGACAACCTGGCGTGCTTGACCTCAACCGCACTTGAGCCTGTTGACTTCGAGCAGCACATCCGGAGCCAACATCCTCAAGGAGCATCACTTTGCAGGCCGAAGACAAGGTCAATACCGGGCCCGAGCGCGCCGGTTTCTGGTCCCGCCGTTACCTCCCGACCACGGTAGGGCTTTTCACCCTTGCCTTCCTGTTCGCCTTCGAAGCCCTCGCCGTGGGCACGGTGATGCCGGTGGTCGCGCGGGAGCTGGACGGGCTGTCCCTCTACGGCCTGGCCTTCGGTGCACCGATGGCCACCGCCGTCGTCACCATTGCACTGGCAGGCGGCTGGACCGACGCGCGGGGACCGGCCCCGGCGCTGCGGACCGGCGTCGTGCTGTTCTCCGTGGGCATTGTCGCCGCAGCCCTGGCACCGTCCATGGTGATGCTGGTCCTGGGCCGGTCGCTGCAGGGACTGGGCGCAGGGCTGGCGGGAGTGGCAATGTACGTCGTCATTGCCCGTGCCTACCCGCAGTCCATGCGGGCCAAGGCCTTCACAGTGCTCAGCAGCGGCTGGGTGTTTCCCGCGCTGGTGGGACCGGCCCTTGCCGGCTGGCTGAATGACCTGCTGGGCTGGCGGTCGGTTTTCGGAGCGGCGCCGCTGCTTGCCGTGGCCGCCTACGCGGGCCTTGCCCCGGTGCTCCGGAAGCTGCCGGGGAGCAAAGCCTGGCGTCCGAATTATGTGCGCACCGCATGGGCAGTCCTGGCGGCCGGGGGAGTGCTCGGCATCGGGCTGACCGGAGGCGATGCCACGGGATGGGCGCTGCTGCCGGCCGCAGCCTGTGCCGCACTGGTGCTGCTGGCCGGCCCGCGGCTGCTGCCGCGGCGGACCTGGACCCTGGGCCGCGGTTTGCCGGCAACCATTCTGCTGCGCGGATTTATCGGAGCGGCCTTTGCCGGAGCGGAGGCCTATCTGCCCTTGGCACTGTCCGTGCACCGGGGGTTCACACCGACGCAGGCCGGACTGCTGCTGACCGTCTCGGCAGTGACCTGGTTTGCCGGATCGCTGGCCGCGGCCAACCTGGCGGTCCTGGCGAACAAGGTGGCGAGGGTCCGTTTGGGGGCGCTCCTCATGGCCGTAGGCATCGGTGCGACGGCGTGGAGCGTGGACCCGCAGATGAGTATCCTGCTGCCCGTGCTGGGCTGGGCAGTTGCGGGCGCCGGCATCGGGATGGCATTCCCTACCCTGTCCGTCCTGATGCTGGACTTTTCCGCCGAGGGGGAGGAAGGCACCAACAGTTCTTCCCTTCAGGTCAACGACAACCTCGTGCAGTCGCTGTGGCTGGCCCTGGGCACAGTGGCTTTTGCCCTGATGCTGCCGGTGGCGCCGCTGGGTGCGTTCATCGGAGCCTTTGCCAGCGCCGCCGGCCTGGCCGCCGCAGCGCTTGCCCTTTCGGGGCTGCTGGCACCGCGGCGGCCCGCGCAGGCCTAGAGTGCCTAAAGTTCGGCGGCTAGGGCGTTCAGGACCGCGGCCAGGTCCGCT
Organism: Arthrobacter jinronghuae; assembly: GCF_025244825.1. NCBI lineage: Bacteria > Bacillati > Actinomycetota > Actinomycetes > Micrococcales > Micrococcaceae > Arthrobacter > Arthrobacter jinronghuae. Next base: position 838,042 of record NZ_CP104263.1, read on the forward strand.
TTGCCCTGACCCCAGTCCGTCAACGTGGTGGGAACCGCCGGCGTGCTCGTGGCCACCACGCGCGTTGTGCCGGCGTCGACCGGTTCAAAGGTGAGCACAATGCTGGATCCGAAGGACTTCCAGGTCATTCCGACCGAGAGCTCGGCCCGTTCCTGCCACACCCCGGTGAGCGTCATCGTCGGGAGCCGGTAGGCTGCCCGCTCGACGGCGGGCGGCAAGGCAGCCACGGGCGCGGAGATCAGCAGCTCGCCCCGGCCGCGCGCCCGCTTGGAGGTTATTTCGAGACTGATTGTTTTGGCATTCCCCATGTTCGTCATGCAACAGAGAATAGCGCAGCGGCGACTGCCCGAGGGTCGATCACGAACTTCACCTGCAGCAGGCATATCAATCGGCGGAGTTATATTGAAAGATGGTTCCACCCGAGGAGGTGCAGCGCCGCACTTCCGCTGAAAGGCAGCCATGAAGATTGCTTTGTTCGCCACCTGCATTGTGGACGCGATGTATCCCTCCACGGCCCGCGCCACGGTCTCCATCCTGGAACGGCTGGGGCACGACGTCGTGTTCCCGGCCGGCCAGGCCTGCTGCGGGCAGATGCACCTCAACTCCGGGTATTTCACGGAAGCGGTGCCCGTAGTCCGCAACCACATAGAGGCGTTTGAGGCAGAGGAGTACGACGTCGCCGTGGCGCCGTCGGGCTCCTGCGTCGCCTCGGTGAAACACCAGCATGCAATGCTGGCCCGGTCCGTGGGCGATTCAGACCTCGAAACCCGGGCTACCGCCGTCGGCGCACGGACCTACGAACTCTCCGCCCTGCTGACCGATGTCCTGGGGGTGACGGACGCCGCGGCCCAGCTGGGCTCCTGGTATCCGCATCGGATCACCTACCACCCCAGCTGCCACGGCATGCGGCTGCTGCGGCTGGGGGACCGGCAGGCGAACCTGCTCCGCACAGTGGAAGGCCTGGAACTGGAACCGCTGCCCGAAGCGGACCAGTGCTGCGGCTTCGGCGGAACATTCTCGCTCAAGAACGCGGACGTCTCCTCGGCCATGCTGGCAGACAAAAACGCGAACATCGCCGCCACCGGCGCCCAGCTGTGCAGCGGCGGTGACGCCTCCTGCCTGATGCACATTGGCGGGGGCCTCTCCCGGGAAGGCAGCGGCATATCGACCCTGCACTTCGCGGAGATCCTCGCCAGCACGCGCGAACACCCGGCACCGCCGCCGGGTGCCGTGCGCGGCGGGAGCCGGAGCGCCGCTCGCCTCGCGGGAAAGGGACGCCAATGAGTTCCACCTATCTGGGCATGCCGGCCGTTCCGGTTTACGGCAGCGGCAATCTGCACACCGCTGAACCCTTTCCGGTCGCAGCGCGGAGGGAACTGGACAACGAGCAGCTGCGTGCCAACCTCGGCCACGCCACGCACACCATCCGCGATAAGAGGCTGCGCGTAGTGGCCGAACTGCCGGACTGGGAGGAACTGCGCGAAGCCGGCAGCGCCACCAAGGCCGCTGTTATGGCGCGGCTGCCCGAACTGCTCGAGCAGTTCGAGGAAAACTTCACCGCACGCGGCGGCGTCATCCACTGGGCGCGGGACGCAGCGGAAGCCAACGAAATAGTGCGGGACCTGATCCGCGACGCCGGCGCGGACGAGGTGGTCAAGGTCAAATCCATGGCCACCCAGGAAATAGGACTCAACGAATACCTTGAAGAGCACGGCATTTCCGCGTTCGAAACCGATCTGGCGGAGCTGATTGTCCAGCTGGACCATGACAAGCCCAGCCACATCCTGGTGCCGGCCATTCACAAGAACCGCAGCCAGATCCGGGACATCTTCCTGCGGGAGATGCCGGACGTTGATCCGAACCTCACCGACACCCCGGCACGGCTGGCCGAAGCGGCGCGGCTGCACCTGCGCCGCAAGTTCCTTTCCGCGAAGGTGGCCATCTCCGGCGCAAACTTTGCCCTGGCCGATACGGGCACGCTCGCCGTCGTCGAATCAGAAGGCAACGGCCGGATGTGCCTGACCCTCCCGGAAACCCTGATCACCGTGATGGGGGTGGAGAAGCTGCTGCCCTCGTGGACGGACCTGGAGGTGTTTATGCAGCTGCTGCCCCGTTCCTCCACGGGGGAGCGCATGAACCCCTACACCTCGCTCTGGACCGGAGTCACCGAAGGCGACGGGCCGCAGAACGTGCATCTGGTGCTGCTGGACAACGGGCGCAGCGCGGCGCTCGCGGACGAGCGAGGGCGTTCGGCCCTGCACTGCATCCGCTGCAGCGCCTGCATGAATGTCTGCCCGGTGTACGAGCGCACCGGCGGGCACGCCTACGGCTCCACCTATCCCGGCCCCATCGGTGCGATCCTTTCGCCGCTGCTGACCGGTATCACTTCCGAAGAGAACGCGTCCCTGCCGTACGCCTCCTCACTCTGCGGAGCCTGTTACGACGCGTGTCCGGTGAAGATCAACATCCCGGAAATCCTCGTGCACCTGCGCTCCGAGGATGTCCAGAGCCGCCGCGGGACGAAGAAGGTGCCGGGGCAGATGGATGTGGCCATGAAGGCAGCGTCCTGGATGATGGGCTCGGGGCGGCGGATGGCCCTGGTGGAGAAGGCCCTGCCGTTGGGAAAGCTGGCGGCCGGACCGGATCGGAAAATCAAGAAGCTTCCCGGCATCGCCGCCGGGTGGACCCGGAGCCGCGACCTTCCGGCTCCGCCTGCGCAGTCCTTCCGGGACTGGTGGGCAAAAGAGCACGAAGACACTGCGTCGAAAGAACAAGCATGAGCGCCCGTACGGAAATCCTGGACCGGCTTCGGTCCGCCCTCCACGATGCCCCGGAAGCACCGGAAATTCCACGGAAGTACCGGCACAGCTCCGGCATGAACGAGGAAGAACTCATCGAACTGCTTCGAGACAGGCTGCTGGATTACAAGGCCGGCGTCAGCGTGGTGGATGAGGCGTCCGTGCCCGCCAAGGTGGCCGAACTGCTGAAAGGGGAGACTTCCTACGTGGTTCCCGCAGGACTCGATGAACGCTGGACGGCGCTGGCCCCGGGACGCGTGGTGGATTCACCGGAGGAGCCGCTGAGCGTGGAGGAGCTGGACGGCATTGACGCGGTGGTCACCGGCTGCGCGGCGGCGGTGGCCGAAACCGGAACCATCATCCTGGACGGCAGCCCGGGGCAGGGCCGGCGGGCCTGTTCGCTGATCCCGGACCACCACGTCTGCCTGGTCCGGGCCGGCGACATTTACGGGGTGCTGCCGGAGGCGGTGCGGCGGCTGGATGTCACGCATCCGTTGACCTGGATCAGCGGCCCGAGCGCCACCAGCGATATTGAGCTGCAGCGCGTGGAAGGCGTGCACGGTCCGCGGAGGCTGGACGTCGTGATCATCCGGTCCTGACCTGCAGCCCGGCTAGGCGGCGAGCAGCCCCTCCGTGCGGGAAAGGTCCTCAGAGAGATCCTTGCCCAGGGAGATAACCTTCTGCGGCGGCTGCCCGGGCAGGGCGGATACGCCTGTCACATCCGCCAGGAAGGCAACCGTCGACTGCAGCGATTCCATCGCCTCCGGGCGGTGCAGCTGGAACTGATACTCGTGTCCCAGCTTCGGTTTGTAATCCTTGGGCCAGAACCTGCGGCGGACGGGTACCCCAAGGTCCTGGAGCCGGTCTGCCAGGGGTATCGACTGCTCCCGGGTCAAGTTGTCACCGTTTCCACCGGAAATGTAGGTGGGCGGGAAACGGTAGTCCACGTGTTTCGGGATGCACATGTGGTCTGCGGCAGGTGTGGCCGCCCAGTTCCTGGACCCGGTGTAGGCCCACAGGGCTTTCCGAAGCCCCCAGCCCACCGGCCCGGCCATGCGGGCCACGGATTCCAGATCGAAGACGCCGCAGTTGAGCACGATTCCGCACAGCTGTTCGGGGCCCGCCGCAGGAATAACGCCTGTATCCCGGGCGTACTCCGGATTGGTGATGACCAGGGCCAGCTGTGCGGCCAATTGCGCGCCGGCGGAATCGCCGGCCAGCACAATCCGGTCGGGGTCCAGCCCGTAACGGTCCGCGCGCTCGCGGATGAAGCCCAACGCGGCGTTCAGCTCTTTCACGGCGGTCGGATAGACAGCTTCGGGCGAGATCGAGTACCCGACCCCCAGCACGGCGTACCCGTATCCGGCGAGGATCCTGAGGTACGGCGCCACATCTTCCTTGGTGCCGGAAATCCATGCCCCGCCGTGGATCCACATCACCACCGGGAGCGGTTTCCGGGCCGGATCGTCAGGAAGGAACAGGTCAAGGGAGGGTTTGCCGGCGGACCCCAGATAACGCACATCCCGGTGTCGGGTGACCGTAAACCGGGGAATATGGGGAAGGACCTTTTTCACCGGAACCCTGCCTGCACCGGCGAACACGCCGCGAATGAGCAGCGTAGCCGGCCGGGGATCCCGCTGCAGTACGGCAGCGGCGCTGATCCCGGCAACGGCGGCAGCGCCGGCCAGGATCCCCGCCGAAGTAAGCGAGGAGAGCTTCATTCCCTTAAGCTAAATCCCCGGAAACAGGCCTCTTTCGGCCGGTCCCGCGCCGTTGAGCGGCTCCGGGCGGGCAGCTGCGAGGAATCTCATGGCAGGTGGTGGTGGACGGCACTGCTGGGACGCACTATCCGGATGCCGGACAGCGCGCCCGGACGCTGCAGCGGGAAGGTCCCCGGCACCTGCAGCGTCCGGTGCGGCACCGGTCAGGCCGGGCTGTTACCCGTCCGCCAGCCGCCCTTGTACTCCTTGCGGACCGTTTCGGAGAACGGCACCGGGCTCACGGTTGCACGCACATCAAGCTGCCGGTGCGGTTCCACCGTTGTTTTGGCGCTGCCGCCGTCGGGCTCGCCCCACACCACCCGGAGTTCGGCGCCCAGGGGCACCGCCGGATCGACCGTTGCCAGCGAGAGGCCGCGGCGCTCGTTCGCCGAATACCCGGTGAACATGGAGAGGCCAACGACGTTCCCGTCCGCATCGATGACGGAGTCGTAGTTGGAGGATCCGTAGTTGGCCAGGGGAAGGTCAAAGTGCTTGTAGGGTTCCTCCGTGCCCAAGGGCGAGGCCAGGATCTTCCCCAGGTCTTCCGCGTTCCAATCCAGCGTCACTTTGCGACGCTGTGCCGACGGGTCCATCTGTTCCAGGGCCTCCCGGCCAATGAAGTCGTGGTCGAACTTCACGAAGGACCCGTAGCCCAGTTCCCACGGGGTCAGGTAGTAATCCTCGATGTTCGGGCTGACAAAGCTGCCTGCAATGGCGTTGGAAGCTTCGTAGCTGTCCGCTCCCAGCCACTCCCGATACGGACGCAGCTCCTCACCCGTGTAAATGGCCGGCAGCGGAGAAGGGATCCAGCCGGACTCGAGCGTATTGGACGGATAGGCGCGGGCGCCGACGGCGGCCATTCCGTACTCCGCGCCGACGTCCAGGATGGTGTCCCGCACTTTCTCATAGGACCCGTAGTCGCCCCAGATCTCCAGCCCCGGAGCTCCGGCCATCCCGTGGCGAAGCGTCCGGACCCGTTCGCCGGCAATCGACATGTGGTCCATCTTGAAGAATTTCAGCTGCTCCACCGAGGAGCCGTTTAGCTTCTCGATAATCTGCCAGGCGTTCGGGCCCTGGATCTGGAACCGCCAGTAGCGGCGGGATACCGGACGGCCCATCGGCCGTGAGGGGGAGCGCCGGTCGATCTGGACGTCGAGATCATAGCCGCCGGTTTCGGCGTTGAAGAGCAGCCAGTTGGCCGCGGGTGCCCGTCCCACGTAGATGTATTCGTCCTCGTCCTCGTGGAAGAGGATGCCGTCACCGATCACGTGGCCTGACGGGCCGGTGGGAACGTACTGTTTCGCCTTGTTGACCGGGAAATTCGCAACACTGTTGACCGCTGTGTCAGAGATCAGCTTCAGGGCGTCAGGACCCTTGATGAACAAGTTGTCCATGTGGTGGGACTGGTCAAACAGCACCGCCGTCTCGCGCCAGGCCCGCTGTTCGCTGCGCCAGTTGCTGAACTCCGGTGCCACCACGGGATAGATGTACGCCCCGATCTGGGAGTTGCGGAGTTGATCCACAACATTTGAGCTCGAGTCGAGGACGTCCTGCAGATTCTTAGGTGCCACGTTGAACCTCTTCTTCGCTGGGATAGGGAAACGCTTATCTCCGGAATCCGCATCTTTCGCGGCGGACCAGGGGATTCCGTTTGCTGTCCCTGGCCCGCCCGCGGAGAAGCAGCACGGATTGACCCCGACCCTAGGGCCATCTTCGAGTGCTGTCGAGAGCCGGTTAGCGGAGCCCCCGGGCGAAGGGGTTCCCCGGGCCGCCGGATACCTCGCTGGCCGGGGAGGCTAAACGCGGCTAGGGTGCAGCTACCGACAGGGCGGCCGGGACCTGGCTTGCCTCCGGCTAATGAAAACTGGAGGGCACGATGAGGAAAACCGGTGTTGCTGTGGTCCTGGCGGCGGCCTTAATGGGCGTTACGGGATGCGGCGGCGGTTCGCCGTCGTCCGAAAACGAAACCGAAACCGAAGCCAGTGCGGACCTGGTGCCCATAGAGGTGGGGGTGATTCCCATTGTGGATGTGGCTCCCATTTACCTGGGGGTGGAGCAGGGCTTCTTCGAGGACGAAGGCTTGGAACTGACCCTGACGCTTGCACAGGGCGGGGCGGCAATTGTCCCGGCAGTCACATCCGGCCAGATGGCGTTCGGCTTCTCCAACGTAACCTCCATGATTGTGGGCAAGTCCAAGGGCCTGCCCATCCGAATGGTGGCCCCGGGCGCCAGTACCACCGGCGACGTCGATGCGGACTTCGCGTCGGTGATGACGCTTCCCGGCAGCGGAATCGAGGAGATCGAGGACCTGGCCGGCAAGAGGGTGGGCGTGAATACGCTCAACAACATTTCAGACTCCACCATTTCCGAAGCGGTGAAGCAGGCCGGCGGCGACTACGAGAGCATCGAATTTGTCGAGATGCAGTTTCCCGATATGCCGGCCCAGCTCGACGGCGGCAACGTGGACGCCATTGCCGCAGTGGAACCCTTTGTGACCATCACCGAGGCGCAGGGCGCCGTTCCGGTGTTCTCGAACTACGCGGAGCCCATCAAGGACCTCACCGTGGCCGTTTATTTCACTTCGGACCGGTACGCGCAGGAGAACCCGGAGACTACGGAGAAATTTGTCCGTGCGATGACGGCGTCGCTTGAATATGCCGATCAGAACCCTGACGAGGTACGCGCGGTCCTGCCGAGCTACACCTCGCTGGAACCAGACGTCATCGAGGAGCTGACCCTGCCCAGATACTACGGCGAGATCAACCAGGATTCGCTGGAGGAGGTTATGCGCATCTCGCTCGACCGCGGCCTGATCGAGGAAGAGCCTGATCTGGAAGAGCTCCTGCCACGGTCCGGGTGAGTTCAGCTGCGGTACGCGTGTACCCAATCCGCCGTGGTCTTGATCCCGCCGAAGGTGTAGAAATGCAGCCGGACATCGCCGTGGGTTGTGGGTGAAAGAGCCTGGGCCAGGTCCTGGATGAACCGGCCCGGACCTGCTGTGCCCAGCAGATTGGACAGGGAAAACCCATACTTATGGGCGATTCCTGCCGAGGAGGCAACGCCGAACCGGCGGGCGTAACCGAGGAGGCGCTTCACCCCGGCGGGGCCGGGGACGCCGATCCGGACGGGTGCACTCACGCCGCGGCTGCGGAGTTCCTCAAGCCAGATAAGGACAGGCGCCACGTCGAAGCCGAACTGCGTCGTGATCGAAGCCTCCAGACCGCTCTGGTCCAGCGCCTGGATCTTGTCTTCCAAGGCCGTCCAGAGGGTGCCGGTATCAATGTCCGGATGTCCCTCGGGATAGCCGCTGATGCTCACGGCCCGGACCCCGTGCCCGGGAAGCAGTCCGCTCCGGATTACGGACAGCGCGTCCGGGAAGGGGCCCAGCGGGGATACCGGGTCTCCGCCGACCACAAAAAGCTCACGCGTTGCGTCGGCTTCCTCGAGCGCCACCAGGAACTTGCCGAGGTCTTCTCGGGATTCCAGCCGCCGCGCGGAAATATGCGGAACGGGAACGAATCCGCCGGCGCGGACGGCCGCAGCAGCGGCGACGCGCATCGGCAGGTCCTCATTCCCCAGGAACGTGACGTTGACCCGTGTCCCCGGGGGGATGGAAGGCTGCGCCTCCTGGAGCGCACCGATGTCCTTGCCGGTCATCTCGAGCGAGAAACCAGTGAGTAGCCGGGCGGGGGCGGAAGGCGTTTCAACGGGGTCCGGAGTCATGCGCGTTACCCTAGCGACCGCGGAAACCGGTGTCCACGGTTCCGCTCCGTGGCTTACGGCAGCATCCAATCAAGGACCGGGGTGGACTGCAGGTACACCAGAATGCACAGGGCGAGCAGCAGCAGCACGCTCCAGCCGACCACCTTGCGCAGCAGCACCGATTCCTGGCCGCTCATGTTCACCGCGGCAGCCCCGATGGCAAGGTTCTGCGGGCTGATGAGCTTGCCCATGACACCGCCGCCGGTGTTGGCGGCAACCATCAGCTGCGGATCCAGGCCGGCCTCAATTCCGGCTGTCTGCTGGAGCTTGGCAAAGAGCGCGTTCGCGGAGGTATCCGAACCGGTCACCGCCGTGCCGATCCAGCCGAGCACGGGGGAGAGGAAGGCAAAGAAGCCGCCGGTCGCCGCGAGCCACGTCCCGATCGATACCGTCTGCCCGGAAAAGTTCATCACGTATGCCAGGGCCAGCACCCCAAGGATGGTCAGCGCTGCGGAACGCATCCGCACCGCCGTCGTCCATATTTCCCGCACCGCCGCTCCCATGCTCAACGGATACCGGCCGTTTTCATTGAAGCGGGAGTAGACCAGGGCAACAATCAGCCCGGTGATCAGCAGCAAGGTACCGGGGCTGATCAGCCAGTCGAAGTTGTAGACGGTGGAGGACTGGGTCTGGCCGTTGCTGTCCAGCAGGGCTTCGTGCAGCACAGGCCAGGGGATCTCGATGTTGGTCTTCGCCAGTGCTTCGGGCACGTCGATGCCGAGCGTCCACAGGTTCACAAAACCGAAAATGACAATGACCGCCACATAGGGGAACAACGCCATCCACGCGCGTCCCGGGGTCAGACGGTCAGCAGCGGTGTCATCCGCCGCAGTCTGGACGTCCGACGCCGCGCCGGTGCCCGCCGGCGTCCAGCCGTCCGCCCGCGCTTCGGCCAGTTCCGCTTTCATCCGCTGGCCGGCCTCGCCGCCGTTGCGCGGATGCCAGAAGCGCAGGAACCCCACGGCGGCCAGCAACGCCACGAGGGAGGCCACAATGTCGGTGAGTTCATAGGAGAAATAGTTTGAGCACAGGAACTGGAAAATGGAGAAAACGACGCCGGTGAACAGGGCTATGGGCCAGCAGTCCCGCAGGCCTCGGCGTCCGTCCAGGATGAACAGCAGGATCAGCGGTACAAACAGGGCCAGCACCGGTGTCTGCCGGCCCACCACGGCACCGATTTCATCTCCCGTGTAGCCGGTGAGATTGGCAGCGGTGGTAATGGGGATGGCCAGGGCGCCGAACGCCACCGGGGCGGTGTTGGCTACCAGCACCGCGGTTGCCGCGCGGATCGGGGCGATGCCCAGGGCCAGCAGCATGGTCACCGTAATGGCGACCGGGGCGCCGAATCCGGCCAGCGCCTCCAGCAGGCCGCCGAAGCAGAAGGCCACCAGGATGGCCTGCACCCTCAGGTCCCCGCCGCCGATTGCATCAAAGACCCTTCGCAGGTCCTCGAACCGGCCGCTGAGTACCGTCACCTGGTACAGCCACACGGCCATCACAATGATCCAGACCACCGGGAACAACCCGAAGGCGGCGCCCTGCGTGGCTGAGAGCAGGGCAAGACCTACCGGCATGCCGAAACCGAAGATGCCGACGGCGAGGGCTACGAGGAGCGCCCAGGCCCCGGCCACGTATGCCCGGGTTTTGGCGAAGGCCAGCAGGAAGAAAAAGGTGAGCAACGGCAGCAGCGCTACGAGCGCGGACAAGGCCACGCTGCCGAGGACGGGGTTGGTGCTGGGAGTGAAGCTGTCCATAAAGACCTCCGCGCCGGCTGCGGAACCGACTTCAACGGATGGAGCTTCCCGATGAGGCCGCAACTCCGGCTGAACCGTGGAAGCACTGGAACAAGCGTTCATTCAAGCGTACGGCGGCGTTCCCTGTTGGTAACCCCCGGCCGGCCTTGGCAGGCCAGTTACCCGTCAGGAAGATACGGAGCCGGCAGCGCTGCGCTCGCGGTGGTGGCGGACGTAACCGGTCACGGCCACGGCAATCGAGATGACGGCCGAGATAGTCAATCCGAGCCAGAGCCCGACCTTCAGGGCAGCCGCGCCGGCTACGGCTCCAAGCATAATCAGGGAAATCGCGAGGGCCCGGCGGACCCAGTGCTTGCTGTCCCCGCCGGCCAGACGCGAGTCCGAGGCAAGCCCCGTAATGGTTGAGGTCACTACCACTGTTGTAATCTCAGCGACCTTCAACCGCTTGGCGGTCGCGGCCTGGATGCCCATCGATATGGCGAGGGCCGACGTCGTGATGCTGCCTAAGTGGGAATTGCTCTGTACATCCACCACCGCCGTGAGGACGGCCAATGCGGAAATGACACCCGCCACCACCATCAGTGACAGCGTGGTCCGCCCGGACCAGCCCTCCGGGCCCTTGCGCAGCATTCGGCCGGCAAGGGCGGCGCCCAGCATAAAGAAGAGAAGCGCCAGGATCGGACGCAGGATCGGCAGGTCGGCACCACCGGCAAAGGCCATGCCCAGCAGCACCACGTTGCCCGTCATATTTCCGGTGAAGACCCGGTCGAGGCCCAGATAACCGACAGCGTCCACTACCCCGGTGGAGAAAGTCAGGGCCAGCATCAGCCATAGATGCACCCGTTCGGTCGGTACGGCGTTGAGTCGTTTCACTGGCGGAATGTCTCCTTAGGCAGCCGTCCGTATACGAACGCGTGGCGGAAGGTCCGATTGTATTCAAAATCGCGGGATGCAAGGATTCCCCTAACTCTGTCGTCTGCCGAAAGCTGCCCCGTGACCTATACCGCCCCGGCTTCCTTCACCACCCGGCCCACCCTGCAGGGCACCTTCGGCATGAGTGCGTCTACGCACTGGTTGGCCACGGCGTCAGCCCAAGCCGTCCTGGAGCGAGGCGGGAACGCCTTCGACGCAGCGGTTGCCGGCGGCTTTGTCCTGCACGTTGTGGAACCGCATCTGAACGGTCCGGGCGGGGACATGACCGGTGTTTTCGCGACGGCGGAGAACCCTGAAGAACCCGTGGTGCTGATGGGCCAGGGCCCGGCGCCCGCCGCAGCCACCCGGGAGCACTACCTCGCCGAAGGCCTGGAACTGGTGCCCGGCGCCGGTGCCCTCGCCGCAGCCGTTCCTGCCGCCGTCGACGCGTGGCTGTTGCTGCTGCGGGAGCACGGCAGCTGGGAACTCACAGACGTCCTGGCGTTCGCCGTGGACTACGCCCGCAACGGTCATCCCGTCCTGGCCCGGGTCGGAGCCACCATCGAATCGGTGGCGGAGCTGTTCTCCGACCACTGGCCCACCTCGGCGGCCCAGTGGATGCCCCAGGGGCGCGTTCCGCGCGAGGGCGAGATCATCCGCAACGAGGCCTACGCCAGTGTGCTGGACCGGCTGGTCGACGCCGGCTCCGGCGCCGGAAGCCGGGAAGAACGTATCGACGCCGCCCGGCGTGAATGGCGCGAGGGTTTCGTGGCTCAGACAGCGGCGGATTTCGCGGCTGCACCGCACCGCCACTCCTCGGGAACCGACCACGCCGGCGTCATCACCGCGGCGGACTTCGCGGCGTTCGAAGCGGGGTTTGAACCTGCTGTCACGTTCGACTTCCGGGGTTACACCATCGCCAAGACCGGAGCCTGGGGGCAGGGGCCGGCGCTGCTGCAGACCCTGGCCATCCTCGCCGGCTTCGACGACGACCGGCTGGACCCGTCCACGGCGCTGGGCGCACACACCATCCTGGAAGCCCAGAAGCTGGCCATCGCGGACCGCGAGGCATACTACGGTGACGCGCAGGTGCCCCTGGACTACCTGCTCAGCGAGGACTACGCGGCCGGCCGCCGCGCCCTGATCACCGACACGGCCTCGGCTGAATTCCGCCCCGGAACGGTGCCGGGACACACGCCCTTCGTGCCGCCGCTGCGCACGGAGTACCTGCCGCCGGCCTTGGCCGGAGCCAGCGGTGCGGGTGGCTTCGCCGGCGTCGGCGAGCCCACCGTGCTGCCCACCGGCGAGACCCGCGGGGACACCTGCCACATCGACGTCGTGGACCGGTGGGGCAACATGGTCTCCGCCACCCCGTCGGGAGGCTGGCTGCAGTCCTCGCCGACCATCCCGGAACTGGGGTTCTGCCTGGGGTCCCGGCTGCAGATGACCTGGCTTGAAGAGGGCGCACCGTCCACCCTGGCCCCGGGGAAGCGGCCGCGCACCACGCTGACCCCCACACTGGTGCTCAAGGACGGCAGGCCGGTGGTTGCCCTGGGCTCGCCCGGCGGGGACCAGCAGGACCAATGGCAGCTGCTGTACCTGCTGCGCACCATCGTGGGCGGCTACACCCCGCAGCAGGCGATTGACGCTCCCGCCCTGCACACCACGTCCATTCCCGGTTCTTTCTGGCCGCGCACCTGGACACCGGGCGGTGCGGTAGTGGAAGACCGCCTGGGGGAGGACGTGATTGCCGAGCTGGAATCCCGGGGGCATGTGGTGACCCGGGCGGGGGACTGGGCATTGGGACGGTTGTCCTCGGTGGTCCGGGAGCCGGATTCGGGCCTCCTGCAGGCGGCGGCAAATCCGCGGGGAGCGCAGGGGTATGCGGCCGGGCGGTGAGGCCGGCTTACCCCTTCCTCAGGGGGAGGGGAGTTTCGCCCGTTCCGTTGGGTGAGCCCCGAGCCTATAGTTCAAGAGGGGTTCCTTCCTACTGTGAGCGAGGCTTCAAGATGGCCAATATCACCACCCGACCCGTCACAAAACTTGGAATTGTGGGAGCCGGAAGTGTCGGCACTTCAATGGCCTACGCGGCGATCATCCGGGATACGGCCCGCCAGATTGCGATCTACGACATCGACGCCGTCCGGGCCGAGGCCGAGGGTCTGGACCTGGCCCACGGCACCCAGTTCACCGGCGCCAACACGGTCACCGGCGGAGGCAATATCGAGGACCTGGCCGGGGCCGACGTCATAGCCATCACCGCCGGAGCACGCCAGCAGCCGGGCCAGAGCCGGCTGGACCTGGCCGGCGCAAATGTGCGGATCCTGGAGAAGCTGATGCCGCAGCTGATGGAACAGGCGCCGGACGCCGTCTACATCATGGTGACCAACCCGGCCGACGTCCTCGCCGTTGCCGCACAGAAAATCGCCGGCCTGCCGCGCAACCGGATGTTCTCCTCCGGAACGGTCCTGGACACCTCGCGGCTGCGGCTGCTGCTGGCCCGCGAAGCGCACGTACTGATGACCAGCGTGCACGCCACCATCATCGGTGAACACGGCGACAGCGAGTTCCCTGTCTGGTCCAACGCCACCATCGGCCCCGTGCCCATCCGGGAATGGGAAATCAGCGGCCGGCAGGTTTTCACCGATGAGTTCCTTGCCGCCGCCACGGACGACGTCGTCAACGCCGCCTACAAGGTGATCGAGGGCAAGGGAGCAACGAACTACGCGATTGGACTGGCCGGAGTGCGGATCATCGAGGCGGTGCTGAATGCCGAAAACGCCGTCCTGCCCGTTGCGGCCACGCTGAACGGCGAGTACGGAATCAGCGGTGTTGCACTGTCCCTCCCGTCCATCGTTGGCCACAACGGGGTCTACAAGATGCTCGAAATGCCGCTGGACGAGGCCGAGACCGGGAAGCTCATGGCTTCGGCCGAGACCCTGCAGGGCACCCTGACGTCACTGGGGATCTAGCGGGCCTGCCCGGTCAGTTCGCGCAGCCGCCAGGCGTTGCGGACTGCGTGCCCTTCGCCGTCGTTGTTGAAGTATGCGTACACGTCCTTGCCCATGGCATCCCATTCGCGCATCCGGGCCGCCCACCACTGCAGGTCTTCCTCGGAGTAGGAATCGACGTAGAGCTGCTCAGGGTTCGGTCCGTGCAACCGGACGTACACAAACGGGGCGGTGGCGCGCAGGATGCACGGCAAATGCGCGCCGCTCATGACGGTGTAGGCAGCGCCGTGGCGCTCCAACAGCCGGAAGACCTCTTCGTCGTTCCAGCTGTCGTGCCGGAACTCCACCGCCACACGGATAGTCCCGGGCAGCTTCGAGAGGACGTAATCCAGACGGTCGTCGTCCCGCGCCATGTCCGGGGAGAGCTGGAGCAGGAACACTCCGCTGCGGTCGCCGAGCTCGGCGAAGCAACGCTCTATCCGGCCTATCCATTCATCCGGATCCCGCAGCTTCCGGGCGTGGGTCAGTCCGCGGGGCGCCTTGACGGAAAAGACGTACCCTTCCGGCAGCCGGTCCCGGTAGGCAGCGAACGCCTCCTCGCGAGGCCAGCGGTAAAAGCTGCCGTTCAGCTCAACGGTGTCGAATTCACTTGCATACTTTTCCAGCCACACCCGGGCGGGCACGCCCTTGGGGTACAGCACGTTGCGCCAGTGGTTGTAGGCCCAGCCCGATGTTCCGATATGGATGCTCACACCATCCAAACTAGCCGCTTCCGGGACCCGCCTGCCGACATTGCGCCCGCTGCCCGGCCCGGCAGCGCGGACCGGAGTGACGGAGCCGTCGCCGCAGGAGTGCCCGCAGATGAAATAACCCGGCCGCCGCCGCGGTTGCATCCTACGTGCCCGGCCAAAAAGGCCCCGCGCGCAAGCAACTGAAAGGCAAGTCCCCCTATGACTGTTCCGCTCTCTATTCTCGATCTCGCCATCATCGATGAGGGCGAGACCGCACGTGATTCGTTTGCGTCTTCGCTGGCGTTGGCCCAGGAAGCGGAGAAGCTGGGTTACACCCGCATCTGGTACGCAGAGCACCACAACATGCCTACCATCGCTTCCTCCGCCACCAGCGTGCTGATCGGCTACATTGCCGCGCACACCCAGAACATCCGGCTCGGAGCCGGCGGAGTCATGCTGCCCAACCACGCGCCGCTGACCATTGCGGAGCAGTTCGGCACTTTGGAAACGCTTTTCCCGGGCCGGATTGATCTCGGCCTCGGCCGGGCTCCCGGCACGGACCAGAAGACGCTGCACGCGCTCCGCCGGGACCACATGTCCTCGGACAGCTTCCCCCAGGACGTCCAGGAACTGCAGGGTTACCTGAGCGGCAATACGCTGATCCCGGGCATCAACGCGACGCCGGGGGCCGGCACCAACGTGCCGCTGTACATCCTGGGCTCCTCCCTCTTCGGCGCCAAGCTGGCCGCCGCCCTTGGCCTGCCCTACTCGTTTGCCTCGCACTTCGCCCCGCAGGCACTGCAGGACGCAGTAACCATCTACCGCCGTGACTTCAAGCCCTCGGCCCAGCTGGCCGAGCCGTACGTGATTGCCGGCGTGAACGTTGTGGCCGCCGAGACCACCGAAGAGGCCCAGCAGATGTTTGCCGATTCACAGCGCCGCCGGGTGACCCAGCTCTTCGGCCGGGACCGTACCTTCACTGATGAAGAGGCGGATGCCATCCTGCAGTCGCCGGGCGGACAGCAGGTCAAGCAGATGGGCCGCTACTCGGCCGTCGGCAACCCCGAGGAAGTCCGGGACTACCTCGACTGGTTCACCGGACATGCGCAGGCCGACGAACTGATCGTTGCCACGCAGACCGCCACGCTGGAATCCCGGCTCCGGTCCTTCCAGCTGCTGGCAGACGCCGCACTGCCGGTCCGGGCCTAACCATGCCTAATCAGCAGCCGCCTGCGGCTGCTGTGCTAGATATAAAGGATGAGTTCTAACCCGCACGTTATCCACTGTTCCGTCGGCATGCGCTGGGGGGACATGGATGCTTACGGGCATATCAACAACGTTGAGATCGTCCGGATGCTCGAGGAAGCACGGGTGCATGCCTTCGGCCCTCCCGGCGGAACGGGAGGGCCGGGGCAGCAGCCTGGGGTGCCGCTGTTCAGCGATGTACCGCCCGGCACCCAGTCCCTTGTCGTGGAACACCGCGTCCGGTACGTGGCGGAACTGACCTACCGGAACGTCCCGGCCGACGTCGACGTCTGGATCAGCGCGGTCAAGGGCGCCAGCCTCACACTCTCCTACGTGATCCATGACCCGGTGACCGGGCAGGCCTGCGTCCGCGCGGAAACCACACTGGCCTTTGTCGACGGAGCCACCGGGATGCTGCAGCGCCTGACGCCGGCCCAGCGGGAAATGGCAGCAGCGCATACAGGGGCTTCCGTCTTCGCCTGAGCTCCCCGCCGCCCCTCGACCCCTGTGATCGGCACGCGTCCGCTATTAACATCTTCCGTAGTCCCGGCAGGTCCAGCCCGGTAACCAAGGAGATGCGCCGTGTGGCACAACCTCGGCATCACCCCGTCCGAAGCTCTTTGGGTTGTGCTGAGTGCCCTCGGCATTTACGCAGCCTTCTCCCTGCTGGTCCGCGGCTTTGGGCAGCGCGCACTGGCTAGCTGGTCCACGCTGGACCGCGCCATCGTTATTGCCCTGGGCGCTGTGCTTGGCCGGGTGGTCCTCGGCTACACGCCGACTCTTGCGGCCGGCGTCATCGGATTGGCCACGATGTTCGGGATGCTGCGGGTGGAGGGCTACCTTCGCCGGAGCCGGCACGGAGCCTACCTCACCAGCCGGCCGATCCTCCTGATGGCCGGAAGCGAGGTGGTGCAGGAGGGACTGCGTAAGGCGCACATCCTGGAAGAGGAGCTGTTCTTCAAGCTGAGGCAGTCCGGCATCCGGAACCTGACCGAAGTGGCTGTGGCGATTCTGGAGCCCACAGGCGAGGTCAGCATCCTTCGCCGGGGCGAGCGCATTGATCCGCTGCTGCTGAGCCGGGTTCCTAACCAATCCCGGATTCCGCGTGACCTGTTGCTCCCGGAGTAGGTGTTCCGTGGCCGGGTAGGCTTCTGCGTACCTGCCCTGAGACGGGCGCCACACTCACCTAAAGGACCACGATGCCCCTTTCACTCGACAAGGTTGCCGAGAAGGCTCCTTCCCTCCTCAGCCTCGCGAAGAACGCCTCAGCTGCCGTGGACATGTCCGGCCTGAACGGGCAGACCGCCAAAGTCGCGCTTGTCCTGGACTTTTCCGGCTCCATGCACTCGCAGTACAAGTCCGGAGCCATGCAGCGGCTGGCCGAGAAGGTCCTGGCCCTGGCCACCCAGTTCGACGACGACGGCGCCATCGACTTCTTCGTCTTCGACAGCGGTGCGGCCCACCTGGGTGAAATCAGCCTCGACGATTTCAGTGACGGTGTCTCCCGCCTGATCGGTAAGCGGCGGATGGGTACCACCAACTACGCAGCGGCCTTCCTTGCCGTCCGTGACCACTTCGGGTTTCCGCCGGCTTCGAAGACGCCTACGCGGAAGGGGCTGTTCGGCGGCCCGAAGAAGGTGGAGCCGGCTGCGGGCACGGTGCCCGCCGACCAGCCCGTCTACGCCCTCTTCCTGACGGACGGTGCCCCCGACAGCAAGCCGGCGGCCGTCAAGGCGCTGACTGAGGTCAGTACTACGCCGATCTTCTGGAAGTTCCTGTCCATCGGCCGGGAGGAGATGGCTTTCCTGCAGAAACTCGATGACCTCGACGAACGGTTCATGGACAACGCCGACTACAAGGCGGTGGGGGACACCGACCAGCTTTCCGACGTGGCCCTGTTCGACGCCATGCTCGACGAGTATCCAGCCTGGATCGCGGAGGCCCGCACCAAGGGCCTGATCAGGTAACCGGAGGGTGCGGGGGAGTGGATTAGGCGTCCGGGCAAACCTCGTGTAGGCTGAAACGCAGTTGTTGTGTTGCGCATTTTGTATTTCAAGTGGCGAAACCCAATTGGTCTAGCTGCTTTTTCTGTAGAAGCGGTAAAGGAACACCGCGACTGAAACCGCCCGAAAGTCGGGATGTGTTTCGAATGCAGAAGGAATTAAAAAAATGGCTACAGGTACCGTGAAATGGTTCAACTCCGAAAAGGGCTTCGGCTTCATTGAGCCCGACGACGGCAGCGCCGACGTCTTCGCTCACTACTCCGCGATCAACTCCAACGGCTACAAGTCGCTGGACGAGAACCAGAAGGTTAGCTTCGACACCGAGCAGGGCCCCAAGGGCCCGCAGGCCTCGAACATCCAGGCCCTCTAATTTCTTAGAGACTTTGTAACGGCCGCTTAGCGGCGATACTACATAGAGCAGGACGGGATCTCCCGTCCTGCTCTTGTGTTTAACCCGGATCTTCTACGCCGTGCTCGGGCACCGGTCTATGACGGGCCGTTCCACAAGACCGGTGCCTTCCTCGCCACTAAGGCCCGGCTATGGTGCCCTCCGTCCCTCGAGTCCTCGCCGGTCTCGCTAAGCCTGGGGTGTTTCCCTGCGCTTTGGGTAAAATCCTGCACTTTGTAGCAATCCCCGCGCCGCGCAGCGCAGGGATTGCCACAAACTGCAGGGATCCGGACAAAGCGCAGGGGAAAGGCTCCGGGCCAGGCTGGGGTTCAAAGGAGCGGGGTCGCAGCTCCCGTGCAGGGGCCCGGTGCCGTGCCTGTGGTCTTCCGATGTCTGCTAATCCGGCGGCAGCGTTTCCCTGCAGTTTGTCCGGATCCCTGCACTGCGCAGCGCAGGGATTGCCACAAACTGCAGGGATCCGGACAAAGCGCAGGGATCCAGCACCGTGGGACCCCGTGCAGGCGCCCGGCTGGGTTCGAAGGAGCGGGGTCACAGCTCCCGTGCAGGGGCCCGGTGCCGTGCCTGTGGTCTGCCGATGTCTGCTAATCCGGCGGCAGCGTTTCCCTGCAGTTTGTCCGGTTCCCTGCACTGCGCAGCGCAGGGATTGCCACAAACTGCAGGGATCCGGACAAAGCGCAGGGATCCGGAACCGTGGGACCCCGTGCAGGCGCCCGGCTGGGGTTCGAAGGAGCGGGGTTACAGCTCCCGTGCAGGGGCCCGGTGCCGTGCCTGTGGTCTGCCGGTGTCTGCTAATCCGGCGGCAGCGTTTCCCTGCAGTTTGTCCGGATCCCTGCACTGCGCAGCGCAGGGATTGCCACAAACTGCAGGGATCTGGACAAAGCGCAGGGATCCGGCACCGTGGGACCCCGTGCAGGCGCCTGGGTTCGAGCCACCCTCCTGTCCAGGCGCCCGGGTTCGAGCCCTCCCCTTCCCGTGCAGGCGCCCGGGTTAGGCGGCTTTAATATTCTTTGCGAGCTCTGCGAGCAAGGAATTTCGTTGCCGCCGTTCCGGGCGCCGGAGCGGGAGGCGCCGGAGCGGGAGGCGCCGGAGCGGGAGGCGCCGGAGCGGGAGGTGCCGGAGCGGGAGGCGCCGGAACGGGACCGGGTGCCGGAGCAGCTCCCTCAGTCGTGAATCCGGACCGCCGCCTCACGCAGGTACTGTTCCACCCGGCTGTACGCGTCCTGGGTCAGGGCTTTCCACAGGTTCATGCTCAGCACCGGATCCCTTTCCGCCAGCTCGTCGATCGAGTCGGCAGTCAGCACCTTGACCTTCACCGGTCCCGCCGCCTTGACGGTGGTTTCCTGGCGTTTGTCCTCGCCCATCGCCATTTCTCCGAAGGTCATGCCCGGACCCAGTGTGGCGAGTTTGACCCTGCTGCCGTCCGGACCGGGCATGGACGTGGTGATGTGCCCGGAGACGATGAAGAAGACACCCCCGAAGCGTTGACCCACGCGGCGGACCACGTCGCCGTCGTCGTACGTGCGGTCTTCCATCATCTTCTGCAGCAGCTGCGCCTCTTCGGGGTCCAGCGGGCTGAAGGCGGGGGAATCGGCGGGGTCGATGCTGTCCGGCAGGACAAGCTCGGTGCCGTAGCCTTCCAGCAGCCTGTTCTCGCACCACTCGATGGCCGCGGAACGCATCGCGAAGGATTCGGTTTTCCGGCCCAGTTCCTGCAGGGCTGCCGTGACCGAACCCTCGATGTCCACCAGGGCCAGTTCACGGCCGGCACGGCGGAGCATGTCTTCCGCCTCGGCAATCAGCCGGATCGCGACGTCGGACACTTCGTCCACGCTGCGCAGATCGGCAACCACGAGTTCGACGTCGTCGGGCAGTTCGGTGAGGGCCCGCACCATGGACTCGGCGCCGGCGAAAAGCAGGTCGCCGTTAAGCTCGATGACCTGTACCCGATGGCCGTGCTCGGCCAGGATCTCCGCAGCCTCGTCCGTGCGCCGGATGCCGGAGGGGGTGGAGGTGATGTCATAGATGGCCCGGATGGCGGATCGGCCGGTGCGTGCAGCCCGGACAAAGTGGAGGCCAAGGTCATGGGAGAGCCGCTGGCTGACCGCTACCCCGCGCACGCTGTTGCCGTGGGCGTCCAGGGGAGGGGAGTAGACGGCCAAACCCACCTGGCCGGGCAGGACGGCAAGGATGCCGCCGGCCACCCCGGACTTTGCGGGCATGCCCACGCTGCTGATCCAGGATCCGGCGTCGTCGTACATGCCGCAGGTGGTCATCACCGAAAGGACGCGTTCCACCGAGGCCAGGTCCAGGACTTCTTCTCCGGAGAGGGGATGGCGGCCGCTGTTAGCCAGGGTGGCGGCCATCAGGGCGAGGTCCCGGGTGTTGACCATGACCGAGCACTGCCGGAAGTAATCCTTGATGATCGGGGCGGGATCGGACTCGATGATCCCGAAGGAACGCAGCAGATAGGCCAACGCAGTGTTGCGGTGGCCGGACCTCAGCTCGGACGCGTAAATCCGCTGGCTCACGTCGAGGTCACGGCCGGCGAAGGCCGAGTAGGTATCCAGGATGCGCTTGAACCGGGACCTGCCGCCGGATCCCTTGACCAGGGAGGTGGCGGTCAGGGCACCGGCATTGATCATGGCGTTGGCCGGGCGGCCGGTACCTTCGGCAAGGGAGATTTCGTTGAAGGAGTCTCCGGACGGTTCCACGTCCACCTTTTCGTCCACCGCTTCCATGCCCAGATCGGCGAGGGCCAGGGCGTAGGTGAAGGGCTTGGAGATGGACTGGATACTGAACTCTTCGCGCGTATCCCCAACCTCATAGACAAAGCCGTCAGCGGTGGCCAGAGCTATCCCGAAGCAATCCGGGTCGACATTGGCCATGGCCGGTATGCCGCGGTACGGGGTGCCGTCTTTCAAACCGGCGATCTCGGCGTGGATCCTGCGCAGGTAGTTCTCGATCGGGGAGTCCATACTTCAAGCCTAGGGGCTTGCGGAGGGGTGACTCTCCACGAGGTGCGCGGTATACTTTTGTTGTTGCAGTGTTGTGCAATTTGTACGTTCAAGCGGCGAAACCCAGATCTAGGGCCAGCCGCTTTTTCTGTATTTTGCATGGAAGGCACGGCAGCGTGAAACTCCCCGAAGGTCGGGGCAGGTTTCGTTCAGAAGGATGATTAAAAATGGCAACAGGTACCGTGAAATGGTTCAACGCTGAAAAGGGCTTCGGATTCATCGAGCCCGATGACGGCAGCGCCGATGTTTTCGCCCACTACTCCGCTATCAACTCCAGTGGCTACCGGTCTCTCGAAGAGAACCAGAAGGTCACTTTCGACACCGAGCAGGGCCCCAAGGGTCCGCAGGCGGTTAACATCCAGGCTGTCTAAATAGACATTAGGTCCGTTTCACGGGCCGGCTGGAATCAGGAGCAGGACGGGATTTATTCCCGTCCTGCTTTTGTTTTGCCCGCCGGATTCTTTTCCGGTGCGGCCGCCCGGAGCCACCCGGGCGTTGTAATGGGTGCGTCGGCACAGGTGAGCAATCTAACTCATGATGACTCGCGGAATTCCGCTTGCGCCTGCCTGGATGCGAAGATTACCTGGCCGGAAGTGACGTGCAGCACAGGCTAAGCTCCGGCCACACGCACCCCACGGTTAGGAACTAAGCATGTCTGCTGACACCCCTCCCAAGAGGCCCTTAAACCACTCCGACGCGGTGGACGACGACGGCGGCGCCCCCGCCAAATGGAAGGTCGTCGGTCCCGGGCTGGTCGTGGCGGCAACCGGCGTCGGCGCAGCCGACATGGTGGCCACCCTCGTTGCCGGGTCCCGCTACGGGTATGCGCTGCTCTGGGCAGTGATCCTTGGCGTCATCCTGAAAATCATCCTGGTGGAGGGCGCCGGCCGCTTCACCCTTGCGACCGGCCTGACCATCTTCGAGGGTTGGCGGTCCCTGGGTAAATGGACCACCTGGTACTTCGGCCCGTACATCATGATCTGGGGTTTCATTTACGGAGCCACGGCCATGTCTTCCGCCGCCTTGCCGCTGGCCGCCGTTTTCCCGGTGCTCCCGTTGACGGCGTGGGCGGTCCTGATGGGCCTCGCCGGTTTCGTGATGGTCTGGTTCGGCCGATACGCCACCTTCGAGAAAATCACCGCAGTGCTGGTCGGGCTGATGTTTATTACGGTGGTGGGGCTGGCCGTGATTGCCGTGCCGAACATTCCGGCAATGTTCGCCGGGCTGGTGCCCATGATCCCCGAGGGCGGCGTCTTCTACACACTGGCCCTGGCCGGAGGTGTGGGCGGAACCATCACCCTCGCCGCCTACGGGTATTGGCTGCGGGAAAAGGGCTGGTACACCCCCAAGTGGATGCGGGTCATGCGCATCGACAATTCGATGGCTTACGTGATGACGGGCATTTTCGTGGTGGCAATGCTCATTGTCGGCGCCGAAGTGGTCCGCTCCGCAGGAGTGTCCCTTTCCAGCGGCGACGCCGGCCTGCTGGACCTGTATGACGTGCTGAAGGTGGAATACGGAGACGTGGTCGGCACCGGGTTCCTGATCGGGTTCTGGGCCGCGTCCTTCTCCTCGATCATCGGGGTGTGGAACGGCGTCTCGCTGATGTTCGCCGACTTCTGGGGGAACATCCGCGGCAAGGAATCCGGCCACCCCGACACCCGTATCGGCGGAAAGTACTTCCGCTTCTACGTCCTGTGGCTGACCTTCCCGCCGATGATCCTGTTCCAGCTCGGACAACCCATCGGCCTGATCCTGGTCTACGGTGTGCTGGGTTCGTTGTTCATGCCCTTCCTTGCGGTGACCCTGCTCGGCCTGCTCAACGGCCGCCGCATCCCCAAGCAATGGGCCAACAAACTCCATACCAACCTTGCCCTCGGTTTCACCGCACTGCTGTTCATTGCGCTGGGCATCCAGCAGCTGTGGGACAACATCGCCAAGGTGCTGTAGCGGCACTGAAACACCCGGGAAGCTCCCGCAGACCAGCCCGCCGCCGGCCTTCGGCGGCGGGCTAGTTTAGCGCAGCAGACGGGCTTCCACGAGGGGTAAAACAGAGTAAAAGAAAAGTGGTTACGGGCCATCTACGCAGCGATTCTGCTCAGCTACGCTATTAGCGGCGAGAGAAGGTTGCAGGATGGAAACCAGCGCAACGGGTGGCCTCGACAGGCTCATTGCAGGCCGATACCGACTCATCGAACCCATTGGATGCGGTGGCATGGCCACCGTCTATCGAGGCCAGGATGAAGCGCTCGGCCGCGACATTGCGGTTAAGGTCTTCCGTGCCAGTGCCGTGGCTCCGGACGACATCGGGCGGCAGGATAACGAGATGCGCCTCCTCGCTTCACTTTCGCATCCGGGCCTGGTCACCCTGTTCGATGCGGGCAAGGACGACGCCGGTCCTGCCGACGGCGCCGACGTCAAGGCGGAAGAGCCACGGACCTATCTGGTCATGGAGCTGGTGGACGGTCCGGACCTGCGCAAGCGCCTGCGCGAGGGCGCCGTCCAGTCTGCGGATGTCCCCTCCATCGGGGCCGAACTGGCAGGAGCCCTGGCCTACATCCATGACAGGGGGGTGGTTCACCGCGACGTAAAGCCGGCAAATATCCTGCTGCCGCCGGTTGTCGCGGGGACATCGCCGCGGGCCAAGCTGACGGATTTCGGTATCGCCCGGATCCTGGGAGGCGCCCGGATCACTGCTGCCGGTGCCACCCTCGGCACCGCCAACTACCTCAGCCCGGAGCAGGCTTCCGGACTCGGGGCAGAGGCAGCAAGTGATATTTACTCCCTTGGCCTGGTGCTGTTGGAATCCGTCACGGGACGGGTGGAGTTCAACGGCAGTGCTATCGAGGCAGCGGTCGCCCGCCTCAGCCGTGACCCCGAGATTCCCGACTCGCTGGAAAGCCATTGGCGCGGCCTGCTGTCCGCGATGACCAGCCGGGACCCGGACCTGAGGCCGACGGCAGCTGAAGTCTCTGCGACCCTGCTGGACTACCGGTGGGCGGAAGGGACGGTGCAGCCGGGACGAGTCCCGCAGTTGGCCGCCGGACCGTCCCGACCGTCCGCACCAGCCGGGCCTCCGGGGACCGCTGACCGTGCTCCTGCCGATCCGGCGTGGGACCCGTGGGGTGGACCGCCCACGCAGGCGGATGCCGTCTCCGGCATAGACGACGAAACCGGGGGAGCCGGCGTCGTCGTCGCCCCGGGAGAAGATGACGGAACCGGCGGCGGCCAGGCCCTGGGCAGGCATCCGTCGGCGCCGCTGCCCTCGGTTCCTCCGCCCACGGATCTGCCTGCCCTGTCGGGGCAGATTACGTCTCCGCCGAGTGCCCCGCCCACTGTAGGGACGGTAGCCGCAAGGCAGTTATCCGAGCCGACGCCGCGCGTGCAGGTGCTCGCCGACCCGCGGCCCTCCTTCGCCGGACGAGCCCTGCTTGCCGTCCTGGTGATGGCCGTGCTGACGGCAGCGGTGGTCCTGATGCTCGGGCGGGTGGGGGCGCTGCCGGACGGAGGCGTCATTCCGGGGGAGATCGGGCAGAACCTGGAGCGGCTGCAGGACAACTTCGGACCGTAGCCCGACCAGCCGCGGGATACTGGAACGATGAGTACCTCTACACCCGTCCCGTCCACCGCTGTCACCGACGAAAGCCGGTGCCCCTGCCTCAGCGGGGAAACCTACGGGAACTGCTGCGGACGCTTCCACTCCGGAGCCGCCACCGCCCCCACCGCGGAGGCGCTGATGCGCTCGCGGTACAGCGCCTTCGCCACCGGTAACGTCCCCTACCTGCTGGCCACGTGGCATCCGGACCACCGTCCCGCGAACCTCGAGCTGGACGCAGGGATCGAATGGCGGCGGCTGGATATCCTTTCCACCTCCGGCGGCGGCCCCCTGGACAACACCGGCACGGTTGAGTTCCTTGCCCACTACCGGCAGGACGGCCAGCGCGGTACACAGCAGGAAAGAAGCAGCTTTGTTCGTGAACGGGGCCAATGGCTCTATGTGGAGGGCCGATAGCCCGCCGCTCCTTCCGGACAGCCACGGGCGGGACCTAGGCTTGAAAGCATCCGACGGCGGCCCCGAAACAGGCCCGCTCAGGGAAGCTCCCGAAACGCAGGCGCATCAGAGGTCCTGCATGTAAGTCGGATGAGCAGGCGAGGACACTATGAAAGCACTCGTTTACGAAGGCCCCGGCCAGAAGTCCTGGAAGGACGTTCCCGACCCTCAGATCCACGACCCGCGGGATGCCATCGTCAAGATAGATACCACCACCATCTGCGGCACCGACCTGCATATCCTCAAAGGCGACGTTCCGGCAGTTACGCCGGGCCGGATCCTTGGCCATGAGGGGGTTGGCACCGTTACGGAGACCGGCTCCGGCGTGAATGCCTTCAAGACCGGCGACAAAGTGATCCTGTCCTGTGTATCGGCGGACGGTTCCTGCAGTTTCTGCAAGGACGGGCTCTATTCGCACTGCACCGGAGAGGAAGGGCAGTCCGGTATCGGCTGGATCTTCGGACACCTGATCGACGGGACGCAGGCCGAGTACGTCCGTGTGCCTTACGCGGACACGTCCATGTACCGGCTGCCGGAGAACGTCTCCCAGGAGCATGGTGTCCTGCTCAGCGACATCTTCCCCACCGGGTTTGAAATGGGTGTGCAGTACGGGCAGGTCCAGCCCGGCGACGTCGTCGCCGTGATCGGCGCAGGCCCCGTGGGGCTGGCCGTGATTGCGACCTCGGGACTGTACGGTGCCGCGAAAATCATCGCCGTGGACCTGGACGCCAACCGGGTGGAGCAGGCCCGAAAATTCGGTGCCACCCACGGCGTGAACTCCGGGGATGAGAACTGGCGGGAACAGATCATGGACCTGACGGACGGCTGGGGCGTGGACGTCGCGGTGGAGGCCGTGGGTATCCCTGCCACGTTCGAGATGTGCACCAGTATCGTCCGGCCCGGCGGCAACGTGGCCAACGTGGGGGTGCATGGGACGCCCGTGAGCCTGGAGCTGGACCGGCTGTGGATCGAGAACATCAACATCAGCATGGGCCTGGTCAACACGAATACCCTGTCCATGCTCCTGAAACTGATTGCCGAGGGGAAGCTACCGGCCGAGGAGTTCATCAGCCACCGCTATTCGCTGGCCGACATCCTCACGGCTTACGACACCTTCTCCCGCGCCGCCGAAACGAACGCGCTCAAGGTGATCCTGCAGGCCTGAACGGTTCTTCTGCGGGCAGGAGGGCGGCAGCCGGTTCCGGCTGCCGCCTTTGTGTGCAGCGGCGGCACGGGCAGATAATGAGAACTGCGGCCGCGTCTGCCCCCGCAGTTCTGAGTTCAGAAGAGGTTTTCCATGTCTAACGGCACCATGATTGCAGGACGGCTCAACGTTGAGACCGGCACGTTCGCCATGAAGGAAGTTCCGATTCCCGATCCCGGTCCGGGCTTTGTCCGTATCAAGGTCGGAGCTGCGGGCGTGTGCCTGTCCGACGTCCACCTGATTCAGGGCATGCTGCGCCCGCAGTTCCTCGAGGGCAACGAGGTCACCCTCGGCCACGAGGTGGCCGGCACCGTGGACCTTCCCGGAACAGGAGTCACCTCCGTGGCTCCCGGCGACCGGGTGGTGGTGCAGGCCGGGTACGAGTACAACGGCGTCACGCTGACCATGGGTGTTGATTTCGACGGCGGCTGGGCCGAGTACCTCGTGGTTCCCGCCGGTGTGCTGGTACCGCTGGGGGATGACATTCCCTTCGACCAGGCGTCCATCATTCCGGACGCCGTGTCCACTCCCTGGGCTGCCATTGCCTCCACAGCTGAAGTGCGCGCCGGTGAAGCAGTGGGCGTCTGGGGCATCGGCGGGCTCGGTGCCCACGGTGTCCAGCTGCTGCGCCTGATTGGTGCCGCGCCCATCATTGCCGTTGATCCCATCCCCGAGGCCCGGGAGCGTGCCCTGGAATTCGGTGCGGATCTGGCCCTCGATCCGATGGCGGAGGATTTCCCGGACGCGATGAAGGCCGCCACCGCCGGCCAGGGGCTCGACGTCGCCCTGGACTTCGCCGGTGTCGACGCCGTCCGAACCCAGGCCATCAACTGCCTGGGCCGGAGCGGACGTCTTGTGCTCGTGGGCCTGTCCGGCAAGCCGATGACCATCAACGACAGCACCGGCTTCTCCTACGCACGCAAGCAGATCCGCGGCCATTACGGCTCGGACGCCCACCATGTGCCGCAGCTCGTGTCCCTGGCCCGGCTGGGCCGGCTCGACTTCGCCAAATCCGTCAGCGCACGCATTCCCCTGGCCGACGCCGAGCAGGCGGTCAAGGCGCTCGACGCGAAGGAAGGCAACCCGATCCGCCTGGTGCTGATCCCGTAGCGTCCCCGGCCGTAAACAGCAGGAGCTCCCCGCCGCGGCGGGGAGCTCCTGCTGTCCTTCTACGTGCGCCGTTACGGCATGTCAGCGTAGCGGACGGCGTCCGCAAGGGCCTGTTCCAGCCCCTTGGTATCCAGCGCTTTCACGTAGGCGGGGGTGTCCCGCTGCCAGCGCCAGCCCTCGGCCAGCTGGCCGGCGTTGACGACGTCGAACCCGAATTCGTTTATCAGGGACGTGACCAGTTCCTTGGACGCCGCGTCGTTGCCGGCAATCGGCAGCGCGCGGCGGTTCGGCGTTCCGGCGGGTGCGGCCTGGCTGGTCAGATGGTCCGCAATGATGTTGTTGAACGCCTTCACCACGTGCGAATCGGGAAGGTGGTTCTGCAGCAGTTCGCTGGTAGTGCTGGACTCGTCGTCAAGCTCGGCAATGTTCCCGTCGCGCTGCGGGTAGTAGTTCATGGTGTCGATGACGGTCTTGCCGCGCAGTTCCTCCACCGGCACGTCCGCGTAGTTCTTCAACGGGATGCTCACCACCACTAGGTCTGAGGCTTTCGCGGCTTCGGCCGGGGTGGCCGCACGGGCATGCTCGCCCAATTCCATGATGAGTACCTGGAGGGTCTCGGGGTCCCGTGAGTTACTGAGGACGACGTCGTACCCCTGCTTCACTGCCAGGCGAGCCAACTGCGACCCGATGTTCCCGCTGCCGATAAAGCCGATGGTCCGAATACGAGGTGTGCTCTCCAGTGTGCTCATAAAGGGCATAACCGTGGAGGCTGCCAAATATTCCGGCCCTGCTGTTACGTCGCGGAAATCTAAGTTCCCTACGATCGGCCCATGACTGCACCCTCCCGTCCCATTGCCCTGCCTGGTCCAGCCGCCCCGCAGGACCCCCGCCGTCGTCGGACACTGGTGTGGATGGGGCTCGCCGTCCTCGCCCTCCACCTGCTGGGGTGGGGCGGTTTCCTGCTGGCGGTCGCACCGCACGGATACACCACGGCTGCGGGATCAGGGTTCGGCGCCGGACTTGCCCTGACCGCCTACCTGCTGGGCGTACGGCATGCGTTCGATGCGGACCACATCGCGGCGATCGATAACACGAGCCGAAAACTGGCTGCCGGCGGCAACCCGCCGGTCTCGACGGGTTTCTGGTTTGCCCTGGGCCATTCAACCGTTGTGCTGCTCGCCGTCGGGCTGCTCGCGGCCGGCGTGAATGTAGTCGCCGGGCAGCTCACCGACGACGCTTCGGTGCTTCGACAGTTTTCCGGGGTGTGGGGGCCGGCTGTTTCCGGGACCTTCCTACTGGCAATCGGTGCCATCAACCTGCTTGCCCTGCGCGGCATTGTCCGGGCGTACCGGAAACTGCGGGCCGGGAGGTACAACGACGTCGAGCTGGAGCGGACGCTGGATCAGCGCGGATTGGTTGCCCGGATGCTGGCTCCGCTGGCACGCCGCGTGGATAAGGCCTGGAAGCTGTATCCACTCGGCTTCCTGTTCGGGCTCGGACTGGACACCGCCACCACCATCGGCCTGTTTGTGGTGGCGGGCGGTGCCGTCGTCGTCCTGCCGTGGCAGGCGGTGATGGTGCTGCCGCTGCTGTTCACCGCGGGCATGGTCCTTTTCGATTCGTTGGACGGGATCCTCATGAGCCGGGTCTACCGGTGGGCCTTCGACTCTCCACAACGCAAACTGTTCTACAACCTGGTCATTACGGTCGTTTCGGTGCTGGCTGCCTTCGGTGTCGGCGCTGTGGTGCTTGGCGGACTGTTCACCGAGACGCTGGCGCTGGAATCGGGGCCGGTCGCGTGGCTGGGGAACCTGGACCTGGAGTATTTCGGTTTCGGAGTGGTGGGTCTGTTTGTTGGCGTCTGGGGAATCGCCTACGCATTGCGGCGGGTCTCGGGGGATCGGCTGAGTATTTCTGAGAGGGCCTGATTCCGCCCGTGGAAATACCTGACTACTGGGGGCCCTCCTGAGCGTTACAGCCGGCGCAGGTAGCGTTCCGGGCCGTCGAGGAAACTCTTCCAATTGGTCACCAGATCCAGTTCGTCCCACTGGCGCTCCCGGAATCCCCACGGACCCAGCTCGAGGATCCGGGCTCCCGGAAGCGCGGCGAGAAGCGGTGAGTGGGTGGAGAGCAGGACCTGTGATTTGCCGTCTGCGAGCTTGTCCTTGAGGACACCCAACAGGGCCAGGCAACCGGAGAAGGACAACGCGGATTCGGGTTCGTCCAGGACCCACAGCCCCGGTCCGCGGAACCTGTCCGATGCCAGGGCCAGAAAGGATTCCCCGTGCGAGAGGGAATGGAACTCCACATCCAGGCGGGCCGTGGAGGGGTTCTGCTCCAAGTAGGTAAAAAATCCGTGCATCGTCTCGGCCCGCAGGAAATAGCCCCGCTTTGTCGCGCCGGGATTACGCACCAGCTGCAGGTGGCCGCTGAGCTCCGATTCGGTGCTGCGGGTAGTGTGACGGGCGCCGGTGGAACCGCCTTCGGGGGACAGGCCAAAGGCCAGTGCCACCGATTCGATCAGCGTGGACTTGCCGGAACCGTTTTCGCCCACGAAGACCGTGGCGGGGGCAAGGTCAAGCCCTCCATCCAGCAACTGGGCCACAGGAGGCAGGGTTGCAGGCCACTTCTGCCGGTCCAGAGGTTCCAAGGGATGCTCCCGAACCTGGCGGATGGGGAATCGGTCCGAGAACATACGCAGAGTGTGCCATGTTCAGGCTTGAAGGATCGGGTCAGGTTCACCCAGCAACCCGTCCTTCCAAGACCGGTAGACGGGGTCGGTTTCCCGTGCGGCTTCATGTGCCGTACCGGCAAGTGCCCGAATCGCTGCCCCCTCCGCCGCAAACTCCAGCCGCCGCGCACCGCCGTCACCTGGCCTGGCGCCGCCGGTCGGACGCAGCGACGGCGGCCGCCAACCCGCCGCCGTCGCACTGGAGAGCACCTTGGCGGAGCCCAGGACGCCGACGGCGCGTCGGCGCGGTCCGCGCAGATCAAGGTCTTCGTACAGGTAGTCCGTGTCCGGACCGGTCAACCGGGTGATGCTGCGCAGCGGCCCGGCCTCCTCGCCGGAGCGGCCGAGGACCAGCGTTTCGCGGATCAACACCCGTGCGCCGGTGCCCAGCTTCACACGGGTTTCGCGCAGTACGTTGGACCCGGCGGCAGCCACAAACGGCGCTCCCTCCCAGATCAGCACCGCACCCTCATCCAGCACCGCCTCCAGCGTCCAGCGGGACTGCTTGCCCTCGGCGTCGTAAGCCACCATGCCGGCCGGCTCGACCACCTCCAACGTGACACCCGGACCCACAGCCACCTCAATCCGGACATCATCTCCGCCGAGCAGCATCATGTGGATTCCGATCAGCGCCACCCGCAGCTGCCGCGCGCCGGAACCCGATCCGCCGGCAACCGGACGGGGCGCCAGATAATGCCCCTGGTCCAGGAGCGCGAAGCGTGCTCCCTCGCCGGCGGGTTCCACTGCGATGCGGGTAGGCCGCTGCCCGGGGTGTGCGCCGGCCGGTGCGGAAGCAGGCACCCGCTCAGTGCTGGTGTCGGACAGCTTCTTCATCCCCGTGCGTGTGGATAAACCCGCCGTCTTCGTCCGCATGGAAATGCGGAGCCATGGGCCCGGGATCCTGCGGCGTGTGCTGCCCGGACCGGTGCAGGGCCACCAACCCGCGGACCCAGGCGCAGAGTTCGTCCACGGTGTCCTGCTGCTTGCGGGAGAGGGCCAGCACCGGAGCTCCTTCCCTGGCCGCGACGGCGTCCGCCACCATCTGTTCCACGTCGACTTCCACGTACGGGGCCAGATCGATTTTGTTGATCACCAGCAGATCGGCACGGGCAATACCCGGTCCGCCCTTCCGGGCGACATCGCCGCCGCCGGCGACGTCCAGGACAAAGATCTGCGCGTCCACCAGGGCAGGGGAGAAGGTGGCAGTGAGGTTGTCGCCGCCGCTTTCGACCAGGACGAGGTCCAGCGGCGCGAAGTCCGATTCCAGGTCCTCCACGGCAAGCAGGTTGGTGGTCACGTCATCGCGGATGGCGGTGTGGGGACAGGCACCGGTTTCCACTGCGCGGATACGCTCTTCCGGGAGAACGCCCGCGGAGCGGAGGAACCGGGCATCCTCATCCGTGTAGATGTCGTTGGTGATCACGCCGATCTGCAGCTCACCGGCCATGGCCCGGCAGATGGTGGCAATCAACGAGCTCTTGCCGGTGCCGACCGGACCGGCAACTCCCAGGCGCAGCGATCGGGTGGACGGGGCAGCGGCGGGGAACGAATTGTCAGGCAACGAATAGTCTCCTTGTTCTAGTGGTGTGGTCTTCGGCCCAGTGCTCCATCAACGGGGCACTGAGGGCAGGAATATCGTCTAGGCCACCGACGAGCAGCGATTCCACGGCGACGGCGTCAATCTCTTCGGCGGCGTCCAGGATCCAGGCGGTGGCATCCATCGGGTCGATGGGCAGCAGCTTCAAGGCGGCCGCCACCACCGACTGCGCATCGTCGTAGCAGCAGAGCCGGGCGAGCTGCAGCTCGCCGACGCCGAGCGCGGCGGCGGTGACGCCCAGCGACACCGGACGGGTAGGGCGCGGAACGGTCCGCTGCAGCTCGACGACGGCGGGAGAGTCCGGTTTCAGCTTCCCGGCCAGGCGCAGCATGCCCCGGCCCAGACGGCGCGAGGCCTCCCGCTGCGCAGCGGAGGGTGTCCGCGCGTCGAGGGCAGCCTCGATCCGGGCAAAGCCGATGCCCGCTATGCCGCAGGCGGACCTGTGTGCCAGCACGGCAGCGGCGGTTTCCACCCGGACCACCGTGTGCAGCCGGGCGAGCAGGTAGGGATACACGCCGTCGACGTCCAGGCCGGCCAGGACCGCCGGCTCCAGGCCCGCCGAGTGCGAGTACGCTCCGGAGGGCAACCGCGAATCGGCCAGCAGGAAAGCGGCAACGCCGGCGTCGGGAACTAGCAGCATCGTTCCCCCTAGAACAGCGAGTAGCGCTGGGTCAGGGGCAGCTCGGATACGGGAGCCGGTTCGATGACCTGCCCGTCGATGCTGACCATAAATGTTTCCGGGTTCACCTGGATGTCCGGCAGCGCCGTGTTATTCGGCAGTGATGCCTTGGTGACGTCCCGGGTGGAACGGATGGCGGTCAGCGTGCGGGTCAGACCGAGCCGGTCCGCCAGTCCGTCGTCGAGCGCTGCCGGCGCTACAAAGGAGGTGGACAGATGCGGTGCCGACGACGCCGTTCCCGCCAGTGCTTCCCGCATCCAGACGGGCTGGGGCGTGGGCAGGGTGGCATTGGGGTCACCCATCTGGCCGGCCACGATCGCTCCGCCCTTGATCACCAGCGTCGGACGGATACCGAAGAACGCCGGATCCCACAGCACCAGGTCCGCCATTTTGCCGACCTCGACGGAGCCGACCTCATGGTCGATGCCGTGCGCCACCGCAGGGCAGATGGTGTATTTGGCAATGTAGCGGCGCACCCGCTCATTGTCGGCCGGTAGCTGGGACGCCGTGGCGCCCATGTAGTCCTTCATAACGTGCGCCACCTGCCAGGTACGGGTGATCGTTTCGCCGATGCGGCCCATGGCCTGGGCGTCGGAAGAGGTAATGGACATGGCGCCGAGGTCCTGGAGGACGTCCTCGGCCATCATGGTGTTGGCCCGGATCCGGGACTCGGCAAAGGCCAGGTCCTCGGGGATCCGCGGATTCAGGTGATGGCAGACCATCAGCATGTCCAGATGCTCCGCCACGGTGTTGACCGTGAAGGGGAGGGTCGGGTTGGTTGACGCCGGCAGGACATTCGCAGCGGCAGCCACCGTGATGATGTCCGGGGCATGTCCGCCGCCGGCACCCTCGGCGTGGAACACATGGATGCCGCGGCCGTTGATCGCGTCCAGCGTGTTCTGCACATAGCCGGCCTCGTTCAGTGAATCCGCGTGCAGCGCCACCTGCACGCCCCACCGGTCCGCGGCGGTCAAGGCGGCGTCGATGGCGGCCGGCGTCGACCCCCAGTCCTCGTGGACCTTGTAGCCTGCGGCGCCGGCAAGTGCCTGCTCTTCCAGCCCGGCCTGGCTGACCGTGTTGCCCTTGCCGTAGAGCAGGAAGTTCAGCGGCAGGTGGTCCAGCGCCCGGTGCATCACCTGCAGGTTCCAGGCGCCCGGCGTCACTGTCGTCGCCTTGGACCCTTCGGCCGGACCGGTGCCGCCGCCGCCCACGGTCGTGATGCCGGAGGCAAGCGCCTCCCGCAGGGCATCGGTGCCCAGCAGGTGGACGTGGGTGTCGATTCCGCCGGCAGTGAGGATCCGGCGCTCGCCGGAAATGATCTCGGTCCCGGGGCCGATGACCAGCGCCGGATCGATTCCGTCCATGATGTCCGGGTTGCCGGACTTCCCGATGCCCGCTATCCGGCCGTTCCGGACGCCGACGTCGGCGCGCACAATGCCCCAGTGGTCCACGATGATGACGTTGGTGATCACCAGGTCCGGCGCACCCTCGGCGGAACTACGGGTGGACTGGGCCATGGACTCCCGGATGTTCTTGCCGCCTCCGAAGACGGATTCATCCCCGCCGAAGGTGTAATCCTGTTCCGGGCTGATCCAAAGATCGGTATCGCCCAGCCGGACCGAGTCGCCCGTGGTGGGGCCGTATAGGTGGGCGTATTCATCCCTGCTGATCCGCATGTTCAGGCCCCTTCCGTCGCGGTACCCCGTAGTTGAAGGCCGGGAACCTTGCCGCTGCCAGCCAACCGGACGAGGGTTACCTCGCGGGAGGCGCCGGGTTCAAACCGGACGGCCGTACCTGCCGGGACGCCCAGCCGGAAGCCGACGGCGGCATCCCGGTCGAAGCGCAGCGCCGAATTCACGTCAGCGAAGTGGAAGTGGGAGCCGATCTGGACCGGACGGTCGCCGTCGTTGGTCACCACCAAGCGGCGGGTCTCGCGTCCGGCATTGATCTCCACGTCTCCCTGCGCGGTACGGATTTCGCCGGGAACCATGCTCATGAGATCGGATCCGTAATAGTGACCAGTTTGCGGCCGTCAGGAAAGGTCGCTTCAATCTGCAGGTCCGGAAGCATTTCCGGCACCCCCTCCATCACTTCGTCGCGGCGCAGGACCGAGCGTCCCTCGCTCATCAGGTCGGCAACCAGCCCGCCCTCGCGTGCCCGTTCCATCACCCAGCAGGAAAGCAGGGCCACGGCCTCGGGATAGTTGAGCCGGATGCCGCGTTCCCTGCGGTCGCGTGCCACCATGCCGGCAACACTGAGCAGCAGCTTGTCCTTATCAGCGGGAGTGAGGAACATGCGCCGATTGTGCCACCGGGTTGTTTCCGGGGTGTTGCGTAATTTGCCTAAACGTCGAAACCTAAACGTCGAAATTGGGAGCCGGGAGTCTTCCGCCATAGACTTCGGCAGTGAATTCCGGACTGCTGCTGGCGATCTTGGTCGCCGTCTTTGTTGGGGGAATCGCGCAGCGTGTGGCCGGGATTGGCTTCGGACTCCTGCTGGCGCCGTTCTTCATCGTTGCCCTCGGCCCGTACCCGGGTGTCGTGGTCACCAATGTGTGCGGCATGCTGGCCGCCGGTCTGGTGATCCGGCACGTCTGGCAGCGTATCGACTGGAAAATGTACGTCTCGCTGGCCGTGCCGGCGGCGCTCGGCGTGCTGCTGGGAACATATGCGGCGTCGGTCCTTCCGGTGGGACCGCTGGAAATCGGAGTCGGTGTTTTTATGCTCGCCGCCCTGACGTCATCCCTGGTGCTGAACCGGACCGAGATGGTGCTGCGCGGAGGTTCGCCGAAAGCTGCCGCAGGACTCTTAGCCGGAATCAGCAACTCCATGGCCGGAGCCGGGGTTCCAGCCGTGAGCGCCTACGCAGTCCTGGCCAAGTGGCCGCAGGCATCCTTCATGGCAACCATGCAGCCCTTCCTTGCCACGCTGAGCATTGTGACCCTGGCGGCCCACGCCGTGGTGGACCCGGGGGAGTGGCCGCAGCTGGCCTGGTGGCTCTGGGTACTGCTCGGCATCCTCACCGTTGCCGGGCTTCGAACCGGAAGCCGGCTGGCACCGCACGTTCCCGAGTCCACGGCCCGCCGCGTCGTCGTCGTTCTGGCCTACCTGGGAGCCGTGTCCGCCCTGGTCAAGGGGATCATCGACCTGCAGTAGCCGCAGAGCCTATTTGCCGCCGGACTTTCCCGCACGCTCCTTGGCGGCCTTGGCAACCTTCACGGCTGCAGCCGCCTTGGCAACCTTCACGGCCTTCCCGGACTTGTCGGCTTTGGCTGCCTTCGCAGTCTTGGCGGCTTTGGCCGTCTTGCCCGCCTTCGCCGCTGCCTTGCCTGCACCCTTGGCGCCGACCGCTGCCGCGGTACCCATCACCGGCGTCGGAACCTTGACGACCTTGACCTTGGTCTTCGGCCGTTTGCGGTCCAGGACCAGTGCGGTGGCAATGCCGGCCATCCAGGTGTCCTTTGCCAGCCCCATGCCGTCGGGGGAGGGGCGGATGCCATCCGCTTCCGTCATTTCCGGCGTCATGAGGTACATCCGGATCATGCCGCCGGAGAAGCCGCCCAAAATGAGCCCGGCCAGGCGGCTGGGAACGAACGGGAGCAGCAGGGACAGTCCCACGCAGATCTCCGCGTTGCTCAGCAGCTTGCCGAATTTCGCCGGTTCAATGTCCTGGACCTGGGGAAAGGCTTTGGCGGCCATCTGCTGCAGGTACGCGGCGCTTTCCGCATCCAGATTGCGCTTATTGAGACCGGAATTGAGGATGTAGGCGCCGGTGGTCAGGCGCAGGGGAATATGGCTGAGTTTCATGGGAGTCCCTTCGATTCAATTCTGAGCCTACGGCCGCCGCGGTGCCTGCGCCAGAGTAGACGCTGGAACGAACGGTGGCGAAGAGCCGGGCGAAAATGTCCGAAACGCGGGGGAACAGGTTACTCACCGGTCGCCTTGTCTGCTTTTATAAAGGGGTACGCCGCAGCAGCTGTCGACACAAGAAGGTTCCGATGGAATTCCTCCCGGGTGAGCATCCTCGCCCGCGTCATTTCCTCCTCCATCTCAGCGACACGCACCTGCTCGGGGGTGACAACCGCCTGTATGGCGCAGTGGACAGCCATGCCAAACTTCGTGCACTCTTCGCCCGTCTCGAAGACAGCGGACAACAGCCCGAAGCTCTTATTTTCACCGGCGACCTGGCGGACCGCGGTGAAGCCGGCGCCTACGCCAAGCTCCGGGAGATCGTTATCCCTGCCGCTGAACGGATGGGTTCCCGGGTGATCTGGGCGATGGGCAACCACGACAACCGGGCGGCTTTCCGCCAGGTCCTGCTAAACGAGGCTCCGGAAATGTCGCCGGTGGACCAGGTGCACCACCTCGGCGGGCTGCGGATCATCACCCTCGACACCACCGTCCCGGACCACCACCACGGGGAGCTCAGCGACAGCCAGCTTGCCTGGCTGCGGCGGGAACTGCAGAAGGCCGCTCCGGAGGGAACCATCCTGGCAATGCACCATCCGCCGGTCCCCAGCGTGCAGGACCTCGCCGTCCTGGTTGAACTGCGGCATCAGCACCGGCTTGCAGGCGTCTTGGCGGGCAGCGATGTCCGGGCCATCATCGCCGGGCACCTGCACTATTCGACCTTCAGCACCTTCGCCGGGATCCCCGTGTCCGTAGCGTCAGCCACCTGTTACACGCAGGACCTCGCGACGCCGGGGACCCGCGGCCAGGATGCGGGCCAGGGCTACAACATGGTCCACCTCTACGAGGATTCGGTGGTGCACTCCGTGGTGCCCTTGGAGGAAAGCGGCACCGTGGGGGAGCAGGTGGGGCCGGAGGAAACCGCTGCCCGCCTGGCGGAGGCGGGTATCCGGCTACCAGGTGCGCTCACACTGACATCCGCCTAGTCCCGGGACGGGTCCGGGCCCAGGTTGAAGAACCGGCCGGTGACGGTTTCGGGCACAATCTCCACGTAGCGGTACTTCTCCGTGCGAACCCAGGGCTGCAGGGGAAGGCTGTCCGCGGCTTCGATCTCGGCCCCCGTCTCCAGGAAGCGGGTTGTTCCCTTGACGATGACGGACCAGGCCTGGTCACTGTGGATGCCGTCGGCTTCGAACGCTACGTGCGTATTGACCGCCATTTCCGCCAGCTTCGTGCCCGGCGCGGTGCGAAGGAGGAGTACGCCGTCGTGCGCCAGGTAGTTGATGGGATAGATGCTGGGGCGGTTAGCCACGCTGACCGCAAGACGGCCGTGATGCGTGTGTTCCAGAAACTTCCAGCTTTCTTCTGAAGACAGTTCAACCACGGGCGGCAGCTCTTCATTAGTCATTCACACAGTGTGCCAACAGCACCTCCGGACCGCCACCATCAGGTTGCTTATGAACTTGACTCTGTCCCTACCCTTGCAAGAGAGTGGAGTAGGTAGTATTGCCAGCCAGCAATAGACCTCACCACCGAGGAGCACACGTTATGACAGACGCAGGACAGCAGCATTCCACTACCGGCCAGAACGACGCCGGAGACCCGAAGACCCTGACCACACGCCAGGGACACCCGGTCTACGACAACCAGAACACCCGGACTGTGGGAGCTCGTGGCCCGGCCACGCTGGAGAACTACCAGCTCCTCGAGAAGATCAGCCACTTCGACCGTGAGCGGATCCCCGAGCGCGTGGTCCACGCCCGCGGCTTCGTGGCGTACGGCGAGTTCGAAGCGACCGGCAAGTGGGGCGACGAGCCCATTGCCAAGTACACCCGCGCCAAGCTTTTCTCCGAGCCGGGCAAGAAGACCGACCTGGCCATCCGCCTTTCCTCGGTTATCGGTGGCCGGGACTCTTCGGAGACCGCCCGTGACCCGCGCGGCTTTGCCGTGAAGTTCTACACCGAAGACGGCAACTGGGACCTGGTCGGCAACAACCTCGGCGTCTTCTTCATCCGCGATGCCATCAAGTTCCCCGACGTGATTCACTCCCTGAAGCCGGACCCCGTCACCTTCCGCCAGGAACCGGCCCGCATCTTCGACTTCATGTCGCAGACTCCCGAAGCCATGCACATGCTGGTGAACCTCTTCAGCCCGCGCGGCATCCCGGCGGATTACCGCCACATGCAGGGCTTCGGCGTTAACACCTACCGCTGGGTCAACGCTGCCGGCGAGTCGAAGCTGGTCAAGTACCACTTCCAGCCGCGGGAAGGCGTGAAGTCCCTCACCGAGGAAGACGCCGCCAACATCCAGGCCAATGATCTGGGCCATGCGTCGAAGGACCTCTACGAGGCCATTGAACGCGGCGACTACCCGAAGTGGGACCTGTACGTCCAGATGATGGATGACCACGACCATCCGGAACTGGACTTCGATCCGCTGGATGACACCAAGACGTGGCCGGAGCAGGATTTCGAACCCAAGCTCATTGGCACCATGACCCTGAACCGCAACGTCACGGACCACCACAACGAAAACGAGCAGATTGCTTTCGGTACCGGTGTCCTGGTGGACGGGCTGGAATTCTCCGACGACAAGATGCTCGTTGGCCGTACGTTCAGCTACTCCGATACGCAGCGTTACCGCGTAGGCCCGAACTACCTGCAGCTTCCGGTGAACTCCGCGAAGAACGCACGGGTCGCCACCAACCAGCGCGGCGGCCAGATGTCCTACGGCACCGACCTCGCGCCGGGGCAGAACCCGCACGTGAACTACGAGCCGAACATCACCGGCGGCCTGCAGGAAGCACCCAAGCCGGAACAGGCTGAAGTCGGCCCCGAGCTTGAGGGTCGCCTGACCCGCGCCCGCCTGCCCCGCACGAACGACTACATGCAGGCCGGCCAGCGCTACCAGCTGATGGAGCAGTGGGAGAAGGACGACTTGGTCGCCAACTTCATTGCCAACGTCGGCCAGGCTGTCCGCCCGGTGCAGGAGCGCATGCTCTGGCACTTCTACATGACCGACGACGAGCTGGGCGCACGCGTCGGAGAGGGCCTGGGCATCAGCTTGGACGAGATCAAGGATCTCGGCCCGCTGGCCACCCAGACGCTCAATGAGGAAGAAACCGAGCGCATGAAGAACCTGGGCCATAACGGTCCCCGGAACGTCGAAGGCCTGACCATGACTCACTGCGTGCCCAATGAGCACGTGGTAGTTACCCGGTAACTAGCTTTCACACAACGACGGCGCGGGCGCACTTTTGGTGCGTTCCGCGCCGTCGTCGTTTAATCCCCTACTTTTCCCAAGGTGCCCGGACCGGGAAGTACTTTTCCAAAAACTCCGTCACCCGTTCGGCCCGTTCCGCCGCGGGGACTTCCGGGAAGCTTCCGTCATTGAGGCAGAACATGTCCTTGTGGCGTTTGGCGAGCAGCCGGTCCATCATCTTCAGACCGGCATAGCTGGTGGTGTCCACGTACCGAACCTTCGCTGTCTCCTGCGTGACCGCCCGGCCGGTGAGCAGCGCGTAGTAGTGGTAGAGCGAGTTGGTCACGGAGATGTTGTCCTTGGCCCGGAAGGTGCTCGCGGCCGTGGCAGCGAACTCCTCGGGGAATTCCTCCTCCATTTCCAGCAGGACGCTGCGGCGCAGGGGAGCTGCCGTGTGTTCCAGGTGGCGGGTGGTGACCCGGCCGAAGCGCTCCCAGAGCAGCCGCCGGTTCACCCTTGCAGCATTTTCGAAGCCGCTGCGCTCGGAATCGTTGGCGCCCAGGCCAATCCGGGTGCTGGCCTCGATGAACTTGGTGATCCCGCCGGGGGAGAAGAACATGTCCGGGGCAACCGGACGGCCAAAGAACATGTCGTCATTGGAGTACAGGAAGTGCTCCGCCAGTCCCGGGATGTGCTGCAGCTGGGCCTCGACCGCCTGGGAGTTGTGCGTGGGCAGCACGGACGGGTCCTTGAAATGCTCCGACGCCGGCACGAAGGTGACGGACGGATGCTCAGCCAGCCAGTCCGGCCGCGGCGAGTCCGAGGCAATGAAGATGCGGCGGATCCAGGGCGCGAACATGTGCACCGAACGAAGGGCGTATTTCAATTCGTTGATCTGCCGGAACCGGGCCTCGTGGTCATCGCCTTCGCCCACCACGACGCCGCTCATCCGGGCGGCACGGGCGGCCTGGAACTCGGGGGAACTGCCGTCCACCCAGGAGAACACCAGATCGATGTCGAACCGGATGTCCGTGGCGTGGTCCGCGAACATGTTCTCGATGGTCGGCCAAGCCAATCCGTGCTTTTCCACGGTGCCGCGGACCACCTCGCTGGCCGGGAGGGTGCGGCGGGTCAGGGAGTTCTCCACGGGCAGGGTGATGTTCTCGCCCTCCAGGTCCCATAGTTCAATCTGCACGCCGGCCGAGCTTGAAATCAGCAGGTTGGTGCCGGTAAACGCCCGCGGACGGTACACCCGGATGATCCGGGCCTTGTCGATGGAGGAGAGGTCGCCGTCTGCGATCAGCAGGGTCCGGCTTTTTTTGGTATCGACGGTCCGGGCGTAGAACGGTTCGTCGCGGCAGGCCTCGACCATCGCCTTCCGGAGCTGCTGGCGCATCCGGAGGTCGACCGCGATCACCGGCCGCTGGTCATTTCCACGCACCAGAAGGTAGGTCACACCGGCGTCGTCGAGTACACGGCGTACGAAGAGCAGGTCCTCGACCATGGCCTCGTGCGGTGTGAGTCCTGTATCCATGAGGGCCAGGCGGCCCTTGACCAGGGCGACATTGGGTCGTTGTTCCACTCGCTGGAGCACCGCGGGGGAAGCGGCGAGCAGGGTCTCCGGTTCTAGATCCGGTTCCGGGGCTCCGAAGTAGATATCGTGTTCAGCAGCTGTATCGGTAATAGGAACCTCCTAGGGTGGGTAGGCGCCCACAGTGCAGGCGCTGATGAGTGCTGCGTTGCACGGGAACTGCTGCCGGGCGT
The DNA here is from genome assembly GCF_025244825.1 of Arthrobacter jinronghuae. NCBI lineage: Bacteria > Bacillati > Actinomycetota > Actinomycetes > Micrococcales > Micrococcaceae > Arthrobacter > Arthrobacter jinronghuae. Next base: position 879,626 of record NZ_CP104263.1, read on the forward strand.
CCGGCGGGTCCTTCAAGATGCGCCGGGGATGCTCCGAACGCTATGTGCTCAACTGCGGGCCGCCAGTAGCATTGTCTTCGGACACGGACATTCCGGGAGTAGATGTGGGATACCGTAACACCGCCCGTGGCAGCACCGCCCATAAAGCCATGGCCCGTAACATAACCGCCCGTAACAGTGGCCTGCTCGCGGCAGCATTGCTCCTCACCAGTATCTCATCCTGTGCTGCTCCGCCGCAGGAGGGCCCGACGTCGTCCGCCCCGGAATGGGCCACCTATACGACGGCGGATAGCAGTCTCCGCTTCGAGCACCCGTCCGGCTGGGACATCCGGGAGCTTCCGGCTCGCGCCAATGATCCGGCAGGCGGGGTGTCCCTGGAAGTGGTCGACGACGGCGGCCGCGTGCTTGCCCGGCTGGACACCGGCATCATCACGGACCTGAGCTGCTCCGAACCCGCCGAACCGGCGTCCTACGTGGAGTATGAGAGCGTGCCGATGCCGGCGCTGGAGTCCAAACAGGGGTCTGACCAGCGTTTTGTTTACCGTTCCCTAGCGCCGTCCGGGGGCCTGGCAGCGCAGGCGACCTACGCCGTGGTGAGCGGGCAGCAGCAGAGTCCGGAGTGCGGGCTGTTCGATTTCTTCACGCTGACCGAGTCCAGCGGGGGACGGTTCGCAGGGGAGTATGCGGCCGGTTCCGGGGCATCGCAGGAGGAATACTTTGAAGGTGTTTCCCGGTACCGGGAAACACAGGAATACCGGGACCTTCGGGAGATGCTGACCTCACTGCGCAACGCGGATTAGCTGCGGTGTTCACTCGCTCCCGGTTTACTTGCACGTGGCGGTTTACATGCCCGGGCCGGTTTACTTGCCCGGGTCGGCGGAAGCTGCGCGCCGCCGTCGCGACTTGCGTGGCGGCCGGAGCGTGAAACGGGACCAATGCTCGCGCGGCACGAGCTTGTGGAATTCCCTTTTGGCGGCAAGGTGCTCCCGGGTCTCCGGGCAGAAGGGCAACACCGCCACACGTCGGCGCAGGGATTCGGTGAGGACTTCCTCGATGAGCAGGGCCTGGACTTTGCTGGGCCGGTAATCCGGATCAACCGTCGTCCGCAGGGCCCAGAGCTCTCCCCGGTGCATTTCATACCGGAGGTAGGCCGCCAGGGTGCCGTCTATGAAAAGTTCGTACCGGCCGTGCAGGTGGTTGTTGTAAACACTCGTATTGTCCGGTGTCACCCTTTGCGGTTTGAGCGCACGTTCTCGGCCCCGGCTCGCATCACCGCGTCCTTCCAATGCGGACAGAACGGTGAGGTAGCGTTCCCTGGTTTCACTGTTCGGGCTGCGGGCGAGGTCATCGGCTGCAGAGACAACCCGTTCCTGCAGATCCGTAGTGGTGAGGGCACCGAGGTTTGGCGTCGGTACGGCCGCAGGGGCGGTAGGGGTCAGGGGGTTCACAGCAGGCTCCGCGGAGGTAGGACCGGGTGGACAGCTGCTGGACCACGTCCAGACGATACTCCCAAATGCGGAACTTATAAGCAAACTGATTACTTGGAGCCACTCTGGTGCCCTGTGGATAAGTCGTTAGGCTCTGCAGCGGCCTGATTACTATGGCCGAACCGACTTTGTCTCTCGGCCCACCCAGCGTTGGGGGTTTTCGAATGAGTAGAACTGAAGTGCTCCGTCCTGCTGTGCGGGTGAAGCTCGCGACCGCCGCGGTTGCGGTCCCGTTGCTGTTCCTGACGGCGTGTTCCGGAGCGGCGGGCGATTCAGGGGATTCCGGAGCGGGGGAGTCGCCTTCGAGTCCGGCTGCCACAGCTTCCGAAACGCCGACGCCGACCCCCACTCCCAGCGCCAAGTACAAGCCGGCGTCGGCTGAGGGACCGGCGGAGAACGTTCCGCCGCCGGTGATGCCGGAGGAGGCGAAGGTTGAGTCGAAGGAAGGGCTCGAGGCCTTTGCCCGGTACTGGTATGAAGCCGCCAACTACGGGTACGAGACCGGCGACGTTGGGCTGGTTCAGGACATCAGCAGTCCGGACTGCACGACGTGCCTCAACTACTACGAGGTGGTTGACAACGGTTACCGGGACAACGACTGGATAGCCAACGCGAAGATTACTGTCCAAGGTGCGCATTCCGACTACGTGCTGACTCCGGAAGGACGTTATCAAGCACTGGCACAATTTCAACAGGAAGCGATGGAGTATCACGGTCCCGAAGGTCTACAGGGCAGCGAGGACGCCGACCTGACACCTTCCGTGCAGCTCTTCGAAGCGACGTGGGTGGGGGACAACTGGGTGGCCGTGAACATCGTGACCATAAAAGGGTGAGGCCAAGATGACTCTATGGATCTTCCGAATGTTGTCTATCACCGCCATTACTGGCCTCCTGCTGGTGCTGTCCTCAGTTCACGTAAACGGCATCGAGGGAGGTAGCGGAAAGATTAAAGGTAATGGGACTGTTCAGGGTTCCGTATTCCGGCAGGATCCCGTCTCAGGTATGTGGACGCAGATGCCCGTGGGTATCCCTGACGACCCTTCCGGCTATCGTTTTGAGCCGGTCTGTTTTGATGATCTTGCCGGCGATGTCTCCTGCCTTGCCGCGAACCAGGCCGCGTGCACCGCTGGGGAAGACGGCCGGCTTGTGTATTGGTTCTCCGGATTGAAAGGAACGGACCCGAGTACTTGGACAAAGGTCAGCGAAACGCCGTCCTGCATTTATTCGGAAGAGCCGGTGGATGTCGGCGAGCAGATCCAGGCGCAGATCCTCACGGCCTTCCAGGAGCGGCCGATAGCGGCCGGGAAGCTGGTCCTGCAGCCCAGTCCGCACACCTTGATAGGGATGGAAACCAACGTTTACGTCGAGGCCGCGGAGCAGGTCTTCGAAATGGTGCTGCTCGAACAGACGGTCCGGATTGTCGCTACCCCCACCGAATTCGAACTGAACTACGGGGACGGCACGGTTTACGGACCCACCAGTGTTCCGGGAGCCCCGCTGGCCCAGGACCGGTGGGGCGAGCAGACCCAGACCAGCCACAAATACACGGCCAGCGGCGACTACCAAGTGGGTGCCACTGTGCATTTCTCCGGAACCTATTCCGTGAACGGCGGGCCGATGAGTCCCATCGATGGCCGGGCAGCGGTGTCCTCCGAACCCCAGACCCTGAGCGTCTGGCGGGCGGAAACCCGCAGCGTCGCCGACAACTGCCTGGTGAACCCTAGCGGCGTCGGATGTTAGCCTGGCGCACAGGCTGGTATCAGCCTGCGAACTACGGTTTCAAGCCGGCGAAGTGGGGCTCGTGGAGCGACAAGCAGCCCGGAGTGTGACAGCGATCAGCCGGTACCGGCCCGTCAGAGCGGTGCGGCACATAGTCGGGCTCTTCTTGCCTGTCCATGCCGAGCAGTCTGCCCCGGCGGGCCGCGAATCGCGTGAGCTCCGGGCGCCGGGCCCGGAAATCCTTCGATTTGTCGGAATCCCTACGGTTTGTGACAATCCCTGCGCCGCGCAGCGCGGGGATCCGGACAAGGTGCGGGGATTCGGACAAAGCGCAGGGGGATCCGGACAAGGTGCGGGCATTCGGACAAAGCGCAGGGGGATCCGGACAAGGTGCGGGGATTCGGACAAACCGCAGGGTGATCCGGACAACGTGCGGGGATTCGGACAAACCGCAGGGGGATTCGGACAAACCGCAGGGGGGTCCGGACAAGGTGGGGGGATTGGGACATACCGCAGGGGATCCGGACAAGGTGCGGGGATTCGGACAAACCGCAGGGGGATCCGGACGAGGTGCGGGGATTCGGACAAACCGCAGGGATGATCCGGACAAGGATGGCGAAGTGGAAGTCGTCACCACCGCGACCATGAAGGTACGTGCATGGTGAACCCAACAGACGACAGCTGCTAGACCGATTCCGGGCGCGGCACCGCAAACAGTGTCCGTGGATCCTGCAACACCGCAGGGTAGGAGAACGCTGCCCGGGATACTTCCCCGTTCAGCTTTACCTGCCGCACCGCCGTATCGTTCGTGAGCTCCACTGGCCCGGCTCGGCCAAGAAGCAGGCGGGTCCGGTCAGCTGGAGAAAGGACAGCCACCTGGTCGCCGTCGTCCATGTCCTCCAGCAACCGCAGCAACTGCCGGCCTTTCTTACCGGTGATGGGGGTGCCCTTGGCGGAAAGCATCGGCAGCACGATGGCGGCAGCATCGCCGTCGGGGACTGCACGCACCACCCACAGTCCTTCATCCGGGCCAGGGTCAACAGGATCCGGAACGTCGGCAGGGGAGGGCCAGACATAGGGCAGCCCGGCATCGGTATCCGGAAACAGCGGTCCGTACACGTCCGGAGACTTCTCGATCAGGTTGGAGCGGTGACTGCGGTGCAGCTCTTCGTTCCCGATCCAGGCGGGAAGGTCGACGTCGGCCTCCGAGGCTTCCGCAGCCTCCGGAGCGAACTCCAGGATCTGTTCCCGGACGGTGTCGGCGTGTCCGCGGGCAATCCACTCATCCGTCATCGCCAGCCCGTAGGCGGTGAGCGCCGGAACGAAGCCCTTCCACATCAGCAGGGCGGGGTGGCGCTGCCAGCCGTAATCGGGAACCACCAGCCCGCGCAATAACTGGAGGGTTTCCACCCGCTGCTTGCCCAGCCGCGCCTGGTCCAGGACGGCGGCGCTGCGGGCGAAGCTCGGATACGGAAGGAAGGTCTGCACGGGCCTAGTCTGTCACTGCCCGCCGGCGCCGAGCTGCCGGACCATGATCAGGTCCCGGAAAGTATGGACTCCCACTTGGAAGGACCGGCGTCCGACGGTGGTGAACCCGGATTTGCGGTAAAAGGACTGGGCCCGCACATTCCGGTTGTTCACTCCCAGCCACATAGACCGGGCACCCGCGGACTCAGCCACCCTAGCGGCAGCTTCCACCAGCTGCCCGGCAAGACCGCTTCCGTGCGCAGTCGGATGCAGGTAGAACTTGCTCAGCTCGCCTGAGGGCTGCATCGCCCGCCCCGACTCCAGCGCCTCCACCACATCCGGATCCGACGGCGGCGCCAGCACCAGCAGACAGTAACCGCTTAGCCGGCCCTCCGTCCGGGCGACCAGCACACGGCAGGTCTCATCGCCGAGATAGCCGGCGAAACGCTCCGCGGAAAGATTCGCCGCGACAAACGCCGCGCTGTCCGCCGGGGTTACCTCAGGCGGACAGGCCAGCGGAAAGGTGACGGCAGCCAGATCGGCAAGCCCGGGAACATCTTCAAGCGTTGCGGATGAAATGGAAGCTTGCACCCTTCCAGCATAGGCACGGGGAGCGCCGGACCGGCCCGCCCACGTAACCTGGCAGGGTTCCCCGAATCAGTACCTCGCGTACAGCTCGCCCACCTGCAGGGCGGCGTCCACGGTGTTGTCCGGACCCGGAAGCGGGCAAGCCCATGCCTCGTCATAGGCGCAGGACGGGTTGTAGAGGAAATTGAAATCCAGGATCAGACTGCCGGGAAGATCGCCCGTCCCGAGGTTCGCACCCTTTATGGTGTCCAGCAGGTACCGCCCGCCTCCGTAGCTGCCGCCGTCGACGCCGGACGTCGCATCGCGCACCGGGATGAAGATCCCGCCGCCATAGGAGTCCAGATGCCAGACGGCCAGGCTGCCTACGCCGTCGGCGGAGACTGTGCCGAGCCGGGTGAACGGCACCACGCCGTCCGTCCCCGTAGCGACCTCCATCTTCTCGCCGGCGCCGGCGTCGTCAATTACTGCCTCGAACCGGAACGCCGGATCGTAGCGGGCCGTACGCAGCCCGCGGAAGCGGCGCCGCGTGTCTTCGGGAAGGGGCGACGCCGGGTGGGTGCCGAAGAGCCGGTCCCGTCCGGTGGCCCACAAAGCATGGGAGTGCGACGCCGCAATGCCCTCCGCGGCGCGCCGCACCTGCTCGTAGAGGGCGAACGTATTACGACGCCAATCGGCGGTGGCAAGGGCTGTGACGGGAGATACCATTCGTCCAGCGTAGTGTGTTCGAGTGACTACCGGACTCCTCATAGTGGTGCTCGTCGCCATCTTTATCGGCGCGATCGCCCAGCGGATCGCCGGCCTGGGCTTTGCGCTCCTGATTTCACCCTTCCTGGTGATCATCCTCGGCTCCCACGGGGGAGTGCTAATGGTGAACATCTGCGGACTGGTCTCTTCGCTGCTGATCATGTTCCGCGTCTGGCGTGACGTGGACTGGTCGATGTACCGGTGGCTGGCCGTCCCCGCGGTCATTGCCAGCGTGCCGGCGTCAGCAGCCGCGGTGTACCTGCCCGCAGCGCCCCTGGCCGTGACGGTGGGCGCCGTCGTCCTCGTGGCGCTGAGCATCTCACTGCTCCTGCAGCGCACCTCCGTGGTGCTGACCGGCAATGTCCCGAAAGCCGTGGCCGGTTTCGCTTCCGGGATCACGAACGCGATGGCCGGCGTCGGCGGTCCCGCGGTAAGCGTGTATGCGTTGCTGGCCCGTTGGCCGCAACGCCCGTTCGCCGCCACGCTGCAGCCGTTCTTCGTCACGACCGCCATGGTCACCCTGACGTCCAAGCTGCTGCTGGATCCGGGACAGATGCCGCCGTTCCAGTCCTGGGCGTGGGCGTTGATCGGGCTCATGATTGTGGGCGGGATCTTCGTCGGGGAGAAACTGCAGCGCTACATCCGCGATGACCAGGCGCGGCTGGCCGTGATCATTATTGCGTTCATCGGCGCAGCAACGGCACTGGTCAAGGGCCTGGTCGACCTCTAGGGCCCGGCCGGAGTTACCCGACTCACGCCGGCGCCTCAACGGGCTGCGCGGGGCCGGATGGCACGATAGAAACGATGAAAATTTTATTGCGGCCGAAGAAGCCGGGTGTGCCGCCCATGCCACTCTGGTTGCAGGGAACCCTCGAGTTGGGTCAGGCTGCGGTGCTTTCAGCCCTGCTGGTCCTCCTGCCGCTCATCGGCGTGTGGTTTGCCAATGGCTTTACGGATCGAGACTTCACCTCCCTGGCTCGCTTGGGTGGCCAGGCGTGGTTGCTGATCCACGGCGTGCCGATGTCGTTGAGCTTTCCAGCCGGCGAACTGGGAGAGGCACCCGCCTCCGGCCTGCTCTCCTTCTTTCCGCTGGGACTGACGCTGATTCCATTCTTCCTGTCCTGGCGGGCCGGCCGGCGGCTTGCCCGGGCCTCCTACACGGACCAGCTCTGGCAGGCGCTGCTGGGCGCAATGGGTACCTATGCGCTGATCGGTGCCGCAGCGGCGTACTTCTGCAGTACCGAAGGCGTGCGGATTTCCGTGACGGCAGGTGCACTGGTGCCGCTGATCGCTGCAGGAGCGGGGCTCATTGTGGGTGCCCGGATAGAGGCCGGTTCCTGGGTGCGGCTGATCGGCATGGACCTGACCGATTGGATTGCCCGCACCAGCCAGCATTCCCGCTGGGCGGGTTCATACATGTGGGCGGCGCTGCGCGCCGGCGCGGTGGGCACGCTCGCCGCACTGGGTCTCTCATCCGTGCTGCTCGTGGTGGCCCTGGCAATGAACTGGGCCGAGATCGCGTCCGTCTACGAGCGGCTCGACGCCGGTGCGCTGGGCGGTGCCGTGCTCACTGTGGTGGAGCTGGGGCTGATGCCGAACTTCGTGGTCTGGACTCTGGGCTGGGCGTCGGGTGCAGGCTTCTCGCTGGGAACCGGAAGCATGATCAGTCCGCTGGAAACCACCGTCGGTCCGCTGCCCGCGCTGCCGGTGCTGGCAGCTTTGCCTGTGGGAAATATGGAATACGGCTACGCGGCACTGCTGATCCCGGTGATGGCCGGGATCCTGGCGGGCTGGTGGTTCCTCCGGGAAGGCGAAAACCACTTCGACGAGTGGCTTTCCATCAAGATCCGCGCCCGCTGGTTCACCGCACCCGTCTCCACGCTTGTACTCGGGGTGATCGTCGGTCTGGTGTCCGGGCTGCTGGCCGCCGGCGCTGCGTGGCTGGCGCTCGGCTCCCTTGGCATCGGACGCTTCGTGAGTCTGGGATCGGACCCGCTGTGTCTGGGGCTGTGGGTGGCCGCGGAAGTAGGGATCGGCGTCGTACTTGGTTACGCAGTAGGCCCGTGGCTGGAGCGTGAGCCCAAGCCGGACGCTTAGCGGATCTGCTGGAACGGCAGGTATTCGGCCTCGCAGGCTTCCACTCCGTCGAGGGTGAGGGCGGAGCGCATGCAGGATTCGTAGGTCATGGTCTCATCCCAGAGCAAAGTCATTCCGGCCAGCCCCAAGGTTGTGAGGGCCGTGATGACCAGGCTCAGCGACACCAGTATCGGCATCAGCGGCCCCATCCGGCGCCTGGCCAGCTTGATCACGGCGATGATCCCCACCACCAGTGCGGCGATCCCCAGCGCAAGCGGGATCAGCTTCCACGGCAGAACCAGGTTGCTGCTCAGCAGTGTGGCGAACATCAGTAGCCAGAACAGAACTACATACTGGAACGCGTTGCGTTTTTGCTCGTCCGAGGGCGCGGGGTGGCGGCTGTCGGGCGCGGGCAGGGTCTTGGTCTGGTGCTGAGTGCCGTCGGTCATGGGTTTAAGCGTAGGGGACGCCGCGTCCTATGGTGGACGCATGCGCATCGTAGTCCTCGTGTCCGGCACCGGATCCAACCTCCAGGCGGTGCTCGACGCCGTCCGCGACGGCAGGCTTGACGTGGAGATTGCCGCCGTCGGCTCGGACCGGCCCGGAACCTTCGGGGTCCAGCGCGCCGCCGACGCCGGCTACCCGACCTTCGTGGTCCCCTTCCGGGAGTACCCGGTGCGGGCGGACTGGAACCGGGCACTCACGGAGAAGGTTGCCTCGTATGAGCCGGACCTGGTCCTGTCCTCCGGATTCATGCGGATAGTGGACGAGCATTTCATCGACACCTTCGAGGGACGCTACCTGAACACGCACCCGGCGTTGCTGCCGTCCTTCCCCGGGGCGCACGGCGTCCGTGACGCGCTTGCGTACGGTGTGAAGATCACCGGCTGCACGGTTCATCTGGCCGACGCCGGCGTGGACACCGGGCCGATCCTCGCCCAGGCCGCCGTCGAAGTGCTCGACGGCGACACTGAGGAAACGCTGCACGAACGCATCAAGGTGCAGGAACGGCGGCTGCTGATCGAAACGCTGGACCGGATCAGCCGCGAGGGCCTGCCCGCGCTCTAACCAGCGGCTAGTCCAGTGCGGCGCCCTTCGTCTCGGGCGCGAACCGGGCCATCCACAGTACGGCCAGCAGGACCAGGACCCCGGCCAGTGCGAAGGACATCGGCAGTCCCAGATAGGGCCAGAGCACCGACACGAAGATCAGCGGACCGAACCCGGCACCGATCCGGGAAACGGTGGACGCCCAGCCGAAACCGCTGCCGCGCAGGTTGGTGGGGTAAAGCTCCGAGACGTAGGCATAGAGCACGGGAATGGCCACCTGCACCACAAATCCGTACACCAGCAGCAGGATCGTGGCTGCAGCGGGGACATCCACCACCAGGGCGACCACCACCAGGATGGCAGCCGACAGCGGACCGGTGATCGCCAGGATCCATTTCCGGCCGACCTTTTCCACGAGCAGCGCCGCCACGATGACTCCCAGCAGGCCGACGGCGGCCATCCCCGAGGTGGTCAGGAACGCGCGGTGTTCGGCGAACCCGGCGTCCACGAGGATTTTCGGCATCCACTGCAGGGCCAGGTAATAGACCAGCAGGATAGTCAGGAACAGGGACCAGGCGGCAATAGTGGTCTTGGCGCTGAACCGCCAGAGGTCCGTGAGCTGGGTGCTCATGGTGCGCAGGGACAGCTTCTCAGGGGCCTGCGGTTCGGGCAGGTGCCATTCGGTCTGCGTCCCGCCGGTTCGGCGGACCAGGTCATCGATGACGGCGGAGGCTTCCGAGGTGCGGCCCTTGCGGACCAGATAAAGCGGAGACTCGGGGACCGAGCGCCGCACCCAGAAGACCAGGAGCGCAGGGATGACCATGATCAGCATGGTGTAGCGCCAATCCGCGAAGGTGGCGATGATGGCCGCGGAGGTGACACCGCATAACGCTGCGCCGACGGGCCACCAGCCGTCCATGCCGGTCAGCACCCTCCCTCGCTGTTTCTTGGGAGTGAACTCACCCACCAGTGCATAGTCCACCGGAACGCAGCCGCCCAACCCGAAGCCGGCCATGAAACGGAAGATGCAGAACCAGACGATGTCAGGGGAGAAGGCGCCCAGCACCGTAAAGATTGAGAACACCAGCAGGGTGGCGGAAAAGGCCCGCTTCCGGCCGATCGCATCGGCAATGGAACCCCAGACGAAGGCGCCGATCGCCATGCCGAGCAGGTTGGCTGTTCCAATCCAGGCCGCCTGGGCCGGGGCCAGTTCCCATTCCTTGGAGAGCAGGGGAATCAGGACGCCGTTCAGCGTTACGTCCCAGGCATCGAACATAAAGCCCAGGCCGCCGATGAGGAAGATTTTGCCCTGGACCTTCCACCGCCAGGGCAGGTTCTGGACCACCTGGTCTCCGGTGGGCAGGGCGTTAGTGACGGACATGTGGTTCGGGGCCTTTCGGAGGGGAGATGCTCGGGTTCGGGGAGAACAATACAGGGCTTGGTGCCCGCCCCTGTGGATAGCCCGGAAACTGCTTTCGGTGTCCGGGAGGATGGGGCCATGGCTGAGCATGACCTGCAGTACCGGCGGCTGCGAATTGCTCTTGAATACGAAGGGGAACACCACTTGCTGGATCCTGATCAGTGGCATCGGGATATCGAGCGGGATGATCGGCTCCGCCAGTTGGGGTGGGCGGTGCTGCGATTCAGCAAGAAGCATCTGCGCCCGGAGAACGAAGCAGGCACGGCGGGGAAAGTCCGCGCCGTCCTGCTGGCCCGTGGGTGGCGGCCCGGACAGCCTCTGTAACCGGTCTCGTGCCGGTGGCAGAACACCGAAAAGGCAGTAGTTACCGTTTTAGGAAGGGAAATCGGTAACTATTGCTCTTTCGATCCCGGGAACGCGCGGAAACGGCCCCCGCGACAGGTTGTTACCTCCGTCCCGGGACCGACGGGAAGCGAAGGCATAAACTTCTCGTGGGCCGCACGGCCTGCGCACCGATCATCGACCACTTGGAGTGTCAGCAGTGAGCAATCCCGTCCTTGACCGTGTTCCTATCCGCCGGGCCCTGATCTCGGTCTACAACAAGACGGGCCTGACAGAGCTTGCGCAGGGCCTCGCGGCAGCCGGCGTCAGCATTGTCTCCACCGGTTCCACCGCAAAGCAGATTGCCGCAGCGGGCGTCTCCGTAACCGAGGTCGCGGAAGTCACCGGCTTCAAGGAATGCCTGGACGGACGCGTCAAGACGCTGCACCCGCGGGTACATGCCGGTATCCTCGCCGACCGCCGCCGCGAGGACCACGTAGCCCAGCTGGAGGAAATGGAGATTGAACCCTTCGACCTGGTGGTGGTGAACCTCTACCCGTTCGTGGAGACCGTCCGCTCCGGCGCCGGCCAGGACGAAGTGGTGGAACAGATCGACATTGGCGGCCCTTCCATGGTCCGCGCCGCGGCGAAGAACCACCCCTCGGTGGCCGTGGTGGTGGATCCCAACAAGTACTCCGACGTCGTCACTGCGGCAGCCGAAGGCGGATTCGCCCTGGCAGAGCGGCGCCGGCTGGCCGCCGAAGCGTTCGCGCATACCGCTGCCTATGACACGGCCGTTGCCACATGGACGGCAGAGCAGTTCGGCGACGGCACCGAAGACGGCACCAAATGGCCGGCCTACACCGGTCTGTCCCTGGAACGGGCCGAGGTGCTGCGCTACGGCGAAAACCCGCACCAGGACGCCGCGCTTTACGTGGACAAGGGCGCCCGGCCCGGGGTCGCCCAGGCCGACCAGCTGCACGGGAAGGCCATGTCCTACAACAACTACGTGGACGCAGACGCCGCCCTGCGCGCAGCCTTCGATTTCACGGAACCGGCAGTCGCCGTCGTCAAGCATGCCAACCCGTGCGGTATCGCCGTGGCTTCCCCCGGTGCCGCGGACCCCATCGCGGACGCGCACGCCAAGGCCCATGCCTGCGACCCGGTTTCGGCCTTCGGCGGAGTGATTGCCGCCAACAGGACGGTCACAGCCGGCATGGCCCGGACCGTGAAGGAGATTTTCACGGAGGTGGTGATCGCCCCTGACTTCGAGCCGGAAGCCGTGGAGATCCTCTCGGCGAAAAAGAACATCCGCCTGCTGGCGCTGCCGGACGGCTACGGGCGCAATGACACCGAATTCCGGCAGGTGTCCGGAGGCGTCCTGGTGCAGAAGACGGACCGGCTGCAGGCCGAGGGCGATGACCCCGCGAACTGGACCCTGGCGGCGGGGGAGGCCGCGGATGAAGCAACGCTGGCCGATCTGGCCTTCGCCTGGTCCGCCGTGCGTGCAGCCAAGTCCAACGCCATCCTGCTGGCGAAGGACGGAGCCTCGGTGGGCGTGGGCATGGGGCAGGTCAACCGGGTCGATTCCTGCCGGCTCGCCGTCGAACGTGCCAATACGCTCGGCGGTCCCGGCGAGGAACGGGCCAGCGGGTCGGTAGCCGCGTCCGATGCGTTCTTCCCCTTTGCGGACGGCCTGCAGATCCTGGCCGACGCCGGCGTCCGTGCGGTGGTACAGCCGGGGGGATCGGTCCGCGACAACGAAGTCATTGAAGCCGCAGCGGCGGCCGGCATCACCATGTACTTCACTGGTGCGCGCCACTTCTTCCACTGAAGTCTGCCTGGAACGGCAAGGCGGTGCAGGTAATGCGCCGCCTTGCTGTTTAGGGCACGGATAGTGGGCTGTGGCATAGTTGAACTCAAATAAAAGCCAAAAAGACGGGTTCCGTCATGCCATAAGACATGCTCCGGTGCCCACCAACACACAAGGAGATCGTGTGGCTGAGAAAATTAAGGTTGTGGGCTCTGTAGTAGAGCTCGACGGCGACGAGATGACGCGCATCATCTGGCAGTTCATTAAGGATCGCCTGATCAACCCGTACCTGGACGTCGACCTGAAGTACTACGACCTCTCCATCCAGAACCGCGACGCGACCGATGACCAGGTCACCATCGACGCCGCCAACGCCATCAAGGAACACGGCGTGGGCGTCAAGTGCGCCACGATCACCCCCGACGAAGCACGCGTCGAGGAATTCGGCCTGAAGAAGATGTGGGTCTCCCCGAACGGGACCATCCGCAACATCCTGGGCGGCGTGGTCTTCCGCGAACCGATCATCATCTCCAACATCCCGCGCCTGGTCCCGGGCTGGAACAAGCCGATCATCATCGGCCGCCACGCCCACGGCGACCAGTACAAGGCCACGAACTTCAAGGTTCCCGGTGCCGGTACCCTGACGCTGACCTACACGCCCGCCGACGGCAGCGAAGAAATCAAGCAGCAGGTTGTTACGTACAACGAAGATGGCGGCGTCGCCATGGGTATGTACAACTTCAACGATTCCATCAAGGACTTCGCGCGCGCTTCCTTCGCCTACGGCCTGCAGCGTAACTACCCGGTGTACCTCTCCACCAAGAACACGATCCTGAAGGCCTACGACGGCCAGTTCAAGGACCTGTTCCAGGAAGTCTTCGACGCCGAGTTCAAGGACCAGTTCGAAGCAGCCGGCCTCACTTACGAGCACCGCCTGATCGATGACATGGTTGCCTCCGCGATGAAGTGGGAAGGCGGCTACGTCTGGGCCTGCAAGAACTACGACGGCGACGTCCAGTCCGACACCGTGGCACAGGGCTTCGGTTCGCTGGGCCTGATGACCTCCGTGCTGATGACCCCGGACGGCCAGACCGTCGAGGCCGAAGCTGCACACGGTACGGTTACCCGCCACTACCGCCAGCACCAGCAGGGCAAGCCCACCTCCACGAACCCGATCGCCTCGATCTTCGCGTGGACCCGTGGCCTGATGCACCGCGGCAAGCTGGACAACACCCCCGAGGTCATCAACTTCGCCGAGACCCTTGAAGACGTTGTCATCAAGACGGTCGAATCCGGCAAGATGACCAAGGACCTGGCACTGCTGGTCGGCCCCGACCAGGCCTACCTGACCACGGAAGAGTTCCTCGCCGCACTGGACGAGAACCTCAAGGCCCGCCTGGGCGCCGAGGTTGCAGCCTAAGCATCACTGCACCAACGACGACGGCGCGCTGCCCCCTTCCCGGGGCGGCGCGCCGTCGTCGTTTCCTTCCTTGTTAAGCACACGCGTAACAACTAGCGCAGCCGCACGGGCGGTGCCACCATGTGGGGATGTCGAACTCCACCACAGCGCAGCCCGCCGCGAAGAGCGCCGAAGAGCGAAGCGCCCGCATAGCGGTGACCGTATTCCCGCTGCTGATTGTTGCCGGGGGAGCGGTGGCCCTGTTCTTCCCGGAGCCGTTCACCGGCCTGTCCGGCTACATCAACCCCGGTCTGATGCTCATTATGTTCGGGATGGGCCTGACCCTGACCCTGCCCGATTTTGCTCTGGTCATCCGGCAGCCGCTGCCCGTCCTGCTGGGAGTGGTGGCGCAGTACGTGATCATGCCGCTGCTCGGTTTCGGTATCGCCTGGGCCCTGCAGCTCAGCCCCGAACTCGCGGCCGGCGTGATCCTGGTGGGCTGCGCACCCGGCGGCACGGCGTCGAACGTGGTGACGTACCTGGCCCGCGGCAACGTAGCCCTTTCCGTCGCCATGACGTCGGTTTCCACTCTTCTGGCGCCCCTGCTGACCCCGATCCTCGCGCTGTGGCTGGCCGGCCGGTACATGGCGGTGGACGCGGGGTCGATGGCCTGGTCCATTGTCCAGATTGTGTTGATCCCGGTGGTGCTGGGCCTGGCCATCCGGTATCTGGTACCCCGGCTGGTGGACCGGGTGCTGCCCGTCCTGCCCTGGATTTCGGTGCTGGCTATTACCTTCGTGGTTATTGCCGTGGTGTCGGGCAGCGCCGAAGCCATCTTTACCGCGGGCTGGCTGATCCTGCTGGCGGTGGTGCTGCACAACGGGTTGGGCCTGGCCCTCGGCTACGGTGCGGCGAAATTGTTCCGGCAACCGGTTGCCTCCCGCCGTACCATGGCCATTGAAGTGGGCATGCAGAACTCCGGGCTGGCCGCGGGACTGGCTAAGCAGTACTTCGCTCCCGAAGCCGCCCTGCCCGCAGCGGTCTTCTCGGTCTGGCACAACGTCAGCGGTGCCTTGATGGCGGCCATCTGGCAGCGCCGGCCCTCTGCTTGATCCTCCCGCCGCATCCCGCCGAACCCAGCCAGAACCCCCAGCGACCCAGAACCCCCGGTGACCCAGAACCCCCAGCGACACAGTGCAGGCCCCGGACATGCTGTCCGGGGCCTGCACTGGTTCCGCTGGTCTCGCTGCGGCTAGATGCCCGCGCCCTGATCGCCGGAGGAAGAGTGCCCGCCGGAACCGGATGATCCCGAACCGGATGATCCCGAACCGCCGGGTTGGCCGAACGAGCCCGGCGAACCGGAACCGGATGAGCCGGAACCGGAACCGCTGGAACCCGAGCCGCTGCTGGACGAGACCGAAGCAGGCTCCGATGAAGACTGCCCGGAAATCGTGGAACCGTCCTTGTAGGTGGCTGACACCTCGATCTTGCGCGGCTTCGACCGTTCGCTCACCGGAATGAAGACGCTCAGCACACCGTTCTCGTACTTCGCGGAGATCGAGTCAATATCAATGCCCTGGCCAAGATTCAGCTGGCGCAGGAAGGTCCCGCTTTCCCGTTCACGGTTCAGCCAGGTAACCCCCTCGGTGGTGTGGATGGTCCGCTCGGCCCTGATGGTCAGCAACTGGCCGTCAACGTCCACGTCCACTGAACCGGGGTCGATACCCGGCAGATCCGCGTTGAGGATGTAGTGGTCGCCCTCGCGGTAGAGGTCTATCGGCATAAGCCGCAACCGCTGCCGGGGATCAAGAAGAGCGCCTGCCATCCGGTCAAGCTCACGGAAAGGATCAAACTTCATCGCCATTGTCATCAACTCCTGTTGCGCCGGTACCCGCCGGGCACCGGTGATTGGAATGCCGTTGTAGGAAAAGGGTCGATAAAGGTTGAGTCGTCGTGACTCAACGATGAAATTCACGCTAGCACTCGGCACTTTTGAGTGCTAGGTTCGATGTCCGATTTTTACCCGCAGGCGCCCGGTTTCAGTCGGTCAGCCGAGCGGCCAGGAATGGACGGCAGCATTGGTGTGCATGTTCTCCCAGTAGAGCCGGGAGAGCTCGCCCAGTGCCGCCGACCGGGACATCCCGGCACCCTCGAGGCGGCGCAGCGTGGCGATCTGCCACGCTGCGCCGTTCTGCTCCGTGCGGGCACGCTCGGACACCACGTTCAGGTAGCGGTCGATCAGGGAGGAATCCACTTTCAGTTCCCGCAGCCCCTCGGCGGCCTGCGGAATCAGGTGGCGCACAATCAGCTCAGCCACCGGAATCTCGCCGATGCCCGGCCAGTACACGGCCGCCTCCAGTCCGTGCCGGGCACAGGCCAGGAAGTTGTCCGACGCCGTCTTGAAGGCGATGCGGCTCCACAGCGGCCGGTCTGCCGTGCGGAGATACTCCACGAGACCGTAATAGAACGCCGCGTTGGCGACCACGTCCAGGACGGACGGGCCGGCCGGCAGCACCCGGTTCTCCAGGCGCAGGTTGGGTCTGCCGCTGCCGGGGTCATAGATCGGTCGGTTCCAGCGGTAGACCGTGCCGTTGTGGAGGCGCAGCTCAGGCAGCAGCGGCGCACCGAACGCTGTGGCTTCCGTTCCGTTGCCGGAGAGCTCCGGAAGCAGTGCGGGGAAGTAGCGTACGTTCTCCTCGAAGAGATCGAAGATCGACGTAATCCACCTTTCCCCGAACCAGACACGTGGGCGTACGCCTTGATTGCGCATTTCCGGCGGTCGGGTGTCGATGGCCTGCTTGAAGAGTTCAATCCTGGTCTCATGCCAGAGCACGTGTTCCATAAAGATGGGTGAATTGGCGGCAAGGGCAACCTGCGGGGCGGCAATCATCTGCGCCGCATTCCAGGCGGGCGCAAACTGGTCGGGCGAGACTTCCAGATGCAGCTGGACCGACGTGCATGCAGCCTCCGGTGCGATGTTCTGTGCGTAGAAGGACAGCGGCTCCGGGCCTGACAGATCCAGGAGGACGTCTTCTCCCCGGGCTTGGAGGACTGACGTGTTCAAGGCCGCATAACGCTGCCCGCTGCTGAGCCAGTCCCATCCGTCCATGAAGCGGGGGGTGAGGGTGGGGAGGATACCCACCATCATGATGTCCGCCGCTTCCTGGGCGGCACGCTCATCGGCGCGGTTGAGCTGCGTCCGCAGGCTGTCCTCGAGCTCCTTCAACCCAAACTGCGCCACCGACATTGCGGGGTGGTTCATCTCGATGTTGAAGGCGCCGATCTCGGTCTGGAAGGCCGGATCGGCGATGCGGTCAAGGACAGCCTTGTTGCGGAGGGCGGGGGAGAAATCGCGGTTGGTCAGGTTCAGTTCCAGTTCCAGGCCAATGCTGGCCGTGTCCGCAAACTGCGCGGTGGAAAGGAAGTGAGCGAAGTGGTCCAGGTTTTCCAGCAAGCGCTGCCGGTAGGCCGTGCGCTGCGCCCGGCTGAAAGTCCTGCTCGTAACTTCTGCGCCCATGGCCCGTTACTTCTTTTTCAGGCCCTTGAGGACATTGGCGGGCCGTTGCATTTCCCCATGCTGGGCACCCATCACAATCACCGCCCCCGAAAGCACGGGGATGCTCCACTGCAGGACCTTCAGTTGGCGCTGGGCTGACTTCAGTTCCTTTGACGCTCCCTCATGGGGCTCCGTGGCCCCTTGGCTGCCCTGTTCCGAGAGCTTGCCGACCTTTCCACCGAGGATCCCCGAATAAAGCGTGACGACGGCTGCCAGTGCCGTAACCGCCGTCTTGTATACGGTGAGGGGGCCCACCCCCTCCTGCTGGGAAACCCGGGTTTTGTTGTCGCCGATGAGTGCGAGTCCGGCGAGGAAGTGCAGCCCGATTGCCCCGGCCTGCACGGGGGCCCATTTTTTCCAGCCAAGGGCGGACAACCGCGCTCTCTCAGTGGGGTCCTTGGCCTTCGCGGTGGCTCCGTTAAGCCCGACGGCGCCCATCAGGGAACCACCGAACCAAGCCGCTGCCGTGAGGTCATGGACAGATCGTGCTATTAGGTTTGCCGCCAATGTGATGCTCCTGTGCGTTGTGGGCCAGGGGCCGTCCCGCCGGATTATTCGGCAGGAAGCGGGCCCGCGGGCTCTTCTGATCGGTGCAAAAAGAAAACCACGCGCAGAATCCAATAGCAAGGGCACTTACAATCCTAACACGCTACACATTCGTAACTAAGTGTGCTTATTATCGAGTTACGGACCATCCGATCTTGATCAGCAGTTGCAATGACGAAAGAGAGCGATGATGACAGAGAACTTCACTCCGCGTGACGGAAGCCATGCAGCATCCCCGGCCGGAAGCACCAACGATTCCACGGCCGCAGCGAAGGCCGACGCCGCCAAGCAGCAGGCAGGTGACCTCGCCCAGCAGGCCAAGGGTAATGCCGCTCAGGTAGCGGACACCGCCAAGTCTGAAGCAGCGGGCGTCGCCTCCGAAGTAAAGACCAACGCCAAGGACCTGTTTACCCAGGCCCGTTCCGATCTCACCGAGCAGGCTGGTACCCAGCAGCAGAAGGTGGCCGAAGGTCTCCGCTCGATGGCTGACGAGCTGCACTCCATGGCTCAGTCCGGCCAGTCCGGCGTAGCCACCGATCTCGTGGGTGAAGCAGCCAGCCGTGCATCCTCGGCTGCCACCTGGCTTGACGGCCGTGATCCGGGATCCCTGCTGAATGAGGTCAAGGGCTTTGCCCGCCAGCGTCCCGTTGCCTTCCTGGCTCTCGCAGCCGGAGCCGGTTTCCTGGCAGGCCGCCTTAACAAGGGCCTGAGTGCAGGCCTCCCGACTCAGGGCGCAACCGGATCCGCCGGCCAGCACGTGGCACCGCCCGTGCCTCCCGTGACGCCTGTCCCGGCGGCCCCGGCGGCCAACCCCACGGTTGGCACCACCGGAACCAACGATCCGTTCGGCACCGAACCGGTCCGCCAGCCCGGTACGGGTCCCGCGTCGGCGCAGACTCTTCCCCCCACCCCCTCCACCGGCGTTCCGGCAGCTGATCCCTACAGCGGTGGTCGGCACTGATGAGTACCGAACTCCCTCCCACACCAGCGCAGGCTAAGGCTGAGTCCACGTCCCTGGGCGATCTGCTCGGCCAGGTGACGCAGGACATGTCCACCCTCATGCGTCAGGAAGTGGAGCTGGCGAAGGTCGAACTGAAGCAGTCCGCAACCCGTGCAGGCACGGGTGCCGGAATGTTCGCCGGCGCGGCCGTCGCAGGGTACTTCGTACTCCTCTTCCTCTCTATCGCCCTGTGGTACGCACTGGGCACGACGGCGATCGGCTTCGGCTGGTCCGCAGTGATCGTGGCGGTTCTCTGGGCCATCGTTGCCGCCGTCCTGGCATCACGTGGACGCAAGGAAATGAAGAAGATCAAGGGCATGCCGCAGACGTCCGAGACACTGCAGGAGATCCCCCAGACCATGAAACCAAGCGAGGAAACACGATGAGTGAAAACCCCGATGAGATCCGCGCCGACATCGAAGCAACCCGCCGGCGCCTAGGCACCAACGTGGACGCAGTGGCGGACAAGGTAACTCCCTCCCACATCGTCCAGCGCCAGACGGACAAGATGAAGGACAAGGTATTCGGAGTGAAGGACAAGGTGATGGGTGTGGCCGATTCAGTAGGTAACAGCGCAAGCAATACCGGCAGCAACATCGGCGGCAGCGTTTCCGACATGGGCGGTAGTGTTTCGGACGGCATGTCCGCCGCCGGCTCCGCTGTCCAGGGTGCACCTGCCAAGCTCGCAGGCCAGGCGCAGGGCAACCCCATTGCAGCAGGCCTCATTGCCTTCGGGGCCGGTCTGCTCGCAGCAACGCTGATCCCCACCAGCGACAAGGAGCGCGTCGCTGCCGACAACATCAAGACCGCCGCGCAGCCGATGACCGACGAACTGGCCGGGGCAGCCAAGGAAATGGCCGAGGGCCTCAAGGAACCGGCTCAGGAAGCGGTCGAGAACATCAAGGCCACTGCCACGGACGCCGCGCAGAACGTGAAGTCCGAAGGCCAGGCAGCTGCTTCCGACGTCAAGGATTCCGCTACCGAAGCCCCGCAGAACGTGAAGAACGCCTAGTACAGCGCTAAAAACGACGGCGGTGCCGCACCTGCAAAAGGTGCGGCACCGCCGTCGTTTTTCGTGTCCTCAGCCGCTACGGCCCCATGGGCCGGTCAGCGGGGGACAGCGTCCTTGTCATTGGCATACAGCACACCGATCTGCGCCCGTACGGTGTCAAAGAGCCGCATGGTCCGCAGGGAATCCGCCCAGGTCATGGTGGGGCTTTCCACCAGCCCCGCCTGGATGCACCGGGTCACCTCCCGCAGCTCGTACGCGTAGCCGTTGCCGACCTGCGGGAACCGCTCCACCCGGGCCTCTCCGTCATGCGGCACGATGGTCAGTTCCACCGGGTTATGCAGGGGTGAACCGGTGCGGAGCCAGCCCCTGGTGCCGGAAATGACCGCAGTCCGCGGGGAGGAGGACACCAGTGACGAGGTCAGCTGTGCCAGGCCGCCGGACGCGTAGCCGAGCGTCAAAGCGTTCTGCGTGTCCACGCCGTCGGCGTTGATGCTGCCGACCGCGTGGACCGTCTCGGGGTAGCCGAGCGCACCCAGGGCAAAGGTGAGCGGATAGACGGTCAGGTCCAGCAGTGCTCCTCCGCCTGCCGCCGGATCCCAGAGCCTGCTGGCCGGGTCATACGCTGCCGGGAAACCCAGGTCTGCCTGCACCCAGTTGATGTCCCCGAGTTCACCCGAGGCAATGAGTTCCCAGATGCGGTTGATGCAGGGCAGGAAACGGGTCCAGACCGCTTCCATGAGGAACAGGTTGCGGGACCGTGCCAGTTCGATCAGGTCCTCGGTTTCGCGGGCATTGATGGTCAGCGACTTTTCGCACAGCACGTGTTTGCCGGCCTCCAGCGCACGCCGGGCTATCCGATAGTGCTGGGCGTGCGGGGAGGCGATGTAGACGACGTCCACTTCGGGATCGGCAAAGAGCCGGTCATAGCCCGAGACATCGTCGGCGTCGAAGTAGCTGCTGGCGAAGCCGAAGCGGGAGGCGAACTCCTCGGCCGTGGCCTGCCGGCGGGAACTGACCGCCTGGAGGACGGCGTCCTCCAACCGGGCGATGTCTTCAGTGACACGCTCAGCGATATTTCCGGTGGCCACTACGCCCCAGCGCAGGGTGCGTCCCGTGGACTGGACGGGACTTGGAGCTCCCGGCTGGACACAGGGGGGTGTGGGTATGTGTTGAACGGCAGTCATGGTCCTCGTCTTCCGCGTCGTTGCAGGGAGTACCCCTACTCTATGGTTGCAGCCTGCCGGGGCCTAGGGGTGGACTCCGAGTCCGTGCGGCTCCAAGTGCCGGCGGCAGGGTGTGGAACGGGGTGGATCAGGTGTGGAACAGCCCGGGTTTCCGTGAAGGAAACCCGGGCTGTTCCGCCCGAAAGGGCAGTTGATGTGCAGGTATTACTTGGTCAGCTCGGAGAGCGTGGGGTCATTCGCGTAGGCCTCGGCAGCGTTGGCCTTGGTGACGATGACCGGCTCCAGCAGGTAGCTCTCGACTACCTTCTTGCCGTTGTCGTAGCTCTCGTCGTCATTGATTTCGACCTCTTCACCGGCGCCCAGTGCCTTGACCATGTCAATGCTCTGGTTCACCAGGTTACGGGTGTCCTTGTTGATGGTGGAGTACTGCTTGCCTTCCATGATCAGCTTGACGGATTCCACCTCGGAGTCCTGGCCGGTGATGACGGGCAGTGCCTTGCCGGCGCCGGTGACCGAGGTCAGGACGGCGCGGGCCAGGGTGTCGTTGGGGGAGAGGACGCCGTCCAGTTCCTGGGAGGCGTAGTTGCTGGAGAGCAGGGTGTCCATGCGCTTCTGGGCGTTCTCTGCCTTCCAGCCCTGGGTGACAGCCTGGTTGAACTCGGTCTGGCCGGAGCCGACTACGAGGTTTCCTGCTTCGATCTCCGGCTGGAGGATATCCATGGCGCCGTCGAAGAAGACCTGGGCATTGGCGTCATCCGGGGAACCGGCAAACAGCTCAATGTTGTACGGACCTTCGGGCTTCTTTTCCTTGAGCCCGTCCAGCAGGGCCTGGCCCTGCAGCTGGCCGACCTTGAAGTTGTCGTAGGCCACGTAGTAGTCAACGTTTTCGGTGTTGGTCAGCAGGCGGTCATAGGCGATGACCGTGATGCCGGCATCCTTGGCGTCCTGCAGCTGCGAGCCGAGCTGGCTGCCGTCGATGGCACCCACAATCAGGACCTCGACACCGTTGGTGATCATGGAGCTGATCTGGTTCTGCTGTTCGGACACGCCGCCGTTGGCGAACTGGACCTGGCCCTCGTAGCCGGCCTCCTTGAGGCCGTCGTTGAAGAGGGTCTCGGCGAGCACCCAGTTTTCCGAGGTTTTCTGCGGCAGGGCGACGCCGATGGCTGCCCCGTCCTCGAAGCCTTCTTCGGCTCCGGAAGCGGTTTCTTCGGTGCGGCCGCAGGCGGACAGCGACAATGCTGCCACCGTTGCCGCAACGGCGAAGGATTTTGCGAATTTACGCATGGTGTTCTCTTTCTTGATAGCGGTGCTGGAAATAGAGCGGAGTAAGTGGTGCGGTCTAGGCGTCGGTGGCAATGACAGTCTTGGTGCCCGTGGGCATTTCCGGGGTGGCGTCGACGACGGCGGGGGCCGGCTTGGGCTTGTTGCCGCCGAAGTTGCGCATCAGCAGCCCGGTGATGGAGGGCTTGCCCTGGGTCTTGTTGTAGACGTCCAGTGCGACGGCGAGCAGCAGGACCAAGCCCTTGATCATGGAGGTGGTGTCCGCGCCCACGCCGAGCAGCTGCAGGCCGTTGTTCAGGACGGCCATGACCAGGCCGCCCACGATGGAACCGACTACGGTTCCGACGCCGCCGGAAACGGCCGCTCCGCCAATGAAGACGGCGGCAATGGCGTCAAGTTCCCAGTTGGTGCCGTCAAACGGACCGGAGGCGGTGGAGCGGGCCACGAAGATCATGCCGGCCAGGGCGGCCAGAATCGACATGTTCATCATGACCATGAAGTTGACCTTCTTGCCCTGCACGCCGGAGAGCTCCGCAGCGTGCCGGTTGCCGCCCACCGCGTAGACGTGGCGGCCAAGGATGGTCTTGTTGGAGACGAACCCGTAGAAGAGGACCAGGACGCCCAGGATGATGCCCGAGACCGGGAAGGACGTGCCGGGACGGCCCGTGGCGAAGAGGTACGTGGCGTAGAGGATGACCGCGCAGAGCAGGCCGATCTTAACCACCGGAACCCAGGCAGGCGGGTTGGCGGTGCCGAGCTTGGCGTTGCGGGAACGCTTGCGCATTTCGCCGTAGATCACTGCGGCGCAGAGGATCAGGCCCAGCAGCAGGGTCAGGTTGTTGTAACCCGGGATCGGGCCGCCCTCGGGCAGGTAGCCGGCGCCGATGAACTGGAATTCGGAGGGGACCGGAACGGTATTGGACTTGCCTACCCACTGGTTGGCCCCGCGGAAGATCAGCATGCCTGCCAGTGTCACGATGAACGCCGGGATTCCGACGTACGCCACCCACAGGCCCTGCCAGGCGCCGATTGCCGCGCCCACCAGCAGGCCCAGGAGTATGCCCGCATACCAGGGCAGGCCCCAGTCCCGCATGGCCATCGCGACGACGATGCCCGAGAACGCGGCGACGGATCCCACCGAGAGGTCGATGTGGCCGGCAATGATCACGAAGACCATGCCCACCGCCAGGATCAGGATGTAGGAGTTGCCGTTGAACAGGTTGATCATGTTCGTGGGCGTCAGGGTCTTGCCCCCGGTGAGGACCTGGAACAGGCCGACCAGGATGGCCAAGGCGAAGATCATCCCGAATTGGCGGCCGTTGCCGCCCAGGAGTTGCTTGATGGCGTTCATGAAAGTGTTCCTTGAGTGGCGTAGTCGGCGGGCTTCCGGGCGGGGGAGGTCATGAGCCTCATGAGGTTCTCCTGGTTGGCCTCCGCCTTGGAGACCTCGCCGGTGATCGCCCCTTCGAAGATGGTGTAGATGCGGTCCGAGAGGCCCAGGAGCTCGGGGAGCTCAGAGGAGATCACGATGACTCCCTTGCCCTGGTTCGCGAGCTGCTGGATGATTCCGTAGATTTCGTACTTGGCGCCCACATCGATGCCGCGGGTGGGTTCGTCCAGGATCAGCAGGTCCGGGTCGGTGAACATCCACTTGGCCAGGACAACCTTCTGCTGGTTGCCGCCGGAGAGCTTGGAAACGCCCTCATCGACGGTGGGTGCCTTGGTGCGCAGGCTCTTGCGGTATTCCTCCGCGTGGCGGAACTCGGCGTCGTTGTCGACAACCAAGCCGCGGGTGATCTTCTTAAGGTCGGCCGAAACCGTGGTGGCCTTGATGTCGTCCAGGAGGTTCAGGCCCAGGGTCTTGCGGTCCTCAGTGACGTAGGCCAGGCCATGGTTAATGGCGGAGTGCACCGTTTTGAGGGTGATCTCCTTGCCGTCCTTGATGATCTGGCCGGAGATGAAGTTGCCGTAGGAGCGGCCGAATACGGAACGGGCCAGCTCGGTGCGCCCGGCTCCCATCAGCCCGGCAAATCCGACAATCTCGCCGCGCTTCACGTGGAAGTCCGCACCCTTGCAGACCAGGCGATCCGCGACGGAGGGGTGGCCCACGGTCCAACCGCGGACCTCGAAGAACGTTTCACCGATCTTCGGGGTGTGGTCCGGGAACCGGGATTCCAGGGAACGTCCAACCATGCCGCGGATGATGCGGTCTTCGTCGGCGCCTTCGGCGGCGACGTCGATCGTCTCTACGGAGCGGCCGTCGCGGATGATGGTGATGGAATCCGCGATCTGCTCAATCTCGTTGAGCTTGTGCGAGATCATGATGCAGGAGATGCCCTTGTCCCGCAGGCCGGACATCAGGCCCAGCAGGTGCTGGGAATCGGTCTCGTTGAGCGCGGCGGTGGGCTCGTCGAGGATCAGCAGCTGTACTCGCTTGTTCAGTGCCTTGGCGATCTCCACCAGCTGCTGCTTGCCCACGCCCAGATCCTTGATGGGCGTGGTGGGGTCTTCGTTGAGTCCCACCCGTTCCATGAGGTCCAGGGTGTCGAAGTTGACCTTGTCCCAGTCGATGACGCCGAACCGGGTGGGTTCGTTGCCCAGGAATATGTTCTCGGCAATGGAGAGTTCGGGAATTAGTGCCAGTTCCTGGTGGATGATGACAATTCCCGCGGCCTCGCTGGACCGGATGTCCCGGAACTGGACGGGCTTGCCTTGGAAGACGATTTCTCCGGTGTAGGTGCCGTGGGGGTAGACCCCGGAGAGGACCTTCATCAGCGTGGACTTTCCGGCGCCGTTTTCTCCGCAGATGGCGTGGATTTCGCCGGCCCGGACGTTCAGGGCCACATCCGCGAGGGCCTTGACGCCGGGGAACTCCTTGGTGATGGAGTGCATTTCCAGAATGAATGGACTAGCCGACATGCGTTTTGTCCCTGCCGTGGTGGCAGGGAGCGCGCCGCGCGCCTACTGCCGGAGCTGCTTCTGCTCGCATGAGTGCCTCCGTGTGACCTCTTTGTCGTGATACGGCCCACAGAGTGGGCCGGTAAGGAAGTTACCACGGTCACAGGCACTGCCGTCAAGTCTTGAACACAACAACCGCTGTTTCGGGTAGTTTTTGATTCGCCCGGCAAGTACTAGGCTGCCGCGGCACCCTGTTCCTGGAGGACGAGTGCGGCTGCGCCCAGGGCTTCGGCGCGGTCCCCGAGGGAGGACATAAGCACGGTGGAGGTTTCGCCGACCAGTGGAACGGCATGCCGCAGCAGGCCGCGGCGGATCGGGTCCAGGAACGTGTCCCCGAGATCGGTCAGCGAACCGCCGATGATGATGAGTTCCGGGTTCAGGGTATTCGCGAGATTGGCGGCGGCGCGGCCGACTGCAGCGCCGGCGTCGTCAATGACGCGCAGGGTGGCTGGGTCCTTTCCGGCGGCGCGCGAAAGGATGTCCGCGGTGGTGACGGGGCCCTTGGAGGCGCGGCTCAGCAGCTCGATCATGATGGAGGTCGACGCTATGGTTTCCAGGCAGCCGCGGTTGCCGCAGCGGCAGATCAGCCCCTGGTCGAAGATGGTGGCGTGTCCGATCTCCCCGGTGATGCCGACATTGCCGTAGTAGAGCGAACCGTTGATGACCAGCCCGGCACCGATGCCGGAGGCAACCTTGATGAAGATCAGGTTTTCGCTGCAGCCATGCGGCCCCCAGGTGACTTCCGCCAGCGCCCCGAGGTTGGCGTCGTTGTCGATGTAGACCGGGACACCCAGCCGGTCGGCGAGGTCTTCGCGCATATTGATTCCCACCCATTCGGGAAGGATCGCGCCCTGGACCACAGTGCCCGTGCGCCGGTCAATGGGGCCGGGGATGCCGACGCCGGCGCCCAGGACGGCACTGCGGTCCGCCCCCTGCCGGCGCAGCAGCCGGGCCAGCAGGGCCGCAGCGGCATCCATGCCCTCTGCTGCGGAGTGGCCCAGCGGAAGCTGGATGGACTCTTCCTGGAGGATCCGGTGGCCGAGCGAGGCCAGGATCACCCTGACGTGCCGGCGTCCAATGTCGATGCCGGCAGCGACGGCTCCGGACTCGTTGAGCCGCACCGAAAGTGCCCTGCGCCCGGAGCTGGTGGTGGGCTCGGTGATAACGAGCTGACGCTCGCTCATATCACCCACGATGTTGGACACAGTGGCGCGGGACAATCCCGTCTGGCGCGAAAGTCCCGCCTGCGTCAACGGCCCCGAGGCCAGGAGGGCCTGGACAATGCGCTGCCGGTTGCGTTCACGCAGGGCGCTCTGCGAGCCCGGCTTGGATGGGGTGGTTCCCGGTGTACGGGTGGTCCTCAACGTCGAGGATGGATCGGCTGGCATTAGTTTAGCGTGCTACATCACACTCTTGCAGTCAAGAAGTGAACACAAGCCTAGGGCTGCGACGAGACGGCAGCCCGGTGGTCAGCGGCCGTCTGCCGGTAGTTTTCCGCGTTCGCCTTCACCCCGGCGACCTCCTCGTCAGTGAGGGTCCGGCGGACCTTGGCCGGCATGCCGGCCACCAGCGAACGGGGCGGGACCACGGTGCCTTCAAGGACCAGGGCGCCGGCGGCCACGAGGGAGCCGGCACCGATTACGGCACCGTTCATAATGGTGGCGCTCATGCCGATCAGGCAGTCGTCCTCGACCGTGCAGCCGTGCACCACGGCATTGTGGCCGATGCTCACCCGGTCGCCCACCGCCGTCGGGAAGCCCGGGTCCGCATGCAGGACCACGTTGTCCTGGAGGTTGGTCCCGGCCCCCACGCGGATGCTGTTGGAATCACCGCGGACGCATGCGCCGTAGAAGGCGCTGGAGTCCGCGGCCATGGTGACGTCGCCAATGAGCGAAGCGGTGGGAGCGAGGAAGACAGTGGGATCGACCGCGGGGGTCTTGCCCCGGAATTCAATGATGTGTGCCATGGAACCCAGCGTAGCGCCGGCCGGATACCCGTTAGCGGAGGCAGCGCCCGTAGAAGGAACGGCCTAGCTGAAGACGATGGTCCGCCGGCCGTCCAGCAGGACCCGGTGCTCGGCATGCCATTGCACCGCCTTGGACAGCGCCCGCCCCTCCACATCGCTGCCCAGGGCCGCGAGCTGGGCAGCCGACCGGGCATGGTCCACCCGGATGACTTCCTGTTCGATGATGGGACCTTCATCCAGGTCCGACGTTACGTAATGCGCCGTGGCACCGATCAGCTTCACTCCCCGGGCATGCGCCTGGTGGTAGGGCCGCGCTCCCTTGAAGGAGGGCAGGAAGGAATGATGGATGTTGATGGCACGCCCGGACAGATCGCGGCAGAGGTCGTTGCTCAGGATCTGCATGTAGCGGGCGAGGACCACCAGCTCAATATCCAGCTCGGCCATTAGGGCGCGCAGCCGGTCCTCCGCCTGGTCCTTCGTGTCCGGGGCGACGGGGATGTGGTGGAACGGCACACCGTAGAAATCGGCGAGGGGCTCCAGCTCGCGGTGATTGGAGACAATGGCCGGGATGTCAATCGGCAGCGTCCCCGCGCGCTGCCGGAACAGCAGGTCATTGAGGCAGCGGCCGGATTTGGACGCCATGATCAGGGTGCGGGTCCGGCGGCCGGCGCGGTGCAGCTCCCAGGACATGGCAAATGCGGAGGCCGTTGCGGCGAGTTCCGTATGGACCTGCTCGTAGGAACGCGGGGAAGTGAAGTCCACGCGCATAAAGAAGGAGCCGGTTTCCGGACTGCCGAACTGCGCCGACTCAGTGATGTTGCCTTCGGCTGCCACCAGGGAAGCGCTGACGGCATGGACAATGCCGGGACGGTCGGGGCAGGACAACGTCAAGGTGAAGGCGTTGGCGGCGGGGGCGTCGGGAGAGGAAATCATGGCGGTCACCCTTGCTAGGTTACCGGTTTCAGCGCCCTGACCTAGGGTGGGCACATGGATGTGATGTTCCTTCCGTTTTCTGACAAGGATGAGGGAGAGCTCGTACGTTTCCTCACTACCAACAGCTTTCCGTACCACCGGATCAAGGCGCCTTCCGAGGGGCTGGTGCGGCGCCTCCTGATCGAGGGGCGGTTCGACGGCGACGGCGTGAGCACCTTCTGGGTGTTCGGCGACAACCACCGCATGGGCCTGGTCATCCTGGAGGAGCTGGGCACGAGTACGCCGGTGCTGGACCTGCGTCTGGTGGAGAAGTTCCGCGGCCGGGGCAACGGCGTCCCGGTGTTGAAGTCCCTGACCGGCATGGTGTTCGACGACTACCCCGAAGCGCACCGCTTCGCAGGCCGTACGCGCGAGGACAACATCGCCATGCGCAAGACCCTGCTGCGTTCAGGCTTCGTGAAGGAAGCGCATCACCGGGAGGACTGGCCGCTGGAAGACGGACACAGGGTCGCCACGGTGGTTTACGCCATCCTGCGGCGTGACTGGGAGAAGGGCACGGTTACGCCCGTCAACTGGGAAGAGGTGCTTTCGTAGCCGGCTGCTGTTGTACGGCAGCAAGCGCCGCTGCACGGCCGGCGCGGGTGGCCCCCAGCGTGGAGGAGGACTCGCCGTAGCCCACCAGCAGCAGACGCGGCTCGCGCACCACCCGAACCCCGTTCATCCGGATCCCGCCGCCTGGTTCGCGCAGGTGCAGCGGTGCCAGATGCTCCAGGGCGGCACGAAAACCGGTGGCCCACAGGACCGTATCCACGGACTCGGCGGACCCGTCCGCGAAAACAACACCGGAGGCGGTCAGGCGGCCGATCCCTCCGCGCGAAACGAGCACCCCGTCCTCAATGCCCCGACGGTATTCATCGGTCAGCGGCAGACCCGTGGCGGCCACGACGCTCAGCGGCGGCAGGCCGGCACGGGTCCTGGCGCTGACTTTCGCTTCCACGGCCCGCCCCCATTCGGAGTCGAAGGGACGGAGGGTGAATTCCGGCGGCCGGCGCGTGGACCAGACCGTTTCCACACCGGCACGTTGCAGCTGCAGGAGGAACTGCACCGCGGAGGTGCCGCCGCCGACCACCAGGACCCGCTGCCCGGCAAAGTCAGCCACGCTGCGGAAGTCCCGGGTATGCAGCTGCCGGCCGCGGAAGGACTCCCGCCCCGGATAGTAGGGCCAGTACGGCCGGTCCCACGTACCCGTCGCGTTGATGACCGTGCGGGCCTGCCACTCCCGGCCGTCCACGGCGCGGACCGCGAGCCGGCCGCCGTCGCCCTCCGCCACCGCCGACACGGAGACCGGCCGGACGACGTCGAGTCCGAACTCCTGCTCATAGCGGCCGTAGTACCTGGTGACGACGGCGGAAGCGGGCTCGGCGGGATCGGGTGAGCCCAGCGGCATCCCCGGGAGGTCGTGCAGGGCGTGCGCAGCACCGAAGGTCAGCGAATCCCACCTGTGCCGCCAGGCCCCGCCCGGCCCGGGGTTCGCGTCCAGCACGGTGAAGCCGCCGCCGGGCTCCAGTCCCCGGCGGCGCAGGTGATAGGCGGCACTGAGTCCGGCCTGGCCGGCTCCGATCACCAGTATGTCCGTTTCCACCTTTTGCACTCCTTCGTTCTTGGGAACCGTAACGGTCCGGGCATTGCGGCTATTCCGCCGAAGCCCTGCGGCCGGGGGACAGGTGAGGCTAGGATGGAGAGCGTCGCGACTGGCGTTAGGTGGATTACCACCAGGAAGCGGCACGGCACCCTGCGGGGTGTCCTAACGACCACGGATCGCACGCCTGGGCCGAGGGTCACGCGCGAAACTGTTGTGCCATGCCCGGCCTATGCCCCGACAGGTAGCCTGACCTATAGAGAACCCTTCCCAGGAGATCCACGTGAGAGTATCCACCCACCCCGTCACCAACGCGCCGCTTATCGATGTTGATCCCGAAATAGCAGCGGTTTTGAATGATGAATTGTCCCGCCAGCGCAGCACCCTCGAGATGATCGCTTCCGAGAACTTCGCGCCGCGCGCCGTCCTGGAAACCTCCGGTTCCGTCCTCACCAACAAGTACGCCGAGGGCTACCCCGGGCGCCGCTACTACGGCGGCTGTGAACATGTGGACGTGGCGGAGAACCTTGCCATCGAGCGGGTGAAGGCCCTGTTCGGTGCCGAGTTCGCCAATGTCCAGCCGCATTCCGGCGCGCAGGCAAATGCTGCCGCGCTCGCGGCCCTGATGGCACCGGGCGAGAAACTGATGGGGCTGAACCTGGCCCACGGCGGGCATCTTACCCACGGCATGAAACTGAACTTTTCCGGCAAGCTGTACGACGTCGCGGCCTACGGCGTGGACGAGCAGACGTACCGGGTGGACATGGACCGGGTCCGCGAACAGGCGCTGGCAGAACGCCCGCAGGTTATTGTCGCCGGCTGGTCCGCCTATCCGCGGCAGCTGGACTTCGAGGCCTTCCGCTCCATCGCCGATGAAGCGGGTGCCTATCTTTGGACCGACATGGCGCATTTTGCCGGACTGGTGGCCGCCGGGCTGCACCCCAACCCGGTGCCGGTGTCCGACGTCGTCACCTCCACCGTGCACAAGACCCTTGCCGGGCCGCGGTCGGGAATGATCCTGGCGAAAAAGGAATACGCGAAGAAGCTGAACTCCGCCGTCTTCCCCGGCCAGCAGGGCGGTCCGCTGATGCACGTGATTGCCGCGAAGGCCGTGGCCTTTAAGATTGCCGGCACCGAGGAGTTCCGGGAACGGCAGGAACGCGTGCTCGAGGGCGCGCGGATCATTGCCGACCGCCTGAATGCGCCGGACGTCGCCGAACACGGAGTATCAGTGCTCACCGGCGGCACCGACGTACACCTGATCCTGGTGGACCTGCGGCACTCCGCCCTGGACGGCAAGCAGGCCGAAGACCTGCTTGATTCCGTTGGCATCACGGTGAACCGCAACTCCGTGCCGTTCGACCCGCGTCCGCCGATGGTCACGTCCGGCCTGCGGATCGGCACCCCCGCGCTCGCAACCCGGGGCTTCGGCGCAACGGAGTTCACCGAGGTTGCCGAGATCATCGCCGCCGCGCTGAAGCCCGCCCCCGACGTCGAGGCCCTTCGTGCCCGCGTGGGTGCGCTGACTGAGAACTTCCCGCTCTACCCCGGACAGGAGGAATGGTAACCGTGGAGAAAGGAACCAATATGGAGGGTCCCGCGACCGATGAGGCCGCCAGCGTCAACCTTGGCTGGGAGGTTAAGGAGAAAACCGAATACGGCACTCCGGTCGCGGCGAAGATCCTGGACGGCCGCGCCGCCGCCCGGGAGATCAAGGATGACCTGGCCGAACGGGTGCGGGTGCTGAAGGAAGAGCACGGCATCACCCCGGGCCTGGGCACCGTGCTGGTGGGCGATGATCCCGCCAGCCACTCCTATGTGGGCGGCAAGCACAAGGACTGCAAGCAGGTGGGGATTAACTCCATCCGCAGGGACCTTCCCGGCGACATCAGCCAGGCAGACCTGGAAAAGGTCATCGACGAGCTGAACGAGGACCCGGCCACCACCGGCTACATTGTGCAGCTGCCGCTGCCGGCGCACATCGATGCGAATGCCATCCTGGAACGGATTGCGCCGGAAAAGGACGCGGACGGGCTGCACCCGGTCAATCTGGGCCGCCTGGTGCTCAACGTCAGCGAACCGATGACGTCTCCGCTGCCCTGCACGCCGCACGGGATCGTGCAGCTGCTGGTCCGCAACGGGATTTCGCTGAACGGCAAGAAGGTCCTGGTGGTTGGACGCGGCGTCACCGTCGGGCGGCCGCTCGGCCTGCTCCTGACCCGCCGGCCGATCAACGCCACGGTCACCCTGGCGCACACCGGGACCGCGGACCTGTTCGAGCACCTGCAGGCAGCCGACGTGGTGGTTGCCGCGGCCGGCTTCCCTGAAATGATCCGTGCCGAGGAGCTCAAGCCCGGCGCCATCGTGCTGGACGTCGGCGTCACCCGGGTCACCGACCCGGAAACCGGGGAGACCACGCTGACCGGCGACGTCGAGCCGGCAGCGGCCGACGTGGCATCCTGGATTTCGCCCAACCCGGGCGGCGTGGGCCCGATGACCCGCGCAATGCTGCTGGCGAACGTGGTGGAAGCCGCCGAACGGCAGGCCGGAATCCTGGTCTAGAACCGAATCGGTGCAATTGACGGGGCCGGTGCATGGCAACATGCACCGGCCCCGTCCTGCGTCCACTATGCTGTCTCAAGTGTCACAGATCACATCAAGCAAAACCGTCCCCGAAACCCGCTCCGACTTCGTCATTTCCGCACGGAACCTGACCAAGTCCTACGGCGATTTCACCGCCGTCAACGGCATCTCCTTCGACGTTCCGCCGGGGGAGTCCTTCGGGCTCCTCGGGCCCAACGGCGCCGGGAAATCCACCACCATGAAGATGATCGGCGGCGTCGCCCAGCGCAGCGGCGGAGACCTCAGCATCATGGGGCTGGACCCGAACACCTATGGCCCGGAGGTCCGCGCACACCTGGGCGTGGTGCCGCAGCAGGACAACCTGGATGAGGACCTGCGCGTGCGGGACAACCTCCTTGCCTACGGACGCTACTTCGGCCTGCCCAAGAGCTACCTGCAGCCCAAGGCCGACGAACTGCTGGAGTTCGCGCAGCTCACCGACAAAGCCAAGGCCCGTGTGGACTCGCTCTCCGGGGGTATGAAGCGGCGCCTGACCATTGCGCGGTCCCTGATTAACGACCCGAAGATCCTGCTGCTCGATGAACCGACCACCGGCCTTGATCCGCAGGCCCGGCACATCCTCTGGGACCGGTTGTTCCGGCTCAAGGAAGCCGGGGTGACGCTGATCCTCACCACCCATTACATGGACGAGGCCGAGCAGCTGTGTGACCGGCTGATCGTAGTGGACAAGGGCGCGATCATGACTGAAGGGTCGCCGTCGGCCCTGATCCGTGAGCATTCCACCCGTGAGGTGGTAGAGCTGCGGTTCGGTTCGGAGCGCAACACCACCGTGGCCGCCGAGCTGGAGGGGATCGGCGAGCGGATGGAGACCCTTCCGGACCGGGTGCTGATTTACGCCGATGACGGCGAAGCCGCCCTGGAAGCCGTGACCGGCCGGGGGCTGCGGCCCATCACCTCGCTGGTGCGCCGCTCCTCGCTGGAAGATGTGTTCCTGCGCCTGACCGGGAGGAGCCTCGTTGACTAGGCCGGAATCCGCTGCCCAACCTGCACTTGAGCGCCATGAGGTCCTCGGACTGCGGTCGCCGCTGACCCCGCGCCAAACCGCCGCCAGGGCGCGGCGCTTCGGTGCCTTGTACTACGCGGACATGTGGATCCGCCGGATGCGCGGCTACCAGGGGACCGTGCTGATGACCGCCATAGGCACCCCGCTGGTCTACCTGCTGGGCATGGGCACGGGCCTGGCGGTGCTGATCGACGGGAACTCGAACGCGGGTTTCCCGGGTGGCGACGGTTCGACCGTGTCCTACCTGGTGTTCCTGGGACCTGCCCTCGTGGCCACGGCAGCGCTGATGGTCTCCAGCGAGGAAAATACCTACACCGTCATGGGCGGATTCAAGTGGCACCGGACGTACTACGGACCCAACGCTTCGCCGATCTCCAGCGGACAGATTGCCCTCGGCCACGTCCTGGGAGTTACGGTCCGCATCCTGCTGACCACGGGCCTCTACTACCTGTTCCTGGTGCTCTTCGGTGCCGTGGTGCAGCCTGCAACCGGTTGGCTCATGATCTTCACGGCGCTGCTGGCCGGACTTGCGTTCGGGATGCCGCTATTGGCGTTCAGCTCCACCCTGAAAGAGGACAAGGGGCAGTTCGCCATGGTCCAGCGGTTCATTGTGATGCCGCTGTTCCTGTTCTCCGGCACCTTCTTTCCGCTGGAGTCGCTGCCGCTGGCCGTCCGCTGGATCGGCTGGATCTCGCCGCTCTGGCATTCCACCGAACTGGGCCGGGTGCTCAGCTACGGACACCCGGAGCCGGCAGCCATGACCGCCGTCCACCTGGTGTACCTGCTGGTCCTGACCGTCGGTGGGCTGGTACTGGCCCGGCGGAACTTCACGAGGAGGCTCGACGGATGAGCATCGAAAACCGCACGGCGCCTACTGTGCTGGTACCGCAGGACAGGTTCCTCGGCTCGCTGTACGGACGAAATATCCGGGCCGTGATTGCCCGCGGGCTCAAGGCCACGTGGGGCACCAACTGGAGCATCATGGTCAGCGGGTTCGTCGAACCCGTGCTGTACCTGGTGGCCATGGGCATAGGCCTGGGCGCTTTGGTGGGGGCGGTTTCCGGCCCCGGCGGGCAGGAAATGGAATATGCCAACTTCATTGCGCCGGCGCTGCTGGCAGTGTCGGCGATGAACGGCGCGGTGTACGACTCCACCATGAACGTGTTCTTCAAGCTCCACTACTCCCGGCTCTACGAGGGCATGCTGTCCACGCCCCTGGGTCCGTTGGACGTGGCGATGGGAGAGATCTTCCTGGCCCTGCTCCGCGGAGCGCTCTATGCCACCGGCTTCACCGCCGTGATGGGCGCGATGGGCCTGATCACCTCACCCTGGGCGCTGCTGATGATTCCGGCCGCCGTGGTGATCGCTTTTGGCTTCGCTTCCTTCGGAATGGCCGTGACCAGTTACATGAAGACATTCCAGCAGCTGGACTGGGTCCAAATGATCATGCTGCCCATGTTCCTGCTCTCTGCCACCTTCTATCCGCTGAGTGTGTACCCCGAAGCAGTGCAGTCCGTGATCCAGGCACTGCCGCTCTGGCACGGCGTGGAACTGCTCCGGCAGATCAGTGTGGGCATCTTCAGCTGGGGAACGGCAGGGCACCTGCTGTACTTCGTGGTGATGATTGTGCTCGGCCTGACCCTGACCACTAACCGGCTCCGGGCGCTGTTCCTGAAGTAGGCTCCGGGTCAGCCGGCCAGCTGCTCATGTTTTCGGGCGAAGATCCCGGCCAGGCGGTCATTGAAGAGCACAAACTCCGCGCGCTTCAGCGTCCCCGGAGTGTGGGCCAGGACCTCCTGCAGCCCGATTCCCGCCACGGTCTCCGGGTCCCACCCGTAGATGCCCGCACTCACGGCCGGAAAGGAAATGCTCTCCGCGCACAGCTCCTCGGCAACGGCCAGGGCGGTGCGGAAACAGGACCTCAGCAGCTCCGGGTCCGTTTCCCCTGCCCCGGCGTTGGGACCCACGGTGTGCACCACCCACCGCGCAGGCAGGTCGAACGCGTCCGTAGCCACGGACCGGCCAGTGGGAAGCCCCTGCGGCAACGATGTCCTGCGCAGCTCACGGCAGGCGGCCAGGAGCTTCGGGCCCGCCGCCCGGTGGATGGCGCCGTCCACTCCGCCGCCGCCGAGCAACGATGAGTTGGCAGCATTGACGACGACGTCGGTATCCCGGGTGGTGATGTCGCCGGTGGCGATGGTGATCTGCATCGAGCCAGTCTGCCACTGCAGCCGCCCCGTTTTCCACCGCGGGACAGGCCTGCACCACCGCGCAGAGCGAACGCGGCATCCGGCACCTGTCCGAGTTTGAGAGAATAAAACCATGCAGTCGATCCGAAACGGCCAGACGCCGTCGTCCTCGTCCTCGCCCGGCCGCGGCATTAGCCGCAAGATGGGCTCTACGGGCATCGTCGTGATGCTCATTGTCTTCCTGGTGGCAGTGGTTTTCGCCGCCAACCAGAATGACGTCATCGGTTGGCTGGTGGTCATTGTGTCCCTCGGCTGGCTGTTCCTCTCGACGTTCGTGGTGTTCTCGGTTCGGAGTGCCACGCGCAAGGCCACCGCAAAGCTCGCCGGTGCCACCGCCGGCCTTGCTCCCCGCGGCGGCGTCCAGGTGGTCGACGAAAGCACCACTGTGCGCGACCAGAAACTGGACCACAGCTTCAAGATCATCCAGGTCCAGGCGAAGGTCATTGTCCAGAACCTGGACGCTGACCGGGAAATGGTGGACCGTGCCCTGGAGACCATCGAGATCACGGCGTCCAACGGCCGTGGCATGATCAAGAAGGACGACGGCGGGCCTGTCGAAGGCACCGTAGTCGACTAGTTCCCGCCCACCCCTTCCGGGCGCGCCGTGCCGGTGGCGGCCGTTTCGGGATGAACAGCTACTGAGGAGTATGGTTATTCGCGTGAGTTCGGCATCAACAGGGACGGCATCAACAGGGACTATGGACAGTTCCGGGGAAACCCTGCGCATTGCGTCCGTGAACGTCAACGGCATCCGTGCCGCCTACAAGCGGGGCATGGCCGATTGGCTGGCGGAGCGCGATGTGGACATCCTGTGCCTGCAGGAGGTGCGCGCGCCCGACGCCATCCTGAAGGACCTGCTCGGTGATACCTGGCACGTCCAGCACGCCGAATGCCTTGAGGCCAAGGGCCGTGCCGGTGTTGCCATCGCCTCCCGCACCGAACCGGTCGCCGTCCGCGAGCACATCGGCGACGAGTACTTCGCACGTTCGGGCCGCTGGGTGGAGGCGGACTTCAAGGTCGCGGTGGCGGGAGAAGAGAAGATCCTCACCGTCGTCAGCGCCTACGTCCATTCCGGCGAGGTGGATACGCCCAAGCAGGTGGACAAGTACCGCTTCCTCGACACCATGGCCGTCCGGCTGCCCGCCCTGGCGCAGACCAGCGACTTCGTGCTGGTGGTGGGGGACCTGAACGTGGGACACACACCCCTGGACATCAAGAACTGGAAGGGCAACGTCAAGCGCGCAGGCTTCCTGCCAGAGGAACGTGCCTACTTTGACCGCTTCTTCGGCGAGGAAATCGGTTACACCGACGTCCACCGCTCCCTCGCCGGTGAGGTCAACGGACCGTACACCTGGTGGAGCTGGCGCGGACAGGCGTTCGACAATGACTCCGGCTGGCGGATCGACTACCACATGGCCACGCCGGAGCTGGCGGCACGGGCCGTCAACGCCGTCGTCGACCGTGCCCCCACGTATGACTCCCGCTTCTCAGACCACGCTCCAGTAGTGATCGACTACCAGTTCTAAGGGTTTCCTCCATGACATCTGAGTCTTCCAGCAGCCGCCGGCGCATCCTCTCGGGAATGCAGCCGTCCGCCGATTCCCTGCATCTGGGCAACTACCTCGGCGCCTTGGTGAACTGGGTGCGGCTTCAGGACGAATACGACGCCTACTTCTTCATCCCGGACCTGCACGCCATCACGGTGCCCCAGGATCCCGAGGACCTGCGCAAGCGCACCCGCGTCACCGCTGCCCAGTACATTGCGGGCGGCGTCGACGTCGACAAGGCGACTCTGTTTGTCCAGTCCCAGGTGCCCGAGCACGCCCAGCTGGCATGGGTGCTGAACTGCCTCACCGGATTCGGTGAGGCCTCCCGCATGACGCAGTTCAAGGACAAGCAGCAGCGCTTCGGCTCTGACTCGGCCAGTGTCGGACTGTTCACCTACCCGATCCTGCAGGTGGCCGACATCCTGCTCTACCAGCCGCACGGCGTGCCCGTGGGCGAAGACCAGCGGCAGCACGTAGAGCTGAGCCGGGACCTCGCCAAGCGGTTCAACACGCGGTTCGGCGACACCTTCGTGGTGCCCGAGGTCTTTATCCAAAAAGAAGCGGCCAAGATCTACGACCTGCAGAACCCCTCGGCGAAGATGTCCAAGTCCGCCGCGTCGCCGGCAGGCCTGATCAACCTCCTCGATGAGGACAAGGTCATAGCCAAGCGGATCAAGTCGGCAGTGACCGACGACGGCAGCGAGATCCGTTTCGACCGGGACGCCAAGCCGGGGATCTCGAACCTGCTGTCCATCTACTCCCTGATCAGCGGACGCAGCGTGGAAACCCTGGAGAAGGAGTACGAGGGGAAGATGTACGGACACCTGAAGGTGGACCTTGCGGAGGTCGTCACCGAACACATCCGGCCCATCCGTGAACGTGCCCTGCACCTGCTGGACGATCCGGCCGAGCTGGACCGCCTGCTGGCCGTCGGTGCTGCCAAGGCCAGGGAGTCGGCGTCGGTGACTCTCGCAGACGTGTACAACAAGGTCGGCTTCCTGCCGCTGGGCAGCGTTACCGCCTAGTCCCATGAGAATCTCCGAATCCTACGACCAGGCCATGCGAGCCGGCAGCATGAACGGCAGCCACGCTCCGCAGTGCGATGCGCACTGCGTGGGGATAGTGATTGCGGTTCCGGAGCCGATGGCGGCCGAGCTGAAGGCGGCACGGGCGTCCTTCGGGGATCCCATGGCGGCGCTGATCCCGGCGCACATCACTCTGGTCACCACCACGGAAACGGATGACTGGGAAGCGACGTTGAAGCATGTGCGCAAAGTCGCCGCGGCGCAGGAGCCGTTCCGGGTGACGCTGGAGGGGACCGCCACCTTCCGGCCGGTTTCGCCGGTGGTCTTCCTGAACGTCGACGAGGGCTTTGACGAGTGCACGGCGCTGCACAAGGAGCTCCAGAGCGGCCCGCTGGCCCGGGACCTGGCCTTCCCCTTCCACCCGCACGTTACGGTGGCGCACGATGTCAGCGAGCAGAGCATGGACGAAGCCGTTCGCCGGCTGGGCAGCTATTCCGCAGGTTTTACGGTGGACTGCGTGGGCCTTTACGAGCACGATGCCACCGGGCTATGGAAGCTGCAGGAGCACGTCAGGCTCGGATCCGGGAAGCAGCCGGACTAGGACTCTCCGCCCAGGTCCAGATAGGTGCCGGCCCAGGCGGCAATGATTGCCGCGGCGCGGGTTGTCTGGGCCCGGTCCACCATCAGGTGGTCGCTGCCTTCGAGCGAAATGAAATTCCGGGGATGCCGAGCGGTCCGGAAGATCTCGCTCGCGTTGTCTATGCCCACGGTGTTGTCGGTGGGGGAGTGCATCACCAGCAGGGGCAGGTGCAGCTCCTTGATGCTGTCCGTGAGGTCATGACTGCGCAGGTCCTCAATCAGGTGGCGGCGGATTTCCAGTTCCCCGCCGCCCAGATCTACGGCTGCCGATCCCTGTTCGTGAATCCGGTCCAGCTCCGATTCGAAGAGGTGGACGACGTGTGAGGGGCGGAAGGGCGCCGCGATGGTCACCACGGCGTCCAGTCCGGGAACCTGTGAAGCGGCTGCCAGGACGGCGGCGCCGCCGAGCGAATGGCCCACCAGCAGGGAGACCGGGCGGCCGGTATCCGCCATGAAGGCGCACGCACTGAGCACGTCTGCCACCTTGGTGCTGAAGCTGCCGTCTTCCCACCTGCCGGTGGAACTGCCCAGCCCCGCGGCGTCGTAGCGGAGCACACCGATGCCGTGGCCGGCCAGGGCCTTGGAAATCCGAGAGGCTGCGGCGCTGTTCTTTCCGAGCGTGAAGCCGTGGCAAAAGACCGCCCAGTCGCGGGCTCCGCCGTCGGGGATATCGACGGTTCCCGAGAGGGTGGTCCCGTTGACGCCGGAAAAGGACACAGATTCAAACGAAGGCATGGAGCAACTCTATCGAGTATGCAAAAGGCGCCGGTAAGCGGTGAAATCCGCTTACCGGCGCCTTGCGCAGGAACTGCTTAGAGGGAGCGGGCCAGGATGGCCTGCTTGACCTCTGAAATGGCCTTGGTGACCTGGATGCCGCGGGGGCAGGCTTCCGAGCAGTT
Organism: Arthrobacter jinronghuae; assembly: GCF_025244825.1. Classification (NCBI taxonomy): domain Bacteria; kingdom Bacillati; phylum Actinomycetota; class Actinomycetes; order Micrococcales; family Micrococcaceae; genus Arthrobacter; species Arthrobacter jinronghuae. The sequence continues at coordinate 919,790 of NZ_CP104263.1, forward strand.
GAAGGTGGTGCGGCAGCGCCACACGCCTTCCTTGTCGTTCAGGATCTCCAGGCGCATGTCTCCGGCGTCGTCACGTGAATCGAAGATGAAGCGGTGCGCGTTGACGATGGCCGCCGGGCCGAAGTACTGGCCGTCGGTCCAGAAGACGGGGCAGGAGGACGTGCAAGCGGCGCAGAGGATGCACTTGGTGGTGTCGTCGAAGCGCTCACGGTCCTCGGCGGACTGCAGGCGTTCCTTCGTGGGTTCGTGGCCCTTGGTGACCAGGAACGGCATGATCTCGCGGTAGGACTGGAAGAACGGCTCCATGTCCACGATCAGGTCCTTTTCCACCGGCAGGCCCTTGATGGGCTCGACGAGGATGGGCTTGGACGTGTCCAGGTCCTTCAGCAGGGTCTTGCAGGCCAGGCGGTTGCGGCCGTTGATGCGCATGGCATCGGAGCCGCAGACGCCGTGGGCACAGGAACGGCGGAACGAAACCGAGCCGTCGTGCTCCCACTTGACCTTGTGCAGCGCATCCAGCACGCGGTCCGTGCCGTACATGGTCAGCTTCCACTCATCCCAGTAGGCTTCGTCGGAAACCTCGGGGTTGTAGCGACGGACCTTCAGGGTGATCTCGAACGAGGGGATCTCTCCGCCGATTGACTCGGGGAGCTCTACCTTCGAGGCCGGCTCGGCGATTTCGGTTGTCATTAGTACTTCCTCACCATCGGCTCGTAGCGCGTGAAAATGACCGGCTTGGTGTCCAACCGGATGCCGGCGGTGTGCTCGGTATTCTCGGCTTCGTCAACCTTGTAGGCCATCGAATGCTTCATGAAGTTCTCGTCATCGCGCTCCGGGAAGTCCTCGCGGAAGTGTCCGCCGCGGGATTCGGTGCGGTGCAGGGCGGCAACGCTCATGACCTTTGCCAGTTCCAGGAGGAAGCCAAGCTCCACGGCCTCGAGGAGGTCTAGGTTGAAGCGCTTGCCCTTATCCTGGACGCTGATTTTCTGGTACCGCTCCTCGAAGGAAGCGATGTCCGTCAGGACCTGCTGGATGGTTTCCGCGGTGCGGAACACCTGCATGTTCAGGTCCATGGTGTTCTGCAGGTCGCGGCGGATTTCGGAGACACGCTCGGTGCCTTCGGAGTTGCGCACGTGGTCCAGCAGGTTGACCGTGTCCAGCTCGGAGTTCTCCGGCAGATCGACAAAGTCGGCGGTCAGGGCGTATTCGGCAGCGTAAATGCCGGCCCGCTTGCCGAAGACGTTGATGTCCAGCAGGGAGTTGGTGCCAAGCCGGTTGGAGCCGTGTACGGACACGCAGGCAACTTCGCCGGCCGCGTACAGCCCGGGGATCACCGTGTCGTTGTCCTGGAGTACCTCGGCCTTGATGTTGGTGGGAATGCCGCCCATCACGTAGTGCGCCGTCGGGAACACCGGCACCGGTTCGGTGTAGGGCTCCACACCGAGGTAGGTGCGGGCGAACTCCGTGATGTCCGGAAGCTTCGCATCGATGTGCGCCGGTTCCAGGTGCGTCAGGTCCAGCAGGACGTAGTCCTTGTTCGGGCCGCAGCCGCGTCCTTCGCGTACCTCGTTGGCCATGGAACGGGCCACGATGTCACGCGGCGCGAGGTCCTTGATGGTGGGGGCGTAGCGCTCCATGAAGCGTTCACCCTCGGAATTGCGGAGGATGGCACCTTCGCCGCGGGCGGCTTCGGAGAGCAGGATGCCCAGCCCGGCCAGGCCGGTCGGGTGGAACTGGATGAACTCCATGTCTTCCAGGGGAATGCCGCGGCGGAACGCGATGCCCATGCCGTCACCGGTGAGGGTGTGTGCGTTGGACGTGGTCTTGTACACCTTGCCGGCACCGCCGGAGGCGAACACCACGGACTTGGCCTGGAAGATGTGCAGCTCGCCGGTGGCGAGGTCATAGGAAATGACACCCGCAACCCGCTTCTGGCCGTCGGGGTCGACGACGGTGATGAGGTCCAGGACGTAGTACTCGTTGTAGAACTCAACGTTGTGCTTGACGCAGTTTTGGTAGAGCGTCTGCAGGATCATGTGGCCCGTGCGGTCTGCGGCGTAGCATGCACGGCGTACCGGTGCCTTGCCGTGGTCACGGGTGTGCCCGCCGAAGCGGCGCTGGTCGATGCGTCCTTCGGGCGTGCGGTTGAACGGCAGGCCCATCTTCTCCAGGTCCAGCACGGCGTCAATGGCTTCCTTGGCCATGACCTCGGCTGCATCCTGGTCCACCAGGTAGTCACCGCCCTTGACGGTGTCGAAGGTGTGCCATTCCCAGTTGTCTTCTTCGACGTTGGCCAGGGCCGCGCACATGCCGCCCTGTGCCGCACCCGTGTGGGAGCGGGTGGGGTACAGCTTGGTCAGTACCGCCGTACGGGCGCGCTGACCTGATTCGATGGCGGCACGCATACCGGCGCCGCCTGCGCCGACGATGACGACGTCGTACTTATGGACCTGCATAGCAGATGCTCTTTCTGTTGAAACTACTAGAAATTCGTGGGCGTACCCGTGGTTGTCCTGCGCCGGCCTTAGCTGGCGCCGCAGAACTCCTGGAGCGTCTCAGTCGAGGCGCCTGCAAGGCAGGGGTCAAAGGTGAAGATCACCAGGGTGCCGAGCACGATGATCACGAAGGTCGCGACATAGAGGACAGTCTTGAGCCACATGCGGGTGGCCTTCTTGTCTGCGTAGTCGTTGATGATGACGCGGACGCCGTTGGTGCCGTGAAGCATGGCCAGCCACAGCATGACCAGATCCCAGACCTGCCACAGCGGGCTTGCCCACTTGCCGGCAACGAAGCCGAAGTCAACGGCGTGGATGCCGTCGCCCAGGACCAGGTTCATAAACAGGTGCGTGAAGATCAGGACAACAAGGATCACGCCGGAAACGCGCATGAACAGCCACGCAAGCATTTCAAAGTTGCCGCGGCCCGAGGAGTTGCGCGTGTAGCGCGGGGCGATGCGTCCTGAACGGGGTGCTTCGAGGGCGTGCGCTTCGTTAGTAGATGTGCTCATTGGTTATTAACCCCCGAAGACGTTGGGCAGGTGGCGAATGGAGAAGCCGATAACCGTAACGGCCCACAGGGCAACAACGCCCCAGAGCATCTGGCGCTGGTACTTGGGCCCCTTCTTCCAGAAGTCGATCAGGACTACACGCAGGCCGTTGAAGGCATGGAACACAATCGCCGCAACGAGACCAAGCTCGCCGAGGCCCATAATCGGGTTCTTGTAGGATTCGATCACCACGTTGTAGGCCTCCGGCGAAACTCGCACCAAAGAGGTATCCAGAACATGGACCAAAAGGAAGAAGAAGATCGCCACGCCGGTGATACGGTGCACAACCCACGACCATTGGCCCTCACGGCCACGGTAGAGAGTGCCTGCTGGTAACTTCGACACTGAATTTTCCTCCCTGCATCGCAGCGGCGTTAGCGCGTGTTCCACGCAGTGATGACGCCGGTGCGACAGCGATATAAGCTCTACCATAATCTAGGCTGACGTGACCGGGGTTTCAATTTAGGTTCGCCTATGGTGTGACGCTGATTACATTGAATCGGCGCTGAAAAGGCTGTAGCAGCGCCGCTTCCTGAAGTTCGCCGGCAGGCTGGGCTAATCTTGGCTGTGATGAGTAACGAAAAGCCACAAGCCGCCCCTGCGTCCGCCGTTCTTGACCGTTTTTACGGGGTCATCCCGGCGGGCGGCGTCGGTACGCGCCTTTGGCCTCTTTCCCGGGCGGCCGCACCCAAGTTCCTGCACGACCTGACAGGTTCGGGCTCCACGCTGATCCGGGCCACCTACGAGCGCCTGAGCCCGCTCAGCGGAGACCGCGTCATGGTAGTGACCGGGGCCGTGCACCGGCAGGCCGTGCGGCAGCAGCTGCCCGAAATCTCCAATAAGAACCTGGTCCTGGAACTCGAGCCGAAGGATTCGGCCGCAGCGATCGGCCTTGCTGCGGCGATCCTTTACAAGCGGGATCCGCAGATCATCATGGGGTCCTTCGCCGCAGACCAGGTCATTGCTCCCGTGGAGGTCTTCCAGGCCGCCGTCCGGGAAGCCGTGCACACCGCAGCGCAGGGATATATCGTCACCATCGGCATCGAACCCACGCACCCGTCCACCGGTTTCGGTTATATCCGTGCCGGCGAGCAGCTGCGGGTTGCCGGCGCACCGAGCGCACGCTCCGTGGTCGAGTTCGTGGAGAAACCGTCCGCGGATGTTGCGCAGACGTACCTGGACAGCGGCAGCTACAGCTGGAACGCCGGCATGTTCGTGGCCCCGGTGGATCTGATGCTCAAGCACCTGGAAGCCAATGAGCCGGTGCTCTACGCCGGCCTGATGGAAATTGCGGACGCCTGGGACACCACCCGACGCCGCGAAGTGGTCCGCCGCGTCTGGCCCTCGCTGCCCAAGATTGCCATTGACTATGCCGTCGCTGAACCGGCGGCGGCAGCAGGTGACGTCGCAATGATCCCGGGTGCGTTCAGCTGGGATGATGTCGGCGACTTCGCCGCGATCGGCCGGCTGAACCCCGCAGCGGAAAACAGCAACCTGACGGTCATGGGCGAGGGTGCCCGCGTCTACTCCGAAAACGCCACCGGAATAGTCGTCTCCGATACCAAGCGTGTCATTGCGCTGATCGGGATTGAGGACGTCGTCATCGTGGACACTCCCGACGCCCTGCTGGTGACCACCAAGGAACACGCGCAGGAAGTCAAGAAGGCCGTGGAACACCTGAAGGCCAGCGGCGACACCGACGTCCTGTAGGCGGTCCGCCGAACACCGTCACGCGGCGTCGTTTCCGGTGCCGCACATTCCCGCTTTGGCTCCGGAATTGGCTAACCTTGAGGTTGTGCAGACTATCCCTTTGAGCAATTCGCCAATCCCCTCAATACGGGGGAGTGTGGCGCCGCTCATGGACGGATTGATTGAGTTCCGGCGGGACCTCCACTCGCATCCCGAGCTCTCGCATAAGGAATTCCGTACTACCGACCGCATTGTCGAAGCCCTGGAGCATGCGGGCCTGACACCCAAACGGCTCGAAAACACGGGCGTTGTGGTGGACATCGGCGAAGGTCCCGTCCGGCTGGCGGTCCGGGCGGATATCGATGCCCTTCCCGTGTTGGAGGAGACCGGACTGCCGTACGCCTCGGAGAACACCGGGATAGCCCACGCCTGCGGCCATGACATCCACACCACGGTGATGCTTGGCGTAGCCAAGGTGCTTGCAGGGTTCGACGCCGCCGGTGAGCTGGGCGGACGGGTGCGCGTGATTTTCCAGCCGGCGGAAGAAGTGATGCCGGGCGGCGCCCTCTCGGTGATCGAGCAGGGGGCCCTGGACGGCGTGCCGCGCGTCCTGGCCCTGCACTGCGACCCCCGGGTGGACGTGGGGCAGGTAGGCACCCGCATCGGTGCGATTACCTCGGCGTCCGACACCATCCGGATCGAACTCAGCGGCCGCGGCGGGCATACCTCCCGCCCGCACCTGACCGAGGACCTGGTCTTCGCGCTGGCCGAGATCGCCGTCAGTGTTCCGGCCGTGCTCTCCCGCCGCATCGATGTGCGCAGCGGAGTTTCCGTGGTGTGGGGCCAGATGCACGCGGGTTCCGCGCCCAATGCCATTCCCGGACACGGATTCATGGCGGGCACCATGCGCTGCCTCGACGCCGAAGCCTGGCATGCCGCCGGGGAGCTGCTGGACAAGGTGGTGCGGGAAATCGCGGCGCCGTTCGGCGTCGACGTGCACCTGGAGCACATCCGCGGCGTTCCCCCGGTTATTAACGCCGACGCCGAGATCAGCCTGATCGAGGCGGCGGCCCGCGCCGAACTGGGCGAAGACGCCGTTGTGCTGGCCCCGCAGTCGATGGGCGGGGAGGACTTCGCCTGGATGACGCAGGCGGTGCCGGGCGCCCTGATGCGGCTCGGCACCCGCTCGCCCGGCGGGGAAACGTTCGATCTGCACCGTGGAGACTACAACCCGGATGAACGTGCAATCAGCTGCGGCGTAAGCGTGATGGCAGCTGCGGCCCTCCGCGCCGCACGGGGCCTGCGGCACTGACTGCGCATCGCCCGTTCCACCCCGTTGGGGCTGCGTAACCTGGCGACACAATCCGGCCTGCAAGCTGCGCAGGGAACCGGCCGGGACCATAGCAGTCCGGTCCCGGCCGGAAGTTCCCATTTGATAACAACATGTAAACAATGTTCCACCAGCACCGAATTTGGATTTGGTGTTGCCTCCGACACACTATGGTTATGTTGCTGCGGTCCAACGACGGACGGAGCGCTGCGCCACGCGCTGCACCTTTAAAGGGCACCGTTCGGCGAAAACCATTTCTTTTCTGGAGGAACATTGAAGAATTACCCGCGCAGCTTTAAGCGCAACGCAGGCGTCTCCGCCGCCATGCTCGGCGTCTCAGCTCTCCTGCTTTCCGGCTGCGGTGCTGCACCGGAAGAGGAAGAAGGCGGCTCCGAAGCAGCCAACAGCGACTTCACCGGCTGCATTGTCTCCGACGCCGGTGGCTGGGATGACCGCTCCTTCAACCAGTCCAGCTACGAAGGCCTGATGGCTGCGAAGGATTCGCTGGGCATCGAGACCCGCGACGCCGAGTCCCAGGCTCCCACCGACTTCACGAACAACGTTGACAGCATGGTCCAGGCCGGCTGCGACCTGACCGTGACCGTCGGCTTCCTGCTTTCCGACGCCACGAAGGCCGCCGCCGAAGCGAACCCCGACGTGAACTTCGCGATCGTCGATGACAACGCGATCGAGCTCGACAACGTCAAGCCGATCATCTACGACACGGCCCAGGCTGCCTTCCTTGCCGGCTACGTCGCTGCAGGCTCGTCCGAGACCGGCACCGTCGCTACCTACGGCGGCATGAACATCCCCACCGTGACCATCTTCATGGAGGGCTTCGCCCAGGGTGTTGAGTACTTCAACAAGGAGAACGGCGCCGACGTCAAGGTCCTCGGCGCAGACTCCTTCGTCGACAGCTTCGACAACCGTGCCGCAGGCAAGACCCTGACGCAGAACTTCATCAACGAAGGCGCCGACGTCATCATGCCCGTCGCCGGTCCGGTTGGCCTGGGCACCATGGAAGCAGTGGTCGAGGCCAACGAAGGCGGCAAGAACGTCCGCGCCGTCTGGGTTGACTCCGACGGATACGAGACAGCTGAAATCGGCAAGGAATTCATCCTGACCTCGGTCATGAAGCTGATGGGCGACGCAGTCGAGGATGTCATCACCGAGTCCGTTGATGACAACTTCAGCGCCGAGCCGTACGTGGGCACCCTGGAGAACGGCGGCGTTGACCTGGCGCCGTTCCACGACCAGGAGGCCAACGTCCCCGAAGACGTCAAGTCCGCCGTCGAGGACCTGAAGGCCAAGATCATCTCCGGTGAGATCACGATCGAAGCCGAGTCCAGCCCGAAGCAGTAGCAACGGGCGAACTGCCCTCAGACAACCGCCATGTCCCGCAGTAGAGACTGCTGGACATGGCGGTTTGTCTGTGCCGGACAGCCCTACCTCCCACACAGCACTTTTTAGAACAGATTGGTTGGGGTTTTGTGAAACTCGAGCTTCAAGGCATCACCAAGCGATTCGGTTCGCTGGTAGCCAATGACCACATCGACCTCGTGGTCGAGCCGGGGCAGGTACACAGCCTGCTCGGCGAGAACGGCGCCGGTAAATCGACGCTGATGAACGTCCTCTACGGCCTCTACGAGCCGACCGAGGGACAGATCCTCATCGACGGGCGGCCGGTAACCTTCAGCGGCCCTTCGGACGCCATGGCCGCCGGCATCGGCATGGTGCACCAGCACTTCATGCTCGTACCGGTGTTTACCGTGGCCGAGAACGTGGCCTTGGGAAATGAAAAAACGCGGTTCGCCGGAATGCTGAACCTGGACGACACCCGCCGCCGGATCCGGGAGATCTCGGACCAGTACGGGTTCGACGTCGATCCCGACGCTCTGGTGGAAGACCTGCCCGTCGGCGTCCAGCAGCGCGTGGAAATCATCAAGGCACTGATCCGGGACGCGGAAGTCCTGATCCTCGACGAACCGACCGCCGTCCTTACCCCGCGTGAAACAGACGAACTGCTGGGTATCATGCGCCAGCTCACCAGTGACGGCAAGGGCGTCGTCTTCATCTCGCACAAGCTGCGCGAGGTCAAGGCCGTTTCCGACGTCATCACGGTAATCCGCCGCGGCAAGGTAGTCGGCTCCGCAGAGCCCAGCGCCGGCACCACCGAACTGGCAGCACTGATGGTGGGCCGTTCGGTCAGCCTGAGCCTGGACAAGGCTCCGGCCGTCCCGGGCGAAGAGACCTTCCGGGTGGAGAACCTCACGGTTCTCTCCGCGGGCGGCCAGCCGGTGGTTAACGGCCTGAGCTTCGGCATTGCCAAGGGTGAAATCCTGGCCGTCGCCGGTGTCCAGGGCAACGGCCAGACCGAGCTCACCGAAGCGGTCATGGGCCTGCAGGAACACGTGACCGGCTCCATCAAGCTGGACGGACGGGAACTCGTGGGCATGAAGACCCACAGGATCATCGACGCCGGCGTCGGCTTCGTACCCGAGGACCGCAACGTTGACGGACTGGTCGGCACCTTCTCGGTTGCCGAAAACCTGGTCCTCAACCGCTATGACGAGCCGCCGTTTGCGCGCGGCCTGTCGATGAAGCCTGCAGTTGTCGGCGCCAACGCCGAGGAAAAGATCACCGAGTTCGATATCCGTACCCAGACTGCGGCGACGCCGGCGGGCACACTGTCCGGCGGTAACCAGCAGAAGGTGGTTATGGCCAGGGAACTGTCCCGGCCGCTCTCACTGTTCATCGCCAGCCAGCCCACCCGCGGGGTGGACGTTGGTTCCATCGAATTCCTGCACCGGCGGATCATCGCCGAACGGGAAGCCGGCACGCCGGTGATGATCGTGTCCACCGAACTGGACGAGGTCCTTGAACTCGGGGACCGTATTGCCGTGCTGTACGGCGGCCGCCTGATGGGCATTGTGCCCGGCGGCACATCGCGGAACGTGCTGGGCCTGATGATGGCCGGCATGACCGCCGACGAGGCGCTGGCCCGAGAGGCCGCACCCGAGGAAAACCAAATTATTGAGGGAGGGGCGCAGTGAGCCCGGAAAAGTCCACCACTGGTGGGCCAGCACCAGACCGCAAGACTTCGGCTGCCGATGAGGCACGCCTCGAAGTAGCTGCGGAAACCGCCGGAGGCCAGCTGGCGCCGCCCGCCGCCGCCGTCGGCAGTACCATCACCCCGGAGACGGACACCCGTCGCGGCGTCCTCGAGCGGATCGTGACCGGAAACGGTCTGGTATCCGTCCTCGCCGTCCTGATGGCCCTGATTGTGGGCGGGGTGCTGATCGCCCTGACCAACGAGGAAGCCACTGAGGCAGCCGGCTACCTGTTCAACCGTCCCGGCGATTTCTTCGCCGCCGCATGGGATGCGGCGGCCGGGGCGTACTACTCGCTCTTCCAGGGTTCGATCATCAATCTGGAGGCCGAGACCTTCACCCGTGCGATCTACCCCCTCACCCAGACGCTGACCACCGCCACCCCGCTGATCTGCGCCGGCCTCGGCGTGGCGCTGGCGTTCCGTGCCGGCCTGTTCAACATCGGTGCGCAGGGCCAGATCATCATGGGTGCCACACTGGCGGCGTGGGTCGGGTTCACCTGGCAGCTGCCCGCAGTGCTGCACATCCTCCTGGTGATCATCGCCGGCCTGATCGGCGGAGCCATCTGGGCCGGTATTGCCGGCCTGCTGAAGGCCCGCACCGGTGCCCACGAGGTGATCGTCACGATCATGCTCAACTATGTGGCCATCCAACTGGTCGCGTTCCTGCTCTCCACTCCCGGTTTCCAGCGAGAGGGCAGCAACAACCCGATCAGCCCGCTGCTGGCTGACAGCGCCATGTTCCCCAAGCTGTTCGGCGCGGATTTCCGCCTGCACTGGGGCTTCATCCTGGCGATCGCGGCCACGGTCTTCGTATGGTGGCTGCTCAACCGTTCCACCATCGGCTTCGAACTGCGTGCCGTGGGTGCCAACCCCGACGCCGCCCGGAACGCCGGTATCAGCACCACGAAGGGCTACGTGGTGGTTATGCTCATCGCCGGCGCCCTGTCCGGCCTCGCCGGCGTGTCCCAGGTCTCCGGAACCGAGCGCGTTCTGACCACCGACGTGGCGGCCAGCTTCGGCTTTGACGCCATCACGGTGGCGCTGCTGGGCCGTTCGACGCCGTGGGGTACCTTCGCTGCCGGCCTCCTCTTCGGCGCTTTCCGCGCCGGGGGTGTCGCCATGCAGACCAACACCGGTACCAGCATCGACATTGTCCTGGTGGTCCAGTCCCTGATCGTGCTGTTCATTGCGGCCCCGCCGCTGGTGCGTTCGCTGTTCAGGATCCCGCCGCCCGGAGCCTTCCGCTCCACCCGCAAGCCCGCCGCAGCCGCCGGAGGAGCAGCATGAGCACCGCAACTACTACCCCCACCCCCGCGCTGACCCCGGCGCCCGCTGCCCTTGTGCGCAGCTGGAAGACACCGATCCTGCTTGGCGTGCTTGCCCTGCTGTCCCTGGTGTTCTTCGCTTTCGGAGCTCCGTCCACCGATGTCACCTTCCGGCTGACCGATCCCGGGGCAGCCATAACGCTGCCGGACCTGGTGTTCTCCGCCAAGGTCTTCGGCTGGGCAGGCGCAATTGTGCTCGTCCTGGCCGCTGCCTGGGCCTTTGTCCTGGTCCGTTCGGGGCGGCGCCTGCCGCTCTGGCTCCCGGTGATTTTCGGCGTCGTCTTCGTGGCGGCGTTCCTTTCCTGGTCCGTCGGCAGCGCCGGCACGCCCAACATTGCCCTCTACGGCCTGCTGGCCGGCAGCATCACCCTCGCCGTGCCGCTGATTTTCGGTTCACTCTCGGGTGTCCTGTGTGAACGCGTCGGCGTGGTCAACATCGCCATCGAGGGCCAGCTCCTCTTCGGCGCCTTTGCCGCAGCAGTGGCCGGCACCGTGTCCGGCAGTGCCTTCGTCGGTCTGCTGGCAGCAGCGGTTGCCGGCGTGCTCGTCTCCCTGGTGCTGGCCGTCTTCAGCATCAAGTACGTGGTCAATCAGGTCATCGTGGGCGTCGTGCTGAACGTGCTCGTGTCCGGCCTGACCGGCTTCCTCTTCTCCACCGTGCTCAGCGCGAACCCGGCCGAATTGAACTCGGCGCCGCGCCTGCCGAACATCCGGATTCCGTTCCTGGCAGACATCCCGATCATCGGACCGATCCTGTTCGATCAGTCGCTGATCGGCTACCTGATGTACTTCGCCGTTGCGGCGGTCTACTTCGGGCTGTTCCACACCCGCTGGGGCCTGCGTACCCGTGCGGTGGGAGAACACCCGAAGGCGGCCGACACCCTGGGCGTCAACGTCAACCGGACCCGGTTCACCAACGTGCTGCTCGCCGGTGCCGTGGCCGGTGTCGGCGGTTCGTTCTTCACCCTCGTATCGGTCTCCAGCTTCGGCCAGGACATGACCGGCGGCCAGGGCTACATTGCCCTCGCAGCCCTCATCCTTGGCCGCTGGAACCCGCTCGGTGCCGCAGCCGCGGCCCTGCTGTTCGGCTTCGCCACGAACCTGCAGTACGTCCTGGGCCTGCTGGGTACCCCGGTGCCCAGCCAGTTCCTGTCGATGTTGCCCTACGTGGTGACGATCTTCGCGGTGGCCGGCGTCGTGGGCAAGTCCCGCGGCCCGGCTGCCAGCGGCGTGCCGTACATCAAGGGATAGCTCTCAGGGGGACCTGCTGCCGGGAAGCCGGCGGCAGGTCCCTCGTGGTTTCCGGTCCGACCGGACCGGAAACCCAATTGGAAGGAAGACATGACACAGACGACCCCCGGCCAGGTGGACTGGGACCAGCTCCTGGAAACCGCACGCGCGGCCCTGGCCCACGCCTACGTGCCCTACTCGAAATACCCGGTAGGTGCTGCGGCGCTTACCGACGACGGCCGGATTGTTTCCGGCTGCAACATCGAAAACGCCTCCTACGGGCTGACGCTGTGCGCCGAATGCTCGATGATCAGCCAACTGCAGATGACCGGAGGCGGCCGCCTGGCTGCCTTTGCCTGCGTGGACGGATCCGGCAACGTACTGATGCCGTGCGGCCGCTGCCGTCAGCTGCTCTACGAATTCCGGGCACCGGGTATGCAGTTGATGACAGTAAGCGGCATTCGAAGCATGGACGAAGTCCTGCCGGATGCTTTTGGACCGCAGCACCTCGAAGGGCAGGACAAATAAACATGACCGCTGAAAAGTTCGACGCCGTAGACATCATCGGAATCAAGCGGGACCGGGGCACACTGACCCCGGAACAGATTGACTGGACCATCGACGCGTACACCCGCGGAGCGATCGCGGATGAGCAGATGGCCGCGCTGAACATGGCAATCCTGCTCAATGGCATGAGCCGGGCGGAAATCTCCCGCTGGACCACCGCCATGATCAATTCGGGGGAGCGGATGGACTTCTCCTCCCTCGGCAAGCCGACCTCGGACAAGCACTCGACCGGCGGCGTGGGAGACAAGATCACCCTCCCGCTGGCGCCTCTGGTAGCCGTTTTCGGTGTTGCCGTCCCGCAGCTCTCCGGCCGCGGTCTCGGCCACACCGGCGGCACCCTGGACAAGCTCGAAGCCATTCCGGGCTGGCAGGCGGCCCTGACCAATGATGCGCTGATGGCCCAGCTGCGCGACGTCGGCGCGGTTATCTGCGCTGCCGGTGCGGGTCTGGCCCCGGCCGACAAGAAGCTCTACTCGCTGCGTGACGTCACGGGAACGGTGGAAGCCATTCCGCTGATCGCTTCCTCGATCATGAGCAAGAAGATCGCCGAAGGCACCGGTTCGCTGGTGCTCGACGTCAAGGTCGGAAGCGGCGCGTTCATGAAGGACGAGGCCCGCGCCCGCGAACTGGCCGAGACCATGGTGGCCCTGGGCAAGGACGCCGGCGTGAACACGGTGGCCCTGCTGACCGACATGTCCACCCCGCTGGGCCTGACTGCCGGCAACGCCATCGAGGTACAGGAGTCCGTGGAGGTACTCGCCGGCGGCGGACCCGAGGACGTCGTAGAGCTCACCCTGGCCCTGGCCCGCGAAATGCTCACGGCAGCCGGGCAGCCCGACGCCGACCCCGAAGCAGCACTGAAGGACGGCCGCGCAATGGACGTCTGGCGCCGGATGATCTCCGCGCAGGGCGGCGATCCGGACGCTGCGCTTCCCGTGGCCCGCGAGTCCGAAACCATCTACGCGCCCGCCGACGGCGTGCTGGTGGAACTCGATGCCCTCTCCGTAGGCGTTGCCGCTTGGCGCCTCGGTGCCGGCCGTGCCCGCAAGGAAGACGCAGTCCAGGCCGGTGCCGGCGTCGTGATGCACGCCAAGCCGGGCGCCACCGTCCGGGCCGGCGAGCCGCTGATGACGCTGCTGACCGACACCCCCGAAAAGTTCGACCGTGCCCGCGAGGCACTGGCCGACGCCGTCGTCGTAGCTCCCGAGGGATCGCGTCCGGCACGGAAACTCATCATCGACCGGATCAGCTAGGGCCTCGCTTCTTCCGGGGCCCGGGGGCGCCGGGGGTGCCTGGGTGCCGGGCCCTGCGGGCCCTACGGGCCCCGGAACGGCGGCAACGAAATTTCCTTGCTCGCAGAGCTCGCAGGAAATATTAAAGCCGCCTTCCTCCGGGGTCCTCCGCGGCCCTTCGGGTCCGGCGGGACCGGTGCCCCTGGCGGGGGTGCCTCCTCCACGTCCCTCCACGTCCCTCCGGGTCCGGCGCGCCTGCGCCTCGCCGGAAGGGGGCGCCGCAGGCATCGGTCTCTGCGTGGCATGCTTGTAAGGGACCTAGGTAGCTAACTCAAGGAGCGGCAGCTGTTGGACGTTCTCAGTGCCACAGTGGACGGCATAAACAACTTCATCCTCTCCACAGCGGGTTCGCCGTGGGTCTACATCGGGCTCCTGGCCTGCTGCCTGATCGACGGCTTCTTCCCGCCGGTGCCCAGCGAGTCCCTGGTGGTCGCACTGGCATCGCTGGCGCTCAGCGGCGCCGGCGTGAATATCTGGCTGCTCATTCCCGCAGCAGCCCTGGGTGCCTTCCTGGGCGACAATCTCGCCTATCTGCTGGGCCGCTGGATCGGGACCGAAAGGTTCCGCTGGATGCGCACGCCGAAGATGCGCCGTTCCTTCGCGTGGGCCCGCCATGAACTCGACAAACGCTCCATGTCGCTGATCCTCGTGGCCCGGTTCATCCCCGTTGGCCGCGTGGTAGTGAACCTCACCGCCGGCGCCACAGGGTTCCCTCGACGCCGGTTTATCTCCCTGACCGCGATCTCCGGGATTGTCTGGGCTGCCTACAGCGTGGCTATCGGCGCGATAGCCGGTGCCTGGTTCAACGAGCACCACCTGCTCGGCGTGGTGGTGGGTGTAACCGGCGCCCTCGTCCTGGGCCTGGTCATTGACCGCATCATCACCCTGGTCCGGGGCCCCGCAGCGGGGGCAGTACCCGCGGCAGCGGACGACATGCCGAACGCCGACGACGACGAGAGCACGCAGAAGGCCGCCTGAAACACCGTAGAGTTGCTGTGTGACTGAGCCTACAAACCTCCCCGCATCCTCTTCCCTCGACGTGCGCAGCCTGCCGAAGGTATCGCTGCACGACCACCTTGACGGCGGCCTCCGTCCGGCCACCATTATTGAGCTGGCCGCCGCCGTCGGCCATACCCTGCCGAGCACCGACCCCGCCGCACTGGGGGAGTGGTTCCGCGATTCGGCGGACTCCGGATCCCTGGAGCGCTACCTCGAAACCTTCGACCACACCATCGCCGTCATGCAGACGCGCGAGGGCCTGGTGCGGGTGGCCCGCGAATTCGTCGAAGACCTGGCAGCTGACGGCGTGGTCTACGCGGAAGTCCGCTGGGCTCCGGAACAGCATGTGCAGGCGGGCTTGAGCCTGGACGAAGCCGTGGAAGCAGTGCAGGCCGGCATCGAAGAAGGCGTTGCGAACGCGGAAGCTGCGGGCAGCTTCATCCAGGTGGGACAGTTGATCAGCGCCATGCGGCACGCAGACCGTGCCATGGAGATCGCCGAGCTTGCCGTGCGTCACCGCGATTCCGGGGCCGTGGGCTTCGATATCGCCGGCCCGGAAGACGGCTTCCTGCCTTCGCGGTTCAAGGACGCGTTCACCTATCTGGCCGAAAACCAGTTCCCGGCCACTGTGCATGCCGGTGAAGCAGCCGGAATCGAGAGCATTGTGGATGCCCTGGTCCACGGCCGGGCGCTGCGGCTGGGCCACGGCGTGCGGATCGCCGAGGACATCGACGTCGAATTCGAGGACAACGGCGCGCCGGACGAACCCGAAGTGGGCATCGTGAGCATGGGCCGGGTGGCGAACTGGGTCCGGGACCGCGGTATCGCCCTGGAAGTGTGCCCGTCCTCGAACCTGCAGACCGGTGCCGTTGCCTCCTTCGGTGAGGACATCGAGACCCACCCGATCGACCTGCTTTACCAGACAGGCTTCGCCGTCACCGTCAACACGGACAACCGGCTGATGAGCTCGGTGACGCTCACCGGCGAGTTCGAGCTCCTGATGGACACCTTCGACTACGACCTCGACGATGTCCTGGAACTGACGATGAACGCCGTCAACGCCGCGTTCCTGCCGCTGGACGAGCGTGCTGCGCTTTCCGCCTATGTCACCGAGGGGTTCAACCGCGCCCGTGGCTGAAATCCCCCTTCCCGATGACCTCGGTGAGCGGTTCATCCGCCTTACCGAGGTCATCGGTGCCCTCCGCGAGCGTTGCCCCTGGACCAGGGCATTGACCCACGAGTCCCTGCTCGAGTACCTCGTGGAGGAAACGTATGAGCTCGTTGAAGCGGTGGAGGGCGGAACGGCCGGTCCCGGGCGTGCTGCGGAACTGCGCGGCGAACTCGGCGACGTCCTGCTGCAGGTGCTGCTTCATGCCCGCCTGCAGCAGGAAGCCGGCAGCTTCACAGTGGCGGACGTGATTGATTCCCTTACTGCGAAGATGATCCGCCGGAACCCGCATGTGTTCCGCCCCGACGGCAGCCTCCGGGAATCCAGCGAAGAGTCCGGTATCGCGGCGATTGAACAGGCCTGGGACGAAGCGAAGAAGGCCGAGACACCCTCCCGGATCTCGCCGTTCGAGGGAATTCCCGCAGGCCTGCCGGCGCTGCTCCTGGCCGCCAAGACCCTGTCGCGTGCCAGCCGCGCCGGACGGCGGCTGCCTCCGACACAGGCCTTAAATGCGGAATTTGCAGATGAAAACGAACTCGGTGACGTGCTGTTTTCACTGGTTCGCCGTGCCTCGGAACAGGGGCTCGACGCCGAAACGGCCTTGCGGGCGGCGGTCCGCCGGTACACGGACGAAGACGCAGGCACCTGATTTCGACGCCGCCTACCCTGCGCCGAAGAGATCACCGATGTCCGTGATTCAGCTCACCGGACCTTACTCGGAGCCGTGATTCTATTAGGCTAAGAGGCAGACACTCAGAACCTGCCCGCCAGGCAGGTCTGCGGTTTTCTTCCCAATCGTTCCAATGAACAGGAGCAATTCAATGGCCATCATCGATGCCATCCATGCCCGCGAGATTCTCGATTCCCGCGGCAACCCCACCATCGAGGTGGAGGTGCTGCTCGACGACGACACCTTCGGCCGCGCGGCTGTCCCCTCCGGCGCCTCCACCGGCGCTTTCGAAGCCAACGAACGCCGTGACGGTGAGAAGAACCGCTACCAGGGCAAGGGCGTGCTGCAGGCCGTTGAAGCCGTGATCGAACAGATCCAGCCGGCACTGCTCGGGTTCGACGCATCCGACCAGCGTGCCATCGACCAGGCCATGATCGACCTGGACGGCACCGAGAACAAGTCCGGCCTGGGCGCCAACGCCATCCTCGGCGTCTCCCTCGCGGTCGCCCGTGCCGCCGCAGAATCAGCTGCACTGCCGCTGTACCGCTACCTCGGCGGTCCCAACGCGCACATCCTGCCCGTGCCGCTCATGAACATCCTGAACGGCGGTTCGCACGCCGATTCCGACGTCGACATCCAGGAATTCATGATCGTTCCCCTGGGCGCTCAGACCTACTCCGAGGGCCTGCGCTGGGGTGTTGAGGTCTACCACAACCTCAAGTCCGTGCTGAAGGAAAAGAACCTCTCCACCGGTCTTGGCGACGAAGGCGGCTTCGCTCCGAACCTGCCCTCCAACCGTGCAGCCCTGGACCTGATCATCGAAGCCATCGAGCGTGCCGGCTACGTACCGGGCAACGACATTGCCCTGGCCCTGGACGTGGCAGCCTCCGAATTCTTCAAGGACGGCTCGTACCTCTTCGAGGGACAGAACCGGACCGCGGCCGAAATGTCCGCCTACTACGAGGAACTGGTCCGCGACTACCCGCTGGTTTCCATCGAGGACCCGCTGGATGAAGAGGACTGGGACGGCTGGAAGACCCTGACCGCGTCCATCGGCGACAAGGTGCAGATTGTGGGCGATGACCTCTTCGTCACCAACCCGGCACGGCTGGAAACCGGCATCAAGAACAACGCCGCCAACTCCCTGCTGGTAAAGGTCAACCAGATCGGCACCCTGTCCGAAACCCTGGACGCCATCACCATGGCCCAGCGTGCCGGCTACACCACCATCACGTCCCACCGCTCCGGTGAGACCGAAGACACCACGATCGCCGACATCTGCGTTGCCACCAACGCCGGCCAGATCAAGACCGGTGCTCCGGCCCGTTCCGAGCGCGTGGCCAAGTACAACCAGCTGCTGCGCATCGAAGAGGAGCTGGACGACGCCGCACGCTACGCAGGGCGCAGCGCGTTCCCGCGCTTCAACAACGCCAAGTAGCCGTACCGCCGTGACGGCTGCCGGCCCGATTCCGGGACGGTAGGCGTTGCGGAACAGGCTCCAAACACCGCGGGTGGGTAACCTCATAGGAGGGAACCCGCCCGCGGTTGTTTTTCACCGCCTGCCCCGCCTTTTCGACAGCACCGATTTAGACAGGAAGCGCATGCCAACCCGACGCCCCAAGGTGCCCCGGTCCGCGGCCCCAGCCAACCCGGACAGGGTAAAAGCCAGCGGAGGCGACGCGTCGAAACCGGTGAAGGCTGCCGCCCCGAAGGCTGCAACCCCGAAGGCCGCCGCCCCGAAGGGTGCAACCCCGAAGGCCACCGCCCCGAAGGCTGCCGCCCCGAAGGCGACGGCTAAGAAAGCACCGGCCGCGAAGGCTAAGCAGCCGGCGGCCCGGAAAGCCGAAGCTCCGAAGGCCGGAACGCAGCCGGGGAACCAGCGCTTCGGGAAGATGTCGGCATCGGACGCCCGCGCAGCAGTGCGCTCCCAGCTTTCCGGCGCGATCCGCCGCAAGTCCGATCCTGCACCGGAATCAAAAGCCCCCGCAGCCGTGCCGGAGGTGGAAGCCCCGGATGAGCTGCGTCCAGTACCCGCGAAGGCATTCTCCGGACGGCTGCTGGTCCTTGCCATGGTGATGGTGGCCATCACCGTACTGCTTGCACCGTCGGTGCGGACGTACCTTCAGCAGCGCTCGGAGATCGCCGTGATGAAGGCGGAGATTGCGGAGGCTGAAGCAACACAGGCCGAATTGGAAGTCCAGCTTGGCCGCTGGGAAGACCCTGCCTACATCAAGCAGCAGGCGAGGGACCGTATTTTCCTGGTGATGCCGGGGGAGAAACGGTACCTGGTCAAGGGTGAAAACGGTGTGGAACAAGCAGAGCAGCTTGCTTCCGAAGAGGAGCCCGAAGACCTGCAGTGGGTGGATTCGCTGTGGGACTCGGTCAAGAAATCCGCCACGGCACAGTAATCTGGAGGCTGATAGAAGAAGCAGCCCGGGGCCCTCACCGGCCCCCACGGAAGGAACCTCCTGCATGACCCAGGACCAGCTCGCCCCCACCCAGGAAGACCTGGAAACCCTGAGCCGGCAGCTTGGCCGCCCGGTGCGCGACGTCGTTGAAATCGGCGCCCGCTGCGTCTGCGGCAACCCTCTGGTAGCCACCACGGCCCCCCGGCTGAGCAACGGCATACCTTTCCCCACCACCTATTACCTGACGCATCCGGTCATCACGGCTGCCGTGTCCCGGCTGGAAGCCGCCGGCCTGATGACCGATATGAGCCGCCGGCTGGAGGAGGACCCGGAGCTGGCGCAGCGGTACCGAAGCGCCCACGAACACTACCTCCGGGTCCGTAACGAGATCGGGGAGCGCACCGGAACCGGTCCGGTACCGGAAATCGACGGTGTCTCCGCGGGCGGCATGCCTAACCGCGTGAAATGCCTGCACGTGCTGGTGGGCCATTCCCTGGCCGCCGGCCCCGGGGTGAATCCGCTGGGCGACGAAGCACTGGCCGCTATTGAACAATGGTGGACAACCGACCGCTGCTACTGCGAAGGTGCTTGGGACACTGCAGCTCCCGCTCCGGCGCGTGACCTTAGCCGCCACACGAAGACACAGGGCCTAAGCCCGGAAGAACTCGAGAGCAAGAAGGCTGCACGCCGGCAGGCAACGGATGCCGCTACGAACGAGGGGGAACTGTGACAGGCCAGGAAGACAACCGCGCCGAAGGCATGCGGGTTGCAGCCATCGACTGCGGCACCAACTCCATCCGGCTCCTCATCGCGGACATCACCCGGGACGATCACGGCGCAGCCCAGCTCACCGACGTCGTACGCCTGATGCGGGTTAACCGGCTGGGACAGGGCGTGGATGCCACCGGACGGCTGGCCCCGGAAGCGTTGGAACGCACCTTTGCAGCGGCGGATGAGTACGCTGCCCTGATCCGTGAGCATGGTGCCTCCCGTATCCGGTTCGTTGCCACCTCCGCCAGCCGCGACGCCGAAAACCGGCAGGAATTCGTCGACGGAATCCGCGAACGCCTCGGCGTTGAACCCGAAGTGATCAGCGGAGACGAGGAAGCGGCGCTTTCGTTCGCCGGTGCGGCAAGCGTGTTCGCCGGCGGGAACGGCGCCAAGACACTCGTGGTGGACCTGGGCGGCGGCAGTACCGAGTTCGTCCTCGGTGACGGCTCCGGCGTCCTGGCGGCGAAGAGCACCAACATGGGCTGCGTGCGCTTCACCGAACGGTACCTGCTGTCGGATCCGCCTACCGAAGCGGAAATCGCGTCAGCACGCACCGACATCCTGGACATGATTGCTTCCGCACTGGTCAGTGTGCCGCTGGCCGAAGCCGACCGGCTGGTGGGGGTGGCCGGGACCATCACCACTGTCACCGCCGCGGCCTTGGGCTTGGCCGAGTACTCTCCCGAGGCCATACACGGGGCTGAGCTGAGCCGGGAGCGGATTGACGAGACAGCCGACGCCCTGCTGCGGCGGGACCGTGCCGGGCGGGCAGCACTGCCGTACATGCATCCGGGCCGCGTGGACGTTATCGGGGCCGGCGCGCTGATCTGGCGCACCATCGTGGACCGCATCGACGAACTGACCGACGGCCGCGTGGCCACGGCGTTCGCCAGCGAACACGACATCCTTGACGGCATTGCGCTGAGCGCGTGAGGGCAACGGGAACCGCCCCCGGCCGCCGCCGGGGAGGCGCCGCACGCCTCAGGACCGCCGCCGCAGCGCTCTGCGCAGCAGTGGCGGTGCCGCTGCTGGCACCTGCTCCGGCACAGGCCGATGAATGGCGGGACAAACAGTATTGGCTCGCCGACTACGGTGTGACCGAGGCCTGGAAGACCACCAAGGGTGCCGGAGTGAAGGTGGCCGTCATCGATACCGGCGTCGATGCAACTCACCCTGACCTGGCCGGTGCCGTCGTCGGAGGGTTCGATGCATCAGGCGCGGGCGATCCGCAGGGTGCCAGGGGCCTCGGCAGCACGCCCGGGCACGGAACGCTGGTGGCGACACTGCTGGCCGGCCGGGGCCACGAGAAACCCCCGGAGGACAAGGAAGCCGGCGAAGGGGACGAAAAGGAAGGCGAGGACAAGGACAAGCCGGCGGACCGCCCCGACGGCATCATCGGCGTTGCCCCCGAGGCGGAGATCCTCGCTGTCTCCACCTGGATCGGCGGAACGAATCCCGGCGGAGTTCCGATTGACACGCAGATCCCCGCCGCCGTCCGCTGGGCCGTGGATAACGGCGCCCAGGTCATCAACATGTCCCTCGGCAGTACCTCGACCGCCTGGCCGGAAAGCTGGGACGACGCGTTCCTTTACGCCGAGCAGAATGACGTGGTGGTTGTCGCAGCCGCAGGCAACCGCGGTGTCGGCATGGTCCAGGTGGGAGCACCTGCCACCATTCCCGGGGTCCTCACCGTGGCCGGACTGAACCGGCAGGGCGAGGCCAGCCAGAACTCGTCCTCCGAAGGCATCAGCATTGGTGTTGCCGCTCCTGCCGAAGACCTGATCGGGGGGATGCCCGGGGACACATCCCGGTATGCGAAATGGGAAGGCACCTCCGGGGCGGCGCCGCTGGTGTCCGGTGTTGCTGCACTGATCCGTGCTGCATACCCGGAAATGAGCGCGGCAGATGTGGTCAACCGGATCGTCAGCACCGCGCGGGACGCCGGGGACCCGGGGACGGACACTATTTACGGCTACGGGATCCTGGACGCCAATGCCGCAGTGAATGCCGATGTTCCCTCGGTCACCAGCAACCCGCTGGGAACCATTGCCGAGTGGATCCGCGTGCACCGGCGGGTGGCGGATGAGTCGCCCGGCGCTGCGGATATTCCCGCCCCCTCGGTCCCGGACCTGCCGGAGCCCGCCGTCCCGGTGGCGCAGGAGCCGGCTGCTGCGAACGGCAACCTACCCGCCGTCGTCGTACTTGGTTTCGGCGGGCTCCTGGTGGCCCTGCTGGTGGCCGGCACGGTGCATGTGACTCACGTTCGGCGCCGCGGGACAACGGCCGGCGGGACGCAGGCGACCGAAACGGGCTCCCTGGATGAAGCGGGAGTCCGGTAGCGAAACGCCCTGTTCGCGGTTTGTCAAATGGTTCGTGAAAGCTTTCACAAACTCAGGTAGGATTGGGGCATGGCATCGAACAAGCAGTTTTCTGATCGTCCCCGCGTTCTGGTGGTCGGCGGTGGTTACGTCGGTCTGTACGTGGCCAAAGACCTCCAGAAGAAGGTAAAGGAACAGGGAGGGATTGTTACGGTAGTGGATCCGCTGCCGTACATGACCTACCAGCCTTTCCTTCCCGAGGTTGCCGCAGGCACCATTGAAGCCCGCGACGCCGTTGTGTCCCACCGCATGCACTTGAAGCAGACCGAGCTGATCAACGGCAAGGTGACTTCCATCAACCATGCCGCCCGCACCGCGACCATTGAGCCGGGCGACGGCAGTGAGCCGTTCGAGCTGCCGTACCAGGATGTTGTCGTAGCGGCAGGCTCGATCACCCGCACCTTCCCGATCCCGGGCCTCGCCGAGGCCGGCATCGGAATGAAGAGCATTGAAGAAGCAATGGCCACCCGGAACCACGTGCTCGAGCGCATTGAAACCGCATCGCTCATGCCCGTTGGCCCGGAACGCGAACGTGCGCTGACCTTCGTCGTCGTCGGCGGCGGCTTTGCCGGCATCGAAACCCTGACCGAGCTCGAAGACATGGCCCGCGACGCGGTCCGTATCAATGACCGGCTTCGCCGCGAAGACCTCCGCTTCGTCCTGATCGAGGCCATGGGCCGGGTTATGCCCGAGGTCAAGCCGGACCAGGCCGAGTGGGTTGTCTCCAGCATGCGTGAGCGCGGCATCGAGGTCCTGCTGAACACGTCGCTGGCGTCCGCAGAAGGCGGCCTCCTCAAGCTGATCAACATGGCGGACAAGTCCCCGGCCGGCGAGTTCGGTGCTGACACCCTGATCTGGACCGCCGGTGTGCAGGCGAACCCGATGGTCCGCGCCACCGACTTCCCGGTGGATGAGCGCGGCCGTGTCCGCGCCAACGCCGAACTGCGCATCACCGGCGACGACGGCCCCATCGACGGCGCCTGGGCTGCCGGCGACGTCTCCGCGGTTCCGGATCTTTCCGGCGGCGGAGTAGGCGGCTTCTGCGTCCCGAACGCACAGCATGCCGTCCGTCAGGCGAAGCTGCTGGCCAAGAACATCATGGCCGCCCGCTACGGCGTCGGCACCGTGGAAGAGTACAACCACAAGAGCCTGGGTGCTGTTGCAGGCCTTGGCCAGTACAAGGGTGTCGCCAACATCATGGGCTTCGGCCTGAAGGGCTTCCCGGCCTGGCTGGCGCACCGTGGCTACCACGGCCTGGCCATGCCGATGTTCGAGCGCAAGTTCCGCGTCATCTCGGGCTGGCTGCTGAACGTGAGCTACGGCCGCGACCTGACGTCGCTGCGCAACCTGGAAGATCCGCGCCGCGGCTTCGAGGAAGCAGCAACGCCGGCTAAGAAGCCGGCCGTGAAGGCCTAGTCTTCCGCATTCGTTCACAGACGACGACGGCGGCCCTCCAGCAGGAGGGCCGCCGTCGTCGTGTTTCCTGCCGTACACGCGTTTCCAGTAGGCTTGGAAAGCAATCGCAGAGCCCCAGTAGCCCAATTGGCAGAGGCAACGGACTTAAAATCCGCGTGTTGTCGGTTCGAGTCCGACCTGGGGTACCCCTAGCCGCGTGACCGGTTGCGGTGGCGCAGCAGCAGTCCGCCGGCGAGCAGTCCGAGTATGACGACGGCTGCGATCGCCGGGAGTGCCAGATCCGAGGCGGTACGTTCCTCATCCACCGCGTCCGTGGCGGACGGCGAGGGGCTGGCGCTCCGGCTGGGACTCGGCGACGTCGTGCCGGTCGAAGAGTTCCCTCCGGTTCCGCCGACGGGTGTTCCACCCGTGCTGCCGGTGGAAGCCGGGGACGGCGGCATAGTGGACGGCGCGGCTTCCGGTGTGGCTTCCGGCGTGGGCTCCACGGGTGCGGCGGGCGCGGCCGGAACCGGAACGGCGGGAACCGCCTCGGAATAGTTGCCGGTGGACGGATCGTAGTGGCTTTCGCCCGGGTTGTAGGACGGCGCCGGCACAGCGGGGCTGTAGGTGCTTACGACGCACGTCTCGACCCCGTCGACGACGGCGGGAAGGTAGCCCGGCGCGCACTCCAGGGCCTGTGCCGGAGCAGCGGGCCCCATCAGGAGCAGCACGGCAAGTGCGGAAGCGGCAGTGGACAGGCGCGGAATGTGCATTTTTCCCCCAAGATAACGGTTCTACGGCCATCGTATAGGGCTAATGCGCACTTCCCGGCAAGGGGATCAATGTTGGAATGTGACGAGCGTTACAAGGCTGTAACCGCAGCCTCTTATATTCGACACAATGATCTACTAGCTTTTCTTCTAATCAGGAACACCTGGTATTTGCGTCAAAGGCACCCGCCTTTCGATCGGGGAGAAACTTTTATGACTGCACTACGCACTGCCAGCGGTTTTGGCACGGGCACGGGATACGCCCGCACCGCCAAGATCGCCGCCCTTGGGCTGGGCCTCGCAATGTTCGCCAGCGGCTGCAGCGGCGGCAGCGGGGAATCGTCTGCTGAAGAAACATCCGCAGAGACCGAAACCGCCGCTGCCTCGGTTCTGTCCTGCCCGGAAAGCCAGGGGGGAACCGGGGAAGACCCGGGCGCCAAGGGCGATCCCGCGGCCGTCCCCGCCTCCACCGGAACCACCGACGCACCGCTGAAGATCGGCACGCTGCTGCCCACCACGGGTTCCCTCGCGTACCTCGGCCCGCCGGAAATTGCCGGCACCAACCTGGCAGTTGAGGAAATCAATGCGGCCGGCGGCGTCCTCGGCAAGGACATCGAAATTGTCCACCGCGATTCCGGCGACACCACCACGGATATCGCCACCCAGTCGGTAAACGACCTGCTCAGCCAGGGCGTCAGCGCCATTGTGGGTGCAGCGTCCTCGGGCGTCTCCAAAACAGTGATCGGCAACATCACCGGCGCCGGCGTCATCCAGTTCTCCCCGGCCAACACCTCACCGGACTTCACCACTTGGGATGACAACGGACTGTACTGGCGGACCGCTCCCTCGGATCTCCTGCAGGGACGCATCCTGGGCAACTACATCATGTCCTGTGGCGCGCAGACCGTGGGCATGATCGTGCTTAACGACGCCTACGGCACGGGGCTGCAGAGCAACGTGAAGACCTCGGTTGAATCCGCCGGCGGCCAGGTGGTGGCCGAGGAGATGTTCAATGAGGGCGACTCCCAGTTCAGCAGCCAGGTGGACTCCGTTGTGGCAGCAAAGCCGGACGCCATCGTGGTGATCAGCTTTGACCAGGCCAAGAGCATCGTGCCGCTGCTGACGGCCAAGGGTGTCGACGCCAGCCAGTTGTTCTTTGTGGACGGCAATACGTCGGACTACAGCAAGGACCTGGACGCCGGAACCCTTGAAGGGGCGCAGGGAACCATTCCCGGAACCTTCGCATCGGAAAACTTCAAGGAGTCCCTGCTTGGAGTCGATCCGGCGCTGAAGGACTGGTCCTACGCGGGTGAAAGCTACGACGCCGTCACCCTCTTGGCGCTTGCGTCCGAGGCCGCGGGCAGCACCGATGGCAAGGCCATAGCCGCCCAGCTGGAGAGCGTGTCCGGCGAGGGCGAGAAATGCTACGACTTTGCCGGCTGCGTGACCATCCTGCGCGGCGGCGGAGACATCGATTATGACGGCTACTCCGGACCGATCACGTTCGATGCGAACGGAGACCCCACGGAAGCCTTCATCGGTATCTACCAGTACGACGCTGATAACGTGCCGCAGCCGAGCCGCTCCGAAGCGGGCAAACTGTAACTGAAGCAGAACAGCAAGGAAGAAGCCCCCGCCGGTTCCGGCGGGGGCTTCTTCCTTGCTGCTGACTGTCCTCTGATGATGCCTCCCAGAGGCGCGGAGTCTTCCGCCGCCCCTGGGCCCCTCCTTGGGCCGGGAAGGACTAGGCCGTCTCTGCCAAGGTGCCCAGGTAGAGCTGGATGACCTTTGGATCCTTCATGAGTTCGCGCCCGGTACCGGTGTAGGCGTCCCGGCCCTGGTCCAGCACGTACGCCCGGTCACAGATCTGCAGGCAGCGGCGGGCATTCTGTTCCACC
Organism: Arthrobacter jinronghuae; assembly: GCF_025244825.1. Taxonomy (NCBI): domain Bacteria; kingdom Bacillati; phylum Actinomycetota; class Actinomycetes; order Micrococcales; family Micrococcaceae; genus Arthrobacter; species Arthrobacter jinronghuae. Next base: position 945,838 of record NZ_CP104263.1, read on the forward strand.
ATGATCACGGAGACTCCTGCCCGGTTGATCTCATGCACCCGCAGGAACGCCTCGTCCTGCTTGACGGGGGAGAGCCCGGCGGAGGGTTCGTCCAGCAGCAGCACGGCGGGATCCATCATCAGGGCACGGCCCATGGCGACCATCTGGCGTTCACCGCCGGACAGGGAACCCGCCCGCTGGGCCCGGCGCTTGGCCAGTTCGGGGAACACGCCGGCCACAAAATCGAAGCGTTCCCGAAAGGTCCTGGGCGCCTGGTAGACGCCCATCTGCAGGTTCTCCTCGATGGTCAGGGAAGGGAAGACGTTGTTGTTCTGCGGAACGAATCCCACACCCCGGCTGACGAGCTTGTTGGCCTTGAGCCCGGTGAGGTCCTGGCCGCGGACCACTACGGTCCCGGAATGCACCTTGACCAGGCCGAACATCGCCTTGAGCAGGGTGGACTTGCCGGCACCGTTGGGTCCGATGATTCCGATCAGCTCTCCCCGGCGGGCTTCGATGCTGCAGCCGTTGAGGATGTTCACCCCGGGGATGTACCCCGCCACGAGGTCGGTCACCTTGACAACCGAGTCGCCGTCGAATGCCTCCGCGCTCATGCCTGGTCCTTCCGTTCGTCGTGGCGCCGGGCCGATGCCCCGGCAGATTGGACGGCGGGTTCGGTTCCCACCGATGACTCGGCGTCCTGCTCCAGCTCCGCTTCGAGCTTTTCGAAACCCTCCGAATCGGCGAGGTCCACGTCGTGATGGGCGCCCAGGTAGGCGTCGATCACGGCCTGGTCCTTCATGACCTCGGAAGGCGGTCCCTCGGCCACCACCTTGCCTTCGGCCATGACCACCACCCAGTCGGCAATGTGGCGGACCATGTGCATGTCGTGCTCGACGAACAGGACGGTCATGCCCTCGGCCTTTAGGTTCTTGATGTGGTCCAGCAGGGACTGGGTCAGCGCAGGGTTCACGCCGGCCATGGGCTCATCCAGCATGACCAGTTTGGGGCGGACCATCAGGGCCCGGGCCATCTCCAGCAGCTTGCGCTGGCCGCCGGAGAGAGACGCTGCATAGTCGCTCCGCTTGGTGTCCAGCTTGAACTTGGCCAGCAGGACGTCGGCCTGCTCGGTAATCTCCTTTTCCCGCTGGCGCCACAGCGGAGGCAGGAGCGCCCGTCTGAGGGATTCCCCCGGCTGGGCTGTGGCACCCAGGCGCATGTTCTCCAAGACGGTCAGCTTGCCCATGACCTTGGTCAGCTGGAATGTGCGGACCATGCCGAGGCGTGCCACCTTGTAGGCGGAAACCCCGGCCAGGTCTTTGCCCTCGAACTGCCAGGCGCCCGACTGGGGCGTGTCGAAGCCGGTCAGCAGGTTGAAAAGAGTCGTTTTCCCGGCACCGTTGGGGCCGATCAGTGCGGTGATCTTATGCCGCGGAATCTCCACGTGCTCCACATCCACGGCGTTGATTCCGCCGTAGGTCCGGGTGACGTTTTCCGCCACCAGGATCGGATCCCGCTTGGCACATCCCGGGCCGATCTCACCTTGTGCGATGGGACGGGTGTCGTCCATGTATTCGTTGTCCGCCGGGGTGACGGGACGGGCGTGGGATGCTTCCGCTTCCGTACCGGCTGCGTGCGCCCCTGAGGCGCGCGCTTCCGCCCGGGGCTCGTCTGCTTTGTGGCTCATGCGAACGACAGCTCCTTCTTGTTGCCCAGAATGCCCTGGGGCCGGAAGATCATCAGCAGCATCAGGGCTACGCCTACAAGGATGTAGCGGATCTGGCCTGCCTGGGTAGTGGTGATGAACGTGATGTACCCGGATTCAATGGCACCGTAGAGCAGACCCTGTGTGACGGAGAGGATGGCCCAGAAGATCATCGACCCCAGAACCGGTCCGAGCACGGTGGACATTCCGCCCAGGAGAAGGGCGGTGTAGAGGTAGAAGGTCAGCTCGGTCCCGTAGTTTGCCGGCTGCACGGCGTCCCGGGGGAGGGTGAAGATGATTCCGGCCAGCGAGCCCAGGAGGCCGCCGATGACCAGCGCCTGCATTTTGTAGGCGTACACGTTCTTGCCCAGGGCGCGGACGGCATTCTCGTCCTCCCTGATGCCCTTGAGCACGCGGCCCCAGGGACTGCGGATCAGCATCCACACCAGGAGGCAGGCGAGGGCCACCAGGGTCCAGGCCACCAGGCGGATCCAGAGGTCCCGCTCGTTCATGGAGACGGGGCCGAGGCTGTAGGAGCCGTCCGGTATCGGGTTGAGGGCATAGAAGCTGCCGGTAAAGGCGGCCAGGCCGTTGGCGGATCCGGTCACCGGTGTCATGGAGTTGGTGGTGACGACGTACCGGATGATCTCGGCGGCGGCAATGGTAACGATGGCAAGGTAGTCCGCACGGAGACGCAGCGTGGGGATGCCCAGGATGACGGCAAACACCGCGGATGCCAGCAGGGCGATCAGCAGCGCCAGCGGCAGCGGGGCGTTGAAGGAGAGGATCGGTATGGCGAAGCCGTAGGCGCCGACGGCCATGAATCCGGCCTGGCCGAAGTTCAGCAGGCCGGTGTAGCCGAAGTGCACGGCCAGCCCGAGGGCGGCCAGTGCGTACGCGGCCGTGGTGGGGCTGATGATTTCGGTGAAGGCACCGAGAAGAATATTGGCGAAATCCATTTGCAGCTAAGCCCCTAACCTATGCGCTCGCGGCGGCCGAGGAGTCCCTGCGGCCGGACCAGCAGGACAAGAATCATGATGACCAGGGCGCCCACGTATTTCAGGTCCGCCTCCAGCCAGAGGGTGGAGATTTCCACGAAGAGGCCTACCAGGACGGATCCGACCAGTGCGCCGAAGACCGTGCCGAGACCGCCCAGGGTCACTCCGGCGAAGATCAGCAGCAGGATCTGCTGGCCCATGTTGAAGGAAACGCCCGGCCGGTAGTACGCCCAGAGGATGCCGCCCATGGCGGCAAGGGCTCCACCGATGACCCAGACGAGCCGGATGACCCGATCCACGTCAATGCCCGACGCCGCGGCCAGGGCGGGGTTGTCCGCCACTGCCCGGGTGGCCTTGCCGATCCGGGTGCGCAGCAGCAGGAGCGCGACCACCAGGATGACGGCCAGGCTGACGATCAGGGACACCAGGGTATTCCGGGGGATGGACACGGGGCCGAGTTCCAATATCGGGCTCTGGGAGCCCGGCAGCTGCTGGGTTCCGCCGCCGAAGAAGAACAGGACGGTGTAGCGCACTGCCACGGCGAGGCCGATGCTGACGATCATCATGGGCACCAGGCCGGTGCCGCGGCGTCGCAGCGGCTTCCAGATTCCGGCGTCCTGCACATAGCCAAAGGCCGCGCCGCCCAGTACCGCCAGCGGAAGCGCGACCCAGAGCGGCATGCCCAGTGAGGCGAAGGCGAAGGCAAGGATGGCGCCCAGAGTCACCATTTCCCCATGGGCGAAGTTGGTCAGGCCGGTGGTGCCGAAGATCAGCGAGAGACCGACGGCGCTCAGCGCCAGCAGGAGTCCGAAGCTCAGGCCAGCCACGGCGCGCTCGAGCAGCAGGGACCCGAAGCTTTCCTCCTGCAGCACGATGCCTTCACCCAGCAGGAACAGCGTGGTGATGTTGGTGGTGTTGGCGAAGGTGACGGTGCGCGGGTTCTGCTGGCCTTCCGCCAGGGCGACACCCTCCGGAAGGGTGGATTCGTCCAGCTCCACTTCATAGGCGCCCTGCTGCGGGACGCCGATGGACCAGGAGCCGTTTGCCCCGGTGACGGCTTCGCCCTCGTACCCGTTGCCGTTCGCGGTGATTTTCACCCCCTCGAGCGGAGTGCCCTCATTCTTGATGACGCCGCTGATCCGATCGGGGTAGTCCGCCCCGGAGTCGGGACTTGTGGCTGACGGCGAGGCGTCAGGCGTTGCAGTGGTTGCGGACGCGGCTGGAGCCGAGAGCAGCAGGGCAGCAAACATTGCTGCCACGGCCGCCAGCATCCCCAGATAACGGGTCAGCGCCGATGTTCTTACCAAGTTCTGAAACCTCCACGCAGGGCTGCGGAACCGAAGAAGCGGCGCGCAGGCGGGCAGATGTGACACGGGTCACCGAATGGAGAACATGCTACCCACAGAATGTTTCAGGCAATGACCTTTCTCCCGGCGCGCATGTCGCGATCGGGTAACGACTGGCTGGGCGCAAATGCAAGCCCGCGTTCCTCCGGGGGATCCGGCGGTACCAAACCGTTATCTCCAGGCAGCAGTTCCGCGGGAATCTGCCGCCCCCTGTACTCGTTGTAATTGGTAGGCTGGGCTGAAACAGCCCCCCAGATGGAGGACAGATTCAATGGCACTTGGCGGAAATCCGGTATTCAACGGAAAAAACTTCCGTTCCCAGACCCGCGGCGGTACCGCAACGGGCTCCCTGGCAACAGACAACAGCTACATGACCCCGCAGCAGCTGCAGGATCTTTACACGGCCCCTTCGGCCAAGCCGTCGGACATGGGCCGCATGACCTACGACGACGTCATCATGAAGACGGTGTTCTGCCTCGCGATGGTCCTGGTGGGTGCCGCAGTTCCGACCCTGCTGCTGCCGGGACTGGGCGGCGGGCTGATGATCCTGGGCGCACTGGGCGGCTTCGTCCTGGGCCTGGTGAACTCCTTCAAGCGTGAGCCCGTTCCCGCACTGATCCTGGCTTACGCCTTCCTTGAAGGTATGTTCCTCGGCGGTCTGACCGCTGTCCTGGACAACATGTACCCGGGTGTCGGACTGCAGGCAGTGCTCGGCACGCTGGCAGTCTTCGCGGTCACCCTCGTACTGTTCCGCAGCGGCAAGGTGCGCGCCACGCCCAAGGCCGTCCGCTTCTTTATGATCGCCATCATCGGCTACGCGGTCTTCTCCCTGCTCAACGTCGGCCTGATGATCTTCGGAGGCGTGCAGGATCCGTGGGGCCTGCGGGGCAGCGTGGAGATCTTCGGCATCCCGCTGGGCGTCTTCATCGGTGTCCTGGCCATCGGCCTGGCAGCGTTCTCGCTCATCATGGACTTCACGTCCATCGAGCAGGGCGTCAAGGCGGGCACCCCGGAGCGTTACTCCTGGACCGCTGCATTCGGCCTGACCGTGACGCTGGTGTGGCTGTACGTGGAGATCATCCGTCTCCTGTCGATTCTCCGAGGCAACGACTAAACGCACCCGGCAACGACACATCGGTAGTACTACTACCGGAAGGATCGCAGGCAACGCCTGCGGTCCTTCCGCCGTTTAAAAGGCCTGGACTCTGGGCACCCTCCTCATGCGGACGTAGCATGGCCGCTGGGGAACCGGGAAAGGGGGCTTCGATGGCCGAATCCGAGCGGCAGCCGGTGGTCGAGGAGCTCGTTGCCGCCCTGCTGGGCGGACCGGATACCGAGACATTCCTGTCCGTTGCCGCCGGGGTTGCAGCCCGGCGGCTGGCCCTGTCTGCACCGGACGGTTGTACGATCGCCGTGGAACGCAGCCGGCGGCCGCTGCTCACCGTCCGGACGCCGGGGTTACCGGCACTCCGTGCGGAGCATGGTCCCGGCAGCCCGGGCGGGACGGTGCTGGGCGGCGGACCCGACGTCGTGCTGACGGACCTTGCCGCGGATCAGCACTGGCCCGCGCTGGCCGGGGCAGCCGATAACGGAATCCGGTCAATTGCCGCCGTCGCCCTGCCGCTGGAGGGGGACCGCGGGGTCCTCAGCTGCTATTCCGTGCGGATAAACGCGTTTGGCCCCGGCGAGATTGCCGGTGTGCGTGCTGTTGCCGCTGAAACTGCCAAGGTCCTCCGGCTGGCCCTGCAGATCGATGCGCAGGCGAACCGGGCGGCGAACCTCCAGGCCGCGCTGGAATCGCGGACCGTGGTGGACCTGGCGGCAGGCATCATCATGGGGCAGAACGGCTGCAGCCAGCAGGCTGCAATCGACATCCTGCGCAGCGTCTCGAACAGCCGGAATATCAAAATCCGCAATGTCGCGGCAGGTGTGGTTGCCGCCGTCAGCGACCGGGTCAACACGCATTTCGATGAGTGATTACCGGACGCGCGGGTAAGATCGGGTGGCATGAACGCAACCGGCAGCGAACCGGTGGAGGCCAGCCCGGCCACCGGTCCGCAATATGAAATCAGCCGCGGCAGTGCCCGCGCCGTCATCGCTTCCCTGGCCGGCGCGCTGCGCCGGTACACGGTTGACGGGGTCGATCTGGTGCAGACGTATCCGGACACCGCCATACCCCCGTCCGCCAACGGGGTGCTGCTGGCACCATGGCCTAACCGGACGGCGGACGGACGATGGACCCTGGCGGGGAAGACACAGCAGCTGGACATCACCGAGCCATCCCGCGGGCACGCCAGCCACGGCCTGCTGCGCAATACCGGATACACCGTCCGGGAACAGGTGCCGGGCGCCGTGGAACTCAGCGCGGAAATCTTCCCGCAGCACGGGTATCCCTTCCACCTGCTGCACCGTGCGCGCTACAGCCTCGACGACGACGGCGGTCTGCGGGTGCAGCAAAGCCTGACGAATGTGGGCACCGCCGCCGCTCCCGTTGCCCTCGGTGCCCATCCCTTCCTGCGGCTCGGCGACGTACCGACCGAAGACCTGGTGCTCACGGTGTCCGCGTCCACGGTGCTGACCGTTGATGAGCGGCTCATTCCAAACGGTAGGCAGGAACCGACCGGAGCGGCGGACCTCCGCGGCGGGGCCCGGGTAGGGGACCTGGCACTGGACAGCGCCTACACGGACCTGTCGTTCGATGAGTCAGCCCCCGGCACGCACCGGCATACGCTCAGCGCGCCGGACGGACGGACGGTGAGTCTCTGGACCGGGGCCGAATGCGGTTATGTCCACGTTTTTGTCACAGACACATTCCCCGGGCAGCGGCGCGCGGTGGCCCTGGAACCGATGACCGCCCCGGCCAACGCCCTGAATTCGGGGGAGGGCTTGGCCTGGCTGCCCCCGGGCCAGGTCTTTTCCGCCCACTGGGGCATCCGCGCCCAGTTGGACCCGGCTTGAGGTAACAGCGAGGATAGGCACGTAAAGAGGGGTCCCGGCCCAAGCCCGGTATGGAAAGATGGCCCCATGAAACCCCATGCGCGACGCACAGCGGCGCCCCGCGCGCTGCAGGCAGCGGCGGCGAATTCCCACCGGAACAACGACGAGGTCCCTTTCGCCCTGCGGGTCAGTGCCGCCTGGGCCTGGCGTCTCGGCATTGTCCTGATCGTCGGCGCCGGGCTTATCTGGATCCTCAGCCACTTCTCGCTGCTGATCATTCCGCTGATGATCGCCGCCCTGCTGGCCGGGCTGCTGTCCCCGGTTTCGAGTTGGCTGCGGCGGAACCGGCTCCCCGGCGGTCTGTCGGTTGCCGTGACCATCGTGGCCTTCCTCGGCGTCGTTATCGCTGCCCTGACCTTGGTGGGACGGCAGCTTGCCCTCGGGTTCCGGGATCTCTGGGGAGAAACGCTCGCCGGAGTGCGCCAGATCCAGGGCTGGCTGTCCGACGGTCCGCTGAACGTCACCGCCGGCGACATGGACTCGCTGTTCAACGAAGCCACCACCACGCTGCAGGACAATTCGGCCAATATCCTCTCCGGTGCCCTGAGCGTGGGCAGCAGCGCCGGCCACTTCGCCGCCGGCATCCTGCTGACCCTCTTCGCCTTGGTTTTCTTCCTGCTGGACGGCCGCCGGATCTGGGAGTTCACTTCCGGACTGCTGCCGCGCCGGGCACGGACCGCCGCCTACGGAGCCGGCATCCACGGCTGGGAATCCATGGTCAACTACGTGCGGGTGCAGGTGGTGGTGGCGCTCATCGATGCCATCGGCATCGGCGGCGGCGCAGCCCTCATCGGTGTACCGCTCGCCCTGCCCCTCGGGGTTCTGGTCTTCCTGGGCTCGTTCGTTCCGTTGGTAGGTGCGTTTGTCACCGGCTTCGTGGCGGTCCTGCTGGCATTGGTGGCAAACGGCGGAGTCAACGCGCTGATCATGCTGGGCATCGTCCTGCTGGTGCAGCAGCTGGAATCCCACATCCTCCAGCCGCTGGTCATGGGTAAGGCCGTCTCCCTCCACCCCCTGGCCGTGATCCTGGCAGTCACGGGCGGTACCCTCGCCGCGGGGGTTCCCGGAGCCCTGTTTTCAGTGCCGCTGCTGGCCATCCTCAACACGATGGTCCGCTACATAGCGGCCCGCGGCTGGGAGGACGACCCGGCGATGGAACAGGAGGGGGAAGAGAACGACGACGGCGGCAACCCTGTGTCGGGGGAACCCGGTTCCGACACGGTGGATACATTGGCTACAGAGGAAGAGCGCCGCAAATGACCGATCTGTCGCAGTTGCCCGTCACCCTGGACGATATCCGGGCCGCGGCGAAGCTCCTCGACGGAGTCATTGCCCACACACCCGTCGAGTCATCACGGGCGCTGGCCCGCGAAATCGGCTCGCCGGTGCACCTCAAATGCGAAAACCTCCAACGGGCAGGTTCATTCAAGGTCCGCGGCGCCTATGTCCGCATGGCCAAGCTGTCTCCCGCTGACAAAGCCAGGGGAGTGGTGGCAGCCTCTGCCGGCAACCACGCACAGGGCGTGGCCGTAGCTGCGGCGCGCCTGGGTATTTCCGCCCGGATCTACATGCCGCAGGGAGTGGCGCTGCCCAAGCTGGCCGCCACCAGGGGACACGGCGCGGAGGTCATCCTTCACGGCCATACCGTCGACGAGGCCCTGGCAGAGGCCCAGCGGTACTCCGACCAAACCGGTGCCGTCTTTGTCCATCCGTTCGACAACGTGGATGTGGTGGCCGGACAGGGGACCATCGGGCTTGAGCTCCTGGACCAGATACCGGACCTGGACACCGTGCTGATGGGGGTGGGAGGCGGCGGCCTGCTCGCCGGCGTCGCCGTCGCGATCAAGTCCCGTGCACGGGAGCTGGGCCGTGAGATCCGGATCATCGGAGTGCAGGCGGAAAACGCTGCCTCCTATCCGCCGTCACTGGCCGCCGACGCACTGGTACCCCTTACCAGGGTCAGCACCATCGCGGACGGCATCGCCGTCGGACGGCCCGGACAACTGCCCTTTTCGATCATCCGTGAACTGGTGGACGATGTGGTGACCGTGAGCGAGGATTCCCTTGCCCGCGCACTGATTTTCCTCCTCGAGCGTGCCAAGATGGTCGTGGAACCGGCCGGAGCCGTGGGAGTGGCTGCATTGATGGACGGGAAGATAGACAATCCCGGAAACACGGCAGTCATCCTCTCCGGCGGCAACATCGACCCGATGCTGATGCTGAAGGTCATCCAGCGGGGACTGGCGGCTGCGGGCCGTTACCTGGTGGTCCGCATCCTCCTTGACGACCGTCCCGGGTCGCTGGCCACCATTTCGCGGATCATCGCGGAAGCGGACGCCAACGTCACCGGGGTGGACCACACGAGGGTAGGAGGATCTATCAGCATGGGAGACGTAGCGATCACCATCAACATGGAAACAAAGGGCCACGAGCACTGCGAACTGGTGCTGAAGAACCTGCGCACTGTTGGGTTCCAACCCGTAGTGCTGGCGGGTTAAGCCGATGGCTGCCTCCCGTACACGCACGGCCCTGGCCGGGTCGCTCCTGTTCGCCGCCGTGCTCTGGGCGGTGTACCTGCTCACGCTGCTCTTCAAACCGGTCCTCTTTCCGCTGCTGGGCATCCTGCCGAGGCAGCTTGAGGGGCTCGACGGCGTGGTGTTCGCCCCGCTGCTCCACGCCGGGACGTCCCATCTCCTCGGCAACACGGTCCCCTTGATCGTCTTTTCGTTCCTGACGCTGCTGGAAGGGGTGCGGCGGTTCGTCTCGGTGCTTGCCATATCCTGGCTGTGCTCCGGAATCGGGGTATGGCTGTTCGGCAGCGGACTGACCGTGGGCGTCTCCGGCGTGGTGTTCGGTTTATTCGCGTATCTGATTGTCCGCGGCTTCTATAACCGCAATATCGGGCAGATCCTGCTCAGCGCCGTGTTGTTCCTGGTGTACGGATCAATTCTCTGGGGCCTTTTCCCGACCTCACTGGGCGTCTCCTGGCAGGCGCACCTGTTCGGCGCGATGGGTGGCGTGCTGGCCGCCGTGGTGCTGCGGCACGACCGCCGCGCGCCAACGCAAAGGCGGGCCCTCCCGTAGGAAAGCCCGCCTTCACTGAACCGGGGAAAACCTACCCGGTGTAGGGCTTGGCGGAGATGATCTCGACGGAGATGTTTTTACCGTTCGGTGCGGTGTAGGTAGTGCTGTCCCCGGCCTTGAGGCCCTGGATGGACGCACCCAGCGCAGACTTTTCGCTGTAGACGTCGATGTTGCCGTCGCCGGCGATCTCGCGGCTGCCCAGCAGGAAGGTCTCCACGTCGCCGGCGACGCGGGCTTCCACCAGCATGCCCGGCTCCACGACGCCGTCATCGGCCGGGGATTCACCAACTTGTGCACTTTCAAGGAGCTGCGTCAGCTGCCGGATCCGGGCCTCAGCCTTGCCCTGTTCCTCTTTGGCTGCGTGGTATCCGCCGTTTTCCTTGAGGTCGCCCTCGGAGCGTGCCTGCTCGATGCGGGCAACGATTTCCGTCCGACCGGGGCCGGACAGGTGATCCAGTTCCGCCTTCAGGCGGTCGTAAGACTCCTGCGTGAGCCAGGCGACAGATGCGCTGTTGGTTGACACGGGTATCTCCTTATATAAACGTCCGGGCCATCCATTGGTCCGGCATGGCTGAATGCCCGCCGGCCGGATTGGCCTGACAAGCAAAGACCCCGCCGGGCGGAGACCAACTGGTTTTGGAATGTCTACCAAAGACCAGCCGGACACCTGGGCGGGGCATGTCGTAAGTTCCCATAGTAGTTTGCCCGCGCACATAACCCAATATGCGGGACGGGACGTCTTACGGGGCTAGCCCTCGTCCACTATCCAGCAGGAGGACACACCGCCGGTAACTGCCGGGGAGTCCGTGCGGAGTTCAACCCGCTGGGTGCTGCTTTCCGGAGCATCCGGACCCAGGAGCACCGTCTTCCAGCCCACGACGGCGTAACTCTCGTTGAGTGCCTGGACGGCGCAGGCAGCGGTGCTGCCGGCCGATTTATCGACCTTGAAATCCACCACCACACGGCCGTCCTCCGGAAAGGTAAAGCCGACGTCCTTCGACGTGACCGTTCCGGTGGAGGCGGGGATGTTCATCCACGCCGCAGCCACTATGCCGGCGGCCACCGCGGCCGACGTGCCGATGATCCGTGCCCGCCGCGACAGGCGCCGCTTTGGAGCGCCGTAGCGATTGGCTAATCTGGACTCGGACGTGGAAACGTCCGGCTGATGGGGTGCCGACGTCTCGGGCTGACCTTCCGAAGTGCTCACAGGCCCATTTTAGCTTCTCGATTCCACCGTCGTTTTCCGCTTACCTCAGGAGTTGCCTTGTCTGCCCGCGAAAGCACCGATTCCCGGCCTACCGCCCCGCTGCGCCTGCTCGCGGTGCATGCCCACCCTGACGACGAAGCCAGCAAGGGCGCGGCCACGATGGCCTCCTATGCCGCCGCCGGCGTCGAAGTGATGGTTGCCACCTGCACCGGAGGGGAACGGGGATCCATCCTCAACCCCGGTGCCGAAGATGATCCCGCAGGCAAGCGGGACCTGGCCGGCCTGCGCCGGCGTGAAATGGCCGCTTCACAGGCGGCCCTGGGAATCCGGCACCGCTGGCTTGGATTCACGGATTCCGGGCTGCCCGAAGGTGATCCGCTGCCGGACCTGCCCTTCGGCTGCTTCGCCCTGCAGCCACTGGAACGCGCTGCGGCGCCCCTGGTGAAGCTGGTCCGCGAGTTCCGGCCGCACGTCATCATCAGCTACGACGAAAACGGCGGCTATCCGCACCCGGACCACATCATGGCCCACAAGGTCGCCGTGGAGGCGTTCGCCGCGGCCGGCGATCCGGAGCGGTACCCCGGGACAGGGTCCGCGTGGGAACCGTCGAAGCTTTACTACGACAGGGCTTTCAACCCGGAGCGTTTCCGGGCCCTGCATTTTGCCCTGGAAGAGGCCGGCCTCAAGTCCCCGTACGCAGAGCGGATCGCCGCCTGGCAGGAAACCGATGCGGAAGGCCATCAGCCGCCCGCTCCCACTCATGCGACCACCACGCAGATCGAGTGCGGCGACTTCTTCGAAGTCCGGGACGAAGCCCTGCGCAGCCACCGCACGCAGGTGGATCCGAACGGCTTCTTTTTCGCCGTCAGCCCGGATCTGCAGCGCAAGGTCTGGCCCTGGGAGGACTACTCCCTGATTGAGTCGCGCGTGGAAACCGACCTGCCTGAAACCGACCTGTTCGCTGGCATACGATAGACCCTGGGAACATAGGTCCCGCCGCAGTATTGGCTAAAAGAGAGATATACCGTGAACTTCCTGTACAGCCTGGCTACGGCCGCCACTCCGGCACCCGAGGAGTCCCTCGCACCGGGAGTTGCCGCAGAAGACGTCACCCCGGGAACGCTGGGGTTCCTCTTCACGCTCTTCGTGGTGATTGCGATCATCTTCCTGATCCGCGACATGACCAAACGCATCCGCCGGGTCCGTTACCGCGAACAGGTGCTGGCCACCCAGGAAGCCGCCCGGGAAGACGCCGGGCGGGACGCCTCCGGACCTGCGCCTGCCAAGGGCACCCCCGGTGCGACGGAGGAACGGGACACCACCTGGGACCACCTCCGGTAAGGGGAATGCCATGGCTGAAAGACTGAGGAACCAGGCGTCGGCCTACCTGCGCCAGCATGCGGACAACCCCGTCGACTGGTGGCCCTTCAGTGAGGAAGCCTTTGCCGAAGCCCGGCGCCGGAATGTTCCCGTCTTTATCTCCGTGGGTTACGCTGCCTGCCATTGGTGCCATGTCATGGCGCACGAATCGTTCGAGGACGCTGCCACGGCGCAGTACCTGAATGAGCACTTCGTGTCGGTGAAGGTGGACCGCGAGGAACGTCCCGACGTCGACGCCGTGTACATGGCAGCTACGCAGGCGCTGACCGGCCAGGGCGGCTGGCCGATGAGCGTGTTTACCCTGCCGGACGGCCGCACCTTCTATGCAGGCACCTATTTTCCGCCCCGGCAGCTGCAGGGTATGCCGTCCTTCCAGCAGGTTATGGAAGCGGTTTCCTCCGCCTGGCGGGACCGCCCGGCCGAAGTCGAAGCAAGCGCCGCGCAGATTGCCGCACACCTGGCCTCCGCCCAGGCGGGAAACCGGCGGTTGATCGGCAGCCTGGAAGTGACGGCCGAGTCCGGTCCGCTCTCGGGGGAGGTGCTCGAGGCCGCGGTGGAGGCGGTGTTGGAACAGGAAGACCAGCGTTTCGGCGGGCTGGGCGGTGCACCGAAGTTCCCGCCGTCGCCCCTGCTGCGGTTCCTCCTGGTTTACGGATCCACTGACCGGCCGGCCGCCGGCGCCGCCGCGTCCGTGGCTGACCGAACCCTGGAAACCATGGCCCGCAGCGGACTGTATGACCAGCTCGAAGGCGGCTTCGCCCGGTACACCGTGGACCGGGCCTGGGCCATCCCGCACTTCGAAAAAATGCTTTACGACAATGCCCAGCTGCTGCGCCTCTACGCCCACTGGAGCCGTTCGGCGCCCTCGGAGGACCAGCGGCACCTGGCGCTGCAGGTCAGCGCCGATACCGCGGCCTGGCTGGCCAAGCGGCTGCGCGTCGAGGGGGGAGGATTTGCGTCCTCGCTCGACGCCGACACCCTCGTGGACGGGCATCGCCGGGAAGGTGCCACCTATGTGTGGACCCCCGACGAGCTCCGCACCGTCCTGTCGGATTCCGGCGCCGACGCCGACGCGGTTCTGTCCCTGCTGGACCTGGAAACCGGCCGGATGGAGGCCGGCGGATCCACCCTGCACTTCGGGCGCAGCCTGCAGCCGGAGGAGGAGCAGCTCTGGCAGCGCGTGCGGCCTGCGCTGCTGGCCGTACGGGACCGGCGGCCCCAGCCGGACCGCGACGACAAAGTGGTGGCGGGTTGGAACGGGCTGGCCATCGCCGGCCTGGCCGACGCCGCCCTTGCACTCGACGATGCCGGAGACCCGGGGGAGAAGGCAGCGGGCCTGCTGGACCTGGCCCGGGACGCTGCGGATTACCTGCTGCGCGTGCACTACCGGAACGGTCTGCTGGCGCGGGTGTCCCATGCAGGCACGGCCGCCGGCATCGAGGGCCTGCTCGAAGACTATGCGGGGGCTGCCGAAGGGCTGTTTGCGCTCTTCGCCGCCACCGGCGAAGAGCAGTGGTACCGCAAAGCGGAGGAGCTGGTCCTGGCCGCCGAGCAGCGCTTCATCGTGGACGGCGTCCTGCAGGACACCGCCGTGCGGACGGACCAGCTGGCGGCAGCGCAGGGATCGCTCTCGGCAGCCGATCCGATGGACGGCCCCACTCCCAGCGGCACAGCGCTTTTTGCCGGTGTGCTGGTGACCTACGCGGCCTATTCCGGTTCCTCCCGGCACCGTGCCCTCGCAGAAGCGCTGCTGTCCCATGTTCAGCTGGTGGCGGCACGGGCCCCGCGCGCCGGCGGCTGGGCGATGTCCGTCCTCGTGCAGGCGCTGGAGGGGCCGCGGGAACTCGCCGTGACAGGCAGCGATCCCCGGCTGGTGCGTCAGCTGCTTCGGACCGGGCGGGCCGCGGGCGGGCCCGCCGTCGTCGTAGCCAGCGGCTCCGGCGGCGAAACAGCGGTGCCGCTGCTTCGGGACCGGCCCGCACCGGACGGCGGCGCCTTGGCCTACCTCTGCCGCGGGATGGTCTGCAGCCGGCCGGTGGCGGATCCGGAAGAGTTGGCGGCCCAGTTCCGCACGCTGAACTCCTAGCCTGTCACCGCGCGGACGGCCATCAGGATGGCGACATAGTGGGCGGCGAATCCAGCCAGGGTAAAGGCGTGGAAGATCTCATGGAAGCCGAACCAGTCCACCGAGGGATTGGGCTTCTTCATGGCATACATAACGGCACCGGCAATGTACATGGCCCCGCCCACGCAGATGAGGATGGCGGCCGTCGGGTTGGTCCCGTAGAAATCCGGAATGTAGAACAGGGACGCGCAGCCCAGCGCAATGTAGACGGGCGTGTAGAGCCAGCGGGGCGCGTGGAGCCACAGGAGCCGGAACGCGACGCCCACCAGGGCACCGGACCAGATGATCCAGAGCAGCGTGACCGCGCTGTCCCGGGGCAGGAGGGACCACGCCAGCGGGGTATAGGAACCGGCAATGACCAGCATGATGTTCGTATGGTCCAGGCGCTTAAGCACCACTTTCACCTTCGGGGACCAGTTGCCGCGGTGGTAGACGGCACTGGTGCCGAACAGCAGCACGCCCGTAAAGGCGTAGATTGCGGAGGCAATCCGGGTGCCCGTCGTCGGTGCGAGGGCTACAAGGATGATCCCCGCCGCCAGGGCAAGGGGAGTGGCACCGGCATGCAGCCAGCCGCGCAGCCGGGGCTTGATCTCCAGTTCTTCGGCTACTGCTTCAACGGCGTTTTCCAGGGGGCCGGGCGTGGTCCGCGATTCGGGGTCGTGCTGTGCAGGAACTCCCGGAGACGGGGCGGAAAATGGTGACGAATCCATAACGGAAATTCTAACCTACGTCCCGGTAAGTTACGGTTTGGTAAGCAGGCGCCGGCACCGATATGCGCTTCGGCGAGCCGAGCTAGCGGTAGCCTAGGAGAAGATTTTTATCCTATGGGCAGACCCGGGGTATGCGGGACCCTTGGCGGTCCACGCTCCGGATCCCAGGCACGTGAGGCAAACAATGAAATTCCCCGGTGTTGTCTACGCCTACTATGAGCGTAAGCTGCGGCGGTCCCTTATCGGAGACCGCATCCCCGAACACATCGGGGTGATGGTGGATGGAAACCGGCGGTGGGCCAAACTCGCCGGGGCGCCGACCAGCGACGGGCACCAGGCCGGAGCGGACAAAATCCTGGAGTTCCTGGGGTGGTGCCAGGAGCTCGGGGTGCGGATGGTCACCCTGTACATGCTGTCCACGGACAACCTGAACCGTGATGCGGACGAACTGGAACCGTTGCTGGATATTATCGGCAACACCCTGGACCGGCTGGGCGAACAAGGCAACCTGCGTGTCCAGCCGGTAGGGGCACTTGAGATCCTCCCAGCCCGGTTGGCCAAACAGCTCACTGAGCTTGGCGAAAGCACGGGCGACGCCGACGGACTGCATGTCAACGTGGCCATCGGTTACGGCGGACGCCGGGAAATTGTCGACGCCGTCAAGGAACTTCTGCGGGACGCCGAAGCCGAAGGCAAGGGCATCGCGGAAGTCACCGAAGAAATCTGCGACACCAAGATTTCCGAATACCTCTACACCCGCGGCCAGCCGGATCCGGAACTGGTCATCAGGACCTCCGGCGAGCAGCGCCTCTCCGGCTTCCTGATGTGGCAGAGCGCCTACAGCGAGTTCTACTTCTGCGAAGCGCTTTGGCCGGATTTCCGGCGGGTGGATTTCCTGCGTGCCCTGCGCGATTACGCCAGCCGGCAGCGGCGCTTCGGCTCCTAGCGGCTTCCCCGCAGGCAGCTGGGCCGGGAACGGCCGTGTCCTGCTGCGGGACTGCGGCCTGCGGGCGTACTTTGGTGCTACCGGCCCGGCTGAGGCAGCGGGCGGAACGTCCAACGCAACATCGGGATGGAATACATCCAGCGACCGGGGCCCTGGGGCGCCCCTGACGGGAGTTCCACGTGGCAGCTGAACAGCAAGTGCAGGAGCGGGCCAGCTTTGTACTGGATACCTCGGTGCTATTGTCCGATCCGCGGGCGATCCTCCGTTTCGCCGAACATGAAGTGATCCTTCCCCTGGTGGTCATCACCGAACTGGAGCGCAAGCGCCAGGATCCCGAGCTTGGGTATTTCGCCCGGAACGCGCTGCGGCTGCTGGACGACCTCCGGGTCCAGCACGGCGGGCTCGGGGCGCCCATCCCGTTGGGGGAGAGCGGCGGCACACTGCGGGTGGAGCTGAACCACATCTCCACGGACGTGCTGCCGGCGGGCATCCGGGGCAGCGACAATGACAGCCGGATCCTCGCCGTTGCCAAGAGCTTGTCCGACGGCGGCCGGAACGTGACAGTGGTGTCCAAGGACCTGCCCATGCGGGTGAAGGCCTCGGCGATGGGACTGGCGGCGGACGAGTACCGCAACGAACTGGTCCGGGATTCGGGCTGGACCGGTGTGGCGGAACTGGAAATTTCGGACGCGGACATGGCGCTGCTGTATGACCACCAGCCGCTGCTCATCCCCGAAGCCGCGGACCTGCCCGTCAACACCGGCACGGTGCTGATGGCCGGACGCGCCTCGGCTCTTGGCCGGGTGGGGGCGGATAAGCGGCTGCGGCTGGTCCGCGGGGACCGGGATGTCTTCGGGCTGCACGGACGCTCGGCCGAACAGCGGCTGGCCATCGACCTGCTGATGGACCGGGAGGTGGGCATTGTTTCGCTGGGCGGCCGGGCAGGAACGGGTAAGTCCGCGCTGGCCCTGTGCGCCGGGCTGGAGGCGGTGCTGGAACGCAGGGAACACCGCAAGGTGATGGTGTTTCGTCCGCTCTACGCCGTGGGCGGCCAGGAGCTGGGTTATCTGCCCGGCACTGAGTCCGAGAAAATGGGCCCGTGGGGCCAGGCGGTCTTCGACACCCTGGAGGCGCTGGTCTCCGTGGAGGTGGTGGAGGAGGTCCTGGACCGCGGCATGCTCGAGGTGCTGCCCCTGACCCACATCCGGGGCCGTTCACTCCATGACGCCTTCGTGATCGTGGATGAGGCACAGTCCCTGGAGAAGAACGTCCTGCTCACGGTCCTGTCACGGATTGGACAGAACTCCAAGGTGGTCCTGACCCACGACGTCGCCCAGCGGGACAACCTTCGGGTGGGCCGGCACGACGGCGTGGCCGCCGTGGTGGAGACACTCAAGGGCCATCCGCTTTTTGGACACGTGACGCTTACCCGCTCGGAGCGCTCGCCGATTGCCGCACTCGTGACCGAGCTGCTGGAGGAAGGGCAGATCGGCTAGCTTGTCCACAGCCGCGGGCCCGGACCCCTGAGCCGGGCGGGCCTCAGGCTACGGTGGTTCCATGGTGGGGATCCTGGCGGGCTATTGGGCAGCAGGCGCCGACGGTGAAGCGGGTCCATCCGTTGCCGTGGTGCTGCTTAGTGCGGCGCTCGTCTGGTTTGCGGCCGTCGCCGTCCGGTTGGCCGTGATCGACATCCGTACCCGCCGCCTGCCCAACACCCTGGTCCTGCCGTCCTATCCGGTAGCCGGGATGCTGCTGGCCGGTGCGGCGCTGGCCGCCGGGGAACCGGACCGCGTCAGCGCAATGCTGGTGGGGGCCGCTGCGCTGTGGATCGGGTTTTTTGCCCTTCGGCTGCTCAGTCCGGCCGGCATGGGCTTCGGGGACGTTAAGCTTGCCGGGCTGCTGGGCCTCTATCTGGGTTTCCTCGGCCCCGGCCACGTCCTGGCAGGGGTAGTGGCTGCATTTGTTTTCGGCGGACTCTGGGGAGTGGCGTTGATCCTCGCCCGGCGGGGGACGGCGTCGTCAACGGTGGCATTCGGTCCGTTCCTGCTCCTGGGGGCCGCCGTAGCCATGCTGGCCCCTGCCCTACAGTAGAAGCATGCCTACCCCTGATTTTGTCCTGTCCCTGCGGAAGCGGATAGGACATGATCCGCTCTGGCTTCCCGGCGTCACGGCCGTGGTGTTCAACGCGGAAGGGCAGGTACTGCTGGGCCGCCGCGCGGACAACGGGCGGTGGGCCTTGATCACCGGAATGCTCGAACCGGGGGAGGAAGCGGGGCCGGGAGCCGTGCGTGAAGTGGAAGAGGAAACCGGCATCCGGGCCGAGCTGGAACACCTTATCCACGTCGGCGCCCACGGGCCGGTTACCTTCCCCAACGGCGATGTCTGCTCCTTCCTGAACCTGGCGTTCAGCTGCCGGTATGTGTCGGGGGAGGCGCGCGTGAACGACGACGAGTCCATCGAGGTGGGCTGGTACCGCCTGGATGCCCTGCCGCCCCTGAGCGAACGGCACCGAATGCTGATTGACCTGGCCCTGACGGCCGACGGCGTGCCGGTCTTCGAACGCTGAGCCGCTGAGACCCCGAACAGGAAAGGGCCGTCCCGCAGCAGCAGGACGGCCCTTTCGGCGGTTAATGCAGCGAAGCCGCTACTTCTCCCGGTAGGGGTTTTCCGGAGCCTGCGGCTCAGGCTCCGGGGCTTCTGCCGGGGCTGCGGCCTGCGCACCGGTTCCCTTGAGCGCGGCCAGGCGTTCGGCCTCCAGCCGGTCCGCCTCCGGGCCGGCAACGGCTTCCCCGCGGGCCACCATTCCGGCGACGTCGGACAACGGGATCTGCTTCAGGAAGAAGGCCAGGACCAGCGCGATGACCAGGAACGGGATCAGGTACCAGAAAACGGGGGCCAGCGAATCGGCATAGGCGGTGACAATGCCGTCCCGGATGGGTTCGGGCAGATCGTTCATGACGGACGGCTGCAGGGTGGCAGTGGCCTCGCCGGCGGCGGACGGATCGAAGCCGGCCTTGGTGAAGACCTCATTCAGGTTGTCCGAAAGGCGCGAGGTGAACATGGCACCAAAGATAGCCACGCCCAGGGAAGCGCCGACCTCGCGGAAGTAGTTGTTGCTGGAGGTCGCGGTGCCGATCTGGCCCACGGGGACGGAGTTCTGCACCACAAGGACCACCACCTGCATGATGTAGCCGAGCCCGGCGCCGAAGACGAACAGCTGTGCGCAGATCACCCAGACCGGGGTGTCGGCGGAGAGGGTGGTCATCCAGAGCATGGCAGCGATCACCAGGGCCGCACCCATGATCGGGTACTTCTTGTAGGTGCCGTGCTTGGTGATGGCGAGACCCGAGTAGATCGAGGTACCCATCATGCCCACCATCATCGGCAGCATCAGCAGGCCGGAGACCGCGGCCGAGGTGCCGGTGGACATCTGCAGGAAGGTCGGCACGAAGGCAAGGGCTGCGAACATGCCCATGCCCAGAGTGAAGCCGATGGCCGTGCTGTTCACGAAGATCGGGTTCCGGAACAGGCTCATCGGGATGATCGGGTCCGCGACGCGGTTTTCCACCATCACGAACAGGGTTGCCGCAACCAGCATCCCCGCGCCGAAGGCGAGCGTCAGCGGGTCGGTCCAGCCGCGCTCGTCGCTGCCGCCGAAGTCCGTGAAGAAAATCAGGCAGGTGGTGGCAATGGACAGCAGGACCACGCCCGCGATGTCGATCCGTTTGGTGGCCTTCTTGCTCGGCAGCGTCAGGGTGAAGAAGGCGATCAGGAAGGCAGCGATGCCGATTGGGATGTTGATGTAGAACGCCCACTGCCAGGTCAGATGGTCCACGAAGAAGCCGCCCAGCAGGGGGCCTGCAACGGCGGAAAGGCCGAAGATGCCGCCCAGCGGGCCGAGGTACTTGCCGCGCTGGTCGGCCGGCACAATGTCCGCGATGATGGCCTGCGACAGGATCATCAGGCCGCCGCCGCCAAGACCCTGAATGGCCCGGAAGATGACAAAGCCCCAGAAATCGGTGGCGAAGGCACATCCAACCGACGCCGCAGTGAACAGGACAATGGCGAACAGGAACAGGTTGCGCCGGCCCAGCACGTCACCGAACTTACCGTAAATGGGCATCACGATGGTGGTGGCCAGCAGATAGGCGGTGGTGATCCAGGTCTGATGCTCGACGCCGCCCAGTTCTCCCACGATGGTGGGCATGGCGGTGGAAACAATGGTCTGGTCGAGGCTGGAAAGCAGCATGCCTGCGATCAGGGCGGAAAAGATGATCCAGATGCGTTTCTGGGTCAGCAGAAGCGGCCCGGAAGCACGTTCGGCGGTGGAGGTCATTTACTGTCCTTGGCGGTATCGGCAGGGGCGGTGGATGCAGGGCGGTGGTCCGTTGGTTCGACGGAGAGTGGAGACGCGGACGAAAACACGGCTATGGCCGCATTGACCTCGGTAACGAGGATGCTGCGGTAGGAATCGGTGTTGGCCGGATCGAAGAAGCGGAGCCCGGCGCGCTGGACCAGTGCTCCGAAGACGGCAACGGTTGCCCGGACGCGTGGGTCATCGGCCGGCAGGGACTCCCGGGCAGCTACTATCCGCGCAAAGGTTTCCTCGGTCTCCTGCGAGCCGCGCATGGCCTTTTGGATGAGCCGGGGTTCGGCACTGACAGCTTCCTTCAGCTGCGCCATCTCCGAGCGGGACATGGCCATGCGTTCGGTCATGCCGACGGCCAGGTCCACGAAGTCCGCAACCAAGGCGGGGGAGATTCCTTCGCCTGCAGAGCCGGCGCCGCCGTCGACGAAGCGCTGAACCAGATCCTGGGGAAGGTCATCTGCGGGCGAACCCAGAATGGCATCTTCCTTGGCGGGGAAGTAGTTGAAAAACGTCCGGCGGGAAATGCCGACCCGCTCGCACAGCTGTTCGACGGTGAAGCCGTTGACACCGTTGGCGGCGGTCAGGATGCGGGCGTGCGCCGTGATGGCGGCACGGGTGGCCGTCCGCTTGCGCTCCCGCAGTCCGCAGTCTTCTGTTGCACCTTTCGTCACGGAGTAGAGTTTTGCACTCTGAGCCGGCAGGTGCAAATTTCCGGTTGCCGGGCAAAACGAAGGAGCGCCCGGGGATCCGGACGCTCCTTCGGCGGGCCTGCCGTACTGGGGCAGCAGTGGTTCTTTAGGCCTGCGGCGGCTTCGTCATGGACAGGACGTCCAGTGCCTTGTCCAGCTGCTCAACCGTGAGTTCCCCGCGCTCCACGTAACCGAGGTCCTCGACGGACTGGCGGATGGTCTTGCCTTCCTTGACCGAGTACTTGGCGATCTTCGCTGCGTTTTCGTAGCCGATGAACTTGTTCAGCGGAGTCACGATGGACGGGGAAGCCTCCGCCAGGTAGCGGGCGCGCTCGACGTTTGCTTCGATGCCGTCAATCATCTTGTCCGCCATGACGCGGGAGGAGTTCGCCAGGAGCCGGATGGACTCGAGCAGGTTCGCGGCGATCACCGGAATGCCCACGTTGAGTTCGAAGTAACCGAAGGTGCCGGCCCAGGCCACGGCGGCGTCGTTGCCCACTACCTGCGCGGCAACCTGCAGGACGGCTTCGGAGATGACGGGGTTGACCTTGCCCGGCATGATCGAGGAGCCCGGCTGCAGGTCCGGGATGGCAATTTCGCCCAGGCCGGTGTTGGGGCCCGAACCCATCCAACGCAGGTCGTTGGCGATCTTGGAGAAGGACACGGCGATGGTGCGCAGCATGCCGGACACCTCGACCAGTGCGTCGCGGTTGGCCTGTGCTTCGAAGTGGTCCCGCGCTTCGGTCAGCGGCAGGCCGGTGTCAGCGGCCAGCAGTTCGATCACGCGCTGCGGGAATCCGGCGGGAGTGTTGATGCCGGTACCGACGGCGGTGCCGCCCAGCGGGACTTCGGCTACACGGGGCAGGGACGCCTGCACGCGCTCGATGCCGTAGCGCACCTGTGCGGCGTAGCCGCCGAATTCCTGGCCAAGGGTGACCGGAGTGGCGTCCATCAGGTGGGTTCGCCCGGACTTGACGACGTCCTTGAATTCTTCGGCCTTGCGCTCCAGGGACACGGCAAGGTGCTCGAGGGCGGGGACCAGGTCATTGATCAGGGCGGACGTGGCGGCAACGTGCACCGAGGTCGGGAAAACGTCGTTGGAGGACTGCGAGGCGTTCACATGGTCGTTGGGGTGGACAGTGGTCTCGCTGCCGGCGTCCTTCAGCGCCCGGGTGGCGAGCTCCGCGAGGACCTCGTTGGTGTTCATGTTCGAGGAGGTGCCGGAGCCCGTCTGGAAGATGTCGATCGGGAACTGGTCATTGTAGGTGCCGGCGGCGACGGCGTCGGCGGCCTTTTCAATGGCCCGGGCGCGCTCGTCGTCGAGTACTCCCAGTTCCGCGTTGGCGGTCGCGGCGGCCTTCTTGATCCGGGCGAGCGCTTCGATGTGCGAGGGTTCCAGCGTGGTGCCGGAAATGGGGAAGTTCTCGACCGCGCGCTGGGTCTGGGCGCGGTAGAGGGCGGAGGCCGGAACCCGGACCTCACCCATGGTGTCGTGTTCGATGCGGTATTCGGAGGTGTCAGAAGTCATGCCCCCAAGCCTAATCTCCGAAGGCACCGCAGTGATAACCGCTACTTGGGCAGCGACGAACGCAGGACGGCGGGATGCTCGAGGGCGCCGAAGCCGGAGACGAGTTCGGCGTTGCCTTCCGCCAGCCGGTAGGACAGGCCGATAACGGCAACTTGCCCTTCCTCCACTGCAGCGGAAATGAGGCGGGAACTTTCCACCAGGCGTTCCGCGGTCTGCTTGGTGTGTTCAACCACCATGTCATTGACTTCGTGCAGGTCCTTGCGCTGCGCCGCCAGCACGGACGGAGTGATCCGCTCCACCAGGGTGCGGACGTACCCGGTGGGCATTTCGCCCGTGTCCACGGTGGCTTTGGCGGCAGTGACGGCGCCGCAGTTGTCATGGCCCAGCACCACAATGAGGGGTACGCCCAGCGTGCCGACGCTGTACTCCAGCGAGCCGAGCACGGCGTCGTCAATGACCTGTCCGGCGGTGCGGACCACAAACGCGTCCCCGAGACCGAGGTCGAAGATGATCTCTGCAGCGAGGCGGGAGTCCGAGCAGCCGAAAATCACTGCAAACGGGTTCTGCCCCTCAACGAGGGAACTGCGTCGAGGCGCGTCCTGGTTGGGGTGGCGGGCGGTGCCGGCTACGAAACGTTCGTTGCCTTCACGCAGCTTCTGCCAGGCCTGGGCGGGTGTGATGATCTGTTCGCTCGCTGTTTCCACGCTATTGAGGTTACTACTACGGGAACCGGTGGTGCCGACCCGGGACGCCCGCAGGCGTCACGATCAGTTGCTGCGCAGCTCGCGGACCACGTGTTCGGCGAGCACATCGAATTCCGCCAGGTCGGCGGAACCGGTGAGGATCACGGTTTGCCCGTCGATCTCCGCGACCAGTGTTGAGTCCTTATTGGAGGAATCGCGCAGCTCCCAGGAGACTCCGCCTGCCGGCCGTTCACCGGACACGGTCGAGTTGCCGCTGTGTTCGAAGATCCAGGTGGGATTGGCGGCGTTGGTCTGGGTCAGGGAGATGAACTCGGTATCCGGAGTGACATATCCGACTTCCCAATTCGGGACGCCGTCGTTGGTTCCGGCATTCCAGCGGGCGTAGTTGGCACTCCAGCCGTCCGGAAGCTCCAGGGCCAGCGGCTGGTAGCCGGCGTCTCCGGCGGCCTGGTTGGCAGCGGCAGCAACATCGACGTTGCGGGCCTGCATCTTGGGCGCGGGATTCAGCAGTACGGGCACCAGGCACAGCGCCAGCGTGAGTCCGGTGGCGATCAGCATGCCTATCACGGTGGCATTGGCCCGCTTGGCCTGCTTGGCGGTCAATACCGGCGTTACGGGTTCATCGGTCTGCTGGGGATCGGGCTGCGTTTCACTCACCCATCCATGTTCTCTTATTCGGATGCGATGTCCTACTCCGAGTAACGCACCGCCGCCGAAATCCTCTGCCCGAGGTGGTGACGGGGGGCACGCAGACTATGATCGGACAAAGGCCACCCGCTTTCGGCGGTTGTCCGCAGACGTTTACAGCAGAATTTCTACATCATAATTTCGAAGATGAGGTTTGACGTGTCCAAAGGTGCCCAGTACTCCACACTTTCCCCCGCATTGGCAGTCGGGGACTCCGAGCCGGACCGCAA
Source organism: Arthrobacter jinronghuae (assembly GCF_025244825.1). NCBI lineage: Bacteria > Bacillati > Actinomycetota > Actinomycetes > Micrococcales > Micrococcaceae > Arthrobacter > Arthrobacter jinronghuae. Next base: position 970,522 of record NZ_CP104263.1, read on the forward strand.
CCTGGCCCTGGAACTCGTCCGAGTCACCGAGGCGGCGGCCATCGCCGGCGGCCACTGGGTGGGCTTCGGTGACAAGAACGCGGCAGACGGTGCTGCCGTGGATGCCATGCGCTCACTCATTTCCACGGTCTCCTTCAACGGCGTGGTGGTGATCGGTGAAGGTGAAAAAGACGAAGCGCCGATGCTCTACAACGGCGAGCACGTTGGTGACGGCACCGGCGCCCTCTGCGATGTCGCGGTGGATCCGATCGACGGCACCCGCTTGACTGCATTGGGCATCAACAACGCCCTTGCCGTGCTGGCCGTCGCGGAACGCGGCACCATGTTCGATCCTTCGGCGGTCTTCTACATGGAAAAGCTGGTCACGGGACCGGAAGCCGCAGACATGGTGGACCTTCGCCTTCCGGTGAAGCAGAACCTGCACCTGATTGCCAAGGCCAAGGGCAAGAAAATCAACCAGCTCAACGTGATGATCCTGGAGCGGGACCGGCACAAGCCGCTGGTGCAGGAAATCCGCGACGCCGGTGCGCGCACCCGGATGCTGATGGACGGTGACGTCGCCGGCGGCATCGCTGCAGCACGCGAAGGCACCGACGTCGACGCACTGATGGGCATCGGCGGCACCCCCGAGGGCATCATCACGGCCTGCGCGATCAAGACGCTGGGCGGCGTCATCCAGGGCCGGCTGTGGCCGACCTCCGACGATGAGAAGCAGAAGGCCATCGACGCCGGGCATGACCTGGACCGCGTGATGTCCACCAATGACCTCGTCACGAGCGACAACTGCTACTTTGCCGCCACCGGAATCACCGACGGCGACCTGCTGCGCGGCGTGCGCTACAAGAAGGACCGGGTCCTGACCCAGTCGATCGTGATGCGCTCCAAGTCCGGCACCATCCGCGTGGTGGACGGCGAACACCAGGCACACAAGTGGGAGTCCTACGCCCGCTCCAACTAGGAGCTGACGCGGGACCCGAACTGACAAGACGCAATTGATGCTGCCCGGCGGATCCGCCGGGCAGCATCAGCTGTTTGTAAGGCGCCGCGGCGGCGCCGCTTTTCGGGTGCGGCAACGGAGCCAAGTAGGCTGGAAGGCATGACACTGCGCGTTACCCCCTGCTCCGATGCCGCCACCTGGAACGAAACCGTGAACCGCTTCCGCGGGCACCCGCAGCAGTTGTGGGGCTGGGGGAAGACCAAGGCAGACCACGGATGGAACGTAGACCGCGTCCTGGTGAGCGACGACGCCGGTACGGTCCTCGGGTGCGCTCAGGTCCTGCTGCGTGCGCTTCCCTTCCCCTTCCGGGCCCTTGCCTACATTCCCCGCGGCCCGCAGGGTGAGCCGGGACGGGAACTCGAAGTCCTGGACGCCGTTGCGGATTACGTCAAGAGCACCCATTCCGCCGTGGCCTTGTCCATCGAACCTGACTGGGATGCGGACGGGAAGCTGGTGGCGGGGTTGCCCGGACTGGGCTTCCGCAGCAGCGCGAACACCATCCTCATCGGCCGGACGCTGATCCTGGACCTGCAGCGCAGCCTCGAGGACCTGTCGGGGGACATGAGCAAAAAACACCGGCAGTACATCCGCAAGTCCGGGCGCGAGGACCTGACCTACCGGCGGGTGACGCGTGCGGAACTCGGCAAATGCCTGGCCGTGTACAAGCTCACCGCCGAACGGGCGAACTTCGGCATCCACGAGGATTCCTACTACCTGGATATCTTCGACAACCTCGGCGAGGATTCACCGGTCTACGCTGCCTTCAAGGGCGAGGACGTGGTCGCGTTCCTGTGGCTTTCCACCAGCGGCTACACCTCCTTCGAGCTCTACGGCGGAATGACCGAGGAGGGTGAACGGCTACGGGCGAACTATGCCCTCAAATGGCACGCCATCTCCGATATGAAGGAGCGGGGGATCACGCGGTACGACTTCAACGGCCTGCTCAATGACGGGGTCTCGAAGTTCAAGATGGGCTGGGCGAAGCACGAGGACCAGCTGGCCGGCACCTGGGACAAGCCCCTGTCCCCGCTCTATCCGGTCTTCTCCACCGCGCTGCCGCTGGCCAAGACAGGAATGCGCAAGGCCCGCGGAGCAGCGGCCGCCCTGAAGGCCCGGCTGGGCCGCTAGCCGGCTAGGCGTCGATATCCAGCCGGGGGGCATCTGCTTCCCCGGCCGGAACCGACCCGACGGTCACGGCAAACGCAAGCGCGCCGTCGTCGTGCTGTGCGGAGTCCGCTGCGAGCCGGGCCACCACGGGTGCCTCCCACGCTGGAAGGAAGGCACTGTCTCCGGCCTCGAGTGTGAGGCTTCCCGCCGGGGACGTCAGGGCAATGGTGCCCCGCACCGCGATGACCACCGCCGGTCCGTGCTGCAGGACAGGTGCTTCGGCCGGAAGCGGATCTCCGGGCGCTGCGGAAGGTCCCTGAGCGAGCTCCAGGCGCTGGAGCGCGAACTCCTCGAACGGCGGGCGGAATACCTGCTGACCCGCCCCCGTGTCCTCGGCCGCCAGGTACGGGACGCCCAAGGGACGGAAATCCACGGTCCGAAGCAGTTCGGGTACGTCAATGTGCTTAGGGGTCAGCCCGCCGCGCAGGACATTGTCCGAGGCCGCCATAACCTCCACCCCCAACCCGCTGAGGTAGGCGTGGACATTCCCGGCCGGCAGGTAGACCGCTTCGCCGGGCTGCAGCGAAGCACGGTTCAGCAGCAGGGAGATCAGGACACCGGGATCCCCCGGGTAGTAGCCGTTCAGCTCGGCCAGCGTGGTCATCTCGCGGGCATATTCACCGCCGTCGGCGAGCTTCGCGACGGCGGCCGCGGCAAGTTCGACGGCTTCACGCACGGATTCGCCGTCATTAATAAGGGTGCGGAAGACGGACTGCAGCCGCGCCGGTGCCGGATGGCCGGAGGACAGCTCCGCCACGATCCATTCCAGCAGGTCGGGCACCTCCCGGCCGGAGGCGGTGACCGCAGCATTGACGGCACGGAACAGGCCCGCGGACTCCTCCGGCTTCCGGAAACCGCACAGCGCCTCGAAGGGCGTGAGCGCGAAAATCATCTCGGGCTTGGAGTTCCCGTCCTTGTAGTTGCGTTCCCGGGCACCGCGGTCCACGCCGGCTTCCTCCTCCGCGGCGTACCCGGCCCGGGCCTGCTCGGGTGTGGGGTGGACCTGCAGTGACAGGGGAGCCCCGGCCGCAAGGATCTTTGCCAGGAAAGGCAACTCGGGACCGAAGCGCCCGGCGGTGTCGGCGCCGAGCATCCGTTCAGGATCGGCCGCAATCAACTCGTCGAGTGTTTCGCTTCCGTCCACGGGCGGAACCAGCGCCGAGGGTGCCCCCGGGTGCGCACCTATCCACAGTTCAGCTTCGGGGTCGCCGGAGGGTTCCCGGCCGAACAGCTCGGCGATCGCAGTGGTCGATCCCCAGGCATAGGGTCGAAGGGTGTTCCGGAGCAGGTACACGGGCCTCTTTCGTGTGCTGGAGAGTCGGGTCGGGCTGGGAAGGCGGAACTATCCCACGCTGCACTCGCCGTTGTTGTTCAGGAGCGAGCCGAGGGTGGCATCATCGCCGATTTCCGCGAGGTACTGAAGATACTCCACCGTTATTTCGGTTTCCTCCTCCTGCGGCACCTCGGTGATGGGAGTTCCGTCGGCTGCTTCGCCGTCCGTCCCGGTGTCTGCCTCCGGCGCCGGTGCGGCTTCTGGTGCAGCTTCCTCCGGTGCGGCCGGCGCAGCTTCCTCCGCCGGAGCGGGAGCCGGAGCCGGTTCGGCAGGTGCGGCTTCCAGGCCGGCCAGGAATTCCTGCACCCGGGCATGGATCAGGTTGAAGTCCGGATAGGTCACGAAGTTGTCCGCCGCCGAGCCGAAGTCCGGCGGGCCGATGGTCATCCGCTCCATGGGCTGGCCCTTGGCCTTCAACGCCAGGTCCACGAAGCTGCCCAGCTGGTCCTGGGGGAGGTCCGTCTTCACGATCTCCTCGCCGGCCGTGGCGATGGCCTGGAAGCGGGTCAGGAGCGTAGCCGGGTCCATCTGCGCCACCATGGCCTGCTGGACACACTGCTGCCGGGCGATCCGGTGGTAGTCGGTCACGAATTCGCGCGAGCGGGCGTACCAAAGCGCATGGTAGCCGTCGAGGGTCTGGGTGCCCGGCGGAATCCAGCCGTCCGGTGGATAGTGCCGGTTGGTGCCGGGAATTTCCCCGGCCGTGATGGGGACCCAGCCGCCGGAATTGATGGTGACGCCGCCCATGGCGTCGACCAGCTGTTCGAAACCGCCCATGTCCACGATGACGTAGGCCTGCACCTCAAGGCCCAGGCTGCCGCTGACGGCGTCCATCATGGCTTCGGCGCCGGGATCCGCTGCCCCGGGGTAGAGATCCGCGTAATTCTCCGTCACCGTCTGGTAAAGGCTGTTGATGATGCACTCGTCGCCGCAGTTATAGCCGTCGGGGTACACATCGTGCAGCGGGGAATCCGCGGGGAACTGGGCGTTCTGGAAGTTGCGGGGAATGCTGAACGTCACGGGCTGGCCGGTTTTCGCATCCACGCTGATCATCGAGATGCTGTCGGGACGCAGGCCGGTGCGGTCCTCGCCGGCGTCTCCGCCCATGAGCAGGAAGTTGTACCTGCCGTCCACGGGATCAAGGGACGGGCCCGAGGCAAAGATGGAGCCGAAAGTCTGCCGGCTGACGTTCATCAGGTAGGCGCCGTAGGCGAGGCTGCCGCTGGTGCCAACCATCAGCAGGACCAGGCAGGCGGAAACGAGCGGCCGCACCCTGCGCTGCAGCAGGGGAGGGCGGATGATGCGCAGGGTGTTCAGGAACAACAGTCCCCAGGCAACGGCCAGGGCGGCCAGCACGATCATGATGAGGAACGAGGCCCAGCCATTGGTCAGGACATTGATCAGCAGTGCACGGTCGGTGACGGCCAGGATGAGGGCTGCAATCGCCACTGCCCAAACCGCGAAGGTGACTTGCAGGGCACGCCTGCCCAGGCGCCGGTCCCCGGCAACCACCTGTGCCGACCCGGGAAGCACCAAGGTCAGCAGCAGGAGGATGAAGGCACGCTTGGTGCGTACTGCCGGGGCGGCAGCCTGGGGGTACCGCACGGGATCGGTGTAGGAGCTGCCCGAAGGCTCGGAGCGTTGCTGGTTCATTGCTGCTGGTCCGTTCCCGGCAGGGAGGTGCGCAGCGCGGCGCCTTTGGCCATGGCGGACTGGCGCAGCCCGCCGGCAAACTCGATGAGCTGCTGCTGGAGGCGGGCAGCGAGCGGGTCCGTGCCCGCTGCGAGGATCCGGACAGCAAGCAGTCCGGCGTTCCGGGCACCTCCGATCGAAACCGTGGCCACCGGCACTCCCGCGGGCATCTGGACGATTGAGAGCAGGGAGTCCATCCCGTCCAGGTACTTCAGCGGAACGGGGACTCCAATAACGGGAAGCGGGGTAACGGCGGCCAGCATGCCGGGGAGGTGGGCGGCGCCGCCCGCTCCGGCAATGATGACGCGCAGCCCGCGCCGGTGGGCGTCCTGGCCGTACTCCAGCATGTCGGCCGGCATCCGGTGGGCTGAAACGACGTCGGCCTCATAGGGGATGCCGAATTCGGCAAGGGCAGCGGCGGCTGCGTCCATGACCGGCCAATCGGAGTCCGAACCCATAACGAGGCCTACCAGCGGCGTGGTAGCACGGTGGGGCATGCTTCAGTTCTCCTTCAAGGGGTCGCGGCCGTCACGGATGATGGCTGCTGCCCGGCCGGCACTGCGGCGGAGGGCGGGGAGGTCGTCGGCGGAACCAACGGCATTAACGTGGCCGATCTTACGTCCCGGCCGGACGGATTTGCCGTAGGTATGGACCTTGACGGCGGGTTCGGCCGCCAGCGCCAGGGGATAGGCGGCAAACAGGTCGCTGTTGTCGCCGCCGAGGAAGTTCTTCATCACGGCCGCGCCGCCCCGTACTGCGGTCGCGCCGAGCGGGAGGTCGAGGACTGCACGCAGGTGCTGCTCGAACTGGCCGGTGACGGAGCCGTCCATGGTCCAGTGCCCGGAGTTGTGCGGGCGCATCGCGAGTTCATTGATCAGGAAGCCGGGACCGCGGCCGGGGGTCTCGAAGAGTTCGACAGCCATAACACCGGTGACGCCCAGTTCCTCGGCCAGGCGCAGGGCCGCTGCCGCGGCAGCATCCGCGACGGCCGGATCCAAGTGCGGTGCCGGCGCGATGACCTCGTCGCAGACACCGTGAACCTGGATGGATTCGACAACCGGCCAGGCACGGCTTTCGCCGCTGGGGGTGCGGGCCACGAGGGCGGACAATTCCCGGTGGAACGGTACTTTCTCCTCGACCAGCAGGGGCCCGGAGCCGAACCAGTCGGCGCAGTCCGCGGCAGCCGCGGCGTCGTCCACTATGCGTACGCCCTTGCCGTCGTAGCCGCCGCGCGGGGTTTTCAGGACCACCGGCCAGCCGGCGGCGTTGCCGAACGAGGCCAGCTCCCCTGGAGTGGAGACCTCGGCCCAGCGGGGATTGGGCAGTCCGAGTCGCTCCACGGCCGCACGCATGACCAGTTTGTCCTGGGCATGGATCAGCGCGGCGGGACCAGGCTGGACATTGATGCCCTTCTCCACGAGGGCCCGCAGATGCTCGCCGGGCACGTGCTCGTGGTCAAACGTGACAACGTCCACTTGGGCGGCGAAATCCGTCAAATCCTGCAGGTTCCGGTAATCACCCACTGTGGCATTGGCCACTGCCGCCACGGCAGATACCTGGGGGCCTTCGGCGAGCACACGCAGCTCAAATCCGAGGGCTGTGGCCGCCGGGGCCATCATCCGGGCGAGCTGACCGCCGCCTATCACGCCGATAATTGGGAAATCCACGGCTTAAGCGTACCGAAGAGGGCTGTTATTCCCGCCTCGCGGCGCCGGTGTCTCCCCGGACACTAAGCAGACTCCCATAAAGGCGCGGTAATATCGCCTTTTGACCGCCGCGCGTCCGCGCGTCGGGAACTGGCAGCCGTCGATCCGAGTCTTTGGGAGTGCTGCCGCGGATCGGCCTCGGAGGGTCATGAATACATCGCTGTCAGATCGGCTTCGGGGCCTGGTTTCCCTTTTTTGGCGTGAGGTTGCCAAGTTCGGCACGGTAGGTGCCGTGGCCTTCGTGGTGGACAACGGCCTTACCCTCTACCTGATGCACGGACCCATGTCCGGCAGCGAGGTCAAGGCACGGTTCGTGGGCGCCGTCGTCGCCACCATGGTCTCCTGGATCGCCAACCGCTACTGGACCTTCCGCCGCCGCCGCAGCGTGGACAACGTGGGCCGTGAACTGGGGCTGTTCATTCTGATCAACGGCGTGGGCATCGTGATTTCCACGGGCTTCACCTGGGTTGCCCGTTACCCCATGGGTATCGAGGACAAGAACATGCTGTTCCTGGCCGGCGTGCTGGGCATCGCCGTCGCCACAGTCCTTCGGTTCTTCGCGTACCGGTTCTGGGTCTTCAACGTTGAACTGGACCAGGAGCCCGGCTTCGAGCAGGACTATGAACTGATCGATGAGTCCATAATCCCGCCCGGCAAGGTCAAGCCGTACGGCGCCGTTAAGCCTCCAAGCGCTTCGTAACCTTCTCAGAGGCCAATACCCGTTCATCCGGTTCCACGCCGGCCGCAGTAAGCACGACGGCGCCGCCCGAGGCCCATGTGCCCACCGCCTCCTCCAGCACGAGCGGCAGGTCAGGAGCCGAAGCGAGCAGCACTTCGGCGGAATCATCCGCTGCTTCGAGCAGGGTCCCGAGCGATCCGTAGGACACCGTTCCGTTCAATTCGCGGGCGGCCGTAGGACCCCCGACCTCGAGGGCCGGTTGTCCGCCGTCGGGCCGGGCGCCTTCCATGTACGTGTCAGCGTAGGAGCGCACCTCCGCCGCGTAGTCGACGACGCCGGCCGGCAGGTCCGCCGGGAACGCCAGGTCCAGGGCGCCCAGCGCGACGGCGACGACGGTCCCTTCGGCGCCGCTGTCCGCAGCATCGGTGACCGTGACGTCCACATGTGCTCCTTCATCCAGCGAACCGAGCACCACTGTGCAGCCGGTCTGCCAGGCAGCCAGTGCCCAGACCAAGGTCTTCCAGTGGATGGGGAGGTCCAGGTGGACGCGCAGGCCGGGCTCGGCGTCCAGTTCATCGACCAGGAAGTTCGAGGTCTTGGCCACCCAGTTGTCCAGCACCTTCCCTGAAAGCTCGATCCGTTCGCCGGCGGGGCCGTACCAGATCAGGGCAGGGGATGTAGCTTGGCGCGTGCGGAGCCCGGACAGCAGGGTGCTTGCTGCAGACATGGTCATGGAAATGGCCTCTTTCGTTGGTTCCCGCATGAGGCGGCGCGGCGTGCACCGGCCTCATGCGAATGTCGGTGCGTAATAAATACGGGGGACATGTAGTTCCCGGTTCCCGGACCGGGAAAAGTGCGACGCGCCGGGCTGATGTGCGAAATCCCGGGCGTGGCGTTCCCAGCATCCGTTGATTGAACTCTATAGGATGCCTGAACAGCTTGACGGAGCCGTATTACACACGTGTAATTAGGTATCGGATTTGTTCCAGCCACATGGGAGGAGCCGCAGGGCCCAGGCCCTGCCGGCACCACCACACAGCCGCCGCTGGAGCAGCAACACCGGGAGGACTCCATGGGGCAAGCAGAAGAAACGCAGGACAGCACGGTCATCGCCGGGCAGGCTTCGGCCAGCTACGGCTCAAGGGGTGTCCCCGTCGACTGGTACGTGGATCCTGCAGATCCGGCTGCTGCCGAGCGCTACCGCCGGGAAACCGCAGGCACCCTCGAGGATCAGGCCACTGCCTTCCTCGCCGCGCATGAAGCGCTTGCGGATGCTCCTGTCGACGAGGAGCTCGTGCTGGACCCGCCCGTTTCGTTGTTCCAGGCTCCGCCCGAGTCCGAAAGCCGGCCCGTGTGGATCGGGCTGCCGGGCCTGGGCCAGGACTACGCAGACGAAGGCGAGCTGGGCTGGCAGGCGGATGCCCTCTGCGCACAGACCGATCCCGAGGCTTTCTTTCCCGAAAAGGGCGGCTCCACGAGGGACGCCAAAAAGGTCTGCGCGGCCTGCAATGTCCGTTCGCAGTGCCTCGAATATGCACTGGCCAATGACGAGAGGTTCGGAATCTGGGGCGGCCTGTCCGAGCGCGAACGCCGTCGGCTTCGGAAGCAGGCAGTCTAATTCATTCGCAAGTCCATGTCTGCGCTGTTGTTGTAGCCCATAACGGCGCCTCTTATCTGCCCGCTACACTCTCAGCGCTGACGGCCCAAACCCGGCCTGCGGACTTCTGCATCGGCGTTGACGCCGGTTCCACGGATGCCAGCGCCTCGTTGCTGCAGCTGGGACTCCCGGTCGGCAGCCCGGTCATCGCAGTTCCGGCGCGCAGCGGCTTCGGAGCAGCTGTGAAGGCGGGCCTGGCCGAACTCCCGGACAACCTGCGCTCCACCGGCAAGGTGTCCGCCCATGACGGCGGAACCGGGGACGGCGCCGGCACCGTGCAGGAATGGATCTGGCTGCTTCATGACGACTCGGCTCCGGATCCCGGCGCACTGGAAGAACTGCTCCTGGCCGTTGAGCGCGCACCTTCGGTAACCATCGCGGGTGCGAAGCAGGTGGAATGGGATAACGACCGGCGCCTGGTGGACGTGGGTCTGAGCATTGACCGGTGGGCCGAAAGGCTCACGCTGATCGACGCCGATGAACTGGACCAGGGGCAGTACGACTCCCGCAGCGACATATTTGCCGTGAACTCCGCGGGCATGCTGATCCGCCGCGATGCCTGGGACCTGCTGGGCGGCTTCGACCCCGCATTGCCCGGAAGCGGAGACGACATTGACCTCTGCTGGCGGAACCGGCTGGCCGGAAACCGGGTGGTGGTGGTGCCTTCGGCACGGATGCGCCATGCGGGCAACCGTCCCAACCCTGCCGCCTCCGCATCTGCTGCCCGACGGGCGGAGATCTTCCTCCGGCTCAAACACGCGCCCTTGTGGCAGGTGCCGTTCCTGGCAGTAGGTGCGGTCCTGGGCGGCATTGGCCGCTTCTTCCTCGGGATGGTGGCGAAGGACCCCGGATATGCGGTGTCCTCGCTGCTCACCAGCGCAGCGGCGGTCGTGCGTCCGGTCGATCTGTACCGCTCCCGTCGGCGTGCGGCGGATACCCGGCGGCGCCCGCGCAGCGCAGTTAATGCACTGCGCAGCGGCAGCAGGGATGTCCGGGAGCACCGGCGGACAATGTACCGGGATGCTTCGCCGGAGGCTCCCGAAACAGGGAGCGCGGAATACGTCCCCAGCGGGGACACCAATAATGACTTTGCCGCCCTGGAAGGCCCTGCGCGCGCCTGGGTAGGGCTTGGCGCCCTCGCTGCCGTGCTGCTGCTGGCAGGGTTCTCCCTGGCCGGGCTGCACCGGCTCTTCGGCGCCTCGGCCGTGGCCGGCGGGGCGCTGGTACCCCTGGGGCAGGGCGTGGGTGAGATCTGGACCGCGGCTACCGGTTGGTGGGCGCACCTGGGCTCCGGAGGCCCTGCACATGGGGACCCGTTCAACTTTGTCCTGTCACTGCTGGCGATCGCCGGATTCGGTAACGGCAATGCCGCCCTGCTGATCCTGCTGTTGCTTGCGCTCCCGCTGGCAGGGCTGAGTGCCTGGTTCGCCGCCGGAGCCTTCACCGGCCATCGCGGGCTGCGCTTCTGGGCAGCGATGTTCTGGGCGGCGGTTCCCGCGTTCCAGGTGGCCCTGGGCAGCGGCCGGCTCGGCGCTCTGGTTGTGCACATCCTGCTTCCGCTTACGGTGCTGGCGGTTGCCCGCGCCGTCGGCTCGGGTGCTGCACCCGGGACGGCATCCGCTGGGATGGCAGCAACCGGGACCGCAGCACCTGCCCGTGCCGCGTCCTGGACCGCAGCCGCTGCCGCAGGCCTTCTGCTGGCCGCCGTCACTTCTGCCGCACCGCTGGTGTTCGTGCTGGCTGCCGCCGCAGTGCTCCTCCTGACGCTGGGACTGCGGCGCCGTGCAAGGACCCTGTGGTGGGCCCTGCTGCCCGGCGCTGTCCTCCTGCTCCCGCAGGTCCTCTCCGCTGCTCCCAACCTTCGCGCTGTCCTGGCCGATCCCGGCATGCCGCTTGCTTTCGTCCGGTCCGAGGCCTGGCAGCAACTGCTCGGCTATCCACTCGCCTTCGACGTCAACGGCACCCTGGCGGGTCTGCTTCCGGTCGGTCCCTGGAACCTGGTGCTGGCACTGGTGGTCGGTGCTCCTGTTGTGTTCCTGGCGGCCCTTGCCCTTTTCCGGCCCCGGTCCGCGCCGCTGGCCAGGCTCTGCTGGCTGCTGGTCCTGGCGGCCCTGGCCCTCAACGCCGCAGCGTCCTACGTGGGAACCGCCGCGGCGCCGGATGCGGTGGTGACGGCATTCACCGGACCGCTCGTCTCCGCCTGCTCGCTGTTGCTTCTCTGCCCGGCGCTGGTTTTTGCCGGCGGCCTCCTGTCCGGTGCGCGGCGCCGCAGGGTTGCCCGCGGCAACCGCGTCCTGGCCGTAGTGCTTGGAACGGTGCTCGCAGCCGGTCCGGCCGCCAGTCTGGGCTTCTGGGTCATCCCGCAGTTCACCGGCAGCGGTTTCCCCGGAACCCAGACCCCGGACGGTGCCGCCGCAGGCATCCTGCCGGGCACCAATCTGGAGGTCCAGGGTGCAGAAGACCGCAGCCTGCCCGCCACGGCAGCCGATGCCGGCCATGACACTACACAGTCACGCAGCCTTGTCCTTCATGTCGACGGCGAGGGCAATGTCTCAGCCGCGCTCATGCGGGGCGGCGGGACCACGCTGGAGCAGCTTTCCACCATTTACGCTGCCCGCGGGGTAAAGGGCGGTGTGGGCGAGGAAACGCTGGCCGACGACGATCCGGCGACTGCCGACCTGCGCCGCGCGGTTGCCGCGATTACCGCCGGAACAGGAGTTGACCCGCGGGCGGACCTTGCCCGTCTCGGCGTCGCCTTCGTGGTACTGCAGGAATCCGACACGGCGGCCGAGCTGCTGGCCGGGCGGATGGACTCCGTACCCGGATTATCCGCAGTGGGGCAAACCGGCTCCGGGTGGCTTTGGCGGGTGAGTGAACCGCTCAGCGCAGCCGGTACGGAGACGCAGTCCGGGCTTGGTGCCAGGGTGCGCATCCTTAACGCGGACGGCAGCACCGCGGCGGCCGTGCCGTCCCAGTCCGAAGACATCCGCACCTCCATCCCGGTCGGCGCCGAGGGCCGCGTGTTGGTCCTCGCCGAACGCGCCGACGCCGGATGGCAGGCCAGCCTGAACGGCAGGCCGCTGACCGCCACGGATCGTGAGTGGGTGCAGGCCTTCGAACTGCCTGCCGAGGGCGGAGAGCTTCGCGTGGACTATGTCAGCGCAGCCTCGCCGTGGCTTGAGGCACTGCAGATCCTGGTGATCGGCCTGACCTTGCTGCTGGCGCTTCCCACACCCACCGGCCGAACGGTCCGCCTTCCCGGCAAACGGGATTTCCCCGAGACACAAACGGCGGCTAACGAGCCGCAGCCCGCTGCCGGCCCGGTAGACGGTTCGGAACAGCCGGCTGTAAAAGAGGAATCGCCCGTACCCTTCGGTGCAGGCCCGCACCGGGTTGACCGGACCCCGGAAGGAAGCCAGCAATGAGCAGGGACAAATCCGGCGGCAAGCCGGGAAAGCAACAACACCCTTCTACCGGGGACGAGGCTGAGGTGCTTCCAGAGGCACCGGAACGGTCTGCTTCAACTTCTCCTGCGTCCGGGCCTGCCGGCTCCGGGTCCAGCGGGGCCACTGCCCGCCGGTCCAGCTCCGGCGGAGCCAGGACCGCAGGACGCTGGACCACCGGGGTCCTGCTGCTGACCGCCGCCGGTGCCCTGGTGGCGGGGACATCGCTTGTGGGAACCGGTTCCGCAGGCGGCGCCGTCGACGTTCCCTATGCCGAAGTTCCCGCCGGACCCCTGACCGGTGTGTGCCCGCAGCCCCCGCGGCTGCTCGCCGGCAACACAGCCGGTACGGACGCCGAGTTCAGCGCGGAGTCCACCTCTGCCAAGTCGGTGGTGAGCGCCGTTCTCCTAGCCGATGCAGGCAACCCGCTGCCCGCCGCCGAACTGTCGAAAGTCTCGGACGGTTCGGTCCTCAAAAGCATCGGCGGCGGCACGGACTCACCGCTTGCCGGAGAGCGGACCGCCGGCGTCGTACGTGGGACGCCCGTCTCTGCGGCGGCGCTTTTGAGCGCGGAGCCTTCCGGTGCCCAGCAGGTCACGGCCGGTGCCACCATGACCTATACCGCTGCAGACGGCGATCTGGCCGGACTCACGGCAGCCACCTGCCAGGCCCCGGCCAACGACCTTTGGCTGGTGGGAGCACGGACGAACGTCGGAGCCGCCGCGGTGCTGCAGTTAACCAACCCGTCCCTGACCCCCGCCGATGTCGACCTGGAACTTTACGGCACTGCCGGCCCGGTGGAAGGGCCGGGCAGCAGGGGCATCGCCGTGGGACCGGGCGAAACAAAGTCAGTGGTCCTTGCCGGACTGGCCGCCAACCAGGACTCCCTGGCCGTGCGGGTGCGTAGTTCGGGCGGCCCGGTTTCAGCGGTGATTTCGCAGAACCTGCTGCGGGGCCTGACCCCCGGCGGTGTGGAGCTGATCCAGCCCACAGCGGCTCCCGGGCCGGCGCAGGTGGTCAGCGGCGTGCGCATCCAGAACCCGGAGGCTACCCGCAAGCTGGCGAAGGAGGAGGGCTACGCGTCGGTCACGCCGTCGCTGCAGATAGCGGTTCCGGGCGCCAGCGACGCCGTTGTGAACGTCCGGGTCTTCGGCAGCAACGGTGAAGCCGCCCTGGAAGGCGGCGGAAGCTACAACGCTGCTGCAGGCACAGTCACGCGCCTTCCGCTGGATACGCTGCCCGAAGGCACATACACGCTCGATATTTCGTCCGACGTCGCCGTGGCCGCCTCAGCCGTCTTCAGCCGCGGTTCCGATGCCGAAAAGGGAACCGATATTGCCGTTGCTCCCGCCGGCGAACGCCTGGGCAGCGAGCACCTGGCGGTGCTGGCATCGGGGGACTCCACGCTCTCCTTCACGGCGCCGGAAGGGGCGTCCGAAGTGCGCCTCGCCGCTGTCACCGCCGACGGCGTCCTGTTGGCCGAGAAGACCGTGCAGCTGAAAGCCGCCTCCACTACCACGGTGAACCCTGGCGATCTGGGTGGATCCGCTGCGGCAGTCCTGGTCAGCGCCACCGGAGCACCGGTTTACGGCGCACAGATAGTGACCGGCGGAGATACCGGGATCAGCGTAGTGCCCCTGCCCCGGGGCACCGTCGGCGGCAGCCGCGTACAGGTCGGTGTGGGGTACTAGCCCTCCGCTATAGGGACGGAACCTATAGCGGGCGGAACCGGCCGTAGGCAGGATCAACGGTTTCCGGGTCCATCCCCATCAGTATCGCTAGCTGCTCCACGATGACGTCATGCACCAGTTCGCTGACGGGCACCAGGGAGCGGGCAGCCGTTTCGACGGCGTGCCGGTAGATGGTGATGACCGGGGGCCGGTTTGGTGCGGAGGCCGTCCCGGCGCCCAGCGGAATGGGTCCGCCGGAACGCGCCAGCTCCTCAAGTCCCGGAGGGATCTCCTCGACCACGAACTGGTAGGACTGGATGCGTTCGCCCCAGAGCCGTTCGAGTCGTTGGGCTGATTCGAGTACCCACTCGTCGAAACGTTCCGCACGCGTGCGGGCACCGGCCAGATGCGGCGGGATCACGTCTCCCCGCAGGCCGCGGCCGTGCCGGTTGCGCCGCCGCTGCCGGAAGGACCGGGCCGGCACGCCGGGGGAGGAGGCGGCTGCGGCACTTGACTCAACGGCACTTGACTCAACGGCACTTGACTCAACATCGAGGCGCACCCGGAATGAAGATCCCATGGACATGTAAGAACTCTAACCGCTGCCCCCGGCCCCCGGGACCCCTTTTTCCTTCTGCAACCGCCGGCGGCGCAGCAGTGCCCGGGGCCGCGGTTCCGGCGCGCCTGCGCAGGCACCGCGCAGGGAACGGGTAAAGTGGTCCTCCGTGGAATCCTTACGCCAGTGCTCCCGGTCAGCCTGCCGCCAGCCGGCGGTAGCAACGCTGACCTACGTATACGCCGATTCCACTGCAGTGCTTGGCCCACTGGCGACCTACGCCGAGCCGCATTGTTACGATTTGTGTGCCGGCCACTCCGCCCGGCTTACCGCCCCGCTGGGATGGGAACTTGTCCGCCTGAACCTGGAGGGCCAGCCCCGGACTCCGAGCCGTGACGAACTCTCAGCTTTGGTGGATGCCGTACGTGAACAGGCCGCAAAGGCAACGGACGAGGACAGCACGGAGCCGCAGCGCAGCGGAAAGCATGCCTTGGAGCCACCGGCCGAAACCCCCGGGACGCGCCGGGCGCACCTGAAAGTGCTGCGCGAACAGAACTAGGCACCGCCCCTCGCCTGGCTTCCACGCGTTAGTCTTGGCTGTGATGCGCCGCCCACCGCGGCACCCGAATTCAAGGAAGTGCTGTATCAATGGCCAATCTGACAGCCGGACTCCTCGACGTCCTGCGTTGCCCTGTCACCGGATCCGTCCTCGTCCAGGACGGTGACGAACTCGTTTCGACCGTTCCCGACGCAGGCGGCAAACCGGTGCGGTACCGCGTGGAAGAAGGAATTCCCGTTCTGCTGAAGGCCGCCGCCACTCGGCAGGAGGGCTAAACGCCCGGACCCGCCGCGAACCTGTGAGGATTCCAGCGTGAGCATTGACTTCAAAGTAGCCGACCTTTCCCTCGCCGAAGCCGGACGCCACCAGATCCGGCTGGCCGAACACGAGATGCCGGGCTTGATGGCGCTGCGGCGCGAGTACGGTCCAAGCCAGCCGCTGGCCGGAGCCCGGATCGCCGGGTCCCTGCACATGACGGTGCAGACCGCCGTGCTGATCGAAACGCTGACGGCCTTGGGCGCTGAAGTCCGCTGGGCGTCCTGCAACATCTTCTCCACACAGGACGAAGCCGCTGCCGCCGTGGTGGTGGGCGGGGGAACGGTAGACGAACCCGCAGGCGTCCCCGTCTTCGCCTGGAAGAACGAGTCTCTCGAGGACTACTGGTGGACCGCCGAGCAGATCCTTACCTGGCCGGAAGGGTCCGGCGGCCCGAATATGATCCTTGACGACGGTGGCGACGCCACCCTCCTGCTGCACAAGGGCGTGGAGTTCGAAGCTGCGGGGTTCGTTCCGGAAAACCCGCAGGACGGCGATGAGGGCTACTCCTACGAGTTCACCGTAATCCTCGACCGTCTGCGCCGCAGCCTGGCGGAGCACCCGGGGAAGTGGACCGAAATCGCCAAGGGCATCCGGGGCGTCACGGAGGAAACCACCACCGGTGTGCTGCGCCTTTACCAGCTGGCGGCCGAAGGCAGGCTGCTGTTCCCGGCCATCAACGTCAACGACTCCGTCACCAAGTCCAAGTTCGACAATAAATACGGCATCCGGCACTCCCTCCCGGACGGCCTGAACCGTGCCACCGACACGCTCATTGGCGGCAAGGTCGCCGTCGTCTGCGGTTACGGCGACGTCGGCAAGGGAGCCGCGGAGGCACTTCGCGGGCAGGGCGCCCGGGTGATCGTCACGGAAATCGACCCGATCTGCGCACTGCAGGCGGCGATGGACGGCTACCAGGTGGCCAAGCTGGAATCCGTACTGGCGCAGGGCGACATCTTCATCACCACCACCGGCAACAAGGACATCATCATGGCCAGCCACATGGCGGCCATGAAGCACCAGGCGATTGTCGGCAACGTCGGCCACTTCGACAATGAGATCGACATGGCCGGACTCGCCCGGATTCCCGGAATCCGCAAGGTCGAGATCAAGCCGCAGGTCCATGAATGGGTGTTCGATGAAGGCACCGACGCGCAGCGCAGCATCATTGTGCTCTCCGAAGGGCGGTTGCTCAACCTTGGCAACGCCACCGGCCACCCGTCCTTTGTTATGAGCAATTCCTTCGCGAACCAGACCATCGCGCAGATCGAGTTGTTCACCAGGCACGGCGACGGGACCTACGCCAACCAGGTCTACGTGCTGCCCAAGGTCCTGGACGAAAAGGTGGCCCGCCTGCACCTGTCCGCCCTCGGCGTCGAACTGACTGAGCTGACCAAGAGCCAGGCGGACTACCTGGGCGTTGACGTGGCGGGGCCTTTCAAGCCCGAGCATTACCGCTACTGACTGCTACCCGGGGGGGTTGTGCCGGTTCCGCCGGATAACCCCGTCTGCTGTACTAGCAGCGGTTGGGGCTCTCTGCTGGGCGTTGGTTGTACAGCTAACGGGGCTTTGGGCGCCGGATAACCCCGTCAGCTGTACTACCAGCGGCCGGCCCTGCCGGAGAAGCCCATTTACTGTACTACCAGCGGTTGGGGCTCTCTGCTGGCCGTTGGTTGTACAGCTAACGGGGCTTTGGGCGCCGGATAACCCCGTCAGCTGTACTAGCAGCGGTTGGGGCTCTCTGCTGGGCGTTGGTTGTACAGCTAACGGGGCTTTTGGCCGCCGAATAACCCCGTCTGCTGTACTACCAGCGGCCGGTCCCGCCGGAGAAGCCCGTCTGCTGTACTACCAGCGGACCGGTCCCGCCGGATAACCCCGTCTGCTGTACAACCAACGGTTGGGGCTCTCTGCTGGGCGTTGGTTGTACAGCTAACGGGGCTTTGGGTGCCGGATAACCCCGTCTGCTGTACTACCAGCGGTTGGGGCTCTCTGCTGGGCGTTGGTTGTACAGCTAACGGGGCTTTGGGCGCCGGAGAAGCCCGTCAGCTGTACTACCAGCGGACCGGTTCCGCCGGATAAGCCCGTCTGCTGTACAACCAGCGGCCGGTCCCGCCGGATAAGCCCGTCTGCTGTACTAGCAGCGGTTGGGGCTCTCTGCTGGGCGTTGGTTGTACAGCTAACGGGGCTTTGGGCGCCGGATAAGCCCGCCAGCTGTACTACCAGCGGCCGGGCCCGCCGGATAAGCCCCGGCTCAATCGGTGAACGGCATCCGATGCAGCCGTTCGGCCAGGGCCCGGGACTGCCGCCGTTGACGGTCCAGCCGGACGTAGTCGCGGTTCCGGCGCTCTGCGACGACCGCCCGGAGGTAGGCCTCCGGATGCGTGCCCGGCGGCGGCTGCGGGGAAACATGCGCAGTGGTTTCCGAGGCAAGTTCGGAGGCGAGCACCATTCTGGCCGTTCCGGTCATCCGCCCGCTCTGCGCGAGGAAGCGGGAGATGCGGCGGGCCAACCCGTCCGGCAGACGGCCGATATCGGCCAGGTCCGCCCAGCCGGCAAGCTCCGGGGGAGCCGCCACCAGTTCCGGCAGCGGTGCCACCACCCGGTCCCGCAGGGCGTAGGTGCCGGCCATGAGGTCCCCGAGGCGCTTGGACTTGTCATTGAACAACGCCACCATGAAGGCCAGTGAACCCGCGAGCATGTAGATTTCCAGGACCGCGGTGAACGCCCGGATGAAGGCATGCCGGAACCGCACCGAGCCGCCGTCGTCACGGACGATCCGCAACCCCATAACCAGCCGGCCGAGCGACTTTCCCCGCGTCAGGGTTTCCACCGTGGCCGGGACCAACACAAACAGCAGCACCACAAGGCTCAGCGACAATGCCTGCGCCAGGGCGGGGTCCGACGACACGACGGCCTGTGCGACCAGCAGCAGCAGGACGATGAACACAAGGACCTGGGCGACGACGTCAATGAGGGCGCTGACCATCCGGGCGGCGAAGCCGGCGGGGCGGAGTTCAAGGACCACCGCTTCGCCGGTAACAATGCTGCTCATTCGAGTCCTCCTGAAGTGATGAGGACCACTGTACCGACCCGTTAGGGTGTAACCGTGGACCTCGATGCCTTCACTGCCGTGCACAGCGATGACTGGAAACGCCTCGACGAGCTGGCTGCCCGCCGCCGCTTAAGCGGCCCGGAAGCGGACGAACTGCTTCGGCTCTATCAACGTGCCTCCACCCATCTTTCCATCGTGCGCTCGGTGGCACCGGAAGGAACGCTTTCCGCCGCCCTTTCCATGCGCCTGTCCCGTGCGCGCACCCGGTTCACCGGCAGCCGGTCCAACTTCATGGAGGACCTCGCGAACTTCTTCGTTTTCTCCCTCCCTGCAGCCTTTTACCGCGTACGCTGGCTCACCGTTGCGATAGGTGCAGCCTTTGTCCTGGTGGCCTGGCTGACCGGTTTCTGGGCCGTCAATACACCGGGGGTACTGGCAGCAGTGGGGTCCGACGAGGAGCTCCGCCGCTATGTCGAAGAGGATTTCGTCAACTACTACTCCGAAAACCCGGCGGCGTCGTTCTCCGGCATGGTCTGGACCAACAATGCCTGGATCGCCGTCCAAGCGGTTGCCTTCGGCATCACCGGCCTGTGGGTACCCTGGATCCTTTACCAGAACGCCGTAAGCGTGGGCTTGTCCGCGGGCATGATGGCAGCACACGGCCGGCTGGACGTGTTTTTCACCTATATCCTGCCGCACGGGTTCATGGAACTGACCGCTATTTTCATTGCCTCGGCCGCTGGGCTGCGGATTTTCTGGGCCTTCGTTGCACCCGGCCGACGTTCCCGGATGACCTCCGTGGCGCAGGAGGGACGTTCCCTGATGACGGTTGCCCTTGGGCTGGTAGTGGTCCTGTTTATCTCGGGGCTGGTTGAGGGATTCGTTACACCCAGCCCCCTGCCGGCCTGGCTGCGCCTGACCATCGGGTTCGGAGTATTCGCGGCGTACTGGGCGTACACGCTCATCCTCGGCGGCAGGGCCTACCGGGCCGGCCACCGCGGTGACCTGTCCGCGCGCGACGCCGGGGCGTACCTGCGTACGGCCTAGCCGCGGGGTGGCGTGCGGTCCACCCGGTGCTGTCCCGGTAGGGTCGAGTGTAAGACCAGCGGAGAACAGTTTAGGAAGTGAAAGAGGAAGCAGTGGCTAGCCAGGACGAAACCCCCACGCATCGATCGACGGCCGGAGGGGAGCCGCTCAACGGAACCGAGGCTTCAGTGCCGTCGCAGGGGACTGCCCCCGACGGATCCGGCTCCCACGCCGCTACTGCCCCGGAACTCGCCGGGAACAGTGAGCACGCCGACTGGGACGCCGAGTTCGACAACCTCACCGCCTCCGAGCGGGCCGATGTGGAGGCTGCAGCAGATGAGGCGGGCGACGCACCCGTCGACGCCGAAGAGCCGGACGTCGAGCGGACCCCGGAGGCGCCGGAGAGCCTCGAAGACCCCGAAGGGTCGGAGGGCCTTGAGGGCCCGGAAGAGTCGAAGGACGCTGAGGACGCTGAGGACGCTGCGGACCTCGACCGGGACACGGCCGAAAGCCCGGCTGCGTCCGAAAATCGTGACAAAGCAGCAACCGGCGGCGCCAGCGGAACCGTTCCGGGCGGGCACCCGAAGGTTGCCCAGCGCAGCCACCTACCCATGCGCCGCGCCAGCACCCTGCCGGACCTGAGCGGCTATTCCTCCACCGACGATGCCGTGGACGCCGGACCCGAGGACCGGAACGCCCCGGAAGAGGAAACGGCGGCAACCTCCATGGGAACGTCTTCCGGCGCAGTGGAAGCAGGAGAAGGCCGGCCGCACGCCGTTCCCTCCGGCGCCCATGAAGCCGGCCGGCATGAAGCCGACGCGCCCGGGGACGCTGAAGCCGACGCTGAAGGGGACGCAGAAACCGACGCTGAAACGGACTCCAACACGGCTCCCGAAACCACGTTGGACCGCGAAGCGGAAACATCCGGCGCCGTCGACCGGCATGACGGCACGGCGGAGGAGACCACCGAATCCACAGACACTGCCGTCACACCCGTTATTGCCCACTCCGCCGAGACGGAGAGGGAGACGAAGAACGGGACGGAGTCAGTCCATGACACGGCTGACTCCGCTGACGACGTCGACCCGGCACTTGCGGAAGCGCAGCGGCGCGCCCAGGAACGGGAGAAGGCGGCAGCAGGCAAGCCCGTCCTGGCCCGTGTCCTCCAGGTAATGATTGCCGTGTTCTTCCCGGTCATGGTGCTGGCCGCCGCCATCCGTGCGGTCGCGACGCCCCTGTTCCTGTGGGTGGAGTACCACCGGCCCGGTTTCCCGGCAGACAGTTACGGCTTCTCCACCGATGACCGGATGACCTACGGTTCCTACGCCGTGGACTACCTGCTCAACTTCAGCGGTTCCCGGTACCTGGGGGACCTGGTCGGGGACGGCGGAGAACCGCTGTACCTGGACAGCGAAGTCAGCCACATGGCCGATGTTAAGACGGTGCTGACGGTGGCCTTCATCGCTGCGATGGTGATGGCGGTCCTGAGCCTCTTCGCCGCGCTGTATCTGCACCGCCGCAGCCCGGGCGGCATCCGCCGGTCATTGTTCTCCGGTGCGGTGCTCACACTGGTATTGGTGGCGGCACTGGTGGTCCTCGCCGTTCTGGGCTGGGAACAGTTCTTCACCCAGCTGCATACGATCTTCTTCGCGAACGGGAACTGGACCTTCCGGCTGGATGACACCTTGATCCGGCTCTTCCCGGCCCAGTTCTGGATGGACGCCGGGATTACCATCGCCGCGCTGGTGCTGCTCACCTGCATCGTCGTGCTGGTTTCCTGCTGGCCCACCCGGGCACGCAGGGAACGCGTGTTGCAGGCCCGGGAAGACGCCCGCCGCCGTTACACAGAGTCCCTCGAAGCACTCTAGGCCGAGCGAGCGGAGCGTAAGCAGCATAAAAATCCCCCGTACCGGTATCGGTACGGGGGATTTTTACTGCCGCTGCCTACTTGGCGTAAAGCTTGTCCACCTCATCGGAGTAATCCGCAATCACTGCATTGCGGCGCAGCTTCAGCGTGGCCGTGAGATGCCCCGATTCCAGGGTGAAGTCCTTGGGCAGCACGGTGAACTTGCGGATCTGTTCGGCCCGGGACACCGCCGCATTCGCGGCGTCGACTGACTCCTGCAGCAGCTGCTGCACCCGGGGATCCTCCGCGGCAACTCCGTCCGGGGCACCGTTCTCCCGGCTCCACGCGGCGAGGGCCTCCTCGTCCAGGGTGATCAGGGCGGACACGAACGGGCGTCCTTCGCCCACCACGATGGCCTGTGAGACCAGCCGGTTCTCACGGATCTTTTCTTCCAGGGGACCGGGGGCCACGTTCTTGCCGCCGGCCGTGACCAGCAGGTCCTTCTTGCGGCCGGTGATGCGCAGGAAACCGTCGTCGTCGAGTACGCCCACGTCGCCGGTCTTGAACCACTCGCCCTCGAAGGCGTCCGCAGTTGCCTCAGGGTTGCGGTGATAGCCCTTGAAGACCACGGCGCCGCGGACCAGGACCTCGCCGTCGTCCGCAATCCGGATGGTGGTGCCCGGCATGGGCAGCCCCACCGATCCCACCCGCGTGCGGGTTGCCTGGTTGACGCTCGCCGGGGCGGTGGTTTCGGTCAGGCCGTAGCCCTCCAGCACCGTGACCCCGCAGCCGCGGAAGAAGTGCGCGAGCATCGGGCTCAGCGCGCTGGCACCGGAGATGGCGAATGCTGCGTTTCCGCCAAGGACCGCACGCACCTTCGGGTAGAAGAGGCGCTCAAACAGCTTGTGCTTCATTGCCAGCGCCACCGACGGTCCGCGGCCGCCGCGGGCGGCCGAGTCCTGCGCCTCCGAGTAGGCAATGGCCGTGGCGGCTGCCGCCTCGAAGGCCTTGCCCTTGCCGGCGGCTTCGGCCGAAGCCTGTGCGCCGGTGTAGATCTTTTCGAAGATCCGCGGCACGGCCAGCAGGAAGGTGGGCTGGAAGGACTTGAGGTCCGACATCAGGTCGGAGGCACTGCGGGAGTGGCCCACCTTGACGCCGGCGTGCAGGCAGCCCACCTGGACCGCGCGGGCCAGCACGTGTGCCAGCGGCAGGAACATCAGCGTGGTCGGGTTGGGGATCTTCAGCATTTCCGGCAGGACTTCAATGACGTTGACGCCGAAGAGGGCAAAATTGCCGTGCGTGATTTCGCAGCCCTTGGGCCGGCCGGTGGTTCCGGAGGTGTACACCATCGACGCGGTGTCACTGAGGTTCGCGGTACTGCGGGCCGTTTCCAGCGTGTCGTCGCTGACACTGCTTCCTGCGGCGCTGAGGCCGGTGAACGTGTCGGCGCCGTCGCCGTCGTTCATCAGCCAGATGGAAAACTCCCCTTCAAGGGCGGAAGCGGCAGCAAGCACGACGTCGGCCTTGCGTGCGTCCTCCACGAACACGTGCCGGGCACCGGAATCCTTGAGGATCCACTCGACCTGGGAGGGGGAGGAGGTTTCATAGATCGGGATGGTGACGGCCCCGGCGAACCAGTTGGCCATATCCGCCACGGTCCACTCGTAGGAGGTCCGGGACATGACGGCAACGCTGTCTCCGGGGCGGACGCCGGATCCGATCAAGCCCTTGGCCAGCCGGGTAACTTCTGCGAGGAACTGCGCGGCGGTGATGTCTTCCCAGCTGCTGCCGTTCTTGACCGCGTACAGGACGCGGGCGGGATTTTTTCGATGCATCTGGAGCAGGAGATCCGTAACATTCGAATCTTCGGGAAGGCTAACCAGGAGGTCAGTGGCGGACTCGCGCACTTATGACCCTCGCTTTCTGTGCGTTCAGCACATGGGTAATGAGACTAAATCCAGCTGGGCATCCACATACGCAGCCGCCAGCCAGAATACGGGATGGTTTCCGCTGTCCAGACCGGCAGGAAATATGCCGAGAGCGCCAGGACCCCCGCTACGAAGCACCCGGTAACCAGGAGGCCGATCCGCCGGCGGTGCGGACTGTCCGCCGGCCGGCCGAGTATCAGGCCCAGGACATACACCAGGGCGAGGATGAGGAACGGTTCAAAGGACACCGCATAGAAGAAGAAAGTTGTCCGTTCAGGATAGGCGAACCACGGAAGGTATCCAGCCGCCACTCCGGACAGCACCGCACCGGCACGCCAGTCCCGCCGGCCGGCCCAATAGAAGAGCACCAGCAGCAGCGACAGGGCGGCACCCCACCAGATCAGGGGATTGCCAACGGAGGTGACCGCGGTGGAGCAGCTCTCCACCGCGCAGCCGGCCTCTCCTTCGGCGGAAGACTCGTAGAAGAACGACGTGGGGCGGCCCATGAACAGCCAGGTCCAGGCGTTGGAGGAGTAGCTGTGCTCCGAACTGAGTCCGTTGTGGAAGGCATAGGCACTGCGGTGGTACTCGGCCAGGGAGCGCACCGGGGCAGGCAGCCAGCTCCAGCCTTCGTCAGGGTTCTCCCGGGCCCACTGCCGGTTATACGCGTTATCGGAAAGCAGCCACCCGCTCCAGCTGGCCGCATAGGAGATCAACGCGGCGGGGATGATGGTGAAAAACGCCGGAATGCCGTCCCGGAACAGGGCAGTTTCCCACAGTCGGACTCCCGCAACCCGCCGGGCACTGACATCCCAGAGGACGGTCATGAGCCCGAATACGGCAACGAAGGCCAGGGCTGACCACTTGGTGCCTACAGCGAGGCCGAGGCAGGCGCCGGCGACGATCCGCCACGGACGCCAGAGCAGCCACGGCCCGTACAGCAGTGCCCCGCCGCCCGGGTCCCCGCCGCCGGCCGTGCGGGAGAGGGCACGTGCCAGCCGGAGCCGGCCGTCCCTTCGGTCCAACAGGAGCGCACCGAACGCGGCCACAATCCAGAACGTCAGGAAGACATCCAGCAGGGAGGTGCGGGAATGGACCAGATGGTGTCCGTCCACGGCCAGGAACAACCCGGCCAGGGCACCGAGAGTCGCCGAGGAGAACAACCGTGCGGCGATGAGTCCCAGGAGCAGGACCGTGAGGGCGCCGGTCAGCGCGGCGCCGAAGCGCCAGCCGAAGGCATTGTCCGAGCCGAAAAGGGCCATGCCGAAAGCGATCATCCATTTGCCAACGGGCGGATGCACCACATATTCGGGCTCGTCGAGCAGGACCTGGGGCTGCCCCGCAGTAAAGGACTCGTTTGCATCTTCGGGCCAGGCACGTTCATAGCCGGACTGCAGCAGTGAGTAGGCGTCCTTGACGTAGTAGGTTTCGTCAAAAACCAGCGCTCCCGGCTCACCCAGGCGGGTGAAGCGCAGCACACCGCCCAGTACCGCCATCATCAGCGGCAGGATCCAGCCGGCCGCTCCCAGCGGAACCAAGGTGCTGCCCAGCAGGCGGTTCCGCAGGGCATCGAAGGTGAACGCATGCTGTGGGGACTCGACCGGGGCCAGCGCCGCGGGGCGGGTCGTCGAGGTGCCGGAGAGACTCACGCGCACCACTCTATAGCCTGTCGCGTAGGGTTAGAGGGTGGACTCGAGCAAGGTAACAGGCAGCAGGACAGGCACCATGACGGCAGGCACTGCAAACAACGACGCCGCAGGGCCGGGACAGATTGTCCTCGCGGCAACGCCCATCGGCAACATGGGCGACGCAACCAACCGGCTGATCGGATTGCTGGAAAGCGCCGACATCATTGCCGCGGAGGACACCCGGCGTCTGCACCGGCTGGTAAGCGCGCTCGGCATCACCACACGGGGCCGGATCATCAGCTACCACGAGCACAACGAAGCTTCCCGCACTGCCGATCTGCTGGAGATGGTCCGCGGCGGCGCCACCCTCCTGATGGTGACGGATGCCGGCATGCCCGCCGTATCCGATCCCGGCTTCCGCCTGGTGGAGGCTGCGGCGGCCGAAGGGCTGACCGTCACCGCCGCCCCCGGACCCTCTGCGGTGCTGACCGCGCTGGCCCTTTCCGGCCTCCCGACGGACCGCTTCTGCTTCGAAGGCTTCCTGCCCCGGAAGCCCGGGGAACGCAGCAGCCGGCTCGCGAAGCTGGCGGGCGAGCAACGGACCATGGTGTTCTTCGAGGCCCCGCACCGCCTCGAACCCATGCTGCGTGCACTGGACGCCGCGTTCGGCGGGGACCGCCGTGCCGCCGTCGCCCGCGAGCTCACCAAGCTGCATGAACAGGTACTGCGCGGGCCCCTGCGCGAGCTGCTGGAATGGGCGGAAGCAGGCGACGTGCGCGGGGAAATCGCCGTGGTGGTGGAAGGCGCACCGGACGCCGCGCCGGAACAGGCAGCGGACCACGTGGCCGCCGTCAATTCCCTGGTGGAGCAGGGCATCCGGCTCAAAGACGCCGTCGCTGCCGTGGCCGAGGATGCCCGGATCAGCAAGCGCGAACTGTATTCGGCGGTGTTGGAAGCGCGCAGCTAAGGCTGCGGACGGCCGGCAACACCACGCCGAACACTGGGCAGATGCACAGTAGCTCCCGCAGAAGGTAGTGCATACCCGCATTTACAGGCAGTGCCGCCGAAGCCTACGGTTTAGGAGAGACCGCGGGCACGCCGCCCGTGGTGGATCCGATGATTTTGGAGGCATTCCCTATGGGCATTCCCGCAGACCGTGAAGCCGAACTCCTGGCACAGGTCCCCACCGGCCTGTTGATTGACGGCCAGTGGCGGGAGGCGTCCGGCGGCCGCACGTTCGACGTCGAAGATCCCGCCACCGGCAAGGTGCTGATGAGCATTGCCGATGCCTCCACCGAAGACGGTGCGCGCGCAATGGACGCCGCCGCAGCCGCACAGGATGCCTGGGCGCGGACGGCACCGCGTGAACGCGGGGAAATCCTGCGCCGCGCCTTTGAACTGGTGACGGAACGCGCCGAGGACTTCGCCCTGCTGATGACGCTGGAAATGGGTAAACCGCTGACAGAAGCCCGCGGCGAGGTGGTGTACGGCGCGGAGTTCCTGCGCTGGTTCTCCGAGGAAGCCGTCCGGGTTTCCGGACGCTACAGCACCGCCCCGGACGGTAAATCACGGCTGCTGGTGAACAAGAAGCCGGTGGGGCCGTGCCTGCTGATCACCCCCTGGAACTTCCCGCTGGCCATGGCCACCCGCAAGATCGCCCCCGCCGTGGCCGCCGGCTGCACCATGGTGCTCAAGCCCGCCAAGCTGACCCCCCTGACCTCCCAGCTCTTCGCGGCCGTCATGATGGAAGCCGGGCTGCCTGCCGGGGTGCTGAACGTTGTCTCCACTACTTCTGCCGGCGACGTCACCGGGCCCATCCTCAAGGATTCCCGTTTGCGGAAGGTCTCCTTCACCGGGTCCACGCCCGTGGGCCAGGGCTTGATCCGGGATGCTGCCGAGAACGTCCTGCGCACCTCCATGGAACTCGGCGGCAACGCACCCTTCATCGTTTTCGAGGACGCTGACCTGGACAAAGCCGTGGACGGCGCCATGATCGCCAAGCTGCGGAACATGGGCGAGGCCTGCACGGCGGCCAACCGCTTCATCGTCCAGGACACAGTCGCGGAAGAGTTCGCAGAAAAGTTTGCGGCACGGGTGGGTGCCATGGCTACCGGCCGGGGCACCGAAGACGACACCAAGATCGGGCCGCTGATTGACGCCAAGTCGCGGGACAAGGTGCACGCACTCGTCAGCGAAGCGGTCGACGGCGGCGCTGTTGCACTGGTCGGCGGCGAACCCGTGGACGGCCCGGGCTACTTCTACCGGCCCACGGTCCTGAAGAACGTTGCCCCGGACGCCCGGATCCTGAAGGAAGAGATCTTTGGTCCGGTGGCACCGATCGTCACTTTCTCCACTGAAGACGAAGCCGTGGCGCTGGCCAACAACACCGAGTACGGACTGGTGTCCTACGTCTTCACCCGCGACTTGAACCGCGGACTGCGGATCGGTGAAAAGCTGGAATCCGGCATGCTGGGACTCAACGCCGGAGTGGTGTCCAACGCAGCTGCACCGTTTGGCGGCGTCAAGCAGTCCGGGCTGGGCCGCGAGGGCGGCGCCGAAGGCATCGAGGAATACCTTTACACGCAGTACATCGGGATCGCCGACCCATATGCCGGGTAGGTAACCGGCAGGAAGAAACCCAGTGACGCCAACCGAACCGGCATCACTGGGTTTCTTTTGCCGCGTCCCGGGCAGGCGGGTGCGTGCCGGGGTGCTCAGTCGTGCCGAAACCGCAGAGCCAGCGACGGCGGGAGGAACCGTGCATGCAGCCGCCCGAACAGGCTGGTGCCGCTCCGCAGTTCCTGCTCCACTGTTTCGAGGTCCGCCCACGTCGGTGCGGCTCGCCGGCCGCCGCGGCCCGCCCCGGCGTAGGCTTCTTCCTCGAACGAGACACGGATACGGGTCAGCGCCTCCTCAGCCTGCGGGGAGAAACCGCCCTCGGCCGCGAGCCGGCGGGCGTACGTCCGGGGAGTGTCGGATGTCCGGCCGGGGTACCCGTAATCGATCCCCAGATCGGCTATTTCGTCCCAGACGGGCCCCGAACGGGAGTCATCGGCGGCAGCCTTCCGTCTTCGGGCCGCACGGCGCCCCCGCATCGCCCAGGGCATCAGCACGGCGGCAGCTGCCGCCAGCGTTCCCAGCAGGGCAACCAGCCACGCCGTTGTGCCCGTATCGGATTCGAGCACGGTTTCCGGTGCCAGCGGAGCTTCCTCCTGCGGGACGGCCGGCGCCGTCGCAAGCGCATCAGGGACCCGGGGATCGTCGTCGTCGTGAAGAGGGGCACTCCCGGGCGTCCGCTGCTGCTGGGCGTAGGCCGGCACCGATCCGCGGGAAGGGGTGGGCTCGAAACGGACCCAGCCGGCACCTTCGAAGTACAGCTCGGGCCACGCATGGGCGTCCGTGGAATCGACTACGAACTCACGCAGAGGTTCTCCGTCGGGGCCGGTCCCGTCCGGGGTCTCGCCGGTTCCCTCGCCGGGCGCGTATCCCAGTGCCATCCGGCTGGGGATGCCCTCCTGGCGGGCCATCACGGCCATGGCCGCGGCGAAATGCACGCAGTAACCGGCCTTGCGTTCAAGGAACTCGGACAGGACGGAAATTCCGTTCCCGTCGTAGCCGCCCTCCACCGGTGCCTGAAGCGAATAGGAGAACTGCGGCCCGCGCAGATAACTCTGGATAGCCATGGCCTTGGCATACGGCGTGGCGGCATCCCCGACTGCGTCGGCGGCGGCATCCCGGATGTTTTCGGGGAGGTCCGCGGGCAGGTCCGTAAACACGGGGTCCAGACTGGTGCTGTCGGCCTCCGGAATTGCCGCCAGCTGCTCCGGCGTGAACTCGGCTGCGGCACTCAGCACCTGGTAGTCCTGCCGGGCCGCGCCGTCGGAATCGCCGTCCAGCACGGTCATGGTCTTGGGATCCCAGGACCAGCTTCCCTCGGCACCGGTAACGCCCAGCGGATAGTAGGGGGCCAACAGCCAAGGACTGGAATAGGTGTCCGAGCTGATCCGCGTTACCACTGTCTCCGCCCGGCTTCCCCGCGGCAGCGGGTAGGTGCCTCCGGACATGGTTGCCACACCCTCCCGGCGTTCCTCCTCGCGCACATCGGGAGCCCAGCGGCTTCCGGAAAAGTCCTCCAAGGTAGTGGAGCGGAGATACAGGGGTTCAACCGAGGAGGTTGCATAGGTGATCCGGCCTGCGGACTGGGGCTGGCGCAGGTCATTGCCCAAGGTGACTATGGGGTTCAGCCCGGTGCTGCCGGAAAAGAAATTGAATCTGGTGCCCTCCGGGAAGGCGCCGCCGTCGAATCCCGGCAACACCGGAGGCAGCAGGAGTGCCAACGCCAGGGCAGATGCCGAAACCGCTGTTCCGCGTGCCAGCCAGGTCCGCGGGGTACGGGATCCGTGCTGTTCCCTGCGTGCACCGACCGCAAGCAGCAGCAGGTATCCGACCGCTGCGAGGAAGAAATATCCTGCTCCCAGGCTCTCGGGTTTCAGCACTGCAGGGATCATCAGCACTGCGAACAGGCCCAGCCCGGCCGTTGCCGGCATTCGCAGCGTGGCCGCCAGGGTATCCGTCAGGACGGCCACCAGCCCTATTCCCGTACAGCACAGGAACAGTATGCCGGGCAATGGCTGCACGGGGGTGACTTCGGTGAGGACGACCGTCCGCGCCTCGGACAACAGCGCATCCGCCCGGGCAAGGGTCCCCGGCCCGGGCAGAAACCCCAGGAACGACGCCGACGACGCGAACAGCCACGTCAGGGTGCACGCCAGGACAGCCATTCCTGCCACCGGAACCAGAGGCTGCGGCACCTTCAGCCGCCGCGCGCCTGCGGTGGCCGCCAACGGGACGAGGACGGCGAAGAAGAGCGGCGGCAGCCAGGACCAGCCTTCGATGACCCCGTGCACGCTGAGCGAACAAAGCAGGACCGCCAACGCTCCTGCCCCGGCTACCGCCAAGTTGGCCGGTTGGCGCTCGCCGCCGGGCGCCGGTTCCGTGCCCTGCTGGTGGCCGGACGCCGGCGCGGCCTCCGGGCGGCTAAGCAGGGCACTCATACCCGCCCCCCGGCGGCGTGCACGCCCTGCGGGTCATGGTCAAGGAGGGACCAGGCCGCGGGTACCGGAGTTGCCGGTGTTACGGCCACGGCAGTCCACCCGGCCTCCCGGAGGATTTTCAGTACGGGACGCAGTGCGGCCGGCCGGTCGGTGACCAGCAGAACCAGCGGCTGGCGGGCATACCGGGCAGCCGGAGCCAGCGTATGTGCCTGAGCAGCGTCGATCCGGCCGGCAACAACGAGCAGGGGGCCGGGCGCTTGGCCGGAACCATCGAGCGCGGCAAAGGGGGCGGCAGCATCGGCGCCCCTGAGATTCCCGGCCTGCGCGGGCGGCGGAGATTCCAGGCCCAGGGCGGCCAAACCTTCGGCGAGGTTCTGTACCCCGTCGGACCCGCGGAAGCCGGTCTCGCCGGCGTCTACGGCAGAAGGGGAACGGGCCAGCCCGGGCCGGGAGAGTTCATCGGTAAAGCGCACGCCGTAGCCGGACTCGGAGAAGAAAACGGCACACGAAACAACCGCCGAAACGGCCCATTCGAATGTTTCCGAGGTCAGTAGCTCACCGTTTTCGGGATTCAGCGGCGATCCGTCATCGTAGGAGGCCAGGCGCTGGTCCAGCACGATGGAAGCGGTTGGAGCCGTCACCGGTTCCTCCTGCCGGACCATCAACTCCCCGTGCCTGGCCGTGGCCGGCCAATGCACGCGGCGCATAGGGTCGCCGTGGCGGTACTCGCGGGTGGAAGCGTCATCTTCGCTGGGCGTTCCGCGGCGCCGGCTGGGTGCGCTGCCGTCGGTGCCCAGGGCGCCGAACAACGACGACGGCGGAAACTCAAGCGGGGCCGGCGCCACTGCCAGCCGGTCGGTTCCGCCCAGCGTGTGCACCGTCCGTGCCAGGCCCAGGGGATCCACGAACTCCGCGGTTACGGGGCCGATGCCGTAGAGGCCGCGGCGGCTGGACCGCAGGCGGTACTCATAGGTGCTGGAACCGTTCTCCGCCCTGTAACCGGACGGAAACCGGAACACCGGGCTGGGTCCGAAGCGGAACGGCAGCCCCTCGCGCATGAGTGCTCCCGACGCCGGCGTTCCCCGGCTGAACACACGCAGCGATACCGTGGCGGCCGTTCCCGTTTCCACCAGCGGGGGAGAGAAGGTCCGCTCGACCTCAAAGCCCGGTTTGAACAGGCGCAGCAACGCCGCGGCCAGGACCGGCAACCCGATCAGCAGGACCGCGAGTGCCAGCAGGTCCCGGCGGCCCAGGCTAAATGCGCCAAGGAGCGCCGCCGCCCCGGCGCACACCAGGCCCCAGCCGCGCGGGGTGAAAAACCTCGTAACGGATGAGGTGTCCATGGGAGCCTTTCGCTCGGCGGTGCGGACTCGGTGCGGCGGAAGCCGGCCCGGGGGAAACCGTCAGGGGCAGCTAACGGTGCAGTCGCTGCGGTGTACCGGCGGACCGGGGAACCGGCACGGCCGCAATCACGGAAGCAATAACGCTCGTGGCGCTGAGCCCGGCTCCGGCTGCCTTGCGCTGCAACAGGAGCCGGTGGGCGAGGACGGGGTCCGCCAGCCTCGTCACGTCGTCGGGCAGCACGAAATCCCGGCCTTCGAGCGCTGCGTAGGCCTTGGCCGCACGGAGCAGCTGCAGGAGGGCACGGGGGCTGGCACCCAGCCGGAGATCCGGGTGTTCGCGGGTGGCCCGACCCAGGGAAACCGTGTACTCCTTGACGGCGTCGGAAACGTAGATGTCGCGGACCCTGGCGATCATGGCCGAGGCCTCCCGTATTCCCACCACCGGGGTAACGCTATCCAGCGGTGAGCCGGACTGATGGTTTTCAAGCATTTCCACTTCGGAACGCGCATCCGGGTAGCCCAGGGAAAGCCGGGCCATGAACCTGTCCCGCTGGGCCTCCGGCAGGGGATAGGTTCCCTCCATCTCGATGGGATTCTGCGTGGCAACCACCATGAAGGGTGCCGAGAGCCGGTGAGTGCCGCCGTCGACGGTCACCTGGTGTTCCTCCATGCACTCCAGCAGAGCAGACTGGGTCTTTGCGGAAGCCCGGTTGATTTCATCGGCGATCACCAGGTTGGCGAACACCGGACCCTGGCGGAATTCGAAGCGGTGGCTGTCCTGGTTATAGATGGACACCCCGGTGACATCCGACGGAAGCAGATCCGGGGTGAACTGGATGCGGCTGACCGTGCAGTCTATGGTCCGGGCCAGTGTCTTTGCGAGCATCGTCTTACCGACCCCGGGAACGTCTTCGAGCAGCACATGCCCCTCGGCAAGCAGGACCGTCAGCACCAGCCGGGCCGCGTCCTCCTTGCCGTCAATCACCGTATTCACGGCGGCCAGGATCCCTTCCGCCGCAGCGGAGAAGGACTCGGCGTCGGCCATGGCTGGAGAGGGTTGAAGGGCGGCTGACGGCCGGGAAGGAAAGCCGGTAACGGACGCTGCGGCGGCAGAGGGGATCGGAGCGTCCATGGACACCTTCCATACTCGGCGGTTGCCGCTGCAGCATGCGGACCTCGCCTACGGGAACACGGCAGGCGGAGTCAGCCCCGCTATCCGTAGTCGACCGGCGGGAGCTCCAACGGCATTTTGTCTGTTCAGGCTACTAGCTCACCTAGGCTTAAGAACATGATTAATCGAAGCGGATATTTCCCCGGCAGCACACCGGCGGCCTACCTCCCTTCCGCCGAAGGCGCCGCAACCGTCCGACACAAGGGCAAAGGCTATCCGCCGGCACCTGAGCCGCTGCCCGTGCCCGTAATGGATAACCACACGCATTTCGACTTTCCCGCCGGTGATATTGCCGGCGACTTTACGGTTGCCCTCGCCGCTGCCCTTGATGCGGCGGAGGCGGCAGGCGTCCAAGGCGCCGTCCAGGTAGGCACCGATCTGGAGTCTTCCCGCTTCACTGCTTCCGCCGTCGACGCAGATCCGCGACTGCTTGGCGCGGTGGCCATTCATCCGAACGACGCCCCCGTCCTCGCCTCGGAGGGCACGCTGGAGCCTGCGCTCGCCGAGATCGAGGCGCTCGCAGCGCATCCCCGCATCCGGGCGATCGGCGAAACCGGGCTCGATTACTTCCGGACCGGGGAAGACGGCCGGGAACGGCAGCACTATTCGTTCCGCCGGCACATCGACATCGCCAAGCGACTCGGGCTGGCGCTCCAGATCCATGACCGCGATGCCCATGAGGACGTCGTCCGCCTCCTGAAAGAGGAGGGAGCCCCCGATACGGTGGTTTTCCACTGTTTCTCGGGGGACCGCGAGTTGGCCCGTACCTGCAACGAGAACGGCTGGTACATGTCATTCTCCGGCACCGTAACCTTCAAGAATTCGCACGGTCTCCACGAGGCCCTCTCGATCGCGGACCGGAACCTGCTGCTGGTTGAAACGGATGCTCCGTTCCTGACCCCCCACCCGCACCGCGGGCGTCCCAACGCCAGCTATATGGTCCCCTATACGGTGCGGTCCATGGCCGACCGCATGGGCGTCGACCTTTCCGAGCTGGGAGCAGGGCTGGCCTCGAACACCGTCCGGGCCTACGGCTCCTGGGCCGAGCAGTAGGCGGCAGGTATTACCCGCTGAAGCCGGTGCCGCGCCGCGGGCCGCCACGCTACCTGCGGAACCCGTGTTTGCCCTCACATCACGGTTCGGTTACGGTAGGGAGCAATTAGCCGGGGTCGGGGAAGGCATCCGGACTATCACTGCATTGACACTGCATAAACACTGCAACAATTTGCGGGCCCATGCCGCCGAGCGGCGGCACGGACCTGTGGAGCCGTGTCCGCGGCAGTTCGCTGCCACTGTCATGGTTTTGTTCGCCAAGCCTGTGCCTGGCCGCGTTCCGTTACCCTGCCGTCCGGCAGGTAACGGAATGCGCACGGCGCTTAAAGTCCCCGTGCCCGGATTCTGTGACAGTTTGGAATTTCGTGGCAAGTTCACTCGCAAGGCGTGGGATAAAGCTCGTTGGCCAGGCAACCGTTATGGTGTGCCTCCTGCTCGGCATGGTTGCCTTTGTCGGTGCCAGCAAGTCGGTGGTGCTGACCGTCGACGGTCAGAGCCAGGAGGTGCAGACCTTCGACGGCACCGTTGCCGAGGTACTGGAACAGGCCGATGTGGCCGTAACCTCCGCTGATCGGGTGACGCCGGAGCCGTCGGCAACCCTGGAGGACGGCGCCGCCATCGAAGTCCAGCGGGCCCTCGCGGTGGACGTCGTGCTGGATGGAAAGGGAACCACGGTCCACACCACCGGCGAGACCGTCGAGGACCTGGTCTCGGAGCTGCGGGTGGCCACCAACTCCGCCGTCTCCGCCCCGATGGATACCTCTCTCGACGGGCTGGACGGCAGGATTTCGATCTCCACTCCCAAGACGGTGTTCGTCACCGTGGACGGGAAAACCCACGAACGCAGCTCCACAGCGGCAACCGTGCGGGACCTGCTGAAGGAATCAGGGGTGCAGCTCGGTGCCGCGGACCAGATCTCGGCTCCGCGCAGTGCGGGCCTGGTGGACGGCATGGGCCTGAAGGTCACGCGTGTTTCCGCCGGCGTTGAGGAAACCGTCACGGAACCGGTGCCGTTTACCAGCACCGAGGTTCCCAATGCGGACCTGTTGGAAGGCGAGAAGAAGGTCACCACTGCCGGAGTGGACGGGGAACGCTCCCGGGTCTTCTCGGTCACCCGCGTAGACGGCAAGGAAGTCGGCCGTACGCTCGTGAAGGAAAGCGTCACCAAGGAACCCGTAGCCGAAGCCGTGGCCAAGGGCACCAAGAAGCGCCCGGAAGCCAAGCCCGCAACCGGTTCGGGTGGCGGCGGCGGCGGTGAGGCACCCGCCTCCGGAACCTGGGCTGCCCTGGCGCAGTGTGAATCCGGCGGCAACTGGCACATCAACAACGGCAACGGCTATTACGGCGGCCTGCAGTTCAGCTCCAGCAGCTGGCTGGGTGCCGGCGGCGGCGCCTATGCTCCCGTTGCCAGCGAAGCCACCCCGGAGCAGCAGATCGCGGTAGCCGAGAAGCTGCGGGCCAACGGCGGATGGGGCCACTGGCCGTCCTGCGCCTCGAAGCTCGGCCTGCTCTAACCCAGGCCTGCTCAACCCCGGCCGCCCTGCCTCACCCGGCTGCCATCTCGTGGGCCAGGGCAGCCGCGTGTGCTGCGCGGTCCTTGGCTCCGGCCGAGCGGAAGCGCTGTTCGCTATCCGCCAGATAGGTGGATCCGGCGTCGGGCAGGCCGGTTCGTGCCAAGGCCAGGCCGAGGTGAAGGGCCAGCTCGCCCGAGTCCTGAGGAGAGAGCTCGCTCCGGTGGGCGTACACGCCGGAGAGCATCCAGACGGCCCTCGTATGTTCGCCGTTGAGGTCCAGCCAGATGCCCCGGCTGTGATCCGCTTCCAGCCGTTCGGGACCGTACAGTCCGACCGCCGACATTGCCGCTTCGGCGTGCTCTATGCAGGTCAGCGTCTCGTTATCGTGGATGCCCGCCCCGAGCCGCATGGCAGCGGTGGCGTTATTGAAGCGGGCCCACAGCTCGACGTCGACGCCCGGCTCCAGGAGGTCCGCAGCAAGACGGTGGTGCATTAGCCCGGTGTGGATGTCCCCGCGGCGAAAGGCCACGGTGCCCACTGCCCAGCGGGCTTTACCCTCGATTTGCCGGCCAACCCCCGTCTCCAGCAACGGCAGCACCAGGGTGCGGCAGTATGCCCAGGCCTCGTTCAGTCCGCCCGCCTCGGCCAGCGTGGTTACCAGCGTCCCGCACGCTTCAAGGAAAGCCCCTGCGCCGAGCCTGGATTCCTGCACCCGTTCTACGGCCCTGCGGGCATGTGCCACGGCGGAACCTAGTTCCCCGGTGCCCTGGTAGGCGGTGGCGAGCAGCGTTTCCGCCTGTGCCTTGAGGTAGGGGTACTCCGCAGCCAGGGAATGGCGGGCCAGCAGGGACGCCTTTCCGATGCAGTCCCGGTAGGCGTGCGTGGTGCAAAGGCAGCGGGCTGCCAGATAGGTCATATCCCACCAGGACCGCGGATACCCCTGCGCCAGTGCCGCATCCGCGGCGGCACCCGCCAGTGAGCATGCCGCGCCGTAGTCGCGCTCATCCAGCGCCTGGCGGGCACTGAGTTCCAGGAACAAGGCCGTTTGTTTCCCTGCCCGGTCCGTGGCGGCGCCCGAGGCCAGGCGGTCGGAGAGCAGGCTGACCGCACCCGGAACGGGTTCTCTCCGCCCGGCTTCCAAAAGCGAGATCTCACGGGGCCGAAAGGTCCCGTCTCCCAGCTGAGCCTGCGTCAGGTTTAGCTCCTGCCGCGCCGAACGCAGCTTTTCACCGAATGATTTGCCCATCGTTCATACCGCCGATCCGCGGGTGCGGCACACTGTTACCGGTGCCGGCAATGCGCACGATGCTACCGGCCGAAACCGGCCGTCGGCAGAGCACTCCGCGCTTATGGAGGGCAAAACGGCGAACTCGATTTCCCCACCTCCGAGACGCACCACTCGAGCAGCGGGAAGACGGTCCGGGGGAGTGAACCGGACGGCCGCGCAGGCCCGCACGCGGCGCCGGCGGCCGCGCCCGCTCGGCTAGTATTACTGGGTGAGAGAATCCGAACCCGCCCCCCGAACACCTGTTCCCGCACTCCTCGGTGCCTCGGATATCCGGGCGCTGGCAGAGGAACTCGGAGTCCGCCCCACCAAGACCCTCGGCCAGAACTTCGTTATTGACGGAAACACCATCCGCCGGATTGTGGCTGCGGCCGACCTCGCTCCGGAGGAGACCGTGCTGGAGGTTGGGCCCGGCCTCGGCTCATTGACCCTCGGACTCCTTGACGCCGTCGAGTCGGTGGTGGCCGTGGAGATCGATCCCGTCCTTGCCGGCAAACTGCCGTCCACGGTTGCGCAGCGGCGTCCGGAAGCGGCCGGCCGGCTGCACGTGGTGCTCGGCGACGGCATGCGGATCACCGAACTGCCCAAGGAACCGACCGCACTGGTAGCCAACCTGCCCTACAACGTGGCCGTCCCCGTGGTGCTGCACCTGCTGGAGCATTTCCCGTCCCTGCAGCACGGCCTGGTCATGGTCCAGGACGAAGTGGCGGACCGGATGGCCGCCAAACCCGGTTCCAAGACCTACGGGGTGCCGTCGGTGAAAGCCGCCTGGTACGCGCAGATGCGCAAGGCCGGCGTGATCGGCATGAACGTGTTCTGGCCCGCTCCGAAGATTGCCTCCGGGCTGGTCGGGTTCGTCCGGCACGAACCGCCGCAGACGCGTGCCACCCGTGAAGAGGTCTTCGCAGTTATCGACGCCGCCTTCGCACAGCGCCGCAAGACGCTGCGCGCCGCCCTGGCCGGATGGGCCGGCAGCCCCGCCGAGGCGGAGAAGGCACTGCGCGCTGCGGGAGTGGATCCCAGTGCCCGCGGCGAGGTCCTGGACATCACGGCGTTTGCCCGGATCGCCGAGGCGCGGAAGCCGCTCATTGCCTGAGGAAAAGGGAACCATGGCCGCACCGCGCTCTGTTACCGTCCGGACCCCCGGCAAGATCAACGTGTCCTTGAAGGTGGGACCGCTGCGTCCGGACGGCTACCACAGTGTGGCCAGCGTCTACCTGGCTGTGTCCCTCTTCGAGGAGGTAACGGCCACGGCGCTGGAAACGGATGAGATCCAGCTGACGCTCAGCGATCCCGACGGGCGCCTTCCGCAGGAAGGCATACCTCTGGACGGGAACAACCTGGCTGCCCGTGCCGCCCGGGCAGTGGCGTCCCGGGCCGGCCTGGCGCAGGCAGGCGTGCACCTGCACATCACCAAACGGGTGCCGGTGGCCGGCGGCATGGGGGGCGGCTCCGCGGACGCCGCAGCCGCGCTTCTCGCCTGCAATGAGCTCTGGAACGCGGGACTGACGCCGGCTGAACTGGCCGGTCTGGCTGCCGGGCTCGGGGCCGATGTGCCGTTCGCCCTCCTTGGCGGTGCTGCTGCCGGGCTCGGCGTGGGGGACCGGCTCACCCCGGTACCGGCACCGCACCGGCTGCACTGGGTCCTCGTTCCGGCACCCTACGGGCTTTCCACCCCGCAGGTTTATGCCGCCGTCGACCGCCTCCGCAGCGGGACCGACGTCGCCGAGCCCACGGAAGTGGACCCGGTGATCCTTGCCGCCCTGGCGGACGGGAACACCTCCGCACTGGCGGGCGTTCTAGTCAATGACCTGCAGCCGGCGGCCTTGGAGCTTGCACCCGGACTTCGGACCGTTCTTGAGGCGGGGACCCGGCTCGGCGCCCTCGCCGGCATGGTTTCCGGTTCCGGCCCCACTCTGGCCTTCCTGGCGGCGGATGAAGCTGCTGCCTCCGCCCTGGCCGCCGCACTGCGCACCGAAGGCCACTCGGCCCTGGCCGTTTACGGGCCGGCCGAGGGTGCCGTCACGGCTGCCGACACCACCGCACATCAGACGTACAGAAAGTAGTACCGATTGGCACACCTGCTTGGTGCTGAAAACCTCAGCATTTCCTTTGGCACGCGCACCATCCTCGACGGCGTTTCGCTCGGCCTCGAGGAAGGCGACCGGATCGGCATGGTCGGCCGCAACGGCGACGGCAAGTCGACCCTGATGAGCCTGCTGGCCGAACGGCAGAGGCCCGACGACGGCCGCGTGACCCGCCGTCGGGATGTCACCGTGGGCTATCTGGACCAGACGGACGTCTTGGACGGGGACCTGACCGTCGGCCAGGCCATCGTCGGCGACGCGGCGGACTACGAATGGGCGTCCAACGCACGGATCCGGGACGTGATGAGCGGCCTGGTGCAGGAAGTGGACTGGAACGCGCAGGTCTCTTCGCTGTCCGGCGGGCAGAAGCGCCGCGTGGCGCTGGCCAAGCTGCTCACCGGCGACGACGACGTCATCATGCTGGACGAGCCCACCAACCACCTCGACGTCGAAGGCGTGGCCTGGCTGGCCCGGCACCTGAAGCAGCGCTGGCGCCCTTCCGACGGCGGCCTGCTGGTGGTCACCCACGACCGCTGGTTCCTGGACGAAATCTGCACCCGGACCTGGGAGGTCCATGACGCGATGGTGGATCCGTTCGACGGCGGATACGCCGCCTACGTGCTGGCCCGCGCCGAGCGTGACCGGATGGCATCAGTGGTGGAAGGCAAGCGCCAGCAGCTGGTCAAGAAGGAACTGGCCTGGCTGCGCCGCGGCGCCCCGGCCCGCACTGCCAAGCCCAAGTTCCGCATCGAGGCCGCAAACAACCTGATTGCGGACGTCCCCGAACCCCGCGACACACTGTCCCTGAACAAGATGGCCACCGCGCGCCTGGGCAAGGACGTCCTGGACCTGGAGAACGTCTCCCTGACGCTCGGCGACACCGACCTGTTCCGCAACATCACCCTGCGCCTCGCGCCGGGGGAGCGGCTGGGCCTGGTGGGCGTCAACGGCGCAGGCAAGACCACCCTGCTCCGCCTGCTGAACGGTGACATTGAGCCTACGTCCGGCCGGCTCAAGCGCGGCAAGACCGTGCAGACCGCCGTGCTGTCGCAGGAAGTGAAGGAACTGGATGAGGTCGCGGACCAGCGGGTCATCGAGGTCATTGAAAACGAGAAGCGGGTCTTCAACGTGGGCGGCCGCGAGCTGTCCGCCGGCCAGCTCGTGGAGCAGCTTGGCTTCAGCGCCCAGCGGCAGTGGACCCCTGTCCGTGAGCTTTCCGGCGGTGAACGGCGCCGGCTGCAGCTGCTGCGCCTGCTGGTGGGGGAGCCGAATGTGCTGATGCTCGACGAACCGACCAATGACCTGGACACCGACACGCTGGCTGCCGTCGAGGATGTGCTGGACGGCTGGCCCGGCACGCTCGTGGTGGTCTCCCACGACCGCTACCTCCTGGAACGGGTCACCGACCACCAGATGGCACTCCTCGGCGACGGGAAGCTGCGCGGCCTGCCCGGCGGTGTGGACCAGTACCTGCAGCTGCGCGGCGAAGCCCTGGCCGCCAACTCGTCTGCCTCCACCGCTGCCCGCGGATCGTCCCAGGCGGCCCGCGCCGCTGCGGCCGGGGCCTCGCGTCCCGGCGGCTCTTCCGCGGCTGCTTCAGCCGGCACGCCGGGTGGAACGACGACGGCGCTGGCCGGCTCCGGTGCGACCGAAGCTGAAAAGCGGGCGGCCAAGAAGGACCTCACCCGGATCGAGCGGCAGTTGAGCAAGCTCACCGCACAGGCCGAAAAAATCAACGCCCAGATGAACGACGCCACCCAGAAGGCCGGCGGCGCCGACTTTGAACTCATCGGCGAGCTCAACGCCAAGCTGCAGGCCGTTGCGGCCGAGCAGGAGGAACTGGAAATGGAGTGGCTCGAGGCTTCGGAGATCCTCGAGTAGGAACCGCTGCCCTCCAGCGGCAGCTAGCCCAGCAGGCGCGGCAGGATGTGCGTGCTCAGCAGCGGCGAGAGATCGGTGCGTTCCGCGGCGTCCGCGGGTGCCGTCCAGAGCAGTTCCTCGATCTCCGCCGCGGCGGCGGGCTGCGGGCCGTCCGCGGGAAGGGTCCAGGCAAACAGGCCGGCGTCAATGAAGGTGTTTTCCTCATTCGCCGCCGGACCGTACCAGCGGCCCAGATCCTCGAGATCGCCGGCTGCTACGGCAAGTCCGAGTTCCTCGCCCACCTCCCGGGCCGCTGCTTCCGCAAAGGTCTCCCCGGGCTCGAGCTTTCCGCCGGGCTGCATAAAGCGCGAGGTGCCGCGCTTGCGCACCAGGAGGATCCGGCCGGCGTCGTCGTGCACCAGGACAGCCGAAAGCCGAAGGACCGCCGGGGCCGGACCGCCGTAGCCGGCCTCCGGTATGGCAGAGCCGGCGGGCATGTGGGACAGCCGGGGATCCTTCTGCAGGCCGGCCAGGCCGTTCCAGGAAAGGTTCACCAGATGCGCCGCCACGGTGGCCTTATCCGGCGTACGGGTGTCCAGCCACCACTGGCCGGTCATGGCAACCATGCCCACCAGCATCTGCGCGTACATCCCGCCCACCTCGGCGCTCAGGCCGCGGCTGCCGAATTCCTTGGACAGGATGTGTTCCACGTGGCGGGTGATCCGGGACAGCAGGGTGGAAAACGTCCCCTCGGGCTGCGACGGCGGCGCGTCCCGGGTAAGGATCCGGAAACCGTCGGTGTGGTTCTCGATGTAGTCCAGCAAGGCGTAGGCGGCCCGTTCGAGCAGCACCCGGGGACCGGCGTCGGCGCTAAGCGATTCGGTCATCACTTCGAGCAGGCGGCGGAACTCAATGTCCACCACCTCCGTGTAGAGGCCTTCCTTGGAACCGAAATGCTCGTAGACCACCGGTTTGGAAACACCCGCTGCAGCGGCAATCTCCTCGATGGTCGCGCCGTCGAGGCCGCGCAGGGCAAACAGCCCGCGTGCCACCTCGATCAGCTGGGCGCGGCGCTGGACGCCGGTCATACGCAGGCGTGTGCCGCCGGCGGAAGTCTTTACCACCGGACCAGTCTACCCATGCACCCCTGCCGGTTCGGCGGCAACGCCGCGCCTGGGGACTCAACTCGCGAACGCATCGGCTCCCGTGGCAGACTAAACTCTTGTGTGCGCGGCAAGCCGCGCACATGATCCGCCCTGGTGTAATGGCAGCACCCCGGCCTTTGGAGCCGTGGAGTATAGGTTCGAATCCTATGGGCGGAACGCTGCGCAGCGGACCTGTGAGGACTGCCGCGGAGCCGATATACGCCGGCCGTACCACCGAGGAGCGCCATTTTCGTGACCACCAGCGATGTCCGAACCAACGAGGCCTCCACCGGCGCTTTGTCCGCGGTGATTGTCCTTGCAGCCGGCGCCGGGACGCGGATGAAGTCCCGGACCCCGAAAATCCTGCATCAAGTGGGCGGCATCTCGATGCTTGGCCATGCACTTGCCGCAGCCTCCGCGCTGCACCCCCGCTTCCTGGCCGTCGTGGTGCGCCATGAACGTGACCTTGTCGCCGCCCATGCCGCCGAACAGGCCCCCGGGGCCGTCATCGTTGACCAGGACGAGGTTCCCGGCACCGGCCGCGCAGTCCAGGTGGCACTCTCTGCCCTGGACGCCGCCGCCCGGCTCGAAGGCACCGTGGTAGTCACCTACGGGGACACCCCGCTGCTCGAAGCACAGACACTCCGCAACCTGGTGGCCGTACACGAAACGGACGGCAACGCCGTGACCGTCCTGACCGCGCGGCTTGCGGACCCGACGGGCTACGGACGGGTTCTGCGGGCAGAAGACGGCACCGTGACCGGAATCGTGGAGCACAAGGACGCCACCGATGAGCAGCGTGCCGTAAACGAGATCAACTCCGGCATCTATGCCTTCGACGCCGCGGTGCTGCGCAGCGCACTGGAATCGGTGACCACCTCCAACTCGCAGGGCGAGATGTACCTGACCGACGTCCTGGGCATCGCCCGCGCGGCGGGCGGACGGATCAGCGCCGTAGTCACCGACGACACCTGGCAGGTGGAAGGCGTAAATGACCGCGTCCAGCTCGCTGCCCTCAACGCAGAACACAACCGACGCAACCTGGACCGGTGGATGCGCGCCGGTGTCACCGTCGTGGATCCGGCCACCACGTGGATCGACTCGACAGTGACCCTCGCTGAAGACGTCACTGTCCTGCCGGGCACGCAGCTGCACGGTTCCACCAGGATTGCCCGGGACGCCGTCGTCGGACCGGATACCACGCTGACCAACGTCACCGTGGGCGAGGGCGCTTCGGTGGTGCGGACCCACGGCAGTGATGCCGTCCTGGGTGCCGGAACCAGCGTGGGACCGTTCGCGTACCTGCGCCCCGGAACAGTGCTGGGTGCCAAGGGCAAGATCGGCAC
This sequence comes from Arthrobacter jinronghuae, assembly GCF_025244825.1. Taxonomy (NCBI): domain Bacteria; kingdom Bacillati; phylum Actinomycetota; class Actinomycetes; order Micrococcales; family Micrococcaceae; genus Arthrobacter; species Arthrobacter jinronghuae. The sequence goes on from NZ_CP104263.1 coordinate 1,013,634, forward strand.
CTTCGTGGAAACCAAGAACGCCGACATCGGCGCCGGATCCAAGGTTCCCCACCTTTCCTACGTGGGGGATGCCACCATCGGCGAGCAGTCGAACATCGGTGCGGCCTCGGTTTTCGTGAACTATGACGGCGTCAACAAGCACCACACGACCATCGGTTCGCACGTGCGCATGGGCAGCGACAACATGTACGTGGCACCCGTCACGGTGGGCGACGGAGCGTACAGTGGAGCCGGAACGGTGATCCGCAAGGATGTCCCCGCCGGTGCCCTGGCGATCAATGTGGCGCCTCAGCGCAACCTCGACGGCTGGGTGCTGGATAAGCGCCCCGGCACGGCCGCCGCTGCAGCCGCCGCGGCTTCCGCCACCAACACTTCTTCCTCCGAAACTGAATCCCCCACGCGAGAAAGCGATCATTAATGAGCAGCGAGATCACCGCACAAGGTGAAAAGAAGCTTGTCCTTGCCACTGGCCGGGCACACCCGGAGCTGGCGGAGGAGATTGCACGCTGTCTTGACACCGACCTGCTGCCGCTGGCGTCTTATGACTTCGCGAACGGCGAGATCTACGTCCGTCCCGGTGAGAGTGTCCGCGGCACCGATGCCTTCGTGATCCAGGCGCATCCGGCACCAATGAACAACTGGCTGATGGAACAGCTGATTACCGTGGATGCGTTGAAGCGGGCCTCTGCCAAGCGCATCACCGTGGTGTCCCCGTTCTACCCGTACGCCCGGCAGGACAAGAAGGGCCGCGGCCGCGAACCCATCTCGGCACGCCTGATCGCAGACCTGTACAAGACTGCCGGCGCAGACCGCATCATGAGCGTGGACCTGCACACCTCCCAGATCCAGGGCTTCTTCGACGGCCCCGTGGACCACCTGATGGCCATCCCGCTGCTGGCCGACTACATCCGCACCCGCGTGGATGTCTCCAACGTCACGGTGGTGTCTCCGGACACCGGCCGCGTCCGCGTTGCCGAGCAGTGGGCCGAGCGCCTGGGCGGTGCGCCGCTTGCCTTCGTGCACAAGAGCCGCGACCTCACCGTCCCGAACCAGGCCGTTTCCAAGCAGGTTGTGGGACAGGTTCAAGGCCGCACCTGCGTGCTCATCGATGACATGATCGACACCGGCGGCACCATTGCCGGTGCCGTCCGAGTGCTCAAGGAAGCCGGCGCCAAGGACGTCATCATCGCTGCCACGCATGCGGTGTTCTCCGACCCGGCGGCGCGGACCCTGGCCGAGTCCGGCGCCCGCGAGGTGGTTGTCACCAACACCCTGCCTATTCCGGCTGCCAAGCGTTTTGACCAGCTGACCGTGCTTTCGATTGCCCCGCTGATCGCCCGGGCCATCAAGGAGGTCTTCGAAGACGGATCCGTCACGAGCCTCTTCGACGGCAAGGCCTAGGCACTAACAGCTTGTATAACCGCCCGCCCGGGCTGCGCGTCGGCGCCGTTCGGGCGGGCGGACTTGTGCTGGTAGCATTGAGACCGATGCCTAGGCGAGGGAGCGGCCCGGAGAATTCCGGACGAACTCCGTTATCGACGGTGGCTGGCAACTTCTGATCGTACAAAGGACCGTTATCCGGTCCGTACGGTGCACTGTTCCGAAACCGGCGCCTGAGGCAACCACGGAACACCACTTACAGGAGTAGCAATGTCTGAGCAGAAGCTCGCAGGAACCGCCCGCACCGAGTTCGGCAAGGGTGCAGCCCGCAAGGCCCGCGCCGCCGGCCAGATCCCGGCAGTCATCTACGGCCACGGCGCCGATGTTATGCACATCCTGCTGCCGGCCAAGGCCACCACGCTGGCCGTCCGCACCTCCAACGCCCTGCTGGAAATCGACGTCGACGGCGAGTCCCACCTGGCCCTGGCCCGCGACATCCAGCGCGACCCGATCAAGCAGATCATCGAGCACATCGACCTCCTGACCGTCCGCAAGGGCGAAAAGGTCGAGGTTGAGGTCAACGTCCACGTCGAAGGCGAACTGGCTGCAGGCGACTCCGTCTACAACCAGGAAGCCAACACCGTCCTGGTTACCGCAGACGCCACCGACCTGCCGGAAACCATCGTGGTCAGCATCGAAGGCCGCAAGGCCGGCGAGCACATCTACGCCTCCGACCTCGTCCTGCCTGCCGGCGTCGAGCTGCTGCTTGATCCGGAGACCATGATCATCAACATCTCCGAGCCCACCGTCCAGGACCTCGGCGCTCCGTCCGACGAGCAGGTTGCTGTTGCAGCTGCTGAAGTCGGCGCCGAAGCGTAATCCACTTCCGGGGCCTGCTCCCCGTAACGGAGCCGTCCGGTTCTCATTGAAGGAGCAGTACCAGTAGTGAGCAGCAATACCTGGCTTGTAGCCGGGCTCGGCAACCCCGGGCCCGGCTACAGCCGTAACCGGCACAATGTGGGCCAGATGGTCCTGGATGAACTTGCCTCCCGCATGGGTGGAAAGTTCAAGACGCATAAGTCCCACGCGTCCATTGTCGAAGGACGCCTCGGCATCGGCGGTCCGCGCGTGGTCCTGGCCAAGCCCCTGACATACATGAATCTGTCCGGCGGTCCCGTTTCCTCCCTGGCGCGGTTCTTCGACATCGACCCCGCGCAGGTGGTGGCCGTCCACGACGAGATCGACATCCCCTTCAACACCATCAAGCTCAAGCTCGGCGGGGGAGAAGGCGGACACAACGGTCTCCGGGATATCAGCAAGGCCCTGGGCACCAAGGATTATCTTCGTGTGAGGGTAGGCGTCGGCCGCCCGCCGGGGCGTATGGACACCGCGGATTACGTACTCAAGGATTTTTCCGGTACCGAGGCCAAGGAGCTTCCGTTCCTCGTCGGCGACGCCGCCGACGCCGTGGAGCTGCTCCTGTCCGAGGGCCTAACCGCCGCTCAGCAGAAGTTTCATGCCACAGGTGCCTGAGCTCAGAGCTAGGTAGCAGCGGGGCAGAATGGAGTAGTTTTCCAGCGTCCCGATTGCCGGGGGACCATTGTTTCGGTTCGGTCACCGGGCCTAAAATGGAACCAGCCTTCAGGGCTCCCAAAGCGGGGCCGACGTCGGGAGGCCTCCGAGACTGGGCCACCCCCATCCCGGCGTCGGTCCCTTATTATCACCGCATTCTTATCGCCCTTATTAGTACCGTCTTTCCGCCTCAGTCCGGTGCAGCCTGATGCTTCTAAGCCAGGCTGAAGTTGGCTCGGTGCGCTGATCCGGCGCGCCGTGAAAAAACATGCTTTTGTATCTAGACGCTTCCTACTTACGCGCGTATGCTCCATTCCACTGAGCAGTTGCTACCGATAGACGCGGCATCCCGAATCCGGATTCCGTGCTGGCGTTGTGGGGGGCGTGGGCTGGTTGATGGAAAGTGTTTCACTTGTCGCCGGGCTAATCGGACGCAAAGAGCTAGTTGAAGATCTGTGTTCGGCCCTTGCTGCCGGCGGAGCCGGAGCAGTCATCCTCGGTCAGCCCGGTGCCGGGAAAACTGCGGTGCTCAACGCCGTCGCTGACCGTCTGCGGGCTGACTTCCACATAATTCCGGTCCGCGGTACGGCCATCGCCGCCGAGACTCCGTACGGAGCCCTGGCCTACCTCGTAAGCAGCCTGCCCGAAGGCGCGGACCAGGATCCGCTTCAGCTGCTGCAGGAACTCGGCCGCTCCTTTGAGTCTGAAGCGCAGGAAAAGCCCGTGCTGGTCACGGTGGACAACGCGGACCGGTTGGATCGTTTTTCCATCATGGTGCTGTCCCAGTTGCTTCGGCGGGGAAAGATTGCCGTGCTGGCGGCTGCTTCCCAGTCGATGGACGCAAACCATGAGCTGGTGGGCCTGTGGAGCGAAGGCCTGCTGGAACGGGTCGACCTTGAACTGCTCACAGAGCGGCAAACCCGCCTGTTGATGCAGGAGTTGCTCGGAGGCCCCGTATCGTCTCTTGCCGCAGCCACAATGTGGCAGGAAACAGCGGGCAGCCCCCGGCTCATCCGGCTCATGACAGGTGCACAGGTGCGGTCCGGAACCTTGGTGCGTCGGGAAACCATATGGGTCCGCACAGCCCCCTTTGTCCGCACCGGCGAGGTGAGTGAGGTTTTCGACACCGTGCTGGACCTGCTGGGCGCACACGAACGCCGGCTGGTGGAGGTCCTGGCCCTGTGTGTCAGCCTGTCTTTATCCAGAGTCCTGGAACTGGTACCGGCAGCTGCCGTAGAGACACTCGAAGAGCAGCAGGTTATCTCTGTTGGCGGCGACCCGCCTTCAGTGAGGCTCGGCGGTGGAACTCCGGGCTCAGTGATAGCGGCGAGTATGGCGCCCGGCCGGAGGCGGGAACTGTGGGAGGACGTGGCAGTCCGGATTGACCCCACGGACATGGACGGCGAGGAACTGGCCGCTTTCCTGGGCTGGGCCCTGTCCTGCGGTGAGGAGGTGCGGCCGGCGGACGCCCTCCGCGCCGCGCGTGCGGCCAACGACCGTGCGGATGCAGCGGCCGCGCTCCGGTTCGTCCGGTCAGTGCCCTCGAAGGCCGCCAGCCAGGACATGCTTCTTGAAGAGGTCCGCGCCCTGCACAGTGTGGGGCATCTCGACAAAGCACTGCGTGTTTTCCGCGACGCGGAGCCCCGCTTGGCATCGGAGCAGCGCTCCAGCTTTGTGCCGTTGATGCTGCTTTACAGCTATCTCCTTGCCCGTGTTCCCGGATCAGGAGATCCCCAGCGGGCCCTTGCCGCAATTGAGGAGTCATGCCCGGCAGAGGGGGATTCACCGGAATTGGAGGCGGCGCTGGTCATTGCCCGCAGCGCACTGGCTGCGGACGGAGGCCGGCTTGCGTCGGTCCCGGACCGTCTCACGAGTCTGGCGGGGGACCGGAAACTGGGGCAGGCCACTCGGATGCAGGCCGCGGCGTTGTCCGCCCATGTCCTCGCCCTGGCCGGGCGGACCGGAGAAGCACTGCACATCCTGGACCAGCTGGGGCAGCCGGAGAACTACGCGCTCAATGCCGGAAACGCCGCGGAAGTCTGCACCCGGATATTCGATACCTATGTCCTTTCGGGTGAGCTGGACCGGGCTGCCGAATTCGTTCGGGCCTTCGACGAGGCCGGAGTCCGGCCCTCCTACCAGGGCAGCGCAGGCGAACTGGCCGTGGCCGTCCTGGCGGCCTGGCAAGGGCAGGAGAAAGGGAGCCGGGATGCGCTGACCGGCGCTATCGGGCAGCTCCGCGTCCACGACCCGCAGGACATGCTTCCCCTTGCCCGAACCCTCACTGCCTATATCCATCGCGAGCAGCGCCCGGAAGCCGCCGAGATGCTTCGGCAGGCTCGCGCCGGCAGGCAATACTACGGCTACTTCCGGGGGTTCCTCCTCCGCTATTTCGCGATCCTGTCCGAAGATGCCGACGACGGAATCCGCTGCGGGCGTCTGCGCGGAGAAGCTGCGTCCGCCCATGCGGCAGGGTACGCGGCACCGGCACTGCTGTTCCTGTCGGCAGCTGTTCGGGCCGGTGACAAGGACGCCGCCGCTGATGTCATTAGGGTGTCCAAGGACGTGAGCGGAAGGTTCAGCGGGCTGATGGCTGACTTCGCTGCCGGGTTGCTCAACGATGATCCTGCCCGTTTGGTCGCCGCGGCAAAGGGGTTCATTGACTGCGGTCAGTACCTGCTGTCCCGGGATGCCGCCCGGGCGGCTGAGCACCGCATGGCCAACTGCACCGCAGGTGAGCGGAAAATTCTGGCACGAGCGGCCCGTGAAGTGGCAAATGCAAGCATGCGCCGTATGCAGCATTCCGGTGGCCGTGCAGAAACACTGGCAAAACTGAGTGAATTCGAGGCAGATCTTGCGCTTCGGGCGGTTACGCTGGCCACAACCACGCAGATAGCCGGGGATCTGAACCTGTCTCCCCGGACCATCGAGTGGCACCTGGGAAAGATTTTCGCGAAGCTCCACGTCTCCGGCCGCATTGAGCTGTCCGAGATCCTGGCCTAGGGACCGACGGGGGGGATGGGATGCACGGGTTGAACGCGCGGTCGCTGACGGGCAGGGATATCGTCCTTGCCTCCGTGCTCGAGAGCCTGCGCCGCCCCGCTGGACACGGTGCCGCCGTCGCGGCGGAAGCCGGACTGGGCAAAACTGCCATAGCAACGGCAGCCGCCCAGGAAATGCAGGCGGAGATGCCCGTCTACTGGGTGTACTCCAGTCCCGCCCTGAAGACCGTGCCGTACGGTGCACTGGCTGCGCTCCTGCCTGACCTCGCGCCACGGCAGACGGGGTCTGCCCTGGCGGTGATGCGTGCTTTGATGGCTCGCATCATTGCCCAGGCGCCAGAGGGCGGAGCGCCCGCAGGCCGGCCGGGCCGGGCACCGTTGGTGGTTGTCGACGATGCGCACGACATTGACGGCCCCAGTCTCGATCTACTCGCCCAGCTCCTTGACGCCCGCCACATCAGGCTGCTCGTCCTGACCCGGACCTTCCAGGACATTTCAGACGTGCTTCCGCACATGTGGGACGGGCAGGTAACCCGCCACCAGCTCCTGCCGCTGGACGAACGGGAGGTCCTTCAGCTGTGCCAGCAGGAGCTCCAGGGCCAGGTCAGCATCACTGCCGCAGTTGAGCTGGCCCGCCTCACCGGTGGAAATCCCATGTACCTGCTCGCTTTGCTCGATGAGGCGGTGCGCACCGGTTTCCTGGTCCAGCGGCAGGGCATCTGGGCAACGACAGACAGCGAGACGCCCGTCGGAGGACGCGTAGGAGACCTCGTAAAAGCCCAGATCCGGGGTCTGGACCCGGCCGACCGCACGGCGCTGGAGGTCATTTCGCTTGCTGAACCGCTGCCGCTGCGGCTCGCCTTCCGGTTGGGACTGCACGCCTCAGTGGACCGTCTGGCGAATCTCCTCCTGGTGATGGTTTCCGGCGCGTCCGACGCCGGGCAGGTTGTGCGTCCGCTGCACCCGATCTATGGAGAAGTTGTCCGGGGGATGGTTCCGGCTGCCCGCAGTGCGCGCCTGCATAAACAGCTGCAGGCCGTGCTGGCAGGCGTCGACCTGGGGGAGGAAGGGCAGCTCCACCTTGTCTCATGGTCCTTGGCGCTCGGAGCACAGGTTCCGGAGCAGGAGCTGCTGTATGCCGCGGAAACGGCAAACAACCGATCCGATCCCCGGCTGGCACTGAGGGCTGCCGCTGCTGCAGGAAGAGGGGCGCTGCGCATACCGGCACGCATCCAGGAAGCGCGCGCACTGCTGCTGCTCGGCAAAACAGGCCAGGCAACGGCAACGTTGGAAGGGACACTCGAGCAGGCAGCAGATCTGCGCACCGTGAAGCAGGCAATGATGGTGCACGTCCAGCTGGCGCAGCAGTCCACATTCGGGAGCGGCTGGGAGGTTCCCCTGGCCAGGCAGTGGAACCGGGCAATAGACCGCTTGTCCGGGAGCCAGCCGGCGGAAGCGGTTGAATCGGCCCGCTGCGGGGCACAGACGCTCCGTCTCCTGTCCCGGGTTTGGGCGGGTGAATACGCCCAAGCGGAACTGGAACTGGCTGAGGTCCTCCGCAAGGCACGTGAAAGCGCCGACGTTGAAGCAATCCTGTTTGCCGAAGCGATGACGGCCGAGGTCCAAGTTGCGACAGGGCGGGCGCAAACCGCGCTTAAGCACAGCACGGCCGCCATGGATCTGTTACCGGAAGCCACTGCCGGTTCACGGCTCTTCGGCCCGTTTGTCCTCCACCGGCATCTCACCGTGCTGCTCTGGCTCGGGGACTGGGAACAGCTGCAGCGGTCCGTTGCCTCCGCGGATTCGCCGGTTCAACGCACGCTGTTGCATTCCGGCGGAGTCGCGGATTTTGCGATGGGCCTGGGCCATCTGCGTGCCAACGACCTGCACGAGGCCGTGAAAGACTTTTCCGCTGCAGTGGAAGCAGCAACCCGCAATGATCCCGAAGGGATCCTTCCGTTGGCCCTGGCATTGGCTTCCTTTGCCGCCGCGAGCCTTGGCCAGCGGGAAGCAGCCGGGCGGCTGCTTGCCGCCGCTGGAAGGACTCCGCCGCGGGGACCGGAACAATACCGGCTTCTGGCCGAGGGAATTCTCGCCGGGGGACGGTTCGCACTGGACTCCGACGGCTCGTACATTCAAAAGCTGCGCGACACGGCGGCTGCAGCCCAGGAGCGCTCCTTCACGGCGGTGGAATTCACCCTGCGCACCCTGTCCCTGCGGCTGGGGGACCTTTCCGAGGCCGGCCGACTGCTGAAGGTGACAGAGGGATTCGAAGGACCGCAGGCTCTTGTGCTGAACCGGGCGACCCGGGCCCTCGTCGACCAGGACAGCGCGGCGTTGGTGGCACTGGCCTCGGACCCGGAGCCGGAACTTGACCTGCAGCTGGCCCGGCAATGCCTGCTCGAAGCCCAGCGGCTGGCCCGCAGGAACAACGACCGCGCCTTATTGAACCGAATCCATCGGCTGACGGGACGGCACGGCGGCGGGAACCGCGGCATGCTTCCGGAGTTGACCCGGCGGGAGCGCGACGTCGCTGCCCTGGTCGCCGCCGGACAGCGCAACGCGGAAATCGCCAGAACGCTGAATCTCTCCGTCCGTACTGTCGAAGGGCATATCTACCGGACGTACGAAAAACTGGGGATCAGCCGGCGGGAAGAACTGAGGGAACGGTTTCCCCTGCTCGAGCGCCCCTCCGGAGGCTGGAAGCGGCCTGCTGAGGCCGAGTAATTTCCGCCGGGAACACCAGTAGGTTTTACTCGGGCGCTGCCATTCCGGGGTTCGTAGCCTTGTGCATGTTACTCAAGGTCAACCTGGTTACGGCAGCGGGCTTCCATCCGGTTCTGCCGCACCGGTACCTCGGGTCCCACATACGGAGCCGGCGGCGTCGATGCCCTCTGAGACCGGGGCGTCCCCCCAGCCGCCGTCGGCTCCTTCCCGGGTGCAATCCATGCACCCGCAGCAAGACCCCCGCAGTTTGGGCGAGACGCCAGGTCTGTACGACGCCGGTGAAGGAGCCGTTCGATGGAACTTGCCGGACGCAGCCGGACTCCCAGCGGCAGCCGGGACCCCGGAAGGAAAACCGGCACCCACCTCAGCGAACCCGTGCTGGCACAGGTGAAAAACACGGTGGCAGGAGCCCTCGAAGCATTGTCCGAGGACCGGAGCGTGGTGGTGACGGGGGCAGCGGGAACAGGTAAGTCCACCGCAATGGCCGGCATCCTGGCCGGCCTCGGCGACCGCTATTCGGTGCTGCAGCTGCGCGGCGCGGCTTCATGGGCCGGAAAGCCTTTCGCCGGGCTGTTCTGGCTGCTCAGTGAGCTGCCGCCTGAGACGCTGTCCAACCCGGTTTACGTGCTCCAGTATCTCCGGCGGGTCTTGAAAGACAAGGCAGCCGGACGTCGTCTTGTTCTTGCAATCGAAAACGTGGAGGACATGGACGAGGCAACCGTCGCTGTTCTTCTCCAACTGTGCAGGACAGGCAGTGCCCTGATGCTGGCAACCGTCCGCGATCTCTCCGCCTGCACCGGCGAGTTCGTCCGATGGTGGTCGGAAGAGTCAGTGCACAGGGAAGGCCTGGAGCCGTTGCGTTCCGGCGGAACCCGGGTGTTGCTGGAAGGACTGGCCGGGGGAAGGGTTTCCAACCGGCTGGTGGTCCAGGTGCAGGCCCGGAGCCGGGGCAACCCGCTGCTTTCTGCCCTGTTCCTACGGGAACAGATGGACGCCGGGACAGTGGTCCGCCGGCGGGGAACATGGGTATGGACGGGATCGGTGTCATATTCGGGCGCTCTGGCCGAGCGGATGGAGGCGGAGACCGGCGGGCTGTCCACCGCGGAACGGTTCGCTGCGGACGTGCTCGCGGTCTGCGGTGCCCTGCCCGTTCTTTTGCTGCTGCAGGTTGCCGATCCACCGGCTGTGGAACGGCTTGAACAGGATCTGCTGGTCTCCTCCGGATCGGCCGGTACCCTTCGGTTCAAGGATCCGCTGCTCGCCGAGGCCGCGGCAGCACTGGTCCCGCCGGGCCGCGCCGCAGAGATCCGGTCCCGGCTTGCCGCGGTCCAGAGCCGGCAGACGGCCGAATACACCCGGAACCCCCCGCATGCTGCGGACATAGCTGCTGTACGGGCAGCAGTGCAGGAAGCAGGGGACTTGTCCCGCTGCGGCCGGTGGACGGAAGCCAGTGCAGCGGCACGGACCGGACTGGAGCTTGCGGACAGGTACGGAATAACCGGTCGCCAGCGGCGGGACCTCCTCTCGGAGCTGTTCTGTGTGTTCCTGCGCTGCGGTGAGCTGCGCCATGCTGCCGATGTGCTGGCACAAACAGACAAGGCAGCCGAGGGAATGGAGCTTCGAGGAGGCAATGATCTGTGCGAGGGCATTGTGCAGGTCCTGGGCGGCCGCGCTGACCGTGCCCTGGACTCCCTGCAGCGGGCGCTGGCGCAGTTTGAGGAAGAAGGAACAGGGGACTTGGTTCCCCTGGCCGGAACGGCTGCGGCTTATGCATGCGTCCTGCTTGACGACGGCGATGCTGCCCGCAGCTACCTTTCGGCGGCCGGGCCCGGCACCCGGCAGCGTAGGGAGGGTGCCAATGCTTCTTCGACGGACGCCGGCGCACGGAGCTCCGACTGGGAAACCGCCCTTACCCGGAGCTTTTCCGAGTTGTGCGCCGTTCACGGGGTATCGGTCCCCGGGGACAACGGGGGGTTTACTGCCGCCGTCCCCAGCGGCACCCCCCGGGACCTTCCAACGTCCATGCTGGTGTTGACCGCTGCGGCTCTGCACGGCAGGCCCGGGGCAGCCGAGGAACTGCGGGAGGCAGCGGCCGGCTGCAGCGGGGATTCCGCGCAGATGTACCTGGAGCTGGCCGAGGGGCTCACGGCGCGCCGTCCCGCCAGCCTGCTCAGGGCAGCGGAAAGGGCACACAGCTTGGGCCAGTACCTTACGGCATACGGGGCAGCCGGCGGGGCGGTGCGGCTGGCACGCGAGCAATCGGACCGCGCGCGGCTGCGTGCTGCGCGGCGACTCGAGAACGCCAGTTACCGCTTGCTGCGGGCGGCAAACTCGGTGGCCGACCGGTTACCGGAATTGTCGGACTTTGAGCGGGAGCTGGCACTCGGGGCTGCAGCAGGGAAGAGCAGTTCGCAACTGGCGGGTGGCCTGCACCTCTCACCACGGACAGTGGACTGGCACCTCGGCCGCATCTTTCAGAAACTACGCGTTTCGGGGCGGACAGAACTGAGGGAGTGCCTCGAGGCGGAGCGCCCACGTAGCTAATGAGGCGCGTTTTTCCCCTGTCGACGGCGTTGTTGGCGGCGTTGCAGGTGGTTGGTACGGAGAAACCACGTAGACACGGGCCGTCCCGGCACTTCATTTCCAAGTAACCCAGGTGGTCTAACTAGGGAGCGCTACTCGTGTAGCGCAGATGCTCCCTTTCTACTCTGGTGCATGGCAGCAGGGCCTTCAGTCCTGCGGAACCCGCACGCCGACGGCGCCTGGGTGCGCCAGCTCCGTTGCCGAACCTGTTCCAGAACCGCTTGTACGTGAACCGAAAAACGTTAGCCGACAGAAAACGGGTCTCAAAGTGCAGCTTCATGATGATCAACCAGCCTTTCCCCGTCTAACCGCCGCAGACACACCGGATGCCGCAGCGGGCACAGAGGCCCGACAGCAGGCCCAGCCCGTCGTCGTCGGCCGCGAACAGGTGCTGCAAGAAATACTGCGGAGCCTGTCCGGGGGTACACAGGGAACCGGCTGCCTGCTTGTGGGGGAGGCCGGTATCGGCAAGACCGCCGTGATGCAGCACGTGCTCCGCAACCTGCAGGAAGACACGTACATCGTGCAGGTGCGCGGTTCGGAGTTTGCGGGGAGAACACCGTTTGGTGCACTGACGTTCCTGCTCTCGGACCTGGACCCGGAGCTTTCCAACCATCCGGTGATGATCCTGCGCGGGCTCACGCAGCTGGTGTCGGAACGTTCCGGAGGCCGGCCCGTGCTCCTGTCCGTGGACAACGCGGAGGAGCTGGACGAGTTTTCAGCCATGGTGCTTACCCAGATGGTGCTGAACCGCAGCGCCGGGATGCTCGTGGCGTTCCGGGATTTCAGTTCGGCCCCGGCGGAATTTGCCGGACTATGGCGGGACGGCATCCTGGAGCGGGTGGATCTTGAGCCGCTGAGCGTACCCGAAACAGCTGCCTACCTCGGTGCGCTGCTGGGCGGGACGGTCTCGCGGGCCGCAGCAGCCGCCGTCCACGACCACGCCGGAGGCAACCCGCATCTGCTGGCGCTGGCGAGAACAGACTTTCAGGATGCGGGCCGGTTGAAACTGCATAACGGAAGCTGGATCCTTGCCCCCGGCGAAGAAATCCAGGGCGGGCGGGTCGCTTCCGCAGTCATGGGCAACCTCGCCGACCTGCCGCCCGCCCAGATCAAACTGCTCCAGTTGCTGTCGATGGCACAGTCGCTCCCGCTGCCCGTGGTCCTTGCCCGGTTGGACAACGCGGATCTGGACTCGCTGCAGGAAAAGGGAATCGTGACCCTCGCTGCCGGTCCCGTTGTTGACGTCCTGATCTCCAGTCCCGTAGTGGCACGGTCCGTGCGGGCCGGCCTGACCCCGGCGCGGCAGCGGCAGCTCTTTGAGGAACTTGCGCCGGCGCTGAACACCGGGCTGGTCCTGGATCCGCTCGTCCTGGCCCGCTGGCTGAGTGCCATCGGTGAAGAGCCGGCCTTGGAGCTGGTGCTCCGGGCTGCGCGTCTTGCCACTGCCTCGGGGCAGCCGGAGACCGCTGTCCGGTTGCTTTCGGCGGTCATCGACGGTGAGGAAAGCGCAGGGACCGTCGTCGAACTCGCACGTGCACGCACAGCACAGGGTGAATACGGAGCAGCAATGGGAGTGCTTGCGCGCTTCCGCGGCAGCGAATCGGTGCCGTCCGTGCAGGACCGGATCCGGCTGCTGCTCGCTGAGGGCAAGGTGATGTGTATTGAGGCCACCGGACTGCGCGATCCCCGCTCCGCGGACGTCCCCGCGGAGCCGACCCGGATGCGGCATACGGATCTCTTCGAGCAGGCGGAACGGGAAATTGCAGACCTCGGCGACGGGAACGGCGGAGATACCGCCGATCTGGTCCGGGAACTTGCTTTGGCCCGCGCCGAATGCCACTCCGCTCACGGCCGGTTCCTGGCCAACGCCACCTACCTGGCTGACCTGGACATCCCCGACGCGGGCTTCAGGATACTGCGGGCTACCTGGCAGGCCGAGGCGTGGAGCATGAGCAACCGCCAGGATGACGCCGTCGAGCAGGCGGGAAAGGTGGAGCGGCTCCTCCAAGGAGCTGAACTCACTGCCGGTACCCGTGCCCGCGTGGTCAGCAGGCTGCTGCACACCTACGCGCTCACCGGGGCGCTGCCCGCCTGCCAGCGGTTGCTTGAGCGGTCCGCTGCCGAGGGCATGGAGGGCACGTACGCGGAATTGGCTGAAGGATTGCTCCATGCCTTCGCCGGCAGGCCGGAACAGGCGCTCGCCGCACTGACCCCCGGGGTCAACCAATTGACGGTTAGCGGACCCGCGGCGTTCCTTCCGCTCGCTGCTGCCGCGGCAGCGTACTGCCACGCCGTAGAGGGGCGGAGCGAGGAGGCGCGCCGGTACCTGCAGGTGCAGCGTTCGGCGGCTGACGGCGGCCCCTGGACGGTTCGCCGCGGTGCCCGGCACTTCGCCGCCCTGACCGAAGCAGCGCTGGGATCGGAGACCGGCAGTTCCCGCTTTGCCTCGCTCGCGGCGCAGGACCACAGGCGGGGGGCCTACGCTTATGAACTGTTGGCCCGGTTGACCGCCATGCGGCTGGGCGACGAGGAAAGCCTGGATGACGTCCTTTCCGTTGCGGCCAACCAGGAAGGGGACTTCGCGGCCTTGTGCGAGCTTTATGCCAAGGGGCTGGGCAACGGGGACTCCCAGGTACTGCTGCGGGCGTCGGAGACAGCCGCTGGGATCGGGCATGTCCTGCTGGCCCGGGAAATCTCGGAACATGCCCTGAGCATCGCCTCGGGAGCAGGGGACCGCGCCACGGTCCGCTTTATCCACCGCAGCCGCCGAGTGGCAGCTCCCGATTCTCCGGCCGAAGCGGCCGACGAATTCCTTGGCGCACTTACCGCCAGGGAACGCTCCATTGCGCGGAAGGCCGTGGCGGGCACCAGCAACAAAAAGATCGCAGAGGAACTGGGCATCTCGGTCCGGACGGTAGAAGGACATCTGTATCAGGTGTACTCCAAACTCCATGTGGGAAGCCGGCGGGAGCTGGCCCGAACTATTGCCGAGCAGTCAGGGGCGAAGAAATGACGCACTGGGGACAGGGCCGCCAACTGTTCGGCCGCGAACGTGAACTCGCAGAAGTGACCAGCCGGCTCTTGGACCCGGGACTGCGCGGCGTGGTCCTGCTGGGAGCCGAGGGGATCGGCAAGTCTTCCCTCGCCGAGCTGGCGGCTGAGCGCCTCAGCTCCATCATGGTTCCGTATTATGTCTGCGGTTCCCCGGTGCTGTCCCGGATGCAGTACGGCATCCTGTCCACTTACCTGGGTTCGGCCACGGCTGCAGAAATGGAGTCCCCGCTCGCGGTCCTGCGGACGGTGCGGGCGCATTTCCAGCGCCTGACGGAAACCAGCGGGATGCAGACCCTGCTGGTGGTGGACAATGCCCAGCACATAGACGAAGCCAGCGCGCACCTGCTTACCCAACTGGCCATGTCCGGAGAACTGCGCCTGATGGTCATCTCCCGTGCCCGGGCACCGAGGATCCATGAGTTGCTCTCACTGGCCCGGGACGGTCTGCTGGCCCGCGTGGACCTGGGACCGCTGTCCCGGCACGCCGTCCACGAGTTCTGCGTCAGCGTCCTGGGAGGCCCGGTGCTCCAAGCCTCCAGCACGCTGTTAAGCCGGATGTCCGGCGGCAACCCCCTGTACGTGAAGGAACTGTTGAGCCGGGCCCAGCGGCAGCAGCGGCTCCTGGAAATGAACGGTGCCTGGTATCTGGGGAAAGAGCCCGACAGCTGCGACACCTCCCTGGTGGATCTGGTTAAGGGCATGCTGGCTTCGCGCAATCCCGCAGAACGCAATGTCCTGGAGACGGTCGCGCTCGCCGAACGGCTGCCGCGGTCCGTTCTGTCGGCGGTGTCCGACGACGAGGCCGTCCGCGCGCTCTTGATCGACGGGATCCTGGGAATCCTGCCGGACCGGGATGAATCCGTGTACCTGGTGCAGCCGCTGCACGAGCAGATCATCCGCAGCCTGGTTCCGGCCGCCCGCAGCGCCGAGATCCGCGCCCGGATCCTGGGGCGCTACGAGCCAGGATCGCTGCTGGACACGGTGCAACCGGCTGGCTTGGATACCCCGCTTAGGTATGCGGAGTGGGCCCTCGACTGCGGCGAACGGCTTTCCCCCGAGGAGCTTCTGGCGGCGGCGCGTGCGGCAAACGGAATGGGGGACGCAGCACGCGGCCACCGTTTCGCTGCTGCCGTTCACCTGCCGGCCTTCCGGAAGGCCGCAGAAGTGGAGCTCGCAGTTTCCTGTGCCAAACAGGGAAGCTACGCACGGGCTCGAACCCATCTGGAAGCACTCAAGACGGGGCCGGGCGAGATCGGCACCTGGGATCAGCGGAGCCTGCAGCGGGCAGCCTTCACAAGTGCGCTGATGCTCCGCCAGAGCAACGCGGACGCCGAGGAATTGAATGCCCTGGCGCAACGCTGGACTGACGTGGCAACCGGGGCGGCCGTCAGGGAGGTGGCTTCCGCCGGCACGCCGCCCGGCGTTTCCGCGGGGGCGGGAATGCTCGAGGCTGCCGCACTCGTGTTGAAGGGGGACTACGCCGAAGCCCGCACGCGGCTGGCCGCCATCGCAGGCGACGAGGAAGAACCGCAATCGGCCGACGACGTCGAGCGGGCCCTGATTATCCACGGACTTTATGCGGAAGTGCTGGGGGCGTGCGGCGAGGTGGGACCGGCACTGCAGCAGGCGCAGGCAGCGGCGAACATCCTCGCGGACAGCGCCGGACGGTTCCGGAGCTATTCCGGGTTCGTTTTTGTGCGCCATGCCTTCGCCCTGCTCCACGGCGGCCGGTTTACCCAACTGGAACAGCTGATCGCCAAGATGCACACCGGACCCCAGCACCTGCTGACCGTGCTGGGAGGAACCATGGGCGTTTTCGAGGCCGCCCTCGAAATCCACCGGGGGCGGTTGCAGGAAGGACTGCAGCGGCTGCGGCCGGCCGTGGAAGCGCTCCGCGAACACGATCCCGAACTGATGCTTCCCTACGCCCTCGGCCTGGCCGGCTACGCTTCGACGGTCGTCGGAGACGGAACTCCTGCCGCCGGGTTCGGCACTCAGGTTTCCGCCGCAGGCTACCCAGGTCCCCGGCATTTGTGGCTTACCGCCCAGGCGTACGCGGCGGCTGCTGAAGCCTCCCAGTCCACCGAGGGGCCCACCTCCGGCAGACTGGCGGTGCTTGCTGCCGAGGCACGGGCGGCCGGGTTGCGCAGCAGCGAAAAGGACATCCTGGAACTGTGCCTTGCCGTGGGGGACCTCACCCAGGTGGGACGCCTGGCCGAGCTGACGGCGGACTTCGAGGGCGCAGAAGCGCAGGCCCTGCACACCTATGCTGCGGCGGTTGCCTCCGGCAACCCTGACCGCATGGTTGCCGCCGCCGAGGACGCGATCGGAGCACAGAAGTACCTGGTGGCTGTGGAGAGCATAGGCCACGCCATCCGCTTCTACGGCAACCACGGAAACCTGCGCCGGCAGCGCGCGCTTATCCAGCAGCTGCGGCGGCGACGGGAGGAACTGGCGGGAGTGACCGTCTCGTATCTGAGCCCGTCGCTGCACCTCGTCCGCCTTACCCGACGCGAACACGAGATTGTGGCCCTGTTGCTGTCCGGGGCAACCACCAAGGACATTGCCGGCCACTTCACGCTGTCCCAACGGACCGTGGAGGGGCATGTATACCGGATTTACGTCAAGCTGGGGATCAGCCGGCGGGCGGATCTGGAATCTGCCTACCGTGCACTGGAACCGGGCCCCCGCAGCAGTTCCCTGCTCTAGCGGCTGCTGTCCGGGCAGCGGGCAATACCGGGGGCCGGAATTACCGTCGGTTATGCGGAACGCCGCGGCCCAAGAGTTTCATCTCCCAAACTGGGTAGTTGGCTGCACGTGGCACAAGTTTGTGGCCCATGGCTGGGTATCCGGTACTCGTGCCAACTGAATTCCCAGCTCCTAGGCTTGGCCCGATCCAGTATCAAACAGGTCTTTTTCGGGTGGTTCACGGGGGACGAATGATGACGGCGGTACAAGAACCAGCGGCTGAGGTCCGGCAGGCTCCGGGCTACACCTTTCCGAGCTTCACCACCCAGGGGATCTTTGGCAGGGCGGGGCAACCCACAGCAGCTGCGTGGAGACGGCGGTACCGCCGTATCCTCGCGGCCTCCGATGCCGTCGTGGTGTCCGTTGCCGTACTGGCCGGATACCTCTGGCGGTTCGGCCCCGAACCAGCCGGTGCGCGGGTGGGGCCGTTCACGTACCTGTGGGTCTCCCTTTTTATCAGCGCGGCCTGGATGTCTGCGCTGCATATCTACCGCAGCCGGGATGCGAGGATCACCGGCATCGGCACTGACGAATACAAGCGCGTCGTCAATGCGACAGTCACCCTGGCGGGAAGCCTGGCGTTCACGGCCGTGATCTTCGATGTGGACATCGCCCGGGGTTACTTCGGCTTCGTCCTGCCTGCGGGCGCCGCCGGGTTGATCAGTAGCCGCTGGTTGCTGCGGAGATGGCTCTGGGCCCAGCGGCGGCAGGGGGATTATCTCTCGAAGGTGGTGGTGCTGGGACGGGCACGGGACGTGCGATACGTGGTGCACCAGATTGCCCGGAAGTCCGCGTACCAAGTTGTGGGAGTGGCGCTGACCGGGAAGCCGCGCAGTTTCTTCGAGGTGGACGGTGAATCGCTGCCGGTGGTTTCGGACGAGCGGTCAGTGGTCGACGCCGTCCGCCGCGTGGGTGCCGATGCCGTCATTGTTGCGGGCCCTACCAAGGGCGGCAGCCAATACGTCCAGGAACTGGGGTGGGAGTTGGAAGAATCGGCAACCGAACTGATCCTGACAACGGGCCTGACCAATGTCGCCGGCCCTCGGATCCATTCCCGCCCCGTCGAGGGCCTGCCCCTGATGCATGTGGAACTGCCGCAGTACTCCGGGGCGCGGCACGCCGTCAAACGGATTTTCGATATTGCCGTCTCGGGTGTTGCACTCGTTCTTCTGCTCCCGTTTATGGTGCTGCTCGGCATGCTGGTCACACGCGACAGTCCCGGCCCGGCCCTGTTCCGGCAGGAACGGGTGGGACGCGGAGGACGCAAATTCCTGATGCTGAAGTTCCGTTCCATGGTGGAAACGGCCGAGGATGATCTGGCCGGCCTCTTGGACCGCAATGAAGGTGCCGGGCTGATGTTTAAGATCCGTGCAGACCCCAGGGTCACGAAAGTGGGTGCCTGGATGCGTCGTTACTCGCTGGACGAGCTGCCGCAGTTCTGGAATGTCCTCATCGGGGACATGTCACTGGTGGGCCCTCGGCCACCCCTGCAGCGCGAGGTGGACGGCTACCCCAGCCGGGTGCACCGCCGCCTCTATATCAAGCCCGGCATCACGGGTATGTGGCAGACCAACGGCCGCTCTGACCTTAGCTGGCAGGACAGTGTGCGCCTGGACCTCTATTACGTCGAGAACTGGTCCCTGACAGGGGACCTGATCATCCTCTGGCGCACCGTGGTCCAGATGTTCAAGCCGCTTGGATCCTACTAACCCGCGTCCTACGAAGGAGACACCATGGGCATTCGAATAGGCTATGCCGCCGGCGCGTTTGACCTGTTCCACGTAGGCCACCTCAACATCCTTCGTCAGGCCCGCACGCATTGCGACGTCCTCGTCGCGGGTGCCGTCTCGGACGAACTCTGCCTGGCCACCAAAGGCCGGCTCCCCGTGGTTCCCCTGAACGAACGCATGGAGATACTGCGGCACATCGACCTGGTGGACAGGGTTGTCAGCGAGACCTCGCCGGACCGCCTGCGGATCTGGCAGGAAGTGGGATTCAATGTCTTCTTCAAGGGAGACGACTGGAAGGACACCGCAAAGGGCAGGGCCATTGAGCGCAGCTTCGCCGCCGTCGGCGTGGAAGTGGTGTATTTCCCCTATACGGTCCACACCTCGAGCACGGTGCTGCGGCGGGCACTTGAAGTACTGTCCACCGGTCAGCGGGGGAGTTCCCAGACCCTGACGTAGTCGATTTCGAAGGGAGCGCGATCCACGGTGACCGAGGGATCAACCGGATCCGGATAGCCCCAATACTTCGAGCCGTACTGAAGGTTCAAGCGCATGTGGAACTTCGCTCCCGTTCCAAACGCAACGTCGTAGGCCGGATAATCCTCCCGAAGGACCTTCTTATAGAGCAGTCCGTCGATGTACCAGGCCATGCCCGTGGGCGTCCATTCGAAGGCCCAGACATGGAACTCGGTGTCCAGCCCCGGGATTGCCGGCGTCCACCCGCTGGTCTTGTTCTGTCCGGACTGGTCGAAATGCAGTGACGCCTGCGTCCGGCTGCGGGTTGAGAAACTATACGGGGAGGATGCCGCGGTCCCGTACGCCTCCATGATGTCGATTTCTCCTTCGGTGGCGCTGTTATCGGGACGGAGCCAGAAGGCGGGCCAGATGCCTTGGGACGAGCCAGGAGGCAGCGGCAGTCTTGCACGGATTTCCCACCGGCCGAACTCCTGCGAAAAAATACCGGCGCTGTCCACATATCCCGTGACAAACGGACGGTCTTCGTTGCCTGGGATCGGCGCCTCAAGGCGCTGACCGGTGATGGTGAGCATCCCGTTTCGGACGGCCACCTGGCTACTGGCGATCAGGGCACGGTCATAGCTGAGGGAGCCGTGCGTGGACCGGTCTCGAACCGTCCACCGCTCCAGGCCCGAGTCGAACTCGTCCCGGTGGACGGGAACGCCCCACTCGGGCAGGTAAGCCTCGTCCGCGCCAAGCGCACGATCAAGGACTAAATCGCTGGTGCGGCTTTCCCGTCCGGCGTCCCCGCCAGAAGGCAGCGCAACAAGCAGGAACGCAATCAGGAACAAACCGGGTACCAGCAGCATCGTCGCCGCCCTGATCGGCGGCGGGGTCAATTTTGTTATTTCGGCCCTTAAATCCACATCGTCCCCCGCGGTGCCTATTTGTATCTAGTGCGGTACTACTCGGGTAAATTTGGGGGGCGAACCGCGGCGCCCGGGTATAAAGATGAGCATCGCATTTCCAGAACGGTTATTTTTACTCGTGCGGCGCCTCCCTGCCAACTCTAGGATGAATTGTATCAACGCGCCACTGCTTCGCTGGGGGAAAACAGCATGGGTAAAAATTCATTCGTCTCGGTCATTGAATTGAGAGTTATTGTGGGGGTAATCATGCGCCGATGGCTTCTGATAGTGACAATGGCGCTGCTCTTTGGGGCGGCAGGGCTTGTCCTCGGAGCAGCCGTGCCCGTGACCTACTCAGCCGGCGCATCACTGACCGTTGCACCGCTCACTACCTCACCGTTCGCCTCCTCGGCACCGCAGCAGGTGAACATGGCCACCGAGCGCGAGGTGATGGCCTCGAGGGAAGTTGCCCAAACTGCAGCTGAGAGCCTGGACGATGTGACTGTGGATGAGCTGATGGAACAGACTTCCGTCGCAGCACCTACGGGTTCGCAGGTCTTGAAGGTGAGTGTGCGGGATGCAGACGCGCGAACGGCTGCTGACCGGGCCAATGCACTGGCCCAGGCCTACCTTGATTTCCGAAGGGCTGGCGCCGGTGAAATCGCCGCAGGGCAGATCGAACTGCTGAATCAGCAGGTCGCGGAGTTGACGTCCGCCGATTCCCTGTCGGAAGCGGAAAGGGATGAGCTGTCCGCGCTGCACGAGCAGTTGACCGAGCTCAGCCTTGTCGGTGAAATTCCAGGCCGCGTTATTTCCTCCGCCGCCGTTCCAACTGCCCCGGCTTCCCCGGGGGTCATGGTTTACACGACGGCCGGGGTGGCGCTCGGCCTGCTCGTGGGCTGCACGCTGGCGCTGGCGGGCGCCAGGAGTAGCCGAAGGAGCACATCCGGGGAGCGCGGTAAGCGTCATTCCGACTCCCTGACCGCTGATGTGCGGGATGGCGGGAGAGCCGCCGGAGCACATCGCACCGGCTCGGACAGGCCTGCCGGTCCGGCCGATAATCCAGGCCGCGAAGCAACGGGCAACCGGGTCCAGGTCTAGGGCCGGCAGCGCCGGAATCTACGGGGGAGGAACGGTATGAGAATCCTATTAGTTAGTTCCGGCGGCGGGCACCTGGCCCAACTACTGCCCCTGCGTCCATGGTGGGGAAAGCAGGAGCGGCGATGGGTTTCCGTTCGGCAAAGCGAAGTGGAAAACACGTTGTCCGGCGAGAGCGTGGTGTGGGCGCACTTTCCCACCACCCGGAGCGTTCCGAATGCCTTGCGAAACCTGTTTCTTTCCTGGCCCACCCTCAGGAACTTTCGGCCCGATATCCTCGTCTCCGCGGGCGCCGGCGTCAGCGTCCCGTTCTTTATCATGGGAAAAATGCTGGGAATTCGCACCGTATATATCGAATGCTTTGATCGGATTACATTACCGACACTGAGCGGGCGGATCTGTTATCCGCTGTCTGACGTTTTTTGTATTCAGTGGGAAGAGCAGAGAGAATTTTATCCGGATGCACTCAATATAGGGCCCCTGTTATGAATTCCCCGGAATATCGGATTATTGTGTCCCTCGGTACTGACTATCACCGTTTTGACCGGCTGGTGCATTGGATCGACCATTGGCTCGGCCTGTTCGCGGAACCGCCGTCCTGCCTGGTGCAGCACGGTTCCAGCATCGCCCCGCAGCTGGCGAAGGGCATAGACCGCATGCCCCGTTCGGAACTTCTGGACCTCTACCGGGACGCTGACCTGGTGGTGGTGCAGGGCGGTCCCGGTTCGATTCTTGATGCCAGGGAAGCGGGCCATATTCCGGTAGCTGTCCCTCGGCTACCGCAGCTTGATGAGGTGGTCGACGCGCACCAGCTCGCCTTCACCAAGGCCATGCAGGAACGGGGGGAGGCAGTAATGGCCACCCGGTTGGAAGAGTTGATCCTGCTGGGGGAGGCGGTGCTACGGAGTCCGGGACAGGCACGAACAGTGCCGCGGCCCCCTGGCGGGGCGGAAGCAGCCGGGGTACTGGGCCGGGCTGTCACCGACCTCGTTTCAACGCCGCCCCAGCGGCATACCCTCCGACGGTTGCGGCAGGTGTGGCTTCGCCGCTAGCGCAGCCAGGCCCAAAGGACGCCGCAGGGCGGCCAGCAACACGGCGTAAAGGGTGCCGCCGCACACGAGGAGAAGCAGCAGTCCGTGGAAGGTTGGACCCGTTGCCCAGCGCAGGAACCAGCCACCGAGACCGAAAACGGAAAACGCCAAAGCCGCCGGGAGCGCCACTACGTTGAGCCGCAGTCCAATACCCAGGAAGACCCGGACCTGGAAAGCGGCCAGGCCTGTGTCCACTAGGGCCGCGGAGGACCAGGCAATCACAGCTCCGTACAGGCCCAGGGCGGGAACCAGGAACAGGTTCAGAATGAGGGCCACGGCAAGGGCCGCGATTTTATTCAGGAGCTGCCAACGGCTGCGTCCGGACATCAGCAGCACGCTCTGGACTCCGCCCGCGGAAACCACCAGGAGCATGGTGGCGGCAATAACGGTGAACGCGCCGGAAGCTACGTCGAACCCCTCGCCGAAGATGCGCAGCACCGGAGCACCGAAAAGAAGGTAGACAAGGTACAGCGGCCAGGCCCCCAGGATCAGCAACCGGGTGACGGAATTGAAGAGCCGGGCAGCCGAAGCCACGTCTCCCACCGCGAGGGCCGCGCTGAGTGAGGGGCCGGAAACAATCCGTGCGGTGTGGTCCAGCATGCTTCCCAGCCTGATGCACCGGTTGACCACCCCGTAGACGCCGGCCGCTGCTGGACCGAGGAAAACCGCCACGGCCAATACATCCACCCATTCGAGCAGGATCTCCACTCCGGAGCTCGCTCCACGTGCACCGGAAAAAGACCAGAACGTGCGCCGGGACGGGGCGCCGGAACCGGTCCGTGGCTGTTGTGGTTCTGCGGAAGTACGGTGGATCCTGAGCGTGCGCCGCAGAAGCAGGGCCGCCGCAAGACAGACGATTAGCACCGGGACGGACCAAGCGGCGGAAAGGGCGCCGATGCCGGCACCTATCCCGATGGCCGCACAGAGCCCCGCCAGCCGAAGCAACGGTAGGGCCAGATTCTGGAGCGCTGCAAACCGGATGATTTCCCCGCTGCCGCGCAGCGCGCCGAACAAGACCGTCATCAGGCTGCCGATAATGATGAACGGGGCAGCGGAACGGATGCCTGCTTCGACATCGGCGCCCCAGAGGTCCGCTACGGCAGGAGCCGCCACCCACAGGGCAACAGCTACTGAGGTAGCGGCAACCGCAACGGGTACCAGCGCCGTGGACAACAGGGAAGCAGCCTCATGCTCCCGGCCCAGCGCCCGGCCGGCGGAGAGGAACCGCACCAGCCCGGTATCCGCACCAAACGTACACAGGGTGGTGAGGATTGCGAAGGAAGCACTGATTTGGAAAAAGACGCCTGCCCCTTCGGCGCCCAGCCTATTGCTCACCAGGAGCGTAGTGCCGAAGGCCAGAGCGGATCCCGAGAGAACCAGGAGCAGCGAAACCGTCCCCGTGCGGGCCAGTGTGCCGCCCGGGGGCCGGGCCGGACCTCCGCCCGGCTGCCCGGCGGCACTCACTCCGCCCCGTAGCGGCCGCGCAGGAGCAGTGCCAGGACCACGAACACGGCAGTCAGCTGCATAACGTCAAATCCGTAAAAGGGGACCATCACGAGCGCTGCCACTGGAACGCTGTGCAGCCACAGTCCGACGGTGGACGGGGTATGCCAGGTGCGCAGTACGGCGCCGGCCAGGAAATACAGGAACAGGCCCAATCCCACCAGACCGTAGGAGAACATCAGCATCCAGAGATACCCCTGCGTACCCAGGGAAACCCCGATGGTCTCTTCCAACTGCGGGGTGCCGTAGCCAAGCAGCGGCTGTTCCAAGGTTGCCTGCCATGTCTGCCGGTACAGGCTCAGGCGACCCGAGGTGCTGTCGCTGTACAGCTGGCGGTCGAGGATCTCCTGCAGCGAGCCAGTTGCCACGATCGTTCCGCCGGCCAGCAGCATCCCGGCAAGGCCCAGGGCTGCCGCTGCAAGCCGTCCCCGGAAGGCCAGACGGATGACCACGTAGACCACGGCGGCGCCCAGGCCCACGAGCATTCCCCGGTTGCTGGTTGCCAGCGCCGGCCAGAAGGACACTGCCATGCCCAGCACCAGCAGGGCCTTGGCGAGCGGCGATCGGACCAGGGCGACGGCGGCGCAGGCTACCGGGGTCAGGACCGCAAACATAACGCCCCAGCTGTTGGCGTAGGGAAACGGTGCTGCGGGGCGGTTGAAGGCTTCCGGGGCGCCTCCGGGGTGTTGGACCTCGGCAAGGGGAGGCAGGACCAGGTTCCGCACCAGGGGGTTTTCGAGCAGGGCATCCGGAAGAATCAGCCCCACGGGAGTGGTGAGGCGGTAGTCGGGGAAGTAGATGGCGGTGATCCCGAGAAGGACAATCGCCAGCCACATCGCCAGCAGACCGTAAACCACCTTGCGCACCGGCAGGCTATCCCGGGCATTGATGACGTACAGCAGGAAAATTCCCACTGCCAGCAGGATCCCGCTGCGCTGTCCGTAGGCCAGCAGCGAAGCTCCGGAGAGCAGGTTGATGCCGGCTGCCGCTACCCAGACCAGGAAAGCGGCCCACGGCAGGATCCCCGGGACCAGCACCGTGCCTCCGCGGGCCAGCATCAGTACAGCCATGACTCCCGCCAGGATCAACGGCATAAAGGCTGCTGCCCCCAGGGCCCACCAAAGGGGGAAGCCAACCAGCAACAGCATCAAAGGCCAGGCTGGAAGCGGTTGCCGGACGACCAGCTCGGCTGCCGGAGACGAAAAGTGCAGGTCCCGCCGCGTCAGCGCAGTGGCGCTCAAACCCCTCGCCCCCTCTTCTGCACAAACGCCAGGAGGGTGTCCGCGGAGACGGCACCCGTTGCCACGAGGACTGCGGCATAGGCCCGGACCTGGGCAGGATCGCGTCGCAGGGCGCTGCGGGCCCACCTCCACGCCTCGCTCCGGTGCCCCAGCGCGGCGTGCGCAAAGGCTACCTGCCCGGCAATCCGGGCCGTCCCCGCAGCGCTGGTGGAGAACTCGGGAAACTTCCGCAGCAGATACGTCAGGCCGGCGACGAGCATCTCCCATTTTCCGGCGTACATCGAGTGTTCGCCCCAGCGCACCAGCACCAGGGGTTCCTGCACGCAGCGGACGTGACCGAAGCGGGTGGCCCGCAGGAGCAGGTCATAATCCTCCCCGTAGGAGGCGGGCAGTGTTTCGTCAACGAGCCCGATCCGTCCAGTGAGATCGGCCCGCCGGTAGAGCAGGGACGAGGAATGGACGGCGGTAACCCGCGAGCGGAGCAGGTCCCGGAATCCGACCCTGGATGGAGGGGTGCGGACGGCCATGGAGGTATCCGAAATCAGCCGAAGGCCGGCGCCGATGGCCACCGCTGCCGTGTCCAGGCTCCAGGCGGCAAGCTGGCGGCTTAGCTTGGTTCGTTCCCACGCGTCGTCGTCGTCGCAGAAGCCCACATACACACCCCCGGCAGCGAGGATGCCGGTATTGCGGGCGCCGGCAAGGCCGGGGGAGCGGTGGTTGGTCATTACGGTCAGTGTCCTGCCCGGCGGGACCTGAACGTCGTCGAGCGGATCCGCGGACACTCGGTCGAAGACTACGAGGACCTCGACCTCCCCGGTGTAGTCCTGTGCCAGGGCGGCACGCACGGCATGGCGCAGGAGGACCCGACGGTCCACCGTAGTGATCACCACGCTCACGGTCGGAGAGCTGGAGTTGTTCACGGCAGGATTCCTTTCACAACGAGACCAAGGAGCGGTACTTGCGGCGCATTGAGGCAGCACCGGCCAAGAGGTTGAGCAGGAACAGGCAGCCATAGGCGATGAGGAACCCACCCTGGTTACCCCAGCAGGCAAACACCCAGCACAGGACGCCTGCATCGGAGGGAAGCAGCAGGAAGGAACGCAGCCGTGACGGCGCCGGCTCCGGGCGGCCGGCCTGCCGGTGCCGGCGGACTAATTGCTCCGCCAGGATCTGGCTCATGAAGTGCCCGGCCGACAGGAGGCAGTACAGCATCGGCAGCGCCAGCACCAGGCGGGAGGCATCTGTGTGGAGCGCCCATCCGCCTAATACAGCCAGATGGACGGCCGGGGTCCGGACGGAATCCACCACGTGGTCCAGCCACTCTCCGGCCGGGCCGCCGCGCCCGGTCACCCGTGCCACTTGGCCGTCAGCGGAATCCAGCACGTAGCCTGCCGCGAGCAGCACGGCGGCAGCCATACCTGTGATGACCCCGGGCGGCCGCAGGAGCAGCAGCAGGAGCCCGCACAGGGACACTGCTGCGCTCGCCGCCGTCACCATGTTGGGAGAAATCCGCAGGGCGACGGCAGCAGCGGCGGCATAGCGCGCGAGCCTGCGGTTGATCCAACGGGTATAGGCAGGGACGCCTGCTCCCGGCTTCTGCGCCTCGTCCAGCTGCGCCAGGCAGTCGCGGAAGGATACCGCGCCGGTCCTATCCCGCTCGGCGGCAGGCGCCCTGCTCATCTCCCGGCCCCGCATTTCATCGGCGCAGGTTCATGGACGCGGTGAGATCGAAACTGGTGCTCGGGGTGGAGCGGTAGTTGGAATGGACCTCCGCGCTGATCACGTTGGCGCCGGCGGTAAAAGCGCTTCCGGGCACGGTAACCACCACGGGTGCCGCCACCGCTGCGGCCGTACTGGGGGCTGCAGTGGCGTAGGTGTTGTGGTTGGGTGTTCCCGCCGGCATATTGGCGCGCGCTACTTCCACGCCGTTCACATAGACCACCACGCCGTCGTCGGCCCTGGTGGTCAGGGTTACCGAGGCTAATTGCGACGGGTCGGGAACCTGCACGGTTTTGCGGTAGTGGCTGGAAAGCGGTTTGGTGCCGCTGGCCGTCAGGGTTGTGCCCAGATTCGTGGTGCCCCAGCCGAGCGCAGCAGTTCCGGTGCTCCAGCCGGCGTCATTGAAGGCGGTGCCGGTCCATCCCGTTGGAGGCGTTTCCCCGCTGAACCGGTACTTCCACTGGCTGCCGGCTGGAATCAGTGCCTGCGGAGCAGGGGGAACAACGCCCGTCGACCCGGCCGCCGCCGTCGTCGCCGAGTAATTGCCGGCGGCGTCCGCAGCGCGGACGTAGTAACGGGCCCCGGCGACGGCGGGCAGTGAGAATGTGGTGGCAGTGGTGGTGGCTACCACGCGGTCGTTGCGCAGCACATGGTAGAGAGCGGGAGAGCCGGCTGCAGCGGACCAGCGAAGCGTGTCGTTTCCACCGGCGCTGCTGACAGTGAACCCGTCCGGGGTGGAAGGGGCCGTGGCATCGGCGGGGGCGAACCGTGCGTAGCCGCCCGACCACTGGCTTTTGCCGGCGGAGGATACGGAGGAGACCAGGTCTCCGCCCGCCCACAGGATGCCGCGGCTGTCCACAAATGCGGACCAGATTCCGTACCCGGCCCGTCCCTTCATCACCGGGTTGAATCCCGGAATGTACTCACCGGTGCCGGCGTCCCAGGCGCCGATCAGGTTGATTTTGTCCGCCATCTGGAAATTCGATCCGACGCTGGGCCAGGTGGAGGCCCCGCTGTAGTTCCAGTGCCCGCAGTGGCAGGAACCGTAGACAATGCCGTTGGCTGCGCTGACATCCTGGAAATCGCCGCCGGACAACGTGATGTTCGTGGACTGGCGGGTGAGGGTAGCGGTGTCGAAGCTGAAGAGGGAGTGCTCCGCACCGCCGACCCATACGCGGTTGCCCACTTCTTCAATACCCTGCTGGTATCCCGCTCGTTCACCCGAGCTGGGGACGAAGTTCCAGGGCACCACCGAGGCGCCGGCTCCGGTGCCGATGGCGGCGGCGCGGTAAGTGTTGGCCGTGTTCGAGGTGGAGAAATAGCCGGCCGCGTAGAGGCGCTGGCCGTCTGCTGAGGGGTCCACATCCACGACTGTCCCGTTGAAGGCCGGATTCCAGGTGCCGTCCGGCTGGCCGGTGGCTGCGGCCACCCTTGCAGCGGACCGCGCGTAGACGGGGTTGCCGGTGGCGCCGGTGAGGTGTGTGAAGGCGCCGCCGACGTACAGCCAGCCCTCCCTGACCTCGAGGCTGCGGATCTGCACCGCACCGCCGCTGACCCGGTTTTCGACGCCAAGCCGCCACCCCGGGGCGGCGGCCCCGCTGACGGGATCTATTGCGGTGACCGCACCGGCAGGCTGACCGTTCAGGGTGCTGAAGGTGCCTCCGATGGCAAGGGTTCCGTTGGGGAGTACGGCCAGGGCCTTGACCTGGCCGTTGAGGTTGGGCCGGAAACCCGAAATCCATTCGCCCGTGTTTACGTCGAAACCGGCGAGGTAGGACTGTTCCACGCGCCCGGTGCCGGCGGAGTCCTTCTGGACATAGCGGAAGTTCCCCGCCACGTAGACGGTGTTGCCGATCTGTGCGAAGGCCTGCACCTCGGAGTTCAACTCACCGGATCCATTGGCCAGCCCGGTAACTCCCCACGATGTCGGTACGGCGCCGGTCTCCGGGCGGGCCTGCTGGGTGTTGCCGGGCGTACCCGATGCCGGGAGGGCAGTGAACCCCGCGTTCGCTTGCGTCAGCTTGGGCCGCAGATACATCTGGGTGAACGGACGCGGGTTACCGGCGGTGGCGGTATTCGACCAGATATAGGTTGAAGCCGAGTTCTCGCCGCGGGCCTGGCTGCCGTAAGCGAAGCCCTGCGTCCAGCCCTGCGCTTCGGCTTCGGAGGTCACCACGCGTGAATAGGTTTGATCCGTACCGAAACTGGCGGTCCGGCCGCCGGTAAAGGCGGTGGTCCCGAAGCTGCCGGAGGTGACCGGTGTGGCGGATCCCAGTGCCCAGGACCAGCGGGGCTGGTTATCGGTGCGGTACCGTACTTCCTGCCATTCGCTGCCGGTCTTATCCAAGGCCCGCCGCAGCCGGACGCCGTCCTCAAGCTCGTCGGGCGCCTGTCCGTTGAGCAGCCCGTCCACCAGGTTTGACGGCAACTGGCGTGGGGTGAAGGCGCCCGTACCGGTCACCGTCCCGCGTACCTGGGCAGGTGTGCCGACGCCTTCGTAGAGTTCCTTCCACCCCTCGCGGCCGCGTCCGATCAGCACCCAACCGCCGCCGTCGGTGGTTTGGTCGCAGTAGAACTGCTCCGGTGCGGCCATGGCTGGTGTGAGCAGCCAGTACACACCCGACGGCGCGGACGGGCTGGTCTGTTTGATCTCCCAGCAGGAGGCAGCCGCCGATGCCGAAGATGCCCCGTCGACCGCGGCCGGTTCCGCCGTGCTGGCCGGAAGGGCGGTAGCCAGTGTGGCGGCGGTTGCGAGCGCAGCCAGGGCCGCACACAATGCGGCGGATCTCCTGGGGCGGGGCAGGTTTTTCATTGTTGGTCCTTTGGGCAGGTGGGTCAGCAGGCAGGGTCGTCTGGAAAACTGTGGGATACGACTTTCCAGGTGCCGTCGCGTTCCTGGAGGTCGTAGTAATTGAGGGATTTTCGGCTGCCGGGTTCCGTTGCCGCCAGCAGCACTTGTCCGTCCTGGTCCTTCAATTCCATGGCGCTGGAGTCGATGCAGATGGACAGCCTGCGGATCGGTCCGCCCTCAGCTTCCAGGTCCTCTACTGCCTGCACGGACAACACTTCGGCGGGACCGGATTGGATCCATCCGTTGTCCTGGAATTCCTCGAACTGTCCCGTGAGCTCGCCGAGCGCGGATCCGTCCGCGATCCGGGAGTAGTCGGGTGGGGTGCCGCGGTCGTTTTCGTTCGGCTCCACCCGCATGGCGGACGCCGTCTCGATGAAGCCCAGCAAAGCCTCGCGGGCGGGTTCCGGCAGTTCCCACAAGGCCGGGGACGAGGTGCCCTCCGGCACGGGGGTGGCACCGCCGTCGGTGCCGGGGCCCTCGTTGTCGGTCCCGGTGACTGCTTCCGCAGGTCCGCCCGTTGCAGGCGGTTTTTCAGCGACGGGAGTGGATCCCGACGCGTCGCGGGGATCCGCACTTTGGCCGGTAGCGTGTGGAACGGCAGTCCAGGCCCCGAAAATGAGCAGGCCGACCACGACTGTTGCCGCCAGGACGTAGACGGTTCTCATTCGGGACGCCCGGGTAGTGCCCCCGCTAGCGGTACGGGGAGAAGATTTACGCATGTGTACCTCGAAATCTGTGAGACCTAGGGGTGACCATAGGGAGGCAGCCGCAGCCGGGGAAGGGTTTTCGTGCAGGTCAAGAGTCGGATCGAAAAAAACGGGTGAAGTACGGCTTTCCACGCACGTAGTTCTGAGCATTTCGGACGGTGCCGGAGCGTACTCACAAGTAACCGGGGATGCGCGCGCCCGGAGCAGGTCCGTCAAACTAAGGCTGGACTCAGGTGCGGCTGGTGTTCACACCGTGGAATGATTAGCGCAGACTTGTTTTGCGTAATGCCCGCAGGGTGTTGGTCGGTCTCTAGCTGAGGAGATTCTTTCGTGCCTGTTGTTTCCACTCCCGCCAGCCTCCGCCGCATCGGCGGTCCCCTGGACAATGCCGAGGTGGAGAGGATCCGGAACGACTTTCCGATCCTCGACCAGGAGGTCAACGGGCACCGGCTTGTCTACCTTGACTCCGGCGCCACCTCCCAGAACCCGCTGAGCGTCATCGAAGCCGAGCAGGAATTCTACGAGCAGCGCAATTCGGCGGTCCACCGCGGCGCGCACACCCTTGCCGTCGCCGCCACCGACGTCTACGAACAGGCCCGCGAAACGGTGGCGGCCTTCATCAACGCCCGCCCCAATGAGCTGGTGTGGACCTCCAACGCCACCGAAGGCCTGAACCTCCTGGCCTACTCCTTCTCCAACGCTTCCCTGGGCCGCGGGGGAGAAGCGGCAGCCCGGTTCGCGTTGAAACCCGGAGACGAAATAGTCGTCACCGAAATGGAGCACCACGCCAACCTGATCCCGTGGCAGGAACTCGCAGCCCGCACCGGAGCAACTCTGCGGTTCATCCCGGTGGACGACGACGGCGCGCTGCGGCTCGAGGAGGCCGAGCACATCATCGGGCCGCGCACCAGGGTGCTGGCGTTCAGCCATGCCTCCAACGTGCTTGGCACCATCAACCCGGTGGAGACCCTGGTGGCCATGGCGCACCGCCACGGCGCCCTGGTGGTGCTGGACGCATGCCAGTCCGTGCCGCACCTGCCGGTTGATGTGAAGGCGCTCGACGTCGACTTCCTGGTCTTCTCAGGGCACAAGATGCTCGGGCCCACCGGCATCGGCGCCCTCTACGGCAAGGCCGAACTGCTGGATGCCATGCCGGTGTTCCTCACCGGCGGGTCCATGATCACCACGGTGACGATGGAAAAGGCCGCGTACCTTCCGGCACCCCAGCGCTTCGAGGCCGGAACCCAGCGGATCTCGCAGGCGATGGCCCTGGGCACGGCAGCGAACTATCTCACCGAGACCGGCATGGACCGCATCCACGCCTGGGAAGCCACCCTCGGCCAGCGCCTGGTACAGGGCCTGGAGCAGATTGACGGGATCCGCGTGCTGGGTCCGAAGGCAGGTGAGGAGCGGATCGGCCTCGCGGCGTTCGACGTCGCCGGCGTCCACTCCCACGACGTGGGCCAGTTCCTGGACGACCAGGGGATTGCCGTGCGCGTGGGACACCACTGCGCCCAGCCGCTGCACCGCCGGCTGGGGCTGGTCTCCACCACCCGTGCCAGTACGTACCTCTACAACACCACCGACGACGTCGATGCGTTCCTTGCCGCAGTAGCCGGCGTCCGTCCCTTCTTTGGAGTGAAGTAAATGAGTTCGGACCTGCAGCAGCTCTACCAGCAGATCATTCTGGAGCATGCCAAGCGGCGCCGCGGCGACGGCCTGGCAGCGGCTCCGGACGGAGTTGCTTCGGGGGAGTCCCACCAGTTGAACCCCACCTGCGGCGACGAGATCACCCTGCGGGCCGCCGTCGACGGTTCCACCGTGCACGGCATCAGCTGGGAAGGACAGGGTTGCTCCATCTCCATGGCGTCTGCCTCTGTGCTGACCGAACTCGCGGCCGGCCTGGAGCGGGACGACGTACTCCACTTGGTGGACGAGTTCCGGACGCTGATGCGTTCGCGGGGCAGCATCGAACCGGATGAGGAAGTGCTCGGCGATGCCGCGGCGTTCGCGGGCGTCGCCCGCTACCCGGCGCGGGTCAAGTGCGCCATGCTCGCCTGGGTTGCTTTGGAAGAAGCACTGCTGGCGGCAAACTGACGCTCCGCGTGCGGCGGCGTGTCGCCGATGTCGGGCGAGACATCCGCTCCGTACGCTGGCGGCATGACCAGCCAACTGGATACCTCCGTCTTCCGCGACCCCGTGCCCGCAGAGGAGATCGCAGCCCAGCGGCCCACCGGGATTGCCGGACTGGCTACGGGGTCCAGGCTGTTCCTGGCGGGTTTCGCAGCCGCCTGCCTGGCAGTATGGCTGGTCTGCTCGATGGGTATTGCTGAAGCGACGGTGGGCTCCTTTAATCTGGACGCGTCAGCGGTCAATGTGGGATCGGGGATCTTCCTGGCCGGGCTTCTGGCCGCCGCGGTAGGTTTCCTCCTCCAAGGCGCGAAAGAGGATCCGCGGATCACGGCCGCAAAGCTGAACCGGTTCGTACAGCGGAACGGGTTGTCCTACAACGCGGACCCCAAGCTTCCCAGGATCGATGCCACCATCTTCGGAGAGGGCCACCATCCGCAGTCCTGGAAGCGGTTCCGTAACGGACCTGCCCACCTCTTTCCGTTCGAGGTTGCCCATTTCTCCTACCGGACGGGCTCGCGGGCCCGGAACCGGAACGACCGGCCCTCGGTCATAACCTGGACCTACGCCGCGGTCACCGCGGAGCGGCGGCTGCCCCGGATGCTGCTCGATGCCAAGGGGAACGATCCCTGGCTTGGCTCCAGCGTGCCGGTCAGCCTCGCGAAGTCGCAGCAGGTTCCACTGCCGGAGGACCTGGACAGCCACTTCACCCTGTACGCCCCTGAGGGGCACGAGGCAGCGGCCCTGGCCGTCTTCACGCCGGAGGTCCTGCGTCGGGTGCTCGCGGAAGCGCCGGGGTTCGACGTCGAAACCGTGGACGATTCCATCATCTTCTTCACCCGCGGGGAACTTGATCTGAGCAGCGAAGGAACCTGGGAACGGCTCTCACAGGTCATCTTCGGGCCCGGTGCCGCGCTGGTGGGGCTGGCGAACGGCCCGGTGTCCGCGCAGCGGTTCGCCAGCGGCGCCGCGCAGCCGGTGCCTCCGGAAGGCCGCACGCTCAAACGCCGCGCCCTTACCCCCGCCCTGATCTGGACCCTGGGCGGTTTCGCCGTCCTCGTGCTGGCGCGATTGCTCCTGACCGGACCACTGAACGGACTGATCTAATGGGTTTTCTGGATTTCCTGGACGGTACCAAGCGTGCCGCCAAAGCCTCCGCGGCAGCCGCCACGGAGGCGCTGGTGGCAGACATGACCGCTGCACTTCCCAAGGATGCGACGGTGTCGGCGCGTTCCTGGGGCGTTGGCACCACGACGTACACCGCAGCGGTTACCGGGGCCCGCCGGGAGCTGCCCATCTTGGTGTCCCGGCTGAACGGGGTGATCAACGGGTTGGGCCGCACCGATGATCTGAAGGTGCGGATCGCGGAGTCGGCTGCTCCCAATGCACTCTTTTCGTCGCTGACGATTATCGGGCAGAACCGGGATGCGGACGCACTGGACTTCCTTGTGCGGACGCATGAGGAGTTGCTCGCAGGGTTCCCGGGGATGTCGGTGCTGGTGGACGGCTCCTACGGAGGGTTTACCGTCAGCGGGGTGGCGCGCGACGACGCCGTGCCCGCCGCCCGCCGCCTGGTCACCTGGTGGGAGGACATGCTGGCCGCGGAGCTGGAGCACTGGCCGATGTCCGAGGTCGCTATGACTATCGGCGGGACAGCCGAGGAACCGGAAATCAGCTACTCCGTGGCCTTGGACGAACCGGAGGACGATGCTGCACCAGTGCCCCTCGAGGAGAAACGGCAGGAAGCCCGGCGGGCGGTTGCCGCCTGGACCCAGAGCCTTCCTGACCTGGAGGCTCTGGCCAAGACGCGGGTCCGCCCCGGCTACGCCGTGCGGTTCAGCTTCACGCCCACGAAGTTCAAGCCGCGGGTGGTTGTGGAAGACCTGGAAACCGGCGACGAGGATGAGGACGAGACCGCCGAGGTGGTTGCCGCAATCCGGTTCCACCATCCTGCGTCGACGGTGAAGGCCTGAGGCCCCGTTACGGCCGGCCCATGCTCCGATAGTTCCAGCCGGCGGCCCGCCAGGCTGCCGGGTCGAGGACGTTGCGGCCGTCGATAATGTTCTTGTCCGTGACCAGCGGCCCGGTGGCTGCCGGGCCCAGGGACCGGTATTCCTTCCACTCCGTCAACAGCACCACCGCGTGGGCGCCCAGCAGGGCGTTTTCGGTGACCGGCTCGTAGTTCAGCTCGGGGAAGCGTCCCTTGGCGTTGTGCAGGGCCTGAGGGTCGGTCACCGTGACCGTGGCACCTTGGAGCTGCATCTGGGCGGCGGCGCTGAGCGCGGGGGAGTCCCGCACGTCGTCGCTCTCCGGCTTGAAAGCTGCACCCAGGATGGTCACCCGCTTGCCCAGCAGGGAGCCGCCGCAGATCTCCCGCGTCATCTCGACCACCTTGGAGCGGCGGCGCATGTTGATGGCGTCCACCTCGCGGAGGAAGGTCAGCGCCTGGTCGGCGCCCAGTTCCCCGGCGCGGGCCATGAAGGCGCGGATGTCCTTGGGCAGGCAGCCGCCGCCGAAGCCGACGCCCGCGTTCAGGAAGCTCCGCCCGATGCGCTCGTCCATGCCGATGGCGTCGGCCAGGGCCGTGACATCTGCACCCGACGGCTCGCAGACCTCCGCCATGGCGTTGATGAAGCTGATCTTGGTAGCCAGGAAGGAATTGGCGGCGGTCTTGACCAGTTCCGCCGTGGCATAGTCGACCACCATGCGAGGGGTTCCGGTAGACAGGGGAGTGGCGTACACCTCGTCCAGGGCGGCGACGGCGGCAGCTGCGGTATCGCCGGCTGGCACACCGTAGACAAAGCGGTCCGGAGCGAGGGTGTCCTGGACGGCGTGGCCTTCGCGCAGGAATTCCGGGTTCCAAACGAGGACCGCTTCCGGCGCGGTTTCGGCCAGCTGCTCGGCCAGACGAGCGGCGGTGCCCACGGGAACGGTCGACTTGCCCACCACAATGTTCCCTGGTTTCAGGTGCGGAGCCAGACCGGCGACGGCGGCGTCCACGTAGCGCAGATCGGCGGCGTATTCGCCCTTTCGCTGGGGAGTGCCCACGCAGACAAAGTGGACGTCCGCCCCGGCAGCGTCTGCCAGGTCGGTGCTGAACGTGAGGCGGCCGCTCTCCAATGCTTCGGCAAGAAGCTCGGGCAGGCGGGGTTCGAAGAATGGTGCCCGGCCTGCGGCGAGGTCCTCGATCCGGGCGGCGTCGACGTCGATTCCTACAACATCATGTCCCAGCTGGGCCATGGAAACCGCATGTACGGCGCCCAAATAGCCGCAGCCAATAACCGAGAGACGCACTGTTACCCCATAGGTTCGATAGCGGAAGACGGCTACCAGCCTATCGCCTGCACAGCCGTGGCTTGGAATGCTGACCGGGGCCTAGGTAGAAAAGCGTTCGGGGCAGGTAGCGACTACTCTTCCCCCGCGACCTGAGTTGTTAATAGCTTCGGAACCATGAGCACAGTGGAACCGAGAAGAGAATGGCGCCGTAAGCGGCCGCGCCGAACTGGGGCCGAATGGGCCGTATATGCGGGGATCGCAACCCTGGTGCTGGTTACGGCGGTGGTAGTGATCGTGGCTTTGGGACGATAACGGCTCAGCGCCACGTGAGGAAACGCCAGAGGGAGGGTGGAAACCGTTTGGTTTCCACCCTCCCTCTGTTTCTGATTAGTACGCTCCCGATGGGACCGCCAAGCAGTTAGTTAGGCATTCTTGCGGCGTGCGACTGCTACGGAGGCAACGCCGGCACCGAGTGCCAGGACGCCTGCGGCACCCCAGAGCATCATCGCGGAATCAGCGCCGGTATCGGCGAGGCCGCCGTCGGCGGAAGCGTTGGCGCCGGTTCCGGCACCCGTTCCTACGCCGGCGCCTGTGCCTGCAGCTGCGTCCACAACAACGGTATTGGTGACAACCTTGCCGGACTCCACTCCGGTGGCAGTCAGGGTGTAGGTTCCGGCCTCGCCCAGCGTTACCTCAACGGCGAAGTTGCCGGATGCATCGGCAACGGTGTTGTAGCTGCCAATCTGCTGAGCCAGGATGATCGGGCTGCTGACACCGGTGCCAGCGACCACTGTGGGGTCGTTGGCGTAGGTGGCGGTCACGAGGATTTCCTCGCCGGGGATGAAGCCGGTACCGCTGAAGACCACAGTTGAACCGGGGGTGACAACGCTATCGCTGACCGTGCCGGTGGCCGGTGCGGGGTAGCTTTCAACGGCGCTGGCAGCTCCGGCGCCAACGAAGGCCAAGGATCCGGTCAGGACTAGTGCGGATACGGTTTTTTTCATGTGAGACTCCCCGGTGCAATTGATAAAGACTGTGTGGTTATAGACGGTCGGTTCCCACCAAGAACCCGTGAAACCCAAGCCTGGAAATATTTCGATCTAGCGATGTGTCCCGGCGCTTCCCAGCATTACCGGTAACCTGCGCCCCTCCGCAACGCTTTTGCGAAGTGGAACGTTCCCACGGTAACAGGTGATGGTCCTACTTCCAAGCGTTGTGTGATAGGCAATCACTAACATCATATTACTATTCACAAGATTCGCTCGTTTTCGCCGGGAGTACTACGTCTCGAACCGCTTGTATCGAAGGCGTAACTTGGAGCTTTGGTTCAGAATCCTGCACTACTCGGGAAAACTCGAGGTCTATTACCGCTGTTTCTCCTGGCGCTAATTCCAAGGTCACCGTCCCCACGGGCCTCTGGCCGTGTTTACCGGCTCCGAAGGGCACTGCGGTTCCGTTGATCTGGGCTGATTCCACCAACGCTTGTGCGGGGCCATAGACAACATAGTTCGTACGGAAATGTCCTGGTTCTACTCCGTATACTCCTGCGCCGGTAACGTAAGCCGGAAGCGAAGTGGCGGCATCCTGAGGCGCTGTGTTTCCTACGGTGAGCTGTACGTTGTAGTGGCTGTACCCGTTGGGATCGCAGGTCTGCACCAGTTGGACGGTCCGTGAGGCATAATAATCCATTTTTGCCCCGGTTCCATCGTTGAAGTACACCCCGAAGGAAGCGCCTCCGGCATTTGGTCCAGTGACGGACCCAGCAAGGGCAGTGGACGAAATGATGTCCTGCTCGCCTTTGTCGCTGGACCATAAATACAGCCGGTGCTCTTGGACACTGGTGGTCAACGCCTGGACCAACTGGGTGCTATCTCCCAGGCCATCGGTGAATGCAGAGAAAACGCTGGCTGCCACGGCAGCGAAGTACGCATCCTGGGCTGCGGGCTCCTTAATCTCCCGATAAACATCGGACAGAAGTGTGCTGACCACATTTTCCTTGGTCAGAGATACAGGCAATGACGTCCCGTCGATTAATTGCACAACTGCTGGATCCGCTAGATCCACCGGACCGGTGGCCTCCAGAAGGTGAGCTAATACCACCGGATCCAGGGCAAGCACTCCGTCCACCGTTTTCCCGGGGTGGCGTTCTTCCCACATTCTTTTTGCGGTTTCTGCCGCAGTCGGGAAATGGGGGGTGAGGTTCACATTCTGCATCTGTGTCCCGAGCCGCCCTGTGTACAGGCGTTCCTGCTCCTCATCCACCTTCAGAGCGGGCCTAAATGCCTCGATTGCGGCCGCGCTACTCTGATCGCTCAAGCTGATTTGCCCATCGTTGACGGTCAGCATTGCTAAGGCCCCGGGAATACCGCCGGTCGCCCTCACCTCCGCACTGTTTTGTATGAGGAGAAGGTAATTACGCTCCCCGTCGGCACCCAGCATTGCTGGCATAAGCTTGGCCGCAGAGGAGGCCGTGCCCAGCGCGGAATTCACGGATTGAAGCTGCTGAGTTGCCGAACGAATCGGATCCGCCACTTCCGGCAGAAGCCGGGTTAAATCGATAGACGCGAGCCTGTCCTGCGAGAGGCGTACGGTGTTCGCAGCTGACATGATGCTCGGGGCTGCCTCCTCCAGCTGCGCGACATCGATACGCCCATCAGTCGGCGACAGCGTTTCCCAGTCGAGGGAATCGTACTGGTTCAGCAAAGGGGCTACGGCCCGATCAACAACATCATCGGCAGAAACTGCAACCTCCGTCACGGCTCCGAAGTTCGCCCCGAGGACTGGAACCGCTGAGGCGGCTTTCCACAGGGGACCCGTAGCCGTTGCACGAGCATTCGAGGTGCTTTCCTGCATTTGAGCGAAGAGTTCATTGGAACCGTCTTGGTTGCCCGCACCCAGCTCAGCCCGAAGCTCGGGCACCAGCGTCATAGCTTTTTCAAGGTCCGCTCGGACTGCAGAGACCTGATGGAGCAACACACCTACGGCGGCGCCGGCAAGGATGCCCATAACAAGAACTGTGATCCCCGCCCGGTAAATTGCGCGGCGCCCTCGGTGTGGATGCCTGCGTCGTAAAGTCCGCTCAGACCCGGATGTCTCAGGGTGGGTGATCGTGCTGTTGTTCATTGAGCTCATGGTGTGGCTTTCAGCAGGAGGGAGTGGGTCCAGCGGATGGGAACGGCTTCAACACTCAGTAGGCGCCCTGGCGACTAAAGACTGCACGCACCGTCTTGAGGAGGATCGCTATGTCGCCGGCCAGAGACCAGTTCTCCACGTAATAGAGATCCAGGCGGACCGTGTCGTCCCAGGAAAGCAGAGACCGCCCGCTGACCTGCCAGAGACCAGTCAACCCTGGCCTCACTATGAGCCGGCGGTGCACATGGCTTTGGTACTGCTCTACCTCTGAGGGGAGTGGCGGGCGGGGGCCGACCAAGCTCATAGTTCCGTTGAGAACATTGAACAGCTGAGGGAGCTCGTCCAAGCTATAGCGGCGGAGAAACCGGCCCGCCGTTGTAACCCGAGGATCAGACTTCAACTTGAACATCACGCCATTGCCGTCGCTGTGCGCCCGGAGGGCAGCTAGGTGATCTTCGGCGTCGACAACCATAGAGCGGAATTTCAACATTTGAAAGCTTTGGCCCCCAGCTCCCACCCGTTCTTGGCGGAAGAAGATAGGACCAGAGGAATCGGCTTTGATCACGGCTGCTACAGCTAGTAGTACAGGAGAAAGGACAGCTACGAGAAGGCAAGCACCCATTACGTCGAAGCAGCGCTTTAGAAGGCCCTGACCGGTACCCAGGTTGGGTGTCGAGACGTGGATCAGAGGGAGTCCAGCCACCGGTTGCGTGTGAATTCGGGGGCCAGCGATGTCCGTCAGGGCAGGTGCCATAATCATCCGGATCTGCATATCAGCCAAAGCCCAACCGAGCTCGCGTATGACGGATGGAGCTAGCGGTACACCACTAGAAAGAGCGACTGCATCAGGGCGAGCTTCGCGCACCGCGGAGACGATGGCCGCGGATGAAGGATCGTGCCCCAGATTTGGAAGCTTCAAGGAGCCACCGATAGTTGTTCCAGGAGGAGTGCCCGGCAAATACGTGGACACGGGACGGTATCCCGCCATTGGTTGACTGCCTAGAGCTCGTGCTAGATGCTCGGCGCCGAAAACTCCACCGATGATGAGCACCGAAGAGCTGCTTTTCCCCACTTTTCGCTGACTTCTCAACAAACTCCGGATGAGAACCCGAGAAATTAGAAGCGATAGTACGCCGGCCGGAAGTGCCAAAGCGACATAACCCCTGGCAGTATCCAACTGAAATACGTAGGACACCGTAGCGACCAACCCGAAAAGCCAGAACGACCCGGTTAATATACGTTTAAACTCTTCGGTACCGTAGCCCAAGACTGTGGTATCGCGGCTTCCCGATAGGCCTAGGATAGTCCACCATACGCCGGCAAGAACCAGCGTAACAGCACCGTACGGTTCAAATTCGGAGGTGATTGCTTCTCGGCCACGCGCTGTGCCGAATCGAAGAATGAGAGCCCCGGACATGGCCCACAGCACGACCGCTGCATCCACACAGGCGAGGATTCTCGAATAACGGTTCCGCCAGTTAGATTCTTCCACCCGATTCCTGTCCCCCAGACGGCATCGCTAGGCCTTACTACGTGTCGTAGCGTCGTAGAAGGCCGTATCCCGAATCCTTGGGCGCCGCTCAACTCGCATATGACTTGCATTCATACTTTTGACGGCACGGCGGGACTGCTCTTGATCCCCCGCTTCGGTTTTTGAACCGTAGGAGTAGTAACTATGGGCATATGCATCAGGACCCTTTGTGGGAAGCAGATTCAGCACAATGCCCACAACATTCGCTCCCACGAGATTCAAGGAGCCTATGGACTTTTCAAGATCCTGGGTCTTAACTTTGTTCGCTCCAACTACTAGAACGACGCCGCCTACCATTTGTGCAAGCACTGAGGCATCAGTCACGGGGATCAGCGGAGGTGCATCGA
Organism: Arthrobacter jinronghuae; assembly: GCF_025244825.1. Lineage (NCBI taxonomy): Bacteria > Bacillati > Actinomycetota > Actinomycetes > Micrococcales > Micrococcaceae > Arthrobacter > Arthrobacter jinronghuae. Next base: position 1,054,420 of record NZ_CP104263.1, read on the forward strand.
TGATGACCACATCGAACTCGAGTTCCAGCTGGCCCAACAAGCGAGACATAGATCCTGATCCAAGCAACTCGCTCGGATTTGGAGGGATCTGCCCCGAAGTTAGCACATATAGTTCGTCGTCGCCCCAAGGCTGAAGAAGGTCCTCGACGGAGGCAGCTCCTATCAAAGCTGTGGTGAGACCAGCTCGGCCTTCAAGCCCTAAGTAGTCTGCCGCGGTCGGCCGGCGGAGATCAGCATCAACGAGTACAACGCGCTGGCCAGCTTGAGCCATAGCGATCGCGAGATTTATAGCCGTTGTGCTTTTACCCTCGGCTGGCAATGACGAGGTCACCAACATCAGCTTGGATTTGCTGTTCACGTTGGCGAACTGCAAGTTGGTTCGTATTTGGCGAAAAGACTCCGCCCGCGGGCTTTGGTGGGAAGCTTGAGTTAGCAGAGGCTTTTTCTGAGCATCGCTATCGAATGCAACGCCACCCAGGAATGGAAGCGCCGTCACGCGGCGCAGATCCTGTTCGCCGCGAAGCTTTGTATCGAAACGTGTCCTGAAGACTGCCCATCCGAGACCTAGGGCAGCACCAACAACGAGCCCACAAAGTAGGTTCAGTACAGTGTTGGGCGCAGTGGGACTCGAAGGAGCGGTAGCCGGGGTGATTATGGAGAGCCTTACGAGAGACTCTCTACCCTGAGCAGGCGTCTCCAATCGGTCCACAGCCGTGATGAGACTTTCGGCAACTGCCTGCGCTATGGCAGCGGCCTGAACCGGCGAGCTGTCTTCAGCTGTAATAGATATCAGTACTGTATTGGGATCTGCTGTTGCTGAGACTGTACTGGATAGCTCCGCTGGAGTGGCGTCAACACCGAGGCTGTCAATTGCCGGCTGCAGCACTTCCGGCGTGGTCGCCGTTTTCACGTATGACTGCACTCTAGCCTGGCTGAAGCTATTTCCCTGCTGCAGATCTGTGACAGTCCCGGAACTTTGGGTCGATACGAAGAGCTGTGACTTAGCAGCGTATGTGGGTGGCGTGGAGAGCGATAACAGCCCGGACGATATCAGGCCCAAAAGCATAAGTCCGACGATTACCACCCAATGTCGTCGAACCGCCCTGATGTAGTCGCCAAGCTCCAAGACGTAGACCTCTTCCCAATCGTGCGGTGTGGCTCAGACGCTGCGAAGGCCGCAGAGTTAGCCGAGTAAAACCTATTCAGCCATATCCGTAATACCTGATGAGGCGTCGGCCTAATGGTACCGGCCATGTGGCTGAACAGCTAACGGTCAGCAACTACATGTCTTGACTCCAGTGAGGAAGAAAGGACATCTAAACAAGAAACCGACGGGCGGACCCAAGAAGATGAAATCGAGTAACCGGTTCGAACCACCCTTTGCGGGTATGCGGTTATAGCTGTGCTGATGCGATACCCCTCGCAGACTAGGGGTATATTGTAGGCCGGTAGAACAAACATGGATAAAGGGGTAGCTTGCGTAAGCGAAAACTGCTTATGGTCGCAGGAACCGGGGGACACCTGACGGAACTCATCAGGTTAGCTCCGCGATTTGGTGCCTCACCCGACTCGGTTTGGATAACGTTCGAGACGGAACAGAGCCGTTCAATGCTAAGGGGTAAGGAGACGCTCTATGTTCCGTACATCTCTCCGCGCGATTGGAAGGGTACGCTTCGGGCCTTCGGTGTTATAGCAAGATTCTTGCGGACTCACGAATTTGATGGTGTCTACAGCACAGGAGCCGCTGTAGCGCTGGCGGCGTTCCTGCAGCCCAAGCTCATAAGGACGCCGAAAACGTATGTGGAGAGTGTCTCCCGCACTATGGGGCCGTCGCTTACGGGGCGCATAGTGTCGTTCTTGCCGTCAGTGCGATTATTTACGCAGCACCGTGGGTGGGCCAGTAGACGCTGGGCCTATATGGAGAGTCTGCTCGCCCAATACGACACAAGATCGCCTGGATCAAGGGCTGGCGCTCCCAACAATTTGTTCGTCACATTGGGAACCATCGCGCCATATCGATTCGATGCCCTGATCGATGCCGTGGTGGAATCAGGCTGCGCTGGCCCCAGCACCGTTTGGCAGTTAGGTGCGACATCTCGGAAGGATCTCCCAGGGAAGGTCTACACACAAATGGCTGCTGATGAATTTATGAAAGCGGCAGAAGATGCGGACGTAGTCGTAACCCACGCAGGCGTAGGAACTGTTCTACAGCTTCTGGAACTGGGTAAATCGCCAGTAGTCGTGCCTAGAGAAAAAGCTCGGAGCGAGCATGTTGATGATCATCAGTCTCAAATATGCGATCTGCTGAGCGAGCGGGGCCTTGGGATAGTTACGAGCGCTCGGAACCTGTCGGCCGATCATCTAAAAAGAGCAATGAAACAACGAACGGAAGTCCATGAGTAACGATAATAGTGTCTTCATAAGTTGGACTAGAGGCAATCCTCGTACGAGGGACCTCGGACGCCGCTTAGCGTTGGATGTTGTATTCGTTCATCGTCAGGGGAATTTGTTCGGGCGCTACTTCAAGCAGGGGTATGCGACTTGGCGAACGCTACGTGCGAGGAAGCCCCAGGTCATAGTGATCATGCTTCCACCATTTCCGCTCCTGCTGATTGCCGCGCTCTACGCAAAACTGCATCGTTGCGCTCTAATCGCAGACATGCACACGGGTGCTTTCAACGATCCGCGCTGGAAGTGGAGTCTCCCACTGACGCTACGTCTCCTGCGAGGAAGGACAGCCGTGGTAACTAACTCCTTCCTGGCTAACCTGTGCGAAGACAAGGGAGTCCGCGCAGTCGTCTTGCACGACGTAATAGAGGTGTGCGGTGCGGGGGAACGCCACTTCCAGGGTAACGCCGTCCTGTGTCCTGTGAGCTACGCCAACGATGAGCCAATCGAGGAAATCATGGAGGCAGCGCGATTGACTCCCGAGCTTGAGTGGATATTGACTGGCAACGCCCCCAGAAATGTACAGATGTCTGCTCCGACTAACGTAACCTTCACCGGATTCGTATCAGACGATTCGTTCGTTCAGCGAATGGAGGAAGCCGGTGTGGTCTTGGCGCTGACTACCAGGCCACACACGATGCAAAGGGCAGGCTACGAAGCACTCTCATTTGGTGTGCCCCAAGTTACTTCAGATTTTCCCGTGCTCCGCGAGTTCCTTAGTGAAGCGGCATCCTATACCGACCTAACAGGAACGGAAATTGCGCGCTCGGTGAAAAACGTCTTGGAACGTAGGAGCGAAATCACCTCGGCGGTAGTTCGTATTCGAGAAGAGCGAATGGCAGAGCAGCAGAATCAGCTGAAGCGCCTTGCCGCGTCCATTGAAGATGGCTCGCGGATCTAAATAATGATCACACCGGGCCAGCGCGGGACAGCGCCAGCGAAGACGAGTCGCGCTTTAGGTGGTGTGTCTCTAAGCGTTTTAGCTGGTTCCGCGTCGCTTGTTGCTGGCATCGTTCTACTTCCGTTCATACTGCGCGAAGTAGGTGCTGGAAGCTATGGCGTATGGCTGGTGCTCTCTACTGTCGCCTCGTACCTCTATTACTCCGATATCGGGGTCGGCGCAGCGATAAGTCATTATGGTGCCCGGGCGCGAGGCGGGCGATCAGGGCCGGCACTTTCTAGCCTGCTGGCTTCGGGTCTGATTTGGTCTGCTGGTGCGTGCCTGATCGTATCCCCTTTATATCTCGCCTTTGCTTTTTGGTACGTGGGCACCTTGGGGGGATCCGTTGCAGTGGAGGATCAAGCTCCTCTCGCACTACTAAGTATGGGGCTATTGGTCCCTCTGTTGCTGCGACCGTTTGGCTCCGCCCTTGTGGGCGCTGGCTTTTTGACGATCGATAGGCGCAACCAGGTAGTAGGAGTGATAGCTAGGGTTATCGGGACATCGATTGCGCTCACCACTGAAGCAGGGATACTCGGAATCGCGATTGCGGAGCTTGTAGCACTGCTTATACCGTCACTACTCTCGATTGTCTCTCTTTATTTACGTAGGATCGTGAAGTTCAAAAGGGCTGACCTATCTATCTCTACCTTGCGTCTTATGCTTGGATTTAGTTACCGCTCTTTCGGTGTCAACCTAATAGGGGCACTCACCCTTCAATCCGGGACGGTTGTCGTGGGCCTTGTGGGTTCATCGGCTGATGTGACCTACTACAATGCCGCTTTCAGAATCTACAGCGGCGTGCGTCAGCTTTTGACCTGGACAGTGGATCCGTTTAGGCCGGCACTCAGTCGGATATTCGGGAAAGATAACGCCGACGCGACTCCCGTCCTTATGTCCATCCTTTTGGTCAGCCTAGGGGCGGGTAGCGCGGCATCTTGTTTCCTCGCCATATCTGCGCCGGACTTGGTGGAGTTATGGCTCGGCGGAACGGTTCCAACGGACGTCGTATCTTTGGCTTCCCAAGTATTGCTAATTGGTCTGCTGATCAACATGATTCACATACCTCTGGCGCCAGCAACAGACGCGGCAGGAAAGCCTGGCACGTTGATTTGGGGCCAGATGCTGTGGCTCGTCCTTTGCGTGGGAATTAGCTTTCCGCTTGCGGCACACTTTGGAATTGTTGGAGTAGCCCTTGCTCTCAGTCTTCCATTAGTGCTCGTGGAGCCTCTGATGCTATTCCTTGCCATGAGCGTCCTCGACATAAGGATGTCGAGTTGGCTGCGCTTGGTTGCCACGCCCGTATTGGCAATAGTTGGCTGTTCTCTCGCACTAACGGCTCTAGTTGGAGTTTTAATAGAGAGGTTCAATCTGGAGTATTACTGGCTAATACTTGGGCTGGGATTCGGCCTATGTGTCCTGGTCGCGACGGCCGCACTGGATCGAACTTATGGTCTTCGAAAATCGATCAGTGCACTTAATATCGACCTATGACAATGGAAGCCGAGGCAATAGCCAGATGAAAAATGTTCATGTATTCATTGTGAACTATAACAGTGTGGACTTGCTCAAAACATGTCTCGAGTCTTTGCGACACGAGCCAGTAGAGAGCATCCACGTTATCGACAACTACTCCAGTCCTTCAGAGCGCGAGGCTGTGGTAGTGCTACCCTCAGTTTTCCCTCGGGTGCACGTTGCTTTGCGCGACTCTAATGTCGGTTTTGGTCCAGCCTTGAACCACGCGATCGAAAATTCCGAAGTGCGGGATGACGACATTGTCTGGATATTAAATCCGGACACGAACGTGTCGCCGGGCACAGTAGCTGCCATGACGGAATTCATGCAGGAGGGGTATGACATTGTTTCTCCGGTAATTTTGACGGGGGATCCCGCTACTCCCAGAGTTTGGTTCGCTGGGGGCGTCTTGGATAGGCGGCAGGTGCGCACGGTCCATGCTGGACTCGGCAGCTTCTGGGGCACCACGGCTACCCAGTCCAAAGAGCATTCGGTGAACACGTTCATCACAGGCGCCGCAATGATGATGCAGGTTGACACGTGGAAAAAAGTGGGCGGATTCCGTGAGGGGTTTTTCTTGTACTGGGAAGACGCAGAGCTCAGCGAGAAAGCCGTTCGAATGGGCTTTAGGCTGGGTGTAGCTACCTCCGCCCACATATGGCATGCCGTGGGAGGATCCGGCTCGAGCTCCGGAATGAGCGGCACCTATTACTACTACATGCAGCGAAACCGACTTTGGTTTGGTCGGCAATGGCAGAGTCGCTTAGCCATATTATTGGGTCCTGGCCTGCGTGAAACACTGGCGTTAACCTTGCGCCCGTTGAAGGAGAAGGAAGGCCGGGTGTCTAAAACGCTATCTTCCTTCAGGGGATTGATGGACGGAGCAATTAGGGCTCCACTCTGAATGGGACGCGCGGACATGACCGAACCGAATTGAGTAGTAGAAACTGCGCCGCCGCGTTTAGGCACTTTGGACGACACCTTGCAGGCATTTAGAAGAACGGACCCAAGTAGCGAGTGAGTACGCAACCAAGGCTAAAGAAACTGGGCGTTATATTTCCTGATGGCCTCGACTCTAACGAATGGGCTGGAGATCATAGGCTGGGCCATGTACCCGACAGATGGCCCTATGGTTTGCATCGACTCAGTGAAGCCGCCGAGCAAACAGAGGCCCTACACGCGCGTCCGCTTGGATTGCGAGACAAGGTGACCCTGGCCTCTAGACTACTCAGGCCCAAAGGACTTCCCAGCAAGGTAGTAAGCGGCCTCGATGTCGGTGTGGCATGGGACGAATATAGTGCAGTCAAAATGGTGGCTCAGTATCCCGCAAAGGCGATGTTCTCGGGGGTAATATGGGCAACAGATACTTGGCTGTCAAAAGAGCAAAGCCTGCGCAGTATAGCTACCATGCATGTGCTCCCACTTCTTGCCGGATTGTGGTGCCTTAGCCGCCCCCAGGTGGACGCAACGCGTCGAATAACCAAGGGGCGAGTTCCAATAGATTTCTTACCGTTCGGGATCGATCACGAGTTCTTTAGTTACGCGGAACAGCCAGAGCGTGCGCGGATTCTGAGCCTTGGTGTAGATCGGGACCGCGACCCTGAAACACTATTTGCAGCACTGGAACTGGTTCGGCAGGTAAATCCAAAAGTCGAGATTATGATCCAGACTGACCACAAAGGAGCATTGCCAGCGGGTGTAACCAGATTTGAACGCGTCCCGCATGCCGCGCTTCGGGACTTATATCGCACCGCAAGCGTAGTCCTCGTGCCAACACGACCAAACATGCACGCTTCTGGTATGACAGTTGCCTTAGAGGCTGCTGCTACAGGCAGGCCGGTGGTCGCTTGTAGCACTCCAGGAATGGAGGACTACGTGGTCCACGGTGAAACAGGACTACTGGTACGACCGCAGGATCCAGAGGCAATGGCGCGGGCAACCCTTGAAATCCTGAGTGACAAGGAATGCGCTCGGGAATTCGGAATTCGGGCCCGCGAACATGTTGAGCGAGAACATACTACCGAACTCATGGCGAGGGAGTTAGGACAGATTATTGCCAAAAGGGTATAGGGGAGTTTGCGCATGTTATTTTGGCCACACAGGCCGTTTCAGATGCCCGCCTAGAGGAATCCCATATGTGCCGAGATCGTTTGAGAGTGTGTACCGTCCGTGCAAACCGTGAGATGGCCCATCCGGCCTCGTTGGCCTTGCCTTAATTGACCTGCCAGCCGCTGTGCTAATGGCGCTGATATATCGCTAGCGACACTGCCGCTCCCCAGGAAGATTTCACCCAGCGGTGACACCGCCTGTTGCCGGAAACAGGAAGGCTGCGTTCCGTCCGCTAGAGTGCCATCATGACGCATTCTCGGGGGCTCGACGTAAGGCCGGGCAGGATTCACTCACTGGACGGACTCCGAGGCCTAGCAGCCACTGTAGTGCTTCTACATCATGCTTTACTCGTTTTCCCATCCCTGGCAGCCCCATACTTTAACGGGGAGACCACGAGATGGAGTGCTGCGTGGTGGTTCGTGAATACTCCAATGCACCTCTTCTGGGAGGGCACAGCTGCCGTGTACGTATTCTTCATCCTCAGCGGTGTCGTCTTGGCTGTACCCGTGTACGCGGCTTCCGGAACCTTCGACTGGAAGGCCTTTTATCCTCAGCGGCTGCTTCGTCTCTACGTGCCAGTCTGGGGCGCCGTTCTTTTTGCTGTAGGCACTTTCTTGATCGTGCCGCGGAACCCCTTGATGGAGAGTGCTTGGCTCCAAGCCATGCCCTCCCAGATAACTCCTGACCGCGTGTTCAAAGACCTCACCCTCATCATGGGGAACGGATGGCTCGCAAGCCCGCTGTGGTCCCTCCGGTGGGAGATCCTGTTCTCTGTTCTTTTACCTCTTTTCATATGGGCCGCATACCTGGTGCGCCGGCACACATTCCTCGCCATCGGGGGGTGCTTGGTGGTCATTGGGATTGGTGGCTTCGTAAACCAGGATGTCCTTCGCTTCATGCCTATGTTTGCGATAGGAGTTCTCCTTCTGCCTATAGTGAGCTCCCCGCGAGAGGCGACACGTGCGTTGGCTTCGCAACCGCGGCATGCTGGCTGGATTAGCACTCTCGCACTCGGGTTGCTTCTAATGATCCTCCCGTGGCTTGCACCTATTTTGAAAACTAGTTCAGCCGGAGCCGGGCTTCTCATCGGACTGGCAGCCGGTGGTTCCTCGCTCGTCGTTATTTGCGCGGCAACCTATCCGCCGGTCAAGCGGTTCCTGACGTACCCTCTATTGCTATGGCTCGGACGGATTTCATTCAGTCTCTACCTGGTGCATGAGCCCATAGTCATCACCACAGCCCATCTGTTTGGTCCAGGCAATGAGTACATCGCGGTGCCCGTCGGCATTATGGCCTCTCTGGCCGTTGCTGCGTTGTTCTTCCGATTCGTGGAGCAGCCTAGCTACAAGCTCGCGAAAGCGTCAGTGCGGGTACTTAGCCGGAGCACTAAGACGTTCGGCAGTACCCGCTCCACTGCTTAACTTCTTACTGAGCCTCAAAGCCACTAGCGGCGGCAATAGCGACAGCCGGCTTCGGTTCCGCGGATATACTGACCGGAAGGGGACGATCCGTAGGGGAGTGCGTGGGAAAAGATAATATGTGGCGTCTATTGACTGTGAGCGTTGCAATGCTGACGGTGATTCTCGCGGTAATGATTGTCCGAGCACCTGCGCTACCTTTGCTGCTAGTGGGTGCAGTTGTAGCTATATTAGTTTTCGGTGGGCGCCCGAGGCTTTCACTGGTTATTTGGATGGTTGCGGTCGCGTTTATCCCACACTGGGTTGGAATAAACCTAATCGGCTACATACCTATCGTTTCGGTGATCAGTGCGGCAATACTCGCTGCCAACCTGTTCAACGGCCAGTGGAAGAGCGGTAAGGGAGACCTTCCCATTCTTTTGTTGATCGTTATTGGGCTCATCGCGGTCGCCATTGGGAACTCGAGCCAAGGTGTTTGGTTCTCCATGATTTCACAGTGGTTACTCGCCTATCTGGTTGGCAAGGCCATCGTGTCCGCTGCCGGAATCGGATTTTCCGTGAAGACCGTTGCGGCAGTATTTGGCTTGGTCGGTGTGCTATCCGTCGTTGAGTTTGCGTTTTCTTGGCATCCCTTCGTTGAGCTCGTGACGCCTATCCCGTCCTATGAGACGTGGGCGCCAATCCAGGTTCGTGGAGGGTTGGATCGCAGCGAGTGGTCTATGGGGCATTCGATTGCTTTGGGTGGAGTTCTTTCTGCTGCGGTTCCGTTTGCCCTTCGCTCTTCTCTGGGGAAGCTCTCGAAGCCTTTACTTCTCATAGCGATATTCGCAGGGATTGCCTGCACGTTCAGCCGGGCTGCCATTATTTCCGCGGTGCTGACCCTAGCGCTCTCGCTTCTCTTTATGCGAGGCGTCAAGCCAGCGTTGCGGTTCATGCTCCTAATAGTTATCGGCGCTGCTGGCTTTGTCGGCCTCATGATTCTCGTCCCGATCTTCGAACTGGCTAGCTTGGAAACTGCCGGGAGCAGCAGCTACCGGTTGCGCATGTTCGTTGAATTGATCCCAGAGCTCTCGGCGCTGGGCCGGTCCGATGTAGCATCCGTTGGTGCCGATGGGACCGTTTACTACGGCACGTTCCAATCCATCGACAGTGCGTTCCTCGCCGTGGCGCTCGGGTTCGGGTGGATTGCGGCGCTAGTAATGCTAGTGCCCTTCGTCATAATGAGTATTCGCACAGTTAGGCGAACTGCAACAACAGGTGAGATCGCACTGGTCGGCCAACTTCCTATGCTCTTTACGGTTGCCCTAATTACCCAGTATCAGTTGGTCCTATGGTTCTTTGTCGGGATCGCGGTGGCAGAATTCAGAGTTCGGGCTAAGGCCGTTGATGGCGCTTCCAAAGACAGCAGCGGCTATCGGGCCAGGCTAGGCGTCACATACGCCAGTCCTGTGAGGGCCAGAGCGATCACGCGTTAGCAAGCCTGGAGGGGAGCTTCATCAGCGCTGCTAAATCCACGGCTGTCTCGGCTAAACTTCGCGGGGCAAAGTCAGGTGTAGCCCTCCTCACTGGGACGGCTATAGGGCGTATTCTGTCTGGAACTCCCCGCACGGAATACGCCCTAGGCAAGACTTCGTTTGGCTAAGAATTGGCTAGAGCCCCGGATCATGAGTGATTTGGAAAACCATGCTGGAACCGACAGATCCACACAACGATATCCTGCATCAGGAATGGGCTACGAAAGAAGCGACAACGGGAGGCTTGCCCCGATGGGAGGGCGCTGCTGCTGGCTACGGAGCCGCAGCCGGGCTGCCACGTCGGACGTTCTTGGGAGATACGGGGGGGGGGGCTTGTACGGCACTAACTGCGTCGGACTGGTTGCTGCCTTATCGGAGGTAGCCCGGTTTAAAGGCCATATACAGACATGGCCCCCATGATTGCCCAGCTATCTCCTGTCGCCCCGCTACAGAATTGGCGATTGTCATGGTCGTCTTACCGTTACCGCTGCCTTTGCCTCTGATGACGCAGTACCGCCTGGGACAGTGCTGAGCTTTTGTTTTTTGTCGGTTTGGTGCAGGTCCATGAGAAGGTAAGCGGGATACTGAGTGGTGCACGCAACGTAGTACTTTCAGCGCCCGACTGACGCTTGTGTTGCTCACAGCGAAGCGCACGATCTAAGATATCCCCATGGGCCTTCAGGAAATTCAGGATACGACGCTAAATATACTGTCCACCTACCTACGCCCTGGCGAACGTGTCGCGCTGGTTGACTTTCCCAATCATGGCAATTCCGGTGATTCCCTTATCTACTTGGGGGAGTTGATGTACTTGTCTCGACTGGGTGTGCACTTGGATTATGTTGCCGATGCTTCCAGATATACCGTTGACGATCTCCGCAGGCGGGTCCCTGTAGGTCCGATATTGATCAATGGAGGCGGTAATTTCGGGGACCGCTGGAGCGTTATGCAGGAAATGCGTGAGCGAGTCATAGCAGATTTCCCGGATCGCCGGATTATCCAGCTCCCTCAAAGTATTGAATTCAGTGCCGGCCCCGCTCTGGAGCAAGCGCAGTCCATTCTTGGTAGGCACAGTAAATTGACTCTATTAATCCGAGATCATAGTGGTGTGCGACGGGCCAAAGAGCTATTTCCTTCAGCTACGGTCGAGTTCTGTCCAGACATGGCGTTCGGCTATGGAAGTATCGCTACGAAACGTGTTGCCCGGCATGAGGTCATGGTACTCAAGAGGCGAGACTCGGAATCAGTTGAACCAGACATCTTCGTTGACCCTGATCAGCGTGAGGAAGACTGGGGACTTACTGGGTGGCGTAAAGTACTCGGAGCCGCCCTTAGGGCACCAGGAGCCTTCATGAAGAGGGTGCCGGTGTTGGCTAATTTTCTGTACCCGATTCAACGCAGGTGTTACGACGCACTGGCTCGGCTTCATGTCCTGAATGCCATCAGGCTTCTGGCGACCGGGCGAGTAGTCGTTACGGATCGACTCCACGCAGCGGTTATTTCCGGACTGATGGGGAAGCCCGTGGTGGCATTGAATAATGCCAACGGAAAAATCGGAGCGATATATTCCGATTACCTGTCCGAGATCCCCAGCGTTCACTATGTTGCCGGTATTGACGAAGCTAAGATAGCTGTACGGAAACTCTTGGCCCAGTAGTCCCAAATGGCTCCGGCGAGCACGAAGAGGTAGCCCCCCGGATGGACGACTGTGTGATCGTTCCTGACGCGGTGCACCAAGCGCAGTCGCTTAGGCACGGCAGGTGCAACGCTAAAAGCCTCGACCGGGTCAAACGAAGCTTTCACGATCCAAATAATTTTTGGGTTGAGTCGCGCCGCTATACGTCACAGCCGGCGGAAGACCACGCCAGGTTTTAGCCAGGGGGAGTCGATGGGACCATGCGCATTTTTTAACCAGCGTAAATTGATCGTCATCGCAGCATAGGTACCGCAAGTGTTTTGACTATAGTTTTGGGGTCTCGCTTTGTCGTTAGCTGACATTGGATGACGTCGGGGAGGGGTTGCTCGTTCGAGGGACAGCCCTTTCGCCACGCGTGATGCTGCTAGCTGGAACATCGCCAATAACCGTCGAGCCTGCCCCGATTATAGCGTTCTCACCTACGGTGAACGGCTGTTCCCGTCTGGGTATGATCTGTACTCCGGACCCGATGGTTACGTTGTTGCCGATGTGACTCATACCTTTGACGGTGCCAGCTATGGTTACACCGTGCGCGATACTTACATTGTCGCCGATGGCGATGTTCGGGTGGATAACTACACCAAGTCCGCGATGCCAAAGCGAAACGTTCTCTCCCAGCTCAATTTCATAAGGAAGGACGGCGCGAAAAATAAAGTAATTAAAGGTCTTCAGGAGTTTCGCTGGAATTACCCAACCACGCCGGTAGCAGAGGGTTGACAGTTTCCAGAAAAGCTCAGGTTTCATACTGATAGCGTAGTCCAAACGGACCGCATGTGCTGACGGGTGCCGGACCGTGAATCTCTAGGGGTGGTCGTGTCAAGAAAGTCGTGCCGCTAATATAGGCTGACGGAAACTTGGATGTCGGGAGGCGCACGAAGGGGATTGGATTTGCGACTTTCGTCCTGAGTTCTACGAACCGCGCCGCAAATCAGTTGTCGCTTATCGAGCAAATGATGGCCCGCATCCCGGGTTGCAGGTCTGTCTTATCAGTCTTGTCTTGATCTTCGGGTCTCCAGCTGGATTTCGACCCGGAACGTGCTACCGGCCCCCAGCTCCGAGCTGAAAGAAATCCGGCCGCCGTGGGCCTCCACTATCGATTTGGTGATCACCAGGCCTAAGCCGACCCCGGGAATGGCGGCCTTCTTGACCTGGCCGGTGCGGAAGAACTTGGTGAACACGTCCCGCTGGTCCGCCTCGCTCATGCCGATACCGGTGTCCTCCACCTCCAAAACCAGGTTCCCGTCCTCCTTCCGGGAGCGGACGGTGACCTTGCCGCCGTCGGGGGAGTACTTGATGGCGTTGGAGAGCAGGTTGTCCAGTACCTGCGAGATCCGGTCCGGATCCACCGAGGCACGCAGCTCCGCTTCGCAGTCGCAGTCCAGGTCCACACCGATGGCGGTGGCGCGGGGCCGGGCGGAGTCCAGAGCAACGCGCACCAGTTCGGCGACATCGGTTTCGGAGCGCTGCAGGTGCATGGTTCCGGAGGCCGTGGTCAGCAGATCCGCCACCAGCAGCAGCAACCGCTCCGCGTTGCGCTGCGCCACCTCCAGGGCGTTCACGAGGTGCCCGGGAAGACGGGAGGTCTCTTCGTCGTCGACCACAAGGTCGAGGTAGCCAATGATCGAGGTCAGCGGGGTCCGCAGTTCGTGGGAGACACTGGAGACAAAGTCCTCCCGGGCGTTGAGTGCATTGACCATCTCCGTGACATCGCTGTAGGCCAGCACAGACCCGGCGAATTCTCCCTGTTCGTGCATGGCGCGGGCACAGACGGCGAGGGCGCGCTGCCGTTCCCCGGTTCCGACCCAGACAATGACGTCCGAAAATGATTCCTCGCGCATAGCCCGCTGCGAAGGCCTTTCCGCCGCAGATACGGGGGTGATCTGGTCCAGACCGTAAATCCGGGCGTCGCTGCCCGTGTCAGCTCCATCGGTGAGGCCGGCCAACGCATGGTTGATCCGCTGGCGGCTGTTCATCAGGATGGTCCGGCCTTCCGCGTCAACCGCCATCACGCCCACATCGACCGTTTCCAGCACGGCGTCCAGCAGCTGTGAGCGGCGGTGCGTTTCCCCCAGGCTGGCCTGCAGCTCGGACTCGATCGCCACAAGCCGTTTCTGCTGGGCCGTAGTATCCGATTCCATCGTCGAGATCACTACGCCGATACCCAGCATGACGAACGGGATCAGAAGGGGGGCCAGCAACTCGTCCAGGGCGGGGATGCCGCCTACCTGCGTGAACAGCGGAGCCCATAGCAGCAGTGTGGTGCAGACGTAACCGAGTATCCACGCCCTGCGCGGTGCCGCACCAGACCAGGCCATCCAGAAAACGGGGAAGACTGCGAGGAAACTCAGCCCGATCACCGAGTCGCGGCCCTCGTAATAGAGACCGCCCACAACGGCGAAGTCCAGCACGGGAATACACCAGTAAGCCAACGGTGAATACCGTTCCCACGGGACCACCACGCATGCCGCTGTCAAAGCGGCAAGAAGCACCGTCGCAAATCGAAAGCCGAGGCTGTCCAATACGGCCGGAGCCACCGCCGCAGTAATCACCAGCGCCACAACAACGGCAATCAGCAGCGGCAGTTGACTCACCAGCAGCCTCCGGCGAAGACTCAGTTCGTTGAACTGCAGTTTCATACCCGTCAGGGTGGCCACTTGGGCTTTGAGACTGGACATAAAAACGGAACCCCCGGATTCCCATAGTGGTACGTCAGATTATAGGGGGGAAGCTGTAAGATACCGGGTAAGGGGAGCGGGGAATCAGAAGGTCTCGCAGGACAGGAAAAAATAGAACATGGAAATTCAACGTGTAGCCGTCATTATTGAGGACGATGCCGATATTCGCGATCTTCTTAACGCGGTTCTGCAGCAGTCAGGTTTTAAGGTTTATACCGCTCCGAACGGCTCCGAAGGAGTTGAAGCGGTTCGGCTGCACAATCCGACAGTGGTCACGTTGGATCTGGGCCTTCCGGACATTGACGGGTTTGAGGTGATCCGGCAGCTGCGGCAGTTCAGCGATGCCTACATTGTGATGCTCACTGCCCGTGCCGAAGAGCTTGACACCCTCATGGGGCTTGAAGCAGGCGCGGATGATTACATCACCAAGCCCTTCCGGCCCCGGGAACTGCGGGCCCGGATTTCAGCCATGCTCCGCCGTCCCCGCGGGGAGTCTGCTGGCGACGCCGAGACGCCCGTTTCCATTGATGCTTCTTCATCCAGCGGCCAGGGAACCGGAGCCCCCGCGGTGCAGGCCGCGGCCCCGGCCCCCGCAGCTGCCGCAGGCACGCTTGCCCACAACGGTCTGACCCTGAACCCGGGTACGCGCACCACTGAAATCCACGGCAAGGGCGTAGAGCTCACCCGCACCGAGTTCGACCTGCTGCAGGCCCTCCTGGAGGGCGGCCGCCTGGTGCGAACCAAGACGGACCTGGTCCGGCGGCTGCGGGGCGAGGAATACGACACCGGATCCTTCATCAGTGACGCGGATGAGCGGACCGTGGAAGTGCACGTGGGTAACCTGCGCCGCAAACTAGGGGACGATTCGAAGGCTCCGCGCTGGCTCGAAACCGTACGCGGCGTCGGCTACCGTCTGGCTCCGCAGGCCTGATCCGCCGCTAAACGCCCGCCGGCACGCCCGCGGGGAGTTCGACGGTAAAGCTGGTGCCGCGGCCCAGTGTGCTCTCCACCCGGATACTGCCCCCGTGCGCCTCGGCGATGTCCTTGCTGATGGCCATGCCGAGCCCGACGCCGGGGATGCCCGCCTGCCGAACGGTGCCGGTGCGGAAGAATTTCTCGAAGACATCATGCACGTCATCCGCGGACATACCCATGCCGGTATCTGCCACCCGGAACACCGCACGGTCCCCTTCGCGCCACGCGCTGACCGTGACCGTGCCGCCGTCGGGGGAGTATTTGACGGCGTTGGAAAGCAGGTTGTCCAGGACCTGCGCAATACGGTGCGGGTCCGCGAACATCGGCAGCTCTGCCGGGGCATCGTTGACCAGGTCGACGCCGGCCTCCCTGGCCCTGGTCCCCGCAGCGCGGAGGCTGGTGCGGATGATCTCTGCCAGGCACATGGGCCGGGATTCCAGCTGGACCGTGCCCGAGGCTGCGGTGAGCAGGTCCGACACCAGGCGGAGCAGCCGCTCGCTGTTGCGCAGCGCCACCCGCAGTGAGCCTGGAATGGAGCCCTGCAAACCGGTCTCTTCTGCCTCGTCCAGCGCCAGATCCAGGTAACCCATGATCGACGTCAGCGGGGTGCGCAGTTCGTGCGAGACGCTGGCCACGAAGTCGTCCTTTGCAGCCAGCGCACCAACCATGGCCGTGACATCCGCGAAAACAATCACCGCACCGTTGAAGCCGCCGTCGTCGTTGCGCAGCACGGCCCCGGAGACGTTCATGGCCATCTGGCTGCCGGGCGGGCCCAGCCACAGCTGTAGGTCGCTGAAGTCTGCGCCGCGCAGGGCGCGGGCAACGGGACGCTGTTCGAGGGGTACGGGAGTGGTGCGGTCAACTGTGTAGAGGAACAGATCGCGTTCATGCGGGTGGACCGTGCCCGGGGGCAGCGCCCGTTCCTGCAGCATGCGCTGGCGGCGGTTCATATGCCGTGGCACGCCGTCCTCGTCCACCAGGAGGACACCGACGTTGATGGCGTTCAGCACCCCGTCGAGTTGCCGGGATTGCCGCTTGCTCTCCGCCAGCGCGGCCTCGAGCAGCCGGTCCTTGTTCTCCAGCGTCTCGCGCTGGGAACGGATGTCTTCGCGCAGCACGGACACGGTGATCGCGACGCCCAGGCTCACCAGTGGAACGAGCAGAGGGGCGCTGAGATCCGCGCCGCTGACCGGACCGGACATGCCGAGGATGAACGGGTGCCATACGGACAGCAGGGGGCAGAAGAAGCTCAGGTACCGGGCGGCCGGCGGCGAGACGCGGGACCAGGACATCCAGAACACGGGGAAAACGTGGAGCAGGCTCAGCCCGGTAAGAATGCCGGCACTGCCGTGCTGGAGTTGGGCGATAGCCACGAAGTCAAGCAGCGGGATGATCCAGTAGGACGGATACCAGAACCGGTTCCAGGGAAGAGCAATGCACACGGCGGTGACAACGGCCAGCGTAACTAGGCCAGCAACGAATTCCCGCCGCTGGAAGACCTCCGGCAATTGCCAGGCGGCAACGGCGCAGATCAGCGCCACAACGACGACGAGCGGCGCCTGGCTCACGGCGGTCCGGTACCGCAGCGGAAGTTCATGGAATTGGGACGAAATGCCGAATAATTTCAGCGTCGACTGCGACAACCGCGACACGCGTTACCCCCTCGTAAAACACAACAGGGTCTAACGATACCGGGGGTATGTCGCCTCCGTGACCGCGCTCACGGTGGAGCGCCGGCGGCCGGGATGGGAAGGCCGGGACTTATGCCGCGGAAAAGAGGTCTGACTCGTTCAAATAGGCCATGGTTTCGGCACCGCAGGCGCGGACAGCAGTCACCATTTCGTCGAGTCCACGCACATCGCGGCGTGCTACGAGGTCCTGTGCCGCGGCGCCCAGGGCGGATAGCCGTTCGGCCCCGGCCATGTGGCTGGAAATCTTGATGCTGAGGACCACATCCATGGCGGCGTCGAAGTCCCGGCCCTGCACCGCCTGGTGAAGGCGGGTGAACCGGCCTTCCCACATGGAAGTGAAGTTGGAGACGAACCGGCGGCAGGATTCCACGCCGACCTGGTCGCTGAGTTCCCGCAGCCTGTCCATGGAGATCAGCCGCGCCTCGAGTTCTTCCTGAGGCGTCATCAGCTGGCGCTCCGGCGGTGACGGGCAGCGGCGTTCTGCGTCCGCGGACCTGCCTGTGCAGCGGAGGGCGGGCTCGTTGGCCATACCGGTGGGGGCTGCGGGGGAGTGGGAGACAAACAAAATATCCTTCGGTGTGGGGTCGCCGTCGGGCGTTGGGAGCCTGATGGAAGCCAGCCGAATACTCCCGGCTGATGTCCCACGGTCTCACCCGAACCTCAGGAAAAGTTGCCTGCAACGCTCAAGATCGAGGCAATATTGGAGGCCTGATTGCAGGCATGGCGTTAATCGTCTTTCCGGCTGCGGGCGGCGTAGACCACCAACGTGCCGAGCGCCACGCCCAGGGAATTGGCGATGACGTCGTAGACCGTGGCGTAGCGCGCCGGCAGGAACACATGCTGCCCGGCTTCGATGGCGCAGGAGGCGGCCATGCCGACGACGGCGGCCAGCCAGGCGAAACGTGCCGTGAGGTACGCAGCGGCCAGGACGCCGAAGGGAACAAACAGGACCACGTTCGCGACGGACTCCACGAGGGCGTAGTTGACCCAGACGGGCACGCCGTGGCTGTGCAGGGCCGTCAGGACGGCGCGGAGGGTGCCGGCCGATCCGGCGTCCACCGGGGAGGGCCAGAACGCGATGAACCCCACCGCCCCTATATAGAGGAGGAAGAGCCCGGCCAGCAGCCGCCGTCGTCGTCTATCCCGGATGACCAGGTTCACCGGTAGCGGCGCTCCCAGGCGAGCAGCTCATCCACGGCCGGGGTGAGCTCGCGGACCATCTGCTGGTAGACGGCGTCGCTGCGGCGGTACGGGTCCACCACGTCATCTTCTTCCGGTCCCGCCGGGTGCGCGCTGCGCAACCGCAGCGCCCGGGACATGGCTGCCTGCCAGCGCTCGGCGGCGGGGGCGTCGGGATCGGCGTCCACCAGGGGGAGCAGGCGGGCCAGCTCGCGCAGCGTGAAGGTGCGCCGCAGCAATCCCGGCGCCAGTTCCACCACCTTGCTCCGGTGCCCCCGGGTCAGGGCCAGCACCAGGTCCTGGCCCTGGAGGATCTCCGCAGTGAGCTGGCGTGAGGTGAACCCTGAGGAGTCGCCGCCGAAGATATTCACGAACCCGGCCACGTGCGGCTCGATGCCCGAGCCCACCAGTGCGCCGGTGCCGGCACTGGTGATTTCGAATTCGCCGGGGGCCAGGCTGTCCAGGCCGGCCTGGAGCAGACGCTCGGCCATGGGGGAGCGGCAGATATTGCCGGTGCAGACGGTCAGGATGCGGAACGGGGCAGTGGTGGTTCTCATGTCCTCAAGCTTCGAATAGGGCTGGTTCCCGGGCCGGAGCCGGCCGGATGCGCTGGTTTTGAGGTTACCTTGTGTGGCGCTTGAGCTTTGCCGGAATGTTTCACGAACCCTGTGTTTGGGCGGCGTTGTTTCTTGAGGAGCGGGCGGCAAAGTAATACCCAGCGGCAAGGAAAACCTTCCAAAGCCAAAACGGGTTACACGGAACAAGGGGACATGATGAACAAGATGACCAAGGGCGCACTGGCAATCGGTATCGGCTCGGCAATGCTGCTCGGCGGCGGCGGCACCCTGGCCGTCTGGAACCAGACGGAGAATGTCAACGCCGGCCAGATCGCAGCCGGTGACCTGGAACTGATCACGAAGCCCGGTGTCTGGACCAACGCCTACGGCACTAAGGTGGACCTGGATCCGACCAATGGAATTGCTGACTACAAGGTGGTCCCGGGCGATGTCCTGACCTACAGCCAGACCATGGACGTGAAGCTCACAGGTGATCTGATGCAGGCCAAGCTGTCCATCCAGGGCCTTCCCACCAGCACCTTCGTGGCGCAGAACGTCACCATCGATAACGTGGTGGTTCAGGATGCCAGCGGTAATGACGTCAAGGACGCCATCCTGAAGTCGAGCAACGCTGTGCAGAAGATCACCGCCTCCGCTAAGTTCACCTTCAAGCAGGACACTGATCTGCGCAGCAGCACCAACGCGCTGGCCGACTTCGCGAAGGTCTCCTACAAGCTGGATCAGCAGGCGCTGCCGGCTCCCACCGCCACCCCGGCCGCTACTCCCGCCGCCGGCAAGTAACACCGGCTATCGCCACCTTGTTCTAACCCCTGGCTGTGCGCGGCGCGCACGCTCCGCGCACAGCCTGTTCCCCCTGAAGGCGGATCATGAAGAGCACACTGAAGGCAGCAGGGTTGATCCTCGCCGCCGTGGTGCTCGGTCTGATGACCGTCCAGGGAACCTACGCCTTATGGAATACCGCAGCTCCCTCGAACGCCGGCACCATTCAGGCAGCCGACTTCAACATCCTGGTCAACGGGAGCCCGATGACACCCGGACCCCTGACGCTCAACGTAGGTGACGTGGCCAAGGGCCAGCCAAGATATCAGTCCGTCACCGTTGAGAACGCAGTAAACGTCACCGAGAGTTCGCCGCTTCGCCTCCAGGCCAGTCTGGTTGGACTGGGTCCGGTCAAAGGCTTTGACGGATACCTGACGGTGACGGCAGCAACGGTCCCTATTGCAACCGCCTGCGACCTCGTCGCCGCGACCCAGTACACCGCAACTCCACCGGCACCCGTCCTTGCCAAGGACGCGCCGCAGAAGATCTGCCTGAAGGCGGACCTTAACCCCAACACTCCCATCGCCTATCTGGGGCGGACCATCGCCAGCACAATCACCCTCACCGTCGCGCAGACGGCGCCGGTCAAGTAATCCACAATGGACAGGAAGAAACCATGAGCGGTCGCAGGAAAGCAGCAGCCTCAGCCAGCCCCCTGGGCTTCCTCGGTGCCGGCCTGAGCTACCTGGCCCTCTGCCTGGCCGCTTTGGCCGCCCTCGTCTTGGTGGTGGTACCCCTACTTACCGGATCGCAGACCTACAGTGTCCTGACCAGCTCCATGGCCCCCAAGTACGCGCCCGGCACCTTCCTGGTGGTCAAGCCCGTGCCGTTCGAAGAACTCCGGGTAGGCGACATCATCACCTACCAGATCGAGTCCGGCAGCCCCGCTGTCATCACGCACCGCATCACCGCCATTAGCGCAGCGCAGAGCGGCGAACTGGAGTTCATCACCAAGGGCGACAACAACGACGTCGAAGACGAGCTGCCCGTCCGCGAGCTCCAGGTACGCGGCAAGCTCTTCTACGCGGTGCCGTTTGTGGGCTTCGTGGCCAACGCGCTTGGCAACTCGGACCGTGGAGCGGCAGCCCAGTGGGGCGCCGTTGCGCTGATGGGTTACGGTGTCATCTCCCTGGTCCGCGGCTCACTTGCCAAGCGGCGCGAGAACGGTTCCCAGGACGATTCCCTGGACCCGTCCCGGAACGGCGACGGCCCGGGAGAGGGCGGCTACGGCGATGACGCCGAGTCCACGGGCGACGACCACCCCGAGTACGCCGATCCGCTGGAATACGACGATCCCATCCTCACCGACTGCGACTGTGACACTCCCGCCAAGCACCGGCACTCGATGAGTTACCGCACGCCCGCAGGCGTTTGATGAAAAAACCAACCAAGGGGGCCCGGCAGCTGCTCGGAGCATCCGCCGTGCTCACGCTGGCCGGCACCGTATCCCTCGCTGGTGCCCCGAGCGCCGGGGCAGCTGATAACTACCTTGAATTCAGTGCAGACGGCAACCGTTACAGTCCCACCCTGCAAGGGCCGCTGTTCGACGAATCCGTAACCTACATTCCCGGAACCGGGCAGGCCGCTACGGTCTGGATCCGGAACAACAGCGCCGATCCGGCCCGGTTGAGTACCGCTGCGGTCATGGTGCGATCTGATCCCGAGCTGAACGGGTACCTCGGCCTCGCCGCGGGGCCGAATTCATCTCTTTCCGGACGGATGGTGCTCGGAAGCTCCGGTAGCTGCCTGGACGTACCCGCCACCTGGAACCTGGGCGGAGGGGAAGAGGTTGCGCTGACCTTCGCCGTCGACATGTCCCTTGACGCCCCCAACGCCACGCGAAACCGAGAAGCCGAATTCGACCTGCTCTTCTACCTCGAGTCGACGGAGGCCGGACTTGGTGCCCGGCCGGCGTGCGACGTTCTCAACGGCGGAACGGATGGCGACGGACCGGGCAACAGCGGACCCGGCGGAGAGAACGGAACCGTGAACGGCGGATCCGGCACAGGCGGAAACAAAGAACGTCCCCAGGCAGGCGGCGCCCGCTCGGATGCCGGCGGGGCGGCCCCGGCACCGGGCTCACTGGTTGCCCTGCCCGGCAGCAGCACATCTCCCGGCGGTCCGCAGGCCGTCCCGGCGGGAGCGGTAACGGACCGTCCTGCCGTTCGGACTCCGAACGGCACGGATTCGCCGGGCCGGACTGCAGAGCCCCAGGTCTTGGACGCCCGGGTCCAGAGCACGGTGGAACCGGTGATCCGGTCTCTGTCCGGTACGCTCCTGATAGCAATGTCGGTGGCGTTCACTGCGGCCGTGGTTCTTCGGGTCTGGAGTAGAAGATATGTGTGACAAGCAGTTGGGGGCTGCTCCTGAGGCGGGAACAGAACCGGCGAAGGGTCCGGGCTGGTTCGCTCGTCTGCGCGCCCAGCGGGGCTTCAAGACTGCTGCTGTGGCCTTCGTCCTGACCGTGATCCTGGGCGTGGGCGGACCTGCCGCGTATGCCTATTGGAGTGCCTCGACAAATCTCTCGATCTCCGGCAAGACGGTACGGCCACCGCTGCCGGCGCTGAAGGGTGATGTGCGGTGCAGCCAGCCGTTAACTGTCAGCGTTGTTCGTATTGTTTTTTCGCCCGCGGAAGCGCTTCCGGCGGACGTGAGCGTAGTGGCCACTGTGGCTGTTACAGGCAAGACGCCGCGGTCCTATGTCATCCCCAATAACGGAGTTTTGGTGCTGAAGGACCTGCCGGGCCTCGCCGATTCTCTCTCCTGGGGCGACCGAATGAGCATTTCCGTCACAACAGCTTACGTTGACGGGGCGCCGGGCAACCTTCCCGCAGCGGTTGATGAAACGAAGGTGCTGGCAAGAGCCGCGCAGACCCCTGGGCCCGCTAACGCTTATTACCTCGCCTCGTTCTTCTGCAGCTAACCCCTAACGCCCCTCCCCGTCCTGATAGACATCGGGAATGCCGTCCTGGTCATCGTCGCGCCGGTCCTCCGCCTCGATCAGGCGGTAGCGCCGGTTCCGAGCCGTCAGCAGGGCTGAAGCCAGCAGGGCCGACAACACCGAGGCCACGAGGATGCCGACCTTCGCGTCGTCGTTGTGCAGCGAACCGACCTCGAAGCTCAGGTCATTGACCAGCAGGGAAACGGTGAAGCCGATCCCGCCCAGAATGCCGATTCCTGCCAGATCAATCCAGCGCACATCCGCGTCAAGCTTTGCGCGCGTGCCTGTGGTCACGGCCCAGGTGGTGAACAGGATACCGATGGGCTTACCGACAACGAGGCCCAGGATGATTCCGATCGCCACCGGGTCCGTAACCGCAGCACCCATGCCGCTCCAGCCGCCCAGGGCCACGCCGGCGGAAAAGAACGCGAATACCGGAACTGCAAAGCCCGTGGAGACAGGCCGGAAACGGTGCTCAAAGATTTCGGAGAGGCCGGGGGCGTCCGGGTTGGCGGGCAGTTTCTGCCGGTCCGGGCCGCGGCGCAGCACCGGAACCGCAAAGCCCAGCAGCACCCCCGCCACGGTGGCGTGGACGCCGGAGGCATGCATCAGCGCCCAAACGGCGATACCAAGGGGCAGCAGGATCACCCAGGCGGCCCAGCCGCGGGTGCCGAAGAAGCGCGGGACACGCTGGACCAGCAACGTGAACGCGGCCAGCGGCAGCAGCATCCACAGCAGGTAGCCCGGGTGCACGTCTTCGGAGTAGAAGAAGGCAATGATGGCGATGGCGATGAGGTCATCCACCACGGCGAGGGTCAGCAGGAAGATGCGCAGCGCGCTGGGCAGGTGCGAACTGATGACCGCCAGGACGGCCAGGGCGAAGGCAATATCGGTGGCGGTGGGGATGGCCCAGCCGCGCAGGCCGTCCGAACCGGCAATAAGGTTGACGGCTACGTAGACCAGGGCGGGGACAATGACGCCGCCCACCGCGGCCGCGATGGGTACGATCGCCTGCTTCAGGTCCCTCAGGTCACCGGCAATGAATTCCTTCTTCAGCTCCAGGCCGACCAGGAAGAAGAAGATGGCCAGCAGCCCGTCGGCCGCCCAGGCGCCGATGCTCAGCTTGAGGTGCCACGGCTCGTAACCGAATTCAAAGTCACGCACGGCGAAGTAAGTGTCTGCAGCCGGAGAGTTCGCCCAAATAAGGGCAGCCACCGTAGCGATCAGCAGCAGAATGCCGCCCACGGTTTCCTTGCGGAGAATCTCGCTGATGCGAAGCGTTTCGCCGTAGCTGCCCCTGCTCAGAACAGTGCGTGCGCCGCTGGGCTTGGGGGAGGAGGGATCAGAGGCCATGAAGGATTCCTATCAAATTCGGGTACGGCAAAGTTATTGCCGACCAGACTTCCCGGCGCACCGTGTACCAGTCTAACTGCATCGGGTTGGCCGTGTGTGATGCAGGCCCTACCGGCAGCAGGTGGTTCCGCCAGCAGACAGTTCGCGGCAGCAAAACGCCCCGGCAGGAAACTGCCGGGGCGTGCGTCACCAGGGGTGTTCAGCCGATCAGGCCGCGGACACCGATAACGAGGGTGGCCAGTCCGAAGACCATGGCCGTGCTGATCTTCATGAGATTCGTGGTCATGTACCGGGTGGGCGCACCCTTGTCGTCCCGAGCCTCCGGGGACTTCAGGACGTCCCGCAGGTAGGGCGGCCAGACGATGAGGGACCAGAGGCCGGCAATCACCAGGACCAGTGCGAGGGGAGTGGAGAGGACCATGGGTTAGCTCTTCCGGCTTTCAATCCACTTGCCGGCCTGGCCTGCCTGGATCGTGAGGGCCTTGCCGATCATCGGTTCGGCGGCTTTGGCGATCTTGTCGCCCAGGAACGGAATGCTGGAGGCCACCTTGCCGTCAACATCGACGCGGGTGCCCTCGGGGGTGCTGACCAGCCGCTGCACGGCGTTGACCTTCAGCGGCACCCCGCCCACGGACAGTTCCACGGCAGCTTCACGGGATCCGTCGGCAGCCGGTGCGGCCCACTGCTCTTTCTGGGTCACGGTCAGGGTGGCACCCACAAACTTCTTCGCCATGTCCGGCAACCGGTCCGTGGGCATCGTCCGCACAGCGGTGAGGACAAATGCCCCGGCGGTGTCACCGTCCACGGAAGCGGAAACCAGGGATCCGCCCACGTGCTCGCTCATGCTGCGCAGGAACCCCTCGTCGGCGAACGTGTCCGTCACGGTCCGTACGTCGTAGGGCAGGATAGTTGATGCGTTCAGGGCCATAGGTCCTCCGTAAGGTGAGCGGTATTGCCGGATTCCGCGGGCTCGTACAGCCCGCCGGCCAGCCAACCCTCATCCTAAACCGCACGCACAGCTGCCCCGAAACCGGGGCCGGGGAGTCCCGGACGGGTCAGGGCACCAGATTGATGCAACCTACCGGGTCTCCCGCCGCCCCGCCCTGCCCCGCATCGAGGATGAGGAGGGACTCGGCGTCGTCGTCCGGCAGCGTCCACTGAACCGTGGTGCTCGCGGTGGCGTTGCCCGCCGCGTCGGTAGTGAAGTCCAGGGCGAGGCCGCCGGAGCCGCTCTCGTACTCCGCGCCGGAGTCCGCTGGATCTGCTCCGCAGCCGTCCTCATGCAGCCGGGCGATGTAGGTGGTGTTGGCAGCGAAGCTCTGCGCCTGGAGCTGCACAGTGGTGTCCTCCTGGCTTTCCTCCACGCTGACAATGGCGACGGAGTCATCCGGGATCAGGGCAGTGCTGTAGGTGGTCGCGACGGCGTCGTCGCAGTACGGGCCGAAGGTCCCCTCGATGATCCCGCCCGGCGTCGGGGACGCAGTGAATTTTCCGCAGCGATCGGGGTTGGCAGTGATGCCGGGAACGCCGGCGGCCTGGCAGTTTTCTCCGCTGGCGTTCGGGGAACCTGTGCCGCAGGGCGAAGGGCCGGAAGACGAAGCTGACGAAGTGGAACCTTCGGGATCGTTGTAGCCGTCGCCGTCGGGGTTGCCCGCGCAGCCGGTGAAGGCCAGCGCGAATACCGCGCATCCCGTGGCCAGAAGGGTCGCATTGCGTGCCATGGGGCAATCCTTACGTTGTCGAAAGGCGAATCCGGCGAATGGGAGACAGCCGTCTTCGGGTGGCCCGTGCTTTTCCAGCGTGGCAGGCGCCCCGGGGAAAATCCAGATCCAGCGGCGCTGCGGGCGGGCGTAACGGCTTCCCGGCTTTCGTATGTTTTCCGCTCTCAGCGCGAGCGCCGGACCGCTGTCCCGGCAGCAGGTAATGTGGAAGAAAACCCCGGGGTTCCGTTTGTGGACTTCGGGTATTTGCGTTGCCGTCATGAAGGAGAAAACACCCCATGAGCCTGAACGGACTGCGTGCCGCCCTCGCTGAGGACCCCTCGTACGCAAGGGTGCGGACCCTCTCCTCCCGGCCGCCCGCAGGCCGCAGCGAAGACCTGCAGATCGGGGCTCCGCAGGGCATGCGTGCCGCCCTGCTGGCTGAAATCGTGGACGGGCTGGCCGCGGCGGTAACCGGCGACGGCATTCCGCCGGTGGTGCTGGCCGTGACGGCGACGGGACGCGAGGCGGAGGACCTGGCGGCCGCCCTGCGCAGCTATCTTCCACTCGCCGGCATCGAAGAATTCCCCAGCTGGGAAACCCTGCCGCACGAGCGGCTGTCCCCGCGTTCGGATACCGTCGGACGGCGCCTGTCGGTGCTCCGCCGTCTGGCGCACCCGGAAACCGCTCCGGTGCAGATTGTGGTTGCCCCGGTGCGCGCCGTGGTCCAGCCGCTGGTTGCCGGACTGGGCGAACTCAAGCCGGTGGCGCTGAAGGTCGGCCAGGAACAGCCCTTCGACTCCGTGGTGCAGGCGCTGTCAGAGGCCGCCTATGCGCGGGTGGACATGGTCTCCCACCGCGGAGAATTCGCCGTTCGAGGCGGCATCCTTGACGTTTTCCCGCCCACCGAGGACCACCCCATCCGCATCGACTTCTTCGGCGACGAAGTGGATTCCATGCGCTGGTTCGCGGTCGCAGACCAGCGGACCCTCACCGGGGAGCACATCACCCACCCCTCCGAGCTCTACGCCCCGCCCTGCCGCGAAATCCTGATCACGCCGTCGGTGATGAGCCGCGCCGCCAAGCTCAAGGACCAGATGCCGGCAGCCTCGGACATGCTGGAAAAGATTGCCGGCGGCATTGCCGTGGAAGGCATGGAATCCCTGGCTCCGGTACTGGTGGACTCCATGGTCCCGCTGATGGGCGAGCTGCCTCGTGGATCCATTGCCGTGGTCATCGAGCCGGAGAAGGTCCGGGCCCGTGCGCACGACCTCGCCGCCACCAACGAGGAGTTCCTGGCCGCAGCCTGGGCCACGGCGTCCGACGGCGGTGCGGCGCCCCTGGACCTTTCCGCCGGGCTGGCCTCGGACCTGGACGCCGCAAGCTTCCGTTCCCTGGCTGATACGCGCACTGCCGCGCACGCCAATGACGTGGCCTGGTGGTCCATCACGTCCTTCAACCCCGACGACGAAACCGTCCTGGACATCGACACCCTGACCATCAATGCCCGTGAACCGCGCGGCTACCGGGGCGACGTAGCGGAAATGATGGAGTTCATCGGCAGCCGTGTCCGGGACGCCTGGCGCGTGGTGGTGGTGACCGAGGGGCCGGGCCCGGCCTCCCGCCTGGCCGAACTGTTCCGGGAGAACGACATTCCCGCAGCGCTGGTGGAATCCCTGGACGAGGAACCGCGCCCCGGCGTCATCGCCATCACCACGGCCAGCGCCGGCCGGGGGTATGTCTTTGACACCCTCAAGACCGGGCTGCTGACCGAAGCGGACCTGCTCGGCCGCGCCAGCACCTACTCCACCCGCGACATGCGCAAGATGCCCTCCAAACGGCGCAACGCCGTCGACCCGCTGCAGCTGCAGGAGGGCGACTTCGTGGTGCACGAGCAGCACGGCGTGGGCAAGTTCATTGAACTCATCCAACGCGCCACCGGTGCCGGCACCAGCAAGACAGTGCGCGAGTACATGGTGCTTGAATACGCGTCCTCCAAGCGCGGGGCGCCGGGGGACCGGCTGTTCGTCCCCACCGACCAGCTGGACCAGATCACCCGGTACGTGGGCGGTGAAACCCCTGTCCTGTCCAAGATGGGCGGCTCCGATTGGGCCAAGACCAAGAGCCGGGCACGCAAGGCGGTCAAGGAGATCGCCGGGGAGCTGATCCGGCTCTACTCCGCCCGGATGGCGTCCAAGGGCCATGCCTTCGCAGCGGACACCCCGTGGCAGCGTGAACTCGAGGAAGCCTTCCCCTATGTCGAGACCCCGGATCAGCTGACCACTATCAACGAGGTCAAGGCGGACATGGAGCGGGAAGTGCCCATGGACCGGCTGGTCTCCGGCGATGTGGGCTACGGCAAAACCGAGATCGCGGTGCGTGCAGCGTTCAAGGCCGTGCAGGACGGCAAGCAGGTAGCAGTGCTGGTGCCCACCACCCTGCTGGCCCAGCAGCATATGGAGACCTTCGCCGAACGCTTCTCCGGCTTCCCGGTCCGGGTGGATTCGCTCTCGCGCTTCCAGACCGCCAAGCAGGCCAAGGCAACTATCGAGGACGTCAAGACCGGCTCGGTCGATGTCGTCATCGGCACCCACCGCCTGCTGTCCCAGGAGGTCCAGTTCAAGGACCTGGGCCTGGTGATCGTGGATGAGGAGCAGCGCTTCGGCGTCGAACACAAGGAAGCGCTGAAGAAGATGCGCACCAACGTGGACGTGCTGGCCATGAGCGCCACCCCGATTCCCCGCACCCTGGAAATGTCCCTCACCGGTATCCGCGAGACGTCCACCCTGGCCACCCCGCCGGAGGAACGCCATCCGGTGCTCACCTATGTGGGCCCCTACACGGACAAGCAGGCCTCCGCCGCCATCCGCCGCGAACTCATGCGCGAGGGCCAGGTGTTCTTTGTCCACAACCGGGTGTCCTCGATTGACCGGACAGCCGCGCATCTGCGGGAACTGGTGCCGGAGGCGCGGATCGCCGTCGCCCACGGCCAGATGAGCGAGTCCAAGCTTGAGCAGATCATCGTGGATTTCTGGGAGAAGCGCTTCGACGTGCTGGTGTGCACCACCATCATCGAAACGGGCCTGGACATCTCCAATGCCAACACCCTGATCGTGGACCGTGCGGACCACTTCGGGCTTTCACAGCTGCACCAGCTGCGCGGCCGGGTGGGCCGCGGCCGGGAGCGGGCGTACGCCTACTTCCTGTACCCGTCGGAGAAGCCGCTGGGCGAGGTGGCGCTGGAACGGCTGAAGGCCGTGGCCACGCACAACGAGCTGGGGGCCGGCATGCAGCTGGCGATGAAGGACCTGGAGATCCGCGGTGCCGGCAACCTGTTGGGCGGGGAACAGTCCGGCCACATTGCCGGCGTCGGCTTTGACCTGTACATCCGGCTGGTGGGCGAAGCCGTGGCCGATTACCGGGGCGAGGCCGAGGAGAAGGCGGCCGAAATGAAGATCGAGCTGCCGGTCAACGCCCATCTCCCGCACGACTACGTTCCGGGGGAGAGGCTGCGGCTGGAGGCCTACCGCAAGCTGGCGTCTGCGCTCACCAACGAGGCGATCGACGAAGTGCTGGCCGAACTGGTGGACCGTTACGGCGAGCCCCCGCAGGAAGTGAAGAACCTGATCGATGTTGCCCGCTTCCGGGTGGATGCACGTGCCGCCGGCCTGACCGACGTCGCGCTGCAGGGCAACTTCATCAAGTTCGCACCGGCGGACCTGCCCGAATCGCGGACCATGCGGCTGCAGCGGATGTATCCCGGGGCGCTCGTGAAGCCGGCGCTGAACGCCGTGCTGGTACCGAAGCCGAAGACCGCCCGGATCGGCGGCAGGGATCTGGTAGACGCCGAAATCCTGGCCTGGGCCAAGCAGGTGCTCGATGCCGTGTTCAAGGAGTAAGTCGGAGGCTAGCCCGTCACCGCAATGACGAAGACCGCGGCGGCGGCCACTACGCAGGAGGTCAGTACCGAGTAACCGACGAGGACGATGCGTTGCTGCAGGGCCCGGTTCCGGCGCCACTGCCTGCGGGTCATGGTAGTAGTCATAAACCGAATGTAGGGACGGTGGGGCACGGCGGCGAAGAGTAGGACACACCTGCTTAGCCCCGGCGACTACTCAGTTAAACAGTGATGCACCCCAGCCCGCGGGCTGGGGTGCATCACTGTTTACGCAGGAAGACTACTCGTTGTGTGAGTAACCCTTGGCCAACTCCGTGGTGGTGTCGGAACGCCCGATGCTGAACGCAACGAGGTACATGCCGGTGGCGGCGACCAGCAGAATGGCCATCGGCCACACGTTGTCCAGGGTCAGCCAGTTCACCGCGTAGATGGCGCCGAGGAAGATGGCGAACATCACGGCAAAGATGAGGATGTTGCTGACCAGATGGCCCTCGCCTGAGTGTGAAGGCTGCTTTGACCGTGTTCCAACCATGAAGTTCTCCGTTTCAAAAAGTGTCAGTAGCTATGCCGGTCAGTAGTCCGACGTGGCTTTGCTTCCATTAACAATAGCGATTCCGGAGCTCGCTCCGATACGCGTGGCGCCGGCGTCGATCATTGCCTGTGCATCTTCGAGCGAACGGACGCCGCCGGAAGCCTTGACGCCGAGGTCCGGGCCGACGGTGCGGCGCATCAGGGCAACGTCTTCGGCGGTGGCTCCGCCGCCGTTGAAACCGGTGGAGGTTTTCACGAAGTCGGCTCCGGCTTCGACGGAAGCCTCGCAGGCCAGGACCTTCTGCTCATCATTGAGCAGCGAGGTTTCGATGATGACCTTGAGGATGCCGCCGGCGGCGTGCACGGCGTCGGCTACAGCTGCGATGTCGCGGACCAGGGCTGCACGGTCTCCGCGCCGGGCTGCGGCGATGTCGATGACCATGTCGATCTCATCGGCGCCGTCCTGAAGCGCGCCCTGGGCTTCGAAGACCTTCACCTCGGTGGTAGTGGCTCCCAGCGGGAAGCCGATAACCGAGCAGGTGAGCACTCCGCTGCCCTTCAGGGCGTTGCGGACGGTGCCGACCCAGATCGGGTTTACGCAGACGGACTTGAACTGGTACTCAGCGGCTTCGGAGCAGACCCGGAGGATGTCGTCGCGGCTGGCCTCGGGTTTGAGGAGCGTGTGATCAATATACGAGGCAATGGGTGTAGACATGGGATCTATCTTGCCACAGGGCAGTGCTGCCGCGTGGTCGAGATCACGGTGGTGGCGGTGCAGTAACGGGCGGGTGTGGGACCAAGTGCAGCCCGAACGTCAGAGGCCCGGATGCCACGCACCCTCGCGTCGCACCCGGGCCCTTCAGCTTTCTGAGGTGATTAGCCGTGCGGCCACATGCTAAACGGCTTTGCCGTGCTGCTGGTCGGGGAAAGCGGAGCTGCCGAGGCTGAGGCTGGGGCTGCCACGCCTGCTCCTGCAATGACTGCGGCAAGTACCAGTGCTGCACCGAGTTTCTTCATTTTTTGCTCCTAAATTATCCGGTCGATCTCGACAACTGGAGTATAGCTATATATTCGGAGGTCCTTCCTCCTGACTGAGCCTTTTGCAGGAAACCATCGGATAAGTTGATCCTTGGACGCTGAGGAGCAACGTCCCCTAGCTTTCGCGATATTTATGCGGTGGAGTGACAATGAGCTTCAGTGCATGCAGGTTCTTACTACGAGAAGGTGCTCGGCCATGGATAGCAATGCGGTGCTTGTATTGAACGAATATCGTGCAAATCAAGCCAAGGGACGGCGAGACTTTGCCCTCGCGATAAGCCATTCCCGAGTTGCAGCCGAGGCGGCGACACTGGCGAACGACAGCCGGAGCTTCTGCCGCATGACCTTCAATGTGGGCGAAATCCAATTGGAAATGGGCTTAATGGAGGATTGCATCGAAACCTGCACGTCACTGCTCACGACCGCTGCTATCAAGGAGTACGCAGACTATGAATCACGTGTCAGAGTGCTCATGACCAGGGCGTTACATGACTTGGGCCAGATGGAAGAAGCGCTGTCGGCTGCGCGTGAAGCATCAAACCTTCCTATGCAGGAACTTTCCTCAGATAGCAGGCTCAGCGTCCAGCATGTCCTCATTGCGGCATTGGCTGAAGACGGAGATACCGAAGGTGCGTGGCAGGAAGCCATGCGGCTGATTGAAATGTTGCCCACAGAAGCGCCCCCTCGGGTGGCAGGCATGGCCTACTGGACAGTAGGCAATGCGGCGTTTTTGTCCGGAAGGGTTGATGAAGGATTGAATTACCATCGCTTGGCAGCGGATTCCTTCAGCCTCCTGAACGACGTAGGTGTTTGGGCGCTGTTCAATAAGGCTTCAGCCCACATGCGATTGGTGGCCGGACTCGTGCAGCCGGAAACCGGAGAATGTCTCGATCGGGCAGAAGTGGCCTTTGGTGTTGCAGGGGTGACGGAAATGGACCGGTTGGAAATTGCCATCACGCGAGCGTGGTGGGAGCTGGAGTCCGGTAACGCGGTCAAAGCCGAGGAAACTCTACGTTCACTTGAAAAGCAGATTGCCGGTACCCACCTGTTCCTACAAGGACGGACGCTTTTAATGCTAGGTCGCTGTCTCCATGTCCTGGAACGGAAGAGCGAGGCACTGGAATATGCACAGCAAAGCGAAAAGATCCTCGGCCAGGTTGGTGCGGACGTGTTTGCATCCGAAGCGCGCGAACTCGTCACCGCAATCTCCAACACAGCCCTATAGTCCGGGCTTGAAATAAGTTGGTGGCTGCGATCCTCGATATTTAGGCGTTCAAGGCGCACAATACAAACAGAGCCACCGACGAAGCCGCCCACCAACTAAGGCGGCTGGCATAGTGAAGCATATTCCGCTGCATTGAGGTCCTGCGCGGCGACTTGGGGGAAGCAATGGCAAGACAGGAAACAGTGCAGCACAACAGCTCCGGAGCGCTCCGTGACAGCGTCTCGCTCAGCGTCCTGGAAAGTGCAGGTGCCGACCTTGAAGACGGGATTCAAAACCCTTCACCCCGCGCGGAGGCTTTGGTAAACCTGTCCGATGAGGGGCACCTTGAGTTAGTGCTGCCTGCCGGCGAGGTGATTACTGGTTCCATGGCTGTCGCTGCTGCCGAGAAGATCGATGAACTGGCGGCCGAGCACAGTCTCCCGCTGCTTCTGACGCTGACGGGTGTGGAATCCATTTCCCGTAGTGCCCGGGACGTCTTCAGCGCCGCGCGCTCCTTGGCAGCCGTCGCCGTCATCGGTGTTTCTCCGGTGGACCGGGTGATCGCGAATTTTCTGCTCGGCGGAGAGGTCCAGCCTTGTCCCACCCGGTATTTTTCGCAGGAAGGCGATGCTCTGAACTGGCTTAGAAGGTACGACACGTGATTCGTTCACAAGAGGGAGCCGGGGACCTGCCGGCGGACCCGCGCCTCGGCCAGATCGTCGAAGGCATTGTGAGGATCGCAGCGGGAAACCTCACGTCCCGGATTCCGGTTTCATCCGCTCGGGACCAGGTTGATGCCGTCAGCACGGGCATCAACCTCCTGGCAGCGGAACTGGACGACATGTACCAGGACATGGAGCAGCGGGTGGAGTCCCGCACGCTGGAACTCCGCGAAGCACACCAACAGGTGCAGCGAATGGCGCTTTCGGATCCGCTCACTGGACTGAGCAACCGGATTGACTTGATGCAGCAGGTGGAGCGGGCTCTGACGGACTGGCACGGTGGGGAATCCGCACCTGCCGTGCTGATGATTGATCTCGATGGTTTCAAGGAAATCAACGACGGATTTGGGCACAAAGCCGGGGATCTGGTGCTGCAGGAAGTAGCGGTCCGGTTGGTCGCCTCGGTGCCGGAGGGAAGCGTTGTAGCGCGGCTCGGCGGCGACGAATTCGCCGTCCTGCTCCCTGAGGTTGCGCGGCTATCGGCACTCGCGGCCGCGGAAGGGATCCAGGCTGCTTTGGGCGTTCGGACCGTTGTTGAGGGACTGGACGTCTGGCCCCGTGCGAGCATCGGCGTGCACCTGGCCGAAGCTGGGCAATCCGCCGAGGACCTGCTGCTCCGGGCAGACACGGCCATGTACGAGGCGAAGGAAAACGGCCCCGGCCTGGTGCGGCTATTCGAACCGGTAATGCTCTACGCCCGCCAACTGCGACGGGAAATGGCCGCTGACCTGCGCAAGGCCGTTGAACGCAGCGAGTTTCGATTGGTCTACCAGCCCGTCGTTGACCTGGTCAGCGGGCAAATGCAGGGTGTGGAGGTATTCCTGCGGTGGGAACATCCCACCCAGGGACTGGTCATGCCGGATATCTTCATTCCGCTGGCGGAGGAAAGCGGCGCCATTCTGGGGATCGGCCGCTGGGTGCTGCGGTCTGCCCTGGAGCAATTGTCTGCGTGGCGCGCGGCGGGTCAGGACCAGAACGGCTTCCATATCCGCGTCAATGTCTCCCCGTCCCAGCTGCAGAGCATGGACCTTGTCGACTACGTCCGGGCGCAGCTGCGGGAAACCGGCGCCGCGCCCGAGGATCTCACTCTGGAGATCACCGAGAGCGCCTTCGTGGGCAGCGGGGAAGTAGAGACCTATTCCTTGCGGGCCTTGAAAGCCCTGGGCGTCCGCTTGGAAATTGACGATTTCGGCACGGGCTATTCCTCCATCAGCTACCTGCGGCGCCTGCCGGTGGACACAGTCAAGGTGGACCGGGCGCTGATCGCCGAAATCAGCCGCGACGAAGGGCAGCTGCAGTTCGTGGACGCCGTCCATAGGCTTATCCAAGCCGCCGGAATGGAAGCCGTCTTCGAAGGGATAGAGACCCTGCAGCAGGCTGAACTGCTGCAGGACATGGGCTGCTGCAGCGGCCAGGGCTACTATTTCAGCCGGCCGCTCACAGCCGAGCAGGTGGGGACGCTCCTGGCCAGCGGCAGCCGCCTGCCGCTGGCCACGGCATTGCTGGCGTAACCGGACGCAGGAAGCTCAGTCCCGGACCCGGTACCGCAGGAACACGACGCCGTTGGCGAACCGCTTCTCCTCCAGCAGCTCCAGGTCCAGCCGCAAACCGTCCGGCAGGAACCGTTTCCCGCCGCCGACAATCACGGGGGAGAGCAGCTGCTGCAGCTCGTCAACGAGTCCCGCCTGCAGCGCCTGGCCGGCGAGGTTCGGCCCGCCCACGGACACGTCGCCGTCGGACTCCTCCACGAGTGCCCGCACGGCAGCGGGGCGAAACTCCCGTTCCAGCCGCGTGCGCGGCGCGGAGAGGCCGGTGAGGGTGCGGGAGAAGACCACCTTGTCCGCCGCCTGCCAGATCCGCGCGTAATCGTGGATGGCAGGCGGCTCGTCCTCAGCGGGAACGGTGTCCCAGTAAGCCATCACCTCATACAGCTGCCGGCCCAACAGGTGCGTGTGGACGTCGCGCTCCAGCCCGTTGACGAAGGAGTGGACCTCTTCATCGGGCATGCTCCAGTCAAAGGACCCGGACTCGTCCGCTATGTACCCGTCGAGCGAAGTGATGCTGGTGTAGATCAGCCGTCCCATGCCGGCCTCCCGCTTAGGTTAGAGTCCCAGGGCCTTCCGTACGTCCGCCAGCACTGCGTCCAGGGTTGCACGTGCGTTGGAACGCGCAGCCGGCAGCTCAGCCGCCGAACCGACGGGCTCAATCACCTCGAGATAGCACTTGAGCTTGGGCTCGGTTCCGCTGGGGCGAATGATGACCCGGGTGTTGTCACGGGTAATGTACCGCAGCCCGTCCGTGGGCGGCAGCCCGTTGGCGCCTTCGGAAAGGTCGACGGCGGTTTCCACCGGGGAGCCGGCAAAGGAGACGGGCGGGTGCTCGCGCAGCCGCTGCATCATTTCGGTCAGCAGGCCCAGGTTCTCCACCCGGACGGAGAGCTGGTCGCTCTGGTGCAGGCCGTGCTCCAGGGCCAGCTCGTCAAGTTCGTCAAAGAGGGTCCGGCCCTTCGCTTTCAGCGCCGCGGCCAGCTCGGCCAGCAGCAGGCCGGCGGAGATACCGTCCTTGTCCCGGACCAGTCCGGGGGCAACGCAGTAGCCCAGTGCTTCTTCGTAGCCGTAGGTCAGTTTCGGCACCCGGGAGATCCACTTGAAGCCGGTCAGGGTTTCCTGGTGCTCAAATCCTGCAGCGTCCGCGATGCGGGCCAGCAGGCGGGAGGAAACAATCGAGTTGGCGAAAACAACGCCGGAGCGGGTTTTCTCACCCCGTACCTTCCAGCGGCCGGCAGCGATCCGCCGGGCAATGTGGCGGCCCAGCAGGGCACCCACTTCGTCCCCGCGCAGCATGCGCCATTCGCCCGTGGCAGGGTCCTTGGCGGCGACGGCGGCGCGGTCGGCGTCGGGATCATTGGCAAGGACAAGGTCCGCGTTCCGCTCGGCGGCAAGCTTCAGGGCCAGGTCCAGCGCCCCGGGTTCCTCCGGATTCGGGAAGGCAACGGTGGGGAAGTCCGGGTCCGGCAGCGCCTGTTCCGGAACCAGGGTCACCGAGGTGAACCCGGCGCCGCGAAGTACGGCCGACATGGTTTCGCCGCCGACGCCGTGCATGGGCGTGAGGACGATGTCCAGGTCCCGGGCCGGGTAGCCCTCGCGGTGTGCCAGATTGTCCACGGCTCCGATGTAGTCAGCGATCAGCGACTCGGAAACTTCCGTGTAGCCGTCCGGTGCCAGCTCAATGGAGTCCAGCGGAACGGTGTAGTCGATCCGTGCCGCAATCTCGGCGTCGTACGGTGTGACGATCTGCGCCCCGCGGCCGGGGCCCTTGACCGTCCGGCCGCCCAGATAGACCTTGTAGCCGTTGTCGGCGGCAGGGTTGTGGCTGGCAGTGACCATCACACCCGCGTCCGTGTCCAGGGCACGCACCGCGTAGGCGAGCAGCGGCGTCGGAAGCGTGCAGGGCAGCAGGAAGGTTTCGATGCCGGCGGCACCGAAAACGGCAGCCGTTTCCAGCGCGAAGTCCTTCGACTTGTACCGGGCGTCGTAGCCGATCACGGCACTGGGGGTCCAGTTGTCGCCGGCTGTGTCCTGCAGGAAGGAGGCGATGCCGGCAGCGGTGCGCCGCACCACCACACGGTTCATCCGGCGGGAACCGGCGCCCAGCTCCGCACGCAGCCCAGCAGTTCCGAACTCGAGCGTGCCGGCAAACCGGTCCGCCAGGTCCGCCGCAGCTTCGTCTGCGCCGTCCGCACCGTCCGTGTCCGCGAGGGTGCGGAGGAGGGCGCGGAGTTCGCGGGCGGTGTCCGGGTCAGGGTCACTGTCCGCCCACGCGTGCGCGGCGGCGGTTAGTTCTTCGAGGTCGACGGGGATCAGAGTCATGTGGATACCTACTGTTGCTGGTGCGGGTAGCTGTGCGGCGGAGAGCTGCTAGATCTTGTTGATGATCTCGGCAAGCAGCTTGGAGATGCGCGGTCCGGCGGCCTGTCCCGCTTCCAGGACCTCGCCGTGGCTCAGTGCCACCGGGCTGATGCCGGCGGCCAGGTTGGTAACCAGGGAGATGCCGAAGACCTCCATGCCGGCGTGCCGTGCGGCAATGGCTTCGAGTGCCGTGGACATGCCGACCAGGTCGGCGCCGATGGTCTTGGCGTAGCGGACCTCTGCCGGAGTTTCGTAGTGCGGGCCGGTGAACTGGGCGTAAACGCCTTCATCCAGGGTCGGGTCCACGCTGCGTGCCACGTCCCGCAGACGGGACGAGTACAGGTCCGTCAGGTCTACGAACGTGGCGCCTTCAAGCGGGGAGGTGGCCGTCAGGTTCAGGTGGTCGCTGATCAGCACCGGGGTGCCCGGCGTCCAGTCGGGGTTGAGCCCGCCGCAGCCGTTGGTGAGGACCATGACCTTCGCGCCGGCAGCTGCTGCCGTGCGGACACCGTGGACGACGGCGCGGACGCCCTTGCCCTCGTAGTAGTGGGTGCGTGCACCCAAGACCAGAGCACGCTTGCCGTCGGTGGTGAGGACGGAGCGGATGGTGCCGACGTGCCCCTGCACGGCGGGGGCGGAGAAGCCCGGGATATCCGAGGCGGAAAGCGTTGCGGTGGTCTCGCCGATCAGTTCGGCGGCTTCTCCCCAGCCGCTTCCGAGGACCAGTGCAATGTCGTGGGAGGGTACGCCGGTGTGCTCTGCAATGTAGTCGGCGGCCTGCTGGGCAAGTTCAAATGGGTCGTTAGTCACTTAACAAACTTACAGCCTTGCCGGCCTGCCCAAGTCCGCGCCCGGTACCGCCGTTTGAGCGCCGTCACTCGATGGGACAGAATAGAGCCTTGTGACCACCCAACTAGATTTCACTGCCCGAAAACTTGCAATTCTCGGAGGCGGCCCCGGCGGCTATGAGGCTGCCCTCGTGGCGGCATCCCTCGGAGCGGACGTAACCATCGTGGAGCGGCAGGGACTGGGCGGCTCCGCCGTACTCACCGACGTCGTTCCCTCCAAGACCCTGATCGCCACCGCCGATGTGATGACGCGGATGAACGCGGCCCGGAACCTCGGCGTCGAATTCGGTGATGTGGCTTCTCCGGTCTTCGCCGACCTGAAGGTGGTCAATCACCGCCTGCTGGCCCTGGCCAAGGAGCAGTCCAACGATATCCGCAGCACCCTCGAACGTGCGGGCGTGAAAGTGAAGATCGGCAGCGGCCGGCTCCTGGACAACTCCACCATCGAGGTCACGGCCGACGACGGCACCGTGGAAACGGTCAAGGCCGAGGCGCTGCTGATTGCCACCGGCGCGAACCCCCGCGAGCTGGACACCTCGGTGCCCGACGGCGAACGGATCTTCACCTGGAAGCAGATCTACAACCTCACCGAGGTTCCCGAGCACCTGATTGTCATTGGTTCCGGCGTTACCGGCGCGGAATTTGCCTCCGCCTACAACGGGCTCGGCACCAAGGTCACACTGATCTCCAGCCGTGACCGGGTGCTCCCCGGCGAGGACGCGGACGCCGCCGTCGTTCTGGAGGACGTCTTCCAGGCCCGCGGCATGACCGTGCTCAGCCGGTCCCGCGCCGATTCCGTGAAGAACACCGGCGACGGCGTGCTGGTGACGCTTTCCGACGGACGCACCCTGGAGGGCAGCCACTGCCTCGTGGCCGTGGGTGCCATTCCCAACACCGCCGGAATCGGGCTGGAAGAGGCCGGCGTGCAGCTGGACGAACGCGGCCAGATCCGGGTCGACGGCGTCTCCCGCACCACGGCGGACAACGTCTACGCCGCGGGCGACTGCACCGGCGTGTTCAACCTGGCATCCGTGGCGGCCATGCAGGGCCGCATTGCCGTAGCGCACCTGATGGGCGACGGCGTGAAGCCGCTGAAGCTCAAGACCGTGGCCTCCAACATCTTCACCTCCCCGGAAATTGCCTCCGTGGGTGTCTCCGAGGCCGACGTGGCCGAGGGCCGCTACCAGGGCGACGTCATCAAGCTGTCCCTGCACACCAACGCCCGGGCCAAGATGATGGACGTCAAGGAAGGCTTCGTGAAGATCATTGCCCGCAAGGGCTCCGGCAGTGTGATCGGCGGCGTTGTGGTGGGGCCCCGTGCCTCGGAACTGATCTTCCCGATTGCCATTGCGGTCAGCCAGAAGCTGCACGTGGATGACCTGGCCAGCACGTTTGCCGTGTACCCGTCCCTCACCGGATCTATTTCGGAGGCTGCCCGGCGGCTGCACGTGCACCTGTAGGGATTACTCTTTTCTTTCCCGCGTCCGCGGCGGATTATCCGTCGCGGGCGCGGGATTTTTTCTGCCCGGATATCGGCGCTCCGAAACATTTGTCCATTATCTGGACACAAATCTCAAATAACGGACGCAAGCTCCTAGGATGTGGGTACTTCAATTCCTCTTGCGAAAGAGTTCCAATGTCTACTAAGAATCCCTCCGCGGCATCCACGCCGGCGCCGGTGCCGGCCAAGGCCAATTCCAAGGGCCGCGTGATTGTCGCCAGCCTCGTCGGCACCTCCATCGAGTTCTACGACTTCTACGTATACGCAACGGCTGCAGTCCTCGTCTTCCCCCGGTTGTTCTTTCCGAACGCCGAGGGGGTCACGGCCCTGCTGAGCTCGTTTGCCGTCTTTGGGGTGGCTTTCATTGCCCGGCCGCTGGGCTCCATCGTCTTCGGGCACTTCGGTGACAAGGTGGGCCGCAAGGGAACCCTGGTGGCATCGCTGCTGACCATGGGCATTGCGACGTTCCTCATCGGTTGCCTGCCGACCGCGGAAAACGGCTGGACGATCCTGGCTCCCGCAATGCTGGTGGTCCTGCGGTTTGCCCAGGGTCTGGCCCTGGGTGGGGAATGGTCCGGAGCGGCGCTGCTCGCCACGGAGAACGCGCCGGCCAACAAGCGTGCCGTCTGGGGAACCTTCCCGCAGCTGGGCGCGCCGATCGGGTTCATCCTGGCCAACGGCCTGTTCCTGCTGCTGAGCCTCCAGCTGGATGCCGAGCAGTTCGATTCCTGGGGCTGGCGCGTGCCGTTCCTGGCCAGCGCCATCATGGTGATCATCGGCCTGTACGTCCGGCTGAAGCTGGTTGAGACGCCGGCCTTCCAGAAGGTTGTGGATTCGGGAGAGATCAGCAAGCTGCCCCTGAGCCGCGCCTTCAAGTACAGCTGGCGCCAGATGATTGCCGGCACCTTCATCATGCTGGCGACGTATGTGCTGTTCTACCTGATGACCACCTTCACGCTGTCCTACGGGACTGCGGCCAAGAGCGAGGAAGCCGCCAAGGCCGCCGCGGACAAGGCCGGCAAGGCCTTCGACCCGGAGACCTTCACCGCCGGTCTGGGCTACGCCCGCAACGACTTCCTGATCATGCTGATTATCGGTGTGGTGTTCTTCGGGATCTTCACGCTCGTCGCCGGTCCGCTGGCGGAGAAGTTCGGACGC
Organism: Arthrobacter jinronghuae; assembly: GCF_025244825.1. Taxonomy (NCBI): domain Bacteria; kingdom Bacillati; phylum Actinomycetota; class Actinomycetes; order Micrococcales; family Micrococcaceae; genus Arthrobacter; species Arthrobacter jinronghuae. The sequence continues at coordinate 1,094,779 of NZ_CP104263.1, forward strand.
CGCAAGACACTGTTGGTTGTCACCGCCGGCATCTTCCTCTTCGGCTTCACGTTCTCGCCGCTGCTCGGCGGCGGAACCGTGGGAGTGATGGCACTGCTGATCATCGGCTTCACGCTCATGGGCCTGACCTTCGGACCGATGGGAGCCCTGCTGCCGGAGCTCTTCCCGACCAACGTGCGGTACACGGGCTCGGCCATTGCCTACAACTTCTCGTCCATCCTGGGTGCGGCCGTGGCTCCGTTCATCGCCGTCGCCCTGTGGCAGGCAGCGGACGGCAGCCCGTGGCTGGTGGGGATCTACCTGTCCTCCATGGCGGTGCTGACGCTGATCGCACTGTTCGTGACCAAGGAAACCCGCGACGTCGACTACGAAAACAATTCCAGTGAGGCCGTGAAGGTCCTCTAGACCGTTCAAGCACAGCAGGCCCGGTTCCCTCTGCGGGGACCGGGCCTGCTTTTTTGTATGCCTGTTGGGCTGCCGTTGCCTCGGGTTCGTCCGGGATCGTCCGGGATTAGTCCAGGATCGAGGCGATGACGGCGCCGGCGGACACCGTCGCGCCGGGCAGGGCGCTCAGGCCGGAGATGGTTCCGGACTTGTGCGCGGTCAGCGGCTGTTCCATCTTCATGGCCTCGAGCACCACCACGAGGTCACCCTCGCGGACCGCTGCGCCGTCCTCGACGGCCACCTTGACGATGGTTCCCTGCATGGGGGAGGTCAGGTCATCACCCGCGGCCGCGGTGGAAGCGCCTCCACGGGAACGCTTGCGGGACTTTCCGTTGCCGCGGGCGCCGTTGGGAGCGCCGGCTGCGGGGCCGCCAAGGCCGGCCGGGAGCACAACCTCGAGCCGCTTGCCGCCTACCTCAACGGTGACGCGCCGGCGCTCGTCGTCGTCGCCCGTTCCGGGTTCGCCGTTCCAGGCCGGGATGGTGTTCTCGAACTCGGTCTCGATCCAGCGCGTGTGGACGCCGAAAGTGTCCTCGCCGGTGAAGGCGGGGTCTGCGGTGACGGCGCGGTGGAAGGGGAGCACGGTAGGCAGGCCGACGACGTCGATTTCCGCCAGGGCGCGCCGTGCACGCTGCAGCGCTTCGCGGCGGGTGGCGCCGGTGACAATCAGCTTGGCGAGCATGGAATCGAAGTTCCCGCCCACGGTTTCGCCCGCTTCGATGCCCGAGTCCACGCGGACGCCGGGGCCGGTGGGCAGCTTGAACTCGGAGACGGTGCCGGGGGCGGGCATGAAGTTGCGCCCCGGGTCTTCGCCGTTGATGCGGAACTCGAAGGAATGCCCGCGCACTTCCGGGTCGCCGTAGCCCAGAGCCTCGCCGCGGGCGATGCGGAACTGTTCGCGGACCAGGTCCAGGCCGGTGACTTCCTCGGAGACCGGGTGTTCCACCTGCAGCCGGGTGTTGACCTCCAGGAAGGAAATGGTGCCGTCCTTGCCGACCAGGAATTCGCAGGTCCCGGCGCCCTGGTAGCCGGCTTCCTTGAGGATTGCCTTCGACGCCGAGTAGAGGCGGGCGTTCTGCTCTTCGGTGAGGAACGGGGCCGGGGCTTCCTCGACAAGCTTCTGGTTGCGGCGCTGCAGGGAGCAGTCGCGGGTGGAAATCACGACTACGTTGCCGTAGGCGTCCGCCAGGCACTGGGTTTCCACGTGGCGCGGGGCATCCAGGAAGCGCTCGATGAAGCACTCACCGCGGCCGAAGGCAGCCGTGGCCTCGCGGACGGCCGAGTCGAACATTTCGGGAATCTCTTCGCGGCTGCGGGCAACCTTGATGCCGCGGCCGCCGCCGCCGAACGCTGCCTTGATGGCCAGCGGCAGACCGTGGCGGTCCGCGAAATCCAGGACATCCTGGGCGGACTCGACCGGATCCTGCGTGCCCGGAACCAGCGGGGCGCCCACCTTGGCGGCAATATGCCGGGCCTGCACCTTGTCCCCGAGCGAGGAGATGGCGCTGGGGGAGGGGCCGATCCAGGTCAGGCCGGCATCGATGACGCGCTGGGCGAACTCGGCGTTTTCGGAGAGGAAGCCGTAGCCGGGGTGGATGGCGTCGGCGCCTGCGCGTGCGGCGGCGTCGAGGATCTTGTCCATGTCCAGGTAGGACTCGGCCGCGGTGCTGCCGCCCAAGGCGTAGGCCTCGTCGGCGAGGCGGACGTGCAGGGCGTCGCGGTCGGGATCGGCGTAAACCGCAACGGCGGCAATTCCCTCATCGCGGGCGGCGCGGATAACCCGGACCGCAATCTCGCCGCGGTTGGCAATGAGGATCTTGGTGAGTGCCTTGGCGGGGGTCGCAGCAGGCTCGGGGATGTTCTGGCTCATTGGTGCACTGGCTCCTTTTGATCTGTTCGGAGCCTAGCGCGGTTTTGTGGTCTCGGGCCATAATGCGTGCTGTTTCTGCGTGGGAACCGGCCGTTCGTTGTGGGGATTCTACAAAAGCCGGGAGCTCCTTGGGCGCGCGGCGGGGTCGGCAACTATCCCTCCACCGACGTCTACCCTTCCTCGTCCGGAGGTTCTGTTCCTCCACCGGCCAATGCTGACGGCGCGCTGCTCCCGGTAGCGCCCGCTGGGGGTGCGAACTCCGATGCCGAGTGGTTGATGGAGACATGAGATCTCCCAGTCCGCTCCCTGACGGGATGAATGGCACACCCTTCACTGTCTTGAAAGCCCAGGCACAGGGTGTCGGTGCGGAGCGGCTCCGTGCTTCTGACCTGAGGACTCCCAGCCGGTCCGTCCGCGTGCCCGCAGGAGGCCGGTTCTCCCTGGCTGAGAGCTGCCGCCCGTACGTGGAGTTGTTGCCGGACGCCGTCGTCAGCCATGCAACGGCGGCGCGGCTGCACGGACTGGTGCTTCCGCGGAGGCTGGCCGAGGAACCGGTGATCCATCTGAGCCGGCCTCCAGGGCGAGGGAAGCCAAGGAGACGGAATGTCGTGGGGCACCGTTTGGACCTAATGGCGCATGAGACGGAGGAGGTCCAGGGACTGCCTGTCACCAGCATTGCCCGCACGTGGCTGGATCTTGCCGGGATGTTGTCTCCGGAAGAGCTTGTTGTTATGGGAGACCAGATCGTCAGCGAGCATCAGCGGAATTTTGGAACGCCCCGTGTGGCGCTCGTGCAATTGGCGGATCTGCGCGAATTTATCAACGACAAGGCGAACAACTCCCATATCCGTAAATGCCGGACTGCACTGGACCTCCTCCGCGTGGGAGTGGATTCACCGCCGGAAACGCGGTTGCGGTTAATGCTGCTTGCTGATCCGGAGCTGCCCGAATTCCTTCCAAACGTTGCCATCTGTGATGCCGCGGGGGAGCCGCAGGTATGGACTGATCTCGGCTGCAGGGAATACCGGACCTGCTTGGAGTACGACGGCGTGCATCACCTAACTCCCGAACAGCAGGCCCGTGATCACTATCGGGATCTCAAGACGGCCGAGCTGGGCTGGATTCAGGTCAAAATAAGCAAAGCTGACTTCGCGCAGGGCCAGCACCGTATCAGGGCAAAGGTACGGAGAGGCCTGGCCCTGGCCGGGTGGCGCCCGGGTAGCGGCTCCTAGGGCTGCGGTTGTGCGGTGCTAGTACAGATAACGGGGTTTTGGGGCCCGGGTAAGCCCGTTATCTGTACAACGGTTGCGGTTGCGCGGTGCTAGTACAGGTAACGGGGTTCTGGGGCCGGGATAAGCCCGTTATCTGTACAACGGCTGCGGTCCTCGCCGGGGTAAGCCCGTTATCTGTACAACGGTTGCGGACCGGGCCGGGATAAGCCCGTTATCTGTACAACGGTTGCGGACCGGGCCGGGATAAGCCCGTTACCTGTACAACGGCTGCGGTTTCGCGGTGCTAGTACAGGTAACGGGGTTCTGGGGCCGGGATAAGCCCGTTATCTGTACAACGGCTGCGGTCCTCGCCGGGGTAAGCCCGTTATCTGTACAACGGCTGCGGAATGGACCCGGGTAAGCCCGTTATCTGCTCCGTAGATTGCCCCAGCACCGTCAAACGCGGCGCAGGAACTACTTCCAGAGGTCGATGATCCGCACGTCGGCGCTGGCCAGCAGCTGGCGCAGCGTCGAAACGGAAAGACCGACGACGGCGTGCGGGTCGCCGTCGACCCGCTCGATGAACGCCCCGCCCAGGGAATCGATAGTGAAGGAACCGGCCACCTGCAGCGGCTCGCCCGTGGCGATGTAGGCCTCGATCTCGTCCTCGGAAAGCTTCACGAAGTGCACCTCGGCGGAGGACACCGCCCCGAGGGTGGCCCCGGAACCGTCCTCGTCGGTGTCGCGGCAGTCCACCAGCCAGTGCCCGGTGTGCAGCACCCCGGAGGAACCGCTCATGCGGCGGATCCGCTCACGGGCGACGTCGGCCTCCCACGGCTTGCCGTGCGCCTCGCCGTCGAACTCGAAGACCGAATCGCAGCCGATGACCAGGGCGCCGTCGGCCTCGGGCAGGGACGCCACGGCTTCGGCCTTGGCGCGGGCCAGCAGCAGGGCCGTGTCGTGCGGGTCGGTCAGGCCGTAGCGGGCGGTGACGGCGTCTTCATCGACGTCGGAGACGAGCACGGTGTGGCTGATGCCGGCGTCGGTCAGCAGCTTGGTGCGGGCGGGGGACGCGGAGGCCAGGATGAGGCTAAGGTTCGGGTTGGTCACGGGTTCAAGCCTAGTGCCGGTGCGGACCGGCCCGGAAACCAAAAACGCCGGGCCGCCCCCGAAGGGACGGCCCGGCGTCGTACTGCAGGGAGGATCAGCTCTTGGACTCAACCAGCAGGGGAACCTCGATCTGCTCGGAATCGTCCGCGAAGGGATCGCCCTGGCGGCGTGCGTTGTACAGTCCGCTGTCCAGCAGTCCGTTGCGCCGGGCCACGAGGGTGGGGACCACCGTCTGGCCGGCCACGTTCACGGCGGTGCGGCCCATGTCCAGGATCGGATCGATGGCCAGCAGCAGGCCGACGCCGGCCAGCGGCAGGCCGAGGGTGGACAGGGTCAGCGTGAGCATCACGACGGCGCCGGTGGTGCCGGCGGTTGCGGCGGAACCCAGGACCGAAACCAGTGCAATCAGCAGGTAGTCGGTGAAGACCAGGTCCACGTTGAAGAACTGTGCCACGAAGATCGCGGAGACGGCCGGGTAGATGGAGGCGCAGCCGTCCATCTTGGTGGTTGCACCCAGGGGCACGGCGAAGGATGCGTAGGCGCGGGGCACGCCGAGGTTGCGCTCGGTCACTCGCTGGGTCAGCGGCAGCGTTCCCACCGAGGAGCGGGAAACGAAGGCGAGCTGGATGGCGGGCCAGGCGCCGGAGAACCACTGGCGGACGGAGAGGCCGTGGGCCTTGATCAGTGCCGGGTAGACACCGAACAGCACCAGGAACAGGCCGAGGTAAACGGTGAGGGCGAACATGCCCAGGGATCCGATGGTGTCCCAGCCGTAGGTGGCGACGGCGGTGCCGATGAGGCCGACCGTGCCAACCGGTGCGAGGCGGATGATCCACCACAGGACCTTCTGGATGACGGCCAGCGCCGAGGCATTCAGGGCCAGGAACGCTTCGGCGGGCTTGCCGACCTTGAGGGCGGCGATGCCGACGGCGATCGCGATCACGAGGATCTGCAGCACGTTGAAGCTGACGCTAGTGGTGACGTCACCGGACTCCGCCACCTTGGAGCTGGCACCGAGTCCCAGGAAGTTGGCCGGCACCAGTCCGGTCAGGAAGCCCACCCAGCTGCCCTGGCTGCCGTTGAACTCCTCACCCTGGCTCACGTCGGCGTTGTTGCCGGGCTGCAGGAAGAAGCCGAGCAGGATGCCGATGACAACGCTGATGAGTGCCGTAATGGCGAACCAGAGCAGCGTCTGCCAGGCCAGGCGGGCGGCGTTGGACACGGCCCGGAGGTTGGCGATGGAGCTGACCACGGCGGTGAAGATCAGCGGAACAACGGCGGCCTTCAACAGCGAGACGTAGCTCGTGCCGATGGTGTCCAGAGTGGTGGTGAGCCAGTTCGGCTCATCGTCAACGGTGCCCATTGACTTGGCCAGCAGGCCCAGCGCCAGGCCCGCAATAAGGGCGGCGATGATCTGCGGTCCGAAGGACGTTACCCACTTGGGCAGCCGCCGGGCGGGGGATTCAGGGGAGGAGGTCTGTGAGGTCACGGAAAGACTCTAGCCGTGCGCCATTATCAGAACTGCCTCAAAGTTGCGAAATGTGACGGACCGAAAAAGCTGCGGCAGGTACCTGGTGGTGGCCGGATCCGCGCCGTTACTGCCAGGAAACGGCAGTGGCCCGGGAAACTCCCCGGGCCACTGTGACTAAGATCGCAGGTGCTTACTTCCCAAGCAGGGCCCGCCGCAGCGTGTCCAGTCCCACGGAGCCGAGCTGCAGGGCCCGGGTGTGGAAAGCCTTCTCATCGAACGCCTCGCCCTCCCGGCTGCGGACCTCGTCGCGGATCTGTTCCCAGAGCCGCTGGCCCAGCTTGTAGGAGGGGGCCTGGCCCGGCCAGCCCAGGTACCGGGTGAACTCGAAGTTCAGCTGTCCCTCGCTGATGGTCATGTTCTCCTTCAGGAACGCGTAGCCCTTGTCGGCGGTCCAGGTGCCTTCGCCCCAGCGTTCCGGGATTTCCAGTTCGAGGTGGACTCCGATGTCGAAGACCACGCGTGCGGCACGCATCCGCTGCGCGTCCAGCATTCCCATCCGGTCGCCCGGGTCGCTGAGGTAGCCCAGCTGCTCCATGAGCCGTTCGGCGTACAGCGCCCAGCCCTCGCCGTGGCCGGAAACCCAGCAGATGTTCCGCCGCCAGTCGTTGAGCAGCCCGCGGGAGGCGGTCGCCGTCGCAATCTGCAGGTGGTGCCCCGGAACGCCCTCGTGGTAGACGGTGGTGGTTTCCTGCCAGGTGGTGAAGGTGTCCTCGCCGGCCGGCACGGACCACCACATGCGGCCCGGACGGGAGAAGTCGTCGCTGGGGCCGGTGTAGTAGATCCCGCCCTCCTGCGTGGGGGCAATCATGCACTCGATCCGGCGCATCGGTTCGCTGATCTCGAAGTGGGATCCGGACAGATCGGCGACGGCACGGTCCGCCAGGTCCTGCATCCAGGCCTGCAGCTCTTCGGTTCCGTGCAGCTGGCGTGCCGGGTCCTCATCGAGGATGCGCATGGCTTCAGCCACGGTGGCGCCGGGCCGGATCTGCTCGGCCACGGCTTCCTGCTCGGCGATGATGCGGTCCAGTTCCTCCACGCCCCACTGGTAGGTCTCTTCCAAGTCAACGGCGGATCCGAGGAACTGGCGGGACATCAGTGCGTAACGCTCTCGGCCCACGGCGTCTGCGGCAGGGGCCGCCGGAAGCAATTCCTCTTCAAGGAACGAAGCGAGGCTGGTGTAGGCCCGGCGGGCCGCGTCGGCGCCGGTCCGCAGGTCTGCGCGAAGTGAGGCGGGCAGCTCCGCGCCGCCGGGCAGGGAGGCGTTGGCGGCAAGGGCGTCAAAGAATCCGCCGTCCTCGGCATAGGCGGAGGCCTGCTCAATGACGATCTTCACCTGCCGGCGGGCGGCTGACAGGCCGCGTGCGATGCCGCTGCGCAGGCTGGTGATGTAGCCGGCGACGGCGTCGTCCACGTTGTTCAGGCGGCCCGCAATATGGTGCCACTGCTCCTCGGTGTCCGTGGGCATCAGGTCGAAGATGCTGCGGATTCTCTGCGCGGGGGAAGCAATGTTGTTCAGCTCCGCCAGGCCCCAGCCGGACTCGTGGATCTCCAGGTCCAGGCCGAGGCGCTCGTGCATGGCGTCAAGGGTCACGCTGTCGACGTCGTCAGCGGGCTGCAGTCCGTCCAGCCGTCCGAGCGTCTCCCGGACGGCTTCGGCCATGGACTCCAGACCGGCAGGCGAGTAGTCGCCGTATTCGGTTTCCCGGCCGGGGATGCCCAGGGACGTGGCGAGGGACGGGTCCAGCTGCAGGAGCGTGGCGGTGAAGGCATCGGCAACGGCGTCGATGGCGGTGGGCTGGCGTACCGGGGCACTGCTGGCAGCGGCGGACGCGGGCACGAAAGGAGGTGTCTGTTGGGTCACAAAGGTAGCCTAACCGCAGAGCGGCACGCCGGTCTTGTTTGTGACTAGCGGAAACTCCGCCGCCAGGACCCGGGCCCGGGCTTCGGGTCCAGGCGCAGGTTCCGCCGCCGTGCCCACGCGCGGTGGGCCGGGCGGACAGGAGGCAGGGGTGCGGTCTGTGCTCCCAACCCGGCGACGACGGCGGCCAGGGCCGCGAGTTCCTCGTCCGTCGGGGAGCCGGAAACCACCGAAAACAACGGCTCCGGAGCCGGTTCCGGAGCTGCGCCGTCGATGCTCACAGCGGCATGTTCCCGTGCTTCTTGGCGGGCAGGGATGCCCGCTTGTCCCGCAGCGCACGCAGGCCCCTGATCAGCTGCAGGCGGGTCTCCGAAGGGGCAATGACGGCGTCCACGTAACCGAGCTCGGCCGCCTGGTAGGGGTTGAGCAGCTCGTCTTCATACTGCTCGATGTACTGGCGCCGGACGTCCTCAACGTCCCCGCCGGCGTCGGCCGCTGCCTTGAGCGGTGCCCGGTAGAGGATGTTCACCGCACCCTGTGCGCCCATCACGCCGATCTGTGCTGTGGGCCAGGCGAGGTTAATGTCCGCGCCGAGCTTCTTCGAGCCCATCACGATGTAGGCGCCGCCGTAGGCCTTGCGGGTAATGACCGTCAGCTTGGGAACCGTGGCCTCGGCGTAGGCGTAGAGGAGCTTGGCGCCGCGGCGGATGATGCCCTGGAACTCCTGGTCCTTGCCCGGCAGGAAGCCCGGCACGTCCACGAAGGTCAGGATCGGGATATTGAAGGCGTCGCAGTTGCGGACAAACCGGGCCGCTTTCTCGGAGGCGGCGATGTCCAGGGTGCCGGCAAACTGCATGGGCTGGTTGGCCACGATGCCTACGGTGTGGCCCTCCATGCGGCCGTAGCCGATGATCACGTTCGGGGCGTACAGCGCCTGCATTTCCAAGAAGTGCCCGTCGTCCAGGACGGTCTCAATGACGGTGCGGATGTCATAGGGCTGGTTCGCGGAGTCAGGGATCAGCTCATCCAGGGCCAGATCGGCGTCGGTGGTTTCCGGATCGGAATCGAACGCGGTCAGCGGCGCTTCGGCCAGGTTGTTCGACGGAAGGAAATCGAGCAGTTCGCGCACGAACTCCACGGCGTCCTCTTCGTCGGAGGCGAGATAGGCGGAGGTGCCCGTGTTGGCATTGTGCTGCCGGGCGCCGCCGAGGGTTTCCATATCCACGTCTTCACCCGTGACTGTCTTGATGACGTCGGGTCCGGTGATGAACATGTGCGAAGTCTTGTCCACCATCACCACGTAGTCGGTGAGGGCGGGGGAGTAGGCGGCACCGCCGGCCGAGGGACCCATGATCAGTGAGATCTGGGGAACGACGCCGGAGGCGTGGACATTGTTGCGGAAAATATCGGCAAACATGGCCAGCGAGGCGACGCCTTCCTGGATGCGCGCTCCGCCGCCGTCCAGGATGCCGATCACCGGGCAGCCGTTGCGCAGGGCGAATTCCTGCACCTTGACGATCTTCTCGCCGTTGACCTGGCTCAGGGAGCCGCCGTAAACACTGAAGTCCTGGCTGTAGACAGCCACGGGGCGCCCGTCGACGGTGGCGTAACCGGAAACCAGTCCGTCGCCGAGGGGCTTCTTCTTTTCCATGCCGAAAGCCGTGGAGCGGTGCACGGCGAGGGCATCGAACTCCACGAAGGATCCCGCGTCCACCAGCAGGTCGATCCGCTCGCGGGCGGTGTGCTTGCCGCGGGCGTGCTGCTTTTCCACTGCCGCCTCCCCCGAGGGCATCGCTGCCAATGCCTGCCGACGCCGGAACTCGGCAATCTTGCCGGCCGTCGTATGCAGGGACAGGTCCTGGTCGATGCTCAAAGGGGCCTCCGGGTGCTTCAGTTCAGACGCTGCCGAGCCTTCGGGGGATCCCGGGGCTGAGGCAGTGCAGGGCGTTAAGTAGGTTCCGCACAAAATGCGTGACGGTTTACCCAGTCTAGTGAGCCGCAGCAGGGGGACCGAGTGTAGAAAACCTACAATTTCGTCTCCCGCCGGTTGGTCCGGCCCATTGAGCCCCAGGCCTGGTGTGCGTCACCCCGGGTTGTCAGGATCCCTGCACGTTTGTCCGGATCCCTCCGGGTTGTCCCCCCCCCCCCCCGCGTTGTCCGGATCCCTCCGGGTTGTCCCCCCGGTTTGTCCGGTTCCCTGCGCTTTGTGACAATCCCTCCGCCGCGCGGTGCAGGGATTGCCACAAAACGCGGGGATTACGACAAACTGCAGGGTTTCCCCTCCCGGACACGATGTTACCCGCTAGTAACATAGGAGTGAGGTGCATTACCCTGTGGCTATGAGCATCCCCAACAGCACCCCGGAAACGGCGTCCCGGTCCCTCGCCGGACGCACCATCCTGATGTCCGGCGGAAGCCGCGGCATCGGCCTCGCCATTGCCCTGCGCGCAGCAGCGGACGGCGCCAACATCGCCATGCTCGCCAAAACGGCGCAGCCGCACCCGAAGCTCGAAGGGACCGTCTACACGGCCGCCGAACAGCTGGAGGCAGCCGGCGGCAAGGCCCTGCCGATCATCGGCGACGTGCGCCGCGACGAAGACGTTGTCCGCGCCGTCGAATCCACCATCGAGCAGTTCGGCGGGATCGACATTGTCCTGAACAACGCCTCAGCCATCGACCTTTCCGGCACCGACGCCGTGTCGATGAAGAGCTATGACCTGATGGCCGACATCAACACCCGCGGCACGTTTATGCTTTCCAAGTTCTCCCTGGATGCCCTGCGCCGCTCCGGCAATGGCCACATCCTCACCCTTTCCCCGCCCCTGAACCTGGATCCCAAGTGGGCCGGCGGCTACCTGGCGTACACCATGGCCAAGTACGGCATGTCCCTCACGACGCTCGGCCTGGCCGAGGAACTGAAGAACGACGGCGTGTCCGTGAACTCGCTCTGGCCGGTGACCGGGATTAACACCGCGGCCATCCGCAACATGCCCGGGGGAGACAAGCTCGCCGCGGCCTCCCGCAGCGCGGACATCATGGCGGACGCCGCGCACGCGATCCTCACCCGTCCCAGCGGCCAGTCCACCGGCAACTTCTACACGGATGAGGAAGTGCTGCGGGAGGAAGGGATCACGGATTTCAGCCGCTATGCACCCGGCGTGCCCGCGGACAAGCTGATGCCGGACTTCTTCCTCTAACCTGCGCTGCCGGACCATGCGCGAAGGGAATGTCAGGGCGCCCGCGTAAGATCGGAAGAATGCAACTGCACTACTCCAGCATGGAAAGACCTGCCCTGGACCCCGGCCGCCTGAGGGCGGCGCTGGTGGCACCCAACGGTCCCTTCGCTGCGCTGGAAGTGGTGGAGGAGACCGGATCCACCAATACGGATCTGGCAGATGCTGCACGGCTGCGCCCCTGGGAGGTCGCGGACCTGACCGTCCTGACCGCCGAACTGCAGACGGCAGGCCGCGGCCGGATGGACCGCAGTTGGGTGGCTCCGGTGCGTTCCTCGCTGTTCGTGAGCGTGCTGCTGCGTCCGGTGAACCCGTCCGGGCGGCCCCTGCCCACAACCTCCTACGGCTGGCTGTCGCTGCTGGCCGCCCTGGCCATGGCCGAAAGCGTGGCCGCGCGCACCGGCGTCGAGGCCCGGTTGAAATGGCCGAACGATGTCATGGTGGACGGGCGGAAACTCGCCGGCGTGCTGGCCCAGTTGGTTCCGGCGTCCGACGGCGGCCCGCCGGCCGTGGTGGTCGGCGTCGGCCTGAACGTGAGCCTCACGGACGAGGACCTGCCCGTCCCCACCGCCACCAGCCTGTTGATGGAATATGCCTCCACTACGGACCGGAACATCCTCCTGCAGGATTACCTGTTGGCGTTGGCCGCCCGGTACCGGGCGTTCTGCTCGGTGGACGGCGACCCGGAAGCCGTGCCTGCCGGATCCCGGGAGTCCCTGCGGGACGAGGTGGCGGCACGACTGGGCACCCTGGGCCGGGGTGTGAGTGCGCAGCTGCCCGGCGGAAACGTCCTTACCGGACGTGCCGTTGCCCTGGCGCCGACGGGAGCGCTGGTCATTGTCGATGACGCCGGCGCCACGCATACCGTCAGCGCCGCCGACGTCGTACACCTGCGCCCCGAGCAGCCGTGAGGGCCCAATCCATCCGCCTGCCGGGAGGCGCCCCGTGCGCCTGAAGCTCTCTCCCGGCGAGCACATCATCGCCGCAGGCCGCCCGCACGCCCGTTCCCTGTGGAAACCGCTGGTGTTCGCTGGAATCACCGGAGCCCTCGCCGGTTACGCCCTGGGATGGCTGGGCCGTGACTCGCTGCCCGGACAGCTGTCCGAATTCAGCCCCTACCTCCAGCCGGCGGTCGTGGTGCTGGCTGTGCTGCTGCTGGCCCGCTACGCCGTTCCGCCCGTGCTGCGCTGGCTGGCCGGGCGCATCATCCTCACCGACCGGAGGCTGATCCAGCGGCAGGGAGTGCTGATGCGCCGCGAGCACGAGATTGCCCTTGCCGCCATCTATCAGCTGGAAATCCGGCAGTCCGTGACGGACCGGATGCAGCGCAGCGGGACCCTCATCCTCGACCTCGGACACGGGCGGATCATGCAGTATCCGGCGGTACCGGAGGTGCACCGTTTCCGCTCCATTGTGGTCTCCGCCATTGGTCAGCTGCCGCTGACTGCCATGTTCGATGGTGTAGATATGGAAACGGATGGGGAATACGACTACGAAGGGAGGGACGATGACTGATACCGGCCACGGCGAGCTCGGTCCCGCAAGCCACCCCGAACCTATGACCCCGCCAGTGCAGCCCGTTCCGGTACCTCGTCCCGACTACTCCCTGGCCAGCACCGGCACCGAGATTGACCGGGAGGATGTGCGCAGGCTGGAGGCGCAGCTGCTCGGCGGACCGCGTACGCTTCGCCGCCGCGAAGCCGCCGCCGAAGCGGGCGTCTCCCTGCTTTCCGCCCGCAAGCTCTGGCGGGCCATGGGTTTCCCCAACCTCGACGACGACGCCGTCTTCTTCACCGAACAGGACCGCGAGGCCCTGACCACCGTGATCGAACTGGTACGGGACGAGCAGCTCACCGAGGAAGCAGCTATCTCCATCATGCGGTCCATCGGCCAGATGACGGACCGGATGGTGGTCTGGCAGGTCGAAGCGCTGGTGGAGGAAATGGTGGTCCGCCGCGGAATCACCGACGCAGAGGCCCGCAAGCGGCTCGTCGAGGCACTTCCCGATCTCATTGAGCCGCTCGAGAAGACCCTCGTCTACGCCTGGAAACGCCAGCTCAACGCGGCCATCCAGCGCCTGGCCCTGCGTGCGGAGGCCGGCCTGGCAAGCCACGACGACGCCGCCTCCGATGACGCGCCGCTGCCCTTGGCGCGAGCGGTTGGTTTTGCCGACCTCGTCTCCTACACCAGCCTTTCCCGGCAGATGAACGAGAAGACCCTGGCCCAGATGGTGCAGCGTTTCGAGCACAAGTGCGCAGAGATCATTTCGGTGGGCGGCGGACGGCTGGTGAAGACCATCGGTGACGAGGTCCTCTTCAATGCGGAGACACCGGAGGCCGGGGCGGAGATCTCACTTGCGCTGGCGAAGGCGTTTACCGAGGACGATCTGCTGCCCTCTGCCCGGGTGTCCCTGGTCTGGGGCAGGGTGCTCTCACGGCTGGGCGATATCTACGGGCCCACCGTCAACCTTGCTTCCCGGCTCACCTCCCTGGCCGAACCAGGCACTGTCCTTACCGATGCCTCCACGGCTGCGGCGCTGAAGGACAACCCCAAGTTCGTGCTCATCCCGCACCAGCCGCGCAACGTGCGCGGGTTCGGCGAAATCCATCCGGTGACCCTGGCCCGGGGGACCGGGTCCGGCCTGGTGCTGGACTAGCGGCACCTCCGGCCTGGCTTGCCCTCCGCGGCTACTCGTGACGAGGCTCACCCCCTCCTGAGATGTGTGCGACACTATGCGGTGGAACTGCTGTGCCCGCCGCGTTGTCCGCGGCACTGCCTCGGTTTCGGTGCAGGTTCATAACCAGGGGGAAACATCGTGGCAGTGCGTGGGGGAAAAGCACGTCTACTCACCCGTAGGCGGCGGAAGGCGGTCTCGGTAGGGTCAGCTGTCGCCGTCACCACGGCGCTGGTCACCGGAGCCTTGCTATATCCCGGCTTCGCCAGCGCCGATGTGGACCTGAACGACGGCGGCGTCTGGGTCACCAACCGGACCCAGGGCATGGTCGGCCACCTGAACTACCCCTCCAAGCTCCTGGACGGCGGCTACACCGCCAACAGCGACAATTTTGACGTCCTGCAGAACGCAGGCACCGTCTACAACCTCAACACCGACCAGTCCAAGATCAGCCCCGTGGACGTGGCCAACGTTGTCCGCGGCGCGGAAGTCCAGCTTCCCGGAACGGCCGCTTTCTCCTTCGGCACTGAGACCGCGGCGGTCACCGACCCGGCACAGGGCAGGGTCTGGATTACCCCCGTCAGCGAGATGGGATTCTTCAGCGACGGGGAAAACGAGCCCGTACTGGAAGGCAACCCCGGGGTGCTTGCCGCGGTTTCCGCCAGTGACCAAGTGGTTGTTGCAGCACCGGAAGACGGCATGCTCTACACCTTCGAGAAGGATGAAGACGGCGGTTACGGTGAACCCGAGGGGCAGGAGGCCCCGGCGCTGAAGGACTTCAAGGACGCGCAGATAGCCGCCGTCGGGAATCAGGCCGTGGTCCTGAACACGGAGACTGAGACGCTGCTGCTACCCAACGGTGAAACGGTCGGCATTCCGGACTCCAAGAACGCCAAACTCCAGCAGAGCGGGCCGGCGAGCGACTTCGTGGCCATAGCCACGGAGGAAGCCCTTATCCTGCAGCCGCTCGACGGCGGAGATCCGGAAGTCACGGACATCGACGCCGGCGGCGGGGCTGCCGCACCGGTGAAGCTGGGGGACTGCGTATACGCCGCCTGGGCGGGAGCCGGAACCCACCTGCGGAACTGCGGCAACGATGCCGAGGACGCCCGCGAAGACATCCCCGACCTCACCGCGTCCTCCGAGCTGGTCTTCCGCGTCAACCGGGACGTGGTGGTACTCAACGATGTCAACGGCGGTGATGTCTGGCTGGTGCTCGAAAACATGCAGCTGGTGGATAACTGGGGAGACATCATTCCGCCCCAGCAGGATTCGAGCGACGACGAGGAAGAGTCAGCCAGCGAAAACCCGGTGAACACCCTTCCCGACCGCACCACGGAAAACCGGCCCCCCTCGGCAGCCGATGACCAGGTTGGTGCCCGTGCAGGGCGCACAACGATCCTCCAGGTGCTCGAGAACGACAGCGATCCCGACGGCGACCTCCTGACGGCTTCGGTTGTCGGCGACATGCCGCGGGTGGGTTCCGTGGAACCGATTTACAACGGTGCCGCGTTGCAGATCGTGGTTCCGGGCAATACCGCGGGCGGCACCGGTACCTTCACTTATGAGGTCAGTGACGGACGCGGCGGCACTGACACTGCCACGGTGACAGTGAATGTGGCGGGACCGGGCGAAAACACGCCTCCGGAGCAGCGGCGGAAGACGAAGATCCTGCTCGAACAGGGAAAATCGGTCAGCCAGAACATCCTTAATGACTGGAAGGACGCAGACGGAGACGACCTGGTGCTGGTCAGCGCCGAGCCCACCGAAGACGGGGACCAGATCCGTCCCAGCTCCGACGGCCTGCTGGACTTCCGGGACGTCGGAAAAACACAGGGGATCAAGGAAGTTTCCGTCACAGTCTCCGACGGCACGGACGAGGTCGAGGGCACGGTGACCTACGACGTCCGGCCCGGAGGGGTCCTTCCTCCGGTTGCCAACTTTGACCACGTCACCACCACTGTCGACCAGCCGGTGCAGATGTTTCCGCTGAAGAATGACCTGGACCCGGCCGGGGGACAACTGGCCCTGGCCAAGGCCGAGGGCGAAAACGGCGTGGTGGTCACGCCCGATTACCAGACCGGCTCCATCGGCTTCACGCCCACGGAAGCCGGGACCTACTACATCGAATACCTGGTGACCAACGGTCCGCAGAGTGCCAACGGCCTCATTCGCGTGGACGTCAATCCTTCCGGCCGCGGCGGTGTGCCCGTTGCCGTGCGCGACGTCGCCCTGCTGCCCCGCGACGGGAACGTCCTGGTGGATGTGCTGGCCAATGACACCGATCCCGCCGGCGGAATCCTGGTGGTGCAGTCCATCAGGGCAGCAGATGCCTCGCCTGACTCACCGGTTAATGTCGCCGTCCTGGACCGTAACCTGCTGCAGATCCACGATGTACGGGGACTCAACCAGCAAATGGTCCTGGAGTATTCCGTTTCCAACGGCACAGCTTCGAAAACGGGGGAAGTCAACATCATCCCCGTTGAGCCGCCGGCAACTCTGCTGCCGCCCACGGCCGGGGCCGACGAGGCAGTAGTCCGGGTAGGGGACGTGGTGACCATTCCGGTCCTCAACAACGACTCCTCTCCCACGGGCGGAAAGCTGGCGCTGAACCCGGTACTGCCGCAGGCAGTTGACCCTGCGGACGGACAGATGTTCGTCTCGGACGACAAGCTGCGGTTCGTCGCCGGACCGAATGCGAAGACCGTCTACGCCATCTACGAAGTCACCGATGACACGGGACAGAAAAACTCCGCCCAGGTGCGCATCAACATCCGCCCCCGTGACGACGAGAAAAACACCCCGCCGGTTCCCTTGAACGTCGAGGGACGAGTGGTCGCCGGAACCACGGTCCGCATTCCGATTCCGTTGGACGGACTGGACGCGGACGGGGATTCAGTGGTGCTCAACGGGATCGGCAGCGCCCCCACCAAGGGCGCCGCCCTGGCCGGTCCGAACTTCATCGACTACACCGCGCTGTCGCAGGCCGCCGGCACGGACTCGTTCACGTACACCGTCCGGGACCGGTTGGGACTGGAAAACACCGGAACCGTTCAGGTGGGAATCGCTCCCGCCGCCCAGGCCAACCAAAAACCAGTAGCGGTTGAGGACGCAGTCACTCTGCGCCCGGGACGTGCCCATGCCGTTCCCGTGCTGCGCAACGACTCCGATCCTGACGGCGACCCGATTTCGCTGAACTCATCGATGGTCTCCGGCAGCGATCCAGCGCTCGAAACCCGGTCGGACCTTTCCCAGATCCTCCTGAAGTCACCGAAGACACCGGGTACGTACGGTGTCAGCTACGGAGTCCAGGACAACCGCGGGGCCGCGACCACGGGCAACGTCACCGTGATTGTTGATGAGAACGCTCCGCTGCTGCCCCCGATTTCGCGCGATGACCTGGTGGACGCGTCTGAAACACGGGACAAGACCTTTGTGGAAGTTCCGGTACTGGAAAACGACGAGGATCCGGACGGACTCGCCAGCGACATGTCCGTGGAAATCCTCGGGGACCGACCCACCGCGTCAGTTTCCGATGGAACCGTGCGGGTGGACCTGACCGACGAAGCGCAGATCATCCCCTACACCGCACGGGATGAAGACGGCGGCACTTCCAGTGCCATCATCTGGGTACCGGGGCTCAGCACCCAGTACCCGATGCTGCGGGAGGCCGAGCCTTTGGAAGTCCAGGCTGGAAGCACCCTTGACCTGAACCTGAAATCCCTCGTGGTGGTGCGGGACGGCCGCACCCCCCGGATTACCGATGCCGAGTCCGTACGGGCCATTGGCACCAAGGACGGGGGAGCACGCATCATGGGCACCTCCACTCTGCGCTATGCACCCCACCCGGACTATTCCGGCCTCGGCTCAGTGACCTTTGAGGTTACGGACGGAGCAGGCCCCGAAGACCCGGACGGACTGAAGGCCACGCTGACGGTGCTGGTAAACGTCATCCCCCTGCCCGAACAGAATTATCCGCCCACTATCAGTTCGGGATCCTTGGAAGTAGCCAAGGGTGAACCGGTCAAGATCCTGGACCTTGCCGGGCTTGCTTCGGACCCCAACCCCGAGGATGCGGACCGTCTCCGGTTCAAGCTGACTGCCGGCGTTCCCACCGGCTTCGAAGGTGAACTCGATGGCAGCGAACTGAGGATCGCCGCGAGCGATGACGCAGCCGTCGGGGCCACTGCAGAGATCTGGGTGTCCGTGACGGACGGGCGCGGCGAACCCGTGGTGGGGCGAGTGGACCTCACAGTTGTGGCTTCGATGCGCTCCCTCCCGGTGGCTAATGACGATGCTGTTCCGGACGCGGTCCAGGGCCGCGAGGTGACAGTGCCGGTATTGGAGAACGACTTCAATCCGTTTGAGGATAGGCCGCTTGAGCTCGTGGACGTCAGGGCCGACGGCAACGGCACTGCCGTTATCCGGGGTTCCAACGTAGTGGTGACGCCGGGGGCGGAGTTCGTGGGCAGTATGGGGGTCCAGTACACGGTGCGGGACCGCACCGGTGAACTGAGCCGCCAGGCCGTGGGCCAAATCCGCCTGACCGTCCAGGGCAAGCCTGCTGCCCCCTCGACACCCATTGTCGAGTCCACCCGCAGCCGCACGGTTGTTCTGACTTGGAGCCCGCCTGCGGCCAACGGTTCACCGATCACCGGCTACACCGTCACCGCGGCCAACGGCTTTAGCCAGGCCTGCCCGGCAACGACCTGTACGCTAAACGGGCTCACCAACAACGTGGAGTACGTCTTCCGGGTGACGGCGACCAACGCCCATGGAACATCCGCGCCGTCGCCGACCTCCGCCGTCGCCCGTCCCGACACCCAGCCTGAGCGTCCTGCGCCCCCTACCTTGGAAGAGGGAGACCGGGAACTGACCGTCAGCTGGATACCGCCGGCCAATGACGGCTCACCCATCACGGGATACGAGCTGCAAATCTCGCCCGCGCCGCCCAACGGCGTTGTGCAGAAATCGGCACCCGCTGCAGGCGGCAAGCTGGTGTGGACCGGATTGGAGAACGGTACGAGCTACCGCGTGCGGGTCCAGGCCCGAAACTCGGCGCCTGAACCGTCCGAGTTCAGCGAATACTCGGTGCCGGAATTCCCCAACGGCCTGCCCGGCGCTCCGCCTGCTCCCACCACGGAGAGTGCCCTTCCGCTGGGCAGGGAAACCCAGATCACCGTGAAATGGAGCGAGGCACCCAGCAACGGCGCACCCGTCCTCGAGTATCGGGTGCACGAGTACCACGGCGAGTCCGTCAGCAGGACCATGGAAAGCGGAAACCAAGTGCCGGAAATGACCGTGAGGGTGGGGAACTCGGAGTTGGACTACTCCTACGCCATCCAGGCACGCAACCGGAGCGGCTGGGGTGAAATCGGTCCGCGGTCCGCGCCGCGGCGTGCCATGGGCGCCCCCGATGCTCCGCCCGCGCCGAAACTGGAGCCGGCAAACACCGGGGGCCCCGGCCGCGCAGTGAAGATTACCTTCGCGCCCCTGTCCGCCGCGGCACGGAACGGCGCGAGCGAACAGGAAGTTACCTACACCGCCAAGTTCTACAGTGACGGAGCTGAAATCCAAACCCGATCGGTCCGCAGCGGGGACGTGGTGGACGGATTGGTGAACGGCAAAACCATCACCGCTGTCCTGTCGGCTTCCGTGGTGGTGGACGGATCAACCTATCCGAGCCCAGCAGGAAGCTCTTCCCTCGGCGTAGTTGCGCACGGTGCACCGGGCACACCCTTGGTCACGAAATCGGACGGGGACAGCTTCAAACCGGGCGCATCTGCAACATGGACCCCGCCCGACCATAACCAGTTCGACGTCGCCAAGCTGGAGATCAGGGTTGACGATGCAGCCGAGTGGAAGCCCGTCGACGGCAACAAAATCACCATCGACACCGACAGGGGAGTGGCGCACACGGTGCGGGTGCGGTCCGTCAACTCGGCTAATGCGCCTGGCCCCGAGAGCAGTGTGGTCATGACCACCGGGCCGAAGGCCGAAAAGTGGACGATCGGTGGAGGGCACCACCTACCGCCAAACGACAAGGCATGTATGTCGTCGTTCGCCGGATACGTCGGGACCGGCAAGACCTGCGTCGGCGACCACTGGTTCTGGTACGAAGACACCATCGATGCGAACTGCTACGGCATTGCGTACAACGGTGACGTGTGGTACCGCCAGGACACCGGCAGCAGGCCAAGCAACAACGGGTACTTCGTCAACGCAATGCATACCAATATCGGTATCGACCGGCCCGTGGATATGCCGCGCTGTTAGACATGCTGCGCTGTGGGATCTCATAACAAGAACGACTGGAGATATAAGAAGATGGCAATGACTGAAGAACAGGCAGCCTGGTTCGCGGAGACCTTTGAACGGCTCACAGCGAACGTCGGTGAAGCGGTGCTGGGCAAGAAGGACGTTGTCCGGCTGGTACTGACCGCAATGCTGGCTGAAGGCCATGTGCTGCTTGAAGACGCCCCCGGGACCGGCAAGACCATGCTGGCCCGTTCACTGGCGGCCACGGTGCAGGGATCCAACTCCCGCATCCAGTTCACCCCGGACCTGCTGCCCTCCGACGTCACCGGCATCACCATCTATGACCAGAAGCAGCAGCTTTTCGAATTCCACCGCGGGCCCATCTTCGCGAACATCGTGCTTGCGGATGAAATCAACCGCGCTTCGCCCAAGACGCAGTCCGCGTTGCTGGAGGTGATGGAGGAATCCCGAGTCACTGTGGACGGGGAGACCTACACCCAGGACCGTCCGTTCATGGTGATCGCCACCCAGAACCCGATTGAGCAGGCGGGTACCTACCGGCTTCCCGAAGCCCAGCTGGACCGCTTCCTCATCAAGACCTCCATCGGCTATCCGGACCACGAGGCAACCCTGGAACTGCTCTCCGGTTCCTCCACCAGAGACCGCTCGGCGGCCCTCACCCCGGTGATTACGACGTCGGCGGTCCGGGACATGGCCGAGCTGGGCACCACGGTGCATGTGGAACCGGCGGTGCTGGAGTACATCTCGCACCTCGTGTCAGCCACCCGTACGGCAACCGAAACACGTCTTGGTGTCAGCGTCCGCGGGGCCCTGGCGATGGTTCGGGTCGCAAAGATCCGGGCAGCTTCCGAGGGGCGGAACTATGTCCTGCCCGACGACGTCAAGGCGCTGGCGCCGGCTGTCTGGACCCACCGGCTGGTCATGGACCCGGAAGCCGAGTTTGCCGGAGCCAGCCCGGAAGCGGTTCTGCTGTCAGTGCTCGCCGACGTGGCTGCACCCCAGCAGCGGGCACAGGCGCAGGCCTAGGGACGACCATGCCAAAGTTTCCCGGGCGCACCGGCCGCTGGAGCCGGCGCGCCGCAGTCAGCCTGCGCCGGCGCATCCTGCGGCTGCGTCGTGCATTCCTCCGCTCCGCTTACTGGCGGGCCGCAGCACCCAAACTGGCACCGGCCGCCCGGCGCCTGGCTCCGGTCCTGGAACGGACGGGAGCCGGACTTGGCTCGGCGGGACACCGCCTGCGGGCCGCCATGGCAGCTGTCAGCCCGCTGGGCTGGCTGGCCGTGGGGCTCACCTTCGTTCTTGTTCTCCTCGGCACGGTGTTCAACTGGCAGGAGGCGCTGGTTGCCGCCGTCGGCTCCGGTGTCCTGCTGGTGCTGGGAACGGCGTTCGTCGTCGGCAGGCTCTCCTATGACGTGGCACTGGACCTGGCCCGCACCCGGGTTGCCGTCGGCGATGCCGCGGTAGGCAGCCTCAGCATCACGAGCACGGCCGCGCGGTCGATGCTTCCGGTGACCTTTGAGCTTCCGGTGGGCGGAGCCGTCGCCGCGTTTGACCTGCCCCGCATGCGTCCGGGACAGACACATGAGGAACTCTTCAGTATCCCTACGCGCCGGCGAGCCGTGATTGGCGTGGGCCCCGTGGAGTCCGTGCGCCAGGATCCGCTGCGGCTGATGGGCAGGCGGCTCATCTGGGCCGATGCCGTGGACCTGTACGTGCATCCCCGCACCGTGTCCCTGAGCGGTTCCACCACGGGATTCATCCGGGACCTGGAAGGCGAGCCCACAACGGACCTGTCCAGTTCGGATGTGGCCTTCCATGCCCTCCGGGCCTATGTTCCCGGTGATGACCGCCGGCACATCCACTGGAAGACCACCGCGCGGACGGGCACCCTGATGGTCCGCCAGTTTGAAGAAACCCGGCGTTCCCATGTGGCGGTCGCACTGTCTTTGAGCAGCGCCGAGTACGCCTCCGAGGAGGACCTGGAACTGGCGGTTTCGGTTGCGGGTTCGCTGGGAGTCCAGGCGTTCCGCGAACAGCTGGCATTGTCGGTACTGACCCAGGACGGGCCGCTGCGCTGCGTGACTGCCGGTGCCATGCTGGACGGCCTCACCGTGGCAGAGGGCCAGACACGCACCTCCGGGATCGTCGACCTCGCCCGGATCACGGCGGACGCCGTGCCCAACGCCTCCGTCGTGTTCCTTGTTACGGGTACCGAACCCAACGGCGCCGCGCTGCGGTCCGCCTCGATGAAGGTTCCGCCGGGCATCCGCTGCATTGCGCTGCGCTGCGGGACCGGCATGGAACCGGCTTTGGCCGCCATAGGTGAGCTCGCGGTGCTGGACATCGGGGATCTCCATAGCCTCCCCGGCGTGCTGCGGAAGGCGGTCGCGTGAGTACGCACGTGACCGGCCCGGGTTTGGCAGCCCTGTTGCCCCGGCTGGCTGACTGGGCGCTCCTCACGGCAGTGTTGACCCTCGGGATCCTGGGCCTCGGACCCACCTTCGGCTGGGATATGCGGTTCCTGGTAGCCGGGATCGGCGGCATCCTGCTGGGCCTGGGCCTGGCCGAAGCATCCGCTCGCCTGCGCTGGGGATTCTGGGCCACCGCGGGCGCTGCGGCGGGCACCTATGTGCTGTTGGGCAGCGCATTCGCGGCACCGCTCGAAGCCATCGCCGGCATCGTCCCCTCGTTCGCTTCCGTCCGGGTGCTGGTCCTGGGCATCGTTTTTGCGTGGAAGGACCTGCTGACCATCGCGCCGCCCGTCGGCCTTGCGGCGGGCATGCTGGTGGTGCCGTTCCTGCTTGGCCTGGTCGGCGGACTGGTGGCCGGTCTCCTCGCCTGGCGTGCCCGGCGCCCCTACTGGGTGTTGGCCCCTGTCGTGGCAGTGTTCGTCGCAGGCATTGCCCTCGGCACGGACGAGGCGCCGCTGCCCGGCATCCGCGGGGCCGTGCTGATTGCCCTGACGATGCCTTGGCTGGCCTACCGGCGGGAGCTGGGCCGGGGCACGGTCGAAACCATTACCCTGCAGGGCAGCTCCCCGGCTGCCGGGGCGGGAGAGACGACCAGACGAAAACTCCGCAGCGCGTCCGGGCAGCCGTCCGCTGCCGCCCGGTCCGCCCGCACCCGGCGGCTCGGTTTCGGGGCGGCCGTGCTTGCCGTAGCGCTCGCTGCGTCCCTCGGCGCGGCTCCGCTGCTGGACCAGGGCGCCGACCGCCAGGTGCTGCGCGACGTCGTCGAGCCGCCCGTGGACCTCTTCGACTATCCCAGCCCGCTCACGGACTTCCGGCGGTATGTGAAGGACGAATCGGACACCACGCTCTTCACGGTGGAAGGACTGCCCGAGGGCCAGCGCATCCGCCTGGCCGCGCTGGACGCCTACGACGGCGTGGTCTACACCGTGGACCCGGGCAGCAACGGGAACTTCACCCGCGTGGGTGACGCACGCTCGGACCTGGCACAGGCAGCCGACGAGGACGGCACCAAGGCGAACCTGAAGTTCACCGTTGGTGAGTACGGCGGCGCCTGGGTCCCGGCAGGCGGGCAGGCGACGGGCTTCAAGGTAACGGGTGAACGTGCCGCGGACCTCGCCGCCGGCCTCTACTACAGCGAAGCCTCCGGCACCGCGTTGACGGTGGCGCAGCTGCAGCCGGGGGATACCTATGAGGCCAGCGTCCTTTTCCCCGAAGAGCCCGACGACGCCCAGCTGGCCAAGTACCGCTTCTCCTCCACCCAGCTTCCCCGGGTCTACAACGATCCGCCGATCCTGGGCTCGAAGGCGGCGGATTACGTCGGTGAGGAGTCCCGCCCGGTCCAGCGCGTGCGCCGCCTGCAGCAGATCCTTGCCTCGGAGGGCTTCTTCAGCAACGGCAAGGAGGGGGAGACCCCCTCGCTGCCCGGACACGGAGCCGCGCGGATGCTGCGGCTGATGGACGCGGACCAGATGGTCGGCGACGACGAGCAGTATGCCGTCGCGATGGCGTTGATGGCACGCAAGCTGGGCATCCCGGCTCGCGTGGTTATGGGCTTCTATCCGGATTGGGACGAAGTGAAGGATCCGTCGGCGCCGCTGGAAATCACCGGTGACGACGTCCACGCCTGGGTTGAGGTGGAGTTCGAACACGTGGGCTGGGTGCCCTTCTTCCCCACTCCGGATGAGGATAACGAACCGGTGCCGCCGCAGCAGCAACCGAAGTCCACGCCGAAACCCCAGGTCCTGCAGCCGCCGCCTCCGCCGCAGGAACCGGCCGAGCTGCCTCCGGACACGGAGGCCGAGGCCCAGGACCCCGAGGAGCAGGAAGACGATTTCTGGGTTACGTTCCGCTACTGGCTGCGCCTTGTAGCCCTGGCCTCGCTGCCGCTTGTCATCCTGCTGGGACCGTTGTTGCTGATCCTGCTGGTCAAGGTCCGACGGCGGCGCTCCCGGCGGACGTCCGGCTCGCCCTCCCGGCGGACGTCCGGCTCGCCCTCCCGGCGGGTCGGCGGCGGCTGGAAGGAAGTGGTGAGCCTGGCGACCGACCTGGGCAGCCGCCCGCCCAGCCGCGCGACCCGGCGCGAACATGCAGCCCTCCTGCAGCATGCGTTCCCGGTCGCGGCGGATTCGACCGCTGTCCTGGCCCGGCGCGCCGACGCCGGTATCTTCGGCCCGGGTGAACCTTCCGAGGCTGAGGTCGAAGAGTACTGGAAGCAAGTCGAGGAGCATCTGGGCAGGCTCGCAGGATCAGTGGGTTTCTGGCGGCGCCAGCGGGCCCGCTATTCACCGCGCTCCTTGCTGCTCGACGCGAGGATGTGGACCCGCCGCCTCACGCCGGACCGCTGGGCGCTGCCGTCGGCTAGGGTAAGCAGGAGAACTCGTAAGCCAGATCACTTTAGTGAACCTTCCGGATAGGGCGTGAATGAACTCCGACGAAACTGCATCCCCGGATACCGATATGCACGCCGTGTTCGGCTACGCCTCGGACCGCGGACTGCGCCGCGAACTGAATGAGGACTCGCTCATTGCCGCTGACCCGATCTTTGCCATCGCCGACGGCATGGGCGGACACGAGGCGGGGGAGGTGGCCAGCAGCATCTGTGTCCGGACCCTGGGTGATTCCCCGATAGTGGGCAAGCACCTGCCGGAGTTCTCGGCTGAACAGCTGGAGGCTCTGGTTAAGGAGGCGGACCACCGCATCCGTGAGGCCACAGGCGGGCGGGCAGGCACCACGCTGACCGGCGCCGTCCTCGTCCGGGAAGGGGGAAACCCCTACTGGCTGGTGTTCAACGTGGGCGATTCACGCACCTATCGGCTGAGCCACGGCGTGCTGGAACAGATCACAGTGGACCACTCCGAGGTCCAGGAGCTGGTGGATCTGGGACAGATTACTCCGGACGAGGCCCTGGTGCATCCGCGCCGCCACGTCGTCACCCGCGCCCTGGGCACCGGAAATGATGCCGAGGCAGACTTCTGGCTGATCCCGGTGGAACCCGGGGACCGGCTCCTGGTCTGCTCCGACGGTCTCACCGGCGAGGTGGCGGACGGGCACATCCTGCAGATCCTGACGTCCGTGACCAATCCCCAGGACGCCTGTGCCGCCTTGGTCCAGGCTGCATTGCGCTCGGGCGGGCGGGACAACGTCACGGTTTTGGTCATCGACGCCGAGGGCGGACCGGACGGACACGAGTCCGCCGCCATCACGCTGCCCGGAGCTTCCCAGGAAGCGCAGTCCACCGGCCCCCGTCCCGTCGAAGGCGGCCCGGCGGGTCCCGGCATTGACCCGGCGGTCCAGCGGAAGACTGCAGAGGAATGAAAGGCCTACGCTACCGCCCCGGGACGTGGCTGTGCCTGGTTCGCGATTCGGTGCTGTGCCTGCTGCCCCCGGACACCGGGGAAGAGCGGGTACGGGAGATCTGGTCACTGCTGGCAACCGAGCCGGCACTCGACCGCGTTTTTTCGGCTGTCTCCGGGGGGCTCACCGGAAGTCTTGCGGATATGCCGTCCTTCGGTGTGCTTTCCCTGCGGGACCGGGAGCGCCTGCACGTCATCCTGCGCGGCCCGCTGGAACTGCAGGAGGCAGGGAAGGACGAGCCGGCCGCGTCGGGCGAATTCGTCACCACGTGGAGCGAACGGGTCCTGCCGGCTGGCGGCTCGTTCACCCTGAAGGCCTCGGCTTCGGATGGTGGTGCCGGGAGATCCGCGGAGGATCCGCTGCTGCCGCTCGAAAGCGGCGTTGCCCTGGTTTCGATGCTGGAATTCGGCTCGCGGGACGTCGGGGCTCTGGAAGTCGGGGCTCTGGAAGTTGGGGCGCGGATGACCGCCGATGCGAAGCAGGCCTCATCCCAGCCCGCTGCCGTCCAGCCTGCGGCTGCCCAACCGGAATCCCAGCCCGCAACTGCTCAGCCCGCTGCCGTCCAGCCTGCGGCTGCCCAACCGGAATCCCAGCCCGCAACTGCTCAGCCCGCTGCCGTCCAGCCCGCGGCTGCCCAACCGGAATCCCAGCCCGCAGCTTCTCAGCCCGCTGCCGTCCAGCCCGCTGCCGTCCAGCCCGCGGAACCCCAGCCCGGCTCATCCCAGCCCGCCGCTGCCCGCCCCTCCGCGCCGGCCTCAACGCCGGGCCCTTCGCCGGAAGGTAACGCTGCCGGTCCGGCTGAACCCGGTATAACAGCGGAGCAAACCGTGGAACCCGAGCAAGAGCCGGTTTCCGCGGAGGAGACGGACCTGAGCGAGACCGTCCGGCCCCCGGACGAAGCTTTCGTCCCGTCGGATACCCTCCAGCCTGTCGAAGCACCGCTTCCGCCCGCACCGAAAGCAGCCGCCGTGCCGTCCGGTGCACTGATCGATTCAGTGCCGTGGCAGCGCAGCAACTCGGCGGCCCCGGTCGGTGCTCCCGGGCGTCCGGCCGGAGTCCCGGTACCAGCAGCTTCGGTCCCGGCAGCTCGGGTTCCCGCTGCCGCTGCCGCAGCGCCGGCACCGGTAGCCCCGGCGCCGTCGGCTCCCGCACCGGCCCCCGCGCCGGCGCCTTCACCCATACCTGCGGCCCCGGTGTCTGCAGCTCCGGAGGCCGTTCCGGTCACGGCCCCAGCTCCCGCGGTACCTGCCGGTGAGGCACCCGATGACCTGGACCACGACGGCGACACCATCATGAGCAGCGAACTGGCCAAGGAGGCACCGGCCCCTGCCGGCCATGCGGCACCGGCCCCTGCCAGCCACCCGGGTACGGCCCCGACGGTTCTGGCCCGCACCTGCCCGCAGGGGCATGCAAATCCGCCTACGCGCAGCGTGTGCGTGCACTGCGGGCAGCCGCTGGGCGAAGAGCCCCACCCGGTGAGCCGTCCTGCCCTGGGACGGGCGGTGTTTTCCACCGGCCATACGGAGGTCCTGGACCGGAACATTGTTGTCGGGCGCCAGCCGTCGGTGGCGAGGACTCCGGGCTCGGACATGCCGCGGATGGTGCAGGTTCCCAGCAGCGGAGGCGACATTTCCCGCTCGCACGCGGAGATCCGGCTGGAGGGGTGGCATGTGATGCTCCGGGACCTGTTCTCCACGAACGGCACCGTGCTGGTCCGCAACGGACAGCTGCCGCACCGCCTGGGCCAGGGTGAAGGGGTGATTGTGCTCGACGGCGACACCGCCGAGCTCGGCGACGACGTCTGGATCCGGTTCGAGGGACTGGCATGAAGAAGCGTGCTCCGGCACCCCCGCCGGAGATCTCCGGCTACCGCTACCTGCGGCACCTGGGTTCCGGCGGCTTTGCCGACGTCTACCTCTATGAGCAGGACCATCCCCGGCGGCGGGTCGCCGTCAAGGTGCTCCTCTCGGACCTGCGCACGAACAGCGCCCGGCGCAGCTTCGAGGCCGAGGCGAACCTCATGGCACAGCTGTCCTCGCACCCGTACATCGTCACCATCTATGAAGCGGACATCACTGAGGCCGGCCACTCCTATCTGGCCATGGAGTACTGCTCCCGGCCCAGCCTCGACATCCGGTACCGCCAGGGCGGCCTGCCGTTGGCTGAAGTGCTCACCATCGGAATCCAGGTGGCCTCCGCCGTAGAGACCGCGCACCGGGCCGGTATCGCCCACCGGGACATTAAACCGGCCAATATCCTCACCACGGACTACAACCGTCCCGCCCTGACGGACTTCGGGATTTCCGGCACCACCGACGCCGCCGAGGACGAGGACCTGGGACTGTCCATTCCCTGGTCGCCGCCGGAAGCGCTCACCGGCGGCCGGGCGGACGGAATCCGGGTTGACGTCTGGGCCCTCGGCGCCACCCTGTACACCCTGCTGGCAGCGCGCTCGCCGTTTGTAGTGCCCGGGCAGGGCAATACCCAGCGTGAACTGATCGACCGGATTGTCAGCCAGCCGCTGCGGCCCACCGGACGAGCGGACGTCCCGGAATCGCTGGAACTGGCTTTGGCCACGGCCATGGCCAAGTCTCCCGAGTCCCGGTTCTCCTCCGCCTACGCCTTCGGGCTGGCACTTCAGCGGATCCAGGGCGAGCTGAACCTGGCCAGTACGCCGTTTGAGGTGCTGCAGGAGCCGGACCAGGCTGAGGAGAGCGGCGACGACGAGGACCGCACCCGCATCCGGCGCGTGGTCTCCATTGATCCAGGCACCACGACGCCGCCGCGCCGGGCACCCTTGCAGCGCCCGACGTCGTCAGTCACCGGCGCCGGTGCGGCGCGGGCGGCGGTCCCTGCTGCTGTTTCCCCGGGCCCCGCCTCCGGCGGCGACGAGGCTGCTGCGGTCCACGAGGGCACGGTAATGCGTTCGGGAGTTGCGCCGACGGGACCGGCCCCGGGGGCCGTGGACACGGGGGTTCCGGAGGCTTTCAGCTGGCCGGAACCGCCCCGGCGCCGCGGCAAGACTGCACTGCGCATCGGTCTGGTGACTGCGGCAGCAGCCGCCATCGGCATTGTCGCTGCGGCCCTGCTGCTGCCCGAAACGGAACCGAAGAGCGTCCTGCCCACACCGTCGAAATCCGCGCAGAATCCCTTGGCGGGGACCGAAGGTGCGGTGCTCCCGCCCGAATCGCTGGCCGCCGCTGTTTCGGACGGTTCAGTGGTGTTCACCTGGAAGAACCCGGAACCGGCAGACGGGGATATTTATCTGTGGCGGACGGTCAGTGCCACCGCTCGGGGAGAGATGGTCCGGACACCGGAGGCCAAGGCACAGGTTCCGGCATCGGACGGCGAGACCTGTATAGAAGTGCAAGTGGCGAGGGACAACGGGAAAGCATCGCCGCCGGTCGCGTTCTGCGCGCCGCAGTGAGAAGCAGCAGGTGCGGATGGACAATGAAGGCGTAGCGGGGCCATGGGGGAGCCGCACGGAAAGCCGGGCAACCGGACAAGGGGGAGACGCGTGGGGGAGCTTGGCATAGAGTACTGCGGCGAATGGTACGAGCCGCAGGAAACTGCCGTTTTCAGCATCGGCAGGGAGGGCGATCTGGCCATCGACGACAATCCCTATCTGCACCGGAAGTTCCTCAGCATCGCCAAGGACAACGGGATCTGGTGGCTGACGAATATCGGCAGCCGGATCTCTGCCACCATTGCGGACTCGGGCGGCGGTATGCAGGCCTGGTTGGCGCCCGGCGCCCGGCTTCCTGTGGTCTTTGAACAGACCCGGATTATCTTCAGTGCCGGTTCCACCACCTACGAATTCGATGTCCACCTGAAAACGCCCACCTTCCGGCAGGATCCCCTCAGCGCAGCCGACAGCGGGGAAACAACCATCGGTCCCGTGCTATTTACGGAATCCCAGAAGGCAGTGATGGTGGCGCTGGCGGAACCGCTGCTGCGGCGCGACGGCACCGGGTACAGTGCCCTGCCGACCTCCGCGGAGGCAGCGCAGCGGCTGGGCTGGTCGCAGACCCGGTTTAACCGGAAGCTCGATAACGTGTGCGAAAAGCTGGACCGGGTCGGCGTGGCGGGCCTCCGCGGGGCCGAGGGGAAGCCGGCGTCGAACCGGCGGGCCCGACTGGTGGAGCATGCCGTAACGTCCCAGCTCATAACCTCGGCCGACCTGCCACTGCTGGACCGTCCTGCGGATGATCCGGCAGGGACCGCGCTCGTCCGTGACAACGTGCAGGCGCAGGCACCCGAAGCGGCATCGCCCGGGGACCGTACTTCGATCAACAGAACGACAAGGAACACCTAGATGGCCTCCAGTACGAACCTCGTCAATGCCACGGCTTTCCAGCGTCTGGCCGCCAAGGCACTGGACGCGTTGCCGTCAGCGGTGTTGTTGCTTGCCGTGACCTGGCTGTTTTGGCTGGTCGGGGGCGACGAGGCCCGGGTGCTGGGGATGACAACGGGAGCGGTACTGGCCAGCGGATACGCGCTGTGGCTCTGGATCTGGGAAGCGGGCTCCGGCAAGACACCGGGGAACCTCGCCTTGGGTATCCGGACCACCGGCAGCAACGGACACGCGCCGGGGCTGCTCCCCGTGCTGCTGCGAAACGTCCTGCTCGGGTTGTCCGGCGCCGTGGTGGTGGGGCCGGTGGTTCTGCTGGTCTCCAACCTGTGGGATAAAAACCACCAACGCCAGGGCTGGCATGACAAGGTTGCCGGCACCCTGGTGGTGGACGTGCGGGCCGGGCGTGATCCGCTGCTGACCGGCGGAATCCGTGCCGCCGGTTCGGCTGCCCCTGAAAGCAACGCAGACCCGGCCCAGGCGCCGACGGCCGTCTCGCCTGCCAGCCCGGTCACTGCGGTGCCGGGTTTCCCTGCCTCCGATGTACCCCAGGCTGCTTCCACTCCGTTCCAGACCGTGCCTGCCACCATGGCTGGAGCGCCCGCCGCACCGGCACCGGCCTCCCCGCGGCGCGCGGCGGCTGCGGCCCTGCCGTCCCCTGCCCCGGCAGGGGTTCCCCAGCATCCGGACGACGAGCTGGAAATGACCCGGGTGGCGTCCCGGCACCGCTCGACCGGCGTGTTGATGCAGTTCGACGACGGCGCCGCCGTCGTCGTGACCGGCACGGCGCTGCTGGGGCGGAATCCGGCAACCAAGCCCCAGGAAACGGTGGGGCAGCTGCTCGACTTCGCGGACATGGGCCGCTCGGTCTCCAAGACCCATCTGCACCTGCAGGCGGATCCGAAGGGGGTCTGGGTAACGGACCGCAATTCGACCAACGGCAGCGCCGTCGTCACCGCCCAGGGACTGCGGGAGGAACTGGAACCGCTTCGCCCCGTCCTTGCACCCGTGGGCAGCACCGTTTTCTTCGGTGACCGCAGCTTCACCGTCTCCCAGGCATAACCGGACAGGCGGCGCGGGGTCCTGGGGCCCGCGCCGCGTCCAGCCCGGACTCAGCGCCGCGCTTCTCCCGCCAACACGTCGCTGGCCGTCTCGTTCCAGAACAGCTGCAGGGTCTGCACCGGCCGTCCCGGCTGGACCAACTGGGCGCGTCCGGGTGGCAGCGCCCGGGCCCGGACACCGTTAATGAGCGTGCCTTCCCCGCGGTCGCCGGAGAGGATCAGCGCCGCGGCACCGGAATCACGCAGGGCCGTGAAGAAGGACTCGTACATGCCCCGGCTGGCACCCCGGACCCGGCGGGAAAGCACTGCGTGCAGCCCGATCTCCGGGGCCAGCGGCAGGAAGGGCGTCAACCTGCCCAGGGGCGAGGAGCCGCCGGCGGTCAGTACGTCATAGTCGTCGATCACCAGCACCACCCGGGGCAGGGCGGCGACCTCTTCGGGGGTGGCACTGATCCGTTTCTGCAGCTCGCCGGCGACGGCGGACGCCAGCTGTTCGGCCAGGGCTGCGCTGGTGGCATATCCGCCCAGATAATCTTCCGGCACCTCATCCGCGAGCGTGCGGCGCGGATCGAACACCGCGAACACAATGTCCTCGGCGTTGTGCTGTTCGGCCAGACGGCGGATCACCGATCGCATGGCGTTGGTCTTGCCGGCGCCGTCGTCGCCCATGATCACCAGATGGCGTTCCTTGTTGTGCAGGTCCAGCAGCTCGGTGCCCAGGTCGGTCTCGCGCTGGCCCAGCGGCACCGTGGCCGGGGCCGCCGGTGTGGGTGCGGTTGCTGCGTCCACCACTGCCGGCAGCACGCGGACCTGCATGGCGCGTTCGTCCGTGGAGGCGGACACCGCATCCACAAGATCCCGCATCCCGGAGTTGGCGGTGTCCGGGTCCGATTCGGAGTCGATGCGCGGCAGGGCAAAATGCCCCTGCAGCTTCCGGTCCGTCATTGCCCGACCGGGCGTCCCCGGGCTCACGGACTCGGCCAGTTTCCGGCCGTGCGCAGACTCCCCGGGATCCGACAGGCGCAGTTCAATCCGGTTGCCGAAGAAGCTTTGCTGCGCAATGCGGATTTCGTTCATCCGCGAGCAGGTCACCACCACATGGATGCCGTATCCGCCGCCGCGGCTGATCAGGGCGTGTACGGATTTTTCAATCTCTTCGAACTCGTCCGAGAGCTGGCCGTAACCGTCCAGCACCATCACGATGTCCGCACTCGGCAGCTCAGGGATGCCGCCCTGCGCGCACAGGCGGCGCAGAGTGGGCAGGGAGTCGATCTGGTACTTCTCGAAGATACGTTCGCGCTGCGAGAGCATGGCGAGGATTTCGTCAACGGTACGGCGGACCACCTCGCGGTTGGTGCGGACCGCCACGCCGCCCACATGGGGGAGCCCTTCGAGCGGAACCAGCCCGCTGCCGAGGAGGTCAATGGCGTAGATGCCTACTTCGGCCGGCGAGTGGGTCAGGGACAGGCTGGCGACGAGCGTGCGCAGGGCCGTGCTCTTGCCGGTCTGCGGTCCGCCGACAATGGCCGCATTGCCGCCGTTGGCAGCCAGGTCCACTTCCCAGATGCCCTGCCACTGCTTCGCCGGATCATCGAGCAGCCCTACCGGGATCTTCAAGCCGCCGCCGGTGGCCAGGCGGATGCCCTGGCTGGTGGTGTCCAGCCCGTCCGCGGCGATATCCAGCGCAATGCCTCCCGGGAGCGGCGGCAGCCAGATCGGTTCGACGGCGCGGGGGAATTTCGCGAGCGTGTCCATCAGGGTGGAGAGCACCGTGGGGCCGGTGGTCCGCTTGGAGGCGGAGGTCGACGCCGGTTTGGCGGGGTCCTGCTGCACGGCCTCTTCGAGGGTCGCGGCATACCGCGGGACGCGCAGGACGGCGGGCCGTCCGGCGTCGTCGGTTTCCGGCTCGTCCTCTTCTTCCATCTCGAGCGGGCCGGACACGTATCCGGACTTGAACCGGGTGTACGTGGTGGTGTCCACCTTCAGGTACCCGAACCCGGGGACCGGCGGCAGGTGGAAGGCGTCGGGGGTGTCCAGCACGGTCCGGGACTCAGCTTCGGAGAGCGTGCGCAAGCCGATCCGGTAGGACAAATAGGTGTCCAGGCCGCGAAGCTTGCCGCCCTCGATGCGCTGGCTGGAGAGCAGCAGGTGCACGCCGATCGACCGGCCGATGCGGCCGATGGACAGGAAGAGCTCAATGAAGTCCGGGCGTGCGGTCAGCAGCTCGCCGAATTCGTCAATGATGACCACCAGGTGCGGCAGCGGCGCCAGGTCTTTGCCCTGGGAGAGCAGCTCCTGCCGGTGCAGCTGGTAGTCCGTGATGTTGGCGAGGTTGCCGGCCTCCTTGAGGACTTCCTGCCGGCGCTGGATTTCACCGGAGAGGCTGGCATAGACGCGTTCGATCAGGCTGACGTCGTCGGAAAGGTTGGTGATGACGCCGGTGACCTGGGGTGCGTTGGCGAAGGGGGCAAAGGTGGCGCCGCCCTTGTAGTCCACCAGCACCATGGCCAGCACCTCGGGGGAGTGCGTGGCCAGCAGTCCCACCACGAGGCTGCGCAGCATTTCGGACTTGCCGGAGCCGGTGGCACCCACGCACAGGCCGTGCGGGCCGTGCCCGAACTGTGCCGATTCCTTCAAATCCAGCAGGGCCGGCCGCCCGCGGTCATCGGGACCCAGCGGAACCCGCAGGAAGTCCACCTCGCCGCGGGGCTTCCACAACCGGCGGATATCGGCTTCATCCAGCCGCGGGGAGAGGCCCAGCATCTCCAGGAACCCCTGGGAGTTTTCCGAGGAATCGTGTTCCATCGAATCGGGGGACAGCCGTAGCGGTGCCAGGCTGCGGGCCAGGGACTGGGCGAGCGGGACCGGCAACTGGTCCAGGGTGCCAGCCTCGACCACCGGCTCCACGGGGTCGGTCCGGTAGTTTTCCACCCGGAACCCCTCGCCGTCCTCACTGATGCGGATCGCCACTTCGCTGGGTTCCTGCCGGCGTTCCTTCACCAGGAACAGCGTGGTGATCCCAAGGGCGCCGGGCGAGGACTGCTTGTCCGGGACTGCCAGCTCCACCGGCAGCTCTCCGTAGGAATCGGCAACCACCATCAGGCGGGGCAGCGCCGTGCCCACACCTCCGCGCAGGAAGTTTTTCCGGGACTCCGCGGCCAGACTGGAACGTCCGTGGAGGTCATCGGCCAGCAGGTCCGACAAGACGTCCATGGACGGGGCCAGCCGCCGGACCGGCCCGGTGCGGTGAGTGCTTTTCTGGTCCGCCAAGTGCGGCAGCCAGGTGGCCCACTCCCAGTTTTCCCGTTCGGCTTCGGGCACGGCCAGGGCCAGATGGAGGTCCTCCGGGGAATGGAAGGCCGCACCCTGGACCAGCAGGAGACGGCTGACCCGCAGCACGAACTCCCTGGAGCCGACAATGCTGACATTTCCGGCGCAGTCCAGCGGTACCGTCAACGGCAGTTCGGGGCTGGACTCGTAGCGCCGCTTGAGGATCTCCAGTTCCGTCATCATGAAGGTGTCACTCTGCATCACCGCAGAGCCGGAGTTCATGATCTGCACTTCACGGTTCTGCCGCGGCCCGGTACCGATGCGTACGTCCAGGAAATCCTCGTTGTGCCGCCGCCGCTCCCAGATGCGGCGGGTATTGCGGATGATGTCGAATAGGGCGTCCGGCGGCGGGCTGGCGATGCGGGCCACCTTGACGGCCGTGTGTTCCTCGGTGCGGAGCGTGGCGCGGCAGCGTTCGAGGTATTCGAGATAGTTTTCCCGCCGGTCCTTGCGCTGGCGGCCCTGCTTTCCGCGCTGGCTGACCATCATGATGACGGAGGCCAGGATGGTCACCACCATGGCCAGTGCACCCACGGCGGCCAACGGGGAGCCGCGGAAGAGCATCATGACCGTCATGGAGACGCCGGCGCCGAGCAGGGGTACCAGCGACATCATGTTCATGCCGCCCTTGCCCTGTTCCATCTGCGGCGGGGCGTCCATGGTGAACGGTTCGAGGCCGCGGGCGGGGGCCGTGGTCCGGGCAGGCCGGTGCAGGATCCGAACGCTCATGCCGTGGCCCTCGCGAGGACGCCGGCGGCAAGGGAGGCCGCCTCGAGACGGGTTCGGCGGGCCAGCAGTGCAAGGCTGATTTCCACTCCGGCTGCGAGGTGCCGGTCGTATCCCAGCCCGACGGCGTCGATACCCATGCGCGTCAGACGGCGGGCTTCGGCGTCGGCGCGGAACGGTCCGTCCGGCTGGTTCCGGACCACCACCACCAGCAGCGGCACGGCCGCCAGTGCCGGGTCCCGCCGCCAGGCCGTGGCGTACAGGCCGGCATCTTCCAGGCCCGCTACGGAGGCAGTCGTCGCGAAGACCGCCAGATGGGATTGGGAAAGCGCCCAACGTGTGCTGGGGAGCTCCAGTCCGGTGCCGCAGTCCATGACGGTGATGGGGCAATACCGGGAGATGGCCAGGGACAGTGCCTTGGCGGCGGCGTCGTCGGCTGTCGGCCGTCCGCCGGTGCCGCGGCGCCCGGTGACCAGCAGGTTCCCGCGGCCGGCGGGTGTCAGCAGCGCCGAGAGATCAGCCAGCGATGTCGGGGGGCGGCGGGACAGTTCGGCGGCGGCGATATCCAGGGAGGCGGCGTCGGGGACCCCGGTGCGCAGCGCCAGCGTGCCGCCGGAGGGGGCGTTGTCCAGGACCGTAACGGCGTCGGTGCGCATGGAGGAGTAGACCGATCCGAGCAGGGCCGCCAGCGTGGTCTTCCCGGCACCGCCGCGGGAGCCGACGACGGCGATGCGCCGGCCCGTGGCCACCGGTGCCTGCGCACCGGCCGCGGCCTCGGCCAGACGGTGCGGATAATCATCCCCGCGGAAGAGGTTCCCCGCGGAGCTGACCGACCGGCGAAGCAGGCCTTCGGCAGGGCGGGTCCGCAAGGTCCGGCGGAGCCGCTGAGGGGTTGATTCGAAGCCGTCCGGGGTGGCGGCACCGGGGGCACCGTAGGGCAGCGGCCCGGCGTTCACGGGTGAGCTCATGGCTATAGTCCTCCACCGGCCGGGGCGGCCGGATCAGCGGGATGGAAGGTGTCGGATGGCGGGCAGACCCGCAGATGAGGCGATTCGCGCATCAGAAGCTGCCCAGCAGCTGGGAGTAGATGCCGAACATCCCGATGACCAGGGGAATAGAGGCCAGGATGGCGAAGGTCTCCAGACGTTTGGCGAGCAGCCGGATGCGGGCTTCGGCGTGGTCCGGCAGATCAAGGGTCAGGCTGACCGCGATGCAGGCGGCGAGAACCAGTACCGCCAGGCCCACAGTCCAGGGCGCGGAGGAGAAGAACCGCAGGGACGCCACCGTGAGGGCGGTCAGCCCCACACCCGATGCGGCGTACAGCGAGATGCGTTCGGCCGCGAGCGGGAAGGACCGCGCCCGCAGGAAAACCGCCAGGGTCAGGGCGAACAGCAGCGGCAGCGTCCATTTCTGGTGCTCCGTGTCGGTGCCGAGCACCCAGAGCCCCAACGCTATGGAAACCGACGTGAGGATCGCGCCCAGGGTGAGCCCCCGATGGGCGCCGGCCACGGCCTCGAGCGCATCCGTCCTGCTGATGGTTCCACCGGTGGCACGCTGGTCATCCAGGGTTGCCAGGCCGGAGGCGGACAATGCCAGTTTCGGGAGCAGGCCGAGCAGGAGAACACTCGATACCGCGGCCAGTGCTGCCGCGCGGGGAGGGTTCTCGGAAATGAGTCCCGCCGCCGCCCAGATGACGGTGGCCAGGGCAAGGGTGCCGGCGCCCGTGAAGAGCGCCCGCGGGTTGGCTGCGCTGAGTCCCACTCCCACAAGGGTCAGTACGGACAATCCGGCGATCAACAGCAGGGTTGTTTCCGGGTCCAGATCTCCGCGCAGCAGGGCGCCGAGTCCCAGCAGCCAGCCGGCCCCCTGCAGGGTTGGACCGATGGCGGAGGTTCGGGGCGGCCGTGCCAGCGCGGTGCCGGCAGTGAGGAGTACCAGGGATGCGGAGAGCAGCAGCCACCAGGCGTCGTCGGGGGCCACCGAGCCCAGCAGGATCTCAGCCCCTGCCCACAGGCCGACGGCGGCGGAGACACCGGCGGTCAGCTCCCGGAACCTGTCGGTCCAGCGTCCCGAGACAGCCTCGGTCTCGCTGACCACCAGGTCCGTGACGTCATAGACGACGGCGGCGGGCGGCGCCTCGGAGGCGTTGCAGAGCAGCAGAGAGGAACCATCGGCTATTTCCGCACTGCTCAGCGTGCTCTCCGCGGCCAGCTCTGTGCCGTCGGGTCCGACCAGTACCTTGGCGGCTACCTCGTCCGCCGGCTGGTCGTTCAGCAGCTCCAGTACCTGCGGCATCAGTGCGCCGACGGGCTGGTCCGACGGCAGCAACAGGTCCAGATGGCGCCGGGAGCCGATCAGTGTCACTCGGGTGAAGGCATGGGCCATGGCGGCTAGGATCCTGTCTGCATCGAAAAGGCAACGTTGTACCGGCCGCCGGCGGGGCCGGCGTCGTAATCCGCCCCGTGGGGGTCCGAAGAGCGGTGCGGAGCAGAGTTTTGCTGCCGGCGCTGCTCTTCCTGCTTTTGGCGGTTCTCTTCCAGGAGGTTGCTGACAAAGGAGTACCCCACGCAGACCGCGGCGATGACTGCTGCGGCCGCCACGCTGAACAGGAACAGGCGCACGCTGTCCATCCACCGGCGCTCGTTCGGGTTTTCCCCGTACAGCAGGGCGCCGAGCAGCCGGTTCCGGCGCACGGTCACGGATTCGATCAGCTGATTGTCATAATCGCTCGCCAAAATAAGTCCCCCCACCACTTGGACAAGTACCGACATATCCTTACACGATCCGGGTGGGGTCTGCGTCACACTCGCCGGAGCCGCACCGTTGAAGCTGAGGCGTACGTTGTGTGTGCCGGGCCACGGGTGCTAAAGCTTGACTAATTACTTACCGCACACGCACCGATGAAGGAGCCGCAATGAGCACCAACCCGGAGATGGAAGAGCGCCGACTGAACGACTGGAGCAGGCGCCTCACCCAGGCGCTGCAGATCCTGGATCTTGAAGTGGACCACAAGATGCTTGTGGAGCTGGGGGAGAAATCGGCCGAGACCGTTGCAGACAACGCGGGCCTGGTCAGCGCCTTTGTGGTCGGGTACGCAGCCGGACTCACCACTACCAGCGGGCGGAAATCCTCGGAAGAAGCGGTTCAAAAGGCGGCAGGCACCGCCTTCCAGCTGGCCGAGACCGGTCTGGAAGGGTCGGACCAGCCGGGTTGGAAGGGCTCTGCCCAGTAAGCAGCCCGTTGGGGCCAGGTCATTGCGGGCCCACCCATCCGAAGATACAACAACAGGCCAGGACCGAAGTCCTGGCCTGTTGTGCGTCTTGGCTGTTGCTGCCTACGTGGGTGCCCTACACCGGAGCCGTTTCGCGGCGCATCTTGTCTTCCGGCCCCGCAGCCTGCTGTGCGGCCGGTTCCACCCGGACCAGCACGGTCTTGGACACCGGGGTGTTGCTGCCCTCGGCAACATGGTCCAGCGGTACGAGCACGTTGGCTTCCGGGTAGTACGCAGCTACGCAGCCCTTGGGCGTGGGGTAGGAGACCACCCGGAAATTGCGCAGGACGCGCTCGGCGCCGTCGTGGTGGACACCGTGGATGTCGATGTACTGGCCGTCTGCCAGGCCGAGTTCCTCGATGTCGCCGGAGTTCATAAACAGCACGTGGCGGCCACCCTTGATGCCGCGGTACCGGTCATTGTGCCCGTAGATGGTGGTATTCCACTGGTCATGTGAACGCATGCTCTGCAGCAGCAGGGTGCCTTCCGGACGCTGCACCGCTTCCAGGTCATTAACCGTAAGGACGGCCTTGCCCGTCGGGGTGTGGAAGGACCGCGAATCGCGGGGGCCGTTGGGCAGTACAAACCCGCCCTCGTGCCGGATCCGCTCGTTGTAGTCTTCGCAGCCCTCCACTACCCGCGAGATGTGGTCCCGGATCAGGTCGTAGTCCTTTTCGAAGCCGGCCCAGTCGGCGTCAATCCGGTCGCCGATCACCAGGGCACCGAGCCGGGCGACGAGGGCCGGTTCGGAGAGCAGGTTCTTCGAGACAGGTTCCACCCCGCCGTGCGAGGCATGGACCACGCAGACCGTGTCCTCCACCGAAACGAACTGCCGGCCGGTTTCCTGGACGTCGATTTCGGTGCGGCCCAGAACCGGAAGGATCAGCGCTTCCTTGCCGGTGACCAGGTGGGAGCGGTTGAGCTTGATGGACATCTGCACGGTCATGTCCGTCTTTTGCATGGCAGCCTCGGCGAACTGGGTGTCCGAGATGGCGGAGATCAGGTTGCCCCCGAGTGCCATGAAGAATTTGATCCGGCCGTCCTGCATCCTGAGGAAGGTTTCCACGGCGTCGGCGCCGTGGTCGCGCGGCGGGTCGAAGTTGAATTCCTTGCCGAGTGCGTCCAGGAAGGTCCCCGGCATCTGTTCCCAGATGCCCATGGTGCGGTCGCCCTGAACGTTGCTGTGCCCGCGGATGGGGGCGGCGCCGGCACCGGGCTTGCCGATGTTGCCGCGCAGCAGCAGGAGGTTGATGATCTCCTTGATGGTGGCAACGCCCTTTTTCTGCTGGGTGATGCCCATTGCCCAGGTGATGATCACCTTTTCAGCCCGCAGGTAGCGCTCGGCCAGTTCGTCGATTTCCTCGGCGCGCAGCCCGGTGGCTTCCAGCACTTCCTCATCGTCGAGCAGCAGCAGATGTTCCTTGAGGTCTGCCAGCCCCTCGCAGTGCTCCTCGAGGAATTCGTGGTCGAGGACGGTTCCCGGGTTCTTGTCCTCTGCCTCGAACACCCGCTTGGAAATGGCCTGGAGCAGGGCCATGTCCCCGCCGAGCCGGATCTGCAGGAACTGGTCCGCGAGCTCGGTGCCCTTTCCTGCGATGCCCCGGGCCTTCTGGGGGTTCTTGTAGCGCTTCAGCCCGGCTTCGGGAAGCGGGTTCACGGCTACGATGTTGCCGCCGTTGCGCTTGCACAGTTCCAGTGCGGTGAGCATGCGCGGATGGTTGGTGCCCGGGTTCTGGCCCATGAGGATGATCAGGTCGGCCTGCCCGAAATCGTCATAGGTTACCGTGGCCTTGCCGATTCCGATGGTCTGGCCCATGGCCCAGCCTGAGGACTCGTGGCACATGTTGGAGCAGTCGGGCAGGTTGTTCGTGCCATAGGCGCGAACGAACAGCTGGTACAGGAAGGCTGCCTCGTTGGAGGTACGCCCGCTGGTGTAGAACGCTGCTTCGTGCGGGGAATCCAGGGCCTTGAGCCGGTCGGCCACGATCCCCAGTGCTTCATCCCAGCCGACGGGACGGTAATGGTCTTCACCGGCGGGTTTGTACAGGGGCTCGGTCAGCCGGCCCTGCATGCCCAACCAGTATTCCGAGCGCCCGCGCAGGTCCGTGAGGCTGTGTTCGGCCCAGAAGTCCGAGGAAATAACCACCGGGGTGGCTTCCCACGTGACGGCCTTGACACCTTCTTCGCAGTATTCGAACGGGCTGCGGTCCTTCGGGTCCGGCCACGCGCAGCTCGGGCAGTCGAAGCCGTGCTTCTGATTCATGCGGAAGGTGGTCCCCAAGGCACGGGCGAGCCCCATGTGTTCAATGGCGGGTTTCATGGAGTGGTAGACGGCAGGAAGTCCCGCCGCCCACTCCTTCGGCTCTCCCTTGACCTCTATGTCGCTCTCGTTGACTTCCTTCACGCGGGGTTCTTTCCTGGCCACGCCGCACTTCCCTTCATCGCGAGGTCTGCCGCAAAAGCGGCGACTGCTTCTACCGCAGTTTATCTATCAACAGGCCTAGCAGTCAGGGCGCACCACCGCAAGGACTGCTGCCGTCCGACGGCGGCGGGCGCTTTGGGAATAGCCGGAACATTATCCGCGGGCACTGGCCACATGGGTAGTTCTGCCCATGTGTTTTCCTTGACCGGGTTGGTTTTGGTGGGTTTGATGGGGGTTACCGGCAAACGGAACGGGATTTACCTTTGGTGAATTCGTCCGCTGCTCGGGGGAACAGTTCGGACGAGGGCGCCGAGGGGTGCCGAAAAGGTGGTTTGCCATGAAGTTTGATATGGGTTCTTCGACCCTTGGGACGTTGACGCAGCAGACGAGTTCCTCCAATGAGGATCTGGGTCAGCTGGTGCGGAGCCTGATGGAGGCTGCGGCGCCGCTGGAGGGCAAGTTCAACGGTGCCGGCCGGGTGAAGTTTGACGAGTTCAAGGCCCGCACGGACGAGGTTGCCAATGAGCTCAACAGCTCCCTCTCGGCGATCCTGATGGGTCAGTCGGAGATGGACCGGCACTTCCAGACCGGTGACCAGGAGGCTGCGGACAATGCGGCCCAGCAGCAGGGGTCGGCGTCGTTCGACTCTGCGCGTTTCGGTTCTTCGCGCTAGTTCTTCTGTCCCTTTTTCAGTTCTTCCTTAGTTCCGTTGCTTTCCGGCGCGTGGGTGCCGGTGTTGAAAGGATTTGCCATGTCCCAGGATCGTTTGAGCTATGACACTGATACTTCCTCTGCGGTGCAGGGGGATATCCAGTCGATTGTTGCCCGGCTGGAGTCGTTGATCGGTGAGCGTGAGAAGGCTGTGAATGCGGCTATGTCGGATTTCCAGGCTGATGGTGTGTCGGAGGATTACCAGGCGGTGGAGAACCGTTTCCGGAATGCTGCCAATGAGACGCGGAACATTATTGCGTTGGTGAAGCAGACGCTGTCGCAGAATGATGAGACGGCTGCGGGTGCGGGTGCCCGGGCGAAGTCCGCCGTCCAAAACATCGGCTAATCACTGATTGCACAACACAACGGCGCCGGGCTGGATCCGGCGCCGTTGTTGTTTTAACCGAACCGCCTGCATGGCCCTTTTATTCGAGCTCGATCTCGATGGGTAGTTCTGCCCATGTGTTTTCCTTGACCGGGTTGGTTTTGGTGGGTTTGATGGGGGTTACCGGCAAACGGAACGGGATTTACCTTTGGTGAATTCGTCCGCTGCTCGGGGGAACAGTTCGGACGAGGGCGCCGAGGGGTGCCGAAAAGGTGGTTTGCCATGAAGTTTGATATGGGTTCTTCGACCCTTGGGACGTTGACGCAGCAGACGAGTTCCTCCAATGAGGATCTGGGTCAGCTGGTCCGGAGCCTGATGGAGGCTGCGGCGCCGCTGGAGGGCAAGTTCAACGGTGCCGGCCGGGTGAAGTTTGACGAGTTCAAGGCCCGCACGGACGAGGTTGCCAATGAGCTCAACAGCTCCCTCTCGGCGATCCTGATGGGTCAGTCGGAGATGGACCGGCACTTCCAGACCGGTGACCAGGAGGCTGCGGACAATGCGGCCCAGCAGCAGGGGTCGGCGTCGTTCGACTCTGCGCGTTTTGGTTCTTCGCGCTAGTTCTTCTGTCCCTTTTTCAGTTCTTCCTTAGTTCCGTTGCTTTCCGGCGCGTGGGTGCCGGTGTTGAAAGGATTTGCCATGTCCCAGGATCGTTTGAGCTATGACACTGATACTTCCTCTGCGGTGCAGGGGGATATCCAGTCGATTGTTGCCCGGCTGGAGTCGTTGATCGGTGAGCGTGAGAAGGCTGTGAATGCGGCTATGTCGGATTTCCAGGCTGATGGTGTGTCGGAGGATTACCAGGCGGTGGAGAACCGTTTCCGGAATGCTGCCAATGAGACGCGGAACATTATTGCGTTGGTGAAGCAGACGCTGTCGCAGAATGATGAGACGGCTGCGGGTGCGGGTGCCCGGGCGAAGTCCGCCGTCCAGAACATCGGCTGACTAATGCCTGAAGCATTGGGTGGTCTGGATTTGATTCTGCGTCGTTCCGAGTTGGAGACGGCGTTAGCGCGCGAGGTGGACGGGAGTGTGTCGGCTGGCTGGCGGTCACTCCGCTTCGAGGGGCGTGAGGCCGGTACTGTTTCGGAGGTCCAGCTCTTCGTCGACCGGAACGGTGTGGTGAAGAAGGAGGAACCCTCGGATCACTCCTTCGACCTCGTCGAGGAGTTGCGCAAGCTGATGTACCGGCCGGGGTACGGTACCTGGTTCTCCCTGACCGTGAAGATCGGTGACCAGGGGCAGGCTGAG
Source organism: Arthrobacter jinronghuae (assembly GCF_025244825.1). Lineage (NCBI taxonomy): Bacteria > Bacillati > Actinomycetota > Actinomycetes > Micrococcales > Micrococcaceae > Arthrobacter > Arthrobacter jinronghuae. The sequence continues at coordinate 1,138,319 of NZ_CP104263.1, forward strand.
ACGCACTATAACTATGACGAAGAGGCAGCCTGGACTTTCCCTCTGTCTGACCAGTCCTATGTAGAAGACCAGCAGAGGTTCCCGCGGGATCCGGAGCATATTCCTGCGTGGCTGGCTCCGAAGCTCGGGCTTGGCGGCGCTTCCAACTAGTTCCACCGGGTGGGAGCCCAGGCTCCCGTCCGGCCATTAGCTGTGATTATCCGTTTCATTAGGGGGAACAGGGACGTGTCTGAAGAGTCAGTGACAGTGGATGCGGTTCTGCGGCGGACGGAGCTGGAACGGGATCTGGCTCGTGTTCTGGACGCGAGCGTGCCGGAGGGGTGGCAGTCCTTGAGGTACGAGGCGGCGTCTGCGGGAAGGGTGACGGAAGGTCTTCTCCATGTTGAGCGAAACGGCGTCGTACAACCTGTCGACTCGTCGGACGATGACTTCGCTCTGCTGAGGCAGCTACGCAAGCTAATGTATCGGCCGGGGTACGGCACATGGTTCTCCATGGAAATGCGTATTGATAGCCATGGCCATGTGGAAACGCACTACAACTTTGACCAGGAAGCGGACTGGAGTTTCCCGCTTGCCGACCAGTCCTATAAGCAGGACCAGCAGAAGTTTCCACGTGATCCGGAGCATATCCCGGCGTGGCTGGCTCCAAAGCTCGGGTTTGGCGGCCATGTTTCATAAAGAAAGCAGGGAACTTGATTTTTGAAAAGCCGCTAAGCCCGGCCCATGTGGGCACGATGGTGGAGGGCAACCGCGACACGATCGCCGGGTTCGTCCTGAACGCCGCCGACGTCGCACAGATGAAGTCGCCCCGGGAGCTGTACGAGGCCCACGGGCTGGGCTTCCCGGGCTCGCCGTGGGATCCGGCCGCCGGCTACCTCGACGTGCTGCGGTTCCAGGCGCCGCCGTCGGTCTACGTGCATTCGGCGACGGCGCCGGAGTTCGTGGACCGGCCGCCGTTCACCGGTACCGGGTTTGCCCGCTGGGGCGGGGGCGTTGCGCCGGTGTGGTTCCTGGACGAGTGCCGGATTCCCCCGCGTGCGCAGCTGTGGCGGATCCGGGAAGGTCAGCAGGATCAGTTGCTGGCGATGTACATTGACGCAGCCTCGGGGTGGGGCATCCTCGAGGGTTCCGGTATCTCCAGTCCTGCGCACACGGTGCCGCAGACGGTGATCGGTTGGGTAGCGGTCTGGGACGGTTTCCAGTTCCCGGCGGACGTGGTGGGTGACAAGGCGGTGCTGGCTGCGGCGTCGGAGCCGCCGGCCGAGATCACCGGGTTCCGGCGGACGATGCGCGGCTGCTGGAGCCGGGAGGTGCCGGTCTCCGAGTTGGATGACCTGTTCGAGGTCAATGCGGTGTGCCGGTGGCAGGGGCATCCCTTCCGGATTACGGATGTGGCGCACGACGGCGGTGCACGCATCTTCCGGTTGTTCTACACCGGGCACAACGCTGACGTCGCAGAGTCGCTGGGCTTGAACAAGGCAGATGCCGGGGTCTACTGGACGGTTCAGCCGGAGTCCGCCGTCACGGATGTCGAGATGTTCCAGAACCGGCTCAAGCCCGTCGCGGGCTAGGGTTCCAGATATTAGGGGGTTGGCAGGTGCCTGAAGAGTCAGTGGCAGTGGATGTGGTTTTGCAGCGCGCGGAGTTGGAGCGGGATTTAGCTCGACTTCTCGATGAAGGCGTACCAGAGGATTGGCAGTCCTAAGGCTCGAAGCGCGTGCGGCGGGAACGGCTACTCGTTCATGCCGGGGTGGCACCTATCCAAATCGTCGAGAAGTACCTGAAGAAGTAGGAACTATCAGCAGATAGCTGTCTGGCGGAATGGAAAGCAGGTGCTCGTGATTTTCAGGAACCGACCGGCCCGGCGCCGGATGACGCCGATGCGGGAAAGGGGCGTCCGGTTGTGAAGCGTCCGGCGGAGAGACTCCCTAATGGGATGCTGTGCCCACAGCATTACGCGGTGTGGAGAGGTCAGTGCTTTGGAGCGAGTCCGTTTAGGTACCCGGTCTATTTGCTTTGGACAAGTGGCGCGGACCGGCCTGGACCGGAGTGGTACGCCTCGGGTGATGTGAATGAATTCGGTCGACCCGCGAGTTGGATGCTTGAGGTTTCGAAGGAGGCGCTTGACCGTTTAGTCAAGGTGGAGGTAACGGCTAAGTGGAAGGGCAACGACCTTGGTCTGGTCCAATACGAGAACGGTATTGTCCACGCCCGTGTGGGTGTTGATCCGCATCAGCAGGTGAAGGTGGATCGAGGGGAAATCCCCGAAATTCATAGGCTCAGTTTTGGGGAGTATGTGGGGACCTTCCGCTGGGAGGAGCTTGAGGATATCCAAATGCTTGAGAAGGACTTGAAGAAGTAGGATCGGCCGACGCCGACGCCGACGCCGACGCCGACGCCCCGGCGTCGCAGTCCCGCAAAACTCCCGCAACCGGACGCGATACGGCAAGATTGGTTAGGTGAGCACAGCCAAGACTTCCCCTGAACCCACGGACACCGAAGCCGCCGTCGAGTCGGTCAGCACAGATACCCCGCCCGCGGGGGACCTGCGCGAGGAATATCAGACGCTCGCCGAGCAGGTGCGCCGCTACCGCTTCGCGTATTACAACGAAGACGCACCCCTGGTTTCGGACGCCGAGTTCGACCGGCTCTACCGCCGCCTGGAAGAGATCGAGGCGCTGCACCCCGAACTGGTCACCAACGACTCACCCACCCAGGAAGTAGGCGGCGAAGTATCCGCGGCCTTCTCTCCGGTGGAACACCTGCAACGTATGTACAGCCTCGAGGATGTTTTCTCCCTTGATGAGCTCGACGCCTGGGTACGCAAGGCCGAAGCGTCCGTGGCCAACATTGCCCCCGGTGCGAAGATCAAGTGGCTCACCGAGCTCAAGATCGACGGCCTTGCGGTCAACCTGCTCTACCGCAACGGCGAACTGGTCCGGGCCGCCACCCGCGGGGACGGCACCACGGGTGAGGACATCACCCACAACGTACTCACCATCGCCTCCATCCCGCGCACTCTCAAGGGCGAGGACTTGCCGGCGGAAATGGAAATCCGCGGCGAGGTCTTCATCCCCTCGAAGGAATTCGCGCACCTGAACGAAACCATGGTGGAAGCGGGCAAAGCGCCGTTCGCCAACCCGCGCAACGCCGCCGCCGGTTCCCTGCGGCAGAAGGACCCCGACGTCACCGCCCGCCGCCCGCTGAGCATGTACGTGCACGGTATCGGGGCACGCGAAGGACTCAACGTGGCGAGCCAGTCCGAGACCTACGAACTGCTGAAGCAGTGGGGACTGCCGACGTCGCCCTATTACAAGGTGCTGGACACTTACGAAGAAGTGCTGAAGTACATTGCCGACAACGGCGAGCACCGGCACGATCTCTCCCACGAAATCGACGGCATCGTGGTCAAGGTGGACGACTTCGGCCTGCAGCGCGCACTGGGCAACACATCCCGCGTGCCGCGCTGGTCCGTGGCCTACAAGTACCCGCCGGAGGAAGTGAACACCAAGCTGCTGGACATCCGCGTGAATGTTGGCCGCACCGGCCGGGTCACGCCCTACGGGATGATGACGCCGGTGCTGGTCTCCGGTTCGACGGTGGAAATGGCCACGCTGCACAACCAGGACGTGGTGAAGGCCAAGGGTGTGAAGATCGGCGACACAGTGGTGCTGCGCAAGGCCGGTGACGTGATCCCCGAAATCGTGGGCCCCGTCGTCGCACTCCGTGACGGCAGTGAACGCGACTTCGTGATGCCCACCCACTGTCCCTCCTGCGGCACGGAGCTGAAGCCGGCCAAGGAAGGGGACGTGGACATCCGCTGCCCCAACTCCAAGTCCTGCCCCTCGCAGCTGCGCGAGCGGGTGTTCCACCTGGCCGGCCGCGGTGCCTTCGATATCGAAGCGCTCGGCTGGGAAGCGGCTATCGCGCTCACCTCGCCGGCCGAGCCGGAAACCCCGCCGCTCACCAGCGAGGCGGGTCTGTTCGACCTGAAGATCGAAGACCTGGCGGACGTGCGGATCGAACGGCCGAAGCGAGTCAAGGGCGTGGTGGACGGCACCGAACTCGTGCCCTACTTCTACACCAAGGGCACCGCCAAGAAGCCGTCCGTGCCCAGCGCCACCACGCACAAGCTGTTCACCGAGCTTGAGAAGGCCAAGACCCAGCCGCTGTGGCGGGTCCTTGTGGCCCTGTCCATCCGGCACGTAGGCCCGACGGCGGCACGCGCCCTGGCGGGTGCCTTCGGCTCCATGGACGCCATCCGCGCCGCCACGGAAGAGCAGCTGGCGCATGTCGACGGCGTCGGCCCGACCATCGCGGCCGCCCTGAAGGAATGGTTCGCCGAGGACTGGCACCGCGAGATCGTGGACGCCTGGGCGGCCGCCGGGGTCCGGATGGCCGACGAGCGCGACGAATCCATGCCGCGGACGCTGGAGGGCCTGACCGTCGTCGTCACGGGCACGCTGCCCAACTTCAGCCGCGACGAAGCGAAGGAAGCCATCCTGACCCGCGGCGGCAAGGCTTCGGGCTCGGTCTCCAAGAAAACCGACTACGTGGTGGCCGGGGAGAACGCCGGCACCAAGCTGGACAAGGCCGAGCAGCTGGGGGTCCGCGTAATCGACGAAGACGGCTTCCGCACGCTGCTGGCCGAGGGATCCGTACCTGGCGGGCCGGTTCCGGCTGCTGAATCCGGGCCGGAGTCCGTGCCGGCCGGGGAGTCCGAATGATGCCGTTGCCCGACGCGGCGGACCCGCTGGAACTGCTCGAAGTGGCCCGCGAGGCGGCCGCAGCGGGTGCCGCTGTGCTGGCACAGCGCTCTGCCGGCGGCCTCAACGCGGTGAACAAGAGTGCCGACGGCGACTGGGTCACGGACTTCGATACCGCCGCCGAGGTCGCGGTCCGAGAGGTTCTTGCGCGTCTGCGCCCGCACGACACAGTGATGGGGGAGGAGCTGGAACCGGCCGTCCCGGTGCATCCCTCCGGCATCCGCTGGTCCATTGATCCGCTGGACGGCACCACCAACTTCATCCGCGACATCGTCTATTACGGCACCTCGGTGGCAGCGGTGAACGACGACGGCGAGTGGCTCGCCGGCGTCGTTCACGCTCCCGCGCTGGTACGCGTGTATTCGGCCGCCCGCGGACACGGTGCCTGGCTGGCCGAGCACGGCAGCGTCCGGAAGCTGACCGGTCCCGATCCGCAGCGGGTCGGGAAGCTGCTCGGCACCGGGTTCTCTTACGACGCCGGCGTGCGGTCCGAGCAGTACGCGGCGCTGCCCCAGCTGGCCGGGGAGTTCGCTGATGTGCGGCGGATGGGGTCCGCGGCCCTGGACCTGTGCATGGTGGCGGACGGTTCCTTGGATGCCTATATCGAGCGCGGTCTCAACGAATACGACTACGCCGCCGGTGCCCTGATTGCCGAGGAAGCCGGTGTGCCGGTCCAGCGTCCTCCGCAGCCTGCCAATGACGCCGAGCGGCTCGACGCCGTCACTGTCGCCGGAGCTGCGCTGCTGGGTTAGCTGTGGCCGGATCGGGCGCTAGTCTGCTGGAATAGTCTGCTGGGATGGAAACCTGGCATCGGAACCGGTTGAGCGCGCGGCAGGCTGAACTTGTCGAGTCTTGGCTGCCCGGGGTGCGTCTCGTTACCGATCTCTCCTGGAACCTTCTGGATACCGCGGTCCTTGAAGTAGTGGACGCACACCGCAGGTATGTAGTCAAAGCGGCAGGGCCCTCCAACCACCACATAGGACGTGAGATAGACGCCCACGAGTCATGGGTCAGGGTGTGGGCCCTGCAGAACCGTGCGCCCAAACTTGTCCAATCGGACCGTTCCGAGAACATCTTGGTCACGGAGTATTTGGACGGTTCCCTCGTCGAGGGAACCGCAGCTGAATACGACCCCGAGACGTATCGGCAGGCCGGGCATCTTTTGCGGATATTCCATGAGCAAACCGCGCGTACTGACGTCGACTATGAGGTGCGGGCCACTGCCAAAGAGTTGTCTTGGCTGGAGAAGCCGCACCGCATTTCCAAATCCCACGTTGCCCGGGTTAGGGCCATCCTCGACGGCTACCGGCCCAAGCCGGTGGTTCTCGTTCCGACGCATGGTGACTGGCAACCTCGCAACTGGCTTATGGACGGCAGCGAGCTGAGGGTCATCGACTTCGGCCGGTTCGAATTGAGGCCTGCCGCAACCGACCTTTGCCGCTTGGCGGTGCAGCAATGGAGGTCTCGCAGTTATCTGGAGGCCGCCTTCTTTGAGGGGTACGGACCGGACTCCAGGGACAGTGAACTCTGGAACGTAACGCTGCTGCGCGAAGCTGTCTCCACTGCTGCGTGGGCTTACCAAGTCGGCGACCATAAGTTCGAGGCACAAGGCCACCGGATGCTTCGGGATGCGCTGGCCAACTTCTCGTAGGTTGCATCTGCAGGGTTTATTCAGAAGCGATCTTCGGTGGTCTGGTCCTCGGTGGCTTGCTTCTACATGGCTTGCTACATGGCTTGCTCCGTGGTGGCCGGGTTGTCCGCTGCTTGTCCCTTAGTGGTCTGGTCCTCCGTGTCCTTTAGTGGTCTGGTCCTCCGCGCCACCCAGCCGGGCGGTCGGCACGGTGTCAGGGTTGAGCGTGCTAACTGGGCGCCGCCGACGGCTTGGTTTGTGGGTAGGTAGTTGCGTTCAAAAGACGGGTATTTCCGGTTTTCGGAGGAGGCTGTTTGAGGCTGTTTTTGGCCCGGAAATGTCAGTGCGGGATGAAATTGTGAGGTATGGATCAGCTCGGAAACACCGAACGGATAACCGAAGAACCAGGCAGTGAAGACCAGCAGCTGGATGGCACCGCTGGTGAAACGGATGCGCCCCGTGCGGCCTGCACCCTGTCGGTGTACCGGGCGGAACTGTCCGAGGACACTTCCACTCCCGACGACGCAGCAACCGCATCCACAGAGCCTGAAGGCGCTGGCCGCGTGCGTCCGAACGGAGAGGATGCCGGTGGTTTCCCAGACGGTTTTACCGGAACATTGGCGTTGCAGAACCTTGAAGCCTATGACGAGGACATGGTGGGCGATGCCCTGTTCCGGATGGCGCATTTGATGTCCTGGGTGCAGGCGCTTCAGGCGCGTCTGGTGAACCGGATGAATGAGATCTTTCGGGACGACTTCCACGCCGCGTCGGGGCAACTCGAGCCCGCGATGGCATTCAGCCTGGCATCTTCCGAATGTGCCGCCATCCTGAATGTTCCGCAGGTTACCGCCCAGCGGATGATGTTCGAAGCTGGCATGCTGTGCGGGACCCATGCCGCCACCCTGGCCGGGCTGGAGGACGGGCGCTTGTCGTACCAGCATGCGCAGGTGGTGCTGGAGCAATGCGAGAACGTTCCCGCCGAGAAACTGCCCGGGTTTGAAGCCGATCTGCTGGAGGCTGCAGAGGGGAAGACCCGGGCGCAGTTCTCCGCTAAGGCCCGGCGACTGCGTGAGAGGAAGTTTCCGGACACGATCAGCAAGAGGCATCTGACCGCCTTCGAGCAGCGCAAAGTCACCCTGGACCGCGAAGAGGACGGCATGTCCTGCCTCTCCGCCTATCTTCGGGCCGAGGAAGCCCAGCAGATCTACACGACCCTCAGCACCGCAGCGCGGGGTGAACAGGCCGCCGGCGATGGCCGCTCCACGGACCAACTGCGTGCCGACATCCTGGCCCAGTTGCTGATGGGCGGTCTGAGTTCAACGCACGTCCGAAATATGGGCGGAGCCAGCCGGGCGGGCGGCGCTACCGGTACCGGCTCATCGCCTGCTGACGGGGGAGACGGCAGCGGTGCGGTGGCAGATGAGAGCGGAACCGGCGGCAACGGCTCAGGGCCGGACGAGGTGATCGTGCCCCGCGCGGAGATTATGGTCTTGATCAACGCAGAAACCCTTTTCGGCGCCGACGACCAGCCAGCGGAACTGCACGGTTACGGACCTATCAGCGCAGAAGCCGCCCGAAGACTGGCCCGCAACGCTGCCGGATGGACCGGACTCGCCCAGGACCCGCAGACCGGTGAGATCCTAGGGGTAGGGAGGCGGCGGAAGGTCCCGGCCGGCCTCAGACGCTGGCTTCGGGCCCGGGACGGAACCTGCAGGTTCCCCGGCTGCCGGGTCAGCACCGCAAATGCGGACATCGACCACACCGTCGACTGGGTGAAAGGTGGCTCCACGGATCACGGAAACCTGGAGCACCTCTGCCGCCGGCACCACAGGTTCAAGACCCTCGGTTACTGGAAAGCCTGTCAGCCCTCGCCCGGCGTGATCGAGTGGACGTCGCCGACCGGACGCGTCTACCGGACCGAGCCCTATTTGGAACTTGACCCGCCGGGTCCGGCATTGGATCGGAGGGGGCCTTCCAGACCGAAGGATTCAGGGCAGGAAGATTGCCGGCAGGAACAGGCACCGCCATTCTGAGGTGGGTGCAGCCGATTCTGGTGGTTACCGGACTGCGGTCGCTACCGCCGCAGCTCCCTACTGGCCCGCCTACCGGGCTACCGCCGCGCAGCCACAATGATCTCCCGGCTGGACGCTTCCATGAACGGACCGCCCTCCCAGTCCCCGTACCAGTCCACGGAGTTGAAGCCGGCCCGTTCCAGCAGGTCCTTCAATACCTCGGCCCGCACAAACTTCAGGATGCTCCGGCTGACGAACCGCTCGCCGTCGGACCGGAAGAGGGTACGGTCCTCGAAAGTGACCAACACGCCGTCGTACTGCTCCTCGGCAGAGATCAGCTCCCACTCCACTTCGAGCGTGCCCGCAGAGGATTCCTGAATCTCGGGCCCGGTACTGCCGCTGTCCCACGCCAGCCATGCCTTCGCCGCAGGATTTCGGGTTTCGAAATAGAAGGTTCCCCCGGAGACGAGCCGGGACCGAACAGCCACCAGGGTTTCGAGGATCTCGGCCTCGGTCAGAAGGCACTGAAACGCATGCCCCGTCATAAGGGCAGCATCAAACGGACCGGGAGGAAGATCCGCAGCGGTGCCCTGCAGCCAGGTGACCTTCTCACCGCCGGCACGCGCCCGCGCCACCTCCAGCATGCCGCGCGCCGGATCGATGCCGGTCAACGTGTGGCCCGCCAGCGCCAGACGCACGGCGAAACTGCCGGTGCCGCATCCGACGTCGGCGATTCGGAGCGGCTTATCGCCGATAAGGCCGGCGTAAAAGTCGGTGTCCCACTGCCCGGCATTGTCTTCGTCATAGAGAGCCACGAGCCGCGGCTCGTTGTAATTCGTGTCAACCATCATTCCCCCGGATTCCGGACAGTTGACCCGAATCTTACCGGGATTAAGCCCTGAGGAAAGGACGGTCCAGAGCAACCGTTTTGCGCGTTCGTGCGACGGATAATTTATCCCGATGCATCCAGTGCAGCACCGACTCGCAGGAGGAACGCATGCCCCGAAAAGCACCCACGGCACCGCGGACGACGATCCGAGGGACACCCGAGCCCGCGCCGGTTACGCCGCAGACCCCGCCGACCCAGCAGACGCCGCAGACCCCGCAGGATCTGGATACGGCCTACTTCGCCCGCCTGATCGATGAGCGAATGGAACACACCCGCGAGCAGATCAGTACGCTGACGGCTGTGATCCGGGAAGTTACCCTGGCAGCCAAGGACATTCCGGCAGACGACGAACACGACCCCGAAGGAACCACCGTGTCCGTGGAAAGGGCCAACGAGGTGGCACTGCTGGCCGCAGCGGAAACATCGCTGATCGAACTGATGGAGGCACGGGAACGCCTGAACACCGATAGTTACGGCATCTGCGAACGCTGCGGGACAGCGATCCCGACGGCACGGCTCGAGATCCGCCCCGAAACCCGCTTCTGCGTGGAGTGCGCTTCAGTCCGCAGAAGGTGAGCGCGACGCCGCCGGTGCGGTTGAGCCATGTGCGCCGCCTCACCGCCGTCCGGAAACGCGGCAGGGCGGGGATAGAATCTACGTGCACTTCAACCAAGACCGTAAGGATCCGTAACACGCATGAGCATCACCATCCGGCTTGCCACCGAGGCTGACTTTGACGACATCCGCCGGATTACCCGTGAGGCTTACCTGCACGGCAACCACATCGAGGCCGACAATCCCTACGTCAAGGAACTGGAAAACGTCGAGGACCGCGCCAAGCACACCGAGCTGTGGGTAGCCGAGCTCGACGGAAAGGTGGCTGCCTCCGCCGCAATCACGTACGCCGGTCAGCCCTACACGGACATCGCCATTGAAGGCGAACTGGAATTCCGGATGCTCGCCGTGGATCCGGCCGTCCAGCGCGGGGGAGTGGGCCGCGCGATGGTCAACGCCATTGTCGACTATGCCCGGAACAAGGACGGCATCAACGCGGTCAGCCTCACCAGCATGACCACCATGCTGAACGCCCACGCCCTCTACCTGTCCTGCGGGTTTGAACGCGTTCCGGAGCGGGACTGGACCGTTCCCGGCGAGGACTACATTCTCTGGGTGTTCCGCAAGGCGGTCTAATCCTCCAGCAGTACGCGGCCCCGGCCGTCCCGGTGCCCGACGGCTGCGGGACGGCTTTTGTGCGTCGGCCCGGCCGTCCCGGTGCCCGACGGCGGCGGGACGGCTTTTGCGCGTCGGCCCCGGCCGTCCCGGTGCCCGACGGCGGCGGGACGGCTTTTGCGCGTCTGCAGCGGTCGGCAGCACGTCGGCAGCGTGTGGCGGCGGCCTCCATGCCCTGCCCCGAAACGCCGTAGACTGGAACGGATACCGGCGTAAAGCCGAAACACGTTCCTAAAAGACGCATGGGAGACTCATGTCTGAGATCAATCGTGAGGCTGTGGCGCATCTGGCGCGGCTGGCCCACATTGAGATGACCAACGACGAGCTGGACAAGATGGCCGGCGAACTCGATGTCATCGTGGATTCGATCAAATCCGTAAGCGAAGTTGCCGGCGAGGACATCCCGGCAACCTCCCACCCCATCCCGCTGACCAACGTCTTCCGTGAAGACGTTGTGGGGCAGACGCTGACCAATGAAGAAGCCCTGTCCGGCGCCCCGGACAACGCCGCCGGCCGCTTCAAGGTCCCCGCCATCCTGGATGAGGAGTAAAAGCTTCCATGAGTGAACTGATTACATCAAGCGCCGCACAGCTGGCCGCCAAGCTGGCTGCCGGCGAAGTGTCCGCCGTCGAGGTCACGCAGGCCCACCTGGACCGCATCGCGGAGGTGGACGGCGCCATCAACGCCTTCCTGCACGTCAACACCGACGAGGCGCTGCAGGTTGCCGCCGACGTCGACAAGGCCCGCGCCAACGGCGAGGAACTGCACGAACTGGCCGGCGTGCCCATCGCCATCAAGGACCTGATCGTCACCAAGGGCCAGCCCACCACGGCCGGCTCCAAGATGCTCGAGGGCTGGATGAGCCCCTACGACGCCACGGTGATCTCGAAGATCCGTGCCGCGCGTATGCCGATGCTCGGCAAGACCAACCTGGACGAGTTCGCCATGGGCTCCTCCACGGAACACTCCGCGTACGGCCCCACCCGCAACCCGTGGGACCTGGACCGTATCCCGGGCGGCTCCGGCGGCGGTTCCGCAGCCGCCGTCGCCGCTTTCGAAGCTCCGCTGGCGCTGGGCACCGACACCGGCGGATCCATCCGCCAGCCGGCCGCCGTCACCGGCTCCGTGGGCGTGAAGCCCACCTACGGCGGCGTCTCCCGCTACGGCGCAATTGCCATGGCCTCCTCGCTGGACCAGATCGGCCCGGTCTCCCGCACCGTGCTGGATGCTGCCCTGCTGCAGGAACTCATCGGCGGCCACGATCCCCGCGACTCCACCTCCCTGACGGACCCCGTGGGTTCACTGGCCGACGCCGCCCGCAACGGCAGCGTCGCCGGGATGCGGATCGGCGTCATCAAGGAACTGCAGGGCGAAGGCTACGAAGCCGGCGTCCAGGCCCGCTTCACTGAGTCCCTGGACATGTTGCGGGACGCGGGAGCGGAAATCGTTGAGGTGTCCTGCCCTAACTTCAAGTACGCACTCGGCGCCTACTACCTGATCATGCCGTCCGAGGCTTCCTCGAACCTGGCCAAGTACGACGGCGTCCGGTACGGCATGCGCGAACTGCCCGCCGAGCCGCCGCTGACCATCGAACGCGTTATGGGTGCCACCCGCGCCGCCGGCTTCGGCGACGAGGTCAAGCGCCGCATCATCCTGGGCACCTACGCCCTTTCCGCCGGCTACTACGACGCCTACTACGGCTCGGCCCAGAAGGTGCGCACCCTGATCCAGCGCGACTTCAACGCCGCGTTCGCGCAGGCCGACGTGCTGATCTCCCCGACCTCGCCCAACACGGCGTTCAAGCTCGGCGAAAAGCTGGACGATCCGCTGGCCATGTACCTGAACGACGTCGCCACCATCCCGGCCAACATGGCAGGCGTGCCGGGCATCTCCATCCCCGGCGGCCTGTCCGACGGCCTGCCCGTCGGCATCCAGTTCCTGGCCCCGGCCCGCGAAGACATCCGCCTCTACCGCGCCGGCGCAGCCCTCGAGGGCATGCTCGAGCAGAAGTGGGGCGGCCCGCTGCTGGCCTCGGCACCCGTACTCGGAGGAGTGAAGTAAATGTCCGTCCATATCCAGGATGAAACCCTGTCCTTCGAAGAGGCCATGGAGAAGTACGACCCGGTGCTGGGGTTCGAGGTCCACGTGGAGCTGAACACCAAAACCAAGATGTTCTCCGACGCCCCGAACATCTTCGGCGACGAGCCCAACACGGCCGTCACCCCGGTGGACCTGGGCATGCCCGGCGTGCTGCCGGTGGTGAACAAGAAGGCCGTGGAGTACTCGATCCTCATCGGCCTGGCCCTGAACTGCAAGATCGCCGAATCCTGCACCTTCGCCCGGAAGCAGTACTTCTACCCGGACACACCCAAGAACTTCCAGACCTCCCAGTACGAAGACCCCATCGCGTACGACGGCTACCTGGACATTGAGCTCGAAGACGGCACGGTGTTCCGCGTCGAGATTGAACGCGCGCACATGGAAGAGGACGCCGGAAAGCTGACCCACATGGGCGGCGCCGCCGGCCGCATCCAGGGCGCCGACTTCTCCCTGGTGGACTACAACCGCGCCGGTGTGCCGCTGGTCGAGATCGTCACCAAGCCGATCGAAGGCGCCGGTTCGCGTGCCCCCGAACTGGCCAAGGCCTACGTGGCCGCCATCCGGGAAATCGTCAAGAACCTCGGTGTCTCCGACGCCAAGATGGAGCGCGGCAACGTCCGCTGCGACGCCAACGTGTCGCTGCGTCCGTACGGCCAGGAAAAGTTCGGCACGCGTTCGGAAACGAAGAACGTGAACTCGCTGCGCGCCGTCGAACGCGCCGTCCGCTTCGAGATCCAGCGCCACGCCGCCGTCCTGGACTCCGGCAACGAGATTGTCCAGGAAACGCGCCACTGGCACGAGGACACCCGGTCCACCACCTCGGGCCGGCCGAAGTCCGACGCCGACGACTACCGGTACTTCCCGGAACCGGATCTCCTGCCCGTGGTGACCACCACGGAATGGATTGAAGAGCTGCGCTCCCGCCTGCCCGAGCCGCCGGCCGAGCGCCGCAAGCGGCTCAAGGAAGACTGGGGCTACTCCGACGCCGAGTTCCGCGACGTCGTCAACGCCGGAGTCATGGAAGCCATCGAGGAAACCATTGCCGCCGGCGCTTCCGCACAGGTGGCGCGCAAGTGGTGGATGGGTGAGGTTGCCCGCCGCGCCAAGGAAGCCGAAGTGGATCCGGTGGACGTAGGCGTCACGCCTGAGCTGATCGTGGAACTGGACCGCCTGGTCCAGGCCGGCAAGATCAACGACAAGCTGGCCCGCCAGGTCCTCGACGGCGTCCTCGCCGGCGAAGGCACCCCGGAGGAAGTCATCGACAAGCGCGGCCTGGCCGTGGTGTCCGACGACGGCCCCCTGCTTGAAGCGATCGACGCGGCGTTGGCGGCCCAGCCGGACGTTGCAGACAAGATCCGCGGCGGCAAGGTCCAGGCTGTCGGCGCCATCGTGGGCGGCGTTATGAAGGCCACCCGCGGGCAGGCCGACGCCGGCCGCGTCCGCGAGCTGATCCTGGAACGCCTCGGCGTGCAGGGCTGATAGTCCGGACTCCCGCCTGACGAGCAACCGCTGACCCCCGTGTGGCCTTAGGGCCGGACGGGGGTCGGCGCGTTAACGGCTTCCCGTCCCGTGCCGCGCCCAGAACTCAGAGGTCTCCTCCATGCTGCGCTCGACGATCCGTTCCATCGCCGCCTGGGCTGCGGATCCGTCCGCAGCCTGGACCGCAACCGCAATGTCCATGTGCAGCTGCAGCGCCTCGTGGTGGGGCAGATCCGGCATCAGGCCGTACTGTGCCCGCCCGACCAGGACCTCGGCGACCAGGCGATGCAGCTGGGCGAACATTTCATTGCCGGACGCGGTCAGCAGCAGCTGGTGGAACTGCACGTCCAGTCGCAGGAATTCCGCGGCATCGCCGGACTGGCCCGCAGCCCACATCCGGCCGGAGAGAAGAAGCAGTTCCGACACCTGGTCCGGTTCGGCGCGGACGGCCGCCAGACGGGCTGCCTGGGGTTCGACGGCGGTCCGCAGCTCCGCAAGGGAGCGCAGCTGCCCGAGCCGGTCGTTGGTGGCCAGCCGCCACCGGATGACCAGCGGATCAAAGAGGTTCCACTCCCTTGCCGGCAGGATCTCCACCCCCACTCTCCGGCGCGAGGCGACCATTCCCAGGGCGGACAGCACCCGCAGCACTTCCCTGATGACGGAACGCGAAACCGCCAGCTTTTCCTCGAACTCCTCGCTGCGCAGGATGTCACCGGCAGCCAGCTTCCCGCCGCAGATCGCCATGCCCAGATGCTCCAACACCTGCGCATGCAGACCGGACGGAGCCTGGGTGCTGTTCACGGCAGCGGCGCCGGGGGCGGCGGTGCCCCGTGGAGTCGTGGTCATCCTCGAATCATACGGCTTCCAAAACACTGTTGAATAAGTATGATTTATCCGCTAAAACTCTGCTCACCGCAGGCGTAACGAGGCGCCGGCGCGGGGGCCCGGACCGCCCCAGGGACGGATGGAGACGGCGTGGAGCGCAAAAAACTTGCACGAACGGCGGCAATACTCACGGCGGCAACGCTGGGGCTGGCAGCCTGCGGCAGTTCAGACGAGGGAGCCGAAGGCTCGGACACCATCCGGGTAACCGTGGCGAACCACGTCTGGACGGACACAATCAAGGCCGCGATACCCGAGTTTGAAGAGGAAACCGGCCTCAAGGTGGAACTGACCCAGCTGGGAGAAGACCAACTGTCGGATCAGTACAACGTCAAACTCAATGCGGGATCGGATGAAATTGACGTCATGATGTACCGCCCGCTGCAGGAAGGGCGCCTTTTTGCGGACAACGGCTATCTGGCTGACCTGAGCGAACGGGTCGAGAGCAACGAGGACTGGGACTGGAGCGACTTCCAGGAAGGTCCCGTCACAGCCACCACCTTTGAAGACCAGGTGGTGGGGGTTCCCATCATCACCGAACGGGAAGTCCTCTACTACCGCAAGGACCTGCTGGCGGCGGCCGGACTGGAGATTCCCTCGACCATGGAGGAACTGGAAGCTGCAGCGAGGACCATCTCCGAACAGAATCCAGGCACGGCGGGCTTTGTGGCCCGGACCGGCAAATCAGCAGCAGTCACGCAGTTCTCCAGCTTCCTGTTCAGCTTCGGCGGAGACTTCCTGGAGGACGGCAAGTCCGCCGTCGGCTCCGAAGAAGCCAAAGAGGCCTATGCCTTCTACGGCGGGCTGATCAATAAATACGGTCCGGAGAACGTCAGCACGGACATGAGCTGGTCCGAAGCCATGGCGATCTTCACCCAGGGCGGCGCAGCGTTCTACACCGAGGCCGATTCCCTCTACAAGAACGCCACAGACCCGGCGAAGTCGAAAGTGGCGGAGACCGTCGGGTTCGCTCCGCTGCCCGCCGGACCGGCGGGGTCCAAGCCGTACAACATTCCGTCCTGGAGCTTGGCCATCAACGAGGCCTCGCAGAACCAGGACAACGCGTGGAAGTTCATCGAATGGGCCACCAGCAAGGACATGACCCTGCAGATCCAGCAGAGCGGCGTCCCGGGGCCGCGGTCCTCCGTGTGGGCGGATGAATCGGGCACGTCCACGTATCCGGAGGATCTGGCGGAAGCCATCACCGTCAGCGCCGAGAACGGGGTGGGACATGACCGGCCCCTGGTGAAGTCGGTGGCTGAAGCACGCGAGATTGTCGGCGGTCCTATTGTCGCCGCCATCACCGGAGAGGATTCCGACAACGCGGCAGACACCGCACAGTCGGACTTCGAGAAATTCCTCGAGGGCGAACAGTAACTCCCGGGGCTGCCGGCCCGGGCTCCCCGGACCGGCAGCCCCGGTTCCCGCAACTGCTTTCAAAGGCGAAACGATGGCTGCTGTTCTAACCCCGGTCCGGAAGACAGCCGGACAATCCTTTTCCGACTGGGCCAACGCCCACCGCAAATGGCTGTTTGCTGCACCCGCCATGATCTTCGTCGGGCTGCTGATTGTCTTCCCGGTGGCCTGGACCCTGTATCTGAGCCTGACGGACGCATCCGGCTCGGTGCGGGCCGATTCGGATTTCATTGGCCCGGACAACTACCTGACCGTGCTGACGGACACCGACCGCTTCTGGCCCGCCGCCGGCCGTACCGCGTATTTCACCGTCTCTGCCCTGGCCGTGGAACTGGTCCTGGGGATGTGTATTGCCCTGTTGCTGTGGCGGCCGTTCCGGGGCGAGAAATGGGTGCGCGTTGCGATCCTGCTGCCGCTGGTGGCGACACCGGTGGCGGTGGGCATGATGTGGCGGCTGATCTTCGACCCGAACATAGGTTTTGCAAACCAGATGCTCGGCTGGGTGGGGATTCCGCCGCAGCCATGGCTCTCGGGTGTTGAGTCCGCCCTGCCGACCACCATCTTCATCGACATCTGGCAGTGGACACCCATGATCGTACTCATTCTGCTGGCGGGCCTGACCTCGCTGTCCGACGAACCGGACGAGGCGGCACGCATCGACGGTGCGAGTGCCTGGCAGCGCTTCCGGTACGTGACGCTGCCGTTGATGATGCCGACGGTGATTGTGGCAGTGCTGCTGCGCAGCATCGACGCACTGAAAACCTTTGACATCCTCTACGCCACCAAGGGCAAGGGCGGCGGGTCCTTCAACGAAGTGGAAACGCTGAACATCTACGCCTACGGCCTGAGCTTCGACTACAACAAATACGGGCTGTCATCCACGGTGCTGATCCTGTTCTTCCTGATCATTGTCGGCATCATGTTCTTCCTGACCCGGCGCCGGAAAGGAACCAACTGAAATGAGTGCCGTTACCGAGCTGCCCGAGTCCTTCACCCCGGTTGAGGCAACCGGCCGCCGCCGCAAACCCCTGCGCAGCCGCGCCTACAAATGGTTCCGCGTCTGCGCCCTGGTGCTGGTGGTCCTGCTGCTCCTGGCACCGCTGGCCTGGATGGTCCTGGCATCATTCAAGACGAACGTGGACATTTACGACGCCGCGAAGTCGCTGATCTTCACACCCACCTTCGAGAACTACGCGAACGTCCTGGCGCGCAACAACTATTTCGTTTTCATCTTCAACAGCTTCTGGGTGGCGTTCGCCTCCACGCTGCTGTCCCTGCTGCTGGGCGTGCCGGCGGCGTATGCCATGAGCCGCTTCTCCATGCAGCGTTCCGCGCTGGTGGTGCTGATGGCGCGGATCATTCCCGGCGTGAGCCTGCTGGTGCCGTGGTACTACGTCTTTTCGAACCTGCGGATGGTGGGCGGGTTCAGCGTCCTCATCCTCAGCCACATGTTCGTGGCGCTGCCCCTGATCGTCTACATCATGATGAGCTACTTCGATTCGCTCCCGCTGGAGCTGGAGGAATCGGCCCAGGTGGACGGGCTCTCACCCATCGGTGCCTTCCGGCTGATTACGCTGCCGCTCTCCGTACCGGGGATCATGACCGCCGGCATCCTGTCCTTTATCTTCTCCTGGAACAATTTCATGTTCGCCCTGGTGCTTTCGGGGTCTTCCACCAAGACCCTTCCGGTAGCGATCTTCGATTTTGTGTCCTACGCAAGTATCGACTGGGGCGGACTCATGGCTGCCGCCACCGTGGTCACCATTCCGATTATGGTTATCGCCCTGTTCACTCAAAAATACGTAGTCAGCGGCCTTACCGCCGGCGCGACCAAGGGATAGGCAGAAGTATGCGGGTTGCCCGAATCGAAACCTTCATGGTCCCGCCGCGCTGGCTGTTTGTCCGGGTGGAAACCGACTCCGGACTGGCAGGGTGGGGAGAAGCCACCTGCGAGGGGCGTTCCGAAACGGTCCGGACTGCGGTGGACCAGCTCTCGGAGCTGCTCCTGGGGCGGGATCCGCTGCGGATCGAGGATAACTGGCAGCTGCTCACCAAGGGTTCCTTCTACCGGGGCGGGCCCATCCTGGCCAGCGCCGTGTCCGGTCTGGACCAGGCGCTGTGGGACATCGCCGGCAAACATTTCGACACACCCGTGCACCAGTTGCTGGGCGGGCATGTCCGGGAACGGATCCGGATGTACGGCTGGGTGGGGGGCGACGATCCCGGGGAGATTGCGGACGCAGTCAGTGCACAGGTGGAGGCAGGCCTCACCGCGGTGAAAATGAATGCCAGTGGCAGGATGGGGCCGATTGCCACCACCGCGGAACTGGACGCCGTCGTCGGGCGGGTTGCGGCGGCCCGCGAGGTGCTCGGCGGCAGCCGGGATGTGGCAGTGGATTTCCATGGACGCTTTTCCGCCGCCAACGTCCGCCGGGTTGTGCCGCTTTTGGAACCGTACCGTCCGTTCTTCCTGGAGGAACCGGTGCTGCCTGAGAACCCGCATCTTCTCCGCTCCGTCACCTCCGCCACCAGCATTCCCATCGCCACGGGGGAGCGGCTGTACAGCAGGCAGGAGTTCCTGCCCGTTCTCCAGGCGGGGATTGCCGTGGCGCAGCCGGACCTGTCCCACGCCGGCGGCATCTCGGAGGTGCGCCGGATCGCCTCCCTTGCCGAGGTCTACGATGTGCAGCTCGCGCCGCACTGTCCGCTGGGCCCGCTGGCATTGGCTGCATGCCTGCAGGTGGGGTTCGCGACGCCGAACTTCCTGATCCAGGAACAGAGCATCGGCATCCACTACAACCAGGGCGCCGAGGTCCTGGACTATGTTGTTGACAAGACACCGCTGAAGTTCGTGGACGGCAGCATCGAACGGCTTACCGGTGCCGGCCTGGGCATCGAGGTGGATGAACAGGCCGTGCGGTCGGCAGATAAGCACGGTCATGCATGGCGCGGACCGCTCTGGCGGCACGATGACGGGTCCTTCGCGGAATGGTAGGCGGCGACATGGCAGGTTTCATGACGGAACTGACCCGCAGCGGGCTCGTGGCGATTATCCGCGGGACGGACCGTGACGCAGCCGCGGCCGCTGCGCTGGTTCTTTTCGAAGAAGGGATCAGCTGCGTAGAGATTGCCTTGACCACTCCGGGCGCGTTTGAGGCAATCGAAAAGATCCGGCGGCAACTCCCGGACGGCGCCTGGGTGGGCGCGGGAACGGTGCTCACGGCGGCGGACGCCATGGACGCTGCGGCGGCGGGCGCACAGTTCGTGGTAACCCCCGGCGTGACTGAGTCGATCCCGGCGGCCGCGGGCCTGGGCCTGCCCGTCCTCGCCGGGGCATTCACCGCTACCGAAGCCATGGACGCCATGACGCGGGGAGCCAGCGCGGTCAAGCTGTTTCCGGCCTCGGCTGCCGGTCCCGGGTATTTGTCGGCGCTTCGGGGACCGTTGCCGAGCATTCCCTTTATCGCCGTCGGCGGGGTTGGGTTGGCGGATGCGCCCGGCTTTTTCCGCGCCGGTGCGGTGGCCTTGGGCCTTGGCAGTCCGTTGGTAGGCGACGCCGCGACGCCGGCAGGGAACCTGGCCAGCCTTCGGACGCGGGCACGGCAGTTTATTCAAGTGGTCATTGACGAGGCCGCTGCCCGCTGACCTCCCGGCGCCTTAGCCGACACTGCAAGGGAGGGGGCGGGTGGCACCGGTAGGCATTGTGTCTGCCGGGGTCCTGACGTTTGTGGCCCGCTGCACACCCGGCGGGTACGCTGGCGCAATGGCCAACCTTCCCGCTGCCGAAATCTCTGCCGACGCCGCTCTGGTGAGCCAGCTGGTGCGGGAGCAGCACCCCCACCTGGGCGGGCAGGACCTGGAGCAGGTTGCCAGCGGATGGGACAACTACATTTACCGGCTGGGCACGGAGTATGCCATCCGGCTGCCCCGCCGGAAGTCTGCGGCCGGACTGACGGCCAACGAACAGCGCTGGCTCCCGCAGCTCACCGCCGACGTGCCCGTACCGACCTCCGCCCCGCTGTTCTGCGGGGCACCGTGTGAGCTCTACCCGTGGCCGTGGAGCATCACGGTCTGGTTCGACGGCCAGGATGTGTCCTTGTCGCCGCGGGACCGAAACGTTGCCCTCGCCGAACCGCTGGCAGGCTTCCTTAACGCCTTCCACCGGCCGGCACCGCCGGATTTTCCCCGTAATCCGTTCCGGGGCGGACCGTTGTCCGGGCGGGATGAAGCCGTACAGGGCAGGCTGAACAGCGGCATGGTGCCCCACGCCGCCCGGGTGCAGGAACTCTGGGAGGAGGCCCAGGACATCCCGGCCTGGACCGGACCCCCGCTGTGGCTGCACGGAGACCTGCACCCCGCGAATCTCGTCGCCAAGGACAACACCCTGCAGGCGGTCATCGATTTCGGCGACCTCACCGCGGGCGATCCGGCCACGGACCTGGCAGCAGCCTGGCTGGTGTTCGACGCCGAAGGGCGGGACATCTTCCGCCGCAGCCTGGGCAGCCAGTACGACGGCGACCCGCACGTTTGGGAGCGGGCCCGCGGCTGGGCGATCTGCATGGCAACCATTCTGCTGGCGAACTCCGACGATGCTCCGGGACTGTACCTGGTGGGCTCGGAAACCCTGATGGAGATCCTCACCGGCGACCGGGAAAGGTTCTAGCCCGGTGGCGGCCGGCAGGTGGAAGCACTCTGTCCGGATTTCCACTGAAGGCGACGGGCACGTGCAGGAGGACACCTGCGGCTACGCGGGCTCCACAGCCTGGGTAATCGACGGCGCGAGTTCCCTCTTGCCTCAGCTCGGGCTGCCGGGCCCCTCGGACCCGGCCTGGTATGCCCGGAATCTTGACTTGTTGCTGACGGATGCCGCAGTGGCGGCCGGTGTTGCACCCGCCCCGCAGGTGCTGGCCGACGCCCTGACCCGGATGGACCAGCTGGCCCGCACCCTGGCCGGCGAGGAGCGGATCCGCTTCCCGTCTGCGGCCCTGTGCCTGGCGGCGCTGACAGGGGACGGCGTGGAGATCCTCGCACTGGCGGACTGCCACGCGGTGGTTGAACTGGAGGACGGCTCGCTGGTCCATGTCACGCACGAACCGGCCGACATCCGGATCGGCACCGAACATTCGGCGGACCCGGTGCGGGAACGCGAGCTGCGGGTGCTGGACCGGGAACTGCGCAATACCCCGGGCCGGCTGTGGGTGGCCCGGCGGGAAGCAGAAGCCGCATACCAGGCACGCACCGTCCGGCTTGGCCCGGCACGGCGGGTTGTGCTTGCCTCCGACGGCGCCTGGCGGGCGGTGGAACTGGGAATCGTCGACGGGCCCGGCGGGTTCCTTGCGGCGGCAGGCTCCGCGGTCGCCGCCCAGGAGCTGCTGCTGGCGCTGCGCACTCTGCAGGCGGAGCTGGGCGAAAACGCCGACGACGCCACCCTCCTCACATTGGAAAGGATTTCCCCATGACCGCTGACATTTCCTGCGACATCCTGTTGATCGGCGGCGGCATCGCCGGTCTCTCGCTGGCCGCCGAGGTCGCGTCCCGGATGGCCGCGGCCCCGCAGCCCCGGGGGAGCGGAGGCGGGGTTGTCCTGGTGGAAGCTGAACCGGCCTTGGGCTACCACACATCCTCCCGCTCCGCCCGGCAGCTGATCCCCAGTTACGGGCCGCCGGTGATCCAGGACCTGACCCTGCGGACCCTGGCCTTGATTCGGGCGGCGGAGGCGGACCTGCCGGAACCCGTCCTGGCGCCTCGGAGCTTCCTGCTGATCGGAGACGACGAGTCGGTGCGGGACCGGGCGAGTGCCCATATGCACCCGGTAATGCCGGCTGAAGCCCTGGGGCTGGCTCCCGAGCTGCGGCCGGAGGCTTTCAGCGCTGCCGGGCTCGACAACACATCAGTGGCCTGCAACACCGATGCACTGCTGGACTACCACCGGGAGCGGCTGACCGCGGCGGGCGGCCGCATCGTCACGGGCCGGCGAGTACAGGCGGCAGTGCGCGTAGGGGACCCGGGCGCACAGCGCTGGGAAGCCGCGGCTGACGGACTGCGGTTTGAGGCTCCGATGGTGGTCAATGCGGCCGGCGCCTGGGCGGATATCGTCGCGGAAACCTTCGGGGCCCGTCCCCAGGGGCTCACGCCTTACCGCCGCACCGCCGCCGTCGTCGACGTTGAACGGCCGCTGGATGCCGGGGCGCCCATGGTGGCGGACGCACGCGACCGGTTCTACTACCGGCCCGAAGGCAGGCAGGTACTTATATCGCCGTCGGAACGCGAACCAAGCGTGGCGGAAGACTCCCGGCCCCGCGACACAGATGTGCAGGCATTGGTGGAACTGGTCAACAGCGTCACCACCATGGGAATCACCGGCGTTGCCCGCGCCTGGACCGGGCTGCGTACGGAGACACCGGACGGGTTGCCCGCGGTGGGCTGGGATCCGGACGTTCCGGGGTTTTTCTGGCTGGCCGGGCAGGGCGGATACGGGTTCCAGACATCATCCGCCGTTGCCGAGCTGGCCGCGGGAATCCTGCTTGCCGAGGACGTCGAAAACGGTGCCCGGGAAGCCCTCACCCCCGCCCGGCACCGAGTGTGACCAAAGTCTCACCAATCGGCGCGTAACGAATCAGCCAAGGTGCGCGCGTATGGTCATTAGGTTCCCGAGACATGCCTAGAGTTGTAGTAACAAGTGCTTCTCCTAAAACCCGAATAGATTAACAATTCGGTGCCCGAAAGGTCAGTCTCAGTGCCAGATTTCTTGCCGCCAAAATTTGTTGGCGTGCAGCAGCGTCCGCTTTACATCCGGGTTCGTTCAATCCTGGAAATTCTGAGTACGCTGTGGCTGATTTCTGCCGTTATCGGCGTTGGTTTCTTTTCCGGCGGGACCACATCGCTCGCCTTTTCCCTGATTCTTCTGTACAGCACGGGCGCGGCTCTGCTGGTTGTCATCTCGGCCCTGTACCGCGTCCTGTCCCGGGCCGCACGTCAGCGGGTTGAAGCCGTCCCCGATGACAGCGCTGCCGCAGTGTTCGTGGACACCACCCGGTCAGCGACCGAAGAAATCATGGCCGCCCTCCGTCCGGCCGCACCCTACGGCACCCCTGGGGCATCCGTGCGGATGCCCTCGACGGTGGATGCCCTGGATGTGGCTGCCGCACTGACAGCACGCACGGCTGCATTGACCTCTGCCGCCGCCGCCGAGAAGTCTGCCGCTGCCGCCGCTGCGATGGTTGCTCCCGGGAAGTCGGGTAGTGCGGCCAAGTCCGTCATGAACAAGTCCGTCGTGAACAAGTCAGCCAGCAAGAAGAAGGCTGCTCCGAAGCAGCCGGCCCAGCCCACGAAGGCCCAGGCTGCGAAGACCCGTCCCGCCAACAACAACGGTTCGCGCGGCACGGGTAACCAGGCCTCCACCGCTCCGAAAAAGAGCACCGGCGGTAAGAAGCCTGGTTCGGCCGGGAAAGGTGCAGGCGGAGATAAGGCCTCGAACAGCGGGTCTGCCGGAACCAAAAAGCCTGAACGAGCTACGGCTCCGGAAGTGAAAGCCGCCCCCTTCGAGACCGGCATGAGCATGCCGGGTATCCGCACGGCTCAGCAGGACATTCTTCCCCGCCAGACCGGTGCACCGTCCTGCGGTCTCGCCGGCCCAACCCGTCTCGGCGGTCCAGGACCGCGTCAGCTCGTCGCCGCCTGACGTTCCGCCGGGCCAGATACTCAGGTAGTTGTCAGGTTGTCTTCAGCAGCTACCCAGATGGGCCGTTTATCGTCATTAGTACCTCATAAGGGTGCGAGTGATGAATGGACCGAGTAGTGACCGGTCCGGACGCCGGCAGACTAGGGTTGTTTCCCCCAACCAGCCCCAAGTCTGCCGGCGTTTTTCCTTTTAACCCGCAGGTCCGGCAGCACCCCGGCAGGCAGTGCAGCACCCCCGGCGCTATTCGGCACTGAAATCGCGGAATTCCCCGGTGGCCGGAGAAAAGGATTCTTCGACGCCGGCCACTACGCCCGGCGCCTTGGGGCCGCGCAGGAATTCACGAAGCCCGTCCAGGGCCGGTTCCCTGCCCTCGGCCACCACGTGGACGGATCCGTCCGCCGCATTGGAGACCACGCCCGTCAAGCCCAGCTGCACGGCCTGCCGAAGGGTGCGGTATCGGAAACCGACGCCTTGGACCTCGCCGGTGACCCGTGCCGTCAGACGGCGGGCAGTGCCTTCCGGATTCTCTTGCTCATTCATGTGCACAGCGTAGCTGCATCGACACAGCGTAGCTGCACAGCCTAGCGCCGGGGAGGGCCGGGGGAGGGCCGGGAAAGCACTCCGTTGGCGGGAGGTTCTTCGAAGACAAAATCAGTGCAGGCGGGTTCCCAGTTCGTCCTCCACCGCTGCCAGCAGGGAACCACCCTCGACGAGCACCCTGAGCGCCTCGATTTCCGGGGCCAGGTACCGGTCCGGACCGGGCCCGGGCACAACAGTCCTGATCACGGCCCGCGCCGCCGTCACTGCGGGAGCGCTGCGCGAGGTGGCCGTGCCGCCGTCGCGCATGTCCAGCCCCCGTGCCGAGGTCAGCAGCTCAATGGCCAGCACCCGGGTCAGTCCGTCCAGTGCCCGGCGGAGCTTCAACCCTGCCGCCCAGCCCATGGAGACATGGTCCTCCTGCATGGCGGAGGACGGGATGGAATCCACCGATGCCGGCACCGCCAGGCGCTTGAGCTCCGAGACAATGCCGGCCTGCGTGTACTGGGCAATCATGTGCCCGGAGTCCACACCGGGGTCGTGGGCCAGGAAGGCATTGAGGCCGTGGCTGCGGGACCGGTCCAGGAACCGGTCAGTGCGCCGCTCGCTCATGGACGCAACGTCCGCGACGGCGATGGCCAGGAAATCCAGCACATAGGCCACCGGCGCACCGTGGAAGTTGCCGTTGGACTCCAACCGTCCGTCCAGCGTCACTACCGGGTTATCGATGGCTGAGGCCCGCTCGGCTGCCGCCACGGCTTCGGCATGCAGCAGCGTGGAGCGGGCGGCCCCGTGGACCTGGGGTGCACAGCGCAGCGAGTAGGCATCCTGCACCCGGGTAAACCCGCCGGTCTTCTGCTCCTCGATCAAGACGGATCCGGACAGGACCGAGCGGATGTTCGCTGCTGATTCGCTTTGCCCGGGCTGGGGCCGCAGCGCCTGGAGGTCCGCGGCAAACACGCTGTCGCTGCCGAGCAGGCCTTCCACGCTCATGGCGGCCGCGAGGTCCGCCGTGGCCAGCAACCGGTGCAGGTCCGCAATGGCCAGGGTCAGCATGCCCAGCATCCCGTCCGTACCGTTGATGAGCGCCAGCCCCTCCTTCTCCTGCAGCTCCACCGGTTCCAGCCCGGCTGCGGCGAGCGCTGCCGAAGCGGGCACCAGCTGCCCGCCGGCGTCGCGCACTTCCCCTTCGCCCATCAGCGCCAGGGCACAGTGGGAGAGCGGAGCGAGGTCTCCGGAGCAGCCCAGGGAGCCGTACTCGCCCACCACCGGAGTGATACCCGCGTTGAGCATCCCGGCGTATGCCAGGGCGACGGCGGGACGCACTCCCGTCCGGCCGGTGGCCAGCGTAGCCAGGCGGTTGAGCATCAGGGCACGCACCACCTCCCGGTCAACTTCGGACCCCGACGACGCCGCGTGGCTGCGGATCAGCGAGCGCTGCAGTTGGATCCGCTGCTCCGGCGGGATCTGCTTGACCGCCAGGGCGCCGAACCCGGTGGAGACGCCGTAGTGCGGCTTGTCATCTGCGGCGAGAGCCTCGATGACCCCGCACGAGGCGGCCATGGCAGCCAGGGCCTCGGGAGTCAGCGTCACCCGCGCACCGTGCCGGGCGACGGCGAGGATATCCTCGCCGGAGAGCGGACCAACCCCCAGTTCCACGGCGGCGGTGCCCACGACGTTGTTGCGTAGCTGCATGCTTGTTCCTTCTGCGCTTGGACGGCCGGCGGTTGCTATCCATCTTGCCCGTTCAACCCGGTGCAGGGGCGGACCCGGGCGGATTCAGCTTCTGGGATCCCAGACACTGGCCTAGACTCTGGACATGCCCGCCGCCTATGCCCGTGTCCAGGTCCCGGCCGCAGCCCAGGTCCTGGCCATCCTGCGCTATCTGGGACAGCAGGCCGGACCGGTCAGCGCGTCCGCCGTCGCGCGGGACCTTTCGTTGCCGCGCTCCACCACGTACCACCTGCTCGCAGCGCTGGTAAGCGATGGTTTTGCCGTGCACCTGCCGGAAGAACGGCGGTATGCCCTCGGCGCCACCGCACATGAACTGGGTACCGGCTATGCCCGGCAGGCTCCGCTGCAGCGCATTGCCCGGTTCCCGCTGCGCGGGCTGGTGGCCCGGACCCGCTTCACCGCGCATCTGGCGGTGCTGCAGGGAACGGACGTGATCTACGTGATCGAGGAACGGGCGCCGCGCCAGCAGCCGCTGGTGACCGACGCCGGCATCCGCCTTCCGGCCCACCGCACTGCCAGCGGCCGGGTCCTGTTGGCCGGGATGACAGGTGCGCAGCTGAGGGCGCTCTATCCGGACCCGGGGGCTGTCCGGTCCTCCCGCAGCAGCGGTGCCGGCCTGCCGGGCCTGCTGAAGGAGGTCCGGGGGCGCGGCTACGCCTGGGAGGAGAACGAAGTCACCGAAGGGTTCTCGTCCATTGCCGTACCCGTGCCGGACCGCTCCGGGCACACGGTCGCCGGCCTGACCCTGACCGCACCAAACCGTGCACCGGCAGCGGGCATCGAGGCGGCTCCGGCGCACCGGATCGAGGCCATGGCGGACCGGGTCCTGCCCGACCTGCTGCGCTGCGCCGCCGAGCTTTCCCGCCGGCTTGGCGCCCGCCCGCGGCCTGCTCCCAATGTGTCTGAGATGCCAGACAACCATCCCGGGCCGGCTGCGCCCTGAACCGCCCCGGGGCTACGGTCTGGCTATGGCAACTACCTCTGACCCGTCCCGCCGCATCCGGGCACCGCGCGGCACCACGCTCACCGCGCGCAGCTGGCAGACCGAAGCTCCGCTGCGGATGCTGATGAACAATCTGGACCCTGAAGTGGCCGAACGTCCCGAGGACCTGGTGGTCTACGGCGGCACCGGCAGGGCCGCCCGCAGCTGGGAAGCCTACGACGCCATCATCCGGACCCTGTCCACACTGGCCGACGATGAAACGCTGCTGGTGCAGTCGGGCAAACCGGTGGGGGTTTTCCGCACCCACGAATGGGCGCCGCGCGTGCTGATCGCCAACTCCAACCTGGTGGGGGACTGGGCCACCTGGCCCGAGTTCCGCCGGCTGGAAGCGGAGGGCCTGCTGATGTACGGGCAGATGACCGCCGGTTCGTGGATCTACATCGGCACCCAGGGCATTCTGCAGGGCACCTTTGAAACCTTCGCCGCCGTGGCCCGGAAGCTGTTCGCCGACGAAAACGCCACCCTCGCCGGCACCCTGACCCTGACCGGCGGCTGCGGCGGAATGGGCGGCGCGCAACCGCTCGCAGTCACGCTGAACGCGGGAGCGGTCCTGATTGTCGACGTCGACGAGGCGCGCCTGCGCCGACGTGTCGGCAAGTGCTACCTGGACGAGGTGGCACCGGACCTGGACACCGCCGTCGCCCGCGTCATGGCCGCCCGGAACGAAAAACGTGCCCTGTCCGTGGGGCTGGTGGGCAACGCCGCGGAAGTGTTCGAGGAACTGCTGCGCCGGCAGCAGGCCGGGGAGGTCGCGGTGGACATTGTCACCGACCAGACCTCCGCCCACGACCCGCTGAGCTACCTGCCCGCCGGCATCCCCGTGGACCGCTGGCAGGCCGAAGCCGCCGCTGATCCGGAAGGCTTCACCAAGCAGGCCCGCGAATCCATGGCCCGGCACGTTGCCGCCATGGTCGGGTTCCAGGACGCGGGCGCCGAAGTGTTCGACTACGGCAATTCCATCCGCGACGAAGCACGCCAGGGCGGCTATGCCCGCGCCTTCGACTTCCCCGGCTTCGTCCCCGCCTACATCCGTCCGCTGTTCTGCGAGGGAATGGGGCCCTTCCGCTGGGTGGCACTCTCCGGGGATCCGCAGGACATTGCGGTGACCGATGCAGCCATCAAGGAGCTGTTCCCGGAGAACCTGCGCCTGCACCGCTGGATCGACGCCGCTGCCCAACACGTGGAGTTCGAGGGCCTGCCCGCGCGGATCTGCTGGCTGGGCTACGGCGACCGTGCCAAGGCCGGGCTCCTGTTCAACCGGCTCGTCGCCGAGGGCAAGGTGAGCGCGCCCATTGTGATCGGGCGGGACCACCTGGATTCGGGGTCGGTGGCCTCTCCCTACCGGGAGACCGAAGCCATGGCGGACGGATCGGACGCCATCGCGGACTGGCCCCTGCTCAACGCCCTGCTGAACACCGCGTCCGGGGCCACCTGGGTGTCCCTGCACCACGGCGGGGGTGTGGGCATCGGCCGGTCCATCCACGCCGGCCAGGTGGGCGTGGCCGACGGAACCGAGCTGGCCGCCCGTAAACTGGAAACCCTTCTGACCAATGATCCGGGCACCGGGGTTATGCGGCACGCGGACGCCGGGTATTCCCGGGCCGCGGACGTCGCCGCCGAGCGCGGCATCCGCATCCCCATGAACGAATAAGCATCCCGCCTGGAGAGAACCATGGACACTGTTACCGGCCTGCTCGCTTCCATCGCCGACGTCGGACGGGATCCCCGGCGCGGCGGATACTCGCGCCCGGTGTTCTCGACGCCCGAGCTGACGCTCCGCGAGTGGTTCAAAGCGGAGGCACAGCGCCGCGGACTCGATGTGGAGACGGACCGCAACGGCATCCTCTGGGCCTGGTGGGGGCAACCGGAACGCGGGGCACTCGTGACCGGCAGCCACCTGGACTCGGTGCCGGGCGGCGGAGCGTTCGACGGGCCGCTGGGGGTGGCCTCCGCGCTCGCCGCCGTGGACCTGCTGCGCGAGCGGGGAATTAGCCGCAACCGCTCCCTGGCCATCACCGTCTTCCCGGAAGAGGAAGGGTCCCGCTTCGGGGTCGCCTGTCTCGGCTCGCGGCTGCTGACCGGCGAAATTGATGCCGACAAGGCCCGGAACCTGCGCGATGCCGACGGAACCACCTTCGCGGACGCCGCCCGGGCCAACGGACTCGACCCCGCACGGCTGGGACGCGACGACGAGGCGCTGGCCCGGATCGGCGACTTCGTGGAACTGCACGTGGAGCAGGGCCGCGGGCTCGGCGAGGACGGACCGGCCGTTGCCGTGGGCGGATCCGTCCTGGGCCACGGCCGCTGGCGGATCAGTGTCTCCGGGCAGGGCAACCATGCGGGAACCACCGCGATGGATGACCGCGCCGACCCCATGGTTGCCGCCGCGCAGATCATCGTGGCCGTGCAGAAGGCCGCCGCCGCCGTGGACGGCGCCCGGGCGACAGTGGGCCGGATCTCGCCCGTCCCCGGGGGTACCAACGTCATCGCTTCCCGGGTGGACGTCTGGCTCGATGCCCGGCACCCCGACGACGCCGCCGCGCTGGCCCTCGTGGAAACCATCCACGGCAAGGCGCAGAAAATCGCCGCGTTCGAGGGCTGCACCGTGTCCCTGACGCCGGAATCCTGGACCGGTTCGGTGACCTTCGACGCCGCACTGGGCCGCAGCCTGGAACTGGCTCTGCCCGGAGCTCCGGTGCTCGCCACGGGGGCGGGGCACGACGCAGGCTTCCTCGCCGGACACGTGCCTTCCGGAATGCTGTTTGTGCGCAACCCGACCGGGATCTCGCATTCCCCGGAAGAACATGTGGAGGCCGAGGACGCCGAAGCCGGAGCCGTGGCGCTCGCCGACGCGCTGGAGGCGCTGCTGTGAAAGGTGCCGCGGGTCCGTCGGACGAGGATGCTGCCGTCTGGTGTGAAGCCGGGTGGTACGAGGGCAGTATCCGGGAACGAATCCGGCTGACGGTCGACTCCGCCGGCAGGGTCACGGCAGCCGTCACCGGAAGGGAAGCCGAACCCGGGGACCTGGTGCTGCCCGGCGTCGTCGTTCCGGCAGCCGCGAACGCGCACTCGCACGCCTTCCACCGGATACTGCGTGGACGCACCCACACCGCCGGGGACTTCTGGAGCTGGCGCGAGCAGATGTACTCGGCCGCCGGCGCCCTCACACCGGAACTCTACGAGCAGCTGGCGACGGCGGTGTTCGCTGAAATGGTGGTCTCGGGATACGCCAGCGTGGCCGAATTCCACTATGTGCACCACGC
Organism: Arthrobacter jinronghuae; assembly: GCF_025244825.1. Lineage (NCBI taxonomy): Bacteria > Bacillati > Actinomycetota > Actinomycetes > Micrococcales > Micrococcaceae > Arthrobacter > Arthrobacter jinronghuae. The sequence goes on from NZ_CP104263.1 coordinate 1,168,941, forward strand.
CCCCGATGGGTCCGCCTATCCGAACCACGGGATGGAACTGGCCCTGGCCCGAGCCGCGGTTGCCGCCGGCATCCGGCTGACCCTGCTGGACACCTGCTATCTTTCCGGCGGTTTCGGGGCCGATGGAGTAGGCACGCCGCTGGACGCCCGGCAGCAGCGGTTCGGGGACGCCGACGCCGATGCCTGGCTGGAACGGTTAGCTTCGCTGCAGGCGGCGGTCGGGGAGCGGTTTGATCCGGAGCAGGTGAGGGTCGGGGCCGCCCTGCACTCGGTCCGTGCCGTACCGGAAGCTGCGCTGGCACGCATCGCGCAGCGGCTGCCGGCCGGGATTCCGCTGCACATCCACCTGTCCGAACAGCCGCAGGAAAACGCCGACTGCCTCGCTGCGACCGGGCTGACCCCCACCGGGCTGCTGCACCGGCACGGGCTGCTCGGCCCCCGGCTCTCAGTGGTCCACGCGACGCACCTGACCGACGCCGACATCGCCCTGCTGGGAGAGGCCGGAGCCACCGCGGTGTTCTGCCCCACCACGGAAGCCGACCTCGCTGACGGACTGGGCCGCGCCACGGACCTGCGGAACGCCGGAGTTGCCCTGGCGCTGGGCAGCGACCAGCACGCCGTCGTCGATCCGTGGCTGGAAATGCGGGCCCTGGAATACGGAGAGCGGCTGCGGACCGGCAGACGCGGGGCCCTTGCTCCGAGCGATCTGCATTTCGCCGCGTCCGACGCCGGTGCGCGCGCCCAGGGCCGGACCGCACCCGGGCTGGAACCGGGGAAGGCCTGCGACCTCATGGCGGTGGACCCGCATAGCCTGCGTACCGCCGGGTCGCGGCCCGACCAGTTGGCATTCTCCGCCACCGCTGCGGACGTAACCGCCGTCGTCGTCGGCGGTCGGCTGCGCGCCCGGAACGGTTCGCACACTCTCCTCGGAAACCCGGCCGCCCTGCTGCGGGAGGCCATTGCCGCCGTCGACTCTGCTGCCGCACCAGTGCACGAACCCCGCTTGGAAGGAACCCGGCGCCCATGAGCTCCGCCTCGACACTCATCACCAACATCGGCGAACTTTCCACCCAGGACTATTCAGCGGACGCTCCGGTGCTGAAGAACGCCGCCGTGGTGTTCGAGGGGGAGCGGATCAGCTGGATCGGCCCGGCGGGGAACGCCCCGGCGGCCGATGAGGTAGTCGACGCCGGCGGACGCGCCGGGCTGCCTGGCTGGGTGGACTCGCACACCCACCTGGTGTTTGCCGGGGACCGCAGCGCGGAGTTCGAAGCGCGGATGGCGGGGCAGGCCTACGAAGCAGGCGGGATCGCCGTAACTACGGAAGCCACCCGGGCGGCGTCGGACTATGACCTGACCCGGATGCTCCTGGCCCGGGCCGCCGAGGCCGCAGCGGGTGGGACCACGTACCTGGAAACCAAGACAGGCTACGGGCTGAGCGTGGAGGAGGAACGCCGGCATGCGCGGATCGCCTCGACGGTGGCGGACGCCGTCACGTTCCTGGGCGCGCACCTGGTGCCGGACGGAGCCGACGCCGACGAGTACACGGACCTGGTCTGTAACGACATGCTTGCCGCGGTGCGGCCGTACGTGCAGTGGGCGGATGTCTTCTGCGAAAAGGGCGCGTTCACCGAGGAACAGTCGCGCCGGGTGCTGCAGGCGGCCCGGGATGCCGGCCTGGGGCTGCGGGTGCACGGGAACCAGTTGGGCCCGGGGGCGGGGGCGCAGCTCGCCGTGGAGTTTGCGGCGGCCAGCGTCGACCATGTGAACCACCTGTCCGACGACGACGTCGCCGCGCTCGCGGACAGCTGGTCCGGGTGGGATTCCGGTGCCGGAGTCCCAGGGACCGTCGCGACGTGCCTGCCGGCCTGTGACCTGTCCACCCGGGCACCGCTGGCTCCGGCACGGCAGCTGCTGGACGCCGGGGTGCAGGTGGCCCTGGCCTCCAACTGCAACCCGGGAACGTCTTTCACCAGCTCCATGGCTTTCTGCGTCGCCACTGCCGTGCTGCAGATGGGACTGACCGTGCAGGAAGCCGTCCGGGCCGCCACCTACGGCGGCGCCCTGGCACTGCGGGTGCACACCGGCGCCGACCGGGACGGTGCACGCGCTGTCGGGTCGCTCGCCGTCGGGCACCGCGCCGACCTGCAGCTGCTCAACGCTCCCTCGGCTGCCCATCTGGCGTACCGGCCCGGCATGCCGCTGACCGGGATGGTGTTTCGGGCCGGGGTGCAGGTGCCGGTCCGCCGCTGACCGGGGCCCCGTCCGGCACAATGGTGTCCATGCGCGCTGCTTTCCCCTCCGCCCCCGCCGAATCCCTGGATCCGCGGGCCCGCCGGATGCTGGTGTTCGAAATCCTGATTGTGCTGGGGCTTTCGCTCGGCAGATCAGGTGTTTACGCCGTCGTCGAACTCATTGAAAAGGCCACCGAAGCGCCGCTGGGCGATCAGACCACCACGCTGAATCCCGTCCTCGATGATCGGCCGTACTTCGACCTGGTGTACCAGCTGCTGGGGATCTTCTTCTCCCTGCTGCCGGTGGCGCTGGTCCTGTTCCTGCTGACCGAACCGGGGAAGTCCGCGTTTCGACGGATCGGGTTCACGTTTGCCCGGCCGCTGAGGGACTTCGGCCTGGGTGTTGCCCTGGCGGCGGTCATCGGTATCGGCACGCTTGGTGTCTACGCCGCAGGGCGGGCTCTGGGCATCACCACCGCACTGGTTCCGGCGGCCCTGGACACCTACTGGTGGACGCTGCCGGTGCTGATCCTCTCGGCCATGCGGCACGCGGTACTGGAGGAAGTCATTGTGGTGGGCTACCTTTTCCTGCGGCTGCGGCAACTGGGCTGGGGGACGCCGGCGATCATCCTTACCAGCGCCCTGATCCGGGCCAGCTACCACCTCTACCAGGGGATCGGCCCCGGCATCGGGAACTTCCTGATGGGCCTGCTCTTCGGCTACGTCTACACCAGGACGCGGCGGGTGATGCCGCTGGTGATCGCGCACGCGCTGGTGGACATTGCCGGGTTTGTCGGGTTTGCGCTGTTTGGGTCGGCCATCGGGATCGGAGACTGAGCGGGATCGGCGACTAGGAGGCACATAGGATGGCCCGGTGACACTGATGACCCCGTGGGGCGCAGCCCTGGACCCCGAATCCGTCCTGCCGGAATACCCCCGACCCCAGCTGGCCCGCGACAGCTACCTCAATCTCAACGGCTACTGGCAGTACGCCATCACCGGCGCCCATCGGGAGCAGCCGCCCGGGGACGGGGACTGGGACGGACGCATCCTGGTGCCGTTCTCACCTGAGGCGCCGCTCTCCGGGGTGAACCGGCACCTCCAGCCGCAGCAGCTGCTCTGGTACCGGCGGACGGTGACCCTGCCGGAGGGGTTCGCGGGGGAGCGGATCCTGCTGCACTTCGGCGCGGTGGATTCCAGCTGCCGGGTCACGGTCAACGGTATTCCCGTGGGCGGGCACGACGGCGGCTACGTGCCGTTCTCCCTGGACATCACCGACGCGTTGGCTGCGGGTCCTGACGCCAATTCCCCCGGCGGCCAGCACGAAATCGTAGTCAGGGTCCGGGACCTGAGCAACACAGGTTCCGCCAGCCGCGGCAAGCAGACCCTGGACCGCGGCGGCATCTGGTACACCGCACAGTCCGGGATCTGGCAGACGGTCTGGCTGGAAGCGGTGCCGCAGGCGAGCATTTCCCGCCTGCTCCTCGTGCCGGACCTGGAGTCGGTGACCGCCACCGTGCTGGTCGACGATCTCCGGTCCACCACGGACAGCACCGACCTGCAGGCGGAAGTCACCGTGTCCGCAGGCGGGCACCCGGTGGCGGACGCCGTCGTCGTTCCCGGAACCCCGGTAAGGATCCCGATTCCGGATCCGCACCTCTGGTCCCCGGAGGACCCGTTCCTGTACGACGTCACCGTGCGGCTGCTCGCCGACGGGAAGGAAACCGACCGCGTGCGCAGCTACACGGCGCTGCGGACCGTAGGCACGGGGCCCGACGACGCCGGGCACCTGCGGCTGCTGCTGAACGGGCGGCCGTATTTCCATGCGGGCCTGCTGGACCAGGGGTACTGGCCGGACGGGCTGTACACCGCGCCGTCGGACGAGGCACTGGCCTCCGACATCCGTGCCGCGAAGGACCTGGGCTTCAACATGCTGCGTAAGCACATCAAGATCGAACCGCTGCGCTGGTACTACCATGCCGACCGGCTGGGCATCCTCGTCTGGCAGGACCTCGTGAACGGCGGCACGGCCTATAAGCACGCCGTCGTCACCGCCCCCGCGGTGGGTGCAGCGCACCGGTCCGACGACGACTACGCCGCGTTCGGGCGGGCCGACGAGCAGGGCAGGGAACAGTTCCTGGCCGAACTGCACGGCACGGTGGAGCTGCTGGGCAACAGCCCGTCGATCGTGGTGTGGGTGCCGTTCAATGAAGGATGGGGCCAGTTCGATGCCAACGCCGTCGCCGAGCTGATGCGGCGCCTGGACCCGACCCGGACCATCGACCATGCGAGCGGCTGGCACGATCAGGGCGGCGGAGACCTCAAAAGCGTGCACTTCTACTTTGTGCCGTTCCGGCTGCAGAAGAGCTGGCTGGCCGGGTCCCGTGCCGTGGTGCTGTCCGAGTACGGCGGGTACAGCCTGCGGATCCCCGGGCACACCTTCAACGACAAGGAGTTCGGCTACCGGCGGTTCCGGTCCCGTCGTGCACTGGCCCGGGCGTACGAGCGGCTGCACCGGCGGCAGATTGAACCTGCGGTCGCCGGCGGGCTTGCCGCCACCGTCTACACCCAGCTCACCGACGTCGAGGATGAGGTCAACGGGCTGCTGACCTATGACCGCCGGGTGGTGAAGCTCGATGCCCAACTGGTGCGCCGGATCAATGCGGGGCTTCGCCGGGCCGCTGGGGGCTGACCCACCTGAGCGCCTGCCTGGGTTCCTGCACTTTGTCCGGATCCCCGCAGATTGTCCGGATCCCCGCACCTTGTCCGGATCCCCGCACCGCGCGGAGCAGGGATTGCCACAAACCGCAGGGATCCGGACAAATCGGAGGGAATCAGCGGCGTCGGGCGCGGGGAAGCCCTGCGCGGACCAGGCGCTGCACGAGGGATTCCGGGTGCTGGGGCTGTCTGGAGACGTCGTCCCAGGACCAGCGAACAAAACTGACCCCTGTTGCACGGATGGCATCTTCGCGCCGTTTCTCCTGACGCAGTGTGTCCCACGAAGGGGCAAGGGCCGCATCGCCCCGGCCGTATTTCACCGCGCCGTCAAACTCCCCAACGAGCCTCTGCTCTCGCCAGTAAAAGTCGACCCGGAAACGGCCGGCGGAGGTGTTGAATTGTTGCTGGAGCTCGGGCGGAAGGAAGCGGTGCCTGTGAATGACGGCTCTGGAATAGGATTCGCCGGCCGACTCGGAGCGTGCATCGGCGAAGTCGATTACCTGTCGGGCCCGCAGCCGCTTTACCTGACTGGGCAGGTTGGTGGCTGTTTCCCGCAGGCGTTCCTTTCCCAGAGGAGGCAAACCATGAACAGGATCCGGCCGCAGCACGTGGTCCATGGCGGGTACCGCGTGCTCGAAAGGGAGATAGGCAGCCATGTCCAGAACGGTCTGCGCCCGGGATGTCAGGGGCACATCTTCCAACGCAGTGAGCGGTTCCAACAGCTGCCGCTCAACCCAGTGGAGCCCGCCTCGGCGCTGGCCATGAATGGGAGGTACGGCCAACAGCAGAACCTCAGCAGAGTTTCCAATGACGGGCAGCCCCCACATGACGGCAGCAGATTGTTGGATAAGGACGCGCTGACCGTGCCCCTGTTCCACGGCTGCCCGGATCCGCACCCGTTGCTGTTCCCAGGGAGAAAGACCCTGCCACTCATCCGCCTGCATGTAGACGCCGTGACGGAGGCGGATCAGCTGACCAGACCGGCAGTTCGAGGCCAAGGCGCGGCGGTCAGTACCGTGGGCCTCAGCATCGGCTGTGAAAATGAGCTCCGGATCCATGGGCTCAAAGGTGGATGGGAAACCGGGGACCCGCGAGGGTAAGCCTCCCAATTGTGGACAACCCTTCTGGCGCCTCGGTCTGGAAAAGCCCTGCGGTTTGTCGCGATCCCTGCGGTTTGTGGAGCCGGCCGGCACTGGAAAGCCCTGCGGTTTGTCGCGATCCCTGCGGTTTGTGACAATCCCTGCGCCGCGCGGCGCAGGGATCCGGACATTCCCCGGGGAACCGGACAGAGTGCAGGGACATTCCGCGGGGAACCGGACAGACCGCAGGGATCCGGACAGAGTGCAGGGGCATTCCGCGGGGATCCGGACACAGTGCAGGGACATTCCGCAGGGAACCGGACAGAGTGCAGGGACATTCCGCGGGGATCCGGACAGAGTGCAGGGACATACCGCGGGGATCCGGACAGACCGCGGGGATCCGGACAGACCGCAGGAATCCGGACATTCCGCGGGGACAAACCAGCCCGAACCGGCAGCAGAACCCGGAACTAGATCTCTACAGGACCGTTCGCGGTGTCGAAGGTGACGGACATGATGCCCGGTGTGCCGGCCGGGGCAATCCACGTGACGTCCACGTTCTCCAGCGGCTTCTCCACGGGGTGGCCCAGCCAGTCGGTGACGCGTGCAGCGGAGCCGGCAATGGTCAGGGACTTCAGCTTCACCGAACCGGGCATCCCCGGAATGGCGTTGGAGGGGTGCAGCTCGTCGGTGCCGTCGTCCCAGCGGAGCAGGTAGGGCACCTGCGGATCGGCAATCAATCCGTTGATGCCGATCTGCCGCCAGGTCAGCTCCTGGCCGTCGGGGAACTTGCGGTTGCCCGGCACGGAGGCCCGGCCGAGGCGTTCCTCGAAGGGGGAGAGATCGTCAACGGCAACGCACCAGCCCATCCAGCCGCCGCCGCATTCGGAGCGCTGGCGTACGGCCTGGCCGAACGGAGCTTTGTCCGACGCCGGGTGGTTCAGGACCTCCACCACCTCGACGTACTGGTTGTTGGCCAGGGGCAGGATCATATTGCGGGTACCGAATCGGGGGTGGACGCCACCCTTCACGTAATCGGCGCCGAGAGCAGCAGCAATCCTCTCGGTGGTGGCCAAAAGACCGTCGGATTCACAGGCATAAGAAACATGGTCCAAGCGCATGCGGCCCATTGTGGCACGTTGTGATACGCGTCTCGACCAAGGGAAGCCTAAGTGCGGAATGTTCCCTGCCGCAGTGCCGAATTAAGACCAAAAAGCTCCGGTGTTTCACGGTGCGTCATAGAGGTTGCGCGACGGCGGCATATCGGTTTCCATAGGTGCAGGTCATGAGTGCCAGCAGATAGCCCCGGCTTGCTGGCCGGCAACCCTCCAACCGCGGTGGGGTGCCCCGGGTGAAGACCTGGCCGTACGCCAAACGGGCGTCCGGCAAGCGCGGGTCCCACGGCCCCACCGGACATCCGGCGTACCCGGGTGCACCCCGGCGGCGTTGTGCGGCCCCTGGTTTGAGGGAGCATCATGAGTGCAGATTGGTCATTTGAAACCCGCCAGATCCATGTAGGCCAGGAGCCCGACGCCGTCACCGGTGCACGTGCCCTGCCGATCTACCAGACCACGTCCTTCGTTTTTCCGAGTGCAGAGGCTGCCGCGAACCGGTTTGCCCTGGCCGAACTGGAACCGATCTACACCCGGATCGGCAACCCTACCCAGGAAGCGGTGGAAAACCGGATCGCCTCCCTTGAGGGCGGCGTCGGCGCCCTGTTGCTGGCGTCCGGGCAGGCGGCCGAAACCTTCGCGCTGCTGAACCTGGCGCAGGCGGGCGACCATGTGGTTGCCAGTCCCAGCCTTTACGGCGGCACCTACAACCTCCTGAAGCACACCCTGAAGCGGTTCGGCATCGAGACCACTTTCGTGCAGGACCCGGACAACCTGGACCACTGGCGCGACGCCGTCCGGCCCAACACCAAGGCCTTCTTCGGCGAGGTGGTCTCCAACCCCCGACAGGATGTCCTGGACCTGGAAGGCATCAGCGCCGTGGCCCACGAGGCGGGCGTGCCGCTGATCGTGGACAACACGCTGTCGACCCCGTATCTCATCCGTCCGATTGAATGGGGAGCCGACATTGTGGTCCACTCGGCCACGAAGTACCTCGGCGGGCACGGGACGGCCATTGCCGGCGTCATCGTGGATTCGGGCAACTTCGATTTCTCCGCCGATCCGGAGAAGTTCCCCGGTTTCAACACCCCGGACGAAAGCTACAACGGGCTCGTTTATGCCCGGGACCTGGGCGTCAACGGAGCCCTCGGAGCGAACCTTGCCTTCATCCTCAAGGCGCGGGTGCAGCTGCTGCGGGACCTCGGGTCCGCGGTGTCGCCGTTCAACGCGTTCCTGATTGCCCAGGGACTGGAAACGCTGAGCCTGCGGCTGGAGCGGCACGTAGCCAACGCCGTCGCTGTAGCGAACTGGCTGGAAGGGCACGACGACGTCGTGTCGGTTGCGTACGCGGGGCTGGAGTCCAGTCCGTGGTTTGAACGAGGCCGCAAATACGGGCCGCGCGGCACCGGCGCCATTGTCTCCTTCGAGATTGAGGGCGGCATCGACGCCGGCAAGCGTTTTGTGGACGGACTGGAACTGCACTCACACGTGGCCAACGTTGGAGATGTCCGTTCCCTGGTGATCCACCCGGCGTCGACCACCCACAGCCAGCTGGGTGCCGAAGCGCAGCTGGCCGCCGGCGTCAGCCCGGGGCTGGTCCGGCTCTCGGTGGGCATTGAGCACATCGATGACATCCTCGCGGACCTCGACGCGGGGTTCCGGGCCGCCAAGGGAGCGTAGCTTGCCCCGGCACCCGGCTCCGCAGCGCGAGTCGCTGCAGTCGCCGCTGCAGCACCCCGCCGAAAAGGACGGGGTGCTGCAGTACGCCTCCATCGGCGGACTGGAACTGGAAACCGGCGGGTACCTGCCCGACGTCGTACTGGCCTATGAGACGTGGGGGCAGCTGGACCCGGACGCCGGCAACGCCGTGCTGATTCCGCATGCGCTGACCGGCAGCACCCACGTAGCCCGCGGAAGCAGCGCCGAAGCGGGCTGGTGGGAGGAGCTTGTGGGTCCGGGCCGGACCGTGGACACCCGCCGGTACTTCGTGGTCTCGATCAACATGCTGGGCGGTTGCTACGGCTCCACCGGCCCTGCCTCGGCGGATCCGGACGGATTGCCGTGGGGATCACGGTTTCCCTTCGTCACCGTGAGGGATTCGGTCCGGGCGGAGGCGCGGCTGGCGGACCGGCTGGGCATTGCCAGGTGGCACACCGTGCTGGGCGGTTCGCTCGGGGGAGCGCGGGCGCTGGAATGGGCGGTGACCGAGCCGGACCGGGTGCTGCACTGCGGGGTAATTGCGGCGACCGCGGCCAGCACTGCCGAGCAGATCGCGTTTGCCCAGGCGCAGCTGGCAGCAATCCGCCTGGATCCGGCGTTCAACGGAGGGGACTATTACAACGGCGCCCCTCCGCTGGCCGGCCTTGGCCTGGCCCGCCGGATCGCGCACATTACCTACCGGTCCGAACCGGAACTGGAATACCGGTTCGGGCGCAGTCCGCAGGCCGCCGAAAACCCCTTCGGCGCCGCTCACCCGGCCGGACGGGGCCGGTACTCCGTGGAGAGCTACCTGGACCACCAGGCCCGGAAACTGGCCGACCGGTTTGATGCCAACAGCTATCTGGTGCTCACGGAAGCCCTGGTCAGCCATGACGTCGCCCGGGGCCGGGGAAGCCTGCGCGCGGCGCTCGCAGGCACGACGGCGGACTTCTTCATTGCCGCGGTGGAATCGGACCGGCTGTACCTTCCCCAGCAGTCCGCGGATCTGGCAGCGGCCCTTCCCCGGGGAACGCAGGTCCATCTCATCCGAGCGCCCATCGGACATGACGGTTTCCTGACCAGCGTCCGGGAGATTTCCGGTGCCCTGAAACGGGAGGTGTTCGGGTAGGACGCTCAGGCGGAACAGGGCCTGCCCCCTTGCCCGCTGCGGCAATTCGTGGGAGAACATTCCCCATGGCAGATCGGATCTCGCTTTCCGGCCGGGCGCAGTGCACCCCGGAGGTTCTCTGGCACGTGCTCGTGGATAACCGGGCGTCCTGGTGGCCGGACATGGATTTCGCTGCGCATCCGGGGGCGCCCCTGAAGGAACGGTGGAGCGAGGACGGAGTGGAGCACACGGCCACCGGCACCGTGCTGGCCGTGGCCCCCGGCCGGCTGCTTTCCTTCCGCTGGACGGCGCCCGAATGGGGCGCCCACACCGTGGTCAGTTTCGAACTCACCGACGAGATAGACGCCACGGGGATAGCCGTGACGGAGAGCGGCTTTGCGGCGCTCGACGCCGGAGCGGGCGCCGCACTCTCCGCAGCCCACCGGGAAGGGTGGGCCTTCCACCTTGCAAACCTCATCGAGCAGGCAGAAAAAGCCGATCAGGCACAGCAGTCGGGCGGTTCCTGAAAAACAGCGCTAGTCGGCTGATCCCTGCGGCATCCCCTGCCCGAACATCGGGCCGGCCTCGGGCCGCTTCGCGGAGATCCCGTCACCCGAGGACTGGTGCCGCACCCGGCGGACCACCCACGGGAACAGGAATTCGCGGGCCCAGACCATGTCTTCGGAGCGCGCCGTCCGCCAGTTCTTCGCGGGCAGCGGCTTGGTTTCCAGTGGCTGCAGGGAATGCGGCACCTGGAGCGTGTCCAGCACCATGGAGGCAATGGTGTGGTGTCCCAGCGGGGAGAAGTGCAGCCGGTCCGGAGCCCACATCTGCGGATCATTCAACTCGCGCAGTGCCCACATGTCGGCAATGATGGCGCCGTGCCGCTTGGCTATGGTCCGCAGGTTTTCGTTGTAGATCGCGGCCCGGCCGCGGACGCTGCCCAGGACGGGGGTGCTCCCGAGGTCCGGGCCGGTGAACAGGACAACTCCGGCACCTGATCCGCGCAGCCGGGCAACGGCACCGTCCATGCGTTCGGCCAGCCGGTCCGGATCGCCGCCGGGGCGGATCACGTCATTGCCGCCTGCGCAGATGGTGACCAGATCCGGTTTCAGGGCAAGGGCCGGCTCGAGCTGCTCGTCGATGATCTGGTTCAGCAGCCGTCCCCGGATGGCGAGGTTTGCGTAGGCAAAGTCGGGCTGTCCCGAAGCCAGTTCCTCCGCCACCCGGTCCGCCCAGCCGCGGTTGCCGCCCGGGCTGTCCGGATTGGGGTCGCCGATGCCTTCGGTAAAGGAATCGCCCATGGCCACGAACCGGGACCAGAGGTGCGGGGGCCGCTGCTCCTGCCGGAAATCGGGGGCGGAAACGGCTTCGGGCAAAGAATTTGTACTCACCGGTCAATACTTGCAAACCGGCCCCTGGCTACGCGACCGTAGGTTGTAAATGCCGGCATGCCAGAATAAAACCATGACGAAATCCGCGTGGAATCCTGTTGTCCTCTGGTCCAAACCCGAAGCTGAACGGGCAGGCACCCCGCTGCTGGTGCTCTTCCACGGATACCTGGCCAATGAAGAGGACCTGATGGGACTGGCCGATTACCTGCCCGCGGACTTCACCATCGCCTCGGTCCGGGCACCCCAGGCCTCGGGGCCGGGCTACACCTGGTTCCCGCTGATGAGCGACGCCGATTACTCAGTAGACGCAGTGGTGGACTCCGTGGCGGACGTCGCCGCGTGGCTCGATACCGTTCGGGACGGTCACACCAGCGTGAGCCTGCTGGGCTTTTCGATGGGTATGGCCGTGGCCACCACCCTGATGCGGCACCGGCCGCAGGACTTTGCCGCCGTCGTCGGGCTCTCCGGCTTTGTGGTCCCTTCACAGGACAACCCGTTCTTCCACGACGACGAACTGCAGCCCGGCGGCATGCAGTTCTTCTGGGGCCGTGACCAGGCTGACCCGGTCATCGACGCGCCGCGGATCGAATACACGCACGCCTGGCTCAATGCCCACACCGCGCTGACCAAGATCCTCTACTCCAACATGGGCCACGGCATCAATATGCAGGAGCTGGGCCATGTGAAGGAGTTCCTGGTTCATACGGTGCTGCGCGCCAACACCCGGGCGAACTAACCCCCGCGGGTAACCCGCACGGTCTCGCCGTTGACGGAGACCAGGTCGCCGGCATGGAGCTGGCGGCCGCGGCGCTCTTCAATGTCGCCGTTGACCTTGACCATTCCGTCTTCGATCAGCTGTTTGGCCTCGATACCGTCCTCGGCTAGGTTGGCGAGCTTGAGCAGCTGGCCCAGGCGGATCATTTCGTCGCGGATGGGAAGGTCTTGGGCATCGGAAGAACTCATGCCTCCATTCTGCCCGACTTTCCGCCCCGGTTTACTGCTCGACTTTCCGCCCCGGTTCTCTGCCGCCGGTCCGGCCCGGCGGGGCGGTAGGGTAGTCGGGTGCCAAATGCTGTGCGGATGTCCCCGCTGATCGGTCTGCCCCTGTCCCTGCTCGCCGGGGTTGCCATCCCGTCCCAGGCCCGCGTCAACGGTGCCCTTGGGGAACGGCTCGACGACGGCCTGGCCGCCGCGCTGGTCAGCTTCCTGGTCGGGCTGGTGGTCATGGTTGGAATCAGTCTTGCCCTGCCCCGCGGCCGGGCCGGCGCCGGGCAGCTGATTCCTGCGCTGCGGGAACGGCGCTTCCCGCGCTACTACGTCCTGGCCGGCATGATCGGCGGCTACTTCGTGCTTTCCCAGACCCTGACCGTCGCCGTCCTGGGCGTGGCTGTGTTCACCGTTGCCGCCGTCGCCGGGCAGACCCTCACCGGGCTGGTGGTGGACCGGCTCGGCATCGGTCCGGCCGGCAAAAAGGCCCTGACCGTGATGCGCGTGGTGGGCGCGGTCCTGACCATTGCCGCCGTGGCCTGGGCGGTCAGCCCCAAGCTCGGAGCCGGGGGAGAGCCCTCCGAATGGCTCCTGCCGGTATTGCTGCCCTTGACCGCCGGCATGCTGATGAGTTTCCAGCAGGCCATGAACGGCACCACGGGCATGCATTACGGCACCCCCATCACCGCCACGCTGGTGAACTTCATTTCCGGCACCGTCCTGCTGGCCGTGATGTGGGGGATCAAGGTTGCGGTTTCGGGACCGGGAAACCCGCTGCCCGGCGAGTGGTGGCTGTACCTGGGCGGGCCGCTGGGCTGCATCTTCATCGGCGTCGGCGCCCTGCTGGTGCGCAGCCTGGGTGTCCTGCTCACCAGTCTCGGGCTCATCGGCGGGCAGCTGATCGGCTCGCTGCTGCTGGACATTGTCTTCCCGGCGCCGGGCTCCGTGGTGGTGGCGGCAACCGTGCTCGGCACGCTCCTGACACTGCTCGCCATCGTGCTGGCCACGCTGCCGTGGAACATGCCCGGCGGCGGGCCGTTCCGCCGTCGCGGCTCACGCACCCCGGCGAAGGCGTCCCGCCAACGTCCCCAATAACTGCTTCATTGATGACCGGATAAAGGGCCGCACCGTTGGCATGTCACGCAGGTGCAATAAATTCCTGACTTAGCCGAGCCTAAGCTAATCTCTAATAGCGCATACTTCCCTTGCGTAATTATTGACCGCGCTCGGAATGTGAATGACGGTGCTGCGGCACGATCCAAGGCACCTAATGACTGCTAATTTCCTCATCGGACTTCGTGAAGGACTCGAAGCCGTCCTGATTGTTGTTCTCCTGTTGGCCTACCTCAGGAAAAGCGGCCGCAGCCGGCTGATCCCCCGCGTCTACGGAGGAGTGGGGGTTGCGGCGGCCGTCTCCCTGGCCTTCGGTGCTCTGCTGACCTTCGGCCCTCGCGGCCTGACCTTTGAAGCCCAGGAAATCATCGGCGGGTCCCTCTCCATCGTTGCTGTTGGTTTCGTGACCTGGATGGTGTTCTGGATGGCGCAGGCTGCCCGGTCCCTGGGTGCTGATCTGCGGTCCCGGGTGGACACTGCAGCACAAGGAAGCAGTTGGGCCATTGTCCTGGTGGCAGCACTCGCCGTCGGACGTGAGGGACTGGAGACGGCGCTGTTTATCTGGGCCGCGGCCCGAGCCACAGGCCAGACCTGGGAGCCCATCCTCGGGGCCGCTCTCGGACTGCTCGTGGCGGTGGCTCTGGGGGCACTGCTGCACAAGGGCGTCCTGAAGATCAACCTGAGCCGGTTCTTCACCTGGACCGGTGCCGCGCTGATAATCGTGGCCGGCGGCGTCCTGGCCTACGGCATTCATGACCTGCAGGAAGCGGCAGTGCTTCCCGGTCTGCACCACTTGGCGTTCGATGTTTCCCATATCGTCGCGCCCGGCAGTGCGCTGGGCACCCTCCTGAAGGGGATCTTCAATTTCTCGCCGGCCACCACCTGGCTCGAAGCCGCCGCCTGGGTGCTCTACGTCGTCCCGGTGATGGCCCTGTACTTCCGCCGTAACCGCAGGGCTGCGCGTCCGGTCACAGCTGCGCCCGTCAGCGCGGGCTCCTGATTCTCCTGCACATCTTTATACCGCCGCACCCAGACACCGCACCAAAGGAAAGAAAATGAAGAAGCACCTGTCCCTGGCACCGGCCGCTCTCCTGGCGGTCACCGCAATGACGCTCAGCGGCTGCACCGACAACAGCGCCGGCACCTCCGGCGCAATTTCCGTGACCAGCACCGCCGACGCCTGCACCGTGTCAACGGAATCCACCCCGGGCGGAACAATCCGCTTTGACGTCACCAATGACGGATCTGAGGTGACGGAGTTCTACCTGCTGGCCGAAGACGGCCTGCGCATTGTGGGCGAGGTCGAGAATATCGGTCCAGGCCTCACCCGTGACCTGGTGCTCGTGGCCCCCGAGGGAAACTATTACACCGCATGCAAGCCGGGAATGGTCGGCGACGGAATCCGTTCCGAATTCACTGTCACCGCGGCTCCAGCCGGGCAGGAAGTCAGCGCCGACCGCGCCGCACTGCAGGACACGGCAGTCAACCTTTACGCCGCTTACGTCAAGGACCAGGCCGCGCAGTTGGTCGAAGGCACCGGTGAGTTCGCTGCAGCGTTTGCGGCCGGCGACGAGGACACGGCCCGCACCCTCTACCCGCAGGTGCGTATGCACTGGGAACGCATCGAACCTGTTGCGGAATCCTTCGGTGATCTGGACCCGATCCTCGACGCACGCGAAGCCGACCTGGAAGAAGGCGACGAGTTCACCGGCTGGCACCGGGCCGAAAAGGACCTCTGGGCCCCGGTGGACTACAAGAAGATGACGGCCGAGGAGCGCACCTACATCGCGGACAAAATGGTCGCCGACACCAACGAGCTCTACAGCCGTACCCAGGAACTGACCTACACCGCGGACAAGCTGGCCAACGGCGCCAAGGAACTGCTGGACGAAGTGGCCACCGGCAAGGTCACGGGCGAGGAGGAGTTCTTCTCCCACACCGACCTCTGGGATTTCCAAGCTAACGTCGACGGCGCCCGGATCGCCTACGAGGACCTCAAGCCGCTGCTGGCAGAGAACGACAGCGAACTCGACGCCGCCCTCGAGGAGAACTTCTCCGCGCTGCAGGCACTGCTGGACCAGTACCGGGTGGGCGAGGGCTTCAAGCTTTACACCGAACTGACCGACGAGCAGGTCCAGGAGCTGAGTGCCGCCGTTGATTCGCTCAGCGAACCGCTTTCCAAGCTGACTGCCGCGGTGGTGAAGTAGCCAGGTGTCAGTGACTTCCGACGCTGACCCCGGAAAGGGCCGCCTCAGCCGCCGCAGCCTGTTCACGGCGGCGGGGGCGGGCGGCCTCGGCCTGGCGGCGGGCGCCGTCGGCGCCTTTGCTCTCGGCAAGGACAGGGCGGAAGCGGCCGGCGATGTCGTGCCTTTCCACGGCGCGCATCAGGCCGGGATCACCACAGATGCACAGGACCGCATGCACACGGCGGCGTTCGATCTGACCGCTTCCACCCGCCAGTCCGTGATCTCGCTGCTGCGGGATTGGACCGAAGCCGCCGAATCGTTGACGGCGGGCCGGGACATCGGGGAGACCGGCGCCTCGGGCGGAGCCTACGACGCTCCGCCCGAGGACACGGGGGAAGCGCAGGATCTGCACGCGGCGCACCTGACCATTACCTTTGGGTTCGGCCGGACGCTGTTCGTGAAGGACGGGGTGGACCGCTACGGCGTGGCCGCACACTTGCCGGAGGCACTGATCGACCTCCCGCTGTTTTCCGGAGATGCGCTCGAAGAGGGGCGCAGCGGCGGAGACCTGATTGTGCAGGCCTGCGCCGACGATCCGCAGGTGGCTGTGCATGCGGTGCGGAACCTGGCCCGGATTGCCTTTGGCCGGGCACGGGTGCGGTGGTCGCAGATTGGTTTTGGCCGCACCGCGTCCACGTCAGCGGAGCAGAAGACCCCGCGAAACCTGTTCGGTTTCAAGGACGGCACCTCCAACCTCAAGGTTCAGGAGGACGACCTGCTCGCGGAGCATCTCTGGGTCAGCGGCGGTCCGGCAGCCGAGTCCTGGCTCAACGGCGGTACCTACATGGTGGTCCGCCGGATCCGGATGCATATCGAAACCTGGGACCGTACCACGCTGCGCGAGCAGGAGCTGGTGGTGGGCCGCACCAAACGGGAGGGGGCTCCGCTTTCGGGCGGTACGGAATTCACGGCTCCGGACTTCTCGATGCCCGGCCGCGACGGGCCGTTGATCGATCCCGCCTCGCACCTGGCCCTGGCTCATCCGGACCATAACGGCGGCGCCCGGATGCTGCGCCGCGGCTATAACTATACGGATGGTTCCGACGGGCTCGGCCGCCTGGACGCCGGGCAGTTCTTTATCGCCTATTTCGTGGATCCGCGGACCCATTATGTTCCGATGCAGTCGGCCATGGCCAAGAACGACCTGATGGTCGAGTATCTGCGCCACACCGGCAGCGGACTGTTTGCCGTGCCGCCCGGAATTACCCCCGGCGGATACATCGGGCAGGGGCTGTTCGAAGCCTGAGGAATGACCGTGGACGCGCACGGCAGAAAAAGGACGCAGGATAAAAACAGCCGTCCGGTGGAATACCACCGGACGGCTGTTCTCATCTAACGCCCAGGCCCCTCAGGGCCGGGCGTTACACCGCCCGGCGCCTGCGGATAAGCCAAACCCCGGCGGCAACCAGCAGCAGGGCAGCTCCGGCCACATAGGCCCAGCCACGGCCCAGTCCGGTGGCGGCTAGCGGGTCCTGCGATCGAGCGGCCGGGGACGCGCCGTCCGCAGCCGCCGGGCCGGTCCCGGATTCGGCCTGCCCCGTTGCCGTGCCGGTGGTTCCGTCGGCGGGGTCGTCAACGGCGCCCGTGCCGCTACCTTCTTCGGCGGTATCTTCGCCGTTACCGCCGTTACCGCCGTTTCCCCCGCCCGGAACCGTGCCCGGAGTCGGAGTCGGAGTCGGCGTCGGCGTCGGAGCCGGTGATGCGGGATCCGACGGGACAGCCGGAGCGGCCGCGGTCAGGAGGTAAAGGGATACCGCGTTGTCGCCGCCGGCCACCGCATCGGGGCTGCCGTCCGCGTTGATGTCCCCGGCAAAACCGATGGATGTTCCGCCGCGGGTGCCGAGCAACGCGCCGGTTTCCTGGGTCAGGGCGGCGAGGTCCAGGACGCCGCTGCCGGTCCGGGCACCGTATGCGACCCAGGCTTCACCGGCTCCGCCGGCGGATCCGATGAGGATGTCCGGTGTGCCGTCGGCGTTGAGATCCGGGATGCCTGCCACGGAAACGCCTGTCCGTCCGCCGTCAGTGCTGCCGTCGATCCAGTAACCGCGTTCCCGGCTCGTTTCGCAACCGGTGTCGGCGCGGCCGGTGCTGCAGGAAAAGACTGTGGCTCCTTCGGCCTCCGGCGCAGTCATCACCGGAGCAGACGACGCCGCGCCGAACACCACCGCGACGCCCCCGTTGCGGGGACCGTCAGCCCGGGAAATTCCGTCGGCGCCCACCGCGATGTCGTCCAGGCCGTCGCCGTTGATATCGCCGACGCCGGCGATCGAGGTGCCCAGCCGGTCCCGGGAACGCTCGGGGCCGGCAATCATGAATCCATCCTCATGCAGGGCCGCGAGGTCAAGGGCGCCGGTGCGTCCGCCCCACAAGGCGTAGGCGGCGCCGGGGGAAGCAACGTCGGGGCCCCAGGGCATGGCCGAGTAGGCGCCCACCAGGAGGTCGGCGGTGCCGTCACCGTTCACGTCTCCGGCGCTGCTGACTGCGGCCATGCGGTCCTGCGCAGCCGCTCCGTCAATAGTCCGGATGACCTTTGCGGAGTCTGCCTGGACGTCGACGGTGCGGACGGAAGTCTGACCCTTGATGATCCAGACCCGGCCGCTGTTGGTGCGGCCGTTGTAGTCGGCCAGCACGTCGCCAACGGCAATGTCGGCCAGCCCGTCGCCGTCGACGTCGCCGGCGTTTGCGACGGAGAAGCCGAAGTTATCCGTGGATTTGTCGCCGGTGGTCTTGTCGGCGGCGCCGGAGTCCTCGATGAAGAATCCCCGGGTGCCCAGGAAATCCAGATCGACGGGAGTGAAGTTCCGGGCGCCGAAGATCACGCTGGCCTGCTGGTATCCGCGGCTGCCGGCGCCGAGGACAAAGTCGTCGAGTCCGTCACCGTTGACGTCGCCCAGACAGGAGACCGACCACCCGACCCAGGCTCCGGCGGGGACGGTGACAGACGGTCCGTCGATCCGGATGGTTCCGGAGGCAGCAGGGTTGGCGACGTCGCCGCCGCTGGGTGAGGAGCTGCCCGCCGGGGTGCCCAAGGCCACGTAGGCGGCCCCGGTATTGGTGTATCCGGGGCGGTCCCAGCCCCAGTCGCCCAGGATAGTGTCATCCAGGCCGTCTCCGTTGATGTCGCAGGTGGACGGGCTGACGCTGGTACCGAAAGTGCCGTTCGGCTCGCCCTGCCAGGTGCTGGCGGCCAGGAGCGGGGGATCAGTGGTTTCTGCGGCGGCCGGCGCAGCGGCGGCCAGTGACCCGAGGCCGACGGCGACGGCGGCGGTCCCGGCCAGCAGGTGTCTCCGCGGTGCGGAGATGGTGTGCTTCTTCATGTGTGTTCTGCTCGTTCCGGGCGTTAGTTGGGGGCGTGGACGCCGTTGTTGTGGCCGTAGTCAGCATCAGTGTCGAACTTCTGCGTGCTGAGGTTGGCCGTGGTGGTGGCGGATCCGGAGACCAGATGCTGGCGGATGCTGCCGGGGAACTCGGTTTCGGTGGCGCCGGCACCATAGGGGTCCGTGTAGACCGTGGCGGGGGTGCCTGCCGCGACCTTGTTCTGGGTCAGATAGAAGTCGCGCTGGGCGCCATCGAACGGGGAGGCGGGATCCTGCCAGTTCAGCGGAACCGATGCGGCGACGGTGTTCCAGGGGTAAGTCGTGGCGGCATTGTCGCCCCAGGCCAGGTCCACCGGCCGGGATATGCCGTTGGTGGTGGCGGTGCTGTTTGCTGGGTTGTAGTAGCGGCTGGGGTTGCGCAGGCCGAACCAGGGGTCGAAGTGCGCCAGCTCGGTCTGGCCGTCTGCGGCCATGATCTTGTTTTCGCCCTTCCACAGCTCGTACATGCCCCAGAGGGAGGCGGCATTCCCGGTGGCGTTCTTGGCTACGCATTCGGCGTCGGGAATCTGCCGGAGCCCGCCGTACCCCATGGGCAGTTTGCTGCCGACAGTGGCTACCGGACCGAGGGTGCCGCAGGTCTGGTGGAATTCATTTGAATTGCCGAATTTGCTGAGGGTGGTCGAGATGATTTCCGTTCCGTCCGAGCAGCGGCTGGCGTAAATGGCCTCGTGCGCGTTGTTCGAGGTGGCGTCGGGGGACCAGCTGCCCTGGTGCTGCTTGATCAGGAAGTCGCAGGTGACGATCTCCTGGGTTCCGGGGATGGTCACCCAGTCGCGGAACTCGTCGATGAGCTGGACATCATTGGCGATGAAGATCTTGTGCCCGGCGTTGTCCTCGTGCCGCATGGCCATGCCTTCGTGGCTGGCCCCGTACGTCATCAGCGCCTCGCTGGCGTAACCGAAGGGAATCCCGGTCTTGCCGCCGTCGGTGTCTTCGGGGGTGAGGTGGTCTACGACCCAGCCGTAGATATCGGAGCTCGCGGGATCCGCTCCGTGCTCGTGGCCGAAGGTGCACAGGGTCCCGGTGGCCGGGTCGGTGACCTGGGCGGGGTGCCAGGTGGGATAAATCTTTCCGTCGGGCCCCAGCGCGGTGTAGCTCGCGTGGAGTTCCTTGGAACAGGTGTCATAAGCGGTGGGCGTCCAGTTCCGCTCCGTGTAGGCGGTTGAGTACTGGGAATCTCCGGACGGTTCGTGGCCTTCGTGGCTGGGCTCGGCCGTGGGCGTGGACTCAGGTGATGCGGAGGCCTCGGGCGTTGTGGAGGGCTCGGGCGTTGCTGAGGGCAGGGACTCCGCTGCGGCAGTCTCCTGCGCACCGGGCGCATGAACCCCGTGGCCTGAATCGACGGCTGGATTGTGCTGCGCCGTGGCCTCCTGGCTGTCATCCTCGGCTTCGGCGGCTGCCGTGGCCTCGGCCTGCTGTGCCTGGGGCGCCGGCTCCAGGGCCTGGGCCGACGGTGCGGTCAGGGACAGAGCGGCCAGGCCTCCCGCGGCCAGCGCGCCCGCGGCGATAGCTCCGGCCAGCGGATGCCACCGGCGGAGGGTTCCGGCGTCGGATTCGCCGCGAACGTTCGTGTGGTTCTTCAAGACAACCTGATCCGGCCTCAACCAATAGGTCAGGCCTTGTGAGTGGGGGGAAACGATGAAATGACGCGGAAATGATGAGCCGCACCTAGGTGAGGACCACCTAAGTAGTGCTTGAGAATCGTATAAAGACCCGAGTTACGCAACAAATTTGTGTGCTAATTATTACCGCGGTCTTAACGCGGCAGGGAAGGCGCATTTCCGGGTGGGAGTAAGGAGCGGTTATCTGTGACCCATCGGCGGCCGTATCCCGGATGCGCCGTCGATGGCCGGCTTTCGCCGCTGGGACCTTAAGCTGGTAGTTGTAGCTTCTGCCCTCCGCAGTCCCTGGCCGTGCAACCTGCCGGTACATACTGCCCCAGGGACACCAGAAGAGGACCGCACCCAGCGGCCCTCTCGACACGAATAGAACGGCGGTACCATTCCATGGCTTCGACCAAATCCAAGCTGGATCCCATCATCTCCCTGGCCAAGCGCCGGGGGTTCGTCTTCCAGTCGGGAGAGATTTACGGCGGGTCCCGGTCCGCATGGGATTACGGTCCCCTGGGTGTCGAACTCAAGGAAAACATCAAGAAGCAGTGGTGGCAGCACATGGTCCGCGGCCGTGACGACGTCGTCGGGCTGGATTCCGCCGTCATCCTTCCGCGCCAGGTCTGGGAAGCTTCCGGACACGTTGAGGTGTTCTCGGATCCGCTGGTGGAGTGCCTGAGCTGCCACAAGCGCTACCGGGCCGACCACCTCGAAGAGGCCTACGAGGAAAAGAAGGGCCACGCCCCCGAAAACGGCCTGGCCGACATCGCCTGCGCCAACTGCGGCACCAAGGGCCAGTGGACCGAGCCGCAGGAATTCTCCGGCCTGCTCAAGACCTTCCTCGGCCCCGTGGCCAATGAAGAAGGCATGCACTACCTGCGCCCCGAAACCGCGCAGGGCATCTTCGTGAACTTCAATAACGTGCTGACCACTTCGCGGAAGAAGCCGCCGTTCGGCATCGGCCAGATCGGCAAGAGCTTCCGCAACGAAATCACGCCGGGCAACTTCATCTTCCGGACCCGCGAGTTCGAGCAGATGGAAATGGAGTTCTTCGTCGAGCCGGGCACGGACGAGGAATGGCACAAGTACTGGATCGAAAACCGGTTCAACTGGTACACCGAACTGGGCATCAACCCGGAGAACCTGCGCCTCTTCGAGCACCCGCTGGAAAAGCTCAGCCACTACTCCAAGGGCACCACCGACGTCGAATACCGCTTCGGCTTCCAGGGCTCCGAGTGGGGCGAGCTCGAGGGCATCGCCAACCGCACCGACTTCGACCTCGGCACGCACTCCAAGCACTCCGGCACGGACCTGAGCTACTTCAACCAGGCCACAAACGAACGCTTCACCCCGTACGTGATCGAGCCCGCCGCCGGCCTGACCCGTTCCTTCATGGCGTTCCTCGTGGACTCCTACACCGAGGACGAGGCCCCCAACGCGAAGGGCGGCGTCGACAAGCGCACCGTCCTGAAGCTGGATCCGCGCCTCGCCCCGGTCAAGGCCGCCGTGCTGCCGCTGAGCCGCAACGAGGACCTTTCGCCCAAGGCCAAGGACCTCGCCGCACAGCTGCGCCGCAACTGGAACATCGACTTCGACGACGCCGGCGCCATTGGCCGCCGGTACCGCCGGCAGGACGAAATCGGCACCCCGTTCTGCATCACCGTCGACTTCGACACGCTCGAAGACCAGGCCGTGACCGTGCGCGAACGCGACACCATGGCGCAGGAACGCGTGAGCCTGGACAAGGTCGAGGGCTACCTGGCCGAACGGCTGATCGGCGCGTAATGGCTATTTCGTTCCGCGAATGGCGTGAAGATGACGATCTCAAGCTCAACCAGCTCTGGGGCGACCCGGAGAGCGCGCAGGCCGGGCAGTTCCGCGCCGTGCTGCGTCCGTCCTCCAACGAGCCGTGGAGCCGCTGCATCGTGGCCGAAGACGACGGCATTCCGGTAGCCGCCGGCGTCGTTTACGAGACGAGCCTGCACCCCGACCGGCTGTGGGCCTACGTGGAGGTGGCCCGGGAAAACCGGCGCGCCGGTCTGGGCACCACCCTGCTGGACATGCTGCGCAAGGAAGCCGAGTCGGCGCCGTCGGGCGTAACCAAGCTCCGCGCGAAGGTGGAGCCGGGCACCCCGGCCGCCGCGTTCGCCGAAGCCGCCGGGCTCACCCCGATCCAGCGGTCCTGCGTAGTGCTGGTGGAACCGGGCAAGCTGAAACTGCCCGTGTTCACCGACGACGGACCCCAGCTGGATGAGGCAGCCACCGGTTCGGTGGAGCTCACCCAGTCGGTCACGCAGTTCTACAACGCCGTGCATGACTGGGACCGCGCCGACATGACCCTCGGCCGTGCCCAGCAGATGCTGCTCAACGACGCCACCGGAGCATCCGGCGCCGTCGTGCTGCGGGATAAGCCGAAGAAGGACGGCGGGAAGATTGCCGCCTTCGCCGTGAGCTACACGCAGGAACGCACGGACGAACCCGCCGACGTGCTGGTGGGCTACGACACCACTCTGGACCTCGACGAGGCGCAGGCCGCGGTGGAGTCCCTGGTGGCGATGCTCGCGTACCAGTACCCGGTGCAGCTGGAAGTGGACGAGTCCATGACCGCGGTGGTCCGGGCCCTGGAACCGCTGATCAAGGCGGGCGTGGCCCGGCAGGTCGGCAGCGAAACGCTGATCCTCAGCGACTAGTCCTTCTCAGCAGAACGAAAAGAGGCGGTCCCCGCGCAATGCGGGGGCCGCCTCTTTTGCATCGTGTCTTTTGCGGCGGGGCTCAGGCGGAGCTCAGGACTTCAGTCGCCCGGACAACGCGTACAGCACGGCTGCGGCCACGTCTTCCACGGAGCGTTCCGGATCGAACACCAGCCAGTCGAGCGCACCCATCAGGGTGGCACCGAAGACGCTGCCAGCAATCAGGGTCAGCTGGTCGGAACCGTGGTCGGAACCGCCGTCGGGCAGGCCGGAGGGCACGCCGGTCTGCCGGATGGGCTCCACGAACTCGGCCAGCGCCTCCTGCCGCAGCAGGTGCAGGGAGTGCTGCCAGGTCCGGTCGGTGCGCAGGATCTCCGCGGCCATGAGTTTGGCCAGGGCACGGTTTTCGGACAGCAGTTCCAGCAGGGCGCGGACCATCGACTCGATGGCCTGCCAGCCGGTCAGGCCGCTGCGCGCATTCCGGAGGCACTCGGTCAGGGTGCCCACGCCCTCCAGCAGGAGCTGTTCGAAGAGCTTGTCCTTGGAGGAGAAGTTGTAATAGAGGCTGCCCTTGGCCACCCCGGCCCGTACGGCCACATCATCCATGGTGGTTCCGGAGATGCCGTTGGCGGCGGCCAGGTCCAATGCGGCGTCGAGTATGGCGCGCTTGGTGCCGGATTCGCGAGGCATGCGGCAATGAGTCCTTAGACGGAAGGGAAGTGCTGTCCCTTCGATCTTAGATGCCGCCGGGGCAGGCGCCGGATTACGGTGCCGGTGCGGCCGGAGGTATCACCGGAGGTTCGAAGCTGAAGGTCATGCCCAGCAGCCAGACCAGCAGCAGCACCACCGGGAGATGGATGGTGAACTGAAGGAAGGTGAATCCCACCAGGTCCCGTGCCCGCAGCTTCAATACCGCCAGCAGCGGGAGCATAAAGAAGGGATTCACCAGGTTCGGCAGGGCCTCGGCAATGTTGTAGATCTGCACGGTCCAGCCCAGGTTCATTTCGACGTCGGTGGCTGACTGCATCACGTAGGGTGCCTCGACCAGCCACTTCCCGCCGCCGGACGGGACAAAGATGCCGAGGATGGCGGTGTAGACGGCTATGACCACGGCAAAGCCGCCGCCGGAACCGATGCTGGTGAAGAACTCCGCCAGATGCTCGGAGACGGTCATGCCGCCCGATCCCTCGGCCTTGGTCAGGATGGCCGCCATGGCCGCATACAGGGGGAACTGCACCAGGATGCCGGCCGTTGCCGGAACGGCTTTGGTCACCGCCTGGAGGAAGTTGCGCGGGGTGCCGTGCAGCACCAGGCCCAGGATCAGGAAGACCAGCAGATAGCCGTTCAGGCTCGAGATCACGGTTAGGAAGGGCTTGGTCAGGAACTGCGATACCAGCCAGCCGGCGGTGAGCAGGCCGAGCAGCACCGGCAGGATGCGGCTGTACTCCAGCCACTCGCCGGGCCGCTCGCGCCGGGCTGCCGGTTCCGGGGAATCGTCCAGGTCCACGCCGAGGTCCTGTGCCGTGCGGATGGCGGCCCCGCGCGGAGCGGAGAAGTGGGCGATGAGGGTGGTCAGGGCAATCAGGATGGCGCAGGTCAGGAGGGACTGCCAGGTGAAGATGGTCTTGCCGAAGTCGAGCACCCCCGTAATCTCCAACAGCGCGGGCGGGAGGGAGGCCGCCGTCGCCTGCAGCTGCGCGGCGGAGGAGGAGAGTCCCAGTGCCCACACGGCTCCCAGCCCCATAAACGCCGCGGCACCCAGGGCACGGTAGTCCACCTGCAGGTCCCGCCGGCGGGCAATTGCCCGTGCCAGCAGACCGCCGAAGACCAGGCTGAGCCCCCAGTTCAGGAAGGACACGGACATGGACAGGAACGCAACAAAGCTCACTGCGGTGGCCGCTGTCTGCGGAACAAGCGCCAGCCGGGCAATCAGCCGTGCCACCGGCGGGGACGTAGCCACGGTGTAGCCGGTAAGCACCACCATGGCCATCTGCAGGGTAAAGGCCGTGAGGTCCCAGAAGCCGTTCCCGAAGGAATCCACCACGGCCTGCGGCGAGGAACCGTTCAGCAGGGCCGCCAACGCGACCAGAACGACGCCGCCGAGGGCGAAGACATAAGCGTCCGGGAACCACTTTTCCGTCCACCGGGCCATCACCTGGGCTACCCGGGCCAGCCCCTTCTCGGACGGTGCGGAGGTGCTTTTGGCAGCGGTGGTCATGGGGAGCCTCGAATCTTCGGTTGCAGCGGCGAAACCGATTGATGCGGAAGTGAAAAGTGATGCAGATCACCAGCACGCTAGGGGCGGCAGGGGAGCGGTGTCAATTCCCCGCGCCGGGGGCGTTTCGCGGGCTCGGCGCCGGGCGGTATCGGATTTGCATCGGCTTGCGAGAATAGAGGGGTGACTGTTTTATCTCCGGAACTCAAGCTTGAGCTTCCCCCGCTGCAATTAGGCCCGATCACCGTGGACACCCCGGTGATCCTGGCACCCATGGCCGGCATCACCAACAAGGCCTTCCGCCGGCTCTGCCGTGAATACGGGGGAGGGCTGTACGTGACTGAGATGGTCACCTCCCGTGCCCTCGTGGAACGCTCGCCGGAATCTATGCGGATCATCAAGCACGACGACGACGAAAAGGTCCGTTCCGTCCAGCTCTACGGTGTGGATCCCAAGACCGTCGGTGCAGCCGTCCGCCTCCTGGTCGAGGAGGACCGCGCCGACCACATTGACCTGAACTTCGGCTGCCCCGTCCCGAAGGTCACCCGCAAGGGCGGCGGTTCGGCCCTGCCGTGGAAGCTGGACCTGTTCACCGCGATTGTGCAGACGGCGGTAAAGGAAGCCTCCCGGGGCAACGTGCCGCTGACCATCAAGATGCGCAAGGGCATTGACGAGGACCACCTGACCTTCCTTGATGCAGGGAAGATCGCCCGCGACTCGGGCGTGGCTGCCGTGACCCTGCACGGCCGTACGGCCTCGCAGTTCTACTCCGGCAAAGCCGACTGGTCCGCCATCGCGGAACTGCGCGAGGCCCTGCCGGACATGAACGTCCTGGGTAACGGCGACATCTGGTCCGCCGAGGACGCCATCCGCATGGTGCGCGAAACCGGCGTTGACGGCGTCGTCATCGGACGCGGCTGCCAGGGCCGCCCGTGGCTCTTCGGTGACCTGGAAGCCGCCTTCGAGGGGAGCACCGAGCGGCACCGGCCCGGATTGAAGCAGGTGTCCGACAGCGTGTACCGGCATGCCGAACTGCTGGTGGAGACCTTCGGCGACGAAGTGATTGCCCTGCGCGACATCCGCAAGCACATGGCGTGGTACTTCAAGGGCTACGTAGTCGGGGGAGACCTCCGCGCTAAACTGGCGACGGTACCGTCCCTGGCGGTCCTCCGCGAACTGCTTGACCAGCTGGACCCCGACGCTCCCTACCCCGGCACAGACGCCGAGGGACCGCGCGGACGGGCCGGAACACCCAAAAAGACAGCGCTGCCGGAAGGCTGGCTGGACGGGCGGGAACTCAACGCCGCCCAGAAATCCATCATCTCCGCAGCCGAACTCGACGTATCAGGCGGCTAAAGCAACCCATGACCTTCCCGCAGGCAGTAGAAACCGCAGGCTATACCGAAGTTGACCTGGCCCGCTGGGTATCGGAACCGGCTAAGAACACCAACCGCACGCAGTTCGGCCGCGACCGTGCGCGGGTGCTGCATTCCTCCGCGCTGCGCCGGCTCGGTGCCAAGACCCAGGTGGTCGCCCCGGACACGGACGACTTCGTCCGTACCCGGCTGACGCACAGCCTCGAAGTGGCGCAGGTGGGCCGGGAACTGGGCAACGCGCTCGGCTGCGATCCCGACGTCGTCGACGCCGCCTGCCTGTCCCATGACCTGGGGCACCCGCCCTTCGGCCACAACGGCGAGACCGCGCTGAACGATATTGCGCATGCGATCGGCGGGTTCGAAGGCAACGCCCAGACGCTGCGGCTGCTGACCCGGCTGGAACCGAAGATCATTGCGCCCGACGGCACACCCGCCGGGCTGAACCTGACCCGGGCCAGCCTGGACGCCGCCACCAAATACCCGTGGTCCATTGCGGACGCTCCGCTCGTCAACGGCCACCGCACCACCAAGTTCGGTGTGTACGAGGATGACCTGCCCGTCTTCACCTGGCTGCGCGACGGCGCCCCGGACGGCCGTTCCTGCCTTGAAGCGCAGGTGATGGACCTGGCGGATGACATCTCCTACTCGGTGCACGACGTCGAAGACGCGATAGTCGCCGGCCACGTCCAGCTCAAGTGGCTGGACAATCCCGACCAGCGTGCCCGCGTGGTGGGCTACACCCAGCAGTGGTACCTGCCCGGCGTCGAGGCTGCCGCCATTGACGCGGCCCTCGCCCGGCTGGAAGCCACCAATGTCTGGGTGCGCGAATCGGACGGCAGCCGCCGTGCGATGGCGGCCCTGAAGGACATGACCAGCCAGCTCATCGGCCGGTTCTGCAACAGCGCCCTCGAAGCGACGCGCGGCATCTACGGCACGGATCCGCTGACCCGGTACAACGCCGAAATGGTGGTCCCCGAGGACACCCAGCTGGAAATCGCCGTCATGAAGGGCCTGGCCACCACGTTCGTTATGACCACCGACCAGCGCCAGCCGCTGTATGAGCGCCAGCGTGAGATCCTCACGGCCCTCGTCGCCCAGCTCTCCGCCACCGGGGATAAGCATCTGGACCCGATGTTCGCCGCAGACTGGCGGGACGCGGCCGACGACGGCGCCCGGCTGCGCGTCGTCGTCGACCAGGTGGCCTCGCTGACAGACGGCTCGGCACTCGCCCTGCACGAGCGGCTGGTAGGCCCGGTTCCGGCGCTCTGGTAGAGATAGCGGCCAGCTCTCTGGCGGTGGGGTGTGTGCCCCGTTAGCCTCTGGCGCGGGGTGGTTCAGCGTTCGGTGATTCACTATCGCCGGATGGTCGGCCGAACACGCGTACCCGAGGACCGCCATGAGCACTCAGCAGACAACCCGTTCCCGCCAGCTACGTCGCGTCAGGCACGGAAGCCGACGGTTCCACTCTCGGAGCCTCCTGGTTTTCCTGCTGGGCCTGGCGATGTTGCCGCTGGGGCTGCCCGCGCAGGCCGCCCTGGATCCCGGGCCTCTTCTTGGTGCGCCTCCTGCCAGCAACTCGAACACTGACATCGTGATCACCTCGCTGGGCGCCGGGACAAGGGTGTCGGGAGGGCTGCCGCCCCTGGGGCAAACCTGGCCCATTGACGCGTATCCCGCCGGTGTTCCGGCCGGGTACCAGACGGAAAACGTCAGCTTTGCCGGCATCATCAATACCCAGGACGCCAGCGGCACCACCACTGCCGAGATGTACTGCATCGACCTGCGCACCTCCACGAGAGCGGGAATCGGCTACGAAAACGGCTCCTGGGATGAGTCCAACGTTCCCAACATCGGGTACGTCAACCGGATCCTGAACACCTACTATCCGAGTACCAACCTTCCGGCAGGCAACGTCAACAACAAGGCCGCCGCAGTGCAGGCTGCCATTTGGTTCTTCACGGACGGGTTTGTCCTCAATCGGCAGAGTTCTCTCTACTCGACCGTCGCCGGGATAGTGAACGACACCATCGCAGCCGGTCCCCTGGAGGAGCCGGACCCTCCGGCGATCGCAATTACTCCGCCCACTACCGGAGCACCCGTGACCGGAGTGGCAGGGCCGCACACGGTGACGTCGGAAGCGGACGAAATCGAAGTAACGGTGGATGAGGGGTTCAGCCTCTACGCCGACGCCGACGGGACCGTTCCGTTGAACAGTCCGGTGCCCAGCGGAACGCAGATCTGGGTGCGCAGCGACACGGGCGCAACGGGACCGGCAAACCTTACGGCCAGGGCCGCGGTCACCGTACCCACAGGCAACGTCTATCTCTACGACGCGGCAACACCGGGGGTGGACAACGCGCAGAAGCTGATCCTGGCTGTCACGCGGGAACTCAGCTCCAATGCGACGGCAGCCGCAGCCTTCACCGAGGTGGGCTCCCTTACCGTCACGAAGACGATTGCCGGCCCGGCCGCCGGCAGCCAGGACGCCGTCGTAATCACTATCGACTGCGGCGCAGACAACCAGTTCACCTTCAACATCGACGCGGAGGCCACCGGCACACTCTCCGAGACGTTCAACGACATTCCCGCGGGCTCCACCTGCACCATTGCGGAACCGACCGACGGCGACAATGACAGCGTCCAGGTCAGCACCATCCTGCCCGGCGCCGTCACCATCGTGTCCGGAACCACTGCCACGGCGGCGGTCACCGACACCTATACCTTTACGCCGGGAACGCTGGTGGTCACCAAAACCAACACCGGGGAGGCGGCCGGGGCCCAGGGCGAGGTGACGATCTCCGTGGTCTGCACCCTGGATGGCACCACGGTCCTGGAAACCGCGGAAACTATTCCGGCAGGAACCACGGACCCGGCTTCGTTCGAGTACCCGGAGCTTGATGCCGGCACCAGCTGCACGGTGACGGAAACCGTTGACGGCTCAAGTACCGCCGTGGCCGTTACCGTGACCGGTGAAGGGACCGTAACGGTTCCGGCCGCGGGCAGCGTTACTGCCGCACTGGCCAATGACTACACCTTCACCGCGGGGACACTCGCCGTCCGGAAGGACATTGCCGGGACGGGGGCCGGCAGGCAGGGCGTTGTCACGCTGCAGGTGACCTGCACCGCTGCAGGCGCGACGGTCCTGAACACGACCGTGCCCGTTGCGGCCGGCACCACGGAACCAACCACCGAGGAGTTTGAGGATCTGCCTGCGGGAGCCACCTGCACGGTCACGGAGACCGCCGATGGCGCCAACACCGAGGTCAGTGTGGAAACTGTGGTTGATCCAGCGGGCGGAACTGTCACCGTTCCCGCGGGCGACGGCGTGGAGGTCACGGTGACGGATACGTACACCGTGAATCCCGGGGCCCTGATAGTTGACAAGGTGATTGCCGGCCCGGCAGCCCGGGAGCAGGGTCCCATCACGGTCGAGGTCGTCTGCACCGCTGACGGAGAAGAGGTGATCCGCCAGGACATCCCCATTGAAGCAGGCGCCGGAGGAACCGTTCCCGGCACTGTCAGCGGAATCCCG
Source organism: Arthrobacter jinronghuae (assembly GCF_025244825.1). Taxonomy (NCBI): domain Bacteria; kingdom Bacillati; phylum Actinomycetota; class Actinomycetes; order Micrococcales; family Micrococcaceae; genus Arthrobacter; species Arthrobacter jinronghuae. The sequence goes on from NZ_CP104263.1 coordinate 1,199,430, forward strand.
GAAGGTGCGAGCTGCGCTGTCTCTGAACCCGCAACGGGTGAAACGCCTGCAGTGGGTGTCACCGTGGAGCTGCCTGAGGATGTGACCATAGCCGCCGGGCAAACGGCGGAAGCTACCGTCACCAATACCTACGCGGTGAACCCGGGCTCCCTGACCGTCACCAAGGTCATTGCCGGTGATGCGGCAGGAAACCAGGAGTACGTGGAGGTCGATGTCCTGTGCACCCTGGACGGGGTGACGGTGTTCGAGGAGACCTCGCAGGTTCCGGCCGGAACCACCGAAGACGTGGGCGCGGTGTTCTCGAACATCCCAGCAGGTGCCTCCTGCGCCATTACGGAGCCGGTGACCGGGGCCACCGCCGCCGTCACCGTCGACACTGATTTGCCCGCCGACGTCGAAATTCTCGCAGGCGATACGGTCGGCACCACCGTGACGAATACCTATGCGTTTCTCCCGGGCACGCTTGCCGTCACCAAGATCATTGCCGGTGAGGCTGCGGGGGAGCAGGGGGAGATTATCCTGCAGATCCGGTGCGGCCCGGACGGTTCGGTGCTGGATGAAACCGTGAGCATTCCCGCCGGCGCCACGGGGGACGTGACCGCTGAATTCGGCGGTCTGGCTGCGGGCAGTGAATGCACGGTGACGGAGACAGCCAGCGGGGCCACGTCTGCGGTGCAAGTGGTCTCGGCCCTTCCGGCTCCGGTCACCATCCCGGCCATGGGTACCGCCACGGCAGAGGTGTCCAACACGTTCAGCTTCGTAGCGGGTTCGGGTTCCGCGGATCAGCCGGCGCAGTACAAGCCGAGCCGGCCGTACCTGCCTGCCACCGGCTTGGAGGTATCCGCCGGTGCCTATCTGGCGCTGGGCGCAGGGCTGTGCCTGATCGGCGGCCTGGGGATCTTCCTCGGCCGGCGTCGGGACGAGGAGCACTAAGGGAACCGGATATTGGAGGCGTTTCGGCGCCCGCGGCTCCATTCGCGGACGCCGAACGCATCTTCCCAGCTTCGCCGGGGCTTCCCAGTCGGTTTGGCGGGGAAGAATAGACTGGATGCTATGGCCGGACTGATCAAGCGTGAAGACATCGATGAAGTGCGGCTGCGCACTGATATCAAGGCCGTGATCGACGGTTACGTGACCCTGAAATCGGCGGGTATCGGCTCCTTCAAGGGGCTGTGCCCTTTCCACGACGAGCGCTCGCCGTCCTTCCACGTCCGCCCGCAGGTGGGCACGTACCACTGCTTCGGCTGCGGTGAGAGCGGCGACGTCATCTCCTTCGTGCAGAAGATGGACCACGGCACCTTCTCCGAAACGGTAGAGAAACTCGCCGCCAGGCTCGGCTACGAGCTGCACTACGAAGACGGCGGCACCGGACCCCGCCGCGAAGACGTGGGCAAGCGCCAGCGCCTGCTGGATGCGCACAAGGTAGCGGCGGAGTTCTTCCGCAGCCAGCTCGGCACCCAAGGTGCCGCCGCTGCCCGGAACTTCCTGCAGGAACGCGGCTTCGACCCGGCAGCAGCGGAGCACTTCGGGGTCGGCTACGCACCGCAGGGCTGGGATTCGCTGCTCAAGCACCTCACGTCCAAGGGCTTCACCCGCGAGGAACTGGCCGAGACCGGAATGTTCTCCACCGGATCGGACGCTTCCCGGTTCTACGACCGGTTCCGGGGCCGGCTGATCTGGCCCATCCGCGACCTCACCGGCGCCGTGATCGGCTTCGGCGCGCGCAAGCTCTACGAAGACGATCAGGGCCCCAAATACCTCAACACCCCCGAAACGCCGCTCTACAAGAAATCCCAGGTCCTTTACGGCATCGACCTGGCCAAACGGGACATCGCCAAGACCCGGCAGCTGGTGGTCGTGGAAGGCTACACCGACGTGATGGCGTGCCATCTGGCCGGCATCACCACCGCCGTCGCCACCTGCGGCACTGCCTTCGGCACCGACCACATCAAGATTGCCCGCCGGCTGCTCTCCGACGACGGCACCGGGGGAGAGGTTATCTTCACCTTCGACGGCGACGCCGCCGGACAGAAGGCAGCACTGCGCGCCTTCGAAGAGGACCAGCGGTTCACCGCCCAGACCTACGTGGCCGTTGACCCCAACGGCATGGACCCGTGTGACATCCGCCAGACCCACGGCGACTCCGCGGTGGCCGAGCTGATCTCTTCCCGCCGCCCGCTTTTCGAGTTCGCTATCCGCTCCACGCTGCGCAAGTTCGATCTCAACACGGTGGAGGGCCGCGTTTCCGCGCTGCGCGCCGCGGCACCGGTGGTGGCGGACATTCGTGACCCGGCCATGCGTCCTGCCTATGCCCGGGAACTCGCCGGGTGGCTGGGCACCGACGTCGACGACGTCAGCCGGGCGGTCAATGCCGCGGCCAAGCGCGGAACGGCGGGGTCCGGCGGAGACAATGCCGGACAGTCGGCACCGGCCGGGCGGCGCCAGGAAGGGCAGCAGACCCGGCAGCAGTTCGGGCGCGGCGGCCAGCAGGGCGGCGGCCAGCAGCAGTACGGCCAGCAGCGAGGGGGCCAGCAGCAGTACGGCCGGCGCGATGAGCAGGCACCGCGGCAGTGGCAGGGCCAGCAGAGCGAGCAGCAGGAGCCGGAGCCTTCATCCGGGTTCAGCCGTCCCAACCCGAATGATCCCGCCGCCCGGATGGAACGGCAGGCGCTGGAAGTCGCCCTGCAGCAGCCGGGCATGCTCGACGCCGGACAGTGGGAACGTTTCAAGGCGGCCCGGTTCACGGTTCCGGCCTACGTGGCTGTCCATGACGCAATCCGTGCCGCCGGTGAAGCCGGAACCGCCCCCGCCTCCTGGGTGGAACGGGTCCGCGAGGAACTACCGGACCCGCTGCGGGGTTTCGTCAGCGAGCTGGCCGTGACGCCGCTGCCGGCCCGGGATGCCGATGCGCTGGCACTGTACTGCCGGGACATTTTGAACCGGCTCTTTGAGCTGCAGGTGACGCACCTCAAGGCCGAAAAGCTGGGGCAGCTGCAGCGCCTGGACCCCAACGCCGATCCGGAACAGTTCCACCAGCTCAACCGTGAGCTCATGGAGCTGGAGATGCAGCGCCGGGCACTGCGGGGAGACCAGTAACCGCCCGGATTCCTCCGGCAGGGTGCCGATTTCGTTTCGGCGCGGAATCTCTGTAAAGTAAAACCTGCCGCTTTCCCCCGTAGCTCAATTGGCAGAGCATTCGACTGTTAATCGAAGGGTTACTGGTTCGAGTCCAGTCGGGGGAGCAACTAAGAGGGCCCCTGATCTGCAGCTATGCGGATCAGGGGTCTTTTTTGTGCTGCCCGAGCTCACCAAGCATGGCGCCGAGCCCGGCAGCAAGGACGTGCGCCTGGGCCAGCGGCATCCACCAGCAGGTCCAGGCTGCGGGCGGCCCGCCGTGCTCCGGTTCCGGCTCTCCGGCGTCCCATCGGGTAGTCGGATCCATTGGAGGGACTTCCAGCCAGAAGAAGTGCCGGGCGGCAATCTCCTGGCGCATCGGCCGCAGGTCGTACCGGGACTCGCCGAGATATCCCGCAACCCTGCCGGTTCGCCCGGTTTCCTCCTGCAGTTCGCGGACTGCGGCATCGGCCGGCTCTTCACCGGGCCGGATAGTTCCCGCCGGGACCTGTACGCCCGTGACTGCCAGGGGCACTTCCTTATGGGTGAAAACCAGCAGATGGCCCTGCTGTACCGCATAGCAGACAACTTTCGGGACCTGTTTGACCATGCGCAACTGTCTCACGGCCTCCGCATCCGCAGCCCAACAGCGCGCCGGAGCGGCCTTGGTTCGGAAGCACCGGGAAATTCCTGTATAGTTGAGGACGCCGCTTTCCCCCGTAGCTCAATTGGCAGAGCATTCGACTGTTAATCGAAGGGTTACTGGTTCGAGTCCAGTCGGGGGAGCCAGCAAAGGGTCTGCAGCACGGGTTTTCCCGTGTCGCAGGCCCTTTTTCGTGGGATCTTCAGCGGCCCTCCCGCGGTTTGTCGGGATACCTGCACTTTGTCCGGTTTCCTGCGGTGCGCGGCGCAGGAAACCCGACAAAACGCAGGGATCCGGACAAAGCGCAGGGAAGCACGCTGGCCGGACCTCGCCCGGCCACCCCGCCGTTCCAGCCGCAGCGGCGGCCGCTTCCGGGTAGCTGACTCCCGCCGGGACAGAGCCGGGACCCTGTGAGGTGAGCGACATCAGGTGCGTTCCCCTTCCACGGTTCCGGTTCCCCGACGGGACTCTCCGCCCGATACTGGCACTGAAATTCAAGGGCCAGGGCTTGGAATCCGAATGAACCGTTGAGGGCCCATCTGCCTTTGGAGACGCACTCCGGCTACCCTGCATGAACAAGCATGCTTAGTGTTATGCGTAGGCTTAAGTGTTTTGACACCAGTCACGTGTACGCAGCTAGTTGAGTAGAAAACGAGGAACGGTCGATGGGCGCGACGCAGCCAGGACCTAACAAGGACGGATCCGAACGGGTAGCCCACCCCGGCAAGGTGATTGGTGTCACCGTTGCCGCAGCGGTGGGCGGATTGCTCTTCGGGTTCGATACCGCAGTGATCAACGGTGCGGTGGATGCCATCGGTGAGGAATTCACTCTCAGCCCGGGCATCCTGGGCTTTACCGTTGCCATCACGCTGCTCGGCTGTGCTGCCGGTGCATGGTTTGCCGGCCAGCTGGCGGACAAGCTAGGCCGCAAATTGGTTATGGTCGGTGCCGCCGTGCTGTTTGCGGCCAACTCCGTGGGTTCGGCACTGGCCTTCTCCGAGTGGGACCTCATGCTCTGGCGGCTGGTCGGCGGCCTGGCCATCGGTACCGCCTCCGTCATCGCCCCCGGTTACATTGCCGAAGTGGCACCCGCAAAATGGCGCGGTGCGCTGGGCTCAGTTCAGCAGCTAGCAATCACGATCGGCATCTTTGCCGCCCTGCTCTCCGATGCCTTCCTGGCGAACACCGCGGGCAGCGCGCTCGGCGAACTGTGGTGGGGCCTGCCGGCCTGGCGCTGGATGCTGCTGGTCGGTGTCGTCCCCGCCATTGTCTACGGTGTCCTCGCACTGACCATTCCGGAGTCCCCGCAGTACCTGGTCCGGAAGAACCGTGACGCGGAAGCCGCCAAGGTGCTCACCACCATCTCCGGCGTGACGGATACGGACCGCAAGATCGCCGACATCCGCGACAGCTTCAAGAGCCCGCAGCCGACGTTCCGGGACCTGCGCGGTCCCAAGTTCGGGCTCCAGCCCATCCTGTGGGTCGGTATGGCCATTGCCGCGTTCCAGCAACTGGTCGGCATCAATGCGATCTTCTACTACTCCACCACTCTGTGGCGGTCCGTGGGCTTCAGCGAAAGCGATTCCTTTACGACGTCGGTGATCACCTCGATCGTGAACGTCGTGATGACGCTGGTTGCCATCGCCTTCGTGGACCGCATCGGCCGGCGCAAGCTGCTGATGATCGGTTCCGCCGGTATGTTCGTGGGCCTGCTGGCAGCCACGGTTTCGTTCTTCCAGGCCGTGGACGTAGACGGCGAAGTCTCCCTGCCCGGCATCTGGGGTCCGGTGGCCCTGGTAGGCGCGAACCTCTTCGTGGTCTTCTTTGCGGCGACTTGGGGGCCGGTCATGTGGGTGACGCTGGGCGAGGTCTTCCCGAACAACATCCGCTCCCTGGCCCTGGGCCTTGGCGCGATGGTCAACTGGATCTTCAATTTCATTGTTACCCTTGCCTTCCCGTGGGTCAGCGATAACTTCGGGGTCTGGATCATGTACGCCATCTTTACCGCTTTCGCGGTCCTGTCCTTCTGGTTCGTGAAGACCAAACTTCCCGAGCTGTCCGGCCGCGAGCTCGAGGACCGCGAGGGCCTCGAAACGTCCTGACGCGCAAGTGGTGCAGATGGGCAAACTGATAACACTGAGGAGAATGGTAATTTGGGGTTATGGCAACGGTGAATACTGAACAGGGGACGGAGGCTGGGCGCATGAACCGCTCCGCTAGCACTCGGACACAGCGAACGGCGGGAAGCTCGTCGCTGGTTGGGCTGGCGAAGGTCATGGCCCGCCTGACGCCGCGTCAGCTGAATGACGAGTTCGCCCTCGCCACAGCCGAAATGAAGCAAAAGGGCATCAAGGCCGGCATTGCTGCCGCGTTTATGGTGGTGGCGCTGCTTATGGTCGCCGCGCTGGCCATTTCTCTGCTGGTAGCCGGCATCCTGGCACTGTCGCTGGTTCTGCCGGGCTGGCTGGCAGCCCTGCTGGTCGCCGCCTTGTTCCTGGTGATCGCAGGCATTGCCGGATTCATCGGCTACAGCCGCTTCAAGAAGACCCTGCCGCTGCTTCCGGAGGAAGCCATCCGCGGCATCCGCTACGACGTCGGCGTGCTGAAGGAAGGCCGCAGCTTCGATCCGGCCACGCTGGACAAGCCCAAGGAACCGAAGGAAAAGAAGGACAAGAAGGCCGAGAAGGATGACAAGCCTGAAGGTCCGAAGCCGCCCACTCCGGAGGAACTGCGCACCCGTGCGCGGCAGCGCCGCGAGCACCTCGCTGCCGTCCGTGACGGGCTCGGCGAGAAGGTGGACGTCAAGGCCCGCATCCAGGAGCTCAAGTCCCGCCGTGCTGCTGCAGCCCGCGGCAAGGAAGACAGCACCGCCGGTCCCTCCACGGCCGACGACGTGCTGGCCATGATCAAGGAACGCTGGCAGCCGCTTTCGGTAATGGCCGCCTCCCTGCTGGCACTGCTGCTCATGTCCCGTCGGCTCGCGCGAAAGTAAGCTGTACTCGTACATCTTTGACGAGGGGAACGGACCGTGATCAGATTTATCGGTGCCGGAACGCGTCCCGATACGGAAATAACCGTATTGGAACGGTTCTGGACTTTACCGAATCTGGTCACGGTCCTTCGCTTTCTCGGCATCCCCCTGTTTGTGCTGTTTATCAGCCAGGACCGGTATGGGAGTGCGTTCCTCACCTTGGTGGCAGTGGGCTGCACCGACTGGATCGACGGCTATCTTGCCCGCAGGCTGAACCAGGTCTCCGCTACCGGCCAGTGGCTGGATCCGGTAGCGGACAGGCTGGCACTGATCATTGTGGCCGCCACTTTTGTGGTGGACGGCATCGCTCCGGCCTGGCTGATCCTCAGCATCGCCATCCCCGACGCCGTCCTGATCGCCAACTCGCTCCTGCTGTTCCGGGGAAACCCCGACCTGCCGGTGAGCATCGTCGGCAAAATCCGCACCGCGTTGCTGCTGCTGGGTGCGCCCCTGCTGCTGCTGGACCGGGTGGAGGGATTTGACCAGCACTGGCTCGAGGTTTCCGGTTCCGCCGTGCTGGCACTGGGCTGCATCGGCCACGTCGTGGCAGCCGCCGGATACCTTGTTGCAGCGTGGCGCAAATACCTGCACCAGCGCGGGCAGGTACCGGCCGGAACCGGAACCGGCCATGCACCCTAGGACGGAATCCGTTCCCGCGGACCGCACGGCAGCTTCTGGACCAGGCCGATGGTAGGTATCGCCGTAGCCTGCGCCCTGGCCAGCGCCTTCTTCCTTGCCTTCGGCGCCCAGCGCCAAGGCAGTGCAGTCAAGGCAGACACGGGCGGACTGGGGCTGAACTCGTCCCAGATCAGCCGTCTGCTGCGCAACCCGCGCTGGCTACTCGGTCTTTTACTGCTGGGGACCGGCATGGCCCTGAACGTGGCCGCACTGTCGATGGCGCCGCTGACGGTGGTGCAGCCGATCGGTTCCATCGCGCTGGTCATCACGACCGTGGTGAATTCACGGGACCAGGGCCTGCACATGAACCGCATTACGGTTGCCGCGATTACCGCGTGCGTGGCCGGCAGCATGCTCTTCGTGTCGCTGGCCATCATGGTCACCCGGTCGGAGCAGGTGGTGGAGCCGCGTCAGGAAGTGACAATTGTCCTCATCCTCGCCGTCGTCGTGCTCTTCTTCGGTGGCCTGAACGTGTTCTTCGGCAAGCGGCTCCGGGCTATTGTGCACATCCTCGGCGCCGGCATCCTGTTCGGCTTCGTTGCGGTCCTGACCAAGGTTATTGCCGGGGACCTGCTGAACCCGAACGGCCGGTTCCTGCTGAACGTGCCCTGGTACACCATCGTGGCGATTGCCGCCGCAGGTGCACTCGGTTCCTGGTTCGTGCAGAACGCCTATTCGAGCGGCCCGCCGGACCTGGTGATTGCGGGGCTGACGGTAATCGACCCCATGGTGGGAATCGCCATCGGTATTGGAGTCCTGCACGAATTGCGGCCGGATGTTCCGGCCGTGGCCGCGGTGGCCATGTCCGTGGCGGCCTTGATTGCTATTGTTGGGGTCGTTGCCCTTTCGAGGTATCACCCTGACGTTATCCAGCGTCGGAACGAAGAGCGGAGGCGGCAAAAGCCGGCCTCAAAGAATCCGAAAGCAGGACCTACAACGTGACCGACGCCCCGGTAGACAAACCGCTGACTGTCCTCATCGCTTGTGACACGTATCCTCCCCACCTGAACGGCGCCGCGCAGTTCGGCTACCGGCTGGCCCGCGGGATGCATGGGCGTGGGCACAACGTCCACGTACTGGCTCCCAACGATGTCAACGGCGGCAGCCGCAGCGATCTTGAGGGGGAGTGGCCGGTCCACCGGCTCCGTTCCCACGGGGTCCCTACCCACGAATACTGGCGGATCTGCCTGCCCTGGGAGATCAAGAAGGAAATCGCACTGCTGTTCGATCGGGTGCAGCCCGACGTCGTGCACATCCAGTGCCACTACATGGTGGGGGAGTACACGCTCTACGAGGCCCGTAAGCGCGGTATCCGCGTCATTGCGACCAACCACTTCATGCCGGCGAACCTTGATCCGTTCCTGCCTTTCCCCAAGTGGTTGAAGCGGATCGTCGCGACCAACTCCTGGAAGGACATGGGTAAGGTGATGGGCCAGGCGCAGGTGGTCACCACGCCGACGCCGCTGGCCGCCGAGGCGATGTACCGCCACGCCTTCCTGCATGACGTGATGCCGCTGTCCAACGGCATTGACGCGTCGGTTTACGAGTTGCATGACGGAGAGCAGATTCCCCCGCACGAGGCGCCCACCGTTCTTTTCGTCGGCCGGCTGGCCGAAGAAAAGCACGTGGACGTGCTGATCGATGCCGTAGCGAAGACTCCGGCCCACCTCGGGGTGCGGGCGGAGATCATCGGCGGCGGCGAGGTCCGGACCGCGCTGGAAGCCCAGGTCCAGCGGCTGGGACTGCAGGACCGGGTGGTCTTCCGCGGGTTGGTCTCCGACGAAGAGCTGCGGGAGGCGTACCTCAAGGCCGATCTGTTCTGCATGCCGGGTACCGCGGAGCTGCAGTCGCTGGTGACGCTGGAAGCAATGTCGGCGTCGAAGCCTGTGCTGCTGGCAGATGCGATGGCGTTGCCGCACCTCGTGGACAAGGGGCGCAACGGCTACCTGTTTACGCCGGGGGACAGCTCAGAGCTGGCCGGGCGCATCACGGAGATCCTGGAACTGCCCGCCGACGAGCGGGAGAAAATGGGCCGGACCAGCCGCGAGATGGTGGACCGGCACAGCCTGGAAGCCACGCTGTCCACCTTTGAAGATCTCTACCGCGGGGATCCGGGGAAACGCGTCAACGCGGGCTGATTGGTTGTCCAGTCCCCGGACCCACTAGGATGGCATCGTTGCCTCTTGGCACCCGGGGGCTGTAGCTCAGCTGGTCAGAGCAGCGGACTCATAATCCGTGGGTCGTGGGTTCAAGCCCCACCAGCCCTACGACATTCCGGGCCTTCCAAGCGATTGGGAGGCCCGGATTTGTCTCTGGTCATCGGAAAGTCATCGAAAAGTCCGTGGAGACGCGTGGATTACAGGACGTCGTAGGGGTCGATCCAGTCCGACTCCTCGCGCCGGATCCGGGTCACCGCGGCGGCCGGCACCCACTCATCCGTGACCACGCCCTCCGGCTCCGCATGGAACAGAACAAACTCCTGCGTCCAGGCCAGCCCTTTGCCGTCTCTCACAGCCCCGTCAGGGAATCGGGCCCGGATGTACGGCTCACGCCGGTACGGGGCGTGTACGACCCGCCCAGGCGGGCAGGAAGTCCCGCCGGACAAGCTGTAGGGCGTGGACATGACATCAACTTTATTCACTCCGGGATGCTCTCATCCAGCACTGACTTAACGACAAAACCGCCCCCACCCGGTGAAGGGTGAGGGCGGTCACTAACGTTAGGATGTCTGGATGAAGACTATTCGGGGGACTTTCAAAGACACATCGAGTTGGGCTCGCCTGCGGGGAGCAGCAACGGGCGCAAGTATTCTCGCGGGGGAAGTCGTAGGAAATGTGCCGTCTGGAACCCTTCGGACTTTCGGCGCGAGGATGCTGGGCATGAGGGTGGCGCCCACGGCCAAGCTGTACCGCTGGCGTGAGGTACGCGCCGCCGGGAACATATCAATCGGCGATGGCTCGATCATTGGTATGCGAGCGACCCTGGATGGGCGCGAAGGAATCGTGATCGGGAAGAACGTCAACATTTCCAGCGAGGTGGCTCTTTGGACTCTGCAGCACGACTACAACAGCCCCACTTTCGCGACTTCGGGCGGGCCGATCGTTATCCGCGACCGCGCTTGGATTAGCTTCAGGGCAACCATCCTGCCGGGTGTGGTCATCGGCGAAGGGGCTGTCGTAGCCGCCAACTCGGTCGTCACGAAAGACGTTGAGCCCTTCACGGTCGTTGGCGGCATCCCCGCCAAGAAGATCGGGGAGAGGAACCCGAGCGTCTCCTATGAGTGGACCAAGGCCCGCAGCCACGCCCCCTGGCTGATTTAACGCCAACCTCGGGTGGGTCCCGCAGGGAAAGCACGCAGGCCCCCACGATTCGAGGTCGGGGCCTGCGCGGCACAACTGCTAGGCCACTTGCCACTCAGTCATCAGAGCCGTGTTTAGGGCGGTTGCCTGCGCGTCGGTAAGCGCTTGATCCCATAGCGCGAACTCATAGCCCCGAAAGGCTGCAGTGTTGGCGTTCATACCCCAGAGCACAGTCGGGTCGGCGGCTGAGGGGGCGCTGCCAGCCCCTGCCGTAACGGCCCCATTCACCCACACCTTAGTGTCGGCGGCACTGAAGCGCGCAATAACGACCTTGCGGGCGGTGCCAATAGCGGGCGCCGAACTCGTCAGCGAGTCGCCCACGAGTACATTCCCGCCGCCGTTGATGGCGATATTCTTACCGCCATATCGTGCGACGTATTGAGCCGACGGATTGGTGGTGAATTCAAACACGACAGCCATGGTGATTGCTGCCGGTGCAGCTTTCGACCCCTGCAGCAACTTCTTTGCGGGCGTGATGCTGAAGAGCAGGTGCGGCGGCAGCCCGGATGAGGAGTTTTCCAGGGTGGGCTGCTGGTCAACCAACCCTCGGGCCAGGGTAATTCCTCCGTTGAGGTCTGGCAGGGCGCCTACATTGGCACCTAGTGCCGTCGTCAATGTATAGGGCAAATAGCGGTGGGCCGGCGCGGGCCCAGGTAGTCCGTGGAGGATGAAGGGAAGCCCCTCCACCCCGGACCCACTGAAGGTGGTGGGAAGGACGATCTGTGTTCCGGTCATATTTTAGGCCCAGCCTCTCGAAATGAATTCTTGTTTTACTCGCTTGGAGACCGCAGTCCGGCCCGCCAGGTTCAGGTGCACGTCATCACTACGGAAGCTCCGTGGGGTCAAGCCCGCAGCAATGTCGGCGCGGTCGTCAGTGGTAAACACGATCCCCGCGGCTGTTGCTGCGGCGTCGGTGCGGAGCCAGTCTGCCACCCGCACATAGTTCTCCGGCCACTCTTGGGAGTAAGCCCAATTCACAGCGTCGGCGCTTTCAGTGCTGTTGGCCCACGGCAGTACCTGCAGGACGAGGAACCGCTTCACCCCGGCACTCTGGTACGCTGCCATCGCCCGCACGGCGTTGAGGTTACTGGTCACTCCGGTCGGATCGTTGCGGCCCACCCAGTAGACCTGCACCCAGTCGCGCCGGGTCGCACCATCATCGGGGGTGAACTTGGCTGGCTCCCTCAACACGACAGCAGCACCCGCCGTGTCGCGGGTAAACGTCCATGGGCCGGTGAAGCTATCAGATTTGAGTACGCCTGGGATGCCAGCAATGACGCCTCGCCGATGGTTGTTGGTGGCGGTGGGCACGTTCACGGGGTCCACATTGAGAGTCACGTTCGCGGGACCGCTGGCCGGGATCGTGTTGTTCGAGAACGTAACCAAAGCCTGTGCCCCGCCCTGCCGGGCCGCGATCGGCTTGGCGGGCTGCGAGGACCAACCGCCGTTGTAGAACGGCACGCGCAGGTCGTTGGCAAGCAGCGCGATCCACGATGTAGTGTCGCCGCCGATCTCCGTTATGGAGTCACCCCATGCGGCCACTCCGGGGCCAGCGACGAGCCCCTTCGGGAGGTTTGCAGATGCCCCGCCGCCGCCACGGGCCACAATGCGCTCAGCGGCCCACTTCGGCACAGTTCCGTCCTGCTGGATGACGAGCTCGGAATACCGGCGCCCATCGGTGAATCCGCCCGCATAGACACTGTCTCTGAATGGCGCGAAGGCGGAACCGGACAAGTAGGTCTCCGCGAAATCTAGTCCGGGGATCTCAACGCCGCCGTCATGACGAACAAGGAGGGATGCGCGACGGCGCTGATCTGTGATAGCCCAAGCATAGGTTGGGTTGTCGAGGACTCGCTGCATTCGCTGGTCTGCGCCTTCGACCAGATCCTTATTCCCAACCTCAGTGGCGACTGCCGCTGCTGCCGCAGCTGCTACGGCTGGCTGTGCTGCAACTGCAGACGCGGCGATGGCCGGGATGTCCGCCCGCTGGATGCCACGGTCTACAGCTTCGTCGGCAGGTGCTTGCGCTTCTGCTGCAGCATCTTTGGCGGCCTCCGCCGCCGCACCCGCAGACTCCTTGGCCGCCCCGGCGTCAGCCGCCGCCGTGTCAACTTTCGCGAGGATGCTCCGCACCGCATAGACGGGGACGGGGGGCAATGTCCCGGACTTCGCCACCGCGGACCGGGTCGGGAGTTTGAACCCGCCAGCATTGTTGATGTACCCGTACGTGTCAGCCTTCGGCGCGGTACCGATCGGGCGTCCGTCCATCGCGAACACTTCCAGGGGGGTCGAGTACGAGGTGTCTGACTCGGCGTAGAACTGGACGACGGCACCCGGCTGGGGTGCGCGACCGTTCGTCGTCAGCAGGGCGTCATAAGCGTAAAGCTCCAAAGGGGCCTCCAAAAGGGCATGAAAAAAGGCCCCCAGTGGAGGCCCCGGAATGGGTGGGGGTCAGGCGCGGTGCTTCGGTTCGTCGCCGTCGCGGGATAGCTGGGCGGCAAGACGCGCCGCGGTTTCCTGCGCGTTCACCACGTCGCCGTCGATGCGGAACTCCGGCACCGGCGCCTCCTGCTTCGGAGTCGATTCGGCCCGCACAGGCGCGGTGTTCGGTGCCGCGAGTCCTGCCGTGCCAAGACCAAGAACCGCGGCGGCCAAGTTCAGCCACACCTGTGTATCCTCCCCGCCGACGAAGCCGAGGATCACCAGCACGGGGATGGCAGCCGCGACGATGCCGTAAATCCACTTACGAGTGTTCGGGTCTTTGATGAACATCAGGACTCCTCGGGTGCGGGGTGGGGCTGTGCAGCGGTGGCTTTGGGTGCGGCGTCGATGAACTTCTGCGGGACCACGCGGAGACTGATGCCCGCAGCGTTGACGACATTCCACTCATCGAGGGTGACCGGGCGGAGCTTGCCGGTGGCGACGTCGAGGGCGTACACCGTCGCGTCCTTCTCCGACTTCACGTAGTACGTCGGCGCGGTAGCCTCCACGGCGTCACGGATCGCCTGGCCTACTTGATCAGCGGATTGGCTACCCGCCAGGGCCTGCACCGCGGCGGTGAGGCCTGCCATTTCGCGCCGGACTATGTTGATGTCTCCCTGGCTGGCGATCAGCCCAGCCGGACCCGCGGTATTGATGCGTCCCGCGACGGTGGAGAGGTTGGTCTGTTCGTTCATAAGGTGACGGAGATTCTTTTCGAAGTCTTCGCGTCCTGCGTAGTAGCCCATAGGGGCCTCCTATCCCATCAGTTCGAGCATGAATGGATCATCGGTGGCAAAGGTGCCAGTGGGCATGATGCTCGCGGCCCCGCCGAAGTTGCCCAGCCCCGGGCACTTGCCCGGGATGGGTCGGAGCACGCCATAAAGATCGGCTTTGGACCACGTGTGCAGGCGTGCGGGGGAGCCGTATTGGTTGAGATACTCGTCCTCGTAGGCGTCGCCCAGCCCGTTGGCTTCGAGAACCTGGAACGTGCCGTTACCGAAGTCCTGGACAACCATGCCGATGTGTCCGTACCCATTGCCGGCACCGCGGCCCTGTGCTCCGAACGCATTCCGGTTGTAGACGAACGTGTCCCCGGGGTGGAACGTCTCGTGCGGCAGGATCCCGTCGAAGTACTCCCAGATCGGATCATCCGCGGGGAGCTCCCACACACCGGCCGCGTCGTATGTGCGCTTGATGGCGGTGGACGGGATGCCGAGGAATGTCCAAGTCCAGTTCCACAGGTCCATGCACTGGTTCCCGAAGCGCCGGTCGAAGTTCAGGGCGTAGCCGGTGGTGCGGCCGACCGTGCGACCGTTCCACTCGCTGACCATCCACTGCACGAACGCTTGAAGCCTTGGGTCCATTAGGGTGCCTCCGTGGGGATCGGGATGGATGTGAGGCGGCAGGGGCCGTCGCTGGTTTGGGTGGTGCCGTCGTCGTAGCTGACCACCCAGTAGGAGCTGTCTCCGGTACCTTCGCAGACGATGGCGGCGATGCCTCGGCCAGGTGCCCCGGGGGCGCCGTCCGTGCCGTCCGTGCCAGCGGGCCCGGCTGGGCCTTCCGGCCCGGGAGATCCCGCCGGCCCTTGAAGCCCGTCCGCCCCGTTCAGGCCGTTCAGTCCGTCCGCTCCCGCCTGGCCGAGCAGACCAGCCAGCCCCTGCGACCCCTCGGGACCCTCCGGGCCTTGCGGACCTTGCGGACCAACCGGCCCCTGAACCCCGTCCCTGCCGTCCCGGCCGTCCTTGCCGTCCCGAGGGATAACCCCGGCAGTAGGCTCGGTTGCCACGGCAGTGAGTTCGGCGCATCGGTCTGCGTCGTATATCTCGACGTCGCCCTTCTCGCACAGGACGGTCTGCAGCTCCTGCGCATACTCCTGCTTCTGCTGCTGCTCCGTCGCCGCCTCACGCTTCGAGGCATCCCGGTCAAGGGACAACTGCCAGGCAAGGACCGCGATCACCACGACAGCCACGAACAGCAGCCCGGACACCGTGAACAGCCACCACTTCTGGCGGCGATCCACATGCCGGTCATGCTCCATGTTCTGGATTGCCTCGCTGAGGTTCTTGGGATCAGTCATCGTCGTCCTTGGGTAGGGGTGTCCAGGTTCTGGGGTTGGGCTCAACGCCGAGGGCTTTGAGCTGGCCCCACCAATTCATGCCGTCACTCTCACGGGAGGCAGCCAACTCCTTCAGGCGGGCAATCTCTTGATCCCGCTGGGCTAGCTCGCTCGTCAAATGGGCGATCACGAGGGCCTCGTTAGCTTCGCGCCGCCGGTCAGCACGCTTGATGAAGAAAGCCACCGCGCCGCCGGTCGCACCGCCGACCGCGACGATGAACGTACCGGTGGCCGTAATGAGTGTGGGATCCACATTGGGGTCCTCCCTGTGGGTAGGCCGAAAGGAACGTCGGTGCGCGTTGTTAGACTGCGCAGATGGAAAAGAAATCAGCGTTATTGGGGGCCGCCGGGACGCTCGTAGTCCTGGCCGGAGCGTTTGGTGTGGCCGCGGCCGCGAACGCAGGGGACAAACCGGAACCGAAACCGTCCGCGACAGCAACGCCCACACCGTCACAGACCGTTACCGAAGTACCCGTGGAGGAACCCATCAGCACCCCGACCGCAGCACCGGTCCCAGCCGAACCGGCACCCGTAGCGCCCGCGCCCGTAGTGGAAGTTCCTGCCGCACCGGCGCCCGTGGCCCCGGCACCCGTGGCCCCGCCGGCTGAGGCACCTGCACCCGCCCCAGTAGCGGATACGCCTCCGACAGGACCCGTACAAACCAACGTCGATGCCCCTGCAGTGAGCGGAAACGCGGACCCCAACAACGAGGGAAGTTCCTAACGGGTATAGATCGCGAAAGCGTTCAAAGTCGCACCACCCTGCGTGGCGCCCCAATTACTGCCGGTGTTCTGCAGGACCAAACGGCACGCTATCGAGCCGCCGTCAAGGTTGTCGTACACCTGCTGCCGCACCGGAACGAGGGCGCCGTCGCTTTTCCCCTCCACCCGCTGAAACCGCTTCGCCCCCCACTGCTCAGCAGCAAGGTTCGGCGCCTTGATGTAAACGCGCCCAGCAATGGAGGACGGATTGTCCGTAGGATTGACGACACCTACCGAGCCCTGAACGACGACCAACGCCCTCGTGTAGCCGGGCGGTATACGAAGCTCAAGCTGGCAGACCGTCGCCTCTTCGGATGTGACGACAAGCGCGCTGCTGTCGTTGTACGAGGCCTCGTAAGCGAGGGGGCTCATCAGGGCATCGTTCTCGATGCTGCCGGGGCGGAGGGTTAGGGGCCCCTGGATATTCACGGGCCCGTCGAAGGCCGCTGATCCGTCCGAGGTGCGGAAGCGGATCCGCTCCACGCCCTCCTCGTCCACGAACCGTTGCCCGTCCGAAGCCAGGAATATCTGACCCTCGTCCGGTTTGCCAATGGACGCAGACTGCAGCCGCCGGGCGGAACCCTGCTGCTCCACCTTCCGAGCCAGGTCGTTATGTTTCTGCGCGGGCGTGGTCTCCGTAACCCGGCGGGGGATACCCGACGCATCAACCATTAGGCGTCCTCCAGCTTCGCGAGTGTGGGCTTGTATGTTTCGGCGGTCGCGTCCAGGGACCAGCCCACGACGACCATGAGGGTATCGATACTGCGGGTTGGCGCGTCGATGGTGGCCCGGGCTGAATCGCCCAAGGTCAGATCGCCGAGTTCCGTGCCCTGCCCTGAACGCACCGTCAGGGTGAGGATGTCCTGCCCGCCGAATAGTTGGGCGGCCGTCCGGTGCGCGTGGGACTGGATAGTCCGCTGGTCGGTGACGCCGGAGAACTGCCTGCGCTCCTCCAACCGGACCCACCCCGCAGCTTCCCGGGCCGTGTCAATGACGGGGGTGGACATGACCTTCGCGTCTCCCTCGCCGTCGCCGATGGTACGGACGTGGGTGGCGGCGTCGCCTTCACCCCACGGGCGGGAATGATCGAACTCCGTCACGTTTCCCGGCATGTCGAAGACGTGGTCCGGGTGCTCCACCCGGGCTCCCAAATAGGGGTAGCCGGTCCGGAACGTGTACTTCACCCGGGAATGCGTATCGTTCGTCCAGTCGACGTCGACAGTCCAGTTGAATCCGTTCTCCACCGCGGCGAGTTCCTGCAGCCGGTTGTAGACGCGGGCGTTCTCATCGTCTTCGTACTCCCGGTCCCGCAGCACCCCAGTCCGGGGGCAGTCGTACTCGAGCGGGATGCCGGCGGCGTCACCGCAGATGGAAGCGAGCTGCCGGGCGATGTCCGCCTGGTCGACACTCAGGAATCTGAGGGTCGGAACATACCGTCGCAGGAAGTACCCTTCGATGGTCACACACGGGTAACTGACGATCTCCGCGCTGTCCGTCGGGTCGTCATTCGGGATGCCGTGCCAGACGATATTTTCTTCCTCGTCCAGCACCAGGATCAGGGACCGCCACGGCAGGAGCATCTGCTCCCACCCATCCGGCACCCCGTCGGCCAGGACGGGTAGCACGAGTGTGCCCGTGCCGTGACCCTGCAGCACCCGGGACGGTTCGCCCTCAATCTCGAACGGCGCCGAGTCCAGCACTTCCCCGGTCTTCAGCTGACATATCAGGAACGTGTACGCCATCAGTAGCCGTACGCCGTGAAAGTCAGTCGTAGGTTCGCGACGTTCTTGACCAGGCTGCCGTCAGATGCGCGGCATGCAAGGGCCAGACGCGTCCGCCCCGATAGCCCTTCATCCAATTGGTAATGGACGAGTCCGATGTAGTTGCCCTGATAGACGCTGGTCAGTTCGGCGCTCACCAGTGCGTTGGGGAACGGGTTCTTGAAGATATATCCTGCGAAGCCGTTGCCATCGGTGCTGACGGAGACGGTTGCCGTGAGACCTGTCAGCGCCTCCTGATGCGCGGTGTCGGACAACATCCTCAGTCCGCTCTCCCAGCGTGACCCCGAGTAGACCTGCTCCCGGCCAGCCAGGTCAAGGCGGGCCACGCGCAGGCCCTCGTAAAGGGCAAGCGAGTTGCGGTCGTCTACGTCCCGCACGGGGATGGGAGCGCCAGCCGTCGCCGTGAACGGACAATCCACCGTCATCGTAGGGCCACCATTACCCGCCCGCGGTACATAAACCTGAGCGATATGCAGCGAGTTCACCGGCAACGCGGGCAGGCCGGGAAGCGCCGCCGGTTTGCCGGCAATAACCCGCAACACACCCTTGCGGGACCCGGCCGCGCCACCGTTGTCCGGATCCAATACCTCCAGAACCACTCGATCTATGCGAGGGTTCGTTGGATCAGCGACCCCAACCGACCCCTCGGCGTTCGTCACTGAATCCACGCCGGTAACGTATGCGCCTTTTGCTGTGCCGATAACGCACATGAATGGCCCCACCCGCACCACCGAACCAGACAGGTCCGTGGTCGGTGCTGCCCCCAAAACACCCGACCGATTTACGCCGGGAGACGACTGCGCGAACGCCGCCCCCATGTTGCGGCGCATGACCTCCGCCGAGTACTTCGGGAGTTTGGTCGCGTCGTCGGCGTTGATTGTTGAGGGGAGGATTACCGCCATCGGGAACCTACTTCCATGCGTCGTACCAGGACGCGGTCATGGTGGCCGTCGGCGAGTAGGCCGCGGCATCGAATTTGAGGGTGTTCAGTCCGGGGCCGAGTTCGAACCATCGGCCGCGGAGCGAACCGCGGCGGGATACGCCGTTGAGATTCACTGTCCGACGGTCGAAGTCGACGGCCAGCGTCTGCCCGGCCAGGACGTCCAGGTCGAACGTCATCACTTCGCCGGTCTCCCGCCGCTGAATGGACGGACGGGGAACCGGGCCCTTGATGCTCGCCACGACTGGCGCCGGAGCGGTCCCGGAGTTGAGGACCGGAATCTCGCCGGACACCACGACGGCGTCCACAACGAATGGAACAGCAGCCGGGAACACAAGGCCCCCACTAGTGGACGGCAGTGCGGTCGTCGCCGAATGGGTAGGCCCGGAGCCGTCACCGGCCAACCGCCTGTAATCCGGGGCGAACAGCTGGAACGAATACCGGACCATCCACGGGTTCACCCAGACAGGGTCTGAAGGGTCCCCGTCCAGGCGTGCCCGCACGTGCCGGCGCAACCCGTCCTCATCCACCACCAGTGGCGCCGTGTCCCGGTCAGGGATAAGCCCCATCAGCTGGTCAAGGGCGGCCACCAGTTTCAGGTGCTGGGCCTGCCCTTCCGCGCCGTTCCCGGGACGGACCCGCAAATCACCGCTGATGACCAGGGTGCGGCCCGTCGAATGGGCTTCACCCAGCCAGGCACCGTGCTGCTGCCAGCGTTGCGTGGCCGTCCCCGTCGTGCCCGTGCGGGCGCTCCAGCCGACGAATGGTTTCTTCACCGACCAGAGCACCCCATCCTCATCCCGGCCGGTGAGCGGCAAACCGTTCATCGTCAGAGCAAACCGGGAGAACGGCTGCAACGGCAGGGGAGGGGCGAAGGCATAGATCAACTGCATCTAGACAGCCCCTTCCAGGACGCGTGCAACCTTCACCGCGGTGGCCCGTGGCGTAGTCGAATCGGGGATAGAGATGTAGGCGGTCGAGGTCCGGGTGTGGACCGGGGCGGGCGTGTTCGAGAACCCGTAGTCCCGCTGGTCCGCCCAACCTCCTGTGCCCGCATAGGAGCCCGTGACCGCAAGCTCCGGTTGGATGCCGGTCTCGATCATGGAAGACACGTCCCCGAGGGTCCCCTTGAGCGCGCCCATCTGGGAACGCAGGCCTTCCTGCAAGCCGGTCATGATCCAGCCGCCGGCAGGAACCAGCAGGGCAAGGTCATAGGCTTTCGGGCCCTTATGGTCCGCGATCCAGTCACCGATGCCGCCGACGAAGTTCTTGACGTCCTCGTACTTCTGCTTGAGCCCGTCAAGGAATCCGGTGATGATCTGCACACCGGCGTTCTTCAGCAACGACCCCATATTGCCGAGGGCATCGAGGATTTTGCCGGGAAGTTCCTTCACCCAGCCGACCAGGCCGAGGAACTTGTCGACGGCGGCGTCCTTCATGCTCAGGACCCACTGGCCCATCTGGATAGCGAACCCGCCGATGGCGGCCAACCCGGACAGGATCCGGCCCGGGATGCTGGCTACGAAGTCCACGATGGCGTTGAAGACGTTCACCGTGGTGGACTTGATGTTCTCCCACGCGCCCGCCAGGAACCCGATGATGCCGTTCCAGATGTCCATGATGAAGGACTTCACTGCCTCGAAGGCATTGGCAATGATCTGCCGTACCTGATCCGCGGCGCCTGTCGACTGCCCGGTCAGCAGCCCCCAAACAGTCATGTAGTAGCCGACAATGAAGTCCCACACCGCGGTGAAGATGGCCTTCACGCCATCCCAGAGGCCGGTGAAGAACCCTACGATCGGCTCCCAGATGCTGCGTGTGATGTTGACCAGCTGCGCCCACATGCCCTGCACGAGGCCCCAGATGGCCGTCATGGCACCGCCGAAGAAGCCGACGATCTTGTTCCACCCCGAGGAGACGAGCCCGCCGATTTCCCCGAACTTGCCGGTGAAGATCGCGATGATGACGGCCAGGACCGTAGCCACAACGGTCTGGATGATCTCCCATCCAGCCTTGAAGATCGTGGTCACCACGCTGATGTACGTAGTGAAGATCGTGGAGATGATCGTCCAAGCCACACCGATGATTGACTGCACCTTGTCCCACGCCGCGGATACGGCACCGGTGATGTGCCCCCAGAAGTCCTTGAACATGCCGACCGTGTTGTTCCAGAACCCGCTCAGCACACCGGTGATCTTCGACCAGGCTGCGGAGGTGAACGCTGAGACCTTGTCCCAATTGGCGATGACAAGGGCGACGAGTGCCACGACGGCGGTGATGATCCAGCCGATGGGACCCATGGCGAGGATCCAGCCGGCGGCCATGCGGGCACCCTGGATGAGGGCTTGCGCGCCCATGAGGACCCACCCAGCCACGACCCCGGCCGCGGTAACGGCCATGGACGCAGCAGTGGCAACGAAGCTGCCGATCATCCTGTACGACTGGGCGACGTACAGGGCCCCGGCCTTGACGGCACCGGCCGACATGAGCGCCCACGCGGTTACATGAGCGGCTGCGGTCAGGGCGGCCTGAACTGCCAACCGGATGAACACCGGGATCAGCAGCGCACCGATGACGGTGGCGATGATGCCGATGGTTCCCTGGTTCTGTGAGAACCAGTTCCCGAAGGCCTGCAGGGCGGGTAGAGCGTTGGCCGTGACCCACGCGCCCAGCTGGGTGACAGCCGGGCCCACAGTGTTGTTCAGGAACCCGGCGAACGTCGACAGGGTCGGCATGATGTTGACGTTGACGAAGTCGATCAGCGCGGTCTGCGCCTGCCGCTTGAAGCCTTCGAACCCGGCCTTCGCGTTGGAGGCAACATCTGCCATCGCCTTGTCGGAGGCCCCGGCCACGGAATCGAAAGCGTCGCCCATCGGGTCGATCTGACCAAGGAACTCCGGGATCTCGTTGACGCCGAGGTCTTCCAACGGGGTGCCGAACAGGGCAATCGCTGCCGCCGCACGGGCAGACGGGTCTTCAATCTCCTGCAGCCCGTGGATGATGTCCCCGAACGCGGTCTGGGCGTCCACGCCGCCAGCGAGGAGCTTGTTGCTCATCTCCTGCTGGTCCATGCCCAGCGCCTCATAGGCTGCCCCGGAAGCGGTCGACATATCCGTGGACCGGATCGTGAACTCTTTCAAAGCGTCACCGAGCTTGTCGATGCCGTACATGCCCTTGTCTGAGGCGTTCACAAGCAGGCCCATGCCTGTTTCAGCGGCGATGCCGAGCTGAGCCATGAAGGGCCCGTATTCGTCCACTGCGTCGAGGATGTCCTCGCGGACCGCTGCCGGGACCTTCTGCAGCGCGTTCGTGAGCAGGTCAGCTGCGTGAACGCCGTCCGTCGCGAAGCCCGAGGTGATCATCTGCCCGGCGACCTGGGCCGCCCGGGAGACGTCGATTTCGAAGACGTCCGCAAGGGTGAGCATCCGCTTGGTCATGTCTTCGACGTCGGCCTGGGAGGCGTCCCGCATACCCTTGATGGAGGACATGACCGCCGAGACGCCGACCTGCACTTCCTCCATGGATTCGCCGAAGTTCTGGGAGAACACAGAGCCAGCGGCCTTGCCCGATACTGCGGCCTGCTCCTCAGTGAGGCCCAGCTGCGCCTGCACACGGTCGTTGCCGGCTTCCATGTCGATCGCATCCGCGATGCCCTTGGACAGGGCGGCCCCGATAGCGACAGCGGCAGCAGCAGCGACAGCAGCACCGGCCACCCCGAACGCCTTCAGATTGTCCTGGGCGCCCACCAGTTCGCGGTCGAAGCTCGTGGCGTCGAGGCCGAGGGTGCCGAACAGCTGGCCAATGTTCAGTGCCATCGGGCCTCCTATTTACTTTTTGCGGGGTGGTGGCGGCGGGTTCAGTTCCATGCCGAGCCGCGTGGACGGCATGGTGCGCCCGTCCGGGGTGAAGGTCGGGGGCTTATTCAGCAGGCCAGCGATGCGGATCGTCAGCCAAGCCCATGTGCGCTCACGGAGGATGCCGGAACCGACGTCGATCCCGGCATCCTGCAGGTCAGCCTCGATCAGCCGCCAGTGGGTCAGGATGTCTTTCCACGTGCGCCCTTTGCCGTGCCCTTCGGGGTACTCGTAGTAGTCCGAGAGCCCGTCTTTGTACTCGCCGCGCCCGTACGGGTTCGGGTCGCCGTTCGGCGCGCCGCCCTGTTGGGCGGCACCGCTTTTCCCCCGGAGTTGAAGTACTCCTCTGCCTGGTCGCGGCCGGCAACCGTCCAGAGCACAACGGTCTGGGCGAGGTGGTTGATGCGGACCTGGGAGACGCCGTCGGAGATCAGCTCATCCAGGGCGTCACCGAGGGCTTCACGCTGCAGGTCCCGGTTCCGGCCCGCTTCCAGGACCCGCTCGACGTCGGCGGGGAGTTCAATCTCCTCGGGAGCGTCCGTGCCGGTCTCCTTGGCCTTACGCTGGGCGTCGGCCTGCGCCTTACCCGCTTCCACGATCGCCTGAAACCAGAGTCCGGACTCGGCGGTCACGCCGTGGATGACGTATTCCTTGCCGTTGAGGGGGATGCGCAGGGTGTCGTCGAGGACTTCTGCGAGGTCTTTGAAAGCCAATGTGTTCTCCAAGGGTTTGAGGGGTTCCAAGGGTGGGGTGGTGGCCTGCCCCGCCGCCCTTGGAAACGGCGGGGCAGGAGTCGGTTAGGCGGCGGGCTTTTCTTCCGGGTCGAAGGACAGCGCGCCGGTCGGGGTGTCGACGTCGACTTCTTCCAGTGCCCCGCGCCCGGCGAGGGTGAATTCCGCCGTCGTCAGGTCCGTGCGGGAGCCGCCACCTTCCGTGAAGGAGCAGTCGGCCACGCCGGTGACGCCAACGGTCGCGCCCTTCTTGTAGGTGCGGAAGTGCACGAAGCCGTCTTCGGCGACGCCGCGGCCAGCCGTGCGCATGATGTCCTGGCCGGGGTCGGCGGGCATCGTGGCGCGGGGGACCTTCACGGTGCCGGTGACCTCGTACTCGAGACCGGTGGCGACCTGCGACGCCCACGCACCGGAGTCGAAGTCCGAGTCGTCTTCGAGGTTCTTGGACACGCCCGGGGGAGTGAAGTCCTGCATGCCTCGTACGCGGGTGAAAGCGGTGGGGGTGATGCCGTCGGTGTAGGGGGCTACTTCGAGCACCCAGTCCGAGACGACACCCGGGGTGATTGTTCCTGCTGCCATGATTTTTGCTCCTAATCGGCGCGGTTGGGTCCAGTTCGGGTGAGCTGGATGTAGTAGTTCTGGCTGATTTCCTGCCGGCCGTTGCCGTCGGTGCCGAGGTTCGCCCCGGATTGCCGCCAGATACGGACGATGGGGATGCCCGCCCAGGTGACGGCCTGCAGGTTGTGGAGGGCGTCGAAGACCGCGTCTTTGGTTTCCTTGGCGCTGGTCTTGTTCTTGGCGCCGCGGATCCAGAGCTGCAGGCCCACGACGCTGTCGGTGCCGGGGGTGTCTTCGACGTCGTAGAGGCTCATTGCGATGCCGCGGTCCGGGGTGGCCGGCAGTTCGTCGATGGTGATGGCGACGTCGGTGGCCTTGTAGGTGCCCGTGGCGAGCCACCGGCCGGCACCCTTGGCCCCGAGGTATTCGCCGACAGCGGTGAGGAGGTCAATCTCGAAGGACATTTAGAGCTCCCCGCTGATCGTTCGGGCAATGATCTGCCGGACCACGGGGATCTCGGAGTTCATTGCGTTCTCCAGGAACTTCGCGGACCGGCCGGCGTCGTGCCGGTTCCCCATGTCCTCGTGCTGACGGACGGCGTACGGGGTGTCGTAGGAGACAGCCGCCTGGAAGTTGTCCGGGTCGGTGGAGGCCACCCCGGATCGTTCCAGCGTGCCTTCCTCGATGGGGACGGCCTGATTGGAGACGGACAGGATGTGTTCGGCACTGAGTGCGAGGCCGCGGGCGGTGGCCCCGCTGATGATGTCCCGCGCCCGGAGGTTCGTATTGACCTGCCAGCCCGCCATCAGGTGAGGCTCACAGCGATGTGGTCGGGCAGGTCGAGCGGGCCGGAGTCAGCGTTCGCCACGGCGATGACCTCGGCGTCCCGGTGGGGGAGGTGCACGGTCGCGCCGGGGGTGAACTGCTCCCGGTACTCCGGCGGCGCCGTGATCGTCGTAGACGAGACCACCTCGGTGCCGTTGCTGTCCCGGACGAAGGTGCGCTTGTCGGCGACGAAGCAGCGCAGGGGTTCCGAGGTGGCGACCTCGTCACCCCACGGGCCTCCGCTGACAACCGTGTCCACCGTGACCGTGTGGATGTAGAACTCCTCAAGGTCATTGGCGCTCACAGCAGCTGCACCGCCCCGCCCAACAGCCCGGCGTCCTCCAGGATGTAGTAGGCGTCCGGGCCCAGCGTGCCGGCAGCGTTGGCGCGAGCCTCAGCCGTCGACACATAGGTGGAGTATTGGACGGACGCCCCGTTGATGGACTTCGACGCGGCCAGGGGTTTCACGCCCGCGGCCCCGAGCGTGGGGTCCACGCCCATGTCGGCCCAGAACTTCACCTGCGCGCAGGTGGCGTCCCGGAAGGCGTCCACAATGTAGGGCTCCACCGGCATCCCGTGGCCGTCCGTCCGGTAGCGGGCGGTCTTGGTACTGGACCGGACGAGGGATGAAGCGGACCGGAGGAGGCCCGCAGCGTTCTCAGGAACATCGACCTTCGCGTCGGTCAGGTCTTCCTCTGTCGCGTACGTACGCATGCGGGCCTCCTTGGGTTACTTGTCGGTCTCGAACATGTCCCGGATTTCGTTCCGCGACAGTTCCTTGAGGGCGTCAGGGAACTTGCCCTGCGCCACTGCATACTCGGCCCACTCTTCGCGAGAAGCGTTGCCGGCGGGCTTACCCGCACCGGCAGGCTCCTGCGCCTCTACGGGCCGGTCAGGGTTCTCGGCCAGCAGAGAATCCGTCTCTGCCGGCCGCTTGTGATACCGCCTCAGGAGCATGCTCATCAGGCCGCAGCGTTCCAGTTGATGACCAGGACGCCGCCGTCGTTGATGCGGTGGGTGGCGTAGTGCATGTTGGTGGTCACCACGTTGGCGCGCTTGAGGATGTCGCGGTCCTGCTCCACGATCGGGCGGCGCTTGTACTTCAGGCCAAGCGCACCGTTCTTGAGCAGCAGGGACTTCCCGGCCGGTACGCGGTTGGTGACGAAGGCGGGAACGCCGCCGAGGTCACCGATCAGGCCCCGGTTGATGATCCCGTTCGTACCCGCGCCCTGCTGGGCTGCAATGAAGTTCGGGTCCTTCATGATGCGGGCCCGTTCCGAGCTGTTCAGGTAGAAGCCGGAGAAGTCGCCCGGCTCCCAGTCGTCACCAAAGATCGCCGAGGCGTCCACCAGCCCATCCCAGCCGATGGAACCACCGGCGTTGAACAGCAGGGGGGAGGAGTCGACAGCGGGAGTGCCGTCGGAGAAGGTCCGCCCGCCCGTGACCACGGCAGTGGCCGCGGCGTACAGGTCCGCGTCGATCTTGCGGGCAGCCAGGACACCGAACTGGCGGATGGCTTCGTCCTGGGCGTTGCCGAGGCCGACGAGCTGCGCGGTGTCGGAGATCTCGACAGCCTTGCCTGCTTCCTTGATGCGCGCCTCAGTCGCGGACTGGGTGAGCTTCTCGGTGTCCATCGGGACCAGTTCTTCGAGGTCTTCCATCTCGCCGAGCGCGTTCCACTTCGGGAACTTCACGACGTCGCCGGGCTGGCCGACAAGCTCGTCGTCGGTCACGGTGGCCTGGAGCAGGATGGACTTTCCCTTGAAGGAAGCCTGGGCGAGGGAGGCCCATACTTCCGGGACGTAAAGGTCGTTGCTGGTTGTTTCAGCCATGTTGGCTCCTAAGGGTTATCCGGCGAGGCGCCGGAACAGGTTGGGGTCGGACTTGTACAGGGCGTTCTTCTCCGCGTTGGACATGGCGTCGAATTTCGCCTGCGTTACTGCGCCTTCGCCGGACCCGCCGTTGAAGTCTGCGCCGCTCGAACCGGCCACCTGGACCGCTTTGAGCTTGGGGTTTTCGTTGACCGCCTCGGTGATGGCCTTGGTGATGGCCTTCGAGTCCGTGGGGTCGAGGTCCGCGATCTTCGCCAGGAAGCCGCGGGAGTCTAGGAGGGCGTCGGGGTCGGCGCCGTGCTTGCCGGCGGAGCGGTACACGGCCAGCTCGGCTTTGAGCTGCTTGGTTTCCGCGTCGCGTTCGGAGAGGAGCTTGGTGAGCTGCGCCGGGTCGGCCTTCTCTTCCGGTTTCGCGTCCGGGTTGAGTGCCTTCTGGATGGCGTCGAGGGTCTTCTTCGCAACCCGTTCGTCGCCGTCGTCCTTGCGGAGGTCACGGATGAGCTTCTGCGCGGCCGGGGGCAGGGACTCGACCTTCCCGTCCCATTCCTGGGCGGCGGGCTCAGCGGGCCTCGGGTCCGGCTGTGCGGGCGGAGTCGGCTGCGGTGCCGGCGTCGGGTCGACGGGCTGCGGTTCGGTGGGATTCTCAGACAAGGGTTCCTCCAAGGAAGTGGGCATGAAAAAGGGAGCCACCGTGTCGATGGCCCCTTGGGGTTCAACGAGTCTGTAGGCTTTCTCTGCTCTGGCAGGGAGCCAGGTGTGGAGAAGGGGGATCTAATGACAGTCCGTGTACACCTCGACCCGAAGGGGCCGGCGACCGCAGACGCCAACAACGGTCATTTCAAGGACGATGACAAGGTCGAATACGCTTACTCGACGACGGACTACGGGGTGCTGCGCGTTCTTGCCGCGACGAAGCACGAGGATGACTGGGGCATCCTGGTGGAGTTTCCTCCGTCCGCCTGGCACATGGTCGGTGGGAAGCGCTTCGTTGAAGACAGCAGTGGGCTGCCGGCCATAATGGGTGGTGCGACGCTTAAAAAGGTCTGGCACGACGACGTCGCGAACTAGCGTGCGGTGAGGTTCGTCCGGTAGCTCAGGTTCTTCCGGTCGTTGGCTTCGCGCCAGGCAGTGAACTCTTGCTGCTTGGCGCGGAGCTTTCCTTTTGCCACCCTCGCTTCGGCGTCCCCATAGGATTCGGCGATGGCCGTCTCCCGTTTGAGCTCCCGGATGCGGCGTTCGTAGGCGCGCTGCTTGGCCCGGAGAGCGTTGCCTTCCGGGTCTGCGGTGTCGGTGCGGGCTTTGGTGATGCCGGGCAGGTAGATCGAATGGGAGTGCCGGCAGTTGTTGTGGTAGAGTCCGTCGCCTTTGGCTTTGGCGAGGGAGGCGTACACGGTCTTGCCGTCGGAGAGGCGGCCCATGGTGCGGCCGGACAGGCTGAGCACCTTGCCTTCGAAGGGCCGGCAGATGGCGCATTCCTCGGGGGCATTGGAAACAATGACTGTATCCACGCCGAGTTCCTGGATCCGGTCCGTGTGGCCCTGCAGCATGGCCGAGGCCGTGGATGAACGGACCGCCATCTCCGCGTAGGACGCCATATTCCAGCGCCGGCCAGCGGTGTCCCGGAAGCCGGTGATGCCCTGCTTCGCGAACCTGGTCAATGCCAGGCGTGATGCTTCCCGGCGTGTGGCCGTCCCGAGAGTGGTCTGCGCGGTCACCTGCGTGATGACCTGCTGGTAGATGTCCATCGCGGCCCGGCGGATCTGGAACTGTGCCGGCTCAATGAACCGCATCGTCTCCGCGACCAGGGCAGTCACCGCGCCGGTAGGCTGCACGGCGTTGAACGCCCCGTTGATCAGGCCCACGCTGGTGAGCTCCGCGCCCGCGGTGGCGATGCCCCGGTTGTAGGCGAACCCGATGGCTTTCTCCACCGCACCAGGAACGCCCGCGCCGAGGTCGGCCAGGATCTTATCCATCTGCCTCTGCAGGAAGTGGATGTTCAGGAGCTTCTGCTCCACCCACTCCGGTGCATCAGAGCCCGCCGCGAGGGCGTTGGCGATGCGCTGCAGCAGGAGGGTTTCCGCTTCTGCGTACATTTCCTGCACCCCCTTGGCGAGGGTCGCAGCATCATCGGGTCTGATCATCCGGGGTTAACCTTCCTGCGCCCAGTCGGGCTGGTAATCGGGGTGATCGGCATACACGGCGGCGAGGGCGCGGAGCAGGTCAGGCCCCTCGAGCGTTTCGTAGGGTCCCCAGTGCTCCACGATCGCCCGCTTGGCCGCGCACTCGGCAAGGACGCGGTCAGCTCCAATGGTGAGCATCAGATCCCCGCTTGCGTCCTCTTCCAGCAACAGGCTTCCAGTGGCCTGCCCGAACGCCTGTGCGGTTGCCTCATCCTCCGCAATACGTGCGACGAGGAACTCAGTGATCGTGATCATCCGGGCATCCTATCCTGTGGCTCCGACGGGTTCGGGGGCTGGTTCAGGTGGTGTGGACAACCCGGCGCCGTCCTTCCCGAAGTCCTCCGGGTCGGCCAGCTCCCCGCCGAACTCCTCGCGGATCTTCGCGACCTCGTCGTCGATCTGGGTTTCGTCCCAGTCCGGATGACCGCGGCGTACCCGCGTCTCCACGCTGGCGGACTGTGAGGCCCAGTCCAGCTGGTTCGTGCGTGCGATGGCTTCCGGATCATCGGACAGGCCGTCAGGGAAGCTCACCGTCACATCGAGCGGTTGCGCGCCCTTGCCCGGGAACACGACAGCGTCCACGGCCAGCGTCTTCGCCAGGATGTACTCCAGTGCCGGTTTCAGGCCGAGGATCTTCCGCTTCCGGGTGATGAACGAAACCCGTTCCCGCGCACCAACCTCCGTGGCTGTGACCGCCCCGCCATCGTCCACCATGCCGAACGTCTGCGGGGAGTACCCTGCGGCGCCGAGGATGATGCGGCGGAAGTGGTCGATGGCTTTGAGGAAGTCCTCGGTCCGGATTTCGAACTGGACCTGCTCGATAGCCATCTTCTCGGACCCGGCCGAGGACGGTGCCGCCTTCACGGGGGTGAAGATGCTGGCGTCGAGGTCGAACCCTGCGCCCATGCCGGCGCCGAGGTCGCGGAGCATGGACTCGCCCACGATCAGCCGGCCCTTACCCAACCGGATGTCGCGCAGCCAGGAGGAGTACAGCTCGTCGAGGGCGTCGAGGGATTGTTCGATGCCTTCGAGGTCGGAGCGGCCGAGGTTCGCACCGAGCGGGTCGTGCCGCCACAGTGCGGAGGGGCTGATGTTGGGGGCGTAGGCGACGGCGAGGCCCTCGGTGAGGGTGTCGATCTTCCCTTCCGCATCCACCTGAATACCCGCGGTTGCCGGCTGTTCGGTGAGCGGGACCATGACACCGAGGTTGTCCGTCGTGCCCTGGTACAGGCCGTGGAAGATCACCCCGTTACCGTTCACCAGCTCGTGGCGTTCAAGGTGCCGCCACACGGTGGAGTTCTCCTCAGCAACAACCCGCCAGAACGTGACCGCTACCAGCTGCCCCCACGAGAACACCGGCAGGGCCATGTCCATATCCACCTTCGTGATGAAGGCGTGGTCACGGGTCTTCACATCCCATGCGGTGCGGAAGTACACACCGCCGAGCGCCGCACTGATCTCCGCAGCGGACACGATGGTCTGTTCGAACTGGGGTCCCGCGATGAGGTCCAGGCGTTCCTGCACCTTCTCGTCCTCCACAGTGGCCGTGGCAGGCTCCGAGAACAGCAGGTTGGCACTGGTCCGGCAAATCTCCTGGCCGAGGCTGATGTGGATGTTCGAGGTGTCCTGCTGCTCGGTGGGCTTGGACCCGAGGAACCAGGTGCGCAGCCTGCCGAGTACACCCTTCCGGCCATGGTTCCCGCGGGCGTAAATGTCCGCGAGAGCATCGGTGTCGTTGGAGTACAGGGCACTGTATTCGCGGAGCTTGGGGAGGATGTTGTCCAGCTCTGCGGGAGGCCAGGTGGTGCCGTTGGCGGGTAAAGCCACAGGGGCCTCCTTCGGGTTGTTGCGGGTTATGCGGCTAGGTCTACGTAGGGCCGCCAGTTCGTTTCCGTCGTGGTGATGACGTACCGGCCCGGGTCGATGGAGTCGTCCGCGACCTTGAGCGGCTTGTCCTCGCCCCGCTCGGTGGCTTTCGGGTCCCACGAGTAGCCGGGGAACTCCTGAATGATGCCGGGGCAGCGGTCGGAGACGAGGAGCTTGCCGGCCATCATCAGGGACGACATGGTGCGGATCCCGTACAGGACGTCGTTGTCGGCGTTGATGATGTTGTTCAGCCCGTCGGCGGCCAGCTGCACCTTGAACGATGCGGCGGCCGGGTCAACGATCGTCCACTCAGGTTTCAGGGACGACGGATACGGCAGGTGGTCTTCGTCCAGCCAGGCACGGATCGCGGCGGACTGCTGGGCGTCGGTCATCCGCAGTTGGGCTTGGCCGGCTTCGTACCGCCATTCGTCCACGAAGTAGAGCCGGTGGTCTGTGCCGAGCCCGAGGATGATCGCTGAGGTGGCGTGCGTGGTGCCGTAGTCGATGCCGACCCCGAACAGGCGGGTCATTTGGGGCAGCTGTGACCAGCGGATGACCTGCCCAGGGAGGTCTTCGGCGTCGTGGTAGTTGGGGTTCCAGAAGTCGAAGACAGCGCCCTCAGCGGCCACCCATTCGCCGAGGATGAAGCGCCGGTACCAGAGGCCCGTGAATTCGTTCTTGATGGCCTCCACATAGGAGGGTTTCAACGAGGGGTTGTCGTCGATGGTGAAGGACCAGCGGGTCCAGTCCAGGAGCGGGTTCGTGAGCGCCCCGATGCGGTCGAGGAACTTCTTCTTCAACCAGTGCGCGGGGGAGTCAGGGTTGGTGGTGCCGAACAGTTGTGCGCCGTCGACGGACATACGGCCGAGGAGCTGGGTGAAGAACTCCTCCGGGATGGTCGTAACCTCATCCACCAAAGCGCCGGCCACGGTCATGCCTCGCAGGACCCGTTCCGCTTTCGCATCACTGGCACCCATAACGTGCACGACCCGGCCAAGGATCTTCACGGTCGGCGCACCATAGTTCCCGACGACATGTTTGGCGAGGTCACCGAACAGGTCCGTGTTCTGCAGTGGGGCGATCATGTTCCGCCACACCGAGTCCCTGGTCCGGCCGATCATCAGCAGCTCACCGCCCTTGGGGGCGCGGGCCACGAACATCAGCCACCGCAGCAACGCGATGATGGTCTTCCCTGACCGGATCGCACCCTCAAGGATGTTGACGCGGGCGTTACTGTTCTGGAGGAACTGGAGCTGCTTCGGGGACACCGCTGTCGCCACCGGTCACCCCTATCTGCTCCATGAGCCGGTCCAGCATCGACACAGCACCCTGCACACCGTTATCTGTGTCCACAGCTTCGAGCTTCGCCGTCGTCGTCATCGCAGTCCCCACAGCCTGCAGCAGCGTCTTCTTGTCGTTCGCCGGGATGAAGTCCAGGGTCTTCGGCTTCTCCTCACCAAACGAAGCTTTCAGGATCGTCCGGAACTTCGGGGCCTCCAGATCGTCCAGGATCTTCTCGGCCTGCCCGTACAACCGTTCGGTGATGTTCTGCCGGCGGAGCTTCCCATCGAACACACGAGCCTCAACCGCTTTACGCGTACGTTCGGTTCGTATCGTTCGAACGCCGGCCTTCTTGGCCCAGCTCATGACGGTGGTTTTGGGGATGCCGAGTTGTTTCTCTACGGCGCTCGGCCCGTGGGTTTCGTAGAGTTTGAGGGCTTCGGTGCGCTGTTCGGGCGTGTATCTGCTCGCGGGCACATCGTCACCTCCGGGGTCGTACGGATAACCTTGGCTTGCTCAGCAGCGGCCAAGGGCTTGTGTCGGCTTGCGGGATTCGAACCCGTGTCTCTTCCCCGCTGGGAAGTGTTCTAGAGCTGGCATGTCGGCGGTGCCTGGAGTGTCTAGAATCCGGCCCTCTGCCCTGCTTCGCCCACACACACCGTTGAACTATCAGCCGTGGGTGCCGGCGTCTCTCGACGAGCGGCGTAGATACAGTCACCAGCCTTTCGGTAGGTCCTGCTTTCCTTCATCCGTCGGTAGCGAATCGTCGGAAGTCTGTGCGAGGTCTTTCACCCACTGTGGTGTGGGGAGGCCTTGTTTGGCGTCGGTGGTGATGCGGAGGCGGGCCGCGGCGATGCGGACCCGGTCAACGTGGTTGGAAGCCAATGCGTCCACGCCGGTCCTCGTAGTACTCGGGTTGGTCCCGGTAGCCGGCGTGCAGCTCCGGTTCGCTCGTGTAGGAGTGTGCGTGTTCGAGCTGGGTGAAGTTGTTCCCCTCGGGCTGGGGCTCCTGGTCCTCTTGGTGTCCCATCTGGGCGGCGTGGGCTTCCAGCCAGGCGCAGACGGCGCGGTACAGGCGCACGGTTCCTCCAAGGTGGTTGACGGCTACTCACTCGCCCCGCTTGATCGTGTGGGTGGGCCGGGGGTTTTCGCCGTCAAGTGTGTGGGGTGCTGTCCCGCAGGAAGGACCATTGCAGGGTCGAAAGGAATCCGCCATTGAGAGGCCCCGGCCCTACCTTCACCAGGTACGTGATACGAGGGGGGCGGCTGGTGTTGACGGGACAGCACCAAGATGTGGGTGAGGCCCCGGGTTATGGGGGTTCCCGGGGCCTCGTGCGCGTGATCCCAAAGACAGGAATCGCACTATGACTTAAACCTACGTGACAGTTTCGGATATATCAAGTGCTGCGTGATACTTTCTCTCCTGTTAGGCGGCAAGGCGGGCACGCTTGTAGCCGGCGGCTTTGGTTGCGGCCCAGAGGTCGCGGACGTCGGACACCCGGTACACGTTCCGCCGGTCGGCGACCTGGCAGTATGCGGCCTCGAGTTTCCCGCGGCGGGCCCATTGCCGGATTGTGGCTTGGGGGAGTGCTTCCCGGGTGACGGGGTCGGAGAGCATGCGGCTGATCTCGGCCGCGGTACCGTGCTGGTACTCGGCTGCAGCCAAAGCGCGTTCCCGCCAGTCGGATACGTCCCATTCCTGCCCGCATTCCCGGCAGCGGGCGTAGGGCCGGCCGGTGAGTGCGTACAACGGTTGCTCGCAGGTGGTGCCGTCCTCGTGTTCGGTGGGGCACATGCCGGCGAATACGCGTTGCCCTGCCCGGTCGGTGGCCCGGTTGCAGTCGTTGAGGGCGTCCCGGAGTTCCTGGAGGAGGTCCCCGGCCCACTCTTGCCGGAGGATGATGTCCCGGCGGACGTACAGCCATGCGGCGACGGCGGGCGGTTCCCCGGCGGCTTGGCCGAGGTGTTCCGCCCACCCACGGAGGATCACCTCCAGTGTGCGGGCTTTGTCGAGGGCGTCCAGGTTCGCTGGCTCCTGGGAGCTGGCCTTGCCTCCGCCCCCGCCAACGCTGCCGGCACCGACGTCGAGCTTCCGTGCACTGGTCAGGATGTCCGCCCACGTGCCAGGGACCTCCCGCAGGCAGTCGGTGAGCTGTCGGGCGTGCTTCGGGCACAGGTGGATGCCGTCCGGGGTCGCCGCCTCACAGGTGGCCGTGCACTCGGTTGAGGCACTCCTAAGCTCTGCCGACCCTTTGTTGTCATGGATGGAACGGGGCATGCGATAGCCTCCTCTAGATACTTCCGAGAAATTGATGAATAGGGGCATTTGTGGCGAACGCAATCTGTGGGCGGTGCGGGACTTACACCCATATGACGGTGATAGATGCGGGCAACTGGTCCATGCGAACCAACAGTGATTTTTGGCTCGAAACCGCTTTTCGATGTGATGCGTGTCGAAGGATGAATATTGGCGTCTCCAGAGTTGGGAGTGTGCCCTCGAGTTGGGAGACAAACCGCGCTGTGGTCGTCGGTTGGTGGGACACCAAAACTCCTGAGTCCTGGACACCCAGTTTCCTGCAGGGTCAGGACTACCCGGATGTGCCTCAGGACATCGGGGAGCCCGCATCCGAGGCTCACCAGACGTTTAGTATCGGTGCCATACGGTCGTCTGTGCTTATGGCTCGATCGGTCATCGAAGCTGTGGCCAAGGATCATGGAATCCATAAGGGGCCCTTGGTTGCCAAAATTGATGCCCTCTCCGCCGCCAATCTGATCAAGGACTTTACGAAAGACACGGCCCATGTGATTAGGGCATTTGGCAACGATATGGCTCACGGCGATTTCGGAGTTCCTCTGGATAAGGAGGATGCCGAGGGTGTTCTGGACTTTATGGATTTGCTTCTCCGCGAGGTCTATCAAGACCCTGCCAAGCTCAAAGCACTCAAGAGCAAGGCTGATGCCAGGAAGGCCACGCCGGCACCCTAAAGCGCATGCCTGCTTGGTGGGGCTCACGCTGCGGCTCCTTCTGGTTGGGTTTCGATGGCGGGTTCCGTCCACCCGTTGGCGGTCAGTAGTTCCCGGGTCCGGTCCGTGACCTCGAAGCCGTCCTGGAACCGGGACTCCATGACCCCGACAAGCGCGCCCATCAGGCGCCGTCGGCTTTCGCCTGGTCGATGATCTTCTGGTCTGCCTCGTAGTAAGCCTGTGTCGGGTCACTGACCTCCACGAGGATGAGTTCGCGCCCGTGGGTGATCCATTCCGGGTCGATTAGTTCATCCATGGCGCCAATCATCTTGAACAGGACGGGGCCACCCGTCACATAGTGGGGCAGCGCAAAGGCAAGGCAGTCAATGAAGCTCCCCTTGTTCTTTGGGAAGTGCCCAGTGATGTGCCAGATGGACTCAGGCTCCGCTGCAGTCCATGGCCGCCGGGCGATCATCTCCTGCTCAAGCCGCTTGAGGTCGCTCATCCTTCGGCCTTCCTGTCGTGGATGGCCTGCACGAGGGCGTGGCCTTCGGGGTCGTTCAGGGCCGCGGTGAGAGGGTCAGCGTCGCCGCAGTCCCAGCACTGTCCGGCCTTGATGTCGAACTCGGGGGAGGCTTTCGCCAATCGGTTATGCCCCCTTATGCGGTCGTCGCACGCAACATACGGAAGCGATGAGATGGAGGTCCGGCGGTGCTTCTTGCGGGCTTCCGGCTTGATTCCTGCCTGGTCAAGCTCACGGTCCGACCAGTCACGCCAGTGGTGGCGGGGCCATTCCGCGACAAGTTCCCGGTGTTCGTAACCGTCCTCGATGCCGCAGAACGTCTCATTTTCCTTGACCTCGGCGCGGCTCTGCTCGCACTGCAAGCAGGTGTCCTCGGCCATTCCCGCGCTCATCGGGTGGCCTCGGCTTCCGGCTCGTAGAGGACCGTCGCGGGGAGGAACTGTCCATGATCGTTCAGCTCGTCCAGGCTGAAACGCACCCCGGTCACAACGTTCTTGAGCGGGGCTCCACTGCTCGGCAAGTAGTACGGATCCGAGTAACTGGCGGACTTCAGGAGCATCTCACCGTCCAGTTCTTCCGCCGTCGTGATGGTGCGGGGCTTGCGGTAGCCGGCGGCGAGGATCTTCGCAGCGATGCGTGTGGATTCGTGCCCGTCGAACGGCTCGTAGAAGACCTCGACGGCATCGTTGAGTGTCCCTGCGAGTTCGTAGCATTCGTCGGTGGTCTTGCTATCGTTGGTCATATCGAACTTCCTTGGTCGTTGTTCGGTCGTGCCCCGGCTGTTCGCGCAGCGCGGGGTCTTTACGTCTTCCATCAGTCTACCGCCTAGCACTTGATTTATCCCCCAGTGACAGGCGGTATTTCGGTCACGGTTAGGACCATTTCCTTGGGTGCTCCGGGCCGGTAGACGATCGACGGCATGGGCTTCTCCATCCATTCGGGGGTGTCGTTCGGGACGATCTGGTGGTCCATGGGTTTGGTGCCGGCCAGCGCGTCGCAAAGCGGTTTGAGGGTCCATGCCAGGTTGTCGACGTCGCGGGCGATCCGGTCGGGCACGAACCATGTCAGTTCCACCCGGCACCGGTCCAAGGCTGGGATGCCTGCCTGTCGGGCCAGGAGGCCCATGGCCTGCCGTGTGTCCCGGACCTTCTTGGCGTGGGCGTACCGGTTCGAGTAGCCGCCGTTCGGCTTCACCGGTGGAGTCGCCCACGGCAGGGTGATCGACCAGGAGCGGGCGGTCACTACTCCCACACCCTTTCGCGGCCCGGGAACAGGTCCCCGTCGCTGGTCCCGCATCCGTCGCATTTAACGGCTGGGGTCGGTTCGTAGTAGCTGGGCTGCACCTCGGCCATCACTGTGTAGGCGAAGTTCCGGCGCTTACGGCAGTTGAAGCACCAGCGTTCGCCCAACTCCTCGCGGTGAACCTCTCTCATTGTTCCTGGTCGGTTGATGTGGGCGACTGTGCCGCCTCCGAGATAGACGTAAGTCATGCGGTCCTGCTTTCCGAGGCTGTGCGCCTCTGTGAGCGTTTGGTTGGAGCTGGGGTGGGGAATTACCCCAGCCGGGGGCTTATCGCCTGTCAGTGGGCGTGTGTCGCCTGCTGGGAGGTATCCGAGGCAGACGGAAGAGAGGAGAACTTCATACGGGTTCCCCCGAACAGTCGCAGATGCCGTCCTCATCGAAGTGCTCCTCGTCCGAGTCATTGTGGATCAAGTCGATGCTGTAGACGACGAGTGCCCCGTTTCCATAGGGGTCGAGGTACTGGGTTGCCATATGCTCCCCGTCGCTGGCCCACGCACTGAGGTCGTGGCCGCGACCAGGCCGACTTTCGGGCTGGTACGCGATGTGCCATTCTCCGAGGTCGGTCCCGGTGATCACTTCGATGCGGCGCTCAGCTTGCTCCAGCGCCTTCTGCTGCCTGTCCGTCAGTGTGCTCATGCTGTTGTCTCGCTTTCTGGTTGGTAGTGCTTTCCAATGTGTGTTGCTGGCCGCTGCCCGACCTTCACGTCCGCCTGGCAGCACCGGCAGTTCGCCGCCGCCTCCTCCGCATGGTCCTCACACGCCGGACCCCGGGGGAGGACCGCAGGATCCGTAGCCGTCGACGTCCAGTGCTTTCCATCCGCCGGAAACAGGTTCGGTGTCCGCTTCGCATGCCGGCCATCCGGGCGCACCTCCGTCGCATACGCCGCCAACGCCCGGAGGACGTGCCCGAAGTCCTGGGCGAAGGGCAAACCGCCCGCGTCATTCGCTTCCCGGAGGAGCTTGCCCGGCTGGTTCGGAATCCAATCCGGCCGCATCGCCAACATCGCAGCCACCAGGCGCTGCCCCTCCTGATTCGAGAGCTTCATGCCATCCTCCGAAGGGTTTCCCGGCGGCGTGCGTCCCGGCCTCCCCGCGTTAACAAAGCGACGATCGCCGCTTTTCTCTCCCCAGAATCTTTAAAGGCCAGCCACCCCAAAAAGGTGAGTATTAAGTACTTGGTCTTGGTCTTGGTCTTGGGCAATGTTCCTGACGCGTTCCGAACGCGTTCTGTCCCACGGGACAACCTGCGGGACATCAGCGTTCCTCCGCCGTTCCGTTCCTGTTCTGCCGCCATGCCGCTTTCCGTTCCCTCGCCCTCGCCTTGTCCTCCTCAACCTGCTTCTTCGTCCGCTGGTACTCGTCCCAGGAAAGGAACCGGTAATCCTCCTCGGCAGCCGTCCAGAACCCGGTCTTGATCAGCTTCTGGGCCAGCTGCTTGCCTCGCGGCCACGACTCGACGTACCAGGCCGGCACGAGCCCGTCCGTCAGGTAATCCGTGCAGTAGGTGCCGCAGACCAGCCAGAGGCCCATCGCCTCCAAGCCGGCCTTCCGCGGCTTCGGATGGGAATGCATTTTGTCGTCGGCGTTAAACCAGGGCATTACGGCCACCCCTATATGCTTCAAGGATGCCTCTGGGAATTGAGCCGAACGTCTTATGGAGCGGCGCTATTGGATCGTTGGTTGCTGCCCTCATTGGCGGCCTTGTTGCCTTGGGGGTAGTGAGGTTGACCAACAAAAACCAGGCTCGATTAGCGGGAGAAGCGAGGGAAAAAGCTGCGATAGCCGATTTCATCGCGAGTGCCGACGGGTTCCTAACGGAATACTCAGAGGGAAGACGCGCCATCGAGTCACTATTGCAGCAGACGATGGCAGCCTCCGTTCGGTGGCAGTTGGAATTGTCAGATGAGGATATGGCCAGCGAGCTAATTCTCTGGCCACACCACCTTGTCAACCTTGCGGTCAAAGCCTCGGAAGCAGAGGCAGACGGCGGCGATCCGGCTGACGAGTACGAGGCGCTCCTCCAAGCTGTCATGGAAGTCCGGTTTGCTGCCTTGGAATGGCACAAAGCCAACCAGGGCCAACGGAACGAATACCGCAGACGCCTCGAAGCTGGACGAACTGCTGGGTCGGGCAACGCCGCAGGGCCGCCCTCAACTTCTTGACGCACGTACTTGAGTTTTCGCATTTCTGGGACTTTCGTCGCCATCAGGCACTTCTTTCGTTGTAGATTTTCCAAGCCCGGCCCCGGTGCGCGGCCAGCTCAGCTATCCAATTCCGGAGGTTGGCTTTGCTCCAGTGCGGCTCCGGAACCTTTCGGCCGGTTGAGTACAGCTCGTGCATGTCCCGGACCTCGACCATCCGTCCGCAAACGCCTGGCTCCACCTCCCGGTGCTCATCACGCAGGCGTTCGAAGGTCCAGTAAGGGCGCTCGGTGGGGATCCAATACATCTCTCCGCAGTGCGCGCATATGCCGGCGGGCCACTGGGCAGCGGAGAACTCCTCCTCATGCTCTCGGTGCCGCTCCGCCCACACCGCCAGCTCAGCCATCGGGGCTGAGCAAGGGAACTCCGAACCGCACTTGCAGCGGTAGAACGGATCATTGACCGGCGCCGGATCTTCCAGGAGGTCGAGGAGGTCCAGCTGGCCGACCATCATGCTGCAGCTCCGACGTCGAGGCCGCGCTTCATAGCGAAGATCAAATCGCCCCGGCCAGCACGGTGAAGCAGCCGCTCCAATGAGTCCTGTTTCTTGTACCCGGTCCGTGCCAGGATCGACTCGAGGCCTACGCCGGTCCGCACCAGGAACTCCACATCCTCGATCAGCGCGCTCGGATCATTCCGGGCCTGCAGATCAGGGACAAAGGCCGGGTCGTCAATGGTGTCCTCGTCCCATGCCATCGGCGGCAGCCAACCGCGGGCCTGCGCATAGTTGCGGGCACGGTTGGCCGCGATCTTCGAACGGTGATCCGCACCCACTTGGGGCTGATTCCACAGCTCGTCAAAGAGCGCCTTCACGGCCAACGCCTTGCCGACGGTGACCGGCCTGCCGCTGACGATGCCCTGCATGTTGCTGATGGCTATTCCCAGCCGTTCGCCAAGCCTGGACTGCGACCACCCGATAGCCACGAGGGCCTGCAGCCGCCGGGACGTTCCGGTCCCGTCGATGACGTGGCCGGGAGCCATGTTCTCCAACGTCGGCTTCACAGCCAGGATCTTCTCCGCGGTGTCCTTGAACACCCGCGGGTACGGGGCGTGGCCGCGCTCATGTCGGCCCCAAATGATCGCGCCGACCGTGGAGGTAGACAGGCCGGTGAGCTGCGCGGTGCGCTTCACCGAGATGCCGTTCTCCATGAGGAAACGGATATGCTCCCGGACCGGCTCAGCGTCCACGCGTCCGACATCGTAGCGACCGTAGACGATGGAATGACGCCGGTTCCGCTCATAGGTTGTGGCCGCCGTCGTGCAGTCGGCACAGCGGCACTTGTCGATCTTGTAGGCGAGGTGGGTCCCGTGCTGGTGGTCGGCATGCTTGCACTGGCAGTCCTGTTTCACGCTGCTTCCCTTTCTCTGAGTTCTTGTCGGTGGCGGTTGAGGTAGTCCCGGCGCGCCTGGATGCACGGCTCGCAGAGTTCTTCCTTGAGCCGGTAGTGGCGGACGGCACCGGAGTAAGTGCCGCATTTTGCTGCTGGCCGACGCCGTGCGTTGGGTGGGGTGCGCCGTCGGCTCGCGACGTACTCCCGGCGGGCTTCCGTGCAGGCTTCGCACGGGTCCTCGTCTCGCGCCCGGTGCCGGACGTATGCGGCGTTCGTGCCGCACGGTTGGAGCGGCTTCGGCTCCCGGACCAGTTTCGGTTCTTCCTGGCGGGGCTTCGGTGACTGCTGCCACGGGTCCGCGGCGCCTTTGAGCTTTCCCCGGTACTGGTAGGCCATTAGTCACTGCACCCCTGGCACTCCCCGGTGACCGTGAGGATGTGGCCGCAGCTGGTGCAGGCGTTGGCCGCCGCCGGGCGTTCCCGCTTCGGCGGCATGACGACGGGCGGGCGAAGGGCGATGGTGGGAACAGACATGAATATCTCCTGGTAGGTGTGATGGTGCCGCCCGTCGCGAGGGACGGGCGGCACGCTAAAGGTGGGTGGCGGGCTAGAAGACCGGGTCCTCACTGGTGGAGGGGGAGCCCCAGCCGCCGGCGTCGGCGGAACCCCAGCTGTCCGGACTGGGCTGCGACTGGCCGTACCCGCCGCCCGTGGCTTGGTGCGGACTGTTCCCCTGGTGCCAGGTGAGGTCCTTGCCGATGCTGATGACACGCAGCTGGTCGGCGGATCGTTTGTTGCCGTCACGGTCCTCCCATGTCCGGGTTTCCAGCTCGCCGTAGACGACAACGGAGTCTCCCTTGCGGAGGACTTCGACCACGTTGTCTGCGAGGGTCTGCTTCCCGGCGTTCCATGCGCCGCAGTCCCAGAACTTGGTGGGTTTCTTCTCCCACTCGTTCGTCTGCTTGTTGAACTTCCGGGCGTTCACGGCGACGCCGAACTCCGCGACCGCCGAGTTGCCCAGGAACTTCAGGTCCGGATCTTTGGTCAGTCGACCGATGATCGTTACGTAGGTCTCGCCGCTCATTCCTGGCCTGCTTCCGATTCGAGGGATCCGAGGATCTCATTGGTGAGGTCGCGTGCCTCGGTGACGGTGAGCTCCTTGGACGCGGTGATTTCGCGGCCTGCCCAGCTGCTGACGAGCAGCATCATCGCGTCCTTGGTGGTGTGCCCGGCCTTCTTGAGGGCTTCACCGAGCGCTTTCTGCTGGGCCATGCTGCAGCCCGGTTCCTGCAGCTGTTCGGCCGCCTCGGGCAGCGGCTCGACCTCGACCGGCTCCGCGGTCGGTTCGGGTTCGGCCTCGTCCCGCGGGGCTTCATGCACGACGTCGGGAACCGCCGGCACCGGAGCCTGCTGGCGCCGGACCGTCCGCTTGGCTGCTGACGCCGGGGCAGGAGCAGGCTGGGACGGGTTCTCCCCGAGGTCTTCAAGCTCGACGTCTTCCACCGAGTAGGCGGCGACACCGGTCAGCACGTCAGGGGCGATGGTGCGGCACGCTTCAGCCTGAGCCTTTGCCGTCAGCATGGCGATGGGGTCGGAGGCGTACTTCTTATTGCTGAGGTAGCCGGCCTGCCGGGCCCGGTCGATCGACCAGGTGAACTCCTGCCACTCGGACTGCCCCTTCCGGCGCCCCATGATCGTGACAGCTTCCGGGGTAGCTGCTGTGCGGCGGACGTCGTGCCCGGCCGACAGCACAAGGGCCACCATCGTCCGGGCATACATAGCCGGTCGGCCCTGCACCACGAAGATGTTCGACAGTGCGTTCATCGGGTCAAGCCCAAGGGACTTTCCGGCCAGGATCGCCGCGGCCGCCGCCTCCGGCTTGCCCCGGAATGAGGCCGGCACGAACTCCGTCCCGCACAGAGCGGTTCCGAGACGGTGCGCGGCTTCCAGCTCCTGCGCCCATTCGAGCAGGGACACGGTGGTCGCGGTCAGGTTCAGCGCTGGGGCGCCGGCGGCCGGGACGGAGAGGCTGCCAGCCTGGGGGAGGGTTGCTACTTCGGTCATGCTGCTGCGCTCATTTCTGTATTGACGGTCAGCGGTTCGCCGATGATGGCGTCCCGCTCCTTGGTGGTCTTGTGCGTGAAGGCCGCGGCGAGGAACAGCGCGTAGTGGCGGTCGATGGCAGCCCGGTCAGGGGCCAGCGCATAGAGCTTCGTCCCGTCCTCCCGGACGTGTGCCACATAGGTTGCGTGAACCTCGGGCATGGGCTGCTCGTACCCGTCCGCGTCGATAAAGAACTCGGCCTTGGAATAGGCGCCGGTCTGCAGTGCGGTCTCCCCGTAGACGCCCTTCGACGTCTTGAGGTCGATCTGCACGAGCTTCCCGCCAGCCAGGAGAGGTGAGGTGCAGAGGAGGTCGAACGTGCCCGCCCACCAGTCCTTCCGGTTCCCGCAAGGTCGTTCCATCAGCACGGGAGTGATCTGGAAGTCATCCAGGAACTGGACGTAGCCTTCGACAAAGCCCAGCAGTTCCTCGGGGACGTCCGGCGCTTCCCCGGTGCGGTGCAGTTCTTCGGCCAAAGCGTGAACA
Organism: Arthrobacter jinronghuae; assembly: GCF_025244825.1. NCBI lineage: Bacteria > Bacillati > Actinomycetota > Actinomycetes > Micrococcales > Micrococcaceae > Arthrobacter > Arthrobacter jinronghuae. Next base: position 1,242,370 of record NZ_CP104263.1, read on the forward strand.
GCCGTGCCGCGCACCCCTGCTTCGTCGCGGGCCTTCGCCGGCAGCTCCTTGAGCTCCCGCACGGCGGCGTCCGGATCCCCGGCCAGCAGGGTGTCCAGCTGCTCACGGTTCTCCGGGTTAGCAACCCACTCGGCGACAACCTTCGGAGCCCAGCGGACAAGTGCCGGCTTCGGCACCCCGCCGTTGAGGAGGGTAGTCACACCGGTGACAGGAGCGAACTTATTGTCCGCGCCAATGGGGCCGGGCTTCTGAGACATCTTGTACCGGTGGCCGTTGTGCGTGAAGACCAGGCCAGCAGGGACGGGAGCGGGCCGCGGTTTCGGGCCGGGGAGTTCGGTGCTCATAATCAGTTCCACCAATCTGTCTTGGGTTCCGGCGTGTAGAAGAACCCACCGGTGTTGTTGTGTACGCCGCAGAACGCGCCGTCTTTCTCTGCCTGCTCGGTGATGACCTTGCAGTCACACCGGTACGGGTCCGGGCTCATGCCGCTACCTCGCCGTCTTCGATGACGATTCCGAAGTCGCCGGACTCGTTCACCATTTCGATCCACACCTGGTAGTCGTGGGCGACGGCCATGTCTTCGATGAGCTGCAGGTTGGTTGAGTCGAGCAAGGATCCGTCAGCGATGCGGATGACGCGCAGGCCGGGGTTGAGTGCGATAGCCATTGCGAGTGAGACGCGCAGCTGCTCGGCACCGGATGCCTGCTTGAACGGGATGCCCTGGTAGGTCACGCCGTCGGCGTCGAAGCCGAGGCCGTCCACAGGGAAGGTGGCGGCGGCGAGGCCGTCAGCCTTCCGCTTGTCGATAGCTTCGAGCTGTTCGGTGAGTTCCTTGGCGTCGGACTGCAGCGCGGTGAGGCGGGCCGCCACCTGCCCGGCCTGCTTCTTCTCGCGCACCGCGGCGTTCACCTGCTCCGCCGTGTCGATCTGCGACTGGATTGCCTCGAGGTCGGGAGCCGAAGTCAGCCGCACCTGCTCGATGGCTTCTTGGATCTGAAGGTGCTCCTGCTGAGCGTCATCCTGCTCGGCGTCCACACGGCGCAGCTCCGCGAGCAATTCCTCCTTACGGTCCTGCAGCCGGTGGACCTTCTCCGCTACTGCGTCGCGCTCCTGTTCCATCCGCGCACGGCGGGCGTGCTCCTGCTGAGCCTCCCGGTATTCGCTTAGCAGTGCGGAGACGCTGACTTCCTCGTCGGGTGTACTGGCGGGGATGCTGTAGCCGGCGGCCTGCCCCTGCAGTTCCTTGACCCAGCGGTTCACGTCGGTGCGCTCGGCGAAGACCTTGGCTCGCTCAGCTTCGATGTCGGCAGGCTTGAACGGCAGGTCAACGAGGTCGAGCAGCGTCTTCAACTGGTCCTTCTCCGACAGCTGCGTGAACGCCAGCGGGTCCAGCGACAGGCGGCCGAGCAGCTGGTCCAGCTTGGCTTGGCCCTTGGAGAAGGTTGCGCCGTCCTTGCTCTTGACCGTGAGCTTGCTCGTGCCGCCGGAGAACGTGCGGGTCACGATCAGTTCTTCCGTCTCCAGCACGATGGACGCCTTATCCTCGCCGTCGCGAATGGGGCGGGGGAGTGCCTTGGAACTGTTGCCGCCGAGCGCCGCGGTAATGGCATCCAGGACGGAAGTCTTGCCCTGCCCGTTGCGGCCGGCGATGACGACGAGGTTGCCGTCCGGGCTTATTTCCACGGCGCGCAGACGCTTGAAGTTGTTGGCCTCAAGCTTGATGATCTTGCTCATTGCGTATCCTCTTTCGTTGCGGTTTCGGTGGGTGATGAAGTCTTGTGTTTGCCCCAGGTGAGGCAGGAGGCCATCCAGAAGCCGACGGCCAGGAGGAGGGCGATGGAGTCAGGCAGCACGGGTGCCCCCGAACATCTGAGCGGCGAGGGCATCGAAGCGAGGCTGGTGAATAACCCCGCCGCGGCTCATCGGCACCCATTCGGGTCCCAACTGCGCATCCCAGATCGGGTGGTGCTTCCCGGGTCGTTCCCGGCCAATGAACCGGTCGGCGAGCCTGCGGGCCGGGGTCCATCCGGCAGCATGTGCGCTCATGCCGCGACCGGCAGGGCTACGGGCAGCTGCTCACCGGAGCGGAGGATCATGCCGGCCGGGAAGCCCGCCGCGTCCAAAGCGCCATTCACCGCGATGTTGAGGTCGGACTCGTACTGGTCCCGGAGGTCGTGCGGCTGATCGCCCCAGTAAATGTCCATGAGGCCTTCGAAGGCCCGGAGTGCGTCCACGAGGTAATCGCGGAAGCTCCGGGTGTTGTCCCCGCCGATCTGCCAGGACAGCTTCGCGGCGAAGTACTCCAGGCGGCCCGAGTTATCGACGCCGTGCCGGTTGTGGTACTCGCCGGTCAGGTGGCGGACGACAATGTCCGCCTCCGTGCGGTCCAGTCGGACAAGTTCGGTATCGTTGGTGCTGGTCATCATTACTCCTAGGTGTGTGATGGCTGCGAAGTCCTCGGGGTGCCACCCGGGGGCTTCCTTTTGTTTGGGGGTTATGCGGCGGTGGGCAGGGAATCCAGGTAGGCCACGACTGCGGACTCGCGGTAACGGACCGGGCTGGATCGTTTCGTGCCGAGCTTCACGTACTCCGGGCCCTCCTGCTTGTACCGCCAGTTCTCGACGGTCCCGGGTGCGACGCCCAGTGTTTCTGCGACGCCTTCCGTGGTCAGGAACTTCTCCATCAAGCAGCCGCCATCCGGTAGGTGCCATTGGGGAGGCCCCGCCATATCCGGCAGACTCCGCCAGCACGGCCCGGCCGCTGTGACTGGTGGAAGCCAATCGGTGTGATGATCTGTGCGGAGTAAGCGGATCGGAACAGCGCGCCCCACATGTTCGGGTGAGGCGGCTGCCGGAGTCCGTGTTCCTCCTGCAGGGTGTAGGCGTCGAAGTCCTGTCCGGACTCGGCAACCTTGGCGATGAGGTCCAGTGCGTCCGACTTCCAGGACGTGTCCTCCAGAACGGCGGCGGTCATATCAGTCTTCTTCCGGTTCGGTGAGCGGAAGCTTCTGCTCCCGTTCGAGTTCGAGTAGTTCGTTGTGCAGGTCGTCGGCGTCGACCAAGCCGAAGCGGACACCTTCGATCAGGTTCCGGAGCTTCTGCGTGGGAGACGCCTTTGTCTTCGTCGGCATCTACGCCGCTATCGGCTGCTGTGTATTGCGCTGCTGGGTAGAAACTCCACTGACAGTTGAGATTTCGGGGTCAAAAAGGGCACGCACCGGGATTTCAAGAGCCTCCGCGATGCGTTCCGCCACCTCGGGTGTGCAGCTCTTGCGCCGCCCGCTCGTCAGGTGGTTGATGAAGCCGGAGGTGACGCCGGCCTTCTCGGCCAGGAGTCGCTGGCTGATCTTCCGCCCGTCGACCCTGTCGGCCCGGCCTGAGTTGATCAGATCCATGTCGTCCTTCGTCAGTACGTAGGCCCGCAGCCTGTCCTGGCTAACTCGCATGTATGTCCCCTTCGGCCATGATGGTCGGCGTTTTCGCATGATCACTTCGTGGTTCCTATTCTCTCGTGGTAGGCGACTATCTGTCAAGCAACAACGTGGTTTGAGTATGCCTACCGCTAGGCGGCTCTGTCAAGCGCTAGTTACAAAAGTCCCTAGAAACCATGCGGCTGTAGGTCAAGTGCTTGGTTCATTAGTAGGCACTAACGCTAGAATCTGAGGGAAAACGCTGGTAGGCACATTCATCAACTACCCGCTTGCCACCCCGCGCCATAACAGTGAGGCTCTACCCCATGACAACGAAACACGTCTCCGGAGGCATCGAACGCCTCATCCTGGACCGCAAAGGAGCCCGCTCCTACGAACGCCTATCCCGTGACTGCGGGGGCGTCCCGTCTGACAAGCGGCTGCATCAAATGGTCACCCGCCCGATCAAGTCCTTCCCGGACCCGCCCACCATCCAAGGCCTCTCCCAAGGCCTCAACGTCTCCGTGATGACCGTCCTCGCCGCCCTGGCGAAGTCCCTCGGTATCAACGTGACCTCCACCGACGACCCAGACTCCCTCCTCATCGTCGGCGCCGGCCGCCTGCCCCAGTCCGCCCAGGACCTACTCCTGAGCATGGCCCGGGAAATGCTCTACCTGCAGGACGAATCCGACCACAGCACTGAGGAAACCGCCCCCGCGCAGGACGAGCTGGACCTCGCCGCATTCAAGGGCGAGCCCGGCGTTGACCCGTACCAACTACCTGAGTAGGAAAACTGTCAGTCTCGGCCAGTAGCGTGCACTGCATGCACCTCGATCTAATCGCCGCTGACTTGGGGGTCGGCATCCGCGAAGGCATCCTGCCTGGCGGATGGTGGGGCGCATATTCGCACCAGCACCACAGCATCACGCTCCTCCCAGGTCTGCCGCCCATCCAATACCGTTCCACGCTCGCCCACGAACTCGGACACGCCCACTACAGGCACCGGGGGAGTATCCCGAAATACGAGTGGCAGGCATCCGTCTGGGCCGCCCGCCAACTCATCGACCACGACCGCTTCATGGCAGCAGTACTCGAAGCGGACCGGGTCGCCGGCGTCGCCTCCATCCTGGAAGTCATGCCGACCGACGTCGACACCTACGTCCGGGCACTCTCCGGCAAGGACCGGCGCCACCTGCAGAAGCAACTGTCCATGGCGAAAGCCATATAAAGGGGAAACGATGCCGCGCACTGGACGCCCGGTGATGTCCATCGGGGAACACGGCAACATCTCGGCACGGAAACTGAAAGAGCGCACAGACACGACACCCGAGGTTTGGCGGGCGCAGGCATGGGTGCGGGGCCGGGACGGGAAGTCGAAGGTCGTCACCGCGCAGGGCCGGACGGAGACACTGGCGAAGCGCGCCCTGCAGGCGAAGCTCAAGCAGAAGCAGGGCGGGGACGTCGCGCTCAACGCCAACTCCCGGGTCGAAGACCTCGCCGAACGCTGGTACGCCACCCTCGACAGGGCTCCCGGCACGATGGACAACTACCGGCAGCAGATCGACGCGCACATCAAGCCGATGCTCGGGCAGGTCCGCCTGGCCGAGATAACGACCGGCAGGGTGGAGGACTTCCTGACCGAGGTAATGAAGCCGCGGCAGGTGAAGATGGTCCGCACGAACGGCCGGCCCATGACCGTGCAGCGCGGCGGCCCTCACGCCGCCAAGGCCTGCCGGGTCGTCCTGTCACTCATGTTCGGGATGGCCGTCCGGCACGACGCCATCGACACGAACCCTGTCCGGGAATCCGAGCGCCCTGCCCTGCCGAAGACCACGATCCGGGCACTCACCCTGGACGAGGTGAACCGGCTCCGGGAGAACGTCGCCCAGTGGCAGGACTCCGACGGGCACAAGTCGCAGGACCTCTCCGACAAGGTTGATCTGTTCGTTGCGACCGGGCTGCGGCCGGGGGAGCTGCTGGCGCTCCGGTGGGAAGACCTCGACCTGCACGCGACGCCGCCGACCGCGACCGTGACCGGGACCGTGCGCCGGACCAGCAGCACCGGCCTTTACCGGCAGCCGTTCCCGAAGTCCGAGCATGGGCTCCGCGAGCTGCCCTTGCCCGGGTTCGCTGTCGCTGTGCTGGCGAAGCGGAAGCTGGCGGATGATCCGGCGGCGAATCCGCTGGGCCTGGTCTTCCCGTCCCGGCGGGGCACGGTCGTGGATCCGGCGAACTTCCGCCGGCAGTGGCGTTCGGCCCGCGGCGAGGAGTTCGACTGGGTGAAGCCGTCGAGCTTCCGGAAGGCGGTCGCGACCCTGTTGGACCGGGAGCTTGGGTCTTTGGTGGCGTCCCGCCAGCTGGGCCATTCATCGGATGCGATCACGCGCCGCTACTACATTGAGCGGGACCGTATGGCGCCGGATTCCACGCACATCCTGGATATGTTCGCACCCCGCAAAGACGTGTCCGGCTAGTCATCGGAAAGTCATCGGAAAGTCATCGGAAAGTCATCGGAAAGTCATCGGTTAGTCATCGAAAAGTCCGTGGAGCGACCTCTTATATAGGGGGTTCTCGTGGATAGGAATCGGTCGAACGCGGCCCGCCGAATGTAGGGCTATGGGGTGGTGTGGATGCGGGTGGAAACCACACCCCTAATCCGTGGGTCGTGGGTTCAAGCCCCACCAGCCCTACCCTGTGATGAGTCGAGACATCGTTCCGTCGCGACATGAGTAACGCCCCGGTCTTCGGACCGGGGTGTTTTCTTTTGCCTGGCAATACCGGCGGAGCGCTTCAGCCGCCGGCTGGGCATTGGTTGTACAGCTAACGGGGCTTCGGGGGCCGCATAAGCCCGTTAGCTGTACATCGAAGCGCATGCGGCACCCGAAAAGCCCGTTATCTGTACTACGAGTGGGCTCAAGCCGCAGCACGCCGTCGGAGACAATTTTCCGCAGACGTTGTGATCGTTGTTACTGGTGGGTAACATGGGCTCAGCCGGTTCCCGGATGGGCACCAGCGGATCACCGATGATCAGCAGCTAAGGACATTTTTCCATGGGAATTATCGACGTCGACAACCTTCCGTACCCGGACGGCGACTTCTACGCATTCGAGGACCTGCTCACCGACAAGGAGCGCGACCGCCTGCACGAGATCCGTGCCTGGCTTGCCGCCGAGGTCAAGCCGCATGCCGCTGATTGGTGGAACGCCGGGGAATTCCCGCACCACATGATCCCCAAGATTGCCGAACTGGACGTTATGAGCCCGGTTTACCGACAGGGCTACTCCAACCTTTTCGCCGGCCTCTGCCATGCAGAGATGACGCGCGCGGACACGTCCTTCGCCACCTTCATGGGTGTCCACGACGGTCTCTTCACCGGATCCATCGAGGCCCTGGCCTCCGAGGAGCAGAAGGCAGCCTGGCTGCCGGACATCTACGCCATGAAGAAGATCGGCGCCTTCGGCCTGACGGAACCGCTGGGCGGATCCGACGTTGCCGGCGGCACCCGCACTACCGCCCGCCGCGAGGGGGACAACTGGATCCTCAACGGTGAAAAGCGCTGGATCGGCAACGCGACCTTCTCCGACTGGGTGGTTATCTACGCCCGCGACCTCGAGGACAACCAGGTCAAGGGTTTCCTGGTCGACACCAAGACCCCCGGCTACACGGCGACGAAGATTGAAAACAAGATCGCCCTGCGCACGGTCCAGAACGCTGACATTGTCCTCGACAACGTAGTGGTGAGCGACGACTTCCACCTCAAGGGCGCAAACAGCTTCCGCGACACCAACAAGGTCCTGAAGGTCACCCGCCTGGCCGTGGCCTGGCAGGCTGTGGGCCAGCAGATGGCTGCGTTCGACGTCGCCCGCAAGTACGCGGTCGAGCGCAAGCAGTTCGGCAAGCCGCTGGCATCCTTCCAGCTGGTGCAGGAACAGCTGGTGAAGATCCTGGGCAACACCGTCGCCTCGCTGGGCATGATGGTCCGCCTGGCGCAGCTCGAAGACCTCGGGCAGGCCAAGGACGAACAGTCCGCCCTCGCCAAGGCCTTCACCACGGCCCGCATGCGCGAGTCCGTTGCCCTGGGCCGCAGCATCCTGGGCGGAAACGGCATTGTCACCGACTACGGCATGGCCAAGATCTTCGCTGACGCGGAGGCCATCTACTCGTACGAAGGCACGTACGAGATCAATACCCTGGTCACCGGACGGGCGATCACCGGCGTGGCTGCATTCGTGTAGCCAGGCAAGGAATCAACGTCCGCTAGACCAGCAAAGAACCCCGGCCGGATCCTGCAAAGGGTCCGGCCGGGACGTTTAACCGGGACGTTTAACCGGCCGTGCCGACGGCGGTACGGGACGGCGGTGCGGCCGGGTCGACGGCGGTGCTCGACGGCGGAGGATGCCGTGCGGGGTCGGTGCCGGGACATCGGCGGTATCGGAAGGCACCTGGCCTGACATCTGCTGAGTAGATCGCCCCACCGGAAGGAGTACCGAGGGCCGCCGGTCGGACACATAAGCGAGCGGATCCATGTACTCCCCGTTCAGTCGGACGCCCCAATGCATGCATCCCGGACCGCAGTGCGATCCCGCCCGGACGGACCCCACCGCCGTTCCCTTGGACACGACGGTGCCCACCGGCACGGAAGCCTCGACCGGTTCGAAACTGCTCTTCAAGCCACCCCCGTGGTCAATAGTCAGGACCGGCCGGTCCACCACCCGGCGGGCAAAAATGACGCGCCCGTCCGCAGGAGCCAGGACGGCGGAGCCCTCGGCGGCGGCGACGTCGATACCGCGGTGCCCCGCCAGCCATGGCTGGGCCGGGGGATCGAAGGGTCGGAGGAGGGCAGGCACCGGATCCAGTGGCCAGGTCCAGGGCGGGGAATAGGCAGTGGCACTGGCAGTGGCAGTGGCAGCAGAGTGCGGGCCGGCTGCCGCAGCCCCGGGGACAAAGACGGCCAATACCGCTGCGAGCAGCAGGGCATGTGTTCGCTTCATGGAGCAACAGTGCATCCACGCAGGCTTCCGTCGTGGATTCCCCGGAGCGCCCTGTGGGATTGCGGGGACCGGAAGCCGGGTGGGGAGGAAAGGACGACGCCGGATGGCAGGGGTCCGGCGCTGTAGTACACTTGACGGAGCAGCTTGCTGTGCCATGGGACCTGCCCGGACGTTTTAGTTCAGGACCGGTCCCGGGTTTCTCCGGCCGGATTCAGTCCACCGGGTTCAGCCCACAGGCACGGAAGCTGACTACGCGTATCCCAATTATCCCCGTCACCGGGGGTGCGTCTCCAACGGTCCGGCAAACGCCGGCAGGGGAAGCGCGCCGCAGCTCCTACGGGGCAGCGGCTGATGGATACCAGGAGCTTCGCCCGCCCGGGCGTACAGCTAAAACCGTCAATAGGCAGTAGGACCAGTGCGCCGTGCGCACGGCTGCTGCCGGAAGGAGTGACGACATGCCCGTCGTTACAATGCGCCAGCTGCTCGACAGCGGCGTTCACTTTGGTCACCAGACCCGCCGTTGGAACCCGAAGATGAAGCGTTTCATCTTCACCGAGCGCAACGGCATCTACATCATTGACCTGCAGCAGTCGCTGTCCTACATCGACCGTGCGTTCGAGTTCGTCAAGGCCACTGTGGCCCACGGCGGAACCGTCCTGTTCGTCGGTACTAAGAAGCAGGCACAGGAAGCTATCGCAGAGCAGGCCACCCGTGTTGGCCAGCCCTACGTCAACCAGCGCTGGCTCGGTGGCATGCTCACCAACTTCCAGACTGTCGCCAAGCGGATCCAGCGCATGAAGGAACTCGAAGAGATCAACTTCGAGGACGTCGCCGCTTCCGGTCACACCAAGAAGGAGCTGCTGCTCCTTCGTCGTGAACTGACGAAGCTGGAAACCAACCTCGGCGGTATCCGCAACCTGACCAAGGCTCCGTCCCTGCTCTGGATTGTTGACACGCAGAAGGAACACCTCGCCATTGACGAGGCCAAGAAGCTGAACATCCCCGTTGTTGCCATCCTCGACAGCAACTGCGACCCGGACGACGTCGACTTCCCGATCCCGGGCAACGACGACGCCATCCGCTCCGTGAACCTGCTGACGCGCGTCATTGCCGACGCCGTGGCCGAGGGCCTGATCGTCCGCCACAACAAGTCCGGCAACACGGAAGCCCCGGCCGAGCCGCTGGCCGAGTGGGAGCGCGAGCTCCTCGAAGGTGCTGCTGAGACCCCGGCCGCTGACGCCGCTGCTGAAGCTCCCGCTGCCGAAGCTGCTCCGGCCGCCGAAGCTCCCGCCGCTGACGTTGACGCCATCGTCGACGCCCCGGCAGCTGAAGTAACCGAGAAGTAAAGAACGTATTTCCTTAGTCCGGGGGAATTCATCCCCTGGACATGGGTTGTGGTGCGGCTGGCCGGTTTACCGGCCAGCCGCACTGGCAGAACCGCACCAATACTTATTACGGGAGGACTGGAGTCCAAATGGCGAACTACACTGCTGCTGATATCAAGGCACTGCGCGAGCGCACCGGCGCAGGCATGATGGATGTGAAGAAGGCTCTGGACGAGGCTAACGGCGATGCCGACAAGGCCATGGAGCTTATCCGCATCAAGGGCCTGAAGGGCGCGACCAAGCGTGAAGGCCGTTCCACCGCTGAAGGCCTGGTTGCCGCCAAGGTCATCGACGGCACGGTTGGCGTCATGATCGAACTCAACTGCGAGACCGACTTCGTTGCCAAGTCCCCGAAGTTCATCGAACTGGCGGACAAGGTCCTGGCCACGGCAGTTGAATCTGCTGCTGCCGACGCCGAAACCCTCCTCGCCTACAACGTCGACGGCAAGCCGCTGTCCGAGGTCGTAGTCGAAGAAGGCGCCATCCTGGGCGAGAAGGTTGTTGTCCGCCGCGTGGCACGCATCGAAGGCAAGACCGTTGATGCGTACCTGCACAAGACCTCCAAGGATCTTCCGGCGCAGGTCGGCGTGCTGTTCGCCGTTGACGGCGAAGGTGCAGAAGCCGCTACCGCCGCCCACGACGTGGCCGTGCACACCGCTGCATACGCTCCGACCTACCTGACCCGCGACGAAGTTCCGGCTGAAACGGTTGAGAACGAACGCCGCATCGCTGACGAGACGGCACGCGCCGAGGGCAAGCCCGAGGGCGCACTGCCGAAGATCGTTGAAGGCCGCCTGACCGGTTTCTTCAAGGAAATCGTCCTGGTGGACCAGCCGTTCGCCAAGGACGCCAAGAAGACCGTGGGCAAGGTTCTCGAAGAAGCCGGTGTTGCACCGGCCGGCTTCGCCCGCTTCCGTGTAGGCGCCTAATTAGTTAGGTAACAACGGTTTCGACGGAAACCTCATCATGACAAAGGGGGTGGTCACCACGGGTGACCACCCCTTTTGCCTGTCCAGAACAGCTCACTAGTCTTAAAGCAGCACCAGCACCTATGCCCGGGAGGCACAATGGCCCACGTATTGAAAGAAACCGATTCCCCGCGACGACGCGTCCTGCTGAAGCTCTCGGGAGAGGTGTTCGGCGGCGGCAAGCTCGGTGTGGATCCGGATACCGTGCGGGCAGTGGCCAAGCAGATCGCTGCAACCGTCGGCGAGGTTGAGGTGGCTATCGTCGTCGGCGGCGGCAACTTTTTCCGCGGTGCGGAGCTGTCCACCAGCGGCATGGACCGCTCCCGTGCGGACTACATGGGCATGCTCGGCACCGTGATGAACTGCCTCGCGCTGCAGGACTTCCTGGAGCAGGCCGGCGTCGAAACCCGTGTGCAGAGCGCCATCACCATGGGACAGGTGGCCGAGGCCTACATTCCGCGGCGCGCCATCCGGCACCTGGAAAAGGGCCGTGTGGTCATCTTCGGTGCCGGCGCAGGCCTGCCGTACTTCTCCACTGACACGGTGGCCGCCCAGCGTGCGCTGGAAGTCCACGCAGACGAGGTGCTGATGGCCAAGAGCGGAGTGGACGGTGTCTACACTGCCGATCCGAACAAGGATTCCACCGCAGTGCGGCTGGAGACCCTGACGTACGACGACGCCCTGCGCCAGGACATCCGCGTTATGGACCAGACGGCCATGACCATGTGCAAGGACAATGACCTGAACATGGTTGTCTTCGGCATGGAGGGTGAAGGGAACGTAACCCGCGCCCTCCGCGGCGAGAAGATCGGCACTATCGTTTCGAACTAGCGTTGGGCAGGTGGTCCCTGCGGGACCTGGAACGGCGGCAACGAAATCCCCTCGGCCGCAGGCGGCCTCCGGAATTTAAAGCCGCCTTCCTCCAGGTCCCTCCGGGACCGGACTGCACGCGCACCGGAAACGGCCCGGGCATTCCCGCTCCGCGGCCGGGGTCCGGACCGGGAGTGCGAGGCTCGGTGCAGGGAACCCGCACCCTTTTGCGCCGAAAGGGTTTCCCTACACCTCGCAGGCTCGGTGCAGGGAACCCGCACCCTTTTGCGCCGAAAGGGTTTCCCTACACCTCGCAGGCTCGGTGCAGGGAACCCGCACCCTTTTGGCTTAGGATGATATTAGAGTCCGGCCACTAAGCCGACAGCGCTTGGTGGACACTGTTTTATGAGGAGAGACCGTGATCGAAGACACCTTGAAAGAGGCCGCCGACAAGATGGACAAGGCGGTGGAAGTTGCTAAGGAGGACTTCGCCTCCGTCCGCACAGGCCGCGCCAACCCGGCACTGTTCAACCGGGTGCTGGTGGACTACTACGGTTCCCCGACGCAGCTGCAGCAGCTGGCATCCTTCGCCACTCCCGACGCCCGCACACTGCTCATCACCCCCTACGATGTCAGCGCCCTGCGTGCCATCGAACGGGCGCTGAGCGATTCCGAGGTCGGCGCCAACCCGTCCAACGACGGCAAGGTCATCCGGGTCATCATGCCGGAGCTGACGCAGGACCGCCGCAAGGAATACGTCAAGATCGTCCGCGGCAAGGCTGAGGACGCAAAGGTTTCCGTCCGCAACATCCGCCGCAAGGCCAAGGACGGCATCGACCGCCTGGTCAAGGACAGCGAGGTGGGCGAGGACGACGGCGCTCGTGCCGAAAAGGATCTCGATGCACTGACGAAGGCGCACACGGATTCCATCGACGAGCTCCTCAAGCGCAAGGAAGCCGAGCTTCTCGAGGTCTGATGAGTGACGCCCAGCCTCCAACCCAGGCTGGCGGTTCACCGTCCGTCGAGACAGTTCCGGCAGCAGCAAAGGCCAAGGACATGAGCGCAGCTGATCCAGGACAGGTCGGCGGACGCGCCGCCCGGGGCCGGCGCACTGCCGAGAAACCCGTAAAGGTCTCGCGTGCGGGACGTAACCTGCCTGCTGCCATCGCTGTCGGAGTGATCCTGCTCGGCTCACTGCTTAGCGGGCTGCTCTTTTTCCCGTTCGCCATCGTGATCATTGCAGTCGGTTTCGCTGCTGTCGGTGTCTGGGAAGTCAACCGTGCACTCGAAGTGCGCGGCATGAAAGTTCCGCAGGTGCCGGTGCTGGTCGGTTCCGTTGCGCTGCCGTTCGCGGCGTTCTTCGGCGGCACGGAAGCATTGGCGTTCGCGATGGTCGCCACGGCGGTGGCCATCCTCCTGTGGCGGAGCATCGACACCGCTGCCGAAGCGATCCAGAGCATTCTCGCGGGAATCTTCGTGGTTCTCTGGGTGCCGTTCCTGTTGAGCTTTGCGCTCTTGCTGCTGCGCGAGCCCGACGGGCAGGTCCGCGTTGCCGTGCTGCTCCTGCTCGTGGTCTCCAACGACACCTTCGGCTACCTCGTAGGTGCCTTCTTCGGCAAGCACCCGATGGCGCCCAAGATCAGCCCGAAGAAGTCGTGGGAAGGCTTTGCCGGCTCTGCCGTCGGCGCGGCCATCGTGGGCGTCGGCGCCGCAGTCCTGTTCCTGGACCAGCCCTGGTGGTTCGGCGTGGTGCTCGCTGTGGCGACAGTTGCCGCGGCCACCGCGGGCGACTTCTCCGAGTCGATGGTCAAGCGGGAACTCGGTGTGAAGGATATGTCCAACCTCCTGCCGGGACACGGCGGAGTAATGGACCGGCTGGACTCCGTGGTCTTCGCCTCCCCGGTGGTGTTCCTGCTGTCGGTGCTGCTCTCGACGGCTTCCTAGCAGGAGCAACCGTAACGGTCCGGCAACGGACGGTGTGCCGGATCACGTCCGAGGTACTGGCATCGTAAGATGTTTCAGAGTTTTCAGACGATGCCCGGCAGGAGCCCTGTAGGGCCAACCGGTTCCAGCGGCAATCACTGCGCGGGGAAAAACCACAGAGGAACAATGTATTCATGGACGATGTGCGGCAGGCCAGTGCCCCTTTCGAACGCGTGGGACGACGGGACTACGGCTACAACATCCGCCAGGTCGATGAGTTCCTGACCAAGGCCAGGAACTACTACAACTCGGATTCCACCTCGGCTAATCCGGTGACCAGTGCGGACGTCCGGTCCATGGCCTTCGACCCGGCGAAGGGCGGTTACGAACCGCAGGCGGTGGACGCCGCACTGGACCGGCTGGAGGACGTTTTCGCCCAGCGGGAACGGGACCGCCTGATCGCCGACCGCGGCGAAGAAGCCTGGCTGCTGCAGATCGGGCGGATGTCCGCGGTCCTGAGGGCACGCCTGCACCGCAAGCCGGGGGAGCGGTTCCGCCGTCCCGGCAAGAAACGCGTCACCAGCTACAACGTCGAGGACGTTGACGCGCTGTGCAACGAACTGCTCGGATACTTCGAACATGACCGGCCCCTCAGCGTGGACGTGGTGCGCCGCGCCGTCTTCCGTGAGGCCAAGGGCGAGCAGGGCTACGAGGAAAGCCAGGTGGATGCCTTCCTCGACCGCGTGGTCGAACTGATGGCGTCCATAGACTAGGCAGGCCTAGCGCGCCCCTGTGCCGGTTCCCGGACGGGGCCGGTCCAGAGGTTCCGGCGTGTGCAGCTGCGCCATGAACTTCGCCGCCCCGTGCGGCGCTGATCCGGCGGTCAGCCGGGACACGACCACCATCACGGCAAACGCTGCGGGAACCGTCCAGGCTGCGGGCTGTTCAATCCAGGCGGGAACGCCGGCACCTGCCCGCGGCAGGATGGCCGCGGCGGCCATTGCCCCGCCGCACAGCAGCCCGCCGGTCAACATCCCGGCTCCGGCTCCGGCGGCCGTCAACCGCCGCCACCAGATTCCCAGCACCAACAGCGGACACAGCGTGGACGCGGTGAACGCGAACACCATTCCAATGCTCCCGGCCAGGGCGGAGGATTCGGTGAGCAGGGCAACGGCCAGCGGTACGACGGCGGCCAGCACCGCGGAGACGCGGAACCCGGACACACTCCCGCGGAAGAATTCCTGGCTGATCACGCCCGCCAGCGAGACCGTCAATCCGCTGCTGGTGGAGAGGAAGGCCGCGAAGGCGCCGGCCGTTACCAGCGCCGCCAGGAGATCCCCGGAGACGCCGTCGAACACCCGGCCCGGAAGTAGCAGCACCATCGAGTCTGCTGCTCCGCCGCCCGCCAGGTCCGGAGCATAGATCCTGCCCAGCACCCCGTAAGTGATCGGAAAGATGTAGAACAGGGACAGCAGGCCCAGGACAATCAGCGTGGTCCGCCGGGCCGAAGGTCCGTCGGGGTTGGTATAGAAGCGGACCAGCACGTGCGGCAGGCCCAGCGTGCCGCAGAGCAGCGCGATGCTCAGCGAAATGTTGCGGTACAGCGGGGCGTGGGTCTCCGGATTCAGTGCCTCCGCCAGGAGCTGGGTGCCGCCGTCGCCGGGCGGGCCGTCACCCGCGAGGCGGAAGAGGATAAACAGCACCGGTACGGCTATCGCCACCAGCTTCAGCCAGTACTGGAAAGCCTGGACAAAGGTGATGGAACGCATCCCTCCGGTTACCACGCTCAGGCAGACGACGCCGGTCACCACCAGGCAGCCGAGCCATGCAGGCAGCCCGGTGGTGATGCGCATGGTGAGGGCAGCGCCGTGCAGCTGCGGGACGATGTAGAGCCAGCCGATGGCGATCACCAACAGGCTGGTCAGGCGCCGCATCGGAAGGGATTCCAACCGGGCGGAGGCGAAGTCCGGAACGGTGTAGGCACCGGACCGGCGCAGCGGAGCCGCCACGAAGAGCAGGAGCATCAGGTAGCCGCCGGTATAGCCGATGGGGAACCAGAGCGCGTCCACGCCGGATGCGACAATCAGTCCGGCCACGCCCAGGAAACTCGCCGCGGAGAGGTATTCGCCTCCAATCGCCGAGGCATTCCACCAGGGTTTCACCGTCCGGGAGGCCACATAGAAGTCACTCGTGGTCCGCGAGACCCGCAGCCCGTAGAAACCGATCAGCAGAGTCGCTGCGGACACCAATGCCAGTGCCGTGTAGCCGATGCCCGGGCTCATGCCCGCGGCTACATCCCAGTCCACCGGCTACCGCCCGTCCACCAGGTCGCGGTAGCGGGTTTCGTTCCGCTGGGCACTGAGCACGTAAAGCAGTCCACAGCCGATCACCAGCGGGTAGACTCCGACGCCGAGCAGGATCCACGGCGCGGGCACCCCGAGGATCGACAGCTCGGCTATCACCGGCAGAAAGGCCAGCAGCACCGGCACGCTGAGCAGGATCAGCAGGAATCCGCCGCCCACCACCAGCGCCAGCCGGAGCTGGCTGCGGATCAGCGAGCCGATGATCAACTCGCCCACCTCGGACTGTTCGTCCAGTTCGCGCGAGACGGGGAACGGTGCTGCCCCCGTGCCGGGAGCGGTCACCCGGACCCGCTGGGGGACCGGGGCCGAACCGGGCATGGCGTCCCCGCTCATGGCGTGGGCCGAACCCGGCCGGCGTCAAGCGTGTTGCGCACGGCAGGCAGATGCCGGCGGCTGACCGGAAGGTCCACCTCGCCCAGCTGCACGCTTGCCCGACCTCCGCTCAGCCGCACCTGGCGGATATGGTTCCGGGACACCAGATAGGACCGGTGGATGCGGACAAACCCGGCGCCTGCCCACTGCTCTTCCAGATCCGCGAGGGGGACCCGGATCAGGTAGCTGGCCTCGGCCGTATGCAGCCGGGCATAGTCGCCCTGCGCCTGGACATAGCGGATGTCGCCGCGCGGGATGATCCTCGTCGTCGCGCCCTGGACCACGGTGACGACGTCGGCGTCCTCCGTCTCGGTATCGGCTGCGAGTTCGCAGATCCGGCGCACCGACTCGGACAAGCGCTCCGGCCGCACCGGCTTCAGCAGGTAGTCCAGGGCCGCAAGGTCAAAGGCCCGCAGCGCCTGGTCCTCGTCCGCGGTCACGAAGACGACGGCGGGCGGGCGCTGCCTGCGGCTCAGGGCCTTGGCGATCTCCAGCCCGGAGAGAGCCGGCATATGGATGTCGAGGAAGACGGCGTCGACGTCGCGGGCCTCGATCTCCTGCAGCGCCTGGGCGCCGCTGGAGGCCCGGTACACCGTACCGATCCGGGCATCCTGTCCCAGGAGATAGGCGAGTTCCTCGACGGCGGGGGCTTCGTCGTCGGCAACTACGACGGTGAGCGGCCGGAGGGGTTTGCGCATGGACAACAGATTACGCGTTCGTCGGGCGGTTCTCCGGCTGCGACTTGGGCACACGCATGGTGATCAGGGTGCCGGCGCCGGGAGCGGTGTCAATCACGAGGCCGTGGCTGTCGCCGTACACCTGCCGCAGCCGCACATCGACGTTGCGCAGGCCCACGTGGTCCCCGTCCGCATGCCCGGCCAACACGGAGCGCAGGTACTCGGGGTCCATTCCCACCCCGTTGTCCTCGATGGTGATCACCGCGTCCGCTCCGGCGTCGACGGCTGCAATGCTGATCCGCCCCTGTCCGTCCTTGGCTTCCAGGCCGTGGCGGACGGAGTTCTCCACCAGCGGCTGCAGGGACAGGAAGGGGATGACGGTTCCCAGCACTTCCGGGGCGATCTGCAGGGCCACCTTGAGCCGTTCCCCGAAGCGCGCACTTTCGAGCAGCAGATACCGGTCCACTGATTCCAGTTCCTGGGCGATGGTGGTGAAGTTGCCGTGCCGGCGGAAGGAATACCGGGTGAAATCGGCGAACTCGACCACCAGCTCCCGGGCGCGGGCCGGATCCGTATTGATGTAGGAAGCGATGGCGTTCAGGGAGTTGTAGATGAAGTGCGGACTGATCTGCGCGCGAAGCGCCCGCACTTCGGCCTCCATCAACTGCGCCCGTGAGGCATCCAGTTCCGCCAGCTCCACCTGTGTGGCGAGCCAGGCTGCCACTTCATTGGCTGCCCGGACCAGCCCGGCCCGGACCGTCGGGGCGAACACCGCCACCGTGCCCACCGTCTGGCCGTTGACCGGAAGCGGGGAGACCAGCAGTTCGCAGCCACTGTCCTGCAGGCCCAAGGCCCGCAGTGCTGCACCCCGGAAGACCCGCGTCCTGCCCGATTCCAGGACCAGTGCGGCGGCGGATAACAGCCGCTGGCGCCGGAACGGCGTGTCGTTCACGGAACCGTCCCATGCGAGTACCGCCGAGGCGTCGGTGATCACCAGGGTGTCGCAGTCCAGCAGGTCGCGCAGGTGCCGGCTGGCCTTGCGGGCCCCGGCCGGGGTCAGGCCCGCACGAAGATGAGCCGAGGCGAGCGACGCCGTATGCAGGGTCGCGTAGGTGGCCTGCTCGGCGTCGGACCCGAGGTCCCGCTGCGAGCGGCTGAGGCGGAAGCCAAGCGCGCCCACGGCCGCGATGGTCAGGACGGCGACGGCGCAGACCAGGGCTATATCGACGGCGGGACTGAGCATGCACCAACCCTAGCGGCCCGGCGGTCGTCCCGGCCGTTCAACACCGTTCGGCGCCGTCGAGCGCCGTTCACCGCACGGAACCAACCGTTCACCGACGGTTTGGCGCGGCAGGCAGACACCCGCGCGGGGACTGTAGGAAAGTGATGAGCGTCACAGCTTGCACAGCGTCGTGTCCTGACCTCCATAGGTGGATGCAGCGCGCGGAGCGGGCTCCCAACAGAGGAGGAACAATGGCTGAAGAGCAGCCGGTTTCACACGCTGCGCACCCGGAACAGGTGGATTTCCGGGAGGTCCAGAGCTCGCCTGAGTTCCAGGAACTGCGCAAGCGCCAGCGAAGCTTTATTTTCCCCATGGCCGTGGTTTTCCTGGTCTGGTATTTCGCGTACGTCCTTCTGGCGGACTACGCCCACGAATTCATGTCCACCCCGGTGATCGGCAACATCAACGTCGGCCTGATCCTGGGCCTGCTGCAGTTCGTCAGCACATTCGGTATCACCATGGCGTACGTCAGTTACGCCAACCGCAAGATGGATCCCATTGCGGCGGATCTCCGGCGCGACCTTGAGGCCCATGGAGTAAGCCGTCCGGAGGAGACCAAGTGAACACCCTGCACATTTCCGCCGCCACTGAGGTCACGGCCGAGTCCATTAAGGACACCGGCCTGCTGAACATGATCATCTTCGGCGTCTTCGTGGCCGTCACCCTCGTGGTGGTGCTGCGCGCGAGCCGCAACAATAAGACAGCGGCCGACTACTACGCCGCCGGCCGGTCCTTTACCGGGCCGCAGAACGGCACCGCCATTGCCGGCGATTACCTGTCCGCGGCCTCGTTCCTCGGCATCGTCGGGGCCATTGCAGTCAACGGCTATGACGGCTTCCTGTACTCCATCGGCTTCCTTGTCGCCTGGCTGGTGGCCCTGCTGCTGGTTGCTGAAATGCTCCGCAATACCGGCAAGTTCACCATGGCCGATGTGCTCTCCTTCCGGCTCAAGCAGCGCCCGGTCCGGATTGCGGCAGCCATCACCACCCTGGCCGTCTGCTTCTTCTACCTCCTGGCGCAGATGGCCGGCGCAGGCGGACTGGTCTCCCTGCTGATGGGCATCGACAGCAAGATCGGGCAGTCCCTGGTGATTACCGTCGTCGGCGCCCTGATGATCATTTACGTATTGATCGGCGGCATGAAGGGCACCACCTGGGTGCAGATCATCAAGGCCTTCCTGCTGATTGCCGGCGCGGCCATCATGACCGTCTGGGTCCTGGCCATGCACAACTTCAATCTCTCCGACCTGCTGGGGGCAGCGGTCGAAACCACCGGCAACCCCGCCATCCTGGATCCGGGGCTGCAGTACGGCAAGTCGGATACCTCCAAGCTGGACTTCGTCTCCCTCGGACTGGCACTGGTACTGGGCACCGCCGCCCTGCCGCACGTGCTGATGCGCTTCTACACGGTGCCCACCGCCAAGGAAGCCCGGCGCTCCGTTGTATGGGCCATCTGGCTGATCGGCATCTTCTACCTGTTCACCCTGGTCCTGGGCTACGGCGCTGCGGCGCTGATCGGCTCGGAGGCCATCAAGGGCGCTCCCGGCGGCGTGAACTCGGCAGCACCCCTGCTGGCGTTTGCGCTGGGCGGACCGGTGCTGCTGGGACTCATCTCCGCCGTCGCCTTCGCCACCATCCTGGCGGTGGTTGCTGGCCTGACCATCACCGCAGCGGCCTCCTTCGCCCACGACATCTACGCCAATGTCATCCGCAAGGGACAGGTGGACGCAGACGGAGAGGTCAAGGTAGCCCGAACCACTGTGGTGGTAATCGGCATCATCTCGATCCTGGGCGGTATCGGCGCGCAGGGGCAGAACGTAGCCTTCCTGGTGGCCCTGGCCTTCGCAGTGGCGGCCAGCGCCAACCTGCCGACCATCGTCTACTCGCTCTACTGGCGGAAGTTCTCCACCCAGGGTGCGCTGTGGAGCATGTACGGCGGCCTCGGATCCGCGATTGTGCTCATTGCGTTCTCGCCGGTTGTCTCCGGTGCGGAAACTTCAATGATCGCCGGCGCGGACTTCGACTGGTTCCCGCTGAACAACCCGGGAATCGTGTCCATCCCGCTGGCCTTCTTCCTGGGCTGGCTGGGTACCGTGCTGGATAAGAACACCGAATCCGCCATCAAGCAGGCGGAGATGGAAGTCCGGTCCCTGACCGGCGTCGGCGCCGAGAAGGCCGTCGACCACTAAGGGGCAACGGCCTCAGCAAAGGCAGGTTCCGCTCAGGCGGGGCCTGCCTTTGCCGTTGCCGGGGCCTGCTCCCGCCGTTCGGAGCCCGACGACGGCGGCTGCGGCAGTTGAGCGCCGCGGCGCAGCAGGGGAGCGGCGCGCAGGGGAATGAGTTCACCCATCGCCAGGTTGGTGTCGCAGCGCTGGACGCCTTCAACGGCGAGGATCTGCTTGTTGATGCGGAAAAGGTCTTCAGCGTCCGCCGCTACGACGCGCAGCAGGATGTCGGCGTCTCCGGTGAGGCCGTGGGCTTCGACAACTTCGGGCAGCCCGGCCAGGTCCTCGGTGATCCGCGCCAGGCTCGGCTGGTGGACATGGACATGCACAAACGCCATCAGGGGGTAACCGAGTGCGGCCGTGCTGATCCGGCGCTCAAACGGCAGGAACGCTCCCTTGCGTTCCAATCCTGCCAGCCGGGCCTGGACCGTATTGCGGGAGAGGCCGAGGACTGCAGCCAGGGCCACGGCCGTACGGGTTGAATCCTCCGCCAGGGCAAGGAGGAGGCGTAGGTCGGTGGTGTCGAGGGGCTGCATAGTGCGCAACGCTAGCACGGCGTTTTAGTCGTTTATAGGGCAGGATGCTCGGTCTTTGCGGGAATGGTTGTGCCGGGTGCTGAGTGTGAGTAGGGTCACATCTACCCGGGCAACGGAGCCCGGGGTCGGTTTGGCCCCGCCACCCCAGAGGCCCAAACACGGAAGGATGCGTATCCAAGTGTCCCTGCATACCCCGGTGCGGCACCCGGAAAACTCCGGCAGCTCACCCATCGACCCGTACGTACAGCTCGTCAGCCCTGACGGCGTCCGCACCCCAGACCCCCTGTATGACCGCTGGATCGAGGATATCGACGGCGCCCGGCTGCAGGAGCTCTACATCGACATGGCGGTCATCCGCCGGATAGACACCGAAGCCACCGCCCTGCAGCGGCAGGGCGAGCTGGGGCTGTGGCCTCCGCTGCTCGGCCAGGAAGCCGCCCAGATCGGTTCTGTGCGGTCCCTGCGCTCCTCCGACTTCGTTTTCCCCAGCTACCGGGAGAACGGTGTGGCGTACTGCCGCGGCGTGAAGGTACGTGACCTGATGCGGGTCTGGCGCGGGAATGCCGGCGCCGGCTGGGATCCGTATCAAGTGAACATGGCGCCCACGCAGGTCATCATCGGCGCCCAGGCACTGCACGCTGCCGGTTACGCCATGGGGATCACCCGCGACGGTACCGACGACGCCGTGATCAGCTACTTCGGCGACGGCGCCACCAGCCAGGGGGACGTCAGCGAGGCAATGGTCTTTGCCGCAAGCTTCAACTCCCCGGTGGTTTTCTTCTGCTCAAACAACCAGTGGGCCATCTCCGAACCGGTGGCGCTGCAGGCACAGGTACCCATAGCCAACCGGGCCCCGGGCTTCGGCATCCCGTCGATCCGGGTGGACGGCAACGACGTACTTGCTGTGATGGCCGCAACCCGCGAGGCACTGGACCGGGCCCGCTCCGGCAACGGACCCACCTTCATTGAAGCGGTCACCTACCGGATGGGGCCGCACACCACGGCCGACGATCCCACGCGCTACCGGGACTCCGCCGAACTGGACCAGTGGCGGCGAAAGGATCCGCTGTCCCGGCTGCAGGCACTGCTGGCTTCCATGGGTCTGTTCAGCGACGAGTTTGCCGCCGAAGCGGGCCGCCGGGCCGACGATGTGGCCGCCGAACTGCGTGCCGCGTGCCTCGGGATGCCGGATCCGCTGCCCGCGGATGTTTTTGCCCATGTCTATTCCGAGCCCCACTCCTGGCTGGACCGCCAGCAGGAGCAGTACTCGCGCTATCTCAGCGGTTTCGCTGGCGAGGAGAACCGCTAATGACCAGCATGACTTTCGGGCGGGCCATCAACGCCGGCCTGCGCCGGGCAATGGAACAGGACCCCCGCGTCCTTATTATGGGCGAGGACGTCGGCAAACTCGGCGGTGTCTTCCGGATCACGGACGGCCTGCAGAAGGACTTCGGTCCGCTGCGGGTAGTGGACACCCCGCTCGCCGAATCCGGGATCATGGGCACGGCCGTGGGGCTGGCGTTCCGCGGCTACCGCCCCGTGGTGGAGATCCAGTTCGACGGCTTCATCTACCCGGCGTTCGACCAGATTGTTTCCCAGGTGGCGAAGATGCACTACCGGACCCGCGGAGCAGTGAAGCTGCCGCTGACCATCCGGGTGCCGTTCGGCGGCGGCATCGGATCACCCGAACACCATTCCGAATCACCGGAGGCGTATTTCACCCATACCTCCGGACTGCGCGTCATCAGCGTGTCCAACCCGCAGGACGCCTACACGATGATCCAGCAGGCCATCGCTTCCGACGACCCGGTGCTCTACTTCGAGCCGAAACGGCGTTACCACGTCAAGGGTGAGGTGGACGAAGCAGCGGCGCCGCAGCTGCCCATGGGCACCGCGCGGGTCCTGAACGAGGGCAGCGACGTGACACTGGTGGCCTACGGACCGCTTGTCCCCACCGCACGTGACGCCGCCGTGGCGGCCTCGGACGAGGGCGTCTCCGTGGAAGTCATCGACCTGCGTTCGCTCGCGCCGATCGACTTCGCCACAGTGGAGGCCTCCGTGCGCAAGACCGGGCGGTTGGTGATCACGCATGAGGCCGCCCAGTCCGGCGGCCTGGGCGCGGAAATCGCGGCAAGCATCACCGAGCGGTGCTTCGACTACCTCGAGCATGCGCCCGTGCGGGTCACCGGCTTTGACATCCCCTACCCTGCCTCCCGACTCGAGTCCCACCACCTGCCGGACCTCGACCGCATCCTCGACGGAGTGGACTGCGCCATGGACCGGCCCAGTTCCCTGGCCGGCGTCGTTTCCGGATCGGCGGCGAGCTGATGCTGCGCGAATTCCGCCTCCCGGATCTGGGGGAGGGGCTTACCGAGTCCGAGATCCTGAACTGGCACGTCAGTGTGGGCGACACCGTACAGCTGAACCAGGTGATTGCCGATGTGGAGACCGCCAAGGCAGTGGTTGAGCTGCCGTCCCCGTATGCCGGGATAGTGGCGCACCTGCACGAGCAGGCCGGAACGGTGGTCGAGGTCGGATCCCCGATCGTCTCATTCGAGGTGGCGGTGCCGGCGGGTGCCGACGCCGGTGAGGCCGGCGAGCCGGTGCAGGCCAAGCGGGAGCCGAACCTGGTGGGGTACGGTGCGGTGCCGGACGCCGCCGGGCGCCCCGCCCGACGACGCCGCGGACAGGCTCCTGCCCCGGGTCCCGTCGCTGCCGCGGCCCCTGCTGTTGTGCCTGCAGATTCCC
Source organism: Arthrobacter jinronghuae (assembly GCF_025244825.1). NCBI lineage: Bacteria > Bacillati > Actinomycetota > Actinomycetes > Micrococcales > Micrococcaceae > Arthrobacter > Arthrobacter jinronghuae. Next base: position 1,266,058 of record NZ_CP104263.1, read on the forward strand.
CACCTGCACCTGCACCTGTACCTGTGCCTGCAGCTGCTCCGGTCCGGGAGCGTCCGCGGTCCACCCCGCCGGTCCGCAAGCTGGCACGGGATATGGGAGTGGACCTCACCCAGGTGCAGGGATCGGGTCCGGGCGGGCTCGTGGTGCGTACCGACGTCGTCCGTGCTGCTTCACCGGACGCCGAAACGATGCAAGTGTCCGCACCCGGCGCCGCCGCTGCCGTGCCTGCCCTGCCGGCACCTGCGGGACGGGAGGAACGGACGGCGATCTCCGGCATGCGGAAGCATACTGCGGCGGCCATGGTGGCCAGCGCCTTCACTGCTCCCCACGCCACGGTCTTCCTGACGGTGGATGTCACTCCCACCATGGAGCTGCTGGAACGGCTCCGGCAGCAGCCGGCCTTCAACGGCTTGAAGCTGTCGCCGCTGACCCTGGCGGCCAAGGCGGTCTGCCTGGGGCTGAAGCGCTTCCCGTCGCTGAATTCGCGGTGGGATGAGTCCACGAGGGAGATCGTCCGCTACAACTACGTGAACCTGGGTATTGCCGCGGCCACGCCGCGCGGGCTGATGGTTCCCAATATCAAGGACGCCCAGACGCTGAGCCTGCATGGACTGGCAGCCGCGGTGACCTCCCTGGCGCAGACCGCACGGGACGGCAGGACGCAGCCGGCGGACCTGGCGGGCGGGACCATCTCCATCTCCAACGTGGGGGTGTTCGGCGTCGACACCGGGACTCCCATCCTGAATCCGGGCGAGGCAGGCATCCTGGCGCTGGGGGCGGTCCGCCGGCAGCCGTGGGAGTACAACGGAGAGATTGCCCTGCGCTCGGTGATGACGCTGAGTCTTTCGTTTGACCACCGGCTTGTCGACGGGGAGCAGGGCGCCGGGTTCCTGAGCGAAGTGGGAGCCGTTCTGGCCGAACCCGCACTGGCACTGGCCATGGCCTAGAAGCATCAAGGGCTGCCCCGGAGACATCCGGGGCAGCCCTTTAGCGTGCCGCTGCCGGGACCGGCTCCAGCGACGGTGCGGTGCCGCTTTTCCTGCGCTTTGTCCGGATCCCTGCGTATTGTCCGGATCCCTGCGCTGCGCGGCGCAGGGATTGCCACAAACCGTAGGGATTCCGACAAACCGAAGGGAATCCGGGCCAGACAGGAACAACCCGACCAGGTTCCGCACTGCACGCCAGGCTGGTACCGGCTCATCGTTGGCCTGCTCGGTTTGCTGCTGCAGTTAGTCGTGGCCGGGCGCGGCCGGGTGGAGCCTGATGGTCTGGGTGGGGAGTTAACCCGCCGGAGGGCAGTATGCAGCCCTAGCGAAGTTCGAGTTCGAGTTCCTTGACCACGGCGCCGCGGGCATTGGCGAAGCCCTGCGTTTCACCGATGACGGTGAAGCCGTATTTCTCCAGGATACGGATGGAGCTGACATTGTCCGCAACAGCACGTGCCCGGATCGGGCGGTCGGTGAATTCCTCCAGGAACAGTCCCACGGCTGCGGTGGTAAGGCCCTGCCCCCAGTGCGCCTTGTCGATCCAGTAACTGATCTCGGGGATGTCGCCGTCCCGGTAGGCGAGGATGCTGCCCACCACTTCGCCGTCGGCCACGATGGTGCGCACGGTAACGGTCGGATCATTCAGGATGCTCTGCCAATGGTGGTCAAAGACGCCGCGGTCCGCCGGGTTCTTGGCGCTGAACGCGGCCATATGGTTGGCACTCGGGTCCAGCTGGTGGGAGAAAAACTCCTCCAGGTCGGCGGGAACTACGGCACGAAGCTCAATCACGGCAGGTCTTTCTGCTCGGGGGTGGAGTTCTGCCTGCCGGGAGAGCCGGCAGGCCTGACAGCTACTGGGCGTTCAAGGCCGCCCACGCCATTCTATCGAGCAGCGTACGCAGCCTTGCCGTCTCGCGGGCACTGATCCGGCCGCGGACGGTATGGGAGGTGGAATTGATCAGGCCGAAAACGCCCTGCGCCCGGTGCCGCAGCAACGGGAGATCGGAGCCGGGGTGCAGTGCGGAAAGCGCATCCACCCAGACCTCGACGTATTGGCGCTGCAGGGAGCGTACGCGCCGCTCGTCGCTTTCCGGCAGGCTGCCCAGATCCCGGTCCTGGACCCGGATGACATCCGCCTGGCGCAGCGCGAAATCCACCTGGAATTCCACCAGGCCGCGCAGGGCGATTTCGGGGGTCGCAGACTCGGCGACCACCGCCTTCCCGCCCTCCAGCAGGTCTTCGCTGACGCCGATCAACAGGGCGGAGAGCACCGCGGGTTTGCCGCTGAAATGCCGGTATACCGCCGGCCCGCTGACCCCTGCGGCGGCGCCGAGCTCCTCAATGGAGACCCCGTTGTAGCCGCGTTCGGCAAACAGGGATGCGGCGGCGTCGAGCATTACTGCCCGACGGGAGGCCTTTGCCTGACTACGCCCGGTCATCCGGGCCTCTGCGGCTGCTTCGTCTTTTGCTACGTCCATTCCCACCCCTTCTGATTGGACTGCGCATATATTCCTATTGTGGTGGACAGGTGAGTTAATAACCAATAACCTGACTTGGGTTAGGGGTTATTAACTCAGCTTCCTGCCGGGTTTTTGCTCGCAACTGTTGCAGAAAGACGTCAATGGAGACCCTGAAATCCGGACTGGATACGGCTTCGGCCGCGTTTGCCGCCAATGCCGCGGCGCAGCAGGCGCTGGTACGTGAGCTGCGCGGACGGCTGGCGGACGCCGCCGCCGGCGGACCCCTGCGGTCCCGCGAGCGGCATACTGCACGCGGAAAGCTGTTGCCCCGCGAGCGGGTCATCCGCCTCCTGGACGAGGGCAGCCCTTTCCTTGAGGTGGCGCCGCTGGCCGCCGCGGACATGTACGACGGCGAGTGCCCCGGTGCGGGACTGATTGCCGGCATCGGCCTGGTGCAGGGCCGGCAGGTGATGGTCCTGTCCAATGACGCCACGGTCAAGGGCGGAACGTACTATCCGATGACGGTCAAAAAGCACCTGCGGGCACAGGAAATCGCCCTGGAAAACCGGCTGCCGTGTATTTACCTGGTGGACTCCGGCGGAGCTTTCCTTCCCCGGCAGGACGAGGTTTTTCCCGACCGGGAGCATTTCGGCCGGATTTTTTTCAACCAGGCGCAGATGTCCGCGCGGAAAATTCCGCAGATCGCCGCCGTCCTGGGCTCCTGCACCGCCGGCGGCGCCTATGTGCCGGCAATGAGCGATGAAACCGTGATTGTGCGCAACCAGGGGACGATTTTCCTGGGCGGTCCGCCGCTGGTGAAGGCCGCCATCGGCGAGATCGTCACCGCGGAAGAACTGGGCGGCGGAGACGTGCACTCCCGCACCAGCGGCGTCACCGACCATCTGGCCGAGAATGACGCACACGCCCTGGAGATAGTGCGCAGCATCGTGGAGACCTTCCCGCAGCAGGAACCGGTGTGGGACATCGCCGAGTCCCGGCTGCCCGCCGAGGACCCCGCGGAAATCTACGGCACCGTTCCCACCGACCTGCAGACCCCCTATGACGTTCGCGAACTGATCGCCCGCCTGGTGGACGCCAGCGAGTTCCACGAGTTCAAGAAGGAGTACGGCACCACCCTCGTCACCGGGTTCGCGCGGCTGCACGGCCACCGGATCGGCATTGTCGCCAACGACGGCGTGCTCTTCAGCGAATCCGCGCTCAAGGGAGCCCACTTCATTGAGCTGTGCGACCAGCGCGGCATCCCCCTGGTGTTCCTGCAGAACATCTCCGGGTTCATGGTCGGCCGGGATTACGAAGCCGGCGGAATCGCTAAGAACGGCGCCAAAATGGTCACCGCGGTGGCCACCTGCCGGGTCCCCAAACTGACGGTCGTGGTGGGCGGTTCCTTCGGCGCCGGCAACTACTCCATGTGCGGCCGGGCGTACTCGCCGCGCTTTATGTGGATGTGGCCGGCGGCCCGGATTTCCGTCATGGGCGGAGCCCAGGCTTCGTCGGTGCTGGCCACCGTCAAGCGGGACCAGCTCGAGGGCCGCGGCGAGGAATGGCCGGCGGAGGACGAGGAAGCCTTCAAGGCACCGATCCGCGAAACCTACGAAACCCAGGGCAGCCCGTATTACTCCACGGCCCGGCTGTGGGACGACGGCATTATTGACCCACTCGACACCCGCACCGTCCTGGGCCTGGCCCTGGACGTCTGCGCCAACGCGCCCCTGCCGGAGACCTCCTTCGGCCTGTTCCGGATGTGAGCGACTATGACCCCGCAGCCCTATAACGCCGCACCGCTTTTCGACACCGTCCTGGTTGCCAACCGCGGCGAAATCGCCTGCCGTGTGATCCGCACCCTGAAGATCCTGGGGATCCGTTCGGTGGCGGTCTACAGCGACGACGACGCCGGGGCCCGCCATGTGCGCGAAGCCGACCTCGCGGTCCGGCTCGGTCCGGCACCGGCCCGGCAGAGCTACCTGTCCGTGGACGCCGTGCTCGCCGCCTGCCGCAGCACCGGTGCGCAGGCCGTGCATCCCGGCTACGGTTTCCTGAGCGAAAACGCGGACTTCGCCTCTGCCCTGGCCGACGCCGGAATCACCTTCATCGGTCCGCCGGTCCGGTCCCTCGAGTTGATGGGCGACAAGATCCGCGCCAAGAACCATGTGCAGGGGCACGGCGTGCCGGTGGTGCCCGGAATCGCCGAACCGGGCCTGGACGATGCCCGGCTGCTGGCGGCCGCGGCCGACGTCGGCTATCCCATCCTGATCAAGCCCTCCGCCGGGGGCGGCGGTAAAGGCATGCAGGCCGTACTGAATCCCGGGGATCTGCCGGCGGCACTGCAGACGGCCCGGCGGGTGGCAGCATCGGCCTTCGGCGACGACACCCTGTTCCTGGAACGGCTGGTCTCTTCACCGCGTCATATCGAGGTGCAGATCCTCGCGGACACGCACGGGAACGTCGTCCATCTGGGGGAGCGGGAATGCTCCCTGCAGCGGCGGCACCAGAAAGTCATCGAGGAAGCACCCTCCGTGCTGCTGGACGCGGCCACCCGGGAACGCATCGGCGAGGCGGCGTGCAATGCCGCCCGCTCCGTGGACTACACCGGCGCGGGAACCGTGGAGTTCCTGGTTTCCGACGCCGCTCCGGACGAGTTCTTCTTTATGGAAATGAACACCCGCCTGCAGGTGGAACATCCGGTGACCGAAATGGTCACCGGCGTGGACCTGGTGGCCGAGCAGGTGCGCATCGCCGCCGGGCATCCGCTGTCCCTCAAGCAGGAAGACGTCACCCTGACCGGGCATGCGGTGGAAGCCCGGATCTACGCGGAGGACCCGGAACGGGACTTCCTGCCGACGTCGGGCTCGGTGCAGTGGCTGCGCGAACCCGTGGGCGACGGCGTCCGGGTGGATTCCTCCCTGCTGCCCGGACTGGCCGTTTCCTCCAGCTATGACCCGATGCTGGCCAAGGTCATCGCCTGGGGACCGGACCGTGCCGCCGCACTGGCCCGCCTGGACACGGCGCTCGCAGGTACTGCGGTGCTGGGCATCGGCACCAACGTGGAATACCTCCGCCTGCTGCTGGCCGATCCCGATGTCCGCGCCGGGCGGCTGGACACCACCCTGATCGAGCGGCGGCTTCCCGGACTGAAGTTCCGGACCCCGCAGCTCCCCGAGCTCGCCGCTGCAGCCCTGCTGTACGCGCAGGACCTGGCGGACACGGCGTCGGGTTCACCGTGGCGGCAGGCGGACGGCTGGCGGATCGCCGGAAGCGGTGCGGGCAGCGGTGGTGGGAACGGAAACCCCGGGGGTACGCCCCTGCACCTGGTCTTTGCCGCCCCCGTACCCGGCGGCGACGACGTCGAAGTGGGCGTTACCGGCACCGCACGGGACGCAACGGTGCGGATCGGCGGGACCACGCACACCGCCGGCCTGCTGGCCGGCAGCGAGACCCGGGAAGGGGGACGCGTGAGCGTTTCCCTGGACGGGGTCCTGCACACCTTCACCGCCGCCGCCGAACCGGAAACCGGGGCGTTCTGGCTGGCCGGAGGAACGGCCGGAGAGCTGTTCACGGTCCGGCTGCGTCTGCGCAGCCGGCGCGAGCAGCTGGACCGGCACCTGGCGGCGGCCGGACGCGTTGCCGGCGAAGCGGACCCGGTGGTGCGCTCCCCGATGCCGGGCACCGTCGTCGCGGTGGCCGTGGCGGACGGTGACCGGGTGCCCGCCGGGGCGCCGCTGCTCAGCGTCGAAGCCATGAAGATGGAACACCAGCTGCGGGCACCCATGGCCGGCGTCGTCTCCCTCAGCTTGAAACCCGGAGACCTGGTGAAGGCCGACCAGGTCCTGGCCACACTTACGCCGGAAACAGATTCCGACACCGACGCCGCAACAGACCCGCACAACGAACAAGGAGCAGACCATGCCCGACTTTGAACTCAGCGAGGAATACCAGGATCTCTCCGACACGGTGCGCGACTTCGCTGACGAAGTCATCGCCCCGGTGTCCGCCCAGCACGACGCGGAGCACAGCTTCCCGTACAAGGTCATCTCCCAGATGGGGGAGATGGGACTGTTCGGACTGCCCTTCCCGGAGGAATACGGCGGCATGGGCGGGGACTACTTCGCCCTGGCCCTCGCGCTGGAGCAGATCGCCCGGGTGGACCAGTCCGTGGCCATCACGCTGGAAGCCGGGGTCTCGCTCGGTGCCATGCCCGTGTACCGGTTCGGCAATGAAGAGCAGAAGCAGCAGTGGCTGCCCCTGCTCGCCAGCGGGGAGGCGCTCGCAGGGTTCGGCCTCACCGAACGCGAGGCAGGCTCCGACGCCGGCGGCACCAAGACCACTGCCCGGCTCGAGGACGGGCAGTGGGTCATCAACGGCAGCAAGGAGTTCATCACCAACTCCGGCACCGACATCACCCGCCTGGTGACTGTCACGGCCGTGACGGACACCGTCACCGAACCGGACGGTTCCATCCGGAAGCTCATTTCCACCATCCTCGTGCCGACCGAAACCCCCGGCTTCACAGCCGAAAAGCCGTACAACAAGGTGGGCTGGAATGCCTCGGACACGCATCCGCTGACCCTCACCGACGTCCGGGTGCCGGAGGCGAACCTGCTGGGAGCCCGGGGGCGGGGCTTCGCCAACTTCCTGCAGATCCTGGACGAGGGCCGCATCGCCATCGCGGCGCTTGCCACCGGTGCCGCACAGGGGTGCGTGGACGAATCCCTGCGGTACGCCAAGGAACGCGAGGCGTTCGGTGCAGCCATCGGCACCTACCAGTCCATTTCCTTCAAGATCGCGCGCATGCAGGCCCGGGCGCACACGGCCCGCCTGGCCTATTACGACGCCGCCGCGCGCATGCTCGCCGGACGTCCGTTCAAGACGCAGGCCGCGATCGCCAAGATGGTGGCCGGAGAAGCCGCCATGGACAACGCCCGCGACGCCACCCAGATCTTCGGCGGCTACGGTTTCATCAACGAATTCCCGGTGGCGCGGCATTACCGAGATTCCAAGATCCTGGAAATCGGGGAGGGAACTACTGAGGTGCAGTTGATGCTGATTGCCCGCAGTATGGGCCTGTAACAACCGACGGTGACTTTGCCAACTGAGAACGAACGGACACTGCCATGATCAACAAGGTGTACCCCGGTGCGGCCGAGGCCGTCGCCGATATCCCGGACGGCGCTTCCCTGGCCGTGGGCGGCTTCGGCCTCTGCGGCATTCCGGTGGCGTTGATCGATGCCCTGCACGCGGCGGGGACTACGGACCTGGAGACCGTCAGCAACAACTGCGGCGTGGATGACTGGGGGCTGGGCCGGCTGCTCGCCGACCACCGGATCCGGCGCACCGTCAGCTCCTATGTCGGGGAGAACAAGGAATTTGCCCGCCAGTTCCTCGCCGGGGAACTGGAAGTGGTGCTGACCCCGCAGGGCACCCTCGCGGAGAAGCTGCGCGCCGGCGGCGCCGGCATCCCGGCCTTCTACACCCCGGCCGGGGTAGGCACGCAGGTGTCCGAGGGCGGGCTGCCGCAGAAGTACGACGCCGAGGGCGGTGTGGCGCTGGCCTCCGACCCGAAGGAGGTCCGCAGCTTCAACGGCGCGGACTATGTGCTGGAGGAATCACTTACCCCCGACTTCGCCCTGGTCCATGCAGCGAAGGGAGACCGGCACGGAAACCTGGTTTTCCATGCCACGGCCATGAACTTCAACCCGCTCTGCGCCATGGCCGGGCGCATCACCATCGCCGAGGTCGAAGAGCTGGTGGAACCGGGGGAGCTGGACCCCGAACACGTCCACGTCCCGGGAATCTTCGTGCAGCGGGTGGTCGTGGCACCCGATGCAGAGAAACGCATCGAGAAGCGGACGGTTACTGCCGGCACCGGCAGCACCAACGGAAGCAAGGAGTCCTGAGATGGCACTGACCCGGCAGGAACTGGCCGCCCGGGTAGCCCGCGAGCTGCACGACGGCGAATATGTGAACCTCGGCATCGGCATGCCTACGCTGATACCGAACTACATCCCCGAAGGCGTGGAAGTGGTGCTGCACTCCGAGAACGGAATCCTCGGCGTCGGCCCGTACCCCACCGAAGAGACGCTGGACCCGGACCTGATCAATGCCGGGAAGGAAACCGTCACCGTGAACAGCGGCGCGTCCTTCTTTGATTCCGGCGCCTCGTTCGGGATGGTGCGCGGCGGCCACGTGGACGTCGCCGTCCTGGGCGCCATGGAAGTGGCCGCAAACGGCGACCTGGCCAACTGGATGGTGCCCGGAAAGATGGTCAAGGGCATGGGCGGGGCAATGGACCTGGTGTTCGGCGCCAAGCGCGTGATCGTCATGATGGAGCACCTGGACCGGGCGGGACGGCCCAAGATCGTGCGCGAATGCTCCCTGCCGCTGACCGGAAAGGGCTGCGTGGACCTGATCGTCACCGACCTGGCCGTGATCGAGGTGGGACCGGAGGGGCTGATCCTGCGCGAGACCGCCCCCGGCGTCAGCGTCGAGGAAGTGGTCGCGGGCACGGATGCTCCGTTGGAGGTTTCCGTTGACGTATGAGGAGCCCGACGCCGGCACCGAGGAGCTCGCGATGGCACCGCGGGTCATTGAGCAGCGCGGCCTCTGGTACGAGGAGTTCGAGCCGGGGGCCGTTTACCGCCACCGGCCCGGCCGCACCGTCACCGAGGCGGACAACGTCCTGTTCACCACCCTGACCATGAACACCCAGGGCCTGCACCTGGATGCCGCCTACAGTGAGGTCCAGCCGTTTGGGCAGCGGCTGGTGAACTCCATGTTCACCCTGGCCACGATGGTGGGCCAGTCGGTGGCGCAGCTGACGCAGGGCACCCTGGTGGCGCAGCTGGGGCTGGGGGAGATCAGCTTCCCGCACCCGCTCTTCCACGGCGACACCCTGTATACCGAAACCGAAGTCGCGGACAAGCGGCTCTCCTCTTCCCGGCCCGGCCAGGGGATCGTCACGCTGACCCACACCGGCAGGAACCAGAACGGCGACATTGTGGGGCGGTGCACCCGGACCGCCCTGATGTGGACGGAGGAGGGCTACGCCGCGCGGGAGGCAGGCACCGGCACGCGATAGGTTGGATCGGCAAGCACAACCGGAAAGACCTAGGAGTACAGCGATGACCACCTTCCCCATGGGACCAGCACTGCTTTTCTGCCCGGGGGACCGGCCCGAACGCTTCGGTAAAGCTGCCGAGCGGGCGGACGCCGTCATCCTGGACCTCGAGGACGCCGTCGCTCCCCGGGATAAGGAAGCGGCCCGGAAGAACCTCATTGCCGCCGAACTGGACCCCGAACGCACCATTGTCCGGGTCAATCCCCTCGGGACGGAGGACTTTGAGCTCGATCTGGCAGCCCTGGCACAGACCCCGTACCGCACCGTGATGCTGGCCAAGACGGAGGACGGACCCGCTGTCGCCCGGGCGCTCGCCGGCTTCACCGTCGTCGCACTGCTGGAAACCGCCCTCGGCGTGGTCCGGGCCGCGGACATTGCCGCTGCCGAAAATGTGGCCGCCCTGATGTGGGGCGCCGAGGACCTGCTGGCGTCGCTCGGCGGGGAATCCAGCCGCCACCAGGACGGCACCTACCGCAGCGTCGCCGTGCAGGCCCGCTCCACGGTGCTGCTCGCCGCCGGCGCCTTCGGCAAGGGGGCCATCGACTCGATCTACGGCAACATTCCGGATACCGAGGGGCTGGAGGTCGAAGCGCGCGACGCCGTCGCTTCGGGTTTCGCCGCCAAGGCCTGCATCCATCCCGGCCAGGTGGCCGCCGTGCGCGCCGCCTACGCCCCGGATCCCGCGGACGTCACCTACGCCGAGCAGGTCCTGGCCGAGGCCGGGAACCACGGGGGAGTGTTTAACTTCCGCGGACAGATGATCGACGGTCCGCTGCTGAAGCAGGCCGAGCAGACGCTGCGCCGGGCGCAGGGCTGAATCCCGAACAGCGATTGTTGCGGCCGGGGAATCATCTGCCGGTGACGGCCGCTACTCTTTCTTCATGCGCATAGTCATAGCGGGAGCCCACGGAAGAATCGCACGCGAACTGGGACGCCTCATGGCGGCGGACGGACACGATGTTGCCGGACTGATCCGTAACCCGGACCAGGCGGCGGACCTGGAGGCGGACGGCGTCGCGCCGGTGGTACTGGACCTGGAGAACAGCACCCTGGAGGACGTTGTGCAGGTCCTCACCGGTGCGGAGGCGGCCGTCTTTGCCGCCGGCGCCGGACCCGGAAGCGGAGCGGCCCGCAAGGACACCGTGGACCGTGCCGCCGCCGTACTGCTTGCCGACGCCGCCGAACAGGCAGGAGCCGGCCGGTTCCTCCAGGTCTCCTCCGGCGGCCTGGACGCGGTGCGGGGCGGGGCCCGCCCGGAGTCGATGGACGAGGTGATGTACGCCTACCTGGTGGCCAAGCTCGCCGCCGAAGAAGACCTGATGGCGCGCAGCCAGCTGGACTGGACGATTGTCCGGCCGGGTATCCTGACCAATGACGCACCCATCGGCCTGGTGGAACTCGCGCCCGAGGTGGACCGGGAGTCCATCCCGCGCGCCGACGTCGCCGCTGTCCTCGCCGAGCTGCTCAAGACCGGCAACGGTGTCCACCAGGCGCTGGGCCTGGTCTCCGGGACCACGCCTGTTCCCGAGGCCGTGCAGGCACTGCAGCCGGGGCGCTAGTCCCGGACGCTGCGCTGCCTGGCACCGTCGGGGCACGACCTGGTTCCGTCGGCGCGCGACGATGCCGAAGATCAGCGGGCTGCGGGATACTGGAGGCATGCAGCCTTCCGACTCGATCTCCTCCGACCACGACTACGTCCGTTCCCGCCGGCCCGGTTCGGACCATCTGCCCCGGCGGATAGTCCTGCTCGGCTCCACCGGGTCGATTGGAACGCAGGCCATCGATGTGGCCGACGGTGCACCGGAGCGGTTCCGCATTGTGGCGCTGGCCGCCGGCGGATCCAACCTGGAGCTCCTGGCCCGGCAGGCCGTGCATACCCGGGCCGAAGCAGTCGGCTGCGCCGCCGTCGACCTCCCCACGTTGCACCGGCACATCTCTGATGCCGCTGCCGCCGCCGGAATCACCGGATATTCACCTGAACTGTTTGTCGGGAAGTCCGCGGCGACCGCTATCGCGGCCTGGACCGAAGCCGACGTCGTGCTCAACGGCATCACCGGGTCGATCGGGCTGGAACCCACGCTGGCGGCCCTGGCTGCCGGACACCTGCTGGCCCTGGCGAACAAGGAATCCCTGATCGTGGGCGGGGAACTGGTAAAGCGTGCCGCTGCTCCCGGGCAGCTGGTTCCGGTGGACTCCGAGCATTCGGCACTCGCACAGGCCCTGCGCTCGGGCACCCACGCCGAAGTGGACCGGCTGGTGGTCACGGCCTCGGGCGGTCCGTTCCGCGGGCGCAAACGCTCCGAACTGGCGGACGTCACTCCGGAACAGGCCCTGGCGCACCCGACCTGGAACATGGGCCGGGTGATCACCACCAACTCGGCCAGCATGGTCAACAAGGCCCTGGAAGTCATCGAGGCGCACCTGCTCTTCGATATCCCGCTGGACCGGATCGACGTCGTCGTCCATCCGCAGTCCATGGTGCATTCCATGGTGCAGTTCGTGGACGGCTCCACCATTGCCCAGGTATCGCCGCCGGATATGCGGCTGCCGATCGCCCTGGGCATGGGCTGGCCGCACCGGGTGCCCGGCGCCGCCCGGCCCTGCGACTGGACCCGGGCCACGGAATGGACCTTCGAACCCCTGGATGAGGAAGCCTTCCCCGCCGTCGCGCTGGCCAAGCAGGCCGCCGCTGCCGGGGGCACGCGGATGGCCGTCTACAACGCCGCCAACGAGGAAGCCGTGGACGCTTTCCACGACGGATTGATCGGGTTTACAGACATCGTTGATACGATCGCGGCCGTACTCGAGGAAGCCCCGGATTCGGGGCCGCTCACGCTTCAGTCGCTTCTGGCGGCGGAGGAGTGGGCACGTGCCGCTGCGCGGAAGCGTTGTGGAAGATGACAAGACACGCAGTTGACCTGAAGGAAGCCCGTTGACCATTCTGCTTTTCATCCTTGGCGTGCTGTTCGTGGCGGTCGGGATTGCTGTCTCCATCGCCCTGCACGAGGTAGGCCACCTCCTGCCGGCCAAGGCCTTCAAAGTGCGGGTCACCCAGTACATGATCGGGTTCGGCCCCACCGTCTTCTCCCGGACCCGGGGCGAAACCGAATACGGCGTCAAGGCACTGCCCCTGGGCGGTTACGTTTCCATGGTCGGAATGTTCCCGCCCAACAAGGAGCACGACGGAGAGGTGCGGCGCTCCAGCACCGGCATGTTCCAGCAGCTAGCCACCGAAGCGCGCCAGGCCGAGACCGACCGCCTGGTCGAGGGCGACGAGAACCGGGTCTTCTACAAGCTTCCCGTGTACAAGCGGATCATCATCATGCTCGGCGGGCCGTTCATGAACCTGCTGATCGGCGTCGTGCTTTTTGCGGTCCTGCTGATGGGCTTCGGCACCGCCCAGACCACAACCACGCTGGCAGAGGTCAACAAGTGCGTGATCACGGCCGAGCAGCAGGCCGCCACGGGCCAGACCGACTGCACGGAATCCGATCCTGCCGCACCCGCGTACGAGGCCGGCCTGCTTCCCGGAGACACCATCACGAAGTTCGACGGCCGGGACGTGACGTCCTGGGCAGAGCTGACGGGCTGGATCCGCGAGGCTGCCGGCAAAACGGTTCCGCTGACCTACGAGCGGGACGGTGTCGAGGCCTCTACCAGCATCACGCCGCTGCTCACCGAACGCCCGGTGGTGGGCGATGACGGCGCGGCTAAGACCGACGACGACGGCAACTACCTCACGGAGGAAGTGGGCTTCATTGGGGTCGGCGCGGAGCAGGAACTGGTGAACCAGCCGGCCAGCGCTGTGCTGCCTGCGGTGGGCGACAACCTGGTCAACATTGCCGGCGTGGTGGTCAACCTTCCCCAGCGACTGGTCGACGTTGCCCAGGCGGCGTTCTCCTCCGAACCCCGGGACCCGAACGGACCCATGAGCGTGGTGGGCGTCGGCCGCATTGCCGGGGAGATTTCCTCGCAGGAAGTCATTCCGCTGTCGGACCGGGTGGCGACACTGATTGGACTGGTTGCCAGCGTGAACCTGGCGCTGTTTGTCTTCAACCTTATTCCGCTGCTGCCCCTGGACGGCGGCCATGTTGCCGGCGCACTGTGGGAGGGACTGCGGCGCCGCGTGGCGAAGCTGTTCCGCCGCCCGGATCCGGGCCCCTTCGACATGGCGAAACTGCTTCCGCTGACGTATGCCGTGGCGGTGCTGCTGATGGGGATGGGCGCCCTGCTGATCTACGCGGATATCGTGAAGCCGGTCAGCCTGTTCAACTAGGTTTGCTGGTTGCCGGTTGCCGGTTGCCGGTGCTCCGGTGGTGTGGTTCCGTTCCGGTGCCCGGAACGGCGGCAACGAAATCCCTTGCTCGCAGAGCTCGCCGGGATATTAAGGCCGCCTTATCCGGGCCCCTGCACGGTCATGTCACTCCGGCTACCCCGCCGCCTGCGCGGTTGTGCCCCGTTCCGGCCAGATCGGGATGCTGCGCGGCATTCCCCCGCGCTTTGTCCAGATCCCTGCAGTTTGTCCGGATCCCTGCGCTGCGCGGCGCAGGGATTGCGACAAACTGCAGGGTTTTCCCCGAGCTGCAGGGATTCGGGCTCGGGTATCGGATCCATGTGCTTCACGAGCCGGCATGGCAGGATGGCAGGCATGAGTTCCGGGGGAGAAGCAGAAACAATTACCTTCCGTACGGGTTTGCCCGCACGATACCGCCTGACCTTGGGTCTGTTGGGCCTAGTGGCTGCCGGCGGAACAGTGATTGCCACCCTCGAAGCCGGACCGATGCCGCTCGTGCTGGGCCTGCTGATAGCTGTGGTGTTCGTCGCCGTCCTGATGATGACAGCTCGGATTCGGGTAGGCCCGGAAAGCGTGCAGATCCGGGTGGTGGTGTTTGCCACCGAAATTCCGTATCGGGACATCACGCGGGCGTCGGCAGGACCGGTCACCGGACTGGCGGAGGGTATGGGTCTCCGTATCCTGCCGGGGGCCACAGGTTACCTGGTTGGCGGACCGTCAGTTCGGATCGAATGCGGGCAGAGCGCCGTGCTGGTGTCCTGCCGCGAACCGGAACGACTCCTGTCCTGCTTGGCCCGCCAGGACGTGCCTACGGCGTAGGCCTTCGCGCTTTCGACCCCGGCCGTCGCAGAGGATCCCACCGTCTGTGACGGGTGAGTGCTCATGGGATCACATCCGTCACAGCAGCACCATCGGGTAGAGCACCGCGCGCCCTCCACTCGGTCCAGCACGCGGAGCCCGGGCTGAAGTAGACCCGGCACCAAGACCGCTGGCCGTCCGCTAGCATGCCCCCATGGTGAACATCGTCTGGTGGGAAGTCGAGACCGAAGCCCCCGAGAAGTTCATGTCGTTCCATGGCGATCTCCAAGGTTGGACGTTCGCCTCAGCGTTCGAGGATTCAGAGCTCGACGCGAGCTACTGGATCATCAGAAGTGGCGAGTCGGGAATTGGCGGTCTTCAGCGCGCAACCGAAGGAACAGCGCCTACGACCGGAACCCGGGTCTATTTCGAAACTGATGACCTCGAAGGCTTCCTCTCACGAGTCCGTGAGCTCGGCGGCCAGGTCGAACGAAGCAGAACTGACCTCGGCGGCGATGACCGCTGGTTCGCAACGTTCCAAGATTCATGTGGGGTGTCCTTCGGCATATGGACTGATAGAGCCCCCAACAAGTAACAGCACCTCTCGACAGATGGTGCTTCGGGGGAGGGAAAACCGCAGAGGATCCCACCGTCTGGGACGGGACAGCACTGCTGAGGTCACATCCGCAACAGCAGCACCACTGTCTGGGACGGGACAGCACTCCTGGGGCCACACCGCAACACCAGCACCACCGGGTGGGATGCTGTGTTCGCGAATCTCTTCGCGAGGCCGCAACCAACTTCGGCTAACACAGTTGCAAAAGAAAATGAGCCCAAATGTGGTTGCAATCTGATTTGCACACGCTTACGGTTGCAAGATGTTCGTCCTCACGATAGACCAGCGAAACAGCCAGGGCAGCAGAGACAAGGTGCCGGAACTGCTCGCTGCCCTTGCGGACCTGCCGATGCTGCTGGCCTTCGAGCGGTCGGTCGGCGACGAAATCCAAGGCGTCTGCGACTCGGCGCAGACCGCTACCGACGCCGTTCTCCGGGTCCTGAGGGACCGGGACTGGTACGTGGGAGTCGGCGTCGGCGGGGTCCATGAACCCCTGCCGTCCAGCCCCCGTGAAGCCGGGGGACGGGCTTTCGTCGCGGCCCGGAAGGCGGTGGACCGGGCCAAGAAAAGCGGCGACCGGCCGCCCGTTGCGGTGGAGGGATCGCCGGGCGCACCCGAGGCAGAGGCGGTCCTGGTCCTGCTCGGCCGCCTGATCGCCGAACGTACAGACGCCGAATGGCGGATCCTGCAACACGTGGACCCCGCACAATGGGGTTCGCAGACTGCTGCTGCCCGTAAGCTCGGCATCAGTTCCCAAGCGGTGAGCAAGGCAGCCCGGCGGGGCGGCTGGCAGGAGGAATGGGCTGCACGGCCTGCAGCAGCGGTATTGCTGGAGCGTGCCGATGACCTCGCAGGCGGAACGGGAAACAGCTCAACTAAGGACGGGTAAATGACGATTGTGTGGGTAGTAACCGGCCTCCTGGCCGCCGCGCTGCTCGGCTGGCCCGTGACCGCCGGCGTGCTGCGCCTGGCCAGCGCGGTCCAGCCCCCACCACCGCCCCCGCCACCGAATGCCGTCCTCCGCGGCGGGCTGGCCATCGGCATGCTGGAACGCCTCGCGGTGGCCGCCGCGGTCCTGGCCGACGAGCCGGTGGCGATCGCGTACGTCGTCGCAGTGAAGGGGCTCGGACGGTACGCCGAGCTCAAGGAGACCCCGGCGGCGGCGGAGCGCTTCATCATCGGCACATTGGCCTCCATGCTGTGGGCCGTGGCAGTAGCCGTTCCCGTCCGCCTGCTCCTGCTGTAACCGGTCGCTGCGGTACCGCCTTCCTGCAGCGGTCCGGGCATCACGTAGGCTTGGGGATATGAGTATTTTTGCAGTTGAGTATGTCTACGACGCCGATTCGGCCCAGCTCCGCGACCAGCACCGTCCCGCACACCGGCAGTGGCTTCAGCAGCTGGTGGACGAGGGACATGTCCTGTCTGCGGGCGCGTTCGTGGACGGCGCCGGAGCGCTGCTTTTGGTTGTTGCAGAGGATGAAGCCGGCCTGCTTGCCCTGCTGAAGCAGGATCCGTTCGCCGTCGTCGGCGCCATTTCCGGCATGAAGACCACTGCCTGGAAACCCGCACTCGGCGCGTTCTCCGACCTCGCGTAGCCCGGACGTTCTAAGCCCACAGTGATATTCGCCCGCCCCCAGCAGTCTCTGTCCGGGGCGGGGTGATAATAGGAAGGGCGCGTTTCATTAGCGCGCTTCACAGCCTAATACCTGCCGTTTCGGCACATGGAGGACGTTTTGACCTCGGTCAACCTTGGAA
The DNA here is from genome assembly GCF_025244825.1 of Arthrobacter jinronghuae. Classification (NCBI taxonomy): domain Bacteria; kingdom Bacillati; phylum Actinomycetota; class Actinomycetes; order Micrococcales; family Micrococcaceae; genus Arthrobacter; species Arthrobacter jinronghuae. The sequence continues at coordinate 1,283,099 of NZ_CP104263.1, forward strand.
TGCCAGCTGCACCGCCGCCCACGCTTGCGCCCCGCCGCAAGACCCGCCAGATCAAAGTGGGCTCCGTTGGAGTTGGCTCGGACTCGCCGATCAGCGTTCAGTCCATGACCACCACCCCCACCACGGACATCAACGCAACCCTGCAGCAGATCGCCGAACTGACGGCGTCCGGTTGCGACATTGTGCGTGTCGCCTGCCCCAGCGCCGACGATGCTGCCGCACTGCCGATCATCGCGAAGAAGTCCCAGATCCCCGTGATCGCCGACATCCACTTCCAGCCGAAGTATGTCTTCGCCGCGATCGACGCCGGCTGCGCAGCGGTGCGCGTGAACCCCGGAAACATCCGAAAGTTTGACGACCAGGTCAAGCAGATTGCCAATGCGGCGAAGGACGCCGGCGTCTCCATCCGCATCGGAGTCAACGCCGGTTCCCTGGACCCGCGGCTGCTGGCCAAGTACGGCAAGGCGACGCCGGAGGCGCTGGTTGAGTCCGCCGTCTGGGAAGCATCCCTCTTCGAGGAACACGACTTCCACGACTTCAAGATCTCCGTAAAGCACAATGACCCGGTAGTCATGGTGCGTGCCTACGAGCTGCTGGCCGAACGCGGCGACTGGCCGCTGCACCTGGGCGTGACCGAAGCCGGTCCGGCCTTCCAGGGCACCATCAAGTCCGCCACCGCTTTCGGGGCGTTGCTGTCCAAGGGCATCGGCGACACCATCCGCGTGTCCCTCTCCGCTCCTCCGGTAGAGGAGATCAAGGTTGGAAACCAGATCCTGCAGTCGCTGAACCTGCGGCCCCGCAAGCTTGAGATTGTTTCCTGCCCGTCCTGCGGCCGCGCCCAGGTGGACGTCTACACGCTCGCCGAGCAGGTCACCGCAGGCCTTGAAGGTATGACCATCCCGCTGCGCGTTGCCGTGATGGGCTGCGTAGTAAACGGACCCGGTGAAGCGCGCGAAGCGGACCTGGGTGTAGCCTCCGGTAACGGCAAGGGCCAGATCTTTGTCAAGGGTGAGGTCATCAAGACCGTACCCGAAGACCAGATTGTGGAGACCCTCATCGAAGAAGCGATGAGGATCGCAGAAGATATGGGAGAACCCGATGGCGAGGATGCTGGGACGGGTGGCCCCATGGTTACCGTCAGCTAAGCACGATATCCGCAGCGCCTCCTCGAGCGCGGCGCTGCGGATCCTGCGCGACGACGACACCGTTGCACTGTGGGATCTGGCCGCCGCTGACCCGGTGGCCAACATCTTTATGCTTTCCCATCTGGAGACTGCCCGGACGGCAGCACCCACCTCGGCGGGCGGACGGATTGTGGGAGTGTTCGACGGCGGCACGCTGATCGGTGCCTGCTGGTCCGGTGTGAACGTGGTGCCCGTTGGTCTGGACGCCGATACCGGCCCCGAGGTCGGACAGTATCTGGCCAAGTCGCGGAACCGGTTTTCGTCCATTTTCGGTCCCTCCGAGGCCGTGCTCTCCCTCTGGTCCGAACTTCGGAACGTTTCCCCGCAGCCGTTCGACGTCCGTCCGGAGCAGCCCCTGCTGCAGATTGCCGAGTCCTCCGATGTCGTTGCGGCGCCGGGGCTGCGTCCTGCACGCCTTGACGAGCTCGATGTCCTGCTGCCCGCCTGCACGGCCATGTTCGAGGAGGAAGTGGGCTACTCGCCGGTCGCCAACGGAGACCGGCACTATCGGCAGCGGGTCAAGGGCCTGATTGAACGCCGTCAGTCGCTGGTGGACTTCGACGCCGCCGGCCGGGTGGTGTTCAAGGCCGAGCTCGGTACGGTCTCCAGACAGGCCGTACAGGTGCAGGGTGTCTGGATGAATCCGGAATACCGTGGACAGGGGCTGAGCCGGTCCTACATGTCCGCCGTCGTTGACGCCGCACTGGAAGTTGCCCCGGTTGTCAGCCTGTACGTGAACTCCTATAACGCCCCCGCGCGGGCCACCTATGAGGCCGTCGGCTTCGACCAGGTGGGTACCTTCGCCACCATCCTGTTCTAACCGGGCCCCTGCGCCTGGCCGGCCCGTTCGATGCGGTGTTCCGGATGCCGTAGGCTCTGGGCACGCACTCAGGCACGGGGGAGCAGGTGCAATACGCCTGGCAGCATGTCTGCCACCCGTCCCGTTGCGAAGGCGCGGGCAGGGACCCTGTCCGCCGACGACGATGTTGGGGGATCAAGAAAATGGTTGCTTTCACCGCAAAGACCACGAGAGCCGCAGTCCGGAACACCGGATCCCGCTGGGCAGGAGCCGCAGGTGCCGGTCTGGCACTGGCCTTGGTCCTGACCGGCTGCGGAGGAGGCGATGAGCCTGCCGTCCGGGTCGACGGCTCGGCCGCCACCGCAAGCGAGAAGCCGTCACCGTCGCCTTCGAAACCCGCCAAGCCAGCCAAATCAGCGAAGGCGTCCCCGTCAGCCACCTCCCCTGCGTCCAAACGGGCCGACGGAAACGGTGCAGGAGCACTCAGCGGCGAGGAATTGGCCGCCGTCCTGAGCGAGCTGAACACGGACCTGGACATCGGCGGCACCGTGGTGGAAGAAGCACAGCTGAAGCAGTCCACTGCGCAGGGTATGGATGCACTGCAGGACGTCGAGTACACACCCTGCAACCCGACCGAGGGCACCGACCCCATGAAGGCTGTCAGCGAGGCAAGCATGGGTGCCTTGGCTATCGATGGCAACGCCCCGGGCATGCCGGACACGATCTCCGTCCTGAGCTGGGCCAGCGAAGCGCCCGTCGCGGAGGAAATCGAGGTAAGCAGGCGTCAGCTCGAATCCTGCCCGGAGTTCAGCCTGACCGCCAACGGGCAGACGGTTTCCTCGGTTACCGAAGCCGTGGACATGCCCGCGATCGGAGATGCATCACAGGCCTACGTCACCCGTCAGACCGCGAACGGCACCACTCAGACGTCAGTGGTACTGACAGCCTGGTCCGGCACAAACTCGGTCCAGATCACCCTCCACGAGGCCGACCCCCAGGAAAGCGTTCGTTACGTTACTCCGATCCTCGAAGAGGTATTGGACCGTGTCGAGGGCTAGCGCCGATTTAGGGTGAGCCGTGTCACGTGGTTAGGATTCTCAGTGGACTTCCTATCCGGAAGTCATGGCACCAATGTCGGCAGCAAAACAAAGAACTGCTGCCGGATTGCGGCCGGAGAAACATCCAAATTGGGGGAAAAGTGAAGAAAAGCATTAAGGCCGGCGCCCTGCTCGTGGCCGGCGTCTTTGTACTTTCGGGCTGCGGCAGCTCTGAGGGATCGTCGGATTCCGGATCGGCTGAGACCAAGTCGGCATCAGCGAAGCCCACGCCCACCACGCAGGCGGTCGGGGAGAAGCAATACACGGCGGATGAGCTGGAAAAGGCACTCGCTGCGGTCATGAAGGACAAGAATCTGGACGGCCCGCTCGGCAATGATGAGACGGTGCGCCCGGAAATGATGAACGCCGTTGATCCCCTGGAGGGCATCACCATAGCGCCGGCGTCCTGTGACGTGCTGGCCTCGACGAACATCAACAAGGTGCTGGACAACGCCTATATTGCAGTCCTGCTGCTCAACGAGACGGATTCACTGACAGTCGTCAGCCACTCCGACCCCGCTGTCCTGGAAAAGCAGGTCGAGGACAACGACTCGCTGCTGGGCGAATGCGCCCAGTACACCATGGAAGGTCCGGGAGGGCAGGCCACGGTGATCAATAAAGGCATCGAGGCTTCGACAGACGCGGATACCACCCAGGCCTTCCACTCGATCACATCCAACGGAACCGTCGAGGAAGGCATCACCCAGGTTGCAGGCGCCAGCGGCACCACGAATATCGCAGCCCGGTTCGTAAATTCTGCCGATCCCGAGGCTTCCGTAGCGGAGGCCGAGGAGCTCATCGACGCGGTGTACGCCGAGCTGGAAAAGCAGTAACCCCCGCCTCACCCGATACCGGCGGGGCCGGATCTGCACTGCAGGTCCGGCCCCGCCGCCGTCGTACGCCTGTCCGGCATCGACAGCCGGGCGCGTTAGATTAGTAGGGCATACATTCTTGAGAGATGCAGCCGACTGGCTGCAGAAACGGATTCCCAGCGTGGTCCTTCGACTTTCCACCCTTTTTCTGCGCACCCTGCGCGAAGACCCGGCCGACGCCGACGTCGCCAGCCACCGGCTCCTGGTCCGTGCCGGCTACATCCGCCGGGCCGCGCCGGGCATCTACTCCTGGCTGCCGCTGGGCCTGCGGGTGCTGGGCAAGGTCGAGAACATCATCCGTGAGGAAATGGCCGCCATCGGCGCCCAGGAAGTGCACTTCCCCGCGCTGCTGCCGCGCGAGCCGTACGAGACCTCCAACCGCTGGACGGAATACGGCGAGAACCTGTTCCGGCTGCAGGACCGCAAGGGCGCGGACTACCTGCTGGCACCGACCCACGAGGAGATGTTCACCCTCCTGGTCAAGGACCTCTACAACTCCTACAAGGACCTCCCGGTGTCCCTGTTCCAGATCCAGACCAAGTACCGCGACGAGGCACGGCCGCGCGCCGGTCTGCTCCGCGGCCGCGAGTTCATCATGAAGGACTCCTACTCCTTCGACATGGATGACGAGGGTCTGGACGCCAGCTACCAGGCGCACCGCGAGGCCTACCTGCGGATCTTCGAGCGCCTGGGCTTGGAAATCGTCGTCGTCTCGGCTGTCTCCGGCGCCATGGGCGGGTCCAAGAGCGAGGAGTTCCTGCACCCGATGGCCGTGGGTGAAGACACCTATGTGCGCTCGGCCGGCGGCTACGCTGCCAACGTCGAAGCCGTCACCACCGTGGTTCCCGCGGACATCGACTACACCGGCGCGCCGGAAGCCCGCGTGGTGGACACTCCGGACACCCCCACCATTGAAACCCTCGTGAACGACGTCAACGCCCGCTTCCCGAGGGAAGCAGGCGAATGGACTGCTGCAGACACCCTGAAGAACGTGGTCCTGGCCGTCACCCTGCCCACCGGTGAACGCCGCATCGTAGTTGTCGGCGTTCCGGGCGACCGCGCCGTCGACCTCAAGCGCATTGAAGCCAACATCAGCTCCCACGTGGGAATGGGCGGCGAACTGGCCGTCGACGCCGCCACGGACGAAGACCTCAAAAAGCACCCCGGCCTGGTCAAGGGCTACATCGGTCCGGGAATCAGCACGGCCGAGCCGGTGCTGGGCACTGAATCCGCCACCGGCCTGCTGTACCTCGTGGATCCCCGCGTGGTCACCGGCACCAGCTGGATCACCGGCGCCAACGAGTCCGGCAAGCACGTCATCGGCCTGGTCGCCGGCCGCGATTTCACCTGGGACGGCACCATTGAGGCCGTTGAGGTGCGCGAAGGCGACGAGGCTCCGGACGGCTCGGGCCCGCTCGAAGCGGCCCGCGGCATCGAAATGGGCCACATCTTCCAGCTCGGCCGCAAGTATGCGGACGCCCTGGGCCTGAAGGTCCTGGACCGCAACGGCAAGCTCGCCACCGTGACCATGGGTTCCTACGGCGTCGGCGTCACCCGTGCGGTGGCCGCCCTCGCCGAATCACACCACGACGACAAGGGGATCATCTGGCCCCGCGCCGTGGCCCCGGCCGACGTCCACGTGGTTGCCACCGGCCGCGGCACCGAGATTTTCGACGCCGCCGCCCAGCTCTCCGAAGAGCTCGAGGCTGCGGGACTGGAAGTTATCTATGACGACCGCCCCAAGGTGTCCCCGGGTGTGAAGTTCGGCGACGCCGAACTGATCGGCGTCCCGACCATCCTGGTGGTTGGCCGCGGGCTGGCGGACGGCGTCGTGGAAATCAAGGACCGTGCCACGGGCAACGCCGAGAACGTGCCTGTTGCCGAAGCGGTGGAGTACGTGCGCCGCGCAGCCGGGCTCTAACCTCAGTGGTCTCCGGTCTCGAGGAGGTCACGCTTGCCACCATTGCGCTTGTGGTGGTGGCAGGCCTGGCCGCCGGCTGGGTGGATGCAGTGGTGGGCGGCGGCGGGCTGATCCAGCTTCCGGCGCTCCTCCTCGTACCGGGGATCAGCCCGGTCCAGGCCTTGGCGACCAACAAGTTGGGCTCCATTTTCGGCACCACCACCAGTGCCGTGACCTATTACCGGCGCGCCCATCCGGACCTTCGGACGGCGCTGCCGATGGCGGGCATCGCCTTGGCCGGGAGCTTCGGCGGGGCCATCCTGGCGGCCTCGCTTCCGTCGTCGGTCTTCAAGCCCATCATCGTGGTGGCCCTTGTTGCGGTGGCCGTGTTCACCGCCACCAAGCCCACCGTGGGCGAGTTGACGAAGCTGCGCCACACCGGCCGCCGGCACTACGGCACCGCGGCCGGCATCGGACTGGTGGTCGGCTTCTACGACGGGCTGATCGGCCCGGGGACCGGCTCATTCCTGATCATTGCCATGGTCGCCCTGCTCGGGTACAACTTCCTCGCCGCCAGCGCCAAGGCCAAGATCGTGAACATGGCCACCAACCTCGGAGCGCTGGCGTTTTTCCTGCCGAACGGATCGGTGTTGTGGGGGCTGGGACTGGTGCTCGGCTTCGCCAACATGATCGGCGGCTATCTCGGTGCGCGGATGGCGGTAAAGCAGGGCAGCAAGTTCGTCCGGATAGTTTTCCTGGTGGTCGTTGCCGCCCTGATCGTCAACCTTGGCCACGACGTCTGGGTGGAGAACATCCGCGGCTAGGCCGCGGGCAGCTCCTGCACCGGCGGAATGCCCGGATGCCGCCGGCCGGTCAGTGCCGATGCCACCCACACGGATCGCTGCGCGTCGCCGTGCTGCCCGTCTCGCACGTAGTCGAGCGCGTTGGTCACCTCACGCAGGACGCTCCAGTCCAGGGCCGCATTCCGGTCCAGGCCGGCAGCGGTGCACAGCCCGTCCAGCCGTGCCAGCAGTGCGTCCTCCGGCGCCGAGGCAGCCAGGTCATGCAGGCGGTTCCACAGCATCGGAGCCACGGCGTACTCGGCCTCTCCGAACACCGCCTGCGGGTCGATGGCCGCGTAGTCCTCGGGTTGTCCGGGGCGGGCCAGGATGTTGGCATAGTGCAGGTCAGCGTGCACCAGGACGTCCCGGCCGGACCGCCGTCCCACCGCGCCGCGGGTCTGGCAGACCTCCAGCGCGGCCTCCAGCAGCCAGCGTTCAAACGGACGCCCCAGGGCGTCCCACTCGGCGGGCAGCTCGTCGGAAAGCTGCTCGGCGTGCTCGGCGAGGGAAGGCACGGCCGCCCAGTGGGGTGAATCGGATTCCGGCAGGCTCAGCCGGCGTACCAGGGAACCCCAGATCCGTACGGCAGCGTCCATGTCCACGGACAGCAGCGTGCGGTCGGGGTCCAGGCGTTCCAGGACCAGGCAGGTCCCGGCCGCGTCCCGGTCCAGCAGCCGTACGGCCCCTTTGCCGTCCCACAGGGCCAGGGCAGCAGTCTCGGTGGCTGCCTCCGGATGGGGAAACGGGAACTTCAGCACGGCGGGGCTGCCATCGGCAGAACGCACGGGAAGCACCAGCGCTCCGTGCCCGTGCCAGGGTGCGGCACCGGGTGGATCCGGAGTGAACCGGAAAGCAGCAAGGCTGGTCTCCACCAGTTCGGGCAGGCCCGCCAGCCAGGTACGGCCGTCCCTGCTGCCAAGGTAGCGTCGGCGCAGGGCCTCAGGTACGACGACGGCGGGTGCCATGCAGTTCTCCTAGGCGGTTGCGGCTACGGTTGCGGCGGGGACGGCGGCCGCCGGAACGGGGGACTGTGCGCCGGGCAATCAGTTCCACGGCAGATCCTCCGGGACGGCGTCCAGACCGGGAGCAGCGGGGACCATTTCCGCCTGCAGATACAGTTCCTCTGAGACGGCGGCGAGCCGGCCGATCGCCCAGCCGCGGAGGTCTCCTTCGCTCAACGCCACGAGGTCAGCGTAGACCGCCGGGAACTGCTGTTCCAGTGCGGGCAGGGCATCGGCCGGATTCCGCAGGAAACCCGGATCCAGGCGGTAGGCGGCCACCGGAGCAACCGCCGGCAGGCACAAATCGGGCAGGTAGGCCACAGCGTCCGTGCCGCGGGACTCGTGCGCGGCCATGCGCGTCTGCCACTGCTCACTGCGGGTGGCTGCGGAGGGGTCCTGAGCCAAAGCGACCTCATAGGCGTAGGCGGCCCCGAATTCCGCGTCAACGGCAGCCTTCAGGGCAGCGGCTGCACTGGGGGCCGCGGAACCGGCTGCCGCGCTGCCGGAGGGAGTTCCCGCCGCCGAGTCCGCGGTCACTTCTCCGGTGCCGGCATCCGGACAGTTGGACAACCCCTTATCCGTTGCCGGCACGCCGGTCGCTTCGCTTTCGGCAGCCGGATCTCCGGGGTGCGCGCTGTCAGTCTCCGGCAGGTCCAGTCCGTAAAGGCCGGCGGTGCGGGCGGCCCAGACCTGCTGCGCGGCCCCGGTCGCAGCCAGCAGGCGTGCCGTGCCGGCGTCCGCCCGCCATGCGGACTGCAGATTGGCCTGTGCCGACGCCGCCAGTGCCTGCACATAGGGTTCGAGGTCCTTGGCATCCGGCACTTCGGGGGCTCCGGCGGACCGTGCCCCGTCCTTTCCGGCAGTGCCGGAAACATCCAGCGGTTCCTCGAAGCCGTTCCGGGCCGCGGCCGGTTCCCGCCCGGTGCCGGTCAGCAGGGCAGCCTGATCGCGCAGTCCCTCGGCCTGGGCGAGGAGCTCGGCTGCTCCGGGGTTCTTTCCTGCAGCGGCCAGCACGCCCGCCTCGGCGGAAAGGCTCCGCGCACTGTTCCGTGCCTCGGTCAGGGCAATCTCCGAAAAGGAACGGGCGCGCTCAGGTGCGTCCCCGGTGCCGGCCACCAGGCCGAAGCTGAGCACCACGGCTCCCAGTGCGAGGAACAACACAAGACGCCGCGCGCCGGCACCCAAACGGCGGAACCGGCGGGCAGGCTCGGGCTCGGGTCCGGGGTTTTCCAAGGGCGCATCCACAACAGTCGATGATGTCACGAACGCGCTCTCATCTGCATCGATGCCTCAAGGGCACAGGAATGTCGGTAGTCTAGGACTACAACAACATCTAGTGGGAGGCAGCTATGGCGGTTCGGCCCAACCCCAAAAAAGACACGTCGTCGGATTACCGCAGGAATGCGATGCGTGCAGAAGTAGCCGCGGAGACGCAGCGGCTCAAGAATTACCTGGCCCCCACGGTAGAGATGCAGGATCTGTTCCTCGAGGACATCGAGATCAAACTGGCCGGTGCCCACCGCACTGTCCACGTCATCGTGGACCTTCCCGAGGACCAGCCCGGAGGCGTCAGCCTCGACAGGATTTCGTCCGCAGCTCAAGTAATTTCCGAAGCCATGGACAACGATCCGGGCGATGACGGACGTCCCTACAACCTCGAGGTTTCATCCCCGGGGGTTTCCCGTCCCCTCACCGAGCCGCGCCACTGGCGCCGCAACGTAGGCCGGATGGTGTCCGTTTCCGTTGAGCGCGGGGACGACGTGATGGGACGGCTCATCTCCGTCGAAGACGACGGCATTACGTTGATACCGGAACTCCCGGTTAAGAAAGGGATGAAGGCCAAACAGGGGGACCCGGTCCGCCTGGCATTCGCCGACATCCGCAAGGGGCGCGTTGAAGTTGAATTCGCCCACCTTGAAGACGACCCGGCAGGCGAGGACGCCCCGGATGATGAAACCACAGCTGAGGAGGCCTAGATGGAAATAGATATGAGTGCGCTGAGGCTGCTGGAACGCGAACGGGAGATCCCCCTGGATCTGCTGGTGCCGACCATTGAGCAGGCTCTGCTGGTTGCCTACCACAAGACCAACGGTGCGCAGGAGCAGGCGCGGGCGGAACTGGACCGGAAGACCGGTCACGTAACGATCTGGGCCGCTGAGCTCGACGACGACGGAACCGCGGTGGGGGAGTTCGACGACACCCCCGCCGGCTTCGGCCGGATCGCCGCCAGCACCGCCCGGCAGATCATCCTGCAGCGGCTGCGCGACGTCGAGGATGACAACATCCTGGGCGAGTTCAAGGGCCGTGAAGGGGAACTGGTCTCCGGCCAGATCCAGCAGGGCAACAACCCGCACATGATCCAGGTGAACCTGGGTTCGGTGGAGGCGCTGCTGCCCCCGCCCGAGCAGGTTCCGGGGGAGAAGTACCTCCACGGTTCCCGCCTGCGCGCTTTCGTTGTGGATGTGCGCCGCGGATTCAAGGGTCCGTCCATCACGCTCTCCCGCTCTCACCCCGGCCTGGTCCGCAAGCTTTTCGAACTGGAAGTTCCGGAAATTGCCGACGGAAGCGTCGAAATCGTGGCACTGGCCCGGGAAGCCGGACACCGTTCCAAGATTGCCGTCAAGGCCAATGTTCCCGGCATCAATGCCAAGGGTGCCTGCATCGGCGAGATGGGTTCCCGCGTACGTGCGGTCATGAACGAACTGCATGACGAGAAGATCGACATTGTCGACTTCAGCGAGGACCCGGCGACGTTCATCGCCAACTCCCTCTCGCCGTCGCGCGTTAACTCCGTGACCATTACGGACGAAGACATGCGCTCTGCACGCGTGGTGGTCCCCGACTACCAGCTGTCCCTGGCGATCGGCAAGGAAGGCCAGAATGCCCGCCTCGCGGCCAAGCTGACCGGCTGGCGGATCGATATCGTTTCCGACGCGAAGGCCTCCTAGGCTCCGGTGCCGGAAGCGGATGCAGCGCCGGACAAGAAAGGCGCTAGAATGTATAAGGCCGGGTCACCCTCCGCGTCCCAATCATCGGCAGCCGCTTCCGGCGCTGCCGCGGGAAATCGGGTATCCAGGCACGTCCCCTTGCGGACGTGCATAGGGTGCAGGAAAAAGGATGACCAAGCTGTTCTGCTGCGGTTGGTCCGTGTCAGCATGGAAGGCGGCAACGCCGTCCGTGTCGATGAGGACCACCGAATGCCTGGAAGGGGTGCCTGGTTGCACCCCGACACGGCATGCCTGAGATTGGCAGTGAAACGTTCAGGCTTTCCGCGGGCCTTTAGGGGCTCCGTGGGAATATCGGACGTTGAACGTTGGTTCAAGGCCCTTGAGGACGTTCCGACCGGGAACGGACTCAAAACCGTCCAACCTGAAAGCGGGTCAGAAATCTGATGGAAACCCGATGAGTACCCAGCGATGAGTACTTTGTTGTGCTCTGTGATGGGCCCCGCTGCAACTGCAGTGGAAGCCCGCAGTAAATAGACGGTTCGTACCTGGCTCGGTGCGGACCGAGACAGGAGAAATGTGGCCAAGGTCCGCGTACACGAGCTTGCTAAAGAGCTCGGCATTACCTCGAAGGATGCAGTTGCAAAACTGCAGGAACTGGGCGAATTCGTCCGTTCCGCCTCATCAACTATTGAGGCCCCGGTAGTCAAGAAACTTCGAGGCGCCTTCCCGGCGTCTGAAAACAAGGCTGCTGCTTCCCCGGCAGCCCCCGCCAAGGCTGACGCCTCTGCGTCCAAGCCTTCGGCCCCGTCCCCCAAGCCCGGCTCCGCGAAGCCTGCCCCGGCAGCTCCCGCAGCAGAGCAGCCCGCCGCTCCGGCACCGGCAGCTCCCGCTGAGGCCGCTCCGGCACCGGCAGCCCCGGCTGCATCAGCTGCACCCGCAGCTGATGCACCCGCCGCAGCACCGGCTCCGGCCGCGGAACCTGCTGCACCCGAAACCGGTAAGGACGACGCCGCCAAGGCGCCCGCCTCTTCGGCTCCCCGTCCCGGCGCACCGCGTCCGGGCGCTGGCGGACCCCGCCCCGGTAACAACCCGTTTGCACCTTCCCAGGGCATGCCGCGTCCGCGTGGCCGCGGCGACGGCGAACGGGGTGCCGGCGCACCGCGTCCGGGCAACAACCCCTTCGCTACCTCGCAGGGTATGCCGCGTCCGGGTGGACGCCGCGATGAGGCCGAACGCTCCGGTACGCCGGGTGCCGCAGGCCCCCGTCCCGCAGCCGGTGCAGGTGGACCCCGTCCCGGCGCACCGCGTCCGGGTGCACCGCGTCCCGGTGCTCCCCGTCCCGGCGCACCGCGTCCGGGTACTCCCCGTCCGGCAGGAGCAGGCGCCGGCGGCGCACGCCCCACACCGGGAATGATGCCTAACCGCACCGAGCGTCCGGCAGCTCCGGGACGTCCGGGTGCAGCAGGACCGCGCCGCGGACCGGGCGGAGCCCCGGGTACCGGCGGCGGCGGCGCACCTGTCGGCGGCGGCTTCGGTAAGGGCGGCCGCGGACGCGGCGGCACTGCCGGTGCTTTCGGCAAGGGCGGCGCAGGACGCGGCAAGCAGCGCAAGTCGAAGCGGGCGAAGCGGCAGGAACTGGAGCAGATGTCAGCTCCGTCGCTGGGCGGCGTTTCGGTACCCCGCGGCGACGGCAACACTGTTGTCCGGCTGCGCCGCGGCGCGTCCATCACGGACTTCGCTGACAAGATCGAGGCAAACCCGGCAGCACTGGTGACCGTACTGTTCCACCTTGGTGAAATGGCAACGGCCACGCAGTCCCTGGACGAAGAGACGTTCGGCGTCCTGGGCAGCGAGCTGGGCTACAAGATCCAGGTTGTCTCGCCCGAAGACGAAGAGCGCGAGCTGCTGAGCACGTTCGACATCGACTTCGAGGCAGAACTCGAAGCCGAAGGCGACGAAGAGCTTGAGGCACGTCCTCCGGTAGTCACCATCATGGGTCACGTTGACCACGGTAAGACCCGCCTGCTGGACGCCATCCGCAACTCGAACGTTGTGGAAGGCGAACACGGCGGCATCACGCAGCACATCGGTGCCTACCAGATTCAGTTTGACCATGAAGGCGCAACGCGTCCCATCACCTTCATCGATACTCCGGGCCACGAGGCGTTCACCGCCATGCGTGCCCGTGGTGCCAAGGTCACCGACATTGCCGTCCTGGTTGTCGCAGCCGACGACGGCGTTATGCCGCAGACGGTTGAAGCACTCAACCACGCGCAGGCTGCCGATGTGCCGATCGTGGTCGCAGTGAACAAGATCGATAAGGAAGGCGCCAACCCGGAGAAGGTCCGCGGCCAGCTGACCGAATACGGACTGGTTCCCGAAGAATACGGTGGCGACACCATGTTCGTGGAGGTCTCTGCCCGCCAGAACCTCAACATCGACGCCCTGCTCGAGGCCGTTCTGCTTACCGCAGATGCTGCCCTGGACATGCGCGCCAACCCGAACAAGGACGCCCGCGGTATCGCGATCGAAGCCAACCTGGACAAGGGCCGCGGTGCAGTAGCAACTGTCCTGGTCCAGTCCGGAACGCTGAAGGTCGGCGACACCATCGTGGCGGGTACGGCCCACGGCCGTGTCCGTGCCATGTTCGACGAGAACGGCGACAACGTCACCGAAGCCGGACCCTCGCGTCCGGTCCAGGTGCTCGGCCTGTCCAACGTTCCCCGCGCCGGCGACACGTTCTTCGTTACCGACGACGAGCGCACCGCCCGCCAGATCGCTGAAAAGCGTGAGGCTGCGGACCGCAACGCCGCCCTGGCCAAGCGCCGCAAGCGCATTAGCCTCGAGGACTTCGACCAGGCCGTTGCTGACGGCAAGGTCGACACCCTTAACCTCATCCTCAAGGGTGACGTTTCCGGTGCCGTCGAAGCCCTGGAAGACTCGCTGCTCAAGATCGACGTCGGCGAAGGCGTGCAGTTGCGCGTCATCCACCGCGGCGTCGGTGCCATCACGCAGAACGACGTCAACCTGGCGACGGTGGACAACGCCGTCATCATCGGCTTCAACGTCAAGCCGGCCGAGCGCGTTGCCGACCTGGCAGAGCGTGAAGGCGTGGACATGCGCTTCTACTCCGTCATCTACGCAGCAATCGATGACATTGAGCTCGCACTCAAGGGCATGCTCAAGCCCGAGTACGAGGAAGTCCAGCTCGGCACCGCCGAGGTCCGCGAAGTCTTCCGTTCCTCCAAGTTCGGAAACATTGCCGGCTCGATCGTCCGCTCCGGTGTTATCCGGCGCAACGCCAAGGCCCGGGTCACCCGCGACGGCAAGATCATCGGTGAGAACCTCACCGTGGACTCGCTCAAGCGGTTCAAGGACGACGCCACCGAGGTCCGGACGGACTTCGAATGTGGTATCGGCCTGGGCTCGTTCAACGACCTGCGCGAAGGCGACATCATCGAGACCTTCGAGATGCGCGAGAAGCCGCGCGTCTAATCCGTGGCCGCAGGCCGCCGGGTCTCCCGGCGGCCTGCGGGTACTTGTTTTCCAGTCTTAGTAAGGAGAGGTAATGGCAGATCCAGCACGCGCTGCGAAACTCGCTGACCGTATCAAGGTAGTAGTTGCCCAGGCGCTCGAGCGGCGGATCAAGGATCCCCGGCTGGGATTCGTGACCATCACCGATGCACGGGTCACCAATGATCTGCAGCACGCCACTTTGTACTACACGGTCTTCGGCGACGAAGAACAGCAGGCAGACACCAAGGCAGCCCTGGAATCCGCACGCGGAATCCTGCGCGCCGAGGTGGGCAAGAACATCACTGTCCGGCTGACGCCGACGCTCGAATTCGTTGCCGACGAGATCCCGGTCAACGCCGGCCACCTCGAGGAACTGATCCGGGCCGCCAAGAAGCGCGACGCCGAACTGGCCGCGCTCAAGGAAGGCGCCAGCTACGCAGGCGACGCCGATCCGTACCGCAAGGACGAAGAGGACTTCGACGAAGACCTCGAATCCGATGCTCCGGTCGACTCGGACGCGAAGTAGGTCCTAGACCCCGAAAAGGGAGCGGTTCCGTTTTACGGAGCCGCTCCCTTTTGGTTTAAGCCGGCCGGGTTCAGCCGAGCGGCCGGATCCGCACCTCCGTGGTCAGCGGGGTGTCCTCGACGGAGGAACCTACATAGACCGGCACAGTGCCTGCCGGAGTAACCCACTGGTCCGTGGCGATATCCCAGTAGGAGAAGGACTGGATATCCAGGGGAAGCCGGACTCGCCGGCTCTGTCCCGGGTCCAGCGTGACTTTCTCCCAGCCCGCCAGCGAACGTTCGGCGGTCGCCACCGGGGCGGGCAGCGGGCCGGCATAGGCCTGCACTACTTCACTGCCGGTTCGGTCGCCCGTGTTGGTCAGCCGCACCGACACCTCCAGCGGCCTGCCCTTGCATCGGTCCTTCCCGTGCCCGTGCCCCTGGGCGGCATCGCCGGAGAGCTGCGGCTCCGGTGCAGTGCCGGTATCCGAGCTGCCGGTATCCGAGCTGCCGGTTGCAGAGGCGTCGCAGGTGACCCTGAGATCGGAGTAGTCGAACTCCGTGTAGCTCAGTCCAAAGCCGAAGGGGTATGCCGACGGCAGGCCGAACTGCCGGTAGCCGCGGTAGCCCTCGAAGATTCCTTCGGTGAACTGCGCGTTGACGCCGTCGATACCGGGGAACTGGGCGGGCGAGGCGGTCGGAGTCAGATCAGCGCTGACGGGCATGGTGATCGGCAGGCGGCCGGACGGATTGGTGTCGCCGAAGAGCAGGCCGGCGATGGCCGTACCCTGGTTCTGGCCCGGGTACCAGGCCTGGACGAGGCCGTCCACGGCATCCTGCCAGTCGACCACCTCCACCGCCGCGCCCGTGGTCATCACCACGACCGTGTTGGGATTTGCGGCCCCCACCGCGCGGATCAGCTCCGCCTGCCGGTTCGGCAGTGCCAGGTCAGGCAGGTCCGCGCCTTCACTGGAGAAATCCCGGACCATCACGACGGCGGCATCCGCTTCAGCAGCTGCAGCGGCCGCGTTCACAGCCTGGGGGAGGGGTGTGCCTTCCGGCGGCACCCAGCCGAGCTTGATCTGGGCGGCTGACTGGTTCCATTCGGAACCCGTGTCGTACACGTACGAAAGTTCCACCGAGTGGCTGGAGCCTGCGGTGAAGTCCAGCGGCACTGAAATGGTCTGGTTGGAAGCTTCCGTAGAGGGCGTGAAGAACCCGGTTTCGTTCACCACCTGGTTGCCGTCGACGGTGAGGGTGGTCCGCCCGTTGGTTACCACCTGCAGTTCGTAGGTGCCGGTGACCGGGGCAGTGAGCGTGCCTGTCCAGCGGGCGGACATGTTGGTGTTTAGCGCCTGCGGCTGGGCCGGGAAATTGGGTGAGGAAGCGCCCAGCCCGGTGAAGGTCAGGAAGCCCGCGTTCAACCCGGCATAAGGGTCCACCCGGTCGAGGTAGGGGGTGCCGGAGAAATCCTGGTTCAGGAAGTACTGGGCGCTCAGCCCGGTTCCCGGCGTTCCGTCCACGGGAGTAAGGAACGACGACGGAATCGGCTGGGCGCCGGGCAGTGCGGCCACGGAGGTCACCGGATCCGTGCCGGGTACAAAGGCCACCTCCGTGCCGGTGCCTGCCAGCCGGTTCCGGATCCCTTGCAACGCCGAAGTCTCCTCCGCGGGGTTTGCGATGTACGCGCTCCCGCCTCCTTGGACAACGACGTCGGCATCCGTACCGATGACCGCAATTGAATCCAGCTCGTCTGCGTTGAACGGCAACAGCTCGTCGTCGTTCTTCAGCAGGACCATGCCCTCTTCGGCGAGCTCGGCGGACTCCGCGTTATGGGCGTCGAAGGCGATCGGCAGGCCCTCGTAGCTGCGGTCGAAGAGCCCCAGGGCGAACATGGGACGGAGGATGCGCCGGACGGCGTCGTTGATCCGCTCGATCGGAACGTCCCCGGCGTTGACGGCGTCGATCAGGGGTTGGCAGAACAGGCACGTGCCGGCCTCGCCCGCCACCGGGGTGAAGTTGCCCGGCTGCAGCTGGTCCAGCCCGTTGTTGATGCCCAGGGTGGTGGTCCGGGCGCCGTAATCGGTCAGCACCCAGCCCTCAAACTCCAGCTGGGTCTTGAGAATTTCGTTCAGCAGGTACCCGCTGTCGCAGGACTGTTCCCCGTTGACCTGGTTGAAGCCGCACATCACCGACCCCGGATGGGACCCTTCAATCGCGATGGCAAAGGGACGGGTGTAAATCTCCTGCAGCGTCCGTTCGTCCATCACGTTGTTCAGGCCCTGCAGGCGGTTGGTTTCCTGGGTGTACGCCGCTACATTCTGCTGGTTTGAAATCACCCCGCCGTAGTCCTGCGTGGTCTCGGAATAGGCGGAGCCCATAATTCCCTGCAGCAGCGGATCCTCACCGAAGGACTCAAAGTTCCGACCGTTCTGCGGCACCCGGGCAATGTTCATTGAGGGTGCCAACAGCACGTTCAGTCCGTTCCGGAAAGCTTCGTCAGTGGCCACCTGGGAATGGCGCTCCGAAACGTTCCGGTCCCAGGAGGCAGCCACGCTGATGGCGGAGGGCAGCAGCGTGGATAGCCCGTTGTTGTTGATGTTGTTGGCCTGGCGAACGCCGTTTCGGCCGTCGGTCATGGTGAGGGCCGGAATCCCCAAGCGCTCGATCGGTGCGTTGTAAAAGCCGTAGTTGCTGTTTAGCTCGCCGTGGAGCATGTCCACTTTTTCCTCCAGCGACATCTGTGGCAGGAGTGCATTGGCCCGTTCGGTGGCGGACCGGTCCTCGTCCCACCAGGAACGTTCGCTGGACCTGCCCGACTGTCCGTCGGCGGCACCGGCAATCCCGGAGGGGCTAACCAGCGCGGCGGCACAGACCGCGGCGGTGAGGATTCTGCGTATGGATGCCCGCGGTCGTGCGCCGGGCGGCGGGACGTCGGACACGGGTGCCCGGAGGCGGGAGCCGGCGCCGGGGGAGCCCCGCCGCAGGAGGGCGGTCAGGGCAGGGACAACTAAAGCGGGTGACTTTTTCACGACGTTCTCCTCGGCAGGATGCGTTGCAGTGAAAGACTGCTCCAGCACGCACCCGCCCCGCGGTTCCCCCGCTGAAGGGCTCACAGCCTAGGCCCCGGGAATACCGCCGTAAACCGAGACGGCGGGTATTGGCTGCGGGGCCGCCCAGACGCGGGCCAAAGGCGGCCTAGGCCGCTCCCGGGCCCGGCAGCCGGCTGACGCCTTCCAGCAGCTCATCGCGGTCGCCGCACAGCGCAATCCGGATCCAGCCCTCTCCAATGGAGCCGAAAGCGGTGCCCGGGGCCACCGCCACCGACTCCTCTTCCAGGAAGCGCAGGGTCCAGTCCCGGACGTTTCCGCCGGTTGCGGCGGACAGATCGGCCCAGAGGTAGAAGGCCCCCTGTGCCTCGAGATAGGGAATGCCCTTTTCGGCAAGGACGGCGCAGGCAGCATCCCGGTTGGCCCGGTAATGCGCGGACGCCATGTCCACGTAATCCTGCGGTCCGGTGAGTGCGGCCAGGGCAGCATACTGCGACGGGGAGGCCACGCAGGACACGATGGATTCCATGACCGTGCTCAGCACCGGTTCCAGCCCTTCCGGCAGCACCAGTGCGCCGATGCGCAGCCCGGTCAGGCCGTAGGTCTTGGACAGGGTGAGGGAAGTGATCACGCGTTCCCCGGCGTCGCCGTCGAACGCCAGGGGGCTCACATGCGGTACATCGAACGTGAAGGCCTCGTAGCACTCGTCCGAAAGAATCCACAGGTCGTGCCGCCGTGCCAGCTCCACCAGGGAACGGGTCAGTTCGCCGCTGAACACGGCACCCAGGGGATTGGACGGGGAGTTCAGCAGCAGCACCCGGGTGCGCGGCGTCAGCAGGGCTTCGATGTCTTCGATCCTCGGCTGGAACCCGTGCTCGGGATACAGCGGGTACTCCACCGGCACCGCGTGCAGGAGTTCGGCGGTCATCGCGAACGTCGGATATCCGGGGTTCGGCACCAGGACTTCGTCTCCGGCGTCCAGGAGCAGGCTCATGGCCAGATGCAGTCCCTGCTGCGCCCCCGACGTAACGAAAACCCGCTCCGGGCTGATCTCCTTCCCGCAGGCGGCACCCGCGTGCCGGGCGAAGGCCGAGCGCAGGGGAGCGATGCCCGCGTTCGGGGTGTAACCGGTTTCGTCCCGGTCAAGCGTGGCCCGGGCGGCGTCGAGGATATGCCCGGGGGTGGGGAAACCGGGCTCGCCGATACTCAGGACAATCGCGTCCGGCTTGGCCCAGGCGGCCTGGGTGATTTCACGGATCTGGTTGGGCGGGACTTTCCGGACGTGCGGTGAGAGCTGTGCCATATCCGAATGCTATCGCCGCCCGCGGGCGGCAGCGGTGCGGAACGGACGCCGCGTGCCGCAACATATACTGAAAGGCGTGAATTCAGGGCAGGTCCGTTCAGGACTGATTATTGTGGACAAGCCGCAGGGATGGACGAGCCACGACGTGGTCGGACGCCTGCGGAGGCTGGCAGGCACCCGGAAGGTCGGACACGCAGGCACCCTGGATCCGATGGCCACCGGCGTGCTGGTGGTCGGCATCAACAAGGCGACCCGCCTGCTGACCTACATTGTCGGCACCACCAAGACCTACGAGGCCACCATCCGGCTCGGTCAGGCGACCGTCACGGACGACGCCGAGGGTGAAGTCACCGCGGAAACCATTGCCGCCGCCGTGACGGACGAGGAAATCCGGGCTGCGGTGGCGAACCTGACCGGCGACATCCAGCAGGTCCCCAGCAGCGTCAGCGCGATCAAGGTCAACGGCGAACGTTCCTACGCGAAGGTCCGCGCCGGCGGGGAAGTGAACCTGCCCGCGCGGCCGGTTACCGTCTCCCGGTTCGAGGTCCATGACATCCGGCGCGAGAACGGCGGGCGGCTGCGCGACGTCGACGTCACCGTCGACTGCTCCTCCGGCACCTACATCCGCGCCCTGGCCCGTGACCTCGGTGCCGCACTCGGCGTCGGCGGGCACCTGACCGCCCTGCGCCGCACCTGCGTGGGACCGTTCAGCCTGGAACAGGCCTCCACCCTCGAGGAACTGGCAGAGGACCTGCGGGTCCTGGACCTCGACGACGCCGCCGCCGACCTCTTCCCGGTCCGCAGCCTGTCCGCGTCCGAAGCCGAGGACCTCTCGCACGGCCGCCGGATCGGCGCCACCGGCAACGGCCAGCCGGGACCCGTCGCGGCCATCGATCCGGACGGCCGGGTGGTGGGACTGCTCGAGGACAAGGGCGAGCAGGCAAAGGCACTGCTGGTCTTCACACCCGGAAACGAGAAGGCGTAAATGGATCCGCTGTTCCTGGTCGGTTCCCTCGTCTGCCTGGTGTCCGTGGTGCTGTGCATCGGTGCCGCCGTCCTGAAGCAGGGACCAAACGACCTCACCATCCTGTCCGCGGCCGCCGTCGAACTCTTCCTGCTGGTCTACGGCGCCGCTTCCCTGATCCGCCTCGCCGGCGGGGAGGGCATTGCCGGAGAAGCCTGGGAGTTCTGGGGCTATCTGCTGACCGCGCTGGTCATTCCGGTCGGTGCGGTCTGGTGGTCGCTCCTGGACCGGAGCCGCTGGAGCAACATTGTGCTTTCCGCCGTGGGAATCACCGTATTTGTCATGCTGTTCCGGATGGAACAGATCTGGGACGGAGCAACACTTCTATGAACCGCAGTACTAATCCCGACGACGCCGAATCGGCGGACAGCTCCGCTCCCGCGGCCCGCAATGCAGGGCCCGGCCGGCTGCTGGTAGCCGTTTACGCGATCTTCGCGTTGGCGGCGTCGGCCCGCGCTGCGTTCCAGATCCTCACCAAGTTCGAGCACGCGCCCGTGGCTTACCTGCTTTCCGCCTTCGCCGCCGTGGTCTACATCGTGGCCACCGTCGGCCTGGCCCGCTCCGGCGCCACCGCTTACCGGATTTCCGTGGCGGCAGTGGGAGTGGAAATGGTCGGCGTGCTCGCTGTCGGAATCTTCGGCCTGATCGACCCCGCCGCGCTGCCCGACGACACGGTCTGGTCCGGCTTCGGCAGCGGGTACGGGTATGTGCCGTTGATCCTGCCGATGGTCGGGTTGTGGTGGCTTTACCGGCACCGCGCAGACGCGCGCCGCTGAAATAAGTATGCTTACCTGTTCGGCGCGGGTGCGTGAGACGATGGCAGGAACAACTTCAGTTCCAACTCCGTCAAAGGGGAGCCATGAGCAACGCAGCGCCGACACCGGGCGACAGGAACAGCCCTTCGGGCACGGACGGGCCGGGAAGCCAGGCACCAAAGGCGCCGGGGACATCAGCGCCGGGGACATCAGCGCCGGGGACATCGACGCCGGGCGGGTCGGATTCCCCGACCCGCCGGACGCAGTCCGGCAAGCCGTCCGCCGGCAAGCCCGGCAGGGCAGGAAAGCAGCCGAAGGCGGCCAAGCCCTACAAGAGCAGTGACGACTGGGGCGTCTTCCGCGCCGTCGTCATCGGTGTGGGCATCCTGGTGGCCGGCTTCGGCCTCTACAACCTCATCACCGGCACGGCCGGCCTGCCGGACGGCGCCGGGGGAGAGGTCAATCCCACCCTGGAAAGCCAGTACCGGTTCTTCGCCGCGATGATGGTGGGCGTGGGCGCGGCATTCGTGGCCATTGCCGTGAAGTTCCAGTGGGCGAACATGCTCTGGCTCGTCTGCCTGATGGTGTTCCTGGGCGGCATTGGCCGTGTGCTTTCCTGGGCCTTCTCCGGAACCCCGCACTTCACGTTCATTGTGCTGATGATCGTTGAGCTGGCCTTCCCTCCGGCGCTGCTGGTCTGGCACCGGTTCATCGCCAAGACATCCGACCTGCGCCGCGAGTACAGCCAGCAGGCCGGGGGAGATACCGGGATTGCGGGCGGTTCCCGGTAAGCGTCGCAGATCGGACATAATGGATAGGTCCCGGCGCGGCGAAAGCCGCCCGGAAACCTGGACCAGCCGTTCGACCGGCGCTGGAAAATGCTGCTAAGGAGCCTGCGTGTACTACTGGAATGACCTGGCGGAAATACCTGCCGACATTGGTCCGACAGTAATCACCATTGGCAACTTCGACGGCGTGCATCTGGGCCACCAGCATGTGCTCAACCGCCTGGTCAAGGTGGCGCGTGCCCAGGATGCGGCCGCCGTCGCCATCTCCTTTGATCCCCACCCGGCGCAGGTACACCGGCCCCAGAGCGCACCGGAACTGATCATGGGCCTCGTGGACCGCGTGCAGGCGCTGGCCGACACCGGGCTGGACGGCCTGCTGATGATGCATTACACGCTGGAGCTGGCTTCCCTGACCGCAGAGGAATTTGTCCGCACGGTCCTGGTTGAGGCACTCCACGTCAAGACAGTCGTCATCGGCCACGACGTCCGCTTCGGACGGGGCAACGCCGGAGACCTGGACACCATGCGCGAACTCGGCCGCGAGCTCGGGTTCGCCGTGGAAGCGGTGGAGGATTTCGGCGCACTCCCGGACGGCCCGGACTCCGGCCGGCGCTGTTCCTCCACCTGGATCCGCGAAGCACTGCGGGAAGGTGATGTCCGCACCGCTGCCCGCCTGCTCGGACGTACCCACCGGATGCGCGGCGAAGTGGTGCACGGGGCGGCACGCGGCCGCGAACTGGGGTTCCCTACCGCCAACCTCGCCCCGGAGTCCTCAGGCCTCATCCCCGCCGACGGGATCTACGCCGGCTGGCTGGTGGACGAGGCCGGCGCCCGGTGGCCCGCCGCCGTGTCGGTGGGTTCCAACCCCACCTTCGAGGGCGTGAGCCGTCAGGTGGAAGCACATGTCATCGACCGGCCCGCCGAAGAGATCGAGGATTTCAACCTGTACGGCCAGCACGTGGTGGTGGAATTCGTGGACCGGCTCCGGGGCATGGTGGCGTACACCGGCCCCGAGGCACTGGTCGCCCAGATGCGCCTCGACGTCGAACGCACCCGCGAGGTCCTTTCGACAGAAAGCGGCACGGGCAGGTAAACTGGTTTCAAATTCGGCTGCGGTCCGTGGCGGCTGAATTTCTTTATGTTCCGGGGCTGACGCCCCAGGGCAGAAAGATTCCCGGCAGCGAAGTGCTGACTCGGGCCTCACGGCACAACTCTAGGAGTTACATTGGCACTCGATCCCGCCGTCAAGCAGGAAATCATTCGGGAATTCGCTCGCGCTGAAGGGGACACCGGTTCCCCCGAGGTTCAGGTTGCTGTGCTTTCACGGCGCATCCTCGACCTGACCGAGCACCTGAAGACCCACAAGCATGACCACCACACCCGCCGCGGCCTGATGGCCCTGGTTGGTCGTCGTCGTCGCATGCTGACCTACCTGCGCGAGACCGACATCGCCCGCTACCGTACGCTCATTGAGCGCCTCGGCCTGCGTCGATAGTCTTTGTGAAAGGCGGCACCTGTGCACTGCACGGGGAGCCGCCTTTTGCGCAGGCAGGCATGGACACCGGGAAAGCCGGAAGCGCACCTGTCTGATTTCGGTCTCCACCATAGGGGGGGCCGGCGAAGGTAGTTATGCAGTAAAAGAACCACAGAAGTAAAGAAGCACACATCACAGGAGTCAGCCAGCATCGCAGCATTCGCGGTCCTCGGTAGTGGTCTCCGGGAGAATCTGCCCGAGGACCTCGATCGAAGACCGGGTGTTGAACGTGCGGCCCGTGCCGCGCGGAAAGAAGTTCGATACGGTGCTGGGTGCCTCCGCCCACAGAAGAAACGGAGGTGACTCTCATATGGAGGGTCCCGAAATTCAGTTCTCAGAAGCCGTTATTGACAACGGCAAGTACGGCAAGCGCGTCATCCGGTTCGAAACCGGCCGCCTTGCCCAGCAGGCAGCCGGTTCGGCGATGGTCTACATTGACGAAGACACCGCCCTGCTCTCGGCCACGTCCGCCGGCAAGTCCCCGCGTGAAGGTTTCGACTTCTTCCCGCTGACCGTGGACGTCGAGGAGCGTATGTACGCTGCCGGCCGCATCCCGGGCTCGTTCTTCCGCCGCGAAGGCCGTCCGTCCACCGAAGCCATCCTGGCCTGCCGCCTGATGGACCGCCCGCTGCGCCCCGCGTTCGTCAAGGGCCTGCGCAACGAGGTCCAGATTGTGGTCACCGTCCTGGCGATCAACCCGGACGTTCTCTACGACGTGGTTGCGATCAACGCTTCCTCCATGTCCACCCAGCTGAGCGGCCTGCCGTTCTCCGGCCCGATCGGCGGCGTCCGCGTTGCCCTGGTTGACGGCCAGTGGGTTGCGTTCCCGAAGCACTCCGAGCTGGAGCGCGCCGTGTTCTCCATGGTGGTTGCCGGCCGCATTGCCGGTGACGACGTCGCCATCATGATGGTGGAAGCCGAAGCCACCGACAACGCCTGGAACCTCATCAAGGAAGAGGGCGCCACCGCCCCGACCGAAGAGGTTGTTGCAGAAGGCCTGGAAGCGGCGAAGCCGTTCATCAAGGTCCTGTGCGACGCCCAGTCGGACCTGGCTGCCCGCGCAGCCAAGCCCACCGTCGAGTTCCCGATCTTCCTGGATTACCAGGACGACGTGTACGAGGCCGTTGAAGCCGCTGCCGGCGAGAAGCTGGCCAAGGTCTTCTCGATCGCCGACAAGCAGGAGCGCGACGCCGCTGCCGACGAGCTCAAGGACGAAGTCAAGGCCGCACTGGCTGAGAAGTTCGAAGGCCGCGAAGGCGAAGTTTCCGCTGCTTTCCGCTCCGTCACCAAGCAGGTCGTGCGCCAGCGCATCCTCAAGGAGCAGGTCCGCATCGACGGCCGCGGCCTGACGGACATCCGTCAGCTCACCGCCGAGGTCGAGGTCCTGCCCCGCGTACACGGTTCGGCCATCTTCGAGCGCGGCGAAACCCAGATCATGGGTGTCACCACGCTGAACATGCTGAAGATGGAACAGCAGATTGACTCGCTGTCGCCGGTAACGCGCAAGCGCTACATGCACAACTACAACTTCCCGCCGTACTCCACCGGTGAGACCGGCCGCGTGGGTTCGCCCAAGCGCCGCGAAATCGGCCACGGCGCACTTGCAGAGCGCGCCCTGATGCCGGTGCTGCCCACGCGTGAAGAATTCCCGTACGCCATCCGCCAGGTCTCCGAAGCCCTGAGCTCCAACGGTTCCACCTCCATGGGTTCGGTCTGCGCCTCGACGCTGTCCATGCTCAACGCCGGTGTTCCGCTGCGCGCTCCGGTGGCAGGCATCGCCATGGGCCTGGTCTCCGACCAGGTTGACGGCGAAACCCGCTACGCAGCCCTGACCGATATCCTCGGCGCCGAAGATGCTTTCGGCGACATGGACTTCAAGGTCGCCGGTACCTCCGAGTTCGTCACGGCCATCCAGCTGGACACCAAGCTCGACGGTATCCCCGCCTCCGTGCTGGCAGCAGCACTGAAGCAGGCCCGCGAAGCCCGCCTGCACATCCTCGACGTGATGCAGGCCGCGATCGACGCACCGGACGAGCTCTCCGAGTTCGCCCCGCGCATCATCTCGGTCAAGATCCCCGTGGACAAGATCGGCGAGGTCATCGGCCCGAAGGGCAAGATGATCAACCAGATCCAGGAGGACACCGGCGCTGACATCTCCATCGAAGATGACGGCACCGTCCTCATCGGCGCAACCGACGGCGGCTCCGCCGAGGCTGCCCGCTCGGCGATCAACGCGATCGCCAACCCGCAGGTCCCCGAGATCGGCGAGCGTTACCTCGGCACGGTAGTCAAGACCACCACGTTCGGTGCTTTTGTCTCCCTGACCCCGGGCAAGGACGGCCTGCTGCACATCTCCGAGCTGCGTAAGCTCGCCGGCGGCAAGCGCGTGGACAACGTCGACGACGTCGTCTCCGTGGGCCAGAAGGTCCAGGTGGAAATCACCAAGATCGATGACCGCGGAAAGCTTTCGCTCTCCCCGGTGGTTGCTGAAGACGCCGAAGGCGAAGAAGCAGCAGAAACCGAGTCTGCAGAGTAAATGCCGGACTACTCCGATGGAAACCGTCCCGTGTCCCCTTCCTCACCGAAGGGGCACGGGACGGTTGTCCAGCTTCCGCTGACCACTCTTTCCTCCGACCCGACCCTTGTGGTCGGAACTCCGGGAGGCGCCGTCGTGCGCCGTTCGGTACTGCCCGGCGGCGTCCGGGTCCTGACGGAGGAAATGCCGGGCCAGCGCAGCACGGCCATCGGATTCTGGGTTGGTGTCGGCTCGCGGGATGAAGCCGCGGGCCGGCACGGCTCCACACACTTCCTTGAGCACCTGCTGTTCAAGGGCACCAGCCGCCGTTCGGCGCTGGATATCGCCTCGGCGTTTGACGAGGTGGGCGGCGAGTCCAATGCGGCCACCGCCAAGGAAAGCACCTGCTACTACGCTCGGGTGCTGGATACCGATCTTCCGATGGCCATTGACGTCATCACCGACATGGTTACGTCTGCCGTCCTGGATCCTGAGGAACTGGAACAGGAACGCGACGTCATCCTCGAAGAGATCGCCATGGACAATGACGATCCGGCCGATCTCTGCCACGAAAAGTTTTCCGAAGCCGTCCTCGGCGACCATGCCCTCGGCCGTCCCATCGGCGGCACTCCCGATGCCATCCGGAGCGTGTCCCGCGAAGCGGTCCTTGACCACTACCGGCGGTACTACCGTCCGGAGGAACTGGTAGTCACCGCTGCCGGGGGACTGGACCACGAGCAGGTCTGCGCACTCGTGCTGCAGGCGCTGCAGACCGCCGGCTGGGAACTGGACCCGGCGGCAACGCCTGCGCCGCGCCGGGACACCGCGCCGGCGTCGATCTCCGGCACCGCCGGCGTCCACGTCATCAACCGTCCGGTGGAGCAGGCCAACATCGTGATGGGCTGCCCCTCGCTGACCGCAACGGATGACCGCCGCTTTGCCATGAGCGTGCTGAACACGATCCTCGGAGGCGGCATGTCCTCCCGCCTGTTCCAGGAGATCCGCGAGAAGCGCGGACTGGTGTACTCCACCTACTCTTTCTCGGCGTCGTACGCCGACGCCGGCTACTTCGGCATGTATGCAGGCTGCTCGCCCGCCAAGACCCGGCAGGTCATCGACCTGCTCGGCAGCGAACTCGAGCGGCTGGCCGCCGACGGCGTGGAGCCTGCCGAACTGGCCAAGGCCCTGGGCCAGATCTCCGGCGGCATGGTGCTGGGCCTGGAGGACTCCGGCTCCCGGATGTCCCGCCTGGGCCGGGCGGAGCTGGTCAGCGGCGAGTTCATCGACATCGATGAGTCCCTGCGCCGGATCCATTCAGTCACGGCGGAACAGGTCCAGGAGCTGGCCGTAGAACTGGCCGCAGCCCCCCGCACCATCACCGTGGTGGGCCCGTTCGAATCAGCGGCGGAACTGGGCTTCTAACCTCTTTGCGAAAGGCACACCCGGCGCGGACCGCGTCCCGGGTGTGCCTTTGCCGTTTAACCGCCGCCGCTCCTGCGCCTATCCGCCCGCGAAGGGCGGGAGGATGTCCACAACGTCTCCCGGCTGCAGCAGCAGGTCCGGGTTCCGGGCCGCCGTTTCGTTGACCAGGAACGTACTGCGGGCAATCACCGTACCGAGCGCCGGGACGCCTGCGCCGGGCGACGGGTACCGGGCGGCAAGTTTTTCCGCCAGCTCGGCCAGCGTCAGCGGCCCTTCATCCAGGTGTTCTTCTTCCGTGCCGGCTGCTGCCTTCGCAGCGCCGAAGTATCTGATCAGCACTTAGCCGCCTATCGCGCTCATGGTTCGTTCGGGCTGGACATAGTCGGAGTCGCCGAGCCCGGTATGGCCCATGCCGTGTGCCTTGGGCTTGCCCCACATGGCTTCCTGCCAGCGGCGGACGACGGCGTCGTCGTCCACACCGCTGCGCAGCAGCGCCAGCAGGTCCGTCTCGTCGTGGGAAAACAGGCAGCTGCGGACCTTGCCCTCGGCAGTGATCCGGGTCCGGACGCACTCTGCGCAGAAAGGTTCGGTGACGGAAGCAATGATGCCGACGGTCCCGACAACCGTTGCCGGGTCCGCATGCCGGCGGACCTCCCAGCGCTGCGCCGGTGCGCCGTTGCGCTCCCGGGAATCGGGGGTCAGGACGAAGTCCCGTTCCAGCAGGGACCGCATCTCGGCGGCGGTGATCATGCCGTCCCGCGTCCAGCCGTGGTCCGCATCCAGGGGCATCTGCTCAATGAAACGCAGTTCGAAGCCGCGGCTGACCGCCCACTCCAGCAGGTCCGGCGCCTCGGCGTCGTTGATTCCCCGCATCAGCACGGCGTTGATCTTGACCAGGCCCAGGCCCACCCGGGCGGCTTCCTCCACCCCGCGCAGCACCCGGTCCAGGAACGGGCGGCGGGTGAGCTGGGCAAAGGTGTCCGGGTGGAGGGAATCCAGGGACACGTTGATGCGGGTCAGGCCGGCGTCCTTCAGTGCCTGGGCTTTCTTGTCCAGGCCGAGCCCGTTGGTGGTCAGGGAAATCGGCAGTTCCGGGTGGTTGGCACGGATACCGGCAACAATGTCCACCAGGTCCGCACGGACCAGCGGTTCACCGCCGGTCAACCGCAGCTCGCGCACACCCAGCCGGTCGACGCCGAGGCGGACGAGGCGGACGATTTCGTCCCGGGCAAGTACTTTGTCCCGGGCCAGCCAGTTGAGCCCTTCGGCGGGCATGCAGTACGTGCAGCGCAGGTTGCATTTGTCCGTCAGCGACAGCCGCATGTCCGTGGCGCGGCGGCCGTGCCGGTCCAGCAGACCGTCTGCCGGGGAAAGCGCCAGGGCAGACGCGGGGGAGGGCAGCGCCGAGACGGCAGCGGTAGAACCGCTGCCCGGTGCCGCGGCTTCGGGCGGGCTGATTTCTGGTGTACTGGGGGAAGGGCGTACTGCAGGCATTCCCAGCTGTGTTCCCATTCCTCGAGGTTACGCCTTTTGACAGTTAGGCTCTATAAATGCGCTTTGTTCCCCGGGGCCGCCGGACTTTGGCAGCGTGCGCCGTGATGGTTCTAGCCGCTTCCGCAGCCGCATGCACCTCCGCGGACACCACCGGCGCCGCCGACCGCAGCGGAACCGGCATCACGGTCTTTGCGGCTTCCTCGCTCACGGACGTGGTTGAGCAGCTGAATGCGGCTTACGACGGCGGCGGGCGCCTGCGCGTCAACATCGGCTCCAGCAGCCAGCTCGTGGCGCAGCTGCAGTCCGGCGCGGAAGCGGACGTTGTGATTACAGCCGACCTCGAGGCACTCGAACCCCTGCGGAACGGACTGGACCGGGAGACGGTGCTGGCCAGCAACAACCTGGTGCTGGCCCTGGCCGCGGACAACCCCGCCGGGATCCGCGTATTACGCGATGTTGCGGGCGACGGCGTTCGGGCAGCCCTGTGCGCACCCTCCGTTCCGTGCGGGCGGGCAACATCGCGGGTCCTCGAAGCAGCCGGTGTCGCTGTTCCCGCACCGAGCCTGGAGGACAGCGTCCGTTCGGTGCTGACCAAGGTAACCAGTGGCCAGGCAGATGCCGGGTTTGTCTACCGGACCGATGCCCTGGCCGCAGCCGGGTCCGGCGTGACCTACCTGCCGCTGGAGGATCCCGCCCCTAACCGGTATCCGGCGGGACTGACCGCCGAAGGAGCCGGCAATCCCGACGCGGCAGCATTCTACGAGTGGCTTATCGGCCCCGAGGCGGCAGGCATCCTTGCCGAGGCGGGGTTCGGTCCGGCGGACCCGGGGAGCAACGATGCCCCTTAGGACGCGGGAATTCGAAGCGGCGCCCGGCTCGGCGTCCGCCATGAGCCGGGAGGCACGAGCCACGACGCCCGCCTGGCTGTGGCTGCCGGCCGGCATCGCCCTGCTCCTGTGCGCCGGACCCGTCGCGGCGCTGCTGCTCAACGTCCCCTGGACGTCGCTGCCGGAACTGCTCGGCTCCGACGCGGCCCGCACGGCATTGGGCCTCTCCCTTGCCACCTCGGCCGGCTCCACGCTTCTCTGCGTACTGCTGGGGTTGCCGCTGGCCGTGCTGCTCAGCAAACTGGAGGGCCCGTGGATCCAGTTGATGCGCGGAATCCTGCTGATCCCGCTGGTGCTCTCACCGGTTGTCTCCGGCATCGCCCTGCTGTATTTCTGGGGCCGGCAGGGGATTGCGGGAAAGCTGCTCGGCACCGTGGGACTGGACGTGGGGTACTCGCCGGCCGCCGTCGTTATTGTCCAGGTGTTTGTTTCCCTGCCCTTCTTCGTGGTCGCGTCGCTGAACAGCCTGTCCGCCGTGGACCGGGACCTGGAAATGGCCGCCGCCACGTCCGGGGCAGGTCCCACCGCGATCCTGCGCCACATCACCTTGCCCCTGGCGCTGCCAGGCATCGTGGCGGGCACGTTGCTGGCCTTCGCCCGGTCGCTGGGCGAATACGGGGCCACCATCACCTTCGCGGGGAGCATCGAGGGGAGCACCCGGACCCTGCCGCTGCAGATCGAACTGAGCCTGAACTCCAACCAGCCGCAGGCGGCCCTGGGCATCTGCCTGATGCTTATTGCCCTGTACCTGCTGGTGCTGCTGCTGGCCCGGATCGCCACCGGACGGCTGCTGCCGCGATGAGCACCCGTGAACGGCGCACCCGGGGCTCCGCCGCAGGTCCGGAGCGGGCCAACCGGCGGTGGTCGGCGGCCGCGGGACTGGTCGCCGCCGGACTGGGCGTGGCCGCCGGTGAGCTGCTCGCCGCCATCGCCAGCCCGTCGCTTTCCCCGGTGTCCGCCGTCGGATCGGTGGTCATCGACTTCGTTCCCGGCCCGGTCAAAGACGCCGCAATCAGCCTCTTCGGGACGGCGGACAAGGCCGCGCTGCTGGTGGGCATGGGTCTGGTCATCGCCCTTGCCGCCGCCGCAGCGGGTGTCCTGGAGGTGCGCCGTCCGCCTACGGGTGCGGCGGTCCTGGGCCTCTTCGGGGCAGCCGGCCTGGCCGCCGTCCTTACCCGGCAGCAGTTTTCGCTGCTGGCCCTGCTGCCGCCGCTGGCCGCCGGCGTCGTCGCCGTCCTGGTCCTGCGGGCGCTTACGGCGCGGATCCGGAACCTGGCCGCGGCGCAGACGAACGACGACGCCGCGGTGCGCCGCCGTACCGTAATAACCTCGGTGGGCGGGGGAGCGGCGGTGGCCCTGCTCGGTGCCGCGCTGGCCGGCATAGCCCGCGGGGGACAGGTGGGCGTCACGGCCCTGCGCGAAACGGTCCGGCTGCCGGTACCGTCCCGGCGTGCGGCAGCAATACCCGCCGGGGCCGAGCTCGCCGTCGACGGCCTGGCGCCGCTGGTGACACCCGCTGCCGATTTTTACCGGATCGACACGGCCCTGAGGGTGCCGCTGATCGACCCGGCGGATTGGCGGCTGCGGGTCACCGGCATGGTGGACCGCGAAGTGGAACTGGACTACGCGGAACTCCTCGCTGCGCCGCTGCAGGAAAGCTACGTCACCCTCGCCTGCGTTTCCAACGAGGTGGGCGGAAACCTGATCGGCAACGCCCGGTGGCTGGGAATGCCCGTCAGAGAGGTGCTGGCCCGGGCAGGCGTGCAGCCGGGCGCGGACATGGTGCTCTCCACAAGCCGGGACGGGTGGAGCGCTTCCACCCCCTTGGAAGCACTGACGGATGACCGGGATGCGCTGCTGGCCGTGGGCATGAACGGGGAACCGCTGCCGCTGGAACACGGTTTCCCCGTCCGGCTGGTCGTACCCGGACTGTACGGATACGTGTCCGCCACCAAGTGGGTCACCGAGCTGCGGGTCACCCGGTTCGCGGACGAAACGGCTTACTGGACGGAACGCGGCTGGGGCGAGAGCGGCCCGGTCAAGCTCGCCTCCCGCATCGACGTTCCCGGCCGTGCACCGGTCTCCGCCGGCACGGTCACCGTGGCCGGCGTGGCGTGGGCGCAGCACACCGGCATCAGCGCCGTGCAGGTCCGCGTGGACGACGGCGGCTGGCAGGACGCGGAGCTGGCTCCCGGGATCTCCGCGGACACGTGGCGGCAGTACCGGATCGCAGTGGAGCTGGCACCGGGCGGGCATGACACCGCGGTCCGGGCCGTGGATGCAAACGGCGTGCGGCAGGCGGAAGAAAAACGGCCCGTGCTTCCTGACGGAGCCACCGGCCTGCATACAATTCGGGTGACGGTGCGCTGAGTTTTTCTCGTCCCTCGACACCGTCCCATCTCCCAAGGAGGACCATGTCGGTAGAACCGGCTCCACAGGGTGTCCCGGCACGGGCATCCGCTGCTACTGCCGGACCCCGGACGGTGGCGGCACACCGGCAAGCCGTGGAGGACCTCCTGCGGACCTGGTTCCGGGACCATCCGCCCGCCCACGAGACCGTGGCGCTGAACGCCGCGGCCGGGCGGCTCCTTGCCGCCGAAGTGCGGGCACCGGGGAACCTGCCGCCCTTCACAAACTCGCAGATGGACGGTTACGCGGTCCGTGTTGCCGATCTGGCCGCCGGGAACCAGCCGGCCGATCCCGGCAGGGTCCGCCTGGCCACGGCCGCACCTATTCCGGCCGGCTCGGCAGCGCCGCCGCTGCTTCCCGGCACGGCCGCCCCCGTTATGACCGGTGCCATGCTGCCCGAGGGTGCCGACGCCGTCGTCCCGATCGAGGCATGCACCCCCGATTATTTCCTGCCCGCAGGACAGGCCGGCAGCACCGTGGCGGTCCCGGCGGATGTGTCCCCCGGGCAGTTCGTCCGCAGGGCGGGCAGCGATATTGCCGCCGGCACCCCGGCACTGCCCGCCGGAGCCGTGCTGGGTGCGCTGCAGCTGGGCCTGCTCGCGGCCCTCGGCCTGGACCGTGTAGCAGTCCGGGCCCGGCCGCGGGTGCTGCTGCTGACCACCGGGGACGAAGTCATTGAACCGGGCATACCGCTCGGGCCGGGCCAGATCCACGACGCCAACACCACCCTGCTCCGGAGCTCCTTGCAGGAGGCAGGCGCCGAGGTGCTCCGGTCCCGGATCCTGGCCGACTCCCCGCAGGAGTTCACCGACCGGCTCCGTGCCGACGTCGCCGCCGACACCCCGGACCTGGTCCTCACCTCGGGAGGCATCAGCAAGGGAGCCTACGAGGTGGTGCGCCAGGGCCTCGCTGCGCAGGACGTGGCGTTCCTGTCCGTGGCGATGCAGCCGGGCGGCCCGCAGGGCATCGGCACGGTGGACGGCGTCCCGTTCCTCGGGTTCCCCGGCAACCCGGTCAGCTCGCTGGTGTCCTTCGAGATGTTCCTGCGCCCGGCCCTGAGCGCCGTCACCGGTGCCCCGCGGCCCCGGGCGGAAGTGCCGGCCCGCCTCACCGCCCCGCTCGGCAGCCCGGCCGGCAAGCACCAGGTGCGCCGCGGCCGGTACACGGCCGGAACGGTGGAGCCGGTGGGCGGACCCGGGTCCCACCTGGTCCATGCCCTCGCCTCCTCCAACGCCCTGATCTCCGTCCCCGTGGGAACCGAGCACCTCGAGGCCGGCGCAGAAGTGACAGTATTGCTACTGGAATAACCGCAACTGTGTCCTGCCCGGACGCCGTGCCCGAAAGGACCCTGCCGTGAGCGCCGAACCCGAAGACCTCCACCCCGCGGGACTGACCCACGTCCGCGAGGACGGCTCCGCGCACATGGTGGACGTATCCGCCAAGACCGAAACCACGCGCCAGGCAACGGCGCAGGCAGTGCTGCGCAGCACCGTCGAAGTGGTTCGCCTGATCGCCGACGGCGGGCTGCCGAAGGGGGACGCACTCGCCGTGGCCCGGGTTGCCGGCATCATGGCCGCCAAGCAGACGTCCAACCTCATCCCGCTGTGCCATCCGCTGCCCCTGACGAAGGTCACCATTGACTTCACCCCGCGGGAGGGCGACGTCGTCGTGGAAGCCACCGTGAAGACCAAGGCACTCACCGGCGTCGAAATGGAGGCGCTGACCGCCGCCTCCGTGGCCGCGCTGACGCTGTACGACATGATCAAGGCCGTGGACAAACATGCCCGCATCACCGACATCATGGTGCTCGCCAAGTCCGGCGGCAAAAGCGGAGACTGGGCGTTGTGAGCACTCCGTCACCCCGCCGCACCGCAGGGGTCCTGATTGCCTCCACCCGCGCGGCGGCCGGGACCTACCAGGATGAATGCGGCCCGCTGATCGCCGACTGGCTCTACGCACTGGGCTATGACATTGTGCTGGCCGAAGTGGTGCCCGACGGCGTGGAGGTCGCCGCGTCGCTGCAGCGCATCCTCGCGCTGGAACCTTCGGTGCTGCTGACCAGCGGAGGCACCGGGCTCAGTCCGGACGACGTCACCCCCGAGTCCACCGAGCCCCTACTGGACCGCCACGTGCCCGGAGTCATGGAAGCCATCCGCGCCAAGGGGCTGGCCTCGACGCCGATGGCCGCCATCAGCCGCGGGTTCGCCGGCACCGCCGGCCGCACCTTCGTGGTCAACCTGCCCGGTTCCCCGGGAGCGGTGGCGGACGGACTTGCCGTACTGGAACCGATCATCGGCCACATCTGCGCCCAGCTGGAGGGAAAGCGTGAACACTAGCGAAGTTGTCCATGCCACGGTTTCCGCGGAGCCGCTGAGCAGCGCCGAGGCCGAACACGGCGCATGGTCGCCGGACTGCGGCGCGGTGGTCCTCTTCAGCGGCATCGTCCGCAACCACGACGACGGCAAGTCCGTCACCGCCCTCGCCTACAGCGCCCACCCCACGGCACAGTCCGTGCTGGGCGAGGTGGCCGCCCGAATCGCGGCGAAGTATGACGGCGTCCGGATCTGGGTGGCCCACCGCACCGGAGACCTGGAGATCGGCGACGCCGCCCTGGTGGCGGCCGTCGCCTCGGCCCACCGGGGCACCGCGTTTGCGGCCTGCTCCGAGCTCGTGGACACGGTCAAAGCGAACGTGCCCATCTGGAAGGAGCAGGGCTTCACGGACGGCAGCACCGAGTGGGTGGGCGTCAGCGACCGGCCCTGACCGGTAATCTGGAGCCTATGAGCGAAAAACTTGCCGTAGCGGTCCTCGGGGCCGCAGGCCGCATGGGGTCCGAGGCCGTTGCCGCCGTCGAGGCCGCCGAAGACATGGAACTGGTGGCAGCGCTGGGCCGTACCGACCCGCTGGAAACCCTCGTCTCGGCCGGTGCCCGGTACGTGGTGGACCTGACCGTGCCGGACAGCACCGAGGCCAACGTCCGCTTCGCCGTCGAACACGGCATGCACGCCGTCGTCGGCACCACCGGATGGGATGCCGAACGGCTGGGCCGCCTGGCGGACCTGCTGGAAACGTCCCCCGGAACCGGTGTGCTCATCGCTCCGAACTTCGCCCTTGGCTCGGTGCTGGCCTCGGCCTTCGCTGCCAAGGCCGCCCGCTACTTCGAATCGGTGGAACTGATTGAGCTGCACCACCCGGACAAGGTGGACGCCCCCTCGGGAACGGCCGTACGCACCGCCCAGCTGATCGCCGCCGCACGCGCCGAGGCCGGCGTGGCTCCCTCTCCGGATGCCACCACCAAGGCGCTGCCGGGAGCGCGCGGCGCGGAGGTGGACGGGGTGCACGTGCATTCGGTGCGGCTGCGCGGGCTGGTGGCCCACCAGGAAGTGCTCCTGGGCGGTCCCGGCGAGCAGCTGACCATCCGGCATGATTCCTTCGACCGCGCCTCCTTCATGCCCGGTGTCCTGCTGGGCCTGCGGCAGGTCGCCGGCCATCCCGGACTGACCGTCGGACTTGACGGCTACCTCAACCTGAACGACTAAGGAACACGTTGTCTTTCTTCACCGGCCTTTTCTCCAACCGCGCCAAGCTCGGCGTGGCCCTGGTGACCCTGCTGCTCTTCTTTTACCTGGTGGTTTCGGGGCAGCGCGGCTGGCTGCTGCTCACCTCTGACGAGATTCCGGCCAAGCTGATGGGCCTTGCCTATCTGGTGCTGCCCGTGGTGGGCGCCTGGGCGCTCATCCGCGAACTGATGTTCGGCAACCGGACGGAGCAGATGGCCCGGATCCTTGCCGAGGAAGGCCGGCTGCCGGTGGATGACCTCCCGCGGACGCCTGCGGGGCGGATTGTGCGGGAAGCCGCGGACGCCCAGTTCCCTCAGTACAAGGCCGAAACCGAGGCGGCGCCCGAGGATTGGCGCAGCTGGTTCCGGCTGTCCTGCGCGTACGACGCCGCCGGGGACCGTACCCGCGCCCGGCGCACCATGCGGCAGGCCGGCAGGCTCTATGCGGGAACCCGGAACCAGCCCGGAGCCTAGCGCTTCTGCCGGGCCGGGGCCGAGGTCCGGCCGCCCTTGCCGCGGGCCAGCCGGGAGGCACCCGAGGTGACCAGTTCCAGCGGACCGCGTGCGTCGATGCGCTGGAACAGTACGGCCAGCACCACCAGGATCGCCACTTGGATCCAGTACACCGGCATCGGTTCCAGGGGCGGGCTTTGCTGGTCCACCATGGTCATTATCCACACGTGCAGGCTGTAAAGGGTGAGGGTCATGGCGCCTGCCGCGGACAGGGGCAGCAGGAGGAGCGGCCGGGCACGTGTCAGCAGCAGGCAGACGCCCAGCACGGCGGCGGCAGCGCCGGCGGTGTGCAGCATGTCCAGGCTGGTGTTGGAGTGCGGTCCCGACAGGGCGAGCCACCACCAGGAACCGGTCTGCTCCACCGAACTGAGATTGACCTCCAACATCCGTGCCAGCGGCCACTGCTGCCCGGACTCCGTGGCCCGGAGGACATCAAAACCGCCCAGCTCACCAAGCAGGTAATTGGAGATCAACTTGGCGGTCACGGCGGCAAACACCCCGCCCGTGAGCAGTCCCACCTGCACCGGCAGGCTGGTCAGGGCCAGGCGCCCGATCACCAGCCCCAGCAGGATATAGCTCAGCCACTGCAGCACCGGATAGAACCCCGTGACGAAAACGTCCGCTGCCAGCGCGGCGGGGGAGAGGAACGCCTCCCAGGTGATGTTCCCATTGATGTCCGACGGCGACAGGTTCCGGATCAGCCAGTCCCGCACCACGTAGGCAAGCACCGGGGACAGCAGCAGCCAGGCCCCGGCCCAGACGGCCAGCCGGCGCAGCGGCATGCCCAGGAACGGCAGCGCCAGCAGGAACAGGACGGCGTAATGGAAGAGGATGACGGCGATGGTGGTTTCGAGTCCGCCAAGGATCAGGCCGACCAGGGCGATGATCAGTGCCCGCACCGCAATTCCGCGCCGGTCCCGGTTCACGGCCTTCGCCTCATGGGGTTCGCTGCCGCCGGTCAGCAGCGCCAGCCCGACGCCGGCAACCACCGCGAACAAGGCCGAGGAACGTCCGGAGAACACCAGCCCGGTCAGGCTGGGATCGCCGGTTTCCTGGTTGTAGAGCGGCAGCACGTGCGTGGCGATCATGCCCAGCAGGGCGATTCCGCGGGCAGCATCGATGCCGGTCAGGCGGCGTTGGTTCATGCACAGAATCGTCTCACAGGACATTGCAGGCGGCCGTCGCCGCCCTGAAGCTCGGCCGGCTTCCACTTCCTACGCCTTGTTGTCCCATTGCGCTGCGTAACGGGTAACGTTTTACCCATGGATTTCCAAAACAGCACGCTTCCTTTCGGCACCCTCGTCACCGCCATGGTGACCCCGTTTACCGAGGACGGCGAAGTGGACTTCGATGCCACTGCCTACCTCGCGAACAAGCTCGTCGAAGACGGCTGCGACGGTCTGGTGGTTTCCGGCACCACCGGTGAAACCTCCACGCTGGAAGACAGCGAGAAGGAAGACCTGTTCCGCGTGGTTGCCCAGACCGTCGGCGGCCGCGCCAAGGTCATTGCCGGCACCGGCACCAACCACACGTCCCACTCGGTGGAGATGGCCCGCCGTGCCGAGCGCGCCGGCGTTGATGGCCAGCTCGTGGTTACTCCGTATTACAACAAGCCCACGCAGGCGGGCGTGATCGCGCACTTCGACGCCGTCACCGCCGCCACCGACCTGCCGGTCATGGTGTACGACATTCCCGGCCGCGCCGGCATCGCCCTGAGCACCTCCACTATCTTCCGCCTGGCGGAGAACCCCCGGATCCTGGCCCTGAAGGACGCGAAAGGCGACTTCGCCGGCATCACCCGGGTCCTGGCCAACACCACCCTGGATGTATACGCGGGCGACGACGGCCTGACCCTGCCCTGGATGGTGGCCGGCGCCGTCGGCGTCGTCAGCGTGTCCGCGCACGTGGCCACCGCGCAGTTCCGCGCCCTGGTCGACGCCGCGGCAGCAGGGGACTTCGCCACCGCCCGCCGCATCCACTTCGAACTGGATCCGGTGGTCCGTGCCGTGATGACCCACATTCCCGGCACCGTTTCGACCAAGCAGATCCTGGCCATGCAGAAGGTTATTCCCACCGCAACCGTCCGGCTGCCGCTGGTGGCGCCCGACGCCGTCGAAATGGAAACCATCCTGACCGATCTGGCAGAAGCCGGCATGGACTTCTCCCGGACCGAGGCGTAAGCAATCATGAGCGAAACCCCCGAAACCGCCGGACCCGGCCTGCTGACCCCGCCGCCGCTGGAGGCAGGAACCCTGAGGATCGTCGCGTTGGGCGGCCTCGGGGAAATCGGCCGGAACATGGCCGTCTTCGAAATCGACGGCAAGCTGCTCATCGTGGACTGCGGTGTCCTCTTCCCCGAGGAAACCCAGCCCGGCGTCGACCTCATCCTGCCGGACTTCTCCTACATCGAGGACCGCCTGGACGACGTGGTCGGCGTTGTGCTCACCCACGGACATGAGGACCACATCGGCGCGGTGCCGTACCTGCTGCGGTTGAAGAACGACATTCCGCTGATCGGCTCGCAGCTGACGCTGGCGCTGGTGGAGGCGAAGCTGCAGGAACACCGCATCAAGCCGTTCTCCCTGACCGTCACCGAGGGGCAGATCGAACAGCTCGGCCCGTTCGAGTGCGAATTCGTAGCGGTCAACCACTCCATCCCCGATGCGCTGGCCGTGTTCATCCGCACCGAAGCCGGCACCGTGCTGCACACCGGCGACTTCAAAATGGACCAGCTGCCCCTGGACGGCCGGATCACCGACCTGCGCGCCTTCGCCCGGCTGGGCGAAGAGGGCGTGGACCTGTTTATGGCCGACTCCACCAACGCCGACGTCCCCGGGTTCACCACCGCGGAACGCGAAATCGGCCCGGTGCTGCAGGAACTGTTCGGCAAGGTGGACAAGCGGATCATCGTCGCTTCCTTCTCCTCCCACATCCACCGCGTCCAGCAGGTCCTCGACGCCGCCGCC
Source organism: Arthrobacter jinronghuae (assembly GCF_025244825.1). Classification (NCBI taxonomy): domain Bacteria; kingdom Bacillati; phylum Actinomycetota; class Actinomycetes; order Micrococcales; family Micrococcaceae; genus Arthrobacter; species Arthrobacter jinronghuae. The sequence goes on from NZ_CP104263.1 coordinate 1,321,981, forward strand.
GCGCACAACCGGTTCGTCTGCTTCGTCGGCCGGTCCATGGTGCGCAACATGGCCATCGCCGAAAAGCTCGGCTACCTCCATGTACCCGAGGGCATCCTCGTGGACCTGAAGAACGTCGACGACCTGCCGGACAACAAGGTGGTGCTGATGTCCACCGGATCCCAGGGCGAGCCCATGGCGGCCCTGTCCCGGATGGCGAACGGCGACCACCGGATCCGCATCGGCAAGGGGGACACCGTCATCCTGGCCTCGTCGCTGATTCCCGGCAACGAAAACGCCGTGTTCCGGGTGATCAACGGACTCATGCGGCTGGGCGCCGACGTCGTACACAAGGGCAACGCGAAAATCCACGTCTCCGGGCACGCCGCCGCCGGGGAACTGCTCTACTGCTACAACATCCTGCGGCCGAAAAACGCCATGCCGGTGCACGGCGAGACGCGGCACCTCATCGCCAACGGCCGCCTGGCCGCCGCCACCGGTGTCCCCGAGCAGAACATCATCCTGGCCGACGACGGCACGGTGGTCGACCTTCGCGACGGCAAGGCCCGCGTGGTCGGGGAAGTGGAGTGCGGCTTCGTCTACGTGGACGGGTCCAGCGTCGGAGCGATCACCGACACCGATCTGAAGGACCGGCGGATCCTCAGCGAGGAAGGCTTCATCTCCATCATTTCCGTGGTGAACCGCAGCACCGGCACCATCGTCTCCGGCCCCGAGATCCACGCCCGCGGCTTTGCCGAGGGTGACGCGGTCTTCGACGAGATCATCCCCAAGATCAGTGCCGCCCTGGAAGAGGCGGTGCGCTCCAACACCGACCACACCACCTACCAGCTGCAGCAGGTGGTCCGGCGGGTCGTGGGCACGTGGGTCAACCGCCGCCTGCGGCGCCGTCCCATGATCGTGCCGGTAGTGGTCGAAGCCTAGTTCCCGCCGTGGTACGCGGCGGGTAAGTAGTCCCAAAGCCCTTCCCGGCCGCGTAAATTCAGGGTATCGGGGGCGGCATCGGGTAGCGTGGCTGGTATGGCGACTCGTACTTCCCCTGCCGCACGCAGCGGTGCCTCCGGCCGGACAACGGCCCGGAGCGCCGGCGGCAGCTCAAGCAAGACATCAGGCAAGTCCAGTCCGCGCGGCGGATCCGGGGGCCGGGGGACCTCCGTCTCGCGCCAGGCGCCCCCGGACCAGCTGCCGCTGCCGCTGCGCGCGGTGGAGAGCGCCTGGATGGGCATCTCCCGCCTCGCCGGGGCCGGCGTCCGCAAGCTCGGCACGGACGTCTCACCCGAGCGTGAAATCCGCCGCGACGGGACCGGATTCTTCCTGATCCTGCTCGCCCTTGCCGTTGCCACCGTCGAGTGGTGGGCCCTGCGCGGTCCCGTCGCCGACGTGATCCATGCCGGCGCGGCCGGAACCTTCGGCTGGATGGCCGTGGTGCTGCCCTTCATGCTCACCGCCGGCGCAGTCCGCCTGTTCCGCTACCCGGAGCGGCACCGCGCCAACAGCAGGATCAGCATCGGCCTCGTGATCATGCTGCTGGCCGGCTCCGGCATCACGCACATTGCCGGCGGCTTGCCCGCCTTGTCTGACGGTTTCGACCGGCTCTGGGCCTCCGGAGGCATCGTCGGCTTCCTTGTGGCCGGGCCGTTGTCCGCCGCACTGACCCAGTGGCCCGTGCTGCTCCTTCTGGCATTGCTGGTGTTCGTGAGCGTCCTGATCATCACCGCCACGCCCTTCCGCCACATACCGCTGCGCCTGCGGGCACTGTATGAACACCTGATGGGCCAGGACCTGGACCCCGATGATCCTGAGGCACACGACCAGAGCTACCTCTACGGCTCGCCGAAGCCGGAAAAGGTCCGCAAGCCCCGCAAGACCCGGCGTGAGAAAGAAGCCGAGGCAGCCGCCGTGCAGGACGGCTTCGCCGGCGATGAAGCGTTTGAACGCGCGCTGCTGCAGGACGAAGAGGACGAGGCAGCCGCGGCCGCTGCCGCCGCCGCACCGGCGGTACCCCCGGGAGTCCGGCGTCCCACCCAGTCCGAACTGGCTACGCAGAAGATCCGGCGCAACCAGGGCCTGCCCGTCGACGGCGGCACGGACGCCGCAGAGCCGCCCACCGAGGCCATCAGTACGGTCCCCGGCGCCACCGAAGTCCTGAACCTGGCAGCCGTTCCGCCCGTAGCACCCGTGCCTTCCCGGCCGGTCCAGCCGGTGCCGCCGGCCACGCCCATCCCGCAGCGCACCGAGCAGCTGCAGCTTTCCGGCGACATCACCTACACGCTGCCGCCGTCGGACTTCCTGCCCCCGGGACCGCCGGCAAAGGAACGCTCCGAAGCGAACGACGCCGTCGTCGCGGCCCTGACGCACACCCTCGAGCAGTTCAACGTGGACGCCAAGGTCACCGGGTTCTCCCGCGGCCCGACGGTGACCCGCTACGAGATCGAACTCGGCGAAGGCACCAAAGTGGAACGCGTCACCGCGTTGTCCAAGAACATTGCCTACGCCGTGGCGAGCTCCGACGTACGCATCCTCTCGCCCATTCCGGGCAAATCCGCCATCGGCATTGAAATCCCCAACGCGGACAAGGAAGTAGTTGCCCTGGGCGATGTCCTGCGGTCAAACTCCGCACGGAAGACCGAACACCCCATGGTCATGGGCGTCGGCAAGGACGTCGAAGGCGGCTTCGTGGTCGCCAACCTGGCCAAGATGCCCCACCTGCTGGTGGCCGGCGCCACCGGTGCGGGTAAATCCTCCTTCGTGAACTCGATGATCACGTCCATCCTCATGCGCTCCACACCTGATGAAGTGCGCATGGTGATGGTGGACCCCAAGCGTGTGGAACTGACCGCCTATGAAGGCGTGCCGCACCTGATCACCCCGATCATTACCAACCCGAAGAAGGCCGCGGAAGCGCTCCAGTGGGTGGTCCGCGAAATGGACACCCGCTACGACGACCTCGCGAACTTCGGCTTCAAGCACATCGACGACTTCAACAAGGCCGTGCGCAACGGCAAGGTGGTGCCCCCGGCCGGATCCAAGCGGGTCATCCGGGCCTACCCGTACCTGCTGGTGATCGTGGACGAGCTCGCCGACCTCATGATGGTCGCCCCGCGGGACGTCGAAGACTCCATTGTGCGCATCACCCAGCTTGCCCGCGCCGCCGGCATCCACCTGGTGCTGGCCACCCAGCGGCCCTCCGTCGACGTCGTCACCGGTCTGATCAAGGCGAACGTCCCCTCCCGCATGGCGTTCGCCACCTCCTCGGTGACCGACTCCCGCGTGGTGCTGGACCAGCCCGGCGCCGAAAAGCTCCTGGGCCAGGGCGATGCCCTGTTCCTGCCGATGGGCTCCAACAAGCCCATCCGCGTGCAGGGCGCCTGGGTTACCGAGTCCGAGATCCACCGGGTCGTTGAGCACGTCAAGGGCCAGCTGCAGGCCGTCTACCGCGAAGACGTAGCGGTCACGGCGCCGAAGAAGCAGATCGACGACGACATCGGAGACGACCTCGACGTCCTGCTGCAGGCAACCGAACTCGTGGTGACCACGCAGTTCGGTTCCACCTCCATGCTCCAGCGCAAGCTGCGCGTGGGCTTCGCGAAGGCCGGCCGGCTCATGGACCTGCTGGAATCCCGCGGCGTGGTGGGACCGTCCGAGGGTTCGAAGGCCCGCGACGTTCTCGTGAAGCCGGATGACCTGGCCGCCACCCTCGCTGCCATCAGCGGAGGTGAAGCCCCGGCCCCGTCCGGGGGAGCCGGAGCCGCAGCGCTGGCGGAGAACGCCAATGCCAACCACGGCTTCGACCCTGCCGGACCGACGGACCTTGTGGCCGCAGACCTGGAGGGCAGGCCGCAGGCGAGCGACTACCACGACGACGCGGAGGACCCGGACGGTTCCGAAGACGCCTGGAACCTCACCGGCCGGTGAAACTTCGCTACGCTGAAGACGTGAGCAATTCTCCTACCGATAGGGTTCCGACCCTCAATATCGCCAATGCCCTGACGGTGGCGCGGATCCTGATGGTTCCGCTCTTTATCTGGTTCCTTGCGTCCGACGACGGCCGTGACGGCCTGTTCCGCTGGCTCGCCGTGGCAACCTTCGCCGTCGCCATCTACACCGACAAGCTCGACGGCGATATTGCCCGCAGCCGCGGGCTGATTACCGACTTCGGCAAAATCGCCGATCCTATTGCCGACAAGCTGCTGATCGGTTCGGCGCTGGTGATGCTTTCCCTGCTGGGCGAGCTGTGGTGGTGGGTGACCATCGTTATCCTGGTCCGCGAACTGGGTATCACGCTCATGCGCTTCGTCGTGATCCGGTACGGCGTTATGGCCGCCTCCCGGGGCGGCAAGCTCAAGACCGTCGTCCAGACCTTCGCCATCTTTGTGTTCCTGCTTCCGCTGACTGCTTGGCTGGGTGCCTGGGCATGGTGGATCGGAGCCGTCTTCATGGCCGCCGCGCTCGTCATCACGGTCGTCACGGGCGTCGATTACGTCCTGCAGGCCGTCAAGCTGCGCCGCGCCGGCAAGCGCGCATGAGCAACGCGCCTGCCGCCGTCCTGGCGGTCGAGGTTCTGGCCGCAGCCCGGGAGGCAGGGCAGACCGTAGCCACTGCCGAGTCGCTTACTGCGGGCATGCTTTGCGCCGAACTGGGGTCCGTCCCCGGCGCTTCCGCGGTTTTGCAGGGCGGCGTGGTTGCGTATCAAAATGGAATCAAGCTGTCCGTCCTCGGGGTTCCGGCCGAGCTCCTGGCCGAAGCCGGATCCGTTGACGGGAGGGTGGCTGAGCACATGGCAGCCGGGGCGCGGCGTGTTCTCGGCGCCGACGTCGGGGTCTCCACCACCGGCGTCGCCGGGCCTGAGGCGCACGACGGCAAACCGGTTGGTACCGTGTTCGTGGGGATCGCTACTTCGGAAGGGACTTCCTTCCGGGAGTTTCTGTTCCCGGGGGACCGGACGGCCATCCGAACGGCGGCATGCAGTGAAGCACTCTCCATGCTGGCGTCAGCCCTGGAAGACCGCTAGCGCAACGGACGAATCGGGAAGCTGCGCAGGCGGGAACAAAACCGGCAGGGCGTCAGTTGTTAGTATCAGGAACCGCCAAGGTTCCTTTATTACGATCTTTGGACAGTCTGCGGTACCGCCGCAGTCCGTACTCACAGGGAGCAGGACGATACACATGGTTAAGCAACCCGTATCCGTGAACGGCGTGATCCGCTGGCGGGATGTAGGGTTGGCGGAAGACGCACACCGGGAGCCTAAGGAGCGCAAGATGGTAGTTCTTCGTCACGAGATTGGTGATGTTCTCCGCGACGTGCGCCAGCGCCAGGGCCGGACCCTGCGCGAGGTGTCGCATAGCGCCCGCGTTTCTCTCGGCTACCTGAGCGAGGTTGAGCGCGGACAGAAGGAAGCATCATCGGAACTTCTGTCTTCAATCTGCACCGCCCTCGATGTGCCCCTGTCCCTGATGCTCCGAGAGGTCAGCGACCGGGTGGCAAACGCCGAAGGCGTTGCCATTCCAGACACCGTGCCATCTGAGTTTTCCCGGGAGTTCGCCCGCGAATTCCCCGAAGACCTGGCACGGGACCTGGCCCGCACATCCTAAAAACCGCATACCGCGGCGCGTCACACCGGCCGAACGGAATTGGCCGTAGTGACTGCGTTGCCCCATAGACATACTCCTTGATGCTGTTGCATCAGGGCGACGAAATCTCCAAGGGAAACCCCCGCAGGCGCGGTGCCTGCGGGGGTTTGTTCTGTCCGGTGCAGCCACGGCCTGCACAGTCCGGCACCTAGCTGCCGTCCGGGCCGGAAGGCTCGTCCTCCGGTTGATCCCCGGCTGGCCGGACGGAAGCATTCAGTTTGTGCAGCAGTCGGACCAGGGTATGGAGTTCCTCGGCTTCCCACCCCGTCCAGGTACGCCGGAAGTGCTCTTTGCGGGCGGTGGCCGTACCTTCCAGACGGGCAGCACCAACCTCGGTGAGATTGATGGGCTGCGCCCTTCCGTCCTCCGGGTCAGCATGTTTTTCCACGAGCCCCAGCGCCTGCAGCATAGCTACCTGCCTGCTGAGGGAGGGCTTACCCACACCGACCGCTGCGGCCAGGTCCGTCAGGCGCATGGGACCCTGCTGATGGAGCAGGACCATCAGCCCGTAGGCCGAAGGTTCCATCTCGGGGTGGACCTCCCGGGCGATCCGGTGGGAGCTGGCCCGGGCGCGGCGCCACAGCACGCTGAGCTCCTGCTCAAGGTCCTCTATTGCCGTGTCCTTGTCCGGCTCGGAACCGGAGGGGGGAGAAGCGTCGCCGGTGGGTGAATCGGCGGGACCGGATGTCTCGGTCATCCTCCCATTGTAGGATCGCGGTCCTTCCACAGCACTGGAATATGTTGGCTTTCGAAGGCGGCGGGCCGGTTCGCTGCCGTGTTTCGTGCGTGAGAGGATTAATTGATGCGTATCAGCGATTTCTGGCGGCTTATGGATGACGAGTTCGGTGCGGCCTACTCCCGGGTCCTGGCCGCGGATCTGGTGCTCGGCCAACTCGGAGGGGTCACGGCTGCGCAGGCCTTGGACAAGGGCATGGAACCCAAATCCGTATGGCTGGCGGTATGCGAGATCCAGGACGTTCCACCCGAACGCCGGCTGGGCCGCGACATCAAGCCCAAGGCAAACTAGGGCTGCCGCCGTTCCCCGGCGAACGGACACGCCGGGTTCGCTGTTCGAATATTTGTTCGGATAAAGATATGCTCCTACACAGGGGCCCGTCCTAGCTGATACGGCCCGGGAATATCCACAAGACAACGAGTTATACGTTCCGGTCAGCCGTTTTGTCAGTGCCGCCGGATAGGGTCGTAGATAAGAAATGACGACCGGCCTACGGGCCGCCCACAACCACAACACGAGGTGAACAATGGCTGCTCCAGCCGACCGCGCAAAAGCCCTAGAGGCAGCGCTGGCCCAGATTGACAAGCAATACGGCAAGGGCTCGATCATGCGCCTGGGCGACGAAGTGCGTGCCCCCGCCGAAACCATTTCCACCAGCTCCGTCGCTTTGGATGTTGCGCTGGGTATCGGCGGCCTGCCGCGCGGCCGCGTGGTGGAGATCTACGGACCGGAATCTTCCGGTAAGACCACCCTGGCCCTCCACGTCGTCGCCAATGCGCAGAAGAACGGCGGCATTGCGGCCTTCATCGACGCCGAGCACGCTCTGGACCCCATCTATGCAGCCAAGCTGGGCGTGGATACGGACTCGCTGCTCGTTTCGCAGCCGGACACCGGCGAGCAGGCCCTGGAAATCATGGACATGCTGATCGGCTCCGGTTCGGTCGACGTCGTGGTCATTGACTCCGTTGCCGCACTGGTTCCGCGTGCCGAAATCGAAGGCGACATGGGCGACAGCCACGTTGGCCTGCAGGCCCGCCTGATGAGCCAGGCACTCCGTAAGATCGCCGGCCGCCTGAGCCACACCAATACCACCGCAATCTTCATCAACCAGCTGCGTGAAAAGATCGGTGTCTTCTTCGGCAGCCCGGAAACCACCACCGGTGGCAAGGCGCTGAAGTTCTACGCTTCGGTCCGCATCGACGTCCGCCGCATCGAGACGCTGAAGGAAGGCACCAACCCGGTCGGTAACCGTACGCGTGCCAAGATCGTCAAGAACAAGATGGCTCCGCCCTTCAAGCAGGCCGAGTTCGACATCATGTACGGCGTCGGCATTTCCCGCGAGGGCGGACTGATTGACATGGGCGTGGAACACGGCCTGGTCAAAAAGTCCGGTGCCTGGTTCACCTATGACGGTGACCAGCTGGGCCAGGGCAAGGAAAACTCGCGCAACTTCCTGAAGGACAACCCCGATCTGGCGGACGAGCTGGAGCGCCGTATCCGTGAAAAGCTCGGAATCGGCGTTCCTGCCGCTGAAGAGCCAGCAGTGCCGAAGCTGAAGGCAGTCGGAAAGGACTCCTAGCAGCCGGCCCGCGGTCCCGGCGATACCGGACCCGGGACAGAGGGAAGCCGCTCCCGGAGAGGGGGCGGCTTCCTGTCCGGTCTGCCCGGGCCGCTCGGAACGGCGCGCTATCCGCGGCCACCCTCCGCGGCGGTCCAGGGAATGGAAGTCCGGGGGAGTAAAACGGGAGCAGAGTCCCGGGAGCGGATAGTTATGGATACCTCGCAGGAAGAGACCCTGGCTGAGCTGAAGCGGCGGCTCGCCGAAATCAGCGTGGCGGCGGCAGCCACGCCGGCCGGCGACGGGGCCGCTCCGGGCGGTGCGAAAGGAACACGCACGGCACCCGAACCGGTGGACACCCGTGCTGCCACACCAACCCGACGCCGGAAGCCGCCTGCCAAGGTACCCGACACCTTCAAGGAAGACGGCTTCGGTGAGGAAGCTCCCGCCGACGAGCCCTGGGCGGAAACCGGTACGGGGGACGCCGGTTCGAAACGGAGCGGGAAAAATTCCGGCCGCGGACGGCAGGCCTGGGGACAGCAGGGTGCAGACGCAGACCCGCCGGAGGAAGTCGTCCCGCTGACGCCCGAGGAAGCTTACGCTGAGGCCAAGGCAATCGTCCTGCGTCAGCTGACTGCCTCTCCCAAGAGCCGCAAACAGCTTGAAACCAAGCTTGCGGAAAAAGACATTCCGCCGGATGCCGCAGCTGCGGTCCTTGACCGGTTCGAAGAAGTGCAACTCGTGGATGATGCCGAGTTTGCGCGTCTGTGGGTCCGCAGCAGGTCCCAAAGCAAGTCCCTGGCCCGCGGTGCCCTGCGCCGTGAACTGACGGAAAAGGGGATTGCGCCGGATCTCGCCGCAGAAGCGCTTGAGCAGGTCAGTGCCGACGACGAACTCGAGGCCGCCCGCGCCCTGGCAAGGAAAAAGCTCCAGATGTCCGCCGATCTTTCCGACCGCGGCGTGCGCGACAAACAGACCCGCCGCCTGGTGGGGATGCTGGCCCGGAAGGGCTATTCCCCGTCGCTCGGCTTTAGGGTGGCGGCCGAAATTATCGGCGAAGTCCGTGATGCCCGGGGAGACTCCGTCTAGCCGGCGGACCGCGGGCCGGGCCCCGGCCGTAGGGCAGGTGGCGAAGCAAAGCTACCCGGCGCAATGCGGCAGAACGGGAAATAACCAGCACTATTCGTCGTAGTGTCAATCCGACGCGCCGTATCGTATGCTGTGCCAACTATGTTAAAGATGAGGTTGGCGGGGCCCATGTTGCATCCGGTAAGTCGTTTCTCTCTGGTGCGTGCACGGAGAACCCCGTTCTATGCCCTGGTCCTTACCAGTGTGCTCGCTTCGGCGGTCCTGACTGCCGCGCCCGGTTCTGCGGCGGACCCCTACCCTTCCTGGGACGATATCCAGCAGGCAAAGTCCTCTGAGTCGGCCAAAGCTGCTGAAGCGGAGAAGCTGGAAGGCCTGCTGTCGGACCTGCGCGAGGACGCCGGATCCCTGGGCGATGCAGCCGTGGATGCGGCGAACCGCTACAACGCAGCCAAGGATGCCCTTGCCGCCAGCGACAAGGAGCGTGCTGCCATGGCCGCACAGCGCGAAGCGGCAGCCGAGCATTCAGCTGGATTGATGCGGCAAGTCGCCGGGCTCGCGGCCGAAACCTACAAGTCCGGCGGGTCGGCTTCCGACAGCATGGCTTTGATGCTGTTGGACACGGATGCCTCGGCGGACGCACTGCACGGTGCGGGCCTTATGGATAGGGTCTCGTCGCGGGCGGGCAACCTGTATGCCGAAGCAGTGGCATCGGAAAAAGTTGCCGCCGGATTCCGGGAGCAGGAACAGGAAGCCAGGGACGCACGGGCCGAGCTTGCCGCCGAAGCGGAAAAGGCCCTCGAGGAGGCCGGAGCCTCCGCTGCCGCCGCTGGCAAGGCAGTGCAGGACGAAGAGGCCCGCAAGGCCGTCCTGCTTGCACAATTGGCAGACCTGCACGGCAGCACAGCCGCCGCCGAGGAGGCACGGCTCCGCGGGATCGCCGCCGAGAAGGCGTTTCAGGAACAGCACGATGCCGCGGGACGGGCGGCTGCAGGAGAGCCCGCGCCGGAAGGGCAACAGCCGGCAAATCCGCCGGTCGGTGCGGCACCGAATCCGCCGGGAACACGGCCCCCGGAAGTCGTGGTGCCTGCGCCCCAGCCAGCCCCCGCACCGGCACCTGCCCCGGTCCAGCCTGCACCGCCGCCCGCACCCGCACCGGGGCAGCCGGTGAATGACCCGGCGGGTGCACAGAACTACGCATCCGGGCGGATGGGCAACTACGGCTGGGACGGGAACGAGTTCCGCTGCCTGATAATCCTTTGGAATCACGAGTCCAACTGGCTAACCACCGCCGACAACCCCTACAGCGACGCTTACGGCATCCCGCAGTCCCTGCCGGGGAGCAACATGTCGAGTCATGGCTCCGATTGGCAGACCAACTACCGGACCCAGATCAACTGGGGGCTGGATTACATCAGTTCCAGGTATGGCACACCGTGTGCGGCCTATGGTTTCTGGCAGCGCAATAACTGGTACTGATCAGGTACCTGCGGCGGTCAGCGGGTTACCTGATCGACGTCAATAGCAGCGTTACCGTTTTGAGACTTTTCCCAGAAAACTCCGATACCGTCCTGCGCTTGTGACTTCAACTAACTTCACGCGACGCGATCAGACCCGCATCCGGCGAGCCCTGCGACGCCGCCGGCGGCTCCGCCTCGGTGCCGCGACCGCGCTGGGTTCCCTGGCTGTGGCCGGTGTTTCCGGCGCTGCCGTTGGCACTGCGGGGGCAAACCTTCGGTCCACGGCCGGTATCCAGCTGGTGAACCTGGCCGAACCGCTCCTTGCCGCTGCAGAGGACGTCGACAACGCCGACGACGCCGACGACGCCGACGACGGCGACGGCGGCGGGGCTCGGGCAGCCGGGCCTGACGACCGTCCAGCAACTGATAACGAGTCCGACAGGCGGGCGCCGGAGAAAGCCCAGCCCGACACGGCCGAAGCAGGGACAGGAACAGGGGTGGAGGTCCCGGAACACCGGGAGCTCGCAGCGAAGGCTGCAGCCGATGCAGCCGCACGGAGCGCCGCAGCCGACGCCGCTGCGCAAACGGCTGCGGAAGAAGCGGCCCGAGCGGCCGTACCGCTCGATGATCCCGCCGCGGCCAAGGCCTATGCTGCCTCGGCCCTGCCCGCCCGGGGTTGGGATGCGGGCCAGCTGACCTGCCTCGACACCCTCTGGACCAAGGAATCGGAATGGCTGACGAGCGCGGTCAATCCCAGCAGCGGTGCCTACGGGATCGCGCAGTCCCTCCCGGCCGAGAAGATGGCAGTTGCCGGAGCCGACTGGAAAGTCAGCTATGCCACGCAGATCAACTGGGGCCTGGACTACATTGCGTCGCGCTACGGCAGCCCCTGCAGCGCACTCAATTTCCATTACGCCAACAACTGGTACTAGGAAAAAGTCTGCCGCGGGGCATACCGGGCGGCAGCGCCAATGGACGTACCCTAGGAGGGTGAGTTTGACTGTTTCCTCTCCTGCCCCCGAGGCCACCGCGGCCCAGCCCCGCACTTACGAGGTGCGCACCTTCGGCTGCCAGATGAATGTGCACGATTCCGAGCGGATTTCGGGCCTGCTGGAAGGCGCCGGTTACGTGCCGTCCGACGGCGAACTGGCGGACATCGTCGTGTTCAACACCTGTGCCGTGCGGGAGAACGCGGACAACAAGCTGTACGGCAACCTCGGGCAGCTGGCGCCGGTCAAGGAAAAGCGGCCCGGGATGCAGATTGCCGTGGGCGGCTGCCTGGCGCAGAAGGACCGGGACACCATCCTGCGCAAGGCACCCTGGGTGGACGCCGTCTTCGGCACGCACAACATCGGTTCGCTGCCGGCACTGCTGGAACGGGCCCGGCACAATGCCAAGGCCGAGCTGGAGATCCTGGAGTCCCTGGACGTCTTTCCCTCCACGCTGCCCACCAAACGCGATTCGGTGTATTCGGGCTGGGTCTCGATTTCCGTAGGCTGCAACAACACCTGCACCTTCTGCATCGTCCCGTCGCTGCGCGGCAAGGAACGCGACCGGCGGCCGGGGGAGATCCTGGCGGAAATCCGGGCCCTGGTGGACGACGGCGCCATCGAGGTAACGCTGCTGGGCCAGAACGTGAACTCTTACGGGGTGGAATTCGGCGACCGCGGGGCCTTCGCCAAACTGCTGCGTGCCTGCGGCGACATCGAGGGGCTGGAGCGGGTGCGTTTTACCAGCCCGCACCCTGCGGCATTCACCGACGACGTCATTGAGGCCATGGCCGAGACGCCCAACGTGATGCCGCAGCTGCACATGCCGCTGCAGTCGGGTTCGGACAAGGTCCTCAAGGACATGCGCCGCTCCTACCGGTCAAAGAAGTTCCTCGGGATCCTGGACCGGGTCCGGGAACGGATGCCCCACGCAGCCATCTCCACTGACATCATCGTGGGTTTCCCGGGGGAGACGGAGGAGGACTTCGCCGCCACCCTCGACGTCGTCGAGCAGTCCCGTTTCGCGAACGCCTTTACCTTCCAGTATTCAAAGCGTCCGGGCACCCCGGCGGCGGAGCTGGCCGACCAGCTGCCGAAGGCCGTGGTGCAGGAGCGCTATGAACGCCTCACCGCACTGCAGGACCGGATTGCCGCCGAGGAAAACGCCAAGCAGGTCGGCACCACCGTTGAGGTCATGGTCACCGCGGCCTCGGGCCGCAAATCCGGGGAGACGGGACGCCTCTCCGGACGTTCCCGGGACCAGCGCCTGGTGCACTTCTCGGTGCCCGACGGCGCGCCGGTACCGCGCCCGGGCGACCTCGTTACCGTGCCGGTCACCGCCGCCGCCGCGTTCCACCTGATCTCCGACCCCGCCGGACCCGCCGACTACTCGCTGCGGCGTTCCCGTGCCGGTGATGCCTGGGACCGCTCGCAGGCCGAGTCCTGCGGCGTACCGGCCGGACCCGCAGGCACCCGAACCGGCGTGTCCCTCGGCATGCCCGCGCTGCCGCCGCGTTCCTGAGCGCCCGTGAACCCCTCCCAAAGTGTCCCCGGAAATTCCCCTGCGGTAGCCCCCGTGAGTGCTCCAAAGCCGTCCGCCGACGAACGGCCGGTGATCGCCGTCGTCGGTCCCACCGGGTCCGGAAAGTCCGACCTGGGCGTTGCCCTGGCCCTGGAACTCGGCGGCGAAGTGATCAATGCCGACTCCATGCAGTTCTACCGGGGGATGGATATCGGCACCGCGAAGATTACCGGGGCCGAACGCCGCGGCGTGCCGCACCACCTGCTGGACATCATGGACGTGACCGAAGAGGCAAGCGTCTCGGCCTTCCAGGCGCAGGCACGGGAGCTGATTTCCGGGATCCGGGCGCGGGGCCGGTATCCCGTCCTGGTCGGTGGTTCCGGGCTGTACGTCCGGGCCGCACTGGACGTCCTGGAATTCCCGGGCACCGACCCGGCCGTCCGCGCCGGGATCGAAGCCGAACTGGAGGCCAGGGGCCTGCCCGCGCTGCAGGACCGGCTGCGGGACGTGGACCCGGTCTCTGCCGAACGGATTTCCGATGCGCGCCGGGTGGTACGCGCACTCGAGGTGGTTGAACTGACCGGACGGCCGTTCAGCTCCTTCATGCCGGTGCGGGAGTACGTCTCGCCGGCCGTGCAGATCGGCCTGGGCGTGGAACGGCCGGTGCTGCACGAACGCCTGGCCCGCCGGGTGGACAGGATGGTGGACGAAGGTCTGCTGGAAGAAGTCCGGCGGCTTGAGCCGGCCGGACTGCGGACCGGCCGGACCGCCTCGCGCGCCCTGGGATACGCACAGTTCCTGGCCGTCCTGGACGGGAAATCGTCCGTGCCGGAAGCCGCGGCGGCCACTGTGGTGGCTACCCGCCAGTTCGCCCGCCGGCAACTGACCTGGTTCCGTGCGGATCCGCGGATCACCTGGCTGGAGCATAACGACCCCCGGCTGCTGGCCCGGGCGGCCGCGGCCGTCCGTGAAGGGCGCCCGCCCAGTATCCTTGATAAGTGACCAATACTTCTGCTGCCTCAGCTGCATCCCTGTCCGCCTCCGGCCTTCCCTCCTCCGTGGCCGGGCTGCCCTTCGCGAAGGGCCACGGCACAGGCAACGACTTTGTGCTGGTGGCCGATCCCGACGCATCGCATGATCTTGCCGCCGACGAAGTAGCCGCAGTCTGCGACCGGCACCGCGGAGTGGGCGGCGACGGTTTCATCCGCGCCGTCCGGTCCGAGCATCTCCCGGAAGGCCGTGCCCTGCTGCAGACGGCTCCGGAAGCCCAGTGGTTCATGGACTACCGGAACTCCGACGGCAGCATTTCGGAAATGTGCGGGAACGGGGTGCGTGTCTTCGTGCACTTCCTGCTGGAAGAGCGGCTGGTGGAACTGGCCGAGGGCGCGTCCCTGGTGATCGGTACCCGCGCCGGGGTCAAGACCGTCACCCGGATGGCCGGCGGCTATGCGGTGGACATGGGGCCCTGGGAGTTCATTTACCCTGACCACGCGGCTGCCAAGTCCATGGACACAGTGGTCAACGCAGACGGACTGGAAGTGCCCCGCCCGGGCCTCTCCGTCAGCATGGGTAACCCCCACACCGTCGTGGCCCTCGCGGAACTGGACGAACTGGCGGCGACCAACCTGACCGCAGCACCGTCCGTGCAGCCGGAACCGGAGCACGGAACCAACGTGGAGTTCGTGGTCCCGGCCGAGCCGCTCGTAGAAGACGGGGTGGGGCTGCTCACCATGCGCGTCCACGAGCGGGGCGTCGGCGAAACCCTCTCCTGCGGAACCGGCGCCTGCGCCGCCGCCGTAGCCACCCGGTTCTGGGCCGGAGCCGAAGCACCCGATGACTGGGCAGTGACTGTGCCGGGCGGCGTCGTCGGCGTCCGGTTCCGCACCGGACCCGACGGCCGCGAACATGTGGAGCTCAGCGGACCGGCCGTGCTGGTGGCCCGCGGAACCCTGCTCTAGGCGCTGCGTTCCACCTTCAGGGTCCGGAAGGACTTCGCGGTGCTGTGGCGGGAGACCGCGAATCCGGACGGCAGGGTCTCCGCCAGCCAGCGCTGCAGGGAATCCGAGCCCAGGTTCTTCTGCACCACCAGCCAGGCAGTGCCTCCCGGGGCCAGGCGCGGCAGCCAAAGCAGCAGCAGGGCATGCAGCTCCTCTTTGCCGATCCGGATGGGCGGGTTGGACCAGATGGTGTCGAAGCGTACTTCCGGGTCAACCTCCTCAGGCAGGGAGGCCGTGACGTTTCCGCATCCCAAAGCTGCTGCGTTATCCCGGGTCAGTGCGATGCAGCGTTCGTTGACGTCGACGGCGTAGACCCGGGCCGCCGGGGATTTCAGTGCCAGGGTCAGGGCGATGGGGCCCCAGCCGCAGCCGATGTCCAGCAGGTTGCCGGTCTCCGGCGGGGCGGGAACTTCATCCAGCAGGACCATCGTGCCCTTGTCGATCCCGTCGGGGCTGAAGATGCCACCGGCTGTCTGCAGGGTCCTTTCGGTCCCGTTGAGGCTGACGCGCAGCGGTTTGCGGACCTCGGGCCCGGACGGTGTGGAGGAGAAGTAGTGGTCTGAACCCATAACAATCCAGATTAGTCGCTGCAGGCGTGCGGCATGGAATTTATGGACGGCCGCACGGGTTGTAAAGGGTGGCTGGCGCGGTAGGGATCCATAGCGGAGAAGGTTGTTTTCCTGAGGATTTGTCGGTTCACTGGCCTACCATAGAAAGTACGTTCCTATAAGGAGATTATGACCATCAACAACTCCCGTGCCACGGATTCGACAGACACTTCTGCGAACGGTTCCACACCCGAACTGAGCCCTTCGGATATCCAGGGGGTCATCGACAGGATCCTCGCCAAGGACAGCGCCGTCGAAGCTAAGGCTCCGGCCGACAAGCAGCAGGGCCGTGCCCTGGCACTCGGCGACGACGAGCATTCCGTCCACGACGGCGACCAGCAGGACCTCGAAGAACGCCGCGCACTGCGCCGCGTCGCCGGCCTCTCGACCGAACTCGAAGACGTAACCGAGGTCGAATACCGCCAGCTGCGGCTGGAACGGGTTGTACTTGCCGGACTGTGGAGTGAAGGCACTGCCGCCGGTGCCGAAAACTCGTTGAAGGAACTTGCCGCGCTGGCGGAAACCGCGGGGTCGGAAGTCCTCGACGGCATCATCCAGCGCCGGCTGAAGCCGGATCCCGGCACCTTCCTCGGTTCGGGCAAGGCCCAGGAACTCAAGGACATTGTGACGGCCACCGGCGCAGACACAGTGATCGTGGACAGCGAACTGGCTCCGTCCCAGCGCCGCGGGCTGGAAGACATCGTCAAGGTCAAGGTCATCGACCGGACGGCGCTGATCCTGGACATCTTTGCCCAGCACGCGAAGTCCCGCGAGGGCAAGGCCCAGGTGGAACTGGCGCAGCTGGAATACCTCCTGCCGCGCCTGCGTGGCTGGGGCGAATCGATGTCCCGGCAGGCAGGCGGCCAGGTCGGCAGCGCCAGCGCAGGCATGGGTTCGCGCGGTCCCGGTGAAACCAAGATCGAATTGGACCGGCGGAAGATCCGCACGCGGATGGCCAAGCTCCGCCGCGAAATAGCGGGCATGAAGCCGGCACGGGAAACCAAGCGGGCCAACCGCCACCGCAACTCGGTGCCGTCCGTAGCTATCGCCGGATACACCAACGCTGGAAAGTCCTCGCTGCTGAACCGGCTCACCGATGCCGGGGTACTGGTGGAAAACGCATTGTTCGCCACCTTGGATCCCACCATCCGCAAGGCCCAGACCGAAGAGGGCATCGGGTACACGCTGGCGGACACCGTAGGGTTTGTCCGGTCGCTGCCCACCCAGCTGGTGGAAGCCTTCCGCTCCACCCTTGAGGAAGTAGCGGACGCAGACCTGATCCTGCACGTCGTTGACGCTTCGCACCCGGACCCGGAAGGCCAGATTGCGGCCGTCCGTACCGTCCTGGCGGAAGTCGACGCCCGCAAGGTGCCTGAAATCATCGTGCTGAACAAAGCCGACGCAGCGGATCCGTTCGTTCTTGAGCGGCTGCGGCAGCGCGAGTCCCGGCACGTGGTCGTTTCGGCGCGTACCGGCGAGGGAATCCCCGAGCTGCTGCAGGCGATTTCCGAAGGCATTCCGCGCCCCGGCGTGGACCTGGAACTGCTGGTGCCCTACGAGCGCGGCGACGTCGTCTCCCGCCTGCACCAGGAGGACGCTGAAATCCTGTCCCTGGAACACGGCGAATCCGGTACCCAGCTGCATGTGAAGGTTCGTGAAGGGCTGGCAGCGGAGCTGGAGCAGTTCGTGACCAATGGGTAGGAAAGACCCGCAGGGACCTGCCCAGGTCCTGGAACTGCTCGACACCGCGGTAGCGGCCATGGGCGGGCAGAACCGGCCCGGCCAGCACGAGATGGCCCGGCAGGTGGCCGAGGCCATTGAGTCCGGCGACCACCTGCTGGTCCAGGCCGGAACCGGTACGGGCAAGTCGCTTGCCTACCTGATCCCGCTGATCGCGCACGCCCTGGAGAGCAGCAAACCCGCGCTGGTCTCCACGGCCACGTTGGCCCTGCAGTCACAGATTGTCGGACGGGACCTCCCGCGCCTGCTGAAGACGCTGGAACCGAAGCTTCCCCGGGAGGTCGACGTCGCCCTGCTCAAGGGCCGCAGCAATTACGTCTGTGTCCACAAGACCGGCGGCGGTTTCCCCGAGGAAGACGAAGCCGGAACACTGTTTCTGCTTGGCGACGAGCACGCTGTCTCCCATCCCGCTCCTGCGGGCGGGCCCACCTCCGCGCTGGGGCGCGACGTCGTCCGCCTGCAGGAATGGGCGCAGGAAACGGAAACCGGCGACCGGGATGAGTTGCTTCCCGGCGTCAGCGACCGTGCCTGGCGTCAGGTGTCCGTCACCTCAATGGAGTGCCTGGGGGCGCAGAAGTGCCCGGTGGCGGAGGCCTGTTTCAGCGAACAGGCACGGGCCAAGGCGGCCGTCGCCGATCTGGTGATCACCAACCACGCGATGCTGGCCATCAGCGCGTTCGAGGGACTGGCGGTCCTGCCGGACTACGACGTGGTGGTGATTGACGAGGCGCACGAGCTGCAGGACCGCGTCACCGGCGCGGTTACCGGGCAGCTCTCCGGAACCGTTATATCCGCGGCGGTCTCCGCCGCGCGCAAGCACACTTCCGCCACCATGGAGCCGCTTGCGGCTGCCGGCCGGGCCTTCGACTCGGTTTTTGCCCCGGTTCCCTCCGGCCTGCTGGCCGGAGGACTGTCCGAGGACCAGGAGCTGGTCCTGGGCGCGGTGCGTGAAGCCTGCCGCACGGCCCTGTCCGATTCCAAGCCCGAAGGCTCCGACGCCGTCGACGGCGGCCGCCAGATGGCACGCTCCCGCCTGATGGCTGTCCTGGAACTGTGCGAACGCATCCTTGACGCAGTGAATTCAGGGGAGGTGCTGTGGGCATCGCGTGCCAGCACCTTCTCGCCTGGCACCGGTTACACCGCCCCGGAAGAAGATGCACCGCCCACCATCAACGTTGCGCCGCTGTCCGTGGCCGGACGGCTGCGCGAAGGCCTGTTCGACGGACACACCGTGGTGCTGACCTCGGCCACCCTCGCCATCGGGTCGGAGTTCGGTCCGGTTGCAGGGGCCCTGGGGCTGGTGGGCGCCGGTGCACCGAAATGGACGGGGACCGACGTCGGCAGTCCCTTCGACTACCCCCGGCAGGGGGTGCTGTACGTAGCCAAGGACCTGCCGAAACCGGGACGTGGAACCTCCCCGGAGCAGCTGGATGAACTGGAGGCGCTGATCAAGGCCTCCGGCGGCGGCGCCCTGGGTTTGTTCTCCTCCCGCCGTGCAGCGGAAGAAGCCGCGGAAGCACTGCGGAAGCGGGTCGACTTTCCGATTCTTTGCCAGGGCGAATCCACCATGTCCGCCCTGGTTCAGCAGTTTGCCGACGACGACGAGACCTGCCTGTTCGGCACCATGTCCCTCTGGCAGGGCGTGGACGTCCCCGGCGCCTCCTGCCGGCTGGTGATCATTGACCGGATTCCGTTCCCGCGTCCCGACGATCCGTTGATGACCGCCCGGACCCGCGCGGTTGCCAAGGCCGGGGGAAACGGCTTCATGAGCGTCTCGGCCACCCACGCGGCCGTCCGGCTCGCCCAGGGCGCCGGGCGGCTGATCCGCGCTTCCGGAGACAAGGGAGTGGTGGCCGTGCTGGATTCGCGCCTGGCCACCGCACGCTACGGCAGTTTCCTGCGGGCCGCCCTGCCGCCCTTCTGGTCCACCACCGACCGTTCCGTGGTGCTTCAGGCGCTGAAGCGGCTCGCCGCGGAACCCGCCGGCGCGAAGAAGTAAAACCCGCCGGACCCGGATCGGCGGAAAACAAAAAGCAGCGCCGCCGTGTGCCGGCGGTGCTGCTTTTGCGTGGTCCTTGTCAGCGTCCGACCAGGCCTCTCAAGGTGTGCCTAGAGCGAACGCATTACGGAGACAACCTTGCCCATAATGGTGGCTTCGTCACCGAGGATGGGCTCATAGCGGGTGTTCTGGGGCAGCAGCCAGGTGTGTCCGTTGCGCTGCCGGAAGGTCTTCACGGTCGCTTCGTCTTCGAGCAGGGCCGCGACAATGTCACCGTTTTCGGCGGTGGGCTGGCGGCGGACAACCACCCAGTCACCGTCGCAGATAGCCGCATCCACCATGGAATCGCCCGCAACGCGAAGCATAAAGAGGTCGCCGTGCCCGACGAGCTGGCGCGGAAGCGGGACCATCTCTTCAACCTGCTGGTCGGCCAGGATGGGTCCGCCTGCGGCGATCCGTCCGACCAGCGGAACCATCGCCGTGTCGATTGCGGTGGTGAGGTCGGAAACGCTGCCGGAGGCGGGTGTGCGTGCGTTGCCGCCGACGGAGCTCAGGCCGCCCTTTGCGGCGCCGTCAGCAGCCTCCCCGGTGTTCCCGCCGTCGACCGCGTTGCCTTTGCCGCGGCGCGGGGGAGCACCGCGGAGCATCAGCGGAACCAGTATCTCCATGGCACGCGGACGCTTGGGGTCACGGCGGATATAGCCGAGCTTCTCCAGCTGGCTCAGCTGGTGAGTAACGCTGGAAAGGCTGGCCAGGCCCACGATGTCGCCGATCTCCCGCATCGACGGCGGGTAACCGTTCGCGTTCACGGAACGCTGGATGGTTTCCAGGATCTTCGTCTGGCGGGCGGTTAGGCCCTTGGTGCGTCCTGCCGGCGCGGCAGGGGAGGGGGTGCTGCCATTGGTAACACGGGCCACGTCGGCTTCCCTTCACAGTCGGCCCGTGGATGCGGGCCGGATGGTTCTTACGGTGTATCTGGTTTGTCCTGCGGTGATGCGGTGATGCGGTGATGCGGTGATGCGGTGATAACGGGTGTGGTGGTCTGTCCCGCCAAGCCGTTTGTCAGTGCCGTTTTGTCAGTGCCGGATGGTTAGTTGGTCCCAGCCGCTTCCAACAGGTTCAACGCTAGGGGAGCGCAGCCTCATTTTCAAACATATATTCGAGCGAGTCTCGACAATGTTCGTAGATAAGTGCTAGAAATGTTCGAGTACAAGTTAGAACATACGTTCGAGTCTGAGTATGGATCTGAGTTTGGATCCGACTTTGAAATGGCCCGCCGACACCTCGGCGGGCCCACCAGATGTTCGAATGCAGTTTCGAGCCACACTGTTTATCCGGTGCTTTTGCGGGAAGCGGGGGAATCGGCGGAGCTGCTCTTCGGACCGGAAAGGTATTGACATGTCAGTACACGTACTTCCCTTCACCGCACAGAGCCTCACTGAGCGTGCCCCGGACCGGGCCGCTGCCGCCGCCCGCACCGCCGTTGCCGCGGACACCCAGGCGTCGGTCCCGCTGCGCCTGACGCGGCGCGGCCGGCTCGTCCTGGTCGGCGCCCCGCTGATGATCGTGGCCGCCGCACTGCTGGTCTTTATCGGATTCTTCACCGCACCGGCTATGGCTTCGGGCGACGCCCAGGAACAGACACGCACCATCCAGGTGGGTGTGTCCGCCGGTGATTCGCTCTGGTCGCTCGCCACCGAGTTCGCTCCGGACCGGGATCCCCGCACCGTGGTGGCAGACATCGTGGAACTCAACAACCTGGCGGACGCCACCGTCCCCGCCGGCAGCCAGATTTACATCCCGGTCTCGCGCTGATTCGCCAGGCAGGCATCCCGAAGTTCTTTACCTGCGCGCACCCGTAACAGAGGGGTGCGGGAAGTCGGCCAAATACAACGTCACCGCGCAGCGTCCTAAGCTGTAGTGGTGAACGAACAGTTGGAAAACCTGAACAGACTTCCCCTGCGCGATGATCTGCGGGGCCTGACCCCGTACGGCGCCCCCCAGTTGGATGTGCCCGTCCTGCTGAACGTCAATGAAAACACCCACGGTCTTCCGGAGCATGTGCGCCGGGCCATTATGGCCGAGATTGAATCAGTGGTCGCCGGCTTGAACAGATATCCCGACCGCGAATTCACGCTGCTGCGGGAAAACCTGGCCAAATACCTCGGCCACGGACTGGCCGCGGAGAATATCTGGGCCGGCAACGGTTCCAATGAGGTTCTCCAGCAGATCCTGCAGGCCTTCGGCGGACCCGGGCGAACGGCCATGAGCTTCCCTCCCACCTACTCCATGTATCCGCTGCTCTCCAGCGGCACCGGCACCGCATACGTGACCGGCACGAGGGACCGGGACTTCTCCCTGACCCCCGAATCGGCTGCGGAGCAGATCCGGGCGCAGGCACCCAGCATCGTGATCCTGTGCACCCCGAACAACCCCACGGGTACGGCCCTGGAACTTGAGGTGATCGAAGCCGCATATGAAGCAGGAGAAGCCTCCAATGCCATCGTGGTGGTGGACGAGGCCTACGCAGAGTTCTCCCACACCGATACCCCCAGCGCGCTGCAGCTGCTCCCTGGACGGGAACGGCTGATCGTTTCCCGGACCATGTCGAAGGCCTTCGCACTCGCCGGAGCGCGCATCGGCTACCTTGCCGCGGCACCGCAGATTGCGGACGCGCTTCGCCTGGTCCGCCTGCCTTACCACCTCTCCGCACTCACGCAGGCGACCGCGAATGCGGCCCTCACGCACGCCGATGCGCTCCTGTCCAATGTGGAAGACATCAAGGGCCAGCGGGACCGCATCGTGACGGAACTGCGTGCGCTCGGACTGGAACCGGCGCCGTCGGACGCCAACTTCGTGCTGTTCAGCGGAATGGAGAATCCCCGGGCGGTGTGGGAAGGCCTGCTCGAGGCAGGTGTCCTCGTGCGGGACATCGGCATCGAGGGCCATCTGCGGGTCACGGCCGGCACCGAAGCCGAAACCACTGCGTTCCTGACGCGGCTGCGGGAACTGCTCGCCGCCTGAGCGGCAGCCGGGCGCCCAGGATGTCCCGGTTTCAGGGAGTCGGGGCGTTCGGGACTAAACTGATGACCTGCCGGGGCTTTGTCTATTGCCCCGCTTCCAATCTTCGTGAAGGAACCCCATGACTGTGGAGACCGCCACCGGACGCACCGCCCGCCTTGAGCGGACCACCAGCGAATCGTCCGTCTTCGTCGAGCTGGACCTGGACGGCACCGGCCGCGCCGACATCAGCACCTCGGTACCGTTCTACGACCACATGCTGACAGCGCTGGCCAAGCACTCCCTGATGGACCTCACCGTCCGGGCCACCGGCGACACCCACATCGACGTCCACCACACGGTCGAGGACATTGCGATCAGCATCGGCGAGGCGCTGAAGACCGCCCTGGGCACCAAAGCCGGCATCCGCCGCTTCGGTGAAGCCACCGTGCCCCTGGACGAAGCGCTGGCAAACGCCGTCGTCGATATTTCCGGCCGCCCCTACCTGGTGCACTCCGGGGAACCCGCCGGCCAGGAATACCACCTGATCGGCGGACACTTCACCGGATCCCTGACCCGCCACGTGTTCGAAGCCATCACCCTGCACGCCCAGATCTGCCTGCACATGCGGGTCCTCGGCGGGCGCGATCCGCACCACATTGTCGAGGCCCAGTTCAAGGCCTTTGCCCGCGCACTGCGCGCAGCCGTCGAATCCGATCCGCGCGTCGAGGGCATCCCCTCCACGAAGGGAGCACTGTGAGTCCCCGCAACGTCACTGTCCTGGACTACGGTTCCGGCAACATCCGTTCGGCCGTCCGCGCCCTGGAGCACGCCGGCGCCAACGTCACGCTCAGCGCCAAGCCGGACGACGTGCTGAACGCCGACGGACTGGTGGTGCCCGGCGTCGGAGCTTTCGCCGCCGTGATGCAGGGGCTCAAGGACGTGGATGCGATCCGCATGATCGGACGCCGCGTAGCCGGCGGCCGGCCGGTCCTGGGCATCTGCGTTGGCCTGCAGGTCCTCTTTGACGAAGGCGTGGAACACGGGGTCCGGACCAAGGGGATGGGCGAATGGCCCGGCGTAGTCGAGCGCCTGGCCGCCGACGTCGTACCCCACATGGGCTGGAACACCGTGACTCCGCCGGAAGGTTCGGCCCTGTTTGAGGGCATCGAGGACCAGCGGTTCTACTTCGTGCACAGCTACGGGGTGCAGAAATGGGACTTCGACGTCACCCAGCCCGCCATGCGCCCCCCGCAGGTCACCTGGGCGGACCACGGCGGCCCGTTCATCGCCGCCGTGGAGAACGGCGCGCTGTCGGCCACCCAGTTCCATCCGGAAAAGTCCGGTGACGCCGGTGCGGCGCTGCTGAACAACTGGCTGAAGACCCTGGGCTAGGCACCGATATGTGGAGCGTTGTCCTCATGGGCCTGGCCGGACTGCTTATCGGCGGAGCGGTGTCCTTCCGCAGCCAGGGCATGTCCAAAATCATTGTTATCAGTTTCTGGGTCCTGGCCGGAATGGCCCTGCTGGGCGCGTACCTGCTGACCCTCGACCTTTCCTGACCCCACCACCGAAAGCATCCAAATGCCCTTCAGCGAAACCCCTGTCCTTGAACTGCTGCCCGCCGTTGATGTAGCGGACGGCCAAGCCGTGCGACTGGTGCAGGGCGAGGCCGGCAGTGAGACCAGCTACGGCGATCCGCTGGACGCAGCCTTGGCGTGGCAGAACGACGGCGCCGAATGGGTCCATCTCGTGGATCTCGACGCAGCGTTCGGGCGCGGTTCGAACCTTGACCTGCTCAGCCGCGTGGTGAAGTCCCTGGATATCAAGGTGGAACTGTCCGGCGGCATCCGGGACGACGAGTCCCTGGAAAAGGCGCTGGAGCTCGGCGCTGCCCGCGTCAATCTGGGAACCGCGGCACTGGAGAACCCGGGGTGGACCGCCAGCGCCATTGCCCGCTACGGCCAGGCCATCGCCGTCGGCCTCGACGTACGCGGCACCACCCTCGCCGCACGCGGCTGGACCCAGGAAGGCGGGGACCTCTGGGAGGTCCTGGCCCGGCTGGAAGAGGCCGGCTGCGCCCGCTACGTGGTCACCGACGTCACGAAGGACGGCACACTGCGCGGACCCAACCTGGAACTGCTCCGCGAGGTCCTCAAGCGCACCGACCGCCCCGTAGTCGCATCCGGCGGCATCTCCAGCCTCGATGACCTGGCTGCGCTCCGCGAACTGGTTCCGCTGGGACTCGAGGGCACCATCGTGGGCAAGGCACTCTACGCCGGCGCGTTTACGCTGCCCCAGGCCCTCGACGTCGCCGGGCACCCGGAACGCTAGGCATGGCAGCACGCGAACTGCCCGGCCACATCGCCGCGGCCCTTGCCGGGGCCGGAGGGCCCACCGATTCCGCAGGCCGGCCGTGGTCCGGACGGGACCTGGCCGGTGAGGGAAACCCGCTGCACAACTTCGACTCCGACAACGGGCAGACCGACGCCGGCTACGCGGCGGCCCTGGCGAAACTGATAGCCGGGAGCGGAAGCGAAGCGGAAGTTGTAGCCTCCCTGGCCACTGCCCGCGTGTTCGTGCCGATCGTTGCCGTGCTGGGCGAGGAAGCGGAATCCGATCACGGGCTGACCGCGGACAAGCAGGCCGACATGGCCCTGGTGACGCTCAACGCCCCGGACGGCCGCAAGGCGCTGCCGGTGTTCACCTCCGTGGCCGCTTTGGGACACTGGCATCCCGAAGCCCGGCCGGTTGCGGTCTACGCCAACCGTGCCGCACTCTCTGCCGTCGCCGAAGACGCCCAGCTGCTGGTTATCGACCCGGGAGCCGAATTCACCTTCGTGGTACGGCGTCCGGCCATGTGGGCCCTGGCCCAGCAACAGGAGTGGTTGCCCTCCTATGCCGACCCCGGACTCGTCGCGGCGGCCGAAGCCGCTGCCGGGCCGGACCCCCGGATCATGGCCGTGACCCTCCAACAGGGACCGGGGACCGCGTCGCGGACTGCTGCCGGAACCCCGGTGGCCGGGGGAGGGGCCGGCCCTGAGCTTAGAATGGTGCTTCAGCTTGCGCCCGGACTGGATCCGCAGGACGTTTCTGCCCTGGCGGCCGGACTGCAGCAGCGCCTGACTGCCAACCCCGAGTTTGTTGAGCGCGTGGATTCACTTGATCTGAAAATCACGCGCTGACCCGTCCGGCGTAGCCGCCAGAAGAGAACTGCCGTGAACTTTGGCCTGTACCGCGAGATGCTGCGGATAGCTCCTATCCGCCGTGTCCTGCTCATCGGGATGATCGCCCGTTTCCCGCATTCCGCCGCCGGAGTGCTGCTGACCCTGCACGTGGTCAACACCATGGACAAGGGTTACGCAGCGGCAGGCGCCGTAGCCGCCGTCGTCACCATCGGCATCGCGGTGGGTGCCCCCTGGCGCGGCCGCCGCGTGGACACCGTGGGCCTGCGGCGTGCCCTGATTCCCTCGGTTATTGCCGAAGCAGTCATCTGGAGCATTGCTCCGCACGCCAGCTTCGAATGGCTCCTGGTCCTGGCGCTGATCGGCGGCGTGTTCACCCTTCCGGTCTTCAGCGTCGTGCGGCAGTCACTGGGCGTCCTGGCCACCGGCGAACAGCGGCGTACCGCCTTTGCGCTGGACTCCATCGCCACTGAGCTGATTTTCATGATGGGCCCTGCCCTGGGCGCGGTGATAGCTACGCGCTCGTCGGTTATCGGACTGACCGCAGTCGGGGTCTCCTCCGCAGTAGCGGGACTGTTGCTGATCTGGTTTAACCCGCCGACCCGCACTGTGGAGCCCCGGAACGCCGTGACCGCGGCCGATGAGCAGGAGGCCGCTGCGGCCGCCGCCGTCGCCGTGGCCCCCGCAAACGTGCAGGAAGCGCCGATGGAACTGACCGGAGCCGGCCTGCCGGGCGGACCGCAGAACCTGTTCGGCAGGCTGCGGAACGGCCTCGCGGGAAGCTTCGGCTGGTTTACCCCGAGCGTGGCAGTGGTCTTTGCGGTCTCCGTCGGCGCCGGGCTGCTGCTGTCCAGCACGGACGTCGGCATCGTGGCGCTGGTGGAAGCCGGCGGGAACCCGTCCGAGGTCGGCATCGTGTTCGTCGCGTGGTGTGCAGCGTCGGCCGTCGGCGGCATCCTCTACGGAGCCATGAACCGGCGGATCTCGCCGATGCTGCTTCTGCTGGCCATGGCCGTCCTGACCATGCCGATGGCCTTCGCCACCAGCACCCTCAGCCTTGCACTGCTTTCAATTCCCGCGGGCCTGCTCTGCGCGCCTGTGCTGTCTTCAGCATCCGAGCGGGTGGCTGACCTCGTGTCGGAAGAACGGCGGGGCGAAGCCATGGGCTGGTACGGCTCGTCAATGACTGCCGGCACCGCGCTGGGCGCGCCCGTGGCAGGTCTGGCCATCGACGTCATTGGTCCCTGGTCCGGCTTCCTGATGGCCGGCGGTTCCGCAGCCCTGCTTGCGCTGGTGACGCTTACGGTCCGGTGGTTCGTCCGGCGCCCGGAACCGGTCCGCTAGTTTCCGGGCAGGAAAAAGCCCGAAGGGCCTGCCGCGGACTCCGCGGTACCGGCAGCTGCCGGAGTCAGGCCCTTCGGGCGATCAAATGGTGTGGGGAGGAACGGAGACTAGCTGACGGGGCCGGTGAACTTTTCGCCCGGACCCTTGCCCGGGGCATCCTGGATAACGGAAGCTTCGCGGAAGGCCAGCTGCAGGGAACGCAGTCCATCGCGCAACGGACCGGCATGCTGGCTGCCGATCTCCGGAGCGGCGGCGGTGACAAAACCGGCCAGGGCGGTAATCAGCTTGCGGGCCTCGTCCAGGTCCTTGAGCTCCTCGGCGTCATCGCCTTCGGCCAGGCCGCACTTCACGGCTGCTGCGCTCATCAGGTGCACGGCCGCCGTCGTAATGACCTCGATGGCCGGCACCTCGGCGATGTCGCGCATCTGCTCGACGACTTCCTGCTGTGCTGCTGCCGCAGATTCGGACTCTGCTGATGTTCCCGGGAAGGAGTGGCGGGTTGCTTCGCCTGCCGGATTGCTCTGTGGGGTACTCATACTGGTAAGCTTGTCACAGACCGACTGGTTGTCGTTACTTTCAATGCCCATCACGGGCGGGATGAAAATCACACTTTCCTCCTGGAAGCTTACGTCGCCGGTATGCAAGCGGAGACCCCTCCCACCCGCGTCAGCCTGACCGCCCTCGTTGGCGGCAGAGTTGCCGGGTTCAGGTCGGCCCCGGACGGGCTGCAGTATTACTGCGGTTTATTCCGGGAGCTAACTGCCTTCGAACTGGCTTCGGGGCAGTTCCTGCCGACCCCCACAGGGCCTTCGATTGCGCTTGCAATTGGAGGCCTTCTTCATTTGCAGGCGGTAGCCGTTTTGAAGAGCACAGGAGCTGCAACATTAGCGAGCCAAGAATCAATGATCGGATCCGCGTCCCCGAGGTGCGGCTGGTAGGTCCGGCGGGTGAGCAGGTCGGAGTGGTCCGGATTGAGGACGCGCTTCGCCTGGCTGCCGAGTCTGACCTGGATCTTGTTGAGGTAGCACCGCAGGCGAAGCCTCCGGTGTGCAAACTAATGGACTTCGGCAAGTACAAGTACGAAGCCGCCGTCAAGGCACGCGAAGCCCGGAAGAACCAGACGAACACCGTTCTGAAGGAAATCCGCTTCCGCCTGAAGATCGACACCCACGACTACGAAACCAAGCGCGGACACGCCATGCGCTTCCTGGCCGCCGGTGACAAGGTCAAGGCCATGATCCAGTTCCGTGGACGTGAACAGCAGCGCCCCGAAATGGGCATGAAGCTGCTGAACAAGTTCGCTGAGGATGTTGCCGAGGTGGGTGTGGTTGAGTCCACCCCGCGTATTGACGGCCGCAACATGGTCATGGTCATTGGCCCGGTGAAGAACAAGGCCGAGGCCAAGGCAGAAGCGCGACGGGCAACCCAGCGTGCCGATGCCAAGGCAGCGAACGAGGCAGTGAAGAACGGGGAGGCACCCGAACGGGTGAACACCTCGGAGAAGGCTGCTCCTATGACGCAGAGCCTCGCGGACCTGCTTCCGGACGGACTGCGTTTGGGTTCCTCCGCTGAAGCTGCCGACAAGGCCCGTGCAGAGCAGGAGCAGGCTGAAAAGGAACAGGCCGCAAAGCGGGCCAGGGCTGCAGCTGCCGAAAAGGCTGCAACCGAGGCACGCCGTGTGGCAGCAGCCAGCAGGCCGGCCGCAGCGCCTGCCGCTGAAGCTGCGGCTCCCGCCCAGCCGTCCCAGCCGGCCGAGCCCGCGAAGCCGGCAGAAGCAGCGAAGCCTGCCGCAGCGCCGAAGCCTGCAGCGGTTCCGAAGCCGACGGCGGCAAAGCCTGCGCCCAAGCCTGCAGCCCGG
Source organism: Arthrobacter jinronghuae (assembly GCF_025244825.1). Lineage (NCBI taxonomy): Bacteria > Bacillati > Actinomycetota > Actinomycetes > Micrococcales > Micrococcaceae > Arthrobacter > Arthrobacter jinronghuae. The sequence goes on from NZ_CP104263.1 coordinate 1,350,690, forward strand.
CCCAAGCCTGCCGCAGCACCGAAGCCTGCCGGCAAGCCGTCCTCCTCGCGGGGGACCACCGGCCAGAACAAGCCCGGAACTGCAGAGTAGTTTCACTGCACTGCGCCTCGTTCCGGCGTCCAGTAATAAGCCCTGGCACCGCAAGGTGTCCGAAGCCCCGCGGGCCTGCCCGCGGAAACCTAAAGGAGATCGGTAGACATGCCGAAGATGAAGACCCACAGTGGCGCCAAGAAGCGCTTCAAGCTGACCGGTACCGGCAAGCTCAAGCGCCAGCAGGCTAACCGCCGCCACTACCTGGAGCACAAGCCTTCCACGCTGACCCGCCGCCTCGCCAACGACAAGCTCGTGGCACCGGCGGACGCCAAGGTCATCAAGAAGATGCTCGGCATCTAGCCAGTCCCCGATAGCCGACCCGTCCGGGCCGGCGTCACCCATCAAGCTTTCCCCGCCTGGGTTTACAGGTGCAGAGACTTTTTTGAAGTCGGGGAGATTTACCAAAAGGAGTACGCACGTGGCACGTGTGAAGCGGGCGCTTAACGCCCACAAGAAGCGTCGGGTTATTCTCGAGCGCGCCAAGGGTTACCGCGGACAGCGTTCGCGCCTGGTCCGTAAGGCCAAAGAGCAGCTGCTGCACTCGTTTGTGTACAGCTACGGCGACCGCCGCAAGCGCAAGGGCGACTTCCGCCGCCTGTGGATCCAGCGCATCAACGCTGCTTCCCGCGCCAACGGCCTGACCTACAACCGCCTGATCCAGGGCCTGAAGCTGGCCGAGATCCAGGTTGACCGCCGCATGCTGGCTGAACTGGCCGTCAATGACGCTGCTGCCTTCGCCGCACTGGTCCAGCTGGCCAAGGACGCACTGCCGTCCGACACCTCCGCTCCGGCCGTCGCAGCTGCTCCGGTTGCCAAGGCTGCTGCTCCGGCCGCCGCTGAAAAGCCGGCTGCTGCCGTTGCCACCGCTCAGGGCGGCTTCAAGGCTTCCGAGGGCGACGCCCCGGAAGGCTTCGTCATCAAGGGCAACCTGGGTTCGGGTAAGTACCACGTCCCGGGTTCCACCTGGTACGAGCAGACCGTTGCCGAGTACTGGTTCAACTCCGTTGAATCAGCCAAGGCTGCAGGCCTGGAGCCTGCTGGCGGAGAATCCCGCCAGAAGTTCCAGGGCTAAGTCGGTTCCCAAACGCCGATGAACCTTGAAGGGCGCCCGCAGGCACCGCTTATGTCCAACCCCCGAGCCGATCGGGTCCGTGATGTAGCGAAGCTTGCCGGGCGCTCTTCGCGCTTAAAAACCGGCCGCTTCCTGGCCGAAGGTCCGCAGGCCGTACGGGAGGCGCTTTCCGCGCACCGTGCGGCTGCGGTCGACGGCGGCCCCGCCGTCGTCCACGAGGTCTATGCCACCGAGGCCTGCCTGGACCGTCTGCCGGAGCTGGCTGATCTGGCCTCCGGCGTCATGCTCCGCCTGGCCACCGACGAAGTTCTGGCCGCCATGGCTGACACCGTTTCCCCGCAGGGCATTGTGGCTGTCTGCCACACCTCCACGGCCACGCTCGAGGATGTCCTCGCCGCGGGTGCGAAGCTCGTTGCCGTGTTGTGCGAGGTGCGGGATCCCGGCAACGCGGGCACCGTGCTGAGGGCAGCGGATTCCGCCGGTGCCGATGCCGTAGTGCTCACGGCGTCCAGCGTGGACATCTACAACCCCAAGGCGGTCCGTTCCACCGCAGGGTCGCTCTTTCACCTGCCGGTGGTTACCGGCGCCGACTTCACCGATGTCATCCACGCCCTGCAGGCGGCAGGCGTGACGGTCCTGGCCGCCGACGGTTACGGCAACGTCAATCTGGACCGGCTCCAGGACCTGAGCGCGGTGCGCCGCTTCGGCGGAACCGCGGCTGCCGCCAGTTCCCGCCCCGATGGGGAGGACGCAGCCGCAGAGGCGGCCCTTCCGCAGCTTGAGCAGCCCACAGCATGGCTCTTCGGCAACGAAGCCCAGGGACTGTCGGACGCCGAGCTGGCCGCAGCGGACCACCGCGTCGCTGTCCCGCTCTACGGCCGGGCAGAGAGCCTGAACGTCGGCACGGCTGCAACCGTGTGCCTCTACGCCTCCGCGCGCGCACAGAACGGGTAACCCGCAGGTTCTCCGCGCAAACCCCGCTGACAGCAAACCCCCGGCGCCGTCGTATCCCGGCAGAACTTCTCCCATGTAGCGTATTGGTAACGGTTGTCTCCGGACAGCCGGACCAGCCAATCCACGTACAAAGAGATGGTCTTATATGTCTGCCAGCGGCGGGAATAAGGCGATTATCGCGGCACTGAGCGCCAACCTGGCCATTGCGGTCATGAAGTTCATTGCCTTCGCCTTGACGCGTTCATCCTCCATGCTCGCGGAGGCTATCCACTCGGTTGCCGACTCCGGCAACCAGGCACTGCTGCTCGTGGGCGGCAAACGCGCACGGCGCCAGGCCAGTCCCGAGCACCCCTTCGGCTACGGCCGTGAACGCTACGTTTACGCGTTCATCGTCTCCATCGTCCTCTTCAGCGTGGGCGGACTGTTCGCCCTCTACGAGGCGTACCACAAGTGGCAGGATCCGCACCCGATCGAGGGCCGCTGGTGGTGGGTGCCGCTGGCAGTGCTCGTCGGTGCCATCATTGCCGAAGCGTTCTCCTTCCGCACGGCCATCAGGGAATCGAACCATACGCGCGGCAAGCAGAGCTGGAAGCAGTTCGTCCGTACTGCCAAGGCACCGGAACTGCCGGTCGTCCTGCTCGAAGACCTCGGCGCACTCCTCGGTCTGGTCTTCGCCCTGTTCGGCGTGAGCATGACCCTGGTGACCCACAACGGCATCTGGGATGCGCTGGGCACCGCGATGATCGGCATCCTGCTCGTGGGCATCGCCGTGATTCTGGGCATGGAGACGAAGTCCCTGCTGCTCGGTGAATCTGCAACGCAGGCTGACGTCCGCCGGATTGAAGCTGCCATCCAGGAAGACCCCGATACGCGGATCATCCACCTCAAGACCCTGCACCTGGGTCCGGAGGAACTGCTTGTGGCGGCCAAGATCACCATGGCCAAGAGCGACACCGGGCAGGAGATTGCGGACGGCATCAATGCTGCGGAAGCACGGATCCGTGCCGCCGTGCCGATCGCTACCGCTATTTACCTGGAGCCTGATGTATTTGCTTCGAAGAACGCGCAGGACGCCGGTCAAGTGACCCGCTGATCAGCGCAATAGCCAAACCAAGCAGGGCGAGTACCGCTCCCACCACAGCGGGGGAGCGGTACCCCCAGCCCCAGGCAATAACGACGCCGCCCAGCAGCGCTCCCAGCGCATTGGCCAGGTTCAGGGCCGCATGGTTCAGTGAGGATGCCAGCGACTCGGCACCCGGCGAAACATCCAGCAGCCTGGTCTGCAGCGGCGGCGTCAGCATTGAGCCGATCACCCCCACCAGGAAAACCAGCACCATGGCGGTCACCGCGTACTGCACCGCCCACGCGTAGGCCAGCAGGATTACCACCGTGCCGCCCAGGATCGCGTAGATGCTGCCCATGACATTGATATCGGCCAGCCTTCCGCCGGCCACGTTGCCTATCACCTGGCCCACGCCGTAGAGCCCGACGACGACGGGCAGCACGTTCTCGGAGACGCCTGCCACCTCGGTCATGGTGGGCGCGATGTAGGAATACACGGCGAAGAATCCGCCGAAACCGACAGTTCCCACCAGCAGGGCCAGCCACACCTGGGTACGTCCGAGGGCGCTGAGCTCACCCTTGATGCTGGCACCGGCCAGGGGTGGTTGGTACGGGACGAAACGGGCCACCATGGCAACGCTCAGGAGACCGATGGCCGCCACCAGGACGAACATCCACCGCCACCCTGCCTGCTGTCCCAGCCAGGTCGCAAATGGGACTCCTACAACGTTGGCGATGCTCAGTCCCAGCATGACCATGGAGATGGCCCAGGCCCGGCGCGTCGGTGCCACCAGCGACGCAGCAATGACCGCTGCAACGCCGAAGAAGGCGCCGTGCGGGAGCCCCGACAGGAACCGGGTAAAGAGCAGCCACGAATAATCCGCAGCAAAGAACGAAGACAGATTGCTGAGGGCGAAGAAGAGCATCAGGCCCAGTACCAGGGTCTTGCGGGGCATCCGGGCTCCGAGTGCGGCAAGCACGGGAGCCCCCACCACAACGCCCATTGCGTAGGCAGAGATCACGTGGCCGCCCGCGGGGACGGAGATGCCCAGGTCTTCGACCATTTCCTGCAACAGGCCCATAATGCTGAATTCAGTGGTGCCGATCGCGAAGCTGCCCACGGCCAAGGCAACTATGGCCTTGGCTGCGGTGGTATGGCGGTTGCCGGGTGTGCGCTGGCCGGACAGTGAAATGGGCGCGGTAGTGCTCCGGGACATGTTCGCTTTCAAGAGTGGGGGATGCGGCTGTGCCGCTGCGGACGGCGTTCACGGTCAACGAGCAGGAAATGCTCCTGCCGGACGCCGGGACGGCTTCGTCCCCTCAAGCCTAGTGCACACCTGCGCACGGGAAAGGTTCCCTGATGCAGGGGGCGTGGCCGATATAACGGGGGACTGGTGGCGGCAGTGTCGGCCTGTCACCGTTAACGCGTGCAGAGCCGTGAAATTCCCGAGGGGCTGGTGTCCCGCCTGCGGGAGGCAGGGTGCGTCTTCGCTGAAGAAGAAGCGCTCCTGCTGTTGTCGGACGCCCCGGGCGCAGCGGTGCTGGAGCTCATGGTGGCCCGTCGGCTGGCCGGGCAGCCGTTGGAACAGATTCTTGGCTGGGCGTCTTTCGGAGGTCTTCGGGTTGCGCTGCGGCCGGGAGTCTTTGTTCCACGGCGGCGTACGGAGTTCCTGGCCGCACAGGCGGTTCATGTGCTTGCAGGACGGCGTACGGCCCTGGTGGTGGACTTGTGCTGCGGGTCGGGGGCAGTCGCGATGGTAATCTCGGCGGCCGTACCGGACTGCCGGATATACGCCGTCGACCTTCACCCGGAAGCAGTCGAATGTGCCCGCAGCAATCTGCCGCAGGCCTCCGTCCTGGAGGGGAACCTCTTTCTGGCGCTGCCCGGCGAGCTGCGCGGGAAGGTCGACCTCGTTGTTGCCAACGCACCCTACGTCCCCACCGCGGCATTGGCCACGCTGCCGCGCGAAGCACGGAACTACGAGCCCGCCGCCACCTTCGACGGCGGCCGGGACGGACTCGATACGGTGGGACGCATCATCAGCGAAGCTCCGCAGTGGCTCGGTTCCCGGGGGAAGGTCCTGCTCGAATGCAGCGGGGAACAGGCAAGTGCGGTGAGCGGGCTGTTTGCCGCGGCAGGCCTGTCCCCGCAGATTCTCCGGGATGAGGAAACCGATGCCACGGTTGCGGTGGGCAGCGCACCGCCCCGGAGGACCAAGGGCATCGGGCTAACCGGTTAAACTCGGGGTGTGCATTCAGAAGAGAACTCCAGCCAGACCGGTACAACAGCTCCCCGTTCATCGCCCGCTGTGCAGGTGGTGGGCGCTGCAATCCTGGATTCCTTGGCCAGGCCCTCGAAGCTCCTGGCAGCACGCCGAAGCGCTCCCGAAGCGCTCGCCGGATTATGGGAGTTCCCCGGCGGAAAGGTGGAACCGGGGGAAGGCTGCATGGAGGCGCTGCACCGGGAACTGGCAGAGGAGCTCGGGATCAGGGTCGAGTTGGGTGCTGAAGTCCCTCGCCCCTTGGAGCAGGGCTGGCCGCTCAACCGCTCCGCCGCAATGCGCGTGTGGCTGGCAGAAGTCACCGATGGGACCCCCGAGCCGCTGGAAGACCACGACGAGCTTCGCTGGGTGGAGCTCACCGAAAAGGCATTGATGGAGCTGCCCTGGATACCGGCTGATCTGCCGATCGTTACCGCCCTGCAGCAAACGGTTGCTGCCGGAAGTTAGAACAGTGCCTCTTGGCTGGCAGCCGGTGCGGCATCCGGCCTTCCCGCTCCGGGAGCGGTTTCCCCCGCCGGCCGCAGGAACCGGGCGCCGCCGGTGAAGCCGTACTTGGCTTTGAAGAACCGGATCCGCCCGGCCAGCCAGTCGCGGTATTCCTTGGATGCGTAGGTGCCCTTGCCGTACAGGTCGGCGTACTTGCCGGACAGCTCCGGGTAGTGCCGGGCCAGGAACTGCAGGTACCACTCGCGGGCTCCGGGTCGCAGGTGCAGTGCTCCTGCCGTGACACCCGTGGCCCCGGCAGCAGCAAGCGCGGAGAAAAGGGCGTCCAGGGATTCGTCGCCGTCGGTAAGCCACGGCAGGATGGGCATGGCCATGACCGAGCACGGCAGGCCGGCGTCCCGGAGGCGGCTGATCAGCTCCAGCCGTGCACGGGGTGTGGGCGTTCCCGGTTCCGCCCGCTTGGCCAGTTCCGGATCCACCAGCGCCAGTGAAATGCCCATCCCGATCTCGGTCTGGGCGGAGGCTTCCTTCAGGAGCGGGATGTCCCGCGCCAGCAGGGTGCCCTTCGTCAGGATGGAGAACGGGGTGCCGCTGTCTGCCAGCGCACGGATGATGCCGGGCATCAGCTTGTAGCGGCCCTCGGCGCGCTGATAGGGATCAGTGTTGGTTCCCATGGCCACATGGTGGTGCTGCCAGGAGGGCCGGGTGAGTTCCCGCCGCAGGACCTCGGCAGCATTGACCTTGACCACCAGCTGGCTGTCGAAATCTGCGCCGCTGTCCATATCCAGGTAGGTGTGGGTCTTGCGGGCGAAGCAGTAAACGCAGGCATGGCTGCAGCCGCGGTACGGATTGACGGTCCATTCAAAGGGCATGTTCGAGCCGCCGCCCACCTTGTTCAGTACCGACTTGGCCAGGACCTCGTGGAACGTCACCCCGGCAAAGTCCGGAGTGCGGACGGAACGGACCAGGCCCTGCAGGGGAATCAGGGGATCGGTGGTGCCGGGCCCGGCGGGAAGGGGCAGCGCGGAATCGGCTGCCGCAGAGCCGGGAGCGTCTGTGCCTGGAGGTGTTGTCCGGGAAGCTGTGACGCGACCGGTGCGGTTATCGTCGCCCTGCGCGGGCGGTGCATTGAGTTCCTGACCTTGCCACCTCATTCCCTTATTAGAACATATGTTCGAATCGAGGGATAGCTCTAGCTGCTGCGGAACGGATGGCGGGGTCGGCCCGGACCGGCGGCCCGGGGACGCCGCCGCGGCCTTCCGGGGTTCGGACGGTAGCCGCCGTCGCGCAGTCCTGCGAGCCGTTCAAACGGATTCCCCGAGGCCGGATCCCCGGCGAAGGCGCGGGAGAGGGCCGCGGCGGCGAAGTACGCCGGCAGAAAGAACGGGCCCAGGAGTGCGTACTGCGAGCTGTGGCGGATCTCGTGGCGCAGCAGCGGGCTGTCCGGCGCGTGGATGCGGCGGGCCGAGGAGGAACGGTAGAGGACCACGTTGCCGACGGTGAAGGCGGCCGCACGGGGGAGGGGAAGCGGATAGCCCTCGGCGAGGGTGACCTTCTGCGGCCCCGGGGTGATGCTGCACCCGGTTGCCCGTGCCAGCAGCACACCCGCAGGGGTGGAGAGATTCAACAGATTGATCCAGCGGCGGATGGAGACTGCGTGCGGGCGGAGAACGATCGGTACGGACGGCATGGCACCTCCCTGCGGCAGTATGACGGCCCAGTCGGGGGCGTCTACTAGACTTGCAATGATAAGCCAGAACCCAACTAGGGCCGGAAACAGGTAAGAACAGTACATGTCTAACTCCACACCGGGGACCGGTTCCCCAGATACTTCCCCTGAGGGCACCCAGCCCGAGCCGCCGAATCCGCTGGATGAAGCCGCCATAGCAGCCGCCGTCGAGCAGGCGCTCGCCGCCATTGCCGCTGCCGCGGACTTGAGCGAGCTCAAGGAGGTCCGGATTGCCGTCACCGGCGAGAAGTCGGCGCTGAGCGGAGCGAACCGGGCCATCGGCAAGCTCCCCAAGGACCAGAAGGCCGCCGCCGGCAAGCTCGTGGGCCCCGCCCGCGGCCGGATCAACTCCGCGCTCGCCGCCCGCACCGTTGAGCTCGAAGCGGAGCGGGACGCCCGGATCCTCGTCGAAGAGGCCGTGGACGTCACAGCAGCTCCCCGCCGCCGTCACATCGGCGGCCGGCATCCCATCTCCACCCTGCAGGACCGGGTGGCGGATGTGTTCGTCGGCATGGGCTGGGAAATCGCGGAAGGCCCCGAGGTGGAATCCGAGTGGTTCAACTTCGACGCACTGAACTTCAAGCCGGACCACCCGGCCCGGGAAATGCAGGACACCTTCTTCGTGGAGCCGCCCGAGGCGCACCTGGTGATGCGGACGCACACCTCACCGGTGCAGGTCCGCTCCATGCTTGAACGGGACCTGCCGATTTACGTGCTGTGCCCCGGCAAGGTGTTCCGCACCGACGAGCTGGACGCCACACACACCCCGGTCTTCCACCAGTTCGAAGGCCTGGCCATCGACAAGGGCCTGACCATGGCTGACCTGGTCGGCACCCTGGAACACTTCACCCGTGTCCTTTTCGGCGATGAGGCAAAGGTCCGGCTCCGCCCGAACTACTTCCCCTTCACCGAGCCCAGCGCCGAACTGGACATCTGGCACCCGGGCGCCAAGGGCGGCCCGCGCTGGATCGAATGGGGCGGCTGCGGCATGGTCAACCCCAACGTGCTCCGCGCCGCCGGGATCGACCCCGAGGTCTATTCAGGATTTGCCTTCGGCATGGGCATTGACCGTGCCCTCATGTTCCGCAACGAGGTTTCGGACATGCACGAAATGATTGAAGGCGACGTACGTTTCAGCGAACACTTCGGGATGGAGATCTAAGTGAGAATCCCACTTTCCTGGCTGCGCGAGTATGCCCAGGTGCCGGCGGACGCAACCGCCGAAGACGTAATGGAAGACCTCGTGAAGGTCGGCCTGGAGGAGGAGGACGTCCACCGTCCCACCGACGAGCTGCAGGGTCCGATCGTGGTGGGCCAGGTGCTCAGCATGGAGCCGGAGGCCCAGAGCAACGGCAAGACCATCAACTGGTGCTCGGTCCGGGTGGTTCCGGAAGGTGCCGAGCAGACCCTGACCGGCAAGGGCATCGAGCCCTCCGGCGTGCAGGGCATCGTCTGCGGCGCGCACAACTTCAAGGTGGGGGACAAGGTTGTTGTCACCCTGCCCGGTGCCGTGCTGCCCGGAGACTTCCGCATCAGCCCGCGCAAGACCTACGGCCACGTCTCGGCCGGCATGATTGCCTCCGTCCGTGAACTCGGCATCGGCGAGGACCATGACGGCATCCTGGTGCTTTCCACCCTGGGGCTGGACCCCGAGGTAGGCACGGACGCGATGGAGCTCCTGGGCCTGTACGACCAGGCGGCGGAAATCAACGTCACCCCTGACCGCGGCTATGTCTTCTCCATCCGCGGCGCCGCCCGCGAATACGCCCACGCCACGGGCACCAAGTTCACTGACCCGGCTGCCGCCGTCGTTGTTCCGCAGGCCGACGGCAACGGTTACCCGGTGCGTCTCGACGACGCCGCGCCCATCTACGGCAAGCCCGGCTGCGACCGGTTCGTGGCACGGACCGTCCGCGGCGTCGATACCTCCCGGCCCACCCCGCCGTGGATGTCCTCGCGCCTGCGCCTGGCCGGCATGCGGTCCATCTCGCTTGTGGTCGACATTTCCAACTACGTGATGCTCGAACTCGGCCAGCCGCTGCACTTCTACGACCTGGATAAGCTCACCGGCGAGATCGTGGTGCGCCGCGCAGCCCAGGGGGAGACCCTGAAGACCCTGGACGAGAAGGAACGCAGGCTTTCCCCGGAAGACCTGCTGATCACTGACGGCTCCGGTGCCATCGGCATCGCCGGCGTGATGGGTGGAGCTGCCACCGAGGTTGCCGACGGAACGCAGAACGTCCTGATCGAAGCCGCCCACTTTGAGGAAGTCAGTATTGCCCGCTCCCGGCGCCGGCATAAGCTGCCCTCCGAAGCGTCCAAGCGCTTCGAACGCGGCGTGGACTGGAACGTGGCGGACGTCGCGGCGCAGCGTGCGGTGGACCTGCTGGTGGAACTCGCCGGCGGCACGGCCGACGAGTCCATTACCGACGTCGGCACGGCCCCCGCGCCGCGCCGCATCGAACTGGCTGCGCAGTTCCCGGCCCGGCTGATCGGCCTGGACTTCACCGAGTCCCAGATCACCGGAGCGCTCGAGGATCTGGGCGCCACCGTCGAGAAGACCGACGACGGCTACCTGGTCACGCCCCCGAGCTGGCGCACGGACCTGGAGACGCGCGAGGACCTCACCGAGGAAATCATCCGGCTGGTCGGCTACGACAAGATCCCGTCCACCCTGCCGGTGGCCCCTCCCGGACGCGGTCTGACCCGTCTGCAGCAGCAGCGCCGCCGCCTGATGCAGTCCCTTGCGGCTGCCGGGCTCACCGAAGTGCTGGCCTACCCGTTTGTGACCGAGGCGGACAACAACACCTTCGGTGCACCTGTTGGCACGCGGCCGGCGCTCAAGCTGGCCAACCCGCTCAGCGCCGAGTACGGCTACCTGCGCACCTCGGTGCTGCCCGGTCTGTTCGAGGTGGCCAAGCGCAACATGTCCCGCGGCTTCCGTGACCTGGCCCTGTTCGAATCCGGCACGGTCTTCCTGCCCGGCGAGCACCTGGGCACGGAGAGCATCCCGCCGCTGGGCGCCAAGCCGTCCGACGACGTCCTCGATGAGCTGTATGCCGGAATTCCGGACCAGCCGCTGCACGTAGGTGTCCTGCTGGCCGGCCACGAATCCGCCCCCGGAGCAGGCAACACGCCGCGCGCCTGGGACTGGGCCGACGCCGTCGACTTCGCAAAGCTGATGGGCGACGTCCTGGGTGTGGAACTCGTGGTGGAACAGGGTACCCACCAGGCGTTCCACCCGGGCCGCACCGCACGCGTTGCCCTGCGCAGCGGTGAAACCGTGGGCTACGCCGGCGAACTGCACCCCAAGCTCCTGGCCGCACGGGACATGCCCGCCCGCACGGTGGCTGTGGAACTGAACGTGGATGCGATTTTCGACGCCGCCCCCGACGTCATCGTGGCCCGTCCGATTTCCAGCTTCCCCATTTCCACGCAGGACGTGGCACTGGTGGTGGCAGAGGATGTTCCCGCCGAGCAGGTCCGCGAGGCACTGCGCGAGGGTGCGGGGGAACTGCTCGAAGACGTGGCACTGTTCGACGTCTACGCGGGCCAGGGCATTGAGCCCGGGCACAAGTCGCTCGCGTTCGCACTGCGCTTCCGCGCGCCGGACCGGACCCTGACCGCGGACGAAGCCTCCGAGGCGCGGGCGGCCGCCGTCGCCCTGGCCGCCGAACGGTTCGGTGCCGTTCAGCGCTAGGGTTATCCAACCAGCCAGCAGGCTCCGCCGGATGTCGTTATCCGGCGGGGCCTGCTGCGTTTAAGCCCTGCCGGTGCAGATCAGTTTCCGGAGCCCGGCGGGAGCCACACCTGTCTGCCGCACTCCGGACCGTTCGCTAAGCTGTGGCGATGACTCCCCGTGGAACCCGCTGGTACCTCTTCGATTACGGCATGGTGATTTCGACGGCTCCTGCTCCGGAGGACTGGGGGCTGCTGGAGCAGGCAACCGGCTTCCGGGAGCTGGAGGCTGGAACGAGCCCGTACTGGCGACGGCGCGAAGACTTTGACGCCGGCCGGCTGACCCCGGCGCAGTACTGGGAAAGCGTGCTGGGCCGGGACGCGGGCCAGGCCGAGGTGGACACTCTGGAGGAACTGGACGCAGCGCAGTGGGCGCATCTGAATCCCCGGACTATGGGGGTTCTGGAGACGCTGCACAGCGAGGGAGCCAACCTTGCCCTGCTCTCCAACATGCCGGACGGCATGTCGCGCAGGTATTCCGCCGAATCGCCCTGGGCGCAGTATTTCTCCAAGCTGTACTTCAGCGGACGGATGGGCCTGGTGAAACCGGACCGGCAGATCTTCGAGCGGGTGGTTGCCGGTCTGGGTGCGGCTCCCGAGGACATCGTCTTCATAGACGACAACACGCAGAACATCTCTATGGCACGGACCATGGGGTTCCGAACGATCCTCCACACCGGCGGGACGGACCTGCGGGCGGAGCTTTCGGGGCTTGGCCGGTAAGTAGTGTGCCGACGCTGCGCGAGACAGTCCGCCGTCAGCGGCCACCCTTGGCGATGTAATCCGCTCCGTCGTAGTGCAGATTGAGGCTGTCGATCACGCCGTCCTCAAAGGTAAAAAATTCCGCGAATCGGACCGAACCGGCCGGCAGCTCGGCGTCGTAAAGGACCGCGGACCCCGATTCGTCGTGCACTTCGCGCAGGATGTTGATGCTCCGCACCGTTCCAATGAAGCCAGCGACCCCCTGCAGGAAGCCGTCCGTGGCATCGGGACGATGGCCTGCAAGGGAACCGGTGAAGTCCAGCCGGTCTGAAAGGAGGGCACGGAGTTCGCTGCCGTCACCATATGCCTGCGGTCCGGATGCCAGGACGCGGTAATACTCCTGGAGCGCAGCGGGAGCAGACCCGGAGAGAGTATTGGCCATGTTTACTCCTTGGTCCAAAGGGGCACAGGGCGTTCCGTGCGGAGACGGGATCCACGGCAGGTATTCCTGCTGCAGCTTTGTCCCGGAAATGCCAGTATGGGCAGGTTCTGTCGGTTAGGGCACCAGCAGCACCTTCCCCGTGGTCTTCCGGCCTTCAAGGTCAGCGTGTGCACGGGACGCTTCGGCCAGCGGATAGGTCTGTCCGATCCGCACGTCCAGCTTGCCGGCCAGGACCGCGTCAAACAGTTCGCGGGCCCGCCACTGGCGTTCTTCGGGTGTGAGCAGGTAATGCGCAATCGTGGGCCGGGTCAGGAACAGGGAACCGGAGGAGTTCAGCCGTTGGATGTCGAAGGGCGGGACCTGCCCGGAGGCGGCCCCGAAGAGCACCATCATGCCCCGCGTGCGCAGGCAGGCGAGCGAGCCGTCAAAAGTGGCCTGCCCGACGCCGTCGTACACCACGTCCACGCCCTGTCCTCCGGTGAGGGCACGCACCTGTCCGGTGAAACCGTCGTAGCGCAGCACATGGTCGGCACCGGCGCCGCGGGCAAGCTGCTCCTTTTCCTCGGTGGACACGGTGGTGATCACCGTCGCGCCCTTGGCCTTGAGCAGTTGGATCAGCAGCAGTCCGACGCCGCCGGCACCTGCATGCACCAGCGCCGTCTGTCCTTCCTGCACCGGAAAGGTGGAGTTGCACAGGTAATGCGCGGTAATACCCTGGAGCAGCACTGCGGCCGCGGTGTCGTCCCCAATTCCGGCAGGCACCGGCAGCGCCACCTCTGCATCCATCAGCATGTACTCGGCGTAGGCCCCTCCGCCCTCCGCTGTGGCTACCCGGTCACCCTCCCGGAAGCCCGATTCAAGCCCGGCGGACACCACCGTTCCGGCCGCTTCGGAACCGGGTATGAAGGGATATGACATCGGATAAACGCCGCCGCGCTGATAGGTATCGATGAAGTTCACGCCCGCTGCCGCTACTTTCACCAGGATCTCGCGGGGTCCGGGCTGGGGAAGGGCAACGTCTTCATAACGCAGGATTTCCGGTCCGCCGGACTGCGGGACGACAATGGCTTTATGCATGGCAGGCCTCTTCTGCTTCGCTGTTACGTGCCGGGCGGTGCGGGCGGTGCCCGATGTGGTTCCTATCATACGGTTTGCATAAATATTGGAGGCAGTGCATAAATGTGCTGTATGGTGGGGGGCATGACGATTTCCGTAGCAGTCTCGGGCGCCAGCGGCTATGCCGGGGGCGAAGTGCTGCGCCTGCTGGCCGGCCACCCGGAGGTATCCATCGGTGCCATTACGGCCCACAGCAACGCGGGCAGTCGGCTGGGGGAGCTGCAGCCGCACCTGCATTCCCTTGCTGACCGGGTCCTCGCGGACACCACTGTCGAGACGCTGGCGGGACACGACGTCGTTTTCCTGGCCCTGCCGCACGGCGCCAGCGCGGGGATTGCTGCGCAGCTGGATCCGGACACCCTGGTGATCGACGCCGGTGCCGACCACCGGCTCGAGGATCCGATGGCATGGGAAAAGTTCTACGGTTCTCCGCACGCCGGAACCTGGCCCTACGGCCTGCCCGAGCTGCCCGGACACCGCGAGCGGCTCAAGGGAGCCCGACGGATTGCCGTCCCAGGCTGCTACCCCACAAGCTCCCTGCTCGCACTGACACCCGGCTTTGCCGCCGGACTGCTCGAGCCGCAGGATGTCGTCATCGTGTCCGCGTCCGGCACCTCGGGCGCCGGCAAGGCCGCGAAACCGCACCTGCTGGGCTCGGAAGTCCTGGGCGGCATGAGTCCCTACGGGGTGGGCGGCAGCCACCGGCACACCCCCGAAATCGAGCAGGGGTTGTCCGCTGCGGCCGGAGGGCCCGTGGCCGTGTCCTTCACGCCCACGCTTGCACCGATGGCCCGCGGCATCCTTACCACCGCCACCGCTAAGGTCCGCCCCGGCGTCGATCCCGCGGACCTGCGCACAGCATGGGAACAGGCATACGCGTCGGAACATTTCGTCCGGGTGCTGCCGGAAGGCCAGTGGCCAGCCACCAAGATGGTGGTCGGCTCCAACTACGCCGTGATGCAGCTGGCGTACGACGCCCATGCCAACCGGGTGATTGTCAGCTGTGTGATCGACAACCTCAACAAGGGAACTGCCGGCGGCGCCGTGCAGTCCATGAACATTGCCCTCGGACTGGATGAAACCGCGGGACTGACACAGCAGGGGGTGGCACCGTAATGAGCGCCGAACCAACAACCGGTCCGACTACCGGCGGAGGAATTTCCGGAATCACCGGCATCACCGCCCCGGCGGGCTTCCGTGCCGCCGGTGTGGCCGCGGGCCTCAAGGATTCCGGGGGACGCGACGTCGCCCTGGTGGTCAACGACGGTCCGTCGAAGGCCGCAGCCGCGGTCTTCACCCGCAACCGGGTGGCAGCCGCTCCGGTGCTGTGGTCCCGGCAGGCAGTGTCCGACGGACGGGCCGACGCCGTCATCCTGAACTCCGGCGGCGCCAACGCCTGCACCGGCACTGAAGGGTTCCGGAACACCCACACCACCGCCGAACAGACCGCAGAACTCCTGGGGCTGAGCGCCTCCGACGTGCTGGTCTGCTCCACCGGCCTGATCGGTGCCCAGCTGCCCATGGACAAGTTGCTGTCCGGTGTCCGGGCAGCCGTCGACGTGCTGTCGGACGACGCCGGTGCCGACGCGGCGCATGCCATCATGACCACCGATACCGTGCCCAAGCAGGCAGTCTTCGCCGGAACGGACAGCGCGGGCCGGACCTACCGCATCGGCGGCATGGCCAAGGGAGCCGGAATGCTCGCGCCCGGACTGGCCACAATGCTGGTGGTCCTGACCACGGACGCGGATCTCCCGGCACCCGCCCTGGACTCGGCGCTGCGGGCCGCAACCGCTGTGACGTTCGACCGGACCGATTCGGACGGCTGCATGTCCACGAACGACACTGTGATCCTGATGGCCTCCGGTGTCTCAGGTGCCGCACCTGCGGCAGTGGATTTCGTCGACGGGCTCACCGAGGTCTGCCTCTCGCTCGCGCAGCAGCTCATCACAGATGCCGAAGGCGCCAGCCACGACATTGCAATCACCACCGTCAACGCAGCCACGGTCGCCGACGCGGAAACGGCTGCCCGCGCCGTCGCCCGCTCCAATCTGTTCAAGACCGCTATTTTCGGCAACGATCCGAACTGGGGCCGGGTGCTGTCTGCTGTCGGCACCACTGATGCAGCTTTTGAACCGGACCGGATCGACGTCACCATCAACGGCGTGCAGGTCTGCCGGAACGGCGGCATCGGAGATCCCCGGGAGAACGTGGACCTGGCACCGCGCGCGGTCAGCGTGGAAATCGACCTGCACGCAGGTTCGGAATCCGCCACCATCTGGACGAACGATCTCACCACCGATTACGTCCATGAGAACTCTGCGTACAGCAGCTGACCGGGGGACAGGCATGATCACACCAGCAGCGGCCGGCGAACGGCTGCGGGCACAGGACAAAGCGGCAACGCTGATCGAAGCGCTGCCCTGGATCCAGCGCTTCGCAGGCACCACCATGGTCATCAAATACGGCGGCAACGCCATGCTTAACGATGACCTCCGGCGGGCCTTTGCCGAGGACATCGTGTTCCTCCATCACGCCGGCGTGCACCCGGTGGTTGTCCACGGCGGCGGTCCGCAGATCAGCGCCATGCTGGACCGCCTCGGTATTGACTCCGAATTCCGCGGCGGGCTGCGGGTTACTACTCCCGAGGCGATGGACGCCGTGCGCATGGTCCTGACCGGCCAGGTGGGCCGGGAGCTCGTAGGGCTCGTTAACGCGCACGGTCCCTACGCCGTCGGACTGTCCGGCGAGGACGGAGGCCTGCTGGAGGCTGTACGGACCGGCGTCGTGGTGGACGGAGAGGAACTGGACCTCGGCCTGGTCGGGGAAGTGGTGGGGGTCAACCCCGGCGCGATCCTGGACATCATTGCCGCCGGACGGATCCCGGTGATCAGTACGGTGGCACCGGAGGTGAACGCCGACGGCGGCCCCACCGGACAGGTGCTCAACGTCAACGCCGATACCGCCGCCTCTGCCCTGGCCGTAGCACTGGGCGCGTCGCGGCTGGTAGTGCTCACGGACGTGGAGGGCCTCTACGGAGATTGGCCGGATAAGTCCTCGCTGATCTCCTCCCTGACCGCCGGGGAACTGCGGGCCATGCTGCCCGGCCTCGAGGCGGGCATGATTCCCAAGATGCAGGCATGCCTCGCCGCCGTAGACGGAGGTGTGGACCGGGCCGCAGTGGTTGACGGCCGGATGGCGCACTCCATGCTGCTGGAAATCTTCACCGAAGCCGGAATCGGCACACAGGTAGTACCGGAGGACAAAGATGCATAACCCGGATACCCAGGGCGCAAAGCCCGGAACGGCAGTCCAGGGCACGACGCAGGAGGAATGGCTGAACCGCTACGGCTCCTCCCTGATGGGCGTCTTCGGTGCTCCGCAGCGGGTGCTTGTCCGCGGCAGCGGCTGCTATGTGGAAGACGCCGATGGGAAGCAGTACCTCGACCTGCTGGGCGGCATTGCCGTCAACTCCCTGGGCCACGCCCATCCGGCACTAGTGGCGGCGGTGTCCGATCAGCTTGCCGCCCTCGGCCACGTGTCCAACTTCTTCACCAGCCTTCCTCAGGTGGAGCTGGCCGAACGGCTGCTGGCGCTCGCCGACGCTCCGCACGGTTCGAAGGTCTTCTTTGCGAACTCCGGTGCCGAAGCCAACGAGGCCGCCTTCAAGCTGGCCCGGCGGAACTCCGACCCCGCTGCCGGACGCACCCGCATCCTGGCGCTCGAAGGAGCCTTCCACGGCAGGACCATGGGAGCACTGGCCCTCACGGCCAAACCTGCCTACCGGGAACCTTTCGAACCGTTGCCCGGGGGAGTGGAGCACCTTCCGTTCGGCGACGTCGACGCGCTGCTGGCCGCAGTAGATGAGACCGTAGCCGCCGTCTTCCTGGAACCGATCCAGGGCGAGGCAGGAGTGCGGATGCTCCCTGAGGGCTACCTGCAGGCAGCCCGAGAGGCCACCCGGGCTGCAGGCGCGCTGCTGGTCATTGACGAGGTGCAGACCGGCATCGGCCGTACGGGCAAGTGGTTTGCCTCCGAAGGCGTCCTTCCGGATGCCATGACCCTGGCCAAGGGACTCGGCGGCGGCTTCCCCGTCGGCGCCATGATCACCTTCGGCGAGCGGACCTCCGGCTTGTTGGCCGCCGGAATGCACGGCACCACCTTCGGCGGGAATCCCGTGGCTGCCGCGGCAGCCCTGGCTACCCTGTCCGTGCTGGAAACCTCCGAAGCGCTGGCCAAAGTGCGCGCCACCGGGGACTACCTGCGCCGGGAACTGGCCGCCCTGGATTTCGTGGCCGAAGTGCGCGGGGAGGGCCTCCTCATCGGCATCGACCTGGTCGACGAGGTTGCTCCCGCCGTGGTCGCGGCGGCACTGGAGGCGGGCTACATCATCAACAGCACCGGTCCGGCAACGCTGCGGCTTGCCCCGCCGCTGATCCTCACTCCGGAGCAGGCCGGCACCTTTCTGAACGCGCTGCCGGGCATCCTGCATGCCGCTCGGGCACAGGTCGCCGGCGCGGGTCCCGCTCCCGCCGCTCCGACCACCCCAGACTCTGTATCCGGTGCCACCGGCACAACCACTGAAGGAAAACCATGACCCGTCATTTCCTGGTCGACACCGACCTCACGCAGGCGGAACAGGCCGAAGTCCTGGATCTGGCCGATGCGCTTAAGAAGGACCGCTACAAACACCAGCCGTTCGCCGGTGAATCCACCGGCCGCAAGACCGTTGCCGTCATCTTCGACAAGACCTCCACCCGGACCCGCGTGTCCTTCGCGGCCGGCATCTCCGATCTGGGCGGCGTCCCCCTGATCATCGGCGCGGGGGAGTCCCAGCTGGGCCACAAGGAAAGCGTTGCGGACACCACCAAGGTGCTCGAGCGCATGGTTTCCACCATCGTCTGGCGGACCTACGCACAGGCCGGCCTGGAGGAAATGGCTGCCAACTCCTCGGTCCCGGTCATCAACGCGCTGTCAGACGACTACCACCCGTGCCAGCTCCTCGCGGACCTGATGACCATCCGCGAGCACAAGGGAAAGCTCGCCGGCCTCACCCTGGCCTACCTCGGTGACTGCGCCAACAACATGGCCAATTCCTACCTGCTCGCCGGTGTGACAGCCGGAATGCACGTCCGTGTGGCCGGTCCGCTGGGCTACCTGCCCGATCCCCGGATTGTCGACGCTGCAGCGGCCCGCGCCGAAGAAACCGGCGGCTCCGTCACCATCACCACCGACGCCGCCGAAGCGGTGGCCGGAGCCGACGTCGTCGCCACCGACACCTGGGTGTCCATGGGGCAGGAAGCCGAAAAGGCCGCCCGGCAGGAGCTGTTCCGCAGCTACACCGTGGACGCCGACGCCATGGCACAGGCTGCGGAAGACGCCGTCGTACTCCACTGCCTGCCCGCTTACCGCGGCTACGAAATTTCCGCCGACGTGCTCGACGGACCGCAGTCGGTGGTCTGGGACGAAGCAGAGAACCGTCTGCATGCGCAGAAGGCCCTGATGGTGTGGCTCATGGCGCACTCCGGCCTCACTGGAATTCCGGAGGCACGGGCATGACCATGCCGGCGACCAAGACGGCGCGCCAGGCGCGCATCCGCACCCTGCTGACGGGCCTTTCCATCCGTTCCCAGGCCGAGCTCGCGGCACTGCTGGCCGACGACGGCGTGCAGGTCACGCAGGCGACGCTCTCCCGCGACCTGGTGGAACTCGGTGCCGTGCGCATGCGCGGCAAGGACGGGGCGCTGGTGTATGCCGTTCCGTCCGAGGGCGGGGAGCGGGCGCCCAAGTCCGGCGTCACGCAGGAAGTGCTGGATGCACGGCTGGCGCGGCTCTGCGGGGAACTGCTGGTTACCGCGGAGGCGTCTGCGAATATCGTGGTGCTGCGGACTCCGCCCGGAGCCGCAAACTTCCTGGCGCTGGCCATCGACCATTCCGTGCTGCCGTCCGTCCTGGGCACCATCGCCGGCGACGACACGGTGATGATGGTGACCCGGGACCCTGAGGGCGGCCCCGACCTCGCGGCCCGCTTCCTGCGGATTGCAGACGAAGCCAGCAACAACGGCTCCGCACCCGAAAGCCGGATCCTGTAACCGGGTTCCGGCCCGCTGAACCAAAACCCAAGACTTTCATCCTGAACCAACCAGCGGCCCCGTACGGGCCGCAACCAATGCAAGAGGAGCGAAATCCGTGAGCGAACGTATTGTTCTGGCCTATTCCGGTGGCCTGGATACGTCAGTGGCCATCGGCTGGATTGCCGAGGCAACCGGCGCTGAAGTTATTGCCGTTGCCGTGGACGTAGGACAGGGCGGCGAGTCCCTGGAGACCGTCCGCCAGCGAGCCCTGGACTGCGGCGCCGTGGAAGCCTACGTGGCCGACGCCCGCGAGGAATTCGCAACCGAGTACTGCATGCCTGCGCTGAAGGCCAACGCCCTTTACATGGATGCCTACCCGCTGGTCTCCGCACTCTCGCGTCCGGTTATCGTGAAGCACCTGGTGGCTGCTGCCCGCCAGTTCGGTGCCACCACCGTCTCCCACGGCTGCACCGGCAAGGGCAATGACCAGGTGCGCTTCGAAGTCGGCATCCAGACCCTGGGCCCGGACCTGAAGTGCATTGCACCGGTCCGCGACCTTGCCCTGACCCGCGACAAGGCCATCGCCTTTGCCGAGGAGAAGAACCTGCCGATCGTCACCACCAAGAAGAACCCCTTCTCCATCGACGCCAACGTCTGGGGACGCGCCGTGGAAACCGGCTTCCTCGAAGACATCTGGAACGGCCCCACCCCGGACGTGTACGAGTACACCTCCGATCCGGCGTCGGCTTCCGCCCCGGATGAAGTCGTCATCACGTTCAAGGAAGGCGTTCCGGTCGCCATAGACGGCAAGCCGGTCACCCCGCTGCAGGCCATCGAGGAAATGAACCGCCGCGCCGGAGCCCAGGGCATCGGGCGCATCGACATTGTCGAAGACCGCCTCGTAGGTATCAAGAGCCGCGAAATCTATGAAGCCCCCGGAGCCATGGCACTGATGGCTGCGCACCGCGAGCTGGAAAACGTCACCGTGGAGCGCGAGCAGGCCCGGTTCAAGAAGACGGTCGGCCAGCGCTGGACCGAGCTGGTCTATGACGGCCAGTGGTTCTCCCCGCTGAAGCAGTCCCTGGACGCTTTCATCGGCGACACCCAGCAGTACGTCTCCGGCGACATCCGCATGACCCTCGACGCCGGACGCCCGGTGGTTACGGGACGCCGCTCCGAGTCATCCCTGTATGACTTCAACCTGGCCACCTACGACACCGGCGACAGCTTCGACCAGTCCATGGCCCGCGGCTTCATCGAGCTGTTCGGGATGTCCTCCAAGGTGGCCTCCGGCCGCGACCAGCGCCAAGCAGAAGGTAAGTAAGCACATGACAGACGGCAAGTCGCCAGAAGAAGAAGCAGCGGGTACCGGGACCCCCGGTTCAACCGTCCAGGGTGCCCTGTGGGGCGGCCGGTTCGCCGGCGGCCCTGCAGACGCCCTTGCGGAGCTGAGCAAGTCCACCCACTTCGACTGGCGGCTTGCCGGCTACGACATTGCCGGCTCGCGTGCCCACGCCCGGGTACTGCACAAGGCCGGCCTGCTCGACGACGGCGAGTTGGAGGGGATGCTTGCGGCCCTGGACCAGCTCGACGCCGATGTGAAGTCGGGTGCCTACGTGCCTGCGCCGTCGGATGAGGACGTGCACGGGTCGCTGGAGCGCGGCCTGATTGAACGGGCGGGCACCCAGCTGGGCGGGAAGCTCCGGGCCGGCCGGTCCCGCAATGACCAGATCGCCACGTTGGGCCGGATGTACCTGCGGGACCACGCCCGCATCATCGGTTCCGGCGTGCTGTCGGTCATCGATGCCCTGGTGGGCCAGGCACAGGCACACCTCGGGGTGGCGATGCCCGGACGCACCCACCTGCAGCATGCGCAGCCCATCCTGCTCAGCCATCACCTGCTGGCTCACGCCTGGTCCCTGCTGCGCGATGTGCAGCGGCTGGCCGACTGGGATAAGCGTGCGGCAGTTTCTCCCTACGGTTCGGGTGCCCTGGCGGGATCCTCCCTGGGCCTGGACCCGAACGCTGTGGCGGAGGATCTTGGGTTCGATTCCGCTGTGTGGAACTCCTTGGACGGGACTGCTGCGCGTGACGTGTACGCCGAGTTCTCCTGGGTAGCCGCCATGATCGGCGTCGACCTTTCCCGGGTCAGCGAAGACATCATTCTGTGGGCCACGAAGGAGTTCTCCTTCGTCACACTGGACGACGCGTACTCCACCGGGTCCTCGATCATGCCGCAGAAGAAGAATCCCGATGTTGCCGAGCTTGCCCGCGGCAAGGCCGGACGGCTGATCGGCGACCTGGCCGGGCTGCTGGCCACCCTGAAGGGCCTTCCGCTGGCCTACAACCGTGACCTGCAGGAAGACAAGGAACCGGTCTTCGATGCTGCCGACACCCTCGAGGTATTGCTTCCGGCGGTGTCCGGGATGATCGCGACCCTGAAGTTCAACACCGAGCGGATGCAGTCGCTGGCGCCGCAGGGCTTTGCCCTGGCCACCGACATTGCCGAGTGGTTGGTCCGCCAGGGGGTGCCCTTCCGTGAAGCGCATGAACTCTCCGGTGCGGCTGTGCAGCTGGCCGAGGGGCGCGGCGTCGAACTTTGGGACCTGACCGACGAAGACTATGCCGGCATCTCACCGCACCTGACGCCCGAGGTGCGCTCCGTGCTCAGCACCGAAGGCTCGCTGGACAGCCGCAGCTCGCAGGGCGGTACTGCACGGTCGGCTGTCGAGTTGCAGCTGGCGGAGCTGATCCGCCAGGTAGGCGAGGTGCGCGGCTACGTAGGCTAAATCCGCGCAAACGGACCCCGATGGAGTGCACCTCCTCGGGGTCCGTTTTTTAAGTGCCGGGCTGCGGGGTGGGGCAAGGTGGGCCAGCGGCACGCGCACAGCTACGCTGGCGGCATGACTGATTCCTTCCGGGCCCGGCTGCGTGCCCTTCCGGACTTTCCCGAGGAGCTTCCCGACTTTGATCCCTCGGCAGGGTCGCAGGACCCTGCGGAGCTTTTCCGCCACTGGCTTTCCGGCGCGCTGGCCGCCGGGGTGCGGCAACCGCACGCGTTTTCCCTTGCCACCGCCGATGCAAACGGGCATGTCTCCTCCCGGATGCTCATCCTCAAGGACATTGACGACGACGGCGGCTGGCAGTTCGCCACGGCCCGCACCTCCCGCAAAGGCGGAGAACTGACCGAGAACCCGAATGCTGCCATGAACTTCTACTGGCAGGAACTCGGCCGCCAGATCCGAGTGGCCGGAGCCGTAGTGGAGCTGTCCGCCGAAGCGTCGGCAGCCGACTGGGATGCGCGACCATCATCGGACGGACGCCCGAACCCGGCATGGCAGCTGTATGCGCTGAAGCCGCGGGAGATCGAATTCTGGCAGGCCCGTGCCGACCGGCATCACATCCGGCATCGGATGGTGTTCTGATCCTTTCGCGGCTCCAAGCCGGCACCCGGGGGAGCGCTGGGGCCATGCCGTTCGGCGTTAGAACGGCGGCGGCGTCTCGCGGGGCGGCTTCTCATGGGGCGGCGGTTTCTCATGGGGCGGTGAGGTCTCGCAGGGTGACGGCTGCTCGCGGGGCGGTGGTTCTGCCCGGAGGTCAGGAGGCTGGTGGCCAGTGACGCGCAGCCGGAGTTGGGGCGTGGTCTGGTAGGTCCGGCCCAGCGGCGAGGTCCATTCCAAAGTCCCGGAGCTTGGTCCGGAAGTGGATTGGTGTGCTTTCCAGTGGCCCAGGGTCTTGAACCGATGGTGTTTCCTGCACAAATGCGAGAGGTTCGTATGGTCGGTTGGTCCGCCGTTTGCCCACGGCAGGGTGTGGTCGATTTCGGTGGTGGTGTGTCCCGCGGCGGGGGTGTCGCAGCCGGGGAAGCGGCACGTTCCATCGCGGGCCTGGAGCCAGCGGCGCAGGCCGGGCGGAATACGGCGGCGTTTCCCGACCCCGAGGATTTCCCCGCTGGCCCGGTCCTGCACGAGACCGGTGAGGTGGGAGGCGTTTTCGGCCAGTCGGCGGGCGGTTTCGGCGCTGATGGGTCCGTAGCCGTTGAGTTCTGCGGGCGCATCGTTCAGGCCCAGGAGGGTGTCGGCGTTGACGAGGACCATGATCTCGGTCTGTGTGCCAGCACCAGCACCAGCACCAGCACCAGCACCAGCACCAGCACCAGCACCAGCGCCCGCACCGTTACCGGTACTCGCACCAGCGCCCGCACCGGTACCGGGTGGCGTCGATTCGCTTACCGGACGGTCGTTTCCCGCCGGTCTCCGAAGCGGTGCCTGTGGTGTCTGCCCATCCGGCGCTTCGTGCACGGTACCCGGTGCGCCGGTCAGTAACGACGTCAGGATGTCCGCCCGTAGCTGGCCAACGCTGCGGGGATCTCCGGCGGCCTGCTCGCCGCGGGCCGCGGTGGTCAGGGCTCCGTAGATCAGCTGCCCCTGCTCGGCAGCGAGGTAGGCACCGAGTTCCGCCATCCCGTCGGGACGGGCTTCGAACCAGACCTTCCGCGCCTCCAGGGCTTTGCGGTGGCGGGGGAAGAGGGTTTCGGGGTGCAGGCGTTCGCGCAGCCCTACCGCGCTCCGGGTGAACTGGGCGTCTGTGTGCCCAGGGGCGCTGGCGAGCAGCTCCGCCTCGAAACGGGATTGCTCGGCTCCGTCCAGAAACCGGCACTGGTCCAGGATGGTTGCGGCCTGCCGGCAGGACAAGGTCCCGGCCTCCAGAGCCGCGACGGTAGCCGTGAAGCCGGTGCAGAGGTCCAAGGCGTCGGCCAGCAGCCGGGCGGCCGCCTGGTAGGAGAGGCACAGCAGGGTCTGGACCTCCGTAGCGGTCAGGCTGAACACCTGCGAATGGTCCGTACGTGCTCCCGCATCGGACGCTCCCGCATCGGACGCCCCCGCACCCGATGTCCCCGCACCCGATGCTCCCGGGGTCGTACAGGCGTCCCGGACATGTTTGTGCAGACGGTGAAGGGTGCGGGCCTGCTGGGCGTACCGCCAGGCCTCCAGGGCGTGCAGGCGCTGCAGGACGGTCGCCGTAGCTTGCTCGTTCAGGCGGGCAGGGTTCTGTAGGGCCAGGGTGCCGGTGAACCCGTCCGGGAACCTGGTCCGGCGTTCCGGGCTGTTAGGCCGGGCATAAAACACCGCGGCAGCGCCTCCGCCACCAACCCCGCCGCCGCCGCCTCCGACCCCGGCAGCGCCTCCACCGCCCAGCCCGCCACCGCCACCGCCCCCGGTTTCATATCCGTGCTTTTCCATACCCCAAGGCTTTCAGCCCGCACCGACATTTCCGGCCCGAAAACCGGCCAAATCACCCCGCAACCGGACACCCCGGATACCCGTCTTTTCGCTCAAACTACCTACCCGCCCCTCCCAGCGGCGCCCCCGGCGAAGCTACCCTTGGAAGAACCCCAGGAGGACGCGCCATGACCGAGTCCAGCCCCCTCGAAACGCCGGTTCCCGCCGGAAGAATCGAGCGCCGCCCCGACGGCTACACCCTGGTCTTCGAGCGCCGGTTCGATTTTCCCGCGGGATACATCTGGGAAGTGTTGACCAACACGGACAAGGTCGCCCAGTGGCTCGGCACGGTGACTCCCGGCTGGCAGCTCGGCAAGGAATACCGGCTGGACATGGGAAACGCGGAGGTCACTGGAACCGTGCTGCAGATGAGCCCCGGACTGAGCCTGCAGTTCACGTGGGAGGACCCGCTGGGGGACGAATCCGTTCTCGACTGGCAGGTGCTGGAAACCCCTGACGGTGCGTTGCTGCAGTTCCGCACGCACGAGGAAAGTGCGGATTTCCTCACGGAAGGCGCCGCGGGGTGGCAGGGGATCCTGGACGCGTTCGACGACGTCGCCGCGGGCCGGGAACCTGCCCGCGCGTCCATGCACCAGTGGCGGGCCCTCCGCGATGCCTACGCCGAGGAATTCGACGTCTCGCCCACGATGGGACACATGGATGCGGCCGGGATTGTCTTCGAACGCTGGTACAACGCAGCCGCCGGCGATGTCGGCAGCGCACTGGACCGCGCGACGTCGGAACTCGGCATCGGTGCGGAGGCCTCCGTCGACGTCACGGACGACGGCGGCCGGACCCGCGTCGTCGTCCGGCAACCGCTGAGCGGCGGAAACGGCGACGCGGCGTCTGCCCAGCTCGCCGCGTGGCACCAGGCACTGGACGCAGCCGGCGACCACGCTGCCGGAAACCCCTGGCATCCCAGCTCGCGCAGGCTCGCGGCCCTGAAGGAGTTCTACGGAGCCTCTGCCGGGAGCATCTGAGCAGCACGGAAAACCTCCCCAATGAACCTTGCTACCGTCGGAGTATGGCTTTTGCGAGTGAACGAGAACGTCTTGCCGTCCCTGCCACGCAGGCGGCACCCCAGTTGCTGGGCGCGGTCCTGACCCACGACGTCGACGGCGAACGTGTCAGCGTGCGGATCACCGAGGTGGAGGCCTACATGGGCGACGCCGACCCCGGCTCCCACGCGTTCCGCGGCCAGACGGCGCGGAACGCCACCATGTTCGGCCCGGCGGGACACCTCTATGTGTACTTCACCTACGGCATGCACTACTGCGCCAACATAGTCTGCGGAACGGAAGGCGATGCCACCGGGCTGCTGCTGCGCGCGGGCGAGATCGTCGAGGGCACGGAGATAGCCGCCGTCCGGCGCGGAAACCCGCGCAACCCGCTGGACCTGGCACGCGGTCCGGCACGCCTCGCCCAGGCGCTGGGCATTTCCCGCCCGCTGGACGGGGCGGATGTGTTCGCTCACCCCCTGCACTTGGCACTGCCCGCCGAACCGGTGCGCCCGGAACTCCTGTCAACGGGGCCGCGGGTGGGAGTCAGCGGCCCCGGCGGTTCAGACGAATATCCGTGGCGGTACTGGCTCACCGGTGACCCGACCGTGTCCAAGTACCGTCCCGCCCAGCCGCGCAAGCAGCCGGCGTCCGCGGGAGCCGCGGCCCTGCGGCCGTGAAACGCGGAACGGCGTTCCGGGTGACTGCACCCGGAACGCCGTTCTGCGAAGCTGCTGCTAGGAGCGCGGAAGCGGAGCCTGCGCGGAAATGAGCTTCTTTTCCAGCAGCTCGTCCCAGAAGGCACCCGGGATCTCGGCCTTCATCGCAGCGACATCCTCTGCGACGCGTCCGGGCCGGCTGGAGCCCGGGATGACCGCAGCCACTGCGGGGTGTGCGGCGGAGAACTGCAGGGCCGCTGCCTTCAGGCTCACGTCGTGCCGAGAGGCGACCGCGGTCAGCTCTGTGATCCGTGCCTGGACCTGCGGAGGAATCTCCGCGTAGTCGAACTTGTCGCCGCCCAGCAGTGCGCCGGAGTTGAAGGGACCGCCGACGACGATGCCCACTCCCTTTTCCTGTGCCATCGGCATCATGCGCTGCAGGGCACGCTCGTGCTGCAGCAGCGTGTACTGAGTGGCGGAGAGGCTCATGGTCGGAGCAGCCTCGTCCATGTCCATGGCCAGCTCGATGGGCTCGGTGGTGTTGACGCCGAGGCCCCAGCCGTTGATGACGCCCTCATCCTGCAGGCGGGCGAGTACCCGGAACGCGCCGGTCCGCGCCTCGTCGAACTTGGAGACCCACTCGTCACCGAGGAAGTCCCGGGACGTGTCGTGGATGAACACAAAGTCCAGACGGTCCGTCTTGAGCCGGTTCAGGCTCTCCTCGATGGACCGCAGAGTGGCGTCCGTGGTGTAGTCCGTGGCGATCTTGTTCGAACGCCCGTGGGTGAAGAGGCCGGAGCCCTTTTCTTCTTCCTCATCCAGGATCAGCCGTCCCACTTTGGTGCTTAGCACGTACTCGTCGCGGTTGTGCTGGGAGAGGACCTCGCCCAGGCGGGATTCCGCGAGGCCGGCGCCGTAGAAGGGAGCGGTGTCGAAGTAGCGGATGCCTTCGCTCCATGCGGCTTCAACCGTTGCCAGCGCCTCATCCTGGGGAATGTCGCGGAACATGTTTCCCAGCGGAGCCGTGCCGAATCCGATCTTGTTCTTGAGCACTTCGTGCAGGTTAGCCATATGTGTTGCAATCCTTGAACTGTTGGTGCGGTAGATTCCGGGCCCTGTCACAGGGGACCCGGGACATGGCAACCGGCACCGGTTGTCCTTTATTCCTCCACCTGGTCCTCCGCCCCGTTCCTCCGGCGGGTCCTCCACCGGCCGCATCGGCGGCCCCGGACAACCGGCGAGACAAGTGCCACAGGAGCCCGCACGGCTCCGGCCAAACCGGGTGGAACGGGTAAGGTAGACGGGTGAAAGATGCCCCGGCAGAACCGGATAACCACGAGTCCATTGAACAAACCATCGAACGCCTGGGCGCTGTAATCCCCGATTACCCCAAGCCCGGGATCGTTTTCCGGGATCTAACCCCCGTCTTTGCCGACGGGCCCGCCCTCCGGCGCGTAGTAGATGCCCTCATTGCCCCCTTCGAAGGACAGTTCGATTTCGTGGCAGGCGTGGAAGCACGTGGTTTCCTGCTCGCGGCAGCCGCCGCCTACGCCTCCGGCAAGGGTGTCATCACCGTGCGCAAGCCCGGAAAGCTGCCCCGCGAAGTGTTCTCCGAAAGCTACTCCATGGAGTACGGCGACAGCACGCTGGAACTGCACCGCGACGATATGCCCGTCGGCTCGCGTGTCCTGATCCTTGACGACGTGCTGGCCACCGGTGGAACCCTCGGCGCTGCGGCGCGCCTGATCCGCAAGGCAGGCGCCGAAGTGGCCGGATTCGGCGTCGTGCTGGAACTTGGCGACCTCGGCGGCCGGGACCGCCTCGGCGACACCCCGGTTACCGCTCTGATCGCCTACTAGGATCGTCCCCTCAAGGCGGGAACACCGCCCGGACGACACGCGTTCCTCGCAGGCAGCAGCTGAGAGAGAAACCGCATACATTAGTGACCTGCAAAAGTCCAAATGCACTGTAAGATTGACGCTCTGCCTTTGCGAGAGGGAACTCGAACATGCCTGAAACACCTTCAGCTTCCAACGAGCTGGAACACGAGCGTCAGTACGTCGCCGGTCTGTACTCACGTCTCGATGAGCTGCGTGAGGAAAAGCGGGAACAGCTGGCCGCAATCCGGCGCAGCCACTCCTCGGGTTCACACCAGAACCGTTCCGAGCGGGATGCCTTCGCCACCATGTACGAGGACCGCCTCGCGCAGCTGAATGCCGTCGACGACCGGCTCGTGTTCGGCCGCCTGGACCTCGACGACGGCGAAGAACGTTACATCGGCCGCATCGGCCTTTCGACGTCGGAGCTGCAGCGCCTGATGGTCGATTGGCGCGCACCCGAAGCCGGCACCTTCTATCAGGCAACCGCTTTCGAGCGCCAGGGCGTACGACGCCGCCGACACCTGATCCTGAAGGGCCGCGACGTGCAGGCCATCGAGGATGACGTGCTGGACTACTCCATGCTGGAAGAAGGCGAAGCCCTCCAGGGCGAAGGTGCCCTCCTCGCTGCATTGAACTCCAAGCGGACCGGGCAGATGTCCGACATCGTGGGCACCATCCAGGCCGAACAGGACCGCATCATCCGGGCTCCGCTGTCCGGCACCCTGGTGGTCCAGGGCGGTCCCGGTACGGGCAAGACCGCCGTGGCGCTGCACCGCGCCGCGTACCTGCTTTACACGCACCGGGAACGGCTGAAGTCCGCCGGTGTGCTGCTGGTGGGGCCGTCCAACGCCTTCATCCGGTACATCGAACGGGTGCTGCCCTCGCTAGGCGAGACCGGCGTCGTGATGTCCAGCCTGGGGCAGCTGATGCCCGGCATCGTCGCCGCGCATGAAGAGGACCCGGCCGTCGCCGAGGTCAAGGGCCGGCTGTACATGGCCGACGTCGTCGCGCGTGCGGTTGCCAACCGCCAGCGCCTGCCGCGCGAGCCGCGGAAGCTGAACGTCGAAGGCACCATCCTCACGCTGACTCCCAAGCAGGTGCAGCGTGCCCGTGACAAGGCCCGCGCCACCGGCAAGCCCCACAACGAAGCACGTGTCACCTTCGTGAAGATCCTGCTGCGCGAACTGACCGAGCAGCTGACCGAACAGCTCGAGGAATCGGCCGGAGCCGGGAACAGTACCGACCGGGCCTACCTCGCAGAGGACGTCCGCAGTGCCCGTGACGTGCGCGTGGCACTGAACCTGTGCTGGATGCCGCTGACCCCGGAGAAGCTCATCACCGAGCTGTTCAGCAAGCCCGGGCACCTTGAATCGGCCGCGCCGGACCTCACCGACGCGGAACTGGACCTGCTGCGCCGCAGCCCCGACGCACCGTGGACAGAATCCGACGTGCCGCTGCTGGACGAGGCCGCCGAGCTCCTCGGCGAGCTTGACGCCTCCGCCGGCCGGGAGAACGCACTCCGTGAGGAACAGCGCAAGCGCGACCTCGCCAATGCCGAAAGCGCCATTGCCAATACGGAAGGCTTCCTCGAGGATTCCGGCGCTCACGGCATTCTGTCTGCGGAAGACCTGGCAGACCACAATGCGGTGGGGGAGCAGCGCCTGACCGCTGCCGACCGTGCCGCCGTCGACCGCACCTGGGCCTTCGGGCACATCGTGGTCGATGAAGCGCAGGAACTGTCCGCCATGCAGTGGCGGCTGCTGATGCGCCGGTGCCCGCTGAAGTCCTTCACCGTGGTCGGCGACATTGCCCAGACCAGCTCGGCTGCCGGGGCAACGTCCTGGCAGGCAGCACTGGATCCGTTCGTGGGGGAGCGGTGGACGCTCGAAGAGCTCACCGTGAACTACCGCACCCCTGCACAGATCGCCGAGGCCGCGGTACGCATGGCCAACGCTGCCGGTCTCGTGGTCTCCGCCCCGAAGGCCGTGCGCGAAGGACGGTGGGCGCCGTTCATTGACGAGGTGCCCGAAGACGGCCTGATCCAGCGCCTGCTGGATACCCTGCCCGATGACCTGGACGCGCTCGACGGCGGCCTGCTCGCCGTCATCGCCGAGGACCACCGGCTATCCGCAGTCCGCCGCGCACTGACCGAGGTGTACGGCGCCCGCGTGGGCTCCGGTGCCGGCGGCTTGGAGCAGGACATCGTGGTGACCTCGCCGCGGGAGGCGAAGGGCCTGGAGTTCGACGGCGTCGTCATCCTGGAACCGTCCGAGCTGCTTACCGCAGCAGCCGGCAAGGTGGGGGACCTGTATGTCGCCATGACGCGGCCCACGCAGCGGCTGCGTCTGATTGCTGCAGGCGGGATCCCGGCAGGCATTCCCGAAGACTGATAATTTAGAAGGCGTGTCAGATAATATCGTGAACTCCGAGGGCCTCGGCGCCCAGCAGAATGATTCCTCCTTTGCCAACATCTGGCAGGAACTCCAGTGGCGAGGCCTTGTGCACGTCTCCACCGATGAGGCGGAACTGGAAAAACTTCTGGCCGGGGGACCGATCACGTATTACTGCGGCTTCGACCCGACGGCACCGAGCCTGCACCTGGGCAACCTGGTGCAGCTGCTCACCATGCGGCGCCTGCAGCTTGCCGGCCACCGGCCCCTCGCTCTGGTCGGCGGTTCCACCGGGTTGGTCGGGGATCCGCGCCCGACGGCGGAACGCACCATGAATACGAAGGAAACCGTTGGCGAGTGGGTCGGGTACCTCCAGGGACAGGTGCAGCGCTTCCTTAGCTTCGAGGGTGACAACGCCGCACGCATCGTGAACAACCTGGACTGGACCGCGCCGATGAGCGCCATCGATTTCCTGCGCGACGTCGGCAAGCACTTCCGGGTGGGCACGATGATCAAGAAGGAAATCGTCTCCTCGCGCCTGAACTCTGACGAAGGCATCAGCTACGCGGAGTTCAGCTACCAGGTCCTGCAAGGTATGGACTACCTCGAGCTCTTCCGCCAGTACAACTGCGTGCTGGAAACGGGCGGATCGGACCAGTGGGGCAACCTCACCAGCGGCACCGAGCTGGTCCGCAAGGTCGAGGGTAAGACAGTCCACGCGCTGGGCACCCCGCTGATCACCAACAGCGACGGCACCAAGTTCGGCAAGAGCGAGGGCAACGCGGTCTGGCTGGACGGCACCATGACCAGCCCGTACGCCATGTACCAGTTCTGGCTCAACACCTCCGATACCGATGTGGTGGACCGGCTGAAGGTCTTTACCTTCATGAGCCGGGCACGCATTGAAGAGCTGGCGCGTGCCGTGGAGGAAGCGCCGCACAAGCGTGAGGCACAGCGAGCCCTGGCCTACGACGTGACGTCACTAATCCACGGCACCGATGCGACCGACAAGGCAATTGCCGCTTCCGCCGCACTGTTCGGGCAGGGAGACCTGGCCGAACTCGACGAAGCTACCCTGAAAGCCGCGACGGAACAGCTGCCGACGGCCGTAGTGTCCCCGGACTCCCTGGGCATCATCGACCTGCTTGTAGCCTCGAAGCTTTCCAAGACCAAGTCCGAAGCACGCCGCACGGTGTCCGAAGGCGGTGCCTACGTGAACAACATCAAGGTCACCGATGCCGATGCCGTAGTGAACTCGAAGGACCTGCTGCACGGCCGGTTCCTTGTCCTCCGGCGCGGAAAGCGGAACCTTGCAAGCGTTGAGGTCTCCGCCGTATAGTTTTAATGCTTCCTTCGAGGAGGTCCTCCAGGGAGGTTCCAGATGAACTTCCGGAGGAACTCCCAGAGGGGAACAACGGGACCGCTTCGGCGGGAACCTGCAGGACTTCGGGCGGCCCTCGCCGGACAACGGCGGGGGTGCCGGCGCTGAAGAAGGGGATGAGCACGCTTGTGTGGCGGATCACCTCGATCCGGTTTGCAAGGACCGGAAGCGATGTGTAAAGTTGCATGAGTCGCCGCGGCCGGGACGCTGGAAAAGCGCCCGAGCATGGCGGCCAAACCCCATCAGAAAACAGAGTCCAACCAGTGTGTTCCCCTCGCGGGGGCGGTGGAAAAGACTCCGGTTGCTGGTGGGTCCGGAACGGCGGAAACGCTTTTCCTGTAAAACATTGCAGCGAAGAAGAAAAGGAAAACATTGTTTTCCCGAGTATTTTCGGATTGCGTCTGTTGTTTGAGAACTCAATAGTGTGCCAAGTTTATTGATACCAATTTATTTTGATTGGTTGAACAGGCCGTTTCCGCCCACCCCGTGGGTAAGGGACGGTTTTTTTAGCCGGTTTCGAATTTAGTGCAGTGCCTGCAGCCAATTTTCCTTGGCTTCGGTGCTGTGTCTGTAACACATTTACGGAGAGTTTGATCCTGGCTCAGGATGAACGCTGGCGGCGTGCTTAACACATGCAAGTCGAACGATGACTTCTGTGCTTGCACAGAATGATTAGTGGCGAACGGGTGAGTAACACGTGAGTAACCTGCCCCTGACTTCGGGATAAGCCTGGGAAACCGGGTCTAATACCGGATACAACGGACCACCGCATGGCGGTCCGTGGAAAGCTTTATGCGGTTTTGGATGGACTCGCGGCCTATCAGCTTGTTGGTTGGGGTAATGGCCCACCAAGGCGACGACGGGTAGCCGGCCTGAGAGGGTGACCGGCCACACTGGGACTGAGACACGGCCCAGACTCCTACGGGAGGCAGCAGTGGGGAATATTGCACAATGGGCGGAAGCCTGATGCAGCGACGCCGCGTGAGGGACGAATGCCTTCGGGTTGTAAACCTCTTTCAGCAGGGAAGAAGCGAAAGTGACGGTACCTGCAGAAGAAGCGCCGGCTAACTACGTGCCAGCAGCCGCGGTAATACGTAGGGCGCAAGCGTTATCCGGAATTATTGGGCGTAAAGAGCTCGTAGGCGGTTTGTCGCGTCTGCTGTGAAAGCCCGGGGCTCAACCCCGGGTCTGCAGTGGGTACGGGCAGACTAGAGTGATGTAGGGGAGACTGGAATTCCTGGTGTAGCGGTGAAATGCGCAGATATCAGGAGGAACACCGATGGCGAAGGCAGGTCTCTGGGCATTAACTGACGCTGAGGAGCGAAAGCATGGGGAGCGAACAGGATTAGATACCCTGGTAGTCCATGCCGTAAACGTTGGGCACTAGGTGTGGGGGACATTCCACGTTTTCCGCGCCGTAGCTAACGCATTAAGTGCCCCGCCTGGGGAGTACGGCCGCAAGGCTAAAACTCAAAGGAATTGACGGGGGCCCGCACAAGCGGCGGAGCATGCGGATTAATTCGATGCAACGCGAAGAACCTTACCAAGGCTTGACATGAACCGGAAAGGCCTGGAAACAGGTCCCCCACTTGTGGCCGGTTTACAGGTGGTGCATGGTTGTCGTCAGCTCGTGTCGTGAGATGTTGGGTTAAGTCCCGCAACGAGCGCAACCCTCGTTCTATGTTGCCAGCGCGTTATGGCGGGGACTCATAGGAGACTGCCGGGGTCAACTCGGAGGAAGGTGGGGACGACGTCAAATCATCATGCCCCTTATGTCTTGGGCTTCACGCATGCTACAATGGCCGGTACAAAGGGTTGCGATACTGTGAGGTGGAGCTAATCCCAAAAAGCCGGTCTCAGTTCGGATTGAGGTCTGCAACTCGACCTCATGAAGTTGGAGTCGCTAGTAATCGCAGATCAGCAACGCTGCGGTGAATACGTTCCCGGGCCTTGTACACACCGCCCGTCAAGTCACGAAAGTTGGTAACACCCGAAGCCGGTGGCCTAACCCCTTGTGGGAGGGAGCCGTCGAAGGTGGGACCGGCGATTGGGACTAAGTCGTAACAAGGTAGCCGTACCGGAAGGTGCGGCTGGATCACCTCCTTTCTAAGGAGCACCTCGAAGACCATGTCCGTCCACAGTGTCGGATGTGTGCTTTGCAGGAGATGCCCATATCGGAGACATCTGTTCTCCGGTGGGTGCTCAAGGGTGGAATATCAATGGATAGGCGCCGGCATGCCGGCTGCAGGGATCAGTACGTTCCCTCCTTCGGGAGGGTTCCTGGAACATCCCGTGCAGCATTGGTAGGTCCGGTTCGTCGTTTGGCACACTGTTGGGTCCTGAAGCAACAGGCACCCCGGTTCTTCCTGTCCCGTTTGCGCGGGGCCGGAGGGCATGGGTTGGTTGGTTTGTTTCTGTTTGTTCCTGCGCAGGCCGGAACCGTACACGGGTGGTCTTCCCTTCGGGGCGGGCTGCGGGTGCGGGGAGGGGTGTGACGGGGTTGTTGTTTGAGAACTACATAGTGGACGCGAGCATCTTAAAATATTAAGTGCAATTTCAGAAAAACCTGGTGGATCCGGGTGCCCCGTCAAAAGGGTGCCTGGGGAGACCGTGGTTTTCTCGATAGCGATAATAAATTGATCTTTGTGGTCAAGTTTTTAAGGGCACACGGTGGATGCCTTGGCATCAGGAGCCGAAGAAGGACGTAGGAATCTGCGATAAGCCTGGGGGAGTTGATAACCGAACTTTGATCCCAGGATGTCCGAATGGGGAAACCCCGCCCGGCGCGCGAGTGACCGGGTGACCCGCATCTGAACACATAGGGTGCGTGGAGGGAACGTGGGGAAGTGAAACATCTCAGTACCCACAGGAAGAGAAAACAACAGTGATTCCGTTAGTAGTGGCGAGCGAACGCGGAAGAGGCTAAACCAGTGGTGTGTGATAGCCGGCGGGCGTTGCATCACTGGGGTTGCGGGACTTTCCGTACCGATTCTGCCGGATCGGTGAAGTGAGTGCAGATGTATAGGTGAACCGGTTTGAAAGCCGGGCCGTAGAGGGTGTTAGCCCCGTAACCGGAATGCATGCTGCCGCTTGGAGAGGATCCCAAGTAGCACGGGGCCCGAGAAATCCCGTGCGAATCTGCCAGGACCACCTGGTAAGCCTAAATACTCCCTGATGACCGATAGCGGACAAGTACCGTGAGGGAAAGGTGAAAAGTACCCCGGGAGGGGAGTGAAATAGTACCTGAAACCGTGTGCCTACAAACCGTTGGAGCAGCTCTGATTGCTGTGACAGCGTGCCTTTTGAAGAATGAGCCTGCGAGTTAGTGTTACGTCGCGAGGTTAACCCGTGAGGGGAAGCCGTAGCGAAAGCGAGTCTGAATAGGGCGATGCAGTGGCGTGATCTAGACCCGAAGCGGAGTGATCTACCCATGGCCAGGTTGAAGCGACGGTAAGACGTCGTGGAGGACCGAACCCACTTCAGTTGAAAATGGAGGGGATGAGCTGTGGGTAGGGGTGAAAGGCCAATCAAACTCCGTGATAGCTGGTTCTCCCCGAAATGCATTTAGGTGCAGCGTTGCGTGTTTCTTACCGGAGGTAGAGCTACTGGATGGCTAATGGGCCCTACAAGGTTACTGACGTCAGCCAAACTCCGAATGCCGGTAAGTGAGAGCGCAGCAGTGAGACTGTGGGGGATAAGCTTCATAGTCGAGAGGGAAACAGCCCAGACCACCAACTAAGGCCCCTAAGCGTGTGCTAAGTGGGAAAGGATGTGGAGTTGCCCAGACAACCAGGAGGTTGGCTTAGAAGCAGCCACCCTTGAAAGAGTGCGTAATAGCTCACTGGTCAAGTGATTCCGCGCCGACAATGTAGCGGGGCTCAAGTACACCGCCGAAGTTGTGGATTTCAGATATAGATAAGCCTTCGTGGTTCAGTCGTCTGGAGTGGTAGGGGAGCGTCGTGTGGGCAGTGAAGCTGCGGTGTAAACCAGTGGTGGAGCCTACACGAGTGAGAATGCAGGCATGAGTAGCGAAAGACGGGTGAGAAACCCGTCCGCCGAATGATCAAGGGTTCCAGGGTCAAGCTAATCTGCCCTGGGTAAGTCGGGACCTAAGGCGAGGCCGACAGGCGTAGTCGATGGACAACGGGTTGATATTCCCGTACCGGCGAAGAACCGCCCATACCAAGCAGGGGACACTAACCGTCCGGAGCCTGCCCGATCACCCTTGTGGTGTGAGGGTTTTGGCCGAGCACGGGACCTGATCCTGGGAGGTAAGCGTATTAACAGGTGTGACGCAGGAAGGTAGCCGGGCCAGGCGATGGTAGACCTGGTCTAAGGATGTAGGGTCCGTGATAGGTAAATCCGTCACGGTGTCTTTGATGACGCACCTGAGATCCGACGGGACCCCCTCGCGGGGGGATCCGGTGATCCTATGCTGCCTAGAAAAGCATCGGCGCGAGGTTCCAGCCGCCCGTACCCCAAACCGACACAGGTGATCAGGTAGAGAATACTAAGGCGATCGAGAGAATTATGGTTAAGGAACTCGGCAAAATGCCCCCGTAACTTCGGGAGAAGGGGGGCCCCAACCTTGATGGACACTTGCTGTCCGGAGGGGATCGGGGCCGCAGAGACCAGGGGGAAGCGACTGTTTACTAAAAACACAGGTCCGTGCGAAGTCGCAAGACGATGTATACGGACTGACTCCTGCCCGGTGCTGGAAGGTTAAGAGGACCGGTTAGCCCTTACGGGCGAAGCTGGGAATTTAAGCCCCAGTAAACGGCGGTGGTAACTATAACCATCCTAAGGTAGCGAAATTCCTTGTCGGGTAAGTTCCGACCTGCACGAATGGAGTAACGACTTCCCCGCTGTCTCAACCATAAACTCGGCGAAATTGCAGTACGAGTAAAGATGCTCGTTACGCGCAGCAGGACGGAAAGACCCCGAGACCTTTACTATAGTTTGGTATTGGTGTTCGGTGTGGCTTGTGTAGGATAGGTGGGAGACTGTGAGACCCGGACGCCAGTTCGGGTGGAGTCATCGTTGAAATACCACTCTGGTCATACTGGATATCTAACTTCGGCCCGTAATCCGGGTCAGGGACAGTGCCTGATGGGTAGTTTAACTGGGGCGGTTGCCTCCTAAAGAGTAACGGAGGCGCCCAAAGGTTCCCTCAGCCTGGTTGGCAATCAGGTGTCGAGTGTAAGTGCACAAGGGAGCTTGACTGTGAGAGAGACATCTCGAGCAGGGACGAAAGTCGGGACTAGTGATCCGGCGGTACATTGTGGAATGGCCGTCGCTCAACGGATAAAAGGTACCTCGGGGATAACAGGCTGATCTTGCCCAAGAGTCCATATCGACGGCATGGTTTGGCACCTCGATGTCGGCTCGTCGCATCCTGGGGCTGGAGTAGGTCCCAAGGGTTGGGCTGTTCGCCCATTAAAGCGGTACGCGAGCTGGGTTTAGAACGTCGTGAGACAGTTCGGTCCCTATCCGCTGCGCGCGCAGGAAATTTGAGAAGGGCTGTCCTTAGTACGAGAGGACCGGGACGGACGAACCTCTGGTGTGTCAGTTGTACTGCCAAGTGCACCGCTGATTAGCTACGTTCGGATGGGATAACCGCTGAAAGCATCTAAGCGGGAAGCCCGCTTCGAGATGAGATTTCCATACACCTTGTGTGTGAGAGGCCCCCAGCCAGACCACTGGGTTGATAGGCCGGATGTGGAAGCGGGGACTAAAGACCCGTGAAGCTGACCGGTACTAATAGGCCGATAACTTACACCACACCAGCACCTGGACGGACACGACTTCAAACGGT
Organism: Arthrobacter jinronghuae; assembly: GCF_025244825.1. Taxonomy (NCBI): domain Bacteria; kingdom Bacillati; phylum Actinomycetota; class Actinomycetes; order Micrococcales; family Micrococcaceae; genus Arthrobacter; species Arthrobacter jinronghuae. The sequence goes on from NZ_CP104263.1 coordinate 1,388,803, forward strand.
CCGTCAAAGTATAAAGGGTGTTGTAGATCATGCTGCTTGCGTCCACTATGTGGTTCCCGGACAACAACCGTTGGTTGCTGTGCCTGGAACACCGAACCATTGCCCCTTGTCCAGGGGGCGGGTTCATATTTTTACCGCACTGCCCGGCACCCCTCTTTTGTGGGGTGGTTCCGGGGGAGTGTTGTAACCATTGTTTTCCCCTCCCGCCTTTGGTGGGTGCGGGTAGAAGGGTTACGGCGGTCATAGCGTGGGGGAAACGCCCGGTCCCATTCCGAACCCGGAAGCTAAGACCCACAGCGCCGATGGTACTGCATCCGGGAGGATGTGGGAGAGTAGGTCACCGCCGGACAATATTTGAAGAGGTTGAGCCCGTACCAGTGTTGGTACGGGCTCTCCTTGTTTAACCAGGGAATGTCAATAAGAAATTTGGTCCCTGCCCGGCTTTCTACGAATATGGCAGATTTGCCTACCAGCGGCTTCGGATTCCACATACTGTGCCCAGCACAGGCCGAACTGGTTTCGGCATGGTCACTCGCGAGTCATCCCCAGGGATAGAAGCAGGAAGACCACTATGAGCCAATATTCCTTTCCTTCCGGCCCGCGGCGTCGGCGGGCTCACGAGCGCCGGCTACGCAGGTCACTTTTAGGCACGGCGGCCGCTGCAGCGCTGCTGCTGGCACCGTTCGCGGCACCCGCGAATGCCTCGTGGACAGAGCCGGACCCGAATGATCCGATGCCGGTAGCCGGCAGCAATGCGGAAGTCGTGACTACCATGCTCGGGCCCGCTCAAAGGGTACAGGCCTTCGTGGCTGACGATCCCACCCCGCCGGATCCATTGGCACCGTATCCGGAGGAGAACCCAGTGGGAGTGCCGGTGACCGGCCGGTTCGCGGGCATCATTATCACCGAGGATGCCGGTGGCGGGATCGGGCAGATGTACTGCATCGACACAGCGGTGGAAACCATGGTCGGCATTGGCTACGTTCAGGGGGCCTGGGAGGAATCCAACGTAGCCAATATCGGCTACGTGAATTACGTCCTGAACAACTACTATCCTGCGAATCCCGCAGCGCCTGCGGGCTTAACCGCGAACGAGCAGGCTGCGGCGGTGCAGGGTGCGATCTGGTACTTCACCGACGGATACCTGGTCAATACAACGGAGACGGTCATCAGAGGCGCGGTTGAGGCCATCGTCGCCGACGCACAGGCCAACGGGCCCCTGGTGGAGCCGCCGCCACCGAATGTCACCGTTTCCCCGCCGGTTTCTGCGGGTCCGGCGGGAGGCATAGCGGGCCCGTTCACGGTCGCGTCGGAAGGAGCCGCGGAGGTTACGGTTTCCGTGCCGACCGGATACACCATGTTTGCCGACGCTGCGGCGACCATTCCCATCGAGAGCGGAAGCACAGTTCTTTCGGGAGCTCAGATCTGGGTGGCCGGCCCCCCGGGATCAACCGCTCCGGGAATCCTTAGCGCCCGCGCTTCCGTCACGGTCCAGACCGGCAATGTCTACCTCTACGACCAGGGCGATCCACTGTTGGACAACGCGCAACCCCTCATCCTCGCCGCGAGCACGGTGTTGGAAGCCACTGCCGAGGCAACCGCGGAGTTCTTTGTACCGGGAGACCTCGTGGTGAACAAAACGTTTGCGGGAGAAGCGATAGGCAGCCAAGGTGCAATCGCGCTTACTGTCGACTGTGGCCCGGCGGGGTTGTTTAGCTTTGAGATCCCCGCAGGAACCACAGTTCCCGTCAGCGAAACGATCGTTGATCTTCCGGTGGGTGCAGTGTGCTCTCTCACCGAACCGGTCACGGGATCCACTACCGAGGTGACGGTGACTTCGACCGTCTCGGATCCGGTGACGATCACCGAGGGAGAGAATGTCCTCACAGTCACTAATACGGTGGAATTCAACCCCGGGAGCCTGGTTGTGGCGAAAACCATCAGCGGCTCCGGAGCGGGCCTGCAGGAAGAGGTCGTGCTTCACATCCAGTGCGGTGACGGACTGATCGACGAGATCTTCGTTATCCCCGAGGGGACTTCGGCGGATACCTTTACCCAGCGGTACGACGGCATCCCGGCGGGAACGGTGTGCCGGGTTACGGAGCCGGCGTCCGGCGCCAATGAGGACGTCACCGTGGAATCGTCTGGTGCGGCGGAGGTAACCATCCTGCCCGGACAGTCCCAAACCGTCGGGGTGGTCAATGAATATGCACCGGTGCCGGTAACCGAACGGCTTCCGCGCACCGGGGCGGAAGACGCTACGCCCATGGTCATGGCAGCAGGTGGTGCAGTCCTGGCCGGATCGCTGTTGGTCCTGGGCTCCTTTCGGAGGCGCAGCAGCTAGTCCGGGGTTTCCTATAGTGGGAGGCTGATGGATAGCCGGAGCCGGCGCCCGAGCGGGGGCCGGCTCCGGCTATGCCGGTCGATTTGCGGCTCCGGGCAAACGCGTGTAAAGTTTTAGGAGTCGCCGCGGCCGGGACGCTGGAAAAGCGCCCGAGCATGGCGGCCAAACCCCATCAGAAAACAGAGTCCAACCAGTGTGTTCCCCTCGCGGGGGCGGTGGAAAAGACTCCGGTTGCTGCTGGGTCCGGAACGGCGGAAACGCTTTTCCTGTAAAACATTGCAGCGAAGAAGAAAAGGAAAACATTGTTTTCCCGAGTATTTTCGGATTGCGTCTGTTGTTTGAGAACTCAATAGTGTGCCAAGTTTATTGATACCAATTTATTTTGATTGGTTGAACAGGCCGTTTCCGCCCACCCCGTGGGTAAGGGACGGTTTTTTTAGCCGGTTTCGAATTTAGTGCAGTGCCTGCAGCCAATTTTCCTTGGCTTCGGTGCTGTGTCTGTAACACATTTACGGAGAGTTTGATCCTGGCTCAGGATGAACGCTGGCGGCGTGCTTAACACATGCAAGTCGAACGATGACTTCTGTGCTTGCACAGAATGATTAGTGGCGAACGGGTGAGTAACACGTGAGTAACCTGCCCCTGACTTCGGGATAAGCCTGGGAAACCGGGTCTAATACCGGATACAACGGACCACCGCATGGCGGTCCGTGGAAAGCTTTATGCGGTTTTGGATGGACTCGCGGCCTATCAGCTTGTTGGTTGGGGTAATGGCCCACCAAGGCGACGACGGGTAGCCGGCCTGAGAGGGTGACCGGCCACACTGGGACTGAGACACGGCCCAGACTCCTACGGGAGGCAGCAGTGGGGAATATTGCACAATGGGCGGAAGCCTGATGCAGCGACGCCGCGTGAGGGACGAATGCCTTCGGGTTGTAAACCTCTTTCAGCAGGGAAGAAGCGAAAGTGACGGTACCTGCAGAAGAAGCGCCGGCTAACTACGTGCCAGCAGCCGCGGTAATACGTAGGGCGCAAGCGTTATCCGGAATTATTGGGCGTAAAGAGCTCGTAGGCGGTTTGTCGCGTCTGCTGTGAAAGCCCGGGGCTCAACCCCGGGTCTGCAGTGGGTACGGGCAGACTAGAGTGATGTAGGGGAGACTGGAATTCCTGGTGTAGCGGTGAAATGCGCAGATATCAGGAGGAACACCGATGGCGAAGGCAGGTCTCTGGGCATTAACTGACGCTGAGGAGCGAAAGCATGGGGAGCGAACAGGATTAGATACCCTGGTAGTCCATGCCGTAAACGTTGGGCACTAGGTGTGGGGGACATTCCACGTTTTCCGCGCCGTAGCTAACGCATTAAGTGCCCCGCCTGGGGAGTACGGCCGCAAGGCTAAAACTCAAAGGAATTGACGGGGGCCCGCACAAGCGGCGGAGCATGCGGATTAATTCGATGCAACGCGAAGAACCTTACCAAGGCTTGACATGAACCGGAAAGGCCTGGAAACAGGTCCCCCACTTGTGGCCGGTTTACAGGTGGTGCATGGTTGTCGTCAGCTCGTGTCGTGAGATGTTGGGTTAAGTCCCGCAACGAGCGCAACCCTCGTTCTATGTTGCCAGCGCGTTATGGCGGGGACTCATAGGAGACTGCCGGGGTCAACTCGGAGGAAGGTGGGGACGACGTCAAATCATCATGCCCCTTATGTCTTGGGCTTCACGCATGCTACAATGGCCGGTACAAAGGGTTGCGATACTGTGAGGTGGAGCTAATCCCAAAAAGCCGGTCTCAGTTCGGATTGAGGTCTGCAACTCGACCTCATGAAGTTGGAGTCGCTAGTAATCGCAGATCAGCAACGCTGCGGTGAATACGTTCCCGGGCCTTGTACACACCGCCCGTCAAGTCACGAAAGTTGGTAACACCCGAAGCCGGTGGCCTAACCCCTTGTGGGAGGGAGCCGTCGAAGGTGGGACCGGCGATTGGGACTAAGTCGTAACAAGGTAGCCGTACCGGAAGGTGCGGCTGGATCACCTCCTTTCTAAGGAGCACCTCGAAGACCATGTCCGTCCACAGTGTCGGATGTGTGCTTTGCAGGAGATGCCCATATCGGAGACATCTGTTCTCCGGTGGGTGCTCAAGGGTGGAATATCAATGAATAGGCGCCGGCATGCCGGCTGCGGGGATCAGTACGTTCCCTCCTTCGGGAGGGTTCCTGGAACATCCCGTGCAGCCCTGGTAAGACCGGTTCGTCGTTTGGCACACTGTTGGGTCCTGAAGCAACAGGCACCCCGGTTCTTCCTGTCCCGTTTGCGCGGGGCCGGAGGGGATGGGTTGTTTGGTTTGTTTCTGTTTGTTCCTGCGCAGGCCGGAACCGTACACGGGTGGTCTTCCCTTCGGGGCGGGCTGCGGGTGCGGGGAGGGGTGTGACGGGGTTGTTGTTTGAGAACTACATAGTGGACGCGAGCATCTTAAAATATTAAGTGCAATTTCAGAAAAACCTGGTGGATCCGGGTGCCCCGTCAAAAGGGTGCCTGGGGAGACCGTGGTTTTCTCGATAGCGATAATAAATTGATCTTTGTGGTCAAGTTTTTAAGGGCACACGGTGGATGCCTTGGCATCAGGAGCCGAAGAAGGACGTAGGAATCTGCGATAAGCCTGGGGGAGTTGATAACCGAACTTTGATCCCAGGATGTCCGAATGGGGAAACCCCGCCCGGCGCGCGAGTGACCGGGTGACCCGCATCTGAACACATAGGGTGCGTGGAGGGAACGTGGGGAAGTGAAACATCTCAGTACCCACAGGAAGAGAAAACAACAGTGATTCCGTTAGTAGTGGCGAGCGAACGCGGAAGAGGCTAAACCAGTGGTGTGTGATAGCCGGCGGGCGTTGCATCACTGGGGTTGCGGGACTTTCCGTACCGATTCTGCCGGATCGGTGAAGTGAGTGCAGATGTATAGGTGAACCGGTTTGAAAGCCGGGCCGTAGAGGGTGTTAGCCCCGTAACCGGAATGCATGCTGCCGCTTGGAGAGGATCCCAAGTAGCACGGGGCCCGAGAAATCCCGTGCGAATCTGCCAGGACCACCTGGTAAGCCTAAATACTCCCTGATGACCGATAGCGGACAAGTACCGTGAGGGAAAGGTGAAAAGTACCCCGGGAGGGGAGTGAAATAGTACCTGAAACCGTGTGCCTACAAACCGTTGGAGCAGCTCTGATTGCTGTGACAGCGTGCCTTTTGAAGAATGAGCCTGCGAGTTAGTGTTACGTCGCGAGGTTAACCCGTGAGGGGAAGCCGTAGCGAAAGCGAGTCTGAATAGGGCGATGCAGTGGCGTGATCTAGACCCGAAGCGGAGTGATCTACCCATGGCCAGGTTGAAGCGACGGTAAGACGTCGTGGAGGACCGAACCCACTTCAGTTGAAAATGGAGGGGATGAGCTGTGGGTAGGGGTGAAAGGCCAATCAAACTCCGTGATAGCTGGTTCTCCCCGAAATGCATTTAGGTGCAGCGTTGCGTGTTTCTTACCGGAGGTAGAGCTACTGGATGGCTAATGGGCCCTACAAGGTTACTGACGTCAGCCAAACTCCGAATGCCGGTAAGTGAGAGCGCAGCAGTGAGACTGTGGGGGATAAGCTTCATAGTCGAGAGGGAAACAGCCCAGACCACCAACTAAGGCCCCTAAGCGTGTGCTAAGTGGGAAAGGATGTGGAGTTGCCCAGACAACCAGGAGGTTGGCTTAGAAGCAGCCACCCTTGAAAGAGTGCGTAATAGCTCACTGGTCAAGTGATTCCGCGCCGACAATGTAGCGGGGCTCAAGTACACCGCCGAAGTTGTGGATTTCAGATATAGATAAGCCTTCGTGGTTCAGTCGTCTGGAGTGGTAGGGGAGCGTCGTGTGGGCAGTGAAGCTGCGGTGTAAACCAGTGGTGGAGCCTACACGAGTGAGAATGCAGGCATGAGTAGCGAAAGACGGGTGAGAAACCCGTCCGCCGAATGATCAAGGGTTCCAGGGTCAAGCTAATCTGCCCTGGGTAAGTCGGGACCTAAGGCGAGGCCGACAGGCGTAGTCGATGGACAACGGGTTGATATTCCCGTACCGGCGAAGAACCGCCCATACCAAGCAGGGGACACTAACCGTCCGGAGCCTGCCCGATCACCCTTGTGGTGTGAGGGTTTTGGCCGAGCACGGGACCTGATCCTGGGAGGTAAGCGTATTAACAGGTGTGACGCAGGAAGGTAGCCGGGCCAGGCGATGGTAGACCTGGTCTAAGGATGTAGGGTCCGTGATAGGTAAATCCGTCACGGTGTCTTTGATGACGCACCTGAGATCCGACGGGACCCCCTCGCGGGGGGATCCGGTGATCCTATGCTGCCTAGAAAAGCATCGGCGCGAGGTTCCAGCCGCCCGTACCCCAAACCGACACAGGTGATCAGGTAGAGAATACTAAGGCGATCGAGAGAATTATGGTTAAGGAACTCGGCAAAATGCCCCCGTAACTTCGGGAGAAGGGGGGCCCCAACCTTGATGGACACTTGCTGTCCGGAGGGGATCGGGGCCGCAGAGACCAGGGGGAAGCGACTGTTTACTAAAAACACAGGTCCGTGCGAAGTCGCAAGACGATGTATACGGACTGACTCCTGCCCGGTGCTGGAAGGTTAAGAGGACCGGTTAGCCCTTACGGGCGAAGCTGGGAATTTAAGCCCCAGTAAACGGCGGTGGTAACTATAACCATCCTAAGGTAGCGAAATTCCTTGTCGGGTAAGTTCCGACCTGCACGAATGGAGTAACGACTTCCCCGCTGTCTCAACCATAAACTCGGCGAAATTGCAGTACGAGTAAAGATGCTCGTTACGCGCAGCAGGACGGAAAGACCCCGAGACCTTTACTATAGTTTGGTATTGGTGTTCGGTGTGGCTTGTGTAGGATAGGTGGGAGACTGTGAGACCCGGACGCCAGTTCGGGTGGAGTCATCGTTGAAATACCACTCTGGTCATACTGGATATCTAACTTCGGCCCGTAATCCGGGTCAGGGACAGTGCCTGATGGGTAGTTTAACTGGGGCGGTTGCCTCCTAAAGAGTAACGGAGGCGCCCAAAGGTTCCCTCAGCCTGGTTGGCAATCAGGTGTCGAGTGTAAGTGCACAAGGGAGCTTGACTGTGAGAGAGACATCTCGAGCAGGGACGAAAGTCGGGACTAGTGATCCGGCGGTACATTGTGGAATGGCCGTCGCTCAACGGATAAAAGGTACCTCGGGGATAACAGGCTGATCTTGCCCAAGAGTCCATATCGACGGCATGGTTTGGCACCTCGATGTCGGCTCGTCGCATCCTGGGGCTGGAGTAGGTCCCAAGGGTTGGGCTGTTCGCCCATTAAAGCGGTACGCGAGCTGGGTTTAGAACGTCGTGAGACAGTTCGGTCCCTATCCGCTGCGCGCGCAGGAAATTTGAGAAGGGCTGTCCTTAGTACGAGAGGACCGGGACGGACGAACCTCTGGTGTGTCAGTTGTACTGCCAAGTGCACCGCTGATTAGCTACGTTCGGATGGGATAACCGCTGAAAGCATCTAAGCGGGAAGCCCGCTTCGAGATGAGATTTCCATACACCTTGTGTGTGAGAGGCCCCCAGCCAGACCACTGGGTTGATAGGCCGGATGTGGAAGCGGGGACTAAAGACCCGTGAAGCTGACCGGTACTAATAGGCCGATAACTTACACCACACCAGCACCTGGACGGACACGACTTCAAACGGTCCGTCAAAGTATAAAGGGTGTTGTAGATCATGCTGCTTGCGTCCACTATGTGGTTCCCGGACAACAACCGTTGGTTGCTGTGCCTGGAACACCGAACCATTGCCCCTTGTCCAGGGGGCGGGTTCACATTTTTACCGCACTGCCCGGCACCCCTCTTGTGGGGTGGTTCCGGGGGAGTGTTGTAACCATTGTTTTCCCCTCCCGCCTTTGGCGGGTGCGGGTAGAAGGGTTACGGCGGTCATAGCGTGGGGGAAACGCCCGGTCCCATTCCGAACCCGGAAGCTAAGACCCACAGCGCCGATGGTACTGCATCCGGGAGGATGTGGGAGAGTAGGTCACCGCCGGACAATATTTGAAGAGGTTGAGCCCGTACCAGTGTTGGTACGGGCTCTCCTTGTTTAACAGCCAACGTTGTGGGCGCGTGGCCCGGGGCGGCAGGTCGGCGTCGTGGTCCATGCCTGGACCGAGACGTTGTCCGGGGGGCCGTCGTGTCGAGACTCACTCGCTTACCTGGCTCGAATGGGCGAGCAGAATCGGCGCCAGGCAGCGCACTGCACTAGAATTACCCAGAGGCATGATCGCCTCCCATAACTTTTACATCTTCATTACAGGTACATAGTGACGAGCGACTGCAGTAATTCCGTTGGTCGGCTCACGACGAGAGGAACTCAGCAGCATGTCAGAGCAAAATAACAGGGATCAGCGGGGCGGCGACGCAAACAACGCAGCCCGCAACAGCAGCTCGTCGGACCGCCGCGATGACCGCGGACGCCCCGCCACTAATGACCGCAACGCCCCCAAGCGCTTTGAAGACCGCAAGCCGTCGTTCGGCGGCCGTCCCGCACGAGACGGCGAACGTAAGTCGTTCGGCGACCGCGGAGCAGCCGGTAAGCCGTCGTATTCGAAGGATCGCAAGCCGTCCTTCGGCGATCGTCCCGCTCGGGACGGCGATGATCGCCGTCCCGCACGCGACGGTGAGCGTAAGCCATTCTCTGCGCGCAGCGGTGAGCGTAAGCCGTTTAGCGACCGCGGCGACCGCAAGCCCTCATTCGGTGGTGACGATCGTCGTCCTGCCCGCGACGCCGAAGGCCGGCCCCCCTTCAACAACCGTTCAGACCGGAATGACCGTGCCAGCCGGGGGAGCGATGACCGTCGTCCGCCGCGTGATGGTGAGCGTAAGCCGTTTGGTGATCGTGGGGATCGTAAGCCGTTCTCGCGCGATGATCGTCCGCAGCGTGATTCCCGTCCGCCGCGTGATGGTGAGCGTAAGCCTTTCGGTGACCGCGGTGACCGCAAGCCGTCGTTTGGCGGCGATGACCGCCGTCCCGCACGTGACGGTGAGCGGAAGCCTTTCTCACGTGATTCCCGTCCGCCGCGTGATGGCGAGCGGAAGCCGTTTGGTGATCGTGGGGATCGTAAGCCGTTCTCGCGCGATGATCGTCCGCAGCGTGATTCCCGTCCGCCGCGTGATGGTGAGCGGAAGCCTTTCTCACGTGATTCCCGTCCGCCGCGTGATGGCGAGCGGAAGCCGTTTGGTGATCGTGGGGATCGTAAGCCGTTCTCGCGCGATGATCGTCCGCAGCGTGATTCCCGTCCGCCGCGTGATGGTGAGCGGAAGCCTTTCTCACGTGATTCCCGTCCGCCGCGTGATGGCGAGCGGAAGCCGTTTGGTGATCGTGGGGATCGTAAGCCATTCTCGCGCGATGATCGTCCGCAGCGTGATTCCCGTCCGCCGCGTGATGGTGAGCGTAAGCCTTTCGGTGACCGCGGCGATCGTCCGCAGCGTGATTCCCGTCCTCCCCGCGACGGTGAGCGTCACTCCTTTGGCGATCGCAGTCAGTCCGCTGAGCGTAAGCCCTTCGGTGACCGTGGAGACCGCAAGCCGTCGTTCGGCGGCGATGACCGCCGTCCGCCGCGTGACGGTGAGCGAAAGTCCTTCGGCGACCGCCCGTCACACGGTTCCGACCGTCCGTCGTTCCGTCGTGATGACGCCCCGGCGGCAGCTCGTCCCCGTAACGCCAAGGACCTGCGCAGCGCCAACCGGCCCGACCGCGAACGTTCACCGGAAATCGATGAGGACGTTACCGGGCAGGAGCTGGACAAGGTCACCCGCGCCCAGCTGCGCAACTTGGAGGAAGTAAACAGCGAGTGGGTCGCCAAGCACCTGGTGATGGCCGGTCGCTTGATCGATGACGAGCCTGAGCTGGCTTTCCAGCACGCACTGGCCGCCAGCCGGCGCGGTGGACGCATGGCAGTGGTCCGCGAAGCCGTTGGCCTGACCGCCTATGCAGCCGAGCACTTCGGTGAAGCACTGCGCGAGTTCCGCACCTACCGCCGGATCAGCGGTTCCAATGCCTACCTGCCGATGATGGCCGACTGCGAACGCGGTCTGGGCCACCCGGAAAAGGCGCTGGACATGGCCCGTTCCGAAGACGCCAAGGACCTGGACACCGCCGGCCAGGTGGAGCTCGCCATCGTCGTCTCCGGCGCCCGGATGGACATGGGCCAGTTCGATGCAGCTGTTGCCGCACTGGAGATCCCGCAGCTGGACCGTAACCGGGCCTTCTCCTACAGCCCGCGGCTGTTCCGCGCCTACGCGGACGCCCTGGAGGTTGCCGGCCGCAACGAAGAAGCGGAAAACTGGCGCAAGCAGGCCCTGCGGGCCGACGAAGCCCTGGGCTTCGGCGACTTTGCAGAGCCGGAAATCTTCGACCTGGTACCTGAGGAAGAAGAACGCCCCAAGCGCCGTTCCGAGGACCGCGAGGACCGCTCCGGCGCCTACTTCGCACCGGCCGAAGAAGCCCCGAAGGACAACCTTGAGCCCTCCGACGAGGACATCGACGCGCTGCCCAGCGACGAGCAGGAAAACCTGCTCACGGAGGACAGCGACGTCAATGACGACGGCGAGGCCGTGGAAGTCGTAGTCTCGGACTTCAATTACGACGACGACGACGAGGAAACCCCTCGTGAAGACGCCGAAGAGACGGAGCAGCAGCGCACTGATGGCTAATCCTTCACTGGTCTCCGGTTACGACGCGGTCTTTTCCGACCTGGACGGCGTTGTCTACGCCGGACCGCACGCTATTCCGGGGGCCGTGGAGGCCCTCGGCAGGCTGGCCGACGTATCGGTCCAGCTTGCCTACATCACTAACAACGCATCACGCTCCTCGGAAACTGTTGCGGCCCACCTGCGCGAACTCGGTGCACCCGCCACCGCGGAAAATGTGTTCGGGTCCGCGCAGGCGGGCGCGGAGCTGCTGGCGACCAAGGTTGCCCCGGGAAGTAAGGTCCTGGTCACCGGCAGCGCGACCCTGGCCGCCGCCGTCGACGCCGTGGGCATGGTGCGCGTTGCCTCCGCCGATGACGCTCCCGACGCCGTCATCCAGGGGTTCGATCCCTCCTTGGGATGGGCCGACCTGGCCGAGGCAGCCTTCGCCGTTGAACGCGGAGCAGTCTGGGTTGCCACGAACACGGACCTGTCCATTCCGCAGGCTCGCGGCATTGCACCCGGCAACGGAACACTGGTGGCCGCCGTCGGTGCCGCCACGGGACGGGTTCCCTTTGTTGCCGGCAAACCTGAAGCACCGCTGTTTACGACGGCGGCACGCCACTTGGATGTTCATCGCCCGCTGGTGGTGGGGGACCGGCTGGACACGGACATCCTGGGCGGCACCAACGCCGGTTTTGATACCGCGCTGGTACTCACCGGCGTCGACACCCCGCTGACGGCGCTGGCCGCACGGACGCCGGAGCGGCCGGTGTACCTCATTGAGAACCTTGAAGCATTGTTTGAACCGTATCCGGCACCCGTCCTCGAGGGCGGGCAGTACCGCTGCGGCAAAGCTGCAGCCTGGGTAGAGGACACCGCTCTAGTGATTGGAGGCGATTCCTCGGACCTGGACAGCTGGCGCGCAGGCTGTGCCGCCTGGTGGGCCGCCTTCCCTGATGTGGATTCTGCCCGGGCACCCGAGATCCGCTGGACTGTCACCGCCCGCGGCTAGGCTTCCAAGAGAAGCTCCGTTCACCATTTACGCATTCATCGTCAATGCATCCAGCATGCAACAGCAGGAGGAAGACCGATGCCTGAATCCCAGCCGTCAACGCCATGGCCGCAGTCACCGGTCTCCACGGACGACGAGGCCGTCGATTCCCTGCTCGACGCCCTCGGTCCGCTGCCTGCCCAGCCGGTGGCCGCTCACGCAGCGGTCTACAGGGAACTGCATGATGCCCTGCTCACTGAGCTGAACACCGAGCCCGCGGCACCCTCCCCGGCAGCCGCTCCAAAGGCGCCGCCGGCTCCCGGGAACCACCTCGGGACAGCAGACTAGTCATGCCCAGACTCGACCAGGAACTCGTCACCCGAGGACTCGCCCGCTCCCGCACCCAGGCCGCCAAGCTGATTGCCGCAGGGCGGGTACTGCGCGCAGGGAAGCCCGCCGTCAAACCGTCTGCACCGGTGGACGCCGGGGAACGCCTGGTTGTGCTCGACGACGGACTGCCGGACTATGTCAGCCGCGCCGGGCACAAGCTGGCGGGCGCCCTGGCTGCCTTCCCTGCCGTGCAGCCGCATGGACTGCGCTGCCTCGACGCCGGTGCTTCCACCGGAGGCTTCACCGACGTCCTGCTTCGTTCCGGCGCCGCACACGTGGCCGCCGTCGACGTCGGGCACGGACAGCTGGTGGAACCGCTTCGGCAGGACCCCCGGGTCAGTGTCTACGAGGGCATGAATGTCCGTTACCTCGACCCGGCGGACATCGGGGGAACCGTTGACCTGACGGTGGCGGATCTGTCGTTCATCTCCCTGACAATGGTCGTTGGACCGTTGGCGGCCGCCACCCGTCCCGGGGGAAGCCTGCTGCTGATGGTGAAGCCCCAGTTCGAGGTGGGGCGTGAGAGGCTGGACCGGACGGGGGTGGTCACCGATCCGCTCCAGCACCGCTCGGCCGTGACGTCCGTGGCGGCGGCAGCGCTCGGTGCGGGGCTGGAAATCGCAGGCATTGCGCCAAGCCCGCTTCCCGGCCAGAACGGCAATGTGGAGTTCTTTATGTGGCTGCAGGTTCCCCTGCAGCACTCCGCCTCCACAGCCGACCAAACCGCGCGAAGCGAACAAGGCCCCGGCCCGTCGCCGGCCGATGCGGCCGCCGAACTGGTAGCTACGGCGTTTGCCGGGTTTGCGGAGCGGAAGCCCGCCGTAGAAGACTGACGGATGGGCATGCCGCAGGCATTCACCCGTAGGACGAAGAGGATGAAGACGGACATGAGCAGACGCATACTGGTTTTGGCCCACACCGGGCGGCGGGCCGCCATGACCGCTGCCCAGGAGGCCTGCACCCAGCTTCATTCCTCCGGACTCATTCCGGTGATGCGGCGCAGGGACCTTGAAGACATCCAGGCCGAATACGGAGTACTCACCGCCCCCACCGAAATCCTCGACGAGGATGTCGCACTGGACGACGTCGACCTGGGCATGGTGCTCGGCGGCGACGGGACCATCCTGCGCGCCGCGGAACTGGTCCGCGGAACCAGCGTGCCCCTGCTGGGCGTAAACCTGGGACACGTAGGCTTCCTGGCCGAGAGTGAACGTGCCGACCTCGCCCAGACCGTCCACTGGGTCGTGGAACGCGCCTACACGGTTGAAGAACGCATGACCATTGACGTCAAGGTCTGGCTCGGCGGAGAACTCATCTCCCGCACGTGGGCGCTGAACGAGGCAGCAGTGGAAAAGGCCGACCGCCAGCGGATGCTCGAGGTGGTCATTGAAGTAGACGCCCGCCCCATCAGTTCCTTCGGATGCGACGGTGTCGTGCTGGCCACGCCCACCGGCTCCACCGCCTACGCCTTCTCTGCCGGCGGACCGGTGGTCTGGCCCGAGGTCGAGGCTCTGTTGCTGGCACCCATCAGCGCACACGCCCTGTTCGCCAAGCCGCTGGTGGTGTCGCCGGCGTCCGTGCTGGCGGTGGAGATCCTGACCCGTACCGACGCTGCCGGAGTGCTCTGGTGCGACGGCCGGCGCAGCATCGACCTGCCCCCGGGCTCCCGCGTGGAGGTGACCCGGTCCAAGACACCGGTCCGCCTGGCGCGCACCCATCTGACCCCGTTCTCGGAACGGCTCGTCCGCAAGTTCCAGCTGCCCACCCACGGATGGCGCGGACCGGCCCCGGTACCCGCCGCCGGGACCCAGCTCAGCCCTGCAGCAGACGGCGACACAGCACCTGGCCGGCGGGCAGCCAGGGACGCAGCAGTTTCGGACAGCGGAGGCATTGTCGAATGATTGAGGAAATCCGGATCCGGGACCTCGGTGTCATCACCGACGCCACCCTGGACCTAGGCCCGGGGTTTACTGTGGTGACCGGTGAGACCGGTGCCGGCAAGACCATGGTCATCACCGCGCTGGGACTGCTCCTGGGTGCACGTTCCGACGCCGGCGCCGTCCGCATCGGTGCCAAGTCCGCCGTCGCCGAGGCCCTCGTGCACGTGGATCCGCAGAGCCCTGCGGCGGTCCGCGCGGCCGAGGCGGGAGCCGAACTCGAGGAGTACGACGGCGCCGCCGAACTGACGCTGGTCCGTACCGTCAACGCGGACGGCCGCAGCCGCGCACACGTGGGCGGACGGTCGGCTCCGGTGGGCGTGCTGGCGGAAGTGGGTGAACACCTGGTGGTGGTCCACGGGCAGACCGACCAGCTGCGCCTGAAGAGTGCCGCAGCGCAGCGGGAGGCACTGGACAAGTACGCCGGTTCCCCGCTTGCCGCCGAACTCGGCACCTACCGCGAGGACTACGCCCGCTGGCGGGCCGCCGCGAAGGAACTCGCCGACCTGCGGGACCAGGCCCGGGACCGGCTGCGCGAAGCCGAATACCTGACTGCCGCGCTGGAGGAAATCGAAGCGGTGGATCCGCAGCCGGGAGAGGACGATTCCCTCAAGGCAGAGGCCATGCGCCTGAGCAACCTCGAGGAACTGCGCACAGCTGCAGTGAGCGCCCATGCGGCTCTCATCGCGGACGATTTTGCTGACGGCGGGGACGCCACGTCGCTGGTGGACGCAGCCAAGCGGCAGCTGGAATCCGCAGGGGAGCATGATCCGGCGCTGGCTGCCTCCGGGCAGCGGCTGGCCGAGGTGGGCTACATCCTGGCCGACATCGCCACCGAGCTGGCCAGCTACGGAGCTTCACTGGACTCCGAGGGACCGGAACGGCTGGCCGAGGTGGAGTCCCGTCGGGCGGAACTGGCAGGCCTGGTCCGTAAATACGCCCCCTCGATCGACGGGGTCCTGGAGTGGAGCGGCGAAAGCGCCAAACGCCTCGCCGAACTCAGCTCCGACGATTCCCGGATCGAAGCCCTGGAGGCCGAGATCGATGCCCTCGGCGAACGCCTGGCGACCCGCGGAGCGGCCCTGACCAAACTGCGGACCGAGGCTGCCGCGGAACTCGCGCAGCGGGTCAGCGACGAACTCACGGCGCTGGCAATGAAGGACGCCAACCTGGTCATCGCGGTGGAACCCACGGGGGAGCCGGGACCGCACGGTGCCGACAGCATTTCCTTCCTGCTCGCACCGCATCCCGGCGCCCCGGCCCGCCCGCTGGGCAAGGGTGCCTCCGGCGGTGAACTTTCCCGCGTTATGCTGGCGATCGAAGTGGTCCTGGCCGCGGTGGATCCGGTCCCCACCTTCATCTTCGACGAAGTGGACGCGGGCGTCGGCGGCAAGGCAGCCGTCGAAATCGGCCGCCGGCTGGCCATGCTCGCGAAGCATGTGCAGGTGATCGTCGTGACCCACCTTCCGCAGGTGGCCGCATTCGCCGACCACCACATCCGCGTGATCAAAACCTCCACGGCAGCCGACGACGGTTCGGGCGTCACCGCCAGCGACGTCCGGGTGCTGGGCCAGGAGGAGCGGATCAAGGAACTCGCCCGGATGCTTGCCGGGCAGGAGGACTCGGCGTCGGCCCGCGCCCACGCCGAGGAACTGTTGGACTCAGCGGGACATCTTCAGTGAAGTCCCGACGGAAACAAGACACAGGTCAAACCCGAAACGACAAAAGGTGATAGGCTCGAACTCCGTGGTGCAGCGATCAAATTCCAGGTTTCCCAAGTCGTCTTCTACGACCAAACACATCTTCGTCACCGGTGGCGTGGCGTCCTCACTTGGCAAGGGACTGACAGCGTCAAGTCTCGGCCATCTGTTGAGGTCGCGCGGCATAGCGGTGACCATGCAGAAGCTCGATCCGTATTTGAATGTGGATCCGGGCACAATGAACCCCTTCCAGCACGGCGAAGTCTTCGTGACCGACGACGGCGCCGAGACTGACCTCGACATCGGACACTACGAGCGGTTCCTTGATGAGAGCCTCGACGGCTCCGCCAATGTAACCACCGGCCAGGTGTACTCCACGGTTATCGCCAAGGAACGCCGCGGCGAATACCTCGGCGACACGGTCCAGGTCATTCCTCACATCACCGACGAGATCAAGCGCCGGATGCGCCTGCCCTCCGAGGCGAAGAAGACCCCCGACGTCATCATCACCGAAATCGGCGGCACGGTAGGCGACATCGAGTCCCAGCCGTTCCTCGAAGCGGCGCGCCAGGTCCGCCAGGACATCGGCCGCAGCAACGTCTTCTTCCTGCATGTTTCCCTCGTGCCGTACATCGGCCCGTCCCAGGAACTGAAGACCAAGCCGACGCAGCACTCCGTGGCCGCCCTGCGGTCCATCGGCATCCAGCCGGACGCCATCGTCATCCGTTCCGACCGCCCGGTGCCCGATGCCATGCGCAACAAGATCGGCCGCATGTGCGACGTCGATGTTGATGCCGTCATCGGCTGCCCGGATGCCCCGAGCATCTACGACATCCCCAAGACGCTTCACTCCCAGGGCCTGGACGCGTACATCGTCCAGCACCTGGACCTGAAGTTCAAGGACGTCAACTGGACCAAGTGGGACCGCCTGCTTGAATCCGTGCACAACCCCAAGCACCACGTAGACATCGCCCTCGTGGGCAAGTACGTGGATCTGCCGGACGCCTACCTGTCGGTTACCGAAGCCCTGCGTGCCGGCGGCTTCGCCAACAAGGCCAAGGTCAACATCCGCTGGGTACCCTCGGATGACTGCGATACCCCCGAAGGCGCAGCCAAGGCCCTGGCCGGGGTGGACGCGATCTGCGTTCCCGGCGGCTTCGGTATCCGCGGCCTCGAGGGCAAGCTCGGCGCCCTGACCTACGCCCGGGAGAACAAGCTTCCGACGCTGGGCCTGTGCCTTGGCCTGCAGTGCATGGTTATTGAATACGCCCGCAACGTGGTGGGCCTGGAAGGCGCTTCCTCCTCCGAGTTCGAACCGGATACCCAGTACCCGGTTATCGCCACTATGGCCGAGCAGAAGGACATTGTCGCCGGCGGCGGCGACATGGGAGGCACCATGCGCCTTGGCCTGTGGGACGCGAAGCTGGAACCGGAATCCGTGGTCGCCAAGACCTACGGCAAGACGGAGGTGGCCGAGCGCCACCGCCACCGCTACGAGGTCAACAACCAGTACCGCGACCAGATTGCCGACGCCGGCCTGGTGTTCTCCGGAACCACCACCGACGGCGGACTGGTTGAGTTCGTCGAGCTTCCGGCCGACGTCCACCCGTACTACGTCTCCACGCAGGCACACCCGGAGCTCAGCTCCCGTCCGACGCGGCCGCACCCGCTGTTCGCCGGACTCATCAAAGCTGCCCTGGCCCACCAGAGCGGCAAGGCCTAGCCATGGCACCGGGGTTCGCCGACGAACAAAGCCCGCGCCCGCTGCTGGAATCGGAAACGGTCTACAGCGGTCCGGTGTGGGACGTGGTCAAGGAGAAGTTCCTCCTGACCGACGACGGCGAACCCCTGGTCCGTGACTACGTCGCCCACCCCGGCGCCGTGGCCATCCTGGCCATGAACGACGCCGGGCAGGTGCTGCTGATCAACCAGTACCGGCACCCGGTGCGGATGACCCTGTGGGAAATCCCGGCCGGGCTGCTGGACGTGGAGGGTGAAGACTTCCAGGTCGGCGCCGCCCGCGAACTGGCCGAGGAAGCAGACCTTGAAGCCGCCGAGTGGCAGGTCCTCACCGACCTGTTCCTCTCACCCGGCTCCTCCCGGGAAGCCCTGCGCATCTACCTGGCCCGCGGCATCTCCCAGGTTCCGGAGGCGCAGCGGCACACCCGTACCCACGAGGAAGCCGAAATCACCACCGCATGGGTGGATTTGGATGAGGCCGTGCAGGCAGCACTGCAGGGACGCATGCACAGCCCTTCCGCGGTGGCCGCCGTCCTGGCTGCCGCCGTCGCCCGCGGCAACGGGTACCGTGACCTGCGGCCAGCCGACGCACCGTGGCCCGAACACCACTCGCAGCACTCCTCCTGGGCCAACGGCCCAGTGCGCTAGGAACCACAATGCCCAGCGCTGATGCTGATGCCAGCTCTACGAACAACGACACCGTTGCCATTAACCTGCGCGGGTCCCTGAATCCCACCCTCAAGCTGGACCTGGAATCAGAAGAAGCACGCCGGCTGCGGGACGCAGACCTGGCCGAGCTGGACCGGACCGGTTCCATGCAGCCCCAGCTTCAGGTCGCACCGGCAGCGGAACCCGGGATCGACGCCGAGCGAAACTCCGCGCCGCCCCGCCAATCCAAAGCTGCACCCAAGCCGGCTACCCAGGCACGCTCACGTGCCGCCACGATGATTTCGGCAGCCGAGGAACTGCGTTCCACGCCCGCGGGACGGGCCATCGGCAGCTACCTGCAGCACATGGCCGTTGAACGCGGCCTGGCGGTCAACACCCTCGACGCCTACCGCCGGGACCTGCTGCGGTACGCCCGTTTCCTGAGTGCCCGGGGCGTAGAGGACATTTCACGCATTTCCCGCCACGACGTCACGGCGTTCGCCCAGTCGATTTCCGAAGGCTCCGACGGCGCCTCCGCACTGAGCGTGCGCTCGGCTGCCCGCACCATCGTGGCGGTGCGCGGACTCCACCGGTTCTGGGCGCTCGAAGGCATGACCGCCGCCGATCCGGCGTCGGACGTACACCCGCCCATGCCGGGCAAGCGCCTGCCCAAGGCGATCAGCGTCAACGAGGTCACCCGCATCCTGGAGGCTGTCAGCCTCGATACGCCCTCCGGGCTGCGGGACCGTGCCCTGCTGGAGTTCCTGTACTCCACCGGAGCGCGCATCAGCGAGGCCGTGGGCCTGGACGTCGATGACCTGTCCCTGGAGCGTATTCCGGCCAAGGGGCCGGATGTGGTGCGGCTGTTCGGCAAAGGGTCCAAGGAACGGCTGGTTCCGCTGGGATCCTACGCTGCCCGTGCCCTGGACGAATACCTGGTGCGCGGCCGCCCGGCGGCCTCTGCCAAGGGCAAGGGCACACCTGCCCTGTTCCTGAATGCGCGCGGCGGACGCCTGTCCCGGCAAAGCGCCTGGACCATCCTGAAGAACGCCGCCGAGAAGGCGGATATCGGCCGGGATGTTTCTCCGCACACCCTGCGGCATTCGTTCGCCACGCACCTGCTCGAAGGCGGCGCGGATGTCCGTGTGGTCCAGGAACTGCTCGGCCACGCCTCGGTGACCACCACGCAGGTCTACACGCTGGTGACGGCGGAAACCCTGCGCGAGGTTTACGCCGCAGCCCACCCGCGGGCGTTGTAGTGCAGTTCCGTGCCTCGCCGGTTGTGCTGTGCTTCCTCTTCCGGGAGACGCCGGACGGCGGGCAGGTCCTGATGGGATTGAAAAAGACCGGCTTCGGCCTCGGCCGGGTCGTAACCCTGGGCGGCCATATCGAAGCCGGCGAAACCCCGGAGCAGGCCGCAGTGCGCGAGGTGGAGGAAGAGTCCGGCGTCATCGTCGCGGAAAACGATCTCACGCGTGCCGGAACCATCGAGTGGATCTTCCCCGCCCAGCCGAAGCTGGACATGTCCACCGTGCTGTTCCGTGCACACCGCTGGGACGGCGAACCGACGGAGTCAGACGAGATCCTTCCGGCCTGGTATCCCGCCGGGGAAATGCCCTACGCCAAGATGTGGCCCGACTCGGCCCTCTGGATGCCCCGCCTTCTGGCAGGCGACTATTTCAACGCTGTTATCACTATTGCTGCCGACAACGTCAACGTTTCGAGTGTCGTCTTCTCTTAGCCGGGTCTATAACACCGCCCCCGAAAAGGCAACGAACCCGGAATGGGCAGCCCGGGACACGGGATCTAGATAAGGTGCCGGGGGAGGATCAGGGAATCCCGGCGCGGCGAGGCTCGGGAGGCATAGTTGGACCAACCGGGCCCCCAAAAGGTGCTCGTGGGAACCACAGGGGACCCCGGATAAGGCGGCTTTAATATTCTCCGCGAGCTCTGCGAGCGGGGAATTTCGTTGCCGCCGTTCCGGGGCCCCCGATGGTGCCCCCGGCGCGGGCCCCGACGGGCCCCGACGGGCCCGGGACTGGCGCCGGGAGTAGGCCCGGGAAAGCGAAACCTACGGCAGGTGCCGCTCCTCCGCACCGTTGTACTCGCTCAGCGGCCGGATCAGGGAGTTGGCTTCGAGCTGCTCCATGATGTGCGCCGTCCACCCGGTGATCCGCGCGGCCACGAACAGCGGCGTGAACGTGAGCGTGTCGAAGCCCATCAGGTGGTAGACCGGACCGGCCGGGTAGTCCAGGTTCGGCAGGATGTTCTTGCGCTCACCCATGGCCGATTCCAGTGCCGTGTACAGCTCGCCCATGTCCGGACGGTCGTAGTACTTGACCATGTTGTCCAGGGCGGACTTCATGGTCGGCACCCGGGAGTCGCCGTTCTTGTAGACCCGGTGGCCGAAGCCCATGATCTTCTTCTTCTCCGCCAGCGCCTCGTCCAGCCAGGCGGCAGCGTGGGCGGCGACGTCGCCGTCGGCCGCGCTCTCGGTGATCTCCGCGAACGTGTGCATGACTGCTTCGTTCGCGCCGCCGTGCAGCGGGCCCTTGAGCGCACCGATGGCACCGGTCACGGCCGAGTGCAGGTCCGACAGCGTGGAGGTGATGACGCGGGCGGTGAAGGTGGACGCGTTGAAGGAGTGCTCCGCGTACAGGATCATCGAGACGTTGAAGGCCTCCACCACCTCGGGGGCGGCTTCCTCGCCGAAAGTCATCCAGAGGAAGTTCGCCGAGTAGTCCAAGTCGTCGCGCGGTTCCACGACGTCCTCGCCGCGGCGGCGGCGCTGGTCGTAGGCGACGACGGCGGGCATGGCAGCAAAGAGGCTGACGGCCTTGTCCATGTTGGCCTGGACAGAGGAATCCCCGGCCTGCTCATGGGATGCGCCGAGCACGGATGCCGCGGTACGGCAGACGTCCATCGGGTGGCAGGTCACGGGCAGCGCGTCAATGACGGCCTTCAGCTCGGGGGTGAGGGCGCGCTGGCTGCGTTCCCCTTCGGTGAACTCCGCCAGCTGCGCTTCGGTGGGGAGCTCGCCGTTCCACAGCAGGTAGGCCACCTCTTCGAAACTGCACCGGGCGGCGAGTTCCTGGACGGGATAGCCGCGGTACAGCAGGGAATTGGTCTCCGGGTTGACCTTGGAAACGCGGGTGGTGTCTACGAGTACCCCCGCCAGGCCCTTGTGGATCTGGGTGTCTGTCATTGGTGCTGACTCCTTTGTCGTGCAGGAAATGGGTGGCGGGTCCTAGCGGGTGCCCGGAACCTGGAAGTTGAAAACGGACGTGTCGAACTGGTTGTACGCCTCATAATCCACCAGTTCGTACAAACGCGCACGTGTGAGCATGTTGGGGACATCGGCCTGCTGGGTGCCGTGCGCCTTGATGGTCTCCAGGGTGCGTTCGGCTGCGCCCATGGCGCTGCGCAGCAGGGTGACCGGGTAGATCACCATGTTCACCCCAGCCGAGGCCAGCTCGTCGTAGGTGAACAGGTCGCTCTTGCCGAACTCGGTCATGTTCGCCAGGATCGGCACGTCGACGGCGGCACGGATGGCCGCGAACTCCTCCAGGGACTTCATCGCCTCCGGGAAGATGGCGTCCGCTCCGGCGTCGACCAGGGCGCGGGCCCGGTCCTGCGCCGCTTCCAGGCCGTCCACGGCGCGGATGTCGGTGCGGGCCATGATCAGGAAGTTCGGATCCCGGCGGGCATCGGCGGCGGCCCGGATGCGCTTGACCGCGGTGTCGGTGTCCACCACGTTCTTGCCGTCCAGATGCCCGCAGCGCTTGGGGTTGAACTGGTCCTCGATGTGGCAGCCGGCCAGGCCGGCGTTTTCGAGTTCCTGGATGGTGCGGGCCACGTTCATCGGCTCGCCGAAACCGGTGTCCGCGTCCACGATGGCGGGCAGGTTGGTCATCCGGGCAATCTGTCCGGCGCGGGTGGCCACCTCGGTGAGCGTAGTGAGGCCGATGTCCGGCAGGCCCAGGTCATTGGCCAGGACGGCGCCGGAGATGTAGACGCCGTCGAAGCCTTTTTCCTCGATCAGGCGCGCCGAGAGCGGGTTGAAGGCACCCGGGAACTGCTGCAGGGTGCCGGAGGCCAGTCCTTCGCGGAAAGCAATCCGCTTGGCCTCGGGGGTTACGGAGGAGTACAGCATTTAGAAGAGTCCCTTCGGTGCGGCGGCGGGGTTGATGACGCCCTCGGCAGCGGTGATGTTCAGCTGGTCCAGCTGCCCGGTGGCCAGTTCGGGCAGGCGCTGGACGGTGGCAAGGAAGCGGTCGATTTCCTCGGCCGAGACCAGGCCCTCCGCCAGGGTGCGGAACTTGTTGATGTACTGCTCGCGGGTGAACGGCTTGGCGCCGAGCGGGTGGGCATCGGCGACGGCGATTTCGTCGGTGATGACGGTGCCGTCGGTCAGCACGATGGTCACCTTGCCGCCGAAGGCCTTTTCGCTGATGTCCAGCGAGTGGTAGCGGCGGGTCCATTCCGGATCCTCCACGGTGGTGACCTTGTGCCACAGAGCCACGGTGTCCGGCCGGCCGGCGCGCTCGGGGGAGTAGGAATCCACGTGGTGCCAGGCGCCGTCCTGCAGGGCGACGGTGAAGATGTACGGGATCGAGTGGTCCAGGGTTTCGCGCGAGGCGGTGGGATCGTACTTCTGCGGATCGTTGGCGCCGGAGCCGATCACGTAGTGGGTGTGGTGCGAGGTGGCGATCAGGACGCTTTCCACGTTGGCCGCATCCGCTGCCTCGGGGTGCTCGGCGTGGATCTTGCGGGCCAGGTCGATCCAGGCCTGCGCCTGGTACTCGGCGGAGTGTTCCTTGGTGTAGGTGTCCAGGATGGCCCGCTTGGCTTCGCCGTCTTCGGGCAGCGGCACTTCGTAGGCGGCGTCGGGGCCGTCCAGCAGCCAGGCAATAACGCCGTCTTCACCCTCATAGATGGGGGTGGGGGAGGTCTGGCCGCGCATGGCCCGGTCCACGGCCTCGACGGCCATCTTGCCGGCGAACGCCGGAGCGTGTGCCTTCCAAGTGGAGATCTCGCCCTTGCGGGACTGGCGGGTGGCGGTGGTGGTGTGCAGGGCCTGGCCGACGGCCTGGAAGATGGTGTCGACGTCGAGCCCCAGCAGGGTGCCGATGCCGGCCGCTGCGGACGGGCCGAGGTGGGCCACGTGGTCGATCTTGTGCTTGTGCAGGCAGATGGCCTTGGCCAGGTTGACCTGGATTTCGTAGCCGGTGGCGATGCCGCGGATCAGGTCCCGGCCCGAGGCGCCGGTGTGCTGCGCAACGGCGAGGACGGGCGGGATGTTGTCACCAGGGTGGGAGTACTCGGCGGCGAGGAAGGTGTCGTGGTAGTCCAGTTCGCGCACGGCCACGCCGTTGGCCCAGGCGGCCCACTCGGGGGAGGTCTTGGCCAGCACGCCGAAGACAGAGGCGCCCTTGCCGTGGGCGGACGGGGAGAAGGAGAGGGCCTGGGCACGGGCGGCGACGATCGGGCCGCGGTTCAGCGAAGCGACGGCCACGGAGGCGTTGTCGATGATGCGGTTGATGACCATGTCCGTGACGTCGTCGGTGACCTCAACGGGATCGGCGGCAACCTTGGCGATCTTGTAGGCCAGCTGGTCTTCGCGGGCCAGTTTTTCGTCGGAGCGGTAGACCCGTACTTTGTTCAGGTTCAAGGGATTGTCCTTATCTCGGGGGTGGTGATCCGGGCGGATCGAAGGTGTTCAAGACTTTTGTGCAGGTGGACCGATACCGAGGCGCTCGCCAGGTCCGGGTCTCCTGTTGCCACGGCGGCGGCGATGGTGGCGTGTTCCCCGGCGGTTTCCAGCAGCCGTGCGGGGTTGTCCTTGGCCAGGCGCCGTACCCGGGCCAGGTGCAGCCTGACGTTGCCCAGCGCCTGTGTGAGGTAGGAATTCGCCGCGGCGGTGTCGATGGCGGCGTCGAGTTCGGCCACCAGTTCGTAGTAGCCGCCGCGGTTCTGCCGGTCGGAGGTACTGATGAGGCTGCCTGCCGAGCGGAAGCGGGACTGCAGTTCTTCAAAGACCGCTGCCTGCCCGCGCACGGCTGCAAGGGCCGCACTTTTGCATTCCAGCGCCTGGCGCAGTTCAAAGAGTTCGGCGACGGTGTCGAGGGAGATGCCGGTAACGACGACGCCGCGTCCGCTGTGCGGTGCGGCCAGGCCGTCAGCAGTCAGCCGGCTCAGTGCTTCACGCAGGGGAGTGCGGGAAATACCCAGACGCGCGGACTGCTCCACTTCGCCCAGGACGGTGCCCGGCGGGAGCCGCCACTCCACGATGTCCTGCCGCAGGGCGGCGTACGCGCGGTCACTGGCCCGCATGGTGCGCCTCCTTGATATCTGCGTCACGTTTCCCCACAGTGTATACACGAGTGGGGCAAAAAGCGTATCCGTGGTCACATTCACGGGAGTCGTCGGAGGTTGTGTATACATTTACCGCCAGACTCGGACCGTATTTGCGGGAACGGAAACCGACGGCGCGCCGGCGCACGATGCTGGGCAGCGGCCCCAACCTCGGGCTTCCGCTGACTACCCGCTGATAGAACGGCTTGGCTCTACGCACCCGGTGCAAGGCTTTACCGCCGAGCTATCCTAAAGGCCCGAGCGCAGCGTTGCGCCGCAGGAGACAGGTGCCGTTTATGCAGCAGCTTCCCACGCCCAGCATCACCCGGAACCACCAAAGCCATGCTCCGCTCTCGGAACTCGACCGCATCACCGAACTAGCCGGCGACCTCGCCGGGCAGTTCGAACTGGTGCCGCTTCTCGAACGCGTGCTCGGGCACGCCGTCGCCCTCCTCGGCTGCGAGAGTGGTTCCATCTCCATCGTGCATGAAGCCGAGGGGTACTACCGCAAGGAAGTGGATCAAGGCGTCGGATGCCACCAGGGCCAGACGTTTCCGCTGACGGAAGGCCTGACCGGCCAGATCGTCGCGACGCGGGGGACTGTCATCCTCGACTGCTACGCGTCCGTGCCCGCAGGCCACATCGACCCTGACGATCCGAGGTGGCGGAGCGCCGTCATCGGTGTCCCTATCGCATGGGACGGCGCCATCATCGGTACCTTCGCCATCTTCAGCAATGGGCCCGGCCGCGTCTTCACTGCCGAAGACGCTTCCCTCGTGGAACTTTTTGCGAACCACGCTGCCATCGCCATCATGAACAGCAGGCTTCATCAGGCCGCCGCGGCGAAAGAGCGTGAGGCCGCGGTTGCCGGTGAGCGGGAACGGGCTGTGCAGGAAGTCCACGAAACCATCGGCCGATCGCTGAGCTCGCTCCTGCTCCACCTCGACCGTGCGGACAAGGCTACGCCGGGGGGCTCGCCCTCTATCGCGCACATCGACTCTGCCCGTGTGCTCGCCCACGAGGCACTCTTCGAGGCCCGACGCACGGTGCTTGGCCTCGCCCCCTCCAGCCTTGCCGGCAGCACGATCGAGGAGGCTGTCCGGCAGGAACTCGATATTGTGAGTGCCGGCTATCCCATCACCATCACGCTCCTTGTCACCGGCGAGCAGCACGATCTGGCGCCCGTCGTGGCCCATCAGCTCTTCATGGTGATCCAGGAAGCCCTGGCCAACGTCGTCGCCCACTCCCGTGCCACCACCTGTCGGATCGGGATCTTCTACGAAGAAGCAGGCCTGACAGTCATCGTCGAGGACAACGGGCGCGGATTCGAGCGCCCGAACATCCAGGGCGACATAGGAAGCACGCAGGGCAGACGGCTCGGCCTGCACGGCATAGCCGCCCGCGCACACTATCTGCGGGGCGAAGTCCACGTGGACTCAACGCCGGGCTGGGGCACCAGCATCCGCGTGCAGGTGCCGTATTCCTCCAACGGCGACGCATCCCGGGAACGGTGGAAAGTTCTTGTTGCGTGTACCCAACCGCTCATCCGCGCCGGACTCGTCCGGCTGCTTGAAACGTCCGAGCCGTCCGTCCAGGTCCTCGGCGAAGTCACCACGTTGGAGGACCTCACCGAATCCGTGTCACTGCTCCAACCGGACATGATTGTCCTCGATGACCTCCTGCTCGGCGAATATGCAGGGGCGCGATCGATCGGCAGCGACACGGTCGAGAGGCCCGTCGTCGTTGTCATCGATCACCCGACCAATGAGCAGCTGACGCTTTCGGCGTCGTCGGGCGTGCGGGGTTTCGTCTCGTTGTCCTCGACTCCCACGGAAGTGGCACGCGTCGTCGTCGCGGCTGCCCGGGGGGACGCGCTGCTGGACGGTGCGATCTTCAGCCGCCTCGCGGAGGGCCGCGGCACCTCTGAACCCGCAGCGAATACCTCCCGCCTGACCGCCCGGGAACTGGAGGTACGGACCCTGCTGGCGGAGGGGCTGGCAGACAAGCAGATTGCCACGCGTCTGGGAATCTCCGTGAAGACGGTGGAGAAGCATGTGGGCGCGATGCTTCGGAAGACCGGTGCCCGCAACCGCACCATGCTGGTGACCGGAGCAGTAGGACAGGCCTCAGTAGGCAGCCGCACCCGCTGAAGCCACCTCCTGGTCCTGCTCAATGGTGCCCGTGGAGACCCCGACGGCGCCCATGATGCTGCCATCGCGTACCAGCGGGATGCCGCCCGGGAATACCGCGAGCCGGCCGCCGTGGGCGTCGCTCAGCCCGTAGATGGGACCGTCCGGCCGCGTGACTCCCTGCAGGTCGCCGGTTTCACACTGGAACGCAATGGCCGTGTAGGCCTTGTTGATCGAGATGGTGATACTGCCGATGTTGGCGCCGTCCATTCGGACGTGTGCCTTGAGGTTCCCGCCGGCGTCGACGACGGCGATGTCCATCGGCTGGCCGATTTCCGTCGCCTTCGCTGCGGCGGCGTCGATGACGCGGCGGGCTTCCTCGGCGGTGATGGTCTCGAGCACTGATCCCTGTGGCATGGGTGTCCTTCGTCATTGATGTGGAAGACATGCTGGCCGGAGCGGCCGCGCCCCACATAACCACTGAAGTCGTGCGCTGGCGAGGTAGTGATTACCCCCACAGGGAGGGAGGGGTAATTACCCATTCCGGCGTGGAGGCCGCGCGCCTAGCGTGGGCAGAAGCCAAGCCAGGAGGAAGTGTTGTGGGCGTTGTGCCGCTGAAGGACATTGTTGATCCGGCGTTCCGCGAGCGCTACGGCGTGCCCGCCATCAACATCTTCAATGACCTGACCATGGAGGGCGTCCTCGCAGGAGCTGTGGAGGCGAACTCACCGGTGATCCTGCAGACCTCGGTCAAGACCGTACGCAGCATCGGGTCCCGGGTCCTCTTCGACATGTGGCAGTCGATGACGCGCGGCATCGAGGTGCCCGTCACCCTGCATCTGGACCATTGCCCGGACCGCGCGGTGGTCACCGAATGCCTCAAGGCCGGCTGGAATTCGGTGCTCTTCGACGCCTCCAACCTGCCCGTCGAGGAAAACCAGCGCCAGACCGTCGAGGTCGTCGCCGAAGCCCGCAGCTACGGCGCCCAGGTGGAGGGCGAGATCGAGGCGATCACCGGAGTCGAGGACGACCACGGGTCCGACGACGTCTCCAAGCAGCAGAGCCTTGACGTGGCACTGGCCTTTATTGACGCCACCGGGATAGACGTCTTCGCCCCCTCGATCGGCAACGCCCACGGCAGCTACAAGGCCGCACCCGTGCTCGACGCCGAACGCGTCACACAGATCGTCGAGGCGCGCAACGTGCCCATCGCCCTGCACGGTGGCAGCGGCCTCAGCGCCGGGCAGTTCGCGGACCTCATTGCCCGCGGCTGCGCGAAGGTCAACATTTCCACCGCGCTCAAGGAGACCTACATGCAGTCCAGCCTGGCCTTCCTGAAGCAGGCCGAGCAGAACAGCAAGTGGGATCCGCCGTCGCTGTTTCGACACACCCGGGCCGATGTCGTCTCGATGGTCACGGACCTCTGCACACAGTTCGGCAGTGCAGGCAAGGACGGCCGTTGACCATGCCCGCCCTCATCTTCGATTGCGACGGCGTGCTCGCCGACACCGAACAGTACGGACACCTGCCCGCCTTCAACCAGACCTTCGCCGACTTCCATGTTCCCGTGCAGTGGTCGGTAGAGGAGTACGCCGAGAAGGTGAAGATCGGCGGAGGTAAGGAGAGGATGCGCAGCATCCTCACACCCTCGCTCTCCGAGTCGCTGGGCCTGGAGAACGACGACGCCGTCGACAGGGCGATTCTCTCCTGGCATCGGCGGAAGACCGAGGTCTACAAGGGGCTGGTGGAGAGCGGCGTTATGCCCGCGCGGCCGGGCATCGCCCGGATCGTCCAGGAAGCGCACGACGCCGGCTGGACCCTCGCCGTCGCTTCCACCTCCGCAGAACCCGCTGTACGCGCCGTCCTGACGCACGCCGTCGGGGACGACCTCGCGGTGCACTTCTCCGTGTTCGCCGGTGACGTGGTGTCGGCGAAGAAGCCTGCGCCGGACATCTACCTCCTCACGCTAAAGGAACTCGGCGTGGAACCGCAGGACGCGATCGTTGTCGAGGACAGTGCGAACGGGCTGCGTGCCGCCGTCGGCGCCGGACTTCGTACCGTCGTGACGGTCAGCGGTTTCACCCGCGGGGAGGACTTCACGGGCGCAGAGCTTGTGGTCTCCTCGCTGGGCGATCCCGACGGAGAGCAGGCCGAGGTGCTCGCAGACCCGCATGGCGTCCGTCCTTCCGGCGCAGTCACCCTCGCCGTCCTGCAGGAGTTGCTTGATCTACCTGCCACAACGCACGAAACGGAGACACCATGAGCAGCACCGATCTGGCCGACGTCGAATTCGTTGTCCGCTCCCTGGCCCAGACTGCCGTCGACAAGGAGGAGGCGTTCGGGGACCTTGACGCCGTGGTGGGAGACGGTGACCTGGGGTATTCCCTCGCCCGCGGCTTCGAGAAGGTCCTGGCAGATTGGGACTCGTTCAAGCGCGACGATGTGGCTACCTTCCTGCAGCAGATCGCGCTCGCCATCTCCAGCAGGATCGGTGGAACCTCGGGTCCGCTGTGGGGCACGGCGTTCCTGCGGGCGTCCGCGGCCGCGAAGACGCTGGACACGATCGACGGCGCCGCCGTCGTCTCCATGCTGCGCGGGGCCACCGACGGCATCAAGGCTCGCGGTAACTCCGACCTTGGTGACAAGACCCTGCTGGACGCCCTGATACCTGCAACCGATGAACTCGAGCGCCAACTCGCCGCGGGCGCGTCGCCGGTTCAATGCCGTGCCGCTTTCGCTGCCAAGACCCGCGAGTGCGCTGATGCAACCTCGGCACTGGAAGCCAAGCGGGGGCGGGCCAGCTATAGCGGAGCGCGCAGCATCGGTTCCCCGGACGCCGGGGCGGCGGCGGTCGCCATCATCGTCGAGCGTATGGTCGCCGACTGGCCCTGACTATTCTTCACCCGCATCAATTTGTCCCTGCCAACTCACAACGACGTGGAGCCCCCATGAAAAAGTTCGTCAACGATCCGCAGCAGTTCGTCCCGGATATGCTCGAGGGCCTCGCCCTCGCGAACCCGGACACCCTGAAGTACGTGCCGGAGTACAACCTGATCATGCGCGCCGACGGTCCGGACCAGGAGAAGGTCTCCATCGTGCAGGGCTCTGGCTCAGGGCATGAGCCGGCCCACGTGATGATCGTCGGCAGGGGAATGCTCGACGCCGCCTGCCCGGGGGACGTGTTTGCGGCGCCGCCGCTCGATTACGTGTACGAGACCACCAAGCTCATGGCCTCGCCCAAGGGTGTGCTGCTGCTGGTGAATAACTACACCGGCGACAAGATGGTGTTCGACATGGCGCAGGAAATGTCCTCCGCCGAGGGCATCGAGGTCAAGACGCTCTTCATCAATGACGACGTCTCCGTCGAGGACTCCACCTACACGATCGGCCGACGCGGTGTTGCCGGTAATTTTTTCGTTATCAAGGCAGTGGCCGCCGCCGCCGAGCGCGGGGCGGACCTCGACGAAGTGATCCGCATCGGTGAGAAGGTCAATTCCGTGACCCGGACGATGGGTGTCGCCCTGACCGCCTGTACTCCGCCGGCGAAGGGGAGCCCGCTGTTCGAGCTCGGAGAGGACGAGATCGAGATGGGCGTCGGCATCCACGGCGAGCCGGGCCGGCGCAGGGCGAAGATGATGAGCGCCAACGAGATTGTCGAAGAGCTCCTCGGCCCGGTGGTGCGTGACCTGCCCTTCCGTGAGGGAGACCGCGTGGCGCTCATGGTCAACGGACTCGGCGGCACTCCGATCAGCGAGCTGTACCTCCTGTACGGGCAGGCACACAAGCGTCTCGCGGAGCAGGGCATCAGCGTGGGCCGCAGCTACGTGGGGGAGTACTGCACGTCCCTGGATATGGCCGGTGCGTCCATCACCCTGGTGAAGCTCGACGACGAGATCGAGTCGCTGCTCATGGATCCCGCCGAGATCCCCATCCGGGTCTTCTAAATCCAGCGCCACCAGACACCGTTGATGTCCCCGGCAGGTCGAAAAGGAGGCGTCCGCAGGCCCGTCCTCGAGTAGCATGGCGTACTACGCCGGATCAAGGAGGATTCATGGGTGGGCACGAAACGTACGCACAGGCCTATGCACGCAGCAGTTCCGATCCCGAAGGGTTCTGGCTCGCTGCAGCCGCCCTGGTGGACTGGGACAAGCCGCCGTCCCGCGCCCTCGAGGACGCCAGGGCGCCGCTGTACTCCTGGTATCCGGACGCGGAGCTCAACACCTCCTACAACGCCCTGGACCGCCACGTGGCCGCCGGCCGCGGAGACACCGCGGCGCTGATCTACGACTCCGCGATGCTCGGCACCACGCGCACCTATACCTACAGCCAGTTGCTGGCCGAGGTTGAACGGTTCGCCGGCGTGCTGCGCGGGCTCGGCGTCGGCTCCGGGGACCGCGTGATCATCTACCTGCCGATGATCCCCGAAGCCGTGATCGCGATGCTGGCCACCGCCCGGCTGGGCGCGGTCCACTCCGTGGTGTTCGGGGGATTCGCCCCGCGGGAGCTCGCCGCCCGGATCGACGACGCCGGTCCCACGGTGATCGTGACGGCCAGCGGCGGACTCGAACCCAAGCGCGCCGTCGAATACCTGCCGGCCGTCGCCGAGGCCCTGGAAACCGCCACGCACCGGGTGGCCGCCGTCGTCGTGGCCGATCGGACGGGCTTCACGGCTACCCGCGAGGAGTTTGACGGCACCGGCGGTGCGGCCTGGCATGACTGGAACGCGCTCGCCGCAGCTGCCATGCCCGTCGGACCGGTCTCCGTGGCCGCCGCCGATCCGCTGTACATCCTCTACACCTCCGGCACCACGGGCGCACCCAAGGGCGTGGTGCGGGACAACGGCTCCCACGCGGTGGCGATGGCCTGGTCCATGGAGAACATCTACGGGGTGGGGCCGGGGCGGGTGATGTGGACCGCCTCCGATGTCGGCTGGGTGGTGGGCCACTCCTACATCGTCTACGGACCGTTGATCGCCGGCGCCACCACCGTGCTGTACGAGGGCAAGCCCGTGGGCACCCCGGACGCAGGCGCGTTCTGGCGGGTGGCAGCGGAGCACGGCGTCGACGTCCTGTTCACCGCACCGACCGCGCTGCGCGCCATCCGGAAGGCCGACCCGGCCGCCGCCGAACCCGGCCGTTACGACCTCTCGAGGCTGCGGCACCTCTTTGCCGCCGGCGAGCGCCTGGACCCGGCCACGCTGGAGTGGGCGGAGGCTGCCCTCGGGGTGCCGGTGATCGACCACTGGTGGCAGACCGAAACCGGCTGGGCCATCTGCGCCAACCCCGTGGGACTGGAGGAACTGCCGGTCAAGGCCGGGTCGCCCACCGTCCCGGTTCCCGGGTTTGCCGTGCGCGTGCTCGGGCCGGACGGGAAGCGGGTGCCGGCCGGAACGGAGGGCAACATCGCACTGGAACTGCCGCTGCCGCCGGGAACCCTCCAGACGCTCTGGGGCAGCGACGAACGCTACCGCGCCGCGTACCTGGAGGTTTTCGACGGCTACTACGCCACCGGTGACTCGGGGTACGTGGACGAGGACGGCTACGTGTTCGTGATGGGCCGTACCGACGACGTCATCAACGTCTCCGGCCACCGGCTCTCCACCGGCGCCATGGAACAGGCGGTGGGCTCCCATCCGGCCGTCGCCGAAGCGGCGGTGATCGGCATCGCGGATCCGGTGAAGGGCCAGCGCCCGTCCGGCTACGTGGTGCTGAAGGCAGGAACGGAGATCGACGCCGACGTGCTGCGCGCCGAACTGGTCGAACGGGTGCGCTCGCAGATCGGCCCGGTGGCGGACTTCAAGGACGTGTACGTGGTGGACGCCCTGCCCAAGACCCGGTCCGGGAAGGTGCTGCGCAAGACCATGCGCCAGATTGCCGACGGCGTTCCGCACACCGTGCCCTCCACCATCGAGGATCCCGGCGTGCTGGAAGCCCTGACCGCGGTGCTGCGTCCGGTGCCCTAGGCCGCGGCTGGGCGCCTCACCGGCGCCAGCTGTACTCCAGCTCCGGCCGGCCCCGGGTGCCGTACCTCGGCGAGCGCAGCACCGACTGCTGGTCCGCCAGGTACTCCAGGTAGCGGCGGGTGGTGATCCGGGACATGGCCAGCGACTCTGCTGCCTCAGTGGCGGAGAGCGGTGCCCGGGCACCCTTGAGCAGATCCGCCACGGCCTCCAGCGTTTCCGCGGACAGGCCCTTGGGCAGCTGTCCTGCCACGGCAGGACGGAGGGCGGCAAAGGCACTGTCGACTTCGCTTTGCGTGGTGGAGGCGGCCTGCTCGGCCATCCGACGCCGGTATTCGGCGTAGGCGGTGAGCTTGGCGCTGAACGCCGAATACGTAAACGGCTTGATGAGGTACTGGACAATGCCGCCGGACATGGCGCTGCGGACCACCGCCAGGTCCCGGACCGCGGTGATGGCTATGACGTCCACGGGCAGTCCGGCCCCGCGGATCCGGCGCAGCAGGTCCAGCCCGTGCAGGTCAGGCAGGTTCATGTCCAACAGCACCAGGCCGATCTCGGCTTCGCTGCCCGACGGCGCGGACTCGGCGTCCTTGAGCGCTTCCAGTGCTTCGGCGCCGGTGCGTGCAATGCCCGCCAGCCGGAAGCCCGGCGTCCGGCGGACATACTCGGCGTGGGCCTCGGCGGGGATTTCCTCATCCTCGACCACCAGCACGCCGACGGCGGGGGAGTGCCGCGTCACGATGCTGCCTCAGCCCGGGGGGCCGGAGCCTGGGGGGCCGGAGTAGAGGCCGAATCCGGCAGCGGGAGTTCCACACTGAAGCAGGCCCCCGGGCCGCCCAGTACCTGGATGCTTCCGCCCAGCCGCGTCACCGCCTGGCGGACCAGTGCCAGGCCGATTCCGCGGCCGGACAGCACCCGTCCCTGCGGCAGCGCCTTCGTACTGAACCCCTGTTCGAAGATATGTTCGATTATCTCGGGGTCCACGCCCGCGCCGTCGTCCTGCACCTCGATCAGCAGCTGGCCGTCTCCGCTGCCCAGGTACAGGCGCACGGAGTCCTCCGCGGCGTCGAACGCGTTGTCCAGCAGGTTGCCGATGATGGTCACCAGCTCCACCGGTTCCAGCCCGGCCCCGCTGAATCGTCCCGTTTCCGGGCCCACCTCGATGTCCAGTTCGATGCCGCGCTCGCGGGCCTGCGCCGCCTTGCCCATCAGCAGGGCGGTTACCGCCGGTTCCTCCACGACGGCCAGCACTTCGTCATTGAGCTGCTGGGACTGTTCCAGATCGGCGGTGGCAAACCGCAGGGCTTCATCGCTGCGCCCCAGCTCGATCAGGGACGCCAGCGTGTGCACGCGGTTGGCGTGCTCATGGGCCTGGGCGCTCAGGGCATCGGCCAGCGTCCGCATGGAGGCCAGTTCACCGGTGAGGGATTCGACGTCGGTATGGTCCCGCAGCGTAGTGACCGTGCCGAACCGCCGGCCGTGCGGCCCTGCGGACACCGCTGCGGACTGGTTGACCACCAGGATGCGCTCGCCGGTGAGGTGGATTTCCTCCCTGGCGTCCCGGCCGGAGCGCAACAGGGATGCCAGCGGTCCGGGAAGATCCGGCAGTTCCCGGCACCGCACGGCGGGATCTGCCGGCGGCAGCCCCAGCAGGACGGCGGCTTCGTCGTTGTAGAGCACCAACTGTCCCCGGTCATTGAGCAGCAGCAGCCCCTCACGCACCGAATGCAGCGCCGAATCGTAGAAAGCGTACATGTGTGTCAGCTCCGCGGGACCGAGGCCGTGCGTGGCCCGGCGCAGATAGCGGCTGAGCAGGTAGGACCCCACGGCTCCGGCAGCGAGCGCGGCCGCGTCGATGGCGAACAGCTCCGGCAGCCGTGCATCGCGGGCAATGGCCACCCGGTCCACCGTGATGCCGGCGGCGACCAGCGCGGTGACGTTGCCGGCGTCGTCGTACACCGGGGTGACGGCGCGGACCGAGGGTCCCAGCGTGCCGGTGTAGGTTTCCGTGAAGCTCTCTCCCGCCAGGGCCGGATCGATGGAACCGATGTAGGGCCTGCCGATCTGCTCGGCGTTCCGGTGCGTGAACCGCGTGCGGTCCGTGTCCATGATGGTCAGGAAGTCCACCCCGACGTCGTCCATCACCTCCCGCGCATAGTCCTGCAGGCCCGCCGGATCGGTGGAGTCGACGGCGGTGCGGACGGCATCCGCGGCAGCCACGGTGCCGGCGACGGCGAGCATCCGGGAGCCCGTTTCCTCATACGTGTTCTCTTCGGCCTGCTGGTACAGCCCCCAGGCGATCCCGCCCGAAACGCACAGGATGAACGCAAGCTGGGCCAGGAACAGCCGTCCTGCCAGGCTCCGTCGGTGCACGTTTGGTCCTTTGTCGCGGATCCTTACGGGGCGTAAGGAGTTTTCTTGAGAACAATATGAACACAAGGGTGACTGTGATCACATAAGCATCGAAGATGGAAGCCGACCACACGCATCAAGGAGTACCGCCATGGCAGCTGCCGCTAATCCCTACGACGGTTCACAGAAGAGCCGTAAGCGGGACAGAACACATTTCCTCTACATCGCCGTAATCGCTGCGGTGGTGCTCGGTGCCGTACTCGGGCTTCTTGCCCCCGAGTTCGCGAAGAGCCTCAAGCCCCTCGGAACGGGGTTCATCAACCTCATCAAGATGATGATTGCCCCCGTCATCTTCTGCACCATTGTCCTAGGCATCGGATCAATCGCCAAAGCAGCCACGGTCGGCAAGGTGGGCGGCCTGGCGCTTGGCTACTTCATCATCATGTCCACCTTCGCGCTGGCCATCGGCCTCGTGGTGGGTAACCTCATCCACCCGGGCGAAGGCCTGGACCTGCAGGCTTCCGCTGGTGCCGCCCCGGCTGCCCCCGAGGAAGGGGAGGGGATGACGGGCTTCCTTCTGAGCATCATCCCCACCACACTGCTGGCCTCCCTCACCGGCGAGTCCATCCTGCAGACCCTGTTTGTTGCCCTGCTGGTCGGCTTTGCCCTGCAGAAGATGGGACCGGCGGGAGCGCCGGTGCTCAAGGGAATCGGCTACATCCAGGCCCTGGTGTTCCGGATCCTCATGATGATCATGTGGCTGGCTCCCATCGGCGCCTTCGGTGCCATCTCCGCCGTCGTCGGCGAGACCGGCATCCAGGCGATCGTGAGCATGGCCACCCTGATGGTTGCCTTCTACATCACCTGCATCCTCTTCATCGTCGTCATCCTGGGCGGGCTGCTGAAGCTGGTCACCGGGTTCAGCATCTTCAAGCTCATGCGGTACCTGGGCCGTGAGTACCTGCTGATCTTCTCCACCTCCTCTTCCGAGGTGGCCCTGCCCCGCCTGATCGCAAAGATGGAACACCTGGGCATTTCCAAGCCCGTGGTCGGCGTTACGGTTCCGACCGGTTATTCCTTCAACCTCGACGGAACCGCCATCTACCTGACCATGGCCGCACTGTTCGTGGCCTCGGCCATGGGCAAGCCGCTGGAACTGGGCGAACAGATTTCCCTGCTGGTCTTCATGATCATTGCCTCGAAGGGCGCCGCAGGCGTCACCGGTGCAGGCCTGGCCACGCTGGCCGGCGGACTGCAGTCCCACCGCCCCGACCTGATCGAAGGCGTGGGCCTGATTGTCGGCATCGACCGCTTTATGTCCGAGGCCCGCGCCCTGACCAACTTCACCGGCAACGCCGTGGCCACCGTCCTCATCGGCACCTGGACCAAGGAAATCGACAAGGAACAGGTCAAGGCGGTCCTGGACCGCGAACTGCCCTTCGACGAAGCGAGCATGAACGTCGACGCCGGCACTGACGAACCGCGGCAGACGGCGGAATCCGCCGAACTGGCCGCCACGGTTCCCAGCCCTGCCGGCAGTTCCGCAGTCGCCGGCACCGCCGGCGATCCGCGGCACTAAGGCGCCAGCACTACAACCGGCAGTACCTCGAAACGCGCTCCGCCCCGGAAGACACCGGGGCGGAGCGCGTTTTGCGTGTGCTGCCGGCGGGAATCCGGGCGAGTGCATAATGGTCCTCGATGCCCGCTCTACGAAACGGTGGACCTTCCATGACAGCACTTGGCCCCTATCTGCCGCGCGGGACATTGAGCAGCCGGGTGCAGCCGACCCTCGACGCGGACGGCCTGGTCCTGCGGCCCTGGCGCGACGACGACGCCGCCGTGGTGGCGGAGGCGTACGGCGAGCCGGACATCTCGCACTTCAACCGGCGGACGATGGCAACCGAAGCCGAAGCCCTTGAATGGATCCGCCGCTGGAGTACCCGCTGGCAGGAGGAATCCGGTGCCAACTGGGCCGTATGCAGCAGCGGCCGGAACGTGGTGGGGCGCGTGGCTCTCAGCCGCGTCAATCTGTACGAAGGCGATGCTGAACTGGGCTATTGGGTGCTTCCGGGGGATCGGGGAAACGCGGTGGCATCCCGGGCCGTGGACGCGCTGGCGCGGTGGGCCTTCGGCGCGGCAGGCCTCATGCGCCTCCAGCTTTCCCACTCGGTGCGCAACCAGGCTTCCTGCGCCGTCGCCCGGAAGACCGGTTTCGCGTTGGAAGGAACCAAGCGCAGTGCCCTCAGGCATGCCGACGGCTGGCACGACATGCATCTGCATGCTGCCGTCCGCCCTCAACGTTCGAGTTCTACTTGAGCGTCAAGGCTCGCCGGTCATCACAGCCCTGATTCGCGGGATGGCCGTGGCGCGGCTGTAACCTTGACAAAGACAGCCCGCAGCAAAGCTAGATACGGAAGCGTGGATTTATACGTGAGCAGCGAACAGGGTTCATCAACTCTGCAGGACGCAACCGGAGCCGACACGGCGATGGGTCCAACCGGACGTCCCCTGACGGTATTCCCCGAGCCTCCCGTCCTCACGTCCCATGGTCCTGCCCGGATCATTGCGATGGTGAACCAGAAGGGCGGGGTCGGCAAGACCACCTCCACCATCAACCTTGGTGCCGCCCTCGCGGAAGCCGGCCGCCGCGTGCTGCTGGTGGACTTTGACCCGCAGGGCGCCCTGTCCGCAGGGATGGGAGCCAACCCGCACGAGCTGGACCTCACCGTCTACAACGTGCTGATGGACCGGAAGGTGGATATCCGCGAGGCGATCCACGAAACCTCCATCGAGAACATCCACCTGCTGCCGGCCAATATCGACCTTTCCGCAGCCGAGGTGCAGCTCGTGAACGAGGTGGCCCGCGAGCAGGTGCTCGAACGCGCACTGCGCCGGGTATCGGATGACTACGACGTCATCCTCATCGACTGCCAGCCTTCCCTGGGCCTGCTGACCGTCAACGCCCTGACCGCCGCGCACGGCGTGATCATCCCGCTGATCTGCGAGTTCTTTGCCCTGCGTGCGGTGGCCCTGCTGGTGGAAACCATCGAGAAGGTCCAGGACCGGCTCAACCCCAGCCTCCAGGTGGACGGCGTCCTGGCGACCATGTACGACGCCCGCACCCTGCACAGCCGTGAAGTGATTTCCCGCCTCGTGGAAGCCTTCGGGGACAAGGTCTTCGAAACGGTCATCAAGCGGACCATCAAGTTCGCCGACGCCACTGTGGCGGCCGAACCGATCACCTCGTACGCCGGCAACCACCCGGGCGCGGACTCCTACCGCCGTCTCGCCAAGGAACTGATTGCCCGCGGCGGCGCGCCCTAAGCCGGCGCCCGCCCCGGCGGAGCCGGAGGCCAGGGAGCCGGGTTCGCAGGATCCGGCCGCCCGCGCCGGCTTCGAAGTCCGGCTGGCAAACTTCACCGGGCCCTTCGATGTCCTGCTGGGACTGATTTCCAAGCACGAGCTGGACATCACCGAAATTGCCCTTGCCGCCGTCACCGATGAATTCCTGGGCTACATCCGGGAACTCTTCGGTACCGGACCCGAGGTCGCGCTGGATGAGGCGAGCGAATTCCTGGTTATTGCCGCCACCCTCCTGGACCTCAAGGCAGCACGTCTGCTTCCGGCCGGCGACGTGGAGGACGAGGAAGACGTCGCCCTGCTCGAAGCCCGTGACCTGCTGTTCGCCCGGCTGCTGCAGTACAAGGCGTTCCGCGAGATGGCCGCCCTGATGGGGGAGCGGCTGACGGACGAGGCGCGGCGTTACCCGCGGCAGGTATCCCTGGATCCGCACTTCGCGGCGATGCTTCCCGAGCTGGTCTGGCGGACCACGCCGCAGCAGTTCGCGGACCTGGCCGCGCGTGCCCTGCAGCCGCGCGACGAGCAGCCTCCGACAGTGGGGCTTGAACACCTGCACGCGCCCAAGACCAGCGTCCGGGAGCAGGCGCTAATCCTCGCGGAACGGCTCGCTGCAGACGGCGCGGCCACCTTCGGTGCCCTGGTGTCCGACGCCGACGGTCCCGTGGCGGTGGCCCGGTTCCTCGCGCTGCTGGAAATGTTCCGCGACGGAGCCGTCAGCTTTGAACAGCCTGCCCCGCTGGGTGAGCTGCTCATCACGTGGACCGGAGGGGCGGATCCGGCAGGCGGGGTTGCCGCCGTGGGAGATGAATATGACGGTGAGGGCGCCGGCGAAAACAGCGGATCCAATGGCGCAGCAGTCCAACACACAACCTTGGAAGAGGACCGGTCATGACGGCGGAACCTGGTTTTGGTCCGGGCACAAGCGGCGGGGACGACACCCGCGAAGACGTTGCAGCACTTCCCGGGGGAGTGAAGGCCGCCGTCGAGGCGGTGCTGATGGTGGTGGACGAACCTGCTGCCCCCGCGGTGCTGGCCTCGGTGATCGGCGTGCCGGAGCCGGAAGTGCTCGCGGCCCTCACGGAACTGCAGCGGGAGTATGACGGTTATACTGGGGATGGACCCGAGGGCGCACCGCGTGGTTTTGAACTCCGTGACGTAGCAGGCGGATGGCGGATTTTTTCCCGCGCTGACTATGCGCCCGTTGTGTCGAAGTTTGTACTGGAAGGCCAGAGTGCACGGCTGTCGCAGGCCGCACTGGAAACATTGGCGGTGATTGCCTATCGGCAGCCCGTCTCCCGGGCCCGGGTCTC
This sequence comes from Arthrobacter jinronghuae, assembly GCF_025244825.1. Lineage (NCBI taxonomy): Bacteria > Bacillati > Actinomycetota > Actinomycetes > Micrococcales > Micrococcaceae > Arthrobacter > Arthrobacter jinronghuae. The sequence continues at coordinate 1,428,751 of NZ_CP104263.1, forward strand.
CGCGATCCGGGGAGTAAACGTCGATTCGGTGGTCCGCACGCTGGTTCAGCGTGGATTGATCGTCGACGCCGGCACCGAACCGGAAACCGGTTCGCTGCTGTACCGGACCACGCCGTACTTTCTGGAACGGCTTGGTTTGGGCAGCCTCGACGAACTTCCACAGATTGCACCGCACCTGCCCGGGCTGGAAAACCTGGCCGAATATGAAGACACTACTTATTAACCGCTACACCCAAAGGACTTACTCATGACACCAGCACCCCGTTCCGGATCCGGCCGCAATACCCCTCGCGGCGGCGGACGCAGTGCCGGTGGCCCCGCCGGCGGCAAAGGCTACGGCCGCGGCTCCAAGCCCTCCTCCAACCGCACCGGCGGCCCGCGCTCGGCATCGGGTCTCAAGCCCGGTGAAGACCGTGCCAACGGCTACCGGCCCGTCAGCCCCGAGGCGGCCCGCCCGGAGAAGTTCAAGTCCGACGCCGTGAAGGCCTTCGGCTCTAGCAACTCCGGCAAGACCGGTGCACCCCGTACCGACGCCCCGAAGTCCGGTGCTTCCAAATCGGGCGGCTTCAAGCCGGGCGGTTCCAAGTCCGGTGCCGGCAAGTTCGGCGGCCCCCAGCAGGGCCAGCGCAAGAGCGGCGACCGCGCCTTCCGCGGGGAGCGCTTCGGCCAGAACCTGGGCCCCGTTCGCCGATCCACCACCCGCCGCCCCGCCGCCCCGGTGATTTCCGAACAGCACAACCCCGAAGGCGTCCGCCTGCAGAAGGTCATGGCCAGTGCCGGCGTCGCCTCCCGCCGCGTGTGCGAGGAAATGATTGCCGAAGGCCGCGTCGAAGTTGACGGTCAGGTCGTCACCGAACTCGGCGTCCGCGTTGACCCGGCGACGGTGGCCATCCACGTGGACGGCATGCGCCTCCAGCTGGATGAAACCCAGAAGTACTACGTGTTCAACAAGCCCCGCGGCGTCATCTCCACCATGGAAGACCCCGAAGGGCGTCCCTGCATCAGCGACTTCCTTAAGGCCACCAGCAAGAACGAGCGTTTGTTCCACGTTGGCCGGCTGGACAACGAAACCGAGGGCCTGCTGCTGCTGACCAATGACGGCGAGCTGACCAACCGGCTGACGCACCCCTCCTACGAAGTCCCCAAGACCTACCTGGTGCAGGTCCGCGGACCGATGAGCCACGGCGTGGGCGCGCAGATGCGTGAAGGCATTGAGCTGGAAGACGGCTTCCAGAAGGTTGATTCCTTCAAGCTGGTCGACTCCACCCCGGGCCACCTCCTGGTCGAGGTAGTCCTGCACTCGGGCCGCAACCGCATTGTCCGCCGGCTGTTCGACGCCGTCGGCCACCCGGTGGAGCGCCTCGTCCGCACCAAGATCGGACCGATCAGCCTGGGCGACCAGCGCCAGGGCAGCATCCGCGTCCTCGGCCGCGGCGAGGTCGGACACCTGCTCGCCTCAGTAGGACTGTAGCCAATGGCCGCTGCCGCTGACGGGGGCACCCACCTGTCCGGATCCGTGCTGATTATCGGCACGGGGCTGCTGGGCACCAGCATCGGCCTCGGGCTTTCTGCCCGGGGTGTCGATGTGGTGCTCTCGGACCTGTCTCCCTCGACAGAGGCCGTGGCCCGCGACATCGGCGCCGGACGGCTGCTCAGTACTGCAGGCGAAAGCTTCGAGCCGGCACTCGTGGTCGTTGCCGCGCCGCCGGACGTTACCGCGTCTCTGGCCGCGGCAGCGTTGAAGGACTGGCCGGCCGCCGTCGTCGTCGATATTGCCAGCGTCAAGTCCGCCGTCCTGGCTGACCTGCGGGAGCGCGACGCCGATCTCAGCCGTTACGTGGGCACGCACCCGATGGCAGGCCGGGAGAAATCCGGGCCGGTGGCTGCGCGGGCGGAACTGTTCAACGGCATGCCCTGGGTGATCTGCCCGCCGGAGGAAGCAACTCCGGACGCCGTGCGCCGCGCCGAGGCCCTTGCCTTCGACCTGGGTGCCGTGGTCTCCCGGATGTCCGCCGAAGACCACGACGCGTCCGTGGCACTGACCTCGCACCTGCCGCAGGTAATGGCTTCCCTGGTGGCCAGCCGGCTGCAGGAAACCCCGCCGCAGTCCCTCGCCCTGTCCGGCAATGGCCTGCGGGACGTGACCCGGATTGCCGCAAGCGATCCGAATCTCTGGGTGCAGATCCTCAGCGGAAACGCCGGGCGGCTGGTGCCGATCCTGCACGGGGTCCGCGAGGACCTGAACCGGCTGATCCGCACGCTCGAAGACCCGGTCGCGGATGGTGCGCGCCTGGACATGGCGCAGCTGATTGCCGAAGGCAACGCAGGGCAGGCCCGGATTCCGGGCAAGCACGGCGGACCGGCGCAGACCTTTGTGTCCTTCACCGTCCTGGTGGATGACACGCCGGGCCAGATTGCCCGGCTGCTCACCGAAATCGGTGAGATCGGCGTGAACCTGGAAGACCTCCGGCTGGAGCACGCCTCCGGCCGGCAGGTAGGACGGGCGGAAATCTCCGTCCTGCCCGGCCGGGTGAATGACCTTGTTTCTGAATTGAGCGCCCGCGGGTGGAAGGTAGTGCAGTGAGTTCTAATGTGGATCCGGCCCAGTTCCGGCAGGGCAAGCCGCTGGTTGTGGCCATCGACGGACCGTCGGGGTCGGGCAAGTCCAGCATCAGCCGGGAAGTGGCCCGCCGCCTGCACGCCGCGTATCTCGACACCGGTGCCATGTACCGTGCGGTCACGCTCTCCTGCATGGAGGCCGGCATCGATCTGACCGATTCGGTGGCCGTTGAGGCCGCCGCGGAAAACGCCGACATTGCCCTGAGCCTGTCCCCGGATGAGGAATGGGTGCGGGTCAGCGGCCGGGACGTCACCGACGCCATCCGCGAGCCCGCCGTGTCCTCCTCGGTCAGCGCCGTCGCCACCACCTTGGGTGCCCGGGCGGAACTGGTTCGACGCCAGCAGCAGCTGATTCGGGACTCGGGCCTGCGGATCGTGGCCGAGGGCCGGGACATCACCACCGTGGTGGCCCCGCACGCCGAGGTGCGGATCCTGCTCACCGCCAGCGAAGAAGCCCGGCTCCGCCGCCGCGGCATCCAGCTGGGCGGCACGCAGACCGCCGCCGCCCTGAAGGAACAGGTCCTGGTCCGCGACGCGAAGGACTCCACCGTGGTGGAATTCCAGCAGGCCGCCGACGGCGTCGTCACCATCGATTCCTCCGACCTGGACTTCGAAGAGACGGTCTCGGCCGTACTCGAAGTGGTTTTCACCAGTACCCACTAGCTCCCCGCCGGGGGACCCGGCACCAATCACGGGCACCCGCCCGTGTTTCAATGGGAGGAGGACATCCGGCGGCAACGCCGCAAGGTATCCTCCCTCACACTTACCGGGCTGAACGTCCGGCGACGGCCTGTACGCAGTGCTGCAGACCTCAACGGAAAGAAAGCAATTCAATGAACGGAAAACCTCTCAACGACGACACCGCCGGTGACGGGACCTCCACGGACGAGTACGTTCCGTCCGGAGAAGACCAGATCGACGAGCGCCTCGCGGCAATGGATGACGACGAGGCCGATATCCGCGCCCGTTCCCTCCGCGCCGGTCTCGACGACTACGAACTTGATGAAGAAGACGCCGCGCTGCTCGCCGGCGGCTTCGAAGAATACGACGAAGACGCACCCCTGCGCCAGGATCCCGTGGTCGCCATCGTTGGCCGCCCGAACGTGGGCAAGTCCACCCTGGTGAACCGTATCCTCGGCCGCCGCGAGGCCGTCGTCGAGGACACCCCCGGCGTGACCCGTGACCGGGTTACCTACCCCGCGACCTGGAACGGGGTGAACTTCACCCTGGTGGACACCGGCGGCTGGGAACACGACGCCCGCGGCATCCACCGCCGGGTTGCCGACCAGGCCGAAATCGCCGTCGACCACGCCGACGCCGTCATGCTGGTGGTCGACGCGACCGTCGGCATCACCGCCACCGACGAAGCCGTGGTGCGGATGCTGCGCGGCAAGGGCAAGCCCGTCGTCGTCGTCGCCAACAAGGTGGACGACATCCAGAACGAAGCCGACGCTTCCTCCCTCTGGGGCCTGGGCTTCGGCGAGCCGTACCCGGTCTCCGCCCTGCACGGCCGAGGCACCGGCGACATGCTCGATGCCGTCCTGGACGTGCTGCCCGAGTACTCCGCATACGGCGGACTGGACCGCTCCGGCGGCCCGCGCCGCATCGCGCTGATCGGCCGTCCGAACGTGGGCAAGTCCTCGCTGCTGAACAAGCTGGCCGGGTCCGAGCGTGTGGTCGTTGATGACACCGCGGGCACCACCCGTGACCCGGTGGATGAAATGATCGAACTCGGCGGCCGCACCTGGCGCTTCGTCGACACCGCCGGCATCCGCCGCCGTCAGCACATGGCCCAGGGCGCGGACTTCTACGCCTCCCTGCGTACCCAGGCTGCCCTGGAAAAGGCCGAGGTCGCCGTCGTGCTCCTGGCCGTGGACGAGGTCCTCAGCGAACAGGATGTCCGCATCCTCCAGCTGGCCATCGAATCCGGCCGCGCGCTGGTCCTCGCCTTCAACAAGTGGGACCTGCTCGACGACGAGCGCCGCCGTTACCTCAAGATCGAGATCGAGCGCGACCTGGCCCACGTTGAATGGGCTCCGCACGTCAACATCTCGGCCAAGACCGGCTGGCACAAGGACCGTCTTGTTCCGGCACTGGATACGGCACTGGAAAACTGGGACAAGCGCATCCCCACCGGAAAGCTCAACGCCTTCCTGGGCGAGCTCGTGGCGGCCCACCCGCACCCCGTGCGTGGCGGCAAGCAGCCCCGCATCCTCTTCGGTACGCAGGCTTCCTCGCGTCCGCCGAAGTTCGTGCTGTTCACCACCGGCTTCCTGGATCCGGGCTACCGCCGCTTCATCACCCGCCGGCTGCGTGAGACGTTCGGCTTCGAGGGCACGCCCATCGAGGTCAGCATGCGCGTGCGCGAGAAGCGCGGCAAGAACAGCAAGCGCTAAGTCTCCGGCGTAAATCCCCGGTCCTGGTCCCCTATGGGGGAGCGGGGCCGGGGTTTCTGCGTTCCGGGGGGGGTGTCTGCGGTGCTGTGGCAACGGGGCTTCGGGGCTGTGGCAGCGGCCCGGGAGTCCGGCGGCTCATCACTGTACAGATAACGGGGCTATCCGGCTGGGATAAGCCCGTTATCTGTACAAGCACCGCGGCCGGGAAGCGGATAAGCCCGTTATCTGTACAAGCACCGCAGCCGGGAAGCGGGGGAGCCGGTGCGCGCTCTGTTTTGGCCGTACGCCGGTGCCCGCAACGCCCGCGAGCCCCGATGCGACGGATTCACCGGTTGTGGTGTAAGGTATTTGAGGTGGTTCAGCCGGGAGGCATTCCGGAAGAACTGCGGGTTGTGGCGCAGCTTGGTAGCGCACTTGACTGGGGGTCAAGGGGTCGCAGGTTCAAATCCTGTCAACCCGACGGTAAGCCTGATGAAACGCGAGTTTCGTCAGGCTTTTGTCGTTTAAGCGGGTGCCGGGCTGGGGGTCGAGCCTGCCGCAGAGCCCGGCCGATGCTCTAGTCACCACCCTCAAGGAAGCCGCCGTCGAGGACCCAGTTGTAGCGCAGCCTCAGTGCACGTTCGGTGCTCGCTGCCAACGTTGCCAGCAGCAGCGTTATGTTCGCCGATGCCGGAAGCTGGAACGGGCTGGAGAACGTGCCGATGTTCTCCGCGACGGGCGGGAGCTGCATGATCTGCTCAACGATCTGCGGAACGCCGAGCACGAGCGCGACCACGAGTACGCTGGCCGATACGATGCCAACGGCACGGCTCAGCGCCGGATTGGTCCGTTCCAGTCGGGCGCGCAGTCCTTCGGCCGAGGCAGGATCAGGTAGAAGCTGTCGCTCGGACCCGTCGGGCGTCACATAGTGGCAGCGTCTGAGCCCGTAGATGCTGACCTCGACCTCGATGGCGCCACCCGGCACTGCGAACACCGCGGGAAGTTTCGATCGGGCCTGGTTGATCCCGTTGCGGTAGAGCTGCGCGCGCACTTCGCCGTCCGAATCACCCCCGGGCCGGACCTCTACGGACCAGATCTCCGGTGCACCGTCCTCGCCGGTGAGCTGCAGATGAAAGAGGGAACGCGAGAACAGCTGCCACCATCGATAGCGCGGAAGCGTATGGCCGTCCCCGGGTTCCAGCGTCTCTTTGGGTGTCACTTGTTCCTCCCGGAATCGCTTCTTCGGAGCTGCCCTGCCGGCGCGGCTACGTTCCGCCGATGGGTCGTCGATCCGTGCTTTCATGTGACTCAGACCCCGACGACGTAGGTGAGGGCGGCCCAGACCGAGACGGTGGCCACTGTCGTCCATATGACGATTGCCACACCTTGCCAGAGCAGCACCCAGCCACGGGGGGTTCCGCCGGCGATGAGGATCGCGGATGTGAACTGGGTCGGGATCGCGAGGGGACCGAGGATGCTCGCGCCTGGGACGCCGAAGCGGACGAGCCACTTCATGAAGCGCTGGCGCCCCTTTGATACGGGCTTGGCCGGCACCGTCTCCTCGAACTCAGCGGACCCCTGGTAACCCAGGGAGGCCGGGACACGCTCGGCCCTCCGAGCAGCCGCGACGCGGGCCGTGTTGCGGTCGGTGACCGCAGTGCGGGCCCGGGACGTGAAGAGCACCACGAGGACCACGCTCAGGAAATTGCCGACTGCGGCGGCGATACCGGCAACGATAGGGTGGAGGCCGGCGAGGATGCCGATCACGGAGGCCCCTTCGGCCTCGATGAACGGGACGGCCCCGGCGAGCATCATGATGAAGGGACGGATGATCTCGGGCACCTGGGCCGCCAGATCCTGGAAGTTGATGATCAGTTCCTGAATGGGGTTCATGGTTCGGCGCTTCTTTCTTTTGTCTTATGCGGGTCGTGGATTTGTGCGATTCTCGAAACTGCCCCCAGCAGAAACAGTGTTCCCGGGTCTGGCTGGGCCGTACTGCTTCGCCTGCACCGGTGTCTTCAGATTCGCACCGGAGTCAGCGCCGTCGCGTCGGTGGAAGTCCCTGCATTCCGCCGGTTTCCGCCTACGCGGTAGGTCGGAGCGACTTCGTTTGCGTAGGTGGGAATTGCCTAATAGGGTGCCGACAAGCTGTGAAGGGAGCGACACTGATGGACTTCCTGGGCCGGCACGCGGAGCGTGCAGCGGTCGACAACTTCCTCTCGCAGGCACGAGACGGGCTGAGCGGGGCAGTCATTGTGCGCGGGGAGGCGGGTATCGGAAAGACGGCGCTGCTCCAGTACGCCCGCCGCAGGGCTGATGCCTCAGGGTTCCGGGTGGCGTCCTCGGTCGGGGTGGAGTGCGAGACACAGTTCGCTTTTTCGGGCCTGCATCAGTTGTGCACGCCGCTGCTGGACCGCATGGGTTCGCTGCCCGAGCCGCAGCAGGCCGCTCTGGGCGTGGCGTTCGGGCAGCAAAGCGGTGCCGTGCCGGATCCGTTCCTGATCGGGCTGGCAACTCTCAACCTGTTAGCCGAGGCCGCTGAGGAAAGGCCCCTTCTGTGCATCGTCGACGACGCGCAGTGGCTGGATGAGGCGTCTGCCCAGGTTCTCGCGTTCGTGGCACGACGGGTCGCGGCCGAGCGGATGGTGCTGGTGTTGGCGCTTCGGGAGCCCACCGACCGCGATGTGCGCGGGTTCGACGGGATCCCTGTCTTACGCTTGGGCGGGCTCGACGAGACCGACGCGCGGGAGTTGCTGGCTGCGGCCGACTACGTACCCCTGGACGACGGGAAGCGGAACCATGTCCTTGCCGAGGCACGAGGGAACCCTCTCGCCCTGCTGGAACTGGCCCGTAACGCGCCGGCTGCGTGGCTGGCCGGCGGGTTCGAGCCGATGCCGGGCATCACGCACCGCCTTGAGGACACCTTTCGGCGCCGCTCGGACAGCCTGCCGGCACCGACTCAACTCTTGCTGCTGATTGCCGCTGCCGATCCAACCGGAGAGGTGGCGCTGCTATGGCGTGCGGCCGCGCACCTGGGGATCGCCGGCGAGTCTGCCGCGCCCGCGGAAGCCGCCGGTCTGCTGGAGATTGATACGCGGGTGAAGTTTCGCCATCCGCTGGTGCGTTCGGCTGTGCTTCGGTCCGCCGCCCCGCCGGAGCGCCGCCGCGTGCACGCCGCGCTGGCCGCTGCCACCAATCCGGACATCGATCCCGACCGACGCGCCTGGCACCGGGCACGGGCCGTGCTGGGCACCGATGAGGACGCCGCCGCGGAACTGGTACGGTCAGCAGGCCGGGCGCGTGCCCGCGGCGGGCTGTCCGCCGCGGCGGCGTTCATGGAGCATGCAGCCAGACTGACACCTGATCCCGCCGCACGGGCGAGCCGGGCATTGGAAGCCGCGCGTGAGAAGCACGAGGCTGGTGCGGACGCCTCGGAGCTGCTGACCATCGCTTCGGCCGGGCCGCTCGATACCCTACAGCAGGCTCGCCTCGAACTGCTGCGCGCGCGGATCGCGTTCCACCTCGAGCGCGACGCCGAAGGGCAGAGAATGCTGCTGGAAGCCGCTAAGAGCCTGGCCCCGCTGGACCCGGTGCTGTCCCGTGAGACGTATCTGCGCGCGCTCGAAGCGGCGATCGTCACCGGTGACTTCCGCCGCGGCCGCGGCATACCGGAAGTGACCGAGGCTGCCCTGACGGCGCCCGTCGCGACGGGGTCTCTGCGGCCTGCGGATCTGCTGCTCGACGGGCTTGTGACGACCTTCACTCAGGGGTATTCGGCCGGTGTGCCGGGGCTGCGGCGGGCGCTGGCGGCCTTCGGAGGCCAGGAGCAGGATGTTGATGCGCTGAGCGTCGCCGACACCTGCCGCTGGGGGTGGCTCGCGAGCCGAACCGCAATGTCGGTGTTCGACGACGAGATGCTCCACGCGGTGTCCATCCGTCATGTCCGTCTGACCCGTGAGACCGGCGCGCTTGCCGCACTCCCGGACGCACTTCTGGGCCAATCCGTCATGCAAGTGCTCTCGGGTGAGTTCGACCGCGCCGCCGAGCACGCAGCGATCGCAGCCGCGACCGAGGCTGTGCCCTTGCTGCACGCGCAGCTCCTCCTCTCTGCCTGGCGCGGCCGTCCAGACGAGACCGCCGGGATGCGCGCGAGCATTGTCCGCAAGGCTGCCGGACAGGCGCACAGCACCGAGGATGCCCTGACACAGTACGCCATGGCGGTGCTGCATAACGGTCGGGGCGACTACTCCGCAGCTCATGCCGCGGCGGCACGGGCCGTCGACACCGAAGCGGTGAGGTTCAACAACCTGGCCCACTCTGAACTCGTCGAAGCGGCGTGCCGTTCCGGTCGGCCGGAGAGTGCGGCCGATGCGCTGGAGCAACTCACTTCACGCGCCCTCGCCAGCGGTACGCCGTGGGGGCTCGGTCTGGCGGCGCGTGCACGGGCGTTGACCAGTACGGGGAGGACTGCTGAGGAGCACTTTCGTGAGGCAATCGACCAGCTCAGTCGCTGCCGGATAACCACCCACCTCGCCCGTACCCACCTTGTCTACGGCGAGTGGCTTCGTCGCGAGGGCCGACGGCAGGACGCCCGCGAACAGCTCCGCACCGCGCACGAGCTGTTATTGGACATGGGAGCCGAAGCGTTCGCAGCCCGCGCCGCCCGCGAACTGCGTGCCACCGGTGAGCACCCCCGCAAGAGAAGCGCCCAGCCGACCGACAGCCTCACCGCCCACGAAATGCACATCGCCCGGCTGGTGGCTACCGGCGCAACCTCCCGCGAAGTTGCCACCGAGCTCTTCCTCAGCCCTCGCACGATTGACGCCCACCTCCGGAACATTTTCCGAAAGACGGGCGTCACCTCGCGCCGCCAGCTCCGCGAGCTGTCCCTTCGCTGAGCCCCGCAGCGTGGCGGTCGAGGCCCGCCACTAGGGCGTGCCGACGTCGTCGGCTACCGCAGCCATCCGCCCCTCGAACTGGTGCCCGCCGGATGTATGCCGGCGGACGACGGCGTGAGGCAGCCGCGCTGCGTGCCGGTCCAGGTGGTCGATGGGCACCACCTCGTCGTCGACGCAATGGTGGAGCCAGACCGGGAAGCCGGTTGGCAGTTCGGCGTCAGCCGGCAGGGCGTATTCCGCCTGCCAACCCTCCGACTCCCAGAAAGGCACTGCCAGGAGGACAAGTCCCAGCGGCGGGGTGCCCTGAAATCCATCGGCGAGGTGAAGCAGGACCATCGACGCCCCGAAGGAATGCCCGACGATGACCAGGTCAGGGGCGAGGGTATTCCGGTGCCGTTCGATTTCGCTGCGCCAGCCCGCGGCTGACATGTCCTGATCGGGGAAGCGGGGCGCCGTAACGGGCAGGCCGAGGCGGGTGTGCAGTTCTTCTGCGAGGGGCAGGTCGTCCGGGTAGCCGCCGGCTCCATGGACGAAGAGGATCTCCATGCGTTCTCCCGGGATTTCATTGCCGTGCCGGGTTTGGGTTGAGAGTGTTACCTGTTCCTGCAGGCCAGCTTGGTCTTCCGCCCGCTAGCCGGTCAAGGGGAGCCCTGCCCGGATGACTCCGGCGCCCTGCCCTGCTAGCCTCATCCGTCCGGCGTCACGGCGTCCGCCATCCAGGTTGCGTCGGAGAAGGAGCGGGTCCATGGCTGCGGAAATCCCATCCCGGAAGGTCATTATCCATGGCGCCGGCGGTGCGATCGGCGGTGCCGTAGCGGAGGAATTTGCCCGCCGCGGGGCGGAGCTGTTCCTCGCCGGGCACCGCCTCGACTCCGTTAATACAACGGTGGACCGCATCCGCGGCCTGGGCGGCGGGCCGGTGCATGCGGCCGAAGTCGACGCGTCCGATCCCGCGGCCGTAGACGCGCACGCCGACGCCGTCGTCGACGCCGCAGGACGGATCGACGCAGTGCTCAACGCGGCCGGCCTCCCGGCGGTGCAGGGCGTCCCGCTGCTCGACATGCCCGTGGACGACGTCGTCGCGCCGGCAGCGGGCTGGCTGCGCACACAGTTCATCACTTCGCGGGCCGCTGCAGTGCACATGGTTCGGCGCGGAAGCGGAACGGTCCTGCTGCTGTCCGCCTCGCCGGCAAGGGTCTCGATCGCCGGAGTGGGCGGCTTCGCAGCGGCTTGTGCCGCCGTCGAAGCTCTCACGCGGACCCTCGCCGCGGAGCTCGGTCCCTCGGGAGTGAGGGTCGTCTGTCTTCGCCCGCAGCGCATTCTGGAAACTATCGGAAGCACACCGGACCTGCCGATGGCACTGGACGAGTTCACACGGTTTCTCGAGTCACTCACCACCACGGGGACCCTTCCCACTCTCGGGGAGGTGGCCAAAGCAGCAGTCTTCCTGGCCGAGGGCGGCGCCGGGAGTATGAACGGCGCCGTCCTGAACCTCACGAGCGGGATGAGCGTCGATTGATACCCGGGACATCGGTGCAAAAGGGAACCGTGAGGATCGCGGCTGCGGGGACCAATGGCACCGGCACGGGTTCCCGGCGCAGCCAGGTACGACGCCGGTTGGCCGCCCTCGCGGCCGTTGCAGTCACGGCGGCCGCGGCGGCCGGATGCACCGGCGGCGGACCGGGACCGGAGCCACCCTCTTCCGTTTCGCCCGGACCGGAAGTGACAAGACCCGATCCGGAAGTCCTCGCCACCGGTCTCGACGCGCCCTGGTCGATTGCGTTCCATGAGGGCATTCCGTTGGTCAGTGAGCGGGACTCCGCACACATCCTGGAGCTCAACGCCGGCGGCAACATCCGGGAAATCGGCACCATCGAGGGCGCCGGCGGCAGGGGAGAAGGCGGCCTTCTCGGGATCGCCGTCCAGGACGGGTACCTGTATACCTATTTCACCGGGGACGGAGGGAACCGGATCGAGCGGCGCGAGGTCACCGGCGAACCCGGGTCATTGGCGCTGGGCGAAGCGGAAACCATCCTCGACTCAATCCCCGCCGGCCCGGTCCACAACGGCGGTCGCATCGCCTTCGGCCCGGACGGCATGCTGTACGCCACCACGGGCGACGCCGGCAACCGGGACAGCGCCCAGGACCGGGACTCGCTCTCGGGCAAGATCCTGCGGATGACCCCGGACGGCACCGCCCCGGAGGACAACCCGTTCCCGGGAACACTCGTGTACAGCTACGGGCACCGCAACCCGCAGGGCATCGCCTGGGATAGCAACGGCGTCCTCTACGCGAGTGAATTCGGGCAGAATACCTGGGATGAATTGAACGTGATCGAGGCCGGCGGGAACTACGGCTGGCCCGAGGTCGAGGGCATCGGCGGGGAGGAAGGCTTCACTGACCCGATGCAGCAATGGACGCCCGGGGAAGCCAGTCCGAGCGGCATCGCCGTGGCGGAGGGCTCCCTGTACATCGCCAACCTGCGCGGTGAACGGCTGCGGGAGGTCCCGCTCGACAATCTCGGGGCCTCCACTGAGCAGCTGGCCGGCGAGTACGGCCGGCTGCGCGACGTCGTCAACGCTCCGGACGGCAGTGTGTGGATCCTGACGAACAACACGGACGGCCGCGGCCGTCCGGGGCAGGATGATGACCGGATCCTGCGCCTGGAAACGGATTAGGCGAGGCTTCTCCGCATCAGCCACCGGGTCTTTCCGCCGGATTTCGACGCCGTCGGCACCACGCGTTCGAAGCCGGCTGCCTCGAACAACGCAGTAGTGCCGACGTACGCGAGCGAGGAACTGATCCGGCCGCCGCCGGCGTCGATCGGGTAGGCCTCCAGCGCCGGAGCGCCGGCAGCACGGGCATAGTCGACGGCGCCGTCGAGTAGGTGCCGGGCCAGTCCCTGCCGGCGGAACTGCGGGCGGATAACCAGGCAGACCACGCTCCACACCGGCACGTCGTCGACGGCGGGGATGGTCCGTGAGGACCGCAGACGGTGGTGGCTGGCGCGAGGACTCACCGAACACCAGCCCGCGGCCTCGCCGTCGACATAGGCGACGACGCCGGGCGGGGTGCCTTCCTCCGCATACCGGCGCAGCCTGCCCTGCTGGTCAGCGCCGGCGAGGGCACGGAATTCGGACGTCGGGAGGCGGTAGCTGAGGCACCAACAGGCCTGGGTGTCGGGGTTCTTCGGCGCCAGGACTGCGGCGACGTCGTCAAACCGGTCCGCGGTGGCAGGGTGGACCTCGATCATTTCGCGGCTCCGAAGGCTGAGGATGCTCGAGACGCTTACGGCTCGAATCCCCCGTACCGTAACCTGCCGGTTCAGGCAGCGGAAGCGGGACCGCCGCGACCTGCAGCAGTGCCCGGCCGTGCCGCACCGCTGGCGGCCTCAGGGAAAGGCAAAACCATGCGCGAAGCCGTGAGGGACGTGATCATCGCCGGCGGCGGGCCGACCGGCATTATGCTCGCCCGCGAACTGCGGCTGCACGGCGTGGATGTGCTGGTGCTGGAGCGGGATGCCCAGCCCACGGCAGTGAGCCGTGCGGGAGGCCTGCACGCGCGCAGCTTGGAGATCCTGGATCAGCGGGGTGTGGTCGAGCCGTTCCTGGAACACGGCCGCAGGTATCCGCTCGGCGGATTCTTCGCCGGCATTGTCAAGGACCCGCCGGAGGGGCTGGACACCACCTACCCATATGTCCTGGGCATTCCGCAGCCCGTCACGGAGCGGCTGCTGACGGAATGCGCCCTGGCTGCCGGCGTCGAGTTTCAGCGCGGCCGGGAAGTAACGGGTGTGAACCACAACGACGACAGCGTCACGGTGAGCCTCAAGGGCGGCGGGCTGCTCCGGGCGGGGTACCTCGTGGGCTGCGACGGAGGCCGCAGCACGGTGCGGAAACTGCTCGGTATCGGCTTCCCCGGTGAACCCAGCCGGCAGGATCGGCTGCTGGGGGAGATGGAACTCACCGAGCCGGAGGAGACGGTCATGTCCGTGGTGGCGGAGGTGCGCGAGAACCATAAGGATTTCGGCGTCGTCCCGCTGGGGGACGGCCTTTATAGCGTGGTGGTTCCGGCCAACGGCGTTGCCGAAGACCGCAGCGCACCCACCCTCGAGGAACTCCGTGTGCAGCTGACACGGTACGCAGGCACTCACTTCGGGGTGCATTCCCCGCGTTGGATCTCCCGTTTCGGCGACGCCACCAGGCTGGCCGAACGCTATCGGTCCGGCCGGGTCCTGCTGGCCGGCGACGCCGCGCACATCCATCCGCCCTTCGGCGGCCAAGGGCTCAACCTGGGTCTCCAGGACGCGTTCAACCTCGGCTGGAAACTTGCCGGCGCGGTGAAAGGCTGGGCACCGACAGGGCTGCTGGACACGTACAACGCCGAACGGCGGCCCGTGGCGGCTGCAGTGCTCGACAATACCCGCGCCCAGTCCGAGCTGACGTCCACGGAACCGGGCCCGCAGGCGGTCCGTCGGCTGCTGGCTGAGTTGATGGATTTCAACCAGGTCAACCGGTATCTGATCGAGAAAATCACAGCGACTGGCATTCGGTACGACTTCGGTACCGGCCCCGACCTGCTTGGCCGCCGACTGCCCGACCTGCCACTGAAGGAAGGCCGGCTCTACGAGCGGATGCATGCCGGCCGCGGCCTCCTACTTGAACGGACGGGGCAACTCTCGGTGGAAGGCTGGGAAGACCGGATCGATACGGTGACCGACCTGGACCGGATGAATCCGTCCATACTGCTGCGCCCAGACGGTCATGTGGCCTGGATGGGCGACGACCAGCAGGATCTCACGCCAGCGGTAGGACGCTGGTTCGGAAACCCGGCCCCTGCGGCGGAATAACCGGCCCGAGAAAGGACCAGCCATGCCCGCGAAAGTCACCTCCTTCGCCGTCTCCCTGAACGTTCCCGCGCCGGAAGCCTCCGCAGCCTTCCTCGTCCGCCATCTTGGCTACATCGTGGAGATGGAAAACGACGGCTTTGTTTCGCTCAGACATCCGGGCGGGGGATCGAACCTCATTTTCCTGCGTACCGGCCTCTCGACGTTTCAGCCGCCGGAGGTCGCTGGACGGGCACGGGAGGGATTGTTGCTGGTGCACGTGGTCGAGAATCTCGACGAAGTCCACCAACAGTTCCTTGCCGACGGTGTGGACGTGGTGACCCCTCCGGAAACGGAGCCCTGGGGTGAACGGTTCGCGCAGTACCGGGATCCGAACGGCTTGATCGTACAAATAGTCCAGTGGATCACCGGCGAATGACCGGCGGGATCCACGAACCGGTATGACTGCGGCTCGCGTTACTACTGGGAACACTGGGGCTGGGGTGAAGAAAGTGGATTTTACGCTTGCGGAGAACAAGGCAGGGTGTCAACCTCGTCCGCATGCAAACCAAACGCCTTCCACATGCCCTTGCCACTACTTCAATCTGCAGCCTGGCGGCAGCTTTTGCCCTCGTGGGCTCGCTGGCCACCGCTCCGACGGCTGCCGCACAGGCTCCCGCCGCGCCAATGGAATCCGGTGTTTTCGTAGCCGTTTCGGACCCTACGCCCACCTGTCTCATGACCCCCACGCCTACGCCCACGTCGACGCCTACGCCCACGTCGACGCCGACGGGCACCCCGACAACTACACCCACGTCGACGCCGACGGGCACCCCGACAACTACACCCACGTCGACGCCGACGGGTACCCCGACTAGTACGCCGACCTCGACGCCGACGAGCACCCCGACAACTACACCCACGTCGACGCCGACGGGCACCCCGTCAACAACGCCCACGTCGACGCCGACGGTCACTCCGACTAGCACGCCCACCTCGACGCCGACGGGTACCCCCACAGTCACTCCGACGCCGACCGGTACCTCGACGCCGACGCAGACTGATACAGGGGTGACCATGGTCCAGGTAGTGTCCATCACTCCGCCGTGCATGAGGACCGGAGGACCGTCCAATGGTGTGAGCCCTGACCTGGCAGGCACCGGTGCAACCGGCACCTCGCTCGCACTGTTGGGAGCCGGAGGCCTTCTTGTCGCTGGTGCTGCCGGCGTGTACTTCACGCGTCGCCGCGGAGCCGAGGAATCGTAGGCGTAGCCGCCCTCAAGGACCCCGAGACGTGCGGCAGCCGGCCCTATCCCGGGGCCGGCTGCCGTTCATCCATCCGCCGTACATCTTGCTCCCTCTGGAATCGTCGAGCCGGTCGCCGTATCCTCCTTCCCATGACTTCCTGTAGAGCTTTTGCCCGCGCTTTCGGCTGCGGGTTCTTCGTGCGCGACCGCCGCCGCTGACGGCGGGCGGCACCTCCACTCGCGGTACCGCGCGCCGTCGTTCCGGATGCCAGGCACCCGGAAGGCGTCGTATGCCTGAAGGGTGCTCCATTTCGCGGCGATTGGAGCGCTCGTGGGAGCGAGAACCCAGTATGGCGGCCGGGAGGAGCTCGGCCAGAATTTCCTGATCCACCAACCCACTATCCGTTTGGTCACTGGCCTGGTCCGTTCCTCGGGCGGCGGGAGCATCCTCGAACTCGGTGCCGGCGACGGCGCCCTGACCCGTCCGCTCGCAGCCCTCGGCCGTGACCTGCTGGCCATTGACTTGGATCCAGGCTGCGTAGAACGACTGCAACGGCGTGTGCCCGCAGCACGGGTGCGGCAGGCCGATGCCCTGACCGTTCCATTTGACCGACCTGTGATTGTGGGCAATATTCCCTTTCACCTGACTACCCCGATCCTGCGCCGTCTGCTGACAACGGGTACCTGGACCCAAGCGGTGCTGCTGACCCAGTGGGAGGTCGCCCGCAAGCGGGCCGGGGTCGGCGGCGGAACCCTGCTGACGGCCCAAACCTCTCCCTGGTTCGAATTCGACCTTCGGGGCCGGGTGCCAGCAGCCGGGTTCCGCCCTCGCCCCACAGTGGACGGCGGAGTCCTCTGCCTCCGGCGTCGCAAGGTTCCGCTGCTGGGACCGCAGGACCGGGCAGCCTACGAGCGGTTCGTGCGCGGCATCTTCAGCGGTCCCGGAGCAGGGCTGGGGGAGATCCTCGGCAGGTATCTTGGGTCCGCACGGGCCGCACGGACCGCGTTGTCCGCTGCGGGAGTTCCGGTGCAGGCGCTGCCCAGGGATGTAGCCGCCGCGCAGTGGCCGCGGTTGTGGCAGGCAACCGCCTCCGCCAAGGGGCCGGCAGGTGAGGCAGGGCTGGCCAGGGCGAATGTGTCGCGGCCGAGCAGGTAGCGAGGCTTCGGAATCGGGACGGACAGGATCCGCAGGATCGGCAGGGCCACCTCCGACGCCCGCGCACGCCCCGATTATTACCTCCTGCCCGCACAAGCCGGAAGCAGTACTTGTAAATCAGTGCCACACCGGGCCGGTTACGGGTAGGCTGATACAGCAGGTAAGGCAGAAACAGTCATCGGAACCGGGTCAGCCAGATATTTTTGGCTGATCAGTTTTCTTTTTGGGGAGGAAATTGCACATGGCGGGCGAGCAGTACAGCGCCGAACGAGCGGGCAACCGACGGGCGCCCAGCGCGGAAGACACTACATCCATCAGTCTTCCCCCGATGTCCGATGCCGCATCCGTCGAGCCCAAGTTGACTCCGGACGAGCGAGCCGCCGTCGCGGCCCTCCCTGCGCGCTCAGCCCTGCTGATTGCCCACAGCGGTCCGAACGCCGGTGCGCGCTTCCTGCTGGACCAGGACGTCACCACTGCCGGACGGCACCCCAACGCAGACGTTTTCCTCGATGACGTCACTGTTTCACGCAAGCATGTTGAGTTCCGCCGCACCCCCGAGGGGTTCCGCGTGGTGGACTCCATGAGCCTGAACGGCACGTACGTCAACCATGACCGGGTGGACAGCGTGCTGCTGCGTACCGGGAGCGAAGTGCAGATCGGTAAGTTCCGACTCACTTTTTACGCTGCCCGCCCCGCAACTGCCGGAAACTAGGCTCAGGCCCCGGCGTAGGGCAGATAAGGTAGTAGACATGTCAGCATCACAGTCCGTCAGGCGCACCACCGGACCGGAACGGCTGCGCGGCAGGGTGCTGAATATCGGCGAGGTCCTGAGCGAGCTAAGCACGGACTTCCCTGCCATCAGCGCGTCCAAGATCCGTTTCCTCGAGGAAAAGGGTCTGGTGACGCCGCAGCGAACGGCCGCCGGTTACCGCAAGTACAGTCCGGCCGACGTCGAGCGCCTTCGGTTTGTGCTGGCACTGCAGCGGGACCAGTACCTGCCGCTGAAGGTCATCAAGGATTATCTGGATGCGATTGACCGGGGGGAGCGGCCCGAGTCGCTTCCCGGCGGTATGTCCCTTGCCCCGCGCGTTGTTTCGGACCAGCTGGCCGGAGAGCTCGCGGCCCGTTCCCATGCGCGGACCCTGACCTTCAACGAACTGGTCAAGGAATCCGGCGCCACCACGGAATTGGTGCACAGCCTGGTCAGCTACGGGCTGATCACCAGTGCCGAAGAGAACTATGACGAGCATGCGCTGAAGGTGGCGAAGGCCTGTGTCCAGCTGGAGGCCCACGGCATCGAACCGCGCCACCTGCGTCCGTTCCGGGCGGCCGCGGACCGTGAGCTCGGACTGGTTGAACGCGTGGTTGCGCCCGTCGCCTCCCGCCGGGACGTCGCCTCGAAGGCCCGCGCCGCTGAGACCGCCCGTGAGATCAGCGACCTGTGCCTGAGCCTGCACAGTGCTCTGGTGCATGGCCAAATTGCGCGGATGGAGGGCTGAGATGCAGGAAGTAGAAGTTGTCGGCGTGCGGATCGAACTCCCGTCCAACCAGCCGCTGGTCCTGCTCAAGGAAATCAACGGCGAACGGCACCTGCCTATCTGGATCGGTGCCCCGGAAGCCAGTGCCATTGCCTTTGTGCAGCAGGGAATCGTTCCCCCGCGCCCCATGACGCATGACCTGCTGGTGAACCTGATTCACGCCCTCAAGCGCGAAGTGACACTCGTCCGGCTGATCTCCGTGGAGGACACCGTGTTCCACGCGGAGATTGTCTTCGAGGACGGAACCGCCGTGAATTCGCGGGCATCGGACGCGATTGCGGTTGCCCTGCGGATTCCGTGCCCTATTTACTGCGCCGACGAAGTCCTCAATGAGGCCGGCGTCCGCATTGCCGATGCCGATCCCGAAGACGAAGAAGAGCAGGACAACGCGGAGCAGGAGATGCGCCAGTTCCGCGAGTTCCTGGCCGACGTCGAGCCCGAAGACTTCGAACGCTGAGCAGTTGTCCACGTATGCCTCCGACACGCTTCGGAAAAGTTCCCGGCATCTTTGACCTTGGTGCCCGTCGGTTCTAACGTCGAAGAATAGAGTTCCCATTGCACCGGGGGAGTTCTCGGGGCACACTGAAGAAACCCCGACAGCTCCGGCCTGTGCCGACCCCCAGGGGAACCGTTACTAGGAGGCACACGTGAGTCCGAAAGGCGATGCCGGCGAACACGCCGCAGCACCGGGGAGCATCCCTTCCCAGAGCGCCCAGGGCTTGCTGTTCACCGAGGACCTGCCTCTTCTCGACGAAGACGCTGGCTACCGCGGCCCTACCGCCTGCAAGGCTGCAGGGATAACTTACCGCCAGTTGGATTACTGGGCACGCACCGGGCTTGTGGAACCTGCGGTACGAGGTGCCGCCGGTTCCGGCACGCAGCGCCTCTACGGTTTCCGCGACATCCTGGTCCTGAAGGTCGTTAAGCGACTGCTGGACACCGGCGTATCACTCCAGCAGATCCGAACAGCCGTTGAGCACCTGCGTGAGCGCGGGGTCGAGGACCTGGCGCAGATCACCTTGATGAGCGACGGCGCCAGCGTTTACGAGTGCACTTCCGCCGACGAGGTCATCGACTTGGTCCAGGGCGGCCAGGGAGTCTTCGGCATAGCCGTGGGCCGCGTCTGGCGAGAGGTTGAGGGCAGCCTCGCGCAGTTGCCCAGTGAGCACGTCAACGAGCAGGACTTTCCCGGAGACGAACTGAGCCAGCGCCGCATCGCCCGCAAAATCAGTTAGGCCACGCAGATCAGTTAGGCCACACCGCTCGAGTAGGGCACGCACAATACAGACCATTAACGCTGAAGGGCATCCCCGCGGGGATGCCCTTCAGTGTTTGTTCAGCTGCTCTGTGGCCTGACCGGCGCTAGGCCACCGGGCGGCGCATCACGCGGTTGCGCACGCTGCCGGAATCCATCAGGTTCTTCATCAGGGCATCGAAGGTTCCGGCTGCCTGCTTGGCCGATTCGCCCGGCCAGTGGTGCACCGAATGGGCGGCACCCTGGATCTGCTGCCAGTTCGCCTGTTCTGCAATGGTGGGTGTGAGGAGCAGGTCACCGAACATCTGCTTCATTTCAGCAAGCCGGAAAACGTGCTCGTTGGAGCTGGGCCGCACCCGGTTGGCGATGATTCCGGCGGGGGCCAGGTTCGGAGCGAATTCCTCCCGGAACAGTTCGAGCGCGCGCATGGTCCGCTCGGTGCCGGCCACCGAGAACAGTCCCGGCTCCGCTACCAGCAGCACCCGGTTGCTGGCGGTCCAGGCCATCCGGGTGAGGCCGTTCAGCGACGGCGGGCAGTCGATGAGGACCAAGCCGTATCCGGACACCCGGGACAGCAGGTTGGTCAGGCGTCGAAGATCGCGCTTGCCAAGGTCCGGACGGTCGTAAATACCGGAGTAGGCCGAGCCCATGGCAACATCCAGGACGGCCTTCTTGCCGTCGGAATCCTTCGCAAGGCGGCGGGCGTTCGCCACCCAGCCGCTGGGGACTACGTGGTCCGAAAGCTGTGCCCGACGGGCCGTCCGGAGCATCTCGCCGATTCCGAGCTGGTTGCCGGCGCTGACACCCAGGCCGGTAGTGGCATCGGCGTGCGGGTCCAGGTCCACGACGAGCGTCGGAATGCCGGCGGCCAGCGCTGCGGATGCCAGACCGAGGGTGACGGAGGTCTTGCCGACGCCGCCCTTCAGGCTGCTGATGCTCACTACTTGCACTTGATGAACCAAAACCTAACGTGTCTAGGGATCACTGGACGCTGCTGACTCATTCTATGTGACGCACACCCGTTACCTTGGCAGCGGGCTTTTGCAGGGGTGGCGATTAGACTGGTGCAAGTGTGATGTCCAACACGGCAGCTCCGGAGTCCGCCCCCGGCGGGGTTCCGGTACGCCTTGGGGTTTGCCTCTTGTGCCGTGGGTAAATAATGGCGGTATCTGTCCGGGTGCCCCATCCGCAATTGATCCAGGAGACCCATGTTCTCGAAGATTTTGGTAGCGAACCGGGGCGAGATCGCCATTCGCGCCTTCCGCGCCGCGTATGAACTAGGTGCCAAGACCGTGGCCGTGTTTCCCCATGAGGACCGGAATTCCATCCACCGTCAGAAGGCCGACGAGGCTTACCTGATCGGGGAAGAGGGACATCCGGTCCGGGCGTATCTGGACGTGGACGAGATTATCCGGGTAGCCAAGGAATCCGGCTGTGACGCCATCTACCCCGGTTACGGATTCCTTTCCGAAAACGCGAACCTCGCGCGGGCTGCGGCCGACGCCGGCATTACCTTTGTGGGTCCCGCGGCGGACATCCTCGAACTGGCCGGCCACAAGGTCCATGCCCTGAACGCGGCGCGGAAGGCAGGCATCCCGGTACTGCGCTCCACCGAGCCGAGCGACGACGTCGAGAAGCTGCTCAGCGAGGCGGAGGACATCGGGTTCCCCATCTTCGTCAAGGCCGTTGCGGGCGGCGGCGGCCGCGGCATGCGCCGGGTGGACACCGCGGACAAGCTGCCCGAGGCGCTGCAGGCGGCCATGCGGGAGGCTGAAACAGCCTTCGGCGATGCCACCGTGTTCCTGGAGCAGGCAGTCCTGCGTCCCCGGCACATTGAAGTACAGATCCTTGCCGATGCGGACGGCAACATCGTGCACCTGTTCGAACGTGACTGCTCCCTGCAGCGCCGCCACCAAAAGGTGGTGGAGATAGCGCCGGCGCCCAATCTGGATGAGAACATCCGCCAGGCCCTGTACCGGGACGCGGTGAAGTTCGCCAAGGCCCTGAACTACGTCAACGCGGGAACCGTGGAGTTCCTCGTGGACACCGTCGGCGAACGCGCCGGCCAGCACGTGTTCATCGAAATGAACCCCCGCGTCCAGGTGGAACACACGGTCACCGAGGAAATCACCGACGTCGACATTGTCCAGTCCCAGCTGCGGATCGCGGCCGGTGAGACGCTGGCCGATCTGGGCCTGCAGCAGGACGAACTGCAGATCCGCGGTGCCGCCCTCCAGTGCCGCATCACCACCGAGGATCCGGCCAACGGGTTCCGGCCCGACGTCGGCCGGATCACCGCCTACCGTTCCGCCGGCGGCGCCGGGGTCCGGCTCGACGGCGGCACCGTCTACGCGGGCGCTGAAATCAGCCCGCACTTCGATTCGCTGCTGGTCAAGCTGACCTGCCGGGGACGGACCTACCCCATAGCGGTCAACCGGGCCCGCCGGGCGCTGGCCGAGTTCCGGATCCGCGGCGTCGCCACCAACATCTCCTTCCTGCAGGCGGTCCTGGATGATCCGGACTTCGTTGCCGGCGACGTAGCCACTTCGTTTATCGAGGAACGCCCCGAACTGCTCAACGCCCGCGGCTCGGCGGATCGAGGTACGAAGCTGCTCAACTGGCTCGCCGATGTCACCGTTAATAAGCCCTACGGCGATCCCGTTGCGCACATCGACCCGGCGGAGAAGCTGCCCGCCGATCTGCCGGCTGCCGTGCCGGGGTCCCGGCAGCGGTTGCTCGAACTCGGCCCCGAGGGTTTCGCGGCGGACCTGCGGCAGCGGACCGAACTGGCCGTCACCGACACCACTTTCCGCGACGCCCACCAGTCGCTGCTGGCCACCCGGGTGCGGACCAGGGACCTGACCGCGGCTGCACCCGCGGTAGCGGCCCTGACTCCCGAGCTGCTGTCCGTGGAGGCCTGGGGCGGTGCCACGTACGACGTCGCCCTGCGGTTCCTGGGCGAGGATCCGTGGGAGCGGCTGGCGGCCCTCCGGCACCAGCTGCCCAACATCTGCATCCAGATGCTGCTGCGCGGACGGAACACGGTGGGCTACACCCCGTATCCCACTGAAGTCACCGAAGCCTTCGTGGAGGAGGCTGCGGCTACCGGCGTCGACATTTTCCGTATCTTCGACGCGTTGAACGATGTCTCGCAGATGGAGCCTGCCATCCGGGCCGTCCGCAAGACCGGCACCGCGGTCGCGGAAGTGGCCCTCTGCTACACCGGCGACATGCTGAGCCCCAACGAGGACCTCTACACGCTGGACTACTACCTGGACCTGGCGCAGAAGATGGTGGACGCAGGCGCCCACATCCTGGCCATCAAGGACATGGCAGGCCTGCTGCGCCCCGCGGCGGCCGCCAAGCTGGTCGCCGCACTGCGGGAGCGTTTCGACCTGCCCGTCCACCTGCACACGCATGACACTGCAGGCGGCCAGCTGGCGACCCTGCTGGCCGCTGCCGAAGTGGGAGTGGACGCCGTGGACGTTGCCAGCGCGCCGCTGGCGGGCACCACCAGCCAGCCGTCCATGTCCTCGTTGGTCGCCGCGCTGACCAACACCGAACGGGACACCGGGATCAGCCTGGACGCTGTGGGTGCGCTGGAACCGTATTGGGAGGCCGTGCGGCGGGTCTACGCGCCGTTCGAATCCGGGTTGGCGGGTCCCACCGGACGCGTGTACCGCCACGAGATTCCGGGCGGCCAGCTTTCCAACCTGCGTCAGCAGGCGATTGCCCTGGGACTGGGGGAGCGGTTCGAAGCCATTGAGGACATGTACACCGCCGCGGACCGGATCCTGGGCCGTCTGGTGAAGGTCACGCCGTCGTCGAAGGTGGTGGGCGATCTGGCCCTCCAGCTGGTCGGCTCCAACGTTTCCCCGGAGGACTTCGAGGAGAACCCGCAGAACTACGACATTCCGGATTCCGTGATCGGCTTCCTCAGCGGTGAACTCGGCGATCCGCCCGGAGGATGGCCGGAGCCCTTCCGGACCAAGGCGCTGCAGGGCCGCAAGGTCAAGGCGCGCGACGTCGAACTGAGCGAAGTGGACAAGGCGGGACTGCACGCCGATTCCGCTACCCGGCAGGAAACCCTGAACCGGCTGCTCTTTGCCGGCCCGGCAAAGGAGTTCGCAACCGTCCGTGAAACCTACGGAGACGTTTCCGTACTGGAAACCCGGGACTACCTGTACGGGCTGCGGCGCGGGGAAGAACACGTCATCGAACTGGAAAAGGGCGTGCGGCTGATCGCAGCGCTGGACGCGGTGTCCGAGCCGGACGAAAAGGGCATGCGTACGGTCATGACCACCCTGAACGGGCAGATGCGTCCGGTCTCGGTCCGGGACCGCAGCATCGAAAGCACCACGAAATCGGCGGAACGGGCAGATCCGACCGAGGCCGGGCACGTTGCGGCTCCGTTTGCGGGTGCAGTTACCGTCACCGCCAAGGAAGGTGCAGAGGTCGCCGCAGGGGAAACCGTCGCCACCATCGAGGCAATGAAGATGGAGGCCTCCATTACGGCCCCGGTTGCCGGAACGGTTGAACGGGTCGCCATCTCCCGGGTGGAGCAGGTCCAGGGCGGGGACCTGCTGCTGGTCATCGCTCCGAAATGAGTACCGGCTTCACCGGTGCGAAATGATCGGTGGACTGTGACTGCATAGACTGAAGAGCGTGACTCACTTCGATCTGGCCATCATTGGTTCCGGCTCCGGCAACTCGATCATCACCCCGGACTGGGACGGTAAGAAGGTAGCGATCATCGACGGAGGCACGTTCGGAGGAACGTGCCTCAACGTCGGGTGCATCCCCACCAAGATGTTCGTGTATCCCGCCCAGCTGGCGGCCGCCGCAGTGGACGGTGCGCGGCTCGGCGTGGACACGGTGTCCGCAGGCGTCCGGTGGCGGGATATCCGGGACCGGATCTTCACCCGCATCGATGCGATTTCCGACGGCGGCCGCCGTTACCGGGACGAGGAGCTGGACAACGTCACGCTTTTCAGCGAATACGTCCGCTTCGTCTCGCCGCACGCACTCGTCACGGCGTCGGGGCAGGAGATCACCGCTGATGAAATCGTGGTGGCCGCAGGATCCCGTCCGGTCCTGCCGGATGTGCCGGGGATGGACCTTCCCCAGGTGCATACCTCCGACACCGTGATGCGTATCGATGAGCTGCCGGCCCGGGTCCTGATCATCGGCGGCGGGTATATCGCCGCGGAGTTCGGCTTCGTTTTCTCCGCTTTCGGGTCCGACGTCACCATGGCCGTGCGGTCGGGGGCGCTGCTTCGGTCCCTGGACGAAACCGTGTCCGAGCGCTTCACCGCAGAAGCCTCCAAGCAGTGGAACGTGCAGTTAGAAACGACGGTGGACTCACTCGTCGAAAACGCCGACGGTTCCGTGCATGCGGTGCTCTCCGGTCCCGCCGCAGAGTCGGCCCTGGATGTGGACCTGGTGCTCGCAGCAACCGGCCGGACCCCCAACACAGACCGGCTGGACATCGGTGCTGCCGGTTTTGACCTCACCTCGGATGGCCGCCTGGCCGTGGACAGCTACGGCCGGGTGCTGGCCTCCGGCGCTCCGGCGAAGGGGATCTGGGCGCTGGGTGACATCAGCAGCCCCTACCAGCTCAAGCACGTGGCCAACCACGAAGCGCGCGTGGTGGCGCACAACCTGGTGCACCCCGGGGACCTGCGTGCCATGGACCACCGCTTCGTGCCGGCAGCGGTTTTCAGCAGTCCGCAGATTGCCAGCGTCGGGATGACCGAGGACCAGGCCATCGCCGATACGGAGGCCCGCGGCGTCGAACTGGCCCTGGCCGTGCAGGAATACGGGTCGACGGCGTACGGCTGGGCGATGGAGGATTCCACCGGGTTCGTGAAACTGCTGGCGGAGCGGGAAAGCGGCCGGCTGCTCGGCGCCCACATCATGGGACATGAGGCGTCCATGCTGATCCAGCCCCTGGTGCAGGCGATGGAGTTCGGCTTGGATGCCGCCACCATGGCCCGTGGGCAGTACTGGATCCACCCGGCACTGACAGAGGTGGTCGAAAACGCACTGCTTTCGCTGAATACAAAGGAAAAGCCGGGCAGGAACCGCCTCTAGGGGAGTCGGTTCCTGCCCGGCTGGGATAAATCAGACCCGCTGCCCGCTGTAGATATCGTCAATGACGTCGGAGAAGTCCCGCATCACCTGGGCGCGCTTGATCTTCAACGACGGGGTCAGGTGTCCGCTGGTCTCGGTGAAGTCGGTCGGGACCACACGGAACTCCTTGATCGCCTCGGCAGAGGAAACCTTCTTGTTGGCACGGTCCACCAGGGCCTGGAGTTCCTTCTGCAGCTCGTCGGTCTTGGCCACTTCGGTCACCGTCATGGTGTCCGGCAGTTTGTGCCGCCCGAGCCAGCCGGGAAGGGCTTCTTCGTCGATGGTGATGAGGGCCGAAATGAACGGCTTCGCATCCCCGACCACCACGCACTGGGAAACGATGGAATCGGCGCGGATGGAATCCTCCAGCTGGGAGGGAACCACGTTCTTGCCGCCGGCGGTGATGATGATTTCCTTCTTTCGGCCGGTGATCTTCAGGAAGCCGTCCGAGTCCAGTTCGCCGATGTCACCGGTATGGAACCAGCCGTCAGTAAACGTTTCACCCATCAGTTCCGGGCGGTTGTAGTAGCCCTTCATCACGCTGATGCCCTTGGCCAGGATCTCGCCGTCGTCGGCGATCTTCACGCTGTTCCCGGGAAGGGGTGCGCCTACCGTTCCCAGCTTGACGAGCTGCGGGGTGTTGGTGGTGAGCGGAGCCGTGGTTTCGGTCAAACCGTAGCCCTCCAGTACCAGCAGTCCGATGCCGTGGAAGAAATGCCCCAGCCGTTCGCCCAGGGGTGCACCGCCGGAGACGGCGTACTTCACGTTGCCGCCCATGGCCTCGCGGATCTTGCCGTACAGCAGGCGGTCGAAGAGGGCGTGCTTCAGGGTGAGGCTCAGTGGGACCTTGCCTTCCTGCTTCGCCTTCGACCAGGCGACGGCGGTCGCGACGCCGGCGTGGAAGATCTTGCCCTTGCCGCCGTCTTCGGCCTTCAGCATGGAGGCATTGAAGACCTTCTCGAGGACGCGGGGAACCACCAGGATGAAGCTGGGCTTGAAGCTCTGCAGGTCAGGCAGCAGGTTCTTGACGTCGGGCGTGTGTGCCACGGTTGCGCCGGTGGCCACGCACAGCACGGAAATGAAGCGGGCGAGGACGTGTGCCAGGGGCAGGAACATGATCGTCTGCGAGCCTTCGGTGGCAACTTCGGGCTCTGCCAGCTCGGAGTTCCGGGACACATCGACGAAGTTGGCGTGCGTGAGTTCGCAGCCCTTCGGCTTGCCCGTGGTGCCGGACGTATAAATGATGGTCGCAAGGTCAGCCATCTGGGCGGTGGAGCGACGTTTCTCGAGATCCTCATCACTCACCGAAGCGCCGTCGGCGCGCAGTGTGTCGAGTCCTCCGCCTTCGATCTGCCACACGTTGGCGACCATGGAAAGGTCTTCGTCGGCGGCGGCCGTGCGGACAATGTTCTCGTGCCTGGCAGCCTCAACCACAATGCCGACGGCCCCGGAATCGCTCAGGATCCAGGCGACCTGCGAAGGGGAGGAGGTCTCATAGACGGGAACCGATACCGCCCCTGCGAACCAGAGCGCAAAGTCCACCAGGGTCCATTCGTAGCGGGTCCGGGACATGATAGCCACGCGGTCGCCTGCCTTGATACCACTGGCCATGAAGCCCTTTGCCAGCGCCCGGACGTCCTTGGTGAACTCGGTGGCACTGATCCGCTGCCATTCGCCCTGGCCGTTCCGGACGGCAAAGAGAGCGGGGTTGCTTGGCTTGGCTGCCTGGTCGAGCAGCATGTTGGTGATGTTCGTCTGCGGCGGGGACTCCGCTAGGACGGGAACGCTGAATTCTCGCACGATAGCTCCTTTGATATCCGGTACGCCCGTAGGCACTGTTCAGCCTATAACGTAGATCACATTTTCTTACCCGTCGGTAACCTTGCAGATTCATAACAAACGCGTCGCCGCTCTTGCCGTTTCCCTAGAATGGGTTTCTGATGCGTCCAGTTACCCCAGCACCCGTTCCCCGTCCGCTTTCCACCCCGCTCCAGCGCAGGCTTGCTGCTTCGGAGCCGTTCCGGCCCCGCAGGCCCATGCGGCTGCCGAACCGAATGCGGCGGCGCGGGCTGGCTATCGGAATTGATATCGGTGGGACGAAAGTGGCGGCGGGGCTTGTGGACGGAGACGGTCGCGTGCTGAAGCAGGCACGCCGGTCGACGCCGGGGCAGGATCCCCGGGAAGTCGAAGCGGTAATCGTGGACCTGGTCCGGGAACTTTCGGCCGAGCACCACGTGTGGTCCGTCGGCATCGGCGCGGCCGGGTGGATGGACCTCGCCGGCAGCACCGTGTTGTTCAGCCCGCACCTGGCCTGGCGGAACGAGCCCCTCCGCGAGAACCTGGAGCGGCTGCTGCGCAGGCGTGTCTTCTTGGTGAACGACGCCGACGGCGCCGCCTGGGCGGAGTACCGGTTCGGAGCCGGCGCGGGGGAGAGCAGGATGGTCTGCGTGACCCTTGGAACCGGAATCGGCGGGGCGATGGTGCTCGACGGGCGCCTTGAGCGCGGCCGGTACGGCGTGGCGGGGGAGTTCGGGCACCAGATCATCATGCCCGGCGGGCACCGCTGCGAATGCGGCAACCGGGGCTGCTGGGAACAGTACGCCTCGGGTAATGCCCTGGGCCGGGAGGCCCGGGAACTGGCCGCAGCCAACTCCCCGGTAGCCCAGGAACTGCTCCGGGCCGTGAACGGCAATGCGGAGCAGGTGACCGGCGCCGTCGTCACCAGACTGGCCCTCGAAGGCGACCCGGCGTCCATCGAACTCCTTGACGAAGTGGGACAGTGGCTCGGGTTGGGGTTGGCGAACCTCGCCGCTGCCCTGGATCCGGGGATGTTCGTCATCGGCGGCGGGCTGAGCGATGCCGGTGATCTGCTGCTTGAGCCGGCGCGGCGGTCCTTTGCCCGAAACCTTACCGGGCGGGGCTTCCGCCCCGCGGCCAAAATGGAGCGGGCGGCACTGGGCCCGTCCGCGGGGATGATCGGAGCTGCGGACCTGTCGCGGATCGCCGCACGGCGCTGAGCCGGGGAGTCCCCGGGAGAGGAAACCGGGCCTAGACGGCCGCGCCGTCGTCATCCTCGTCGCGGTGCTGGGGCAGGCGGAAAAGCAGATAGGCTGCGGATCCCGCGAAGACGGCGATGGTTCCGAGGATGACCGGCAGCGGGGCGCTGCGCCAGAACATGGCGAACACCAGGAGCAGGAGCGGTCCGGCCAGTGTGCCGAGCCAGCTGAGCACTACCAGTGGTTCCCCGGTGCCAAGCGGCGGCGGCTCGGGCGGCACAAACCCGCCGTCGTCCTCATCTTCGTCCTTGGAGATATAGTCCCGGGGCCCAGCTGATGCCAACGGCTGGTTCTCGAAAATGGCGCGGGTCCGTTCGGCCGGTGTCGGTGCCGCCGGATCGCGGGACGGTGTTGTTTGTCCCGTTTCCCCGCTGCCGTGCGGGGCAGCGGCATCCGTGGCGCCGGCGGATTGGCCGGGTTCCGGATGCACCGGATCGCTGGCGTCCATGTGCTCCAGGCGGGCGACCAGGTCCAGCCAGACTTCCTCGTCGGTGGACTCGTTATGTTCCGGCTCGCGTTCGCTCATGCGCGCACCCCGGAGCTCACGCGTCGGATGAATTCAGATGAGCGGTCAAAGATCAGCGGCGCGTCGTGGTCCATGGTGGCAACGTGGTAGCTGTCTTCGAGCGGCACCACCTCAAGCTCTGCATTAACGAGCCGCCGGCGGAGCATTACCATGCTGGATTCCGGCACCACGGCGTCCACCCGTGACCGGAACGCCAGTACGGGAGCCGTGACGTTCGGCAGAGCCGCGGCAGTATTCCGGAAGAGCCTGCCCAGCTGCTGCACCGCGCCCACCGGCGTGCGGGGGTACGCACCCTCATCCTGCCCCTCGAGCCGGATGTCGTTGCCGATGGCAGGCACCGATTTCAGGAAATACTTCAGCACGCCCGAATAGCGTGCCCGGGGGTCGGCGAACGTCAGCCCGGGATTAACCACGACGACGCCGGCCACCGGCTGCGTCGCCGCCAGCCGCAGCGCCAAGGTGCCGCCCATGGAAAGCCCTGCCGACACAACACAGTCCGTCCGCTTCCGCAGGTTTAGGTAGGCGCTCTCGTATTCCTCGTACCAGCGCAGCCAGGGCGTCTGTGCCAATTCCTGCCAGCTGGTGCCGTGGCCAGGCAGCAGCGGCAGGCTCACGGCGTAGCCACGGTCCGCCAGGTGGCGCGCCCAAGCCGCAAGGCTCACCGGGGATCCGGTGAATCCGTGGCTGAGAAGCACACCCACACCCGCGTTGGGTCCGTGCCCCTCTGAATGGAAGGCATCAGCGCCGGGGAGGGAAGTCATATGTCTATGGTTGCATTAGAGGGGCGTTTTTGGACCCCGCACGGGGGAAACTCCCGGGAACCCCTGTACGCGCCGAATTCACCAGCGGGGGATAAGCGCGCATACAGTAGAGTCTGGGGAACCAAACGGGTCCCCCGTTATTGTCTTGTCCGGACAGGAGATCAAGCCGCGTGTTCTATTGGGTGATGAAGACTATATTCATCGGGCCGGTGGTAAATCTTCTCTTCAGGCCTTGGGTCAAGGGAATGGATAACATCCCCGAATCCGGGCCTGCCGTCCTGGTGAGCAATCACCTTTCGTTCTCCGATTCGATCTTTCTTCCCCTCGCCGTGCCCCGGCCGGTGAGCTTCCTCGCGAAGAGCGATTACTTCAACGGCAAGGGCATCAAGGGCAAGCTCACTGCAACCTTCTTCCGGCTCGCGAACCAGCTGCCGATGGACCGCTCCGGCGGAGCAGCCTCTGCGTCCTCGCTCAAGGCAGGCGTCGATGTCCTGGAAAACGGCGGCCTGCTGGGCATTTACCCGGAGGGGACCCGCAGCCCGGACGGACGCCTGTACCGCGGCAAGACCGGTGTGGCCAAGCTGGTGCTCTCCACCGGTGTTCCCGTCATCCCCGTTGCGATGATCGGAACGGACAAGGTCCAGCCCATCGGCCGGCGGATTCCGAATATCCGTCGGATCGGCATCATCGTAGGCGAACCGCTGGATTTCTCGCGGTACGCCGGGCTGGAGAATGACCGCTTCATCCAGCGGTCCGTGACCGACGAGATCATGTATGAGCTCATGCGTCTTTCCGGCCAGGAATACGTGGATGTATACGCCAGCACCGTCAAGGAGAAAATGGCCGCCCGCAAGGGCGCTAAGGCCGCACAGGCACGCAGCGCGGCTGTCCGCCTTTCCACCGGCTCCGAATCCGGGACAGTGCCTCCGGCCGGCGGTTCGGAACTGCCTGCCGAAGCGGGCGACAAACTGCCCGGCGCCGTTACCGTCATCGGTTCGAGCGCGGCCAAGGGCACCGGAAAGCCCCGGGCTGCAGCCGAAGCGGGCGATACCGCGCAGGACGCCGGAAACAAGCGGCGCCTGAAGTTCCGGGGCCGCAGGCCCGGCGCCAACGGTGCCCGCGCTGTCGGGACCGATGCCGCCGAAACCAGCGGTGTCGAAAGCAACGGTGCCGAATCCAGCAGTGTTCGCCCTTCCGCAGCCGATGACCGCGACGTAGATCCACGCTCCCACACTGCCTAGATTTCCCGAGGGGGAACGGCGGAAGCCTGCGTGTATTGCGTGCCGCGGCAGCGTTTATGACGGTTTTGTTCGCTCCAGGCGGGCAACTAGTAGGATTTAAGCCGTGACTGACACCCCCGTACACCGCGAGTCCATTCCGACCATGCTCTCGGGCGCGGCGGCCACTTCCGCGAGCCACCCCGAGCTGGACAACTGGCGTTCCCTGCCGATTTCCCAGCAGCCGACGTGGCGCGACGACCCGGGGTATGACGCGGCCATTGCCGAACTCTCGATGGTGCCGCCGCTGGTTTTTGCCGGCGAAGTGGATGTCCTCCGGAGCCGTCTGGCCGAGGCCGCCCAGGGCCGTGCTTTCCTCCTGCAGGGCGGCGACTGCGCCGAGACCTTCGAGGCAGCCACCGCGGACAAGATCAGCGCCCGCGTCCGGACGCTGCTGCAGATGGCCGTGGTCCTCACCTACGGTGCGTCCGTTCCGGTGATCAAGATGGGCCGGATGGCCGGGCAGTTTGCCAAACCGCGCTCGTCCAATGAGGAAACCCGTGACGGCGTGACGTTGCCCGCCTACCGCGGAGACATGGTCAATGGCTACGACTTCACACCCGAATCACGCCGGCACAACCCGGCGCGGATGGTGCGCGCCTACCATGCGTCCGCGTCCACGCTGAACCTGATCCGCGCCTTCACGCAGGGCGGTTTCGCCGACCTCCGGCTGGTGCACCACTGGAACAAGGGCTTCACGTCAAACCCGGCACACTCCCGCTATGAATCCCTGGCCCGGGAAATCGACCGCGCCGTACGCTTCATGGACGCCTGCGGTGCCGATTTCGAAGCGCTGAAGCGAGTCGAGTTCTTCGCCAGCCACGAGGCGCTCCTCCTGGACTACGAACGGGCCCTGACCCGGGTGGACTCCCGGACCGGCCAGCCGTACGACACCTCCGGGCACTTCCTGTGGATCGGAGAGCGGACCCGTGAGCTCGATTCCGCGCATGTGGACTTCCTGTCCCGGGTGCGCAACCCCATTGGCGTGAAGCTCGGCCCGAAAACGAGCGCCGAAGACGCCTTAGCCCTGATCGACAAGCTGGATCCGAACCGGGAACCGGGGCGACTCACGTTCATAACCCGGATGGGTGCCCGGAACATCCGCGAGAAGCTTCCCGCCCTGGTGGAGAAGGTGACGGCCTCGGGTGCCCAGGTGCTCTGGGTGACGGACCCCATGCACGGCAACACCGTCACCTCGCCGAACGGCTACAAGACCCGCAACTTCGACGATGTGATGGACGAGGTGCGCGGCTTCTTCGAAGTGCACGATTCCCTGGGAACCTTCCCCGGCGGCCTGCACGTGGAGATGACGGGCGACGACGTCGCGGAGTGCCTGGGCGGTGCGGACCCCATTGACCAGGAAGCGTTCGTGGAAGGCTACGAATCCGTCTGCGATCCCCGGCTGAACCATATGCAGTCGCTGGAGATGGCCTTCCTGGTTGCCGGAGCCCTTTCCCGCAGGAGCTGACCGGGGCGCAGGACCGCCCCGGGGGCTACACCACCTTCAGGATGACGGTGGAGCCCTCGGGGGCGGTTCCCGCACCCGGTTCCTGGTCCCGGACCAGGCCAAGCAATCCGCCCAGCAGATTCTCCACCTCGACGGTGAACCCGCGGCTTTCCAGGTCAGCCCGCGCGGTCTCGACGCGCTGTCCCACGTAATTCGGGACCTCAACCATCCGCGGGCCGAGGGAGATGGTCAGCGTAACGGTGGATCCGCGCTCCAGCAGCCCGGATGCCGGCGTCTGGGCGACTACCGCGCCCGCCGGCACGGTAGCGCTGTTCACCTTGTCCGGAGCCACGGCAGCCGTGAGTCCGGCGTCTTCAACGGCTTTCAGCGCAGCGTCCTCACCCAGGCCGGTGACCACGGGGACCTCGACGGGTGCCGGTCCCTTTGAAACAGTGACGTCGACCGGCGCTCCGAGCCGCAGCAGCGTATCGGGCAGCGGCTGCTGGCTGATGATACTGCCGGCTTCAATGCTTTCGCTGTACTCCTCCGTGACTGCGCCGAGCGCGAGCTCGCCCTCCTGAAGGTCAGCCCGGGCGGCTTCGAGCGTGCGCTGGACGACGTTGGGGACGGAGAACAGCTGCGGGCCCTTGGACACGAGCAGTTTCACCGGCTGGAAGCGGCGGATTTCCCGGGCCGCGCCGGGATCGGTGCCCACGGCCAGCCCCGCTGCCACCACCTCATCGAACACTTCGTCGGTGGTGTAGTTCAGGCCGGCGTCGCCCAGCTGTGTGCCGGCTTCCTCGACGGAAGCGTTGCTCACATCCGGTACGGAGACAAGGGCTCCGGGTCCGGCACCGAAGAACCAACCGGCAAAGGCAACCGCCGCAAGCAGTACCGTCAGCAGCACGGCCAGCAGGATGCCCCGCCGGCGCGGCTTTCCGCTGCGAAGGGATAACTGCGGGCGATGGGCCTCACGGTCGTTCAGCCGCTGCCGGTCGCGTTCATCCCGCTGAGCTCTGCGCCGGCGCGCGTTGGGGCTGAGGTCGGCTTCGCCGTCTGTGTCATAGTCGTCGTCCGGGCCCTCGACGTCGTACCCGTCCTGGTCCGCACCGTCATCCCCTGCACCGCGGCTGCCGGCAGGAAATACCGTGGTGGCGTTGTCGTTCCGGTGGATGACCTCGGTGTGGTTCGCGCGGGTACCGCCGGCGCCCAGTGAGGAGGTGTCGATGACGCTTGTGGCTGCACCGGCAGCACCGCCGGCCGTGAGGACTTCCGTGGCTCCGGCCAACGCCTCGGTGGGTGTGCCGGCGCCTGACGGTCCGCTGGCCGGGTCCGGAGTGCACCGGAAGTCAAGCTCTGCATCGCTAAGCGATGTGCGGATGTGCCGCAGCTCGCCGAGCAGGGCCCGGCCGTTTACCGGGCGTTCCTCGGGGTCCTTTGCCGTGCACCAGCGGACAAGTTCGTCCAGGTCTTCCGCCAGTCCCGGGCACAGGTCCGAGGGTGCGGGAACGGAGGAATGGACGTGCGCAAAGGCCACCTGGATGGGTGAATCCCCGGTGAAAGGCTGCCGGCCCGTGAGCATTTCATAAAGCATGATGCCGGCTGAATAGACATCGCTGCGTTCGTCGGCACCGCCCGCAGTAACCAGTTCGGGTGCGAGGTAGGCGACGGTACCCACCAGTGTTCCGGTGTTGGTGCTGGTGGACACGGCGCGCGCCAGTCCGAAGTCGGCGATCTTGATCCTGCCGTTGTCCGCAAGGAGCACATTCTCCGGCTTGACATCGCGGTGGACCAGACCGGCGTCGTGCGCAGCGGCCAGCCCTTCGACCACCGCATCCATCAGGGCCAGCGCAAGGCGCGGCGACAGGGGGCCGCGCTCGTCCAGCAGCCCGCGCAGGGTCCGTCCGGGCACATACTCCATCACGAGGTAAGCCAGGCTGTCGGTGATCCCCTGGTCCAGGACGCCCACCACGTGGGGGTGGGAAAGCCGCGCAGCCGATTTGGCTTCGCTTTCGAAACGCCGAAGGAAACCGCGGTCCGAGGCAAGGTGCGGGAACAGCACCTTGAGCGCCACATCACGGTCCAGGCGGCGGTCGGTGGCCAGGTAAACGCTGGACATTCCGCCGCGCGCAATCAGGGACCTGACGAAGTAACGGTCGTCGACCAGCGTCTCAACGAGGGAGTCTTTCACGGGCTCATGCACTCTTCGATCCTAATGGCGGTACGCGGAAGGGTCCGGATCGACACCCGATCCGGACCCTTCCGCTGCACTCCGTGATTGCCTTACTGGAAGGACGCCCGGTGGGCAAGCACGGAACTGACGTAGTTGCGCGTATCCGCGAACATGCCGTGGGTGGTCACCGAGTACTGGCCCTGGTAGTAGGAAGCAATCGCGTTTTCCAGGCTGTCGCTGCTGCGGATCAAAGCGCTGATGATCGCTACGCCGGCCGTGGCATTGTCGTACGGATCCAGCAGGTTCAGCTGCCGTCCTACCAGCTGCGAGGCCCATTCCCCGGAGGAGGGAATGACCTGCATGGTGCCGATGGCGTTGGCGGGCGAGACGGCCCGCTGGTCGAAGCCGGATTCCTGGAGGGCAAATGCCTGTGCCAAGGCCGGGTCGACGCCCATCTGCACTGCCGTGTCAGCCACGATCTGCTGCATCTGCGCACGGCTGGGAACGGGCATTGAGTTGAGCGTCTGCTTGTTGAGGTTGGCGTCGGCGACGGTGTGCTCGGGGTACGTGTAGTGCAGGAAGGTGTTGGGAACCAGATCCGTGGGTGCGGCTGCCGCGGGGGCGGAAGCGGTGACACTGACGGTGCTGCCGTCAACGGTGATTTTCTGGCCGGGGCGGATCACCGAGGTCTGCGACAGTCCGTTGGAGGCCATGATGCCGGAGAGGCTGACGCCGTGCTTCGCGGCGATTGCGCTGAGGGTATCCCCGGCGGCGACCGTGTAGGTGCCGCCGGTGCCGGGGGCCGCCTCGACACCGGTAGGTGCCGTGGGAGCGGCGGGTGCCTGGCCGTCAATGCGGATCGACTGGCCCGGGTAGATGACGGACGTGAGGGTCAGACCGTTCGCGGCAAGGATGCTGGAGAGGCTGACGCCGTGCTTTCCGGCAATGGCGCTCAAAGTATCCCCGGAGACCACCGTGTAGGTGCCTTCGGCGGCAGCGGAGGCGGGAGCAGCGGATGCGGATGCCCCGCCAAGGCGGAGATCGTCCCCTGCGAAGATCAAAGAGGTCGGCTGCAGGTTGTTAACGCGCAGCAGTTCCGTCACGGACAGTCCGTACTGTGCTGCAATTGAACTGACCGTGTCGCCGGAAACGATCCGGTGCGTAGCAGGAACGGCCGACTCAGCCGGCAGCGTCGCGGGAACCTGGGTGGCCAGCTGCGAGGCGGTGACTCCGGTGGCAGCTCCGGTGTTCAGGTTCTTGATGGCCTGCAGGGGGAGCTGGGGAAACAGCGAGTTCTGGGGAGCGGCGGGGGCAGCTGCCGCCGGCTCGGCAAGAGCCAACGCGGACATCATCACTGCAGGAATGGCGGCGGTCGTCACGGCAACACTCAGTTTGCGCGGTATTCCTGTGGCAACGGGACGCGCCTCGGGCGTTCCCGTGGTGGACTGAGCGTTCATATGGTGATGTTTCCTCATCTGTGTTGGCCGCGGCCTTTACCGCAAATCCCTTGGATTAAAAACAAGTATTGGAACGGGTGTTACTGCTGTTGTTTATGTGACTCATGATGTGCTAGTTACTGATGTGATTACAGGTACTAATGTGAATTTACACTAACCAGCGACCGGCACAATACCCGGGTAGTCGTTTTTGTGTTTCAGTTCTGTTGCCAAACGGCAAAGTGGCCCGGGCAACCCCGGACGTGGCACCCTTGAAGGGTGAATGAACTCGAGGAACTTGTTTCCGACTGGCTGACCCTGCCCGATGTGGCTGAACAACTCGATCTCCCTATTAACAAGGTGCATAGCCTGCTGGAGGAGCGCGCCCTCGTGGCTGTGCGCCTCGGCGAGCGGAAGATCCGCAGCATCCCGGCTGCCTTTATCGCTGACGGCTCCGTGCTGGACAGCCTGAAGGGCACCATTTCGGTGCTCGATGACGCAGGCTTCCACGACGACGAGATGATCCGCTGGCTCTTCACGGCCGACGACACGCTGCCCGGCCGTCCCGTGGACGCGCTCCGTGAAGGGCGCAAGACGGAGATCCGCCGCCGAGCACAGGCGCTGGGCTGGTAACAACGCCTAACGCAGCACCTGAATAAGGAGCTGCCAGTCTCCGGACTGGCAGCTCCTTATTATTTGGGGATCTTAGTATCGCTAGGAACTGCGCCGAACGGCTGAGTGGGCCAGCGCGTCAAGGGCGGCCCGAGGGGTGCCGTCAAGGGGGAGTGCGGCTAATGCGGAAAACGCTGTTTCCGTATGCCTCGAGATGAGTTCTTCCGTCGCGGCCAGCGCCCCGGTGTCCAGGATGATTCCGCGCAGCCGGGCCACGCCGTCGTCGTCCAGCTCCGGATCCCCAAGCCGGGCCGTGATCTCTTTCCGGGCGCTCTCGCTTCCGCTGGACAGGGCGTAGGCAATCAGGACCGTGCGTTTACCCTCACGCAGATCGTCTCCTGCCGGCTTGCCCGTGGTCCGGGGATCCCCGAAAACACCCAGCACGTCGTCCCGCAGCTGGAACGCCTCGCCCAGGGGCAGGGAGAAGCGGGAATAGCCCGCCAGGAGCTCTGCGTCGGCACCGGCCAGGGCGCCGCCAAGGGTCAGGGGATGCTCCGTGGTGTACTTTGCCGCCTTGTAGCGCAGGATATTGAGCGCCCGGACGACGGCGTGTTCGGGGTCGTGGCCCGGACCTGCAACCTCTTCCAGGATATCCAGGTACTGCCCGGCCATGACCTCTGTGCGCATGCGGTTGAAGATGCGCCGGGCCTCGGTGCCGTGCGCCGCCCGCGGACCCACCGCGGAAAACATTTCCTCGCTGAGGGACAGGCAAAGATCACCGGCAAGGATGCCTGCCGATGAACCGAAATGTAATCCGTCCAGATGCCAGTTGGAGTCCGCATGCGCCATCGAGAACGTGCGGTGGACGCTCGGCCCGCCGCGGCGGGTGTCGGACCGGTCAATGATGTCGTCGTGGATCAGTGCGGCACTCTGGAACAGTTCCAGTGCGACGCCGGCCCGGACGGCTTCCGGCTGCAGGGGAGTTCCGCCTGCGCCGCGCCATCCCCAGTACGCAAGGAGAGCCCGCAGCCGCTTCCCTCCGCGGGCAAGGTTGTGCACGGCATCCAGCAGGGGAAGCGCCTCGCGGGAGACCTCGGAGAGCACCGAGTGCTGGAGCGCCAGGAAATCCTCGAGTTCCGTGCCCAGCAGGCCCCGGTATGCAGCCTGCTCCTCCTGCGCGGATTCGACTGGGGTGGCGGGCACTGTTATTTCACCGCTTCTGCGAGGACCGTGGCACCGACAGTCACCGTCGCCGGGCCGCCCTCTTTGGTGATCGCCGTGATGTTGACCGTTTCGGGTTCACCGGCGCCGGTGCGCACGTAGTCGCGTGAGGAAGGGGAACCTGCGGCCGCCTCAGCTGCAGTGAATCCCTGCGCAACCAGCTTGGCATCGTAAAAGGAGAGGATCTCGGCTGCGGGAGCGTCCGAGGACTCCACCAGCACCGCGGTGAGCGTGCCGTTTGACCGGTCCACGCTGCTTGATAGCAGTTCCGCGCCATCCATCATCGGGATGAGTTCGGACGGGAACCCCTCCGCGAGGGCAACGGGAGACGCCGTGGGTGTCGGGGAGCCGGAAGGAGCGCCGGAAGTAGGGGATGCGGACTGGGAATCGGCGTTCCCTGCCGTGTCGGTGGAGCATCCGGCTGCCGCCAGGATCAGGGCCGCGGCAGAGAGCATCGTGAGCGTCTTTTTCATCGGGTTCCGCTTCGGTGGGGGTCAGGGTCCTGCCACCCAGTCTAGGCGAACCGAAAACCGCTCCAGGGAAGATGGTTAGGGTGCCGAAAAAGAAGCGGAGAAGCGGGAAAGACGGGAATGGGGGCAGGGCTGGCTACGATGATGGAGTGAGCAATGGTCCCGACGCCGGCGGCGGCAACCGCGACTGCACCATCATGCACGTGGATATGGACGCTTTTTATGTTTCCGTAGAGCTGCTTAAACGGCCCGACCTGGTGGGCAGGCCCGTCATCGTAGGCGGGCTCGGGGGACGGTCCGTGGTCCTGTCCGCATCCTACGAGGCGAGGCGATACGGTGTCCGTTCTGCCATGCCGATGGCCGTTGCCCGCAGGCAGTGCCCGCAGGCTGTGGTCCTGGAACCGCACCAGGAGGTTTACCGGACCTTCTCCGGGCAGCTGATGCAGATCTTCGAATCCATTACTCCACTGGTGGAACAGCTCAGCGTCGACGAGGCCTTCCTTGATATTGCGGGAGCCATGCGCAGGCTCGGGCCGCCCCGGGCGATCGGCGAGCATATCCGCGAGCGTGTTGCCGCCGAACTGGGCATGACCGCCAGTGTCGGCATTGCCGCCACCAAGTTCGTGGCCAAGATCGCTTCCACCCGATGCAAGCCCAACGGACTGCTGCTGGTGCCCAAGGAGCAGACAGTGGACTTCCTCCATACGTTGGACGTTTCTGCGTTGTGGGGAGTAGGGGCCAAGACCCGCGAGGTACTGGCCCGTGTCGGCATTGCCACGGTGGCGGATGTGGCCAATACCCCGCCCACCGTGCTCCGCCGGCTGCTCGGGGCCGCGGGGGACCACGTGTACGAATTGTCCTGGGGGCGGGATAACCGGACCGTAACGCCCGTGAGGCGCGAAAAGAGCATCGGCGCGGAGGAAACATTCGCGTCCGACGTCAGCGACGACGACGTGCTGCACACGGAGCTGCTTCGGCTGGCACACCGCAGCGCTGTCCGCCTCCGGGCCGCCGGACTGCAGTGCAGGTCCGTCTCCCTGAAGCTGCGTTATGCGGACTTCACCACGCTCACCCGCACCCGCACCCTTCCCGAGCCGGTGGGCAGCGCCCAGATGATTTACGAGACGGCCAAAGGGCTGCTGACTGCCCTGGGCCCGCGGCCGCAAAGCGTCCGGCTGATAGGACTGCGGGCCGAACAACTTGAATCCGCCGAAGGTGCTGCCATGCAGCTGACCCTGGACGGACGGGAGGACAGCTGGCGTTCGGCAGAGGATGCGCTGGACCGGATCAACCGGCGGTTCGGCGAACTGGGCGTTGTTCCGGCCCGGCTCATCGCGCCGTCTCCCCGGAAGCCTCCGGCGGAGCCGGACCAGTTCCCGGGCTGAACTCCTTCCGGCGCTCTGCCCGGCCCCGGATAGGCGGTGCGTCGAGGCTGGTTCCCTACCCGGTGGAATACGTGGACGTGCCGCTTTCGTGCGGACCGGTTGCCACCTATCCTTGGACTAAGTGCAAAGCAGCAGCGAGCCTGCGCGGGAACATCCGGCGCCACACGTTCGTTGGTTGGTTTACAGGGGCAGGACCGGACGGCAAGGAGGCAGCAATGGCACTGTCGGAACACGAGCAGCGCTTGCTGGATCAACTGGAGCAGCAATTACATGCCGAAGATCCAAAATTCGCGAACTCAATGGCGACGTCCGCGGGCCGTGGGATCTCGACCAGGCGAATAGTCCTCGGCGCCTTGCTGGCTGTGGTGGGCTTGGGCGTGCTGCTTCTGGGAATTACGGAAGCAGGCATTCTGGTCGGCGTACTGGGGTTCCTGATCATGGGTGCCGGCGTGTACTACGCAACCACCCGGGGGAGGAAGAGTCCGCCGGCGCCGACGGACGGGCGCAAGGAGCGTGAGTCCAGTACACAGCGTGGATTCATGAATAACCTGGAAAGCAAGTGGGACGAACGCAAACGCGACCAGCCGTAGGTACACCCGCCCGGCGCCGCAGGCCCTGGACCCCGTGACAGCTCAGGACCAAAGGGCGGCAGGCAGCTAGGAAGCGCAAAAAGGATCCGTTTCGGCGGGTCCTTTTTTGTGCCCTTTTCCCTCTCCGGGATGCGTTTCCGGAACCAATGTCGGTTGGCTAAACCCCTCCACAACACTCCACCGGCCAGGATCCGCTTCAACATGCGGATTTTGGACACGACGCGCCCGGAATACAACGTGCGAAGGCGTTGACTGTGGAGGGAAGTGGAGTAAAGTGGGGGACATAAGAGGGTAGGGGCGGTACTCAAGGGGTTTACCCCCAATCGGACAGGGCGGTGCGGGATGTTCCTAGGAACACATTCGCCGCGTCTGGACGAGAAGGGGAGGCTGATCCTGCCGGCCAAGTTTCGTGAGGAACTGGCCGACGGCCTTGTCCTGACGAGGGGTCAGGAGCGCTGCATCTACGTCTTCAGCCAGAAGGAATTCGAGCGGGTCCACGACCAGATGCGGGAAGCTCCACTTTCCTCCCGCCAGGCGCGTGACTACATTCGTGTCTTTCTCTCAGGAGCCTCGGACGAAGTTCCGGACAAGCAGGGCCGGGTAACCATCCCGCCGGCACTGAGGTCCTACGCAGGGCTTGGGCGCGAACTGGTCGTCATCGGCGCCGGTACGCGGGCCGAGATCTGGGATGCAACCGCTTGGCAGAACTATCTGGCAGAACAGGAAACCGCGTTCTCGGAAACAGACGAAGACGCGATTCCAGGGATTTTCTAGCAGTACCCACCCACTACAACCCGGGCCGGGTCTTGAATGAGATCTCCCGCCGCCCCACCGCAAGGCCATCTGGCTTCCCTTCCCCGGAGCCAGAAGGTACGCAGCGGTGAGGCGCGGATGGGGGTCTGGTTTAAGAACCGGCCGCAGGGCAAATAACACTACGAATGGAAGGAAGCCTCAGATGAGCGAAGAGCGCCCCACCGAGGAACGGCATGTTCCGGTGCTGCGCGACCGCTGCATCAACCTCCTGGCTCCTTCCATCGAAAGCGCCGTGGCCGACCATGGCCGTGCGGTTGTCGTAGACGCCACCCTGGGAATGGGCGGGCACACCGAAGCCATGCTGCAGCGGTTCCCGCAGCTTCACGTGATCGGGATTGACCGGGACCGGCAGGCACTGGCACTGGCCGGCGAGAGGCTGGAGCCGTTTGCGGACCGGATTGACCTGGTCCATGCGGTCTACGACGAGATAGCGGATGTCGTCACGGACCTTGGATTCGAGGGAATCGACGGTGCGCTGTTCGATCTGGGCGTTTCCTCGCTGCAGCTCGATGAACGGGACCGCGGCTTCGCCTACTCGTACGATGCGCCCCTCGATATGCGGATGGACACCACCCGCGGACGTACCGCTGCAGACATCGTCAACACCTACGGTGAGGCGGAGCTGGTAGGCATTATCCGGAAATGGGGCGAGGAGAAGTTCGCAGGGCGAATCGCCTCCGCCATTGTTGCTGCACGTGCTTCGAAGCCCTTCACCACCACCGGCGAGCTTGTCGAGGCGATCCGCGGGGTTGTCCCGGCGGCGGCTGCGCGAACCGGCGGGCATCCTGCCAAGCGAACGTTCCAGGCCCTGCGCATCGAGGTGAACGAGGAACTCGATGTCCTCGAGCGGGCCATTCCCGCATCGTTGTCGGTGCTGAATGTGGGCGGACGCGTGGTGGTGATGTCCTACCACTCGCTCGAAGACAAGATCGTCAAGGGCGTCTTCGCCGCAGGAGCGCGGTCCTCCGCGCCCAAAGGCTTCCCCGTTGAACTTGAACAGCACAAGGCTCAGCTCAAGAGGCTGACCAAGGGTACCGAGGTGCCTACGGACGAGGAAATTGCTGAGAATCCCCGTGCAGCCTCCGCAAAACTCCGTGCAGTAGAACGAATCCGCAAACCCATGGATGGGGCCAGGAAATAATGAGTGAACGTCGGCCATCGGCCCGATTCAGCACCATGGCGTCAGGCGCCGTTGTCGGTAACACGGCGCGCGCGCTTGATTGGGATGCTGCGGCGGCCCCTGCCACCACCGTAAAGCGGCGCACCCCGCTGTCCCTGGTGCCTGCAGCCTCACGCCGCAAACGTGCCCCGTTCGCGGTCTTCTGCTTCGCTGCCCTCGTCCTCGGACTGGCCTCGGTGCTGTTGCTGAACATCTCGGTTTCCAGCGGCCAGTACGAGCTGGTGCAGCTGCAGAGCCAGAAGGCGGAACTGGCCCAGCGCAACGAAGCACTGACCCAGAAGATCGAAAACCACCAGGCACCCCAGGTCCTGGCTGCTTCCGCGGCCGATCTCGGTATGGTCTCTTCGCCCAGCTTCGGCACCATCGACCTCCAGACCCTCGCTGTCACCGGCAGCCCGGAGGCGGCCAAGGAAGGCGAGCCTGCCGA
Organism: Arthrobacter jinronghuae; assembly: GCF_025244825.1. Classification (NCBI taxonomy): domain Bacteria; kingdom Bacillati; phylum Actinomycetota; class Actinomycetes; order Micrococcales; family Micrococcaceae; genus Arthrobacter; species Arthrobacter jinronghuae. The sequence goes on from NZ_CP104263.1 coordinate 1,472,171, forward strand.
GCTGCTGATCGGGGCACCGAGTGTCCTGACCCAGCCGATCACCCCCGCACCCTCCGTGGTTCCGGAAGAACCGCAGGAATCGGTACGGGCGCTCGTGGAGCAGGAGGAAGCCGCCGCACGCGAAGCAGCAGCAGCGGCCGCAGCCGCAGCAGCCGAAGAAGCCGCACGGACTCCGGAAGCGGATCCGGCCCAGTCTCCGGACATAGTCCCTGAAGGCGAACTGAACGGCGGAACCATCCCCGCACCCGTGCAGCGAAGCGGAAACTAATCCAAGCTAAGCAGTCAGCAAAATTTAGGCATGAACGAGGACACGTTGTGGCACAAAAATCCGGCCCGGACAACCACAGGGTGGCCATCGTAACCGGACGCCTGCGCACCGGACTGATCCTGGCCCTGGCACTACTGCTCGCGCTCGGACTTCGGCTGTTCCACGTCCAGGCACTGGACCCCGACGGCATGGCGCAGAGCGCCGTGGATAACCGGCTCGTGACGGTAACCGTACCGGCGCTGCGCGGCAGCATCCTTGACTCCAACGGCAATTACCTGGCCCGAAGCGTTGAGCGGTTCGACATTGTCGTGGACCAGCGCCTTTCGCAGGACATCGGCGAGAAATTCAAGCGCCGTGACGCCGAGGGGAAACTCCAGGACGTTACCTTCGACCAGGCGTTTGAGGAACTTGGCGCCATCCTCGGGCAGGACCCGGAAACCCTGCGCTCAGCACTGCTGGGGGAGAAGGGCTTCAACTTCGTTGCCAAAACCGTCACCCCGGAAATCAAGGAAAAGGTCCTCGCCGTAAAGTTCCCGGGGATCTACGCGGACCGGACGACGCTGCGGACCTACCCCTCCGGATCGGTAGCCGGGTCCATTGTGGGCTTCCTCGGCACCGAAGGCGCGCAGGAAGGCCTTGAGCTGACCCAGGACGAAATCCTGGCCGGCGAGGCCGGCAGCAAGACCTACGAAATCGGCGGCGACGGTATCCGCATCCCCTACGCCACCAATGAGGATGAACCCGTCCACGACGGGGAATCGATAAAGCTGAGCATCGACCAGGACCTGCAGTGGTTTGCCCAGCAGACCATTGCCGCACAGGTGGATGAGTACGACGCCGAGTGGGGCAACATCGTGGTTATGGAGGCCGATACCGCCCGGGTGATCGCGCTGGCGGAATCCACCACGGTAGACCCCAACAACCCCGGCGCAACCCCGGCGGAGTCGCGGAAGGCACGTTCCGTCACGGACTTCTTCGAGCCCGGCTCCACCACCAAGGTCATCACCATGGCGGCCGCCATCGAAGAAGGCATCACCACCCCCGAAACGCGGCTGGAGATCGAACCCACCTACACCGTCGACGGCCAGACCTTCAAGGACGCCGTCCCGCACGGGACCGTCAAGATGACCGTAGCGGGTGTGCTGGCCAAGTCCATGAACACCGGAACGGTAATGGTCGGTCAGCAGCTCACGCCGCAGCAGCGGTACGACTGGCTGCGGAAGTTCGGGATCGGCCAACCGCTGAACGTTGGACTCAACGGCGAAACCGCAGGTCTGCTGCCGGAACCCGATGCCTGGGACGGACGGCAGCAGTACACCGTGCTGTTCGGGCAGGGCCTGACGCAGACGGCGCTGCACACGGCAAGTGTCTTCCAGACCATTGCCAACGACGGCGTGCGCGTCCAGCCGAGCATCATCGACTCCGTCATCAAGGAAGACGGCACGGAGCAGCCCATCGAAAAGGAACCGGGTACGCGGGTTGTCTCCGAGGAGACCGCGGTTCAGGTCCAGCACATGATGGAAACGGTCACCAAAGACGGCTCCGGCAAGACCGGTGAGTTGAAGCAGTACCGGGTCGGTTCCAAGACGGGAACGGCTGAAGCCCCCGGGCCGAACGGCGGCTATTCAGGCTCAACCCTCTCTTATGCTGGTATTGCACCCATGGATGATCCGAAGTACGTGGTTGTGGTGACCCTCCAGCGGCCCCAGGGCGACCTCTACTACATCATTCCGGGCCAGTCCTTCCAGAAGGTCATGGAACAGACGCTTGTCAGCAACAACGTCCCGCCTTCCACCGGTGAACCCGAGACTTACCCCATTGAGTACTAATTCCTGGAGCATTGAAGTGCCGATAAGTGAAAATCCTCCCGCCGGATCCGGTCTCCGTCCCGGTGCCGTCGAGCCGGTAACCGTCCGCGCCGCCGTGCAGGCACTGCCTGCGCAGCTGCGGGACGTTGCCCCTGCCGCAGGAACGGCGGAAGCAGCCTGGGATACGGAGCTCTCGGGACTCACGATCAATTCCCGTGAGGTGCTCCCCGGCGACCTCTATGTGGGCATTGCCGGTGCCCGCCACCACGGCGCCCGCTTCGCAGGCGCAGCGGAAGCGGCCGGAGCGTCGGCGGTCCTGACGGACGAGGCGGGGCTGGCCCATCTGGCCGACCTGCACATTCCGGTCTTCGTTGCCGGTGATGTCCGCCGGCTGGTGGGGCCGCTGGCCGCCGCCGTCTTCAACAGCGTTCCTGCGGACGGCCCCCGCCCCACCCTGTTCGGCATCACGGGCACCAACGGTAAAACCACCACCTCCTACTTCGTGAACTCGCTCCTGCAGTCGCTCGGACGCACCACCGGGCTGATCGGCACCATCGAGATCCTCGCCGGCGGGGAAGCCATTCCGAGCGTCCTGACCACGCCCGAATCACCGCAGGTGCACGGGCTGCTGGCCTTGATGCGCGAGCGGGGCCTGGACGCCGCCACCATGGAGGTCTCCTCCCACGCGATCACCTACCGCCGCGTTGACGGTGTCCGCTTCGACGTCGCCGGGTTCACCAACCTGACCCAGGACCACCTGGACCTGCACGGGTCCATGGAGGAATACTTCGCTGCCAAGGCAGCACTGTTCCAGCCGGACCGGGCCCGCCGGGCCGTCGTCACGGTAGATGACGAATGGGGAGTCAAAATGGCAGCCCGGGCGGGGGTGCCCGTCCTGACGCTTGCGACTGACGGCACAGGCCGCGACGCCGATTGGTCCGTTACGGACATTGCGCCCCGCGGGCTCGGACACTCCTTCAGTATCCGCGGACCGGTTGGGGAGCAGCTGCGGGTCTCCACCGCCCTGCCCGGAACTTTCAACATCTCCAACGCCGCGCTGGCCACAGTGATGGTGCTGGCCTCCGGCGTTCCCGCAGAAACCGTGCAGGCGGCCCTGGACGCCCATGATCCGTTCACCGTTGAGGTGCCCGGACGGATGCAGCTGATCGGAGAAGAGCCGGCAGCCATCGTTGACTTTGCCCACAACCCCGATGCCCTGACCCGCACCCTTGCCTCCGTGCGGCGTCCCGGCGGCGACTCGAGGGTGATCATCGTCTTCGGGGCCACCGGCGAGCGGGACCAGACCAAGCGTCCGCTGATGGGAGCCATCGCGGCCCGGCTTGCCGACGTCGTCGTCGTCACCGACGATGACCCGCACGGCGAAGACGCCGCCGCTATCCGCGCGGACGTCCTGCGCGGTGCCGAGGGTGCACGGACCGAGGAAGACCTGCCGTGCGTCCTTGAAGAAGTCGCGCCCCGTGCCGTTGCCATCGACCGTGCCGTTGAACTGGCCCGTCCGCAGGACACCGTGCTGGTGGCCGGCCGCGGCCACGAAGTGTGGCAGGAAGTCATGGGGGAGAACCTTGCCCTGGATGACCGGGTGGAACTGCGCCGGGCTTTGACAAGATACGGATTCAGTGCCCTTTCGAGCGACGGGGTAGAGTCCTAAATCGTCATGATTGAACTTAATGCAGCCGAAATAGCGGCAATTACAGGCGGCCAGCTGATCGGCCCGGCCGCACAGACTCCGGGTCTAGTCGTGACTTCCGCCACCACGGATTCGCGCGACGCCGTACAGGGCTCGCTTTTCATTGCCAAGCCCGGCGAGAACTCGGACGGACACCTGTTCGTGGGAGCCGCTTTTGCCCGCGGCGCCATGCTGGCGCTCGTCGAGCGGCCGGTGGCCGACGACGCGGGTGCGCTTTACCCGGGCGTGATGGTCCCCGACGTCGTGCTGGCCATGGGTACCCTTGCCGCGGAAATTGTCCGCCGGCTCCGGGAGCACGGCGAACTGACCGTCATCGGCATCACGGGATCAGCCGGCAAGACCACCACCAAGGACCTGCTGGCCGGCGTCCTGGCCGAGGCCGGTCCCACCGTCGCTCCGGTAGGTTCCTACAACGGCGAAGTCGGCCTCCCGCTGACCGTGTTCACCGCCGGCTACGGCACCCGCTACCTCGTAATGGAAATGGGTGCCACCCGCATCGGCAACATCCGTTACCTGGCGGAGATGGTGAAGCCGGATATCGGCGTCGTCCTCTTCGTAGGTTCCGCGCACGCCGGTGAGTTCGGCGGAGTGGACAACATCGCCGTCGCCAAGGGAGAGCTCGTCGAAGCGCTGCCCGCCGGCGGCACCGCCATCCTTAACGCGGACGACATCCGCGTCGCGGCGATGGCGAAGCGCACCCAGGCGCCCGTCCTCTACTTCACCTCCTCGCCCGAGGAAGCGCACGGTGCCAAGAACGCCGTCCGTGCCCTGGATGCACGCACCGATGCCGAGGGCAGGCCCGTCTTTACGCTGCTGCTGCCCGACGGCAGCCGCCACGAAATCCGCTCCGGGCTCATCGGCGCCCACCACACCGCGAACCTGCTGGCGGCCGCTGCCGCGGCCTACGCCGCGGGCATTCCGGGCGAGCAGATCGCCGCGGGGCTTTCCGGCCGCGCTGCAGCCAGCCGCTGGCGCATGGAGCGCACCGACCGCGCCGACGGTGTCACGGTGATCAACGATGCCTACAACGCGAACCCGGAATCCATGCGGGCAGCCCTGCGCACCCTGGCCGAACTCGGCCGGGAACGGCGCACCTGGGCAGTCCTGGGCGAAATGCTGGAGCTTGGCGAGGATGCTGTCACCGAACACGACGCCATCGGCCGCTACGCTGTCCGGCTCAATATTTCCAAACTCATTGTCGTGGGCACAGGTGCCCGCGCCATGCACACCGGTGCGGTCATGGAGGGCTCCTGGGGGGAGGAATCCACCTTCGTGGAGACGGTGGAGGATGCCGAACGCATCCTTGCCGAATCCCTCGCGCCCGGCGACCTTGTCCTGTTCAAATCCTCCAACGGGGCGGCCCTGCGCTTCCTCGGCGATCGGATAGCCTTGACCCCTGTACCACCGTCCGCAGCAACTGATCCGGCGAGTGCGCCGGCGCGCACCGAAGGGACCGGAGGAGAGAACCTGTGATCTCCCTGCTTGTAGGGTCTTCGCTGGCTCTGGTCTTCGCCTTTGCCGGAACACCCCTGTTCATCCGTTTCCTGGTGCGGAAAGGGTACGGCCAGTTCGTCCGCGACGACGGCCCCACGTCCCACCACACCAAGCGCGGCACCCCCACCATGGGCGGCGCCGTCATCGTGGCCTCCGTGGTGGCCGCGTACTTCCTCACCCACCTCATCAGCGGCATGCTCGGCTTCGGGTCCTTCAGCCCGACGGCGTCCGGCCTGCTGGTCCTGCTGCTCACCGTGGGTATGGGCATGGTCGGCTTCATTGACGACTACACCAAGATTTCCAAGCAGCGCAGCCTGGGCCTGAACGCCAAGGCAAAGATCATCCTGCAGGCAGTCGTCGGCATCACCTTTGCCGTGCTGGCCCTGCAGTTCCCCAATGAGCAGGGCAGGACGCCGGCGTCGACCGCCGTCTCCTTCATCCGGGACACGAACTTCGACCTTGCCTTCGCCGGAACGGTGATCGGCGCGATCCTGTTCGTGATCTGGTCACTGGTCATCATCACCGGCACCACCAACGGCGTGAACCTCGCCGACGGCCTCGACGGCCTGGCCGCCGGTGCCTCGGTACTGGTGTTCGGGGCGTACTTCCTGATCGGGATCTGGCAGTACAACCAGAGCTGCGGCCGGCCGGGCGCCGAGGGTGTCTGCTACGAGGTCCGCGACCCGATGGACCTGGCCCTGCTGGCCGGTGCCATGGCGGGTGCCCTCATCGGCTTCCTCTGGTGGAACACCTCGCCCGCGAAGATCTTCATGGGCGACACCGGCTCGCTGGCCATCGGCGGCGCCATTGCCGCGTTCGCCATCCTCTCGCGGACCGAACTGCTGCTGGTGATCCTTGCCGGCCTGTTCGTGATCATCACCCTCTCCGTCATCATCCAGGTGGGCTACTTCAAGCTCAGCGGCGGCAAGCGCGTGTTCAAGATGGCTCCGCTGCAGCACCACTTCGAGCTCAAGGGCTGGGCCGAGGTCACCGTGGTGGTGCGGTTCTGGATCATCGCCGGCCTCTGCGTGGCCGTGGCGCTGGGCATCTTCTACGCCGAATGGGTGGTGGGACTGTGAGTGCACCCCTTGCCGAACTGACCACGTGGGACGCCGACTGGAGCGGACTGCGCGTAGTCGTCACCGGCATCGGCCTCTCCGGCTTCTCCGCAGCGGACACCCTGATTGAACTCGGGGCCCGGGTAGTAGTGGTGGACGCCAGGGACACCGAGGAGAACCGCGCCAAGGCGGACACCCTTCGGATTGTCGGCGCCGCGGACATCCTGCTCGGCGCCGACGCAGTGGCCGGGCTTCCCGCGGTCGACGGCGAAGCCCCTGACCTCGTGGTGACCTCACCGGGCTTCCGGCCCACCCATCCCGTGCTGGCGGCAGCCGAGGCCGCGGACATTCCCGTCTGGGGCGACGTCGAGCTGGCCTGGCGGGTGCGTATCCGCGAAGGCCGCAAGACCGCACAGTGGCTGGCCATCACCGGGACCAACGGCAAGACGACCACCGTCTCGATGACCGAAAGCATGCTCCGGGCCGCCGGACTGCGCGCCATCGCAGCCGGCAACGTCGGGACTCCCATCCTGGATGCGATCCGGGATCCGGAAGGCTATGACGCCATTGCCGTGGAACTCTCCAGCTTCCAGCTGCACTGGACACACTCCATTTCCCCGCTGGCCAGCGTGTGCCTGAACATCGCCGAAGACCACGTGGACTGGCACGGCTCCTATGAGGCCTACCTGGCCGACAAGGCGAAGATCTACGAAAACACGCAGGTCGCCTGCATCTACAACGCCGAGCAGTACGAGACCGAGCGCATGGTCGAGGAAGCCGACGTGGTGGAAGGCTGCCGCGCAGTAGGCTTCACCACCGGCGTGCCGGCCGTGAGCATGGTCGGAGTGGTCGAAGGACTGCTGGTGGACCGGGCCTTCATTGAACAGCGCAAGGACTCCGCCGCGGAGCTTGCAGCCATGACCGACCTGGGCGAGTATGCGCCCCGGCATATGGTGGCCAACGCCCTGGCCGCTGCTGCGCTGGTGCGTGCCCTCGGCGTCGAACCGGCGGCGGTCCGGGACGGACTGCGGGCCTATGCGCCGGGAGACCACCGGATCCAGCCCGTGGCCCGCCTCAACGACATCCTTTGGATCAATGACTCCAAGGCGACCAACCCGCATGCGGCGTCGGCATCGCTGGCTGCCTTCTCCAGCGTTGTCTGGATTGCCGGCGGCCTGTCCAAGGGGGTCAGCTACAACGACCTGGTTGCTGAGCACCGGGGCCGGCTCAAGGCCGTGGTGCTGATCGGAGCGGACACCGCCGATCTGCAGGCAGCCCTGGCACAACACGCACCCGATGTACCGGTCATCCACGCCCTTGTGGAGCAGACTGGGGAACGGCAGCTGACGGCGGCACCGGTCACCAGTGCCGAAGAGATCATGGGCAGGGCAGTCGCCGCAGCGGCCGCCGTGGCCGAAGCAGGAGACACAGTGCTGATGGCGCCGGCAGCAGCTTCCATGGACCAGTTCACTTCCTATGCCCACCGCGGCGAGGCTTTCATCGAAGCCGTCGCAGGATATATGAGCGAACAGCAGGCACCGGGACAGGCACAGACTCCGAAGGAGCCCTAGATTGGTCACCACGCCCACCGGCAGCAAACGCAAACCGGTCCTGCGCCGGAACCCTGCGGCCACAGCCACTAACGGTACGGGCGCGGTGACAGCGAAAACCGGCCCCGCAACGGAAAAGCCCGCTCGGAAGACGGCAGCCGCAAAACCGGCCAAACCGCCGTCGCTCATTGAACGCTTCCTGGTCTTCCTGGAGGGCAGCGGACGGAGCGCCACCGGCTCCAGCTACTACACGATCCTCGGCGCCACCCTGGCTTTGACCGCCATCGGCCTGATGATGGTCCTTTCGGCGTCCTCGGTGGAATCCATTGCCGCCGCGGCCGGCAGCGATGCGGGAGCGGCTACGACCTTCGATCTGTTCCTGAAGCAGTCCATGTTCGCTGCGGCCGGTGTTGTGGCCATGCTGGGGCTCTCGCGGCTCGGTCCGCCGCACTACCGGTTCCTCTCGTGGTTCCTGTACGGCGTTGCCGTCATCCTGCTCATCCTGGTGCTGGTGATCGGCAAGGAAGTCAACGGCAACAAGAACTGGATTGAAATCGGGCCCATCACGGGACAGCCCTCCGAAGCCGCGAAGCTGGCCATGGCCATCTGGTTCGCGGCGGTCCTGTCCCGGAAGGGGCGGCTGATCAACGAATGGAAACACGCCCTTATTCCGGTGGTCCCCGGCGGCGGGATCCTGATTGTCCTGGTCATGCTCGGAAGCGACCTCGGCACCGTGATCGTGATGGGCATGATCATGGTTGCTGCCCTGTTCTTCGCCGGAGCACCCCTGCGTTTCCTGGGCGTCCTCGCGGCCGGAGCAGCCGTGGGAGCGGTACTGATGTCCCTGGTGAGCAGCAACCGGTCCAGCCGGATCAGCGCCTGGCTCCAGCTGGACTGCAGCACCGGCCTGTGCGACCAGGCCAACGCCGGCATGTACGCACTGGCCTCCGGCGGCTGGCTGGGAGTGGGCATCGGCCAGAGCCGGCAGAAATGGAACTGGATCCCGGAAGCCCATAACGACTTCATCTTCGCCATTATCGGCGAGGAGTTCGGCCTGCTGGGAACGCTCGTCGTAGTCAGCCTCTTTGCCGTCCTCGCCATCGCCACGGTCCGGGTCACCATGCGCCACACTGACCCGTTCATCCGCATTGTCTGCGGTGCCATCCTGGTCTGGATCATCGGACAGGCTTTCGTGAACATTGCCATGGTGACCGGGTTGCTTCCCGTCATCGGCGTTCCGCTGCCGTTCATTTCCTACGGCGGCTCCTCCCTGACCTTCACGCTCGCCGCCGTCGGCGTCCTGCTTTCCTTTGCCCGCAAAATCCCCGAAAGTGAACCAACAGCTCCATGACGCAGCCTTCCCTCTCCGTAGTCCTGGCCGGAGGCGGCACCGCCGGGCACATCAGCCCTCTCCTGGCCATTGCAGATGCCGTCACGGCACGCCGTTCCGACGCCCGCATCACAGTGGTGGGGACCGCATCCGGAATGGAAACACGCCTGGTGCCCGCGGCGGGCTATGAGCTGGCGACCATCGACCGGGTCCCCATGCCCCGGCGGCCTTCCGCGGACCTCGCCAAACTGCCGGGCCGCCTGATCCGCGCGGTGCGCCAGGCCGGCGAGATCCTGGACGCTGCGCAGGCCGACGTCGTTGTGGGCGTGGGGGGCTATGTTTCCACGCCGGTGTACCTGGCGGCCCGCCGCCGGTCGCTTCCCGTGATCGTGCACGAGGCCAACGCGCGTCCCGGGCTCGCCAACCGAGTGGGTGCCCGCTTCGCGGCCGTGACAGGAGTGGCCTTCGAATCCACCCGCCTGCCCCGGGCGACGTGGGTCGGCATGCCGATGCGCCGGGAAATCTCCGGGCTGGACCGCAGTGCCGCCCGGAACGCGGCACGGTCCGCCCTCGGGCTGGAGCAGGACCGGCCCACGCTGGTGGTGACCGGAGGTTCTTCCGGTGCCGCGAGCATTAACCGGGCAGTGGAGCACGCCCTTCCGGCATTGGCGGCGGCCGGTATCCAGACGCTGCACATCACCGGCCGCGGAAAGTCCCTCGTGGACGCCGACGGAAAACCGATCGCCGCCCGCGGCTACACCCAGGTGGAGTACGTCGACGGCATGGAGCAGGCCTACGCGGCCGCGGACCTGCTGCTGGCCCGCTCCGGGGCGGGAACCGTCTGCGAAATCAGTGCGGTGGGGCTGCCTGCCGTCCTGGTTCCGCTGCCGCACGGCAACGGCGAACAGGCACTCAACGCCGAAGCCCTGGTGGCTGCCGGCGGGGCGCTGACGGTTGCCGATTCCCTCTTCACAGCCGAGTGGATTTCCGACAGGCTGATACCTTTGCTGGCCGATCCCGAGGCATTGGAAGCCATGGCAAAGGCATCGGCGGCGTTGGGTATCCGTGACGCGGACTCCCGGATGGCTGCATTCATCCTCGAAGCAAGCGATAGGTCAAAGGCATGAACCGGCTCAACCCGACAGACCTTGGGAACGTACACTTCATCGGCCTGGGCGGCGCCGGCATGTCGGCCGTTGCCCGGGTGCTCCTGGCCCAGGGCATTCCGGTTTCCGGCTCCGATTCCAAGGACTCGGCGGGACTGCGTGCCCTTGAAGCACTGGGGGCGACGGTGTTCGTGGGGCACGACGCCGGACACGTTGCCGGCGCCGACACGGTAGTCGTGTCTACGGCAATCCGCGAGCAGAACCCGGAACTTGCAGCGGCGCGGTCCCGCGGGCTGCGGATCATCCACCGCTCGGTTGCGCTCTCCGCGGCGATGGGGGAGCAGGACCTCATTGCGGTGGCCGGCACCCACGGAAAGACCACCACCACGGCCATGGTGACCGTGATGCTGCGCGAGGCCGGCCTGGATCCTTCCTTCGCCATCGGCGGCGATGTTGCCGCCCTTGGCGTTAATGCGGCCCACGGTGCCGGACCGGTCTTCGTGGCCGAAGCCGACGAATCGGACGGGTCCTTCCTGAACTACAACCCGCGGATCAGCGTGGTCACCAATGTCGAGGCCGACCACCTCGACCACTACGGCACCGAGGAAGCGGTCTTCGCTTCCTTCGACGCCTTCACCGCGCTGCTGCCGGCGGAGGGACTCCTTGTTGCCTGCGCGGACGACGCCGGTGCCGTAGCCCTGGTCGAACGTTGTCCGGGAGTCCGGGTAGCCACCTACGGCTACGCGGACGGCGCAGACGTGCGGGTTACGGCTACCCGCCCGGCCGGCGCCGGCTCGGTCAGCACCCTGCAGTACACCGTGGACGGCCGTGACGCCGAGGTGCAGCTTGCCCTGCAGGTTCCGGGCGCGCACAACATCCTGAACGCGGCTGCCGCCTTTGCCGTGGCCCTGGAACTTGGCGTTGATCCCCGGGTGGCCGCAGCGGGGCTGGGTACGTTCTCCGGAGCCGCCCGGCGGTTCGAATCCCGCGGCAGCGCACGCGGCGTGCAGGTGTTCGACGATTACGCCCACCATCCCACCGAAGTCCACGCCGCACTGAAGGCTGCCCGCACAGTGGCCGGGGGGCACCGGGTGCATGTGTTGTTCCAGCCGCACCTGTTCAGCCGGACCCGCAACTTTGCGGCGGAGTTTGCGGCCGCCCTGGACCTGGCGGATACCGCCACCGTGCTGGACATCTATCCGGCCCGGGAAGATCCGATTGAAGGCGTGACCAGTGAGCTGATCACGTCCCGCCTGCACGTCCCCGGCGGCTATGCCGATAGCCCGGACCGCGCGGTGGCCCGGGTTGCTGACGGTGCCGGCGAGGGAGACATCATCCTGACCGTTGGCGCCGGTGACGTCACCGTCCTCGGATCCGAACTGGTTGCCCGCCTGTCCGCCGTTCCGGCCCGTCCTGCCGCCACCGCTGGGAAAGCCGCCAATGGCCGGTAGGAAGCGCTCCGGGAGCGACGACGAGACCATCACCGCTACGCGGGCTCTGGAGCCGGAAGATCAGACGGTCCTGCCTGCCGCCGGTTCCACCGCCGTCCGGCCCGCTTCCGGCGCCCCCAAGGCGAAGTCCGCGGGGCAGTCTGCCGGGAAGCGGAAATCCGCGGTGAAGGCTGCGGGCACTTCAGCGGACAAAGTCCCGGGCCGCCTGGCCGGAACCCGGCGCTCCGCAGGCAAGTCCCCGGTGCCGGGCGCCAACAGCGCGAGCACGGACGGAACGGTCCTGGCATTTCCGGAACCGCCCGGCAGGCGGCGGCGCAGGGCAGCCTGGATTACGGCCGGCTCCGCGCTGTCCGTCACCGCACTGTTCTTTGCCCTGTGGTTTTTCTCACCGATGCTCGAGCTGAAGACCGTAGTGGTCGAGGGCACCACGCTGCTGCCCCGTGAGCAGGCTGAAGCAGCGCTGGAACCGTTGAAGGGGCAGACCCTGCCCACCATTTCCGACGCCGACGTGGAAGGGCTGCTGAAAGACCGCCCGGAAATCGAAAAGATCGAGGTCGCAGCGCAGCCACCGTCCACCCTGGTGGTTACGGTTACCGAACGCATTCCCGTGGCCGTGCTGCAGGACGGTGACACGCATGTCCTCATCGATGAAGAGGGCCGCCGGCTGGCAGTAGCAGCCGACCGGGCAGCGGTCGCCCTTCCGCTTATCGCCGGCGGAAGCGAAGCCATTAACGCGAGTGTTTTCCCCAGTATCACGGCCGTACTGGCGGCACTGCCGCCGGAGGTGCTCGGCCGGCTGGAGAACGCCTCCGCCCAGACGCTGGATTCGGTCGAACTGAAGCTTAAGAGCGGGCAGACAGTATTCTGGGGGAGTGCCGATGCCAATGAGGCAAAGGCACGGGTGCTTGAGGCGCTCCTGAAGATGGAGCCGTCTGATCCGCCGGTGCAGGTTTACGACGTGAGTACGCCCGACCGCCCGGTGACGCGTTGACCGGCGCGGAGGACGGCCGGAAACCGTATGCCGCACCGGACCCGGCCGAGGGGATTTTCGGGGGTCCGAAGCAGGTGATGCTGCGCGGGAGTGAGGAAAGATTCCTCCGACACGCGGGGCCGGTATTTGCGGAAGCGGCGCTGGCCCCATAGCGTCTCAAGTAATGGATTACTTGACATAACTATAACCCTCAAGTTGAGGGTTAGGGTTGTGTCGGTTCAAGGTTTTCGGCCGGGCGTCCAGTGGGAATCTCCGGGATTCCGCTGGAAACCACGGGGGCGTCGGCGGCCGGGAACCGGTTTGTACGCAGACCGGTTCAGCAAGACACATGCAGCTGCAGAACGCAGGCAGTTGCGAAAACATAAAAGTTGCAGAGATTCGAACAAGGGACACAGGACGTGGCAGCACCGCAGAATTACTTGGCCGTCATCAAGGTCGTCGGCATCGGCGGCGGTGGCGTGAACGCCGTAAACCGGATGATCGATGTAGGCCTCCGCGGCGTGGAGTTCATCGCCATCAACACCGATGCACAGGCACTGCTGATGAGTGACGCCGACGTCAAGCTCGACGTCGGCCGCGAACTCACGCGTGGCCTGGGCGCCGGCGCTGATCCCGAGGTCGGCCGCAAGGCTGCCGAGGACCACGCAGAGGAGATCGAGGAAGTCCTTCGCGGAGCGGACATGGTCTTCGTGACCGCAGGCGAAGGCGGCGGAACCGGTACCGGCGGCGCCCCCGTCGTCGCCCGTATCGCCCGTTCGCTCGGCGCCCTGACCATCGGCGTGGTTACCCGTCCCTTCACCTTCGAAGGCCGGCGCCGCTCCAACCAGGCCGAATCCGGTATCGATACGCTGCGCGACGAAGTCGACACGCTGATCGTCATCCCGAATGACCGGCTGCTGTCGATCAGCGACCGCAACGTCTCCATGCTGGATGCCTTCCGTTCCGCGGACCAGGTCCTGCTCTCCGGCGTTCAGGGCATTACCGACCTGATCACCACCCCGGGCCTGATCAACCTCGACTTCGCGGACGTGAAATCGGTTATGCAGGGTGCAGGTTCGGCACTTATGGGTATCGGTTCGGCCCGCGGCGAGGACCGTGCAGTCAAGGCTGCCGAGCTGGCAATAGCTTCTCCTCTGCTCGAAGCCTCGATCGACGGCGCACACGGCGTGCTGCTCTCCATCCAGGGCGGTTCCGACCTCGGCCTGTTCGAGATCAACGAGGCTGCACGCCTGGTCCAGGAAGTTGCCCACCCCGAAGCCAACATCATCTTCGGCGCCGTCATTGACGACGCCCTGGGCGACGAAGCGCGGGTTACCGTTATTGCTGCAGGCTTCGACCAGGTGGATGTCACCTCGCAGCCGGCGCAGCACAAGCCTGCCGAGCCCGCCACGCCTCCTGCCTCGGCAGCGGCCGCCGGCGGCTTCGGGGCTGCTGCTCCGGCATCCGCAGGCCTGTCGGCGTGGTCCCAGCGGTCACAGCACCAGCACAGCGATGTCCCGGCCGACGCCGGCTTCGACATCGATCTTCCGGCAGTAGTGGAATCGGATCTGTCCACCGGCCGTCCGGACGACCTGGACGTGCCGGACTTCCTGAAGTAGGAAGACCGGCAGGCAGAACAGCAGAGCAAGAACAGCTGAGCATGACAGCGGGGTTGTCCCGGATGTTTTGGTGGCACCGCCAGGTTGGCGACAACCTGTGGGCGGGATTCACCAACACGTCCGCAGGCAACCTCGCTTTGCATGTGGGGGATGACCCGGATGCGGTCCTGAAGCGGCGTGCGGAACTCGAGGCCGTGATGGGCGTCCGCCCCGGCACCCTGCGCTTTATGAACCAGGTTCATTCAGCGGAGGTGGCAGAAGCAGCAGGCCCCGGCACCGGTGCTCCCACGGCGGACGGCCTGATCAGTGGCGACGGCGCAGCCCCGCTGGCGGTCATGGTTGCCGACTGCGTGCCGGTCCTGCTGGCCGGGGCCGGCCCCGACGGCAGACCCGTTACTGCCGCCGTGCATGCCGGCCGCCGTGGCCTGCTGGACAACATCCTGCCCGTTGCCGTCGACCGGATGCGCTCCGCCGGGGGAACCGGGCTCCGGGCCTGGATAGGTCCCTGCGTCTGCGGGCAGTGCTACGAGGTTCCGGCTGCCATGCAGGCCGAATCGGTTGCCCTGCTCCCGGCGACGGCCGCTGTGACCCGCAGCGGCACCCCCGCCCTAGATCTTCCCGCGGGCGCCCAGGCGCAGCTCGCAGGCCTGGGCGTCTCCGTGGAACGGGTCGGAGGCTGCACCCTGGAGAACGACCAGCTGTTTTCGCACCGCCGGGACCCCGCCACCGGGCGGTTCGCCGGCGTGATCTGGCAGCGTTCCTGATTCCGCCGCAGCGCATCGACGCCGGCCAGGCCGGGATAATGGAAAGACCATGACTTCAATATCCGAATATCCCTCCCGCACTGATGAGCTTCGGGACCGGCTGCAGCGCGTCCGGAACCGCATCCAGGCCGCCGGGCGCCCCGCCGGTGCCGACGAACCGCACCTGATTGTGGTCACCAAGTATTTCCCGGCCTCCGATGTCGACATCCTCGCCGGGCTGGGAGTCCGGGACGTGGGCGAAAACAAGGACCAGGAAGCCGCCGCGAAGGCCGCAGACCTGGCGCACCTGGATCTTGACTGGCACTTCATCGGCCAATTGCAGTCCAATAAGGCAAAGTCCGTGGTGCGCTACGCGGCCTCCGTCCACTCGGTGGACCGCCGCTCCCTGGTGACTGCCCTGGGCAAGGCGATGGCAGCAGAGCAGCGGCGCCGTGAATCCGAAGGACTGGCGGCCCGTGGGGACCTGTCCTGCTTCCTGCAGGTGGACCTGCGCGGCGATGCCGCACGGGCTGCGGATCCAGGCCGAGGGGGAGCGCAGCCGGAGGATCTGCCGCTTCTGGCCGAAGCAGTGGCCGGTACTCCCGGACTGCTCCTGTCCGGGGTGATGGCCGTTGCACCGCTCGGCGCGGATGCCGGTGACGCCTTCGCGCGCCTCCGGGAACTTTCGGCGCAGTTGCAGGCGCAGCACCCGGGGGCGCTGAGCATCTCCGCCGGCATGAGTTCCGACCTCGAGGCCGCCGTCGCCCACGGGGCGACACACCTGAGAATCGGATCCGATGTTCTGGGCCCGCGCCCGCCGGTACGGTAGCGTCAAAGTACGAACACCATACAGCCGCCGCGCAGCACCCTGCAGTACCGTGCAGTAACAGTACAGTAATGGGCAGCTAGGCGTTGAAGGATTAAGAGGAGCAACCATGGCTGGCGCAATGCGCAGGACAATGATCTACCTTGGGCTCGCCGACGGTGACGAGCACTACGAGTCCGAACAGCGGCACCTGCGGGAAGCCCCTGCCCGGGAGGAAGACTTTGCTCCCGTCCATGAGCCCGATGAGGAAGCGCCGGAGGCGGTTCCTGCCCCCGTCGTCCGCAATGCAGTGGAGGAGTACCGCGCACCCGTGACACCCATCAAGCGTGCCCCGTCGTCCCGCGAGGACGTATCTGGCCTTCGTCAGATCACCACCGTCCACCCCCGCTCCTACAACGACGCCAAGATCATCGGTGAGAGCTTCCGTGACGGCATCCCCGTCATCATGAACGTCACCGATATGGGAGAAGCGGACGCCAAGCGCCTCGTCGACTTCTCAGCGGGCCTCGTTTTCGGCCTGCGCGGTAGCATTGAGCGTGTCACCAACAAGGTCTTCCTGCTTTCGCCGTCCTACGTTGAGGTTTTGGGCGATGACAAGAAGATCAGCGAATCACAGTCCACTTTCTTCAACCAGAGCTGACCCAAGGCCCGCACCGACGGGCCGCGGGTGCTGCCACCGACTTCCGGAAATGAAACCCTGCGCGTGAATATCATTCTTCCCCTGGTGTACCTGGTGCTGGTGCTCTTCCAGCTCGCCCTCATCCTGCGGATCGTGTACGACGCCGTGCAGATGTTTGCCCGGCAGTGGCGGCCAAAGGGGCCGGCACTCGTGCTCGCTACCGGCGTCTACGGTGTTACCGACCCGCCCGTCCGGCTGTTCAGGCGCATCATCCCGCCGGTGCGGCTTGGGGGAGTGGCCCTGGACCTGGCTTTCCTGGTCCTGTTCATCCTTGTATCGATCCTCACGCAGATTGTCGTCAGCGTCGCGCACTAGCGTTTCGATGCAGCAGGGGTCCGGTTAGTTTTCGGAAACCAAACGATATAGTGTGAAACCGAATACAAATCTGCATTTTTTTGTATGTCCGTAATTCTCTACGTAGAACCGCCTGCTTGACTCGCAGGCGAATCTTATAATCCAGTATGAGGTGACCAGATGGCTCTGACGCCAGAAGATGTTGTCAACAAGCGGTTCCAGCCGACCAAGTTCCGGGAAGGCTATGACCAGGATGAAGTCGATGACTTCCTCGACGAGATCGTGGTGGAACTGCGCCGGCTGAACTCCGAAAACGAAGATCTCCGCAGCCAGCTGGCCGCGGCCGTGGCCGGAGGATCCG
This sequence comes from Arthrobacter jinronghuae, assembly GCF_025244825.1. NCBI lineage: Bacteria > Bacillati > Actinomycetota > Actinomycetes > Micrococcales > Micrococcaceae > Arthrobacter > Arthrobacter jinronghuae. The sequence goes on from NZ_CP104263.1 coordinate 1,489,436, forward strand.
CCGCTTCGGCGAACTCGGTCCCGGCTCCGGTAGCCGCTGCGCCGAAGGTCGAAAAGGTTCCGGAAGAGCCCAAGCCCGAGCCGAAGGTTGAAGCTCCGGTCGTAGAAGAGCGTCCGGAACCCGTCGAGGCGAAGCCGGAGCCCGCCCCGGTTCCCGCGGCCAACAACACGGAGACCGCTGCAGGCATCCTGGCCATGGCCCAGAAGATGCACGACGACTACGTCGGTGCCGGTATCGAGCAGCGCGACAAGATCATCGCCGAAGCGCAGATCGAGGCCAGCGGCCTCGTCACCGACGCCCAGGAGAAGAGCCGCAAGATCCTCAGCACCCTGGAACAGCAGAAGGCTGTCCTGGAGCGCAAGGTCGAGCAGCTGCGCGGCTTCGAGCGGGACTACCGTTCACGCCTGAAGGCTTACATCGAAGGCCAGCTGCGCGATCTGGATGCACGCGGTTCCGTAGCTTCGGAAACCGCCGACGCGTAATTGCCTCGGGCACGGCGCTCCTGGAACATCGGTTAAACTGATGTACAGGCAGCAGCCGGCATTCTGGAAGTCCAGTAATTGAAGAAGCTGAACAATGCAGAAGATAAGCAGTGTATTAGCTGAATAAAACCTAAGGGCCGGAGGCCGGGTCACCCCGGCTGACGGCCCTTAGGTTTTATGCCCGAACATCCGTTTCACCGCGCAGTTCAGCCGGCACCTGATTCCCGCCGGCATTCCGATCACGAAAGCACCATGACTCCTTCCTCAGCGCAGACCCCGGACAGCACGGGTGCCGGACGCAGCCGTGCCCGCAGGGGCACGCCTGCTTTGATCATGCTTGGCATGGCGGTCATCGCCGTTATTTCCGACCAACTCACGAAACTGTGGGTGGTCCGCACCATGACCGAGGGCCAGATAACCGATGTCCTCCCCCCGGTCCTGCGCTGGCACTTCATCCGCAATCCCGGTGCAGCGTTTTCGATCGGCACCGAGTACACGTGGGTCTTCACGATCATCATGGTTCTCGTATCCGGTTTCCTGGTCTACCTGATGTTCCGGGTCCGTTCCCTGGCCTGGGCCACGGCCCTGGGTCTGGTGCTCGGCGGTGCGTTGGGCAACCTCACCGACCGGCTCTTCCGGGAACCGTCCTTCGGCCAGGGCCATGTTGTGGACTTCATCGCCTTCCCGAACTTCGCGATCTTCAATATCGCCGATTCCTGCGTGGTCTCCGGCGTGATCCTGGTCTGCCTGCTCACGCTGCGGGGAATCGGCTTGGACGGGGTGCGCACGCCGTCCGGCAAGACAGTTACGACCGACCAGCGCAATGACGACGAGGCAACACGATGAACGAGCTCCACACAGTATTCGCAGTCCCCGAGGAAGCCGACGGCAAGCGTGCCGACGCCGTGCTGGCCGGCCTGCTTGATGTATCCCGCTCCGTTGCGGCCACCTGGTGCACCGACGGCTATTTCAGCTCCGCCGGCCGGGTGCTGGCGAAATCGGACAAGCTGCACGCCGGACAGGAAATCACCGCAGACGTCCCGGAACAGCGGGACCCGCTGGCCGTCGTCGTCGAACCGGTTGACGACCTGCTGATCCTGGCCGACGACGAACACTTTGTCGTCATCGACAAGCCGGTAGGCGTGGCAGCGCATCCATCGCCGGGCTGGGTGGGACCAACGGTGGTCGGGGCGCTGGCCGCTGCCGGCTACCGCATCTCCACGTCCGGCGCCCCCGAACGGCAGGGTATTGTCCACCGGCTCGACGTCGGCACCTCCGGGGTCATGGTCGTTGCCAAGACCGAGCACGCCTACACGCTCCTGAAGCAGGCGTTCAAGGAGCGCACCGTGGACAAGATGTACCACGCAGTGGTCCAGGGGCTGCCCGACCCGCTGAAGGGCACCATCGACGCACCGATCGGCCGTCACCCCGGCTACGACTGGCGTTTCGCCGTCGTTGAGGGCGGCCGGCCGTCGGTGACGCATTACGAGGTGCTGGAAGCCTTCGGTAAGGCCTCGCTGGTGGAGGTGCACCTGGAGACGGGCCGCACCCACCAGATCCGTGTGCACTTCTCCGCCCTGCGCCATCCCTGCGCCGGCGACCTCACCTACGGTGCGGATGCAAAGCTGGCCGCGGAGCTGGGCCTGACCCGGCAGTGGCTGCACGCCCGGAAACTGGGCTTCACCCACCCCGGCTCGGGAGAGTACGTGGAGTTCACCAGCCAGTACCCGCAGGATCTGCAATACGCCGTCGACGCCCTGCGCAGCGGCGAGGTTTAGCCCCGCCGGAGAGCCGCGGCACACCGGTGGCGGCCCGGCGCGGCGGCGTCCGACGCGCCGCGCGCCGGGGCCTAGAATGTACAGGTGGCTTCAGCAACTAGTACGTCGAAATCGTTTGTCCATCTTCACAACCACACCGAATATTCGATGCTCGACGGGGCTGCCCGGCTGACGGATCTGTTCAGCCACGCCGACGAGCTGGGCATGAACGCCCTGGCAACCACCGACCACGGTTTCGTGTTCGGCGCCTTCGACTTCTGGAACAAGGCCCGCGGTGCCGGCATCAAGCCGATCATCGGTGTGGAGGCCTACCTGACGCCCGGTACGGCGCGCAGGGACAAGACCCGCGTGAAGTGGGGCGACGGCGGCAGGAACGACGTTTCCGGTGCCGGTGCCTACACCCACATGACCATGTGGGCCGAGAACACCGAGGGCATGCACAACCTCTTCCGGATGTCCTCCCTGGCCTCGCTGGAAGGCTACCTCTACAAGCCCCGCATGGACCGGGACCTGCTGCAGACCTACGGCAAGGGCCTCATCGCGACCACCGGCTGCCCCTCCGGCGAAGTTCAGACGAAGCTGCGCCTGGGCCTGTACCGGGAAGCCGTGCAGGCGGCGTCGGACTTCCGTGACATCTTCGGCCCGGAGAACTTTTTCTGCGAGCTGATGGACCACGGCCTGGACATCGAGCGCAACGTGCAGGCGGACCTGATCAAGCTGGCCCGCGAGCTGCAGCTGCCCCTGGTGGCCACCAATGACCTGCACTACACCCACGCCGAAGACGCCTCCGCGCATGCGGCGCTGCTGTGCGTGCAGTCCGGCTCCTCGCTGGCCGACCCCAAGCGCTTCAAGTTCGACGCCGACGAGTTCTACCTCAAGTCTCCGGACGAAATGCGGGCCATCTTCCGCGACCACCCGGACGCCTGCGACAACACCCTGCTCATTGCCGAGCGGTGCGACGTCGAATTCAATACCAAGGCTAACTACATGCCGCGCTTCCCGACTCCGGAGGGCGAGAACGAGGAGTCCTGGTTCGTCAAGGAGGTCGAAGCCGGACTGCACCGCCGCTACCCGAACGGGATCAGCGATGCCGTGCGCAAGCGCGCCGACTACGAAGTGGGCATCATCGCCCAGATGGGCTTCCCGGGCTACTTCCTCGTGGTGGCCGACTTCATCAACTGGGCCAAGGAAAACGGAATCCGTGTCGGCCCCGGCCGTGGCTCCGGTGCAGGCTCAATGGCCGCCTACGCGATGGGCATCACCGACCTGGACCCGCTGCAGCACGGCCTGATCTTCGAGCGCTTCCTGAACCCGGACCGCGTCTCCATGCCTGACTTCGACGTCGACTTCGATGATCGGCGCCGCTCCGAAGTGATCCACTACGTCACGGAGAAGTACGGCGACGAGCGCGTTGCCATGATCGTCACCTACGGCACCATCAAGGCCAAGCAGGCACTGAAGGACTCCTCCCGCGTGATGGGCTACCCCTTCTCGGTCGGAGAACGCCTGACCAAGGCCATGCCGCCGGACGTGATGGGCAAAGGCCTGTCTTTGGCCGACGTGCACAACAAGGAAGCCAAGCGCTACGGGGAGGCCGAGGAGCTGCGCGAACTACTGCGCACCGACCCGGATTCCCAGCGTGTGTTCGATACCGCACTGGGCCTTGAAGGCCTGAAGCGCCAGTGGGGTGTGCACGCTGCCGGCGTGATCATGTCTTCAGACCCGCTGATCGACATCATCCCGATCATGCGCCGCGAGCAGGACGGGCAGGTCATCACGCAGTTCGATTACCCGACCTGCGAAGGCCTGGGGCTGATCAAGATGGACTTCCTCGGCCTTCGGAACCTGACGATCGTCTCCGACGCGGTGGAGAACATCAAGAACAACCGCGGCGAAGACCTGGTCCTGGAAGACCTGCCGCTGGATTTGAAGGAAGCCTACGATCTCCTTGCCAGCGGTGACACGCTGGGTGTGTTCCAGCTCGACGGCGGGCCAATGCGGTCGCTGCTCAAGAGCATGCGTCCGGACAACTTTGAAGATATCTCGGCTGTCATCGCCCTGTACCGTCCGGGCCCCATGGGTGCGAACTCGCACACGAACTACGCCCTGCGCAAGACCGGGCAGCAGGAAATCACCCCGATCCACCCGGAGCTCGAGGAACCGCTCGCGGAAATCCTGAACACCACCTACGGCCTGATTGTGTATCAGGAGCAGGTTATGGCCATCGCCCAGAAGGTGGCCGGCTTCACCCTGGGCCAGGCAGATATTCTCCGCCGTGCCATGGGCAAGAAGAAGAAATCGGAGCTGGATAAGCAGTACGCCGGTTTCCATCAGGGCATGGTGGACCGCGGCTATTCCGAAGCGGCCATCAAAGCGCTCTGGGACATCCTGCTCCCGTTCTCCGACTACGCCTTCAACAAGGCGCACTCCGCGGCCTACGGTGTCGTCTCCTACTGGACGGCGTACCTGAAGGCCCAGTATCCGGCCGAGTACATGGCGGCCCTGCTCACCTCCGTGGGTGATGACAAGGACAAGCTGGCGCTGTACCTGAACGAGTGCCGCAAAATGGGCATCACGGTCCTGCCGCCGGACGTGAACGAATCCTCGGTGAACTTCACCCCTGTGGGCAAGGACATCCGCTTCGGCATGGGCGCCATCCGCAACGTCGGTGCCAATGTGGTGCAGGCCATGGTCGCCGCCCGTGAGGAGAAGGGAGCGTACACCAACTTCAAGGACTTCCTGATGAAGGTCCCGGCGGTGGTCTGTAACAAGCGCACCATCGAGTCCCTGATCAAGGCGGGTGCCTTCGACTCGATGGGTCATGCCCGGCGTCCGCTGGCAATGATCCACGAAGAAGCGATCGACTCCGTGGTGGTGCTCAAACGCAACGAGGCCGTAGGACAGTTCGACCTCTTCGCCGCCATCTCCGACCAGGAACCGGAGGACTCGATCAGCATCGATATTCCGGACCTCCCGGAATGGGAAAAGAAGGACAAGCTGTCCTTCGAACGCGACATGCTCGGCCTCTACGTCTCGGACCACCCGCTGCAGGGCCTGGAAGGCATCCTCAGCCAGCACGCCGACTCCACGATCACCAACATTGTGGGGGAGGAAGGCCCGCCCGACGGCGCCATCGTCACCATCGCAGGCATGATCACCTCGCTCCAGCGGCGCATTGCCAAGAACAGCGGCAACGCCTACGCCCGCTGCGAGATCGAGGACCTCGCCGGGTCCATGGAAGTGATGTTCTTCGGGCAGGTCTACGGCCCCATTGCCGCCGTGCTGGCTGAAGACCTGATTGTGGTGGTCCGCGGCCGGCTGCAGCGGCGCGATGACGGCGCCGTCACACTGAACGCGCAGGAACTCACCGTCCCCGACCTCAGCGAGGGTCATTCCGGGCCCGTGGTGATTTCCATGGCCACCTATAAGGCCACTGAAACCGTGGTCTCCCAGCTCGGAGACGTGCTGCGGACGCACCCGGGTACCTCCGAAGTGCAGATCCGGCTCAACGGCTCCCGCACGGTGGAAGTGATGAAACTGGGCGTGGACATGCGGGTCAACCCCACGCCGTCGCTGTTCGGTGACCTGAAGGTGCTCCTCGGTCCGGCCTGCCTGGACGGCTAAGCCGGCCACGCGCCCAGGGGGTGCATGCGGCGACATATTCGCCGCGGGCCGTGAGCGGGGCTGGGTAGAATGGTGATGTGAATTCATCCAGCCCCGCAGCAGCCTTTGAATCCTTCCGCACCATTGACCTGCGCGGCCGGCACCTCAGCCCCGCTGAGCTGAAGGCCGCCATGCCGCGGGCGGAAACGACGTTCGACGCGGCGTCGGATGCCGTCTCCGCCATCATCACCGACGTCCGTACGCGGGGCTTTGCCGCGCTGACGGAACTGGCCCAGCGGTTCGACGGCGTGGAACAGCAGGCGGTCCGGGTCCCGGCGGCAGCGCTCGACTCGGCGCTTGAGCAGCTGGACCCCGCCGTGCGGGCCGCCCTGGAAACAGCAATCGAGCGGACCCGGATCTTCGCCCGGGCCCAGCGCCCCGCCGATGCCGAAGTGGAAATCCGTCCCGGTGCGGTCCTTACGCATAAGTGGATGCCCGTCTCCCGTGTTGGGCTCTATGTTCCGGGCGGACTGGCGGTATATCCGTCTTCCGTGGTCATGAACGTGGTGCCGGCCCAGGAAGCCGGCGTCGCCTCGCTGGCACTGGCCTCCCCGCCGCAGAAGGAATTCGGCGGGCTGCCGCACCCCACCATCCTTGCCGCGGCCAAGCTGCTGGGCATTGACGAGGTCTACGCTGTGGGCGGTGCCCAGGCCATCGCCGCGTTTGCCTACGGTGTCCCTGCGGACGATGCCAATGCCGCCATCCTGCCCGTGGATGTGGTCACCGGTCCCGGCAACGTTTTCGTGGCTACTGCCAAGCGCCTGGTCAAGGGCGTGGTCGGCATTGATTCCGAGGCCGGTCCCACCGAGATCATGGTCCTGGCGGATGAGACGGCCGATGCCCGGCTGGTCGCAGCGGACCTGATCAGCCAGGCCGAACATGATCCCAATGCCGGATCCGTCCTAGTCACTGCGTCGGAGCAGCTTGCCGGGAAGGTCCGGGAGGAGCTGGGGCGCCAGATCGGGGAGACCAAGCACAGCGAACGCGTGCGCGAGGCTCTCTCCGGCGCCCAGTCCGGGGTGATCCTCGTTGACGGGCTGGAGCAGGGCATTGCCGTCTGCGATGCCTACGCCGCCGAGCACCTGGAAATCCAGACGGCCGACGCCGAGGCCGTAGCGGCGCGGGTCCGGAGCGCCGGTGCCATTTTCGTGGGGGACTACAGTCCCGTCAGCCTGGGCGATTACTGCGCCGGTTCCAACCACGTGCTGCCCACCGGCGGCACGGCAGCCTTTTCCTCCGGGCTGAACGTCACCACCTTTATGCGTGCCATCCAGGTGGTCAACTACAACCGCGAAGCGCTGGAGGAAGTGAGCGCCGACATCGTGGCCCTCTCACAGGCGGAAGACCTTCCGGCCCACGGCGACGCCGTCAGCATCCGCTTCGAATAGCGCGCGGGGCAGGGTCCGGGGTCGCTTCGGCAACCCCGGCCCGGTGCGGCGCCCGTGGTTCCCTTCGGTGCCCGGGGTTCCCTTCGGCGCCCGGAACGGCGGCAACGAAATCCCTTGCTCGCAGAGCTCGCCGGGATATTAAAGCCGCCTAACCCGGGCGCCTGCGGGCCGGGGTGAGGCTCAGATGCCCGGTGCCGGCCGGCGGACTGGGGGGCGCTGCCGCCGCTGAACCGCGATCCGCAGAACCCGACTCCGCCCTTCCCCCTCGGTTTGTCCCGTCGGTTTGTACGGATCCCTGCGCTTTGTACGGATCCCTGCTTCGCGCGGAGCAGGGATCACGACAAACCGCAGGGATTGCGACAAACTGTGGGGTTTCCTCGATCGGAGGGATGCGGGACCCGGACCGGTGCCCCCGCCATGCGCCCGGGACCCGGTGCCCCGCCACGCACCCGGGACCAGGCGCCCCGGACCCATGGCCACGGACCCGGTGCCCCGCCATGCGCCCCGGACACATGGACCCGGGCCCGTGCCCCCGCACCCATGGCCCCGGACCAAGCGCCCCGGACCCGGTGCCCCGCCACGCGCCCGGGACCCGGTGCCCCGCCACGCGCCCGGACCCGGTGCCCCCGCCATGCGCCCCGGACCCACGCGCCCGGGACCCACGCGCTTCGCGCCCGGCACGCTGAGCTCACCTACATGTAGTACGGCCGGCACTACATGTTGTGGTTGTGTACTTGGTGATGCGGCAGGGCGGGCCCTATAGTGAGAGCACCACAAGGCCCCTTCGCGAAAGGACGGGACATGTACTGTCCGTTTTGCCGCAACGCTGATTCCCGCGTCGTGGACAGCCGCCTGGCCGACGACGGATCGGCGATCCGCCGCCGCCGGCAGTGCCCCCAGTGCGGGCGCCGCTTCTCCACCGTGGAAACCACCAGCCTGAGCGTCATCAAGCGCTCCGGGGTGGGAGAGCCCTTCAGCCGCAGCAAGGTAATCAACGGTGTGCGCAAAGCCTGTCAGGGCCGGCCCGTGAGCGAAGACGACCTCGCCATGCTGGCCCAGGAAGTGGAGGAATCCATCCGGGCCAGCGGAGTAGCGGAAATCGATGCCCACGAAGTGGGGCTGGCCATCCTCACCCCGCTGCAGAAGCTGGACCAGGTGGCGTACCTGCGCTTTGCCAGCGTTTACCAGTCCTTTGACTCCCTCGAGGATTTCGAGACAGCGATCGAGAAGCTGCGGACCGAGGCCAGGGAAAATTCGGGACGCGTACCGTCCGGTGCCCAGCGCCCGCTCACCGCGCAGTAGCTGCTAAGCAAAAAGCGGCGGAAAGGATACCTTTCCGCCGCTTTTTGCTTACCCTGTATCCGGGAAACCAGCTACTTGATGTATTTGAAGTGCATGGCTGCCTGGAGTGCGGCGCCGACAATGCCGGCGTTGTTCTTCAGGTTGGCGGTGACCATCGGGGTCCGCAGGCTCAGCATGGGCAGGAAGTCCTCGCTGCGCTTGGAGATGCCGCCTCCGATCACGAACAGGTCGGGGGAGAAGAGGAACTCCACGTGCGAGAAGTAACGCTGCAGCCGCTGGGCGTATTCTTCCCAGCCGATCCCGTCGCGTTCCCGGGCCGAGGCGGAGGCCTTGGTCTCGGCGTCGTGTCCGTCGATTTCCAGGTGGCCGAGTTCCGCGTTTGGAACCAGCATGCCCTTGTAGATCAGGGCCGAACCGATGCCGGTGCCCAAGGTGATCACCAGAACGGTGCCGTCCACTTCACGGCCTGCACCGTAGCGGGCCTCCGCGAGGCCGGCGGCGTCGGCGTCGTTCATGACCTGCACGTCGCGGCCGAGTGCCTTGGTGAGCAGTGTGTCGACGTCGGTATCGATCCAGCTCTTGTCCACATTGGCCGCGGAGCGGGCAATGCCGTGCTGGATGATGGCCGGGAAGGTGACGCCCACCGGGACTTCGGGGCCGGGGCCGCCGGGACGGGAGGACAGCTCCGCGACGATCTGGCCCACCACTCCGGCCACTGCCTCGGGCGTTGCAGGCTGCGGGGTGGGGATGCGGAAACGATCGCCAATCAGCTTGCCCTTGGACAGGTCGACGATGCCGCCCTTGATGCCCGTGCCCCCGATATCAATTCCAATGACGGCGTCGACGTGCTTGTCGGACTTGTGCTTCTTGGCCATGGTTCTCCAGTAGTAGTTCTGAGCTCGGGTCAGCGGATCAGGGAAGGGTCAGAACTTCGGCGCCGTCATCAGTAACGAGCAGGGTGTGCTCGAACTGCGCGGTGCGTTTGCGGTCCTTGGTGAGGACTGTCCAGTTGTCATCCCACATGTCCCACTCGATAGTGCCGAGAGTGAGCATAGGTTCAATCGTAAACACCATTCCCGGTTCAATCAGCCTGCTGTAGGCGGGCGCGGCGTCGTAGTGCGGAATGATCAGGCCGGTGTGGAAGGCTTCGCCGACGCCGTGGCCGGTGAAGTCACGGACAACGCCGTATCCGAACCGCTTGGCGTAGGACTCGATGGTACGGCCAATGACATTGATTTCCCGGCCCGGAGCCACGGCCTTGATGGCACGGCGCAGGGATTCCTGGGTGCGTTCCACGAGCAGCCGGGACTCGTCGTCGACGTCTCCGACGAGGAAGGTCCAGTTGGTGTCGCCGTGGACGCCGTTGATGTAGGCGGTGATGTCGATGTTGATGATGTCGCCGTCCTGCAGCACCGTGGTGTCCGGAATCCCGTGGCAGATGACTTCGTTCACGGAGGAGCACAGGGACTTCGGGAAGCCGCGGTAGCCCAGCGTGGAGGGGTAGGCGTTGGAGTCCAGCAGGAACTGGTGCCCGATCCGGTCCAGTTCGTCGGTGGTGACGCCGGGGGCAATGTGCCGGCCGACCTCAACGATGGCCTGCGCGGCAATCCTGCTGGCAATCCGGATCTTCTCGATGGTTTCCGCAGACTTGACCTCGGAGCCGGTGAACGGTGCGGGCGCTTCCCTGTCCACGTATTCGGGGCGGGGGATGGATGCCGGAACCCGCAGCCGGGGGCTCACGCTCCCCGGTGTCAGGTGTCCAGCGGGTGCAGAGGCGAGTTTCTGGGGCATACCATCGATCTTATCGCCAGCGTGCCCGAAGGTGGGACGAGACCGTCCGGCAGAGGCACGGCACGCCAATGGCAACAGCACGTCAACAGGAGGACCCCATGGCCGATTACTGGTTCAACGTAGTGACCCACCAGGTGGAGGAGGGCCCGCAGTCGGACTGGACCAAGCTGCTGGGGCCGTACCCCACCCGCGAGGAAGCCGAGCTCGCGCTGCAGAAGGTGCAGGCGCGGAACAAGGCCTGGGACGCCGACGAAGACTAGAAGCTGTGTTCCCTAGAAGCTGTGCTCCGGGCCGGGGAAGGAACCGCTGCGTACCTCATCGGCGTATTCCTTCGCCGCCCGGGACAGTTCGGTCCGCAGGTCCGCGAACGCCTTGACGAAACGCGGCTGCTTTCCGCCGCGCAGTCCGGCCATGTCCTGCCAGACCAGCACCTGTCCGGTCGTGGCGTTGCCCGCGCCGATCCCGATGGTCGGTACCCGCACCGCGGCGTCGACCTCCGCGGCGACGTCGGCGGGCACCATTTCCATCAACACGCAGAACGCCCCGGCCTCGGCGAGGGCGACGGCGTCCTGCACCACCGCGGCTCCCGCATCGCCGCGGCCCTGCACCTTGTAGCCGCCGAGCGCGTGTTCGGCCTGCGGAGTGAAGCCCACGTGGGCCATGACCGGAATACCTGCCGCCGTCATGGCACGGACATGCTCAACGTAGTGCCGTCCGCCTTCCATCTTCACCGCATGGACCAGGCCTTCCTTCATGAGCCGCACCGAGGACTCGATGGCCTGGGCGGGGGAAACCTCGTAGGAGCCGAAGGGAAGGTCGCAGACCACCAGCGAATGGCTGGCTCCGGCGGTAACGGACCGGGCGAAGACGATCATCTCGTCCATGGTGATGGGCAGGGTGGTGGCATGGCCCATCACATTGTTCGCGGCCGAATCGCCCACCAGCAGCACCTCGATGCCGGCTTCGTCGAAAATGCCGGCGGCGTACTGGTCATAGGCGGTCAGCATGGCGAACCGGCCGCCGTTGTCTTTCAACTGCTGCAGATGCGAGATGCGGATTTTCTTCAGCGCCGGTGCGCCAGGAACGGAAAGGTCCGCGGGATTGGCGGCGTACGGGGAGGGCTGTTCGGCACTGGTCATGCTTCGAGCCTACTAAACAACGGACCGCGGGGACCCGCCGGGCCGGTTGGTTGAGGGGATCCCCGCGGGCTGCCGACCAAATCCCGCACACGTAGGTAGAGTGAAGAAGGTTTCACATGTCTCTGAGCCGTGAAGAGGAAAGAAGGTAAGGATGAACCGCCAGCAGGAATTCGTTCTGCGCACCATCGAGGAGCGCGATGTCCGGTTTGTGCGGTTGTGGTTTACCGACGTCGTCGGCCAGCTCAAGTCCGTGGCGCTGGCACCGGCGGAAGTGGAAGGCGCCTTTGAAGAGGGCCTGGGCTTTGACGGTTCCTCGGTCGAGGGCCTGGCCCGGATCTTCGAGTCGGACCTGCTGGCCCAGCCGGATCCCTCCACCTTCCAGATCCTGCCCTGGCGCGGCGACGAGGAGCAGACCTCGCGGATGTTCTGCGACATCCTCACCCCGGACGGCCAGCCGTCCGCTGCCGATCCCCGGAACGTGCTCAAGCGGCAGCTGGCGAAGGCCGCGGACATGGGCTTCACCTGCTACACCCACCCCGAGATCGAGTTCTACCTGCTGAAGTCCGATGAACTCGGCGAAGACGGCCAGCCCGTTCCCGTGGACCAGGCCGGCTACTTCGACCACGTCCCCGGCGGCGTCGCGCAGGACTTCCGCCGCACCGCCGTGTCCATGCTCGAGGCAGTGGGCATCTCCGTGGAGTTCAGCCACCACGAGGCCGGGCCGGGTCAGAACGAGATCGACCTGCGCTATGCCGACGCCCTGCAGACCGCGGACAACATCATGACCTTCCGCACAGTGGTCAAGGAAGTCGCGTTGATGACCAACTGCTACGCGAGCTTCATGCCCAAACCCTTCTCGCACCACCCCGGTTCCGGCATGCACACCCACTTCTCCCTCTTTGAGGGCGACAGCAACGCCTTCTTCCAGGCCGGTGCCGAGTTCCAGCTCTCCACCACCGCACGCCAGTTCATGGCGGGCATCCTGCGGCACGCCCCGGAATTCACGGCCGTCACCAACCAGTTCGTGAACTCCTACAAGCGGCTTTGGGGCGGCGGCGAAGCCCCCAGCTACCTGTCCTGGGGCCACAACAACCGGTCCGCGCTGCTGCGGGTGCCGTTGTACAAGCCGAACAAGGGCCAGTCCGCCCGGATCGAGTACCGCGGCATCGACGCAGCAGCCAACCCGTACCTGTCCTACGCCGTGCTGCTCGGGGCCGGCCTGAAGGGCATTGAAGAGGGCTACGACCTGCCCCCGGGCGCCGAAGACGACATCGAGAGCCTGAGCGCCGCCGAACGCAGGGCCATGGGCCACGACCCGCTGCCGGCGTCCCTGCATGACGCCGTGCGCGTTATGGAGGAGTCCGAGCTCGTGGCCGACATCCTGGGCGAGCAGGTGTTCGAGAACTTCCTGCGGAACAAGCGTGCGGACTGGAACGAATACCGCCAGCAGGTGACCAGGTTCGAACTGCAGAAGAACCTGGGCATCCTCTAGGAAAGGGCCGGCACCGATGAGCCTGACTCGACGGCTGATCGCCACGGGTTTCCGCGACCTCGAAAAAAGCACGCGGTTCCTGGCGGCTTCGGAACTCGAGGGCATCGATGAGGACGCGCTGTTCGCGGGCTTCAATTGCTCGGCGGATCCGGACCTGGCACTGCAGTCGCTGGTTCGGCTGATCGGGCGTGCCCCGGAGCTGGTGGAACTGGTCAACGGCGGCGCCGAGCGGAGCGAAGCCCTGTTCCGCCTCCTGGGGGCCTCCGATGCCTTGGCGGAGTTCCTGATGCGGCATCCCGGGGATGTCGGCGTGCTGCACCGCGAGCTGCGTGCCGAACCCGGCAGCACGGATGAACCCACCCTGCGGGCCTCGCTGCTGGACGCCGTACATGCGGGCAGCGGCGCAGCGCCCGTGGCCGGCCTGACGGGAACGGGCGCCTATGTGGCGCTGCGGTCCCGGTACCGGCGGCACCTGCTGGACCTTGCCGTGCGGGACCTCGGTGCGGCGTCGCCCACTGACTTCCTGCCTGCGGCCGGACGCGAGCTCGCGGACCTGGCCGGCGCGGCCCTGGAAGCCGCGTTGGCGGTCTCCCGGGCGGAGCTGGCGGCGAGCTACCCGGCCGAAGAGATCTCCGCTGTACGCCTGGCCGTCATCGGGATGGGCAAGGCCGGCGCTCGGGAACTGAACTACATCTCCGACGTCGACGTCATCTACGTGATTGAGGCCTCCGGGCTGCCGGAGGAGCGGGCCTCCGCCATCGGCACGGCGCTGGCCGCCGGGATTTCCCGCGCCATTAACGCCTCGGCACCGGAGCCCCCGCTTTGGGAGGTGGACACCAATCTGCGTCCCGAGGGCAAGGACGGCCCGCTGGTGCGCACGCTGGAGTCGCATCTGAACTACTACCAGCGCTGGGCGCACAGCTGGGAGTTCCAGGCGCTCCTGAAGGCCCGCGCCATGGCAGGGGACAGGGACCTGGGCCGGCGCTACGAAGAAGCCGTCGCCCCCCTGATCTGGAGCAGTTCCGAGCGGGACGGATTCGTCGAATCGGTGCAGGCCATGCGCCGCCGGGTCACCGACAACATTCCCGCCCATGAAGAGGCGCGGCAGCTGAAGCTGGGCAGCGGCGGACTGCGCGACGTCGAATTCACCGTCCAGCTGCTGCAGCTGGTGCACGGCCGGGTCGATGAATCCCTCCGGGTGCGCACCACAACCGCTGCGATTGCCGCGCTCAGCGACGCCGGGTACATCGGGCGTACCGATGCCCGGGAACTGGACGAGTCCTACCGCTACCTCCGTGTCCTTGAGCACCGCATCCAAATGGTGCACATGCGCCGCACCCACCTGATGCCCGAGAGTGAGGCCGCGCTGCGGGCCCTCGCCAAGTCCAGCGCCGGTTCCCTTTCCCCGGAGCGGCCCAGCGCCGAACGCCTGCAGGAGCAGTGGCAGCGCCGCAAGCGCCTGGTGCGGCGGCTGCATGAGAGCATCTTCTACCGCCCGCTGCTGAGCACCGCGGCGAACCTGAGCGCGGACGAGGTCCGGCTGACACCCGAGGCAGCCCAGGCCCGCCTGGCCGCCCTGGGTTACGCAGATCCCCGCGGCGCCATGCGCCACATCGAGGCACTGACCGTGGGAGTCAGCCGCCGTGCCGCGCTGCAGCGGCAGCTCCTTCCGGTGCTGCTGGCGTGGCTGGCCGACGGCGTGGACCCTGACGCCGGCCTGCTGGGTTTCCGGCGGCTCAGTGAAAACCTGGGCGATACGCATTGGTACCTGGGCATGCTGCGCGACTCTTCGGCCGCGGGGGAGCGGCTGTGCTCCATCCTCTCCTCGAGCCGGTTCATTACCGACCTGCTGGAGGTTTCGCCGGAATCCACCTCCTGGCTGGCCTCCGACAAGGACCTGGTGCCGGCGTCCTTTGACGCGCAGTGGCAGGAAATCCAGTCAAAGATGTCCCGCCATCCCCGCCCTGCGGAGGCCATGCGGCTGATCCGGCTGATCCGCCGGCGGGAGATGCTGCGCATTGCCATCGCCGACAGCGCGGGCCTGGTCAGCCAGCAGGACGTCGGCCGTGCCCTGGCCGACGCCGACCGTGCCGCTGTGCTGGGAGCCCTGCATGTGGCGGAGTCGGAGGTGTTCGACAGCAGCGAGAAGCTCACCGATCTGCTGGTGGTAGCGATGGGCCGGCAGGGCGGACGGGAGATCGGCTACGGTTCCGACGCCGACGTGATGTACGTGCACCGCCCGCTGCCCGGCGTCGACCCGGCCGCAGCGCAGGCGCAGGCGGAGAAGGTCGTCTCGCAGATCTCCACATTCCTGCAGCAGCCCTGCAGTCCGGCCGTCCAGGCCGAACGCCCCCTGGTCCTCGACGCCGGACTGCGCCCCGAGGGCCGGCAGGGGCCGCTGGTGCGCAGCCTGGAATCCTACCGTGGCTACTACGAGCGCTGGTCGGTGATCTGGGAAGCGCAGGCCCTGCTCCGGGCGCGCCCGATGGCCGGCAGCGACGCCCTGGCCGAGGACTTCATGGCGCTGATCGATCCGGTCCGCTATCCGGAGGAGGTCACGGTCAAGGACGTGCGGGAAATCCGCCGGATCAAGGCCAGGGTGGAAGCCGAACGGCTGCCCCGGGGAGCCGATCCCTCCCGCCAGCTCAAACTCGGACGCGGCAGCCTCAGCGACGTTGAGTGGCAGGTCCAGCTGCTCCAGCTGCAGCACGCGCACCGCGTGCCGGAGCTGCGGACGACGGCGACCCTGCCCGCCCTGGACGCGATCGAGGCGGCGGAGCTGCTTCCCGCCGTCGACGTCGACACCCTCCGCCAGGCCTGGCTGCTCGCCAGCCGGGTCCGAAGCGCAAATGTTATCCGCGGCGGACGGAACCCCGACGTGCTGCCGTCCTCCCGGCGCGAACTGGACGCCGTGGCCCGCTGGTGCGGTTACGGCGCAGGCCAGGGCGGGGTCCTGGAGGAGGACTACCTCAAGCTCACCCGGCATGCCCGGGCCGTTTTCGAACGGTATTTCTACGGATACGGGACCTAGGTCACGCTCCTGGAAGCCCTTCCAGTTCGTTGCATTGCCACTGCTCTAGGTACGCTCTATGAGGGCATTTGCGGCGTGGGCCGCAGTGAAAGAGCTAGGAGACGTTTACTTTGCTTAGTGGCAAACGGGCCTTAAAGGGCCCGGCTAAACTGGCCGTACCGCTGACCACCTTCCTCGCAACCCTGGCTTTGCTGCTGGGGATACCTGCGGCCGGAGCCTTTGCAGCGGACGGCGTCGAGGGCGAGACCTTCGTCATCGGCACCGATACCACCTTCGCACCGTTCGAATTCCGTCAAGACGGCGAACTGGTCGGTATCGACATGGACCTTCTCAACGCGATCGCCGAGGAGGAGGGTTTCAATGTCGAAATCCAGTCCCTCGGCTTTGATGCGGCACTGCAGTCGCTGCAGTCCAACCAGGTGGACGGCGTCATTGCCGGGATGTCCATCACCGACGAGCGCCGGCAGGTCTTCGACTTCTCGGATCCGTACTTCGAGTCCGGCATCCAGATGGCCGTCGCCGAGAACAACGACGACGTCGCCGGGTACGAGGATCTGCGCGGAAAGCGCGTAGCGGTCAAGACCGGGACCGAAGGTCAGACGTTCGCCGAGTCCATCAAGGACGAGTACGGCTTTGAGGTGGTTGCGTTCGCGCAGTCCGCCCAGATGTACGACGACGTCAAGGCCGGCGGCTCCGTGGCCGTGTTTGATGATTACCCCGTGCTTGCCTACGGCGTGGCCTCCGGCAACGGCCTGAAGACCGTCACCGAGAAGGAAGCCGGCAGCTCGTACGGTTTCGCCGTGAACAAGGGTGCCAACCCCGAACTCCTCACCGCCTTCAACGCCGGCCTCGCCGACCTGAAGGAAAGCGGCGAATACGACGAAATCCTGGATACCTACCTGGAAGCCGGCGCCAAGGACTCAAGCTTCTGGTCCCTCATCACGGACAACGGCCCGGCCTTCGCCAAGGGCATGGGCCTGACCCTGCTGGCAACCGCACTGTCGTTGCTCTTCGCGCTCGTTCTGGGCGTGTTCTTCGGCTTCCTGAAGGTCGGCTCGTCAAAGATCCTGCGCGGCATCGCCACCGTGTACGTGAGCATTTTCCGCGGCACCCCGGTGCTGGTTCAGGCCTTCTTCTTCTACTTCGGCCTGCCGCAGATCATCGGCCAGCCGGTGGATGTGCTGACGGCCGGCGTGCTGACGCTGAGCCTGAACGCCGGCGCCTACATGACCGAGATTGTCCGCGGCGGCATCCAGTCCGTGGATCCCGGCCAGATGGAAGCGGCACGCAGCCTCGGACTGGGCTACGGGAAGACCATGCAGAAGGTCATCATTCCCCAGGCCATCAAGATCATGACGCCTTCCTTCATCAACCAGTTCGTCATTACCTTGAAGGACACCTCCCTGCTTGCCGTCATCGGCTTTGCGGAGCTGACGTACCAGGGCCAGCAGATCTACGCGGTGAACTTCCGTACCGCGGAGGTCCTGATCATCGTGGCTGCCCTGTACTTCATCGTCATTACGCTGCTGACCAAGTTGGCGGACGTCCTGGATAAGAGGTTTAACAAGTGAGCAAGATCCAAACCATCGGACTGCGGAAGTCCTACGGATCCAACGAGGTCCTCAAGGGCCTGGACGTCAGCGTGGCCGAGGGCGAAGTGGTCTGCGTGATCGGCCCCTCCGGCTCCGGCAAGTCCACGTTCCTGCGCTGCCTGAACAAGCTCGAAGACATCACCGGCGGCACCGTCATGGTAGACGGTTTCGACCTCACCGATCCGAAGGTGAACCTGAACGAGGTGCGCCAGCACATCGGCATGGTCTTCCAGCACTTCAACCTGTTCCCGCACATGAGCGTGCTGGACAACATCATGCTGGCTCCGGTGCAGCTGAAGAAGGCACCGAAGGCCGAGGTCCGCAAGACCGCGCTGGCACTGCTGGACCGGGTTGGGCTGGCAGACAAGGCCGACGCGCGTCCCGCTCAGCTTTCCGGTGGCCAGAAGCAGCGTGTGGCTATTGCCCGTGCGCTGGCCATGCAGCCTGACATCATGCTCTTCGACGAGGCCACCTCTGCCCTCGACCCGGAAATGGTGGGCGAAGTGCTGCAGGTCATCCGTGACCTGGCCCGGGAAGGCATGACCATGGTTGTTGTCACCCACGAAATGGGCTTTGCCCGCGAAGTGGCCGACCGCGTGATCTTCATGGCGGACGGCTACATCGTCGAAGAGAACACCCCGGAACTGCTCTTCGGCAACCCGCAGGCTCCGCGGCTTCAGGACTTCCTGGCCAAGGTGCTCTAGCGCTCCGGACGCTTTTTACGGTGGCCGCCGCCGGTATTCGTTATGCTCTTCTGAATGAGCGAACTAACCGGTACGGCGGCCACTGTCGTACTCCTTCGGGATTCCGACGCCGGCCCCGAAGTGCTGCTGCTCGAGCGGCCGACTGCGGGCTCCTTCGGCGGTGCCTGGGTGTTTCCCGGCGGCCGGGTGGATGCGGAAGACCGCGTTGAGGGAGAGCCCGAGGCAGCGGCCGCTCTGCGGGCCGGAGTACGCGAAACCGCCGAAGAGACCGGGCTGGTCCTTCCTGCCGCGGACCTGGTGCCGCTTTCCTGCTGGATCCCTCCGGAGAACATACCCCGGCGCTACCAGACCTGGTTCTTTGCGGCGAAGGCTCCAGACGGGAATATCCGGCTCAACCCGGGGGAGCTGCTCAACCACCTGTGGCTCCTGCCGGCGGAGGCACTGGACCGGCACCGCAACGGGCTGATGCAGCTCGTTGCGCCGACCTGGGTCACCCTGCACTCCCTGACCTCCGATACCTCCGCGGCTGCCGCCCTGGCCCGGATTGCGGGTGCTGAACCGGAAACCTTCCGGACCCGTCCCCTCTCCGGATACGAGCCCGCGACGGTTTTGGCCTGGGCGGGCGACGAGGAGTACGACGGCGCGGGCGGTGCTTCCGGCGCGGCTGTCGGTGGATCGTCTGCGCCGACGTCGGATCCTTCCCTGCCGGCGCGGCACCGGCTCGTGATGGACAAGACCTCCTGGCGCTACGAGCGGACCCGGTAGCCTGTAGCCATGGGGTTTACGGGAATAGTGATGCTAATGTGCGGACTCGGCCTGTCCTGGGCGGCTGAAGCCACCGCCCGGGGGAAGGTTGGCGTCAACGGCCTGATTGGCATCCGAACGGGATACGTGACGGATTCGCCGGAGGCCTGGCTGGCGGGACATCAGGCAGCGCGCGGGCTAATGCACGCGGCAGCTGCCGTTTTTGCGGTCATGGGCATCCTCGCCCTGGTCTTCGACGGCACCGAGGGAGTGCTTGCCGTCGTTGCCATTACGGGAAGCCTCGGAGTACTTGCGTTGATTCTTGCGGCTGCCTCCCGGGCGAACCGTGCTGCGGGACGGGTTGTTGCTGCGAGTGGCTCTGAACCTGCGGGGAAGCAACACTAGAGGCCTGCTCGCTGATGGGTGATGCCGTGACCTGCTTGGAGGACGGTGGACTTCGACGCTGTGCAGCCGCCGCTTGCGAGCGGGCACCGTGGCAGGGCTGAGCAGGTCCGGCGTTTTGGCTTATTCGACCTGGTCGCTGCAGACGGGTGTGAGCCAGGAGCAGAGAGTTCCTCCACAGGCTGGGCCCTCATGATTCCGTAGAGCAGTTTTCCACATAGTGCCGGCCCACCGGTCCGGGCAGGCCTCCGCGCTGGTGGACTTGGCTCATGGAACAGGCCACTGCCCGCAATTCTCGCTCCCGGAGTCGAGCGGCTCGTCATCCGGGGGCATATCCACGTTCGGACAGCACGGGTACCGGAAATGCCGGGGGCCGCGCTGAAGAGCCGCGGGAGCCATCCAAGGCATGGACAACCAGCACACCTCCCCAGGCGGACATGGGATTGGCGCTGCCGGGTGTGTTCTGCGTGTCCGCCGGTGATGCTCCTGCTGCAGGCACGGTGTTGCCGCCCGGGTTGATGGGGATGCTCTCCCTCCAGGAGCCTGGGGAACTGGGGCAGGAAGCGGCGCTGGAGACTCTGGAGCGTCTCAACGCAGTGGTCTGCTGGGTGCAGGCGCAACAGGCGCGCACCGTGTACCGGCTGCAGGAACTCACTGCACAGAACCTATATCCACGTCCGGATCCCTACGCGGCAACTCCGGGTCCGGCTGCCAGCGCCCACGCAGCTGATACGGCTACCGAGGCTAACTTTGCCTCTAACGCGAACCCTGCGGCGGAAGCCTCGAACGATACGGCTTCGGCCGCCACCGGCAACGACCGGGCGGGTGGCCGGGGTTGCAGCCGGGGTGGTGCCCGTGGCAGAGACTGGGGCGCACAGTGGGACGGGGAGTGGGTGCTCAGGGCCACCGCTGCGGAGGTCGGTGCCCTGCTGTGCCTGCCCGGAGTTACCGCGCAGCGGCTGGTCGCCGATTCGGAGCAGTTGTGCACCAGATGCCCCAAGACATTGGCTGACCTCGAACACGGTGCCATCGATTACCGCAGGGCCCGCACGGTTGTGGACCAGACCGCTGGCCTGCGCCTCGAGGACAGCAGGGTGCTGGAGGCCGGACTGTTGCCCCTGGCCCCGGGGAAGACCGGTCCGCAGTTCGACCGCACGGCCCGCAGGATCAGGGAGGGGATGTTCCCGCAGACCATTCCGGAGCGCCACCGGGCGGCCGTGTCGGATCGCCGGGTCTGGGTGGAGGACCTGCCGGACGGGATCGGTGTCCTTTCGGCTTTCCTGCCTGCTGCTGCGGCGCACGGGATCTTCAACGGTTTGACCGGCTGCGCCCGCGGCGAGCAGAAGGCAGGGGATTCCCGGACATTGGATCAGTTGCGTGCCGATGTCTTCGTATCGGCGCTTACCGGCCAGACGACACGCTCCATGGCGGAACCGGGCATGCCGACAGGCACGGCGGCGGAACCGACCATGCCGACAGGCACGGCGGCGGAACCGACGCTAGGGACGCCAATGCGCTCGGCTGCGGAACCGACCGCGGTAAAACGGGAACCGGGCAGTCGAGGCAGGCCGGAAGCGGCGGGAACCGGACCGAAATTATCTTCGCGAACAAGCGAACCGGGGGTGGGCGCAACCCCGGGTCCCGATGCCCAGCAGGAGCCAGGGCTGCCGGGGGAGGGCTGGTCCGCCGGGGGATTGCGGGCGGAGGTGATGGTGCTTGTGTCGGCCGAATCGCTGCTGGGGCTGTCGGATGCGCCCGCGGAGTTGAATGGCTACGGTCCGATCAGTGCCGAGGTCGCCCGGGACCTGCTGGCCAACATGGGCCGGTGGACCGGCTTGCTGCAGGGCGGCGACGGAGAAATCCTGGCGGTGGGCCGGCAGCGCAGGATTCCGCACGCACTCAAACGCTGGCTACAGGCCCGTGACGGGACCTGCCGGTTCCCGGGATGCAGCGTGGCGGCAGAGAACTGCGAACTCGACCACACCCTGCCTTGGGCCGTTGGAGGGCCAACCGAGCACGGGAACCTGGCCCACCTATGCAAGAAGCACCACCGGTTCAAGACAGTCGGGTTGTGGAAGGCAAGGCAACCGGAGCCGGGCATCATCGAGTGGACTTCGCCGATGGGACGGGTCTACCGAACGGACGCGAAATTACACGGCAGGGACTTCAACGGACTTGGTTCTTCCGGGACCAGATGGTCTGGAACCGGCGGAACCGTCGGAACCGGCGGACCGAGCCCGGAGCCAGAGGAGAACATGCCGCCCTTCTGACGGCACCGACGGTCGAATCGACGGCCCGCTTTTCCTGTCCCGGCGTCGACATCCTGCCCCTGTATCTCCCTCGGCTCCGGTAATCAGGCCCGCAGCAGCTCCAGGATCCTCTTCCGCGCAGCCCTGCCCTCGGGCACGGGAAGCAGGGGATAGACATGGACCCCGCCGTCAGCGACCTGCAGCGAAACCGGGGTTCCGGCCGACTTCAGCAGTCTTTCCAGCCGGAGCACATCGGGATAGGGCAGGTCATGGGTTCCGACAAACAGGTCCGTCGGCGGCAGACCCGACAGCGTGCCGTTGACGGGACTGATCCGGGGATCAGCCAGGGGATCACCGGATGCCCAGGCGCGCGCCGCAACCCGCAGCCCGGCACGGCTGAGCCACGGATCCACCGCTTCAACCGCGGCAAGCTCCGGATTCTCCATCGCCACGTCCACCCACGGGGACAGCAGAACCAAACGCCGCGGTTGAGGCAGAGACAACTCCGTTAGCTGCTCGGCAAAGGCCAGCGCCAGTCCGCCACCGGCTGAGTCGCCCATAAAAGCCACGTCCCTGGGATCGTAGTCTTCAAGCAGCTGCCGGTACACGGATGCCAGCAGTCCTGGTGCATCCCGGTGGCTGTACTCCGGCGCCAGACCGTAGAGCGGAACCTCCACCCGGTGGCCCGCTGCCGCCAGACGGGCGATGAACCGCCAGTGCCAGGCGCTGATCGGGCTGATGTACGAACCCCCATGCAGGTACAACACCGCGCAGGAGGCAGTTCCGGGCACGGAGCTGCCCCCGGCCCCTGGCATCACCGAATAGCAGGAGAACCCCTCGACGCTCCTCTGTTCCACACGGAACTTCCGCAGCAGGCTTCGGGGAGGCGGGGCGGGCTGCCTCCCCTTCGCCAGTCTCGCCTGCGTACGTTCCGCCGTGGCCGTCAACGGCTTCCTGGTCAGCCGTAAGAACGGCGCCAGAAGCTGCATCGGCAGGCTTGCCATCAACTCCTCCCGGCTTCTGCGTCCCGGATAAACCGCAGGACCGGCTCAGCGAGTCCGGCACCTATGACGTCAGGCGTGCGCTTCTGTCCGCGCACCTCAAAGGAGTGGTTCCCGCCCTCAATCCGTTCAACCCGGGCGTTCGGACCAATCCGATGGGCCACGGGTTCCAGCTCGCCGGGCAGAGCGAAAGTGTCACGTGTGCCTTGCAGGAACAGCATCGGGAGGGTCAGGCCGTATAAGTGCTCATCGCGCAGCTTCTCCGGCTTGCCGGGCGGATGCAAAGGGTAGCCCAGGTACACCAGGCCGGCCGCAGGCATGCCTTCCGCGACCGCCATGGACGCCATCCGGCCGCCGAAGGACTTCCCGCACGCCCAGACCGGCCCGGCGTCGTCGCGCTCCGCCACAGTGGCCATAACGGCCTTCCACGTTTCCACGGCCACGGGAGCCCGGTCCGGAAACTTCTTCCCGGCTTCGCGGTACGGAAAGTTGAAGCGCAGGGTGGCCGCGCCGCCGTCGTTCAGGGCGCCGGTGAACCCGGTGAGGAAGGGGTGCTCCATCCCGGTTCCGGCTCCGTGGGCGACGACGACGGTCACGTCCGCGCCGTCGGGGCGGAACAATACGGCGGATACGTGCCCCTCGCCGACGGGAATGGACAGGTCAAGATGATCAACTTGCATGTGTTCAAACGTACTGCCATCCCGGGCCTCGCACCTTGAGCACAGAAGGTAATACCAGTAGACTGGAAAGTGGACGGGATCCGAAGGCCCCATAAGCGCAGCAAGTAAGTGCAGCAAGCGCAGCCTCTCCTGAATTCCGCGGTCCGCCTTGGGCGACGAACCGCAAAACCACCACTCCGGCGCAGAAGCCACCGCTTTTCGGCACATCGATTCAGTGTGTCCGGAGTGCTATCCCATGCCTCTTGAAGGGAGCATCAAGCTATATGTTGAAGCACGTCAATGTCACACGCAGCAGGACCACCACTTCACGATTCACCGCACAGATCACGGCCATTGCGGCCGGATGCGCACTAGTTGCCGGGGGAGTATCGGCAGCAGAGGTCGCAATGCTGAACGCAGAACCGGCCGCGAGCCAGGTCGTCGCTGAGGCCACCGCGTAACGCACAAGGCACAGCGCAGAAGAAGTCTCCGCCGTCGTTCCCACCCGGGAATGGCGGCGTTTTTGCATTTGAAGGACCGG
Source organism: Arthrobacter jinronghuae (assembly GCF_025244825.1). Taxonomy (NCBI): domain Bacteria; kingdom Bacillati; phylum Actinomycetota; class Actinomycetes; order Micrococcales; family Micrococcaceae; genus Arthrobacter; species Arthrobacter jinronghuae. The sequence continues at coordinate 1,513,394 of NZ_CP104263.1, forward strand.
GGACAGCGGACTCCTAGAATAGGAGAAACACCATTCCAACATCCGGGGAGCACCGTGCCCAGAGGCAAACACCACCCGCCGCGTCCGAAACCGGCAAACAGCGAGGGTATGCTCATCGCCAATGACCTGAAGAAGGAACGGGGCTGGACCGACGGGCAGATCAAGACCTTCCTGCCCGAACCGGATCAGACCGCCCGGAACCCGTTTTCCCGCAAGGCAGCCCCCATGAAGCTCTACGCCCTGGAACGCGTCGAAGCCATCGAGGCCACACCGGAGTACCAAAAGGCCCGGGAGGCCTCCCGCAACCGGCAGCTGGCAGCCCGGGAACGCGCCCTGGTGAAGAAGAAGGCAGCGGTCGCCGTCGCCGAAGCGCTGGACCTGCGCATTGTTCCCGAGCCGTGGGAAACCATGCAGCGCAAGGCGATCGAGCATTTCAACGGCCGGCTCCGCGGCAAGCAGTCCCCGGCCAGCCTCTCCACGGCACCGTCGCGGCTGAACCGGCTGACCGTGAACTACCTGCGCCACCAGCAGACTTCCTACGAGGAGGAGCTCAAGGAATTCAAGGGCGTGGTGGGCGTCGGCGAGGCTTACCTGGTGGTCCGCAACCGCATCCTGGACCTGATTGCCGCCACCTACCCGCAGCTGAAGGCCGAGTGCGAACGGCAGAAATTCGATGCACCGGACCTTCCCGACGGCGTGACGCTGTAGCCGCCGGGAAAACCGGGATGCGGCGTTAGTCGAAGATCACGACCACCTTGTCGGCAGCACCCGGGGTCTGTGCAAGGGTGAGGGCGTCCAATGCTTTATCGAAGGGCAGCGTGTCGCTGATGATCAGTGCGTACTTCTGCCAGTTTTCGATGATGTCCTCGGTCACTTCGAAGATCTCCGTCGGATAGCCCATGGCAAAAACGATGGTGAGTTCGGTGGTGAGGATCGTCCCGAAGTCGAGCTCGACGGGCTTCTTATGGACCGCCACGACGCCTAGCATCGCTCCCTGCTTGGCGAGGCCGGCGACGGTAGCGGGGATGACAGGTGCGCCGGCCGCGTCCAGGAAGATGTCGGTACCGGACCGGACCCCGCGGACCATCATGGTTGCTCCGTCACCGTGCAGCTCCACGAGCCGGGCGGCAAGGTCCTCTTCTGCGGAGTTGATGACGGCGTCCGCGCCGATCTGGAGGGCCTTCTCAAGCCGGGACGCGATGACGTCGACGACGACGATGTGGCCCACACCGCGGCGCCGGTAGCCGAGGAGGGCGCCGAGGCCGATCGGACCGGCACCGAAGATCACCACTTTGTCGCCGGGCTTGGGATTGGTGCGGTTCACGGCGTGGAGGGCCACGGCCATCGGTTCGTTCAGGGCGGCCACTTCCCACGGAATGTCCTTGGGAATGACTTTGAGCTGGCGGCCAAGGGCTGCGTCGTGAACCACCACGTACTCCGAGAGCCCGCCCTGCGCACCGCCGCTGCCGAGCAGTCCGTCAGTGAAAGCCATCGTGTCAATCACCACGTGGTCGCCTACCGCGATGCCGTCGACCTCGGAGCCGACTTCCGCCACCTCGGCCGCTGGTTCGTGGCCCAGCGGTGTTGCACCCTGACGGGGCGGAATGCCGCCGATGTGGCTGTAAAACGCGTCTGATCCGCAGATCCCGCAGGCCTTCATCTTCAGCAGGACGTCGCTGGGCCCGACGGTGGGCTGCTCAACCTCAACCCATTCGTTGGTGTCCGGGCCGGTGACGTAGACAGCTTTCATAGCAGTGTTCTCCTTAGTGATGACGGGGATCTCCCCGCTCCCGATGCTACGCGAGCCGGACCGGGTTGAAAGGGTTTCGAAAGCGGCCCTGGACAGCAAAAAGCGGGGTCCCATGACGTTGGGACCCCGCTTCCATAGGCAGGCAGTTACTGCTGGCCGGCTGCGGGCAAGCCGCGGCCCAACCGCAGAACCGGGTTAGACGCCGTAGTACAGCTCGAACTCGAACGGGTTCGGGCGCAGTGCCAGCGGCAGGATTTCGAATTCACGCTTGTACGAGATCCAGCTGTCGATCATGTCCTGGGTGAACACGCCGCCGGCCTGAAGGAACTCATTGTCGTTCTCCAGGGCAACCAGTGCCTCTTCGAGCGAGGCCGGGGCCTTCTGGATGTGCTTGGCCTCTTCGGGCGGCAGTTCGTAGAGGTCCTTGTCGATCGGGTCAGCCGGCTCGATGCGGTTCTTGATGCCGTCCAGGCCCGCCATCAGCTGCGCGGAGAACGCCAGGTACGGGTTGGAGGAGGGGTCCGGAGCGCGGAACTCGAGGCGCTTGGCCTTCGGGTTGGAACCGGTGATCGGGATGCGGATAGCGGCGGAGCGGTTGCCCTGCGAGTAGACCATGTTCACGGGAGCTTCGAAGCCCTTGACCAGGCGGCGGTAGGAGTTGACCGTCGGGTTGGTGAAGGCAAGCACGGCCGAAGCGTGCTTCAGCAGGCCGCCGATGTACCAGCGGGCCAGATCGGACAGACCGGCGTAGCCCTTCTCGTCGTAGAACAGCGGCACGCCGCCGTTCCACAGCGACTGGTGGCAGTGCATGCCCGAACCGTTGTCACCGAAAATCGGCTTCGGCATGAAGGTGGCGGACTTGCCCCAGGCATCGGCCACGTTCTTGACGATGTACTTGAACTTCTGCAGGTCGTCGGCCGCGTGGGTCAGGGTGGTGAACTTGTAGTTGATTTCAGCCTGGCCGGCACCGCCGACCTCATGGTGGGCGCGTTCGACTTCGAGGCCTACGTTGTCCAGCTCCACGCTGATGGCGTCGCGCAGGTCGGCCTGCTTGTCCACGGGTGCCACGGGGAAGTAGCCGCCCTTGTACGGCGTCTTGTTGCCCAGGTTGCCGCCGTCTTCCTCGCGGCCGCTGTTCCAGGGCGCCTCAATGGAGTCCACCTTGTAGAAGCTGCCCTTGGGGGAGGACTCGTACTGCACGTTGTCGAAGATGTAGAACTCGGCCTCGGAACCGAAGAAGGCCGTATCGGCGATGCCCGTGGAGGCCAGGTAAGCCTCGGCACGCTCGGCAACGCCGCGCGGGTCGCGGTGGTACGGCTCGCCGGTACGCGGGTTCACAATCGAGAAGTTCAGCGCGAGGGTCTTCTCGATGCGGAAGGGATCGACAAACGCCGTCGTCACATCCGGGATGAGCTGCATGTCGGACTCTGCAATGCCCTGGAAGCCGCGGATGGATGAGCCGTCGAACAGCTGACCGTTGACGAAGAAATCGGCATCTACGGTTTTGGCCGGCACGTTGAAGTGCTGCTGCACTCCGGGAACGTCGGTGAATCGGATGTCGACGAACTTCACTTGCTCGTCAGCGATGAACCTGAGGACTTCGTCCGCGTTCTTGAACATCGTTTATGTGCTCCTATACAACTGTTTGGGTGGAAGACCTCGGGCTGCAAGACCTGGCTGGCGCCGGGCCCTTTGAACGTCCCGCGCGTCACCTTGACCCTAAAGGGGCATGGTTTCCCGGCGGTGACGCATGTGTTTCCGGTACGTTACGCAGTCGATGGTCTCCCTTCCACCCTATCCGCAACCATGGGGGACAGTGATAATGGAGGGTGCCTTTCCGCCGTTGCCACCCGGGTAGTCTTTAACCGTGGTCGATAGAAGCGATATAGGTTCCTGGCTGGAAGGCCCTCCCTCCGATGAGAGTACGTGGCCGGGCAAACGCCTCGGCCGCCCGCGTACCGGACCGGGATCCATTGCGCGCGTCGGCCCCCGGCTGGGTGCCTTGGTCATTGACTGGGCCATCGCCTCACTCATTGCCTACTGGCTCTTCGGCGGAGATGACTTTGCCATCCTGGCGATCTTCGCCGTAGAGCAGATCCTCCTCGTCAGCCTCCTCGGCTACAGCATCGGTCACCGCGTCTTCAGCCTGCAGGTGCAGAAAATGGACGGCCGCGCGGCGGGAATTCCGGCTGCGATTGTCCGCACGCTGCTGCTGTGCCTGGTGATCCCGGCGGTGGTGTTCGACGCCGACCAGCGCGGCCTGCATGACCGCGCCATGGGCACGGTCCTGGTGAAGGTGAAGCACTAGGCTTCCACCGGACCTCGGAATCTGGCAGATTCCGGGTATGAAACTACTGATTCTGGGCGGAACCGCCTGGCTGGGTCACCACACCGCCGTCGCTGCACTGGCTGAAGGTCACGACGTCACCTGCGCCGCCCGCGGCAGCTCCGGCGAACCGCCGGCCGGAACGAATTTCCTCAGGGTGGACCGCGACGCCGACGACGGCCTCGCAGCAGCCGCACAGGAGCACTGGGACGCTGTCATCGACGTCTCCCGCCAGCCCGGACAGGTGCGCCGCTCCGTCCGCGACCTGAGGGCCGCCGCGGGATTCTATGTGTTTGTCTCCACCGGCAACGTCTATGCCAGCCAGCGGGAATTCGGCCAGGACGAGGATGCCCCGCTGCTGGCACCCCTGGCGGCAGACGTCATGGAGAGCATGGAAAGCTATGGTCCCGCCAAGGTCGCCTGCGAGCAGGCGGTCACTGACGGCTTCGGCGACGGCTCCCATGCCATAGTCCGTGCCGGGCTCATAGGCGGCCCGGGGGATACCTCGGGCCGCAGCGGATACTGGCCGGTGCGCTTCGCCCAGGGCGGCTCAGTCCTCGTGCCGGACGTGCCGAACCAGCCGACGCAGCTCATCGACGTCCGGGACCTGGCACAGTGGCTCGTGCTCGTGGCTGAGCAGCGGACCGCCGGAGTGTTCAACGCGGTGGGGGAGACGCTGCCGTTCTCAGGGCACCTGGCCGAGGCAGCGTCGGCAGCAGGGGTCAGGGAGCCAGATGCGCGAGACTCACGGGTGGCGGATTCCGCCCTTCCGCCGATCACCGTACCGGCCCCGCCGCAATGGCTCAGTGAACAGGGCGTGAACGAGTGGTCCGGTCCCCGGTCGCTGCCGCTCTGGCTGGAAGATCCGGACTGGCACGGCATGAACGCCCGCTCCAATGCACGCGCGCATTCCGCCGGACTACGGCTTCGACCGCTGCGGCAGACGCTCAAGGACACCCTCGCCTGGGAGGAAGCCGCCGGCGTCGGACGTCCGCGGGGAGCGGGACTCACCCTGGCGGAAGAACACGACCTGCTGGTCCGGCTGGCGGACGCGGATTCCCTGCTGCCGGATGGGACCTAAGGGCAAAACAAAAGGGCCCCCGGTAAAGGGGGCCCTTTTGGTGGAGAATCGGCTAGCGTCCGCGGGTTGCCTTGCGGTCCGGACGGGCGCGGTACGGGTCGATGCCCTTGGGGATCGGCAGGCGGGTGCCGAGCGCCGAGAGCCGCTTGTTGACGGTGGCGACTTCCTGCTTGGTCAGTGCCTTGGGGAGCTTCTTGGCCGTGGTCGCCACCTTGGACAGCGGAACCTGGCCTTCGCCGCGGCCGGTGTGGATGACCGTGATCGGAACCTTGGGGACGATCCGGTTCATCCGGCGCCGTTCGCCGTCGGCAAGTGCCTTGGCGCGGGCGGGCGAACCTTCGGTGACCAGGACGATGCCGGGACGGCCGATGGCACGGAACACGGCTTCCTGGGTGCGGGGGTTCACGGCGACGGGCTGTTCTTCCAGGATCCAGCCGCGGCGCAGCACGCTCAGGGCGGCACCGGAGGCTCCCGGCTGGCCTTCAATCTGTGTGAATGCCGCCCGTTCGGCACGCCGGGACAGGATGAATACTGCCGCGAGCAGGCCGAGCGGGATGGCGATGATGAGCATCGTGATCCAGTTATCGATCAGGAAACCGATCAGCAGGCCCACGGCGATGATGCCGAGGAACGCGCCGAGCATCAGCCATACGACGTTGGGGTCATTGCGCCGGGTCATCTTGAAGACCTGGGCAATCTGCTTCATGCGCCCTTCCTTCTTGGGCTTCTTTTCCCCCTTCGGCTTGCGGGAAAAGACGCCTTTGCGGGCGCTCTGGGATGCGTCTGAATCGGTGCTTTTGGCCATAATGAGTTCATTCTACGTGATGTGAGGCGTGCGGTTAGGAACGTTGTGCGGTTAGGCGGAATACGGTACACAGGGGTTGGCGCAGTGCCCGGGGGACCGGGCCGCCGTCACCTGCGGGCGAGGATGGAGGAGGCTTCCTGGAGCGTGCTCCCGGAATCCTCGATGTGGGCCAGCTGCGGAGGCAGTTCGCGTCCCTTGCGGCGCATGGCCGTAGCCCAGAGCCTTCCGGCACGGTAGGAGGAGCGAACCAGGGGACCGCTCATCACGCCGAGGAAACCCAGTTCTTCCGCCTCGGTATTGATTTCGACGAATTCCTGCGGCTTGACCCAGCGGTCCACGGGCAGATGACGTTCGCTGGGGCGCAGGTACTGGGTGATGGTGATCAGGTCGCACCCGGAGTCCCGCAGGTCCTTCAGAGCTCCGGAAATCTCCTCACGCGTCTCACCCATGCCCAAGATCAGGTTGGACTTGGTGACCATGCCCATGTTCTGGCCCTGCGTGATGACGTCCAGGGAGCGCTCGTACCGGAAGGCAGGCCGGATCCGCTTGAACAGGCGGGGAACCGTTTCCACGTTGTGGGCGAAGACCTCGGGCCGGGCTTCGCAGATGTCGATGATGTGCTCCACTTTCCCGGAGAAGTCCGGAATCAGGATCTCGACGCCGGTGCCTGGGTTCAGTTCGTGGATTTTGCGGATCGTTTCGGCGTAGAGCCAGACACCCTCGTCCTCGAGGTCGTCGCGGGCCACACCGGTGACCGTGGCGTAGCGCAGGTTCATCTGCTGGACCGAGCGGGCGACTTTGGTGGGTTCCATCAGGTCCAGCGGCGAGGGCTTGCCGGTGTCGATCTGGCAGAAGTCGCAGCGCCTGGTGCATTCGGACCCGCCGATGAGGAACGTTGCTTCACGGTCCTCCCAGCATTCGAAAATATTGGGGCAGCCTGCTTCCTCGCAGACGGTGTGCAGGCCTTCCTTCTTGACCTGCTTCTTCAGCTCCACGTATTCAGGGCCCATGTTTACCTTGGCCTTGATCCATTCGGGCTTCCGTTCCACGGGGACGGCGGCGTTGCGCTGTTCAATGCGCAGCAGGCGCCGTCCTTCAGGGGCGAGGGTCACAGCAGGGCTCCTTTCGGCCGGCTGCCGGCAGGGACGGCGCCGATGCCGGGGGAGTTCTTCGAGGGGGTGGTGCCGGTCAGGTCCGCCTCACGGGCGGCAAGTTCGTCTTCCACGCGGGCGACGACGTCGGCCGGGGACACTGCTTGTCCCGTCTCGGCGCTGATTGACGTGGTTCCCGCGTCGCTGATGCCGCAGGCAATGATCTGGCTGTACGGCGCCAGATCATTGCTGCAGTTCAGCGAAAATCCATGCATGGTGACGCCTTGGTGGACGCGGATGCCGACGGCTGCAATCTTCCGGTCCGGAAGTCCGAAGGGCTGCCCGTCTCCGCGGACCCACACCCCCGAACGGCCTTCGACGCGGACCCCGGGGATTCCGTAGTCCTGCAGCACGCTGATGACAGCCGCTTCCAGGGCGTCAACATAGGCCAGCACACGCGCGGGATCGGAGAGCTTCAGGATCGGATATCCCACCAGCTGTCCCGGACCGTGCCACGTCAGCTTCCCTCCGCGGTCCACGTTGACCACTTCAGTTCCGTCAAAAGGCCGCTCGTGCGGCTCGGTACGCCGCCCGGCGGTATAGACAGGGGTGTGTTCAAGCAGCAGCACCGTGTTCGGTGCCTTGCCCTCAAGAACCTGCCGGTGCAGCTGCTGCTGGAGGTCCCAGCCTGCTGAATATTCCACGTAGTGCGGAGACAGGCCTACGCGGGTGAACTCCAAAGCCATGGCCCCTAGCCTAGACCTCCATAGACGTAATGTGGACCACACTTCAGGCGTGCCCGGCCGGCGCAGTTCCCCGGCGTCCCGCACCCGTCCCGCTACCCTGTGGATAACTGCTCCGCGGACCGGGCGGAGGGTAAGACTTTGCTTTCATGGACACGACCCAGCCCGTGGAACCCCCGGCGAGAGATTCCGCAGCCAGTGGCGGTATTCCACTGCCTCCCGCGCCTGCTGCACCCGAAGTGCCGGGTTTCCGCGTAGAGCGATTGCTGGGAATGGGCGGCAGCGCTGCCGTGTGGCTTGTGCGGGACGACGACGGCGCTCCGTTCGCGCTCAAAGTCCCGGCAACCGGGGCAGAAGGGGCACTCAACGCCTTCGAAGCCCGACGGGAAGTCAATATTCTTGCCCGCCTGGAGCACCCGCATCTGCTGCGGATGCACGCGGTGGTCGAGACGAATCACGGCGCGGGGCTCCTCAGCGGATACGCGGCCGGCGGGAGCGCGGCGGGTCTGGTGGCCGCCCGGGGGCCGGTCCAGCCCGGAGAAGCGGTCAGCATCCTCGTGGGGATAGCGGAAGCCCTGGGATATCTCCATTCGCGGGGTGCGGCCCACGGGGACGTATCTCCGGGAAATATCCTGTTCACCTCGGAGGGCAGGCCGCTGCTGGCGGACTTTGGGTCGGGGCGACTGCTGGGGGAGCCCGGGGTGAAGCGGCCGGGGACGCACGGGTTCGCTGCGCCGGAGGCCGCTGACGGGGAAGGGTCCGGGCTGGGTGCGGCAATGGATGTGTATGCGTTGGCGGCGGTGGGCTGGTTTCTGCTGACCGGACGCACTCCGCCGCCCAGCCGCGACCGTCCCCCGCTGTCGATTCTGGTCCCGGACGTGGGCCGGGAGTTGCCGGCCCTGCTGGAGGCGGGATTGGCGGAGGATCCCGCCGAACGGCCCGCAGCTGGGGAATTTGCGGCGGCGGCATACCGGGGCGCTCCCGCGCTGCCCGTGGACCTGGTGGCCGCTGTCCATCCGGATGTCCATCCCGAACTGCTGACGCGCCGGACCGGCTCCGCCGGGTCCGCGACTCAGAAACGGACACGCCGGTGGCGGAAGCGTGGCCCGTCCGGAAGAGCTGGCGGGCCGGAACCGGAACGGGGACGCAGCAGGGCACTTGGACGCAGGCAGGGTCGCGGAAGCAGGCAGGCGAACGGAAGCAGGCACGATCGCGGACGTAGGCAGGCGAACGGAAGAGGCGGAGTGCCGGGTGCAGCGGGAATCAGCCGGTGGGGAAGGGACAGGCTGGACCGTCAGCACGCAGGACGCCGCCGCGTATCCCGCAGTTCCCCCGCTGGAAGCCGGGTGTTTCCCGTGGCAGCCACAGTGGTGGTTGTTGCGGTCCTGCTGCTTGCCGGCATAGCGCTCGCCGCCCCTGATCTCCTGCGTGCCCGTGGTGCAGGTGCCGGTGAGCGGGAAGGTTCACCCGGCGGTTCCCGGGGTGCCCCGAGCACCTCCGCACCGGTGGCGGCACCTTCGCAGCCCGGCGCATCGACGGCCGAAGCTCCAGCACCGCCCGCAACGCGGGAAACCGCAGAAACCGTGGAAACACTCCTGGCAGAGACCGCGGCCGAGGACCCCGCGCAGGCCCTGCCCGCGCTCGCCGAACTGCGGAGCAGGGCCTTTACCAGCGGGGACCCCGCCCTGCTTCACCATGTGAATGCTCCGGGGTCAGAAGCGCTGCAGGCGGACCAGGACCAGGTCGCCCGGCTGGCTGCGGAAGGGCAGGCCCTGTCCGGCCTGGCCATGGAGGTATCCGTGGTGGACGGCAGTCGGACTGCTCCGACGACGCAGGAAACGGCAACGGCCGAACTGCGGGTTCGGATGCAGGTTTCCGGCTACACGCAGGTTGACAGCGCCGGGGCGGTGCTGCGTTCCGCACCAGCACAGCAGCAGGAGGTGCTGCTGGTGCTGGTGCGGAACGAGGGACAATGGCGGATCAGCCGGATCCTGGCTCCATAGTGAAGCTGCTGGCTACACGGACAAGTCATTGGCGAAAGATAGGATCATTCCATGAGTCCAACTGCATACCTCCGTTACCCCGATCTGCACGGGGACCTCCTCACTTTTGTCGCCGAAGACGATGTCTGGATGGCTCCCGTCAGCGGCGGCCGCGCGTGGCGGGTTTCCGCGATGCAGCTGCCCGCCCGCAGCCCGAAGTTCTCCCCGGACGGGAGCCGGCTGGCCTGGCAGGTGGTCCAGGGCGGTGCCCCGGAAATCGTCACGGCCGACGTCGACGGCGGGAACTTCCGGCAGCTGACCTTCTGGGGCAGCCAAAGCACGCGGCTCAAGGGATTCAACTCCGCCGGACACGTCATTGCCACCTGCTCAGTGGAGCAGGAGGACACCCGGCTGCGCTGGGCATTCGCGGTTCCTCTCGACGGCACGGCGCCGGTGAAGCTTCCGTACGGCCCGGTGGAGACCATCGCTGAAGGACCCGCAGTCGGCGACGAACGCCCGATGGTGATCGGGAGCATGCTCACCCGTGAGCAGGCATGGTGGAAGCGCTACCGCGGCGGGACCGCGGGAAAGCTCTGGATCGACGCCGACGGCAATGGAGAATTCCTTCGCCTTGTGCCGGAACTGGACGGCAACCTGTCGGACCCGATGTGGATCGACGGCCGGGTGGTCTTCCTTTCGGACCATGAAGGCTACGGCAACCTCTATTCCGTGACGCCGCAGGGGAACGATCTTCGCCGGCACACCGACTTCGAAGGCTTCTATGTTCGTCACGCCTCCTCCGACGGCAGTCGGATCGTGTATGAATCGGCGGGACGTATCTGGCTCCTGTCTTCGCTGGACGCCGAAGCGCAGCCGCTGGACATCGTCCTGGGCTCGGCGCGCACTGCCCGCCGGCCGCGTCCCCTTAACGTCGCAAAGCATTTGTCAGCGGTTGTTCCGGATACCAAGGGAACCGCCAGCGTGGTGGAAAGCCACGGAACCCTGCACTGGCTGACCCACCGGGACGGGCCGTCGCGCGTGATCGAAGCAGACTCGGCCGTCCGCGCCCGTCTGGGCAGGCCGTTGGACGGGTCCCGTGCCGTGTACGTGGCGGACCGCAACGGAGAAGAAGCGATCTACATCAAGGATGTTTTTGCCGACCTTCCCGCGGATACGGCGAGTGCGGCTGCCAAGGAAGGGGTGGGGATTCCTGCTGCCGGTGCCGGTGAGGGCGACGGTTTGGTTCTGCCCAGCCCGGTGTCCGCGACCGGTGCTGCCGTTCCGGCCGCCCAGGAGATCGGTGACGGAGCCGGAGACGCCGGAACGGGCAACGCCGCGGTACACGGCGCAGGTGCGCAGGAGGGTGCCGCAGCCGACGCCGCCGCCGGCGTCGTCCGCGTAGGGTTCGGCCGCCCGACCCGCGTCAGCCAGCTCGTTCCCAGCCCGGACGGACAGCACGTGGGAGTCTCCACCGAATACGGTGAAGTGTTTGTGTTGGACGTCGCCACGGCCGAGCTGTTCCCCGTTGCGTCCACCGGCTTCGGTGCCGTCGACCAGCTGGCTTTCTCTCCGGACTCGCAGTGGCTGGCCTGGGCCGAACCCTCCAGCGGCGAGGGACGGTCACGGATCCGCCTGCGGTCCGTGCGGGATACGGCAGCCCCCGTGATCGATATAACCGACGGCCGGTTTACCGACCATGATCCTTCGTTCACCACTGACGGCCGTTACCTGGCGTTCCTTTCGGAGCGCAGCTTCGACCCGGTGTACGACACCCACCGGTTCGACCTCAGCTTCCCGTCCTCCACGAAACCGTTCCTCGTTGCACTGGCAGCCGGGACGCCTTCGCCGTTCGGCCCGTCGGTGTCCGGGACTTCCATCGCTGCTTCCAAAGCCACGGCGGAGTCCGCAACCGAATCAGACGCGGCACAGGACACGGTGGCGCCGGTGCAGGTGGACGCCGAGCGGATCGGCGACCGCCTGATCGCCGTGCCGGTACCTCAGGGGCGCTACGAAAAACTCCGGCCGGCAGAGGGCGGACTTCTCTGGCTGGCCTCCGACATCTACGGGGTGACCGGCGACGGCCGGGCTTCGGCCGCGGACCGTGATCCGGCCTCCCGGCTGGAGCGCTTTGACCTGGCGAAGAAGGACGTCTCCGTCCTGGTTCCGGCGTTGGACGATTTCGAAGTCAGCGGCGACGGCACCAAGATAGTGCTGCGCCACGAGGGCAGCGTCCGGATGGTCCCCGCTGCCGCCCGGGTGGAGGAGGACTCGGCCGACAACGTCCGCGTTGACCTGGAGCGCATCCGGGTCCGGATCGATCCCGTGAAGATGTGGGGTCAGGCATTCGACGAAGCGTGGCGCCTGCAGCGGGACTTCTTCTGGGCTCCGGACATGGGCGGGCTGGACTGGGAAGGCGTCCACGCCCGGTACCGCCCGCTGGTGCAGAACCTCGGCAGCCATGACGACCTGGTGGACCTGCTGTGGGAAATGCATGGCGAACTAGGCACCTCCCACGCCTACGTCACTCCCGCGCCGGTCACTGAACAGGGATCCGGGGGCCAGGGTTTCCTCGGCGCCGATCTGCGCCCCGGGGCCGGCGGGTGGGAAGTGGTCCGGATCCTCGGGGCCGAGTCCTCGGATCCGGAGGCCACGTCTCCCTTGACGGCTCCAGGAGCCGGCGTTCACCCCGGTGATGTTATTGCCGCAGTGGACGGGCAGCCGGTTCCGGCGAACGAGGGACCGGCAGTCCTGCTCGCCGGTGCCGCCGGCCGCACCGTCGAACTGACTGTTGTGTCCGCCGGCAAGGACGGCGCACCGGAGCAGCGGCGGATCGCCGTCGTTCCGCTGCGAAGCGAGGAACGCCTGCGTTACCAGAACTGGGTCAGCGCCAACCGCCGCATCGTGCGGGAAGCCTCCAACGGTGAGTTCGGCTACCTGCATATCCCCGACATGATGGCCAACGGGTGGTCGCAGCTGCACCGGGACCTGGACCAGGAAGCGTCCCTGCGCGGCCTGGTGGTCGACGTCCGGCGGAACCGCGGCGGGCACACGTCCCAGCTGGTTGCCGAGCTGATCGGGCGGAAGGTCACGGCCTGGAGCAACCCTCGAGCGGGCACGCCCACACCCTACCCGTCACATGCTCCGCGGGGGCCGGTAGTGATCCTCACTGACGAGTTTGCCGGTTCCGACGGCGACATCGTCACCCAGGTCTCCAAGCTGCGGGGCATCGGCCCGGTAGTCGGCACGCGCACCTGGGGCGGGGTCGTCGGAATCGACGGACGCTTCAGCCTGGTGGACGGAACCGCGGTGAACCAGCCGCGGCACGCCTACTGGTTCACGGGCGGTGCCGGCTGGGGCGTGGAAAACCGTGGAGTGGAGCCGGACATCGAGGTTGCCTTCCCGCCGCACGCCTATGTGTCCGGGGACGACCCGCAGCTGGAACACGGTGTCGGCATCCTGCGCGAAATGCTTTCCGAGCTGCCGACGGACGAGCCCCCGGCCATGACGGGCTACCCCGTCCTGCAGCCCGCCCCGTTGCCGCCGCGCCCGCAGGACCGGGAGGGGGAACGCGTGCAGGAGAACGTTGACCTGTCGATTCCGGCCCCGGTATCGGCAGGCACGGGCAGCACCGACGGAACCAGGGACAACCGGCACTGACATCCACGCCAAAGGCCCGGCTCGGGGGAGCCGGGCCTTTGGCGTACCCCGAGCGTCTGAACCCGGTACGACAGGCGGCGGACCGGCGGCGTGGTGCTCCCGTTCCGGCCCCCGCCCGGCTGTCCTCGGCGCCTGGCCGATAGTGTCACCGGGCCTCCTGCGGTGCCTATGCCGGCCGCTCGATGGATAGCCCGGTTACCGGCGTTGTCGGCAGGTGGCCGCAGGAGTAGGCTCGAAAACATGGGCGCTAGCTCGAATTCCCCGCAGAAGCACCCGGTCGCCGTCGGCGTTTCGGACGGCCACGCCATCGGCGCCGACGGTTCCCGACCCGGGACCGGGGAATGAGCACCGGCATCCGCCCGCCGCACCTGCGCTGGGCACCCATCGCCCTCGTCTTCCTCGGCGGCGGCGCCGGTGCGGCCAGCCGCGAGGGCCTCACACTCCTCATCCCGAACCTGGGTGAGGTGCCCGTGGCTATCCCGATCATCAACGTGGTCGGCGCCTTTCTGCTCGGCTACCTCTACGAGGCCGTCACCCGCATGGGCAGCGAGCCGACCGGCAAGAACCTCAAGCTGCTGCTCGGGACCGGTTTCTGCGGCGGCTTCACAACCTACAGCTCGCTGGCCACCGACACCGCCGTGCTCTTCCGCGACGGGCTGCCCGGGGCCGCACTGATCTATGCCTTTGGCACGGTGCTTGTTGGTGCCTGCGCCACCTGGGCAGGCATCGCCGTGGCGAGCGGCATCAATGCCCGAGGTCCGGGCCGGCGGGACAACGGCGGGCAGGAGGCTGGCTCATGACCCCCGGGATTTTCCTGTTGCTGGCGCTGGCCGGCGGGTTCGGCGCCGTGGTGCGGTTCATCGTGGACGGGCTGATCCGAGACCACCTCAAGACGTCGTTCCAGTGGGCGACGACGATCATCAACGTCTCCGGCTCCCTCGTGCTCGGCCTGCTCACCGGCGTCGTTTTCGTGCACCTGGTGCCGACTGACCTGAGCTATATCATCGGCACCGGATTCCTCGGCGGCTACACCACCTTCAGCACGGCGAGCTACGAGACGGTGCAGCTGATCAAACAGGGCCGCCATGGCGCGTCGTTCATCAGCGGCGTGGTTATGCTCGTGCTCTCGGTGGCGGCCGCCGCGATCGGCCTATGGGTGGGGGCGGCGCTGTAAAGCGAATGCCGCTGTGGCTGTCTATCAGGTGCGCTTGGCCGCGGGAATGTAGTGGGCAATCACCAGGAACACCCATGTGGTGAGGATGTACGGCCAGGTGTAGGTGGGAGCTGAAAGATCGTGCATGATCACTGTCACCACCGCAGTGACCACCGTTCCGATCACGGCCAGAATCCACGAGAGCGTGCTGCTGCGGAGGAAGACCACGGCGAGGGCAATCGTGGTGAGTACACCGGAGTAGCCGGCCAGGCCGTTGGCCGTCTCGGTGAGGGCCTCTCCCATTGCCAGGGCGCACAAGCTGCCCACCACACTGCCGAGCAACCCGGCCAGCCCTACTTTCCAGCTCGCGACGAACAGGCCAAGCAGAATGAGTGCCCCCGACCAGACGTTGTTGATCAGTACCACTTCAGAGACATTCGTCAGCAGGGAGCGTGCAAAGGCGAGCGATTCGGAATCGATGGTGGCCGACGGCGCCGAGGTCACGTGCAGTGCCTCCGTGCTGAGCAGTATGCCCGTCGCGACGATGCAGAACGGTGCCGTCGTGGACGGCAGGGAGAACACCCTCAGTGGTGTCTTGGTGAACAGTGCAACCACCAGCCACGTCACCGGGGCACAGAGTAAGCCGCCGATGAGCGCGATGGGATACGCCGCCCACTGACCCCCAATGGTTGAGAACGTCGCAGCCCCAACAAGGGCGCCGCAAAAACCTTCCAGGCCTGATGTCACCGAGGACGAATCGGCCTTGAGCAGGCGCCCTCCCACCGTGTTTCCCGCGCAGCCAATCAGCACGAGCACGGCCATGCGCCAGTCGGCCACAACGAAGGCGGCCAGGATCAGCAGCGCCGTGTAAATATTGCTTTGGAAGAAGATCTGCGACAGCCCCTGGCCCCAGCCCTTCAGCCAGCCCGCACTGGAGATGGATGGGGTCGGTGATGCCGTACCGGCGCTGCTCATATGTGCTCCGTTCGCGGGGCATCGTCAGGCGGCGCGCCCTTCCCGGGCTCCTGCCCCACCTCCGGCCGGCCCGGTGCCCTCGTACCGCCTCCGGTGCCGGCCCCGCCGCTCGCCAGCGCCCATCGCTCCTCCACATGACCCAACCTCCAGTACGCGGTAGAGGTCAACCAGACCAGTATCAGCGTGGCCACGACGATGTAGCCCACGTTCTCAAGGTCGATGGCAGCTACCCACCCGGTGAGCGGGTCCCGCAGCCCGAGCTTCTCATTCAGCAACCCGACCAGCTCAATGCCGCCGATCATGACGGCAATCATGACTGAGAGCCCGGTAATGGTGAGGTTGTAGTACAGCTTGCGAACCGCGTTGACGCTCGCCCATCCATAGGCTTTCACCATGACGGCTGAATCGAGCGTGTCGAACAGGCTCATGCCTGCGGCAAAGATCAGGGGCAGGCAGAGGACGGCATACCAGGGAAGCCCCGTCGCTGCCCCGGTTCCGGCCAGCACCAGCAGGGCAATCTCGCTGGCGGTGTCGAAGCCGAGTCCGAACAAAAAGCCAACGGCATACATCTTCCCCGGGCGGTCGATCGTCCGAAGCATCGGCCGGATGAGGCGGCTGATGAGGCCTCGGCCCTGCAGGTGCCGCTCCAGCTCCAGTTCGTCGAGGTCGCCATTGCGCGAGGCCCGCCAGACCTTGAGGATTCCGATGAACGCCACGGTATTGATGAGTCCGATGAGCAGCAGGAAGACTCCGGAGACGACCGTGCCGAAG
Source organism: Arthrobacter jinronghuae (assembly GCF_025244825.1). Lineage (NCBI taxonomy): Bacteria > Bacillati > Actinomycetota > Actinomycetes > Micrococcales > Micrococcaceae > Arthrobacter > Arthrobacter jinronghuae. The sequence goes on from NZ_CP104263.1 coordinate 1,529,728, forward strand.
ACACCGAGACCATTGCGGACGGCATTGCCGTCGTCGCTGAGCCCCACTGCCCAGCTCACACCGAGCGCCAGCAGAGCCGCCATGAGGAAGACGATGGTGGAGTGACCGAGGGAGAAGAACAGCCCGACGCCGGCGGCCGGCCTGCGCAGGTCCACGAGTTTGCGGGTGGTGTTGTCGATTGCAGCGATGTGGTCGGCGTCGAAGGCATGCCGCACGCCGAGCACATACGCCACCACTGCAATGCCCACCCCGAAGACGGAGGAACCCAGCTGCAGATGCAGCGGCTCGACCAGGAAGAAGAACAGTCCGAAGCCCGCAATGTGCAGGAGCACGACCGGGATGAAGGCACGCACCACCTGTGCCCGGTAGGAGCGCCCCTGCGTCGCGGCTTCCTCTTGCATGTTGTTACGCACCGTCACACCCCTCTCTAGCTCTTTCGGATTACGGGTGCCCGCTTCCCAGTCAGCAATTCATGCACCGCTGATGCAGCGGCAGTGTTTGCGGCCGCCACAGCTACGGTGTCGTTGCCCACCAGGCGCATCCACACACCGGCATCGCCGGGTAATGTGCTCACCCCGAAGATCAGGTCACCGCCGCTCTCGGTGAGCGCCCGGTGCAGGGTATCGGCGAGCTGGGCCGCCGGAACAAGGGGCGTGAAGACGTAGAGCATGGCGAGCACATCGTGGTTGGCAAGCACGCCCAGCCCGCCGACGCCGGAGATTGCTCCGTCGGCTCCCGCTCCTGGGCTGAGCCGAACCCGGTCGAGGGCAACCAGCCTGCCGTCCGGCCGCCGCACCTCGAGGTCGGAGGCGTACACATCGTAGGCGTGCCGCTCCCCGCGGGCGAGCCTGCCCGCGTACATGGTGTCGCCGAGCAGCAAGGTTGCCGACTCGTCGATCACCACCGATGTCTGCTGGTAATAGCGCGAAGCAGCGAAGGGCACCACTGGCTCGGGCAGGTACTCCACATACCCGCCTTCTTCTACCGTGATGTTCATCAGCGCGGAGGCGTAGTCGTGGTCCATGCGGTAGACCCTGGTCTGGGTCTGAGTGGTGATGTGCGCCGAAGTGCCGGGGCCGAAGCCCAAATCGGTGCGCAGCCGGTCTCCCTGCAGAATGCCGCCGCCTGAGGACATCAGGTAGGTGTAAGCCATGTCGGGGCGCAGCTGGTTGAAATAGAGCGGATGCATGATCTGCAACGGCGACTTCTGGTAGTGCTGCACCAGCTCGGTACGGCCCCGGTTGCAGGCGAACCCAAGCTGCAGAATGCCGACTTTGCCCGGGCTGCCGACGGGGAGGTTCCTCCACTCTTCCTCGGTGTGCCGCCGAACTTCGGCAGGCACCCGGCCTGGCTCATAAAACGCCGGATCCAGCCGGTAGCCGCCCGTGCCCGGTGCCGTCCGCCCGGCGTCGCCGGAAACCGGCGGACGGGGGAGAGGGCTCACGCCCGCGAGACCGACGGCACCCGCCGCGGTGTTCCCGGCGGGTGCCGGTGCGCTTCGCGGATCCGTAGCCCTGAGCGTCATCCTATGAGCTCGGTTCTGGCACCGTTCCACTGCGACATGATTTGTTGGTGGAGTTCATCGACGCCGAACCCGGTGAGTGAATTGGTCAGCACCACGGGCCGATCCTCGCGTACCCGGTGTGCGTCGGACTCCATCACGTTGAGGTCGGTGCGGACATACTGCGCGATGTCGATCTTGTTGATCACCAGGATGTCGCTGTCGGTGATGCCGGGACCGCGCTTGCGCGGCATCTTCTCGCCTTCAGCGGTGTCGAGCACGAACACGAACACATCGGCAAGCGCCGGTGAGAAGGTAAGCGTTAAATTGTCGCCGCCCGACTCGTAAATGAGCGTGTCGATGTCGGGAAACCGTTCCAGCATCTCCGCGCCGACGGCCAGGTTCATCGTTGGATCGTCGCGCACGGCCGTATGCGGACAGGAGCCGGTTTCGACGCCCATCACCCGCTCGGGGTCGAGGATGCCGGCCAGCTCCCTGCGCACGTGGTGGGCATCCTCCTGGGTATAGATGTCATTGGTGATGACGCCGGGGGTGCGCCCGGCCTCAATCAACAGCGGCACCAGCGCTTCCGTCAGCGCCGTCTTGCCGCTGCCCACGGGCCCGCCGATGCCGATCCTCAACACGTTCTCACTCATGAAGTCCTCGTTTCCAGTGGATCTGCTGTTTTCATGTGGGCGCTCATCGGCGCCGTTCCGTTCGGGTCCGGGCTGCCGTCCTAACTGGCGAACAAGCGTGCCTCGGCCCTCTCATGCTGTGCTGACATGACATCCGCCATGGGCGCAAAGCCGCCAAGATCGGTGAGATTGCGCTCCAGGGCGGCCTCCGTCACCTGCTCCATGACAGGGGATGTCTGAAGCAGGATGGCCTGCGCCTGCCGGTGGTCGGTCAGCCTCAGGCGAAGGGCTGCCCCGACGAAGCTCGCCGAGAAGGCGAACAGGTCCGATGCCACGGCCTGCCGGGTCGCGACTCCGTTGGCTGCGTACACCACCGCCGCCGCGACCGGCTGGCAACCGGGTGTGCTACGCAGCCGTACCCGCTCGCCATACTCGGCGAGGAGTCCCTGGTCAATCAATTCGGCCCCCAGATCAATCAGCTGGTGGCCGCTGCGTACGGAGGCGGTGCGCATTTCTGCGTTCAGTTTCGAGGCGAACAGCCGCTGGTCGACCTCCTGCACAAGTTCGATGTCGCCGTCTGCCGCGGCGCGGTGCGCTGCAGCAAGTGCCGTTGCGTCCCCGGGGCCGACGGAGTGCAGCAGCAGATCGGCCAGCAGCTGCTGCACTCCGTCAGCAGACACGAGCCGCGCCTGCCTGTAACCCTCGAGCCCATGCGACATCGTGTAGAAGCCGCTGGGAAACGCCGAGTCAGCGAACTGCAGGCTGGTCAGCAACTGGCGTACATCCGACATGCCGTGTCCCTACGCGAGAAAGAACAGCTGGGTCATCGGCAGGGACTGGGCCGGCGGGATGGTGGCCAGCGTGCCGTTGTACGTCACGTCGTATGTCTCCGGGTCCACCTCGATCACAGGCGTCGCGTTGTTGCGGACCATGTGCTCCTTGCCGATGCCGCGGCAGCGTTGCACCGGCAGCACCTGGCTCTCGAGTCCGAGCCGCTCCGGCACGCCCTTGTCGATGGCCGCCTTCGACATGAACGTCACCCGTGTGCTCTGCAGCGCCTTGCCCTGCGCACCGAACATAGGCCGGTAAAACACGGGCTGCGGGGTGGGCAGTGAGGCATTCGGATCACCCATCAGTGCCCAGTTGATCAAGCCGCCCTTGACGATCAGCCGGGGCTTGGCACCGAAGGATTGGATCGGCCAAAGCACGATGTCGGCGATCTTGCCATCCTCCAGGGAGCCGATGTAGTCGGACACGCCCTGGGTGATGGCCGGGTTGATCGTGATCTTGGCGAGGAAGCGCAGCACCCGGAAATTATCGTTGTCGCCGCTGTCCTCCGGCAGTGCGCCGCGCTGGTCCTTGCAGTGGTGGGCGATCTGGAAGGTGCGCATAAACGATTCGCCGATGCGACCCATTGCCTGGGAGTCGGACGAGACCATCGAAATGATCCCTTCATCGTGGAAAACCGTCTCCGCGGAGATCGTCTCGGCCCGCACCCGGGAATCCGCGAAGGCGACGTCTTCGGGGACGTCGTGGGAGAGGTGGTGACACACCATCACCATGTCGAGCAGCTCATCCACCGAATTGACGGTGTAGGGCAGGGTCGGGTTCGTCGAGGACGGGAGCACGTTCGGGTGGCCGGCCACCTTGATGATGTCCGGGGCGTGGCCGCCGCCGGCACCCTCGGTGTGGAAGGTGTGGATGGTGCGGCCGTCGATGGCGTCAAGGGTGTTCTCCACATAACCGGCCTCGTTGAGGCTGTCTGTATGCACCGAGATCTGCACATCGTAGTCATCGGCCACGGAGAGTGCGTTGCTGAGCGCAGCCGGCGTCGTGCCGTAGTCCTCGTGTACCTTGAGTCCGCATGCGCCGGCCTCGACCTGTTCTATCAGGGCATCGGGCAGCGAGCCGTTCCCCTTGCCGAGGAAGCCCATGTTGACCGGCATCCCTTCGGCCGATTCCAGCAGCCGGGCGAGATTCCAGACGCCGGGAGTGGTGGTGACGCCGTTGGTGCCGTCGGTGGGTCCCGTGCCGCCGCCGAAGAGGGTCGTGATGCCGTTGGAGAGGGCAGCCAGCGCCTGTTCCGGCGAAATATAGTGCACGTGTGAGTCGATGCCGCCGGGGGTGGCGATGAAGTGCTCGCCGGCCAGCAGTTCGGTCCCGGGGCCAACCACCAGGCGCGGATCGACTCCGCTCTGGGTGTGCGGGTTGCCGGACTTGCCGATACCGGCGATCTTGCCGTCACGCACACCGATGTCGCCCTTAATGACACCCAGCACCGGGTCCAGGATGATTGCGTTGGTGATCACCAGGTCAAGCACGCCTTCCGCGGAAGTTGCCTGGGGATCGGCCGCCATACCGTCACGTGCGGTCTTGCCGCCGCCGTAGACCACCTCATCACCGTAGTGGCCCTCGTTGTAATCCTTCTCGATCTCGATCACCAGATTGGAATCGGCCAGGTGGACCCGGTCGCCGGTGGTCGGACCAAAGAGATCGGTATACTGCTTACGCGAGATTTTCGCCATCACTTCTTCCCCTCTTCTGGGCGGCCCGTTTGTGCTGCAGGGCCCGCGTTGTTTGCACTGGGTTTGGAGCTCGGTTTTCCGTCGGAAAATCCGAGTTCCTTCATCCGCGCCATGGCCCGGATCTTCGTGGCCGCAGAGTCGAGGCCGCCGTCGACGAGGTTGTTGAAGCCAATGACCCGCCGGTTTCCGGCGTAGGCGGTGAGGGTCACCTCGCGGGTGTCACCTGCTTCGAAGCGGATTCCGGTGCCCGCCGGCACATCGAGGTGCATGCCGTAGGCCAGTTCGCGTTCGAACAAAAGCGCCTTGTTGGTTTCGAAGAAGTGAAAGTGCGAGCCGACCTGCACGGCCCGGTCGCCGGTGTTGCTCACCAGCAGAGTGACGCTTGGCCTGCCAGCGTTGATCTCGATGTCCTCTTGCTTGTGGTGGTAGGTGGGGCTGCCCAGCATGGTTTTTCCTTCCCTTGCGGCGCAGCGTCGCTGCACGTGGCGTTTCGATGGGATCTGCGGTCAACTCGAACGGATCGGGGCGGGGTGGTGATGCGGGTGGCTGTTGGCCGCCCCGTGGTTGTGGGGATGGCCGCTGTCCGCGTCAAAGGCGTGTGAGTGCGCGTAACCGTGACCGTGATCAGCCTGCAGTCCGGCGTCAATACCGGTGGAGCCGTGGCTGAGGTTGTGCAGTGCGTCGCGAACACGCTCGCCGATAACGCGAAGCACCGCCTGCTCGCTCAGCAGCGCACCGTAGAACCGGGCCTCGGCGAAACCTCCCTCGCCGAAGGGCACCGCTTCACCGTGCACGGTGGCCACCCGCCGAAATCCTGCGGGAACAACCACCGTTTCCGTGCTGCCGAGAAGACCCAGCCGCCGTACGGCCTCCAGGAGTGCATCCGCGTCAGTGACAGCGGCAACCTCCACCAAGTTGCCCGCCCCGTGCGTGCGCACCAGATGCGCGATGCGGTAGAGCTCCGCATCATCGAAGGGATTGGCGGCGTCCGCGACGATCAGCACTGCCGCCTCCGGTGCCAGCCTGCGCACCTCCACAGCGGCGGTCCGAAGCCACGCCGTGAGATGGTCGCGGGTGCCGAATTCGTCCGCCAGGGCCAGCGGGGCCCGGGCGGCACCGTGCGGGACTGCTCCTGCTTCGAGCCAGCGGAGCGTCTTCGCCGTGTCCGCGACGAGGGTCGGGTTACGGCCGAAGGTCATCGGCAGCACCACGACGGGCGCAAGGTCCGCTCCGTCGGCCCTGTCCCCACGCAGCCGCGTGAGGACATTGTGCAGCGGTCGGCCCGCTGGGGTAATGAGGGCGCCCGGAACGGAAGCCGTGATGAAGGACAGATCCACCCCGTTGTCGCTCTCATGTCCTCCGACCAGCACCACCGTCGCACCCGGCTCGATGGGCCAGGTCAAGTCACACCCCGATGGGATCGTGACAGGAGACGAGCTTGCTGCCGTCGACGAAGGTTGCCTCGATCTGGAGGAGCGGCAGCCTCTCACGCACGCCGTCCATGCATTGGCTTTCGGAGACGATGTTCTTGCCGAGCTCCATCACCTCGGCCACGGTCCTGCCGTCGCGGGCGCCCTCCAGAATCGCCTCGCAGATGAGGGCGGTTGCCTCGCTGACATTCAGCTTGGTGCCCCGGTCGCGCCGCTTCCGGGCCAAATCCGCGACTTGGTACACGTAAAGCTTGTCGATTTCTTTGGGAGTAAGGTTCATCTCTTTACCTTCAGACGCAGTTGCGATCCGGTCGAAACCGCTCCCTTGGCGCAGGGGCCAAGCTCGCTTGAAAACCACGCTACGCGGGCCCAGCTGGGACCAACACCCCGTCCTGCCGGAAGCCGGCGTGCAATCCGGTATTCGGTTCGGGCAGGCCGGCCGAACGAGGAGAGGCCCGGACCGCAACAGCTGCGGTCCGGGCCCCGGGGGCGTGAAGGCCTAGGACTCGAGCGTCGCGTCCATGGTGATCTCGATGCCAGCCAGCGCCTGCGAGACCGGGCAGCCGGTCTTCGCCGACTCGGCAATATCGTCAAACTGCTCCGCCGTCAGTCCGGGTACCACGGCACTGACCACAAGGTGGCTGCCGGTGATGCCCGTGCCCGGAACGAAGGTCACGTCAGCGGATGTGGAAATCCGCTCCGCCGTCTTGCCTGCCTCGGCAAGCGCGTTGCTGAAGGCCATCGAGAAGCAGGCCGAGTGGGCCGCGGCAATAAGTTCCTCAGGGCTGGTCTTGCCGTTGGCTTCTTCGGCGCGGGCCTTCCACGTGACGTCGTAGGTGCCGAGTCCGGAGGAGTCGAGGGTGACGTCTCCCTTGCCGTTGAAGAGGTCGCCGTTCCAGACGGTGTGGGCTGAACGGACTGTAGCCATGGGGGTCTCCTTAAACAGTGATGGGACGGGGCCGGCAACAAGCCGGCGCACCATCCCATCCTATTTCCGCTGTTGTGCGGACTACCACATAGTGGCTACGGCAATGTTGATGATCGCAAGGATGCCCACGCCGTTTGCGAGTCCGGAGGAAACCGGCTCGTCCTTCTTGTAGCGGCGCTGTCCGATGAAGGCCAGTACGGCAATCACCAGGGTGATCAGCAGCTTGATACCCACCTTCAGGTGGTTGACGTCGCCGTCGCCCATCTCATTCAGCGCCACCAGCGCCAGGCCGGTGACCAACTGCAGCAGTGCTGCGTGGAACTGGCCGGGCAGCACGGTCGGATTCTTGATGCGGGCAAACCAGATGCCGACAATGATGGCTGCGCCGAGGATGTGCAGGAAAACAAGGAAGCTGTGAAGGAAGTCCATAAGGCCAGTTTACCGACTGGAAGTCGGGAACCCGGAGGAAAGCATAGGAGGCAGGTAACTTTTCTACAACATGTAGAGGATTTCCGTAGGGGCGACCAACCCGTAGAAACGGCGCAGGGCGCCCTCCCGGTAACGGGAGAGCGCCCTGCCTAAGCGGAACCGGAACTAGAGCCCCAGGTCTGCCTCGAAGTTGCCTTCTTCCAGGCGTGCCTTCAGCGTCTGCAGGAAGCGGCCTGCATCGGCGCCGTCCACCAGGCGGTGGTCGTACGTCAGGGAGAGGTACATCATCGATCGGATGGCAATGTTGTCATTGCCCTCGGCGTCGGTGACAACCATGGGACGCTTGACGATCGCGCCGGTGCCCAGGATGCCGACCTGCGGCTGGTTGATGATCGGCGTGTCGAAGAGGGCTCCGACGCTGCCGATGTTCGTGATGGTGAACGTGCCGCCGGAGAGCTCGTCGGGGCCGATCTTGTTGTTGCGCGTGCGGCTGCCGACGTCGGCAATCTTCTTGGCCAGCCCGGTGATGTTGAGGTCACCGGCATCGTTGATGACCGGAACCAGCAGGCCCTTCTCGGTGTCCACGGCAATCGCGAGGTGCTCGGCGTCGTGGTACGTGATTTCCTGCGTCTCGTTGTTGTACGAGGCGTTGAGGACCGGGTGCTGCTTCAGGCCTTCGACAACTGCCTTGGCAATGAACGGCAGGAAGGTGAGCTTCGCGCCGTTCTGCTGCTGGAAGTTGCCCTTGGCCTTCTGGCGCAGGGCTGCAATGCGGGTCATGTCGACCTCGTGCACCTGGGTCAGCTGTGCCGACTCCTCCAGGGACTCGCGCATGCGGCGCGCGATGGTCTGGCGGATGCGCGGTGCCTTGACCGTGGTGCCGCGGAGCTTCGCGCTGGCTTCGCTGATCTGCGCCGGTGCTGCCTTTTCGGGGGTGGCGGAGGCGGCAGGGGCGGACGCGGCGGGCTGCTGCGAAGCGGCCTTCTTAGCCTCAGCCGCTTCAAGCACGTCCTGCTTGCGGATGCGTCCGGCAACGCCGGAACCCTTGATGCTGGACAGGTCGACGCCGTGTTCGTTGGCGAGCTTGCGCACCAGCGGGGTCACATAGGTGCCGGCGTCGTTGGAAGCCTCCTGCTTCGGAGCCTCAGCCTTGGGGGCTTCCTGCTTGGGAGCTTCAGCCTTCGGAGCTTCCTGCTTCGGGGCCTTGGGCTCTTCCTTCTTTTCCGGCTCGACGGCCGGAGCTTCGCGCTCGTCCTTGGAAGCGGCCGCTACCGGCTCGGCACCCTTGGGCTCGGCCTTGGCCGGGGCAGCAGCACCCGATCCGATGACGGCCAGGACGGAACCGACCTCGGCCGTGTCGTCTTCGTTAACCCGGATTTCCAGCAGCTTGCCGGCTACCGGGGAAGGGATCTCGGTGTCGACCTTGTCGGTGGAAACCTCGAGCAGCGGCTCGTCCATTTCGACGTCGTCGCCGACGGCCTTGAGCCAGCGGGTGACGGTGCCTTCGGTGACGGATTCGCCGAGGGCGGGGAGGGTGACCTCGGTGCCTTCGCCGGAGCCGCTCTCCGCGGGAGCTTCTTCAGCAGCCGGAGCCTCTTCGGCCGCAGGGGCCGGTGCTTCCTCGGCAGGGGCCTCTTCGGCCGGAGCTTCCTGGTCGGCGGCGCTGCCGCCGTCGTCCAGCTGCTCGCCGGAACCGGAGCCGTCACCGATGCGTACAAGCGCAGCGCCGACCTCTGCGGTTTCGTCTTCGGCCACGAGGATTTCCTCGATCACGCCGGCAACGGGGGAGGGGATTTCCGTATCGACCTTGTCGGTGGATACCTCGAGCAGCGGCTCGTCGACCTCGACGCGGTCGCCCACGTTCTTCAGCCAGCGGGTGACGGTGCCTTCGGTGACGGACTCGCCGAGGGCTGGTAAGTTCACGGTTTCAGACATATTGTCCCCGTTTCTCCTTGATAGATCTTTTGTGACCAGCCGTGCCGCTGGTGCTGGTGATGATTTCCCCCGGGCCGAAGCCGCGAGGCGGAATGCGGCCCGGGGAAGTGAATCTTAGGTGTTAACCGTGAAGGGGCTTGCCGGCCAGTGCCATGGCGGCCTCGCCGATAGCCTCGTTCTGCGTCGGGTGGCCGTGGATCAGGCTGGCAATATCCTCAGGGTACGCCTCCCAGTTAACGATCAACTGGGCTTCGCCGATCTGCTCGCCGATACGGCCGCCGATCATGTGCACACCCACGATGGGGCCGTCCTTCTCGCGGACCATCTTGATGAGGCCGGAGGAGCCGAGGATGGAGGTCTTGCCGTTGCCGGCCAGGTTGTACTCCTGGACCTCGACGTTTTCGGCGCCCAGCTTCTCCTTGGCCTTGGCTTCGGTCAGGCCGACGGAGGCGATTTCCGGCTCGCAGTAGGTGACCTTGGGGATGTTGACATCGTCAACCACAACGGGCTTCAGGCCGGCGATTTCCTCGGCAACGAAAATACCCTGCTGGAAGCCGCGGTGGGCCAGCTGCAGGCCGGGAACGATGTCGCCCACGGCGTAGATGTTGCCGACGCCGGTGTGCAGGCGGTCGTTCGTGATGACGAATCCGCGGTCCATCGTCAGCCCGGCTTCTTCGTAGCCCAGGTTGGCGGTGACGGGGCCGCGGCCCACGGCAACGAGCATCAGGTCGGCTTCGAAGGTCTTGCCATCGGCCAGGGTGACGACGACGCCGTCGTCGTTCTGCTGGACGTTGTCGAAGAAGATGCCCGTGCTGAACTTGATGCCGCGCTTTTTGTACGCGCGTTCAAGCTGCTTGATGATGGCTGCGTCTTCGTTGGGGACCAGGGAGGGCAGGCCCTCGACGATGGTGACGTCCACGCCGAAGGAGTTCCAGACCGAGGCGAATTCGACGCCGATGACGCCGCCGCCGAGGATGACCGCGCTCTTGGGCACGGTGTCCATCTTCAGGGCCTGGTCGGAGGTGATGACCTTGCCGCCGATTTCCAGGCCCGGCAGTGAACGGGAGTAGGAACCGGTGGCCAGGATGATGTTCTTGCCGGTGTAGGTCTCACCGTTGACCTCGATGGTCTTTTCGCTGGTGAGCTTGCCCTCGCCCTCGATGACCGTGATGCCCTTGGACTTGATCAGGCCCTGCAGGCCGCGGAACTTGCCCGCAATGATGTTGTCCTTGTAGGAGTTCACTGCAGTCATGTCGATGGAGTCGAAGGTGGCGTTGATGCCGTACTTCGAGGCCGTCTTGGCGTTCTCCGCGATTTCAGCGGAGTGCAGCAGCGCCTTGGTGGGGATGCAGCCGTTGTGAAGGCAGGTCCCGCCCAGCTTTCCCTTTTCAATCAGACCTACGGAGAATCCCAGCTCCACGGAGCGCAGTGCCGCGGCGTAGCCGCCGCTGCCTCCGCCGAGGATCAGGATGTCGAACTCTTGCGCAGCTGCCTTATCGGCCACTTGGACGCTCCCTCGCGTATTCGTTGACGCGCCCATGCGCGCCGATGAGTTATTGGGCGTTTGTGATCAGTCCTCACCCTATCGCCCCCTACCACCGGCATCCACTTGGACACAGGCAGTAGGGGGCGAAGTGTAATGAGAAACACCTGCCACAAGCGTCAGTTCCGTTTCACGGAACCGTATTGGATGCTATGAGGCGCGCGCCACGACGTCCTCCGCGTAGGCCACCAGGGTGCGGACGGCGACGCCGGTGCCTTCCTTGGGGGTGTAACCGTAGGGGGCGCCGTCGTTGAAAGCCGGTCCCGCAATGTCCAGGTGCGCCCACGGGATCTTGGTTCCGTTGACTTCGCCGACGAATTCCCGCAGGAAGGTGGCGGCCGTCATCATGCCGCCGAAACGCTCCCCGTGGTTGGCGATATCCGCCACCTGGGAATCCAGGCTCGCCCGCAGCTCTTCCGGAATCGGCATCGCCCAGAACAGCTCGCCTGCGCGGTCCGCAGCTGCCTTGACGGCGTCCCGGACTCCTTCTTCACCCATGACTGCCGAAACGCGTTTGCCCAACGCAATCATCTGAGCACCGGTTAGCGTGGCGACGTCGATGATCGCGTCAGGGGTTTCCTCGCTGGCAGCCACAAGACCGTCGGCCATCACCAGCCGGCCCTCGGCGTCCGTGTTCAGGACTTCGACAGTGCGGCCGCCGTAGGTGGTCATTACGTCGGAGGGGCGCTGCGCCGTGCCCGAGGGCATGTTCTCGGCAATGCAGAGCCAGGACGTCACCTTGATGGGAAGCCCCAGTTCGGCGATGGCGAGCAGCGCGTTCAGCACGACGGCGGCCCCGCCCATATCCGATTTCATCGCCTCCATGCCGGCGGCCGGCTTGAGGGACAGTCCGCCGGAGTCGAAGGTGATGCCCTTGCCGACGAGTGCCAGCTTGGCCTTCGAGCGCAGCGGCGCGTATTCGAGCTTCACCAGGCGCGGGGGACGGGCCGATCCCTTGCCCACCCCGAGGATGCCGCCGAAGCCTTCGCGCTCAAGCTTCTTTTCGTCCATCACGGTGACCTTGACGGGCAGCGACTTGGCCAGGTCCTTTGCGGCGGCCGCGAAGGTCTCCGGGTAGAGGTGGCTCGGCGGCTGGTTGACCAGGGTCCGGGTGGCGTTGACCGCGCGGCCGAGGATACGGGCGCGTTCGAGGGCGGGCCGAAGGCCCTTCTCGTCAGCGGCTGCAGTGATAACGGTGATCTCCGAAACCGGCGCCGGAATCTTGTCCGCGGTGGCGGCACTGCGGTGTTCGGTGAAGCTGTACGCGCCGAGCAGGGCACCTTCGGCGACGGCGGCGGCATCGGCCACGGTGCCGGCCGGCAGTGCGAGGGCGACGGATCCGGTGCCGGCAATCTGGCGGACAGCCGAACCGGCGGCGCGGCGCAGGGCTTCCTCGGTCAGGGCGACGCCGGCCGAAACCTTGCCGAGGCCGGTAAGGACCAGCATGTCGGCATCTGCCTCGGGCAGGCCCGGCAGGCGGTGGACTTCGTCAGCTGCACCGGTGACGCCGAGCAGCGGCAGTGAAGCGGCCAGGGCGGCAGACGCCTTGGGGGAAAGCGGGCTTTCGATCAGGACCGGGCCGTCGGGGGTCTGGCCGACGCCGATCACGAGTGCGCTGGCGGCAACCTTCCGCCCGTCCCTGGATACTGCCGACAGGCTGGGTTCACTGGCTTTGTTCACGAAGCTGCTTCCTCACGTTTCTGTGTTGCTCTGCGTTTACCACACCGATCGTAGTCTGAAGAACGCCCGCATGCCGCAACGTTGCTCCTTAGCTGCTGCGCAGGGGCTAAGGAACAAAGGCCGGCCCCGGTCCCGGAATGAAACGCACGCGTCCGGACGTTTACCCTTGAGTAAGGGCACAGCAACGGTTTAAAGCAGCCGGAATCACCGGTCGTCACCTTCCTGTGCCGAGAGCGCACGCGAGTTCCCGGGAGGGGTAAGACATGCTGGATCCGTTGACCCTGTTTAATCTGAATCCGGAGGTCGCGGAGTCCGGGGACCTCTCCGGCTTGAAGCTCCTCGTCGGTTTCACCGGCTTCGCCGAGGCCGGCCACGTGGTCAGCCAGATCCGGGATGAGCTGTTTGATGCCCTGGACCATGACCTGGTGGCGACGTTCGACTCGGACCAGCTGATCGACTACCGCAACCGCCGGCCGCAGATTTCCTTTATCGAGGACCACCTCAGCGACTACGAGCCGCCGCGGCTTGAGCTGCACCGGATGTATGACGGGCTGGGGGAGCCGTTCCTGTTCCTGACCGGCTTCGAGCCGGACCTGCAGTGGGAACGTTTCACGGCGGCCGTAGTGCATTTGGTGAAGGCGTTCGACGTGGCCCTGGTCTGCTGGGTCCATTCGATTCCGATGCCCGTCCCGCACACCCGCCCGATCGGCGTCACCACGCACGGCAACCGGCCCGACCTGGTGGAAGGGATCAGCTCCTGGACGCCGATCGCGCAGGTACAGGCCGCCGTCGGACACGTCCTGGAGCTCCGGCTGGTCGAGGCCGGGGTCGACGTCGTCGGCCACGTGGTGCACGTACCGCACTACCTGGCCGAGGCGGAGTTCCCGCCCGCAGCCGTCGCCGGACTCGAGTACCTCGGGGCAGCCGCCTCACTGGTGCTGCCGACGGACCGGCTGCGCGAGGCAGGCCGGGACGTGGAACGCCAGATCACCGAACAGGTGGAGGCATCTGCGGAGGTCAAGGGCGTAGTGGCAACCCTCGAGAAGCGTTACGACCAGTACACCGAAAGCACCGTCCGGCGCTCCCTGCTGGTCAAGGGCAACGACGAACTGGCAGACGCCGAGGAAATCGGAGCCGCAGTGGAGGCGTACCTGGCCAGCCCGCAGGCCGAAGAAGAATCCGAGGCGCTGTGGCCCGAGAACCAGCATGACGCCCAGAACAGCGAACCGAGCGATAACGCGGATCAGGAGAATGCACCAGATGCCACCGAGGGCACGGTCGAGGGCCACGGCAGCGACGACGGGAACGGGCGGACCGGCACGGCCTGACGCCGCGCATCCCGGCCCCGGTCCGGGCCCCCGTCCCGGGCAGGTGTGCCGATGAACGGAACACGTGCCTGGATTGTCTGGGGCGTAGGCGTCTTTGCCTACATGGTGGCGGTGACCCAGCGGACGTCGTTCGGTGTGGCCGGCATCGAAGCCACTGAGCGCTTTTCGGCGACCGCCTCCGTCCTGTCCGTCTTTACGGTGGTGCAGCTGCTGGTCTATGCGGGGCTGCAGATACCCGTAGGGGTGCTGGTGGACCGCTTCGGCCCGCGGCTGCTGATCGCCGGGGGAGCTGCGCTGATGCTTGCCGGACAGCTCCAGCTGGCTGCTGCCGAATCCGTCGGCGCCGGAATCCTCGGGCGCTCCCTGGTGGGTGCCGGCGACGCGCTCACCTTCATCTCCGTGCTGCGGCTCCTTCCGGCCTGGTTCTCCGGCAGGAAAATCCCCGTCCTGACCCAGTACACCGGCATTGTCGGCCAGCTGGGGCAGATTGCCAGCGCAATTCCTTTCGCCTATGTGCTGCACCGGTTCGGGTGGAGCACGGCCTTTGTATCCGCTGCCTCCCTGTCCCTGCTTGCCCTGGTTCTGACCTTGGCCTGCGTGCGGAACCGGCCGGCCGGCGGTGAGGCGCCCGTCCCGCTGCCGTTGCGGCAGACCGGCACCTCCCTGGCAGAGGCGTTTGCCCAGCCGGGGACGCGCCTGGGCATGTGGACCCATTACACCGTGCAGTTCCCCGGCACGGTTTTCGTCATGATGTGGGGGTTCCCCTACCTGGTCAGTGCCGAAGGCGTGTCTTCCGCCGTCGCATCAGGCCTCATGACTTTCTTCGTGGTGGTCGCGATTGTCTGCGGGCCGTGGATGGGGTCCTGGGTGGGCAGGCACCCGCTGCGCCGCTCCACTATGGTGCTGCTGATCGCCGGCGCCATGGCGGCCGGGTGGGCCGCCGTCCTGCTTTATCCCGGCCCGGCGCCGCTGTGGCTGTTGGTCCTCCTCGTGGCGCTGCTGGCCATCGGCGGCCCCGGGTCCATGATCGGCTTCGATTTTGCCCGGACCTACAACCCCAGTGCCCGGCTGGGGACCGCCACCGGGATTGTGAACATCGGCGGCTTCATTGCCTCGCTGGTCAGCATGTACCTGATCGGCGTGGTGCTGGACGTGCTGAATAGCAGCGGCTTTTCAGGGGGGAACCTGTATGCCCTGGACTCCTTCCGGATTGCCTTGTCCGTGCAGTTTGCCGTGATGGCGGTAGGGGTCGCGGGCATTCTCCGGACCCGGGGGCAGATCCGCAGGCGGCTGGCCGACGAAGGATCGCCGCTGCCGCCGCTCCGCGCCGCACTGGCCCGCGAACGGCAGCGCCGCCGCGGGGAACGGGGAGGTCCAGGTCCGCAGTAGGGCCGCGGGCGCCCTCCACCCTTGACCCTTGCGCAGCCCCGCCGCCAAAATGATCCGCATGACCAGGGCGCGGGTGCCTGCCGGCACGGTGGTAAGCGTGAGCGGGATAGCCAAGGCTTTCCGGAATGTCACGGCGCTCGAAGACGTCACGTTTTCAATCGACGCGGGTGAAGCCTTCGGAATTCTCGGCCCCAACGGCGCCGGCAAGACCACAACCGTGGAGTGCGTGGCCGGCACGCTGCGGCCGGACAGCGGACGCATCACGGTACTGGGCGTGGATCCCGCGGCTGACCGGGCAACCGTACGCGAGCGGGTCGGCTATCAGCTCCAGGCCGCCGCTCTGCCTCCCGCCCTGCGCGTGGAGGAGGCGCTGCGGCTGTTCGCCGCTTTTTACCCCGCACCGGCCGATGTGCCGGAACTGCTGCGTACCGTCGGGCTGGACGAACACCGCAAACGCCCCTTCGGCAAGCTTTCCGGCGGACAGAAGCAGCGCCTCTCAATCGCCCTGGCGCTCATCGGCAATCCCGATGTCGTCGTGTTCGACGAGTTGACCACCGGGCTGGACCCGCAAGGCCGGCGCGACGTGCGGCAGCTGATTCAACGGGTGAAGGACGGCGGCATCACGGTCGTCCTCGTCACCCACTACCTCGACGACGTCGAGCGACTCTGCGACCGCCTGGCGATTATCGACGCCGGCCGGACACGGTTCGTGGGCACACCGGCCGAACTGCTCGCCCTTTCCGGCAGGAACGCCGCCGAGCCCGGTGCTCTCGAGGATGCGTATCTGGCCTTCATCGAGCAGACGGCAGCCGACTGAAGGGAAAGTGGAGCATGCGAGCCCTGGGAGCGCTGACGCGCACTGAAGCCACACTGTATCTGCGCAACCCGGTGAGCATTTTCATGGCATTGGTGCTGCCCTCGGCCATTCTGCTGCTCCAGGGCTTCGTCATTCCCAACACACGCGTCCCGATGGGAGGCACGGATCCCGTCTATGCCGCCCTGCGGCCCATCGACCTGCTCGTGCCGTTGTCCATAGCGGTGGCACTGGCCAGTGTGGCGGTAACCAATTACCCGTCCGCGATCAGCGGCTACCGGGAGACCGGAGTGCTGCGCCGGCTGGGCGTGACACCGGTCGGCGCGCACCGCATCCTGTTCGCCCAATGGATCGTCAGCGGCGTGGCGCTCGCCGTCGCGGTGTCCGTCACCGTCCTGCTCGCCAGGATTGCCTTCGACAGCCGGATGCCGGGCAGCCCCGGACTGGTTGTCCTCGTGGTGGTTTTCGGCGTTGCCGCCATGATGGCCGTGGGATCACTCATTGCCGCCCTCGCCGGGACCGCCCAGAACGCCTACGGCATCGGATTCCTGGTGTTTATGGGGTGCATGTTCACCGCCGGATTATGGACACCCGGGCCGCTGATGCCGGAAGGTGTCAGGCAGGTTGCGTCCTTCACCCCGCTTGGTGCCATGACCCAGGCACTGACCGCCGCCTGGTACGGAGGAACCGTCACGGCCGCTCCCTTCCTCGTTATGCTCTTCTGGACCGCTTCATGCACCGTGGTGGCCGCAAAGGTGTTCCGCTGGAAATGATCCCTCCGCTGCCGCCCGGCGGGCGGGCCTGTCGGCCCGGCCCGCGGCCGGCCACTTTTCCTCCACCGCTGCCGACGAGGCGGCTGAGCCGGCGCCGGGTGCACAGATTCCGGGCTTGCCCTGCAGCGACCGCGGATTCCCGGGCAACCTTGGGGCATGAGCACAGAACCGGCCAACGGCACCCCGCGGAACCCTTACCGCGTCAACGCTCCGGCTGACATCCTCAGCCTGATTCCACATACTTTGGGCTTCGAGCCGCGCGAGTCCCTGGTGCTCATGGCACTATGCGGTGGCCGGCTCGGCGCGACGCTGCGGGTGGACCTCCCGCCGCGTAAGGCGCCGCGGCCGGGGCCGGCACCCAAAGGGGCGGATGCCGCCTATTCCGCCACGGCCTCCCGGTTCCTGGCCTCGGACACCGAGGCCGACGGCGTGCTGCTGGCGCTGTATACGGACCTGCCGTGGAAAGACCCCGCGCATCCGCCCTACCGGCCGTTGGTCCGCCGCCTGGAGAAGGACCTGGCCGCCGCCGGCATCCCGCTGCAGGATGGCTGGCTGGTAGGGCCGGACACCTGGCGGGACTACTTCTGCACCCAACTGGACTGCTGCCCCTGGCCGGGGGCGCCCAGGTCGCAGATTGCAGACAGCATGCTGAACACGGAACTGGTGTACCGGGGGAGTGCCTTCGCGGCATCCCTGGAAAAAGCGGTGGGGGAGTCTTTCCCGGCGCAGTGGCCCAACCGGGGCGAGGTAGCGGTGAGCCAGGCACGCTTCGGGAAGCAAATGGCCGCGAATTGGTGTGAACGGGAGCAGTTCCGCCGCACCCTGGAGTTGTGGGGCAGATGTTTTGCAGGCCACGGCCTCGATGCCGGTGCTGTCCCGTACGCCGAAGACACAGCCGAGCCGGACGCCGGCTCCCGGAACCTGCTGCACCGCGATTCCGAATGTGCCGGGTTTCTCCTGGCGAGCCTCTGCGACCGCGGTATCCGCGATGCCCTGCTTGTCCAGACTGCTGCGGGCCACGCCGCAGCCGTTTACGGCGCAGAAGCCAACGGCATGGTCCGCCGCCAGGTCCATCCTGTTGTCCTTCCCGGGGCAGCAGACCACGGCCTCTCCGGACCCGGCGTCGTTCCCCTTCTCCCGCGCGCTCGCAGACAGTCCAAAGCAGCCGCGGACTTCCGCAGCATGCTGGTGGGCAGAGGGAGTGCCCCGGACTGGAACCGGCTGGACCGGGCGTACGGCGTTTTCTCGGATCTCGTGCCCGCGGCGGACGAAGACGCCAAGGCGGCGCTGCTTTCACTGCTTGCCTGGATGGAGTGGGCCAGGGGACGCGGCTCACGGGCGCACCTCCATCTGCAGCACGCGCTCGATGTGCGCCCCGGCTACCGTCTTGCCTTGCTGCTGCGCGAACTGCTGGGCACGGGAATCCTTCCGGACTGGACCGGTTCCCGGGACGGGTCATGGCCGGGCACGCCGGACGGCTAGACCGGGACCCGGACGAACCGGTGTGCAAAGAGAACCAGCGGGGAAAAGCTGCACGGCGGAACAGGCCCGCGGAGTGCGCCGATAAGGTGCGCCGGTGCGGTGGCGGGGCGGAAAACGTGCGACAATGGGAACCGAGACCCGGTCGGGTTCGTGTATCAAGTGTCCTTTGAACTGCCAGTCCCTGTGGCTTGCGGAACAATACACCGGCACGGTTTGTTCTATTGAGGGCAAGCCAAACCGAACACTTGGATAGAATCACGGACTTGACAGGGTCATAGTGGTGTTGCCCCCAATGGCGGTGCCACAACCCGCCGTATGAAAGGTTTTCTGTGTCGCCGAGAAAGACAACTGCAGTCGAAGAGACTGACACTGCAAATAAGCGCACTGCCGCAACTGAGGCCCCGTCCGCGGTGGCCGCCCAGGAGGCTGCTTCCGGCGAAAAGACCGCTGCCAAGACGCCCCGCAAGACTGCGGCCCGGAAGGCTCCGGCCAAGGCCGGCACCACTGCAGCCGGCCGAAAGACCGCTGCGAAGACCGCCAAGGCCGCCAAGGCCGAGGTTGATGAAGAGGTTGAGTCTGCCGACGTCGAGCCGGACGCAGACGCCGTCGAAGCTGCAGACACTACAGCACCCACCGGATCCGGTTTCGTGTACTCGGATGCCGACGACGACGACGCGCCGGCCCAGCAGGTCGTCTCCGCCGGCGCCACGGCTGACCCGGTCAAGGACTACCTGAAGCAGATCGGTAAGGTCGCCCTGCTGAACGCCGAGCAGGAAGTCGACCTTGCACTGCGGATCGAAGCCGGCCTGTACGCCGAAGAGAAGATGGCTGCGGATCCCGATATGGACCCGAAGCTCAAGCGTGAGCTTCAGTGGGTGTCCCATGACGGCAAGCGCGCCAAGAACCACCTGCTCGAAGCCAACCTGCGCCTCGTTGTGTCGCTGGCCAAGCGCTACACCGGCCGCGGCATGCTGTTCCTGGACCTGATCCAGGAAGGCAACCTTGGCCTCATCCGTGCCGTAGAGAAGTTTGACTACACCAAGGGCTTCAAGTTCTCCACGTACGCCACGTGGTGGATCCGCCAGGCGATCACGCGCGCCATGGCTGACCAGGCCCGCACCATCCGCATCCCGGTGCACATGGTGGAAGTCATCAACAAGCTGGCCCGTGTACAGCGCCAGATGCTCCAGGACCTGGGCCGCGAGCCTGCTCCGGAAGAGCTGGCGCTGGAACTGGACATGACCCCTGAAAAGGTCGTGGAGGTGCAGAAGTACGGCCGTGAGCCGATCTCCCTGCACACCCCGCTGGGTGAAGACGGCGACTCCGAATTCGGCGACCTCATTGAGGACTCCGAAGCCGTGGTTCCCGCCGATGCGGTCAGCTTCACCCTGCTGCAGGAGCAGCTGCACTCAGTGCTGGACACGCTGTCTGAGCGCGAAGCCGGCGTGGTTGCCATGCGTTTCGGCCTCACCGACGGCCAGCCGAAGACGCTGGACGAAATCGGCAAGGTTTACGGCGTGACCCGTGAACGGATCCGCCAGATCGAATCCAAGACCATGTCCAAGCTGCGCCACCCGTCGCGGTCGCAGGTCCTGCGGGACTACCTGGATTAAGCACCTGCCGGTCAGCCGGCAACCCGCTTCACCAACGGCACCCCGATCCGCGGACGGGGTGCCGTTTGCGTGGGGCACGCACCGGCGGAACAAGATGCAGCTGGACAAAAAAGAAGTCCCCTTCCGACTCGGAAGGGGACTTCTTCAAGCTTGGTACGCCGCGTCTACGCGGACATTACTCCGTGGCATCGCTGACCGAACAAGGCGACTGCCTGTTTACTCTGCAGAGACCGGCGCCTTCTCGTTCAGGCGCGAGGTTTCATCCTGCCATTCCGAGGTGAGCGGACGAAGGTTTGCCTCCACCGCCCGGGCGTGGTGCCCGCAGAAAAGCAGTTCCCCACCGGAGGATTCCAGTACGGCACGTACGTATGCCTGTGCGCCGCAACGATCGCAGCGGTCCAGGCTGTTCAGCTCACGGGTTGCTACTGCTGCTGTCATGAGTTGCCTCCTCAAGGGTGTTGATACTTCATATAACCACCTTTGACACCCCGTCCCTTGCAGGTTGGCCCGCCTTTCGCTCTACGCGTACCCTTCGGCGCGGTCCCCGTGGGCAAACTCACGCAACTGAGTCGTTGGGCGGAAGTGTCACCGCCGGGGATTAACCTTGTAGGAGTCCCTGATTGTTCCCGGATATCTCTACCGGCAAAACAGCCGACACCAAGGAGTTTCAACGCACGTGGCGCCCCCTAGTTCTGATTACACTGCCCGGCACCTGTCCGTCCTGGAAGGACTGGAGGCCGTCCGCAAGCGTCCCGGCATGTACATCGGGTCCACCGACTCCCGTGGCCTGATGCACTGTCTTTGGGAAATCATCGACAACTCCGTCGATGAAGCCCTGGCCGGTTTTGGGCAGAGCATCAAGATCATTCTTCATCCGGACGGTTCCGTGGAGATCCACGACGACGGCCGAGGTATCCCGGTGGATATCGAACCGAAAACCGGACTCTCCGGCGTCGAAGTCGTTTTCACCAAGCTCCACGCCGGCGGAAAGTTCGGCGGCGGGTCCTACGCGGCCTCCGGCGGCCTGCACGGCGTCGGTGCCAGCGTGGTCAACGCCCTGTCCTCCCGCCTCGACGTGCAGGTGGACCGGGCCGGGAAGACGTACCAGATGGCCTTCCGCCGCGGCGAGCCCGGCCACTTCGACGACACGGGCAAAAAGCCCGGCCCCGAGGCCAAGTTCTCTCCGTTCCTGGCCAGCTCACGGCTTGAAGTGGTCGGCAAGGCCAAGCGCGGTGTCACGGGCACCCGCATCCGGTACTGGGCCGACCGGCAGATCTTCACGCCGGATGCCAAATTCTCCTACAGCGAGCTGCAGGCCCGCGCCCGCCAGACGTCCTTCCTGGTCCCTGGACTGCGCATCACCCTGCGCGATGAACGGCGCCTGCCCGGAACCCCGGGCGAGAACGGCCCCGTGGAGGAAGTCTTCCACCACGACGGCGGGATCGCCGAGTTCGTCGACTACCTGGCCGCCGACGCAGCGGTCACGGATATCTGGCGCCTGCACGGCTCCGGCAAGTTCAAGGAATCCGTGCCCGTACTCGATGAAAGCGGGCATAGCCGGATCACCGAGATCGAACGCGAGGCCGAGGTGGATATCGCCCTGCGCTGGGGCATCGGGTACGAGACCAATATCCGCTCGTTCGTGAACATCATCGCCACCCCCAAGGGCGGAACGCACCAGACCGGCTTCGAGCAGGGCCTGCTGAAGACCTTCCGCAAGGTCATTGAAGCCAATGCCCGCAAGCTGAAGGCCGGCAACGACAAGATCGAAAAGGACGACGTTTTCGCGGGGCTCACCGCCGTGCTGACGGTCCGCCTCGCCGAGCCGCAGTTTGAGGGCCAGACCAAGGAAATCCTCGGCACCTCCGCCGTAAGGGCCATCGTGAGCAAGGTGGTGGAGAAGGAAATCACCGCCCGGCTGAACTCCACGGCGCGCGCCGACAAGGCGCAGTCTTCACAGCTGCTGGAAAAGGTGGTGGCGGAGATGAAGTCCCGGATCTCCGCCCGCGTGCACAAGGAGACCCAGCGCCGGAAGAACGCGCTGGAAACCTCCACCATGCCGGCCAAGCTGGCGGACTGCCGGATTGATGACCAGGAACGCTCTGAACTGTTCATCGTGGAAGGCGACAGCGCCCTCGGCACGGCGAAACTGGCCCGGTCCTCGGACTACCAGGCGCTGCTGCCCATCCGCGGCAAAATCCTGAACGTGCAGAAGGCGTCCGTGGCGGACATGCTGTCCAATGCCGAGTGTGCAGCGCTGATCCAGGTGGTGGGTGCCGGCTCCGGCCGCAGCTTCCAGCTCGACGCCGCCCGGTACGGCAAGGTCATTTTCATGACCGATGCAGACGTCGACGGCGCGCACATCCGGACCCTGCTGCTCACGCTGTTCTTCCGCTACATGCGCCCGCTGGTGGACGCCGGACGCGTCTATGCGGCCGTTCCACCGCTGCACCGGGTGGAGGTCATCAATGCCGGCTCCAAGAGCAATGAGATGGTCTACACCTACAGCGAAAAGGAACTGCACCAGGTCCTTGCCCGTCTGGAAAAGGAAGGCAAGCGCTACAAGGAACCGATCCAGCGCTACAAGGGCCTGGGTGAAATGGACGCGGGCCAGCTGGCCGAAACCACCATGGACCCCCGGCACCGCACCCTGCGGCGGGTCCGGATTTCCGAGGCAGCTGCGGCCGAGCAGGCGTTCGAGCTGCTGATGGGCAGCGACGTGGCACCGCGCAAGGACTTTATTATCGCCGGGGCGGCCATGCTGGACCGGGACCGGATCGACGCCTAGCCCGGACCGGATCGACGTCTAGCGGAGACCACGTCCGGTGGGGCCGGGCCCGCACACCACCGAGGCGGGTCCCGGCCTAATCCAGCAGCCCCGGGGCGATCAGCAGGGTGGTCGGTACCGCCAGCAGCAGGGCTGAGAGGCACAGTACGCTCCACTGCTGCCAGCGGGGCAGGGGCGGCTGCGGCGTGAGTAACCGGCTGAGCCTGCCGGCAATACCGAGCGGCTCTGACCCCTCCGGTGCACCCAAAGCCAGCGGGGACGCCGCGCTCAGGCGCGCCTGCTGTTCGGCCGGGGGCTTCGGTGCCCCGGGTGCGGCGGGGGACCCTGATCCGACAATTGCCACGGCACGGACGAGTGTCATCCGGTCCACCTCCCGCAGCGCCTCGTCGTCTGCAAGCATCTCGATCAGCTCATTGACCGCGTGCTGGGCCAGCATCGATGTCGGCAGCCACGGCAGGGCGGCACGCCAGGCCGCGAAGGCCCACAGCAGCAGGTGGTGGTGCTGGGCCAGATGGGCGCGTTCGTGGGTAAGCACCGCGGAAAGCTCATCCTTGGAGAGCATGTTCAACAGTCCGTCAGAGAGGACGGTGACGGACCGTGCACCGCCGGGCAGGCAGTAGGCCACCGGGGTTGGATGCTGGATGACCAGGGTGGCGGGCGTGTCAGCTGAGGGGGAGCTGAGGAGGTTGAGCATGTCCCGGTGCCGGTGCCGGCCGCGGAGGATCCGGTAGTACGTCAACAGCAGGGTGAACACCAGATGGGCGCTCAGCAGCATTGCGGCGCTGAGGGCGAAAACATGGACCAGTCCGAGGGTGCTGGCCGGAGCGCCTTCCAGAAGAATCCGCCACAAACCGTGCAGCCCGGCCAGGAGATTGTCCCCGAGCGGCTCCAGGCCCCAGGTAAGCATGGCGCCGATCATGGACAGGCCACCCGCAAGGGCTATGGCCTGCCACAGGACCATGGCGGTGAAAGGCGAGCGGGCGGGCCACTTTGCCCGCGAGAGAAGAATGGGAACGGGCCACGCCAGCACGATCGCCAGCGCCGCCAATGCGTAGGAGGCCCAGAACACCGCAGGTGCCGGTGCCTAGGCGCCGAGGAGCCTGCGCAGCATTTCGGCCTCTGTGTCCGAGACGGAACCGACGAACCGGGCCAGCACTGCTTCGCGGTCATTGGCAGTACCGAGGGCTTCATGCATGAGTTCGGCCGTGTGTTCGGCGCGGCTGGTCACGGCGCGGTAGCGGTGGGGGCGGATGTCGCGTTCACGCTCGACCAGCGACTTCTTTTCCAGCCGTGACAGGACGGTCAGCACGGTGGTGACAGCCAGGCCCTTGCTGTCGGCGGAATCCTCGCGCTGCGCCAGTTTCTCCCGGAGTTCATTGGCGGTTGCTGCGTCGTTTGATTCCCACAGGAGATCCATCATTGCGCGTTCCAGCTCACCGAGCGTTGCCATGTGCATCCTTTTTCGATCGAGACCTCGGCTGACCCCGTATCGGGTCCAGACTTACTAATGTACCGCGTTTCGCCCGTTTGTTCTACATCACGTAGAAATCCTGGCGAAGTTGTTCTACGCTGTGTAGAAGTAAGGAATTCTACGGCGTGTAGAACTCGTTCCTCAAGTTGAAGGACATGTAAGCGTGGAAGCACTGGATATCGCCCGGTGGCAGTTCGGCATCACGACCGTCTACCACTTCCTCATGGTCCCGCTGACCATTGGGCTGGGGATCGTGGTGGCAGCCATGCAGACAGCCTGGGTGCGCACCGGCAAAGAGCAGTACCTTCGAATGACGAAGTTCTGGGGCAAGCTGTTCCTCATCAACTTCATCCTCGGCCTGGCCACCGGCCTGGTCCAGGAGTTCCAGTTCGGGATGGCGTGGAGTGAATACAGCCGGTTCGTCGGCGACGTCTTCGGCGCCCCGCTGGCGCTGGAATCCCTGCTGGCCTTCTTCACCGAATCGGTGTTCCTTGGACTCTGGATCTTCGGCTGGAAACGACTGCCGAAGAAGGTCCACTTGGCCTGCCTGTGGATCACCACACTGGCCTCCATGCTCTCGGCGTACTTCATCCTTGCTGCCAACTCCTGGATGCAGCACCCCGTGGGCGTGGAAATGGTGGACGGCCGCCCGGTCATGAACGACATCTGGGCCGTCCTGACCAACAACACCCTCCTCGTCGCCTTCCCGCACACCATCTTCGGCGCCTTCGCCGTGGCCGGCGGGTTCCTGATCGGCATCGCCTGGTACCACCTCTGGAAGCGGCGCCGGGACGGCATCGACACCGTGGATGCCAAGGGCAACGTGGTTGTGGGCGAGCGACCGGAAATCGGCCGCGACAAAACCGACCATTCCGTGTGGCTGCGTTCCCTGCGCATTGGTGCCGTCGTCGCCATGATCTCCTTTGCCGGCGTCGCGGTCAGCGGCGACCTGCAGGGCAAGCTGATGTTTGAGCAGCAGCCCATGAAGATGGCTGCGGCGGAGGCAGCGTGCCATGACGGCACCGGCTTCTCCGTCCTGTCCATCGGCGACCCGGGCGCGGAGAACTGTGAAGACGTGGATACCCTGGTCGAAATCCCGGGCATGCTGTCCTTCCTCGCCAACGGGGACTTCGATACCGAAATCCGGGGCGTGAACACCCTGCTGGAGCAGTACCAGGACGATTACGGGACGCATCTGCCCGCTGACGAGATGTACGGCACCAACTCCGGTGCAGAAATTGACTACACCCCGAACTTCGCCGTCACCTACTGGGGTTTCCGCATCATGATCGGCTTCGGCAGCATCGCCGCCATTGCCTCCGCTTACGCTCTCTGGGCGGTCCGCAAGGGCACGGTCCCCGAATCCAAGTGGCTCATGCGCCTGGCCGTCTTCGGCATCCTGGCGCCGTTCGGTGCCAACTCCGCAGGCTGGATCTTCACCGAAATGGGCCGCCAGCCGTTTGTGGTGGCTCCGAACCCCACCGGTTCCGATGGCGTGTTTATGTTCACCGCGGCAGCGGTCTCGCCCGGGGTGAGCATGGGGGAGCTGCTGTTCTCCGTCATCACCTTCACCGTGGTGTACCTGGCCCTGCTGATCGTGGAGGTGATGCTGCTGTTCAAGTTCGTCCGCGGCGGCGTCCCGGCCGCGATGCCGGACCTCCTGGGCGGCGACGACGGCGCCACGGGCGGGATGAATTCCCCCGGCGGCGATCCGGACGGCACCCCCGGAAAGAAGAAGGACGATGTCCTCGACTTTGCCTACTGAGATTCTCCGGAGGGCAACTGCGCGTGCGGGCGCCCTCCGGATACTGTCCGACCACCCTGCAATCTGCCGCACACCGGCACTTCTGGAGCTCTGAACGTAATGTCGCTACCGCTGTTCTGGTTTATCGTGATTGCCTTCCTGTGGGTCGGGTACCTTTTCCTGGAGGGCTTCGACCTGGGCGTGGGCATGCTTATGAAGCTGATGGCCCGCGATGAAAAAGACCGCCGGGTACTGCTGAACACCATCGGTCCGGTGTGGGACGGCAACGAAGTATGGCTGATCACGGTCGGTGCAATGACTTTTGCGGCTTTCCCGATGTGGTACGCCTCGTTGTTCTCCGCCCTGTACCTTCCGCTGGTCCTGGTGCTGCTGGGGCTCATCTTCCGGGCCGTATCCATCGAGTACCGCGGCAAGCATGACAGTGACAGCTGGCGCAACCGCTGGGACTGGGGCATGGCCCTCGGCTCCTTCGCTGCTGCCTTCGGCGTCGGCGCCGCCCTCGGACTAACCACCACGGGCCTGCCGCTGAATGAGAACGGCGACCGCGTGGGCGGCGCATTTGCCTGGCTGACCCCGTATGCGCTGCTGGGCGGCGTGGCAGTGGTGGCCTTCTGCCTGGTTCACGCCTGCGTTTTCCTGATGCTCAAGACCGATGGGCAGATCCGTGACCGCGCCCGGCGCATCGTGATGCGCTGGCTGCCCGTGGGCATCCTGCCCCTGGCGGCATGGGCCATCATCGTGCAGTTCATGAACGCCAAAGTGGCGACCCTGCCCCTGCTGGTGATTGCGGTGGTGGGAGCCCTGCTGGCCTGGATCTACGCACGCCGGGGCCGCGACGGCCTGAGCTTCATCAGCCTTGGCATCTTCCTCGTGGCCGGCGCGGCGACCATCTTCGCCTCCATGTACCCCGTGGTGCTGCCCTCCACGCTGGATGCCGCCTGGAACCTTACGGTGGACAACGCCTCCGCATCCCCGTACGCCCTGAAGGTCATGAGCTGGGTGGCCCTCTTCGGCCTGCCGGTAGTGGTGCTGTACCAGGGCTGGACCTACTGGGTGTTCCGTAAGCGGGTCACCACCGAGGCCATCCCCGCCCCCCACAGTTTCAAGAACCAGTGAAGCCCGTACTGCCCGTCAGCGCCACGAGCCGCCGGGCGCTGTACCTCCTCGGGCTGCTCGCAGCCATCAAGGCCGCGGGGCTGGTGCTGCTGGCCGACGCCGTAGCCGGCGGCATCGCGGGACTGGCCGCGGGCGGCCCCGAGTGGAACCGGGTGTTCCTGCTCGGCATTACCGGCGCCGTGCTGCGGTCCGTGGCCGTATGGGGCCAGGACACCGTGGCCCAGCGTGCGGCGGCCGGGGTGAAAGACGAACTTCGCCGGCAGCTGTCCGTGCGGGTACTGGCCGACGGTGGCACCGTCCCGGGGATGGGCAGCGGCGCCCTGAGCGTCCTGCTGACCCGCGGGTTGGACGGGCTGGACAACTACTACTCCAAGTACCTGCCCGCATTGGTGACCTGCGCCGTCGTACCCCTGCTCGTGGGTGCCCGGATCCTCGCCGCGGACTGGATCAGCGCGGTCACGATCGTGCTGACCGTACCCCTCATTCCGGTCTTTATGATCCTGATCGGCCTGCACACCGAGGACAAGACGGCCGCCGCGGTGGACGCACTGAACCGGCTCTCGGACAACATGCTGGAGCTGGCCAAGGGCCTTCCCGTGCTGGTGGGCCTCGGCCGCGCCCGTGCGCAGACCCGGGCACTGCGCGACGTCGCCGACCGCTACCGCACCACAACGCTGGCGACCCTGCGGGTGGCGTTTATGTCCTCGTTGGCGCTGGAACTCATTGCCACTATCTCGGTGGCCCTGGTGGCGGTATTCATCGGCGTCCGGCTGGTGCACGGGGGCATGCCGCTGGAACTGGGGCTGCTGGCCCTGATTCTTGCACCCGAGTGCTATCAGCCGCTGCGTGACCTGGGCACCGCCCATCACGCCAGCGAGGACGGCCTCGAAGCACTGAACCGGACCAACGCTGTGCTGGACGCGCCGGCGGCCGTGCCGCTGGCGGAGGACGCAGCCGCCGCTCAGGAAACCCCCGGATCGGCGCTCGTGGTCAGGGATCTGACCATTGCGTACGAGGGGCGGCCGCACCCTGCAGTGGAGAACCTCAGCTTCACCGTGCAGGCAGGTGCCATTGCCGCCCTGACCGGTTCCAGCGGGGCAGGAAAAACCTCCGTGCTGGAAGTCCTGGCCGGGCTCCGCCGGAACGGCGGGGACACCCGGCTGGCCGGCACCGTACAGGGGATCAGCCGCAAAACGCAGGCCTGGATACCGCAGCATCCGGTACTGGTCGAGGACACCGTTGCCCAGGAGATAGCCCTCTACGCTGGCTTCCCTGTGTCCGGTGCCGGCAGTGCCGAAAGCCCGGACAGCCTGGACAACCCGGGCCGCACCGCAGCCCGGCGCGCACTGGAACGCATCGACGCCGGGCACCTCTTGGATTCCGCGACCGCCGACCTGAGCCCGGGCGAACAGCGACGGGTGGCCGTGGCGCGGGCACTGGCCCGCGTCGAAGCGGATCCCGACGTCCGGATCCTGCTGGCGGATGAACCGACCGCACACCTAGATTCGCGAAGCGCCTCAGCTGTCCGTGCAGCCCTCGCCGCGCTGCGGGGACGGACCACCGTGCTGCTGGTGGCCCACGACGCCGCCACCGCAGCCATCGCCGACACCGTGATTCCGGTTGAAGCGGCGGCGGGCGGAAGTCCGGCCCGGGAACGCGTCAAGGGCAGGCATGCGGCATCCCTGGCCGCCGCTGCACGCAGCGCCCCGGTGACGGTTCCGGCGGACGTTGGTCCGGCAGCTGCCGACGCCGGTCCCGGCCGGTTCGCCGGTTCAGCAACCGGCAGTCCGGCAGCCGCCGGCCCGGCAGCAGACACCGCAGCGGAGCCGGCCTCGGGCCATCAACCGCTGTGGAAGAACCTCCTGGTGCTGAAGCCGTGGAGCAGGCAGTTTGTCCTGGCCCTGGTGCTGGGCACGGGCGCCACCATGTTCGCCGTCGCGCTGACCGCCCTGTCCGCCTGGCTGATTGTGCGTGCCGCGGAGCAGCCGCCGATCCTGTACCTGCTCATGGCGATCGTGGGGGTGCGGTTCTTTGGCATCGGCCGGGCGTTGCTGCGCTACCTGGAGCGCCTCTCCCTGCATGACGCGGTGTTCCGGGCCACCAACACGCTGCGGGTCCGGCTCTGGAACGGACTGCTGCAGCGCCCCGAAGGCTGGCGCCGAGTGGCGCGGGGTTCGGGTGCGCTCGAACGCCTGGTGGGTGACGTGGACGAGCTGCGGGACATCGCGCCCCGGGTGGTCTTCGCACCCCTGACCGGCCTGCTGACCGCCGTCGGCGCCTGCATCGTGACGTGGCTGCTGGTCCCGGAAGGCCTGGCGGTACAGGTGGCGCTCACCGTGGTGGGGATGGTCATCGCTCCGCTGCTGGCCCTGTTCGCGGATTCCGCGGCCCGTGCAGCCACCGTGAACCTGCAGGCCCGGTCCATGTCTTCCATGGCACGCCTGCTCACGGCGGCCTCCGACCTGGAAGCCAACTCGAGCTCGGGGCCGGTCCTGGCCCGTCAGGAGCAGTTCGAGGCAGCCGCGGCTCAGGCTGTCCGCCGCAGTGCCTGGGCGCAGGGCCTGGCCAATGCGATCACCGCCCTGGCCTGCTCCCTTGCAGCGCTGTACATGATCACCGCTTCGCAGGGCGCGCCGGCCACGGTGGCCGCGGTGGTGGTTCTGGTGCAGCTGGCGCTGATTGAGCCTTTTGTCGCAGTCAACGGCTCCATCCAGCAGTTCTCCGCATGGCGCACCCTGGGGGACAAGGTGCTGCCGGATCTGGGCACTGAAGACGTCGCACCCGATGACACCGCCGCGGAAACCGCTGCCCGGAAGAGCTTCGGCAAGGTCCGGGTACTGGAACTGGATAACATCCGGTACCGGTACCCCGGCGCTGCCGCAGATGTGCTGACCGGCGTGGACCTCTTGGTATCCGCAGGGGAGTGGGTAGCCGTTACCGGTCCGTCCGGCAGCGGCAAGTCCACCCTGCTCGGCGTGCTGCTCGGCTTCCTGCCGCCCCGGAGCGGCACCTATCTGATCAACGGCGTTCCTGCGCAGTCGGTCCCGCAGGCAGCGCGGCGGATGGCGTGGTGCCCGCAGGAGGCGCACCTGTTCGACTCGACCCTCCGCGGGAACCTGCTCCTCGCCCGTGACCGGACCCTTGCCCCGACGGAAACGGAAATGATCGCCTCCCTCCGGGCTGTTGGCCTGGGGCCGCTGTTCGACACGCTGCCCGACGGCCTGGATACAGCCATCGGTGCCGGCGGGCATTTCCTCTCCGGCGGCCAGCGCCAGCGGCTTGCCGTGGCCCGTGCGCTGCTCGCGGCGGCCGACGTCGTCCTCCTGGATGAGCCCACCGCCCACCTTGATGCCGAGGCAGGGGCGCAGCTGATGGCCGACCTGAAGTCCGGCCTGCAGGGCAAGGCCGTAGTGGTCGTGACCCATAATCCGGCCGACGCTGCGTGGTGCGAACGGGAGGTCTCACTGGGAGCGGTGCTGTTGTCCTAGGGTGGATGAATGCAGACGCCTTCCCCACCCCTGTTCCCCGGGCCGGAAACCGGCCTGCGCTGGCGCTCCATCGGAGCCGACGACGTCGACGCCTGGTACGCCCTGATCCGCAGGATGGCGGCGGCGGACAGACCGGGATGGGTGGAGGACCGCAGGGACCTGGAGCAGGCGCTGGAAACCACGTCCGGCGATCCCGCGCAGGACACGCTGATCGGGCTGGATAAAACCGGTGCGGCCCGGGCGTACGGCCGGATCGCCTTGAACCCCGGATCGGAGACCGGTTCGGGGTTCGGCGGCGTGGACCCGCAGTGGCGGCGCCGGGGCATCGGGTCGAAGGTCTACCGCTGGCAGGAAACCCGCCTGCGCCAGCGGCTGCTCACCGAACACCGGAAACACGGGGTGCTGCGCACGTACGCCGAGGAATCCAACGCTTCCCAGGTGGCACTGCTGCAGTCCGAGGGTGCCGAGGTGGTCCGGTACTTCACCGAGATGAGCCGGCCGCTGGCCGGGGACCTGCCCGACGCGGTGCTGCCGGAGGGCATGGAGTTCCGGACCTTCAATGCGGAGATTTCGGACGCCGTACGCCGGGCGCACAACGAAGCGTTCAAGGACCACTGGGGCAGCGAGCCGCGGAACAAGGAACGCTGGGGATTCACCGTGGACCATCCGCAGTTCCGGCCGAAATGGAGCTTTGCCGTGGTGGACACCGCCTCCGGGGAGGTTGCCGCCTACCAGCTGGCGAGCTTCGATCCGGAGAGCGAGGACATCCACGGCTACAAAGAGGGTTACACCATGCTCCTGGGCGTGCGGCGGGACTGGCGGGGACGGAAACTGGCTCCGGCGATGCTGCGTGAAGCAATGCGCCGGTTCCGCGAGGGCGGCATGGACAACGCCGGGCTCGGCGTGGACACGGAGAACCCGTCCGGGGCCCTGGGCCTGTACGAAAGCCTGGGCTACAAGCCCACGCACCGGGAAGTGGTCTTCGACAAGCCGGTGTTGTAGCAGGGTTGTAAGGGAAGAGCGCGCTACCGGTCTGCGGGGGCGGTGTCCGGAACCTCGAGGATCCAGATGGCTTCCGCCGCGGGCAGGCCCAGGTCCAGCGTCCGGCCGCCTGCCTCGATGGTCAGCGTGCCGGCATATGGCTGGCGCTGCACCACGGAGACCATGGTGTCCAGGTGAAGCCCCAGCCCGGCGAGGTAGCGCAGCAGTTCGGGTTCATTGTCGGAGACGCGGGCCACCGTGCCGCGGGAGCCTGGTTCGCACCGGCTCAGCCGCCGTGCATTCAGCACGGGAAAACTGCCGTCGGGGGCCGGGATCGGGTCGCCGTGCGGGTCACGCACGGGATTGCCGAGGCGGGCCGCCAGTGCATCCACCATCTTGTCCGATACGGCGTGCTCAAGGTGTTCGGCTTCGTCGTGCACTTCGTCCCAGCGGTAACCCAGGTACTCCACCAGGAAAGTCTCGATCAACCGGTGCCTGCGGACCATGCCCACGGCAGCCTTCTCGCCCGCGTCCGTCAGGGCAATCGACCCGTAGCGTGCGTGGGTCAGCAGGCCCTGGCCGGTCAGTTTCTTGACCGCCTCGGAGACCGACGACGGCGAGAAGCCCATGTGGACGGACAGCGCGGACACCGTCAGGGGTTCATCCGTCCATTCCTGCGCGGTCCAAATGACCTTCAGGTAATCCTGGCTTGCTGTCGAGAGTTCACTGTGTGCCACGGATTCCACCTTACTGGCAGGACGCCGCCAGTCGGGAATAAATACCCCCTAGGGGTACTTGAATCGATACCCGGGCAGGGTATAGGTTGGAGACAGTCAAGGACAGGAGCAGAGGCAATGGACGCAGTGACGCAGAACGTTCCGGAAACCGTGGAGACCCACGACGGGCCGCACGGTTACGCGTCGGATAAGGACGCCTACCTCCGCCGGCTGCGCCGGATCGAGGGCCAGGTGCGGGGAATCGCGCGCATGGTCGAGGAGGACAAATACTGCATCGACATCCTCACGCAGGTCGCCGCCATCAACAAGGCGTTGCACGCGGTCAGCCTTGGGCTGGTCCAGGACCACATGTCCCACTGCCTGGTAGACGCCGCGCAGGAGTCCGAACGAACCGGCAACCCCGAGCTTGTCACCGCAAAGGTCCAGGAGGCGGCCGACGCCATCGGCCGGCTGCTCCGCTAGGACCGGCACCCGGTCCACCCACCCATCCAGAGGAAGAAGATTCGCATGGAAACCACCACACTGAACATCTCCGGCATGACCTGCGGCCACTGCGTCGCGTCCGTGACTGAGGAACTGGAGGCACTCGACGGCGTCGATAAGGTCTCCGTGGACCTGAACGCGGGCGGCATTTCAACCGCTACTGTCACAGCGAACCGAAGCCTCAGCCCCGCCGAACTGGGCGAAGCGGTTGCTGAAGCCGGTTATCTGGTGGTGGGCGCCGACGCGTAGCAGCCGCAGAAAGCGCAACGAAGCGGACACTGCGGGCAGGAAGTAGGAAAAGGAAAGCATCATGGACACTCGCGAACAAGCGGCAACCAGGGCAGTCGAACTTGAGATCCAGGGCATGACGTGCGCTTCCTGCGTGGCGCGGGTGGAGCGCAGGCTCGGAAAGATCGACGGTGTCGAGGCCGCAGTCAACCTGCCGCTGGAAAGCGCGCGGGTCACCGCCCCTGCAGCGGTCACCGACCAGGAGATTGTGGACGCCGTGAATGCGGCGGGCTACACCGCCCGGTTGAAAACCCGGCAGCCTGCCCGGCCTTCCATCCACGAAGGGCACATGTCCGGTGAAGACCACATGTCCGGTGAAGACCACATGTCCCACGGCGGAACAGCGGCACAGCTGCGTCCCCGGCTGATCCTGGCAGCTGTCCTCAGCGTTCCGGTCCTGCTCATTTCCATGGTTCCGGCACTGGCATTCCCGAACTGGGGATGGGTGGTGGCGCTGCTCGCGCTGCCCGTGGTGACCTGGTCCGCGTGGCCCTTCCACCGGGCCGCGGCCGTCAATGCCCGGCACCTTGCCTCCACCATGGACACCCTGGTCTCCATCGGCGTTGTGGCTGCGTACCTGTTCTCGCTGGGCCAGCTGGCCGTCGATCCGGGACTTACCGCGGATCCGGGCATGGGATCGGACCCGCACCTGTACTTCGAGGTCGCCTCCGTGGTGGTCACCTTCCTGCTGCTGGGCCGCTACCTGGAGGCCAACGCCAAAACCAAGGCAACGGATGCGCTCAAGGCACTGCTGAACCTCGGTGCCAAGGACGCAACCGTGCTGCGGGACGGGCAGGAGGTCCGCGTCCCCGCGGACCGGCTGGAAGTCGGCGACGTATTTGTTGTCCGGCCCGGAGAAAAGATCCCAGCTGACGGCGTGGTCCTGGAGGGCCGGTCCGCGGTGGATGCTTCCCTCATCACCGGCGAGTCGCTGCCGGTGGAGGTGGATGTCAACAGCCCGGTCACGGGCGCCACCATCAACACCTCCGGACGCCTGCTGGTGCGGGCCACCCGGGTAGGCAGCGAGACCACCCTGGCGCAGATGGGCCGCCTCGTCAGCGATGCGCAGTCCTCCAAGGCGCCGATCGCCCGGCTGGCGGACCGGATCAGTGCCGTCTTCGTTCCGGTGGTCCTCGCGATCGCGGTCCTGACGTTCGTGTTGTGGATGCTTCTCGTCGGCGACCTGCAGGCCGCCTTCACCGCCGCCGTGACCGTGCTGGTGATCGCCTGCCCGTGCGCCCTCGGCCTCGCCACCCCGGTGGGCCTGCTGACCGGAACCGGCCGCGGCGCGCAGCTGGGCATCCTCATCAAGGGCGCCCAAGTACTGGAGGACACCCGAACAGTGGACACCATTGTGCTGGACAAGACCGGCACCATCACCTCGGGCCGGCTGTCCGTGGCCCGGATCCGGCTGCTGGACACTGCTTCAGCAGACCTCACGACTGAAGACCTGCTGCGCCTGGCCGGCTCCGTTGAGGACGCCGGGGAGCACCCGATTGCCCGTGCCATCGCCGCCTCCGCACGTACCGGCCCCGGCACCGTACCGGTCACCGACTTCGATTCGGCACCGGGCGGGGGAGTCCGCGGCACCGTGGACGGACACCGCATAGTGGCCGGACGCCCGGCCTGGCTGGACGAAAACGGGATAGACCTGCCGGACGCTGCCTACGCCGCACTGCGGGAAGAGCAGGAGGCCGGCGCCACTGCCGTCCTGGTGGCGGTGGATCGCCGGGCCGCCGGAATCATCAGCCTGCAGGACACCATTAAGGAGGGCTCGGCGGAGGCCATTGCACGTTTCCGCAGCCTGGGCCTGCATCCGGTGCTGCTGACCGGCGACAACGCGGTGGTGGCCGCGCAGGTCGCGGAACAGGTCGGAATTCCGGCGGAGGACGTGCTTGCCGATGTCCGTCCCGAAGGGAAGGTCGACGCCGTCCGACGGCTCCAGGCACAGGGACGCACGGTGGCCATGGCCGGGGACGGCGTGAACGACGCCGCGGCACTGGCCCAGGCGGATCTGGGCATAGCCATGGGATCCGGCACCGACGTCGCCATGGAAGCAGCGGACCTGACCGTGATGGGCAGCAGCCTGGGACAGGTGGCCACCGCCGTCGAACTTTCCCGGCGGACGCTGGCGACCATCAAGACCAACCTGTTCTGGGCGTTCTTCTACAACGCGGTGGGCATCCCGGTGGCAGCCTTCGGACTGCTCAACCCCATGATCGCGGGGGCTGCGATGGCGGCGAGCTCGGTGCTGGTGGTCGGCAATTCACTGCGGCTGCGCAGCTTCGGCAAATAGGAAGCAAATAGGAAGACAGCCGCGCACTAAAAAACGGGCCGGCCGGGGAGCATTCAGCTCCCGGGCCCGCCCGTTTTTTGTTAATGCCTGATGTCAGCCCTGGCTTGGTCCTACGGCGTCCACCGCGTTGGCCAGGGGTACGCCGGAGCCGTCCCGCCGGCCGTGTTCGGTGGGCAGGGCCCGCGCCACTCCGTTGGCTGCGGATGCCTTCGCGGGGCCGTGTCCGGCCCAGGCCACGGACAGCGAATCTTCGCCCTTCAGGAAGCGGTGTGCCCGGACGCCGGCAGTTGCCCGGCCCTTGGCAGGGTATTCGGCAAACGGTGTCACCTTCACCGAGCCGCCGGGTGTGCCCGGCAGGGCCTCGGTGGTGGTTGAAACGGTGACGACGACGGCGTCGGGATCCTCCGCAGCCACGGCGCCGAAGAACACCGCGGCGTCGTCGGCTGCCAGCTTGATCCCGGCCACGCCGCTTGCCGTACGGCCCTGGGCGCGGACCGCGGAGGCAGGGAAGTGCAGCAGCTGCGCCGACCGGGTGATGAAGACCAGTTCATCCGTCTCGTCCGCGGCCACGGACACCCCGATGACCTCGTCCTTGGGCTTGAGCGTGATGGCTTCCCAGTCATCGCGGTTCAGCGGGTAATCCGGATTGACCCGCTTCACCACGCCGTTGCGGGTGCCGATGGCCACCACGGCGTTCAACGGGACGAGCCCCACCAGCTTTTCGCCCTTGCCCAGGGTCATGAATTCCTTGACGGGCACGCCGCCTGCAAGGTTCGGCAGGCCGGCGG
Source organism: Arthrobacter jinronghuae (assembly GCF_025244825.1). Taxonomy (NCBI): domain Bacteria; kingdom Bacillati; phylum Actinomycetota; class Actinomycetes; order Micrococcales; family Micrococcaceae; genus Arthrobacter; species Arthrobacter jinronghuae. Next base: position 1,565,934 of record NZ_CP104263.1, read on the forward strand.
TCGAGGGCAGTGCAGGCAGGTCAAGGACGGAGATCCGGATCATCCGGCCGGAGGAGGTCAGCGCCCCGATCTCGCCGCGGGCGGTGGTCTTCACCACTGAGCGGAACACGTCGTGGCGCACCCGCTGCCCTCCTTCGGTGAGCGGTTCCTGGTCCGAGGTCCGCGCCACCTGGCCGGAGGCGGACAGGATGGCCCAACAGGGATCGTCCGGGATCTCCAGCGGAAGGACCGCTTTGGCGCCCTTGCCTGCGACGCCGGCGGCAGCGGTCACTGCCGCACCCTTCAGGGGTGAAGCGGCCTCCGATTCGAGCAGAACCGTACGCCGCGGCGTCGCGTATTTTGCCGCCACTTCGCCCAGTTCATCCGATACCAGGGAGCGCAGGCGCTGCTCGGAGCCGAGAATCGCCTCGAGTTCCTCGATGGCCTTCCGCAGCTCGTCCTGCTCCTTTTCGAGTTCGATGCGGGAGTACTTGGTCAGCTGCCGCAGGCGCAGCTCGAGGATGTGGCTGGCCTGGACTTCGGTCAGGTCGTAGACGGCCATCAGCCGTTCCCGGGCCTGGGCCGTTTCATCCGAGGACCGGATGATCTGGATGACCTCGTCGATGTCCACAATGGCGATCAGCAGGCCCTCGACCAGGTGCAGCCGGTCCTGCTTCCGGCGAAGCCGGTAGGCGGTGCGGCGACGGACCACACCGAGACGGTGCGCAACGTAGACCTGCAGCAGCTCAACCAGGCCCAGGGTCCGGGGCTGGCCGTCCACCAGGGTGACGTTGTTGATGCCGAAGGAATCCTCCATGGGCGTGAACTTGTACAGCTGGGCGAGCACGGCGTTGGGGTTGAACCCGTTCTTCAGCTCGATCACCAGGCGCAGGCCGTGGCTGCGGTCGGTGAGGTCCACAATGTCGGAGATGCCCTGCAGCTTCTTGGACGTCACGGCGTCCTTGATTTTTTCAATGACCTTTTCCGGGCCGACCATGTAGGGCAGCTCGGTGACCACCAGGCCGGTGCGGCGCGCGGTGAGCTGCTCCACTTCCACCTTGGCGCGGGTCTTGAAGGAACCGCGGCCGGTGGCGTAGGCATCGCGGATGCCGTCGAGCCCGACGATCCGTCCGCCCGTGGGCAGGTCCGGTCCGGGGATGAAGCGCATCAGCTCGTCCAGCCCGGCGTCCGGGTTGGCGATCAGGTGCTGGGTGGCGGCAATAACCTCGCCGAGGTTGTGCGGCGCCATGTTTGTGGCCATGCCCACGGCAATACCCGTGGCGCCGTTGACCAGCAGGTTGGGGAAGGCCGCGGGCAGGACTTCGGGCTGCTGGAGCTGGTTGTCGTAGTTCGGGACAAAGTCCACTACGTCTTCGTCCAGGTGATCCGTCAGGGTCAGGGCCGGGGCCGCCAGCCGGGCCTCGGTGTAACGGGCGGCGGCCGGACCGTCGTCGAGCGAGCCGAAGTTGCCGTGGCCGTCGATCAGGGGCAGGCGCAGCGCCCAGTCCTGCGCCATGCGCACCATGGCGTCGTAAATGGCCGTGTCTCCGTGCGGGTGCAGCTTGCCCATCACCTCGCCCACCACGCGGGCGGACTTCACGTGTCCGCGGTCCGGCCGCAGCCCCATGTCCGACATCATGTACAGGATGCGCCGCTGGACAGGCTTCAGGCCGTCGCGTGCATCGGGGAGGGCACGCGAATAGATCACCGAGTAGGCGTATTCGAGGAAGGAGCCCTCCATCTCGGTGGTGACATCTATCTCGATGATGTTCTCGGCGATCTTTTCGCCGGGTACGGATTTGGAGACGGGTTGGCGCCGGGCCATGCTGTTGTCGAATCCTTGCAGTGTTAGGGGACAGGTGTTCCGCGCCGTACATAATCCACGCGGTGGGGAGCCACGCTGTACAGAGCGGGTGGATGACTATGGGGAAGTTTGCCCACTACTCTGATTCTATGGTGGAGCAGGGACATTACCCCGAATATTGGGAAGCCGACGTCGTGTTGCGGGACGGAGGGACCGGGCATCTGCGCCCCGTTTCCCCCTCCGATGCGGACGCACTGCAGGCCTTCCACATGCGGCAGTCGCAGAGTTCCATCTACCTGCGGTTCTTCACCTATAAGGCCAAGCTCACCAACAAGGAGCTGGAGCGCTTCACCAATGTCGACTACCGGGACCGGCTGGCGTTCGTCATCACCATCGGTGATGAAATCATCGGCATCGGCCGCTACGACCGCCTCGACGATCCCACCGAAGCCGAGGTCGCCTTCAACATAGCCGACGGCCACCAGGGCCGCGGGCTGGGGTCCATCCTGCTGGAGCACCTGGCCGCCGCCGCCCGCGAAAACGGCATCCGCCGCTTCTCCGCGGAGGTCCTTCCCGAGAACCGCAAAATGATCGGCGTCTTCGCCGACGCCGGCTACGAGGTAAGCCGGCACTTCGACGACGGCGTGATCGCCCTGGACTTCAACATCGACCCGACGGAGAAATCGCTGGCGGTGATGGAAGCACGGGAGCACCGCGCCGAGGCCCGCAGCGTGGCGGACCTGCTCTCGCCGTCGTCGATCGCCGTCATCGGGGCCAGCCGGGAATGGGGCTCGGTGGGCTACCAGCTGCTCGAGCACATCATTGAGGGCGGCTTCAAGGGATCCGTGTACGCCATCAATCCGGAAGCCTTCGAACTGGCCGGCATGATTTCCTACAGCCGGATCTCCGAAGTGCCGGAAACGGTCCAGCTGGCCGTCATTGCCGTGCCCTACGAACAGGTCCTGGAGGTGGCGGATGAATGCGCTGCCGCCGGGGTGAAGGCCCTGCTGGTGGTCACCGCAGGTTTCGGGCCGAAGGGCCCGGAGGGGCTGGCCCGGCAGCGTGCCCTGGTCCGACGCGCACGGGCCCACGGCATGCGGGTGGTCGGGCCGGCGTCGCTGGGCCTGATCAATACCCGGCCGGATGTGTCCCTGAACGCTTCCATGGCACCGGCCCTGCCCCGGCGCGGGGGACTGGGGCTCTTCAGCCAGTCCGCCGCCATCGGCGTCCTGCTCTACGCCACTGCCCAGCGGCGCGCGCTGGGACTGTCGTCCACCATCTCCGCCGGCAACCGGGCCGACGTCTCCGGCAATGACGCCATGCAGTACTGGGAGGACGACGCCGACACCAAGGTTGTGGCGATGTACCTGGAATCGGTGGGGAACCCGCGTAAGTTCTCCCGCCTGGCCCGCAGGCTGGCGCGCACCAAACCCGTGATCGTCGCCAAGTCGGACGTGACCGGCCTCCAGCTTCCGCCCGGCCACGCCGTGCGCACCACGCAGGCCCCTCCGGGTGCCCTGGACGCGATGCTCCGCCAGTCCGGCGTCATCCGGGTGACTACCAACGAGCAGCTGATCGACGTGGCGCAGATTGCTGTCAGCCAGCCGCTGCCGCGCGGCCGCCGGGTGGCTGTCTTCAGCAATTCCGTGGCCCTGGGCCGTGTCCTGGCCGATGCCTGCACCGGCCTGGACCTGGACATCACCCGCCTCGAGGCGGAACTGGCCCTGGACACCGGGATGAGCGTGGCACTGCCGCAGCTGCGCCGGACGGTCACCGAGGTGCTGTCGGACGATTCGGTGGACGCCGGCGTCGTCGCGATTCTCCCGGCGCCGGGGCTGAGGACGGAAGCGATAGCCGCCGTTCTGGCGGAATGCGTGCAGGAGACCGGCAAGCCCCTGGTCGCTGCCTTTACCGGGATCGTGGATCCCAGGGCGCATGTTGAGGGACTGCTTGCGGCGGACCCCGATGTTGCAGGCGGCGGGTTGCCCTGCTTCAGCAGCCCCGGAGCAGCGGTAACCGCACTGGCCTCCGTGGTGCGCTACACCGAGTGGGCGCAGCGGGACCACGGCAGTTTCGTGGAGCCTGCCGGTGTCGATACCGAGGCAGCGTCGGCCTACCTCGATTCACTCATGGACCGGGTGGAAGGTGACGCCCTGACCCGGCTGGACCCGGAGCAGACGGCAAGGCTCCTGGAGTTCTACGGCATTTCCGTGCTGCCCGCCGTCAGTTTTTCCACACCGGACGAGGCAGTGGCCGCCGCCGAACAGCTTGGCTGGCCGGTGGCGGTCAAGACCCGCGAAGGGCATCTGCGCCACCGCCTGGACCTTGGCGGGGTACGGCTGAACATTGCCACGCCGGAGGCGCTGCGGACCAACATCGAGCAAATGCACCAGGCGCTGCGCCGCTACGGCGAATTCGAAATGGAAGTGCAGTCCATGGCCAACAGCGGACAGGGCTGCCGCATCCGCGCCATCGAGGATCCGCTGCTGGGACCGGTGATTTCCTTCGGACTTGCCGGTGACGCCACCAGCCTGCTGGACGACTGGGCGCACGGCGTTCCGCCGCTGACGGACCGCGACATTGCCGACCTGGTGCGGGCACCGCGTTCAGCTGCCAAGCTCTTCGGCTATCAGGGACTGCCCGAAGCCGACATCGCCGCGCTGGAGGACCTCATCGCCCGGCTGGCCGTCCTGAAGGATGAGCATCCGCAGATCGCGCTGATCGAGATCAACCCGGTTCTGGTCTCCGCCGACGGGGTCACCGTGCTGAGCGCCGACGTCCGGCTGGGCAACCCGCAGCGCCGCACCGACAGTGCCCGGCGCGCAATGCGGGACTGATCTTTTCCACCACCCGCGCGCCATTTAGGCATGAAGGGGCGGTCTGGGGGAAACTGGAAGCATGTCGCCGTTACTTTCCGCTGAACGCCGCAGCCTTGACGCATCCATGGAACGGGCAGGCTTCTACCCGACGCTTTTGGCCGACGTGGTCCACGATGCCCTCGACGGCCGCGAACCGCTGTCCCATCTGATCCACCTTGAAACGCATTTCGAGCGTACCGAGGTGCACCGCCACATCACGGTCCTGGTGTTGACCGAAGACATGCTCGTTATCACCCACGTGGATGACCAGCAGCTGGACGAGGCAGGCGAGCAGATGATGGCGCAGGTCTCCACCGAATCCGTACCGGTAACGCAGATCCGTTCCGTGGTGCTGGGCTACATGTACGCCCAGCCGCAGAACTACAAGCCGTCGGACCCGGCGCGGGAGATGACCCTCGCCATTGCCTGGTCCGGCGGACAGCGCCTGGACATGGGTCCCGCCGGCTGTGCGGACCCCCAGTGCGATGCGGACCACGGCTACACCGGCACCATCGCCCAGGAAGACATTGTGCTGCGCGTCAGTGCGGAAGCCGACGGCGCCCAGGCGGTTCAGAACGCCAAGGCCTTTGCCCGCGCCCTGCGTAAGGTGAACACCGATACCACGGCGGTTCCCCGCCCGTTGGACGGCGGCGACCCGCGCCAGCGCATGCCCGGCATCGGCGGACGCTTCAACCGCGCCCACCCGCAGCGCTAGCACCGTGGCATCAAACCCCGCTGCTCCCGACCTCCTGCCCGCCGCACCGGCCTACGGAACCCGTTCCGTAGCGGACGTGCTGTCCAGCGCCGCCGCCGTCCTGGGCGTTCCCGGCTATGAAAACTTGCTGTCCCTTCCGGCAGCCCGGCGTGTCTGCGTAGTGATGGTGGACGGGCTGGGACTGTCCCTGCTTAAGAAGCGCGGCGGGCACGCCCCCTTCCTGAAGGGATTCCTCCCCAAGGCCCGCACCCTGAGCGCTTCCTTCCCCACCACCACGGTTGCCTCGCTGGCATCCCTGGGCACGGGGCTTCCTCCCGGCCGGCACGGACTCGTGGGCTACGACGTCCTGGACCCGAACCAGGACAAAGTAGTAAACATGCTCGGTTCCTGGGATCCGGGCGTGGACCCGCTGCAGTGGCAGCCCTATCCCACCATCCTGGAGACTGCCGCCGAGCATATCCCGGTGGCCACGGTCAGCCTGCCCCGCTTTGCCGACTCCGCACTGACCCGCGCCGCGCTCCGGGGCGGCACGTTCATCCCGGCAACCGGGGTACACGCCCGTGTATCGGCAGCTGTCGACGCACTGGCAGGTGCGGACCGCATGCTGATGTACCTCTACTGGAATGAACTGGACAAGGCGGGGCACCGGTACGGCGCAGCTTCCCCCGAGTGGGGCAACGAGCTGGAAGAACTCGACAGCGCCCTGAAGCGGCTCGTGGCCAGGGTGCCTGCCGGCACCCTGGTGGTGCTGACCGCAGACCACGGCATGGTCGACGTAGCTGCTTCCCAGCGGTTCGATTTCAGTACCCAGCCGGAACTGATCGACGGCGTCCGGCACACGGCAGGGGAGCCGCGCATGGTCCATCTGTATCTGGAACCTGACGCGGGAAATGATGCGCTTGGCCGGCTCAAAGCCGCGTGGCAGACCGCCTACGGGGCCCGGGCATGGATTTTCACCCGCGAGGAAGCAGTGCGTGCAGGCTATTTCGGATCCGACGTGGATGCCGCTGTCCTGCCCCGTATCGGCGACCTCATGATCGCCGCCCGCGAGCCGATCGCCCTGTTCGACACGCGCCGGGTGGCTGCCTCGGCGCTGGAGGTCACCGGCCAGCACGGGTCGCTCACCAAGGCGGAGTGCGAAGTCCCCCTCCTGGTCCTGGCACAGCCTGAAACACGCAAGCGCACTTCGACGGCGCAGGGAGCAAAGTAGCCATGGCGGAACTGGTCTTTTTCTCAGGCACCATGGACTGCGGCAAATCGACGCTCGCGCTCCAGATGGATTACAACCACAGCGCCCGCGGCCGCGGCGGGATCCTGTTCAGCCGCAATGACCGGGCGGGGGAGTCCATGATCTCCAGCCGCCTCGGACTGCAGACGCCGGCAGTCGAGGTGCGTGACGACACGGACTTCTGGGCCGAGGTGCTGCACTGCCGGGGTACAGGGCACAACGTGGACTACCTCATCTGCGACGAGGCACAGTTCTACAGCGCCGCACAGGTCGAGCAGCTGGCCTCCATCGTGGACGAGATGGATATTGACGTGTTCGCCTTCGGCATCACGTCTGACTTCCGGACCCGGTTGTTCCCGGGGTCGCAGCGCCTGGTCGAGTTGGCGGACCGCATGGAGGTCCTGCAGGTCCGCGCCCTGTGCTGGTGCGGCCGGCGCGCTACCCATAACGCCCGCACCGTGGACGGCGTGATGGTAACGGAGGGGGACCAGGTGGTGGTTGGCGACGTCGAGTCCCGCACCCCGGCTCCGGCCGTTTCCGCCGAAGCGGAGCTGCCTCTGTTTGCGGACGAGCCCTTGTTCGAGGACCGTCCCTTGTTCGATGATCAACCGTTGTTCGACGCCGAGGAGCTGCTTGCAGCCGGCGGCGCCGGGTCCCCGACGGGAACCGAAGCCGCCCCTGTCATCGGCTATGAAACGCTCTGCCGCCGGCACTACATGCGCCGGGTCACCGCGCAGCAGGCAGCCGCCCTCGCAGACGAAGCAGAGTCGGCGTCGGTGTGTTGTGTGGAGACGAAGCCGGAAACGTTCCGACCCTAGGCGGCGCCGCCCTGGGCCAACGCGCGCCGGGCCGGTTCACCGTCACGGGCAAGCGTACTTCCGGCCCGGCCGGCGCCAAGAATGACCGTCGCGGATGTTATCCGGGACTAGTCGCCCTTGGTGCCGAAGACAATCTCGTCCCAGGACGGGACCGAGGACCGCTTGGGCTTGATGGCGCGCCGCTCCTGGGCACTGTCGTCCTTGCCCTTATCGGCGTCGGATTCCTCCGGCTGCTGGCCCTTGCCCCCGCTGGGCAGGCGGTCCCAAGGGAAGTCGCGTCCGGCGTTTTTGCGGGCCGAGGGTTCCACCGGTGGCTCATCCGGAACGGCGGTCTCTGCTTCCGCAGGCGGGTTGGGCGTTTCCTCGTCGGTACCGCCTGCGGCAGGTTCCCGGGTTGCACGCCGGCGGAAGGGCCGCGCCAGCACACTGATTTCCCGGGTCTGGGTAACGCTGCCGGGAAGGGCTACGGGATCCACCGGATCGTCGCTGTCTGCGGACTCGACCGAAGGCGCCAGGGTCAGGCGGCCGGTACGCGGCCGCTTGGCGTTGCTCTCGTCGTCCTCCGTGTCGGGGCTGCCTTCCCGCGGGTGCGCCGCGGGGACGCTGCCCTTGGACAGCAGTGTTGCCAGCGCGTCGTCGCCGTCTTCATCGCTGCCCAGCCGCTGGCCGCGCCGCGACCGCAGGACTTCGAGAATGTCGTCGGTGTCGTCGGAGGACGCACCGCCTTCTGCTTCGAAATCGAAGACACGGTCCGCGACGGCGGCCAGGCGGCGGGTGGGTACGGGAGTGTCCAGCGGTTCCAGTTCGCTCAGGACCTGCGCCCAGCGGTTGGTGTTCGTAACGCTCTTGCGCAGCGGGCTGAAGATCCAGCGGGCGGGCGGTTCCTCGCCGATGGCGACCCGGGACTTCTCGGTGAGCTCGAAGCGGGCCACCACTTCCCAGGTTCCATCCGGGCGGCGCCAGGCGTCCCACTCGACCGAATCGGGGTCCACGCCGAAGGACCGCAGGCGGTGCAGCACCATGTCGCCGAGGTTAACCGGATTCTCGCCGAAGGCGCTGCGGTAACCGTCGTGGGTGGCGGACATGGGTGCGGCAACCTCGACGCCCTGCGCCTGCCGCGCAACGTATTCACGCTCGGCGAGCACGGGACCTTCGTAGCGTCGGATGTGCGCGAGGTCGTGGCCGGAAAGTTCGGCAACCTCTTCGGCGCTGGCGCCGGATCGGATGCGGGCCTGGATATCCCGCGGAGTCATGGTGGTGCCGGCCGCCGGAGCAGCCTGCGGTGCGGACCGGTGTGCGGGGCGCGATGCCGCTACCCGGAGGGCTTCATCAATCCGGAGACGGAAGGTTTCCCCGCCCTTGCCGCTTAACAGCAGATGTTCGCCACCTTCATGGACACCCACCAGCCGTAGATCCTGCATCAAAAAGTCCTCCACCCGATAGCAATTCCTTCTTGAAACAATGCCATCCCCGGCGCCGAAAACCTAAGCTTTGCCCGGGTGTGGCGCATTTGGAAAGGGTGCAGGATGGACGGCCCGGCGCGGGAGCGCGTGTCCCGAGCGGCAGCCGGTTCGCTTTTTCACCCCATGTGGGTAAAAATCTCTGCTTTACGGGCACAAAACAGGTATCCGTGGCGTTGATATCTCCGAGTCACCGACGCGGGTCCGGGGAGCCGGTCCAACCCGGGGCTCAGGCAGCAGCGAACACCATACAAACGGACGGCGAGATAAGACACTATGGCGACAGATTATGACGCCCCGCGCAAGACCGAGGAAGACGCCGGCGAAGAGTCGATAGAGGAGCTCAAGACGCGCCGCACGGCTGTGCCGTCAGCCCTCGTGGACGAGGACGAGGCTGAGGCGGCGGACGCCTTTGAGCTCCCCGGGGCGGACCTTTCGGGCGAGGAACTGCTGGTCCGGGTCCTTCCGGCGCAGGCTGATGAGTTCACCTGCGCCTCATGCTTCCTGGTTCGCCACCGCTCACAGATAGCCCTGGAAAAGAACGGCATGTTTTACTGCGTGGACTGCGAGGGCTGATTCAGCGCCCGGAGGTGAGTGCTTCGACCAGCTTTTCCGGACGGCGCGTGGAGGTCAGCCAGTACGGCGTGCGGTCCGCCGGATCCGTAATTTCAATGCGGACCACAGGGGAGATCCAGCCGCGGATGCACATGTAGGACGTAGCGTTCAGCGCGGGCCCGCGCTGCATCGTGGCGTCTTCACCGCGGAAGGCCTCGACCTTGCCGATGAAGCGGCGCTCGATCTGCGCCCGCCCAACCTGCAGGGTTTCGGGGGTGACCCGGATCTGGGGGGTCGAGATCACCAGGAGCACTGCAAAAATGACCGCGGCGACTACGGCGCCGGTGATGCCGGCCCCCAGGCTGATCGGGACAAAAACAAGGATGCAGGCTGCGGAGAGGAGGGCGGCGACGAACCAGATCCCGAAGGAAGGTGTGAGGCGTTCGGAGTACAGGACGGTGCCGGCGGAGCTCTTTGACGAAGGGCTCTTTGCAGAAGGGGATGACATACCCCCAGCTTTTCACCTTTGGCGGGGCATTTCATCCCGCGCCGTGCCGGTGGGCAAATGCCCGGCGACCGCACAGGAAAACGCGCTAAAGTGTGGTGGTTGGCCCGGGGGCCGGGGCGAACGGCTCTGCCTCCCGGATGCTTCCACCGCCCCCGCAGCCGCCCCCGGCTGCTGTTGTTGGAAATCTATTGAAACCGGAGAAACTGGTGCAAGGTGCAGGGACCACGCTGAAGGTACAGCTGAAAATGCTCGACGACGGGCTGGAACCGCCGTCGTACGCGCACCCCGGCGACGCCGGAGCCGACCTTCGCTCCCGGATCGATTTCACCCTCGCCCCGGGGGAGCGGCAGCTCATTCCCACCGGTGTTTCGCTGGCCCTGCCTTTCGGCTATGCAGCTTTTGTCCATCCCAGGTCCGGGCTCGCCACCAAGCACGGCATCAGCATCGTCAACGCGCCCGGGACCGTGGACGCCGGGTACCGCGGAGAAATCTCCGTCACCCTGATCAACACCGACCTCACGCAGCCCGTGACGCTGCGGCGAGGCGACCGGATTGCCCAGCTGGTGATCCAGCGCGTGGAAACGGCCGAGTTTGTTCCCGTCGATGAGCTCCCGGATTCCGTCCGGGGAGCCGGCGGATTCGGGTCCACCGGAGGATTCACCGCCGTTCCCGCCTGACCCGCACCCGGACCGCGGACAGCGGCCGTACTAAGAACTTGCAGACAAGAGAGAAGGAACTTCGGTTATGGCATTTGGGCGGCGTAAGAAAACCAAGGCAGAGGAAACCGCCGGGGCAGCAGCGGAGAACACATCCGCAACCGATACGGACACGGCAAACGCCGACGCCGGCAGTGACGCCGTGCAGGCTCCGGCGGCAGGCGGCCCCTACGACCTCAGCGAGCGTCCCTCCGAGGAAGGCTACGTTGATCTCGGAGCGCTCCGGATCGCCGCGTCCCAGGGGCTGCAGCTGCGCCTGGAAGTTGAGGAAAAGACCCAGCGCGTGGTTGCCGTGACGCTGGACCTGGAGGGATCCAGCCTTCAGCTGCAGGCCTTCGCCGCACCGCGGTCGGAGACCCTCTGGGACGACATCCGGGAACAGATCGGCAAGTCGGTGGGATCACAGGGCGGCACCGTGGATGAACTCTCCGGTACGTTCGGAACCGAGCTGCTGGCCCGGGTGCCTGCGCAGGCACAGGACGGCTCCAAGGGGTACCGGGTGGCCCGCTTTGTCGGCGTCGACGGCCCCCGCTGGTTCCTTCGCGGCGTCTTCGGCGGCCCGGCAGCCATGAATCCCGAAGCCGCCGGCCCCCTCGAGGAAGTCTTCCGCAACGTAGTGGTGGTCCGGGGCGAGCAGCCCCTGCCGCCGCGCGACCTGCTGCAGCTGCGCCTGCCCCGCGATGCTTCCCCGCTCCCGCGTGCCAACAAGGATGCCGCCAAGCCTGCCGCACCCGAGCGCGGCCCGGAAATCACGACGATCGGCTAACCGGTGCCCGCCGTTACCGCTTCCACGCACTGCGTGAGCATCAAATCCCTCCCGGAGCGTGGCCGGGCGTACTGCCGCGGCTACGTTTCGGCCATCACCGTGGTGCCGGCCAACGACCCGCCGCGGTTTACCGCAGTGGTAGAGGACTCGATGGCCGCTTACCGCGAAAACCCCCTGGCTTCCCGGGCCAAGGTGCGCCTGGTCTGGGTAGGCCAGCGACGGGTGCCCGGGATCGAAGCCGGAACGTACCTGGCGTTCGAGGGCATGGTGTCCGATGTGGACGGACGCCCCACCATCTTCAATCCGCGATACGAAATCATTGGACGCCCGGAGGCCGACGCATGAGCACACCCAAGCAGTCGGACGAGGGCCAGCCGGACCTGAACCAGCTCGCCGGACAATATGCGGCCCGCGCCGGGGTGGAGCGCCGCGACGACGGGCAGATCGATGTGCTCAAGTCCGTCGGCGGCGTCCGGGGACTGGCCGAGGCGATTGTTCCCGGGCTTCTCTTCACCCTGCTCTACACCGTGGGGGTGGAGCTGAACCTCTCACTGGGTGCGGCCGTAGCCGCCGCAGCCGTGTTTTCAGTAGCCAACCTTCTCCAGCGGCGCCCGTTGATGCAGTCCCTGACGGGTGTGGCAGGCGTCGCCATCTGCGCCTTCGTGGCACTGCGCAGCGGTGACGGCGCAACGTACTTCGTCCCCGGGTTCTACCTGAACGGCGCCTACATCCTGGCGTTCCTGATCTCCATCGCCGTGAAATGGCCGGTGGCCGGACTGCTGTTCGGGATGATCCGCGGCGAAAACCTGGATTGGCGCACATCGCCGGTCCGGTTGAAGGCCTACACCTGGGCCAGCTGGATCATCGTGGCAGTCTTCGCCCTCCGGCTGGCCGTCCAGCTGCCCCTGTTCCTGGCGGACAATGTTGCCGCGCTGGGCACCATGCGCCTGGCTATGGGCGTGCCGCTCTATGCGCTGGGACTCTGGCTGGCGTGGGTGGTCTCCCGGCCCTCGGCCGTCGTGGCCCCCGAAGCCGCGAGCGGGCCCGGCTCTGCTGCGGGAGACTCCGCAGCGTCCGACCCGGCGTCCAGGGATTCCTGACGGGCGTGTGCGGCTGCCGCGGCCGCAGCCGGGGATAGGACTGCCCGCAGTTCGTCTTCGGCTGCAATCGTGGTGATGAAGAACAGCTCGTCACCCGGCTCCACGACGTCGTCGTTGCTCGGCGTGATGGGTGCGTCGTCGCGCAGGATCGCAACCACGGTGGCATCCAGCGGCCAGTCGATTGATCCCAGGGTCCGGCCCGTGAGGTGCGAATCGGAGGGAACGGTGAACTCCACCATGGAGGACACACCGGTCTGCAGGCTGAGCAGCCGGACCAGGTCGCCGATTTCCACCGCTTCTTCGACCAGGGCGGTCATGAGGCGGGGCGTGTTCACTGCCACGTCAACACCCCACGAATCGTCGAACATCCAGTCGTTCTTCGGATTGTTCACGCGGCCTACGGTCCGAGCCACGCCGAATTCGCTCTTGGCCAGCAGCGAGACCACAAGGTTGACCTTGTCATCGCCGGTGGCGGAAACGACGACGTCGGCTTCCTCCAGCCGCGCATCCTTCAGTGTGGTCAACTCGCAGGCATCGCCGATCAGCCACCGGGCTCCGCGCAGGCCGCTGCGGCCCACGCACTCAGGCTTCTCATCAATCAGCAGCACGTCATGGCCGTGGGAGAGCAGTTCCTTGGCGATGGACGAGCCCACGCTGCCGGCGCCGGCAATCACAACTTTCACAGGGACTCCTTGGCTGGTTCCTTGGACAGGATCTTGCTGATTTCCGCGGTCCGGTCGACTGACATCATCGCGTGCAGGACATCACCCTCCTGGTAGCTGCTGTCCTGTCGCGGCAGGATCCCTTCCCCGAACCGGGTGACATAGGCAATCCGGACACCGGCGGCGGTCTCGATGCTGACCAGCGACCGGCCCAGCCAGCCCTCATGCAGGGACAGCTCACCCAGGATCAGCCGGCCGGAGGACTCGCGGAAGTCGCCGTTGATGCTCTGCTCGGGCAGGATCCTGCGCAGCACCTGGTCTGCGCTCCACCGAACGGCCGCGACCGTGGGGATGCCGAGGCGCTGGTAGATCTCCGCGCGTCCCGGATCGTAGATGCGCGCGACGACGTGCCCTACATGGAAGGTCTCACGCGCCACGCGGGTGGCCAGGATGTTCGAGTTGTCACCGCTGGAAACGGCGGCGAATGCATAGGCCTCTTCGATGCCCGCAGCTTTGAGCGTCTCGCGGTCAAAGCCGACGCCGGTCACCTTGCGTCCGGTGAAGGTCTGCCGCAGCCGGCGGAACGCCCGCTCGTCCTGGTCGATGATGGCGACCGAATGGCCGGCATTGTCCAGGGTATGGGCGAGGCTGACGCCTACGCGCCCGCACCCCATGATCACGTAATGGGCCAACTGCCCTACCTCGGTTTCGGTTTATGGCGAACTGCGCGCCGCAGAAGGCTGCCGCGCAGCTGTCCGCGCAATAAAATCAATCAACGCCAGCTTAGTCCCGACGGCGGCCCAAATAGCACCGCGCCCGGCTCCCGTGGTGAGATGGACTTTTAGGCTCCATGAAGGAAGTACAGCAACCCCATGTCTATTGAACTCACCATCGGCGCCCCGGCCCACGGCGGCCACTTCGTTGCCCGGCATGAAGGGCGGGTCGTCTTTGTCCGGCACGGCCTTCCGGGGGAGCGGGTCCGGGTCCGGCTCACGGAATCGGGCGAGGACGCCAAATTCTGGCGGGCCGACGTCGTCGAGGTCCTCGAGGCGGCAGAGGGACGCCGGGAGCATTTCTGGAGGGAAGCAGACGCGCTGCGCGCGGCGGCACGGGGGAAGCTGCCCGTGGGCGGCGCTGAGTTCGGCCACATTGACCTGCCGGTCCAGCGCCGGCTGAAGGCGGAGGTCTTCGCCGAGCAGCTGCGCCGGCTCGGCGGCACCGACCTGGTCCCGGAGGTCGAACCCGCACTCGAGGAAAGCGCCGACGGACTGGGCTGGCGTACCCGGGTCAGTTTCTCGGTGGCGCCCAGCGGCCGGCTGGCCATGCATGCCCACCGCTCAGATGAACTCATTCCGGTCGAAGCCATGCCCCTGGCCTCCGAGTCCATCAACGCACTGCGGCTGTGGGAGACGGATTTCACCGGCATTGACCGTGTGGAGGTAGCCGCTCCGGCCGCCGGCGGACAGCCCCTGGTCCTCCTGATCCCCGCGGCGGGAACCCACCCGCGGATCCCCGCGCGGATTGCCGGCAACCTGCCCGACGGCGTGTCCGTGGCCGCCTGGAACCCGGAGAGCCACGAACTCACCCGGCTGAAGGGACGCACCTGGGTGCAGGAAACGGTGCTGGGCCACGACTACCGGGTCACCGGGGCAGGGTTCTGGCAGATCCACCGTTCCGCGCCGCAGACGCTGGCGGCGGCCGTGCTTGATGGCCTTCAGGTGCAGTCCGGGGAATCCGTGGCCGACCTTTATGCCGGTGCCGGACTGTTCACCGCTCCGCTGGCGGCGGCTGCAGGGGAATCCGGCCGGGTGCTCTCGGTCGAAGGATCCCCGGGTGCCAGCCGTGACGCCCGAAAGAACCTCTTCGCCGCGCCCCAGGTGCAGATCAGCCAGGGCCGGGTGGACAAGATGCTCCAGGATGCGGGGGACCTCGACGTCGTGCTCCTGGACCCGCCGCGCGTCGGAGCCGGGAAAGCGGTGGTGCAGCAGATCGACGCCGCCGCGCCCCGGGTGGTCGGCTACGTGTCCTGCGACCCGGCGTCGTTCTCCCGTGACCTGGGCTATTTCCGGGCCGCCGGCTGGGAAATGGACAGCCTGCGGGTGTTCGACCTGTACCCGCATACCCACCACATGGAGTCCTTCGCCGTCCTGCGCAAGCGCTAGCGGTTCCGTCGCCGGCGCCGGAAAAGCCGTCGGCGACGCCGGTCACGACGCGTCGTGGCCCATATCTCCTCCGGGCGCCCCTGTAAAGGCTAGGATGGGATGCAGTTGTCCAGTACTGCGCCTTTATGGGGGAGTTCTCCGGTAGTTTCGACTTTCGGGGGAGTCGTTGCCCAGGCAGGGGGCCTGTGTCGGCAGGAAATGAACCACCGGTTTCCATGCCGCCCCCTTTGCCCGACTTTTTAGGGAAACCTAACTGGCGGGCAGTTGTGACCTGGACAAAGATAACAAGGTGGCGAGAGGAGTCCTGTTATGACTAATGTGGACAGCTTCGGATCCAAGGGCGTCTTAGACGTCAAAGGTTCCGAGTATGAAATTTTCCGGCTGAATTCCGTCGAAGGCGCCCAGAGCCTTCCGTTCAGCCTCAAGGTCCTGCTGGAGAACCTGCTCCGCACCGAAGACGGTGCAAACATCACGGCAGACCATGTACGTGCCCTGGCGCAGTGGGACGCAGACGCAGAGCCCAGCACCGAAATCCAGTTCACCCCTGCCCGGGTGATCATGCAGGACTTCACCGGCGTACCCTGCATCGTTGACCTGGCTACCATGCGCGAGGCAGTTGCCGATCTCGGCGGCGACCCCAAGCGTGTGAACCCGCTGGCACCTGCCGAAATGGTCATTGACCACTCCGTGCAGATCGATGCCTTCGGCAACTCCGGCGCCCTCGAGCGCAACATGGAGATCGAATACCAGCGCAACGGCGAGCGGTACCAGTTCCTCCGCTGGGGCCAGACGGCGTTCGATGACTTCAAGGTCGTTCCCCCGGGAATGGGCATTGTGCACCAGGTCAACATCGAATACCTGGCCCGCACGGTTATGACCCGCGAAGTTGACGGCGTCCTGCGTGCCTACCCCGACACCTGCGTCGGCACCGACTCCCACACCACCATGGTCAACGGCCTGGGCGTGCTCGGCTGGGGCGTTGGCGGCATTGAAGCCGAAGCAGCAATGCTCGGCCAGCCCGTCTCCATGCTGATCCCGCGCGTCGTCGGTTTCAAGCTGACCGGCGAGATCCCCGCCGGCGCAACGGCCACCGACGTCGTCCTGACGATCACCGAAATGCTGCGCAAGCACGGTGTGGTCGGCAAGTTCGTAGAGTTCTACGGCGAAGGTGTTGGCGCTGTTCCGCTCGCCAACCGTGCCACCATCGGCAACATGAGCCCCGAATTCGGTTCCACTGCGGCGATCTTCCCGATCGACGACGTGACGCTGGAATACCTGCGCCTCACCGGCCGGTCCGAGGAGAACGTAGCCCTCGTTGAGGCCTACGCCAAGGAACAGGGCCTCTGGCACGACCCGTCCAAGGAAATCAAGTACTCCGAGTACCTGGAACTGGACCTGTCCACCGTGGTTTCCTCCATCGCCGGCCCGAAGCGTCCGCAGGACCGCGTGGAACTGACCAACGCCAAGACGCAGTTCCGCAACGACCTCAAGAACTACGTCCACGAGACCGTAGAGGCCGAGAACGGCACCGTCGACGAGACGCTGGAAGAGACCTTCCCGGCTTCCGACGCACCCTCGTTCAACGCCAACGCCACGACCGTCGAAGACCACGACCACGACCTGGTTGCCGAGGCGGATGCTCCCGCCGAGCGTGCCACCAACTCCGTGCCGGTCACCATGGCCGACGGCCGCAGCTTCGAGCTGGACCACGGTGCAGTAACGATCGCCTCGATCACCTCCTGCACCAACACGTCCAACCCCTCCGTGATGATGGCCGCCGCCGTGCTGGCCCGCAACGCGGTGGACAAGGGCCTGGCGTCCAAGCCGTGGGTCAAGACCTCCGTGGCCCCGGGCTCGAAGGTTGTCACCGACTACTACGAGAAGTCCGGCCTGATCCCGTACCTCGAGAAGCTCGGCTTCTTCGTGGTCGGTTACGGCTGCGCCACCTGCATCGGCAACTCCGGTCCCCTCGAAGAGGAAATCTCCGAGGCGATCAACGAAGCCGACCTGGCGGTCACCGCAGTGCTTTCGGGCAACCGCAACTTCGAAGGCCGCATCAACCCGGACGTGAAGATGAACTACCTGGCCTCACCGCCGCTGGTAGTCGCCTACGCCCTGGCCGGCACCATGGACTTCGACTTCGAGAATGACCCGCTGGGGCAGGACGAAGCCGGCAACGACATCTTCCTGAAGGACATCTGGCCGAACCCGGTCGAGGTCCAGCAGATCATCGATGCCTCCATCGACCAGAAGATGTTCAGCGACAGCTACAACACCATCTTCGAAGGCGACGAGCGCTGGAAGTCCCTGCCCACTCCCGAAGGTGCAACCTTCGAGTGGGATGCGGAGTCCACGTACGTCCGGAAGCCCCCGTACTTCGAGGGCATGAAGGCTGAGCCGGAGCCCGTCTCCGACATTGAGGGCGCACGCGTCCTGCTGAAGCTGGGCGATTCGGTCACCACCGACCACATCTCCCCGGCCGGTTCCTTCAAGTCCGACACCCCGGCAGGCAAGTACCTGCTGGAGCACGGTGTGGCCCGCAAGGACTTCAACTCCTACGGCTCGCGCCGTGGCAACCACGAAGTCATGATCCGCGGCACCTTCGCCAACATCCGCATCAAGAACCAGCTGCTCGACGGCGTTGAAGGCGGTTTCACCCGTGACTTCAGCCAGGCCGACGCACCGCAGGCTGCCGTTTACGATGCCGCGATGAACTACCAGGCCGCCGGCACTCCGCTGGTTGTCCTGGCCGGCAAGGAATACGGCTCCGGTTCCTCACGTGACTGGGCCGCCAAGGGCACTGCGCTGCTGGGCGTGAAGGCAGTTGTTGCCGAGAGCTACGAGCGTATCCACCGCTCCAACCTCATCGGCATGGGCGTCCTTCCGCTGCAGTACCCGGCCGGCGTCAATGCCGAGTCCCTGGGCCTGACCGGTACGGAAACCTTCTCTGTTGAAGGCGTCACCGAACTGAACAACGGGACCACGCCCAAGACCGTCAAGGTCACGGCCACCCCCGAAAACGGCGAAGCCATCACGTTCGACGCGGTCCTCCGCATCGATACCCCGGGTGAAGCCGACTACTACCGCAACGGCGGCATCCTGCAGTACGTACTGCGTCAGATCTCCGCTAAGTAGCAGTAAACGCACCACGTTCAGGGCCCCGTTTCCCCGATCCGTCCAGAGGGCGGAGAAGGGGAAACGGGGCCCTGAAGCGTTGGGTAGGAACCGCGGAGCGCACGCCGCGCGTTAGAGTTAATCCATTGCGACGGCGTGCAGTGCCGCCGATACGACTCAAGGGAGGCACCCCTGTTGGGACTTCTGGAAACAATCCGGGATCCTCGGGACCTCAGCAGGCTTTCGCTGACACAGCTGAAGCGGCTTGCTGAAGAGATCCGTTCATTTCTGATCACGAACGTCGCGCAGACCGGCGGGCACCTCGGCCCGAACCTGGGCGTGGTGGAACTGACCATGGGCATCCACCGGGTCTTTGATTCCCCGCGGGACAGCATTGTCTTCGACACCGGGCACCAGTCCTACGTGCACAAGATCCTCACCGGCCGCCAGGACTTCGCCACACTGCGCCAGCAGGGCGGCATGTCCGGTTATCCCTCGCGTGCCGAGTCGGTCCACGACATCGTGGAAAGCTCCCACGCCTCCTCCTCGCTCTCCTGGGCGGACGGCATCTCCCGTGCCCGGCAGCTCAGCGGCGAAGGCGACCGCTACACCGTGGTCATGGTGGGCGACGGCGCCCTGACCGGCGGCATGGCCTGGGAAGCCCTGAACAACATAGCCGCGGACCAGCGCCGCCGTGTAGTGATTGTGGTCAATGACAACGGCCGCTCCTACGCCCCGACCATCGGCGGCCTCGCCGACTACCTGGCGTCCCTGCGGCCCACCATCGACGCGGTGCGCACGCACCACGCCTATGAGAACACCCTCGGCTGGTGGCGCGACCGCCTGCAGAAGGGCGGTCCTGCAGGTCGGTTCGCCTACCGCAGCCTGCACGCCGCTAAGAAGGGCATCAAGGACTGGTGGACTCCGCAGGGCCTCTTCGAGGACCTCGGCATGAAGTATGTGGGACCCATCGACGGCCACGACCTTGACGCCGTCGAACGCGCCCTGCACAAGGCCAAGAACTACGCCGGTCCGGTCATTGTGCACGCCATGACCGAGAAGGGCCGCGGCTACGCTCCGGCCCGCGCCCACGAGGCGGACCAGTTCCACGCGGTCGGGATCATTGACCCGGAAACGGGTGCCCCCGTGGAGCCGGGCAGCAAGGAGTCCTGGACGTCCGTATTCGCCACGGAGATCGCCGAGATTGCGGACGAACGCACCGATATCGTCGGAATCACCGGTGCCATGCTTATCCCGGTGGGCCTTCACCGTTTTGCCGAGCGGCATCCGGACCGGGTGTTCGACGTCGGCATCGCCGAACAGCACGCCCTCACCTCTGCCGCAGGCATGGCCTTCGGCGGCCTGCACCCGGTGGTGGCGCTGTACGCGACCTTCCTGAACCGTGCGTTCGACCAGCTGCTGATGGACGTCGCCCTGCACAAGGCCGGCGTGACCATCGTCCTGGACCGGGCCGGCGTCACGGGCCCGGACGGCGCCAGCCACCATGGCATGTGGGACATGTCCATGCTGCAGATTGTCCCCGGGCTGCACCTGGCTGCGCCGCGCGACGCCACCCGGCTGAAGGAGGAGCTGCGCGAAGCCGTGGCCATCTCCGATGCCCCCAGCGTGGTGCGCTTCTCCAAGGGCACCGTGGGAAGCGATATCGATGCCGTGGAGCGGACCTCCGACGGCGTGGACATCCTGGCCCGGCGCCCCACCGGGGACAGCTCCAATGACGTCCTGATCGTCAGCGTGGGCGCCATGGCGGATATGGCCCTGGACGTCGCCGACCGGCTCGGCGCGCAGGGCATCAGTTCCACCGTCGTGGATCCGCGCTGGGTGCTGCCCGTGCCGCGGTCCATCATCCGCATTGCCGCCGACCACCGGATTGTCATTGTGATCGAAGATGGCGTCCGGGCCGGCGGGGTGGGCTCGCGGATCCGGCAGGAAATGCGGGCCGCGGGCGTGGACACCGCATTGAACGAGGTCGGGCTGCCGGCCGAGTTCCTGGACCACGGCAGCCGCAGCGAGGTGCTGGAGCGGGTCGGGCTGACCGCCCGGCAGATTGCCAACGACGTCGTCGCCCAGGTCCTCGGCACGAAGGTGCCGTTTGCCCGGCCGCTGCCCGGCTCCGAAATGCCGACGGGGCAGGTACCGAAGATCCAGTAGCCGCGCAGGGTCCGGGCGGCCGGACGACTCTCTGAAGGGGTGTAAGCCATGGCGGATAATGTTCCTGCCCTCGCCGTTACAGGAGCCACCGGTGCCCTGGGCGGAGCGGTTGCCCGGATGCTGGCCGAGGCCGGGGTCCGGCAGCGGCTGCTCGCGCGGCACACCGCCCGGCTGCCTGAGCTGCCGAATACCCCCGTTTTCGCGGCGTCCTACCTGGACCGGCCGCAGGCGGTCAGTGCCCTGCGCGGCGTGCACACCCTGTTCATGGTGTCGGCCGCGGAGAGCCCGCACCGGGTGGAGGACCACTGCACCTTTGTGGACGCGGCCGTCGATGCCGGCGTGCAGCACATTGTCTACACGTCCTTCATGGGTGCGGCGCCCGACGCCGTCTTCACGCTGGCCCGTGACCATGCCGCCACGGAGGAGTACATCGCCTCCAGTCAGGGCCTGGAGCACACGTTCCTGCGCGACTGCCTGTACCAGGACGTGCTTCCGACCTTTGTCCAGCCCGACGGCGTCATGCGCGGTCCGGCGGGAGAGGGGAGTTTCGCCCCGGTGGCGCGGAGGGATGTTGCCCGCACAGCCGTGAAGATCCTGTTGTCACCGGAGCAGCACCGGAACCGCGCCTACACCCTGACCGGCCCCGCCGAGCTGAGCATGGAAGAGGTTGCCGGCATCCTGTCCCGGGCGACCGGAACCCCCGTGAGGTACCAGGCGGAAACCTATGACGAGGCCGTGGCCTCCCGAATGAAGAGCGGCGCCGCCCGATGGCAGGCGGAGGCATGGGCCAGCAGCTACCAGGCCATTGCCGCGGGCCAGCTGGCACCGGCCAGCCCGGACATTGAACGGCTCACCGGTATTGCCCCGCTGGGGTTCGAGGATTACCTCCAGCAAACCCGTAACTGAACACCGCCTGGGAGTGCACCACGGGGCGTGCAGGGGATAGGGTCGAAGGTATGGAACACCACATGCCGTCGGACATCGCCCGCTTTCTTGCCGAGTGCACGGTGGGCGACATGGATGATGAAGCAACACCAGTAGCGGACCTGTACGGTATGTACATTATTTGGAGCGAGCAGCAGGGGACCGAGCCGCTGGCCGTGCAGGCGTTCTCCGCAGCGGTCCAGGGCGAGGGGATCGAGGCCGAGCGCCGGCGCAGCGAGCAGGTCTACACCGGACTCCTTCCCACCGGAGCCATCCCCATCCAGTACATCCTGGAAACGGACAAGGCGCCGGGCCCCAACAACAGCCTGGACACGTTCCTGGGCTAGCGCGTTCTGCTGCCGGTCCGGGAGTTTGCTGCCCGTTTGGGAAAAGCCTCCGCTGCGCAGCGGTTGGAATTTCCCAAACCGGCAGGATTTTTCCTAAACGGCAGCGATTCGGATGCCGTGAGTTCCAGCTGGAGCCCGGATCCCTGCATTCTGTCCGATTCCCTGCGGTTTGTCCGGGTTCCCGCGCCGCGCGGAGCAGGGATCCGGACAAACCGCAGGGATTTCCCCCAAACCGCAGGGGTCAAGGGACGCACAAAGAGAGCGGTTCGCGGGAGTACCGTAGTTTGCATGACTTCATATAACAGACTCGGAAATTCCGGCCTGACCGTCTCCACGGTCGGACTGGGTTGCAACAACCTGGGCCGTCCGGGGACGCCCACGGAATCGCAGGAGGGCACCGACGCCGTCGTCAATGCCGCCGTCGACGCCGGCATCACGCTTTTTGATGTGGCTGACGCCTACGGGCGTACCCCGGGGCTCAGCGAGGAAATGCTGGGCAAGGCGCTGGGCAACCGCCGCGACGACGTGGTGGTGGCAACCAAATTCGGCATGGACATGAAGGGTGTCAACGGCGCAGACTTCGGTGCCCGGGGATCCCGGCGGTACATCGTGAAGGCTGCTGAGGCTTCCCTGCGCCGCCTGAACACGGACTGGATTGACCTCTACCAGTTCCACACCCCGGACCCGCTGACGCCCATCGAGGAGACCCTTGCGGCCCTCGATGACCTGGTGACCAGCGGCAAGGTCCGGTACATCGGACACTCCAACCGAGCGGGATGGCAGATTGCCGAAGCGGAGTTTGTGGCCCGGATGGGCGGCTTCACACCGTTCATCTCCTCACAGAACCATTACAACCTGCTGGACCGCCGGGCCGAGCTGGAGGTCACTCCGGCCGCTGAAGCCTACGGATTGGGCGTGCTGCCCTACTTCCCACTGGCCAACGGCCTGCTCACGGGCAAATACAGCAGCGGCAAGGCTCCGGAAGGCAGCCGGTTGACGCACTCCCGGACCAACCTCCTGGAGAACGCGGACTTCGGGCAGCTTGGGGAGTTTGGCCGGTTCGCAGCCGAGCGCGGCCTCACCGAGGTGCAGGTGGCCTTCTCCTGGCTTGCCGCCCAGCCGTCGGTGGCCTCCGTGATTGCCGGTGCCACCAAGGTGGAGCAGGTGCAGCAGAATGCCGACGCCGTGTGCTGGGAGCCGTCGGAGAAGGACCTGGAAGAACTGGACCGGATCTTCCCGAAGACGCCGAAGGTTGCTTTGTTCTAAGCTCCTCTCGTCACCTTGGGTGGTCCGGAGGGTCCGGAACGGCGGCAACGAAAATCCCTTGCTCGCTTCAGTTCGCCGGGATTATTGAAGCCGCCTAACCCGGACCCGCCGGCCCCTCCAGCCGCTACGGACCCGCCGAAGCAGCGGGTGGGTCAGGCGGGCTTGGTGGCCTTGCCGTCGAGCCACAGGGTTTCGGAATCGTCCCGGTGTGTTCCCGTGGTGCCGACGTGTTTCTGGTCTATTTGGGCACCATTCTTAATGACGTGGACGAGTGCCATCCCGTGACCGCGTCCGATTCCGTAGTCGGTCTTGAGCCATTCGAGGATATCGCCGGCCTTGACGTTTCCTCCGCTGAACCCTTTCGCTGCGGCGATATCCACAAGCTGGCGGGGTGTTAGTCCTGTTTTTTCTTCAACTGCGTCGAGATAGGCCTGAAAAGACATCTAGTTGTCCTTTTCCCGTTCACGCCAGTACTCCTCCCGCCGCGCGCGGACGGGGCGTACCAGCAGGCTAATGAAAACGATACCGAGTGCGATCTCGATACCCAGCAGCATCCAGCTCCAGGGTTCGTCGAACGGAAGCAGGATGTAGAGCCAGCCAAAAACACAT
Organism: Arthrobacter jinronghuae; assembly: GCF_025244825.1. Lineage (NCBI taxonomy): Bacteria > Bacillati > Actinomycetota > Actinomycetes > Micrococcales > Micrococcaceae > Arthrobacter > Arthrobacter jinronghuae. The sequence continues at coordinate 1,589,694 of NZ_CP104263.1, forward strand.
GCGCTGAGCATGAGCACCACCATCCGCTTGGCACGCTTCTGCGACCATGCTGGGTCCTGGCTCATGCAGGGAGGTTAGCGCGGGCGCAGCCTCCTGACCAGAGCGAACCGGCGTACCACCCGGCGGTTCAGGCGCGTGGCAGCACGCCCATGAGTGCCGAGGTGAAGGCGACCCGGAGGGCATCCTGCAGATCCACATGGAGTACGCCAAGTGCGGGCTCCTCGGCATAGGCGGCGAGGAGGCTGGCCGGCGCCGGAACGTAGGAGGACAGGGCGCCAGCCGTGACAAGGCTTATCAGGCAGAACCGCTGCGCACTGTCCCCGAGCTCGGGAACATGGCGCTGCACGAGTTCGGTCATGGTCTCGAGCCTGGCCAGCGAGGAACGTTTGTGCCGCTTGGCGACTTCGACTGAGACATTGTGCTCCAGGACGCCGCCCTGCGCGCCGAAGAGGTCGCACAGAACCGGACGGTCCGCCAATGACCTGCTGAGGATCCCGGCCAGCTGGTTCGTCCGTACTTCCGGTGCCGCAGATGACTCGATGCCTTCGGACAGCTCCTCTGCCAGCACGGCGAGCCAGCTGCCCAGGAAGTCGTCCAGCAGTTCCAACAGCACTGCCTCACGCGACTCGAAGTAGCGTAGGACATTTGACTTGGCCAGACCCACCCGACGGCTGAGCTCGTTGAGGCTCACCGCGGCCACGGGCATCTCGTTGAGCATGGAGGCCGCTGTATCCAGAATGGCCTGCCGGCGCATTTCCTTCTGCTCCTCGCTGCGTGCACGTTGGAATGTCACGAGGCGAGCCTACCTTACAGACCGGCGGTCTATTGACGTCTGATCGACCGCCTTCTAGGCTCGCTGCTACTAACAGACCGAAGGTACTTTAGGAGCGGGCCATGAATGACACCTGGAACGAACATTCCATCCCCGATCAGCAAGGCAGGGTGGCAGTTGTAACCGGAGCCAACACCGGACTTGGCTTCGAAACCGCCAGAATGCTTGCCGCGCGCGGGGCCGCGGTGGTCCTGGCCGTGCGTGATCTCCAGAAGGGCAAGCAGGCCGCTGCCCGCATCGCCGGTGACGTTACGGTGCAGGCGCTGGACATGACGTCCCTCGATTCGATCCGGTCCGCAGCGGACAGCATCCGGGCGGCCCACCCGAGCATTGATCTGTTGATCAATAATGCCGGGGTGATGTACACGCCGAAGGGGACCACAGTGGACGGCTTCGAGCTGCAGTTCGGCACCAACCACCTTGGCCACTTCGCCCTTACCGGGCTGCTGCTGGACCTGCTCCTGCCCGTACCCGGCTCGCGCGTCGTTACGGTCAGCAGCACCGGGCATCGTATCCGGGCGGCCATCCACTTCGATGACCTTCAATGGGAGCGCTCGTACAACCGCGTCGCCGCCTACGGTCAGGCCAAACTGGCCAACCTGATGTTCACGTACGAACTGCAGCGCCGGCTCGCGCCCTATGGCACGACGATCGCAGCCGCCGCCCATCCCGGCGTATCCAACACCGAACTCGCCCGGAATGCCCCCGCCGCGATTCGGATCCCCTTCTCCTGGCTCGCTCCGCTGCTCACCCAGAAGCCCGAAATGGGTGCCCTGCCCACCCTGCGTGCTGCCACCGACCCGGACGTAGCCGGCGGCCAGTACTACGGTCCGGGCAACCGGACCCAGACGAGGGGCTATCCGAAGCTGGTCACATCCAGCCCCGCCTCACATGACGTAGCCGTCCAGCAGCGCCTCTGGACCATTTCAGAGGAACTCACCGGAGTGAAATTTCCGCTGGGCTGAAGTCGCGGGCTCCGCAGTGGAGAAGATCGAAGTTGAAGCTGGGCCCGGGCGTTAACGAGAGCGCCGGACGGACCGGGTTAGGCGGCTTAGCTGGGCCCGGGCGTTAACGAAAGCGCCGGACGGACCGGGTTAGGCGGCTTTAATAATTCCTGCGAGTTCTGCGAGCAGGGATTTTCGTTGCCGCCGTTCCGGTCCGCCCGGCGCGGACAGGCGCGGGCGAAGCGAACGGACTAACTAAGCAGCAGCCGCCGCATGGAATTTCTTGCCGTTCACGCGCTCGGACGCACCGACACGGTCCAGGTACGGCGTGATGCCGCCCAGGTGCATCGGCCAGCCGGCACCGAGGATCATGCACAGGTCGATGTCCTCCGGAGCTGCGACAACGCCCTCTTCGAGCATGAGTCCGATTTCCTCGGCCAGGGCATCCTGCGTGCGGCGCAGGACTTCCTCGGAGGTGGAAGGCGTGGTGCCGAAGTCCAGCATCGCCAGGGTTTCCTCGGGAATGTAGGCGTTGCCGTCCTCGTCCTTCTGCCACAGGGACTTGATGCCGGCGTCGATGAGCTTCTGCGAGTTCTTCGAGAGCCAGAAGCGCTCACCGAAGGCCGAGTGCAGCGATTCCTGCACATGCTGTCCCACCGGCAGGCCCACGAGGGCGAGCAGGGTGAACGGAGACATCGGCAGGCCCATCGGACGCAGTGCGTTGTCCGCGGTGGCGGCGTCGGTGCCCTCGTCGAAGACCATGGTGATCTCGCCGAACATACGGCCCAGGATGCGGTTCACCACGAAAGCGGCGGCATCCTTGACCAGCACGGCGGTCTTCTTCAGCTGCTTGGCCAGGACAAAGGCGGTGGCCAGCACGGCGTCGTCGGTCTTGGGTGCGCGCACGATTTCCAGCAACGGCATGACGGCGACCGGGTTGAAGAAGTGGAAGCCGACCACGCGTTCCGGGTGCTGCAGGTCCGCGGCCATTTCCGTCACTGAGAGCGAGGAGGTGTTGGTGGCCAGGATGCATTCGGGGGAGACCACGGCCTCCACCTCGGCAAACACCTGCTTCTTCACGGAGAGTTCTTCGAAGACAGCCTCGATGACGAAGTCGGCGTCGGAGAACGCCTCCTTCGAGACCGAACCCGTGACCAGGCCCTTGGTGCGGTTGGCGGCGTCGGGGGAGATGCGCTTCTTGGCCAGGAGCTTGTCCACCTCGGCGTGCACGTAGCCCACGCCCTTGTCCACGCGCGCCTGGTCGATGTCCGTCATGACCACGGGCACCTTGAGCTGGCGGGCGAAGAGCAGGGCGAGCTGGCTGGCCATCAGGCCTGCGCCGACCACGCCCACCTTGGTGACCGGGCGGGCCAGCTTCTTGTCCGGTGCACCGGCGGGGCGCTTGCCGCGCTTCTGGACCAGGTCCAGGAACGCATAGACGGTGGAGCGGAACTGCGGGGTCTGCATCAGTTCGGCCAGGGCATTGCACTCGGCCTCGCGGGATTCCTCCCGTGTCCAGGTCTTGCCGGCTTCGAGCAGGTCCAGGACCAGCGCCGGTGCGGGGGCTGCGTTGGAGGTCTTGGCCTCCACAAACGCACGTCCCTTGGCGACGGCGGCATCCCACGCGTCCCCGGCGTCGGCGGGTTCGACGGCGTTGGGCCGGGAAACCTGCTCCTCGCCGCTGATCACGCGGGAGGCCCAGGCCAGTGACTGCTCGAGGAAGTCCGCCGGCTCGAACAGGGCGTCGGCAATTCCCAGCTTGTAGGCGGCCGCCCCGGAGAGGGTGCGGTTGTTGCTCAGCGGGTTCTCGATCATCACCTTCACGGCGTTCTCGGGTCCGATCAGGCGCGGCAGCAGGTAGACGCCGCCCCAGCCGGGAACCAGACCGATGAAGGCCTCCGGCAGCGACAGCGCGCCGGCGCCGGTGGAGACCGTACGGTAATCGGACTGCAGGGCGATCTCCAGGCCGCCGCCGAGGGCAACGCCGTTGATGAAGGAGAAGCTGGGCACGCCCAGGTTGCCGAGCTTTGCGTAGACGTCGTGGCCCAGGTGGGCCATGGCAGCGCCGTCTTCATATTCGGAGATGGACTTCACGGCCGACAGGTCGGCGCCGGCGACGAGGTAGAACGGCTTGCCGGTGACACCGACACCGACAATCTCGCCCTTGTCCGCACGGGCCTTGAGCTCGTCCAGCTTCGCGCCCAGCTCAAGCAGGGTGTTCGGGCCGAGCGTGGTGGGACGTGAGTGGTCGACGTCGTTGTCCAGGGTGATCAGGGCGAAGGTGCCCTGGTTGCCCGGCAGCTGGATGTCGGAGACGTAGGAGTGGGTGACAACCTCGGTGGGGAACAGTCCCGCGAGGCGCTGGTAGTCAGGAGCAGACATTACTTCGTGGCCTCCGTGGAATCGGTGTTGTATTCGGGGTGGTTCGGGTTTTCCCAGATCACGGTCGCGCCCATGCCCAGGCCGATGCACATGGTCGTCATGCCGTAACGCACACTCGGGTCTTCCTCGAACTGGCGGGCCAGCTGGTTCATCAGGCGCACGCCCGAGGAGGCCAGCGGGTGGCCGACGGCGATGGCGCCGCCGTAGCGGTTCACGCGGGGATCGTCGTCGGCGATGCCGAAGTGGTCCAGGAAGGCCAGCACCTGGATGGCGAAGGCCTCGTTGATCTCGAACAGGCCGATGTCCTCGATGGACAGGCCGGTCTGCTCCAGCACCTTTTCGGTGGCGGGAACCGGACCGTAGCCCATGACCTCGGGCTCGACGCCGGCGAAGGCGTAGCCGACCAGGCGCATCTTGACGCCCAAGCCGAGTTCCTCGGCAGCTTCCGCGGAGGCCAGCAGGGCGGTGGTGGCGCCGTCGTTCAGGCCGGCGGCGTTGCCGGCGGTGACCCGGCCGTGGGCACGGAACGGGGTGCGCAGGGCGGCGAGGTCTTCCACGGTGGTGCCCGGGCGCGGCGGTTCGTCCACGGTGTTCAGGGTCCAGCCGGTGCCGGGCTTCTTCGTGGCTACGGGAACCAGGTCCGGCTGGATGGAGTTGCCGGCGTAGGCCTTGGCAAGCTTCTCCTGGCTGGCGGCGGCGTACGCGTCGGTGCGGTCCTTGGTGATGTGCGGGAAGCGGTCATGCAGGTTCTCCGCAGTGTTGCCCATGTTCAGGGCGGCGGGGTCCACCAGCCGCTCGGTCATGAAGCGCGGGTTCGGATCGGCGTCCTTACCCATCGGGTGGTTGCCCATGTGCTCCACGCCGCCGGCAATGACGACGTCGTAGGCGCCGAAGCCGATGCCGGACGCGGTGGTGGTCACGGCCGTCATGGCGCCGGCGCACATGCGGTCAATGGCGAAGCCCGGGACGGTGCGCGGCAGGCCGGCCAGGAGCGCGGCGGTGCGCCCGATGGTCATGCCTTGGTCACCGGACTGGGTGGTGGCTGCAATGGCAACTTCGTCAATGCGTTCCGGAGGAAGGGAGGGGTTGCGGCGCATCAGTTCGCGGATGCACTTGACCACCAGGTCATCAGCCCGCATGCCGGCGTAGATACCTTTTTCGCCTGCTTTGCCGAACGGGGTCCGCACTCCGTCAACGAAAACTACGTCCCTGATCTGCCGTGATCGGCTTTGTGGGCTCACGTACTTACTCCTCTTTGAGATATGAAACGGAACAACGTCCGAGCCTATGTTACTCATGAGTAACATAGGCTGCAAGGATGCTGACGGACAGCCGTGGACTGATCCGTTATGGCGTGGATCACGCCGGTCCCGAATCGACCCTACCCACATACCGCCGTTCGACAAACCCGTGGTCCGTGCCGGAATCCTGCGCACCGGGCAGTAACGGAATAGGCTGGGCGGGAAGCAGGGCTATGCGCGTCCGGCAGCCTGGCCCGGGGTGCCCCTGCGACGTGAGGCCAAGACCTGGGCAACTGCTGATCCGGCCGCTGATGCGACCCAGAGGATGAGTGCCGAAAGGATCCAGTTGCCAATCCCGGTGTTGCTGACTCCAGCCGGGATGGTACTGGCTATAACCAACGCCAACAGGGCAGTGGCAAGCCCCGTCCCGCCGAGGAAAGCGGGTGCGTAGCGTTTTGCCGCCCAGTTGGTCAGCGGCGTCATAACGGCCTGGGCGAGCACAACAACCAGTACCGTCGCGACGAATCCGGGCCACTGGACGCGGAAACCGGGCACCCACCACATACTCAGCAGAAGGGCTGCGCTTGCCGCAAGTATCTGCAGCAGGCACGTGATCAGCAGGTTTTTCATCAGGCCAGGGTCAGGCGGAAAGCGCCATGGACTTCAGCCGGTCAAACTCGGACTCGGTGATGCTCCCGTCGGCAAGGAGGCTGCGCGCGGACTCAATCTGCTGGGCGGGGGAAGCTGTTGCGGCGATCCGCCGTACATAGCTGTCGGTTGCCTCCGCCTCCTCCCGGGCGCGGGCCTCACTCCGCGCAGCCATGCCTCCGCCCCGGGCGACGATGTACACCAGCGCCGTAATAAAGGGGGCGACGAACAGAAAGAAAATCCAGGCCGCCTTGGCGAAACCGCCTAGTTCCCGGTCACGGAACAGATCCGCCAGGATCTGGAACAGCAGGATTAGATAGGCCACGAAAAAGAACGCCACAATGATGCTCCACATGGATTCCCAGAAGCTCATGTCAATCTCCTTTGATTATTCCCCCGGGTGCGTGGCGGGCCCGCCGTACGTGGCCATGTGCCCGTCGAAGAGCAATAGTGGAGTCCGCTGGTGTCCTCATTTTCCTCCCGGCGGACACCGGTTGGAAGATGTCCCGCTAACCGCGCTGGTAGGTTGGGCGCATGGAGTCCATAGCTGATCCAGCGTTGGCTGCCTGGCTGGATGGGATACGTACCGGCGAAAGGGTGGAGCCCTCACTCGAAACCATCCTTTTGTTGAGGAAGGACCGCGCCCGGCCTCCTGGCCCGGAGCTTGCCAGCGTCACCGACGTCTCCCTCCCCGGAAGGCCTGCGCTGCGGGCCCGGCTGTACCGCTCTGGTGCCGGAATCCAGCCGCTGACGGTGTTTGTGCACGGCGGCGGGTTCGTGTTCGGCGGGCTCGAGTCACACGACAGGCTCTGCCGCCGCCTCGCACTGTTGGCCAACACTGCGGTACTGGCGGTGGACTACCGGCTCGCCCCCGAGCATGCCGCGCCGGCGGCGGTGGATGACATTGTGCGTGCCCTGGCGTGGGTTGCGGACCGTCCGGCGGAACTGGGGTCCTTCCGTCCCGGCGTCGGGCTGGCCGGTGACAGCGCTGGCGGACTGATTGCTTTCCTGGCCGCAGACAGGCTGGCCGGTACCGGGTTGCAGCCTCAAGTGCTCCTGCTGGCCTATCCCAACGCCGACCTGGCACTGGGCCTTCCCAGCGTCGGCGAAAAGGATGAGGGGTGGGGCCTGTCGGTGCGGGATCTGACATTTTTCATTTCACAGTGGGTACCGTCGGCGTCCCCGGAGATGTATGCCGAGTACAGTCCGTTGGCTGTCGCCGCTGCCAGCGGACGGCGCCCGACGTCCGTGCGGACTCTGCTCGCTACTGCAGAACATGATCCGCTGCGGGATGAGGGGCAGCTGCTGGCTGAAACTCTGGTGCGCGGTGGAGCCGGCGTCGACTATGTGGCTCACCCCGGTTTGGTGCATGGCTTCCTGACTCTGGACACAGTGTCGCCGGCCGCCCGGCAGGCGGGCGATGCCCTGCTGCGGCGTTACGGGACGGCGCTGCGGCGCGGTCAGTGACGCCAGGCGGTAATCCGGCCGCGTCCGGCAGCTCACGCTCTAGGCGGAAAGCATGCTGATCATTTAGTCCCGGGGGCAGGGGCTCGGTAACCTGTTGATGATGAGTAGCGCGAAAACTTCCCCGGAATCTGCCCCTAATTTGCACGCCAGCGGCATGGTGCGCGTGCGCGGAGCGCAGGAGAACAACCTGCGCAACGTCGACGTCGACATCCCGCGCGACGCGATTGTCGCCTTCACCGGCGTTTCAGGTTCGGGTAAGTCCTCCCTGGCCTTCGGCACCATCTACGCCGAGGCGCAGCGGCGCTACTTCGAGTCGGTGGCCCCCTATGCGCGCCGCCTGCTCGCCCAGGGGCATAACCCCAAGGTCGAGGAAATCGCCGGGCTGCCGCCTGCCGTCGCCCTGCAGCAGCGCCGCGGAGCGCCCAGCTCGCGCTCTACCGTCGGCACCCTCACCACGCTCTCCAACTCCATGCGCATGCTGTTCTCCCGCGGAGGCACCTATCCGGCAAACGCCGAACCCGGCAGCCTCGACTCTGACGCCTTCTCGCCCAACACGGCGGCCGGCGCCTGCCGGGAGTGCTCCGGACTGGGCATTGCGCACACCGTCACCGAGGACTCCCTGGTTCCGGACCCCAGCCTCAGCATCCGGGACGGCGCGATTGCTGCCTGGCCCGGCGCCTGGCAGGGCAAGAACCTGCGGGACATCCTCATCCAGCTCGGCTACGACGTCGACGTGCCCTGGAACCGGCTGCCGAAGAAGGACCGCGACTGGATCCTGTTCACCGAAGAGCAGCCGGTGGTGATGATCACCCCGCAGCGTGACCGTGTGGCCAAACCGTACAAGGGGCGGTTCTGGAGCGCCAAGAGCTACGTGATGCACACCCTGGCGGATTCCGGCAGCGCCCAGATGCGCGAACGGGTCCTGGCCTACATGGTGTCCGGTCCCTGCCCGATCTGCGGCGGAGCGGGCCTGCGTCCCGAGGCGCTCGCCGTTACGTTCGCCGGCCGGAACATTGCCGAGTTGAACGGCGCCACGCTGGCCGAGCTGGCCGAAATCATCCGGCCGACGGCGGAACTGAAGTCCGCGGGCACCGCCTCCCGTGCTGCGGCCTCCAATGAAGACACCGAAGTTGCCGTGACCATCACCCGGGACCTGCTGAGCCGGTTGGAGGTGCTGATCGGCCTGGGCCTCGGTTATCTCAGCCTCTCCCGCGCCACCCCCACCCTTTCACCCGGTGAAATGCAGCGCCTGCGGATCGCCACCCAGCTGCGCTCGGGCCTTTTCGGGGTCATCTATGTCCTGGACGAGCCCTCCGCTGGACTGCACCCGGCGGACGCCGAGCCGCTGCTGACCGTGCTGCAGGAACTCAAGGATGCCGGGAACTCGGTGTTCGTCGTCGAGCACAACATGGACGTGGTGCGCAGCGCTGAATGGATTGTGGATGTAGGTCCGCAGGCCGGCGACGGCGGCGGAACCGTGCTTTACAGCGGCCCCGTGGACGGACTGGCAGAAGTTGAGGAGAGCGCCACCCGTCCCTTCCTGTTCGGGGAGGCCGAAACCGCAAAGCCGGCCCGCCGCACTCCGGACCAGTGGCTGAGCCTGAAGGGAATCACCCGGCACAACCTGCAGGGCCTGGACGCCGAGATTCCGCTGGGCGTGTTCACCGCGGTCACCGGTGTTTCGGGTTCCGGCAAGTCCACCCTGGTCAGCCAGGTCCTGGCCGAAACAGTGGGCCGCCAGGTGAACGGCGTGCCGACCGAACCAGAGGACCCGGAGGCTCCGGAAGAACAGGATCCGGGGGCGCACGTACGCAGCATCGCCGGACTGGAGCACCTGGACCGGCTGGTGCGGGTGGACCAGCGGCCCATCGGCCGCACCCCGCGCTCTAACCTGGCCACCTACACCGGCCTCTTCGACGCGGTGCGGAAACTTTACGCCGGCACCGAGGAAGCCCGCGCCCGCGGCTACAACGCCGGACGCTTCTCCTTCAACGTAGCGGGCGGACGCTGCGAGACCTGCCAGGGCGAAGGCTTCCTCGCCGTCGAACTGCTGTTCCTGCCCGGCACCTACGGTCCCTGCCCGGTCTGCCACGGCGCCCGCTACAACGAGGAAACCCTGCAGGTCACCTACCGCGGCAAGAGCATCGCCGACGTGCTGGCGATGCGGGTGGAAACCGCCGCCGAGTTCCTGGCTGACGTGCCCGCCGCAGCCCGGAGCCTGCGGACGCTGCTCGACGTCGGCCTGGGCTACCTGCGCCTGGGCCAGCCCGCCACCGAACTCTCCGGCGGCGAAGCCCAGCGGATCAAGCTTGCCACCGAACTGCAGCGCGCCCGCCGCGGCCACACGCTGTTCCTGCTCGACGAGCCCACCACCGGCCTGCACCCGCAGGACGTCCAGCTGCTGCTGCGCCAGCTCAACCGGCTGGTGGACGCCGGCAACACCGTGGTGGTGGTGGAGCACTCCATGAATGTGGTGGCGTCCGCGGACTGGGTCATCGACATGGGCCCCTCCGGCGGCGAGGAAGGCGGCCGGATCATCTGCGCCGGCACTGCCGACGACGTCGCGGCGTGCGACGCCAGCCGGACGGCACCCTACCTGTCGGCTGCGCTCAAGCTGCTCCCGTAAGCCGGCCCGTGCCGGGCAGCACCACGCCTTAGGCCCGTGTAGAACGCGGACCTAAGGCGCGGTGCGGAAACGCTCCCATGCGGATTGGCGCGACATCCCCAGCGACGCGCCGATGACGGCCCAGCTGATGTTCCTGTCCCGGGCCGCTGTCACCCAGCGTCGAAGATGCTCCTCCACTTGGTCCCGTGCCTGCGCCACCCGGGGGAGCCGTTCCAGTAACTCGTCATTGCTCAGCGCCTCCCAGGGAGTGGCAGGAAGCGGATCGGGATCCGCCGGGCGGGGGGCTTCCAGCAGTTTCAGGGCCCCTTCCGCGCATTCCCGGCAGATGGCGGCAGTGGGGGCCGCCGCCAATACTCCGGTTTCCTGCCGCGGCCGCAGACAGAACGAACACATGAAGGGCTCGTTTCCCCGGTGATCACGGTCCGTGCCGCTCAGCTCAGAAGGCATGGCCCCAGTCTAGCCAGCCATCGATCGAGCCCGCCCTCTTGTGCTGTCAGGTAACCCCTGACAGGATGTCAGGCATTACCTGACAGCATCGAGGGGGGCCGCGTGGCAACTGCACAACTTCCGGAACCGGCGACGGTCCGGATCCGGGGCGGACGTTCTTTCCGTTTCCTCGCGTCCACCGCTGCGGCGGAGGGGTTCGCTGACGCCCTGACCCGCACGGTCCTGCCCATCCTCGCCGTTGCGGTGCTGGGACTGGGACCGGGCTTCGTGGGTATTCTCAACGCCACCGGAATTGCAGCCTTCCTGCTGCTGGGCGTGAGCGCCGGAGTGATCGTGGACCGCATCGGCAAACCACTGCTTGCGATGGGTGCGGCTTCCCTGCTGCGGTGCGGTGTCCTGCTGTTCCTCGCCGGCGGTGTCTGGCAGGGGTGGCTCTCCGGAACCGGGCTGTTCGCCGCGGCCGTGTTGATCGGCATTTCGGACCTCCTCTTCACCACCGCCCATTCCACCGTTGTGCCGGTGGTGTCCGGACCGCAGGGAATGAAGCGGGCCTACTCCCGGCTGGCCATGGTCAACCAGACGACGACGGCCGGCGGCGCTGCTGCCGCGGGCACCGTTCTGGGCCTGCTGGGGATGCCGGTGCTGCTCCTCACCGGTGCTGCCGCCTACGCCTCGTCCTGGCTGCTTCAACACGGAATCCGGTTGCCTGCGGCTGCACCGGTTCCCGGGCGCCCTGCACGTGGGCGGGCCCGCCGCGGATTCGCCACGCTGCGCTGCACCCCGGCGCTGCGGGCATTGACCCTGTCCGCCTGCCTGACGAATGCCGGCGCCATGGTCGGCAACACCGTCCTGCCGGTCTATCTGCTGCGCGACCTGGCCGTTGCGCCGTCGGCCTTTGCGGCACTGGGTGTTCTGTCCGCTTTCGGAGCAGTTTCCGGTGCTGCGGCCGCGCCGTACCTCAGCGGCCGGATGGGGCTCAGAGCGCTCAGGGCCGGTGCCGCCCTGGTGTCGGTGCCCGCGGTCCTGCTGGCAGTCTTCTGTTCGGTCCTTCCCGGGCCGGATCTGGTGTGGCTGGCCGGTTCGACCCTGGTCTGGGGCTTCCTGGTGGCCCTGTCCGGCGTCGCGGGGGCGGAAGTGCTGCCCCGGACGGTCCCGCAGAATGAGCTGGCTACGGTGGGTGCTGCGCAACGGACGCTGACCCTCGGCGTGATGCCCGTGGCTGCACTGCTTGCGGGGATGGCGGCAGCTGCAGCGGGCACCGGGCCGGTGCTCTGGCTGTGGGCACTGCTGGCCGGGCTGGCCGCGCTCCCGGTCGCGTTTGCGAAGTCGCTGGCGCAGTTCCGTTGAACCTGGCTCCCTGGCCAAATAAACGGCGCGCGAGGGTTCAGGACGCAGGCAAGCGATCAATCTGCCCGGAATGTCCGCTCCCAGGCCTCCATCGAGGTGATGCCCGGGAGCGCCTCGCGGTAAGCGGCACGCAACGACTCCCACTCGGCCAGGAGCCTTGCCTTCAATGCCGCCGTTTCGGCCAGCATCTTCCGGACTTGACGGGGATCCCGTTGGTAGCGGGCGGCTCCGGTACCTTCCGCGTTGGTGACCACCGCTTCGTCGAGCCTGGACAGGGTCCACCATTTGCTGTCTTGATGGGATACGGCAGCCACCATCCGCCGGCTCACCGGCTGCGCCGTGTGTTTAAGTGCCGCTTTGAGAGTCCATGCCCCCCATCGGGGCGCGTCACCGGACCGCCTGCCCAGCGGCTTGGAGAGTCCCTTGCCGGTGTGTCCCGACGGAAGGGCACCAGGTTCGTGGTCGAGCACGGCATCGGAATAGTCCGCCCGCAGCGCCTGCAGCCGGGGGAGGGTGTTCTTCAGTGCTGCATGCAGTCCGGCGGGTCCCTGCAGGACATCCCGAAGTGCCATGAGCCGAATCGTTTCGGGGTAGTACTGCATGGAAAACAAGTGCCGGAAGTCGGTGTCGAGGCTTTCCCGCAGGACGCGGCCGCCCTTGGCATACGGTGAGTGGAGGAGGGCTGCGATCAGGCGGTTCCGCTCATGGAAATATGCCTGCCAGTCCACGGCATCGTCTTTGTCCGCCCAGGAAACGTGCCATACCGCCGCCCCGGGCAGGGACACCGTGGGGAAGCCGAGCTTGCGGGCCCGCAGCGAGTATTCGGCGTCGTCCCACTTAATGAAGATCGGAAGGGGCAGCCCGGCTTCGTGGATGATCCGGACCGGGATCAGGCACATCCACCAGCCGTTGTAATCTGCATCCCAGCGCCGGTGCAGGATCGATGATGAACGCAGTCCGGAGACCGCGAAGTCATGGGGGCCCAGACCCTTGCCGGGACCCCAGAGGAACCGGTAGGGGTCCACCATCTCCGCGAAGGCATTCAAGACGGACTTGTTGTACATGTCGAACATGTGTCCGCCGACGATCGTGGGGATGCGGCAGAGGTCCGCGAAGGCAATGGCTCGCAGGATGCCCTCGGGCTCGAGGACAATGTCGTCGTCGAGGAGGATTGCGTATATCGAGGTCCCGGATTGCGCCGTTTCGCTCATGACCCGGGCAAAACCGCCCGAGCCGCCCAGGTTGCCCTGATTGATGACCCGCAGCTGCCCGCCCATCGCCCGGGCCAGGTCCGGGTATCCGGCCTGGTCTTGGACCTTCCTGTCTCCCTGGTCAACCACGATCAGTTCATGGACGGCTTTCCGGACCTCGGGATCAGCCTCGATGGCACCTATTGTGTCCAGGCAGTATTCGGCACGGTTGAAAGTGGTGATCCCCAACGTTGCCTTGCCCGCAGGAACGTCCGACGCCGCGCACCACCTCGCCGAGGCAAGTTCCATGCCGTTGCCCCCGGCCACTAGATCGAACCAGCACCAGCCGCCGTCACCGAACGCGGTAAGCGGAATCTCGAAGACAGAGTGCTGGCTGCCGTGTACCTGCCTGATCTCCAAGCGCCGGGGAGACCCGACGTCGTTGGAGCAGTAGAGCAGGACGAAGCCGGAACCTTCCGTCCGGACCTGCAGGATAACGGCTTCGACCGTCGTCCACCGCCGCCAGTAACTGGCAGGAAAGGCATTGAAGTAGGAGCCGAAGGACAACCGCTCCCCGGCCCGCACACGAACGGACGAGCGGCCCAGGATGTCATCGGGATGGATCCAGCCGACCGGTGCGGTGCGTCCTGCTTGGGCCGAAGCTCCGCCGCCGCCTCCGGTATCCGGATCGATGTACAACGACAGGGAAGCAATGTCCCTCGCGTCCGGGAGCACCACGCGCTGCAGTACGCGGAGCCCCCCGCGCTCGTCTCCGCCGGATGGCGACGGGTCGGCCAAGTCCAGCCCGTCCGGCGCATTCAAAGTGCCGATGTCCATTCGTTGCCCCCAAACGCTGTGGTGGCGGATCCCGCCACCACAGCGGGTCTGCCCCTGTAGTTCCGGGGGGAGAGCATGGCGGACGGAGAAGGCTCGGACAAGAGTAATCTGGCGTGTACGGCTGTTTTCCTGCCGATGGCCTACTTACGGGATGACCCCGAATGGCGGAAGCGCACATAGCTGTAAACAATCAGGGCCAGGCCGAGGACGCCCGACGCAATCAGGGTTCCGCCTGTGACCCACCCGCCGGGCAGCCACCAGGAATCCCCCAGCGGCCACCAGTGCGGTACCTGCCGCCAGAGCCCCCAGATCACGCCGGCGGCCATGACTGCCAGCCCGCCGCTGACAGCTACGAATATCCGCGGCGTGGTCTGCACCCCCTGTGCGGCCGCACGGAAAGCACGCTCTTTCACCGGATGCAGCCAGCGGTGGGCCCACGCATAACGCAGGGACAGGACAGCGAGACCGGCAACCACCATGAGCAGCCCCGGTCCGGGGAGCACCAGGGCAGCCACGCCCAGAACCACCAGAGACCATCCGGCCACCTCAATGCCGGTGCGGCGCAGCCACGCTGGAATCCGTTCGGTTCTGTTCATTGGGCCACCTTTCCACACCAACCTGCGAGTTGGCCGCGTTGGAAACAGTAGCCGCTCCCGTTGGCCGGAGGGCGGCACACCGTGGACGCAGAAGTAGCCCTTCGACCCGGACCTGGATCCGGACGGCGCCTACGCCCGGCGTCCGGGTAGTCCTGCCGGACGGAATCCAGAGTCGACGCGCGGCCGTATGCGCTTTACACAGTGACCGGGAACACGCGAGCTACGCTGAAGTGTGCTTAGCGAACCTCTTCCCGCCCCACAGTTACTGCACGGTATTCAGCTCCGGGTTGCGGATCTGTCCGATGCCGAAGAACTCGCCGCTGCCTATCAGCGGAACCGGAGTTATCTGGCGCCCTTTGAACCGCTCAGGGAGGACACGTTCTTCACCCCGGCCGGCCAACGTACGGTCCTGAGGTCCAAGCTGGTCCAGCATGCCGCGGGTACGGAGGTTCTCTGGGTCCTGGTCCATCACGAGCGGATCGTCGGCACCATTACGCTCACTGGGATCGTCGGGGGTTCCTTCCAGTCGGGCAACCTCGGCTACTGGGTCGACGGCGACTATGCCGGACGGGGGATCGGCACCGCGGCGGTGGAGGCCGTCGTCGAACTTAGCCGAAGCGGGCTGGGGCTGCACCGGGTCCAGGCGGCCACCCTGCTGGACAACGCTGCGTCGCAGAAAGTCCTGGCCCGCTCCGGGTTTGAGCGGATCGGCATGGCGCCGGACTACCTCCGAATTGCCGGAGAGTGGCGGGACCATCTGCTTTTCCAGCGGATTCTTTAGGCGGAGGCGATGACGGGTATGCTCCGGGCCAAGCTGATTACCACTGATCGCTATACGCTGGAGCCTTTGGGTGTGCACCACGCAGCGGAAATGACGAAGGTGCTGGCCGGTACTGCCATCTACAAATACATCGGCGGTCAGGCACCGACAGCGCAGGAGCTGGCGAACCGGTATGCCGCCCAATCGGTTGGATCGTCGCCGGACGGCCGTGAAACCTGGCTCAACTGGATTATCCGTGAACAGGACAGAAGCATTGGATTTGTCCAGGCCACAGTGGAGGCGGACGGGCCGACGTCGGACATCGCGTGGGTGGTGGGCGAGGCGTTCCAGGGGAGGGGTGCTGCCACCGAGGCCGCCCGCGCCATGGTCACCTGGCTGCGCCGCCGACAACCGCCGGTCCGGATCACGGCATCCATCCATCCGGAAAACACCGCCTCATCCTCCGTCGCCCGCCACCTGGGCCTCACTCCATCCGGCCATTTCGACGCCGACGGCGAAGAACTCTGGGACGACGCCCCAGCAGCGGATTAACGACCCAAGGACGAAGCAACAGAACACCGGGGTCTTCCAGAATGGGGCTTTTACCTGTAAGGGTGCCTAAGGGACATTTGTACGCACTATGAGGAGTTGTTTAATTTGATGCATTCATTCGCCCGTCGCCGGGGTACTGCCACCGCAGTCACCGCGGCCGTGGCAGTTACACTCGTGTCGATGACACCTGCAGCAGCGGCGCCGCCGGAGCATGCCGGCAAGGACCAGAAAACCAGTGTCACGGTTATGGGAACCTCCGACATGCATGGCTATGTCGAGAACTGGGACTATTTCAAGGACGGCGAATACGACGACGCCGCCCACAACGACGTCGGATTGGCTAAGGTCTCCACGCTGGTGGACTCGGTCCGCGCAGACCGCGGTGTGGAATCCACCATGCTGATAGATGCAGGCGACACCATCCAGGGCACCTCCCTGACCGACTATTTCGCCAACACGGAACCGATTACCGAAACCGGGGAAATCCATCCCATGGCGGCGGCAATGAATTCGATGGACTACGACGCCGCGGCGCTGGGTAACCATGAATTCAACTACGGCCTCGAATTGCTGCGCGAGTTTGAAGGCCAGCTGAACTTCCCGCTGCTCGGCGCAAACGCGGTGGACACAGCAACGGACAAACCTGCCTTCACCCCGTACATCATCAAGACGGTCAAAACCAAGGGCAACAAACCCGTGAAGGTCGGGATTCTGGGCCTCACCAATCCCGGAGTGGCAATCTGGGACAAGAACAACGTTGACGGCAAGCTGGAATTTCCGGGCATTGTGGAGCAGGCACAGAAATACGTCCCGGAGATGAAGGCCCGCGGTGCCGACGTCGTGGTGGTCAGCTCGCACTCCGGAACCTCCGGCACCTCCTCCTACGGCGACGATCTGCCGCTGGAAAACGCCTCCACCCAGCTGGCGGAAACCGTGCCCGGCATTGACGCCATTCTGGTGGGGCATGCCCATCAGGAAATCCCGGAACGCTTCGTGGCCAACAAGACCACCGGTGAGAAGGTGCTGCTGACCGAGCCGCTGAACTGGGGCATGCGCCTGTCCGTAATGGACTTCGAATTGACGAAGGTGCGGGGGCAGTGGGACGTGACGTCGGCGTCGGCGTCCCTGTTGAACGCCAACACTGTCGAGGCAGACCCCGTGGTGTCCAAGCTGGTGGCCGAACAGCACCAGCGGGTGATCGACTACGTCAACACGCCCGTCGGCAATGCCACCGAGTCGATGCCCGCGGAGGAGTCCCGGTACCGCGACACCGCTGTGATGGACTTCGTGAATTCCGTCCAGGCCCAGGCCGTGGACCGGGCGCTCGACGGCGGCCCCAACGCCGACCTGCCGGTGCTCTCGTTGGTGGCACCCTTTAGCCGCACCGCGGAAATCCCCGCCGGTCCGGTCACCATCCGCGACCTGGCCGGTTTGTACGTCTTCCCGAACACTTTGTTCGGCGTGGAGCTGACCGGCGCCCAGGTCAAGGAGTACCTGGAGTACTCGGCGAAGTACTTCACCCAGACCGCCCCCGGCGTACCGGTGGATCCCGCCGCGCTGACCAACGCAGACGGCACCCCCGACTACAACTACGACATGATGTCCGGCGTCGACTATGACATCGACATCAGCCGTCCGGTGGGGGAGCGCATCGTCAATCTGAGCTTCAACGGGGCGCCGGTGGATCCGGCCCAACGGTTTGCCGTGGCAACCAACAACTACCGGCAGTCCGGCGGCGGGAACTTCCCGCACATTTCCACGGCTCCGGTGCTGGTGAACCAGCAGACGGAAATCCGCCAGCTGCTCATCGACTATGTGGTGGCCCAGGGGACGGTGGATCCGGCTGATTTCGCGGAGAACAACTGGCGACTGGTGCGCAACGGGGTGCCTGTCTTCGAATAGCCGGACGCCGGGCGGAAATAGACAGTACGCTTAGGAAATCCGGTGGGTCTTGTCTAAGATTGATGGCAGAACGGATTTGCGGGAGTTCCCGCCCCCGTTGCATGTACCGCTACGAAGGGACCAGAACCATGATCGGATTCATCATTGCAGGGCTTGTTATCGGAGCCCTCGCGCGGCTGATCAAGCCGGGCCGGCAGAACCTGGGAATTGTTGCGACCCTCCTTCTCGGCCTCGTCGGCTCCGTCATCGGCGGAGTCATCGCCAGCCTGCTGGGCACCGGCGACATTTGGGAGCTCAACATCCTTGGCTTCATCGTGTCCGTTGTCGCCGCCGTCCTGCTGATCGGCGTCGCCGAGGGTGTTGCCGGCCGCGGCAAGGGCAACCAGGTACGCCGCTAGGCCCGCGCCATTAACCAAGCCGTCCCGGCACTCGACGCATACGCGTTGGGTGCCGGGACGTTTTGTGTTCAGAGGCTGCTGTTACAGGCGGAAAACAATGCCCGGGGAAGGCTGGGGGCGGTCTAGACCGAAACCGGCTGCGGGGTGCTCTGCTGCTGCGCCGGGAGCTCCGGCCTTCGGGCCGTATCGGCCTCTCGATCTTGAATCTCAGCCTGAAGCGAGAGATAGAACGCAAGGAGGCCCTCAACGACGGGGCCGTCTTCAAGTTGGGTAAATGCCTGATCGCACAAGGATTCGAGCGTGCTATCCGTCATAGCGGAAAAATCCGGGAAAAGGTCAATCGAAACAATGGGACGTTGGGTCATTGAGTGTCCTAAACAGAGGAACCCGGGCCCGCGTCTAAACCAAGGGATTACAACACTAGCGTGTTCGCGCCCCGGTGTAAATGCGGCCAGTGCGGGGACAAGTTCGATTAGATTGAGCCCATGGAAAATGACACGCGCGTGGAACCGCCCGAGGCAGCAGGCGAACGTGAGACCCTGATCGGTTTCCTGGACTACTTCCGGGCCACAGTCCACCTGAAGGCGGCAGGACTCAGCGACGCCGACGGAGCCAAGCAGCTGCTGCCCTCGCTGACAACGGTCTCGGGACTCGTGCAGCACCTGACCGACGTCGAGCGGCTCTGGTTCCAGGACCGGATCGACGGGCAGCAGGGGGTGCCGCTCCGTTGGTCGGCAGAGGATCCCGACGGTGAGTTCCGTGTTTCCGAGTCAGACAGCCTGGTCCGGCTCCTTGCCGATTATGAGGCGGCCTGCGGCCAGTCGCGCGAAGTGCTGGCACGGTATGGACTGGAGGACCGCTGCCGGGGCGGCAGCAAGGGACAGAGCGTGCGCTGGGTCCTGGTCCATATGATCGAGGAAACCAGCAGGCACTGCGGGCACCTGGACATACTGCGCGAGCTGCTGGACGGCTCCACCGGCGACTAGTCCGACAGGACAGCGCTGTCCGAAGCTGACCGCGTCCAGTAGTGCATCTTGACCAGCGCACCGCGCTGGCGTTGCTGCTCGGTCCGCACCGGATGGAAGCCGGCCCGGCGCGCAACCGCCTCGCTCAGGCTGTTTCCGTAAATGGTGCGCAGGGCGACCTCTGGGATGCCGCTGGCCAGTGCCCAGTCGCTGAGTCCGCGGGTGGCGGCAGTGGCGGCGCCCCGGCCGCGCCCGGAGGGCAACAGTGCATACATAAGCTCCGGCGTGCCGTCCATGGTGGAGGAGATTCCCGCTGTGCCCAGCACCTCCCCGCCCTGCCGCAGCGAATACCGTGCCAAGAGGCTCTCGCCGCGTGCTTCCGCTGCGCGGTCCATCCGGGAGCGGGCTCGATCGTCGCTGAGGTCCGGCGGGAAGAGGGTCCAGCGGATGACGTCGTCGTCCCTGGACAAGGCCTGGTCGAGGCGCCAGTCCGCAGCCGTAAGGATGTGGAGGGTGAATCTCCCCACCTGGAGCGTATCCGGGGTCGATGTGAGAAGCGGCATCCGTCATTATTGCGCTCGAGGACGCAGCTACCCAACCCTTAGGCAGGCTCAGCGTGTCCAGCCACGGGAATTGCTTCAACCAGAGTCTTTAGCCCGGCGTAGATACCCGGTGTGTCATGTTCCACGGAGGTGGCAGAGGCACCGTGCAGCCCGGTGATGCGCACAGTCAGGTCACATCCGTCTCCGGTTTGCTGCAAGGTGTATTCGAGGACGCCGGGGGCTTCGCCGGCCACCGTTCCATCCCACTGCGGGTTGAAAGTCAGTGCCAGGCGTACGGGTGCCTCCACTGCAAGGACTGTCCCGGTGATCAGGTCCTCACCGTCGTACTGGAAGGCATAGGAACTGCCCTCGGCCAGCGATCCGATCAGGACAGAGTCCCACATCCAGGCCCTGGGAATGTCGGTGGCAGTCAACTCCGCCCAGACCCGGCCGGGAGGGGCTGCAACATGTGTGCGGTAAATTGTCTCGTCCATAGTGGATCCGCTTTCCTGTGGGGCGGCACTTCCAGGTGCCGTAGCGGTTGACAATAATCCATACATGACTGCACCGCTATCCCTTCGCCGACGTACTGTCGAGGACCTGGAAACCATCATCAACTGGATTCCCGACGACGCCGCCCTTTTGATGTTCACCGGTCCCCGGATGGCCTGGCCGCCTACCGGCGAGCAGTTCGCGGACCTGGCTGCCGTGCCGGGACTTACCCCGTGGGTTCTGTGTGCCGGGCGCACACCAGCGTTCGGTCAGGCCGAACTTCGGGTAGAGAACGGGACCGCGCATATAGCGCGGGTCATCATTGACCCGTTGCTCCGCGGGCGGGGCCTCTCGCAGCAGCTGATACGGCTGGTGCTGGATCAGGCGTGCGCACAGGGTGCCCGGAGCGCGCGGCTGAAGGTCACCAAGGGGAACACGGTCGCCCTGCGTGCCTACCGACGGCTGGGGTTCGTGATCGACCCGCGCGCGGAAACCGCTCAGGCTTGGGTGCTTGAACTGGATCTGGGGCAGCCGGCAGTTACGGGCTAGGAAAGCGTAGTCCGGCGTTTAGCGGCGCCGGCCACGAGCCGGTTGCTCCCCTCCGGAATTGTCCTCAGCCTGCTTTTCCTCCAGCGGATCAGGATCGAGGAAAGCCACGGTGAGGACGGCCGCGGTCTGCTCGATCTGCCACTCGCGGGCGCCGAGTGCGCGCAGGGCAGCACCCACTGTCTCCAGATTAATCTCGGCAGGCGGCCGCCAGGCCAGACGCCGCAGATGGTCCGGAGTGAGCAGGTTCTCCAGCGGCAGGTTCAGCTTCTCCGCCAGGGCGGTGAGCCGCGGCTTGGCGGTCTGCAGGCGGGCGGCGGCAGCCGGATCATTCTTGGCCCAGACGCGGGGAGGCGGCGGGGCGTGGGTAGGAATATGCAGCGGGGGCAGGTCCGCGGAAGAGCGCGCCGCAGAGATGCAGCGGAGCCACCGGGGCGCCTCCTTCTGCGCGGCACGGCCGTGGAAGCCGGGGGTCTTGAGCAGCTGCGGCACCGTCGTCGGCATGGCCCGGGCGGCGGCGACAATGGCCGAATCCGGAATCAGCCGGCCGGGTGCGGTGTCCCGCAGTTCGGCAAGATGCTCGCGCTCGGTCCAGAGTTCGCGCACGGCGGCCAGCTGGCGGCGGTCCCGAAGTTGGTGCATCCCGGAGGTGCGGCGCCAGGGGTCCACGCGCGGGGGTGCCGGCGGAGCCGTACGGATGGCTTCGAATTCCTCTTCGGCCAGTTCCAGCTTGCCGGCTTCCTCCAGCACACGGATCAGTTCCAGGCGCAGCTCGGCGAGGACCTCGACGTCGAGCGCGGCGTAGCGCAGCCACGGTTCGGGCAGCGGACGGGTGGACCAGTCCGCAGCCGAGTGCTCCTTGGCCAGCGAGAAGCCGAGCAGGGTTTCGATGACGGCGGCCAGGCCCACCCGGGGCAGGCCGGCGAGGCGCGCCGCAAGTTCGGTGTCGAAGAGCTTGTCGGGCCACATGCCCAGCGCCGAAAGGCAGGGCAGGTCCTGCGTCGCGGCGTGCAGGATCCATTCGACGCCGCTCAGGGCCTCGTTGATGATGCGCAGGTCACCGAAGGCTTCCGGATCGATCAGCCAGGTACCGGCGCCTTCGCGGCGGATCTGGACCAGGAACGCGCGCTGGCCGTAGCGGAATCCGGAGGCGCGTTCGGCGTCGACGCCGGCCGGCCCGGTTCCCGCAGCCAGGGCGGCTGCGGCCCGTTCGAGGCCGCGCTGGGAATCAATGACCAGCGGCACACCGTCCCGCGGCATTTCCAGCACCGGAATCGGCTGCGGCTCCGGTTGTTCCCCGGCTGGGTCGGGTGTGGTGCTGGACTGATTTTCGGTCTTGCCGGGTATGTGCGCGGTCATAAGGATTCCATTCTACCGAGGAAGGCCGTGGCTGCGGACAGCAGGGACAGCCGCCGGGTCCGCCGCCGCGGCAGGTGCGCGCTCAGCTCCGGCGTCGGCCGGGAAGGGGCGTAACGCCGTCGGGCAGCGGGGGCAGGCCGGCGAAGGTGCATACCATGTCTGACCAGGCTTCCAGATGGGACTGCACGTCGGCGTCGGCCGGGGTCCAGGAGGCGCGGAGCTCTATGTCGATCGAATCGTCCCGGCGCTCGAGGGTTCCGTAACTCTCCGACAGCACCCGAGTGGCCGTTCCGCCGGCCATGGAATACCGGGCATCGTGCTGCTCCAGCGCTTCCACCAGCCAGGTCCAGGCGACTGAGCCAAGCAGTTGGTCATTGCCCATGTCCGGTTCCAGCTCGGCGCGGATATAGGTGACGATGCGGAAGGTGCCGTTCCAGACCGGGGAACCTGCGGGATCGTGGAGCAGTATGAAGCGTCCGGTGGCCAGCTCAAGTTGATCGGGGACCGGCGGGGCTGCGGGTCCGTGCAGGCTGCCGGGACCGACAGGTCCGGGAGCGAGCACCTCGGCGCCGAGTGAGACGGCATACGGGGCCAGGCGCGTGGGTGCCGGGATTTCTTCCAGCTTCAGCTCCGCCCGGCAGGCCGCCCGGCGCAGGGCGCCGAGCGCGGTCAGGAAATCCGGGGGTACCTGGGACAGGTCACCTATTGCACTCACCTCCGCAGACTACTGGCTGTGCAGCGCCGGGGGCGGGGCAGGCTCGCCGCTGTGGCCGTTTCGTTACCTGCCGTCCGCTCCGCGCCAGCGGCCGGACGGCAGGCAACATCGGCTTAGCGTGCGGCCAGCGGTGCCGGATCCGCAGCGACTTCGCGGGCAATGGCCGCAGCGAAGGCATCAACATCATCCTCGGAGGTATCGAAGGTGCACATCCAGCGCACCTCACCGGTGGACTGGTCCCAGTCGTAGAACCGGAAGTCGCCGCGCAACCGGTCGGCGACCCCGGCGGGCAGCTTGGCGAAGACAGCGTTGACCTGGCTGGGCTGGGTGATTTCCACCCCGTCGATCTGCTCGACGGCGGCCCGGAGCCGGCTCGCCATGGCATTCGCGTGCGAGGCTGACCGGTGCCACAGGTCCGTACCGTACAGGGTGATGAACTGGGCGGAGATGAACCGCATCTTGGAGGCCAGCTGCATGTTCATCTTGCGCAGGTAGTCCAGTCCGGGGGAGGCCTCGGGGTCGAAGGTGATGATGCATTCGCCGTACATCATCCCGTTCTTGGTGCCGCCCAGGGAGAGGATGTCCACACCGGCGTCGGCCGTCATCTCCTTGAAGGACACGCCCAGCGCTGCGGCGGCGTTGCCCAGGCGCGCGCCGTCCATGTGCAGCTTCATGCCGCGTGCGTGGATGTGGTCCGCGATGGCGGCGATTTCCTCCACCGTGTACAGCGTGCCGAGCTCGGTGGACTGGGTGATGGACACGGCCAGCGGCTGGGCACGGTGCTCGTCGCCCCAGCCCCACGCCTCGCGGTCGATCAGCTCGGGGGTGAGCTTGCCGTCGTCGGTGGGGATGCCCAGCAGCTTCATGCCGCCGATCCGCTCCGGGGCGCCGTTTTCGTCCACGTTGATGTGCGCCGTCGTCGGGCAGATGACGGCACCCCAGCGGGGCAGCAGTGACTGCAGGGCGATAACGTTCGCGCCGGTGCCGTTGAAGACGGGGAACGCACGGATGTGCTTGCCGAACTGGTCGGTCAGAACCTCGCGCAGCTTGGCGGTGTACACATCTTCGCCGTAGGCCACCTGATGGCCCTGGTTCGCGGCGGTGAGCGCCGCGAGAATTTCCGGATGGACACCGGAGTAGTTGTCGGAAGCAAAAGCCTTAATTGCGGTGTCGTGCAGGGGGAGTATGTCAGTCACGGTTCCTAGTATCTCTTACCTTGATGTAGTTCAGGTCACTTCTCCGGGGAGAGGTGAATCCGCTGCCCGTTGACCTCGGCGGCGTCCTGCTGGAAGAGCCGGACGACGGCGGCGGCCAGGTCTGCGACGTCGGTGTAGCCGGGGAACCGGCGGTCCGGGGCAGCGGCGCGCTGTGCGGAGTCCACCAGTGCCTTGACCACGAAGACGACGGCGGCGGAGCGCTGGGGTTCCGGGTTTTCCTTCCGTCCGGACTGGGCGCTGCGGAAACCCGCGGCGATGGCCCGGACCCATGCTTCGGCCGCGGCTTTGGCAGCCGCGTATCCTGCTCCGGCAGCTGTGGGGGACTCCACCGCCGTGGAGGAAACGATCGCCAGCCGTCCGTCCGGGGAGGCCTCGAGCTGGTCGTAGAAGCTGCGGCTGACATTGCGCAGGGTGCGCAGGATGTTCGTTTCCAGGAAGTCCCAGTCCGCCTCGCTCTGGGAACCGATGCCGGTACCGGCGTGCCAGCCGCCCACGAGGTGGATCAGGCCGTCGATCCCGCCGTAGATTTCCTGCATGTCGGCCGCGAGGGCCGCCACCTCCCCGGTGTCGCTGAGGTCGCAGGTGCGCAGGTCGGCGTCGTAAAGGCGGAACAGTGTGTTCTCCAGCCGCGCGGCATCGCGGCCTACCGCAACCACCTTGGCACCTGCCCCCTCCAGGGCTTCGCAGACGGCGGTGCCGGAGGGGCTCCCGGCGCCGGCCACCAGGACGGTCCGGCCCTTCAGCGGGGCCGCGGCGGTCTCTGCTGCCGTGCCGGGTTCGGTGCTCATTCGGGGGTGCCTCCCGTGCTGTAGCCGGTGATCCCGGCCGTGGACTCGATGACCGGGGCCATCTTCTTGGACAGGGCCTCATAGAACATGGAGAGCGGGAACTCGTCGTCGAGCACCTGGTCGGTAAGTCCGCGCGGCGGTCCGTCCAGCGGGAGCGCCTGCGGGCCCTGTGCCCAGACCGAGGCCGGGTTCGGTGTCAGGGTTCCTGCCACCAGATCGTACGCCGCGAGCCAGTGCGCCGTCTTGGGCCGGTCGATGGAACGCCAGTAAAGTTCCTCGATTTCCGCACCGAGGCGGACGACGACGTCGGCCGTTTCCTCCCAGTCGATGCTCAGCTTTCCGTCGGTCCAGTGGAGTACGTGGTTCTGGTGCATCCAGGCGAAGAGCAGCTGGCCGCCGAGTCCGTCGTAGTTGCGCACCCGGCTGCCGGTGATCGCGAAGCGGAAGATGCGGTCGAAGATCACCGCGTACTGGACCAGCCGGGCGTGCCGGCGGGTTTCCTCGGGGGCGTCCTCGTCGTGCTGGATCTTCACGGCCTCGCGGAAGGCGGTGAGGTCGCAGCGCAGTTCCTCCAGGGAGTAGAGGAAGTAGGGCATGCGCTGTTTGATCATGAACGGATCGAACGGGAGGTCCCCGCGCATGTGGGTGCGGTCGTGGATGAGGTCCCACATGATGAAGGTTTCCTCGGTGAGCTGCTGGTTGTGCAGCAGTTCGGCGGCCTCGGCGGGCAGCTGCAGCGAGGTGATGTCCGCTGCGGCGGCCAGGACCTTGCGGAAACGGGCGGCCTCGCGGTCGGCGAAGATCGCGCCCCAGGTGAAGGCGGGAGTTTCGCGCACGGCCACGGTTTCCGGGAAGAGCACCGCGGAGTTGGTGTCGTAACCGGGGGTGAAGTCCAGGAAACGGATGGGGACGAAGAGCCCGTTGGAGTACTCGCCGGCCTCGAGTTCGGCGACGAATTCAGGCCAGATGACCTCGATCAGCACGGCTTCCACGAGGCGGTTGGTGGAGCCGTTCTGTGTGTACATGGGGAAGACCACCAGGTGGGCAAGCCCGTTCACGCGGTCCCGCTGCGGGGCGAAGGCCATCAGGGAATCGAGGAAATCGGGTTCCTGTTCCAGTCCCCCGGCTACCCAGCGTTCAAAGTCCTCCACCACGAGGTGCAGGTACTCGGCGTCGTGCGGGAAAGCCGGAGCCAGTGCGGTGACGGCAGCGGCAACGGTTCCAATCAATTCGGCGGCCTGCCCGTGGTATTCCGGATCCACCGAGCCGTTCTTGTTCTGGAGCGGCTGAAGAGCAGTGGCCGCCTGTTTCAGTGCGGTCCAGGCTTCGGATTCCTCGGGCCGGACGTCCCCGGTAACGGCGGCGAAAACCGGGCGGGACAGGCAAGGGAAAACTGAGGAGGACATGGTGCTGTGCCTTCCGGGAAGGGCCTTCCCGTGAGACCGGGGGCGGCAGATGGAGTAGTTGCGGCCAGCATACTCACAAATTCCTAACGCTTACCTGAAAGCACCGGAGCAATTAGTAAAGCTTATGCTCAACGGGATGTGGCAGGGGTCACTCCAATGGTCTCGCTTGGGTCGGACGGCGAACGGCTGCCTTCTCGGCGGGGCTCGTTCTCGACGGGCATCGGAGCCGAGGTGGCGCTATCCATACGTTCCTGCGTCCAGTACCCCGTCTCGTCGAGTGGTGCCGTGCGGGCGCTGGACAGCCCGCACGGATCGGGGTCCGTAGGCGTTGCCTCCGAGGCCGCCTCATCCGGCGGGACAGACTGGACCGCCGGTGCAGGTTCTACGGGGGCGGCCGGATCGGTCGGCACGGCGTCCGCGCCGCTCGGACATCCGGTCTGCGGGGCAGGTTGCACCGCAGTCTGGCCCGGCAGCGCGGGGTCCAGGGACGCGGCCGGGTCGGCCGGCACCGCGTCCGCGCCGCCCCCGCACCCCGTCGTGAGCAGTGAGGCAGCCAAGAGTGCACAGCATGCAACTATCCCGTTATGCATCATTCGGGCAGGCTAGCGCACAAAGGAACCGAATGGTGCACCCCCGGGGGGAGGATCTTTTCGCGGATGCCGACGGCAGGTGGGCAGCAGCGCCTAGTAGCCGCGGCTGCTGTTAGGTGATTCGGTGCCGATGACGGTCAGGGACACCTCCGGGTGGTTCTTTTCCACCCGGCGCAGCGCCCAGACGTCGTTGAACACGGCCACATAGGCGCCGTCGGTGCGTACCAGGACCTCGGCCCCGTGCACGTTGGACAGGATTTCCGCGGCGTCGGCAGTGGTGAGCCGGGCCAGCGAGTAGGAGAGCTGCTCGTAGCGCATGGGCGCATTGAAGTCCTGCGTCATGCGGTCCTCGACCACTTCGAACTGCATCGGGCCGACGGCTGCCAGGACCGGTGCCTGATCGCCGCGCCGGTCCGAGCGCAGCACCTGGATGATGCCCTCGTGCTCGAGCTGGTCGATGCCGCGGCGGAACTGCTTGTAGCGGCTGGGGTCCTGGGACCGCGCGACGCGGAAGTGTTCGGGGGAGAAGAACGGAATGGGCGGGTATTCCACCGGTTCCTCGACATAGAGGCTGTCACCCACGCGCAGGGCAGATGCGTTGACCAGCCCGACGACGTCGCCCGGGTACGCCTGGTCGATGACTTCGCGTTCGCGGCCGAACAGGTGCTGGGCGTACTTCGTGGCGAAAGTCTTGCCGGTGTTGGAGTGCGTGACCACCATGCCGCGTTCGAAGATGCCGGAGCAGACGCGGATGAACGCCACGTGGTCGCGGTGGGCCTTGTTCATGCCGGCCTGGACCTTGAACACGAAGCCGGAGAACGGCGCCTCGACGGGGCGGAGCCCGCCGTCCTTGTCCTCGCGGGCGGAGGCCGACGGCGCGAGGTCCACCAGGGCGTCGAGAATCTGCTTCACGCCGAAGTTCAGGGCTGCCGAGGAGAAGAGGATGGGGGTGGCCTTGGCGTCCAGGAACTTGTTGCGGTCGAACTCGCGGCCGTCAATGACCAGCTCGGCTTCGTCCAGCGAATCGGTCCAGACGTCGCCTTCGCGTTCCAGGGCCTGCTCGGGGGTGAAGTGGTCTTCCTTGGCGAGGGAGGCACCGGAGTTCTGCCGTTCGAAGTGGACGTATTCGTCCTTCTGCAGGTCCCAGACACCGCGGAAATCGCCGGCGATGCCCACGGCCCAGGTCAGCGGCATCGGCTCGAGGCCGGTGCGTTCGGTGATTTCGTCCATCAGGGCCAGCGGGTCCAGGCCGGGCCGGTCCCACTTGTTGATGACGGTGATGATCGGCAGGTTCCGGGAGCGGCAGACCTCGAAGAGCTTCATGGTCTGGGTTTCCAGGCCCTTGGCGGCGTCCACCAGCATCACGGCGCAGTCCACGGCTGCAAGGACGCGGTAGGTGTCCTCGGAGAAGTCGGCGTGGCCGGGGGTGTCCAGCAGGTTGATTACGGTGTCGCGGTAGGCAAACTGCAGGGCCGTGGAGCTGATCGAGATGCCGCGGTCCTTTTCCATCTGCATCCAGTCGGAGACCGTTTCGCGGCGGTTTTCCTTGCCGTTGGTGGCACCGGCCGTGCCGATCACCCGGGCGTGCAGGGCCAGCGCTTCGGTGAGCGTGGACTTACCGGCGTCGGGGTGCGAGATCACGGCAAAGGTACGCCGGCGGGCGGATTCCTTGACGATCTCTTTGGTGGCGGTGGCGCTGACGGGGGTGGAAACCTGTTGGGACACTCCGCTGCTTTCAGACTCTGGTGGGTGGGACTGCTTGTCGGGCGGGACTTCTCCCCGGCAGCCGGCTGCTCAGAACACAGCTTTTTCATTCTACCCGTCGCCCGTCGAACGCCCGGACGGGTGTGCCGGTGCCGTCGTCGTCGCCTGCGTCTGCCGGTTCGCCTGTGACTACCGGTTCGCCCGCGACTGCCGGGACGGCCGACCGTGCGTGCCGGGAGAGCAGGGGCGCCGCCGCCAACAGGCAGCCGACGCTCATGGCCATCACCAGCACCTGGTAGGGCAGGAGCCCGATCAGCACCGCGGCAAGCATCGAGGCTGCGACCTGGGGGAGGTTGGTCATTACCTGCGTCACGGCGGCGGTCCGGCCCTGCATGCCGGGCGGTGTCTCTTCCTGCCGCAGCGTGACAAAGGCGATGACCATCCACGAAGCGCCCGTGCCGACCGCGGCAGCGCCGGCCAGCACCAGGGGCAGGAAGGTGAGCGCGGTGGTCAATACGCCGCCGGCGAGCAGGGCGACGCCGAAGACCATGCAGCGGCGGACACCGAAACGCCGGATCACCAGGCTTGCCGTGAGCCCGCCCAGAACAGCCATGACTCCCTGCGCACCCAGCAGCACGCTAAGGAATTCCGGCGGCCTGCCCAGGCCCTGCTCCACCGTGGCGAAGATGGTCACGTTGAGGATTCCGGTGGCACCCATGGCGATACCCAGGGTCAGCAGGGCGCGGCTGAGCAGGCGGTGCCGGGCCATGAAACGGACACCCGCCGTCGTGCTCCGCCAGAACGTCTCACCGGCGTCCCTGGCGGCGACCGTTTCGGTCAGTTTCAGGGTGGCCAGGATCAGCGCGGCCGCAAGGAAGCAGGCGCTGGCAAGCAGCACAACGGTGTGCATTCCCCAGAGGGCGAGCATTCCGGCTCCAGCCAGCGGCGAAACGATGCGCAGTCCCTGGTCGATGCTGCTCAGGATGCCGTTGGCCGGCGCGAGGAGGCGGGTGTCCAGCAGGTCGCGGAGCAGTCCGGATTGGGCGGCTGCGGTGATGTAGGAGGAAATGGCGTAGACGAAGATAACCGCATAAACCAGCCACACGGTGTCGACGCCGCGGACGGCCAGGAGAGCCAGGATCACGACGCCGGCGCCCAGGTTGTTGAAGATGAGCAGCGGTCGGTGCCGGTACCGGTCCGCCAGCCGGCCGGTGAAGGGTGCCAGCAGCGCGGGCAGGCCGAGGGCCGCGAAGACGAGGCCTGCCGCGGCGTCGCTGCCGGTGAGCTGTTTGACCCAGATTGCGGCGGTCAGGAACAGGACCGAGTCGCCGAAGTTGGAGAATACCCAGGCAAACGCGAGTCTTCGGAACCCGGGGACGCGCAGAACGTCGCGATTGGTGCCCACGGCCGGCGGCGTCGTTGTCACTCCTGCCCCGGGTCAACATTGAGGACGGAGAACAGGCGGACGGGGACTGCTCCCTCGGGGCGTTGGCCCGGGTTCTCCCAGCGGCCTTCGAAGCGGCGGGCCAGCTGCCACAGGTCTTGGCGCAGCTGCAGGATTTCCTCGTGGGTGGCGTAGGCACGGGCCTCGTGCACCGTGGACACCTCGAGGTCCTCCGGGGGAAGCCCGGGGGAGCGGCGGAGCCAGGACTGGATCCGTCTCAGCTGGCGGTCCACCTCTATGGCGGCCACGGCGGAAACCGCGTGCACGGAGCCGGGCGCCTCCGGATCGATGACGTGCGACCGGTGGAGCGCGACCGTCTTCCACGGCTTTTCCCGTCCCGGCTGCTGGACCTGTTCGATGTAACCGTGCCTGGCCAGGATGCGCAGGTGGTAGGAACAGCTGGCTACGGATTCGCCGAGGGCTGCGGCGCACTCGGTCGCGGTGGCCGTTCCGGCGTCGTCCAGGTGCCCGAGTAGTTCCAGCCGGACCGGATGGGCCAGGGCACGGATCTGCACCGGATCCGCGAACACCTGCTCGCCGGATGCTCCCGGGGTTGCCGCGCGCCGTTTCGGGCCGGGTGCTGGGTCCGGGGTCTGGGTCATGGCTTGAGGCTAGATGCTAAAGAAGTCTTTAGCAAGGGTTCTTTAGGTGGGGGTTTCCGGCCAGGGATGGGGGCGGGAACCGCCGCCGGAGCGGGGTCGCGGGGATTGGGTGCGGGGACCGCCGCCGGAGCGGGGTCGCGGGGATTAGGTGGGGTCGGTGCGCTTCGCGGGGTCGCGGGGATTGGGTGGCCCGTGCTGGCGTCCGGCGGCCAGCGTCGACGAAATCCCTGCGGTTTGTCGTAATCCCTGCGGAATGTCGCAATCCCTGCTCCGCGCGGCGCAGGGATCCGGACAAACCGTGGGGATCCGGACAAAGTGCAGGGACCCGGACTGGGATGCAGTGGACAAACCGCGGGGATCCGGACAAAGTGCAGGGACCCGGACTGGGATGCAGTGCACAAACCGCGGGGATCCGGACAAAGTGCAGGGACCCGGGTGGGATCCGGACAAACTGCGGGGATGCGGACAAAGTGCAGGGACCCGGACTGGGATGCAGTGCACAACCCCAGAGGGGATTCCGGCCCGGAGGACACAGCCCAGCTCGCGGCACGGCCGGGCACATACCGCCGGTCTGGTTACCCGCGCGTCGGAATCACCTATTGTGGTGCACGGCACATGGCTTCTGTATTCAGTGCCGAACCCGGGTCCCGAGGACTTGGCAACAAACCTGCCTTACAACGACGAAAGGCCCTCGACTATGGCTGAAGCGTTCATCATCGACGCCGTCCGCACTCCCGTCGGCAAGCGCAACGGGGGACTGAGCAAAATCCACCCCGCAGACCTGGCCGCGCACGTGATTGCCGAAACGGTCCGGCGCGCAGGGATCGACTCCGAAGAGTATGACGAGGTCATCCTCGGCGCCATTGACCAGGTGGGACCGCAGGCCATGGACATTGCCCGCACCTCCTGGCTGGCAGCGGGTCTGTCCGAACGCGTTCCCGGCACCACCGTGGAGCGCCAGTGCGGCTCCGGCCAGCAGGCCGTGTCCTACGCGGCGCAGGCCGTCATGAGCGGCACCAGCGATCTCGTGATTGCCGGCGGCGTGCAGAGCATGTCCTCCGTCCCGTTGTCCTTCGCCAACTCGGCGGCCAAGGAGCTGGGCTTCCCGAACCCGTTCGCCGGCTCGGTGGGATGGGAAAAGCGCTACGGGAACCAGCAGATCTCGCAGTTCATCGGCGCTGAAATGATGGTGAAGCAGTGGGGGCTGACCCGCGAGGAGATGGAGGACTTCGCCGTCGAATCCCATGTACGCGCCATCGCCGCGCAGGCCGAGGGACGCTTCGACCGGGAAATCCTGGCGATGAACGGAGTCACCGCGGACGAGGGGCCCCGTGACCCCGACCGCGCGAAGATTGCCACCCTGGCCCCGCTGGCCGAGGGCGGGCACCTCACCGCTGCCACCTCCTCCCAGATTTCCGACGCCGCCGCCGTCCTGCTGCTTGCCTCCGAGGATGCGGTGCGCCGGTACGGTCTGAAGCCGCGGGCCCGCATCCACTCCATCTCGGCCCGCGGGGATGATCCGGTCATGATGCTCAGCGCCCCCATCGAGGCGACCCGGCATGCACTGAAGCGCACCGGCATGAGCATCGAGGATATGGACCTGCTGGAAATCAACGAGGCCTTCGCCTCCGTGGTGCTCGCCTGGCAGCGTGAACTCGGCGTGGATATGGACAAGGTCAACGTGAACGGGGGCGGCATCGCCCTGGGCCACCCGATCGGGGCCACCGGAGCCCGGATCATGACCACCTTGCTGCATGAGCTTGAACGTACGGGCGGCCGCTACGGGCTGCAGACCATGTGCGAGGGCGGCGGCCAGGCGAACGTCACCATCATCGAGCGGCTGGACGAGGGCTTCCGGCTGTAGCGGCGGCGTCGGGCCCCATGTCCCCGGTCCCCGGACGCAACTGTCCGGGGACCGGCCCGTCAACCGACCCGGAAGCGCAGCGTCACCAACTCGAAAGGCCGCAGCGACAACTGAACCCCGCCGTCTCCGGCACGGCCCACGGCCAGAGAGTCCACCGGTCGCTCCAGCAGGTCCGTCGCCGCAACTGAGGAGTAGCCGAAACCGGCCGTGACCTGCGCCGTCGCCCGCCCGCCGAACGCCTCGTAGAGCCGGACGACGACGTCGCCGCTGCGGTCCTCCGCGAGCTTCACCGCCTCGATCACCACCGCGGGATTGTCTACTGCCAGCAGCGGGACGGTATCGGCGGCATCAACTCCGGATACCGTGCGCAGCGGCAGGTTCAGCCGGTATCCCTCCGACACTGCCTCGGGGATCCCCGCAGCCGGACGCAGCGAGAACCGGAACCGGTGAGGGCCCTGGTCCGTGCCCGGATCCGGGAACACCGGAGCGCGCAGCAGCGACAGCCGGACCGTGGTGCAGGTCCGCCCGTCCACCTCGTCCCGGATCGTATCGTGCCCGTAGGTCCGGTCATTGGCCACAGCGACGCCGAATCCGGGCTCCCCGACGTGGATCCAGCGGTGCGCCACAGTTTCAAAGCGCGCCGCGTCCCAGGAGGTGTTGGCATGGGTGGGGCGGTAGAGGTGGCCGAACTGGATTTCCGACGCCGCGCGGTCCGCGTGCACGTCCAGCGGAAAGGCGAGTTTGAGCAGCTTCTGCCGCTCGTGCCAATCCACATCGACGGTGAGGTCCACCGCCGTACCCTCCGGGCTGAGCGTAATGCGCTGCACCAAGGTGGAAGCGCCGAAAGACCGCTCGATGCTCAACACCCGGCCATCATCCTCCAGCTTTACGGCGTCGGGCTGCATCAGCTCGGTGCTGCTGAACCGGTAGTGTGCGTCCAGATCCCAGGCGTCCCATTGGTTGGGGACGTCGCGGAAGAGCTGGAAGTGGTTCCCGGGCCTGCCGGGAAGGAACACTTCCCGGCCGTCGGCAATCAGGGAGGTAAACAGTCCGGCGTCGTTCACGGTCAGCCGAAGGCGGGGTCCCGTCAGGTGCCAGCCGGAGTCGGTGCGTTCCCAGCTGCCGGAGCTTTCCGCAAAAGCCGACGCCGCTGCCGCACCTCCCGCGGGCACGCCCTGCTGCGGATACGGCCCCGCGTTCAGCACCGCCAAGGTGTCGCCGCTGCCCAACAGGGTCCCGGCGGCGTCCTCGATCACCGCCTCAAGTGTTGCCGCCACCCGGGCGTAGTTACGCTCGGCTTCCTGATGCACCCAGGCGATGGAGGTGCCGGGCAGGATGTCGTGGAACTGCTGGAGCAGGACCGTGTGCCAAGACTGTTCCAGCACGTCGTAGGGGTACGCGGCGCCGGTGCGCACCGTGGCAGTCGCTGCCCACAACTCGGCTTCCCGCAGGAGGTGCTCGCTGCGCCGGTTGCCCTTCTTGGTGTTGGCCTGGCTCGTGTAGGTGCCGCGGTGAAACTCCAGGTAGAGCTCCCCGGACCATACCGGAGGCACTGCCAGTTCCTCCTCGGCTGCGGCAAAAAACCGTTCCGGGCTGGAAAGCCGCACCCGCGGGGACCCTTCCAGGTCCGCGGTGCGCTCCGCCGCGGCGAGCATTTCCCGCGTGGGGCCGCCGCCGCCGTCGCCCCACCCGAACGGAACCAGGGACGTGTTCCCGAAGCCCTTCTCGGCGTACTGGCGCTGTGCACGGGCCAGTTCCTGGCCGGAGAGCTCGGAGTTGTAGGTGTCCACGGGCGGAAAGTGCGTGAACAGGCGGGTGCCGTCGATGCCCTCCCAGAGGAACGTGGAGTGCGGCATGGTGTTGGTTTCGTTCCAGGAGATTTTCTGCGTAAGGAACCACCGGGCGCCTGCGGCCCGGGCGATCTGCGGCAGCGCTGCGGAGTACCCGAATGAGTCGGGCAGCCAGACCACCTCGGGGTCCACCCCGAACTCCTCCCGGAAGAAGCGCTTTCCGGCCACGAACTGCCGCGCCAGCGCTTCACCGCCGGGCAGGTTCGTGTCCGATTCCACCCACATCCCGCCGGTGGGCACGAACTGTCCGCTGCGCACCTTTTTTGCGACCCGGTCAAACAGGTCCGGATAGTGGTCCCTCAGCCAGGCATACTGCTGGGCTGAGGAGGCAGTGAAAACGAACTCGGGTTCGTGATCCATCAGCTCCAGCACATTGGCGAAGGTCCGGGCAACCTTGCGGACGGTTTCCCGCACAGGCCACAGCCAGGCCGTATCGATATGTGCGTGTCCCACCGCGGAGATCCGGTGCGCGCTCGCATACGACGGGCTGGCCAGCACCGCGGCCAGCGCGGCCCGGCCGGCGCCGGCGGTGCCCGGGATGTCGGAGGGGTCAACCGCATCGACAGCGCGTTCCATGGCGCGCAGGATTTCGTACCGGCGGGGCAGGTCCATGGGCAGCTCATGCATTAGCCCGTTAAGGGTCCAGAAGTCCCTCGCCAGGTTCCAGGCCGGGACGTCCAGCAGGGCGAGGTCCGCGGCGCGGAACACATACAGTGGGGCGCTGCCCGACGTCGTCCGGTCGCCCATGGGAGTGGGTGCGTAAGTGAAGCCCGCGATCACGTTGGGATTGGACGCGGCCTCGACGTAGTAGGTGAAGGTTTCGCCCGGCCGGTGGGGGAGCGGAACATGCAGGTTCCGCGGTTCCACCGCTTTTACTATCGCTCCCTGCTCCGTGTAGACAAGCGCCTCGGCCTGGAAACCCGGGCCATCGCCGTTGAACCCCAGATCGATGACCAGTTCGGGCCGGACGTCGTCCGCTTCGGCCCAGCCATCGGGTACCGTTCCGCTGACCCGAAACCATGTGGTGTCCCACGGGGCGCCCCAGGCCTGGCCCGCATTGAAGGGGAGGAATTCCCGGCCTGCTGCTTCCCCGAAGGACACCGGTTCGCCCGGTTCCGTCCAGGCGGCAATGTCCAGCGGCCGCCGGTCACGCCACCGTGCAGGTTCGAGCCGTTCCCTCAGGAACCGGCTGATGCGGGCTTCAACAAGTTCGCGGTTTGCGTGCACCGGTCACCCTAACCTTTCATTGCCCCGCTGAGGGCAAACGAGCCGCCCAATGCGCGGGAAACGATGTACAGAACGATCACCGGAAGCGAATACAGGATGGAGAAGGCTGCCAGCTCGCCGTAGGCCACACCGCCGTACTCGTCGAAGAAGCGGAAGATGCTCACTGCCGCAGGCTGGCTGTCGGGTGAGAAAAGGAGGATGAACGGAACGAAGAAGTTTCCCCACGCCTCCAGGAACACGAAGATGAACACCACTGCCAGACCCGGCCGCATCAGCGGGAGCACCACGTAGAACAGCGCCTTCATGGAGGAAGCCCCGTCAATCCAGGCCGCCTCCTCGAGCGACACGGGCACGGAGTCCATGAAGTTCTTGGTCATCCAGATCGCGATCGGCAGGAAGGTGGCGCCCATAAAGAAGATGGTGCCGGCCAGCGAATCCAGCAGGTTCAGCTGCACGAACAGGCTGTACACCGGCACCATGATGGCGGTGATCGGCAGGCAGGTGCCAAAGAGGATGGTGTACATAAACGGGCGCTTGAAGCGCATCTGGTAGCGGGAAAGCGGGTAGGCGGCGAGCACTGCTGCCGTGACGGTGACCAAGGCGGAACCGACGGCGAGGATGAAGCTGTTCAGCAGGGGAATGAACGTCTGCTGCGCCGTCATGATGGCGGCGAAGTTCTCCAGGGTGAGTGTTGTCGGGACAGCCAGCTCGTAGGTGGCATCGGCGTTCACCGAGGCGGCCAGCAGCCAGCTGAGCGGCAGCAGGAAGCAGGCTGCAAGCAGCACCAGCACAATATTGGCGGTGCGGGCGCTGCGGGTTTTCCCGGCCCCGCGGGCGGGGGTGGCGGGCGCAGCGGTGGCGACGGCGGCCATGGACTAGTCCTTCCTTTCCCGCAGCATGCGGATATAGGCAATTGAAAACACCGCTCCGATAAGCAGCATCACAACGGCAATGGCGGTGCCGTAGCCGATGTCTCCGTATTGGAAGGCCTGCTCGTAAGCCATGATCGGCAGCGTTGTGCTGGCATTGAGCGGCCCGCCGCTGGTCACCACGTAGATGAGGGTGAACGTGCCCAGGGTCAGCAGGGTGATCAGCATCAGGTTGGTGGCGATGCTGCTCTTGATCATGGGCAGCGTGATGAACCGCAGCCGCTGTATTCCGCCGGCACCGTCGATGGTTGCTGATTCGGTGATCTCCGGCGGAACGTCGTTCAACGCGGCCTGGTAGTTCATCATCGAGAAGGCGGTGCCCCGCCAGATGTTCGCGAATACCAGGGCCAGCATGGGGTATTCGTAGAGCCAGTCCACTACGGGCAGCCCTGCCAGTCCGGTGAGCTGGTTCAGCATTCCGTCCCGGAAGAAGAACGCGTAGGCAATAAAAGCAGCGACAATTTCAGGCAGCACCCATGCGGCCACCACGCAGGTGCCCACAATCGCAGCCACCACGCGGTTGGCGCGCTGCATAACCAGGGCCAGCGCCAGTCCCAGGCAGTTCTGGCCAATGACGGCGGATCCGAGGACAAACAGGAACGTCAGCCACAGGGAGTGCGGAAACTGCGGATCGGTGAGCAGGGTGGCGTAGTTGTCCAGCCCGATCCATTCCGGGTTCCGGGCACTGGCGCCGGTGAGGCCCGCATCGGTGAAGGAACCGTAGAAGGCCCAGAGGATGGGTCCGCCGAGGAACACCAGCAGCAGCGCGACGGCGGGCAGCAGCGGCAGGAGGCGGACGGTCTGCCGCAGCCGCACGGTCGACGGCGGTGTCCGCGGCCGGGGAGCCTGCCCGACGGGCCGGTCCCGGTCCCGGCCCGCGGTTGTGCCGGCGGCCCGGGCGGGGGACGTGCTTGACAGGTCCGGACTACTTTTCAATGACGTTGTCTTCGCCGACGATCCGTTTCAGGGCCTCGTCATAGTCGGCTGCTGCCTCCTCCGGGCTCTTACCTCCGGCCACTACTTCCTGGGTGGCCGTGAGCACCGCGGTGTCGATTTCGGCGAAGTCTGCTGTTGCCGGGCGGTAGCGGCTCACTTCCAGCACCTCGGTGACCTCCCCGGCGAAGGGGTTCATGTCCTGGTATTCGGAAGTTTCAGCGACGTCGTTGCGCACGGCTATCTTCGAGGCGTCCACCGTGTAGGCCAGCGAGTTGTCGAAGTTCATGGCCATCTTCACGAAGTCCACGGCCAGCTCGGGGTTTTCGCTTCCGGCACCCACGGCGAGGGTCCAGCCGCCGGACATGCTCACGGCGCCGGGCTCCTGTCCGTTCTGGGTGGGGAACGGTGACGTCGCCATCACTTCGCCGTATTCCGGCCATTCATAATCCGCCCCTTCCTGCCAGAACTGCGGGGCGTAGGAGCCTTCGACGGTGGCGCCCATGCGGTCCTGCGGCAGCATGTCGCCCACAATCTCCTGCCAGATGTTCGGATCCAGCGCCTGGGCCGGAGTGACTGCCAGCCCTTCGTCGTAGATGGTCTTCAGGAAGTCCAATGAATCGATGAACCCTTGGGAGCCGACTACCCACTTCTGTTCGTCCTCGTCGTACAGGGCACCGTCTTCCGTGCCGTACAGCAGTTCGTAGAAGCTCTGCATGGTGCCTGCATACATGCTGAACGGCACCACGTCGGGGTTGGCCGCCTTGACTGTGCGGGCCATCTCCAGCAGGTCGTCCCAGTTTTCAGGCTGCCACGGCAGCTCGATACCGGCGGCACCAAGGACATTCCGGTTGTACCAAATGACCCGGGTGTCCGCTTCCAGCGGGACCGCGTAGATGCCGCCGTCGTCGCCCGTTCCGGCTTCCTTCGCGGTTTCGTTGAACGCGTCCCAGTCCTCCCAGTCGGCGAGGTACTCGTCCAGCGCGAGGACGTAGCCGGCGTCGACGTCGGCCCGCAGCTTGAACGAATCCTCCACGAAGACGTCCGGAGCGGTGTCGGGGGAGCGCTGTGAGAGAGCCAGCTTGGTCGCGTAATCGTCGTCGTTGCCCTCAATCGGGCTCAGTTCCACGGTGATGCCCTCATTGGCAGCCTCAAACTGCTCTTTGGTGTCTTCCATCAGGGATTCGAGGACCGGGTCAGCCTTCTTGTACGCAATCAGCAGGGTCTGGGAGTCCTCCCCGCTGGAATCGCCGGAGCAGCCGGTAAGGGCCAGGCCCACGACTGTCAATGCAATAAAGGTCTTCTTTATGCCGCGCATGGTTCTCCTTTGATCCATGACTTCCCCCAGCCGCTGACGGCCCTGTTGGTGGCGAGGCTAGTACATGGACGGGATTTAGGCCATGATCCCGACTGCGCGAACATCGAGTGGGATCTCCTCCGCTTGACACGTGACCCGGCTCACTTCAAACTAGAGCAGGTTTTCTAATACGCACCACTTGTTTCCTTAGAGTGCGTTTTCGAAGAATGTCTCACCCGCCCACGCTGTGCGCAGCCCGTTCTGAAAGGCTGGCCATGGATACCCCCACTCCGGCCCGGTCCCTGTCCGAAAACGATGTCCTCGAAGCCGCGGCACGCCTGGTCGGCGCGTTCTCCCGCACGGACACGGAGGAGTACTTCGCGGCGTTCGCTCCGGAGGCAACCTTTGTCTTCCACACGGAGCCGGCCAGACTGGAAAGCCGCGCCGAATACGAGGCACTCTGGGCGTTCTGGCTCACTGAAGGCTGGTCCGTCTCGGCGTGCGAGAGCACCGATGCACATGTGCAGGTGTACGGTCCCAGCGCCGTATTCAGCCACACAGTGCTGACAACGGCGGGTACGCCGGGGGCAACGGCGACGACCAGGGAACGGGAAACGATCGTCTTCGTCCGGTCCGGTGACCGGATCCTGGCTGTCCACGAGCATCTTTCCCCGGTGCCGGACCCCGGCTTCAGCCTTGAGCCGGCGGATGCGGGTGCCGCAGAAAGCGCCGACGCCGCCGTCACACCCGTCGTCGTTGTTGCCTAAGGGGAATCCGATGTCAGCAACCGCGCAGCCGTCCGCCTGGGCCCGTCTTTCCCACCGCCTCGACAAGGATGCCGAGGGCTACGGTCCGCTC
The DNA here is from genome assembly GCF_025244825.1 of Arthrobacter jinronghuae. Classification (NCBI taxonomy): domain Bacteria; kingdom Bacillati; phylum Actinomycetota; class Actinomycetes; order Micrococcales; family Micrococcaceae; genus Arthrobacter; species Arthrobacter jinronghuae. Next base: position 1,629,191 of record NZ_CP104263.1, read on the forward strand.
CGCGGCACCCTCGGCGTCGGACGCATCGGCATGATCTGGCTGGCCGCCAACCTGGTGGTCACCACGCTGCTCACCGGCACCCTGTTTGTTCCGGGCGTCAGCTGGCCCATGGCACTGGGCATGATCGTCCTGGGCACCCTGATCGGGGGAGCCGTACTGGTACTGGTGGGCAACATGGGCACCCGCACCGGGCTGCCCACCATGTCCCTGACCAAGGGGTCGTTCGGACTGCGCGGCTCGTTCCTGCCCGTGGCCGCGAACGTGGTCATCCTGATGGGGTGGAGCTGGGTCCAGGCCATGCTTGCCGGAGTCACGGTGAACTTCCTGGTGGAACGCGCCACCGGTTTCTCCAGCCCCGTCCTCTTCTCCGTGCTCTGCCAGCTGCTGGTGGTGGCCCTGGCCATCTTCGGCCACAAGGGCATTGCCCGGGTGGAGCCGTGGCTGGCACTGGTGATCCTGGCCATCATGGCGTACGTCTTCACCGTCGCGTTCCGGGAATTCCCCGTGGCTGACTTCGCTGCCATTCCCCGGGACGCCGACGCCGGGATGTCCGCGATCTCGGTGCTCGACATCGTTATTGCCACGGCCATCTCCTGGACCGTCCTTTCCGCCGAGTTCAACCGGCTGGCGAAGTCCCAGACCGCCGGCGTGGCCGGCTCCGCCGTCGGCTACGTGGTTTCGACGGTTCTGGCCATGGCGCTGGGCGCCACCGCCATCGGCTATGTTGTGCTCGACGGCGGCGAGGCGGTGGGCTTCGACCCGGCCCTGATCGTGGGGATCTTCGGTGCACCGCTGGCCGTGGTGATTTTCCTGTCCGTGATGGCCACCAACACCATGGTGGTGTACGGCATGGTCTCCTCCGTGGTGAACATGGTGCCGTCCCGGCGGATCCGGTTCCTTCCCACGGCCGTCGTGCTGGGTGCCGTGTCCGTCCTCGGTTCCACCTGGCTGGGACTGCTGGACAGTTTCACGTCCTTCCTGACCGTAATCGGCTCCCTGTTCATTCCGGTGTTCGCGGTGATGATCGCGGACTATTACGTGGTGCAGAAACGCTCGTACAGCGCGGACATCCTGCTTGGCAGCGGGGGACGGTACTGGTTCCGGAGCGGCATCAACGCGGCGGCGCTGGTGGCCTGGCTGGTGGGCGCGGGTGCCTCCCTGCTGCTGACCTATGTGCTGCCCAGTCCGCTCGGGGCCACCATCCCCACCTTTGCCGTCACCTTTGTCCTCTACCTCGGCTGGTGTGCCGCGACCGGCCGCGTGGTTTCGGGCCGGCCGCGTTCCCTGCACCTGAGCGAACCTGCCCCGGTTCCCGGCGGAACAGCCTAGCGCTGTGCAGGCAATCGACCTCAGCCATCCGGTCCGCACCGGAATGCAGGTGTTCCCTGGCGACCCGTCCGTAGAGTTCCGCAGTGCCGCCACCGTGGCTGCGGACGGCTTCGCCGTGGCGCAGCTGCACCTGGGCAGCCACTCCGGAACACATCTGGATGCGCCGCTGCATACCGTGCAGGGCGGCGCGGCAGTGGACGCGATGCCGCTGGAGGCCCTGATGGGACCGGCGCGGATCGTTTCCCTGCCCGAGCCCTCCGTCAACACCGTCCTTGGCTGGCAAGACGTGAGCGGGCAACTGGAGAACCTGCTGCCCGGAACCATCGTGCTGTTTTCCACGGGCTGGTCCCGGCACTTCGATACGCCCGTCTACCTGGAGCACCCGACCTTCGATACCGAGATCGCCGAGCGTCTTGTGGCGGCCGGGGTGCGGCTGGTCGGCGTCGATATCCTCAACCCGGATCCGACGCCCGGACCGGCGGCACCCGGGCACGCGCAGGGCGAAACGTTCCTGCCGTTCCACGATGTTTTCCTGGGGTCCGGGGGCGGGATCGTCGAGAACCTGACAAACCTGGGCGCCGTGCCGTGGGCTGATCCGTGGTTCTCCGCGCTGCCGCTGCGGCTGGAGGGGCTGGACGGTTCACCCGTGCGCGCCGTGGCGTTTAGGCCCTGACCCGCTCCCGGTTCCGGCGGTCCGGCACCCTGCCGAGCAGCAACCCGATAGGCTGGGGCCCCGGGACACGCCTCCCCGACCAAAGCCCCACCTGGAGGAACCAATGAAGACTGTGCCCTTCGGCAGTACCGACCTTTTGGTGCCCAACGTCATTGCGGGAATGATGCGCATCGCCGGCGACACCGATGAGCAGATCCGTGCCCTGTATACGGCGTCCCGCGAGGCGGGGATCGACTTCTTCGACCACGCCGACCTGTACGGGTTCAACCACCCGGGCGGTGGCTACCACCTGTGCGAGCGCCGTTTCGCCGAGGCGCTGCAGCTGGCCTCCTCAGAGCGCGGGCAGATCAACCTGCAGACCAAGACGGGCATCGTCGACGACCCCTGGGGCTACGACCAGTCGTACGAACACATCGTCTCCTCGGCAGAGGAATCGCTGAAGGCGCTGCGCACCGACTACCTCGATGTGTTGCTGCTGCACCGGCCTGACGCCCTGGTCGAACCCGAGGAAGTCGCCCGTGCCTTCGACCACCTGGAGTCCAGCGGAAAGGTCCGCTCCTTCGGAGTCTCCAACCACACCCCGCGCCAGATCGACCTGCTGAAGACCGCGGTGCGGCAGCCGATCGTGGCTAACCAGATGCAGCTCTCGATCACGCACTCCACGATTATCGCCCAGGGCCTGTCATCGAACATGACCAGCCATGACGACTCGATCACCCGCGACGGCGGCGGCCTGGTCGACTATGCCCGGATCAACAAGATCACGCTGCAGGCCTGGTCGCCCTTCCAGAGAGGGTTCCAGGGCGGCGTCTTCTTCGGGTCGCCCGACTACCCGGAGTTGAATGCCGAACTCGACAGGCTCGCGGTGAAGTACGGGGTGACTCCTACCGCGATCGCGGTCGCCTGGATCGCCCGGCATCCGGCCGGGATGCAGGTGGTCCTCGGGACCACGACGCCGCAGCGCGTCACCGATGCCGCACAGGGATCGGACATTCCGCTGACCAGGGGCGAGTGGTACGGACTCCTGCAGGCAGCGGGCCACAACGTGCCCTGAGCGGGTCCTTGTCCCGCTCAGGGCCGCCCCGCCTCACATCAGCCCGGCTGCCCAGCGCAGCCGCAGGCTCTCCTCCAGTTCCTGCTCGGCGATCCGGCGTTCAATGGCCGCCAACTGTTCCTCCAGCCGGGGGATCCACCGGTTCTCCACCGCCCGCTGCCGCGTCCGGGTGGCAGCGAGTTCCTCCGACACCAGCAGCAGCGCCCGCTGCCCGGCCGCCGCAGCCACGGCCGCTTCCAAGGCTGCCCGGTGCGCCGACGCCGCGAAGGCAAGGGCGGAACTGCCGCCGGCCGGCGGCGACGCCGGGACCGTGCAGGATGCGGACTCGGGATACGAGATGCCCATCGCTCCGCCCCACTGCACGACGGCGACCGCGGGGTCCGGCGGCGAGGCCTCCAGCAGCCGGTCCGCACCATCCAGACCGGTACTGCGCTGCAGCCACACCGCAGCCGTCCGGGCGCTGGTTTCCCAGGCACGGGCCCCCGCATCAGCGCGTTCCTGCAGCCCGTCGATGGCGGCCTGCAGGATGCGCTGCTTCCGGTCCAGCAGCTCGGCCCCGCGCCGGGCCGTGGCGAGCCGCCGCTGCACCTCGGACCGCTCGGCGCGGCTGCCGCCGGACCGGAACCCGCTCATAACCGGTCTCCGCTCATGGCGTCGCGCCGCCCGCCCCGGGAAGGTACCGGTCCAGGAACTCGGCGGACAGCATGGTCAGTTCCCGCCGCGGCAGCAGGGACAGCGCCTGCCAGGCCAGATCCAGTGTCTGTTCCAGGGTGCGCAGCTCGTCCCGCCCCTGGTTGAGCAGCTCCTTCTCCACCACGGTGCGGAACTCGATGTAGGCCTTGTCGGTTTCGCTCAGCGCGGCCGCTCCCACCAGTTCGGCCAGTTCCGAGGCGGACCGGGCGCGGGCCATGGCGGACAGGATCTGCGCGGCGACGTCGAGGTGGTCCTCGCGGGTGCGTCCCCGCCCGGCGCCGCTGCGCATCAGCCGGGACAGCGAAGAGAGCACATCCACCGGGGGGTAGATGCCGCGGGCGTCGATGTCGCCGTCGAGCACCACCTGCCCCTCGGTAATGTAGCCGGTCAGGTCCGGCACCGGGTGGGTGATGTCCCCGGCGGGCATGGTCAGCACCGGGACAATGGTCACCGAGCCCTCCCGGCCGCGGACCCGTCCGCAGCGTTCGTACAGGGTGGCCAGGTCGCTGTAGAGATAACCCGGGTAGCCGCGCCGGGCGGGGATCTCCCGGCGGGCAGCGGACACTTCGCGTACTGCCTCGGCGTAGCTGGTCATATCCGACATCACCACCAGCACATCGGAACCGTCGTCGTAGGCCAGGGACTCGGCGATGGTCAGGGCGATGCGCGGGGTCAGGATGCGTTCAATCACCGGATCGTCGGCCGCGTTCAGCAGCAGGACCAGTTCACCGGCGGCGGAGCGTTCCTCCAGCCGGTCGCGGACATAGGCGATATCGGCATGGGTCATCCCCATGGCGGCGAACACCACCCGGAAGGCCCGCCCGGAGGACGCGGTCGCCTGCGCGGCGATCTGCGTGGCCAGGGTGAGGTGCGGCAGCCCGGGGATGGAGAAGATGGGCAGCTTCTGTCCGCGGACCAGAGTGGTGAGGGCATCCACCACGGAGATGCCGGTGATCACCGGGTCCTGCGGCGGCTCCCGGAAGACGGGGTTCAGCGGCCAGCCGCCCACCGGGGAAGTATCGTCCGCGGTGACCGGCGGGCCGCCGTCGAGCGGTTCCCCCCGCCCGTTGCATACCCGGCCGAGCCAGCCGGTGCCTACCGGGACCGCCAGCGGCCGGCCCTGGAACCGGACCTCCACTCCTCCCAGTGCAATACCCTCGGTGCCTTCGAGTACCTGCAGGGTGGTTTCGTCACCGTCAATCTCCAGCACCAGCCCGTGCCGCTGGGGACCGCCGTCGACGTCGACGGTCGCGAACTCGTCCCAGCCCACGCCCTCCGTGTCGCCGAGAACCAGCAGCGGTCCGCGCAGCTCACGCACATCACTGTGGCCCACCCGGGCCCGGTTGCCGCTAGCCATGGGCTTCTCCCGTCGATGGCTGGTCCAGTGTCTCGGTAAGCCGCCGCACGAAGGCCCGCCCGCGCTCCTGCACGCCGGCGGCATCTGTGGGCCCGGTGTCCTCACGCAGCCGCAGGATGGGGGAGAAGTCATAGCGGTCGACGTCGGCCGGCGGCACTCCGCGGGCCACCAGGGTCTGGCAGGTCTCCACCACGTCCAGCACCGCCTGCAGCAGGGCGGCACCCTTTTCCTCGGAGCTGTAGCCGTCATTGGGGCTGAGCGCGTTCTGCAGCAGCACCCCGTCGCGGATCAGCCGCCCGCCGAGGAGGACCATCTGTTCATGCCCGGGGAGGGAGGAAGCACCGATGATTTCCGCCAGGGCGGTCAGCCGGTCAGCTTCCGAGAGGAGTAGGGAAGCCTGCGCCCGGCGCTGCGCCCACTGCGGATCCCCATGGGCGGAGTACCAGCGGCCCAGTGACTCGGCATCCCGGGAGAAGGAGCCGCGCCAGCTGACGGCAGGGTAATGCCGGGAGTAGGCGAGGTCCCGGTCCAACAGCCACAGCGTGCGGACAAAGCGCTGGGTGCCGGTGGTCACCGGTTCGCTCATGTCCCCGCCGGGAGGGGAGACCGCCCCGATCACAGTGACCGACGCCGTCGCCCCGCCCAACGTGCGTACCCGCGCGGCCCGCTCATAGAACGCCGCGAGTTCGCTAGCAAGGGAGGCCGGATACCCTTCCTCGGCAGGGAGGTCGCCGTTGCGGTTGGCGAACTCGCGCAGCGCCTCGGCCCAGCGGGAGGTGGAATCGGCAATCACGACGGCGTCGTAGCCCATGTCCCGGAAGAACTCGGCCACGGTGACGCCGGTGGCGATGGATGCTTCCCGGGCCATCATGGGCATGTTGGAGGTATTGGCGATGATGACGGTCCGGTCAATCAGCTTCCCGCCGGTACGGGGATCGTCCAGCCCGGAAAGCCCGTCCAGCACGTCCGCCATCTCGTTGCCGCGCTCGCCGCAGCCCACATAGACAATCACATCCGCGTCCGACCACTTGGCAATCTGCTGCAGGGTGAGGGTCTTTCCGGTGCCGAAGCCCCCGGGTACCGCGGCTGCCGCGCCGCGGGGCACCGGGAAGAGCAGGTCCAGCACCCGCTGCCCGGTCTGCAGCGGAACCACATCGGTGATGCGCTCGCCGAAAGGCCGGGGGCTATGCACCGGCCAGCGCTGCGCCAGCGGCACCTCCACTCCGCCGATCCGGGCCACGGGATCCAACGGCCGGACCTTGCCTTCGGCCAGCCAGCTCACCTCCCCGGAGACCGACGGCGGCGCCAGCACCCGGAACTCGATCGTCCCCACTCCGGGCACGGTGCCCAATATCTGGCCGGCCTGCACCGTCTCGCCGACGGCTACCGACGGCGCGAACTCCCACCGGGTTTCCAGCACTGCCGGGTCTTCCGCGGAACTCTGCCGCTCCTGCGTCAGCCACAGGGGCGCCGAAGACAAGGGGCGCAGCAGCCCGTCGAAGACCGTGCCCAGCAGTCCCGGACCCAGCAGCCCGGCCAGCTGATGGCCGGTCCGTTCGGCACGGTCGCCGGCCTTCAACCCGCCGGTGTATTCATACGCCTGCAGGGTGGCTTCGTCGCCGTTGATGGCGATGGCCTGCGCGGCAATGCCGTCCGGGCCGATATTGACCACCTCCAGCATGGACAACCCAGGCAGTCCGCTGATTTCCACCAGCGGTCCGCTCACCCGGGTGATCCGGCCGTCGCCTGCTGATTCTGCCGGGTCCGGAGTCCTCACGCGTCGTCCCATAACCGCCGCACCTCCCCGGCGTGGTCCTCCAGTGCCTGATCGGCCAGGGTGGGCAGCGAGAGGTCCAGCCGCCGTGAGCCCGCCGTTCCGATCACGCCGCCCTTGTAGCTCTCGGTCACGGAAGCCATGGGTCCGAGAACGCGGTCCGCCTGCGCGGTCAGCCGCCGCAGGATCTGCGGGTAGCGCGGGTCCCTCCGGACTTCATGCACCTGCTCCTGCACCTGTTCGGCCAGCAGCGACCGCAGGTGTTCCTGTTCAGCCAGCACCGTCCGGCGTGCCTCCCGGCGGGCGCGTGCGGAGGAGGCAGCGGCGTCGGCCCTGGCGGCTTCGGCCCCCTCGCGCTGCGCGGTTCGGTGGATAGCGTCCGCCTCCGCCTGGGCCCGGCCGAGCAGATCCGCCGCCTGTTGCCTGGCCTCGGCGTCCAACCGGGCAGCTTCCGTTTCGGCGTTCCGACGCAGTGCCTGTCGCACCGGGTCCAGGGCTGCCTCCGCGCCCTGCGGCAGCCGGGTCATGAAGGCAGCACCACGGTGAGGGGCGACGCCGGATCCGCCAGTTCGACGCCCAGCTCCGCGGCGGCGTCGGGCGTGAGCAGGACAACGCACACCGAGTCCGGCAGGCCGGCCCAGACCGCCCGCACGTCCGCTGCTCCCGCGGCCGGGTAAAGCACGGCCCCTGCCAGCCGGTATCCCTCCAGCAGGGCCGGGTTGCCCACCGCCGCCACGGTTCCTTCCCGGCGGCTCATGCCTGGCCAATGAGGATGATGGAAATGATCAGCCCGTAAATCGCGATGCCTTCGGCAAGCCCAACCACCACCATGGCGCGGCCGAAGATTTCCGGCCGCTCACTCATCGCCGCCAGGGCAGCCGAGCCGGTGTAGGCCACGGCGATGGCTGCGCCGATGGAGGAACCGGCGACGGCGATCGCGGCGCCGATCAGGGCTGCACCGCTGCTGTCGCTGCCATCGGTCGCCGCAGCGACAGCGGTGGCGGCAGCTCCGCCGTCGCCGGCCGTGGCCGGGGCCGCGTTCAGGGCGGAGACCAGCAGGGCCAGCGCTCCGGCCATGAGGACGCCGTTCAACCCGAGCAGCGCGCGGACGCCCGCCCGCCGGCGGCGGCGCATCAGGGCCAGGGCACCCCCGGCCAGCAGGACGGTAAGGAACAGGGCCAGTGGAAGGACGGCAAACCAGGGATTCACGGCAGGTGCCTTTCAGCAGGGGCGGAGGCAGCGGAGGCAGCGGAGGCGGGGCCAAGATCGGGGGCCCAGGGGCGGAACGGGCGTCCCTCCTCTGTGAAGACGCGGGAGAAGAGCTCGTAGTACTCCAGCCGCAGGGCCTGGATGCCAGCGACGAGGCCTTCCAGGGCGAAGGTGAGCACATTGCCCAGCACGAACATCAGGACGGCGGGGATGATCCGCCAGCCCGGTTCCCAGATGGCCGTTGTAGCCTGCCAGACCACCATCATCAGGGCCGCGTGGGTAAGGCCGAACGCGGCCAGCCGGGTAAAGGACACCAGGTTGGAGGCCAGCTGCACCACGGTGTCCACCAGCTCCACGGTGGCCTGGAGCCCGCCGGTGGGTCCGCCGCCGGATTCCACGAACAGGCCGATGAAGATGAACACCAAAGCGATCAGTGCGGCGGTTCCGGCGGCCACCAGGATCACCGCGCTGCCGGCCAGCAGCCCCCACGCCACCAGCCCGATCGCCGCGAACAGCAGCGCGCCGGCCAGCCCCGAGCGGGCGTAGAGGGCATACCCCCAGCCGCCCTCGCGGACCCGGTTGATGGTGCCCAGTGCGTAGGACCCGGCCAGCAGGACGGCGCCCAGCACCAGGGCGGCGACGATCAGTGGGATGGGTTCTTCGAGTGGTTCCAGCCACAGCACCGGCAGCACATGGGTGGGGCCGAAGAACTCCCCGTAGAGGAACCCGAAAAACACCGCAGCGGCACCCGCGCCGGTAATGAACAGCCACGTCCTGCGGTAGCGGTCCAGCCAGGGCACGCGAAGGAACCGGACCAGCAGCCCGGCAATCACCAGCAACGCCCCCTGTCCGGCATCGCCGAACATCATCCCGAACATCACCACGTAGGCCACCGCGGCTATCCGTGCAGGGTCCAGATCCGCATAGGGAACGGTGGTGTACGTGTCCACGAGCAGCCGTGACAGACGGGGCCGGCGTCGTTCCTCGCCGGTCAGCTGGGTGGGCGGCTGCACGCCGTGCGGCCGGCGCAGGGGAACCGCCGAAGCGCCGTGCGGTTCCAGGGCCTTCCGGAGTTCCGGCAGCTGCCGTGTGGGGGACCAGCCAACCAGCGCGGCCACGGGACCGTGCACGACGGCGGCGTCCGCGGCGCGGTCCAGCTCGTCGGGTCCGTCACCGGGTTCGTAGGGTAGATCCAGTTCGACGGCGGCGCTGTCCGCCACCTCGGTCAGCACTGGCCGGCGGCCCTCGAGCGGCCAGACCAGGGCAATGCGTTCCATCCGTACCGGACTGAGGGTTTCACGCCACGGCATCGAGCACCTCGCTTCTTCCGGTGCCGGCAGCCGCGGCGGCCAGTGCAGCCCGGACCCGCCAGGCATCGGCAGCGAGGACCGCCATGGCGCCGACAATGACGTCCGGGCCGGGCAGCCCGGCGCGCAGCAGGCCGAAACCGTCCGCTTCCACCTGCGCGGCGAGACGGGCCTCCGCCCGCCACAGGTCCTGCGGCTCCTGGACCTCGGCCAGGACCTGTCCGGCGGCCGGACTCAATGACGCGGTCAACTCCGGCAGCGACGCAGCTTCGGTCCAGCCGGTGCCGATCAATGGACGGAGCAGGGATACCAGCCGGTCCGTGGTGCCGGTTCCGGTCACCAGCAGCAGGCGGGCGGCCAGCAGCACGGCACCGGCAACAGCCCACGGGCGTGTTGCAGGGGCGGCCGAGGCCAGCCGGCGCAGCCAGACGGCGGTGAGCATGTCCGGCAGTGCCGGTGCGGGTCCGGGGTCGCCCCAGGGCGACGCGGCCAGCATCACCTGAAGGCTTTCGGGGGAGTCGGCCGTACGCAGCCGGGGCCAGGCCGTGGCCAGTCCGCCCAGATCGTACTCAGAGGCCGAATCGGAGCCTGGCTCCGGCTCCAACCCGGAATTCCGCTGCAGCGCGGCGGCGAGGGCAACGACATTGTCCGCCTCGAACCGTGCGGCGGCTGCCCGGACCAGCTGCGTGTCCTGGCCGGCCAGCAGCCAACCCGCCAGGACACGCAGCTGCCAGAGCACGGTTCGCCGGGTGGCCTGCTGGGAGGATCCAAGTGTCCGGGCGCCGGACAACTGATTGGCATAGACCGATCCCTCCAAGGCTTCAACGGCGGCCGGCAGGTCCGGCAGCGCGGAGAGTTCCCGGCAGGCGCCGGCGCCTACCCTCCGCTGCGCCATGGACCGGGCCCGCACGCTGGCTGCCACCCAATCCGCCCTCATTGGCCGGTATCCGTTCCGCGGCCCAGCAGGTCCTGCACCAGGTCCGCCACTATGGCGGAGGCAAGTTCCGGAACCCGTGATTCACCTTGGCTCCGGAGTCTCCGGGCCTCGTCCCGTGCTTCGTCGAGCAGGCGTTCATTTTCGCGTTCAGCGTCGGCGGAGACCCGCGCTGCGGCGTCGGCCCGCACGGCCGCACTGTCCATCCGGGCCTGCTCTACCAGGGCAGCGGCCTGGCGCCGGGCAGCGGCGACGGTCTGCTGTGCCTGGTCTCCGGCGGTTCGGGTCTGCCCGCTGCCCTTCTCGATCGTTGGGTCAAGTGCTTCGAAGACGGGGATAAGTTCGGCGGCTGTTCCTTCATCGTCAGCGGCCGGGACGCCGGCCGGGCCGGCCGGTCCAGGCGCGCCGACGGGTCGGAAACGGTCCAGCAGGCTGTTGCGTGCCATGCGGCACCTCCCTGAGCGGAGGAGTGGTTGCGGGTTGCTGCGGGCTAGTCTCCGGTGGCTTCGGCCTCCGAGGCTTCGCCGTGGCGGACTATGTCGCCCTCAGTGAAGAGGATGCCGTAGGCGATTTCCCGCCAGAGGGGAGTGCGGCGAAGCAGGAATTCAAGTTCCATGCTGAAGTGCTTGAACTCCTCACCGAGCGAATCGAGCATGATGGCCCGGGAATCGGCATCGGGCTCCACGGCCATCCGCTGCACATACCAGCCAATGGCTTCGGCTTCTTCGGCCAGGCTGGCGCACATACGCGCAAAGGTCCGCGTTTCTGCGGGAAGTTCGGAAGGCGGCTCATGGTACTGGTCTGTGCCCATTTGCATCTCCTGAGGACCGGTGGCTCCGCAGCGTCCAGCCGGCTGCGAAACGTTCCCCCGTTCATCGACGTTACGTGGGGCACGGTGGGGAAACAATGGTTCCGGCCGGGCGGAGCGGCCGAGGCGGAAGGAACGAAAGGTCAGTGGGCCAGCCGGGCGTAGGCGGAGGCAAAGTGCAGCAGCGGGTCCGCCTCGTCGTCGGCGCCGGCCCGGCGGCCCATGGCCACCACCTCGCCCACGATCAGCTGGTGGGTGGCCGCCGTCGTCACCTGCGTGGTGCGGACCTCGAACCAGGCGATGGAATCCTCGATGACCGCGGCACCGGTTTCCGGTGCGCGGCCGTAGTTCACTTGGTTCAGCAGCCCTTCGACCGGCGAGCCGGGACTGGCAAGCCAGTTGGCAGTGCCGCGCAGCCGCGCCGGCAGCAGGCTTAGGGCCCAGCTGCCGGCGTCGATCACTGCTTCGGCAATGCGTGCCTCGGCGTACAGGCTCACCAGGAGGGTGGGCGGATCGTAGGAGACGGAGAGGAACCCGCTGACGGTCGCCGCGTAATCCCGTCCGCGCAGTCGCGTTGACACCACGCCGACGCCGGACGCGATGTCCGCGCTCAGCTCCCGGTACCGGTCAATGACCTCGTCCGGAATGTCCGCCCCGGCAACCGTTTCCCCGGGAAAAACTCCGTGCTCCATGGGTTCCTACTCCGCTGGGTTCGCGGACGCGTCCTGCGGGACCAGCTTCACGGAGATCGAGTTGATGCAGAACCGCTGGTCGGTGGGCGTGTCGAAACCTTCGCCTTCGAACAGGTGTCCCATGTGGGAATCGCAGTTGGCGCAGCGCACTTCAATCCGGTCCATGCCCATGCTGCGGTCATGCAGGTAGCGGACCTTGCCCTCGGCCAGCGGGGCGAAGAAGGACGGCCAGCCGCAGTGCGAATCGAATTTCTCACTGCTGGTGAACAGATCGCTCCCGCAGGCACGGCACTGGTAAACGCCGGCGGTCTTGGTGTCCCAGTACTCGCCGGTGTACGGCCGTTCGGTGCCGGCCTTGCGCAGCACGGCGTACTCCTGCGGAGTGAGTTCCTCGCGCCACTGCTCGTCGGTTTTCTGGACCGGGACGGTTCCGGTGTTCTCTTCGGTAGTCATGTCAGCGTCAACGCTTAAGAGTCACCAATAAATCCCGAGCCGCTGTACAGGTGCAGCACGGGAACGCCGAGCCGGTCCTGCGCCTCGTTGGCCCAGTCCGTACGGAAAGTGTCTTCGACGGCGTGCGGCCGGGTAATCACGACCACCTGGTCCGCGTGCGTGCGCTTGGCGGTTTCGACGACGGCGGCCACCGGGTCTTCACCCGTGACCGTGCCGGTGGCCTCCAGGCCGGCTGCCTGCAGCTCTTCCAGGGAATCGGCGAGCGAAGTGACCGCTTCCTTCACCTCGTCGGCCTTGGACGGGCGGCCGCCGGTCAGGTTCCGGAAGGCCTCCGCGAAATCCAGCAGGCTGAGGTTGTCCAGCACGTCCACCAGCAGGTTCCGGCCCGGATCGGCGGGCACCAGCACGTCAAAGCGGACGGGGGCATCGCCCACCAAGGACCGCAGGTTCTCTATGTCGCGGCTACCCAGCGATTCTTCCGTCAGCACCACAATTGTCGAAGTCATGCGCACCAGCCTAGTACGCCCGTCCCTCCCGCCCCACCGGGGGCTACCGGCCTGCCGTTACACGGTCCCGGCGCGCATCCGGTAAAAATGTTCTATGGCTATCTCCGTTCCTTCCGATGCATCCTCCGGCACCACCCCGGTTCTCTCGGTTCCGTGGGTCCGTTGGACGGCGTTCGGCGCCGGCGTCGGTGCTGCGGCTTCCACCGCCGTCGTAGCGGCCGCCTCCGGCCTCGGCATCTACTTCGCGCGCCAGGTGGTCACCCCGGCCCGCACGCGGGACGCGAACCTGGAGATCCTGGCGGTCACGGACAGCGAACACGGTCGGCAGGTCATCCTGCCGGCAAACCTGGACACCACGGTCGAAGGCACGTACAGCCTGTACTTCGACAACGGCGACGGGCATGCCCGGATCGGGGCCATCCGTTCCTACGTGCCGCGTGAGGGCACGGTGCAGCGGGATGTGGAAGAGGTGTACAGCGGCGATCTGAGCAAGGCACGGCGTGGCTGGTGGAGCGGTTCCGTCTATCCCTCGCCGGCCGCCGTCGGGCTGCCCGAGGAGGAAGTCGAGATCCCGGTCGAAAACGGAACGGCACCGGCCTGGCTGGTGCGTACCCCCGGTGCCGATACCTGGGCCATCATGGTCCACGGCCGCGGCGCGCGCCGGACCGAATGCCTTCGCGCGCTGCGTACCGCCCGAGAAGCCGGGCTCACCAGCCTGGTGATTTCCTACCGGAACGACGGCGAGGCCCCCTACGCCTCCGACGGCCGGTACGGGCTGGGTCTGACCGAGTGGCAGGATGTGGAGGCGGCCATCCGCTACGCCCTGGACCACGGAGCCAGCGACGTGGTGCTGTTTGGCTGGTCCATGGGCGGGGCGATCAGCCTGCAGGCTGCGGACCGCTCGCCGCTGCGCCGGTACATCCGTGCCATGGTGCTGGACGGGCCGGTGATCAACTGGGTGGACGTGCTGGCCCACCATGCCCGGGTGAACCGGATTCCGGCGCAGGCCGGCCGGCTGGGCCAGTGGCTGATCTCCAACGCTGCCGGACGCGCGCTCACCGGACTGGCGGCTCCGCTGGACCTCAAGAGCATGGACTGGGTGACGCGTGCGGAGGAAATCCGGATCCCTACCCTGATCCTGCACAGCAAGGACGACGACTTCGTGCCGTACGGGCCGTCTGCGGAACTGGCGGAGAAAAACCCGGATGTCATCACCTTCGAACCCTTCACCAAGGCCCGGCACACCAAGGAATACAACGTGGATCCCGAGCGGTGGGAGCGCGTGGTCCTGGGCTGGCTTAACGACGCCCTGGGCCGCACCCGGCATCCTTCCGAGCACCGTCTCGACGCGGAGTAGCGGGTACTTCGGCGGTGCCGACAGTTTTCCTCCGTTTTGGGTAAAACCCTGCGGTTTGTGACAATCCCCGCGCGGCGCGGCGCAGGGAAATGCACAAACTGCAGGGAAATGCACAAACTGCAGGGAAATCAGGCCGGGCGTCGGACCGGACCCAGGACAAGCGCCGGCACCGAGTAGGTTAGATGCGCACTGACACATTTATGGGGGAATAAAAAATGCAGGACCAACAGGGGACCGCTCCACTGGACGACTTTTTCCCGGCCTGGAACCAAGGCGCCCATCCTGAGCTGTACGAGGTGGAGAACCGGGCCTTTGACCGAGAAGGGACGGTCTGGGACGCACTTGCCCGCCTTGCGCCCTGGGCCGGACGGACTCTCCTCGATCTCGGCTGCGGAACCGGCTTCTGGCTTCCGCGCTACGCCGAACTCGCAAAGTCGGTCATCGGCGTCGAACCCGATCCGGAGCTGCTCGCGGCCGCCCGGTCCAGGCCCGGCGGAGCCGAGGTCCTGCATGGCTCGGCTGAGCACATCCCGCTGCCGGACGCCTCGGTGGATGTTGTCCATGCCCGGTTCGCGTACTTCTTTCCTTCGCCACAGAACGACTGCACGGCGGGGCTGGAGGAAGTCCTGCGGGTCCTGCGTCCGGGCGGATCGCTGGTCGTCATCGACAACGACCAGCACGACGGCGACTTTGCCGCCCTGCTTGAGGCGGCCAACGCATCGGCGCATCAGGGCGAGGGCAAGTACATCAAAGACTGGTGGGCGCAGCAGGGTGCCACCACATCCCTGGTCATGAGCAGCTGGACCTTTGATAGTCCTCAGGACCTGGTTGACGTGGTCAGCATGGAGTTCCCCAACGGGACCGCCGATGAATGGCTAGCCCAGGAACCGCAGCGCGTCCGGCTCAGCTACGGCTACGCGCTGCACCACCTTTCCAAAGGAGAGCGGAACCGCCGCTAAGCAGGCGCCGCGGCGATGGGGGCCGTGATGGCGTGGGTGAGCCGGATCAGATCAAAGGGTGAAAGTCCGATCTGCAGGCCCCGCCGGCCGCCCGATACATACACCGTGTCCAGCAGTTCCACTCGGGAATCGATTCCTGCGGGGGAAGAGTGCTTCTGGCCCAGCGGCGAAATGCCGCCCACCATGTAGCCGGTCCGCCGCTCCGCGTCCCGGCGGTCGGCCATCGCGGCCTTGCGCGCACCCATCAGCGCGGCGAACTTCTTCAGGTCCAGGTTCAGGGCCACCGGAACCATGGCCACGGCGAGGTGCCCGCCCAGGTCCACCATCAGCGTCTTGTAGACAGCTTCGGGCGGCACGCCCAGCTTCTCCGCGGCTTCCATCCCGTACGACGGCGCGCCGGCGTCGTGCTCATAGTGACGCACCGTGTACGTAACCCCGGCGTCGTCCAGTACCTTGGTGGCCGGCGTCGCGCCCTTCCCCGAATGCTTGTCCCGGTGTCCTGACATGGCTGCGCCTCCTGTGCTTCTGCGGCCGCCCTAGTTACATCTAAGCCCGGCCGGTTACGGGCTACGCCGGCTGCTGTGCCAGTTTCTCGTGCTGGGCGAGCCGACGCTTGATGCGTCCCAGCATGGCGGACATTCCCCGCATGCGCAGCGGGGTGATGGCCCGGGTGAGTCCCAGACGGTCAGGAACATCGGCCGGGACAGCCAGGATGTCGGCGGCCGGAAGACCGTTCAGGCCTTCGTAGAGCACGCTGGCGAACCCGCGGGTGGTGGGAGCCTCCGGCGGTGCCTTGAAGAACAGCGAAACTCGATGCTCGGGGGAGTCATCCACATCCAGGCTGAGGAACACCGGCGACTGGCATTCCACCACCTGTTCCAGCAGCTCGGGGCGGTCGGCTATTTCGGTCGGCAGTTCGGGCAGGCTGCGGGAGAACTCCAGCAGCAGTTCCAGCCGGTCGGATTCCTCCATCGCCTGGAAGTCGTCGATGATCTCGGCCAGGGAGTCCGGGACGGCGTTTTCGGGTGTGGCAGTCATGGGTAAATCTCTCTTACTTGGGGCTTCAGCTGGGGGCGTTGCCGGGTTCTTCACCACGGGCAATCGGGACGCGCACGGCGTTGCCCCATTCGGTCCAGGACCCGTCGTAGTTACGAACGGACTCGAAGCCGAGCAGGTGCTTCAGCACAAACCAGGTATGGCTGGAACGTTCGCCGATGCGGCAGTAGGCCACGACGTCGTCGCCTTCCTTCAGCCCGGCGTCGTCCTTGTAGAGCGCCTCGAGTTCCTCGCGTGCGCGGAAGGTTCCGTCTTCGGCTGCGGCCTTGCTCCACGGGACGGACTTTGCGGTGGGGATGTGCCCGCCCTTCATGGCGCCCTCGTCCATGTAGTCGGGCATGTGGGTGCGTTCGCCCGTGTATTCGGCGGGGGAGCGGACGTCGATCAGCGGTCCCTTGCCCAGGTGTCCGACGACGTCGGGCAGGAACGCGCGGATCTTCTCGTCGTCGCGCTCCACCACGGGGTATTCGGTGGGGTCCACGGAAACCTTGTCCGTGGTCACCGGCCGGCCTTCTGCAATCCACTTGTCGCGGCCGCCGTCGAGCAGCCGAACGTCCTCGTGGCCGAAGAGGGTGAAAACCCACAGGGCGTAGGCCGCCCACCAGTTGCTCTTGTCGCCGTAGATCACCACGGTGGAGTCCCGGGTGATGCCCTTGCGGGCCATCAGCTGGGCGAAGGCCTTGCCGTCTACGAAGTCCCGCGTATCGGAATCGTTGAGGTCGGTGTGCCAGTCGATTTTCCGGGCACCGGGGATGTGTCCCGTTTCGTACAGCAGGATGTCCTCGTTCGATTCAAGGACCACCAGCTTCTCAGCCTCCAGGTTCTCTGCCAGCCACTGTGTGGAGACCAGGCGTTCCGGATGGGCATAGGCGGAGAACTTGGGGCTGCTGTCAGCTGCGATCGACATACGCGAAACTTCTTTCCTCGGCAATTGGGCTTCTATCTAGCCTAACGACGACGGGGGCCGAAAACTTCCATGGGCTGAACCTGGGAGGGTGAAGCCATCCGGCACGCTGTCCCACGGTTTGGGGTTGGGGATGCCTGCTGAGGCCCCACCGGCCCCGGGAGTACCACTCGGTGGGATGCTGTGCTGGGAGGGTGAAGCCATCCGGGACGCTGTCCCACGGTTTGGGGTTGGGGATGCCTGCTGAGGCCCCACCGGCCCCAGCACCACCCGGTGGGATGCTGTGCTGCCGCCGTGGGCGGGTGCCACACGCAAGCTTCCCGAGGCACCGGAGGGCCGAGACGGAGGGCCGAGAGGGATGGCCTGAGGGCCATATTCGGATGGGGTCTGTTTGGTCCTGCTGCCAGGTCAAAATGCCCGGTTTTCTCAGCACGTAGTCGTCTCAAAAAGACGCGTATTTTAGGTTTTCGGAGGAGGCTGTTCGAGGCTGTTTTTGGCCCGGAAATGTCAGTGCGGAATGAAATCGTGAGGTATGGATCGGCTCGGGAACACCGAATGGACAACCGAAGAACCAGACAGTGAAGCCCAGCGGCCGGATGGGACCGCTGGTGAAACGGATGAGCCCCGTGCGGCCTGCACCCTGTCGGTGTACCGGGCTGAACTAGCGACCGAGCCTGCCGGGGCCGCTGAGCCTGCCGGGCCTGCTGACGCGAGTGCCGACACTTCCGCCGCCACCATTCCGAAGGACGGCGCCGAGGCCGCCGACCATCCCGTCGGGGAGACCGGTAGCTCCAATCCCGGTGTCCCTCCGAACGAAGATGCCGAGGACACTTCCGCTCCCGACGACGCGGAAACCGCATCTACAGAACCTGAAGGCGCTGGCCTCGCAGGCCCGGACGGCGTGGCTGCCGGCGGTTTCCCGGACGGTTTTACCGGGACACTGGCGCTGCAGAACCTTGAAGCCTTTGACGAGCAGATGGTCGGCGAAACCCTGTCCCGGATGGCGCATCTGATGTCCTGGGTGCAGGCACAGGAGGCGCGTCTGGTGAACCGGATGGAAGAGATCTTCAGGGAGGACTTCCACGCCGCTTCGGGGCGGCTCGAACCTGGGATGGCGTTCAGCCTGGCAGCGTCAGAATGTGCCGCCATCCTGAATCTCCCGCAGGTCACGGCCCAACGGATGATGTTCGAAGCAGGCAAACTGTGCAGCACCCACACCGCCACCCTGACCGCCTTGGAAGAAGGACAGCTGAGTTACCAGCACGCGCAGGTGGTGCTGGACCAGTGCCAAGACGTGCCAGCGGCGAAACTGCCTAAGTTTGAAGCTGACCTGTTGGCAGCAGCGGAGGGCCAAACCCGGTCCCAGTTCTCCGCCAAGGCCCGCCGGCTGCGCGAGAGGAGATTCCCGGAGAGCATCAGTAAACGGCACCTGACCGCGTTCGAGCAGCGCAAGGTCACCCTGGACCGCGAAGAGGACGGAATGTCCTGCCTCTCCGCCTATCTGCAGGCGGCAGAAGCCCAGCAGATCTACGCGACGCTCAGTACCGCCGCACGGGGCGAACAGGCAGCCGGGGATTCCCGGACCACGGACCAGTTGCGTGCGGATATTCTGGCTCAGTTGCTGATGGGCGGCCTCGGCTCAACCCGTGTCACGGATACCGGCGGGAGCGGCCGTAGCGGCGGGGCAGGCCATACGGGTGACGGTGCAGGCTGGACTGGCCGGAGTGGCGGTGCTCCCAGCGGTGCGCACGGAACCGGGGGAGGCGGGGCAGGACCGGACGAGGGAATCGTACCCCGGACGGAAATCATGGTCCTGATCAGCGCCGAAACCCTCTTCGGAGCCGACGACCAACCTGCGGAACTTCACGGTTACGGACCCATCAGCGCCGAAGCGGCACGCAGGCTGGCAAGGAACGCCGTCGGTTGGACCGGATTGGCCCAAGACCCGCAGACGGGCGAAATTCTGGGCGTGGGACGACGCCGAAAAGTCCCGGCCGGGCTCCGCCGCTGGCTCCGCGCACGGGACGGAACCTGCAGGTTCCCCGGCTGCCGGGTCAGCACCGCGAACGCGGACATCGACCACACCGTCGACTGGGCGAAAGGCGGACCCACCGACCACGGAAACCTGGAACACCTGTGCCGCCGTCACCACCGGTTCAAGACCCTCGGGTATTGGAAGGCAAACCAACCCGTGCCCGGGGTGATCGAGTGGACCTCGCCAACCGGACGCGTCTATCGAACCGAGCCCTTCTTGGAACTTGGCTTACCGGACACGGCACCGAATCCGGGTATGTACTTCACCCGAGAGGGACAGGGGGAGTCAGACCTGGAAGATTCGTTGCAGGAACAGGTGCCCCCGTTCTGACCCGGTCCCCTCAGAGATGCAGACGGGCATCCGTTACGGTCGCCGTGGGGCAGCGTTCATCCGGCGCCTCCGCGGCGCCGCCGGCGGTGCAGGGAATGTGCCGGCGCGAGTGCACCTGCAGCACCTAGTGCTCCTGGAGCGGGCGCCTCCGGCGGAAGGCGCAGCGCCAGCACGACGACGGTGGCACCGATTCCAACGAACACAGCCTCCAACGGCTGAAACTCAATGAACGCCATCTCCCAAGCCTCCAAACCGATGAGGGTCAACCCGGCCGCCAGAGAAACCCGCCGCGCAGCCCGGTGGCGTCGAAAGTGCAGCATCCCAGCGGCTAGGTAACCGCCGCCGCAACCCATGGCAAGGAGAAGGCCCGGAAGCCGCCAGTCCCGAAACGGCGTCCGTCGCAGCACGGACGGATCAGCGTGCAGGAAAGCGCCATCGGGGCGCAGGGCCAGAAGGATGCCGCCACCAAGGGCTGCCCCGGCCGTGCCGAACTCCAGTCCCATCAAAGCCCGTTCTTCAGACGAATAAGCTGAGGCGCCTACCCCGTCCCGCTGCCGCGTCATGCTCAGACTATGGACCGCAGACACAGCTGCAGTCCACTGGCAACAGTTCCAAATTCCCGGACGCGTTGGCGTATCGTTGCGAGGGCGGCAGAACGCCGCAGAACCGGCACGTATGGTGCCGGATGCAGGCATCAAACGGACGGAAAAGCGCGCAGTGGCACAACTCGAGCACCTGACAGAACGGACTCCCCAGGTATCGGTGGATGAACTGCTGCAGGGATTCTTCCCCTCGCCCCGGTTCGGCAGCGTGTCCTTCGATTCCTACCGCCCCGATCCCGAACAGCCCTCCCAGGCCAAAGCCGTGGGCGCGATGCGTTCCTTCGCGGCCGACGTCGACACCCCGGAGCCGAGCGGCCTGCGGAAGTTCTTTGGCGGCAAGAAGCCCGAAACCAAGGCCGGGTTCTACCTGGATGGCGGATTCGGCGTCGGCAAGACCCACCTGTTGGCCTCGCTCTGGCACGCCGTGGAAGGGCCCAAGGCCTTCGGCACGTTCGTGGAGTACACCAACCTCGTGGGTGCACTCACCTTCCGCAAGACCGTGGATGCGCTGAGCGCCTACAAGCTGGTCTGCATTGACGAATTCGAGCTCGACGATCCGGGCGACACGGTGCTGATGTCCCGCCTGATGCGCGAACTGGCCGACGCCGGCGTGAAGCTTGCGGCTACGTCCAACACCCTGCCGGGTTCCTTGGGTGAGGGCCGCTTTGCCGCCGTCGACTTCCAGCGCGAGATCCAGGTGCTGGCGGATCAGTTCGACGTCGTCCGCATCGACGGTGAGGACTACCGCCACCGCGGTCTGCCCGAGTCGCCGCAGCCGCTGCAGGACGGGGAACTGGAAGCCCGGATGGAAACCGAATTCTCCGGCCGGACCGTCGCTGTTGATGACTTCTCCGAACTCATCAACCACCTTTCCCAGGTCCACCCGAGCCGGTACCGGCAGCTGCTCGACGGAGTGGAAGCCGTTGCCTGGCACAACGTGCAGACCATCACCGAACAGTCCGTGGCGCTGCGCTTTGTGGTGCTCGCTGACCGGCTGTACGACAAAGACGTGCCGATCCTGGCCAGCGGGGTGCCGTTCGATCAGCTGTTCACCAAGGAAATGATGGCGGGCGGGTACATGAAGAAGTACTTCCGCGCCGTCTCCCGCCTGACTGCGCTGGCCCGCGAAGGCCAGACCGGAGAAGCGTCGTAGGACTGCTCCTTTAAACGGCGGAAGCGCCGGTGCCGCCTCTCGGCGGGACCGGCGCTTCTTTGTCGTGCTCTTGGGGCTGGTTAGGCCGGAGGCGTCTGCTCGGGACCGTTGCCGGTACCCGGCTCCAGGTTGCGGTTGGTCTTGTCAACTGCTTCCGAGGCCTTGCTCTGGAAGCCATCGATCTTGCTGGAGTACTTGCCGCCGGTCTTCTGGTCGACGAAGTTTCCCGCCTGATCGATGCCGCCCTTGATCTTGTCGGCATTCTGTCCGACAAGTCCGGTGGCCTTTTCCTTCAGCTCACCGGCCCTGCCCTTGAGCTCGTCAAATACAGACACGGATCACCTCCTTTCACAGGGGAAACCCGCTCGTTTCCCGTTCCCCACAATCGTAGGACTGCAAGGGGATGGAGGAAAGGGCTTTCTCTGCAGGCATACTCGCCTATTCCTCCGACTCGTCGCCGCGGACACCGTCACCCGAGTGCCGGTCAGCTCCTCCGTGGTGGTGATGGTACCCGCCGCAGTTGTCGTCCAGCTCGATCCGGATGATGCTGCCGGTCGCCGGGGCCGGCTCAGCCGGAGGCTCCGCAGCTGGCGGTGCCTCGGGGTCTGGGCCGGTCGGTAGTCCGGCAAGAGCATCCACTGACGCATACAGGGCATCACCCCGCAGTTCCAGGGCAGCAGGTTGGTTTGCTTCCAGGAACAGTTGGGGGGTATCCGAGCCGGACGGTACCACCGAGATCCGGTTAGCGAACAGCTCCGCCACGAAGATATCGCCGTTGTCGTTTACGGCCAGACCGGTGGCCCCGACGAAGCCGGTCGCCACGAGTTCCGGTTCGAGAGTGGCCGGGTCGATCCGGAAGACTGATCCCGTGGGGCCTCCTTCGGGGCTTCCGGGCAGCGAGGTCACGTACAGAGCGCCGTCGGGACCGCGTTCGACGTCGGTCGGTACCGGTTCCGCGTTGTAGGCCAGTCCCACTGCGCAATCCGGCCAGCCGATCCCGGCGGGTACGGTCACGGGGATGGGCGGTAGCACCGCGACCGTGGCGATGTCGCCGTCGTCGCTTACCTGGATGAGGGCGTTCATTCCTGCGTCCGCCACAATGGTCCCGCCGAACCGCCCGGGAAGGGAAGCCGCCGGGTTTGAGTCCGGCAGCCCGGTGTAGGGCGACGCGGGTATGCCTTCCGGCAACTGTGCCGCGCATTCGGCGGGAAGCGCCTCCTCGAAGCCGTAGGTGTTGATGCTGTCCGGGTTTTCTGCGAATTCGTAAGCAGAAATATCCGCAATCGTTTCGATGGTGCCGTCCCGGTCAACCGACTGCAGCAAGGTGATGTTGGCTACCGGGTCGTTGGTTCCGGCACCGGTAGCAACTGTGTAATAAGTAGCTCCACGGTCGCGGGAAACGGAACCGGGGGAATAGCCTTCGGGCGCCGTTGCGAGAACCTCGGGTTCCCCGCCGTCAGTGATGCGGGTCAGGAGCGTAGTGAATGATTGGGCTACGTCGAGGGTGCCGCCACGACCGACGGCGAAACTCAAGGGACCGAGCAGCCCCTCGGCAACGGTGGTCACTTCCCCGGCAACAGGTGCGGGTGAGGGTGATGGTGGGTGGTGCCGTCCGCCGGCGGTCGCAGGTGAGGCTGCGAGCCCCAGCGCTGCGGTTGCGGCAAGAACGGCGAGGGCAGGTGATGATTTCTTCACGGTGATCTCCTCAGCATTGGTGCGGTGCAATGCGAGACTCGCCTCTTGGCCTCCCGTGGATCCCGGCCACGCCCCCGGCCAAGGCATACAAAGCCTAGGGGCGGCTGGGTTCTGCGAACACGTAGTTTTGGCACATGCCCCGGCTCGGCGTTCAGAAAAACCAAGTAGTCGACGGGGTGTGTAAGCGAGTAATTTTTCGTGGCGCCGCCGTCGCTGCCCGGATGGACGCTGCCACCGTCTCGGTCGCCGCGGCAATCAAACCAGCGGGCGTGGCTGCGTAGATTGCCCGGGTCTTCGTGGTGGACTGGCGTCGATCCTGCACTACCGCCCCGACGCGATAAATGAGGACCCTCGATGCCTGCACGCACACCGACTGCAGTGACGCCGTCTCAACTGCCGGACCAGACGCGACAACCGATTCCGCGGGGACACGCACTTCGGGCTGCGGTCCTTGGATGGGTGTTCCTCGGCATCGGCCTTGGCACGGCCATAGGGGTCGCCGAAGCCCTCGGCCGGGCTTTTGGCTGGGGACGGCTGACCGAAGTCCTGCTGCAGGCAGTCCTGATGACCGCCGTCGTGGTGCCGGGCATTGTGCTGCTGCGTCGGCGGCTGGACCACCGCAGCCTGAAGGGACTCGGCCTCAGCAGGTCAGCCGCCCGGCCACTGGCTCTGGGTGTGGCTGTGGGTGCACTCACCGGCCTTCTCGTCTGGGTACCCGCCGGCCAGGCCGGATGGATACGGGTGGAAGAGCTCGACGTCGCAGCTTTCCTGGGTTTCCTGCTCCTGAACGGCGTGGTGCTGGCCCTTTATGAGGCGCTTCCGGAGGAACTTGCCCTGCGCGGGTATGTCTGGACGAACCTGCGGGACGGCTGGGGGCTGGCGGTTGCGACGCTGGTGACCACTGCGTTGTTCCCATTCGTAGGAGTGGTGGTGGGACCGGTGCGGTGGGCGATCACCACGGTGCTCGGAGGCGACGGAGGAGGCATCGAGGTGTTCCCGGCGGGCAACGACCCCGTTGTCTACATCGTGCAGCTGGTGCTGTTCGGGCTGGCACTGGTGGCGGCCCGGCGCATCCCCGTGCCCGGCGCGTTGTTGGTGGCGGTCGCGTTCCACTGGACGCAGCTGACCGTCACCCGCACCATTCTCGGGGGAACGGGATGGCTCGAATCAGGATGGACCATCACCTGGGTTGAACCGGATGCGATCGCCCTGGTCTTGGTGCACATCATCCTTGCCGGCGTTGTCTTCATAGCCGTACGCCGGCGGCTGCAGCGCCGGGCGGGCTGACGAGGCGCAAGCAGGCGCTATCAGCGGGCCCAGGAGCGCATCGTTTCGATCAGCGGCTCGGTAGGCCGCCCGATGAGTTTGGACAGCTCACCGGGTGCCGGGGCCAACGCACCGTCGCGCATGTTGGCATTGAGCGTACCCAGGAAGCCCGCGGTCACCTCATCAATTCCGAGGCCGATCAACTGCTTCTGTTCCTCCTCCGGAGTCAGGACCTCGTAGCGCACCGGGGTTTCAAGCACCTCCTGCGAGGCCGCAGCGAACTCCGTGTAAGTCCAGGCTCTATCGCCCGACAGTTCATAGGCCTTGCCTTCGTGGCCTGGCGTGCTGAGCACGACGGCGGCTGCCTCGGCATAGTCCCGGCGCGGCGCGCTGGCAATGCGCCCTGAACCCACACTGTTGGCGACGACGCCGGTCTGGCGCGCGGCGTCGAACTCCTGCCGGTGGTTTTCCGTATACCAGCCGTGGCGCAGGAAGGTCGTTGGAAGGCCGGATGCGGTGATGAGTTCCTCGGTTGCCCGATGCTCCGGAGCGAGGGCGAGCACCGTCGTCGGCGCATTAAGGACCGACGTGTAGACAAGGTGGCTGACGCCGGCGTCCCGCGCTGCCTCGATTGCGTTTGCGTGCTGAGCAACGCGGCGTCCCGGTTCACTCATGGAAATGAGTAGAACCTTTTCGACGCCGTCCAGCACACCCGCTGTGGTGGCGGCGTCGTTGAGGTCAACCCGTGCCGTACGCAGGCCGCGGCCGGCGAGCTCAGCCAGCCGGTCCTGGTTCCGGCCCAAGGCTAGGACATCGCCCGGCGCGACACCGCGTCCGATCAGGGAGTCAATGACGAGGCCGCCGAGTTGTCCGGTCGCGCCGAAGATGGCAATGGTCACGGAAGGTTCCTTTCAGGTGGGCCCGCGGGAGTGGTGAAAGACTATGCCCGGACCGGCTGGGTCACCAGCGAGTCAGGTGCGGTAACGGGACACGTCGGACGCGGCAGGACGGGTCAGAGCCAGGGGTAGCCATCCGGGTCTTTCAGGGCTTTCACGTCGACCTCCGCCGCGTCGTGTTTCCGTACCTTCCCCATGAAGGGAAAATCCGCCGGTACGACAGCGACTTTCGCGAGAGGCCGCACAGGAGACGGTGATGCCCAATGGGGCTCCTCGATGACATGCCGCCCGAGACGTTCACGCGGCTGGCGGGAAAATCCCTTCCGGGGCAGAACATATACGGTTCCGTTCCGCCACAGGGGAGCCATCGCATTTCCCGGGGAGACCGAGAAGAAATAGTGCATTCCACTGGTGGCTCCGTTGTGCCGGACAAACTGGAGCGCGCTGTTGAGGAACCTCAGGCCCGGCTGGGGGCGGCTGACCACCGCATAGAAAATCGGCCAGATCCCGTCACCGGCGGCATAAACGGCCTTCTGTTTACTGAAGTCATCGGGGGAGTAGTCAACGGGTGTCCGCGGTTCAAACACTTCAATTCCCGGGCCCGGTGACCCGTGAAGCAGGTACCCGAAGGAATGGACCAGCCGGTCCAGGAAAACCCAGACAGGGAGCCCCGGCGGCGGCTGGACCCATCCGCCATCGGCGGTGTGAACGGATGCCGCCGCTGCCTCAAGATCGGATTCGGCAACGCGATCTCCCAGCGGTGGCCGCGGCAGCCAGTACGGTTCGATGTCCTCCATGGCGTCACCCTAGACCGAACCGATGTGCGCAGCGGTCAGCAGGAGCCCGGAAGGACCACTGCGCCCTGTTCGCGAGCTGGACCGAGGCGCAGAATAAGGGCATGCCTCCGCAAGTCATTCCGATGCTGCCGTGCGCGGACATTGACGAGATAGCCGCCTTCTTTTCCGCGATGGCGTTCCAGGTCCGGTACCGGCAGATTAAGCCGAACCCCTACCTGGCACTGGAAGGATACGGTTTTCCGTTGCACTACTACGTGCTGGAGGGGCACCGCGCCGAAGAATCACACAGCACCTGCGGGATCCTGGTGCCGGACACGGGAGCGCTCTTTGACTCGTTTGCAGCAGGTCTGCAGGCTGCCTACGGCAAGCTGCCGATTTCGGGCTATCCCCGCGTCACCCGCCCGCGGAGGCGCACGAATGCGGATGGGAGGACCGGATTCAGCCTGATCGATCCGGCGGGAAACTGGATTCGAATCATGAACGAGGGCCCGGTTCCGCAGGCTGAGACAGAGTCCTCGCCCCTTGGCCGCAGCCTGGACAACGCCGTAGTCCTCGCTGACAGCAAGGGCGATACGGCCCAGGCCGCCAAGATCCTCTCGGGTGCCATCCGTCGCGCCGATGCCGCGGACCCCGGCATGCCCGCTGCCCGTGAGTTCCTGGCCGAGCTGGAAGAACGGATGCGATAGGCGGCTGCACCTCGGGGCGGCAGGGAAATGGGGTAGCGTTCCCTAATCAGGACCGCCCGTGGAAACGATGAGGGGGAAAGCCATGGCGCCGCAGGCACCGGCAAGCAGTGTCAGGTTCGTGGAACGTTCGCCCGGATGGCTTCGGTGGGGAGGCGGTGCCTTTCTTGCGGCCGTCGGGGCCGCGTTGGCGGGTGGGGCAGCTGTCGAGTCGGTCTGGCATCTGTATGTAGCCGCCGCAGCGTTCCTGCTCGCTGCCGGCTGGTGGTGTTTCGTTGCGCGGATTACGGTCTCGGTGGACCAGCAGGCCGTCACCCTGAGAGGTCCCCTGTGGAAGCGCACCATTCAGCGCCAAAACGTGCAGGACATCATGGTGGCCAAAGACAACGGGCAGAACACCGGACTCGTGAACTGGCCGGTGACGCGGCACGGACGCGGCTCCCTGACGAGACTGAATATGGGCGGCGCCGGTGCTGTCACGTTCTCCGACGCCGGTGGCCACCGCTACCAGGTGGTGCTGGCTGATCTCGCGTCCGCTGAACAGATGGCACTGGCCATCGGAAACTGATCCGTGCGGCACGCGTATCCGTATGCCACAATCTTCGACATGCCGCTCACCTCTGTATCAACCGCCGACGGTTCGCTTCTGATTTCCTGGGCGTTTTCCGCCCCGGCACAAGCCGTGTGGGCGGGGTTCACTGACGCCGCCCTTTTGTCCCAGTGGCTGGGCCGTTCCCTTGAATGCGAGGCTCGGACCGGCGGAACAATCGTCGTCGACCATAGCGGAGGCTACTTGTCGCGCAGCGTCATTACTGACATGGACGAGCCTCGCCGGTTGGCCACGAGCTGGGAGTTCCCCGAGGAACCCGAGTCGCGGATCAGCATCCGGCTGGGTGACACGGAGGCGGGGGCGGTGATGGACTTCGTGCACTACGGTCTGGGGACCCTCGTCGATTCCTACGGCCCCGGCTGGATTACCCACCTCGTGTATTTGGAAGCCGCCGTCGCCGGCGCCGCCATTCCTGCCGCACAGTTCTGGCCGCTGCATTCCACTTTTGAGACGTTGTATACCGCAAGCGTGGCAGCGGACGCGGTCACGGGCTGACGGTTTCCTTCTGCAGGATGATTTCCGTCTCCACGGGCGTGAAACCCAGCGCGGAGTTGATGGAACGCATCCAGACATTTCGGTCATCGCTGCTGGTCCGGACCCTATGCACATTGCCGGATTCGACAGCCCGGTGCAGGGACGCCAACTTCACGGCTGCTCCGAGGCCGTGGCCGCGGTGGCCGGAGACGACGAGCGTTCCTTCAATCTGTGCCGGCCGTTCAGCATCGGCTGCCGCTACCAAGCAGGTCCAGGCCGCAACCTTTCCGGCAGCGTCCACGGCTATGGACTCGAACACCGTGGAACCCTGAGCGACCCACAGGGCCAGCTCATCGGCATATTCATCGGGCGATACCGGTATCTCACCCCAGCCGAGCTCGCCGTTGGGCGCCTCGGCATCGACCAGGCCCTTGATCTGGCCTACCTGTTCGCGGAACCGCTCCGGGACGCCGTTGACGTGCGTTGAGATTTCGTAGCCGGGCGCCGTCGTCGGACTCGCTAGCTGCATATCCCGGAGATCAAGTTCCACGACGGTTTCAGTGGTTGCCTGGGAATAGCCCAAAGGAGAGGCGAAGGCCCGCGTGAGCGCGTCAATCTCGCTTGTGCTGGACCGGTAAGCGCTTGCCACGAACCTCGCCGTCGACGCCGGACTGGCGTCTTCCGCCGCACGGGCCAATGCCGAACCAATCCCTGCATTTTGGTGGGCGGGGTCGACCCAAACGAATATCCATGTGGTGTCCGGAGTGTCGGTTGAATTCATACCGGCCGCGAAACCAATTAGCGTGGTCCCGTTCCAAACTCCGAGGAGATGGTTCCGCCATCCGTTAGGCGTGCGCCAGCCGAGAATGCGTGATTCCCTGCTGAGAGGAATCCAGCCGGGCCTTACGCTTTGGTTTGCCACGCATTCAACGCGGTAGGCCTCGGACATAGCGCGGTCATCATTGATGTCCAGCGGGCGGATTTCCATAGGCCACACTCTAAGCAGTTAAAACAATTCCGGCACGGAGCTCAAAGAGCGCCGCGCCGGAATAAGTGTCCGGCACAAGGCCGGAAAACGCTGGTTACGCGTTGTTGTTGCTGTTGTGTCCGCGGTGGCCGGACTTGGCCAAGCCGCGGGCAACCATCAGACCGACCGTGAGGAAGGTGATGTATTCCATCGCCTGTGCGGCGTTGAACGCGTCAAGGCCGTTTTCGCTGGCGTTGTCGCCAACAACAGCTGCCGTGATGATCGTGGCAATAACGGCCAGGACGTAAACGGCGAATTCGAGGGTCCGCGTGGACACCTTGATGTCATTGGCGTTGCGAACGGTGGTGTTCGTGTGCTCGTTGTGAGTCTGCGTATTAGCCATGTGGTTCTCCTCAAGTAGTGGTGTGAGCGGCCTATCGGCCATGCAACTTTGATCCCGCTACTGAAACCAGGTCGACATTTTCTCTACTGGAAAGACATTATCTGTAGGCCGACTAATAAGCAAACTTAGCTTTGACCACCGAGCAGATCAGGCCGGTATGAACTGCGGGTTAAACAAAAGAAGGAACAGGTAAAAACCTGTTCCTTCTAAGCCGGCCAAAACCGGGGGAGAGCGGACGACGGGATTCGAACCCGCGACATCCACCTTGGCAAGGTGGTGCTCTAGCCAGCTGAGCTACGTCCGCAAATGCAAACAGTCGAAACTGTCCGTGCGCGATACTGGGATCGAACCAGTGACCTCTTCCGTGTCAGGGAAGCGCGCTACCGCTGCGCCAATCGCGCCCTAAACTGCTCGGCCCGTTCAGGATTACTCCTGGAAAACCATAAGCAGAAGGGAGAGCGGACGACGGGATTCGAACCCGCGACATCCACCTTGGCAAGGTGGTGCTCTAGCCAGCTGAGCTACGTCCGCAAGAAAAGCACTGAAACAGTACTGTTCGTGCGCGATACTGGGATCGAACCAGTGACCTCTTCCGTGTCAGGGAAGCGCGCTACCGCTGCGCCAATCGCGCCCATAAATGGGTTCTTTACAATCCACTGTGGAGGTGGGGACGGGATTCGAACCCGCGTATACGGCTTTGCAGGCCGCTGCCTCGCCTCTCGGCCACCCCACCGTAACCGCCGCATAAAGCTTTGGAGAACCGAACCCGGCAAAACCGGGAGCGGCTTGTACAGTGACTTGCGAGCGGACGACGGGATTCGAACCCGCGACATCCACCTTGGCAAGGTGGTGCTCTAGCCAGCTGAGCTACGTCCGCATGTTGATCAGGTGGGGAGCTATCGCCCCCGGATTGCTTGCGCTTTCCGCGGCGAACCCCCGCTTTCCAACGAAGAAAAACTCTATAGGACGTTTGCGGGTTCGTCCAATCGGCCCCGGGAACGGCCCTGGTTTGGACTCGGGCGGGATCTGGGCTAGCATCTTTAGACGTTGGAGTGCTTCCGGGCGCATCAACGCGAGTGCACAAATTGAAGGGCGATTGGCGCAGTGGTAGCGCGCTTCGTTCACACCGAAGAGGTCACTGGTTCGAACCCAGTATCGCCCACCCTTCACTGGCCGTCACTTTCCTTCGGGAAGGTGGCGGCTTTTTGCGTCTATCTGGCGCCGGCTCCTTTTGGGGCGTAGTTATGTCCTGCATCCACACTGCGGACCCAATGACTACGGAGCCAATCGTGACCCTTCCGGAAACCGGCCCGTTGCACGCACCCTTGGACGGGCTGCTTGCCACTTCCGCCGTGCGCCTGCCCTATCAGCACAACGTGCTGCTTCGCTCGTTCGTCCTCGAGCGGCCCGGCGGCAACATGATTGTTTACAACTCGCCGGGGATCAACAGCTCCGCGGAGGCCATCATGGACCGGGGTGGAGCTGCTCGGCTGCTGATCAACCACGCCCATGAAGCGATGTACGGAGCGCCGGAGTTCGATATTCCGGTATACGTCCATGAGGGGGACCGGGCCGAGGTGGCCGGGTCCCTTCCGGTGTCGGCCGTGTTTGACCGGCGTCAGATGATTGGCGAAGACCTTGAGGTAATTCCGACGCCGGGACACACTGCGGGCACAACAAACTACCTATGGAACAACGGGGAGAGGCGCTTCCTGTTCACCGGGGACTTCATCTGGATTGAGCACGGTGAGTGGAAAGCGGTGGTTCTGGACGAGCACCTTCGAGGCGATTACCTCGCCAGCCTCGCGCAGGTCCGTGATCTGGACTTTGACGTTCTCGTGCCGTGGGGCACTACGGACGACGGCCCTCCTTTCGGGCTGGTCGGAGGCAAGGATGAAATTCGAAGCCGCGTCGATGCCGTGATGGACCGGGTCCGCGCAGGCGGACGCCGCTAGGCACAGACCGTGCGGGGAGCCGAAAGCAGACTGTCACCGCCGGGTGGCAGACTGGAAACATGACTGAACCAGCACTGGCACACGCAACCGAATACGGACGCATGTATTCGCGGTCGCTCTCCGAGCCGCCCACGGTCCCGTCCATCACCACGGTGATTTCCCAGGGATCTACGTCCCTGGACGGCTGGCACAGCTATATGGCCGCCTCCGCCGTCGTCAAGGATCCCAAACTCACCGCAGCCCTCGGCAGCCCGTCGCAGCTGCGCTCCGTGGTGAAGGAGGCGTCCTCGGCTTCGGAACGCTACCGCGACGCCGCCGCGCAGCGGGGTACACGCGTCCATTTCTACTGTGAGCAGGTTGCGCTCCGCGCTCTGGACCGCCCGCATGAACTCGAACGTGCCCGCGAGGAGCTTGCGGCCCGCGGCGAGCACCAGTTCGCGGACCGGTTCGACGAATGGTGGAAGCTCTACGACGTCCAGCCCATCGCGCCGGAAATCACCGTGTGGAACGCCGAGCTGGGCTACGCCGGCACCCTGGACCTGGTCGCTCGGATCGGCGGCCGGCTGTGCCTGATCGATTACAAGACCAAGAACACCGACCGCGACGGGCAGGTGAAACAGCTGGATGACAAGGTCGTGATGCAGCTCGTCGCCGGGATGAAGGCACAGGAGTCGCTGGTCGACGCCGGTGCCGGCACCTGGGAGCCGTGGGCCTACGGACAGGACCCGCTGCTGCTGGGCGTCGCTGTTGGCCAGACGGAGGTGCGTCCCATGCGGGCCAATCCTGAGGTGTTGCCCCAGCACTGGTTCAAGTTCTGCGCATTGCGCCGGGTCTGGCAGACCAGTATTGATGCCGTTGCCGCCGGCCGTGCCCTGCTGCCCGTGCCGCCGCCCCCGGTCGGCGCGCACGAAGCCCCTGCTGCCCAGGCATCAGCCCCGGAGGCTGTACCTGCAGAGACTGCGGATCCACAGACTTCAGTGGCAGCGGGCGCTCCACAGGCCTGAGCGTCCCGGCGGGCGGCGGAGCCAACTAGACTGGATTCCGATCCCCTGCAGCAAGAGTAAGGAACAAACCCCCGATGGCCATCCTGACTATCCGCACGCTCGGCGACCCGGTCCTGCGGACCCGCGCCGAAGACGTGACCGACTTCGGCCCCGAACTGGCGAAGCTGGTAGCGGACATGGAGGAAACCATGGAGGACGTCGAAGGTGCCGGGCTGGCAGCACCCCAGGTCGGCGTCAGCCTGCGGGTCTTCACCTACCGTGTGGACGGCCAGGCCGGGCATGTGGTCAATCCCGTCCTTGAACTGAGCGACGACCTCCAGCCGGACCATCTGGAGGGCTGCCTGTCCATCCCCGGGCTTGGCTACCAGACACCGCGCTTCCGCTGGGCCCGCGTCTCCGGCCAGGACCTGCACGGCAACCCGATCAGCATCGAGGGCGAAGGGATGCTGGCCCGCTGCTTCCAGCACGAAACGGACCACCTGAACGGCGCTCTCTATATCGACCGGCTCGAAGGCGAGCAGCGCAAGGAAGCACTCCGGGCCATCCGGCAGCGCGAGTACGACGCGATCGCGGACCGTACCGCAGCGCAGCGTGCCCAAAGCGTGGGCTCCAGCTTCGGTACCTTCGGCCAGGCGGCCAAGGGTACGTTCGGCACCCAGGCCGGAGCCTAGGTGACCGCGGCACTTCGCGTCCTGTTTGCCGGCACACCCTCCGTGGCCGTGCCGTCCCTGGATGCCTTGGTTGACGCCGGATTCGACGTCGTCGGCGTCCTTACCCGCCCCGATGCTCCGCTGGGCCGCAAGAAGGTCCTGACGCCCTCCCCGGTCGCCGCCCGCGCCGAGGAACTGGGCCTGCCCGTAATCCGCGCGTCGAAGGTGGACGACGAAGCCATCGCGGCGATTGCCGTCCTGGAGCCCGACGTCGCCGCGATCGTTGCGTACGGCGCACTCGTTCCGGCCCGCGCCCTCACCGTGCCCAAGCATGGCTGGATCAACCTGCACTTCTCGCTGCTGCCCGCCTGGCGCGGCGCGGCCCCCGTGCAGCACGCCGTCATTGCCGGTGACGACATCACGGGCGCGTCCACCTTCCTGCTCGAGACCGGGCTGGACACCGGCCCGGTCTACGGCACGCTCACGGAAACGGTGCGGCCCGAGGACACCAGCGGTGACCTGCTCGAACGCCTCTCGCACTCCGGTGCCGTCTTGTTGGCCCAGACACTCAGTGCGGTCGACGCCGGCGCTGCCGTACCGGTGCCGCAGCAGGGTGACATCACCCTGGCACCCAAGCTCAGCATCGACGATGCCCGTGTGGACTGGCAGCAGCCGGCCCTGGCTATCCGCCGCCGCATCAACGGCGTCACTCCCGAACCCGGCGCGTGGACCACCTGGGACGGCGCCCGGTTCAAGATCGGCGCGGCCAGACTGCGCTCCGACGTCACCGACCTGCGCCCCGGCCAGGTCCGCTTCACCGGCGGCGGGGACGCCGCCGCCGTCGTGGGGACCGGCTCGCACGGACTCGAACTGCTGCGTGTCCAGCCCGCAGGCAAGAAAATGATGCCGGGGGCCGACTGGGCCCGCGGCCTCGCCAACCGTGAGGACGTGGTCTTCGAATGACCCCCCAGCCCGACCAGCCCAACAAACACCGCAACGACAAGGGCCACGAACGCCGCCGCGCCGCCGTGAAGACCCGCACCGCCGCCGCCCCCGGCCAGCGCACCCGCGCAGCCGATCCGGCCCGGCTGGTCGCCTTTGAAGTGCTGCGCGCCGTCTCCGGCGAGGACGCCTACGCCAACCTCGTGCTGCCGAAAAGCATCCGTAAGCACCGGCTGGACAAGCGCGACGCCGGCTTCGCCACGGAACTGGCCTACGGCGCCCTGCGCGGCCAGGGCACCTATGACGCCATCCTCGCCAAGTGCGTGGACCGCCCGCTGGAACGCCTGGACCCCGCTGTCCTGGACGCCCTGCGCATCGGCACCCATCAGCTGCTGGCCATGCGCGTTCCGGCGCATGCCGCCCTCGACCAGACTGTGGGCCTGGCCCGTGCCGTCATCGGCGCCGGCCCGTCGGCACTGATCAACGCGGTGCTGCGCAAGGTGTCCGCCCGCAGCCTGGACGAGTGGGTGGAGATCCTTACCGAAGGCGAAACCGACGCCGTTAAGCGCTCCGCCATTGAGCACTCGCACCCGGAGTGGATTGTCCGGGCCCTGCGCCAGTCATTGGTGGCCCATGGACGCAGCGTCGACGAGATCACCGACCTGCTGCGTGCCGACAACGACGCTCCCGTGGTGAATCTGGTCGCCCTGCCCGGCCTCGGCGACCTCGATGAGGCCCGCGCCGCCGGAGCAACCGACGGCGAGCTCGTGAAGGACTCCGCACTGTTCTCCGCCGGCGACGTCGGCCGGCTGGACTCGGTCCGCGCCGGCACCACCCGGGTGCAGGACGCCGGCTCCCAGCTGGTCGCCCGTGCCCTGGCCGAACTGGACCTCGGCGGCGCGTCCGTCGATGAAGACGGCGTCGAAAAGTGGCTGGACATGTGCGCCGGCCCCGGTGGCAAGGCGGCGCTGCTCGCCGCCCTCGCGCACGAATCCGGTGCCGTGCTGCTGGCCAACGAGCCCGCCCCGCACCGCGCGCAGCTGGTCCGCCAGGCCCTTGATGCCGTGCCCGGGGAAACCTGGAACGTACGGACCGGAGACGGCCGCACCATCGCCGAAGACTACCCGGAGACCTTCGACCGGATCCTCGTCGACGCGCCCTGCACCGGCCTGGGCGCGCTGCGCCGCCGCCCGGAGTCCCGCTGGCGTCGCAAGCCCACCGACGTCGGCGAACTCGGTATCCTGCAGCGCGAGCTGCTCACCACCGCCGTGGACGCGGTAAAACCCGGGGGCGTGGTGGCCTACGTAACGTGTTCCCCGCACCCTGCGGAAACCACCGCCGTCGTCGCCGACGTGATGCGCAAGCGCAACGACCTGGAACTGCTCGACGCCGGCGCCGCGCTGGACGCCGTCAGCCTGCCCGGTGCGCTGGAAGCCGGCCACGAGTCCACTGCCCAGCTGTGGCCGCACATCCACGCCACCGACGCCATGTTCCTGGCGCTGATCCGCCGCAAAATCTAGGAGAACCTTCGTGAGCAAGTGCTGCATTAACCCGAGCATCCTCTCGGCCGACTTCGTGAACCTCGAAGCCGAGCTCCAGCGGATCAGTGCGGCGGACGCCGTGCACGTGGACGTGATGGACAACCACTTCGTCCCGAACCTGACCATCGGGCTGCCCGTGGTGGAACGGATCCAGCAGGTGTCCGCACTGCCGCTGGACGCGCACCTGATGATCGCCGACGTCGACCGCTGGGCGCCGCTGTACGCCGAGGCCGGCCTCGCGTCCGTGACCTTCCATGTAGAAGCGTCGACAGCGCCGATCAAGCTCGCCCGCGACCTGCGGGAGCGCGGTGCGAAGGCAGGCATGGCCCTCCGCCCGGCGACTCCGGTGGAGCCGTACCTGGACATGCTGTCCGAGCTGGACATGCTGCTGATCATGACGGTGGAGCCGGGCTTCGGTGGACAGAAGTTCCTCGACGTGACGCTGCCCAAGATCCGGCGGGCCGCCGAGGCCGTCCGCGGCTCCGGGCTGCCGCTGGCTATCCAGGTAGACGGTGGAATCTCGCCGGAGACTATCGAACGGGCAGCCGAGGCCGGCGCGAATGTGTTCGTGGCCGGCTCGGCCGTGTACGGCGCTGGTGATCCCAATGACGCTATCCGCAAATTGCGCGCATCTGCCGAAGCGGCTGTGCAAGAATAGCTAGCAACAAACGTGCTCCGGGGTCGGTGTAATTCCGAACCGGCGGTTATAGTCCGCGACCCGCACTGCTGATCCGAGAACCTCGGGGAGGCGGTTCGGTTGAATCGGTGAAATTCCGATACCGACAGTTAAAGTCTGGATGGGAGAAGCACGTGCAGTTTGTTGTTCCGCCGGCTTTGCTGACCCTTCGAGGTCCCCTTTTGCAGGGGTGACCCCTCGGACCGGTCGCACCCCGGCGACGCATCGTACTGTCGTACCCCCGGAGCACCCGCTTAGGGATAAGGACGACATGGATTTTCTGCGATGGCTCTTTGAGGCACAGATTCCGGTGGGCTCAAGCTCACTGCTGGTGCGCGAACTGGTGGGCAACATCTTCGGGTTGCTCAGCGCCTTCGGCGGTATGCGCCGTAAAGTGTGGGCCTGGCCGGTCGGCATCCTGGGCAACTTGCTCCTGCTGACCGTCTTCCTCGGCTCCATGTTCGGCGGGGCCGATACGGCCACCCTGCTGGGCCAGGCGGGCCGGCAGATCATGTTCATTGCGGTGTCCATCTACGGCTGGCGGCGCTGGCAGCAGAGCAAGTCCCACGGCGAGAGTGCCGTGACCCCGCAGTGGGCCTCCACCCGGGAACGAATCGGGTTGGTGACGATCATGCTGTTGGGCACCGTTGCCCTGACACCGGTCTTCGCCCGACTCGGTTCCTACGAACCGGTGTGGGCCGACGCCTGGACCTTCGTCGGTTCGCTGCTGGCCACTTACGGCATGGCCAAGGGGTGGGTCGAGTTCTGGCTCATCTGGGTGGCCGTGGACATAGTGGGCGTCCCGCTGCTCTTCAGCGCCGGTTACTACGCCACAGCCTTTATGTACCTCTTCTACGGCGGCTTCACCCTTGCCGGCTTCTTCGTCTGGTGGAAGGCCAAGCGCGACGAGAAGCCGCAGGTGGAAGTGATGATGCCTGATCCGCGGACGCGGTAAAGAACCCGTGGCCGGCAGCTAAACCCGGGTCCGGCGTCCAGGATGGAAGCCGGACCGGCAACGAGGAGGCGCACCATGGAAGCAACCAGCACCAGCGTCAGCAGCTTCATCGACGGTGTGGCATCGCCCGTTCGCCGCCGCGACGCCCAGACCCTGGTCGCGCTGATGACGCGGATCACGGGCGAGCAGCCAGCCATGTGGGGGCCGTCGATTGTCGGCTTCGGCAGCTACCACTACAAATACGCCAGCGGCCGGGAAGGCAACGCCGGGGCGGCGGCATTTTCTCCGCGCAAGGGCGCCACCACGGTATATCTTCCTGACGGAGTGGACACGTACACCGAGCAACTGTCCCGTCTCGGCAACCACACGACGGGTGCGGGCTGCCTCTACATCAAGGATCTGGCTAAGGTGGACCTGGATGTCCTCGGAGGGATCATTGCCGAGTCCTACCGGCGCGTTACCGCGGAAACCCCGGGCAGCGGAGTCGACCCAAAGGATGACTCATGAGTGAGCAGAACGCTGAGTAAGAGGTGGGCGCTGCCTGCCGGGTATAAGAGAAGCCGGAACGGGGGAACATCATGGGCGCGATGGATGACCTGCTGGGGCCGAACGAGGTCAAGACCCTGCACGATGCGCTGGTCGGCGCGGAGCCCGGTATCGATTGGGACGAACTGCTGGACACCCGGACCCGGTTGGAACCGTTGTCGCTGCGCGGCCGCACCGACGCCGTCGCGCACGCCCTCGTTAACGCGCTGGGCACCTATCCGGCCGCCGCGGTTGCGTTCCGCGCCGCGCTGGACGATCCGACCTTCACCGGTTGGGCTCTGTGGCCGGTCACCGAGGCTGCCGTAACCTTGGCACTGGCCGACGGCGGCACCCCGGCCTTCGACGACGCTGTGGCGCTGCTCGCGGAACTGACCCCGGGGCTGACCAGCGAGTTCGCCATCCGGCGGCTGCTGAAAGCCGATCACGAGCGCGCTTTGGCGATCATCCGCACCTGGACCGACCACCCCGACGAACACGTACGCCGGCTGGCCAGCGAGGGAACCCGGCCCTACCTGCCGTGGGCCGTCCGGGTGCCGTTGCTGCTCGCTACGTCAGGGGCCACGCTGCCGCTGCTGGATGCGATGCACAACGACGAGTCCGAATACGTGCGCCGGTCCGTCGCCAACCACGCCAACGACCTCGCGCGGCACGCACCCGAGCTCGTGCTTGAGGCAGCCGCGCGCTGGCAGCAGACCGGCACGCCCGGCAGCGCCTGGGTGGTTCGGCGGAGCCTTCGCACGCTGGTGAAGAAGGGAAATCCCGGTGCGCTCGAGCTGATGGGTTTCACTCCGGCCGAGGTGAGCGTAACCGAGCTCCGGGCGGAAGCGTCCATCCTGCAGCTGCCGGGCGAGCTGGGCTTCGGCTTTGTCCTGACCAATACCGGAGACGCTCCGGCCCGGCTGTCGGTTGATTACGCGGTCCATTACGTCAAGGCGAACGGGTCCACGGCGGAAAAGGTCTTCAAGCTGACCACGGTGTCCCTGGAGCCGGGGGAGTCCCGGCAGTTGAACGGCCGGCATGGCTTCCGGCAGATGACCACCCGGCGGCACTATGCGGGCACGCATGCCCTGGAGGTGCAGGTCAACGGGGTCCGGCACGGCCGGCTGGAGTTTGATCTGCTCCTGTAGGGTCCCCTCGGTCCAGGGCTTGCTAGCCTGTGCCCATGAAAACAGTCACGGTCCGGCAGCCCGGGCCGTCCGCCGCCGACGTCGGCCTGGCGGGA
Source organism: Arthrobacter jinronghuae (assembly GCF_025244825.1). Lineage (NCBI taxonomy): Bacteria > Bacillati > Actinomycetota > Actinomycetes > Micrococcales > Micrococcaceae > Arthrobacter > Arthrobacter jinronghuae. The sequence continues at coordinate 1,667,658 of NZ_CP104263.1, forward strand.
CGGCGGGCAACGTGCCTCCTCCTTGCCCGCCTCGGAATGGTGGCGGCAGCAACGGTGGCGGCGTGGCTCATCATGCGCGCCGTTGACGGTACGGCCACGTTCCCGTCCTCACCGATGCTGGCGTCCCTCAGCCTGATTCCGGTGAACATCGCTTCGCTGCTGCTCGTTTCGCGCCTGCTGCGAAGCGAGGGGTCCAACCTGCGGTCCCTCTTTGCGCCGGGTCGCTCGGTGCTTCGGGACGCCGGGTGGGGCCTGCTGTGGATCGCCGTCCTCTATATACCGTTTGTCCTCGCCGTTATGGCCACGATGTGGGTGCTGCACGGATCCGGCATGTTCGATGCGTTCGCCACCGTGTTCTACGACCCCGACGCCGCCACGATCTCCTCACCGGCCTGGTCACTGATCCTCGGCATCCTTGCTGTGGTGACGTTCGCTCCGCTGAATGCGCCTGCCGAGGAAGCCGTCTACCGCGGCTACGCGCAGTCCCGGCTCTCGGCCTCGTGGTCTCCGTGGCCGGCGATGCTCGTCTGTTCCCTGGCCTTCGGCGCGCAGCATGCTTTCTTCGCTCCGACTACTGACGCGATGGTTGTGTACGTGGTTGCCTTCACCGTGTGGGGACTCGGGTCGGCGCTCATCGTCCGGGCTCAGGGGCGCCTGTTGCCGATCACCATCGCGCATCTGCTCGTGAACCTCATGACGAGTTCCCCGGCAGTCGTGTTCCCCGTCCTGGTGCTCACCGGCGTCGTGCAGTACTGACAGGGAGACCGGACCGGCAATGAAGCAGACCCGCCCAACCATCGTGCTGGATGAGGCGCGCCGCGTCTCGGTTCAGCGGCGTACCCTCGCCGTGGTTGTCCTCAGCCAGATCCTCGGCGGGGCGGGGCTGGCAGCAGGTGTCACGGTGGGGGCACTTCTGGCTCAGGACATGCTTGGGTCGGAGGGCCTCGCCGGCCTGCCCGCCGGATTGATCACCCTGGGTTCCGCGCTGGCTGCTTACCTGGTGGGAAGAGTCACCCAGCGGGCCGGACGGCGCATTGGACTCGGAGCCGGGTTCGTCGCCGGCGGTCTCGGTGCCCTGGGCGTGGTCCTAGCCGCGGTGGTGGACAGCCCTCTTCTGCTGTTTGCGGCCCTGTTCCTTTATGGGGCGGGAACGGCCACCAATTTGCAGGCTCGATATGCCGGAACGGACCTGGCGCTGCCGGACCGCAGGGGACAGGCCATCAGCATTGCGATGGTCGCGACGACGTTCGGGGCGGTTGCCGGACCCAACCTGGTTACGCCCATGGGCCGCTTCGCCGACGGTCTCGGTATCCCTGCCCTGGCCGGCCCGTTCCTTCTTGCCGGAACAGCGTTCCTGGCCGCCGGCGTCGTACTGCTGGTGCTTTTGCGCCCGGATCCGTTCTTTCTGGCACGCGGGTTGGAGAACCGGACGGCGGATACCGTGCCGAGCGACGTCGGTGCGCCGGCAGCCCGTCCGGGGGCCGGAGTCTACGTGGGTGCCGCCGTGATGGTGCTGACCCAGATTGCGATGGTGGCGATCATGACCATGACGCCGGTGCATATGAGGTCCCATCACCATGACCTTGCCGCGGTCGGAATGGTTATCGGGGTGCACATCGGCGCGATGTATCTGCCGTCGCTTGTCACGGGGATATTGGTGGACAAACTCGGACGTACTCCAATGGCTATCGCCTCCGGGGTGACCCTGCTCTTGGCCGGAGTCACCGCAGCCTTCGCTCCGGGGGAATCCCTGGGGCTACTGATCCTGGCCCTCGCCCTGCTCGGCATTGGCTGGAACTTCGGGCTTATTGCCGGCACGGCACTGGTGGTTGATAACACGTCCCCGGAGATCCGCCCACGTGTGCAAGGCAAGATCGATGTGCTCGTTGCCTTGGCCGGGGCCGGAGGGGGAACCCTGTCCGGCGTGGTGATGGCCGGCACCAGCTACGCCACACTCGCCCTCTCGGGCGGCATCCTGGCCTTGCTGCTGATCCCGGTGCTGTTCTGGGCCCGGCGTAGCAAGGCCGTGGAAGGGTACTAGTCGTCGGTTCCGACGGCGTCGCTGCGCCGCTCCAGGAAGAGGGTGTCCCGCCATTGACCAGCGAGCGGTCCGTGGCTCATTTTCGCCACACGTTGGCGCCTGCCAACCACGCGGAAGCCCTCTGCCTGGTGCAGGGCGAGGCTGGCCGTGTTCTCCGGAAAGATACTGCACTGAAGCGTCCAGATTCCCGAGGTTTCAGCGGACGCCACCAGTGCGCTCAGCAGAAGCCGTCCGATGCCGCGTCCTCGGGCTGCGGGGGCGGTGTAAACAGAATGTTCGACGACGCCCCGGTAGGCATCCCGGGTGGAAACGGGGGAGGCCGCCGCCCATCCCAGGAGGCCGTTTCCTGCGTCGGCAACAAGCCTGAGTCCGGGTAGATGGGCGGAATCGAAGGCTTCCCAGTCGGGCACCTTGCTCTCGAAGGTGGCGTGGCCGGTGGCAATCCCCGCCGCGTAGATCCTGCGCACCGAGGGCCAGTCCGAAGCCAGCAGGGAACGGACGAGGATCGCCCCGCCCGGCTCAGCAGCAGGTGGGCTGCTCACCGGGGAGACAGGACCGCAGCCGCGCGTTCCAGTGCACCCGGAACGATGGAGTAGTAGGCCCAGACGCCGCGCTTTTCGCGGTGCAGGATGCCGGCGTCGACCAGGATCTTCAAATGGTGGGACACCGTCGGCTGGCCCAGTCCGATCGGCTCGGTGAGGTCACATACGCAGGCTTCCTTGTTCTCCTGGGCGGCAATCAGGGAGACCAGACGCAGCCGGGTCGGCTCGGCCACGGCCTTCAGCAGCTGGGCGAAGCGTTGGGCGTCTTCGACGCTCAGCGCTTCAGAAGTCAGCGGGGTGCAGCAGGCCTCGACGGCGGGAGCGGGAACTGTCAGTGCAGTGGTCACCTGCCCATTATGCACAGATTGACAGGTATCGATATATCCCGGGATACTCAACATCGAAGGATATCGATGTTCTTCAATGTAGTTTGCCCTGTCGATGTCCCTGCCAAGGAGCTTTGTGAGCACGTCCACCGCACCACCCCAGACCGGCCAGGTCACCGCCCGGCTCTCCACCCTGGACCGCTTCCTGCCGGTCTGGATCCTCGCCGCGATGGCCGCCGGACTGCTGCTGGGCCGCCTGGTTCCGGGCATTGGGCCTGCGCTGGACTCGGTGAAGGTGTCGAATGTGTCGCTGCCCATCGCCGTCGGCCTGCTGGTGATGATGTATCCGGTGCTGGCCAAGGTCCGCTACGACGAAACCTCGAGGGTTGTCGCCGACCGGAAACTGATGGTCACCTCACTGGTGCTCAACTGGGTCGCAGCTCCGGCGTTTATGTTCGCGTTGGCCTGGATCTTCCTGCCGGACCTGCCGGAATACCGCACCGGACTGATCATTGTCGGACTGGCCCGCTGCATCGCGATGGTGATGATCTGGAACGACCTGGCCTGCGGTGACCGCGAAGCCGCCGCCGTGCTGGTCGCCATCAACTCCGTCTTCCAGGTCCTCGCCTTTGGTGCCCTGGGCTGGTTCTACCTGCAGGTCCTGCCCGGCTGGCTGGGACTGGAAACCACCAGCGCCGGCTTCTCCTTCTGGGCCATCACCGCCAGCGTCCTGGTTTTCCTGGGCATCCCGCTGCTGGCCGGCTTCCTCACCCGGACCCTCGGTGAAAAGGCGAAGGGCCGCGACTGGTACGAGGGCACGTTCCTGCCGAAGCTCGGCCCGTGGGCACTGTACGGCCTGCTGTTCACCATCGTGCTGCTCTTCGCGCTGCAGGGGGATGAGATCACCTCGAACCCGCTCGACGTCGCCCGCATCGCCCTGCCGCTGCTGGTCTACTTCCTGGTCGTGTTCGGCGCCGGAATGCTCCTCGGCAGAATCCTGAACCTGGGCTACCCCCGGACCACCACGCTGGCCTTCACCGCCGCCGGAAACAACTTCGAACTCGCCATCGCCGTGGCGATCGGCACCTACGGCGTGACCTCCGGCCAGGCGCTGGCCGGCGTCGTCGGACCGCTGATCGAAGTCCCCGTCCTGGTCGCGCTGGTCTATGTCGCCCTTTGGGCGCATAAGAAATACTGGCCCGCCGCCGCTCCCGTCCCTCCCGCCTCCACAGAGGCCTCCACAGAAAAGACAAACCGATGAGCACCACCGAATCCGCAGCCAAGCCCTCCGTCCTGTTCGTCTGCGTGCACAACGCCGGGCGGTCGCAGATGGCCGCCGCGTACCTGCGGCACCTCGGCGAGGGGCGGATTGAGGTCCGCTCGGCCGGCTCCGCGCCCGCCGACTCGGTCAACCCCGCCGCTGTCGAGGCCATGGCCGAGGAGGGCATCGACATGTCCGCCGAGCTGCCCAAGGTGCTGACCACCGAGGCCGTGAAGGAGTCCGACGTCGTGATCACCATGGGCTGCGGCGACGCCTGCCCGATCTTCCCCGGCAAGCGCTACGAGGACTGGAAGCTCGACGACCCCGCAGGCCAGGGCGTGGAGGCGGTCCGCCCCATCCGCGACGACATCAAGGCGCGGATCACCGCGCTCATCGCCGATCTCCTGCCGGCTTAGCAAACCCTTCGTTCTCCCTGAGGAAAAGCACCAATGAACACTGATCTGTCCCAGCTTCCCGTCGCCGTCATCGGCTCCGGCCCCGTGGGGCTGGCTGCCGCCGCCCACCTGCTCGAACGCGGGCTGACGCCGGTGATCTTTGAAGCCGGCGACGCGCCTGCCGCTGCCGTCCGCGCCTGGGGACATATCCGGCTGTTCTCGCCGTGGCAGTACGACGTCGACGCCGCCGCCCGCCGCCTGCTCACCGGCACCGGCTGGCAGGAACCGGACGCGGAAACCCTGCCCACCGGCGCGGAGCTCCTCGAACAGTACCTGCTGCCGCTGGCCGCCGTCCCCGCCATCCGGAACGGTCTGCACACGAACAGCGAAGTAGTTGCCGTCAGCCGCGAAGGCCTGGACAAGACCCGCACCGGCGGCCGCGACACCACCCCGTTCCTGGTCCGCGTCCGGAATGCTGACGGTACAACTGCCGATCACCGGGTCCGCGCCGTCATCGACGCTTCGGGCACCTGGAACTCCCCGAACCCGCTGGGCTCGGCCGGACTTGCAGCACCGGGGGAGTCCGCAGCCTACGCGGAGGGCTTCATCACCGCGCCGTTGCCGGATGTCACCGGTCGGGACCGCGCCCGTTTCGCCGGCAAGCACGTCCTGGTGGTCGGTGCCGGCCATTCTGCGGCCAACACCTTGCTGGCGCTGGGGGAGCTGGCCGAGCAGGAGCCGGAAACCCGGATCAGCTGGGTGATCCGACGGTCTTCGGCGTCAAGCGTGTACGGCGGTGGCGACCTGGACGGGCTGCCCGCCCGCGGTGCATTGGGCAGCCGGCTGCGGAGCCTGGTCGAGGAAGGCCGCATCGACCTGCGGACCTCGTTCACCATCACCGGCTTCAAGAGCTCGGACTCGCTGACCGTCGTCGGGACCACGCCGTGCGGGGAGACGCAGTTGGACGTCGACCTGCTGGTTCCGGCCACCGGCTTCCGCCCGAAGCTGGACATGCTCCGTGAAGTCCGGCTGGATCTGGACCCGGCCGTGGAAGCTCCGCGGGCGCTGGGGCCGCTCATCGACCCGGAATTCCACAGCTGCGGCACCGTGACACCGCACGGCGCCCGGCTGCTGTCGCACCCGGAGAAGGACTTCTACATTGTCGGCATGAAGTCCTACGGCCGGGCGCCGACATTCCTGATGGCTACGGGGTACGAGCAGGTCCGTTCCATTGCCGCGGCCCTGGCCGGGGACCAGAAGGCGGCCGACGACGTCGAACTCGTCCTGCCCGAAACCGGGGTCTGCTCCACGGATCTGGGCGGCAGCTGCGACACCGTGGCCGGCTGCGGCACCGACGACGCCGCTGATCAGGGGGAAGTTTCCTGCTGCGGAACGCCGGAACCGGCTGCTGCTGCACCCGCTGATTCCTGCTGCTCGGCGCCCGAACCTGCGTTCCTCGGTATTCCTACCGGTCTGGAGCACGGTCGCTCCGTAGCCATCGATCCACCAAATCGGTCACAGTAGGTCTCGGAGGTCTTCCCGCAGTTCTAGAGCAGAGTGCCGCCCGAGACCTCGACGCGTTCGGCCGTCATCCAGCGCAGCTCGCTTGACGCAAGGGCTGCGATGGCATCGGCGATCTCGTCCGCCTGGCCGACGCGGCCCAGCGCGGTCTGATCTGCCAGGCTGCTGCGCAGGTCGGGGTCGTCGCGCATAGCGCCGCCGTTGAAGTCCGTGGCCGTGGGACCGGGGGCAATGCTGTTAATGCGGATGCCGCGGGGCCCGAGCTCCACGGCGAGGGTGCGGGTGATGGCCTCCACTGCCGCCTTCGACGCCGTGTAGAGCGAGGTGCCGAGGCTGACGTGGCGGGTGAGCGAGGTGGACACGTTGATGATGCGACCTCCGTCGCCGATGTGGGGTGCCAGTGCCTGGATGAGGAAGAACGTACCGCGCACGTTCGTTCCCATGAGGGCGTCGAATTCATCGACCGTGGCGTCTTCGAGCCGGCCGAACAGTCCGATCCCGGCATTGTTCACCAGCACGTCAATGTCTGAACGTCCCCACCGCTCGTTAATGTCGCGCCGCAGCGAGACCGTGAAGTCAGCGAAGGAGGCGGTATCCGCCAGGTCGAGTCGCGCGGTGATGGCATCACCGCCTGCGGCGCGAATCTCCTTCACGGCGCGGAATGCATCGTCGGCTTCGCCCCGATAGGTGAGGACCACGGCGAAGCCCCGCCGGGCGAGGGCGTGGGCGGTCGCTAGGCCCAAGCCTCGGTTGGCCCCGGTAATGACGGCGATTCGAGGGGCGTTCATTTGGTGTCTCCTTCCGGGAACTCCACGCTGATGAGAGGACTTCTCTCCATCCATTCCTCAAGGGGTTCGACCGGCTGTCCGATGCCGGCCGGGTTCCGCGGCTGATTGAGATCGGCGATGATCGACGAGAATACGGCCTCCCGCTGAGCGGGATCGTTTACCGGAGTACCCACTGCGTGCAGATCCGCCCGCACCCCGTTCTTGAGGTGGAACACGAAGTCAGGGTTCGCCACAATGTTCGCGTACCAGCTGCGGCTCGCCGGCGTCGTGGAGAGATAGATTTGCCCGTCGACCCGGTAGAACCACACCTCGATGCGCCGCGGCCTGCCGGTGCGCGCGCCGGTGGTAGTGATGTCGATCGTGCGCTCCCGAGCGCTTGAAGCCGGGGTGATAGCCAGCGCCTTTTCGATTCCTGGTTCCATCACGCTCTCCTAAGTAAGTATCTATTTACTTCGGTAGAGTAGACGCGGGATGAAGATTGTGTCAACGGTGGCACTGAGCGAACGGAATGAGCATGGGGCAACGAGACGCAGAGGCGACTCGGGCGCGGATTCTCTCGGCCGCGGTGACGGAGTTCGCGGCGCATGGCTACGCGGGCGGCAGGATCGATCGCATCGCGAAGGCCGCGGAGAGCAATGTGCGCATGATCTATGCCTACTTCGGCAACAAGAGCGGCCTTTTCGACGCGGCGCTATCCGACGCGGTTATGCGGATGGCGGAAGAGGTGCCCCCTAAGCCGTCCGATCTGCCGGCCTGGGTCGGTGAGCTTTTCGATTTCCATCAGCGCCGGCCCGAGGTGCTGCGCATCTCCCTCTGGGCTCAGCTGGAACGGCCGGAGGCTGCCTCCGAGCCGCTCGAGACGTACCTGGCGAAAGTCGAATCGGTGCAGGAGCAAGCGTCGTCAGCCATCGGCGCAGTCGACCTCCTCGTCATCATCTACGCTGTCGCCCAAGCCTGGCAGCTCGCGCCCGTCGGCCTTCTGGCGGCCGACAAGCGTGCCAGCAACGACACGAGGCGGGCCGCCGCCGTCGAATCGATCACCCGCATGCTCGCCTGATGAAAAAGACTGCAAAAGCGTGGCTGCTCCTGAGCGCGGCGATCCTGGCCGAAGTGACTGCATCACTCGCGCTCAAAGGAGCGCTGGAGCATGCCGGGCTCTATGCCGTTGTCGCCGCCGGTTACCTCGGCTCTTTCGTACTGCTCGCCGGCGTGCTGCGTACCGGCATGGCCTTGGGTGTCGCGTACGGCGTCTGGGGAGCAAGCGGCGTCGCCCTGACCGCTATCGGCTCCCTGGTCTTCTTCGGAGAACCGCTCACCCTGCTGATGGGCATTGGTATCGCGGTTGTCATTGCCGGGGTGCTCTGCGTTGAACTCGGGTCACAAGCGGCACATGAGAAAGCCGAAACCTCGTAATGGCCTACCTGTTCCTGATCGCCGCGATCCTCTTCGAAGTGGCCGGCACCGTCTGCCTCCGCCTCGCCGTCGATGACAAGCGCTGGTACGGCGGGGTCGCCGTCGGCTACCTGGTTGCGTTCGCCATGCTTGCCCTCACCCTCGCCCACGGTCTGCCGCTGGGTGTCGCCTACGGGATCTGGGCGGCGGCCGGCGTCGCGCTGACTGCGGTTATAGGAAGGGTCTGGTTCAAGGAGCCCTTCACCTGGCTGATGGGGCTGGGAATAGTGCTTATTGCCGGCGGTGTCCTGCTCATCGAACTCGGCGCCGTTCACTGACCGACAGCAGGATCAGTCGGCGCAAGCGAAGGCGCGGGGCCCATTGCGGGTCCCGCGCCTCGGCGTTCCTTTAGCTGATTACTGCCAGGTCGGGCTCATTTCCTCGGGGTAGCGGGAGCCGAATCCGCCGGTCGGAAGGATCTCTGCGATGCGGGCGAGATCGGCATCGGTGAGACTGAGGTCGACGGCGCCGACGTTCTCCTCGACGCGCTTGGCGCTGCGGGTGCCGGGGATCGGGACAATGTGTTCACCCTGCGCGAGCAGCCAGGCGAGGGCGAGCTGCGCCACGGTGGCGTCCTTGGACGCGGCGAGTTCCGTCAGCTGGCGGGTGGCTTCGACGTTCTTCTCGAAGTTGCCGGGCTGCCAGCGGGCGTCCCAGCTGCGCATGTCGGTCTCGTCATACTCGGCGGCCGGCTTCGCGGTACCGGTTAGAAACCCGCGCCCGAGGGGTGAGTAGGGCACGAATCCGATGCCGAGCTCGTTGAGGACGGGGAACAGCACCTCCACGTCGCGCTCGAAGAGGGAGTACTCGGTCTGAAGGACCGAGACGGGCTGCACGGCATGGGCGCGGCGCAAGGTCTCCGGGCCAGCTTCGCTGAGACCGAAGTACTTCACCTTGCCGGCATCGATAAACTCCTTCACGGTCCCGGCGACGTCCTCGATGGGAACGCTGGGATCCACCCTGTGCTGGTAGAGCACATCGATGTGGTCTACTCCGAGACGACTCAAGCTGTTCTCGACGACGTCGCGGATGTGTTCCGGGCGGCTATCGAAACCGCCGTCGCGCGTGAAGCCGAACTTCGTGGCGATGACGACCTCGTCACGGAAGCTCTTCACGGCCCGGCCAACGATCTCCTCGTTCGCACCCCAGCCGTACAGCTCGGCGGTGTCAAAGAACGTCACGCCCAGCTCATGCGCTTTCTGGATCGCCGCAATGCCTTCCTGCTCATCACTAGGACCGTAGGCAAGCGAGATGCCCATCGAGCCGTAGCCAATGGCCGAAGTGGTCAGGCCTTGCGTGCCCAAAGTGCGTGTCTGCATTATGTCTCCTCATGGGGTGGATCGAGCGGCGCCGGAAGCGCTGGCGCGCCGTCGTGCCAGCAGTCTATGCCTGATGTGGCAGAGACTGTCAACAGAGGCAAGGTATGCTCGGAGCATGAGTGCAAGTAGTGAAGGGGTCGGGCTGCGGCAGCGCACACGCGATGCCGTACGCCAGCAGATCGCGGAGCTTGCTCTCGTAATTTTTGACGAGCAGGGTTTTGATGAGACCACCGTCGACCAAATCGCAGCAGCGGCCTGCATTTCGCCCCGGAGCTTCTTCCGGTACTTCGCCTCCAAGGAAGACGTGGTTTTGGGTGACCCCATGCTGTACGGCGAGCCCGTTCGGCAGCGGCTGGCCCAAAGCCTGGAATCGATGCCCGTATGGCAGGCCCTGCGGTCGGGGTTCGAGGCGGTCGTGGAGACAATCGAAGCGGACCCTGAACGGGCCCTGCGTGCAACGCGAGTGATGATCAGCACGCCTTCTCTGCGCGCCCGGAACACGGAGAAGCACCTTGCTTGGATGACTGTTCTTGTGCCGCTGGTCGCCGATGCCCTGAATGGCCCCGAGGCGGAGCGGCAGTATCACGCACGGGCCATCACACTGTCTGCTCTGACCTGCCTCGACGTTTCCTCAGCCGAGTTGGTGCACCGCAACGGTGCGGTGACATCCCGGGTACTGCTCGATGAAGCGTTCAGGCTCCTGAAACCCACAGCACTGGTCGATTAAGCCTGCTTCCGGAGGACTCACATTCGTTTGGTCCGGATCAGCGGTGGACTCGGCGCCGGGAAGATTGAAAAGGGGAGCTGATGGGGGAGACACCGCGGGAGCAGGGAATGCTCGATGGTGGAGACGGTCAGAGCATTTACTGGGAAGAGTGGGGGCAGCCCGACGGCGTGCCCGCGCTCTATCTGCACGGTGGCCCCGGGGGCACGCTGGGAACAAGCGGGTACCGGCACCGTTTCGACCTCACGCGAACCCGCCTGCTTGGCCTGGAGCAACGCGGCTGCGGACGTTCCCGCCCGCATGCGTCGGATCTCTCCACTTCTCTGGAAGCCCACACAGTTGCCCACCTGATTCACGACATCGAAACCCTGCGCGAAGCCCGCGGCATCGAGAAGTGGATCGTCAACGGAGTGTCCTGGGGCTCCACCCTTGCCCTCGCCTATGCCCAGACGCACCCCGAACGAATCCTCGGCATGGTGCTGGTCGCGGTTACGACGACGAGCCGACGGGAAGTGGACTGGATCACCGAAGGCGTCGGCGCGATTTTCCCGGAAGCCTGGGATCGCTTCGCCGCGCACGCAGAGCGAAGCGGGATGGGGTACGAGCGCGGACACGGACGGCTGGTCGAGGCCTACCTGCGTCTGCTGAACTCGCCGGATCCTACCGTCCGTGACGCCGCCTCCCGCGAGTGGGCGCTGTGGGAGGACACCCATATCTCCATCGGCACAGGCGGCTTCCGCCGCGATCCCCGGTGGAACGACGACGCCTACCGGATCGCCTTCGCCCGACTCACCGCGCATTACTGGACGTCTGCCGGCGTCAGCGACCCGCCGATCCTGGCAGCCATGGACCGCCTGCACGGCATTCCGGGAATACTCATTCACGGCCGACGCGACATCTCCGGCCCCGCGCTCACGGCCTGGGAACTCCACCAACAGTGGCCGGGATCAAAGCTCGTTATCGACGAGGGGGACGGCCACGGCGGCGGGAGCATAGCGAAGCACTGGGAGCAGGCCAACGTGCAGCTCGTCAGCGGGGGAGTCACTCACATGAGAATGAAGTGAGTTCTCCGCTGCCGGAATGCTGCTGGCGCCAGCGCATCTCATTGCTGCTCATCGGGAAAGAAAAGGTCCTCGATTGTGCTGTTGAAGACGGCGGCGATCCGAAAGGCCAACGGCAATGACGGGTCGAAACGTCCGCGTTCGATGGAGATAACGGTCTGGCGGGATACACCCAGCTCGTCAGCGAGCCGCTGTTGGGACCAGGCCAGACGTTGACGCGACTCATGCACCAGGTTCTTCACGTCAGCCTTTCCGCCGCAGCACCAGGTACCGGATGCCGAAGGAGGCGAAGCCCAGAGCGATCATGGCCGGAAGGACGAGCTTCAGGTCGACGGAAAAGTCCATGGGGACGAAGGCCAGAACGGTGGCCGCGACCCCAAGCAGCAGGATCAGATCCGTGAAGGACCCCGCAGCCGCCTTCTCGTACCACCCGGACTCGACGGAGTCATCAGGCCGTTCGGTTGCACCTATCAAAGTGTTTCGATCCACGACCAGGAGATAGACCAGGGCCACAGCGGGCATGGCGATGCAGGCAAAAAAGACCCAGAAGCCGAGGGCAGGATTCGATCCGTTAATCCCGGCGAGGACGGCCAACCAACCTCCTGCTGCTCCCAGAACCAGCCCGCCCGGAACAGCGATGGCTGCGGCCGGTACGCGGCCGGTTCCGAACTTGGCATTTCCCCACTTCGTACGTGTTGGCGCAACGGACATTTCCGGCCTCCCCGAGGTGTACAGCTCGCTTGACACGTCTAGTTAGCTTTACAGGTTTGCCGCTGTCAAGAGTGTTGAGGTGGCACCGGTCGCCCGGCAGGACCGTCGTCCTCATCTTCCTTGCGCCGATTATGCTTCGTCGTATCCTTTCCACGCCTGCACCAAGAAATGGATGAATATGTTCGAGAACATGTCGTGGCTGAACGAGCCGACCAGTTGGAAAGTCAGCGGGGACTCGCTGACTTTGGAAACTGCTGCCTCAACGGATTTCTGGCGAGAAACCCACTACGGATTCATCCGCGACACCGGACATTTCTTCTACACGGAAGTAACGGGTGACTTTGTGGCCACCGCGACGTTTTCGGGCGATTTCACCACGCTCTATGATCAGGCGGGACTGATGCTTCGGACCGATGAGCGAACCTGGTTGAAGACCGGAGTTGAGAACAGCGACGGCGCGCTTCAGCTCAGCACGGTGATTACCAACGGCACTTCGGACTGGTCTCTGCGTCCTCTCAGTACAGCTCAACATGAGATAACCCTGAGGCTGACCCGGCAGGCCACCGCGGTCCATGTTCAGTACCTAGAGCCCGGCGGCTCGGACGGGCAGCAGTGGAACAGTCTGCGGCTGGGCTACCTTCCCCTGAAGAGCCGTTGCCAGATAGGGCTGATGGCATGCTCTCCGGAACGCGGCGGCTTGAACGTCCGTTTCACAGACTTCAGCATTGCGCCCTCAGACGGGATCAATCTGCATCCCTGAACGAAGAGCGGTAGCGAACTTCCGTCAGCGTTGAATCCCCAATCAGCTCTTGTTTAGTCGCCCCGTCCGGGACCATTCCCATTCGTTCGTAGAAATTCCTTCCGCGATGGTTTGAATCCAGCACCCACACGGACAAAGCGGTGTGTCCGGTTTCGCGTAACTGGTCAAGCGCCGCCTCCCACAAGCGGCGCCCGACTCCCGTACCGACAAATTCCTCTGCGAGGTAGAGGGCCGTGACCTCTCCGACCTGCGGATCGGCGTCGTCGTCGCCGCTGGTAGCTGCGTGGGAGAACCCCGCTACCGTCGAGCCGATCACGGCCAGATGCGGTTGCGGCACCAGCCCTTCGTGGATCATTCGCTTCCAGCCCGCAGCCCTTCGCTCAACGTCCAGTCCATCGAGGAGGGAATCGGGCATCAACCCGCGGTAGGCCCATTTCCATGCTTGGACATGGACCCGCGCGAGGTCGTGGGCGTCATTTTCGGTGGCTCGGCGGATTTCAACGGCTGGCATAGGCATTAGTCAACAATGAGAAGGCTATTTGCGCTAGGAGATTCTTAGCTGAACCAGCCCGGACAGGCGGGCTTTACCGGCAGGCGACCGGCTGCTGCTCAAACTCTGTCGGTCCCACGGGCACGTAACCGCTGAGCTCGTTGCCGTCGGCGTCCACCTGCACGATGTATTCGCTTGCTTCGACCAGTCGGTATCCGTTGGCTGTCCAGGCGCCGCCCACGGTGAGCTGCCCGCCGATGGCGCTCCAAACCAGGGTGTAGTCGCCGGCCTCGATGGGCCGGTAGCCGTCGTCGGTGTTCCACTCACCGGCCAGCCTGCCGATTCCGTGGCTGCCGACGGCGTAAACCTTGCCGCTTCCTGACATGAGGAAAGCGGACTCCCGCACTGCGGCGCGGCAGCCCTCCGGTCCCTGGGGATCCAGAATGAGGCTCTCGGTCCCTGCGTCGAGCAGCGATCCGACGGCGATTCCGCCCCCCGCGACGGCGGCCGCCAGCAGTGCCGGAACGGGGGAGTGCAACCGGGGATTCTTGCGGTCGCCGGCTCCGTTCCGAGAGCCGAGCCACCGAATCGCCACGGAGGCCAGCAGCAGCGCGGCGGCCGCCGGCCAGGGGCTGACGATGCGGGAACCGACGACGAGGATCCACCCGGTGGCAGATGGCAGGACAAGCGCGAGCCCAAGCAGCAGGCAGGCACCGGGCACAACAACTCGCAACGCAACTGTCCGGTAGCGAGGTTCGTTGGAGTCCACCGGTTACAGCCTTTCCCGGAGCCAGGTGTTTGCTCGGGTGACCGCTTGCGACTCCGGAATGCTGTCCACCAGCTGCTGCCGCTTCCGCATGGCGGCCGCCGTGCCCGGGTCCCGTCCGATCCGAACGGCGGCGGCGCCGTCCAGCAGCACCACGGTATGTGCCGACCCTATGTCCACAATCGACCGGGGCGCTGCTTGTGTCCCCGGGGGCAGCCCGTCAATGGCGGCATCCACGAGGGCATGCAGTGTGCGGCTCTCGATTGTCCCCATGGTCAGAACCTAACAGGATGGTCAAACGGTCCTGGGACGCTACGCTGATCCGGACCCCGTCCGACTCACAATCAGCCCCGTTACGGCCGCTCTGCTGCCGCCCGCTGGCGGCCGGCATGCGTGCGGGCCTTCATCCGGTTGCCGCACACTGCCATGGAACACCACTTGGCGGTGCCCGGCCTGCTCCTGTCGATGAGGAAGAGGTTGCATTCGTTGTTGGCGCAGGGACGCAGACGGCCGGGAAACTCCTGGATCACACGGGACCAGGCAAGCGCCACGCGGAAGGCTAGCCGCTCGTCCTCCGGAGCCCGGACTTCCCAGCGGAGTCCCTGCGGAGTGACCCGGGGGACGAGGGCGCCGTCGCCCAGCACTGTTGAAAGGCGGGACAGTGCGTCATTGCATCCCCGGACGGCATCCTGCAGGCACTCCCGCATCCGCCGAAGATGTTCAAGCTCGGCTGGAGAGCCCGTGCCTCCGTAGCGTGCAGCGAACTCGACGCCGGATGCGCCCGCGAGCTCGTCCGTGGGACTGCCCGCGACAACGGGTGTGCTGTTCAGCAGCGCGAGCAGCAGGTCTTCATCCTCTAGCATCGGGTTCCTTCCACGCGGATGGTGCACGGAAGCTTTTCATGTTCACGCAGGTGCACGGCACGGTTTCCATGGTACCTTCCCATAACCACTAAAACGATTGATAGGGGTTAGTCCATGGTTGCCGTCCATCACCGCACCGTTTCCGTCAACGGCCTAGACGTGTTTTACCGCGAAGCCGGCCCCGTGGACGCCCCGGTGCTGCTACTCCTGCACGGATATCCCACAAGCTCGCACATGTTCCGCCACCTCATCCCCAGGCTCGCCGAACAATACCGGGTGATCGCCCCGGACCATATAGGCTTCGGCCGCTCGTCGGCGCCGTCAGTCGAGGAGTTCACGTACACATTCGACGGACTGGCCGAGGTGACGCGTGCTTTCCTGGCGGAACTCGGCGTGGACGCCTACACGGTCTACACCCAGGACTACGGCGCCCCCATCGCCTGGCGGCTGGCGCTGGCCAACCCGGCAGCGGTGGAAGGGGTGATTTCGCAGAACGGCAACGCCTACGAAGAGGGGTTTGTGCCCGACTTCTGGGCTCCCATCTGGGCCTACGGTGCGGACCCTTCGCCGGAAAACAAGGCGGCCCTGCGTCCGGCTTTGGGCCGGGAGGCAGTCGAGTGGCAGTACAAGCACGGCGTTCCGGATCCCACTACCGTGGACCCGGACGCCTGGGAGCACGATCTGGCGCTCCTGGCCCGTCCCGGCGTCGGCGAGGCCCAGCTGGCGCTCTTCGGTGACTACCACACCAACCGGGCACTGTATCCGGCGCTCCATGAATGGCTGCGTTCCGCCCAGGTTCCGGTGCTTGCCGTGTGGGGGCGGAATGACGAAATCTTCGGCCCTGCCGGGGCATCAGCATTCCTCCAGGACGTCCCCAAGGCGCGCGTGGAACTTCTCGACGGCGGCCACTTCCTCCTGGAGTCACACCTCGACGAGGTTGCGGACATCATCCTTGACTGGCGGTCCGGGTTTTAGTCGGCAGCGTCGCGGCACGACGACGACGGCGGGACCTTAGGCGCCTCACCCAGGGAGCGCCGGGCCGCCGTCGTCGGCGAGGTGCACCGCCGTCGCTTGGAGGTGCGCGCGGTTAGCCGCTAGGTTGGCACCACCGTCTACGTTTCCCGGGGGAAAGAACCATGAGAAAAGCTACCGCAGTCCCTGTCCTCGCCCTGCTGCTTGTCACCGGCTGCAGTGCGGCCAACGCGGAGGTGGAAGCCAAGCCCTCTTCGCCTCCGGCGTCTGCGGAGCCCTCCGAGGAAACAGTGGCTGAGGATACGGAAGAGCAGTCCTGTCTCAAGCTCCTGGGGGCAGACGGTCAGGGACCGCTGAACCGGATGATTTCCGTTGTGGGGATCGGCGGCGGGTCCAGCGGCGTCGAGATGAGCGCGGCGGATGCACGTCCGCTCCACGAAGAAGTCCTCGCCATAACCGAGAATGCGTCCGCAGACATGGCCCCCTTGCTGAAAGAGCTGTCTTCGGCCACTGAGAACGTCATTATGCAGGCCGAGGATCCTTCCAGGGCGTGGATGTTTAACGCCGCGGTCTGGACCCCGGCCGCCACGGAACTCCAGACCCGGTGCGAGCCCTATGTGGCGGCCAAGTAGTAGTTCCACCTTCAAAAGCATTAGTGGACCGAAAACCCTCCATCAACGGTGATCAACTGCCCGACGACGTAAGCCGACGCAGCGCTGGCCAGGAACACGGCTGCGCCTGCGAAGTCCTCGGGCAGGCCGTTTCGGCCGAGGAGTGTGCGCCGGGCCAGAGCTTGGACGGCTGCTGGATCCGAGCTGAGTCGCTTGTTCAACGGGGTTTCCACGAAGCCCGGCACCAATACGTTTGCGGTGACACCGTATGGTGCCCAGGCCTCGGATTGTGATCGGGCCAAAGCCTCGATGGCTGCTTTCGATACTCCGTAGGCACCGCTTGACGCGAATGCCCGATGTGCCTGCTGAGAGCTGATGTGAATGATCCGGCCGAAACCGCGTTCAGCCATTCCGGGCGCGAGACGCTGACCGAGGATGAACGGCGCCTCAAGGTTGACTCGCATGGTCTCATCCCAGGTGGCTTCGTCGAGCTCGGGCATTAGGGGGCGGAGATTGATACCGGCTGAGTTGACCAGGATGTCGACATCACCGGCAGCATCGGCAAGAAGGTGTGCTCCCTTGCGGGTTGAGAGGTCCACGACGACGCCGTCGGCGGAGCCTCCCGCTTCGCGTATTTCCGTTACTGTCGCGTCGATCGCCGCTGCGGTCCGGGCCGCGATGAGTACGTGTGCACCCGCTGCGCTGAGTGCGAGTGCTATCGCTTTGCCAATACCCGAACTTCCTCCCGTCACGAGTGCCACGCGGCCATGCACGCCGAAGAGATCACGAAGATACGCTGCTGAGTCCATCGCATGAGCGTAACGCCGAGCATCGTGCTCCATGGACGTGAGTGAGCCGCCACTAATCGTTTCGCAAGCGGATCCCTTATCGCGACATCAGCAAATGGCAGGCATGGCCGTCTGATAGCGATCCCATCGCCCGTTTACAAGTAAGTCTCGTGCGCATGGTTCAACGTGCGCATGGGGCGGTCCGGGCCATTGCACGGATCTATTGCACCGCCGCAGGATAAATGTGCACGGCCTTGACCGCGTTCCCAACTTCATCGCCCTGAGACCGTTTTCCCGGGCGTGCCTCTCGAGTTGCCTCGCCCCGGGATCTGTTGCACTGAGAGGCGAGAGAAGGCAGAGCAAATGAGCGCTGATGCAGTGATCGACGCCGTCGGACTGACAAAGTCGTATGACAAGTTAGCACTGAACGGGCTGGACCTCACGGTGAGGCGCGGCGACGTGCACGGCTTCCTCGGCCCGAACGGGGGCCGGCAAGTCCACCACCTGCTGTCGATCACCCTAGTCACTGCATTGTTCCTGTTTGTCGGGTTCGCGGGGTTCCGCCGTCGCGATCTCGCGCGCTGACCATCTTTTTTAGGCCACAGACACTTCTTCACGGGGCTCGTCATCACGCTGGGCGTGAGGCGCGGGTGTCGCTGCGGCTGCCCGTGCATGGGCGGTGAGCGTGAGGACGATGCCGACGGCGGTCCAGCCGATGAGGATCCACCACTGCGGGGCGAGGTTCGCATCGGGGAAATAGCTCAGGGAGCGAATGAGCCAGTTCGACGCTCCCGGAACGAAGAACTGCCCGATCTGACCCCAGGGCTCAGTCAGGAACTGCCATGGTGTCGCCGCCGAGGCGATCGGGTTAGCCACGAACATGGTGATGACCGCGCCGACGCCGATGCCCTTGGCGCCAAGCAACGACTTGCAGCCCACGATGAACGAAGCGGTTGCGAGAACCGACAGTCCCATCGCGGCGGCATTGATCCAGAAATCCCCCTGGAGGTATTCGAACCAGGACTGCAGGACGAGGGTGAGGCCGAGCCCTGCTGCAACGGCGAATCCGGCCAGGGCGGCCAGCCGCCGGGCGGCTCCGGCAACCAGCAGCGAGATCAGGACACCGCCGATCATGCCGCCCATCGTCAATGGGAAGGAGGCAGCCGCCAGCCCGCTGCCGGACGAGTCGGAATCAGAGAGCGGCACGACCGGAGTGACGGTGACCGTGGCTGCTGCGGGGTCACCGCCTGTGGCGAGAGCCTGCTGGGTCCGCTGGGCCTGCAATTGGGCAGCGGCACCGTTCAGCAACTGGGTGGCTGCGGTGCTGGCGGCAGGGGCAGTCAGCACCTCGGGCGCCGTCGTGCCCTCACCCAGGATGATGGCGCCGTAGGATTCGCGGGCTTCGATCTGCAGTACAGCTTCATCGCGGTCTGAGGCATCCACAAAGTCGAATGTCTCGGGCGACTGTGCGCCGATGGCGTCTTGCAGGGCAGTCACGGCCGCGGCCGGGCCGGCGATGCCGACGGGCAGGTGCTGCGCCGTCGTGGCCTTCGAAGGCCAGAGGAATGCCAGGACCACGAGCAGGACAATAAGCGAGCCGGCGACACCGAGGCCGGCAGCCTTGAACCAAGTGATGGGAGGGGAATGGAGCTGGGTGGACATGGGAATCTCCAGAGTCAAAAAGAACAGCCAAATTGTTTGGGTCCTAGCGTAACAGAACGGGTATTCTGTTTGGATGCCTCGTCTTACGGATTCCCGTCGCACCGCCCGCCGCGAGCAGATCGCGGCCGCTGCCATGCGTTGTTTCCTGGACAACGGATTCAGTGAGACCTCGATGGCGGACATCATCAAGGAGTCCGGACTCTCCGCCGGCTCGATCTACTCCCACTACGCCAGCAAGGCCGACCTGATGCGGAGTGTTGCCGCAGAATTGCTGGAGGAGCGAACCACCGGCCTGGCTGCTGCAGCCACCCCCGGCGATGTGGTGCGAACCATCCTTGCCCCCATCGATCGCGAACGCGCAAAGCTGCTGCTCCAGGTGTGGGCCGAGGCTGCACGGGATCCAGAAATGGCCTCAATGGTGCAGGACCAGCTACGGACGCTCCAAGCGACGACTGAAGCGAGGCTCCTGAACTGGGTGCGGACTCACTCCACTCCCACCGAGCAGGATGCAGGGCAGGCCACCACTGCGGCCGCCCATGCTGTCCTGTCAGCGGCCCAGGGGTACGTGGTCCAGATCGCCCTCGATCCCGAACTCAACCCTGATGATCTCATTGCCGGTATCGCCGCCAGGGTCGACCGGTAGGAACTCGCATTCCTGGAGCCCGCAAGCCGACCCCCACCGCGACGTCTAAACGCCGCTCTCCGGCTCCGTCGGCGACGGATGGCTACCCATCGAGGTCGCGACGGCGAAAACCAGTGAAACCGATCAGCAGGAACACAGCGGTGACGGCGGAGATTCCCACCAACCCGCCCCACCCGGCGTCGTCGACGGAAACGTTGGGAACGTGCCAGAACGGACTGATCGCCAGTACCGAGTCCCAGAGCCTGAACGTCGGGCCCAGCAACGTGAGCACGAAGGAAATAAACACACCAGCCCAGGACGCGATTAGCACCTGCGGCCGCGCACCGACGACCGCCACCGAAACGGCGGTGGCCGTCCATACGGCCGGAACCGTCACCACGGCCTGCAGCAGAACCTTGCCGGCGTCGATGCCCAGGTCCCCAGAGGCCAGCGCCGTGATGATGGCTCCAGCGAGAAGCAGGTAGATGGTTGGTGTGGCCAATGCGAGCATGACGTTTGCCGTGAAGTAACGGGAGCGCGGAACGGCGGCGGCCAGAACGGGTTCCAGCCGGCCCTCCAGTTCCTCGATCCGCACCTTCTGCAGAATCTGCACGCCGGGAATGGCGGCGAGAATACCGACCAGGCTCAGGATCGTCACCAGGAAGGCCGGCGCGAGGGCATCCGGCGTGGCTGCACCGGATGCGAGAACCGAGGCGGCTGCGCTGTCACCGCTCAGGATGTCCTTAAAGGAACGGGCAAAAAACCCGAAGACCACCCCGATAATCAGGAATGCAACGGTCCACGTCAGCAGCGGGCCGCGGTTCAGCCGGACCGCCAGGCTCCACGGAGTTCCAACCCTGCCCCGGGCGGGGCCTGGTCCGGGGGCGATTGCCCCCTGTCCGAAGTCGCGCCGCGACTGCAGCAGGAACGCTATACCGAGCAGGACCAGGGTGAGAGCCATTGCGGGGAGCAGCGGCCACCAGTGGCTGCCGCTGGCCGGCCGGGTTTCCGTCATCCAACTCAACGGATTTATCCAGGACGTCCAGTCCGGTGCCTCCACCGAATACAGGAAGCCGCGCAGCAGGAACAGCGCGCCGAAGGTACCCACGGCCAGCGAGTTCGCCGTCCGCGCATCGGATCCTAGCTGCGCGGTCACCGCGGCGACCGCCGCGAACATCCAACCGGTGGCAGTGAACGTTGCTCCCAGCAGCAGGGACGCATTCCAGCCGCCGCCGCACCAGGCAGTGACGACTCCGGCGACGCCTCCCAGAGCCACCGAGCCGATCAGGGCCAGACTCACTCCCGCCAGCAGACGGCTGCTCCGGCCCAGTACACCGGATGCCAGAAGCTCCGCCTGTCCGGAGTCCTCCTGGCCCCGGCTGGACCGGGTGACGGTGAAAATCGATCCGAGTGCGGCGAGGAAACCGCCCAGGGCGAGGCTGCGCCAAGCGTTGAAACCGTCGTCGGTGCTCAGATCGTAGGCCGGCCCGAAGATCAGGCCCAGTGCCGGGTTGGAGCCAATGGCAAGGGCTAGTCCGAGGCGGTCCTGCTGGGTGGGGAAGACCCATGGGTAGACGAGCACGGAGGACGCAGAGAGCGCCGTCGCGATCAGGATCCACGGTACTAAGCTACGTCCGTCGAACCGGACAGTAGCACGCAGCAGGGGCCGGGTACCTGTCAGGGCGTTGCTCATGGGCGCGCCCGTGTGGAGGGGGTGTCATCGTCATACAGCCGCAGGAAGAGGCTCTCCAGCGAGGGCGGTTCAACGGTCAGCGATGTGATGCCGAACGGGGTGAGTGCTGCCATTGCCTCACCCACCCGTGCGGACTCCACCACGGCCGTGAGTCTGCCGCCGTCCAGGTGCACGTCCGTGAATGCGGCCAGCTGGCCGGGCTGTGGGTCACGTTCCAGAGTGGCGTGGACGGCGGCGGTGGTATGCCCGCGAAGCTGGGCCAGTGTGCCTTCCTCCACGATCCGTCCGTCCCGGATAATGCTCACCCGGTCCGTGAGGGTTTCGACTTCGGCGAGGATGTGGCTGCTGAGCAGCACCGTGGTGCCCCGTTGCTTTGCCTCACCGATCACTTCCTGGAAGACGTTCTCCATCAGCGGGTCCAGACCGCTGGTTGGCTCGTCGAGGATCAGGAGCTCGACGTCGGAGGCCAGGGCGGCGACGATGGCTACCTTTTGCCGGTTACCCTTGGAGTACTGGCGGCCCCGCTTCGCGGGATCCAGTTCAAACCGCTGGATCAGTTCCGCCCGCCGCCCCTCGTCCAGCCCGCCGCGGAGCGATCCCAGCAGGTCGATGGCCTCGCCGCCGGTCATGCCCGGCCATAACGCGACATCGCCCGGCACATAGGCAAGCCGCCGGTGCAGCGGCACGGCCTCCCGCCACGGATCCTTTCCCAGGACATGCAGGTCTCCGGCGTCGGCCTTCAACAGCCCCAAGAGCACGCGGATAGTTGTTGACTTCCCTGCACCGTTTGGCCCAAGAAAACCGTGCACCTGCCCACGCTGAACCTGTAGGTCCAGCCCGTTCAGAGCCTGGAATCTCCCGAAAGCCTTCTCCAGCCCCTGAACACTGATGACCAACTCCGCGCTCATAGCCTCCCCGTTCTCTAGGCATCCCTACAGCTAGTGTGCTGGCAAATCCACCATAGTGGGGATCGCCGCAGGTAGTTCCGGAGGGTCCATGCCCGGATCACGGCGAGAAAGACTCCTCATTGGGCATGCACCTAAGAAAACCGTGCCACTTACCGCTGCAACTCCTATATACGAGCCGGAAGACCGGGCCATAATGCCAGGCAATGGATCGTCGAACGCACCAAGGAAGGATTGGACACAGCTCGCATCCGCGGCAGGACCAGCGGGAGGAAGCGGTGATGAGTCGAACACAGATCATCCAGGCACGACATGATCGAGGCCAGCACTCACGGAGAAGCTTCCTGGCGCTGGCCCTGCCCCGGACAATGCCGGAACACGCACCTTGGGACTGCTGGGCCTCATGGCCGGATCCCTTGCCAGCGGAGCACTGGCCGCCATCGATGTGGCCCTCCCAGTTGCTGCAGGCGGCGCCGTGTTCGGTGCCTGCACCGGGCTGGCCCTGCGCCTGGACCGCAGTGACGATGAAATGCCCGCCGAAGCTGCCTCGCTGGTCCCGCGAACCGGGTAGCTCGCACCACGCCCGGGTGAAGGCGGAGTACGACGACGGCGCACCCGCTCCGTCTCACCCGCCAGAGGAGTGCGGGGCCGCCGTCGTGGGATTCCGGATTCCCAGGAACGCGACCGCCCCGGCCGCCAGGAAGAGGCACGCGGTGACCAGCACCGTCTGCCGGAAGCCCGGAAAGTCCAGGGCGCCGCCGGACACGGTGCCGGCCAGCGCGATCGCGATCAGGCCGGCTACCCGCGACACGGCGTTGTTGACCGCTGACCCGATGCCGGCGTCGTCCCCGTTCAGCGCGCCGAGCACCGCGGAGGTCAGCGGCGCCACCATCAGGGCGAGGCCCAGTCCGCACAGCAGCAGCCCGGGCAGCAGCTCGGTGAGGAAATCCAGGGGCGGCTGGACCGTGAGCATTAGGAGGAACCCGGCCCCGCAGATCACCGGCCCGGCGGTCATAAACAGCCGAGGCCCGTAAATCCCGGCCAGCCTGCCCACGCGGGCGGACAACAGCAGCATGGCCACCGGCAGCGGCAGGGCGGTGAAGCCGGCGGCCGTCGCGGAGAATCCCGCGGCCTGCTGGACAAAAACCGTCACGGCGAAGGTTCCCAGCGCGAGCCCCGCGTAGGCGCCCGCGGTGACCACGTTGCCGTAGCGGAAGTTCCGCGCCCGGAACAGGGACAGCGGCATCATCGGTGCCGGCGCCCGTGCCTCGCGCAGCAGGAACAGCACCAGGGCCAGCAGTCCTGCGGCCAGGGGAACGACGACGGCGGGATGCCCCCAGTCGAGCCGCTCCTGTTCGATCAGTGCATAGACGGGACCTGCCAGTCCGGCGACGGCCAGTACGACGCCGGGCAGGTCGAACGCGGCCCGCCGACGTCCGCTGCTCTCCTGCAGGCCGGTCATCAGCAGCAGGCAGGCGGCCACCGGCAGGACGTTCACGGCGAAGATCAGCCGCCAACTTCCCACGTCCACGAGCACTCCGCCCAGGAGCGGGCCGATGATCGCGGCCGTGCCGGTCCAGGCCGTCCACCTGCCGATGGCGGCGGCGCGCGCGGCGTCGTGGTACGCCGTTGTAATGAGCGCCAGCGAGCCGGGCACCAGCAGTGCGGCGGTAATGCCCTGGATTCCTCGGGCCAGAATCAGGATGCCTGGAGCCCAGGCCAGGGCGCAGGCGAGCGAGGAGGCCCCGAAGCCCAGGATGCCGATCCGCAGGATCCGCAGCCGGCCGAAGGAGTCCGAGAGCGAGCCGGCCAGCAGGATGAACGCCCCCAGGGCGAGCAGGTAGGCGTTCACGGTCCACTGCTGGGTGGGCAGTCCGCCGCCGAGTTCCCGGCTGATCGCAGGCAACGCCACGGTGACGATGGACCCGTCGAGGAACGCCACGAAGGTGGCGAGAATAGCGACGGCCAGCAGCCGGGTGGTACCGGAGGGGCTGCTGGCCGCGCTGGTCATGAACGAAATACTAAGGTGCCGGGCTCACCCGGTCCCACAGTTCACACCCGTGCTCGGCATCGACCGTTGCATGACTGACCACTTGGGCGCTGGGGGCAACGAATTGCAGCATCTCTCCCTGCGGGCGGTAGCGCGGCCACTCCGGAGCGAAGTTCGCATCCGGACGTCCTTCGTCGGCGAAGCTGGACCAGTAGCTGATCATCTGGTCCGAGAGCTGTACCTGTTCGGTGCTGAACGGCAGCGCGGTGCCGAGGTAATCCCACAGGTAGCCAAGGTCATTGACGTGGGTGGCGCCGAACGGGTAGTCGGTGCCGAGCCGCCAGATGGAGGTGAACGCCGGCCCGTCCTTCTCCGCAAACTCGTAGGCATATGTCCTGGTGTCGGCGGCCATCCGGTCCCGCAGGGTCTGGTCTCGGCACGCCCGCTGATCGCTCTGCACATCTCCCCACGCCACCGTTGGGGAGGGATAGTTGGCGGCAGGGTAGGCCGCCGCCACCTGCGCAGCATCGTTCGGATACGTGGTGGAGATCAGATCGGCGAGCATCTCTTCGGTGATCGGATTGCCAACGTAGTCGTAGGCACCGAAGACGCTCTGCTGCGACTCATCCGCCGTACCGCCCACGATCACCGGAAGCCTCGTGAGCCGGCCGGCCTTCAACAGCTCGAGCGGGTCGGACGGGAGGACGGCGTTGCCGTGAACCGCGCCGCTCTGCCGCACCGCCGTCTGGGCGGCGAGCACCTCGGCCGGCGACTTCGCCCGGAGGCAGGCGAGCTCCGTTGCCGGATCGGGGCAGCCGATCTCCGCCGCGAACTGGGCGCCGGAGGCACGGGCCGCCTGGGGTGTGCGGGCTGAACACCCGCCGCTTTGCAGGATCGCCTGGTCAAAGAGGCCGTCGGCTCCGGGGGAGGCGAGTTGTGCGCAGGTATTCGAGGCCCCGGCTGACTGGCCGGCGAGAGTGACATTCCGTGCGTCACCGCCGAACCTTCCGATGTTCTCCTGGATCCAGGTGAGGGCGGCCTGCTGGTCAAGCAGGCCGAAGTTGCCTGCCGCACCGTCCGGGTTGTCCGCTTCCAGCCCGGTGGTGTCGAGCCAGCCCATCGCACCCACGCGGTAGTTGATGGTGACGAACACCGCCTCGCTCTTGGTGATGAACTTGTTCGGGTCGGTGTCACGGCCGGCGCCGGCAACATTGCCACCACCGTGGTTCCACACGAACACCGGCAGCTTCTTCGACGACGGCTCGCTCGGCCGGTACACGTTGAGGTACAGACAGTCCTCGTTCAGTGTGGGCTGGTCATAGCCCGGGTCCCATCCGGTGCCCTGGGTGCATGAGCCCCCGAATTGCGTGGCGTCCAGCACGCCTTCCCACGGCTCGACGTCGGCCGGGGCCTTCCAGCGCAGGTCGTCGACCGGGGGAGCGGCATAGGGGATGCCTTTGAAGGAGGTGACCATCGACGTCGCTTCCCCCTGCACCTCTCCCTTGTCCGTCGAGACGACCGGGTAGTGGTCCCGGTAGCCTTCGTTGGCATCGTGCACGGCGGGGGAGCTGGCAAATGCCGCGCCGGTCGCCGTCAGGCCAACCGCTATTCCGGCCGCTGACCATGCGCGCACTCTTTTGGTAATCATCATTGGGTACCTCACTCATCGGCGAATGTCCGGACGAGTATTGAGTGTTGAAGTGCGCGGATCAAGCGTTTCATCTAGATACATATGTACTTCCGGGATAAGGGCCCTTACCTGTTGTGGAATGGGCAAAAGCGTGGAGCTGTAGGCAAAGGGGGCTCTGCCAGTGCCCCCGCCTGCGGGGGCACTGGCTAACACTCTGAGGGCTAAGTAGATTCACGACTCACAAATCCGGAGCCTGCACGCTCCAGGACGGCAATTGCGTCCGTGCCGAACGTAGTCCTGAACCGCCGGCGAGAAGCGTCGGCACGCAACTTAGCAAACTAGTCTGTTTTTAGGAGCCCACCATGGTTTCACCAGTTCAGACCGCGACTCGTCCGACTCGGACCGTGAGTGCCTACGCCGCGGTATCGCCCACCGACCCGCTTGTCGCTACCACGATTGAACGACGCAGCGTTGGCGCGAAAGACGTACTTATCGAGATCGCCTACGTGGGGATCTGCCACTCAGACATCCACACTGTCCGGGGTGACTGGGGGCCGGTGCAGTACCCGTTGACGGTGGGCCACGAGATCGTCGGGGTTGTCAGCGAGATTGGTGCAGACGTCACGCAGCACCAAGTCGGCGACCGCGTCGGCGTGGGGTGCCTCGTCAACTCCTGCCGTGAATGCGCCAATTGCCGCGCGGGTGCAGAGCAGTACTGCCTCAACGGCAACACCGCTACCTATGGCGCCGTGGACCGCGACGGCACCATCACGCAGGGCGGGTACTCCACGCATATCGTCGTGGTGGAGGACTTCGTGCTGAGTGTTCCGCAGAGCATCCCGTACGAAGCGGCCGCGCCCCTCTTGTGCGCCGGCATTACGACCTATTCACCACTGGCGCACTGGAATGCCGGCCCAGGCAAGAAGGTAGCCGTCATTGGGATGGGCGGGCTCGGTCACATGGCCGTAAAGATTTCACATGCCATGGGAGCGGAAACCACGGTTCTCTCGCACTCGCTTAGTAAGCAGGAGGACGGGCTGCGGTTCGGTGCTGACTACTACTACGCCACGAGCGACCCGGCTACATTCGAAACCCTCGCCAACACCTTTGATCTCATCATCAACACGGTGAGTGCGAAGATCGACGTGGATGCCTACCTCATGCTGCTCGGCCTCGACGGAACCATGGTGAACATCGGTGCGCCGACGGAGGTACTGCCGGTACAGGTGTACACGCTGTGCAGCAACCGGCGCTCGTTCGCCGGCACTGGTATCGGCAGTATCCGTGAGACCCAGGACATGCTGGACTTCTGCGCCGAGCACAGCATCGCACCCGAAATTGAGCTCATAGCCGCCGACGCCATCAACGATGCCTACGAACGTGTGCTCGCGTCCGATGTACGGTACCGCTTCGTCATCGACACGGCGACACTTCCGGCGATCTAGGCGGGCAACGAGCTGCCGCACACGTTCGCGGCTGGCCGCCTTCGGCGCTCCGGGATCTACTCGCAGTCAGCCGGCGTTGACGACCGCGCGGCAGCTGCGCAGGAAGGAAGCGGCGAGGGCGTCGCCGTCGTCGTCAAGGTAGCCGGCAACCATCGCTCCGTCGCGAAGAAGCATCAGATCCTCAGCTGCCGCCTTCGGATCGGCGGGAGCCAGGGGACGGGCGATTTCAGCGAACGCGGCCTTGCACCATTCGCGGTGGTCCCTGATGGTTTTACGGACTGCACTGGCGGGGTCCGGGTATTCGGCTGCGGCGTTGATGAAGGGACACCCGCGGAATCCGGGCTCACAGGACATAGTGCCTAATTGGTTCGCGATTAGTTGCAAGGTTTTGTCGGTATCCCCGCCGGCGTGTTCCATTGCAGCGCCGATTCCCTCGCGCTCGATCTTTGCCCGGCGTTCCAGATGGGCCACCACCAGGTCGTCCTTGCTTTTGAAATGCCGGTAGAAGGTCACTTTCGTCGTTCCGGCACGGTCGATCACCTTGTCGACGCTGACCGCTCGAAGCCCCTCGGCATAGAACAGCTCAGTCGCGGCTTCGACGAGACGTTCCCTCATCGATACCTTCACAGCCTCCGCCACGAGATTTCCTTCCGGTTGCCCTTGCGTGTCTCCATGATCCAGATTACAGTCCTTCGAAGTAGAGTGACTAGTCATTCTACCAACGGGCCGGCCGCCGTCCGTACGGACGCCGGACGGCTTCAACTACTACGAAAGGACATGTGAAATGTTGAACAGTTCATCTCGACTGGGGACCACTACTGATTCCGACGCCGGCGAAAACCAGGGATTGCCGACCATCGTGCTTGTGCACGGAGCGTGGGCCGATTCCTCCAGCTGGGAGCCGGTGATCAACGAACTCCTGCACGCAGGATTCCCGGTCCGGGCCGTTGCGAACCCGCTGCGCGGCGTGGAGCATGACACGGCCTACCTGGCCAGCTACCTGGCGGCGATCGAGGGTCCCGTGGTGCTCGTCGGCCATTCGTACGGCGGTGCAGTCATCACGAACATCGATACGAGTGCCCTCGACGTGCAGGCCCTCGTCTACGTCGCGGCATTTATCCCGATCGCGGGGGAGACGGTCGGCCAGCTGGCCGCACAATCATCGACCCCGCTGCCCTTGGTGACAGTCGAAACACCAAGCGGGCCTGAGGTGCACATCAGCCCGGAGGGTTTCCGCGCAGCCTTTGCCGCCGACGTCGACCAGCGCACGGCAGGTGTCCTCGGCATCGTCCAGCGTCCTGCAAACGTCCGTGCGGTAGCGGAACCGATCAGCCGGGAAGCCTTCCGCACCGTGCCGTCCTATGTACTCGTCACCACGGCGGATCGGGCCATCGACCCGGAGGTGCAGCGGATGATGGCCCGCCGGACCGACGCGGCCGTCATAGAGGTCGAGGCCTCCCATGCCGTCATGGTCAGTCGTCCCTCGACCGTCGCGGGTCTCGTTCTCCAGGCCGCGACGTCGGCGGTAACCGTCCGATGACCCCTCACCAGCCACCCCCTTCCCGCGTTCAAACACTTCAAACAGAACGGAACGTCATGACCACATCAACCACCCAGACCCCACCGGCGATCTCGCCGGTCCTTCGGAAGCTGTACTTCGTCCGCTTCGGATTCGCCATCGTCTGGGCAGTCCTCATTGCCCTGACCGCTTCCACCCTCGGACCCTTCAGCATCGCCCTGCTCATCCTCTACCCGCTGTTCGACGTCGCGGCCGCCGTCGTCGACCACCGCGCCTCACGCGCCACCCGTCCCGGCCCGCTGCTCCTGGTGAATATGGCGCTCAGCCTGCTGACCGCCGTCGCCCTCGGTGTGGCCGTCACCTCGGGGGTTCCCGCCGTGCTGGTTGTCTGGGGTGTCTGGGCTATTACCGCGGGCGCCGTACAGCTCGCCGTTGCCATTTCCCGCCTGCGGCTGGGCGGGCAGTGGCCGATGATCCTCAGCGGCGGCATCTCCACCCTCGCCGGCACCGGATTCATTCTGATGTCCGACACCTCATCGGCGGCCCTCACCGGTGTCGCGGGATACGCCACCCTCGGCGGCGTGTTCTTCCTTCTCTCCGCGATCCGGCTGCAGCGTCTTGCGAAGGCCGGCACACGATGACCGGGACCGTTACGGACGTTATTGTTATCGGCGCCGGTCCGGTGGGGGAGAACGTTGCGGACCGGATAGTTGCCGGCGGCCTCAGCGCGGTGATTGTCGAATCCGAGCTGGTGGGCGGCGAGTGCTCCTACTGGGCATGCATGCCGACCAAAGCGCTGCTGCGGGACGCCGCCGCACTCCGCGCCGTCCGGCAGCTGCCCGGTGCCGCCGCGGCAGTAACCGGCAGGCTCGACGTCGACGCGGTGCTGGCCCGCCGGGACCGGTTCGCCTCGAACTGGAACGACGAGGGCCAGGTCGCGTGGCTCCAACAGGCCGGCATCACACTGGTCCGCGGGCACGGGCGGATCATTGCCCCGCGGACCGTGGAGATCACCGGCCGGGACGGCACGGTCAGCACGATCACGGCACGGCACGCCGTCGTCGTCGCCACCGGAACCAGCGCGGCGCTTCCGCCGATCCCGGGACTGGCGGACGCCGCCCCGTGGACCAGCCGTGAAGCGGTGTCCGTGAAGAAAATCCCGGAGCGGCTCGCGATCATCGGCGGCGGCGTCGTCGGCACGGAAATGGCGACCGCCTTCAGCGCGCTGGGCGCCGCGGTGACGCTCATCGCGCGCGACGGCGTCCTGCCGCGGGTCGAGCCGTACGCCGCCGAGCACGTCGTCGCCTCCTTGGAAAGCGCTGGAGTGCGGGTGCTGATCGGCGCAAGCCCGAGCGAGGTGACCCGCGACGCGCGCGGCACCGTGCACGTAACCCTGGCCGGCGGCGGGAGTATCGACGCCGACGAGGTCCTGGTTGCCACGGGACGCAGGCCCAACACCGGCGACCTTGGGCTTGAATACCTCGGGCTCGCGGCCGGTGGCTGGCTGAGCGTGGATGAGACGCTGCGGGTGATCGGCCCCGACGGCACCGTGCCCGACGGCGGCTGGCTGTACGCCGCGGGCGACGTCAATGGTCGTGCGCTGCTCACCCACCAGGGGAAGTACCAGGCCCGGGCTGCGGGAGACGCGATTGTGGCACGGGCAACCGGCGCCCCGGTCGAGGACTTCCCCTGGGGGCGCCATGTGGCGACCGCCGACCTCCGGGCAGTTCCGCAGGTCATCTTCACCGACCCCGAGATTGCCTCCGCCGGCCTCACCCTGGCTGGCGCCGTCGACGCCGGGCTCCGGGTCCGTTCCGTGGAATACGACCTTGGATCCGTTGCCGGCGCCTCACTGCATGCCGACGGCTATACCGGCCGCGCAGGCATCGTCATCAATGAGGACACCAACACGATTGTCGGGTTCACCGCCGTCGGACCTGACGTGACCGAGCTGGTGCACGCGGCAACCATCGCGATCGCCGGGGAAGTACCGCTCGACCGGCTTTGGCATGCGGTTCCGGCGTATCCCACGATCAGTGAAGTCTGGCTCCGGCTCCTGGAGACCGCGGCACGGTAGACAACGGTCCCACGTGCCCGGAAACTTCAACCACCCCCACCCCCGAAAGGAAAGAACACCATGCCCACCAAGATCACGTTCGTCATCGACAACCCCGCCGACCCCGAAGCGTTTGAGACCGCCTACAAAGGCATCGCGGACAGCGCCAAGCAGCTCCCGGAGCTGCGCCGTTACGAGGCCGGCAAGGTCTGGCCGAAGGAAAACGGCTCACCCACCCCCGCCCACCGGACGCTTGACCTGTACTTCGACAGCTACGAGGACGCCTCGGCTGCCGTAACAACACCTGCGGCCGCGGACCTCTTCGGTCAGCTGAAGGCCACCGGGACCACCTTCATCGCCCTGTTCTCGGAGGTGGAAGAGAGCTAGGCGGGGCACGGTTTGCCCGCCTTGACCCCCTATTCGCTTGGTACCGATGCCCGTGTTCCCTCACCGGAACACGGGCATCGGCGCTCAACTGTTCGGCGCGCCGCCTCAGCAGGGGCAGTGCTCGCCCATAGTAGGCTTCGGGCCATGGGAACACGGCGAAGCATCAGCAAATCTGATTACCGGCTTTACTCCCGGCCGATGCCTGGGGAAAGCACGGACTGGGTGGAAGTGGTGTCCGACGGCGGTGAACCTCCGCAGGCGTCCAGTCTTACCGCCCGTACCGGAGCGGAGTTCAGCGACGCGGACCGTGGCGGCGCCACTGCTGAAGGGCCCGTCGATACGGCTGCTGCCCCCAGGAGCCGGTCTAACCCCTATCTCTGGGCCGCGTGGGCAGTTGTGGCGATGATGCTTGTCCTTGGACTGATCTGGCTCTCCGGCAACCTCCAAATAACGTCGGCCATTTACAGCGGCGGCAGTGCAGTCACGAGTGCCCAGGACGTTGCGGTGATGAACTTCCAGATGATGGGCGTGTATCTGCTGCCCTTCGGCCTGGCCGGTGCCCTTGCGCTGCTGATGCTTCAGGCTGCCGGCTACCGTCACGAACGCCGGGACTAACCGGCGAGCTCATAGTGCGACACGGTGCGGTCACGCTCCAGGAGGAAGCGGTCGTCCTCGGGATAGAAGACGGCCCGGCCGACGTCGTCGCCCGCGAAAGCGCGAATCACCTCGAGGGAAACCCACAGCGAAACCGTGACAATCTCGCTGCGCCCCTCGTCCAGGCTGCGGGTGAGAATCCAAGCGCCGAGGTTGCCCGCCGTGGCGCGGTATTCCACGATTCCTGTCTGTTGCACGTATTCGACGTACGCCTCAAGGTCTTGGCCGCGGACAACGCCGCGCCACATCCGAACAACGCGCATGCCGATCCTTCCGAAGATGGCGGGCTGCCGTATCCGCCCGGGCCCAGGGTGCAGGAGCCTAGCGTCGGCCGGGCGGGGCGGCCAGAGTGAGACGGTTGCCGGGGGCATTGACGCCGGCACCGCAGCGCGCGTACGTTATCGACAATCGTTATTAACGACAGTCGATATGGGGGAACCGTGAAGCTGATGAAAAGAACCGGCGCGCCGGCAGTGGAAAAGAGAATCGTTTCGCGGACCGACGCGACCGTATTCATGATTGTGGCGGCATTGGCCGCGGTTGTAAGCACTGCCTTTTCAATCTCCGAAATCGTCGGGTACTTCACCGGCCCGGTGACGCTGGAGCTTCCGGTCAGCGCACAGGAACAGAGTGTGGACGGGCTGACGGCCGGAGTGACAGCGCACTACACAACACTGACGGCTACGGTTCCCGCTCTTCCCTCCGGTCCCGCAGTGCTCCTCGCTTGCTCTTCAGCGCTGCACCAGGCAGGTGTGCTCGCCGTCCAGGCGCTGGTCTTCCTGCTGGCCTACCGGCTCCGCAGCGCGGTCCTGTTCACCGCCGTGTCCGTGAGGATCATCGGGGCCTGCGGTATCGTCCTGCTGCTGGTAGGGACGTTTAGCCAGGGCCTCTACGGAATCGCGCTGCCCCGCGTGGCGGACCTGGTTGTGATGGAGCGCCAGACGGGCGACGAACTGGTCCTGTTTGAAGGCACGCTGAGCCCCTGGCCGCTGGTGCTTAGCCTCGTCCTGATACTGGTTGCGGGAGTCTTCCAATACGGACGCCGGATTGAGCAGGATACGGATGGCCTGGTCTGATGCCGGCGGATGATTCCTCGAACATCCACTGCCGTCTTGATGAACTCCTGGAAGCCCGCGGCATGACGCTGACGGAACTGAGCCGGCAGGTCGGTGTCAGCCTCGTGAATCTGTCGGTCCTCAAGAATGACCGGGCCAAAGCCATCAGGTTCTCCACGCTGACCGCGATCTGCAATGCGCTGGATTGTGAGGTCGGGGATCTCTTGGTGATTCCCCCTCACGCTTGAACCGGTTTTGGTTTAATCCTTGATCCGTGAAGCCGCCGTATCGTTACACTGCTACTGCTGAAGTTATTGTTCCGTGCGCCTTTTACCGTTAGGTCTCAAGTGTCAAAAGCCAAAGAAATCCCCGGCGTAGAGGCGGGCGAAACCCTCGTTCCCAAGGTGCCCGCCCCATGGCTGGCAATCGTGCTGGCGATCGCATCGATCGGTGGAATGATCGTCGCCAGCGAATTGATGGGTGACCCTAAGGCTGAGGGTTATAAAGACCTGCTGATGCTGGGGATCATCATTCTTCTGGCCGTTTACATTGCTTCTTTTGCCGTGATCATCAAGGCCGGAGTTGCAGCCAAGAGGAAACTATCAGCGGCTAAAGGCAGGATCGCGGAAATGCTGCGGCAGGAACACGGCTACACAGTGGATCATCCCAAGACGCTCATCCTGACCGTCCAGAGCAAAACCACGCTGAACCCCTACGACATACCGGCCACCGACACCTACGGGCGGCCGGTGAATATCCGGATTAGCCCGGATGAAACGGGCACCAAAGTTGTCGCCTCCATCTGCGAGGAACACCCGGACCCCTCTGCAAATACTCGATACCCCCGGCACTAGGCGAAGGACCAGTTTCCAGCAGGTCGAAACTAGCCTTCGACGTCGTAGACCTGAGCCGGGTCGCGCTCGAGGATGCGGTCCCGCATTTCGCGCTTGAGGACTTCCAGGTGGGCCAGTTCGGAGGCGGTCTTCTCCGGCTTCGCTGTGAGCTCGATGAACTCGTCCGCGACGATGCCCTCATTCCGGATCACGCAGGTGACGGTTGCATCCCCGGCGGTCAGCTCGAAGACGTAACGGGCCAGGGTGTTACCGCGTTCGGGCCGGGCGAGTTCCGGCAGTACGGCGTAGCGGTCTCCGGTGACCGCGCGGGTCACGAGTTCGAAGGCATCCCGGGCGCCGGGACCGCCGAAGGGGGTGCGGATCCGGATCTCGCGGCGCTCGACGCGGCCGCCGGGGGTGCGGGCTGCCAGTTCCGGCAGCGCCCGGCCGAGTGCTGCGAAGGCGTGCGCGACGCCGCCGGGAAAGCCGGGCCCGTGGTACTTCATGCAGTCGGCGAAGGTGAAGTCCAGCTGCACCCCGTCCTCCCACACGGTGAGGGTGCGCTCGGGGTTCGGGATCGGCGTCGGTTCGGGGCTTTCGGGGGTTGCTGCGTGCTTGCTCATGTGGGGTCTTACTCTCGGTGCGGGGAAAATCTGGCCATCAAAACTTTACCGACCCGCCGGTTTATGCGCCTAGCCGGAGGCGTGCCGGAGCCGGGCCCGTGCCGCGGCGTCGAGCCCGGCCGCCTGTCCTTCAGCCCGCCTTCGGTAGCCGATTCATGTCTTTCCGGCCGAGCACGGCCATCAGCGTTGCGAGGGCCGTTGCGGCCGCCGTCATTGGCAGTAGTGATTTGTCCGGGGACTTCCCACGCCAGGCCTGACGGATAGATTTCTCTGCGGGGTAGCCGCCGCTCATTATCGCGCCCAGAATGGCGAGGGCCTTAGCGGCGGTGCGGCGCCACCTGTCGCTCAGCAGCCCTGCCGTGGCCAGCCCTTGAAGGATCAGCATCAGGCCCGGGGCCGAAAGATTGGTTCCCATGACCCACTGGTCGCGTGCTGCGTGTCTGGGGTCGCCCTTGAGTTTCCAGACGTCGTAGCTGGTCCGATCCCGCAGCGCCTTCCGGAGACCGGCCAGGCCGAGCGCAAGCTGTGCTGCCGAAACGGTAAACAAAGCCTTCATTAGTGCATCCTTCAGTCGTCCGGGCCCCCAGACAGCATGGCGCTATTTTAAAGCCGTCCCCCCTTCGGCTCAACGTACGCAGGCCGGGACAAGCAAACCTGCTAAGGGCGGGCCCGCGCATGAGGGGAACCAAAGGAACCGGCCTACGCTGAAGCTCGCCGCAACCCCGCTGGATTAAACCATTGTTCCGTTTGACGAACGACCTTAAAATGTTCGCGGGGGAGCCCTTGGTCTTACATAATCCCGTAAGGGGCAATCCAAATGACTGACTTCTTTACAGCTCAACCGGGCGAGACCGCGGCTCCCTTGCCGCCGGGGCCCATCCTCTGTACCGGGACGGTCGGAATGCGGCGCGTTCACCGTTTTTTCCTTTGGGCCTACGATGAGGCACCCGGTCTGGTGCGGTCCACCCCTATCGGC
Source organism: Arthrobacter jinronghuae (assembly GCF_025244825.1). Classification (NCBI taxonomy): domain Bacteria; kingdom Bacillati; phylum Actinomycetota; class Actinomycetes; order Micrococcales; family Micrococcaceae; genus Arthrobacter; species Arthrobacter jinronghuae. The sequence goes on from NZ_CP104263.1 coordinate 1,703,099, forward strand.
GATACGGATCGCGCCGCATACGTTGGGGAAGTGCTCGGAAACTTCGACAGCGTGCTGCACATCCACCACGAGGGCGAGGACCTGCTCATGTATCCCCAGCTGGAGGGCCGGGCACCGGGGTGCGCCCTGCACGTAGCGCAGATGCGGGAACAGCATCGGCAGGTGGGGCAGCGGCTTGAACACATCGAACCTGTCCGGAGACGCTGGATGGAGACGGCAGACGAGGCGGCCCGCGAGGAACTCGCTGAACGCTATGAGGACCTCTCAACTCTGCTTAAAGTGCATCTGCGCCGCGAAGTCACTGAGGTGATGCCCGTCGTGGACAGGGTGCTGAGTGCAAAGGAAATGGACGCGGTCGGTCAGCACGGGATTGAACAGTTCGACAAGAAGTTTTTGGTGGGCTACCTCGGGATGATGATGGCTACGAACCCTCCGGACGACCGAAAGGCTTTCTTCAAGGAAATCCCGCCGCCGGTCCGACTTGCCTACCGCCTCGTGGGGCGCCGAATGTATCGGCGTCAATATTCGACACTCTTTCCCGGCCGCAAAATCCCGGAGACGCTTTAGGCCCGTAACGTACGTCCTGCTGTCCTCCGCCAGGCCCGCCTATTCGTGCGCTTGGCCGGAGCTGTGCCGCGCAGCCGCATTCAGCCGCGCGGCCTGCAGGGTCAGGTGCTCGCGTTCGGCCAGGTTCGGCGCCAGCAGCGCCGCCTCCGCATAGAGCCGTGCGGCCTGTTCGACGTCGCCGCTCTTCTCGTGCAGGTACGCCCGCGCCGCCGTATGCCGGGGGAGCGATGGATCCAGTTCCGCCAGGGCAGCCAGGCCGGCACGCGGCCCGTCCGCCTCCCCGACAGCGACGGCCCGGTTCAGCCTCGCGACCGGGCTGCCCGTGAACCGGACCAGTTCGTCGTACCACTGGATAATCTGCGGCCAGTCGGTCTCCTCCGCCGTCTGCGCATCCGCGTGCAGGGCGGCAACGGCCGCCTGCGCCTGGTATTCACCCAGCCGGTCGCGCGCCAGTGCCCGCTGCAGGATGGACACCCCTTCCGTAATCAGCCGGGTATCCCAGCGGCTGCGGTCCTGCTGCGCCAGCGGCACCAGCCGGCGGTCGTCGTCGGTCCGTGCCGGCCGGCGGGCGTGGTGCAGCTGCATGAGCGCCAGCAGTCCCTGCACCTCCGGGTGGTCGACGGCGGCGGCCAGCTGCCGGGTGAGGCGGATGGCTTCGGCGGCGAGGTCGACGTCGCCCGAGTAGCCCTCGTTGAAGACCAGGTACAGCACCCGCAGCACGGTGGCGACATCTCCGGGCGTATCGAAGCGGACGCCGGCCACGGTCCGTTTGGCCCGGCTGATCCGCTGCGCCATGGTCGCCTCGCCGACCAGATACGCGGCGGCGATCTGCCGGGTGGTCAGCCCGCCCACGGCGCGCAGGGTCAACGCCACCGCCGATGACGGAGACAGTGACGGGTGGGCGCAGAGGAAATACAGCTGCAGCGTGTCGTCGGTGGAGCCGACGACGCCGGGCACGGGTTCGCCGTCGACCTTTAGTTCACGACGACGGCGGGACGACTCCGCGCGGGCGGCATCCAGGAATTTCCGCCACGCAACGGTGACCAGCCAGCCCTTCGGGTCCCGGGGCGGATGCTCCGGCCAGGTGCCCAGGGCTTCGAGCAGGGCGTCCTGCACCGCGTCCTCGGCCGCCGCGAAGTCGGCTCCGCGGCGGACGAGGACGGCAATGACCTGCGGGGTGAGAACCCGCAGCCGGCTTTCCTCCACCGGTGGTTATTCCGTGATCGTGACGGGCTGGGCCAGGAACGGACGGACCTCGATCCACTCGTGCAGCGGCTTGCCGCCGGCGGCCGGTGCCGCGGACAGTTCTCCGGCCAGTTCGAGTGCGCGGTCATAGCCCTCCACGTCGATGGCGAACCAGCCGGCGATCAGGTCCTTGGTTTCCGCGAACGGTCCGTCGGTCACCGGGGGCCGGCCCTCGCCGTCGTACCGTACGAAGGTTCCTTCGGGGGAGAGGGCCTGGCCCTCGACGTATTCGCCGTTGGCCTGCAGCCGTTCGGCATAGTCCGCCATGAACTGCATGTGGGCCGCGACTTCGTCCGGTGTCCACTGGTCCATCGGTACGTTGTTGAGCGCTTCGGGTGCGCCGCGGTAATGCTTGAGCAACAGATACTTGGCCATGACGGTCTCCCTTGTTCTCCTACAACTGTTCCCCCAACGACACGGCCATTGTGGCTGTGCTTAATGCTGGGACGGAACGGGCCGGGGGATTTCGACATGGAATTGCTGGGCCGTTTCCGCGGCCGTCTGCGCGGGTTTCGGCGGAGCCTTTGCAGCTGTGCCCGGCGGGCGTAGCGTCTGTAGGCGTGAGTGAAGTTTCGCTGCCGTTGCGTTTGGCCCGTGCCGTGGGCGCCAGCCCGGTCTCGGAACACGTCGCCGCCGCGCAGGAGTTCCTCTACAAGCCGGTTCTCGAGTGGGCAAGGAAAAGCCCCTTCCATACCGGCGTCCTGGGCCACTCGATCCATCCGCCGCTTACGGATCTGACGCTTGGCTGCTGGGGCAGCGCGTCCATCCTCGATCTGGCCGGTGGAGTCCAGTCGCGGCACGGTGCGACCGTCCTGGTGGGAGCGGGGCTGGCCGCGGCGGTGCCCACCGCTATCGCCGGTGCCAGCGACTGGGCGGGAATGACGGGCGACGCGCGTCGAATCGGCGCCGTGCATGCCCTGGGTACCGATGTGGCGGTGTTTGCCAACCTCGGGTCCCTGATCGCCCGGACACGCGGCCGGCACGGGCTGGGTGTGGCGCTGGCCCTTGCGGGCAATGCGGTTCTGGTGGGTTCCGGGTTCCTGGGCGGGCATTTGGCGCTGAACCGCGGAACGGCCCGCCGGGTACCTGCCGACGCCTGAGGGGTTTGCGGTCGGGACTCAAGCGAGAGAAGCCAGGAACGCCGTCGTATCGGCTGCGACCTCTTCCGGGCATTCCCACAAAACCAGGTGGGCGGCGTCGGGATAGATCTTCAGTTCTGCGCCCCCAATGCGGGCTGCCAGGGTGTTCTGGTCCGCGCGCGGCAGTAGGCCGTCCTGTCCGCCCCAAAGGATCAGCGTGGGAACCTGGATGGTTCCCGTTTCGGTGGGCGGCGCTGCCTTGTATAAGCCGCGTAGGCTCAGCTTCCACGCGTGCGCGGGCATCTTGACGCCGTCACTCACCCGGTCCTCGATGAACCACGGGGGAACCTCTTGGATGAGGGGAAACGAGGCGAGGAAACCGCGCACCCAGTCCTCAGCGATCGGATCCGTCAGGCCGGCGACGTCGTCGGCGAACCCGGGCCTGCCCTTCAGGGTTAAGGGGGCGCCCACCAGCACAAGCGCGGCCACCCGGTCGGGGTGATCCACGGCCAGCTGCTGGGCGACATAGCCGCCGCTTGAGGAGCCAAGGACCGACGCCGTCGGCACGTCGAGGGCATCCAGAACCGCCGCGGCATCCGCCACCTGTTCCGCCAGCGAGTATCCGTCCGGCGGTTTGTCGGCATCGCCTTGGCCGCGGAGGTCCGGGGCATAGATCCGGAAGCCGGCCAGCCCGGGGAGTAGCCGGTCGAAGCTCCGGCGGGATTCGGCCCATGCGTGCAGCAGCAGTACCGGTGGCGCTTCGGCGTCGCCCTGAACGAGACACGGCGCCGTGATGCCGGTGTGCAGCGGAAGATTCCGGACCTCGGATTCCATAGCTCAGGATACGTCGTGCCTAACAGGGGGCAATGGCCCCGGAGCCCTCGGTGCAGCTGAAAGCTCACCTGCAATTCCGGCGGTCAACAAGCTTGTCTGGGCGGAGATCGATGTGATACAGGCTTCGAAGGAACGGGATCATTTCTTGAAAGCATCCACCATCCGCGCTGTATTTCATGAGACTGGAAATGCAAACGGTGCTCCTCCTGAATCAGTCCGAAGCTCACCACGATGCGCCACTAACGTTGGCGATCAGCTAGATTCTCCCGGTAAGACCGTAGTAATTAATCCGCGTTTCTAAACCAGTGCCATTAGTCGCCTCGTCCGCTGCACTGGACGGGAGGGACTGTCCCGACGCTTGAGCCCGGCAAATCAGTCTTACCTCGGATGAGGCGCGAGCGATCAGGTGCTGCTACGTGCAAGTGTCCAGTATGCTATACCTTGATTTCTAGCGGCGCCCTTAGACAAGGGTAACAAATGGGGGGAACCTGAAGTGCTTAAAGCGATTTGGCCCAATGTAGTTTCGGCAGTTTCGTTCATTGGCATCATCGTTGGGGCGATGACGACCGGGGCATCGTACTATCTTGGGTTGACGGGGGTAGTTGGAGTAGCAGTAGCCATAACTGGTGCAGTCTTGAATGGTCGCGATTTTAGCCGGTCAGTAAAAGTATTTGGAAATCAAAAGCCAGAGCTTCGAAAACACAAAATAGCTGAATATATGCACAATCTAATCGCAGGCTCCGGATCGATCGCGATCTTCACGAGGGACATGTCTTGGGCTACTCCGGCCATTAAGGGAGAACTTCGTGAAAAGGCAGCCTCGAAACACCTCACTATAATTATGCAGCGTCCAACTGATTTGAGTCGAGATCTGGAAGCCGCGGGTGCCGACGTGTTTTACTACGGGGCACTCTTGCATGACGAAGCCATGGTTTCACGTTTTACGCTGATTGATGCAGGAAGCCACAGCGCAGAACTGGCGATTGGACAAACGAAGGAGGGTGTTCACACAATCCACCGTTACTCCAAGGCCTCGGATCATGCCCTAGGTTTAGCCAAGGATATGCTCACCTTGCTGAAACCTGCTTTAGCATCCAACGCAAGCGTACCGTCCTCGAGTCCCAAAAGCCGTGAATGAAATGCTCTACAAGCCAGCCTCATGGAAAACTAACGAAGATATAGTCCGTGAATGGGATGCCATTGCCGTTCAGCGCTTAGATCAAATCGACAGTGGAAGGGACAGTAGTTTCACGAATATCCTGGCACCGATGATGCTCCGTGCTGTTAGTGAGGGGGTGCAATCATCGGTTCTCGACCTAGGGTGCGGAAGTGGCACACTGACCGAGATGATGGCCGAAAGGGCTACTCGGGTAACTGGAGTTGACCCGAGTAGTAAGAATATAGAGTTGGCTACACAGCACCATTCCCCACCAAATGTGAACTATGTATGCGCAACTGCTGAAGCGTTCAATAATGAAATGAGTGTTGGCTTTGATGTCGTAGTGGCAAATATGGTTCTCATGGATGTAGTCGATCTGGCTGGGTTCTTAGGGGCGGCGTTTCGAAACTTGAATCCGGGTGGAAGATTCTTCGCAACCATTGCGAACCCAGATTTGTGGCCTGAATATTGGGGATATGAGAGCGCGCCCTGGTTCGACCGCCGGTCTGAGACTCCTATTGAAGGGCCATTTGTTATAAGCGAGGAAAGATCGAAACTCGTTACCACGCACATACATCGGCCTGTTCGTAGTTATAGGGAAGCTTTTGCCGCCATTGGCTTCGAGGAGACGAACATCGTCGAACTTCTAGCGCCAAGTTTGTCATCTTTGGATAATGATGTACCCGAAATGCTGCCCCGCTTTCTGTTCATCTCGGCTGTGAGATCGGGCTTCGAACCTGGGGTTTAGAATTGCTTGATGTCTGAGGGCGCCGGCTCGCGGGTGCCTGCCGTGGACAGTATGGCAGGCACCGCCGTCACACCCCGCCCCACGATTCCGCCCCAACCAGCCCCACAGCGTACCCTTGGCAGTGTGAAAACCTTCGAAGACCTCTTTGCCGAGCTGAGCCAGAAAGTTCAGGACCGCCCCGCCGGGTCACGCACCGTGGCCGAATTCGAGTCGGGAGTGCATGGCATCGGTAAGAAGGTTGTTGAGGAGGCCGCCGAAGTGTGGATGGCCGCCGAATACGAATCCGATGCCGAATGCGCCGAAGAAATCTCCCAGCTGCTCTACCACCTCCAGGTCCTGATGCTGGCCAAGGGCCTGACCCTGCAGGACGTCTACAAGCATCTCTAGCCGCGCGCTGACTTTCAGCGTGTGGCCCGCCGGTCGAACCTTTTCCCAAACGAACTTCCAGCGAAAGATGCTCCCATGCTCCGTGTAGCCGTACCCAACAAGGGTGCCCTGTCCGAATCCGCCTCCGCCATGCTCAACGAGGCGGGCTACCGCCAGCGCCGCGACACCCGCGAACTGGTCATGGTGGACCCCGATAACGACGTCGAATTCTTCTTCCTCCGCCCCCGCGACATCGCCGTCTACGTCGGCGCCGGAACGCTCGACGTCGGCATCACCGGCCGCGACCTGTTCCTGGACGCGCAGGTGGACGCCGAAGAGCTGATGAACCTCGGCTTCGGCGCCTCCACCTTCCGCTTCGCCGGCCCGGTGGGGGACTTCTCCTCCATCGACCAGCTCGAAGGCAAGCGCCTGGCCACCAGCTACGACGGCCTGCTGCGCTCCTACCTGTCCGAACGCGGCATCAACGCCTCCGTGGTCCGGCTCGACGGTGCCGTGGAATCCTCCGTGCGCCTCGGCGTCGCGGACGCAATTGCCGACGTCGTCGAAACCGGCACCACTCTCCGTGCCGCCGGGATGGAAATCTTCGGCGAACCGATCCTGAAGTCCGAGGCCGTGCTGATCGGCCGCAAGGGTGCCAGCCCCGCCGGCGTCGACGTGCTGATCCGCCGCCTGCGCGGCGTCCTAGTGGCACGCCAGTACGTGATGATGGACTACGACGTCCGCAAGGACCTCGTGGACGAGGCCGCCGCGCTGACCCCGGGGCTGGAATCGCCCACCGTCTCCCCGCTGCAGAACAGCGACTGGGTGGCTGTGCGCTCCATGATCAAGAAGTCCGACACCAACCGGATCATGGACGAGCTCTACGACATCGGCGCCCGCGCCATCCTGGTCAGCAGCATCCACGCCTGCCGGATCTAGGGAAGGGGACACGTTATGAGTGTTGCCATCCGCGTCATCCCCTGCCTGGACGTCGACGCCGGCCGGGTGGTCAAGGGGATCAAATTCGAGGGCCTGCGCGACGCCGGCGATCCGGTGGAGCTCGCGCACCGGTATGACCGTGCCGGCGCCGACGAACTGACCTTCCTCGACGTCACCGCCTCCTCCGGCAACCGCGACACCACGTTCGACGTCGTCGCCCGCACCGCCGAAGAGGTCTTCATTCCGTTGACCGTCGGCGGGGGAGTGCGCTCCATCGCGGACGTGGACCGGCTGCTGCGCTACGGCGCGGACAAGGCCTCCATCAACACCGCCGCCGTCGCCCGCCCCGACGTGATCGACGAAATCACTCGGCACTTCGGCTCCCAGGTGCTGACGCTCTCCGTGGATGCCCGGCGCACGCACGACGGCGCCACGCCGTCCGGCTTCGAGGTCACCACCCACGGCGGGCGCACCGGCACCGGGATCGACGCCGTCGCCTGGGCGAAGGAAGCGGCTGACCGCGGCGTGGGGGAGATCCTGCTGAACTCCATCGACGCCGACGGCACCCGTGAGGGCTTCGACATCGAGATGATCCGGGCCGTCCGTGCCGCCGTCGACGTGCCGCTCATCGCTTCCGGCGGGGCCGGCAAGCCGGAGCATTTCCCGGCCGCCGTGATTGCCGGGGCCGACGCCGTCCTGGCCGCCTCGGTGTTCCACTTCGGCCCGGACGATGCGATCCATCAGGTCAAGCAGGCCATCCGCGACGCCGGGTTCGACGTCCGCTAGCTGGGCAACCGGGGAGCACTCCGTGGTATCCGGCGGCGCGCTGTGGTGGACTGTACCACCCGCGCTCCGTCGAACAGGTCACGTTTCCCTCCGCTTTGTGACTATCCCTGCGCCGCGCGGCGCAGGGATAGTCACAAAACGGAGGTTTTCGGACAAAGCGGAGGGATTCGGGAGCCGCAGTCCGCAGACCGCCGGGCGGGGAGACCCGCTTGGCTTCCGGTGAGACCGGGGATGCATGTGGCATGCTCACGTCCATGACTACGCCAACACGCCTTCGGCCCGCCGAAGTAAGCGATCTGCCTTTCATCCTCCGCCAAGAGCGCGAGTACATGGAGACCATCGAGCCGCATGCGCTCCAGGGGTGGCTGACGGTTCTCGACCAGAATCTGGAAGTCTGGATCGATTGCCTTCCCTCCACGATCTTCTGCATTGATGCAGATGGGCACCCGCTTGGGTATGTGATGTGGAGCCTTGATGGTGACACCGCAACCCTTATCTCGATCAGTGTCCTCGACGGCCGTCGTCGCCAAGGACTCGGGCGGCTTCTCCTGGATGCGTTCGAGCAGAAGGCCAGCGCAAGCGGAGCCCGCGTTGTGGAACTCGGTGTTTACCGAAGCAACCAGGCCGAGCTGCTCTACCGGGCCGCGGGCTATGAAACCACGGGCCAAGACGGTGGATATGTGCTGTTCAGCAAGAGGCTCAGCCCTGCCGAAGGGGATAACCGGGTATTGCTGGGGTGAGCGCATGGGGACGTATGAACGCCCGGGACGTGTGAAGCATGTGAACCGTCAGGGCGCTGGAACGGCAGGGTTCATTCTTGCAGGCGTGCTTATCTGTGCCCTGCCGGCGCTGTTGTTCGGGACGAATCTGGGCTTTTACCCGACCCGCATGGTGTGCACCCCGGAAACCGGTTACGGTTCGGGCTGCGACGAAGGCGGAATGGAACTCTCGCTGATAATTTTCGCCTTCGTCGCCCTGCCTTGGGCCGGCTTCTCGCTGTATCTGACCATCCGGGTCCGGCAGGGGAGGACATGGCTTCAAAGGTGGTGGCCCTTTGCCGCGTTCTCCCTGCTCACTGCCCTGTTCGTCGTCGCCGGCATGGTCTCTGCCCTGAGCGAGCCTGATGCCTACTTCTAAATCCAGCAGGACCAAGCGCGGGCCTTGACAAGGTTGGCGAAGGGCAGCCGACCGTAAGACCGGCTAGAGCCTTGAGGCCACGAAGATCTGGGACGGCCCCGTGACCGTGGCTGTCACAGTCTCCCCGGCGTACAGGATCTTCGCTTCGGGCTCGATGTCCGCTGTGACCTCGTCCACCGTGATGGCGGCCGGCTCCAACGCAGCCAGCACCACGCTGAACGGACCCACGCGGACGGGCATCGGATCATCGCCTACAACCACTCGCCGCAGCTCCATGTCGTCGCTCCAGAGCGGAATGCGCTGTTCGCCTGGGCCGACGTCGAGCACGGGAAGGGGAGAAGGCTGCGGTTGTTCGTTGCCCGTCAACAGCTGCAGCTCGCAGAGGTCCACGTACCCGTTGGCCAGACCGGCCTGAAGCGCATTGTCGGAGGTGCCCATAACCAGCACTGCCCGACCGGATAGGTACGTATGCAGGCATCCGGGAGGGATCACGGCCGCCCGGCCGGGTTCCAGCTCGATCAGCTTCATGCAGATAGCCAGCAGGATGCCTCGGTCGTGGGGGAAAAGATGCTGAAGCCGGCGTACTACGGCGACCGCTTGGGCGGCCGGTCCTTCGACGTGCCGGACCCGTTCCACGGCGTCGGCTGTTTCCCGCAGTGCCGCTGCGTTTTCGTGCGGCGTCATGCGCAGCACGGAGTGGATGACAGTCTCATGGTGGAAGGAAAGGTAGGAACGCAACCAGGGCAGTTCCAGCCCCGAAGCGATGGCCTGAAGTTCTTCCGTGCTCCGCTCCCCGGCAAGCACGCGCAGGTGCGTGAGAGCCACGGCGACCTCGCACTTCGGGTTGCGGTCCTTGTAGTTACGGTTTCCCGCACCCAGCGGCACGCCCCGAGCCTGTTCCCGCACGAAACCCGCCAGCGCCTGCTCCCAGTGCGGGTGCAGCATGATCGGCGGTGGAACATCGGCGTCCAGGACCCAGAGGCGGAAAGGAAACGGGGAGCCGGTTCCGGCTTCCGGACGGGGGACTGCGACCGGCTCGTCCGCGGCAAAGCGCTCCAGCGTTTGGCGGTAGGTTGCGGGATCCCAGTCAATGAGTAGGCCGCGGGAAGATAGTGGTAAAAGACGGCGAGAGGGTGCTACAGACCGTGAGTGGGAGGAATTAGTACGCACGAGGGTCACTTAGATCACCAGAATGGGACAAAGACGAACCTATTGGGCCCGGCGATGGCCTTGGGCCGGCGATTGGCCGGCGCCCGACAGGCACACAACCAGTCATTTAATTGTAGCCATTCCCGTCGCGGAGTGTGGGCCGGCCCCGGCCCGGAGGCTCTCCGTGATTGGTAGGAGGCGGCTCGTACTATTTCCAGTCAGGAATAACAGCTCCTAAGCGCGGGCCTGGACGAGGTTGGCGAAGGGCAGTTTGCCGTATAAACGGACAAACTCCGCCTGGTACTTTGCGAGGGCCGGGTTGAGCGCGTCGGGCGGCAGTTCCTTCCACGCCACCAGAAGATCTTCTGCATCGAGCAGCTGCCAGATCAGCCGGCCGTCCCAGTGCCCCGGCGGCTTTCCCCTGCCGAAGTCCACGAATTCGGAGATCTGCCGTCGCAGACCGCGGTTGCCCTGGCTGCCGGCGCCGGCCTTGCCGAGAAACAGCACGTCGGCATCCGCCACCCACTCGGCGGCGAGCTCATCCCGGGACAGGGTTGGCTTCTTCTTTTTGAACACCCCGGCCGTGCTTTCCTTGAGGAACCGCGGTTCGAACCCCTCGGGCCGCAGCACGGCGAAAATGCCCTGACGCTGCGGGATCCGGTTGACGTCCAGACCGTCGATGGGCCGGAAGCCGGTGAAGCCGTCGTCCTTGAGTGATTTCCTGTTCAACGGGTTCCTAGCGGGTGAAGTGGCGAATTGCGGTCGGCAGGGGGAGATGCTGCGCCCACCAATGATATCCGGACACCCCGGCGGACTCAGTCGGTAACCTTCGTGTCCACAGGCCACAATGGGTCCTGTTGATCCACGAAAGGAATACGCGTGCGCTCCACCGCCGGACCCGGCCTGCTGTTTGTGCTGGTCTGCGCCATGGGCGCCGGCCCGATGATGAACTACGGGCTCTCCGCGACGAGCACGCTGATCATGGCGGACCTGGGAATCAGCGAAGCGCAGTTCGGCGTGCTGGCGGCCACCTGTTTCGCGGGAGCTGCTGTGTCGTCCATGTGGCTGGGCCGGCTGAGCGACCGGATCAGCGCCCGCTCCCAACTGCTGATTATCTTCGGCGGCACCGCCCTCGCCCTGGGCTTCGCCGCCTTGTCCGGCAACTACTTCTGGCTGCTGGCCGCCGTCCTGCTTTCCGGCCCCGCGCAGGCCATCTCCAACCCCACCACGAACCGGATCATCATCCACGCCGTCGAACCGGGCAAACGGCCCGGCTGGATGGGAATCAAGCAGTCCGGTGTGCAGGCCAGCCAGCTGTTCTCCAGTCTCTTCTTCCCGGCCGCCGCCCTGATCGCCGGATGGCGCGGGGCCGCCGTGGGCGCCGTCGTCGTGCTGTTCCTGTTGCTCGCGTACGCGTGGTTCCGGCTGCCGCCCGAACCACGGCCCCACGCTTCGGCAGCGCCCCGGCCACCCGTGGACCGCAAGTTCCCTGCCTCAGTCTGGCTGCTGGCAGCGTTTGCCCTGTTTTCCGGTGCCGGCATGCAGGCCACCAACGTCTATCTGCCCCTGTTCGCGCAGCGGGAGATCGGCTTCTCGCTGCTGATGGGCGGCGTCACGGCGGCGGTGGCCGGCGTCGTCGGCGTGACCTCCCGGGTGCTCTGGGGACGAAGGATGGCCGACGGCGTCCGGGCCTCCACCCTGCTGCTGATCCTCGCCGCCGGGGCTGTCTGCGGTGCTGCCCTGCTCCTTGCGGCCGGGCAGACCGGAGCGCCCGCACTGCTGTGGTGCGGCGTCGTCTTCCACGGCGCCTCCGTGCTGGGCGTGAACGTGGTGGTGATGGCCGGCGTGCTGCGCGAGGTTCCCCGGGAACGGGTGGGCGCGGCGTCCGGGGCCGTCTCGCTGGGCATGTACTCCGGTTTCGCGCTGGGGCCGCTGGCCATGGGCCTGCTGCTCCAGTACTCCGGCGGGTTCCTCGCCGGGTGGCTGTTCATAGGCGCGGCCTACGTGGTCTGCGGCGGCATCGGCCTGGCGTACCGGCGGCTGGGCTCGAAACGGGCCGGATCCGCCGTCGTCGGTACCCCGAGGAAATAAACGACGCCGGATCGGGCTTGTGCTTTAAGTGCCCTATGGCACGGTTACCCCACAGCTTGGAGATTTATGAGTACCGCACGCGCTTACGCAGCCACTTCCGCCACCGATCCGTTGGTCCCCACCACGATCGAACGCCGCGAGGTCGGCCCGCATGACGTCCTCATCGACATCGCTTATGCCGGTGTCTGCCACTCGGACATCCACACCGTCCGCGGCGAATGGGGACCCATCGCGTACCCGCAGGTCGTCGGGCACGAAATCGTGGGCACCGTGGCCGAGGTCGGAGCCGACGTCACCGCGCACAAGGTCGGCGACCGGGTGGGCGTTGGCTGCATGGTTAACTCCTGCGGCGAATGCGAAAACTGCCAGGCCGGCATGGAGAACTACTGCCTGAACGGCAACGTCGGCACCTACGCCAGCGAGGACCGCGACGGCACCATCACCCAGGGCGGCTACGCCACCTCCGTCGTCGTGAATGACGGCTTCGTGCTCCGCGTCCCGGAGAGCATCCCGTACGAAGCCGCGGCCCCGCTGCTCTGTGCCGGCATCACCACCTACTCACCCCTCGCACACTGGAACGCAGGGCCGGGCAAGCGGGTCGCCGTCGTCGGCATGGGTGGACTCGGCCACATGGCCGTGAAGATCGCCGTCGCCATGGGCGCCGAGGTCACCGTGCTGTCCCAGACGCTGAGCAAGCAGGAAGACGGCCTTCGTTTCGGTGCCGAGCACTACTACGCCACCAGCGATGACACCACGTTCGAGAAGCTCGCGAACACGTTCGACCTGATCATTAACACGGTCAGCGCGCCGATCGATCTGCAGCAGTACCTGTCGCTGCTGCGACTGGACGGCACCATGGTCAGCGTGGGTGCTCCGCCCGAGGCACTGCCCATCTCCGTCTTCACCCTGATGAGCAAGCGCCGCTCCTACGCCGCCTCGAACATCGGCGGCATCAGCGAAACCCAGGAAATGCTGGACTTCTGCGCCGAACACAATATTGCCCCCGAGATCGAGCTGATCAAGGCCGAGGACATCAACACCGCCTACGAGCGTGTGCTGAAGTCCGACGTCCGCTACCGGTTCGTCATTGACGCGGCGACTATCTAATCCGTTAGTTGACAGCAGAGGCTAGTTGATAGCAGCGGCGCCCCGCCGGTTGGCGGGGCGTTTCTGCGTTAAGGTGTAGCCAGGTTTGGTGCGGGCAACGGGGGACATAAGGGCAAGGTGGGTACCGGAGGAAACACCATCCGTGTAAAGCCGGCGTAAACCGCCGTAGTCACTGCCCGCCTATAATTGAGCACATGCCAATTCTGCGCCTGGAGGGCGCCCTCCGTGAGCACCTGCCCGTCCCGCACCAGCATGGAGCCGCACTGTGAGCGGCGGGCTTGTCGCCCTGCTGGACGACGTCGCTGCACTGGCGCGCATAGCCGCGGCTTCCGTGGATGACATTGCTGCCGGAGCCGCGAAAGCGGGAGCCAAGGCCGCCGGCGTCGTCATCGATGATGCCGCCGTAACCCCGCAATACGTCTCCGGTGCCGACCCGTCCCGTGAACTGCCGATGATCAAAAAGATCTTCTGGGGGTCGCTCCGGAACAAGCTGCTGATCATCCTGCCGGCACTGCTGCTGATCAGCGCCTTCATTCCGGGAGTGATCCCGTTCATTCTTATGCTGGGCGGCACGTACCTCTGCTACGAGGGCGCGGAGAAGGTCTGGCACAAGTTCTTCGGCCACCACGAGGACAAAGAGGCGCCGGCGGTGGAGCGGGGGCCCGACGCCGAGTCCAAGGTGATCAAGGGAGCCATCACCACCGACTTCATCCTGTCCTGCGAGATCATGGTCATCTCCATGAACGAGGTGGGCGATGCGTCCATCTGGGTCCGGGCAATCATCCTCGTGGTGGTCGCCATTGCAATCACCATCCTCGTGTACGGGGCCGTGGGGCTGATCGTCAAAATGGACGACATCGGCCTGCACCTGGCCAAGAAGGACTCAGCAGGCTCCCAGCGCCTCGGCGGACTGCTGGTGAAGGGAATGCCTGCCGTGTTGGCAGCCATCACCTTCGTTGGAACCATCGCCATGCTCTGGGTGGGCGGGCACATCATGCTGGTAGGCGTCTCGGACCTCGGCTGGCACGCACCGTACGACCTGGTTCACACCCTTGAACATCCGGTAGCCGGTATTGCGGTTGTGGGCGGTTTCCTCTCCTGGCTCGTCAACACGCTCTGCTCGGCAGTGGTGGGACTGGCGTGGGGGCTGGTTGTTATGGCCGTTCTGCACCCGCTAAAGAAGGTCCTGCCGTTCGGCAAGAAAGACGGACATGAAGACGGTGAGGCCAGGGCGGCAGCAGCCGGGCACAGTTCGGGGAAACCCGACGTCGACCCCGCCGGCTAACCTGGACTCCTGTCTCAGGGGCGGCCTCCTTTGCTAAGGGGGCCGCCCCTTTTTGCGTGCGTGCGGGTTTTCGACAATCCGGGAGCAGACCGGGCAGCGTCAGGATCGCTCCCCGCGCCGGAACGTGACATGCGTGGTGCCGCTCGGTGCTGATTCCGAGGTGACCTGACAGTCCGCCTCCAGTCCGCGCAGGTCATCCCACAGCCGCACGCCGCGCCCCAGGATGATGGGGGCGATCGCGACGTGGAGATCATCAACGAGACCGGCCCGAAGAAAGTCGCGCACGGTCGACGCGCCCCCGCCGACCCGCACATCTCCGCCGCCGGCGGCCGCGGCGGCAGTATCCAGCGCCTTTTCGGGTGTTGCCGTGAGGAACTCGAAGGTGGTGCCTCCTGCCATTTCGAGCGGCTCCCGCGGATTGTGCGTCAGCACATAGACGGGAACGTGGAAGGGCGGGTCCTCGCCCCACCATCCGCGCCAGTCCGGGTCATCAGGGTTCGCATGCAACCCGAACATGCCTGCGCCCATAATCTCCGCGCCAATGTCTTCGAAGTAGAGCTCGGCATAGCGGTCGTCGACGCCGGTGGTTCCTTCGCCGCTTTCGTCGTGCAGCACCCGCTGACGGAAGGTGCGCGTGGCAGCGTAGGCGGCGGTGAGGCGCCCCCAGTCGTCGCCGAAGGGGTTCCCCGGAGTTTGGTCCGTTGTGGTGGCGAAGCCGTCGAGGGAGATGTTCAGGTCAACGCGGACACGGCTCATGGCTATCTCCTAGTCTGGCGGGCGAGAGAACCAGCGCGGTGGCCGAGAGAATGCGAGGCGTCTCAGCGGCGCAGGCGCAGCACCGTCCGGCACTAAGTTTGGAATGGCACACGCCCAAGATCCAGAGAGGGCAGGCGGACTGTCAATACCGCTGCCCGAAATATCATGGCCCGGCCGCGCGTTCGCCGCGCGTTCGCCGCGACAAGCCGCCAGGCAACTATGCCTTCCCAGATGTGTCTTCGTCATTCGTTGTAACGGGCTTATCCGGGCGTCTTCACCGTTGGTTGTCACGGGCTTACCCGGGGTGTCTTCACCGTTGGTTGTACAGATAACGGGCTTACCGGCGGGGAATGGGCCCATTATCTGTACAACGAGCGCTTAGCGCCCGACCTGCGGCCAGCGGATTCGGGCACCGCACCGCCAAATGGTCAGTCCGGCGGCGTGGAGATCCCGCGGAGAACGCCGCGAACAAACGGGAAAGGGAGAGCTAAAGCCCGATTTCCGCGCTCTCCAGCAGCGCGACGGCGTCCGGCTGGCCCTCGTACATCACCAGCGCATGCCCGGTCCGGCCGTGCGCGTGCAGCAGCAGCTCGCAGGGCTCGCCGACAATCGCCACCGACACCGGAGCGCGCTTGGCCACATGCCGGGGACCGTCCGGGCGGACCAGTACAATGCCCAGGTCCACGCCGCGGTACAGGATGGCCGCGCGCTTGATCAGCTCGGCCCACAGGGCGTCCGAATAGTCAGAGTCCAGCGCACGCGGCGCCCAGCGGTCCGAGGCACGCCGAATGTCTTCGGTGTGCACAAAGTACTCGCTCAGGTTGGCGCTGTTGTCCACGGCTTTGAGGTGCATGGGGGAGAGCCGCGGCGGGCCGGCACGGAAGGCGCGGACCAGCTTGGCGTAGCTCTCGGTGGTGGACGCCTTCTGCGCAGTTTCCTCCAGCGCCTTGTCCGCGCGTGCGGCAAGGGGCTTGATGAACGCGCCCAGGGCAGCACTCATCCGGTGCTCGCGCAGATAGAGGTGAGCTGCGAGCTCCTTGGTCTGCCACCCCTCGCAAAGCGTGGGTGCATTGGGCCCGGCTGCAAGCAGCGTCTCGGCCAGGACTTCACGGGACGGATCAACGAAATGCATCACTGCTGAAACTAGCATGGAACCCCGTCTTTTGCCGGGGCTGCGGCACCAAAAGAACGTGTAAGGCGGCGTTTTTCCGTCGGGCAGTAGAATCGGTAGCGATGCTTCCCACACCTTCCCCCCAGAATCCGCCGGCTTCCCTCGATCCCGAGCTCGCCGCGTCCTTGAAGCGCGACGACGCCGGGCTGGTGGCCGCCGTCATCCAGCAGTACGACACCAACCAGGTCCTGATGCTCGGCTGGATGGATGACGAAGCCCTGCACCGCACCCTGACCTCGGGCCGGGTGACCTTCTGGTCCCGCTCCCGGAAGGAATACTGGCGCAAGGGGGACACCTCCGGACACGTGCAGTGGGTGAAGTCCGTGGCCCTCGACTGCGACGGCGACGCCCTGCTGGTCCGTGTGGACCAGGTGGGGGCGGCCTGCCACACCGGCACCCGCACCTGCTTCGACGGCCGTGAGCTGCCCGCCGTCGTCGGCGCCGCCTAACCCGCCGCCTAAACCCGCTCCACCCACCTCGTAGGGAAGAAGTAGGAACCACACCATGCAGGATCTAGGAGCCATCCGCCCCACCCTGGACGAATTCCGGGCCCTGGCACGCGACCGCCGGGTGATTCCCGTGCGCCTGACAGTCCTGGCGGACGCGCACACCCCCATCGGCATCTACCGCAAACTCACCAACGGCGAGGCCGGCACCTTCCTGATGGAATCGGCCGCGTCCGGCGGCGTCTGGTCCCGCTACTCCTTCATCGGCGCCCGGTCCCGCGCCACCCTGACCACCCTGGACGGGCAGGTCCGCTGGCTGGGCGAGCCGCCCGCCGGTGTTCCGCTGGACGGCAGCCCGGTCGAGGCCCTGGCCCGCACCGTGGACCTGCTGGCCACCGACCGATTCGACGAGCTGCCTCCGTTCACCTCCGGCATGGTCGGCTTTGTCGGCTGGGAAACCGTGCGGCACTGGGAAAAGCTGCCCAACCCGCCGGCCGATGACCTGGACCTGCCGGAGATGGCGATGAACCTGGTCTCGGACATGGCCATCCACGACAACAGCGACGGCACCGTCACGCTGGTGGCCAATGCGATCAACTTCGACGGCTCCGATGAGCGCGTGGATGAGGCGTGGCACGACGCCGTGGCCCGCGTCCGGTCGATGCTCGGCCGGCTCGCGGGATCCGCACCGCAGGCCGTTTCCGTGCTGGCTCCGGGAACCGCCGTCGACGTCGCCGCCAACGTGAAGGAAAGCTGGCCCAAGCCCGACTACACCCGGGCGGTGAAGCGCGGCAAGCAGGCCATTGTCGACGGCGAGGTTTTCCAAGTGGTCATCTCGCGCCGCTTCGAGGCCGAATGCCGCGCCGAGGCGCTCGACGTCTACCGGGTGCTGCGCAACACCAATCCCAGCCCGTACATGTACCTGTTCAACTTCGAGGACGCGCACGGCAACCCGTTCAACGTGGTGGGCTCATCCCCGGAAGCGCTCGTCACCGTGACCGGCCGCGACGTGATCACCCATCCGATCGCCGGCTCCCGGCCCCGCGGCAAGACCCAGGAACAGGACCGGGCCCTGGCCGAGGAACTGCTGGAGGACGAGAAGGAGCGGGCCGAACACCTGATGCTGGTGGACCTGGCCCGCAACGACCTCTCCAAGGTCTGCCGGCCCGGCAGCATCGACGTCACCCAGTTCATGGAGGTGGAGCGGTTCAGCCACATCATGCACCTGGTCTCCACCGTCGTCGGCCGGCTCGCGGACGCGTCCACCGCCTATGACGTGCTGGCCGCGACCTTCCCGGCCGGTACGCTGTCCGGCGCGCCGAAGCCCCGCGCCCTGCGGCTGCTGGACGAAGTGGAACCGCACCGCCGCGGCATTTACGGCGGGGTAGTGGGCTACCTCGACTTCGCCGGAGACATGGACATGGCCATCGCCATCCGCTCCGCGCTGCTGCGCGACGGCAAGGCGTACGTCCAGGCCGGCGGCGGCATCGTCAACGACTCCGACCTCGAAGCCGAAGCGCAGGAAACCGTCAACAAGGCGGCCGCTCCGCTGCGGGCCGCCCTCCTCGCCGGATCGCTGGAGACCGTCGCGGCAACTCCCGCCGGAACCCCCGCCGGCACCATCGCACAGGAAGCAGACAAGTGAGCACCACCACCCCCCGCTGGCAGCGCAAGGGCATCGTCATCATGGTGACCGTCCTGCTGGCGGCACTGGCCTTCGGCACCACCACCCGCACCTGGCTGAACGTCACCCTGCCCGCCGCGAACGTCGTCACGCCCGACGTCGCCGTCTCGGGCAGCGATGCCGCCACCGCCGTCACCGCGTTTGCCGTGGTGGGAGTGGCCGCCGCCCTGGCCGCCGGAATCGCCGGACGGATTGCCCGCTGGATCATCAGCGTCATCATCGTGGTTTCCGGCGTCGGAGTGGCCGTGGCCAGCTCCCGGATTATCAGCGACCCCCTCCAGGGCGCTGCCGGCGCCATCGGCAAGGCCATCGGCGTCAGCTCCGCCGAGGGTACTCAGGTGGAACTGACGCCCATGCCCTACGCCGCACTGGCCATCGGCATCCTCATTGCCCTCGCGGGTATCTGGTTAGCCCTCGCGGGCCGGCACTGGACGACGTCGCGCCGTTACGCCCCCACGGCCGAGCCCGGCGACGCGGCTCCGGACACCGGTGCCGCTGCTGAAGGCACCGGTGCCGCGCCCGGCACCAGCCCGGATGCACGCAACCCCAAGGACGCCGCGGCAGGCCCGCCCGTCGATGAAATCGACAGCTGGGACCGGCTCACCCGCGGCGAGGACCCGACGGACCCCAAGTAGGTTCCCCCCACAGCCACCAGATTGGGCCGAACACCGGCGCAATGTGTGAAAGGGTTTCCGCCCAGTAATGGCAGAATGGAAACCAGATTCGTTAACGAGGAGATTCAGCATGAGCACAAACACCGAACAGCACCTGGAAGCCGGTCAGGAAAACGAGGGCGAAAGCCACGCCAGCATCCACGATGAAACCATCGGGCACGGCAACACCCCCGCAGCCTGGACCTGCGTGCTGATCATGATCGTCGGCGCCGCTGTGTCTTCCGTTGCCTACATCATGGCCAGCTACGTCGGCTTCTTCGCCGGCATCGCCGTGATGCTGGTCGGCCTGCTGGTCGGCTTCATCATGCGCAAGGCAGGCTACGGCGTCAACGGATCGAAGCTGAAGAACAGCAGCCACTGAGTGAGCGTTCTCGACGACATCATTGCCGGCGTTCGGGAAGACCTTTCCGAACGCCGGCAGAATGTCTCGCTCGAGGAGGTCCGCGGGCAGGCGCTGCAGGCCCCGGCACCGCTGGACGCCTACGCAGCACTGGGCGGAAACGCGGAACCCCGCACCGAACTGCGGGTCATCGCGGAGGTCAAGCGCAGCAGCCCCTCCAAGGGTGAACTCGCGGACATCGCCGACCCCGCTTCCCTCGCCGCAGCGTATGAGCGCGGGGGAGCAGCCGTCATCAGCGTCCTCACCGAACAGCGCCGCTTCCGCGGATCCCTGGCGGACCTGGACACGGTGCGGGCCGCCGTCGGCATCCCCGTGCTGCGCAAGGACTTCACCGTCGACGAGTACCAGATATGGGAAGCCCGTGCCCACGGCGCAGACCTGATCCTGCTCATTGTCGCGGCACTGGAGGACGAGCAGCTGCGCAGCTTCCTGGACCTCACACACGAGCTGGGCATGAACGCCCTCGTCGAGACCCACACCGCCGAAGAAGTGGACCGGGCCCTGGCCCTGGGTGCACGGATCATCGGCATCAACGTGCGCAACCTGAAGACCCTCGACGTCGACCGTTCGGTTTTCGCCTCCCTGGCCGGCGGCATTCCCTCCGGTCCGGTGGTGATCGCCGAATCCGGCGTCCGTGACGTTGCCGACGTCGAGCACTACGCTTCCAACGGAGCCAACGCCGTGCTGGTGGGCGAAGCCCTCGTGAAGCACGCATCCCCGGCCGAAACCATCGGCGAATTCACCGCCGTCGGCGCCAAGGCTCTTACCGCCCGCGCCCGGCACCACGGTGAAAGCTGACCCATAGCACCAACTCCCTGTCCGGGCAGGAACGGCCCGGGCTCAAGCAGGACAGGACACAAAGCCCATGATCGGGAAGTCGGAACAGGCACAGGCAGCCGGTGCTGCCGCGGAAACCGGAACCGGAAGCGTTACGGAGGCCTTCCTGAACGGGGAAGTTCCCTCCCTGCGGCACGCGTCCGGTCCGTACTTCGGCGAGTACGGCGGCCGATGGATGCCCGAATCCCTGATCGCGGCGCTGGATGAACTGGAAGACACCTTCGAGAAGGCCAAGGCCGATCCGGAGTTCACCGCCCAGGTTGCCGACCTGAACAAAAACTACTCCGGCCGCCCGTCCCTGCTCACCGAGGCCAAGCGCTTCTCCGAGCACGCCGGCGGGGTGCGGATCTTCCTCAAGCGCGAAGACCTCAACCACACCGGATCCCACAAGATCAACAACGTCCTGGGCCAGGCCCTGCTTGCCAAGCGGATGGGCAAGACCCGCGTGATCGCGGAAACCGGTGCCGGCCAGCACGGCGTCGCCAGCGCCACCGCAGCAGCACTGCTCGGCCTGGAATGCGTGGTCTACATGGGGGCCGAGGACTGCCGCCGCCAGGCACTGAATGTGGCCCGGATGGAACTGCTCGGCGCGAAGGTCATCCCGGTGACCAACGGTTCCCAGACCCTGAAGGACGCCATTAACGAGGCCCTGCGGGACTGGGTCGCGAACGTGGACAACACCCACTACCTGCTCGGCACCGCCGCTGGCGCGCACCCCTTCCCTGCCATGGTCCGCTACTTCCACGAAGTGATCGGCGAAGAGGCCCGCGCCCAGATGCTGGAGCAGGCCGGCCGGCTGCCGGACGCAGTGTGCGCCTGCATCGGCGGCGGTTCCAACGCCATAGGCATTTTCCACGGCTTCCTGGATGATCCCGAAGTGAAGATCTACGGCTTCGAGGCCGGCGGCGACGGCGTCGAAACCGGCCGCCACGCCGCCACCATCACCCTGGGCCGACCCGGCGTGCTGCACGGCGCCCGCTCCTACCTCATGCAGGACGACGACGGCCAGACGATCGAATCGCATTCCATCTCCGCCGGCCTGGACTACCCGGGCGTCGGACCCGAACACGCCCACCTGGCCGACATCGGGCGGGTCAGCTACGAGCCGATCACCGATGCCGAAGCCATGGACGCCTTCCAGTTGCTCTGCCGCACCGAGGGCATCATCCCCGCGATCGAGTCCGCACACGCCCTGGCCGGTGCCATCAAGGTGGGCCGGCGGCTCGCCGAAGAGGCCGGCTCCGATGGAAATGTTTCCGAGAAGATTGTCCTGGTGAACCTTTCCGGCCGCGGGGACAAGGACGTGGCCACCGCCGCCGAATGGTTCAACCTGCTGGACGAGCGCTCAGCCGAAGCCGAGATCGGCAAAGAAGGGGAACAGCTTTGAGCACCGAGGTAATGCAGAGCAAGTCCGCGGCCGCGATTGACCGGGCCGCCGCCGAGGGGCGTGCAGCGCTCATCGGCTACCTGCCCGCCGGATTCCCCACCGTGGAAGCCACCATTGCCGCAGGCATTGCCCTGGCGGAAAACGGTGCCGACCTGATCGAAATCGGCATCCCGTATTCCGACCCGGTGATGGACGGCCACGTCATCCAGGCCGCCACCACCCAGGCGCTGGCGGACGGCTTCCGTGTGGCGCAGGTGTTCGACGTCGTTGCCGGCATCACGGCAGCCACCGACGCTGCCGTGCTCGTGATGACCTACTGGAACCCGGTAGTCCGGATGGGTGTGGACGAGTTCTCCCGCCGCCTGGCCGAAGCCGGGGGAGCGGGCCTGATCACGCCGGACCTGGTCCCGGATGAAGCCTCCGAATGGCTGGAAGCCTCCGACAAGTACGGCCTGGACCGCGTATTCCTGGTCGCCCCGTCCTCCACGCCGGCCCGGATGAAGACCACCGTGGCCGCCAGCCGCGGCTTCGTCTACGCCGTGTCGATCATGGGCGTCACCGGCGCCCGCGACAGCGTCAGCGACGCCGCCCAGAGCGTGGTCAGCGCCGCCCGCGAGGCCGGCGCCGAACGCGTCTGCGTCGGACTGGGTGTCTCCCGGGCCGAACACGTGAAGGAAATCGGCGCCTATGCCGACGGCGTCATCGTGGGCACCGCCCTGGTGGCCGCCCTGCGCGACGGCGGCACGGACGCCGTCGCAACCCTTACCCATGACCTCAGTACCGGAACTCCGAAGGCCAGCAAATGAACCCGATGTCCGTGTACGCCAGCATCCCCAGCCCGCCTGCCGATTTCAGCAGCTTCTCGCTGGGGCCGCTGACCATCCACGCGTACGCGCTGTGCATCCTGGCCGGCATCCTCCTCGCCCTGTGGATGACCTCGCGGCGCTGGAACGCCCGCGGACTGCCCGCAGACGCGGTCTGGGACATCTCCATCTGGGCCATCCCGTTCGGCATCATCGGCGGCCGGCTCTACCACGTGTTCTCCTCCCCGGACGCCTACTTCGGCCCGGACGGGGACCTGTCCCTTATTCCGCAGATCTGGCTCGGCGGGCTGGGCATCTGGGGTGCGGTGGCCCTGGGCGCCGTCGGTGCCTGGATCGGCTGCCGCCGTGCCGGCATCAAGCTGTCCACGTTCGCCGACGTCGGCGCTCCCGGTCTGCTGCTGGCCCAGGCCGTGGGCCGCTGGGGCAACTGGTTCAACCAGGAACTGTTCGGCTCCGAAACGGATGCGCCCTGGGGCCTGGAAATCGACGCGGACAACGCCAACTTCCCCGACGGCGCCGCACCCGGCACCACCTTCCACCCCACGTTCCTCTACGAGTCCCTCTGGAACCTGGCCGGCGTTGCCCTGCTCCTGCTGCTTGACCGCCGCTTCCGGCTCCGCGGCGGCCGCCTGTTCTGGATCTACGCCGCGTTCTACACCGCCGGACGGCTCTGGATTGAGCTCCTGCGCATTGACGATGCCGAAATGATTACGCTGCTCGGCGTCACACAACGCCTCAATGTCTGGACCAGCCTGCTGATCCTGATCGCCTCCATCGCGATGTTCATTTACCTGACTTTCAAGGCCCGCAAGGGCGGGGAAGGCTCGCTTTACCTGCCGGGCCACGAACCCGCACCTCAGGACGGTATTACGGCTTCGGATAACAAGAACGAAACAGAAGCCGGGAATGCGGAATCGGCATCAGCTGAACGCCCCGTGCGTGCTAATCTCGCAGAGACAAAAACCGAGGAGTCCCCTCCTCACCGGTCCAAGAACAACGGACCTTCTGCCTGACCCTCCGGGTTACCCTCGAAGGCGCTGCAGGCGGAGCCACATTGACGTGGCGCCAGACGGCTGCAGCACCGGGACACCCCTCCGGAAAAGCGGCGGTTAACGGCACCAAAGATTCCCAGTAAAACCGGATCAGTTTCCGGGTTTACCGGGGTGAAGTGAGCCGTAAAATCAATCAACGCCGCGGAGCGTCCCTCGTGGATTCCCGCAGGGGCCAGCGCTGTCCCCTCCCAACGCTCTACAAGGGGGAAGGACTCACTTCTTATGACTGATTCCCTGTCTGCTTTTCCGGACACCGTGGTGTCACCGTTCACCCGCTTCGCCGCGCTCCCGGAGGATTCCGGCCTGTACCGCGCCGAGAATGAAAAGGACGCCTGCGGCCTGGCCGTTATTGCCACCTTGCGGGGCGAGCCCACCCACGGGATTGTCGACGCCGCCCTGGCAGCCCTGCGCAACCTCGAACACCGCGGTGCCGTGGGCGCCGATGAAGGCACCGGCGACGGCGCCGGCCTCCTGACCCAGGTCCCGGACGAATTCTTCCGCGCAGTAGTGGACTTTGAACTTCCCGCGGCCGGAGGCTACGCCGTCGGCACCGCCTTCCTGCCCACCGAGGACCGGGAGCAGCTGACCGCACGCGCCGGCGTCGAGCTCATTGCCGCCAGCGAGGGCCTGCGGGTGCTGGGCTGGCGCGAGGTGCCCATCGTTGCCGAACTCGTGGGAGCGATGTCCCGCGCCTGCATGCCGCACTTTGTCCAGGTGTTCCTGGCCCCCGAAGAGGGGATCGGAACCGAGGACCTGGACGCCCGGGCCTTCCGCGTCCGGAAGCGTTCGCAGAACAAGTTCGGGGTGTATTTCCCCTCGCTGTCCTCTCGGACCATGGTCTACAAGGGCATGGTGACCACCGCGCAGCTGGAACCGTTCTTCCCGGACCTGTCCGACCCGCGGTTCAAGACCCGGCTGGGCATTGTCCACTCCCGCTTTTCCACCAACACGTTCCCGTCCTGGCCGCTGGCGCAGCCGTTCCGCGCCATCGCGCACAACGGTGAGATCAACACGGTCAAGGGCAACCGGAACTGGATGCGCGCCCGGCAGTCGCAGATGAAGAACCCGCTGCTGGGACAGACCCCGGAAGAGCTCTTCCCCATCTGCACCCCCGGCGCTTCGGACTCCGCGTCCTTCGACGAGGTGGCCGAACTGCTGATGCTCTCCGGCCGGCCCATCACCCACGCGATCATGATGATGATCCCGGAGGCCTGGGAAAACCACGCAACCATGGACCCGGCCCGCCGGGCGTTCTACCAGTACCACTCCATGCTGATGGAACCGTGGGACGGTCCGGCCGCCGTGTCCTTCACCGACGGAGTGCAGGTAGGCGCGGTGCTGGACCGCAACGGGCTGCGCCCCGCCCGCTACTGGGTGACCGACGACGGCCTGGTGGTCCTGGCCTCCGAAGTGGGCGTGGTGGACATTGACCCCGCCAAGGTGGTCCGCAAGGGCCGCGTCTCCCCGGGCAAGATGTTCCTGGTGGACACCGCCGAGGGCCGGCTGATCGAAGACGAAGAGATCAAGGCCGAGGTCGCCGCCGCCAACCCGTGGGCGGAATGGGTGAAGGAAAACCAGGTCCGCCTGGAGGAACTGCCCGAACGTGAGCACGTGCTGCACACCAAGGCGTCGATCAACCGCCGGCAGCGGACCTTCGGCTACACGGTGGAGGAACTGCGGATCCTGCTGGGCCCGATGGCCCGCACCGGCGCCGAACCGCTGGGCGCGATGGGCTCCGACACCCCCATCGCCGTGCTCTCCAAGCGGCCGCGGCTGCTCTTCGACTACTTTGTGCAGTCCTTCGCCCAGGTCACCAACCCGCCGCTGGATTCCATCCGCGAGGAACTGGTCACCTCCCTGCAGGCCTCGATTGGCCCCAATGGAAACCTGCTGTCCCTGAAGCAGGTGAAAACCAGCCAGGTTGCGTTGAAGTTCCCGGTGATCAACAACGACGAGCTCGCCAAGATCGCCAACCTCACGGACGACGACGGCGACCGGATAGCGCTCAAGGTCCGCGGCCTCTACCGCCCCGAAGGCGGCGAAGCCGAACTGCGGGCAAGGATCAGCGAGATCTGCGAAAAGGTTTCGGGAGCAGTCAACCGCGGCGTGCAGTACATCGTGCTCTCGGACCGGGACTCCAACGCGCAGTGGGCACCCATCCCGTCCCTGCTGCTGCTCTCCGCAGTGCACAACCACCTGCTCAAGAGCGCCAACCGCACCAAGATCTCCCTGCTGGTGGAAGCCGGCGATGTCCGCGAGGTCCACCACGTGGCCCTGCTGATCGGCTACGGCGCCTCCGCCGTGAACCCGTACCTGGCCATGGAAAGCTGCGAGGAACTGGTCCGCAACGGCGACATCACCGGTGTCACCGGCGAAGAAGCCGTTGCCAACCTGATCAAGGGCCTGGGCAAGGGCGTCCTGAAGATCATGTCCAAGATGGGCATTTCCACTGTCGCGTCCTACTGCGGCGCGCAGACCTTCGAGGCGCTCGGCCTGGGCCAGGAACTGGTGGACGAGTTCTTCCACGGCACCCAAACCCAGCTCGGCGGCGTCGGGCTGGACGTGGTCGCCGCCGAAGCCGCTGCCCGGCATGCCGATGCGTACCCGAGCGACGGCGTGGAGGAACCGCACCGCGCCCTGGACAACGGCGGCGAATACCAGTGGCGCCGCGAAGGACCGCCGCACCTGTTCAACCCCGAGACGGTCTTCCGGCTGCAGCACGCCACCCGCGAACGCCGGTATGACGTGTTCAAGGCCTACACCAACGGCGTGAACGACCAGTCCCGGAACCTCATGACGCTGCGCGGGCTGCTGGACTTCCGCACCGGGGACCGCACACCCGTGCCGCTGGACGAGGTGGAGCCCGTCTCCAGCATCGTCAAGCGCTTCTCCACCGGAGCCATGAGCTACGGCTCCATCTCCCAGGAAGCACACGAAACGCTGGCCATCGCGATGAACCGCCTGGGCGCCAAGTCCAACACCGGTGAGGGCGGCGAAGACCCGGAACGGCTGCTGGACCCCGAGCGTAACTCGGCGATCAAGCAGGTGGCCTCCGGCCGGTTCGGTGTGACCAGCCTGTACCTGACCAACGCGCGGGACATCCAGATCAAGATGGCCCAGGGCGCCAAGCCCGGCGAGGGCGGCCAGCTGATGGCGCAGAAGGTTTACCCGTGGGTGGCCCGCACCCGCCACTCCACTCCCGGCGTCGGGCTGATCTCCCCGCCGCCGCACCACGACATCTACTCCATCGAGGACCTCGCCCAGCTGATTTATGACCTGAAGCGCTCCAACCCGAGCGCCCGGGTCCACGTGAAGCTGGTGTCCGAAGCCGGAATCGGCACCGTGGCGGCCGGCGTGACCAAGGCGAAGGCCGACGTCGTGCTGGTCTCCGGGCACGACGGCGGCACGGGCGCCTCGCCGCTGAACTCGCTCAAGCACGCCGGGGCTCCCTGGGAGCTCGGCCTGGCCGAAACCCAGCAGACCCTGATGCTCAACGGCCTGCGGGACCGGGTGGTGGTCCAGGTGGACGGCCAGCTCAAGACCGGCCGCGACGTCGTGATGGCGGCGCTGCTGGGCGGCGAGGAATTCGGTTTCGCCACCGCACCGCTGGTGGTCTCCGGCTGCGTGATGATGCGCGTCTGCCATCTGGACACCTGCCCGGTGGGCGTGGCGACGCAGAACCCCGAACTGCGGGCGCGCTTCACCGGCAAGCCGGAGTTCGTGGTGAACTTCTTCGAGTTCATTGCCGAAGAGATCCGCGAAATCCTGGCCGAGCTGGGCTTCCGGACCCTCGAAGAGGCCATTGGCCGCACCGAGCTGCTGGACACGCAGGCCGCCATCGACCACTGGAAGGCGGACGGCCTGGACCTGGAACCGATCCTGCGGGGACCCGAGGTGGACCCCGGCGCGCCGCTGCGGAACCTGGTGCAGCAGAACCACGAACTGGATCAGCACTTCGACAACAAGCTCATTGAGATGAGCGCCGACGCGCTGCAGAACCGGGCGCCGGTGCGGATTGCGCTGGATGTAGTCAACACCGACCGGTCCGTGGGCACCATGCTGGGGCACACCGTCACCAAGACCTTCGGCGTGGACACGCTGGCTCCGGACACCATCGACGTCACCCTCACCGGGCAGGCCGGGCAGTCGCTCGGCGCGTTCCTGCCTGCCGGGATCACCCTGCGGCTGTTCGGCGACTCGAACGACTACGTGGGCAAGGGCCTGTCCGGCGGCCGGATCATTGTCCGTCCGGACCGCGGCAACGTCTTCGCGGCGGAACGCAACGTCATTGCCGGCAACGTGATCGGCTACGGCGCCACCAGCGGCGAGATGTTCCTCAGCGGCCAGGTGGGCGAACGCTTCCTGGTCCGCAACTCCGGGGCCACCGCCGTCGTCGAAGGCATCGGCGACCACGGCTGTGAGTACATGACCGGCGGTCAGGCCCTGATCCTGGGACCCACGGGCCGGAACTTCGGCGCGGGTATGTCCGGCGGCACCGCGTTTGTGGTGGACCTGGAATCCGCCCGCGTCAACAAGGAGTCCCTGGAGCGCGGCGAGCTGCTACTCGTTGCCCCGGACGCCGAGGACGTCGACATCATCCGCGGGCTGCTGGTCCGGCACCTGGAGGAGACCGGCTCGGACCTGGCCCAGAAAATGCTGGAGAACTTCGAGGACACGGTTACCCGCATTACCAAGGTGCTGCCGCGGGATTACGCGGCAGTGCTCGGCGCCCGCGCCTCCGCCGCCGAAGCGGGACTCGATCCCGACGGCGCCGAGGCATGGAACAAGATTTTGGAGGTTACCGGTGGCTGATCCACGCGGATTCTTGAAGGTACGGGAGCGGGAAACCCAGCCGCGGCGTCCGGTGCCGGTGCGCATCATGGACTACAAGGAGGTCTACGAAGCGCAGGAAAAAGGTGTGCTGCAGGCCCAGGCCGGACGCTGCATGGACTGCGGCATCCCGTTCTGCCACCAGGGCTGCCCGCTGGGCAACCTCATTCCGGAGTGGAATGACCTGATGTGGCGGGACAAGGGTGCCGAGGCCATTGAACGGCTGCACGCCACGAACAACTTCCCGGAGTTCACCGGCCGGCTCTGCCCGGCGCCCTGTGAGGCCTCCTGCGTGCTGGGCATCAACCAGCCGCCGGTCACCATCAAGCAGGTGGAGGTCTCCATCATCGACGAAGCCTGGGGCGAGGGCTGGGTTACCCCGCATCCGCCGGAGCGGCTGACCGACCGGACCATCGCCGTCGTCGGCTCCGGCCCCGCCGGGCTGGCTGCCGCGCAGCAGCTCACCCGTGCCGGGCACACCGTGGCCGTGTACGAGCGGGATGACCGGATCGGCGGGCTGCTGCGGTACGGCATCCCGGATTTCAAGATGGAAAAAATCCAGGTGGACCGCCGGCTGGAGCAGATGCGCGCCGAAGGCACCCGCTTCCGCACCGGCGTCGAAGTGGGCAAGGACATCAGCTGGGAGCAGCTGCGCCGCCGCTACGACGCCGTGGTGATCGCCACCGGCGCCACCGTTCCGCGGAACCTGCCGATCCCGGGCCGGGAGCTGTCCGGCGTGCATTTCGCCATGGATTACCTGGTGCAGTCCAACCGTGCCGTGGCCGGGGACAGCGTGAAGAACCAGATCAGCGCCGAGGGTAAGCACGTAGTCATTCTCGGCGGCGGCGACACCGGGGCGGACTGCCTCGGGACGGCGCACCGCCAGCAGGCTGCCTCGGTGACCACCCTGGCGATCGGCCAGCAGCCGCCCGCCGAGCGGGCCGCGCACCAGCCGTGGCCGATGTACCCGACGCTGTTCGAGATGGCCAGCGCCCACGAGGAAGGCGGGGAACGCACGTTCCTGGCGTCCACCGTTGAGTTCGTGGGGGAGGACGGGAAGCTCACCGGGGTGAAGGTGGCTGAGACCGAATTCGTGGATGGAAAGCGGCTGCCGAAGGCCGGTACGGAGCGGATTATTCCGGCGGACCTGGTGTTCCTGTCCCTGGGCTTCACCGGCCCGGAGCCGGCCGGCTTGGCCGAGCAGGTCTCCGCGGAGTTCGACGACCGCGGCAACGTGGCCCGCGACGGCTACTACATGACCGGAACCCCGGGGGTCTTCGCCGCCGGTGACGCCGGGCGTGGACAGTCCCTGATTGTCTGGGCCATCGCCGAAGGCCGGGCCGCTGCGGCTGCCGTAGACCAGTGGCTGATGGGATCGACCCGCCTGCCCGCACCGGTGGCGCCGACGGACCGGGCCATCACGGTGCTGTAGAAAACCGCATAAACAAAGCAGGCGTCGGAGACTTTCCGGCGCCTGCTTTATTGCGCCGGCCTGCTTCCGAAGTCCGGTAGGGTGTCGGTGCACACATACACAAGCACGCTTATGTTGGGGGACAGAAATATGTGGATTGCTTTCACGACGATGGTCGTGTGCGCGGTGTTCGGCTTCGGGGGCGCCGTGCTGGTGATGTATCTGGTGAAGGCCCGGCAACTCAAGCGGCACCCGCTGCGCCCGCAGATGGAGGTCCGGTTTAGTCCGAGGGGGCTCATCGGTCTGGCCCTGCTCGTTGGGGTCATGTTGCTGACCGTGTGCCTGGGTTTGTTCCTCGTGGTCTATCGGGGCGTGCCCACCTATGCCGTCTCCGTCGCAGCCATATTGGTGGCCACGGTGGTCCGTCCCCTGTACCTTTCCAAGGCCGGACTGCCTTTCGTGTTGGCCGAGATCGGTGCAGAGCTCAATCCCAAGCCCGTTCCCGCGCCGGCTCCCGGGGGAGTGGCGGCCCCGCCCCAGTACCCGGGATTCGCCAACGCGGCGCCGCAGTACAACGCCCCGGCGGGTTACACCGCTCCGCCTGCGCCGGGACCCGGCAAGCAGTAGGCCGCGCCGTCTGAGCCCGGAGATCACCCACGTGATCTCCGGGCTTTTTCTTTGCCGAAAACCTTTTGCGGCGTCGGTACTTAGTGTTACTGTCTACTGGTAGATAGCACTACTAGGTAGATAGACGGCTCCATGGGTAAGCAGATGACGGAGATGCTTAAGGGGACCCTCGAAGGCATCATCCTGGGGATCCTCGCCGTTTCGCCCGCCTACGGTTACGACATCACCGCGCGGCTGCGTGAGCAGGGCTTCACCGAGATTGCCGAGGGAACCGTGTATGCGCTCCTGGTCCGGATCGAGAAACGCGGACTTGTCGACGTCGAGAAGGTTCCCTCGGAAAAGGGACCGCCGCGGAAGGTCTACACCTTGAACACCCAGGGCGCCGAGTACCTCGATGAGTTCTGGGGAACCTGGGGCTTCCTGGCTTCCCGGATCGAACAACTCCAACAGCTTGTTAAGCACCCGCACGAAGGAGACCCATCATGACCGCCAAATGGATAGAGCTGGTCACGGGACCATTGGAGGAAAAAAGGCGCTGGCGCAGGTTCAAGCAGCGCAAGGAACAACTGCCCGCCGGATACCGAAGGGCCATGGACGGCCTCGAACGCTACTTCATGTATGCGGCGCCGATTGCGAAGGGCGATGTTTACGTCCAGATGCTCGAAGACCTTGTTGATCTGGTTGAGCGTGCCGCTGTTGACGGCACTCCGGTCCGCAGCATTGTCGGAGAGGATCCGGTGGAGTTCGCGGAGGCCTTCATTGCGAATTACGCGGACGGCCAGTGGATCGACAAGGAGCGCAGGCGCCTTGTCGAGACCATCGACCGGTCCGCCGAAGAGGTATAAAAACACCGGATTGGAGACCGGATATGTATACCGACCAAACCCTCGAACCTGCCATCCGGGTACAGGGCATCAAGAAATCCTTTCGGGATCTGCAGGTGCTGCGCGGCGTCGACTTTGACGTGACTGCCGGCAGCATCTTCGCGCTGCTGGGCTCCAACGGAGCGGGCAAGACAACGCTGGTGCGGATCCTGTCAACGCTGTTGAAGGCCGACGACGGTACGGCCGCAGTGGACGGGTTCGACGTCGCCGCCCGTCCGGGGGACGTGCGGCGGTCGATCAGCCTGACCGGGCAATTCGCCGCAATCGACGAAGTGCTGACAGGCCGGGAGAACCTGGTCCTTATCGCGAAGCTCCGCCACCGGAAGGACCCGGGCTCGGTCGCGGATGACATGCTGGCCCGTTTCGCTCTCACCGACGCGGGGAACCGGAAGGCTGGGGCGTACTCCGGCGGTATGCGCCGCCGGCTGGATATCGCCATGAGCCTGGTGGGGAACCCGAAAATCATCTTCCTTGACGAGCCGACGGCGGGCCTGGATCCGCAGGCGCGCAACGAGGTGTGGAAAACCATCCGGGAGCTTGCCGACGGCGGCACGACGGTGCTGCTCACCACGCAGTACCTCGACGAGGCGGAGCAGCTTGCGGACCGGATCGGGATCCTGCACCGGGGCGTCATCATCCAGAACGGGACCCTGGTTGAACTGCAGCAACTCCTGCCGCCGGCGAAGGCCGAGTACGTCACAAAACAGCCGTCCCTCGAGGACGTCTTCCTCGCCCTCACCGGCGACACCGGTGAGGACACAGCGCCCCGGGAGGGACTTCCCCCGGCGCAGCAGAAAGAGGGAAACCGATGACCACCCAGATGTTTCATGACACCGCCGCCCTCACCGGCCGCTCCCTGCGCCACGTCCTCCGCAGTCCGGACACGATTATTACGACGGCGGTTACGCCGGTCGCGCTGATGCTGATGTTTGTGTACGTTTTCGGCGGCGCCATCAGCACCGGATCGGGGGAGTCCTACATCAACTACACACTGCCCGGCATCCTGCTGATCACCGTTGCCTCCGGCGTGGCCTACACCGCCTACCGTTTGTTCCTTGATCGGCAGGGAGGAATGTTCGAACGCTTCCAATCGATGCCCATTTCGCGCTCCGGTGTGCTCTGGGCACACGTCCTCACCTCCGTGAGTGCGAACCTGGCCTCGCTCGCGCTCGTCATCGGCGTGGCCCTGATCGCGGGGTTCCGCACCGGTGCGTCGCCGGCGGCGTGGCTCGCCGTCGTCGGCATCCTGGTCCTGTTCACCCTCGCCCTGACGTGGCTGGCCGTGATTGCCGGGCTGGGCGCGAAGACAGTGGAGGGCGCGAGTGCGTTCAGTTACCCGCTGATTTTCCTGCCGTTCATCAGCTCGGCGTTTGTGCCCACCAGCACCATGCCCGGGCCGGTGGCGTGGTTTGCCGAGAACCAGCCCGTGACTTCCATTGTGGACACCCTCCGGGCAATGCTTGCCCAGGAACCCGTCGGCAGCGATTTCTGGGTCGCACTTCTCTGGCTGGTCGGCATTCTGGGCCTCGCCTACGCCGGTGCCACGGCCATTTACCGGCGTCGGGTGAACTAAACGGGGCTGGGGGCGTGCACAGATTCCCACCCCGGCTGGCCGGCATACCGCCTACCGACGCCCGGAATCCTTGGCCTTTCCCGCTTTCTGGGAATCTGTGCACGCCACCCCACTACCCGTAGGGGGCAACAGGTGCATGGCAGTGCCTCCCGGCTCTGGTTCCGGCCGCGCAGACGGCCCCGTCCCATGCGCAAACTGCCGAGGGAGACTAGGCTAGAAGTATGAGACGCGCAAAGATTGTTGCCACATTTGGACCAGCGATCGCCAGCTATGAAAATACCGTAGCGGTTCTTCGCGCGGGCGTGAATGTCGCCCGTATGAATATGAGCCACGGCGACCACTCCGTACACAACGCCACGTACGAAAACGTGCGCAAGGCCTCCGCCGAGCTGGGGATGCCCGTGGGCATCTTCGCCGACCTCCAGGGCCCCAAGATCCGGCTCGGCCGGTTCACCGAGGAACCCCACTTCCTGAACGTGGGCGATACCTTCACCATCACCACTGATGACATTCCCGGCACCAAGGAAATCTGCTCCACCACGTACAAGGGCCTGCCCGGCGACGTGAAGGCGGGCGACTTCCTGCTGATTGACGACGGCAAGGTCAAGCTGCGTGCCGTTGAGGTGACCGCCAACAACGTTGTCACCGAGGTAGTAGTGCCGGGCAAGGTGTCGAACAACAAGGGCATCAACCTCCCCGGCGTAGCCGTCAACGTTCCGGCACTGAGCGAAAAGGATGAGGACGACCTCCGCTGGGCCATGCGCCGCGGCGTCGACATGGTTGCCCTTTCCTTCGTCCGCAACGCCGGCGATATTTCCCGCGTGCACGAGATCATGGACGAGGAAGGCCGCCGCGTGCCGGTCATCGCCAAGATCGAGAAGCCGCAGGCCGTGGAGAACCTCGAAGAGATCATCGACGCGTTCGACTCCATCATGGTTGCCCGCGGTGACCTCGGCGTCGAACTGCCGCTCGAAGAGGTTCCGATCGTGCAGAAGAAGGCCATTGAACTGGCCCGCCGCTGGGCCAAGCCCGTCATTGTGGCCACCCAGGTGCTCGAATCCATGATCGACAACCCCCGCCCGACCCGTGCCGAGGCCTCCGACTGCGCCAACGCCGTACTCGACGGCGCGGACGCCGTCATGCTCTCGGGTGAAACCTCGGTGGGTTCCTACGCGATCGAAACCGTCGAAACCATGGCCCGGATCATTGAGTCCACCGAACAGCACGGCCTGAACCGCGTTCCGCCGCTGGGCTCCAAGCCGCGGACCCGCGGCGGCGCCATCACCCGTGCAGCAGTGGAGATCTCCGACCAGCTGGATGCGAAGTACATCTGTACCTTCACCCAGTCCGGCGACTCCGCCCGCCGCCTCTCCCGCCTGCGTCCGTCCAAGCCGGTATTTGCGTTCACCCCCGTGGAGGACACTTACCGCTACATGACGCTGTTCTGGGGCGTGGCCCCCATGCTCGTGGAGTTCGCCGAGCACACCGACCAGATGACCGCCCAGGTGGACCGCACCCTGCTCGAAGAGGGCCTGGTGGAAGACGATGACCTGGTGGTTATCGCTGCCGGTTCGCCTCCCGGACAGGCGGGCTCCACCAACAGCATCAAGGTGCACCGCGTGGGCGACATCGCCGACGCAGGCCAGCGCGCTGACGGCCAGGAGCGGGTCAAGGAAAAGGTCGGCCCGTGGCCGGTCAAGGAAAGCAAGAAGGGCCAGGCCAAGGCCATCTAGGTTTCCGGCTTCCCTGCACTAAAAGGAAAGGTCCCGTCCGATTGGACGGGACCCTTCTTTTTGGTTCCTGCGGGGGAGTAGGTGCTAGTTGACCTGGTTGATGATGGTCTCGGCAACTTCGCGCATGCTCAGCCGGCGGTCCATGGAGGTCTTCTGGATCCAGCGGAAGGCCTCGGGTTCGGTGAGGCCCATCTTGGTGGTCAGCAGCGACTTGGCGCGCTCGACCAGCTTGCGGGTGGCGAACTGTTCCTTCAGGTCGGTGACCTCGGCTTCGAGGGCCTTGATCTCCTCGTGGCGGGACAGGGCGATCTCGATGGCGGGAATCAGGTCCGCGGGGGTGAAGGGCTTGACCACGTAGGCCATGGCGCCGGCCTCGCGTGCACGCTCCACCAGTTCCTTCTGGCTGAACGCTGTCAGCAGCACCACGGGGGCAATGCGTGCCTTGACGATCTGTTCGGCGGCCGTGATGCCATCCATCAGCGGCATCTTGACGTCCATCAGGACCAGGTCCGGCTTCAACTCGTTGGCCAGCTGGACGGCCTTCTCACCGTTGTCCGCCTCGCCCACGACGTCGTAACCCTCGCCGGTGAGGATCTCGACAATGTCCAGACGGATCAGGGTCTCGTCTTCGGCGACGAGTACACGGCGGGCCGGGCTGTTGGACGGCGCGGTGTTGGCAGACGCAGCGTTGGTCGACGCGGCGGGCGCGGACTCGGTGGACTCAGACACAGATGGCTCCTCAGATACGGTCTCTCCCGCCGGCAGACCGGCGGTTCACACAATCAGCGTATCCGCATGTAGAGTAGTTTTGCGCTCAACACGGTAAGTACTAGTGCTTCGTGACGCAGGGCACGCCCGAATGGCGGAATTGGCAGACGCGCTGCACTCAAAATGCAGTATCGAAAGGTGTGTGGGTTCGAGTCCCACTTCGGGCACCAGCTTGTTGCAGACGGAAACACCCCGGTCTTCGGACCGGGGTGTTTTCTTTTGTCTTTAGCGGCGGCGTTTCAGGCGGCGGGGGTCTGGGGGAAGGCGCGAAGGCTTCGTTCCGCGACGGCCTGAAGTTCTGAACGGGTGGCGCCGCCAGCCGCCTGGACGGCGATGCCGGCCGCCACCGCTGCGAGATAGCGGGCGAGATCAGCCGGGTCCTCGGCTGCGGAGAGGTTTCCGTCCTCGATGGCCTGCCGGAAACGCTCGCTGAAGCGGGCCTCTCCTGCCCTGCGGCTGGCTGCGAGGAAGTCGATGATGCGCTGGTCCTCCGGATTGCCGGCGAGCCCGCCCTGGATCGAGAGGCAGCCGGCGGGGCGTTCGGGCCGGGTGACGGCCTCCACGTTCGAGCGCAGGTAATGCGCAGCAACCTCGTACGCTGTGGGCTGGCCGAGGGCTTCGTCGACGTAGGCCATATCGACCCGGGCATATCTCGCGATGGCCTGGCGGAACGTCTCTTCCTTGTTTCCGAATGCGGCATACAGGCTGGGGCGGCTGATCCCCATGGCACGGGTTAGGTCGCTCAAGGTCGTTCCTTCGTAACCCTGACGCCAAAACACGTCCACGGCGCGTTCAAGTGCTTTGTCGACGTCGAACTCCCGCGGCCTGCCCCGAACTGCCATTTTGCCCTGCCTCTTTCCGCTCCGCTCGACACTGCCCCCGGTCCAGCTTAACGGCTAGCCAGTAGGGTTTATGCCCCGATTCCGCGGTCATGCTACCGGTTGGAACAAAATTAGGCGGCGGGAATAACCACGAGGGAAACCCGTTATCTGTACCGTACGGAATACAAAACAACCTTCACCCCACCGCTACGGACACCGAACGGGCAGACCGGCCACCACTACCGGCAGCCCCTGGCCAACGGAGAAACACTATGAACAGCACGCCCGTCGATCTTGGCAGCGTAGGAATCTGGAGCATCGAACTCGGCGGGGCGGAACCGGCCACGGCAGCCGAGGCCGCAGCCGAGCTCCACTCACAGGGCTGGGGCGCCATCTGGCTCGTGGGTGCAGGGGGTCACGGTCTGTGGGATTCGGCGGAACGGATCCTCCAGGCCGGTACGCAGGCGTCCGTCGCCTTTGGTGTTCTGAGTATCTGGGGCCGGGACGCCGAGATCGCCTCCGGTGAGCATGGCCGCCTGACCCGTACGTTCGGACCCCGCGTTTTGAGCGGGTTCGGCGTCAGCAATCCCCATGCGGCCGCCGCCGTCGGCAAGGACTTCACCACTCCCGTCAGGGAAATGAACAGGTTCCTCGACATGCTGGACCGCTCGACGCCGACTATTCCGCAGTCGCAGCGGCTGCTCGGTGCCCTCGGGCCGCGGATGGTCGAACTCGCCGGCCGCCGTGCCGCGGGAATCCATCCGTTCCTCGTCACGGCCGAGTCCAATGCACTGAACCGGGAATCCATCGGCGCGGACGCGTTGATCGCACCCCACCTGGGCGTGGTCCTGGAGGAAGACCCGGCACGAGCACGGCAGATCGCCCGG
Source organism: Arthrobacter jinronghuae (assembly GCF_025244825.1). NCBI lineage: Bacteria > Bacillati > Actinomycetota > Actinomycetes > Micrococcales > Micrococcaceae > Arthrobacter > Arthrobacter jinronghuae. The sequence continues at coordinate 1,740,356 of NZ_CP104263.1, forward strand.
GCCGGCGTGGGCATGTTCATCGGCTTCCCCGCCTACCAGGCCAACCTGCGCCGTCTCGGCTTCACCGACGCTGACCTCGTCCCGGGCGGAAGCGACCGCCTCATCGATGCGACGGTCGCATGGGGAAGCGTCGACCAGATCGCCGATCGCATCGCTGAGCACCATGCGGCAGGAGCTGACCACGTGGCCCTTCACGTCATGAGCGGCCAGCGGGGGCTGCCGACGGCTCAGTGGCGCGAACTTGCACCCCTGGCCCGCCGCTGACGCGGTGAGCCCCTGGGGTGTGCATCCGTACCCACCCCCGGGGGAATAATGTCGGACGCAGATTTCTTATCTGTACCGTAAGGAACATAATTACTGCCTAAGGAATCCACTCCATGTCTGTCAATACTTCCCTCGCCGGCAAGACCGCCCTCGTCACCGGTGGTGCCCGCGGTATCGGAGCCGGCATCGTCCGCGCACTGGCCGCCGAAGGGGCCACCGTGGCCCTCACCTATTCCTCCTCGGAGGACGCAGCCGAGACCCTCGTAACCGAGATCGCCGCCGCCGGGGGCAAAGCCCTGGCCATCCGCGCCGACAACTCCGATGCCGACACCGCCCGCCAGGGCGTCCGTGATGCCGTGGACGCCCTGGGCTCCCTGGATATCCTCGTCAACAACGCCGGTGCCGGCTGGTTCGAACCGTTCACCGACACCACGGACGAGCACATCGAGACCACCATCGACCTCAATATCCGCGGCACCGTCTACACCACCCAGGAAGCCCTCAAGCACCTTCCCGATAACGGCCGGATCATCACCATCGGTTCCAGCTCCGGGAAGGTCACCCTCTTCGCCGGCGGCACCATCTACGGCATGAGCAAGGCCGCCCTGGTCGGCTTCACCAAGGGTTTGGCCCGGGACCTGGGCGCCCGCGGCATCACAGCGAACGTGATCCAGCCCGGCCCGATCGACACCGACGGAAACCCCGCCGACGGGCCCTTCGGCGGCTACCTCGCCGGGCTGACCGCCCTGAACCGCTTCGGCACCCCCGCCGACGTCGGAGGCCTCGCGGCCTGGATCGCCAGCGACGCCGCGAACTTCATGACCGGTGAAAGCATCTCCATCGACGCAGGCTGGACCGCATAAACACACCACACGGAAACCCGGGCCGGGCCGGGACTTACAGGTCCCGGCCCGGCCGTTCCCGGCGGACACATCGAGCAGCCCCGGCGCGGCCGCCATCCCCTGAACGAACTGTCACAACCCGAGATGAGCCTTTCATGAACTCCAGCTCAGCCGCCCCGCAGGACGCCGCCCCGCCGCACCTGCATCCGCCCCGCACCCGGTCGCCCTGGTGGGGAGTGGCCTCCCTGTCCGTTGTCCTCTTTGCGATCGTGACCAGCGAATTCCTTCCAGCGAGCCTGCTCTCCCGCATGTCCTCGGACCTTGGCATCTCCGAAGGCCTCGCTGGCCAGGCCGTGACCGCCACTGCCGTCGCCGCGGCGGTGACCGGTCCGGCCATCGCGCTGGTGCTGCCGCGGCTTGACCGGCGGATCGCGCTGATCGGGCTTGTGGTCCTGGCGGCGGTGTCCAACCTCCTGGTCGCCCTAGCCCCGTCCTTCGCGGTGCTGTTGAGCGCGCGGCTCCTGCTCGGGGTGGCGGTCGGCGGGTTCTGGGCGCTGGCCATCGTCGTCGTCGCCACCCTCGTCAGCCGCGAAAGGATCGGCCGCGGCATGATGGTCGTCAACGTCGGCGTCTCCCTGGCCACCATCGTCGCCGTTCCCCTGGGGCTGGTGCTGGGGGAGCTGTGGGGCTGGCGCGCGCTGTTCCTGCTGGCGGCCGCCGCGAGCGTTGTGGGCCTCGTCCTCGCCGCGGCCTGGCTTCCGCCGGTCGCACCCGAGCCCTCGCCGGGCCGGGCCTTCCTGTTAACCCTCCGGTCGCCGTTGGTGATCGTCGGCATGGTCGGCATGTTCCTGATCGCCGGCGGACACTTCGCCGGTTACACCTACATCCGCCTCGCCGGTGACCTCGTCGCCGGGCTCAATGCGGAGGGATTCGCCCTGGCGCTGGCCGCCTTCGGCTTCGCCTCGTTCGTCGGAAACCTTGCCAGCGGCCCGGCCGCCGACGGCGCGCTCCACCGCTCCGTCGTCGTCATGGGGGCGGCGGTGGGTATCGCGACCATCATGTGGGCGACCCTTGGCAGCAGCCTGCCGGTTGCTGTTGCGGCCATCGTGCTTTGGGGGCTCGGGTTCGGCGCCATCCCCACCCTCATCCAGTCCTGGATGGCGCGGGCCCACCCCGAGAGCCTGGAATCGGTCTCCGGGGTCACCGTCGCTGCGTTCCAGCTGGCCATCGGCCTCGGCTCGGCGGTGGGCGGGGTGCTCGTTAACAGTTTTGACGTCCGGGCGGCGCTGGTCGCCGGTGGCGCAGCCGCCCTCCTGGGCGGTGTGCTGCTCGGAGTGGTCCGCACCCGCAGGCCCGGGGCCTAAGCCGCCGGCCCGCGCCCGACGGCTACACCTGAACCAGACTCTGAGTGGAATACCCCGGTCTTCGGACCGGGGTGTTTTCTTTTGCCGCGCTGCCTACGCGTAGCGGTCGAAGGCGTCCAGCAGCCGCTTCACGGACCCGCCCAGGTTCCAGTCCTCGGCCAGGCGCTCAAGTTCGGAACGCTCTTCCCCGGCGATCGCATGCAGCTCCGCACCGGCCTTTTCCGGCGAGGGAAGGTCCAGGTCCCTGACGACTCTCACTACCTTCGGTGCAACCGCCAGATAGTCCGCCGCCTTGGCGAGCTTGGACCGGACCGGGCCCGCAAGGCCGCTGTCCGGGTCCTGCGCCGCGGCCAGCAGGGAATCCAGGGTGCCGTACTCGGCCAGCAGCGACGCCGCGGTTTTCTCACCGATCCCGGACACGCCGGGCAGTCCGTCGGAGGCATCGCCGCGCAGGGTTGCGTAGTCCGCGTACTGCTCGGGCAGCACCTGGTACTTTGCCACCATTGACGCATCGGTCATCACGTCCAGGTTCTTCATGCCGCGGGCGGTGTAGATCACGCGCACGTCCCTGCGGTCGTCGATCACCTGGAACAGGTCCCGGTCCCCGGTCACCACGTCCACCGGCATGGACGCGGTGGACGCGTAGGTGCCGATCACGTCGTCGGCCTCGTGTTCCGCGGCGCCGACGACGGCGATGCCCGCCAGTTCCAGCGTGCGGCGGATCATCGGGATCTGGGCCTCGAGGGGATCGGGAACCGTTTCGACGTCGGGGTTCCCGCTCACCTCTTCGGCCACCCGGTGCGCCTTGTAGGTAGGGAGCAGGTCCACCCGCCACTGCGGCCGCCAGTCGTCGTCCCAGCAGGCGATCAGGTGCGTGGCCTCGTAGTCGGTGGTGAGCCTGGCGATCATGTCCAGCAGGCCGCGAACGGCGTTCACCGGCGTACCGTCGGACCGGCGGATGCTGTCGGGGACGCCGTAGAAGGCGCGGAAGTACAGTGACGCGGTGTCGAGGAGCATCAGGCGCTGGGTCATAGGCCGATCCTCGCACGGATCATGCGGTGAGGGGCGCCTTCGTGGAGACCTGATCCGCCGGGATGCCCGTGCACGCCTGTAGGCTGAGGCACCAGCTTTCCGACCGAGGGGACCTCCGCGTTGTTGAACCGATTCCAGGTTGTGCCGGCCAGCTATCTCATCTTCCAGTGCGGGGACCGGGTGCTGCTGCAGCTTCGGCAGGGCACCGGGTACATGGACGGCTACTGGGCCACGGCAGCTGCCGGACATGTGGAGGCGGGGGAATCGGCCGTGCAGGCCGCCGTGCGGGAGGCGCGGGAGGAACTCGGGATAGCGGTGGCGCCCGACGACATCGTCCCGCTGACGTCCATGCACCGCACGCAGGAGGACACCGGGACTGCCGTGGACGAGCGGGTGGACTTCTTCTTCCTCTGCTCCGGTTGGTCGGGGGAGCCGCGCATCATGGAGCCCGGCAAGGCGGCCCGGCTGGAATGGTTTTCCCTCGACGACCTGCCCGGCGCCGTCGTCCCGCATGAAAGGTTTGTTTTCGAGCGGTTGCGCAGCGGACTGCCGCCCATTGTCACTTTCGGGTTTGCGGACCTCTGAGCCTTCGAGGGGAGAGCCACATGATTTCCAGTGCAGGGATCCTGCTGTATCGGCGCGGTACCGAGGGCCTGGAAGTGTGGATCGGCCATATGGGCGGCCCGTTCTGGGCGCGGAAGGACGAGCACGCCTGGTCTCTTCCCAAGGGGGAGTACCAGCCGGAGGAAGAACCGCTGGCGGCCGCGCTGCGGGAGTTCGCCGAGGAGATGGGCGCGCAGGCCCCGGAGGCCGAGTACCTGCTGCTGGGCAGTTTCCGGCAGTCGGCGCAAAAGACCGTGACGGTTTTCACTGCGGAGGCGGAGTTCGCTCCGGAGCGGATCGAGAGCAACACGTTCGAGTTGGAATGGCCGCGGGGATCGGGCACCGTTCGCGAGTATCCGGAGATCGACCGGGCCGGCTGGTTTCCGGAGGCTGTGGCACGCACGAAGCTGGTCAAGGGGCAGGCCCAGGTGCTGGACGCACTGCTTCGGGTGCTGGCGGAGGAGGGGAGCTAGCGGGGCTGCCTGGCGCCCGGTGTACAGGTAACGGGGTTATCCGGTGCTCTTAGCCCCGTTACCTGTACATCAGCTGTCCGGACTAGCCCTGCAGACCCCGGGTGTAGGTGACCAACGCGTCGCGGACATACTTCGCACCCGATTCGAATGCACGGGTGTAGTTGGCCCCGAACCGGTTATCAGCCACATACATTTCCGCGAGGCCGATCAGCATCTCCGGATCGGGCTCCTTCCGGGTACCGGCTGCGATCCATTCAGCATGCCGCCGTGCGAGTTCCTGCGCTTCGGCGCTCGCAGGCGCCAGCCCCCGCCGCTGGGCCTCGTCCCACGCGTCCTGCAGTGCTGCATGTTCCGCGGAGAAGCCGAGCTTCCCGGCGTCGTCCAGGGAACGCCACCACTGGTCGGACTCGGCGTACGCCTCCGAGCCCCAGCGTTCTTCCACCTCCTCGCGGTACTGCGTGTGGTCAAAACCTTCGAACATTTTTTCCGCCATGATTTCCTCATCTCCTTTCAGGGCCTTCAACGTCGAGCGCACTGCACGTATCTGTGTGTGCAGCCGGGCCTGTTCGTCCTGGAGATACACCAAATGCGCCGCCAAAGCAGCGGCATCATCCTGCTGGCCTTCCAACACCTGCCCGATCTGCGGCAGGCCCATCCCGAGTTGGCGCAGCAGCAGGATCCGCTGCAACCGGACCAGTGCTGCCCGGTCGTAATACCGGTAGCCGTTGGCGCCGACCCGTGAGGGGGCCAGCAGCCCGATGCTGTCGTAGTGGCGCAGGGTCCGGGAGGTTGTCCCGGCCAGTTTCGCCACGTCCGCAATGGACCAGTCCATGGTGCTCCTTCTCGACCCCACCAACCCTAGAAGTTGACGCTGCGGCAAGGTCAAGGAACTAGTGGGTAACCGTCGTCTGCTGATACAGGGCCAGCCGGATCCGCCCGTCGACGAGACAGTAAACGCTGGACATCAACGCCTCGAACGGCTCCTGCCCGGCGCGGTGCGCAGCCGCACGGTAAACCAGCGCTGCTGCGCCGGTGCTTGCCGCCACCACGTGTTCATCCGTGATGCGGTAGGAAGTCCACGGCGGCGCCGCGTTGAGGGTAGCGGCGATAGTGGAACGGTCCAGCACCATGCCGTTGACCAGGACCATCACGGCATCCGGAGTCATAAGCCCACCGTAGAAGTCTCCGCCCTGTCCGCGGCACAGCGACTGCCAGCCGAGGTGTTCGCGCTCGAGCAGGTTGGCGAGGGTGAGGTCATTCATCTGCCGAGGCTAGCTTCAGGGGCGATGCCCGGCAACGGGCACGGTGGTCAGGCGCGACACGTGGCGGTCAGGCAGGCGACGGGCACAGGTATCGGCGATCCGGACGCAGCCGGGCGCACTGCTATATCCGCAGCCCCGCACGGCGGCTACCCTCAAACGGTAGGGCGAATCCCGACTCAGGCTCAGCTGGGAGGTGTGTCCATGTCGGCACATGCGATGGAATCCGATTCCCGGCCCCAGAGGCGCGGAGACGGCCGGCACTCGTATTGGTCCCCGCGGTTCTGGCTCCTGCCGCTGCTGGTGCTTCTGCTGCTGGGCGGTGCCGGCACGGCCCTGTACATCGGCGGTCTCGGCAGTCCGGGGGACCACCTTAAGCACTTTCCGTTGGCCGTGGTCAACCAGGACAGGGGTGCGACGCCGGCCGACGGGGGCAGCCCGGAGAACCTCGGGCAGAACATCACGGACCAGATGCAGCAGGGCTTCGCGCAAAACGACGAAATCGATCTGCGTGTCCTGTCCTGGGACGACGCCCAGGAGCAGCTGCGCAAGGGGCAGATCCACGGCGCCGTCGTTATCCCCGAGTCCTTTTCGGCTGACGCCCTGGGGCTGGTGAGCGGTGCATTGACGGACACGGAAGTTACGCGGCCGTCCATCACCGTCTACTCGAACCCGTTGGCCGGGCCACTGGCGAGCAGCTTGGCGACGTCCGCCGTCGACCCGGCGCTCGAACAGGCCAACACCGGCCTGGGGGAGCAGTTGACCTCCGCCGCAGAGGAAGCGCAGACGGAAGCCCGGGCGGAACAACAGCGCGAGCTCGGGGAGCTGGGCCTGCCGGCAGAGGTGCAGCAGCAGGTGGCACCAACCGTGGACGGCACATCAACGGACCTGCTCCGGGCTCCGATCTCTCTCATCACCACCGCCTATGAAACCCCGCCGGAAGGTTCCGCCCTTGGCATGGGTGCGTTCTTCTACTCCGTGCTGCTGATGGTGGTGGGCGTCAGTGGTTCCGTAGCCATCCACTTCCTGGTGGATTCGCGGCTCGGAGTGGCGCCGGTCGAAATGGGGCCGCGGTTCTCCCTGGGGCCGAGGGTGCAGCCTGCCCGCTGGAAAACCTATCTGATCAAGTGGGGCATCGTTGTCCTGGGCGCCCTCCCGACGGCGGGCTTCATGATGTGGGTGGCCTCCGCCGTCGGGATGCCGATCCCGCACGGCGGCTGGTTCTTCCTCACCACCTGGCTGTCCATTGTCACGGTATCGGCCGTCACCACGGCGCTGATCACCCTGTTCGGCAGCATCGGCATGGTGCTCTCGCTGATCTACGTGGTGTTTATGGGCCTGCCTGCCGCGACCGGAGTGGTGCCGCTGGAGGCCCTGCCGGGGTTCTTCACGTTCATTGCCCGCGGCGAGCCGCTCTACCACATGACCATGGCCAACCGGGCGGTCCTGTACTTTGACGCCGAAGGTGACGCGGGCCTGCAGAGCGGGATCATCGGCATGCTCATCCTCATACTCATAGCCGTTGCGGTCGCCATGATCTTCGCGGTGCTTTATGACCGGAAGTTCGGCCGCCGCCAGGCAGAGCTGGCGGGTAGTCCCGGCGGGCAGCCCTAGAGCCGGCAGCCCTAAAGCAGGTAGACCGGGGACGGCTGCGGAAGGAAGTCGCCGGGGTGGGTTACCGGAGCGGACAGCATTCCGGCGCACGAATCGATGAGGAAGTAGCCCACCCCGGTCCAGTTCGGGGTCTCGGCTCCGTCTTGGATGCGTGCCTCGTACTCCGCGCAGACCCCGATGGTCATGGTGCCCAGGATCCACGAACGGCCGTGCAGGACAGCGGGGGCGAGGTCCCCGACCGCGGCCTGGGTCCTGCGGATCAGGTCCTCGCTGACGGGGTTGGCCACGGCCGACCGCTGAAGTACGGATTGCATGGACGGCACCGCACGCATCTGGTGCAGGAAACGCGCCCGCCAGCTCGGCACCGGCAGGGATGCCAGGTGGTCCACCCAGGGCAGGACCAGGCAGGCCAGGAGGTCGCGGAGCCCGGCGCCGTCGTCCAGCTGTTCCGTGAGCACCGCACGGCGGCGGTGGGTGTCCTCGAGATGGCGGGTGATCAAGGCTTCCAGCAGTTCATCCCGGCCGCCGAAGTGATAGGCGACGGCGGAATGGTTGGCAGTTCCGGCATGCTCGGCGATGCGGCGGTTGGACACGGCGTCGATGCCGTAGCGGGCAAACAGCTCTTCGGCGGCATCGAGCAGGGTTTCGCGTGCCTTCGCACCGTGCTGTCCCATGTGCGTTCCCTTGTGTCGGCGTTGATGCGGCTTCGATTATCTAATTTACGCCACATGGCGTAATTTTGACGAGTTGGTCCCACAGACCCCGCCTTGACGATCGCGTCGACGCGCACTTCGCACCATCACCCATGAATTCAGCTACAGGAGCACGTCCTTGACCAGTACTTCCCCGACATCCCCAGGTTCTCCGCCGGATACGGATCCAGCAGGAGAAACCCCGGCGCCGTCGTCGGACGCCGAGGGCCTTGCCGCGGCCAAACGCGCAAAGGCCGAGAAGATCGGCCGTTATGTCGCCATGTTCCTGATGCCGTTGCTGATGGTTTCCATGCTGGTGGGCGGCTACCTCGCCGCCATGCACGCACCTGTTCCGAACAACATGCCCATTGCCGTCACGGGTTCCGGCCAGCAGGCGGACCGCTTCGCCGACGCACTGGAATCCGCCGATCCCGACGCCGTCGACGTCCGCGTGGTGGAATCCGACGCCGAAGCGCGCCAGCTGATCCTGGACCGCGAAGTCTCGGGTGCAGTGTCGCTGAATGAGGGCACTGCCTCGGTTTATACCGCAAGTGCTGCCGGCGCCTCGCAGTCCAGCACCGTCACGGCGCTGCTGGCCCCGCAGGTCCTGGGACAGGGCCTGGTCCTGCAGTCCGAGGACCTCGCCCCGCTGCCGGACCATGACATGGCCGGACTGGGCGCAATGTTCCTGACCACGGCCCTGATGCTGGCCGGCTACATGCCGCTGAGCCTGGTCCTTTCCAACTCACCCGAACTGCTTCGCTTCCGCCGCTTCGTTCCCCTGCTTGCCGGCTGGGCAGCACTGATCGCCGCTCTCGTCTGGGCCGTCACGGGACCGATGCTCGGCGTCGTCGAGGGACACTCCGCCGCCGTGCTGGGGATCTCGTGGCTGACGGTTTTCGCCGTCGGCAGCGTCCAGCTGTTCCTCACCCGGATCCTTGGCCCAATGGCCGTCCTTGCCGGCATGCTGTTCCTGATGGTGCTGGGCGTTCCCGCCTCCAACATGAGCATGTCGGTCCACACCATGCCGGGTCTCTACCCGTACCTCCACAGCTTCCTGCCTGCGGCCGCCACCGGTGAATCGCTGCGTTCGTTCCTGTACTTCGACGGCAACGGCGCCGGTCCCCACCTGCTGGTGCTCGTGATCGGTGCGGTGGCGGCCCTGCTGCTCACCCTCATCCTTGATGCAGTCAAGCGCCGCCGCAAGCCCAATGCTGCTCCGCCGGCAATCAACGTCGCCTCGCTGCACGGCGGGCCGCGCCCGAAGACCCGCCGCTGGCGCTACGGCACCCTGGCCTTCTTCCCGCTGGCCATGGTCACGATGATGCTCTCGTTTATGCTGGGCGCGATGTACGAGCCGACGCCGCGGGACATGCCCGTCGCCGTCGTCGGCTCCACCGCGCAACAGGCGGAGCAGGCGGTGTCCGGCCTGGACGAAAACATGTCCGGGCTCTTTGACCTGCGTGCGATGGATAACGCTGACGACGCCCGCGAGCAGGTACGGGACCGGACCGTTGTCGGCGCCTATGTCCTGCCTTCGGCCGAAAACCCCACTGCCACGCTCATCACCAACGAGGCCGGCGGCATGAGCCAGCAGCAGGTCCTCACCTCGGTGTTCGGCCAGGTCTCCGCGGGACAGCAAATGGAGATGGCACATGACAATGTTGCTCCGCTGAAGGATTCGGACTCCATGGGCATGGCCACCATGTACCTGGCGATGGGCTGGATCATGGCCGGGTTCATGATCATTGTGGTCGGCTCGACGGCGGCTCCGGCCAGCCGTCCGCTACGCATGCTGCTCCCCATCGTCGCGGCCTGGGCCGTCGGTATGTCGGCCTTCCTCTGGGTCATCGCCGACGTCTTCGTCGGGGCGATTGACGGGCACTTCCTTCCGCTTTGGGGAGCCGGCGCCGTCGCTATTTTCTGCGTCGCCATGTTCACCACGGTCTTCGAACGGTTCATGGGGATGCTCGCGATCCTTCCGGTGATCGGCATCCTGATGTTCCTCGGCGTACCCGCCTCCGGTGCGGCAATGTCCATCTACATGGAACCGGAGATCTTCCGCTTCCTGCACGAGGTGCTGCCGATGCCGGCCGCTGTGGAGTCGATCCGCTCGATCCTGTACTTCGGCTCGGATACCGTCTGGTCCCACCTGCTGACCCTCGGTATCTGGGGTGCAGCCTCATTGGCAGCGGTGGCCGTTATCGACCACTTCAAGCCGCCGCGCACCGAGGGGCACCCGGTCGACGGTGATGCCCCGGTTGAGCAGGAACGGGTTCCCGCAGGCGTCTAGCCCGCGTCAAGGAGAAACCGGCCGTGGACCGCTGCACTTGCAGCGGTCCACGGCTGTTTAAGCGCACCTCACGGAGCCGTGGACTGCGGGACCTCCACCGGTTCGAAGACCCTGCTCGTCCGGGAAAAGCGAATGTAGGCGATGCAGGCGATTTCAAGTGCTCCGCCGATGATGAGCACTGCCTTGGCGGCACTGAGTTGGTCCATTCCGCCCACCGTTGCCAGTGCATCCACCAGCACGCCGCCCAGCAGGACTGCCACCGGGAAGAGGCCCTGGCCGAGGAGCCGCCGGCAGCCGAAGACGATGCCCTGGATCTGAACCGGTGTCCGTTCCTGCCACAGCGCCGTCAGCGGGGCATTGGTGGCCTGCACCATCGCATTCCGCAGAAACATCCCCGGGATGACGAGCCAGAGGGTCGGCGCCACCACCACCAGCGCGCGGCCGAACAGCGACCCCAGGAACGTTGAGCCGCAGACGAGGTTGGTCCGGGAAACGGAGGTGCCGAATCTGGCGACCAGGGCAGCGCCGGCCATCAGGCCCAGGGCACTGGCGATATTGCTTGCGGAAAGATTCCATTCCGGTGTTCCGGTGCCCGGAAAGGAGAGGATAAAGACAATTACCACCGGTACGCAGAGGCCGCCGGCAAAATTGTAGACCGCAAAGGCGAGTTGGAGCCGCAGTAAATCACGGCGCTCATTGATGAACCGGAAACCGGCTTTCACCTTGCCGCCGAAATACTGTACTTTCCGTGCCCGCGGTTCCTCCGCCGGCCAGGGGAGCAGAAGTACCAGCGCGGCCCCCGCAACGCTCAGTACGGCGTCGGCCAGGAAGACTGCGACGGGTATCCCGAGCGAATACAGGACGGCACCCAACAGCGGACCGAGCAGCACGGGAGCTGAATCAATGAGTCCGAGCATTCCGTTGACCTTGGTCAGATCCTTTTCGGTTCGCAGCACCCGGACCGATGCCTGCAGGGTAAGGGCCAAGGCGGTGGAACAGATGGCAGTGACAAAAACGAAAACGAGCATCAGGGCCGTGCTGTGGATGGCGGTCGCCCAGGCCATGGCAGCCATGGCGGCGGCGTTGGCGGTGTTGACCGTGCAGATGGCGGTACGGCGGGAAAAGAGGTCGGTCAGCCCGCCGATCAACGGGGCCAGGTAGATGGCGGCTGCCGCTCCCAGGAACGTGGAAACGGCAAGGACCGCGGCGCTGGCGGAATTTTCAAAAAGGACCAGGGAAACGGCGAGTGAAGAAGCAGAACCGACTATTGCGAGAAGAGCTTGGATTGTCCAAAGCGCGGACAATGTGGAGCTGTTTTTCTGGGTGTCGCTGATGATGGTCCCTTCGGCGCTGCGGTACGGAAAAGGAAGCGGCCGCCTAAATTTACCGTTAGGTTTCAGCGGAAACAAGGTCGGTCTATGCAGAGTTTTTAGGCATTTATCTGTGCGTGACCGGGGTGAAGCGTCGAACCTACGCGTCGATCCTCCCGGACCGGCCGCAGCTATGGGAAAGTGGGAGGGGAGGGAAGACCAATGCCGCGCCAGCACATCACCACGCACGTCGCTATCCTCGGTTGCGTGTGCCTCGGGCTGCTGGCCTACCTCTTTTCCGTGGACCAGCCGGTGTCCGCCTTCACGGCACCGCCGGGGCAGGATTTCGATTCTCCCGGCAGCGTTTCCGTGGTCGTGAACAAGGAGCGGCCGCTCGGTGACCCCGGCTACGCGCCGCAGGACGTGGTTGACGCCGGTGGCGTTCCGCTGCGCCGCGAAGCAGCGGACGCGTTTGCCCAGCTGAAGAACGAGGCCGCAGCCGCCGGCGTCGTCATTGACGCCGTGAGCGGTTTCCGGACCGCCGAAGCCCAGTCCCGGCTGCACGATGCCTACACCGGACGCTACGGATCCGCCCTGGCGGAATCGATTTCGGCGATGCCTGGCCATAGCGAGCACCAGACCGGGCTGGCCGTGGACATCGGTGCCGCCGACGGCGCGTGCTCGCTGCAGGCCTGCTTCAAGGGGACCGGTGCCGGGGCCTGGGCAGCCGCGAACGCCCATCGGTACGGCTTCATCATCCGCTACCCCGCAGGTGCCGAAGCCATTACCGGCTACGCCTACGAGCCGTGGCACCTGCGTTATCTGGGCCCCGACGCGGCCGGGAAGATCCACGAGGCCGGCATCACGCTGGAGGAGTACGCCGGGCTGTACCATCCTCCGGCCCCGCCCAAGCCGGCCACGAAGCCGGCGCATGAGCCCTTGCCGTAAGCCGTGTCCCGGGCGTTGACTGCTGTCCGTTGACTCCGGGGTTGCCGGACAATACTCTTTCCAACATGGAAAACAACTTGGGTGCGGCTGAGGATGCTGCCGCCCGGCTCAGGAACCTTGCCGCGGACCGCAACGCCCTGGCAGCAGGTGCCGCTCCTCCGCGTACGCTGCTGGCCGGACTCGGCGGCGTGGCTGCCTGCTGGGTGGCTGGAGCAGCAGACACCCATCCCGGAGCGGCCTACGAATCGCCGTCTTGGACGTGGCTGCTCGTGGGGCTGCTGTTCGTCATCCTGCATTTGATCCAGCGCGACACCGGGCTGAAGTTCCGCCGGTTGGGTGCACGGGCCACCGGAGCCGTCAGCGGGGCTGTTCTGCTCTGCCTCTTTCTTTTCTCAGTGAGCCTGGGGCTGGTGTCGCTGGGGATCACGTGGGCGGTGACGCTCACCGGCCTTGCGGCTTTCGTGCTTGTCTCATGGCTCGCCGAAGTTGCGTACCGTGCCGCTGTGGACCACCTCCGTACGGTTAGCCTGCCGCGTGCCTGAATCCCGGTTTGACGATGTTGTGCATCCGCCGACGCGGTTGCGGATCTGCGGGCTGCTGCGCCCCCTGGAGGAGATGGACTTCGCCGTTCTCCGGGACACCCTGGGGATTTCCGATGCCACGCTCTCGAAGCAACTGAAGATCCTCGCGGAGGCCGGCTATGTGCGCCTGGCCAAGACGACGTCGCCGGCCCGCCGGGACGCCCGCCGGATCACTTGGGTGGCGCTTACCCCCGCCGGCAGGAAGAGCTTCGACGCGCATGTGTTGGCCCTGCAGGAAATTGCGGGCACGGTGTCCGTCCGGCCCGAGTAATTTCTCCGTAACCGGTCACGAAACCACCCCGGGCGGTGTCTCATGTTCAGCCGGCGCGGAAGCCGGATGAGACGCGAAAGCAGGGAGTGCACTCATGGGCACCACAGCAGTCATTCTGGGCGGGGGATACGCAGGGGTAATGGCAGCGAACCGGCTGGCGGCCAGCGGGAGGCCGGGACTCGACGTCGTCCTGGTGACGCCTGAGCCCCGGTTCGTGGAGCGGATCCGGTTGCATGAATACGCTGCCGGAGCCCGTGCCGATGCCACTGCCGATTTTGGCTCTCTCCTGCATCCGGGCGTGCGTCGGATCCCTGACCGGGTGGTGCAGATTCGGGCAAACGAACGGACCGTGCAGCTGGCCGACGGCACGGAGCTGGGCTACGACTATCTGGTGTACGCCGTGGGCTCGGCAGCGGGCACCGCGCCGGACGGTGCCGTGCGGATCGAACACCTGGAAGGGGCAGCGGCGGCGCGCAGTGACTTGGCTGTCCTGCCCGCCGGTGCCCGCGTTGCCGTGGTGGGCGGCGGGTTGACCGCGGTTGAGACGGCCGCGGAGACGGCCAGGTCCTTCGGCTCCCTGCGGGTGAGCCTGCACAGCGCCGGTCCCGTGGTGCCGGGGCTCGGCACGCAGACCCGCCGGTCCGTGGAGAAGAGCCTCCGACGGGCAGGAGTGGAACTGTGCAGCGGGACGCCTGTGCCTGCCGGCGGAGACGTTCGCGCCGGCCTGGGTGCCGACGTCGTGCTCTGGTGTGCCGGCTTCGGAGTGCCCGATCTGGCCGCGGCGAGCGGACTTCCGGTGAACGACGACGGCCGGCTGAGCCTGGATCCGACCCTGCGGGTACGCGGCCAGGACCGCATTTACGGAGCCGGCGACGCGGCCGTGATTGATGACCCGTTCTACGCCTACCTGCGGATGTGCTGCGCGGCGGCCATGCCGATGGGGGCCGAAGCGGCGGGAAACATCCTCCGGGCCCTGGACGGAAAGGCGGAAGTTCGGCACGACAGCGGATTCCGCGGCCTGTGCATTAGTCTGGGCCGCAGTGACGGAGCGGTTCAGTTCCTGTCTGCCGACGATTCTCCGACCCGCTTCCACCTGCACGGCAGGACGGCAGCCGTCCAAAAGGAAATAATCTGCCGGATGACACTGCGGTGGATCCGCGGTGAAGCGACACGAAGCGGAGCGCACACATGGCCAACAGGTCCGCAGGCGGGCAAGGCGACGACGGCGGCTCCCGCGCCGACGACACCTCCCGCGCCGACGGCGGCTCCCGCACCGACGACACGGAGCTGACCGGAGTCCGGACCCGCCGTGACTCCGAGTTCCTGAAGCACCGCGGGATGCTCTTCACCATTGCCTACGACGTCCTCGGCACCGTATCCGATGCCGAGGACGTTGTGCAGGAAACCTATCTGCGATGGCGGGAGGTAGCGGAGCGGGTGGAGAACCCGCGGGCCTACCTGGCACGGATTGCCTCGCGACAGGCGCTGAATTCCCTCCGCTCAGCGTCCCGGCGGCGGGAGGATTATCCGGGTGAGTGGCTGCCCGAACCGCTGCCTACCGGTGCTGCACGGCTGCCGGCGGATCCGGAGGCGGCGGTACTCACCGCCAGCGAGGTGTCAACGGCCATGCTGGTACTGCTGCAAACCCTGAGCGGTCCGGAGCGGGCCGCGTTCATCCTGCACGAGGTTTTCGGCTTCGGGTATCCCGAAATTGCGGCGACCCTCGAGATGGGCGTGCCCGCGGTGCGGCAGACCGTTCACCGGGCACGGACCCGCCTGAGATCCGGCACGTCCCGGACTGTGCCGGACACCGCCGAGCACCGTGCCGCCGTCGAACGTTTTCTGGCCGCCACTATGACCGGGCAGGTGCAGTCCCTGCTGGACGTGCTGGCTCCGGACGTGGTCCTGGTGTCCGACGGCGGCGGCAAGGTCAGCGCCGCGCTTCGGCCGGTCTACGGTCCGGAGAAGGTGGCACGGTTGATGATCGGTCTGGCGGACAAGTACGGCGCCGGGGCCGTCCCCGAATTCGTCGAGCTCAACGGGCTGCCCGCGGTGGCGTTCCGGGAAGACGGAGCTGTGACTACCGTGTTTCAGCTGGAACTGGTGGATGGTCGGGTGCAGGCGGTGTACGCGATGCGCAATCCGGACAAGCTGGTGCGGCTGCAGGGTTAGGGGGTTATCGGGAGCCCGATCGTGTCCTCGGAATGCGCAGCCGCGGGCACGCCTACCGTGTCCGCGGCACGCGCCGCTAAGGTGGACAGGGTGCTGCCGCCACGGCCGCGCTCTGAAGAAAGCAGGCCTTCGTGTCTCCCAAAACCATCGTGATCACCGGCGCCAGTGACGGAATCGGTGCCGCCGCGGCAAGGCAGCTCGCTGAAAACGGGCATCACGTAGTGGTGGTGGGACGGTCGCCCGAGAAGACCGCCGCCGTCGCAAAGGACACGGGTGGCGAGTATTTCCTGGCCGACTTCGCGGACCTGGGCAGCGTGCGTACCCTGGCTTCGGAACTGCTCCAGCGTTACCCGCGCATCGACGTCCTGGCCAACAACGCGGGAGCGGTTTTCGGCAATGAGCGGCAGGTCACCTCGGACGGACACGAGATGACGTTCCAGGTGAACTATCTGGCGCCGTTCCTGCTCACCCAGCTGCTGACCGACCGGCTTCTTGAGTCCAAGGGCACGGTCATCAACACTTCCAGCCTGGCCAACCGGTTGTTTGGCAACGTGGACCTGGACGATCTCGAGAACGAAAACGGGTACAACCCCAGCAAGGCGTATGGGAATGCCAAGCTGGAGCAGATCCTGTTCACGGAGGAGTTCGACCGGCGCTACCGTTCGCATGGTGCAACTTCCACAGCCTTCCACCCGGGCGTTATCGGGTCGAGCTTCTCCAGTGCCGAAGGTTCGGCAATGCGTGCGGTCTATCAGTCGCCGCTCCTGCGCAGGTTCCTTCCGACGCCGGAAAAGGGTGCCCGGACGCTGGTGTTCCTGGCGGAGGGGACACCGGGAAAGGACTATCCCACCGGCAAGTACTTTGTCCGGAGCAAGGTGGCCAAGCCCAACAAGCAGGCCGGGGACGCCGCTCTGGCTTTGGGCCTCTGGAACCGCTCGGTGGCGATGCTCGCGAAGTGACGCGGGGCTGGTCGGAATTAGCTGGCGACTCCGGCCGTGGCGCTGCGGGGTGGTCTGGCCGGAGAACGGATCGACCGCGGCGCTAGTACACATAACGGCCCTCTGAGCAGCGGATAAGCCCGTTATGTGTACGACGGGTGGGTGGTCTGACCCAATACGCCCGTTATCTGTACAACGGGTGTAGGAGCGGCTGGATAGTGGGCCCACCGCATCGCTAGTACAGATAACGGCCCTCTGAGCACCGGATAAGCCCGTTATCTGTACAACCGGTGCGGAGCATGGCCGAATAAGCCCGTTATGTGTACAACCGATGCGGAGCATGGCCGGATAAGCCCGTTATGTGTACGACCGATGCGGGGTCTGGCCGGATACGCCCGTTATCTGTACAACCGGTGCGGAGCATGGCCGAATAAGCCAGGACAACCGACGAGGCCTGTTAGGCTTCCCCCGGATCATCGGGGGAGAGGCTGGGGTATGAAGAAGATGGCGGTTGCGGGCCTGCTGGTACTGGGCGCCGTGCTATCCGGCTGCGGCAGCAACGGGCCCAGCAGCGCGGAAGACGCAAACGAAGAGCCCGCTTGCGTGGGCGGCTTCGAGGGTTGGTGGAATTCGACGCCGGTGTCCGGGAATACGACCGATCTGCCGGAGGAAACCGTTACCGTTGACACCAACACCGGGAAGACCATCGACGCCTTCAACCGCAGCCGGAACGACGCCGGCAAGCCCACCGCCGTGTCCGATGTCGGCTACCAGCCCGTCCCCGACGAAACCTGGCCCAAAGATTCAGCCGTAGTGATCGACACCTCCACCGGCAAGGTCATTGAAACCATCCCGGTCGATCCGGGCACGCAGCTCTGCCAATAGCTGCTCTGCCAATAGCTGCTCTGCCGGTCCAGCAAGCACAGCATCCCACTAAGTGGTGCTGCTGATGCTGATGAAATAGCTGGAGGTTACTTCTACCCCAAAGGCCGGGACGCTCTGCGGCAGAGAAACATACCGAACAGCTAGTCCCGCTGCAGGGCGAAAAGGAACGGCGCCCCGGGACCACGGAGGTCCATCGCACCCAGCACTGTTCCGGCGTCGACCCGGCGGAAAACATCCAGGACCGGCAGGGCGTCATAGATCATGGCCGCGCTCAATACCCCGCGGTACTCGGTCATCCGCAGCCGGGCGCCGACGCGCCGCGTCCGCGCCAACCGCAGAGCCGGACGGACCTGCGAAAGCAGCCCCGGTTTCCGAAGCGAGGGGCCGAAACGCAGCACGGCCGAAAGCGGGACCAACCCCGGATTCACGTTGAAGACGCCCCCGCCCGCTCCGGAAAAGACCAGCGGAAACACGTCCTCGGCGCCGTCGAACCGTTTCCCGTACCAGCCCAGCGGTTCGAGGAGCCCGTCGAGCCGGTGACCCGAAGGTATTTCGGTGCCCCGCCAAGAGCCGTACAGCTCCGGCACCTGCACCGGCGGCAGGGAATCAAAGTACGCCAAGGCAGTCCCGGCGTCGGTACCGGCCTGCAGCGACGGCAGCGGGAGGGTGGGTTCGTCATCCATGCGGAGGCCTCCTGATCGGGCTTTACCTAGCCCTTGCAGGATACAAGGGCTAGGACGAGGCCAGCCGCCGGGCCGAATTTTCGTCCAGAATCAGGTCCGTGACCAGGCCGGCACGCAGGGCGCCGAGCAGGCTGGTGGTCTTGGTTTCGCCGGCCACCACGCAGATCCGGCGCGGGACCTGCCGCAGCGTGGACAGGTCGGGGCCGGTGCTGCGGTAGTTCAGCTTGATCCCGTCCCAGGTGCCGTCCGCCCGGTAGAACATGGTGGCGACGTCGCCCACCACCCCCTCGGCCATGAGCTCATGCAGGTCGTCCTCGTCGAGGTAGGCGCCGTTGTAGACATGGCTGGGTACCCCCGCCTCCATGGAACCGACGCCGAAAATCGCCGTGTTCATCCGCGCCTGCAGATCGAGCACCCGGCGGACCGGACGTTCCCGCCACATCGCTTCCTTGGTTTCGGCGTGGTCGAAGAACGCCGGAACCGGGAACTGGACCACCCGCGCACCGTAGGCGTGGCCGAAACGCTGCAGGATTTCGCTGGCGTAGGTGATGCCCGACGTGCGGAAGTTGCCTGCCCCGTTCATCTGCACGATTGTGCTGTCATGGGTGTTCTTGATCGGCAGGTGCTGGCTCACGGCCGTCAGGGTTGAACCCCACGCGACGCCGATAATCGCATCCGAATCGATGAGCGGACCGATCAGGTGTGCCGCCTGCACGGCGACCCGCTGCAGTGCCTGGGCGGGGGAGACGGTTTCGGCGACCGGAACCACGTGGGCCTGGATCCGGAAGCGGGAGGCAATCTCCTGTTCCAGTGCCGGAGCACGGTCCGACGGGTTGCGGATTTCGATCCGGACCAGCCCGGTGCTGCGCGCGTAGGAGAGCAGACGGGAAACGGTGGAACGCGAAATCCGGAGCTCCCGGGCGATGGCCTCCATGGTCAGGCTCTGCAGGTAGTACATCTGCGCGGCCCGGAGGGCATCCCGGTCTCGGCTTTCCTTTTCGTTCGCCGCAGGTCCGGCCCCGGAGGCGTCCGGGAAGCGGCCACTGACACCAATGTTCATTTGCCGTCCATCGACACGGTTGCGTACTCCATGAATCCATTATCGCAGGGTGCACGTATGTGCATTGGTTGGGTCCCGGGAGCCGCGGGCTTCGACCATTGAGTAGATATGGCAATGCAGCCACAGAAGCGTTTGGAGATATACGTGGACAATTCCGTGAACCCCAGCAAGGCAAAGACCGCCGCCCGGACCCGTCCGGTGGTACAGCAGCTGAAGGACCGGCCCAAGGCCTCGGTGCTGATCATCGGCGGCGGCATCAACGGCGTCGGCACCTTCCGTGACCTGTCGCTGCAGGGCGTGGACGTAGCCCTCGTGGAGCGCGGTGATTACTGCCAGGGCGCTTCGGGTGCGTCTTCCCACATGATCCACGGCGGCATCCGCTACCTGGAGAACGGCGAGTTCCGCCTCGTGCACGAGTCCGTCGTCGAGCGCAACGCCCTGCTCCGGCTGGCCCCGCACTACGTCAAGCCGCTGCAGACCACCATCCCCATCACCACCACCTTCTCGGGCATCACTGCTGCACCGCTGCGTTTCCTGACGCACAAGCAGGGCAAGCACACCGAGCGCGGCGCCGTGCTGATCAAGGCCGGCCTGCTGATGTATGACTTCTTCTCCCGCGGCGGCCGCGTGGCCCCCAAGCACAACTTCGTCGGCAAGAAGAAGTCCCTGCAGGAACTGCCGAAGCTGCGCCCGGACGTAAAGTACACGGCTACGTACTTTGACGCCTCGGTACACAACCCCGAGCGCCTCACCCTCGACGTGCTGCGCGACGGCCTCGAGGCGAACCCGCAGTCCCGCGCCAGCAACTACGTCAGCGCCGTCGGCACCACCGACGCCGGCACCGTGCTGCGCGACGAGGTCACCGGCGAAGAGTTCGTCTTCGACGCCGACGTCGTCATCAACGCCACCGGCGCCTGGGTTGACGAGACCAACGATTCGTTCGGCAAGCGCACCAGCTTCATGGGCGGCACCAAGGGCTCGCACATCGTCCTGGACCACCCGGAACTGCTGGAAGCCTGCGCCGGCCGTGAAATGTTCTTCGAGCACACCGACGGCCGCATCGTCCTGATCTACCCGATGGGCGACCGCGTTCTGGTGGGCACCACGGACATCGACGCGGACATCAACGAGGCATCGGTCTGCACCGACGAAGAGATCGAGTACTTCTTCGAACTGATCGCCCACGTCTTCCCCACGGTTGACGTGCGCCGCGACCACATTGTCTACACCTTCTCCGGTGTGCGCCCGTTGCCGAAGCACGACGACACGCAGCCCGGCTTCGTGTCCCGCGACTACCGCGTGGAAAAGCGCACGGACAACCGCGCCGGCAAGAACGTCACGAGCCTGTCCCTGGTCGGCGGCAAGTGGACGACCTTCCGCGCCCTGTCCGAGACGCTGGCCACCGAGGCGATGACCGCTCTGGGCATGCCGCGGAAGACGACGACGGCGGAACTGCAGATCGGCGGCGGCAAGGACTTCCCGCGCACCGAGGCCGAGGAACGCCTGTGGGTCAACCGCATGGCCTCCGACGTGGCCGACCGTGACCGCGTCCGCGTCCTGCTGACCCGCTACGGCACGCGCGCCGTCGACGTCCTGGAGTTCCTGTCCCAGGGCGGCGACCAGCTGCTGGCCTCCACCAACGAGCTCAGCACCCGCGAGCTGACCTACATGGTGGAAAACGAGCAGATCACGCAGCTCGCCGACATCCTGATCCGCCGCACCTCGCTGGCCTTCCGCGGCCTGGTGTCCGAAGCCATGCTGACCGAGCTGGCGGACCTGCTGGCCCCGCAGCTGGGCTGGGACGACGCCGAAAAGCGCCGCCAGGCTGAGTTCGCCCGCGAGCTGCTGGTCACCATGCACGGCATGAAGATCCCGGCGCTGGCTTCCTAACCCGGAGTAAAGCAAAGAGACAAAGCAACAACAGCAGAGGGTGGACACCGATACGGTGTCCGCCCTCTGCTGTTTTTCGTATCCGTTTACCCTGCCGACCGCCGGGTGAACGGCAGCACCAGCCGCGAGGGGTGCGCTGCGTCGCGGTAGATCTTGTGCGTGACCGGACGGCCGACCGGCAGGTGGAACGAATCCGGCGGTAGCAGCGCATTGTGCTCATCCGCCAGCGGTTCGTCGTTGGACAGTTCCACGGTCAGCCGGTGGCCCGGGAGGAACGTCGTGGCAAACGGGTAGAGCCGCACCACGTACTCCTCAATCCTGCCCGGCTCCACGGGAACGGCCCGCGTGTGCGGGTGGTGCGGGTTGCCCTCGGTGGTCCGGTCATCGAGTTCGCGGTGGGAGGCCTTCAGGTACCCGGTGGTGACGAGCTGGCGTTTCCCGTTGGGGGCGTTGTCCCAGAGCCGGAGGATGAAGTTGGTGTCCTCCTGGTCGATCTCGGCGAAAATGTGCGCGGCGCCGGTGCCGATCAGCTCGGTGGGTTCGGTGAAGGCATCCGTGCTCCAGTCCAGGATCTCCACCTTGTCCGTCACGGTCAGCGGCGCCTGGTAGAAGCCGTCAGGTGCAGCGTACTCAGCACCCATCGGTTCCGCGTCGGGAGACAGCTTGCGCCGGGGGCGCAGGTACAGCGGCCGGTACTCAACGTCCTTCGGCGGCCAGGCGCTGCCGGTAACGTGCTCGCGGGAACCTTCCACGAAAACGCTGACTTCGGGCTCGTCCATGATGCCGTTGTCGATGCCCTTGATCCAGTAGTCGTACCACCGGAACATCTTGTCGTGTTCCTCGATGAAGGGGCGGGACTGCATCGGCGGGTAGGGACCGATGTCCAGCTTTTTCGGGCCCTTCAGGGCGTCGAACAGCTCGATGGTCCCGTCCATGGTCCAGCCGCGGCCCTGGTCGATCTGCAGGTAGACCGGGATGTCGATGTTCGGGGCCAGTGTGATGGGATTGCGTTCCTCGTACCAGTCGCCGTCGAGCTCGTTCATCACAATGTCGAACCAGGCCTCGTGGTGCTTGGGGTAGTTCAGCACGTGCACGAGGTTGGGCCATGCTGCGACGTCCGGGTCCGCCAGGCGTGCTGCCACCAGCTTCTGCAGCTTGTCCGGGGGATAGGTCTCCAGCATGCGGGACTTGGTCTGGTCGGTGAACGCCCAGCCGGAATCCCCGCCGCGGCCCTCGCGGGCGGCACGCGGCATGAACCACATGACTCCGCCGTGGTAGGTGGTCTCGTAGAAGTCGTAGTGCCCGCCGGAAACGAAGATCGCCTTCAAATGCGGGGGCCGTTCGGCGGCGGCCAGGACCTGCATGGAACCGAAGTAGGAGATGCCGACCATGCCCACGTTGCCGTCGCACCAGGGCTGTTCGGCAACCCATTCGATGAAGTCGTAGGCGTCCTGGCCCAGGGAAACCCCGCCGGCGTTGTAGTTGCCGATGTGTTCGCCGCCGGAGGCGCCGGAACCACGCAGGTCGCCGATGACGTGTGCGTAGTCCTCCTTCACGATCCGGGCAATATCGCCCGCTTCGATGCAGCCGTCCCACATCGGGCTGGGCCGGCGCTGCGGGGGCATGGTCAGGGCCAGGGCCTGCAGCTCCTTGCCGTAGGGGCTCAGCGCGACCAGTGCGGGCCGGGGCCGGTCTTCGGTGCCGGAATAGACGTCCGCGGCGAGCTCGACGCCGTCGCGCATCGGCACGCGGAGGTCCTTGGCGACCCGAATCGCCTGTCCGCCCGCGTCGATATGGTGGGTAGTAGCCATTAGTGCGTAGCTCCTTGCGTTAGGCATTGCCGAAGCGGGTGCGGTACCCGTGCAGCGTGGTGAAGAAGGGGGACGGGTCCAGCGTGGGATCGCCCTGGTAGGCGAGCTCTTCGGCCACCCGTTCGAACGGGGAGTACACCGAATCGGTTTCCCGGAGGCCGTCCCGCAGATAGCCGGCGACGGCGGCACGGACCCGGCCTTCGATGTCCAGGCTCTCCTGGAGCGCCTCGCGTGCCTGCCGGTGATCGAGTTCGACGCCGTACTCCCGGCCGTCGGTCCGACGGTACGGGTGGCCAAGGTAGAGCCGCTCCGGACGGAGGACATCCCGCAGATACTCCAGGCTGGAGCGGTAGGCATCCGGATCCTCGTAGCCGGGGAACCGGTTGGCCGCCCCGTGGATCTGCACGGCGTCGCCCACGAAGGCGGCCCCGTCCAGTTCGTAGGCAACGGACCCGGCCGTGTGGCCCGGAACGTGGTGTACGGAGACCGTGACGTCCCCGCCCAGCGACAGTTTTTCGCCTCCCCGCACCAGCACGGACGGTTCCATTTCGCCTGAAATAACCGCCTGCGTGGTCCGGGTCTGCGCTGCTGCGCCGTCCGGCGCGTTCAGGTACCTGCTGCGCCCGTTCACGTACTCTTCGACGTGCGCTTCACGGGACCGCAGCAGGTGGGCGTCGGCTTCGTGGATTACCACCTTCGCTTTGCCGCCGGTCAGTTCCGCCAGGGCCTTCGCTCCGCCCAGGTGATCGATGTGGCCGTGGGTCAGCAGGATCCAGCGGACCTCGTCGATGCTCCGGCCCAGCTTCTCCAGTGCGGGGATCATGCCCTCCGCCGGCGAGGAGCCTATGCCGGTGTCCACGATCGCCGGCTCCGGTGCATCGATGAAGTAGCTGTAGAGGCCAAACCGTCCCCAGGGGGACACCAGCGGGTGAACCGTACCTTTGCTCATGGGTGCCTCTCTCAGGCGGGACGGTCGGAGGGGGTGCCGTTCAGGAAATCCCCGGCTTCCCGGAAGGCCCGGTAGAACTCCGGAAGCCAGGAGAAATTGGCAACAAAGCCGTGGTTCGCCCCTGCGTAGCGGTGGACGGTTGCGTCAACGCCGGCTTCTTTGAGCCGCTGCCCGTACAGTTCGCCCTCATCACGCAGGGGATCGTGTTCCGCTGTGAGGATGAGTGCCTGCGGCAGGCCGCTGAGGTCAACACGCTTGATGGGGGAGACGAGCGGGTCCGCCGGGTCAGCACCGTTCTCGAGGTAAAACGCGTTGAAGGGCTTCAGCCCTGCGGTCTCCAAGCCGTAACCCTCGGCGTTCTCCCGCATTGAGGCATAACGGTCGACGTCGAAGTCCAGGTCCAGCGACGGGTAGAACAGGATCTGGTGCGTGATTCCGCTGAAGCCGTCCTCGCGGGCCATGGCGGTCACAGCCGCGGCGAAGTTCCCGCCCGAACTGTCACCGGCGACGGCAAGGGTTCTGCCGTTCCACTTCAGGGCCTGGCCCTGCTCGGCGGCCCAGCGGACCACACCGTAGCTGTCCGCCAGGCCCGCGGGGAACGCGGCTTCCGGTGCCAGCCGGTAGCCGACGGAGATGACCTTGTGGCCCGTTTCCTTCGCCAGCGAGCGTGCCACGTGGTCGTGGGTGTCCAGGCTGCCCAGGAAGAAGGCACCGCCGTGGAGGTACACGATCAGCCCGTAGGAGTCGGCGTCGACGGGTGTGTAAATGCGTACCGGGACCTCCCCGGCGTCGGTGGAGGCGATGGTGTCCTCAACCGCGTGCAGCGGAATCCGGTCCTCGAGCGGCGGAACCTGCGCGGCCTCGCCGGCCCGCATCGCCACTGGATCCAGCGGTGAACCGTCAGGGGCCGGGATGCTGCGCAGTACCTTGGCGATTTCGGGATGAATGGTCATTGCTTGTCCTTGCTGTATTGCGGGGTGGGGGAAGCGGAGGTTCCTGGCTACTTCGCCGGGGTCTGCTCGGGGAAGGCGGTTTCCACCGATCCGGGGTTCCAGCCAAGGCGTGACAGGCGCTGCAGTTCGTCCGTGACCGGTTTCCGGATGGCCTGGTACTGGGTGAGGGCTTCCTTCACGGAATCCGCCTGCAGCAGGGCGTCCGCGAGCCCGGCGGCGTCCTGGATGGCTGAGTTCGCACCCTGGCCCTGGTGGTGCAGCATGGCGTGTGCCGAGTCGCCGAGCAGGGCGACGCTGTCGGTGTGCCAGTTATCCACCGGATCGATGTCGAACACGGAGCGGCTGGTGACCTGGCTGATGTCCAGGTTCCGGGCAATGTCCACGATGCGTTCGTCAAAGCCGTCGAGCAGGGAGACGAGGTAGTCATTGGTGATGACCGGCGCCCAGGAGCCGTCCTCGGAGCGGGTGGTGATGTCGTAGGAAAGCTGGTTGCGGTGGCGCAGCGGAAGGTTGTAGGCGATGGTGCCGTTGTCACCCATGTAGAAGCGGGGGTTGTCGTCCTCGACTCCCAGTCCGAAGGCATTGTCTGCGGAGATGACCGCCCGGTAGGCGTGTTCCCCCGCGAAGATCGGTTCATTGTCGGAGAACAGTTCCTTGCGGATCAGGGAACGGATGCCGTCTGCGCCGATCACCAGATCGGCCGTGACAGTGTTTCCGTTTTCGAAGGTGAGGGTCGCCGCATCGCCGTCGTCCTTGATGCCGGTGAGCTTGTGGCCCATGTGCACCATCTCGGCCGGCAGGACGCCCAGGAGCGCGTCAATGAAATCGCCCCGGTGGATGATGCGGGTGTGGTTCGGCTGGTCGAAGTCGTTGAGCTGGGGCCAGACTTCCTGCGCATAGACCTGCTGTCCGTCGGCGCTAAGGATTTCCAGGTAGTCGCTCGGCGAGCTCACGGCAGCGATTTCCTCGAAGATGCCCCACCGGCGGAAGAGTTCAACCGTGATCGGGCGCAGGCCGATGCCGGCGCCCACTTGGCCCAGTGCGGGAGCCTGCTCGTATACGTGGACGTTGCCGGCACCGATGTTCCGCAGGGCAATGGCTGCTGCCGCGCCGCCGTAGCCGCCGCCGACAATGGCGATCTTCAGGTCTTTGAGTTCGGAAGTCTTCATGGTTGCTTCGCTTTCTCGTGTCCGGCGCGCCCATGCGCCGGGATATGGCTGGGTCAGGAGGAGATGGAAAGGAATCCGGCGGGGTTGTCGATGAAGAGGGTTTTGATGGCTGCTTCATCGAGACCGGCACCGCGCAGGTCGGGGATCAGGTCCTCGAAGATGTAGTTCACGGTGTGGCCCTTCACTCCGGGCCAGCCAAGCGGGCTGCAGTTGGCGTCAGCGGAAACCAGGAGCTGGTTCAGGTGCCCCTTCTCCACCAGGGACATAAAGTGGTCCAGCCGCTCCTTGCGGGGGCGGGCCCAGAAGGGCGGGTCCGGGAGTTCGGTCTCGTAGCCGAAGGTGTCGAAGCCGATGCGCCCGCCCTGCCCCATGATCCATTCGCTGGGGGTGTTCTCGGCGTTGAGGCCGTCGTCGGCGTGCCCGAAGAGGACACGGTCCAGCGGCAGGGACTCTTCGGCGAAGATGTCGATGGCCGGCTGCGGGTCGATGGCCAGGTGGGTGAGGATCGGTACACCGGTGGCCACTGAGGCGCGGGCGGCGGCGCGGTAGATGCGCTTGTCCAGTTCGGTCATCCGCCCGCCGCGGCTGACGCCCACTTTGATCACACCGGCCTTGCTGCCGGTGGT
Organism: Arthrobacter jinronghuae; assembly: GCF_025244825.1. Lineage (NCBI taxonomy): Bacteria > Bacillati > Actinomycetota > Actinomycetes > Micrococcales > Micrococcaceae > Arthrobacter > Arthrobacter jinronghuae. Next base: position 1,767,038 of record NZ_CP104263.1, read on the forward strand.
GCCGATGCCGACGGTGATTTCAGAGATGAACACCTCAGCCAGGTATTCCACGCTGGCCCGGGCGAAGTGCGGCAGCGCGGTGTCCCCGCCGACGAAGCCGGTGCAGGCCACGATGTGAACACCCGTCTTGGCGGAGAGGGACTTGTAATAGTCGACGTCGCGGCCGTTGCAGATGCCGGTCGCATCCACGAATGTGCCGCCGCCGTATTCATGGAACTGCCGCAGCTTCGGCACGGTTTCCGCGTACCGCTGCTCCGGCGTCTTCCACCAGGTGGAGTCCAGTTCGCTGCCGGGCATGCCGTAGCCGATGTGCTCGTGGACTGCCACTATGCCCAGCTCTTCGGCCGGGATGGTGCCTAGGACCGTGTTTACCTTTGCCAATGCCTACACCTCAAAGAAAATAGAAAGCTTTTATGGTCATCGCTGCCGCACGGCTTTTAGCGCACCGTTAGCAGGGCCTGCGGATTATCAGTGAGAATGCGCCGGGCATCTTCATCGCTGAGGCCCCTGGACGAGAGGAGCGGCATAAACGTGGACAGGACATAGCTGTACGGCACGTCGTAGTCCGGCTGGCCCTTGGCGACGCCGACGGCGTTGGCGGAGAGAATGATCCGGTCCGCATGGCCCGCCTGCACCAGTTCGAGGACCAGGGCGGCCCGTGCCTCGTCGTCGATGACGTCCCCGCCGGTGGAACCCACATGGTCGATGCCGACGAAGGCGCCGCGGCGCGCCACCTCGAGGGCGGCACCGGCGGCGTCCTTGCGGTCCAGACCGCCGACCAGCACGCGGTCCGCCGGAAGGTTCTCCACCAGGACCAGGTCCAGTTCGCGAACCGCGTCGGTGCCGAAGCGGATCGACACCGGAACACCGGTGGCCAGAGAAGTATTGGCGGCGCCGCGGAACAGGCTTTCCTCGGTGGGGGTGATGCCGGAACGGGCCGCGGCCGTGGCTACGAGACCGGCGGCGCCCCGGCGCTCAACCCGGGGGACCACCATGCCCTCGGTGACCTCCTTGGAGAAGAGATCCGCGAACTTGTCCGCCGGCCACGGCGTGGGCGGGTTGGTCTGCGGGGTCAGGAAGTAGCCGCCGAGCATTTCCTCCGGCCCCATGCCGGTGGAAGCGATGATATGCACGCCGGTTGCCCGGGACAGGGCCTCATGCAGCGGAAGATCCCGGCCGTGGAACATGCCGGTGCTGTCGACGACGGCGCCTCCGCCGTGTTTCCGGAAGTCCGTCAGCTTCCCGGCAAGGGTTTCGAAGATTTCGGCCCGGTCCATGCTGATATCCGGCGCGTGCTCCGCTCCCGGGACCACCGAGAGGAGTGCTTCGTGAACGGCGACAACGCCCAGGTCTGCGGCGGGTACGGGACCCAGGACGGTGTTGGCCAGAGCCCCGGGAATATTGTCTGGGCCGTTGACGCCCACGGTACCGGTGGATGTGGACGCGGCGTCGGCGCCTGCGAAGTGGCTCACTTGCCTCTCCTTTGAAGCTAGGGGGATCTGCGTGACTGACGTCACTGCGGATGATGCGGAGTGGCCAGCTTTCCACTTTTCTTTACACACTGTCAAGTAATTTGTCTCGGTGATCGAATGTGCCGCGGAGTCCAAGTGTGATCCTTGACACATTGTAAAGCTTCCAGTCACACTGTCTTGGAAACGCCGGTTGGACGGCGACCCCACGCCGCCGTCGCCCACGCGTCGACTGGAAACAAAGGAGTTTCACGGATGAGTTCACCCGGCATCACAGTGAGCACAGGTTCTACCCGAGCGACCTTCCTGGCCGCCTACAGCGCGGTCACCCTGGCACAGATGACCAACGCGCTGCCCGGCGCCCTCAACGGGACCTTCGCAGCCGAGTTCCATACCTCCGGTGCCGGTCTCACCTGGATCGCGGGCATCTTCATGACCGGCGTCGTTGTGTTCGAGCTCAGCTGGGGGCTGCTGGGTGATCTGTTCGGGCGGCGCAGGCTGCTGTACGCGGGTGCCGGACTGACCGCCGTCGGTTCCGTCCTCGCTGCCCTGGCACCCACCACCGGTGCAATGATTGCCGCCCAGGCAGTGGGCGGCATCGGAGCAGGCATCCTCTTCCCGATCTCGTTGTCGATGATTGCGGCGCTCACGCCGGACCCTCGGGCACGGGCACGGGTAATCGCGACATGGGCCGGCTTCCTCTCGCTGGGCGCGGTGATTTCCCCCGTCCTTTCCGGCCTCACCTCCTCCGTCTTCACCGTGCCGGGCAGCGAACCCGGGGATCCGAATGTTTTCAGCGGCTGGCGCGTGGCGTACTACATCGCCGCCGGTGTGGGCGTCCTTGTGCTCATTGCGGCCACCCGGGCCAAGGACTCTGCAGCGCCCGTTGAGCGCCGGCTTGATCTTCCCGGCCAGGCCACCCTGGCGCTGGGACTGATCGCCGTCCTCTACGCGACGGTCCAAGCCGTCGACGCCGGCTTCGGCGCCGCCGAAGTCATTGCCGCGTACATTGCCGGCGGCATCCTGCTCGTGTTGTTCGTGATCATCGAACAGCGGAGCGCCCAGCCCCTGATCCACCTCTCGCTGTTTCGGAACCGTGCCTACTCCATTACCGGCATTGTGGCCGTCACCGGGATGTTTGCCTTCCTGGCCATCTGCTACAGCACCAGCGTGGCGGTCGGAGGGCTGGCGTTGGCTGAAACCTGGAAGGTGGGCGTCCTCTTCGTCTTCATCCAAGGACCGGCTTTCCTCTTCATTCCGGTAGTGGGCTGGCTGATCCACCACGTGGCTCCCCGCTGGGTACTGACCGGCGGCTTCGCACTGATGGCGGTCTCCGGCTATTGGCTCTCCACGTTCTCCCTCGGCACTCCCGAGGAATTCGGAGGCACATCGTGGACGGCGTTTATTCCGCCTCTGCTGCTCCTCGGGATCGGATTCGCGTTGACGGTCGGCTCGGTAACGGCCGTGGCCATCAACACGGTGGAAGCCCACAACATCGGCATGGCCTCGGCAACCACTAATCTCCTGCGGGACCTCGGGTTCGCCCTCGGACCGGTACTCGGTTCTGTCATTGCCTTCGGCATCGGAGCCACGGCCTTTGCCGTACCGCTGGCCGGGATCCTCGGCGGGGCCGGGCTGCCGGAAGACGCCGTAGCCGGATTGTCGCAGGTCCCGCCGCTCGGGTTCCTCTCGGGCTGGCCGGACGTTATCAGCCAGTTCTCCGGTTCGGCCCTGGCCGGGGGAGCCCCGCAGCCGGCCGTCGACGGCATGGTCCAGTCGCTCACCACCCTCCAGCCGCAGATTCAAGGTGCAGCGGGGACGTCGCTGGGGCAGGGGTTCCAGGCCGTTTACCTGACGGCCGGCATCGCCGCGACAGTCTCTGCCTTCCTGACCCTGTTCATCTCCGGCCGTTCCTCATCCGAACCGTCCGCCGCCTCCGAGTCCAAAAGCACGGAAGCAGACGCCGCCGTCTGAATCCGGACACACACCAGCCACCAGCTACCTACCGACAGGAGAGTGTTATGACGACACCCGCCGAATCAGACATCGACCTCTGGGACGATGCCGTCCTTGCCGATCCCTATCCCACCTACTCCGCACTGCGCGAACAGGCAGGGGTGGTTTATCTGCCCAGGAACGACGTCTACGCCCTGACCAGGTATGACCTGATCCGTGACGCGCTCGGAGATCCGGAGGCCTTTTCCTCCACCTCGATCGGCTTCAACCCCATGGTCAACGAGGCGCTGCAGGGCACGTCCCTGGCGTCCGACCCTCCGCTGCACACGCAGCTCAGGGCAACCCTCTCGGAGAACCTCACGCCCCGCGCGCTGCGCGGCCTCAAAGTGGTTATTGATGAAAAGGCGGACAAGCTGGTGGCCGACCTGGCCGCCGCCGGAAGCTTTGAGGCCGTGGATTCCCTGGCCCGGGCGTTCCCGCTGGAGATCGTTGCGGACCTGATCGGTTTCAACGGACAGGTAAAGGACAACATGCTTCGCTGGGGACAAGCCGCGATGCAGGTGCTGGGACCGTTGAACCAGCGTACGCAGGAGAGCTTTCCCATTGCCGGTGAGCTTTACGGCTGGTGCTCTTCGGTGACAGCGGAAGACCTGACGCCCGGTTCGATAGGCCGCGGTATCTTCGATGCGGAAACCCGCGGGGATATTCCCGAGGGGTACGCCGGAAACATCATCCACCAGTACCTTGGCGCCGGCGTGGATACGACCATCGCATCCATCGGCAACATCGTGGCCCTGTTCGGACGGCATCCGGAACAGTTCGCCCTCGTGCGTGAGAACCCGGAACTGGTACCGTCTGCCTTTGCCGAAGTGCTTCGGTACTGGGTTCCCATCCACGTCTGGGGGCGCCGGGCAACGCGGGACGTGCAAGTTGACGGCGTCACTATTCCCGAAGGTGCCCAGGTCGGCATTTTGTTCGGCGCCGGCAACCGCGATCCGCGGCATTATGAAAACCCGGACTCCTTTGATGTGACCCGTAATCCGGTGGACCACCTGTCCTTCGGGTACGGCCCCCACGGCTGCGCTGGACAAGGCCTGGCCCGCCTCGAAGGACACGCCATTGTTGCGGCCCTGGCCCGCAGGGCGGAGGTCCTGACCGTGAACGGCGAGGCCCGGATACCAAGCAACATGACGCGCAGCCTGGAAAAGCTGCAGGTGACGATTGTGGAGGCAGCATGAAGATCGAACTGGACCGGCCACGCTGTGAAGGCCATGGACTGTGCGAAGAGGTTGCCCCCGACCTGATGCATCTCGACGACGACGGCGAGCTCATTATCGATGTCCCCGAGGTGGACGAGGGGGACATGGGAGCCGCGCAGGCGGCCGTTCGGATCTGCCCGGTTGCCGCCCTGAAGCTGGCTTCGTGAGCATGCGCCGCGTCGTCGTCGTGGGCAACGGGATAGCCGGGCTGACTGCCTGTGATTCCCTGCGTTCGGCGGGATTCGACGGCGAGTTGACGGTGGTGGGCTCCGAGGTGCACCGTCCCTACAGCCGCCCCGCGCTGTCTAAGGCCCTGCTGCACGGTGAGGGTGGAAGCACTGCCCACGAGCTGCCGCACCCTACGCATGGGGCCACCGAACTGAGAGGGGTCAGCGCGGCGGGACTGGATCCGGAGGCGCAGGTCGTCCGGCTGGCCGGGGGAGAAACACTGCCTTACGACGGGCTGGTGATTGCGTCCGGCTCCCGGGCAAGGCGGCTTTCTCCGGAGGCCGAGGCGGGTATGCCCGCGCAGGAGCTGACCCTGCGCACCTTGGAAGACGCCGTTGCCTTGAAACAGCGCGTGGCAGCGCGTCCGTCGGTCATCGTCATCGGCGGCGGTGCGCTCGGGATGGAAGTGGCCTCGGGCTGCGTTCAGGCCGGCTGTGAGGTCACCCTGGTTTCGGACGGCCCGCCCCTTATCCGGCAACTCGGCGGGTATCTGTCCGAGCTCTTTGTATCCGCCGCCGTTGGCCGCGGACTGCGGATAGTGGCGGGCGGCAGGGCATCTTTGCTGTCGGCCGGCGAGGGGACGCGGGTAGTCCTGGCCGACGGCACGGTCCTGGAAGCCGAACTGGTGGTTACGGCCATCGGAGATGAGCCGAACACCGGCTGGCTCACCGGATCCGGACTCCTGGCGAACGGCGTGCTGCACACGGATTCACGGGGACGGGTGGGGCCGTCCGTTGTGGCTGCCGGGGACGTGGCCGCCTTCCCGACCCGTCGGGGCACAGAGAGGGTTCCTCTCTGGACCAGCGCTATCGACCAGGCGAAAACCGCGGCGTTGGGATTGCTCCGCGGAGACGAGGCTCCCGAACATGACTTCCAGCCCTACTTCTGGACGGAAGGGTTCGGCCTGGCACTGAAATCAGTCGGCTTTACACCCCTGACCGGCCCGCCCGAATTCCGTGAAGCAGGCGGAGCGGAAAACTCAATGCTCCTGCGGTGGGCTCACCCGGGCGGCTCGGGGACGTCCGTTGCGGTCAATTACCGCATCCCGATTCCGAAGCTTCGGCGCCTGGCCAATATCGGCCCGGGTGCGCTTCGGTCCCCGGTGCCGGCGGGGCGATAACCGCTGTTAGGGTGGGATTCATGTCGTCGCTCCGTGAAGCCCAGAAACAATTGACGCGGGACCGGATTGTCGACTGCGCCCTGGAGCTTTTCACAGCCAAGGGGTACGCGGCGACGACGATTGACGAGATTGCCTCAGCTGCCGGGACCACGCGTGTGACTTTCTACGCGTATTACCCTTCGCGCACTGACCTCATGAAGGATTTCATGAGCCGCGTGAACTCCGTCCTGGAGCGTGCCGCGGGGCCGGGCAGCACCTCCACCGCCGTGGACCTGGTCGCCGTCGTCCGGGTCGGGGAGCTGCCCGGCATCCTCGCCTGGCTCGAATCGCGGGCAGCCCTGTGGCCGGTGTTCCGGCCATACCTCGATGTGCTGGATGAGGCGGCAGCCTCAGATCCGGAAATCCGGAAAATCATGGACGCGTGGCATGAGGAAGTCATCTCCGACATAGTCACCGGACTGCAGCTGGCCGGACGCTACACAGAAGAGACCCGTCACATCCGCGGAACCCTTGCCTTTACGCAGCTGGACTATGTGGCAACGCTCTGGACGCGCCGGAAGTTCGAACCGAACCGTGAGCACGCCCTGGAGGTGCTTGCCGACAGCTGGCACCACCTGCTCTGCGGCGAGGCTTAACCAGCGACCGCCGCCACTGGTGGCCAGGGCGGCGGTCTACTGTCTGCGGCCTAGAGTTCGGTGGTCGCCGTCGCGTAATCCAGTCGAGGCAGCCGCGGGTGGCGTGGCTCGCCGGCAGGCACACCGATGTTGACGACGAGGAAGGACTGCAGGTTCAGGCCTGCGTGCAGGTCGGCATCCAGCCCGGCGGCGTCGAAACCGCCCATCGGCCCCGCGGCCAGGCCCAGTGCGCGGACTGCCAGGAGGAAGTAGCCGGCCTGCAGATGCGCATTGTCATTGCCCATCACGGCACTCAGTTCCGGGTTGGCGGCAAAGACTGCGCCCTGCTGCGGAGCCGGCGGGAAAACGGTGGGGAAGTGCTCAGGCCAAGTGCGGTCAAAGCTCAGCACGGCAACCATGGGAGCCGCGGCTGTCTTGGCCTTGTTGCCTTCCGCCATGTGCTGCACCAGCCGCTGCCGAGCCGCGGCGGAACGCACCCAGGTGATCCGCAGCGGCTGGATGTTCATCGCCGTCGGACCCATCTTGGTCAAGTCGTAGATGGCTTGAAGCTGCTCGTCTGTGACAGCGGCCGTAGTGAATTCCGAGACCGTGCGCGCGTCACGGAAGAGGAGGCCGAGGGCTGCGGCATCGATGGCGGGGATGGACTCCAGAGTGCCGTCGTTCATACGCAGCACACCTCCTTGGGGTAACGGTTCGTGTCTCCAGACACTTGACGCTTCAAGTAAACCCCGGAGGAGTGCAGAACGAGGGCTGCGCCATGGTGATGTCCATCACACCCATGGTTGTGCGGAGGCAGCAGAAACGGCACGCCCGCAGGGCATGCCGTTCGGTAACGGACCTGTACGCCTAGGCGACGGCGGTGGACGGACGCCACACAGCGTCCAGTTTCTCCCCGGCTTCTCCTTCAGAGAGCCCGAGCGAGAGGGAAATCTCCGTCAGCAGCGGCCGCCGGGCATGCCGGAGCATTTCCCGTTCGGCCTGCGAGAGGCCGCGGTCCGCCTCGCGCAGCATGAGGTTGCGGACCACGGCGGCAATCACCATCGGATCACCGGTGGCAATCTTCTCCGTGTTGTCCTTGTACCGGCGCGACCACTGGGGGTCTTCGTTATCGGCGGGGGCGCGAAGGACGCCAAACAGTGCGTCGAGTCCAGCCCGGTCCAGGACCGGACGGAGGCCGACGTGGTCCACTTGGTCAACGGGCACCCAGACCATCAGGTGGGAGGACTGGACCTCCAGGACAATGCAGTCCTTCTGCATGCGCGGATGCGTTTGGAAGGAGCTGACAACGGCGGGGCCGTGATGGGGATGGACCAGGATCTGGCCTTTGGAAAATGGCAACTGCTACCTCCAAGGAAGAGGAAGGGCAGGGGCGAGTGATGAGACTCTTTACATTTTACCGCTTCCCGAACGAGGCAGAATGTAGGAGTGACTTCTCCGGCCTCCCCGCGTCCAACCGACCCGCCCTTCAACATTGCGGCCATCGGCGGGGGATTGGTTTTTGCCGAGTCGGTCCCGCAGCTCGCGGCGGTGCTCGGCGGCGGTTCCGGTGAAATCCACGGAGCCGGCACCGCCGTCGTCCAGGCACCCCCGGGAACCGGCAAGACAACCCTGGTGCCGCCGCTCGTCGCGAACGTTCTGGCTCGCGGCGGGACCCAGCCCCGGGTTGTGGTCACCCAGCCCCGCCGCGTGGCCGTCCGCTCGGCAGCCCGTCGGCTGGCAGCGCTGGACGGCACCGCCCTCGGCGGTCGGGTTGGCTACACGGTCCGGGGCGAGAGCCGCACGGGCCCGTCCACGCTGGTGGAATTCGTGACGCCGGGCATCCTGCTGCGCCGCCTGCTGGCCGACCCCGGCATGGAAGGAACAGCCGCGGTCATCCTGGATGAGGTCCACGAACGCGGGCTGGAAACGGACCTGCTGCTCGGCATGCTCACCGAGGTCCGCCAGCTGCGCGAGGACCTGACCCTCGTGGCTATGTCCGCAACCCTGGACGCGCCGCGGTTCGCTGCGCTGATCGGTTCGCCCGACGGCGCCGGGCCGGCACCCGTGGTCGGCTGCCCGGCAGCGCTGCACCCGCTCCGGACGGTCTGGGCTCCCGCGCCGGTTCCCCGCTTCGATGAACGCGGCGTGACACGCGGATTCCTGGACCATGTGGCCGACACCGCACTGCAGGCCCACTCCCGTGCCGTGGCCCTGGACCCGGACATCGATGCCTTGGTGTTTGTGCCCGGCGCACGCGAGGTGTCCACGGTGGCCAGCCGGCTGCGGTCGCGGGTCCCGGCGGGAACAGAGGTCTTGGAACTGCATGGGCAGATCAGTCCGGCGGAGCAGGACCGGGCCGTTTCCGGCCGCGCCCCGGGCGAGCCGGCCCGGATCATTGTGTCCACGTCGCTGGCTGAATCCTCGCTGACCGTTCCCGGCGTCCGGCTGGTGGTTGACTCGGGGCTCGCCCGCGAACCGCGCCGGGATGCGATGCGCGGGATGTCCGGCCTCGTCACCGTCTCCTGTTCCCGTGCCTCCGCGGAGCAGCGGGCCGGCCGCGCCGCCCGGCTGGGGCCGGGTACAGTGGTGCGCTGCTATGACGACAAGGCTTACGGAGCCGCGCCCGCACACCAGACCCCGGAAATCGCCGTCGCGGACCTCACGTCCGCGGCCCTGGTGCTGGCGTGCTGGGGTGCTCCCGGAGGCGAGGCCCTGTCCCTTCCCGACGCACCGCCGCCGGCCGCCATGCGCGACGCCGTCCAGGTGCTCCGCGGGATCGGTGCCGTGGACGCCGAGGGGCTGGCCACGGCCCGGGGCAAAACACTCGCGCGCGTGCCCGCCGATCCCCGGCTCGCACGGGCGCTGCTCGACGGCGCCGGTGCGGTGGGTGCCCGGACCGCGGCCGAGGTTGTTGCCCTGCTTTCGGGGGACAACCGTGCACCCGGAGCGGACCTTCCCCGCTTGCTGGCCGGCATGCGGGCCGGACGCGAGCCCGGTGACCGCCGGTGGTCCGAAGACGTAAGGCGGCTGGACCAGCTGGCCCGCCGGGAAAAGTCTGCCGGCCCTGCCGAAAGGGGAGCCCCGGGCGCACGGGAGATCGCGGGCGTCGAAGCGCCGGGCTACGTGATTGCCCTGGCCTTCCCGGACCGGATTGCGCGGCGCGTTCCCGGCGCGGGCTCGGAGCGTTACCTGCTCGCCTCCGGAACCCGTGCCGGGTTGCCTGCGGGCAGCTCCCTCACGGGACAGGACTGGCTGGCCGTCGCCGATGTTGCCCGGGCCGAGGGGCGCGACGCCGCGGGCACCGGTGCGGTGATCCGGTCCGCAGCACCGCTGACCCTGGACACCGCCGAAGCAGCCGCCGAACACCTCGTCACGGACACCGTGGAAGCGGAGTTCGCCGGTGGCCGGGTCACCGCGCGCCGGGAACGCAGGCTCGGCGCGATCCTGCTGGGCTCCACCCCGGTACGCCCGTCCGCCGAAGAGGGACGCGCCGCCGTCGCCCGCGCCCTGACGGTACAGGGGCTGGACCTGATAGGTTTCTCCGCGGCAGCCGACGCACTGCGCCGGCGCCTGGCCCTGCTCCACCGTGAGCTGGGGGAGCCGTGGCCGGACGTCAGCGAGCCGGCGCTGCTGGACCGGCTCCAGGACTGGCTCGGCCCCGAACTGGACGCACTGGCCCGCGGGGCATCCGCCAACAGCATCGACCTCACCGATGCGCTCCGGCGGCTGCTGCCCTGGCCGGACGCTTCCCGGCTGGGCGACCTCGTACCGGAACGGCTCCAGGTGCCCAGCGGTTCACGGGTCCGGATCGACTACCCGGATCCGGAGCACGACGACGGCCGGCCCGTGGTGGCGGTCAAGCTCCAGGAGTGCTTCGGATGGTCCGAAACCCCGCGGCTTGTGGAGGGACGCGTCCCGGTGCTCTTCCACCTGCTGTCCCCGGCGGGCAGGCCTCTTGCCGTCACCGACGACCTCGCGTCCTTCTGGTCCGGCCCCTATGCACAGGTCCGGTCCGAGATGCGCGGCCGGTACCCCAGGCACCCGTGGCCTGAGGACCCCTGGTCTGCCAAGGCCACTGCAAGGACAAAAGCCCGGATGTAACAGCGGGTGCGAGGACCGTCACACGGGAAGCTGCCGGGCGCCGTCGTCCCAGGGTTTTAGGCTTGAACTGCGGCTCATGTGCCTCCGGCCGCAGTGAAAGGTTCTTTGTTCCCCGTGCAGTTCCCCGTGCAGCAGCATCTCAGCAGCTTCCTCACCGTGCCTCCGGGGCGCGGGCACCGGGTGCCTGCCGTCCGCGTGGCGCTCGGGGTGTTCCTGCCGCTGCTGGTCCTGATCCTGCTGGGACGGACCGATCTCACGATGTGCGCCATCTTCGGTTCGCTGACCGGTATTTTCGGCCGTGCGGAACTGCACTGGCGGCGCCTGCAGCACCAGTCCCTGTCGGGCCTGCTGATGGTCCTGACCGTGGTGGCCGGCGTGTTCCTGTCCCTTTCCGGCGCGGATTCCTGGACTGTCGTGGGCGCAGGAACCCTAATTGCCGGCCTCATTGCGGTGGCGGCCAGTTATCTCAGGGTCCGGCCCGCTGGTCCGTTTACCTACATCTTCGCGTTCACCGCCACGTCCGCGGCGCCGTTCCCGGGCCGGTTGTGGGAAGCGGCGCTGACCGTGACGGGCAGCGTACTGCTCGCCGTAGTGCTGGGTTTTGCCGGCCGGCTGCACGCGCGCCGGCATACTCCGCGCCCGCTGCCGCCGTACCGGCCGCCGTCGTGGGGGCGGATCCTGCGTCACTCGGGCCGCTACGCCGTTGCCGTGGCCGCCGCCGGATCGGTCTCGGCCGGGCTTGGACTGGGGCACGGATACTGGGCGATGCTCGCCGCCTGTGCTCCGATCGCGGCGGTGGATGCAGCCGGGGGAGCGATCCGCGCCGTGCACTTCATCCTGGGCACCTACGCCGGTGTGCTGGTCTCTGCAGTGCTGCTCCAGGTCCAGTGGTCGCCGGTCGAGCTGGCGGTGCTGTTGGCCATGCTGCAGTTATGCGGGGAAATCTACGTGGTGCGGCACTACGGCCTGGCCATGGTGTTCCTGACGCCGGTGGCCCTGCTGATGACGGGGTTTGTCACTAGCCAGCCGGTGCTGGCGGTGACCTTGGACCGGGCCGTCCAAACGACCATCGGGGCGCTCGTGGCCGTGGCGGTCATTGCCGCCACCACCCGCAGGGGCTCGACGGCTGCTACTCCCTCGACGCGCTGAAGAGCTGTGCCGAGCCCTCGACGTCGGCCGTCGTCGGGTCACCCAGATAGAGCATGCTGGCACCCTGTTCCAAGTAGGTGCTCACGTCGCCCACCGAAACCATCGCTTCTCCCAGTGCGGCGAGCACAACGGTGAACCGTTCCAGCGGGATGGATGCGGTGCCGCCGTGGATCACGGTCCGGCGCAGGTCGAGATCTTCGCTCCAGAGCGGAATATGTTCCTGGCACTCATCAATACGCTCCACCTCAAGAGGTGCCGGGCCGGGCTGGCCGTTGTCCAGGACCTGCTGCAGCTCGGCAACGTCCACGTAGTCCGTGGTTAACCCGGCCTTCAGGGCATTGTCGGACAGGCCCATAACCACCAGCGCCTGCCCGGAAAGATAAGAGTGGAGGCAACCCGCGGGCGTAACCATGGCCTGTCCGGGCTCCAGCTTGAGGAGGTTCATGCAGATGGCTATGAGAATCCCGCGGTCGCCCGGGAAAAGCGGCTCAAGCCGGCGGAAAACGGCAGCAGCGTCTGCGGCGGGACCGTCCGTTTCCGCCACTCCGGCCATGGCGGCCCTGGTTTCCCTGAGTGCACGCGCAGTCTCGGAAGGCTCCATGCGGAGGAGGGCGTGCACCGGCATCTCATGCCGGAACGTCAATAAGGCGCGAAGCCATGGAAGGTCCACTCCGTCGGCAATGGCACGCAGTTCTTCCCTGCTGCGCTCTCCTGACAGCACGCGAAGGGGAGTGAGCGCTACCGCTACTTCAAACTTGGCGTACCTGTCCTTATAGTTCCGGTTTCCGGCGTTCAAGGGGACCCCGCGGGTCTGTTCACGGACATAACCGGCCAACGCCTGGTCCGGCCGCGGGTGCAGCTGGATCGGCTTGGGCACATCCGCGTCCAGGAGGTGCATCCGGAAAGGGATAGGGCGAGCCGGTACTTCCTCCGGATTGGAGAAATGGCGGGGGTGGGCCGTAAGAAGCCGATTGAGGGCACCGGGGAGGTCATCGGGATCCCAGGTAATGACGGCACCTGTGGCGGAAGGAGAATTTTCCCGGCTGCCCTGGCCGGGCTGCCCGGCGGCCTTGTCCCTCAGTGCATTCATTGCAGCTGCGGGGTTGCGGGTTTCCCTTACCAGACCGTAGACGGCAGTCACGAGTGCAACGCCTCCTTACGGATGGCAGGCGGGGTCAATACAACAAGGCGGGAGCAGGCTACCTTCAACTCAATTCACCGGGACCTTGCCCGATGTCGCTCATGGACACCAGGACGGCTTCCTTGGACACACGGAAAGATTTCCGTTCAAGTTTACCGGGTTTCCGACGCCGTGCGGAGGTTCCCGGGCTCCCGGTTTTCCGTGATCTCAGTTACCGGCCCGTATGACCTACTACTCCACCCACCCTCCTGCGCCATGCCGCCGGACACACAGTGGAAACCTCTCCGTGGTTAGATGCACTCGATGCAATAATTAACGAAATACTTACAAATCCGAAAGAAGCAGGTGCGGGGATGGAATACGCGGCGCGGTCGGTCCGAGGCACCTTCCGAGTGGACGGCTGAGCCGGTGGATTTCCTGATACTCCTGGTCGGGCTGCTTTTCGGAACCGTGCTGGCCGCAGGGATCGGTGAACGCATCCGGCTGCCGTACCCCGTACTGATGCTGATCTCATCGGCCCTGATCGCGTTCCTGCCGATCATCCCCGAAGTGCACATCAACCCTGAACTGATCCTCCCGCTGTTCCTTCCGCCGCTGCTCTTTGCGGCCGCGCAGCGCAGCTCCTGGTCCGTTTTCCGGCTGCGGTGGCGCTCCCTGGTGCTGCTGGCGGTGGCATTGGTGGCAGTCACTGTGGCCGTGGTGGCCGGTGTGTCCTGGATTATGGTGCCGGCGCTCGGGCTGCCGGCCGCGATTGCACTCGGAGCCATCGTTGCTCCGCCCGATCCGGTGGCCGTGGAAGCGGTTGCCGGTAAGGTCCGGATGCCGCGGCGGCTCATCACGGTGCTGCAGACCGAGGGCCTCTTCAACGACGCCATCGCCATTGTCATCTTCCAGGCAGCCGTCGCGGCGAGCACCAGCGGCGGGCACGTGGGCTGGGAGGTTGTGCCGGAATTCCTTATTGCCGCAGCCGGCGCCGTGGTGCTGGGCCTGGCGATGGCGTGGATCGTCGGCAGCCTGAACCGGTTCGTACCGAACCTGGTGGCACGTTCGGCATCCACCCTGGTTGCGCCCTTCGCCGTTTACCTGCTCGCCGAAGAAGTGCACTTCTCCGGAGTGGTCGCCGTCGTCGTCACCGCATTGGAACTCGGCCGGCGCGCCCGCCCCCAGGACTCGGAGGAGCGGCTGACCCGCACCGCTTTCTGGGATGTGGTGGAACTGCTGACCACCGGTGCGGCGTTTGGCCTGGTGGGAATCGAGATGCGGTACATCATCGAGGACGAGGGAGCCCAGCTGCTGAGTTTCATCCCCGGGATCGTGGCAGTGTGCGCAGCCGTGCTCATTGTCCGGTTCCTGTGGATGATGGCGATCTACCGGATGGGCGGGACCGAAAAGAACCATGTCCCGGGTTCGCTGAAAGAGGTCCTGGTCCTTTCCTGGTGCGGGATGCGCGGTCTGGCAACCCTGGCTCTTGCCCTCGCCCTGCCGGGCACCACGCTTGCCGGCGACCCGCTGCCCGGACGCAACTTCGTTGTGGCCTGCGCGTGCGCCGTCCTGGTGGTGACCCTGGTGCTGCCGGGATTGACCCTGCCTTGGCTGATGCGTGCCCTGAAGCTGCCTAACGACCACAAGGAGGCGGACCGGATGGAACGCGAGCTCGCGCTCCGGGCCGAACGGGTCGCCGTCGAGACCATGAAGCGCTCTGCGGCGATCCAGCAGCTGCCGCCGGACCGCCGCGCCGCACTGGCCAAGCGGATGGCCTCGCTGCATTCCATGCTGGAGAGCGACGAAGAGGATGAATCGCAGAAGATGCTGGACCGAAAGGCCACCCTGGAGATCATGGACGTGGTCCAGCGTGAAGCCATGGACGCCGCACGCCGGGAAGTACTCGAGGCCCGCCGGCAGCGCGGCATGGATCCGGAGGCCGTGGACCGTGTACTGCGCCGCCTGGATCTGCGCACCGTCACCATGGACCGTCCGGAACGCCACTAGACTTCCCGTACATGAGCAAGAACGTGGAATCGTGGCCGCATCTCGGCGTTGCCTGGCTGGTGCAGTCGGCTGCGGCCGCGGTGCTGGCCGTCACCGTCGTCGTGCTGCAGCTCTGGGTCTTTCCCGAAACCGTCCAGGCGATAGTGCTGCTGGCCCTGATCCTGGCCTCGGCGGTAATGCTGCTGCTCTCCGCGCCGTTGGTCTTCGAGTGGATCCGCAACCGGTTCCAGCGCAGCTGGGTGGTGCTGGTACTCACGGCAGCAGCCGCGATAGTGGGCGGGTGCTGGATGGTGGTGCTGTTTGTGCTCGGCTTCGGACTGCTGGTCACCGGGTTCTAGCCGCTTCCGGCCTCCGGCCCGGGTGCCCGGTTCAGCGCTGGGCGAATATCCGGCGGAACACGCCGGGCGGACGGGTACCGGCGTCGGGACAGGCAGCTGCCGCCGCATAGGATGGCAGGCCGGGCCCGCTGACGTGCCGTCCGTTTCCGCGCGCCGAACGCATGCGGCGCATCCGCATCATGAATAGGACCCTCCCTCTTTGAGTATCGATCCCTCCGCAAAACCCGTGCCTCCTGCCGGAACCTCCGGGCACGCGGCAACGACGCGGGCTCCGTCCACCCTGGATCCCCGCACCAAGACCGTGATCGGCCTGCTGCTGGTCTCCTCGTTCGTGGTCATCCTGAACGAAACAATCATGAGCGTGGCCCTGCCCCGGCTCATGGCTGACCTGGACATCACTGCCGGAACCGCCCAGTGGCTGACCACGGGCTTTATGCTGACGATGGCCGTGGTCATTCCGGCCACCGGCTTCCTGCTGCAGCGTTTTTCCATGCGCGGCCTGTTCCTGACCGCCATGTCCCTCTTCAGCGCCGGGACGCTGCTGGCAGCCCTGGCCCCCGGGTTCGGCACCCTGCTGGGCGGCCGGATCATCCAGGCCGGCGGCACCGCCATCATGCTGCCGCTGCTGATGACCACCGTCCTGAACGCTGTTCCGGCCCATAAGCGCGGACAGATGATGGGCACCATTTCCATCGTCATCGCAGTTGCACCCGCCATCGGCCCGACGGTCTCCGGCATCATCCTCAACGCGCTCGACTGGCGCTGGATGTTCTGGCTGGTCCTGCCCATTGCCCTGCTGTCGCTGGGCCTTGGCGCGTTGAAGATCCAGAATCTTACTGAAACCAAGCGCCTGCCGTTCGACGTGCTGTCGATCGTGTTGTCCACCTTCGCGTTCGGCGGGCTCATCTTCGGCCTCAGCAGCATCGGCGAGGCCGCTCAGGGCAAGGAACTGATGCCGCTGTGGATCCCGCTGACCGTCGGCGTCCTGGCCATGGCCGGCTTTGTGCTGCGCCAGCTGGTCCTCCAGCGTACCGACCGCGCCCTGATGGACCTGCGCACCTTCACCAGCAAGCCCTTCGTGGTGGCGATCATCATGGTCCTCGTGTCCATGATGGCGCTGTTCGGCTGCCTGATCGTGCTGCCCCTGTACCTGCAGAACGTCCTGGGCCTGGACACGCTTCGCACCGGCCTGCTGCTGCTCCCCGGCGGCGCCGTGATGGCCGTTCTCTCGCCGATTGTCGGCAACCTGTTTGACCGTTTCGGTCCGCGACCGCTGGTGGTTCCGGGCGCCCTGGTGCTCAGCGGTGCCCTGTGGGGGATGACCCTGCTGACGGAAGAAACCCCCGTGGGCCTCGTGATCCTGCTGCACTGCTTCCTGAACGCCGGGCTGGGGTTCATCTTCACTCCGCTGTTCACCTCGGCCCTGGGTTCGCTGGACAAGTCCCTGTACTCCCACGGCAGCGCCATCATCAACACGCTGCAGCAGCTTGCCGGTGCAGCGGGAACGGCCGTCTTCATCACCCTGATGACCACGGGCACGACGGCGGCCCTGGCCGACGGCGCGTCACCGGTCTCCGCTGCGGCCTCGGGCGTGCACACGGCGTTCTTCTGGGGAGCCGTTGTTTCGTTGGTGGCCGTCGCGGCGTCGTTCCTGGTCCGCCGGCCCACCAACGAACTGCCCGAGGGTGTGGCTATCCACTAAGGCCGTCGGCGCCGTCGGGTAGTACGGAGGCCGGTGATTTCCGGCAGCAGCGCTCCCGCCGAGTGTCCCCGGACCGCCCCCAACCACACTCCGGCGCCGTAGGCCAGATCATCCAGGCGGCGGGCCACAGCGAACCGGACGGGATCCAGCTCGGCCCCGGTGCGCCGGTACTCCACGGCAGCGTCCACCATTCCGGCGAGAAGCGCTGCCCGGCGCAGGCGACCGGAAAACAGGCAGCCCACGGCCGTCAGCGGCCACCAGTGCCGCAGCAGCAGCGCTGATCCCTGCCCCAGTGCAGCCAGGACGCCCTGTCCCACGAGGACTGATGCCAGCCGCAGGGGCTTTGGACTGCGCCGGAGGCGTCGGGCCAGTCGCAGGGCGGTGGCCGCCGCCAGAGCGGCGGCCACCGGCAGTGACCAGCGGCGCTGGGCCAAAAGGGCGAGAAGGAACGCGACGCTCCACGGTGCCAGCACCGCAGGGGCCACGTTGCTGCCGTGCCGCCGGGAAAGCTCGTGCGCCCCGGTCCCGTAGAACATCTTGCGTGCAAGCCACGGTACAAGCTCCCGCCGGTGCTCGTGCCGGGCAGCCACCGACGCGTCGTAACGCACGCGCTTGCCCTCACGGACCAGGTTCCAGACCAGATCCACGTCTTCCGCGACCCGCAGTTCGGCGCTGAATCCGCCTCCAAGCGCCTCCACGCGTCCCACCAGACACGCCGCGGGGAGCCATGACACCGTCCCGCGTGGATGCACCAGTGCCGGGCGCCTGCCCAGATCGAGGGAGGACCGGGAATCCTCATAACGGCAGATCCACCCGGCGTCATTGCCCGGATTCCAGCCCAGGATCCGCGGCGCAACAAGCGCTACGCCGGGATCGGCGAAATGCCGCAGCAGTGCAGGAACGGTCCCGGGATCCAGCACCATGTCGGAATCCACAAACGCCACGTAGGGTGTCCGGACCCGTGCCAGCCCGGCATTGCGGGCAGCCGCGGGCCCCGCGTTCACCGCCAGGGGAACATACTCGGCAGCGTAGGCGGACGCGGCGTCGGCGATCGGCTGCGGGGACAGGGAAGCGTCATCCACCACCACCACGCGCTGTCCCGGACCGATACTCTGCAGCAGCCGGCGCAGGTGGTCCGGGCGGTCCCGCACGGGCACCACGAACGTCACTGCCTTGTCGGCCGGTGCCGCAAGGCTGGCGGCCGCGGGGTCGGCCATCCCGAAGGCAAGCAGTTTCTCCGCCAGCTCTGCGGAAGGGCCGTCGCTGACCGAGAAGCCGCCTGTTGCGAGCAGATCCCGTGCCGCCGCGCCTGGGAACAGTACGCGCAGGGGAGAACCGCCGGTGAGCACCTGCGCCCTGCCGCCCACCCGGACGCTGTCGGAGAGCCGGATGCCGAAGCCGATGGGAAGGCCGGTCACGGAACTGCCGCCGGCAGAGGCTGGAGACACCCGTAGCGATCCGGAGCGCCGGACAGGCGGGCGGCCACGGCCCCGGCGGCGCCCGCGAGGAGCTCCTGCCCTTCCGCCGCGGAGGCCCCGGCCGGGTCGCCCAGGACGCCGAGCGGGGAGACAGCCTTCACGCCGCGGGACCGCAGCACCGGCATCAGCTCGGGAAGCGGGCGTATGTTGCCGCAGACTGCCCGGTCCAGGCGGACGTTCCCGGGCGATAAATACAGCATCAGCGACGTTTCCGTCCGGCCCGCATGGGCATCCCCGGGTCCGAAGGTACAGGGCACCCATCCGACCGAGTGGTTCTCGGCAAGCAGCTGCCCCACCGCCCGGACCAGTCCCGCAGCGTTTCCTCCGTGTGCGTTGACGAAGACAATCCGGCGCGCCCAGGTCGAAAGCGAGCGGACCAGCTCCACCAGCATCAGGTTCAGTGCCTCATGTCCCAGCGACACCGTGCCGGGAAAGTCCTGATGCTCCCCGCTGGCACCATAGGCCAGCGCCGGGGCGACGACGACGTCGGCCCGCCGGGTCATCGCGGCAGCCTCCGCCGCGACCGCCGCCGCAATCACGGTATCCGTGTCCAGCGGCAGGTGCGGGCCGTGCTGTTCGGTGGAGCCGGTGGGCACCAGGACCGTGGCCCCCTTGCGGACCTCCGGCCAGGTCCGTGCAGCCAGGCTCCACGACGTCGGCGGCAAGGGCGTGGACGGTGCCACTCAGCTTTCCCTGTCCTTGGGCGGGTCTCCCACTGACCTGGTGAACCCGGGCGGAATGACCAGGTCCTCGGGACGCAGTTCATGGATGGAGGTCTTCCCCAGCCCCCGCAGGGCGGAGTCCAAGCCGCCCTGGAGAATGTCCAGGACGTTCTCCACCCCTGCCTGGCCGTTCGCGGCCAGGCCCCAGAGGTAGGCCCGGCCGATCATCACGGCCCGGGCACCCAGGGCCAACGCCTTGGCCACGTCGCTGCCGCGCCGGATACCCCCGTCGAGCAGCACCTCAACCTGGCCGCCGACGGCCTGGGCGACGGCGGGGAGGAGCCGGATGGTGGCCGGGGTGCCGTCGAGGTTGTTGCCGCCGTGGTTGGAGACAGACAGTGCGGTGACGCCGGCGTCGACCGCCCGGCGGGCATCATCCACGCGTGTGACGCCCTTGAGCATAAACGGCCCTCCCCACGTCTCGCGCAGCCAGGCCACGTCCTCCCAGGTAGGCGGCGGGGTCTGCATCCACTCGCCGTACGCCCCGAAGAAGGTGGGGGCTTCACCTCCCGGCGGGACCAGGTTCGGCACCGTCAGGTCCGGTACCCGGCCGGACCGGGCAAAAGCCAGCAGCCAGCGGGGATGCGGAATGACTTCCGGAGCCAGTCGGGTCATGGCCTTCAGCGTCATCTTTTCCGGGATCACCGGGCTGCCCCAGTCCCGGCCGTTGGAGAAGGACCAGTCCAGAGTGGAGATCAGTCCCGTGGCACCGGCGGCCCGGGCACGCTCCATCCGCTGGACCATCGCCTCCCGCGTTCCGCTCCAGTACATCT
Organism: Arthrobacter jinronghuae; assembly: GCF_025244825.1. Classification (NCBI taxonomy): domain Bacteria; kingdom Bacillati; phylum Actinomycetota; class Actinomycetes; order Micrococcales; family Micrococcaceae; genus Arthrobacter; species Arthrobacter jinronghuae. The sequence continues at coordinate 1,787,077 of NZ_CP104263.1, forward strand.
GGAAGAACAGCTGGGGAGCAGCCGCTCCTACCTGTTCCACGGGTTTACTGGCGAACGAACTCAGGCTCATCACGGTGCCGCGGTTTGCTGCCGCACGTGCCACTGCTACCTCGCCCTCGGGGTGCACGGCCTGCACTCCGGTGGGGGAGATGATCACCGGCAGCGCGATTTGCTGCCCCATGACCGTGGTGGTCAGGTCGCGCTTTGCGGACTGTCCGACCACGTGCGGGGCGAAGCCCAGCTCCGAAAACGCGGCAATGTTGTCCTCCACGGTGACGCCGCGCTCCGACCCGGCGACCAGGGCTCCGTAGACGGACTTCGGCAGGTTTCTCTTAGCACGGCGCTGGGCCTCGGCAACGGTTTCGAACCAGGGATTGGTGAACATGGCACTGCCTTTCATGGTTGAGACTGGATCTTCAGGTCGCGAACACTGCGCTTACGGCAGGTGCAACGTCCCGGTAGGTATGGATGGTTCGGGCGGTACCGCGTCCTTCCCGGGCGAGCTCACGGCCCAGTTCGACGTCGGTTTCGGCACTGGTGTCGATCAGGACGTCCAGCCGAGGCAGGCGTGCAGCGGCAATCCGGGGATCCGGGCCGGCGTTGTGGACGCAGTCCGAGAGCAGCAGCACCCTCGCGTCCCTGACCGGGATCCGCAGCAGTTCACGATGGGCGAGCTCCAGCGGAAAGCTGATGTTGGTGAGCCCCCGGGCCGGGATGCGCAGCAGCGTGTCCAACAGCTCCATCGGCTTCAGCTCGGAGCCCAGCGGCAGCAGCAGGGCGGCATCGGACCAGAAGGCAATAACTGCCAGCGCGTCGCGGTGCAGTTCGGCGGCCAACGCCCCCACAGTGGCGGCGGCCGTCTGCAGGCGTTCGCCCTTCATCGACCCCGAAACGTCCACCGCGAGCACCACGGACCGGCGGGTGCGCACCCGGTCCCGGACCACGATGTCTTCATCTTCGGGGACCGGCCGTTCGGCCAGCACTTCCAGTGTCCGGTCCAGATCGATGTCATCGCTGCCGCCCCGGTAGGGCAGACTGGCGAGCGATCCGCTGCCGCGGCGCGGCACCGCGTCCGCCCGCGGTCGGGGCACGGACAGCAGGGCGGCGATATGCCGCACCCGTGCGCGGACCGCCGGGTCCACAGGCACCGGGGTTACCTCGGCAGCGGCCGATGCAGCGGCATCATCGGTGAATCCCGGGCGGGATACCCCGGGAGGGGCCGCGCCGCCCGGACTGCGGCGGCGTGCTCCGGCAGGCTGGATCACCGCGCCCGGCCCACCGCCGGGCACCGGCTCAAACACGGAGGGATCCTCGGTCAGCTGTTTCGGGGCGCGGCGCAGCGGCGGGCGCCGGTCCGGCCTGCGCCCGGTGCGTCGCGACACCGGCGAATCGGCGGAAACCTCTCTTCAACCCGGTGCCGCCGCGGCAGGATTAAGGATGAAGTGGTCTTCCCAGATCTCCCGCAGCACCCGTTCAGGAGTCGTCTCGGCCGCTTCGTCCAGGTGGATCCGTCCCGAGAGGGAAACCGCCATCGCGTCATAGACCAACTCGCGGTAGCCGGCGCCACCCGGATCGGAGATCCTGCGGAGTCCGGCGAGCTGGCCGGACACCAGGACGCAGTCAATGGCGCCGCGGACGCTGGAGCCCTGGCGGATATCCGGATGGTTCCGGGTGGCGCGCGTCAGTGCCACGGCGTCGGCGATGAGGGCTTCTCCGAGTACCCCCGGCGCGCTGGTGCGCAGTGCCACGATGCCGCGCTCGGCGTCGTCGTCCTGATAGCCGACGGCGAGCCGGTTCAAACGGTCATGCACGGAAGTGGAAAGCCGGGTGGTGCCCTGGTTGTCGTAGGGATTCATGGACGCGATCACCCGGAATGTGTCCTGGGCCGGGATGTTGCCGACACGCGGGACCGCGATGGAACGGTCCGCCATGGCAGCCAGCAGCGTGTTGAGCGTGTCCTCCGGAGCCCGGTTGAATTCTTCGATGTAAAGGAATCCGCCGGTCTGCATTGCTTCCACCAGGGGACCGGCAACGAAGTTGTCCGCACTGTAGTCCTCGCGCAGTACCCGTGCCGGGTTGTGGTGTCCTACGAGTTTGGACGGGGTCAGATCCGCGTTCCCCTCGACGAAGAGCAGCGGAATGCCCCATTCGGCAGTGATGGCCTTGAGCATGGTGGTTTTGCTGGTGCCCGGAGGGCCCTCCAGGACAATGTCGCGGCCGGCGGCGACGGCCGCGAGCGTAAGTTCCAGCTCACGCTCGCGGCCGACGAGGTGCGCGGCGATGCGGTCCCGGGTGGCCCCGATATCCGTGGTCTGCACAGGGTTCCTTTCCCGGCCGGTCAGTGAACGGCGCCGCCGGCGTCGACCGGGATCTGGCCGCCGGAAACGTAGTAGGACTGGTCGGAGGCCAGCCATGCCACGGCGTTGGACACATGCTCGGGCTCGATCCACGCCTTGCCCATGGGATTGGTGCCCGCGAACGCCGCTTCGGCGTCCTCGGCCTGCGGATCGTCCAGTTCGGGCCGGAACAACTGATAGGTCTTCCGGTTCTTCACCATCGGGGTGTCCACGGAGTTCGGATGGATGGTGTTGACCCGGATCCCGAACGGGCCGAGCTCGTTGGCAAGCACCTTCATCAGGCCCACAACTGCATGCTTGGTGGTGGTGTACGCCGCGACGTTTGCCAGCCCCTTGAACCCGGCCAGCGAGGAAATGATGACCACTGAGCCGCCGGGGCCGGACGCGATCAGGTGCTCGGCGGCCGCCTTATAGGTATGCCAGACACCGGTGACGTTGATGTCCATCAGGTCCTGCCAGGACTGCTCGTCAACCTTGTGCGTGGCAGAACCGAAGGTGAAGATCCCGGCGTTGGCCACCACGATGTCCAGCCTGCCCAGCTGCGCCACCCCCTCGTTCACGGCCGCAGTGAGCGCCTCAATGTCGCGGACGTCGGCCTCCACCGCAACAATGCGTCGGTCCAGGGCTTCGACCTGCTGCGTTGTTTCCTTGAGATCCTCCGGGGTTGCCGGGGGATAGAAGTCCGTCACGGTGTCCACCGGTCCGCAGAGATCGACGGCGATGATGTCCGCCCCCTCCCGGGCCAGACGCAGCGCGTGTGCCCGTCCCTGGCCGCGGGCCGCACCGGTGATAAACGCTACTTTTCCTTCTAGGTTTCCCATGGTGCTTTCCTTTTCTGGGAGTGTGTTGCCGGTCGGTTTAGTACTGGGTAACCCCTGCATCCACGGTCATGGCCAGGGATGTCACGTAGCGGGCCTCGTCGGAGGCGAGGAACAGCACCGCATTGGAAATATCCGCCGGCTGTACGGCCTGGACGTCCAGCAGGTTGGTTGACATGGCGGCCAGCCGGGCGTGCTCCTCCAGCCAGACGGGAAAGGACTGCATGTCCTCGCCGCTGATCATGGTGGTCATCACCCCAGTGGGATGGATGGAATTGACCCGGATATGGTGTTCGGCCAGCTCCGTGGCAAAGGCCCGCATCAGTCCCACCACGCCGTGCTTGGCGGCCACATAGGGGGTCAGGAAGGGCAGTCCCTTCAGCCCTGCGGCGGAGCTGGTGAGAATGATGGAGCCGCCGCCCGCTTCCACCAGATGCGGGGCCGCCAGCTGTACCGTGTTCCACACCCCGGTGAGATTGATGCCGACGGTTTCCTCCCACATGTCCGGGGTGGTTTCATCCCAGGGCTTCATGATCATGATTCCGGCGTTCGCGACAACGATGTCCAGTCTGCCCAGCTCGGCCACGCCGGCGTCGAGCACCCGCTGCATGGCGGCCCGGTCCCGGACGTCGGCTTTCGCGGCCACGATCCGCCGGTCCAGGGCCTCCACCTCCTTGACCGTCTGCGCCAGGTCCTCTTCCGTGGCGGCCGGGTACTTCACACCCGGGACGGAGTCGCAGAGATCGACCGCGATGATGTCCGCGCCCTCCTGTGCCAGCCGGATGGCGTGGCTCCGGCCCTGACCGCGGGCGGCACCGGTGATGAACGCTACTTTTCCTTCGACACGCCCCATTGCGTGCTCCCTTCGATTGGTTTTAGTACTGGGTGTTGCCGGCGTCGACGGCCATCGCGAGCGAGGTCACGTAACGGGCCTCATCCGAGGCAAGGAAAAGCACGGCGTTGGATATGTCCACCGGCTGCGTAATGTCCACCGGCAGCAGGTTGGTCATCATGCCGCCGACCCGGGGGTGGGCTTCCAGCATTGAGCCCATGGCCGCCATCCCGTCGCCGGAAGCCATCGCCGTGTCGACACCGGTGGGATGCACCGTGTTGACCCGGATGTTGTGCTCGGCCAGTTCCGTGGCGAAAGCACGCATAATTCCCACCACGCCGTGCTTGGCTGCGACATAGGGGGTCAGGACCGGCAGTCCCTTCAGCCCCGCGGCGGAGCTGGTAAGAATGATGGAGCCGCCGCCCGCTTCCACCAGATGCGGGGCCGCCAGCTGTACCGTGTTCCACACCCCGGTCAGGTTGGTGCCCACGGTGTCGTTCCAGATCTCCGGGGTGACCTCGTTCCACGGCTTCATGATGCAGATGCCGGCGTTGGCCACCACGATGTCCAGCCGGCCGAGCTCCGCGACGCCGGTGTCGATGGCTTTCTGCAGGGCGGCCCGGTCCCGGACGTCGGCTTTGGTGGCGATGATGCGCCGGTCGAGTGCCTCAACTTCCTTGACGGTCTGGGCCAGATCTTCCTCCGTGGCCGACGGGTAGCCGACCCCCGGCAGGGTGTCGCAGAGGTCCACGGCGATGATGTCCGCGCCCTCCTGTGCCAGCCGGACTGCATGGCTGCGGCCCTGCCCCCGGGCAGCTCCGGTAATAAAAGCGACTTTTCCTTCTACACGCCCCATGGCATGCCTCCTGATTTTCGAAAGGGTTATTTCGCGGTTGATCCGGCGTCGATGGGAAGGGTCACGCCCGTGATGTACCGGGCCTCATCGGAAGCGAGGAACAGGACCGCGTTGGAAATGTCCACCGCGTCCACCCACTTGATGGGCAGCACATTCAAGGCTTGGAACCGTTCCCCGATCTGCTCGCGCGTCGGATTGTCCAGATCGGGTGCGAAGAGGTTGTAGGTGGCACTGTTGTGGATCATGTCCGTATCCACACTTGTGGGGTGCACGGAATTGACCCGGATCATGTCCGGCGCGAGCTCGAGCGCCAGGGCGCGCATCAACCCGACGACACCGTGCTTCGCAGACACGTAGTGCGCCAGGTTTGCGATGCCCATCAGTCCGGCGGTGGAGCTGGTCAGGATGATGGATCCGCCGTTCCCGCCGGCGCGCAGATGGGGGATGGCGGCCTTCGCCGTGTGCCAGACACCGGTCAGGTTGATGTCCAGCATGTCCCCCCATTCCTCATCAGTCAGCTCATCGACGGCGCCGAATCCCGCAATCCCTGCGTTGGCACTGACGATGTCCAGCCGCCCCAACTGGGCCACGCCGTCGTCGACCGCGGCCTTGAGCGCGCCGTAATCCCTGACGTCGGCTTCGAGAGCCACGATGCGGCGGTCCAGCGCCTCCACATCCTTGACGGTCTGCGCCAGGTCCTCAGGAGTAGCCATGGGATAGTGGACGGTGCCCACCTGGTCGCAGAGGTCGACGGCGATGATGTCCGCCCCTTCCTGCGCCAGCCGCAGCGCGTGGCTGCGTCCTTGCCCGCGGGCGGCTCCGGTAATGAATGCGACTTTGCCTTCAACACGCCCCATTGCGTGTACCTTCTTTCTTTTTTGCGAGCCGCCGGCTGCGGCCCGGATCTTAGGTGCCGCAGCTCCCGCCGCAGCCGGATGGAACAGGTGCAGGGTTGAAGCCCGCGAGCGGATCTTCAGCACAGGCACTGACCGGCGCGGTATCGGGCCGGCGCCGGGAGATGGTGACCGGCACGGGCCCGGTCCGAGGACGCGGGGGAGAGGTGCGGTGGGAATGGTCTCCGTCGGGGCGGGGCAGGGCTTCCCCGGCCCGCGCCTCGAGGGCTGCCTCGCCCAGTCCCCGGACGCACTCCGGGTCCGGTCCGTCCAGCGGCAGCCCCGTGAAGAACTTGGCCGCCATGCACCCGCCGCGGCACGTGTCGAAAAACGGGCAGCCGGAGCAGGCCCCGCCGGTCTGCGGGGAACGCAGCCGGGTAAAAAGCTCCGAGTGCCGCCATACCTCGGAGAACCCGCCGGGATTGCGGATGCTGCCGGCCAGGAACTCGTCGTGGATGGCAAAGGGACAGGCGTAAACGTCGCCCACCGGATCGATCAGGCAGACCACCCGGCCGGCACCGCACATATTCAGCCCCGGCAGGGATCCGCCGTACGCGGACAGGTGGAAGAAGGAATCGCCGGTGAGCACGTCCTCGCCGTGTTCCACCAGCCAGTCGTAGAGCTCCCGCTGCTGCGCGGCTGTAGGGTGCAGGTCGTCCCAAACATCGGCGCCGCGGCCGGACGGCCGCAGCCGGGTCAGGCGTAGCTGGGCCTGGTACTTGTCCGCAATGGCCTTGAACGGGTCCAGCTGGGGAATGTTCTGCCGGGTACAGACCACGGAGATCTTGAAACCGGTGAACCCTGCGTCGGCCATGTTCTGCATGGCGCGCAGCGCGGTGTCGAACGAACCGGGACCGCGGACGGCGTCATTGACGTCCGCGGTGGCCCCGTCAAGGGAAATCTGCACGTCGACGTAATCGCTCGCCGCGAGCCGGGCTGCCACGTCGGGAGTGATCTTCACGCCGTTGGTCGAGAACTTCACCCCCACGTGGTGGGCGGTGGCGTAGTCGACGAGCTCCCAGAAGTCCGGGCGGACCGTGGGCTCCCCGCCGCCGATGTTCACATAGAACACCTGCATTCTTTCGAGTTCGTCGATCACCGCCTTGCACTCCAGCGTGGTCAGTTCCCGGGGATCCCGCCGGCCGGAGCTGGAGAGACAGTGGACGCAGGAGAGGTTGCAGGCGTAGGTCAGTTCCCAGGTGAGGCAGATCGGAGCGTCGAGGCCGGTCTCGAACAGATCGACCAGGGTCCCCGGCCGGGGAGTGGAGAGCACCGTCATGGCGTCCTCTCGATCACCATATTTGAGGAGGCCAGTGCGCCCAGGGCCCGCTGGTAGCGGGGCAGGTCCGCGAGGTCGACGCCGGCGGACGCACAGGCCGCGCCGGCACTCGGCTCCGTACGCAGCTGCTGCACGATCGCCAGGAGGGTCGTGTCCTTGAGAAAGGACAGCCGGCGGGTGCCGAAGTGGTACAGCAGCGCGCCGAAAGGTTCCGGACGGACCGAGACCTGGGGGTGCAGCCGCCAGGGGAGGTTGAGATCAAACGTCTGCATTCCGCGCCGGTCCTAGTAAACGCCGCACATACCGTCGATGGAGACTTCCTCCACCAGCAGGTCCTCCGTGGCTTCCGGTTCCGCGCCGGTGCGTACGGGTCCTTCGGGGACGGAACCGGTGAGCGGGGTTGCAATCGGGTCTTGTGCAGCTCGCATTGGTGCTCCTTCTGGCAGAATCCGGCTTCGGCGGCGATACTCTGTGTGCCGGCGAGAGTAACGGCACCGAGTGCCATTGGGAAGAGGTAATTTCGTGGCAACTGCAGCGGCGTTGGGGAAATCGGAACGAGCCGGCAGGAAACCGGTCACTTCCAAGGCAGAGCTCAGCCATACGGCGCTGGTCCTCTTTGACCGGAAGGGTTTTGACCAGGTCACCGTGGATGAGATCGCTGCCGCAGCGGGGATAGGCAGGCGGACCTTTTTCCGGTACTTTCCGTCGAAGAACGATTTGCCGTGGGGAGACTTCGAGGAGCTCCTGGCCCGGATGGACGGGTACCTGGATTCGCTGCCGGAAACCGTGCCGCTGGCCAGCGCACTCTGCAATGCGGTCATTGAGTTCAACCGGCTGCCGCCCGAGGAGGTTCCGTATCACCGGCAGCGGATGGAACTCCTGCTGGGCGTTCCTACGCTGCTGGCACACTCCACATTGAGGTACGCTGCCTGGCGGCAGGTGGTGGCCAGGTTTGCCGGCAAGCGGCTGGATCTGCCGGAGAGCAGCCTCAAGCCCCAGGCGATCGCCTGGGCGCTCCTGGGCTTGTGCCTGGCGGCGTACGAGCAGTGGCTGGAAACAACGGACACGGAACTTACCGGGATCCTGCAGGAGTCTTTGAAGCTGTTTCCGGATGTTCTGGAGGGGCAGACCGAAGAATAACCGGTGCGGATGGGGGTGGACATGCCGGAGCACTACGACGTGGTTGTGGTGGGTGGCGGAGGTAGCGGAGTACCCCTCGCTGCCCGTGTGGCTGAGGATCCGGACCGCCGGGTGGCGCTGATTGAGGCAGGTCCGGCTCCGGGCGACCGGGCCGGGTACCCTTCAGAGCTTCTGGACGCGGGCACTGTGCAAGGCGCAATGCCCGGGCATCCCAACAACTGGTCCTTCCTGGCTGAACTCACTCCAGGCAGGCCGTATTCAATTGCCCGGGGCAGGATCCTCGGAGGATCGACGGCACTTAACGGGGGCTATTTTGTCCGTGCACCCAAGGAGGATTTTGACCAGTGGGCCCGAGTGGGAGGGCCGGCGTGGTCCTTTGCCGAGGCGACGAGGCTGTATTCGGCACTCGAAGCGGACCAGGACTTCGGGGCCGTGCCGGGGCACGGATCGGCGGGCCCGGTGCCGGTGCAGCGGCCGCCGCAGTCCCACAGCATCACCCGTGCCTTCCATCAGGCCGCCCGGGAACTAGGGTTCCCCGAGGAACCGGATAAGAACGCCGACGGTGAGCCCGGCGTCGGGCCGGTACCCATGAACGTGGCAGGAGGCCTCCGATGGAATACGGCGCTCACCTATCTGGTGTCCAGGGGTGTCCCCGCGAACCTGACCATTCTGGGGCAGACCAGAGTCCGCCGGGTCCTCTTCGAGGGCGCCCGTGCAGTGGGCGTCGAGGTGCATTCAGACGGGAAAGTATCGGTAATCCAGGGCAACGAGATAGTGCTCTGCGCCGGTGCCATCCAGTCGGCGCACCTGCTGCTGCTCTCAGGCATCGGGCCGGCAGCGGCCCTGCGGGCGCAAGGCATCCCTGTCACAGCCGACAGACCCGGCGTGGGAGCCGGTTTCACCGACCATCCGGAAGTCGCGGTCCGGTGGACCCCTCGGCGGGGCGTGGTGGACACCACGGTTCCACGCATCATGGAAAGCTCCCTGAATTTCAATGCCGGCGGGCAGCAGGCGAGCGGTGCGGGTGACCTGGAAATTCTGCCCATGTTGAAGCCGATGAGTTATCTGCTGTCAGCCGGCACCTCGCGGGTGGGCCGGGCGGGTCACCGCGAGGACCTGGAGTTCCTGGTTGCCCTCCAGGAGGAACATGCCAGAGGCCGGCTCACAATTTTGTCCGCCAATCCGGACGTCCAGCCGCGGCTCGAGTACAACTACCTGGCCGTGGAATCCGACCGGCAGCGGATGCGTTACGCGGTACGGACAGCCGTAGCCCTCCTTTCGACCCGCGCGTTCCGGCCACTGGTCGCCCGGATCACGGAACCATTGCCGGCCGTCTTGGCTCATGACCACCTCCTTGATGAGTGGATGCAGTCAAACCTGGGTACGGCCCTGCACATGAGCGGAACGGCCAGAATGGGACCGCGGCACGATCCGGATTCCGTTGTTGACTCTTTCGGCCGCGTCCACGGTATCCACGGACTCCGGGTGGCGGATACCTCGATCCTGCCTACGGCACCGCGGCGCGGACCGGCTGCCACAGCTGTCCTGATCGGCGAACTGGTAGCCGGCCATCTGCGCACCGGCGCATCCGGCCGCCCGGACCGCGCACCGGGCCAACCCACCACCCGGTAAAAACCGTCATTGACCGCTAATGTGATCCGCGCCATACTAAATGAACGATTAGTTAGCCCTTCCGTCAGGAGCCCCCATGACCGTCACGCAGACCGCGCGCCCAGCCTTCGACCCCACCGCAGTGGGCGACGTCGACGCTGACCTTTACCTTCTCGACGAACTGCTGGACGACGAGGCCCGCGACGTGCGGGACCGGGTCCGGGCGTTCGTTGACAACGATCTGCTGCCGGTCATCAACGACTACTGGGAGCGGGCAGAGGTCCCGTACGAGCTGGTGCCCAAGCTGGCCGCATTGAACATCGCCGGCGGCACCATCAAGGGGCACGGCTGCCCGGGGATGAGCCGGCTGGCCGCCTCTACCGCCGCGGCCGAGCTTGCCCGCGGCGACGGCTCCATCAACACGTTCTTCGGCGTGCACTCCGGCCTGGCGATGGGCAGCATCGACATGCTTGGCAGCGAGGAGCAGAAGCAGCGCTGGCTGCCCGCCATGGCCAGGTTCGAGAAGATCGGCGCGTTTGCCCTGACCGAGCCCACCCACGGGTCCGATTCGGTGTCGCTGGAAACCACCGCCCGCCGGGAGGGCGATTCCTACATTCTGAACGGCAACAAGCGGTGGATCGGCAACGCCAGCTTTGCCGACATCGTGATCATTTATGCCCGCGACGAAGCTGACGGTGCAGTCAAGGCGTTCGTGATGGAAAAGGATGCCGACGGCAACCACCCCGCCGGCTACCAGGCGACCGTAATCACCGGCAAGATCGGCAAGCGGGCCGTGCTGCAGCCGGACATCGTCATTGAGGACCTCCGCATTCCCGCGGAAAACCGCCTGGTAAACTGCAACTCGTTCAAGGACGTCAACAAGGTGCTGGCGGCCACCCGCGGGGGAGTCGCGTGGGAAGCGCTGGGGCATGCCGTGGCCGCCTACGAGATTGCCGTGGCGTATGCCAAGGACCGGGTGCAGTTTGGTCAGCCCCTTGCCGGGTTCCAGCTGGTGCAGAACAAGCTTGCGAACATGCTTGCCCAGGTCACCGCGATCAAGCTGACCTGTTTCCGTCTCAACGAGCTTGGCGACCAGGGAAAGATGACCGGCCCCATGGCGTCGATGGCCAAGATGTTCGCCGCCCGGCAGGGCCGCTGGGTCTGCTCGGAGGCCCGCGACATCATGGGCGGCAACGGCCTGCTCCTGGAAAACCACGTGGCCCGGCACCTGACCGACATGGAGGTGGTGTTCACCTATGAGGGCACCGATTCCATGCAGTCACTGATCCTGGGCCGGCACATCACCGGGCTGTCCGCGTTCGCTTAAGGCGGCTCGGCGGGTCAGCGGCGTCAGCGGACCCGCAGGCCCAGGACCTGCCCGGTGCCGGGGGTGGCCGGATCCATCACCTCCGGCCACTGGGCGGTCAGCATAAACAGCAGGCCGCCGTCGTTGCCTCCGATGGCGCAGGAGAAGCAGCCCTGGTCCAGCTGCACCGTTTCCACCACGCTCCCGCCCTCCCGGACCCGGACGCAGCGTTCGCCGGGCACCTCGGCAAACCAGATGCCCCCGGTGCCGTCCCAGCAGATGCCGTCGGGTGCGCTGCCCGAGACCGCTGCCCATTCCCCGGCAGGCGTGAGGGCGCCGTCGTCGGCAATAGCGAAGGACGTCAGGCGGCCGGCGTGGGACTCGGCGACCACGAGGCTGGCGCCGTCGTCGGAGACCAGCATGCCGTTGGGGAATGCCAGGCCGTCAGCCACCTGCACCACTGAGCCGTCCGGCCGGATGAGCGCGACGATCCCGCTGCTCTGCGGGTCGGCCGAATAGTCGTAGCCCAAGCCGTTCACATAGATGTTGCCGGAAGGGTGCACGGCAATCTCGTTCCAGGGGTGGTCCGACAGGCCGCTCAAATCCGCGTGCGGGACCAGCCCCGCATTGGGGATTTCCAGGAAGACGGTTCGGTCCGTCCCGGAGACCACGGCCATCCGCCCGTCCGGCAGCCAGTCAAAGCTGATGGGGAAGGACGGCACCGCCGTCACCCGCCGCACGTCCCCGTCCGGGCTCAGTGCGGAGATGGTCCCCGCCGTCCAGTCCGCGAACCAAAGTTCGTCGGCGTGCCAGCGGGCGGATTCACCCATGCCGATCCCGGAGACCAGCGTTGTCGGTTCAGCCATGCTGCACCTCGCTTGTTGAGGTTCGGGCTTCCAGTATGCCGGGCAGCCCGAAGCGGTCAACAGGGCTAGGGCTCCGCGGGTACGGCGGCGCCCAGCATCCGCAGCGCCAACCGGCTGTGGTGTTCCCCGATGCCGGCCGCGGTCTGCCGTCCGTCGCTGCGGTACCAACGCGCCACGTCCACGCAGAGGGAGAGCAGGGCCAGGACGGCAAGGCCGGTGTCCTCGATATCGAACAGGCCTTCCTGCCGTCCGCGGTCGACGACGGTCCGGAACTCCGCGTCCACGGACCGGCGGATCTTCAGCACCTCGGCCCGGTGGTCCTCCGTGAGGGCGGCAAGCTCGAAGTTCACCACGCTGGACTTGGTGCGGTTGGCTGCCTGCCACTGGACGAAGTCGCGCACCATGGTCGAGATCTGCTGCACCGGATCGCTGCTTGAGGCGGCACCGGAACGGACCAGTTCCAGGGTGCGCTCGTGCCCGAGGCGGGAAATGCTGTAGAGCAGCTCTTCCTTGGAACGGTGGTGGACATAGACGGCGCCGGGAGTGACCCCGGCGGCCGTGGCGATGTCGCGGGTGGTGGTGCCGTGGAATCCCTTCGCCGCGAAGGCCTCCGTGGCGGAATCCAGCAGGCGCTGGCCCGTACCTGTTGCGGGCACCTGTACCTCCGGATGATCAGCGGAATGAGCGTTCAGCAACCAGAGTAGCAGTGGGACCGGCTGCCGCTAGGCGAGTCGGGAACGGACGATCTCGCTCACGGTCTTGCCGTCAAACCGTCCGGCCACCTTCGCGGTGACGGGCTTCATGACCTGTCCCATCTGCCGCATCGACGGCTCTTCCCCGCCGGCACGCAGATCCGCGATTGCTTCATCCACAATGGCTTCCACGTCGGCCCGGGTCAGGGGAGCGGGCAGGTAGGCTTCGATGATTTCTGCCTCGGCCGCCTCCGCGGCAGCACGCTCGGTCTCACCGGCCTCCGTGTAGATCCCGGCGGTATCGCGGCGCTTGGCTGCTTCCTTCTGCAGCAGGGACACGATCTGGACGTCGTCGAGCTCCACCGGCGTCTTCCCGGACTTCTCCCGGGTAGTGATTTCGCCCAGTACATTGCGCACGGTGGTCAGGGCCACACGGTTGCCCGATTTCATGTGCGTCTTCATGTCCGCCTGCAGCTGCTCTTTCAAAGTGCCCATGGTCCCTCGTCCTTACGGTGATGTACTACTTTCCTTTCCATCGTCCCCTATCCGGGCGGGTCGAGCTCCACGGGGCGCCCGGACACGGTGAGCAGCAGGTCCAGGGCATCGGCTTCGATCTCGGTGCCGGCGCCCCACGCCGTCCCGGTGCGCCGGTCGACCAACCGCAGGCCCGCAGCCCGCTCGCGTCCTCCGCCGAACGCAACCGGGGTCCGGACCTGGTAGGCAAGGGCCTGGACAACCGCGGGTTCCGGATAGCTTCCGACGAGGCCGAGGGGGCGGCGGATGTCCTCACCATGCACGATCGCTTCAACCAGGCGGGTTGCCGGATTGACCGGCGGCGTCCGGGTCAGCTCCGACACCTCCCGCAGTGCGCGGAGGGTGCCCTGTGGGTCCTGCCGCTTTTCCCGCAGGACACCGTACTGGTTCAGGCGGTCGAAATTCAGGCGTGCGCCGAGCATGCCGCGTACGAAGCCAACCCTGCCGGTGCGTGCCGTGTCAACGAGATGGGCCAGGACATCATGGACGCTCCACCCGGGACAGAGCGAGGGCACCTCCCACTGTTCGGCCCGCAGCGGGGAGAGGTCCGCAGCGAGACGCCGCCGCTCAGCATGTACGGCCTCCCAGACTGCCGCCGTGGACTTCCGCAAGTCGGCTCCTTTGGTTGATAAGCACTCGGTACCTAAGGAAACTAAAGCATTTCGCCAGCGTCAACGCCTTCTTGCGGCGGCGGTCACAGCGTCCGGAATCACAGCGCAAAAGGGCCATAGTTGTCTTGAGGCAATCAAAACAACTGTTAGTGTTTTAGGTATGCAGAACGCGGCGGAAACAGCAGAAACCCTGGCCGGAAACATCCGGTCAGCGGGGCTGAAAGCCACGTCACAGCGCGCTGCAGTGCTGGGAGCGCTGCAGCGGGAACCGCATTCCAGCGCCGACAAGGTTCTGGCTTCCGTCCGAGCGGAACTGCCGGGCATTTCCGCGCAGGCCGTCTACGGCATCTTGTCCGCCTTTACCGAGGCCGGACTGGCCAGGCGGGTGGAGCCCGCCGGTTCGCCGGCACTGTACGAGTCGCGGGTGGGGGATAACCACCACCACCTGGTCTGCATCCGCTGCGGAGCCATCAAGGACGTCGACTGCGTGATCGGCCAGGCACCCTGCCTGACCCCGTCGGACGACTCCGGCTTTACCGTACTGGCTGCCGAAGTAACCTTCAGCGGCATCTGCAGCACCTGCGCCAAGCAGGCGGATTCCTCCGCCCGCTAACGCGCACCACCGCCCATACCTACGGCGGGCACCAATCAACGGCGACACATCCCGGGCTGAACGCTGCCCAAAAACCTGCCGCCGCGGCCCGAGTCTCACCCCAAGCGTCAACTGAGGAGACACCCATGACTACCTTGCTCAACCGAAACACCGCCGCGGCCACCACCGAAACCGCCGCCCCCCGCACAGCCGCCGCCGAAAGCACCCCGGCTCCCACGGCTTCTGCCGAACATGCCGCTTCGGCAACCCAGCCCCGTCGAGTGGGCACCTACACCAGCCGCTATGACTGCCCGCTGGGCACCCCGCGTGCCGAGGGGACCTACGTCTCCACCGGCCGCCGGGCGCTCACCCGCCCCCGCAACCTGGGCAGCTACGTGGACACCTCCACACACCTCAACCGCCGCCCCCAGAGCAGCTACACCCTGCGCGGCTAGTCCGGGCCGGCAGGCCGGCCTCCCGCCGCTGCGGCCGGCAGCAGCGGATAGGATGAATGGTCGTTGTCCCGCGGGGCGAGGAAACCAACCCCTTTGAGAGGACACCATGAGCCTGATCCGGCTGCAGGACGTCAATACTTCCTTCGAGAACAAGCAGGTGCTGCGTGAAGCGTTCCTGCGGCTCGAGCCCAAGGACCGGATCGGCCTGATCGGCCGGAACGGTTCCGGCAAATCCACCATCCTGAAGCTTGTCCTGGACCAGGTGCAGCCCGACTCCGGTACCGTGACCGTGGAACCGGGCGTGAAGATCGGCTACTTCTCCCAGTTCTCCGAACTGGACGGACAGGCGAGCATTGCCGAGGTCCTGGACTCCGTCTTCACGGAAATCAAGGACGTCGAGGCTGAGCTGGCGGGCATCGATGAAGCTATTGCTGCAGATCCCTCCGGCAAGGAAATGGACCGGCTCATCCGCCGCCAGTCGGAACTGTTCGAAACCATGGACCGGCTTGACGGCTGGGACTATCCGCGCCGCATTGACAGCGTGCTCACCACCCTCGGCTTCACCGCCGCGCACCGTGTCTGCCCCATCGACGCCCTGTCCGGCGGCTGGCGGAACCGCGCGGCACTGGCGAAGATCCTGCTGGAGCAGCCCGATGTGCTGCTGCTCGACGAACCCACCAACTACCTGGACGTGGCCGGCGTCGAATGGCTTGAGGGCTGGTTCCGCGACTTCCGGGGAGCGGCCATCATCGTCTCCCACGACCGGAAGTTCCTCGACGCCGTCGTAACCCGCATCATCGAGGTGGAGAACTTCCACCTGCACGAATACCCGGGGAACTTCGCCGAGTACGTGGTGCAGAAGCAGTTCCGCTTGAAGAACCTCCAGGCCCAGTTCGTCCACGAGGCGGAACTGCTGGCCTTTGAAGCCGAAGGCATTGCGGACCGCCGCGAGGCGGCCAAAGCCGGCGGGCGGCTCAGCACCCAGCTGGCCCGCATCAAGAAATCCCGCGCGCCCCGGCCCGTGGATGAAATCATCACCGGCATCTACGACGGCCTGCACGTCAAGGACGTACTCGGCCGCGTCCGCGGTGTGTCCAAGTCCTACGGGGAAAAGGTGCTCTTCGAGGACCTGAGCTTCGAGGTGAACAAGGGGGACCGCATCGCCGTCACCGGAACCAACGGCAGCGGCAAGACCACGCTGCTGCGCGTGCTCACGGGCGAAGAACAGCCCGACGCCGGCGACGTCACCTGGCCGAAGGGGCCGGCCATGGTTTCCTACAACAAGATGCTGGCGGAGCTCGACGACGCCGACACCGTCACCCACGCGGTGAACTCGCTGCCGGGATCCCTGGCCTTCAGCGCCACGAAAAAGTCCGTCAACCGCTTCCTGACGATGTTCCAGTTCTCCGAAGCGGACCTGGTGCAGAAGATCGGCAACCTCTCCGGCGGGCAGCGCGCCCGCGTCGCCATGGCCCAGTGCCTGCTTTCGGGCGCTCCCGTCCTGCTGCTGGACGAACCCACCAACCACCTGGACATGTCCAGCACGCAGGTCATGGAACGCGCCCTGCTGCATTTCCCGGGCGCCGTCATCGTGGTCAGCCACGACCGGTTCTTCACCGAAAAAATCGCCACCCGCTGGCTCGTCTTCGGTGCCGAGGGAGCGGAGCCCGGGCAGGTCACCATCCGCGAAGCCTAGGGGAGCCGACGCCGGTTCGGCGCGGCACCTGTCGGGGCGCCCGATGCCGAAGGTAATGTCGGGGGGTGTTTGACGGACCCAGCCTTGTCTTCCTTGCAGCCGGCCTAGCAGTTTTCCTTGCAGCAGTGCTGCCCAAGGTGCTGCGCAACGTTCCGGTTTCCATGCCCATGGTGTTCCTTGGTGCGGGCATGCTGACGTTCAGCCTCCTGAAGGACCTGCCGGACCCGGATCCGGTGCGCTATGGGGAATTCACCACGCACCTGACCGAGGTGTGCGTGATCATTTCCCTGATGGGCGCGGGACTGGCACTGGACCGGCCGGTCGGCTGGCGGCGGTGGTCCACCACCTGGCGGATGCTGGGCATTGCCATGCCGCTGAGCCTGCTGGGCCTGACCCTGCTGAACCTGTGGATCCTCGGACTGGGCCTGGCAGCGGCCGTCCTGCTGGCCGCGGCGCTGGCCCCGACCGATCCGGTCCTGGCCTCCGAAGTGCAGGTGGGCGAACCGGCCGACGACGAGGAAGAGGACTCGGAGCACGAAGCCGAGGACGAGGTCCGGTTCGGCCTGACTTCCGAAGCCGGGCTGAATGACGGCCTGGCCTTCCCGTTTGTCTACCTGGCCATCGGCATGAGCCTGGTGGGGACGGCGCCGTCGGACTGGTTCCCGCACTGGATCGCCGTGGACGTTTTCTGGCGGATCGGGATGGGTGTCCTCCTCGGCCTCGTCACCGGCAAGGTCCTGAGCCGCCTCTTCTTCTCCGCACGGCTGGAAAGCATCCGCCTTTCCAACCACTCCGAAGGCTTTGTGGCCCTGGCGGCCACGTTCCTGGCCTACGGCATCACCGAGATGCTGGACGGCTACGGTTTTGTTGCCGTCTTCGTCTGTGCCGTCACCATCCGGGCCGCTGAACGCACCCACGGCTACCACCGGGTGCTGCACAGCTACGTGGAGCAGCTGGAGCGGCTGCTGACAGTGGTCCTGCTGCTGCTGCTCGGCGGCGCCATTGCCCGCGGACTACTGTCAGGCGTCGGCTGGCGCGAGGTGGCGGTGGCCGCCGCATTCCTGCTCTTGGTCCGGCCCCTCGCCGGATGGGTGGGTCTGCTGGGCGGCCGGCCCGGCCCCCGCGAGCGGATGGCTATCGCCTTCTTCGGAGTCCGCGGCATCGGCTCCCTCTATTACCTCGGTTACGCGTTGGGCAAGGGGAACTTCGACGGCGCGGAGCAGCTGTGGGGCCTGCTTGGCCTGGTGGTGGCCTCATCCATCGTGCTGCACGGGATAACGGCAGCACCGGTGATCAACCGGTTGGACCGCATCCGCCGCAAGACGGCCGTGGAACGCTTCGGCGAAGAACGGCCGGATACGGCGGTCTAGCCCGAGCCTGCCCTTTCCGCCCGGCCGGCGCGCTGTTACCTTGGCGCCATGGGTACCCCCGTCCACGGCACGGAGGATCCCTGGCCCGCGGGACCAAGGGTGACGCCGCCGATACTGATGGCCCAGACCTGGGCCGGCACGGTTTTCCTCCACTGGCGCATTCCCGCGTCTGCTGCCGCCCCGTACATGCCGCCCGGCGTCGAACCGGATGTCTTCCACGGTTCCACCTGGGTGGGGCTCATCGGTTTCCGGGCGCCGCAGACCGAGCTCGGCAGGGTCTCCGTGCCGTTTTTCGGATCCTTCACCGAGGTTAATGTCCGCCTGTATTCGCGCGGCAGGGACGGCAGCCGGGGAGTGCTGTTCCTGAGCCTGGATGCCTCGAGGCTCGTCCCGGTGCTGGCCGCCCGTTCGCTGCGCATCCCGTACGTCTGGTCCCGCTGCCGTCCCACCCGTTCGGGGTGGGGGGTGGGGTACGACGTCGAGCGGTTCGGGAGGCAGGCCCGCTCGTCTTTCGCGGTGGTGCCGGACTATGCCCGGCAGGCTGACGATGAGCTGTCCGTCCTGCTCACGGCACGCTTCGGACTGCACGCGGCTTTCGCCGGCCGGACAGCGTTCATTCCCATCTCGCACCGGCCGTGGCCGCTGCATCCGGCACGGCTGACGCACTTTCACGATGAACTGGTGCCTGCGGCCGGACTTCCCGTCGAGGGGCCGCCGGACACGGTGCATTACTCGCCCGGGGTGCGGACCTTGTTCGGCAGTCCGCGACGGGTGGCCTGAGCCAGCTCCCGGCGCAGGCCGCGTTCGCCCTGCCGCATCAGCAGCGAGTGGGCGGCAGCGAAGGCCGGCCGTGCCACGGGGGTGAGCAGGCGCATCCAGCGCCGTGTGGGCCGTACCCGCCAGTCGATGTCCATCCGGGTCTGCGCTGCGTCATCGGGGGCGTTCCCGGGGGTGGCTGCCGCTATGGGGAACAGGCGGATCCTGCCGGTGCCCGCCAGGTCTCCGCCGGCGTCGAACTCTATGATCCGTGGCCGGACCGCGGCGGTGGGTTGGATGGTGATGGACAGGTCGTAGCCCAGGGCGGCACGGAAGCGCAGACGGACGGTAGTGGCCAGCAGCTGCGACGTTGGGTCTGCGGTATCGGCGCCCGGATCGGTGGCGAGGTCCTGGAGCGTGCAGCCGGGCCACCAGCGCGGCCAGCTCATTTCCGGGCTGGCCACGGTCTCCCACACCGCCTCGGGGGTCGCATTGAGCAGCCAGCTGGAGGGGAGGATGTAGAGACCGGGCATTAGTTCAGCATGCCATCCGGAATCTGTCCTGCCGAAACGGCACCGTACTTGGACAGCGCCGTACTTGGACAGCACCGTGCCGGGACCGATGCTTCGGTCCCGGCACGGTGTCCGGTGTTTAGCCGTTCTTTGCTGCCGGAGTCCTTGAAGGAACTCAGGGGCGGTAGGCCCGGGGCAGGTCGAAGCCCCGCTCCTCCATTACCGCGCGCAGCCGGGTGGGGTAGTCGGTGATGAGTCCGTCGACACCCAGGTCAATGAGCCGGTGCATGTCTGCCAGCTCATTGACGGTCCAGGGAATGACCGGCAGGCCGAGTTCGTGTGCCTCGGCGATCATCTCCGCTGTGACGGTGGTGTAGATGGGGGACAGCACGTCGTAACCCTGGGCATGGGCGGCACGGGCCACGGACCCGCCGAAGTCATCTATATCGATTCCGCCCAGCTGCGGCGCTGCGCCCGGCTGGCCTACGCCGAGGTCTTCCGGCGTGCTGGCCAATGCCACCCGCGTCAATTCCGGGGCGATCCGCTCGAGCAGGTTCAGGGTGGACCAGTCAAAGGACTGGATGGTGGTGCGGCGTTCCCGGTTCGCATCCCGGACCACGTCCACCACCGCCTCGGTCAGGGCCACACTGCCCGGCCCGCCGGCCTGGCCCTCCTCGACCTTGGTTTCGACATTGAACTGGATTTTGCGTGCACCGTATTCCCGGGCGAGGCGGTAGACATCGCTCAGCTCCGCAATCCGGTTGCCCTCCGCGACATCCTGCTCCGGGTAACCCGGCAGCTGCTGGTAGCCGCAGTTCAGGGTCTGGAGCTGCAAAAGGCTCAATTCCGCTACGCGGTCGCCCACGTAGGGGAATTCCGGATCCCCGGAAGTGGCAGGGGCCGTATCAGCGCATTTTGTGGTCAGGATGATGTCGTCGTGCCAGACGATCACCCGGCCGTCCTCGGTCAGGTGCGTGTCCAGTTCCAGGGTGGTGACGCCCAGTTCCAATGCGTGTGCGAAGGCTGCCAGGGACTCTTCGGTTACTTCGCCGCGTCCGCCGCGGTGCGCTTGGAGGTCAAAGTCCCGTTCCGTGCCGGAGCGCATCACCGAAACCATGACATCGAAGATGTTGGTGTTCTCGTAGACGCCCGTCAGCATTTCTGCGCCGGGTCCCATCGCGGTCAGGGGTACGTCGTCGCCCGTATGGCCGCCGGTAGTCCAATCGATCTGGAACTGCTGGTCGGAACCAGCGACGTCGAACGGACCTTCCTGCACCGGGCTGTCCGGGTTGGAAGCATCCCCCAGCGGTTCGATGGTCATACCGCCGGTCTGGTGGTCGCCGACGGTGATCAGCAGGGTATTGCCGTCCTGCTCGGCGAACTCCTTGGCCAGGGCGACGGAGTTGTCGAACTGGATGCCGGACTCGATGGTCAACGCCCCGTTATTGACATGGCTCATGGCGTCGATGCCTTCTTCCTCCACCATGAGGAAGAAGCCGTTGTCATCCTGGTTGTTATTCAGGACGTCAATGGCTTTCCGGGTCATTTCGGTCAGCGGAACCGTGGGCTCGTAAGCCTCTTCGACGTCGTCCCCGTACTGGAACATCTCCTCGTTCGCGAAGAGTCCCAGGAGCATGTCGCTATCTGCCGCCTGCAGGCCGGGCAGATCCCAGACGTATTCATACCCCTGGTCTTGGGCCTCTTCCACCAGGTTGCCCTCGGTGCCGGCACTTTCCTCGGATTCGTCCTCTGCGGGATTGTCGGGGTACCTGCCCGGATTGCCCGCCGGGTACCAGTAGTCCTCGCCGCCGCCCAGGATCACTTCCGGGTGGGAACTGCGCAGGAACTGGGCAGCGATGGCGCTCTGCTCATCCCGGTCCAGTACATGCGAGCCGAAAGCGGCGGGGGTTGCATCCGTAACCTGGGCGGTCGTAACCAGTCCGGAGGACTTTCCGAGCCGTTCGGCGATTTCCAGCGCCGAGGTCACGGGCTGCTGCTCCAGATCCACACCGATGGCGCCGTTGTAGGTTTTCACCCCGGTGGCCATGGACGTGGCCGCAGCGGCCGAGTCGGTGATGAAAGTGCCGGGATCCGCGGAGTTGGTGTGGACCCGGCCCACCTCGGGCAGCGAATCCATGGCCAGTTCCCCGCTCAGGCCTACCGAGGCCAGCCGGATGGCGTCGCGTTGAGCCGTCCCCATCCCGTCGCCGACCATCAGGATCACGTTGACGGCGTCGTCGTTCCCGTGCCCGCCGCCGTCGTCTGTCGGTGAGGGGGTCGGGGTCTTCGTTGGTGTGGGTGTTCCCGTAGGGGACGCGGTGGAGGTGGAAGTTGCGGTGGGAGTGGGTGTGGAAGTCTTGGTGGGTCCGGGGGAGCCGGTGGGATGGCCGTTCCCGCCGCCTATGCCCGGAAGCCCGGTACCTACGCCGCATCCCGCCAGGACGCAGATACCCAATATCGCCGTCGATAGTGTTTTAGCCGTCTTCTTCATGTGGTTTCCCCTGCGAGTGCCTAGCGATGGTTCCCCCTGACGCGTGCCAGACTTCGTGCACGCCAGGGGAGAGTCAACCGCAGGAACCGATAAAGGTTCCGGGCTGCAGGGGTTACTCGAAGGGCGTCGGATCTCCGGTTCCGCGCCGCACGATTTCCGGCGAGTCACCGGAGAAATCGATGACTGTTGTGGGCTCGGGGCCGCAGAACCCGGAATCGATGACGGCATCCACCTGGTGGTCCAGACGCTCCTTGATTTCCCAGCCCTGGGTCATGGGATCCTCATCGCCGGGCAGCAGCAGTGTGCTGGAGAGCAGCGGTTCGCCGAGGCCGTCCAGGATCGACTGCACCACCGTGTTGTCCGGGATGCGCACGCCGACGGTCCGCTTCTTGGGCTGGAGCAGCCACTTGGGCACTTCCTTCACCGCCGGCAGGATGAAGGTGTAGCTTCCGGGGGTGGCGGCCTTGATGCTGCGGAACACCGAGTTGTCCAGCTGCACGAACTGGCCCAGCTGCGCGAAGTTGCGGCAGACCAGGGTGAAGTGGTGCTTCTCGTCCAGCTGACGGATCTGCCGGATGCGTTCCAGTCCCTCCCGGTTGCCCAGCTGCACTCCCAGCGCATAGCAGGAGTCGGTGGGGTAGGCGATCAATCCGCCGGATTCGAGCAGGTTCACAATCTGGCCGATGGCCCTGGGCTGCGGGTTTTCCGGGTGTACGTCAAAGTATCTGGCCATCTCCACAGCCTACCGGTGGCGGCCGCTGACCGGGACTGACGGGGACTGCCTGCGAGCGCTCGCTGTCCGACGACGCTGTCCGACGACGCCGCCCGGCTATGCAGCCCGGATCAGATCCACCACTATCCTTTCGACGGCAGAGAGGTCCGCCTCAACAGGAGCACCTGCCAACGGCGGCGCAGTGGAACGATATGTGTGTCCGGTTGGGGTGGAGGTCTCCACCGTGTGGGCGGGTAGTGCGGGTGAGCCTTCCCCGGCCACGCCCGCCACGCCGGTTTCTGTGCCGGTTGCAGATGTTGCGCCGGGAGGTTTGATTACCTTCGCAGACCAGCCCGGCGCTTCCTTGGCGTGGTTGCACGCTTCGCAGAGTCCTTGTCCGTTCATGAGGCTGGTGGGACCTCCGTCGCTGTGCCGCCGGACATGGTCGAACGCTCGGATTGGAGCACCACACCACGGCATCCGGCAGGTGGCGTCCCGTGCAGCGATGAACCGGGCCAGGGAGGTGGGGAACAAGCGTGCCCGGGCGTCCATAGCGACCAGCTCGCCGGTTTCCGGAGCCGTGTACAGCCTGCGGATGAAGGTCTGGACATCCTTGGCGGGTCTGTCGCTCCGATCCCGAGGACGGCCCCTGTTCGTGCCGCCGGGCGGGGCGTCGCCGGTGCCATCGGCGTCACGACCGGCGTTCTCCCTGAACCGGCTCTCGCCCTTGCCCTTGCGGTTACCGTCATCGCGAACGCCCTTGGCCCCATCCCGACTGCGGACCAGATCCCTGGCCCATTGCGCCGGAACCGGACCGTAGCCAGGAACGAAAGCCGGTTCTGATTCTCCGGCCAGCAGCGTCCGGTCCGTCATCACCAGCTGGACCTCCACCTTCATGGCGTCCGCCTGTGTCTGACCGGTGATTCGGCCTACAAGTGTGTCCGCCATGATCTGGCCGCGGGTACGCCCGTCCCCGGCTGCGGCCAGCCGGTCTGCCTCACGGGAGAGGGCAGCGTAAACGCCTACACCTTGGGCGACCGGCAGAAGTCCCGTCAGGTACGTCATGGTGTCCGGCGCGGGACGGCAGGAAACGAAACGTTCGGATGCAGCCTTGGCCGCCCGGTTCACGGCAGCTTGCGGGTCCAGCCGGTAAGAGGCACCCCTGGCGCGGGAAATCAGCTGCCGATCTCCCAGGGTTTCCAGCAGCTCCGGATCCCCGGCCACTTCCGCATCCACGCGCTGCCGATCTTCTTTGCTTAGGCACGCGGTTTCACGCACCAGCAGTGTGGCCCGCCATTCGTTGATCTTTCCGTGGCTCAGGGCGTAGAGGGTGCAGGGCATGTCCTGCGTCAGGGCCTTGGCGAACCCCAGCAGGCGCCCGCCGCGGTTCGCCGAGTCCCTCCGGGCCAAAGCGATCTGCGAAGCTACGCCCCATCCCTGCTTGTCCCTAGGTACTCCCTCCAACGCCTGCTTCCGGCGCTGCGAGGCGTCAAACGCCGCGGCGGCCCGGGCCTGCGCTGCCGATGCTGCTGCCTTCAGCTCTTCAAGGGCACGAATCCGGTCGATCAGCTCTGTGTCCGGCTCTGGGGCATTCTCAGCGTCGCCATCCTCACTCAAAACGCCCACCCATGCGTTCACTAAGGCGCTGCTGACACGGGAGGGGTCAGCTCTAAAGTGGTGTTCCGCCGGACGATATTCGAACATGTGTTCGAGTCTATCGACGGTAAGCGGCAAGGAGAAGGAAGGAAATACCTGAACTACTACCTGTCTTTGCGGTCCGCTTAGCCGGGGTCAAATGCCTGGCCGGTTGCTGGTGCCGGGCGCGCGTTTCGGCCCTGACGGAGCCTCGGCCGCCAGATGTGGGGCGCGGGCTTCCGAGCGGGACCCGGGGGGGCTCACTCTCGGCTTCGGTGCTCGGCGGGATGGCTCCAACCAAGCCCTTATGTGGGCTCATAGGCGGAACGTGTGGGTTAGGTTCCCTGCCGCGGGTGCTCGCAGGTTGGTCCAACACTCCCGGGGGTGTGCTCACAGGCGGAAACTTGTCCTGAGGTTAGGCCCCGGAGTTCAGCACTCGCAGGCGGGCTCCCGACTCACCCTGGAGTTGTGCGCTCGCAGGACGAAGACCCAACCCGGCTTACCCCGACCTTCGGCGCTCGCAGGTGGAAGCCCCCCCCGAAGAGCCCCTAACCCAACCCCCGAAGCTCCCGGATCCGGCGCACCGAGTGCGCAGCCATCCTCAGTCGCGCACCTGAGTAGGGGATGCCGCCCCGCAGCCGCCAATACACGGCCAGCCAGACACACAAGGCCCGCTCAACCAGCCACAGTGGAGCCCACAGCGCCGACGACGGGCCGAACACCTGCCGGCCGCCGTCGCGCCGTCGCCCGTATTCTGCGGCTGCAGCGGCGGAAACGGCCAATGCCGCCAGGCGCAGAGGCTTCCGGGCACTCCAGCACAGCACCGGAAGCAGCGACAGCTCGGCAGCCAGCCGCAGCGGCTGGGCAAAATCGTCGTAGGCCTGACGCACGCGCTGCCGGAAGAAGAGCGCTGTGGAGGAGGGGAGCCGGGCGACAAACAGGTCATTGGCACGCACCTCCACACCGCCGGCCGCCCGGACGGTACGCAACAGTTCGAGGTTCTCGAACAACACGTCCCCGCTGTAGCCGCCGGCCTGCCGAAGGACCTCGGTCCGCACCGCGAGCGTTCCCGGGTAGTCGGCACCGAACGCACGGTTCAGGAGGATGCGGCCGGTATCCCACCGGGCATGCCACGGCAGGGGAGAGGGCGAGGAAAAGTAGTTCTGTGGACGCACGACGTCGGCCGCCTCCAACAGCGCGCAGATCCGTTCCAGCTGCTGCGGCGTGTAGCGGACGTCGTCGTCGGCAATGATGAGCTGCTGCCCCTCGGCCAGGTCGACGCCGGTGAGGACGCCGTCGACTTTGCCGTTCCGGCACTCGGGGTGCTTGGGTCGACAGTGGAACACTCCGGCAGGGAGGGCCCGCTCGTGACGGGAGTACAACTCGTCGCCGGAGCCGTCCACCACCAGGACCCGCACGTGCCTGCTGAGCAGTTCCAGATATTCCACCAGCTCGTTCAGGCCGGTGTCCTCTGCCCACTTCAGCGGCAGCAGGTACTCCAGTTGGGGGAGGCGGCGTTCCATGCCCGAAAGATATCCAACACCCCTGTTCGTAAGCAACCTTAGTAAAAGCCGCGTGTCCGCATGCCCCGGCCTGCCCGCCCGACGTAGAGTGGTCGGATGTTCGTGCTCATTGGATTCAAGACCGTGCTCTCATCACTCTTTTCGCGGCCGGCCACCTGCCAGTACTGCGGCGTCTACGCAGAGCAGTATGTGGAAGAGCGCGCTAACCGGTTGACGCTTTTCTTCATCCCCGTCCTCACCACCAGCCGCCGCTACGCCTTTACCTGCTCCAACTGCGGCCGCAGCACCGGGATCAACAAGTCGCAGAAGAACGCCCTGCAGCGGGGCTGAGCCGTTTCCGCACCGAAGGAATCAGGCCGCCGAACACCCTCCGGAACCGCCCGAGACTCTCCGGGAGAGCCGGGTGTCCCCGGCGCGCCGGAAAAGTCAATAGAATGAAAGAAGCACAACAGCTGTCGGCCCTGTTCTGGCCGCACCACAGACTTCCGGAATGCCGCCGTACGGCTGCCGTTCCACCCTGCAATCCGCTCCCCAACGAAAGAACCCTCATCCGTGAATAGAACACCTGCCGTCCTGAAAGCCCCCCGGGAACTCGCCAAGGGAACCATGCGTGTCATGAACCTCGGCGGCCTTGGCGAAATCGGCAGGAACATGACCGTTTTCGAATTCGACGGCAAGCTGCTGATCGTCGACTGCGGCGTGCTCTTCCCCGAAGAAGAACACCCGGGCGTAAACCTGATCCTGCCGGACTTCACCGCCATCCGCGACCGCCTGAACGACGTCGTCGCCGTGGTCCTGACGCACGGCCACGAAGACCACATCGGCGGCGTGCCGTACCTGCTTCGTGAGCGCTCCGACATCCCCATTGTCGGCTCCAAGCTGACCCTGGCGTTCATCGAGGCCAAGCTGAAGGAACACCGGATCAAGCCCAAGCTGATCCAGGTCAAGGAAGGCGACCGCCGCACCATTGGCGGCTTCGACCTTGAGTTCCTCGCCGTGAACCACTCCATCCCCGACGGCCTGGCCATCGCCATCCGCACGGCGGCCGGCATGGCGCTGCACACCGGCGACTTCAAGATGGACCAGTTCCCGCTGGACCGCCGCATCACCGACCTCACCGGCTTCGCCCGGCTGGGCGTGGAGGGCGTGGACCTGTTCTTGACCGACTCCACCAATGCCGAGGTCCCCGGCTTCATGGCTTCGGAGAAGGAACTGGCCCCGGCCATCGACACCGTGTTCCGCACCGCCCCGCGCCGGATCATCGTTTCCAGCTTCGCCAGCCACATCCACCGCATCCAGCAGGTCATCGACGCGGCATCGCGCTACAACCGCAAGGTCTCCTTCGTGGGCCGCTCGATGATCCGCAACATGACCATCGCCGAGGAACTGGGCTACCTGAACATCCCCAAGGGCATCCTGGTGGACTTCAAGTCGCTGCAGCGCACCGATGACCACAAGGTTGTGCTGATCTGCACCGGTTCGCAGGGCGAGCCCATGGCTGCCCTGTCCCGCATGGCCAACAAGGACCACCAGATCCGCATCCACGAGGGTGACACGGTGTTGATGGCCAGTTCGCTGATCCCGGGTAACGAGAACGCCATCTACGGCATCATCAACAACCTGACCAAGATCGGCGCCAATGTGGTGCACAAGGGCAATGCCAAGGTGCACGTCTCCGGTCACGCCAGCGCCGGCGAGCTCGCCTACTGCTACAACATCGTCAAGCCGCGCAACGTGATGCCGGTGCACGGGGAATGGCGCCACCTCAAGGCCAACGGAGCCATCGCAGAGGCGACCGGAATGGATCCCCGCGACGTGGTCATCGCGGAAAACGGCATGACCGTCGACCTGCGCCGCGGCCGTGCCACGATCTCCGGCAAGCACCAGGTGGACCTGGTCTTCGTGGACGGCGACAGCGTCGGCCATACCACTGAGGAGACCCTGAAGGAACGCATGCAGCTGGCCGAGGAAGGCGCCGTCACCGTCCTGGCCCTGGTCGACGCCGACACCGGCACCATCGCCGAGCCCGCCGAGTTCTTCACCAAGGGCTTCACCTGCAAGCCCGAGGACCTGCGCAAGGCGGAGGAAGCAGTGGAGAAGGCCCTGGCCAACGCCGCCGCGGGCAGCCGCCGCGGACCGAAGAGCGAGGACCTCGAAGACGTCATCGAGCGCGCCGTCGCCAACTGGATGCGCCGCTTCTACAACCGCACGCCGGCGATCACCGCGATTGTCGTTGACGCCTAAGCCGCCGCAGCTGTGAGGCTTTAGCCAGCACACCAAAGGAGGGGCCGTAAGTCGCACCAGCGACCTGCGGCCCCTCCTTTTGCACTGCCCGAAGTGCGGGTTTGCTGTGATCTTGTTCTCGCAGGGCTTCCGGGTCGGCCCCGCTGCGGGTTGCCCGGAGCGCGGAGCGGCACCGGCCCGATCCCAGTGCTGGAGCGGGATTCCGGCCCGCTTCGGGGACGCCGGATCCACCCGCCATTACCCGATGTGACTCATTCGGTCAAGACCCTTCACAGACAAACTCGATAACTTGTAGGGATGCGTCCCCCCACATCCTCATTCCTCGAGAGACTTTCCGTGCCCGGACGGTTAGTCGCGTTCCTCCTCGTAAGCCTGCTGGCCGGCGTGTTGGCCGCCAGCACCCTGATCCCCATGGCGGCAGTCGCAGCCACGGGCACGGACATGGCCGTCGGAGTGCTGGACCAGCTGCCCGACGAGCTGGAAACCGGCCCCCTGGACGAGGGATCGAAGATCTACAGCGCCGACGGCGTGCTGCTGGCCACCTTCTATGCCCAGAACCGGGTTCCGGTGGAGCTGGACGAGATGTCGCAGAGCATGCAGGACGCCATAGTCTCCATCGAGGACGCGCGCTTCTACGAGCACAACGGCATTGACTTCATGGGGATTGCCCGTGCCGTGGCCTCCAACGCCTCGGGCTCGAATACGCAGGGCGCCTCGACCCTGACCATGCAGTACGTGAACAACGTGCTGATCAGCCGTGACATCGCCTCCGGCAAGGGCGGCAGCGACCTTACGCTCAGCGGTACCAAGGACATGGGGGACAAGCTCCGGGAAGCCAAGCTCGCCGTCGCCGTGGAAAAGGAGTACTCGAAGGAGGAGATCCTCGAGGGCTACCTCAATATCGTGCTCTTCGGGGGACAGACCTACGGTGTGGAGGCTGCGGCCCAGAGCTACTTCGGCATCTCCGCCTCGGAGCTCAATCCGGCACAGTCGGCCATGCTGGCCGGCATGGTGCAGTCGCCCAGCCATTACAACCCGTTTACCAACCCCGAGGGGACGCAGGCACGCCGGGACACCGTGCTTGCGGCCATGCTGAAAAACGACAAGATCAGCCAGGCCGAGTATGACGAAGCGGTGGCAAGCGGACTGGACCTGAACCCGCAGACGGTGACCTCCGGATGCACGGGAGCCGAGATGGCGCAGTACTTCTGCAGCTATGTGGAACAGACCATCCTGCAGTCGGAAGCCTTCGGCGCCGACGTCAAAGAGCGCGCCAAGCTCCTGGCACGGGGCGGGCTGACCATCAGGACCACTCTGGACTCGAGGCTGCAGTCGCAGGCACAGAAGCAGATCGAAGCCCAGGTTCCGGTGGGGGATCCCTCCGGGGCCGGCTCTGCCATAGTTTCCGTGGAACCGGGTACGGGCAAGATCCTTGCCATGGCCCAGAACACCGAGTACACGCCGGAGCTTGGCAACGGTAAGACCCAGCTCAACTTCAACGTGGACGCGGACATGGGCGGCACCCCCTACGGTTTCCAGCCCGGCTCCACCATGAAGCCCTTCACCACCGCCGCCTGGCTGGCGGCCGGCCACGGACTCAACGACACCATCGACGCCACGCGCACGTCCTACCCGGCAGGCTTCGACTGGAAGGCCAGCTGCCTCGGCCCGAATGCGGAGTTCGACGAATGGAAATTCAAGAACGCCTCCGAGGGCTTTGAGAAGAAGATGACCGTTGCGGAGGGCCTCCGGCAGTCCGTCAACACGGCCACCGTGGCGCAGGCAGCCCAGCTCGACCTGTGCGACATCCGGGATACCGCCACCAGCATGGGTGTCCACCGAGCAGTGGACGGGGAACCCCTGGAAGTCACCAGTCCCTCCTTTGTCCTCGGCGGACAGGAAGTCTCCCCGCTGACCATCGCTTCGGCCTACGCCACCTTCGCCAGCGGCGGCGAGTACTGCAAGCCCACCGCCCTCACCGAGGTGACCGACGGTTCCGGCAACGCCTACGACGTCGACACAGCCGAATGCACCCGCGCCATCAGTGCGGACGTGGCCGCCGCCGTGACGCAGCCGCTGCAGAAACTGGTCGAGGGGTCACCGGGCAGCATCCACCCCATCGGCGTACCGGCCGCTGCCAAGACCGGCACCACCGACATGTCCGAGCAGACCTGGACCGTCGGCTACACCACCGGCATTGCCACGGCGTCCTGGGTGGGGAACTGGAACTCCTACTCCTCCCTGAACAACCAGGAGATCAACGGCGTCACCCGCTCCTACGTGGACGGATCCGCCATTGCCGGTGCCCAGTGGACCGACTACATGAGCGCCGTTGCCAAGCTCTACGAAGCGAAGGACTTCCCCTCCGTTCCGGACAGCATGCTCTAGGGCTAGATGCAGGTGCCGGTGTAGGGATCACACAGGGACTGGCCGGTGGGGACGGCGGCAACGCCGTCGCCGCCGGAGACCAGCCGGAGCGCACCCATCTCTTCGAGGGCGGTCAGCACGTTGAGGGTTTCAACCCCGCCCAGGTCAAACTCCTCCGCGATGTCCTGCGGCTGGACCCTGCCGTAGCGGCGGACGTAGTCAATGACGCGCTGCTGGGTGGAAAGCTCGGGCTTGGAATCGGCTGTTGAGGCCATGGTGTCCTTCTCTTGTCCGGTTGGTTCTCCTCTTTTAAGCGCCGCCGGCCGGGAGGAAATTCCCGAAGGTAAGCGTGCTGATGGCAGACTGTAAGAGGCATTACTCCACCACGCGAAGGGAACTAAACGCATGACGACGCCGGACTGGGTGGAGCACGTGGTGTGGTGGCAGGTCTATCCGCTGGGCTTTGCCGGAGCGGAAAAGTCTGCGCTCCCGGAGCAGGCCCCGGCACGGCACGGGCTGGCGCAGCTGGTCCATTGGCTCGATTACCTCGTGGAGATGGGGGCCTCCGGGCTTGCCCTCGGGCCGGTGTTTGCCTCCGAAACCCACGGGTACGACACCACCGACTATTACCGGATCGATTCCCGGCTCGGCGACGATGCCGACTTCGACGAACTGGTGGCCCAGGCGCACGCACGCGGGATCAGGGTGCTCCTTGACGGCGTCTTCAACCACACCGGCCGCTCCTTCGCCCCCTTCCGCCAGGCGCTCGAGCAGGGCCCGGGGGCGACGACGGCGGACTGGTTCAGCTTCACCTGGCCGGACGGCTGGACGCCGGGCACGGAGCCCGGGTATCGAGACTTCGAGGGCCATCACCACCTGGTGGCCCTGAATCATGCCGAGCCGGCGGTGGCGGACTTCGTGGCCGACGTGATGAAGCACTGGCTGCGCCGAGGTGCCGACGGCTGGCGGCTGGACGCTGCTTACGCCGTGCCGTCGTCGTTCTGGGCGCCCGTGCTGGATGACGTCCGCACGGAGTTCCCCGACGCCTACTTCGTGGGGGAGTACATCCACGGGGACTACCCGGCGGAGGTACGCGCCGGGCACCTGGATTCGGTGACCCAGTACGAACTGTGGAAGGCCGTCTGGAGTTCGCTGGCGGAAGCGAACTTCTACGAACTGTCCGCGGCGCTGGAGCGGCACAACACGTTCCTGGACACCTTTGTGCCGTTGACCTTTGTCGGCAACCATGACGTCACCCGCATCGCCAGCCGCCTGGCGCCGTCGGGCCGGCTCGCACACGCACTGGTGCTGCTGTTCACCCTGCCGGGCACCCCGACGGTGTACTACGGTGACGAGCAGGGCTACCGGGGCGACAAGGAGGACCGTGCCGGAGGGGACGACGACATCCGTCCGTCCTTCCCGGCTTCCCCCGGGGAGCTTTCCGCCGTGGGGCAGCCGCTGTACCACCTGCACCAGGAACTGATCGGCCTGCGCCGCCGGCACCACTGGGTGCATGCCGCCCGCACGCGGGTGCATTCGCTGGCCAACGAGCAGCTGGTCTACGAGGTGTTCGACGCCGCCCACTCGCTGTTCGTGGCCATGAACCTTGAGGACGCGTCGGTCACCGTACAGGTGCCCGAAGCTGCCCGGGACGTCCTGGCCGGCGCGGGCGGGCTGGACGTTCCGGGCAGGCGGCTGGCCCTGCCGGCGAACGGCTGGGCAATCCTGGCGCCGACCGGCGGCTAGTACAGCTTGATGGTTCCGCCGTCGGCCATGAGGGTCTGGCCGGTCAGGTACTGCGAATCCTCGCTGGCGAGGAACACCACGATGGGGGCAATGTCCGTTTCGGGATCGCCCAGGCGGCCCAGGGGTACGCCGTCGACGACTTCCTGGTAGGCCTCCGGGAAGGCCTGGCTCCACTGGACGATGCCGGGCGTCAGGGCGACGGGGGAAACCACGTTGACGCGGATGCCGTCCACGGCCCATTCATTGGCGGCCGTGCGGGAAATGGCGCGGATGGCTTCCTTTGCCGCGGCGTAGGCCACCTGGTTCGGCAGGCCCTTGATGCCGGCGCCGGAGCCGAAGTTGATGATGCTGCCCCGTGTCTTCTTCAGTTCCGGGTATGCCGCACGCATCAGGTGGAAGGTTGCCATGGTGCCCGTATTGAAGGACAGGTCCCAGATCTCCGGCGTGGTTTCCATGATGGGCGCCTGCTTGGACGCGTGCGCGTTGTTGACCAGGATGTCCAGGCCCCCGAAACGCTCGACGGTTTCGGCAACGATGGCAGCGGCGTTCTCGGGCTTGGAAATGTCCTTGGCGATGAAAATGACCTCGCCCTTGCCCTCAAGATCGGCCAGCAGCTTGTCGCCCTGCGCCTGGTCGATGTCCACCACTGCGACTTTGGCGCCTTCGGCAAGGAAACGGCGGACAATGCCCTGGCCGATTCCGCCGGCCCCGCCGGTGATGATGGCGGTCTTATTGCTGAGTTTCATTTTCTTCCTTCCATGAAACCGGGCGGGTAGGGCCGCCCGGAGCTTTGTTGAGGTCCTGTTCGACGCCGGCAATGAAGCTGGCGACGAAGAAGTCCAGTGAGCGGCGCGAGCCCGAATAGCTGATTCCCCGGGCCTGGAACCGGGCCGCCTGCGGGTGCTGCGCGACGGCGTCCGGCGCCCAGCGGAGGTGGCCGTCCGGCCCGGGGCCGTCTGCCTTCCCCGGGGGACCGAAGTGGGCAGCAGCCGTGATGGACGCAGTGCCGATCACGGCCGCGGAAATGCCCAGCAGGCAGTCGAAGCCTTCGTCCTCGGTCAGGCCGGCCGAGACCAGCCGGGAGAGCACCAGCTCCACCTCGGCCGGGGTGGCCATGTTCACGAGCCGGCGCGGAGTCAGCACAATGCGCAGCAGCCACGGGTGGGCGGTGAAGGCCCGCCACTGGGCATCGGCCAGGTGGCCCAGGGTTTCCTGCCACGACAGGTTCCGGGCAGGCAGGAGCGCGTAGTCCTTGGTGGCGGCATCGGCCATCAGCAGCAGCAGTGCGCTGCGGTCCGCCACATGGCGGTAAAGTGCCATTGCTGAAACCCCGAACTCCGCCGCAACCCTGCGCATGGAAACGGCATCCAGGCCGTCCGCGTCCGCTATCCGGACTGCGGCCGCAGCTATCGCGGCGGGGCTGAGGGGGTGGTTCCTGGACACGGCAGTTCCTTCGGTGGTTGTCAGTTTACAGTGTATACCGCGCCGGCCCGGCCATGTCCCGCCTCGGTGTCCCGGCGTCGCAATAGGCCGTTTGCATGGGCATTCCGTAAGGGTTTGGAGTGCCGGCGTGAGGAAACCGTGAGGATGGCCTTTTACGCCCGGGCCAGGGCATCTAATCGAATGCGGCACAAGGTGTGCCCGTGCTGCCAAAGCGGCGGCACGCTCAACGGCTGGGGGCAATTCCCGTGCTTGACGTTTTATTTGTAGTGGGCTTCGTAGGGCTTTTCGCTGCGTTTGTCCTGATGGCCGGGGCGGTGGAAAAGCTGTGATCGTTTTCAACGTCCTTGCACTCTGCCTCGGGGTGGCGGCCGTCGGCTATCTCCTGGTGGCACTTGTCCGACCGGAGCGGTTCTGATGGGCGGCTGGGTAACGGCCGCACAGGTACTCAGCC
Source organism: Arthrobacter jinronghuae (assembly GCF_025244825.1). Lineage (NCBI taxonomy): Bacteria > Bacillati > Actinomycetota > Actinomycetes > Micrococcales > Micrococcaceae > Arthrobacter > Arthrobacter jinronghuae. The sequence goes on from NZ_CP104263.1 coordinate 1,820,865, forward strand.
TGGTGGTCCTGCTCGCGGCGGTCTACCGGCCGCTGGGCGACTACATGGCCCGGCTTTACTCCTCCGAAAAACACCTCCGTGCGGAGCGCGGCTTCTACCGCCTGATCGGAGTGGACGGTTCCTCCGGCCAGGCCTGGCAGAGCTACCTGCGCGGAGTGCTGGTCTTCTCCGGGGCCAGCATGCTCCTGCTTTACCTGCTGCAGCGCCTCCAGCACCTGCTGCCGGGCTCGCTCGGCCTTCCGGCGGTGCCCGAGGCCCTGTCCTTCAACACTGCGGCTTCCTTCGTGGCCAACACCAACTGGCAGTCCTACTCGCCCGAGGTCACCATGGGATACGCGGTGCAGATGGCCGGCCTGGCGGTGCAGAACTTCCTGTCCGCAGCTGTGGGCCTGGCCGTGGCCGTGGCACTGATCCGCGGCCTGGCCGGCCGCAACTCATCCACCATCGGCAACTTCTGGGTGGATTTGACCCGCAGCGTGCTGCGGCTGCTGCTGCCCGGGGCTTTCCTGGGCGCCGTGGTGCTGATCCTCGGCGGCGTGATCCAGAACTTCAACGGCTTCACCTCCGTCACCAACCTTCTCGGCGGAACCTCCACGATCCCCGGCGGGCCGGTGGCCTCCCAGGAAGCCATTAAGCTGCTGGGCACCAACGGCGGCGGCTTCTTCAATGCCAACTCCGCGCACCCGTTTGAAAACCCCAGCGGGTGGACCAACCTGGTGGAAATCTTCCTGATGCTCGTCATCCCGTTCAGCCTGCCCCGCACGTTCGGCACCATGGTGGGGGACCGCAGGCAGGGTTACGCCATCCTGGCGGCCATGGCCTCCATCTTCACGGTTTCCCTAGCGGCCATGACCGCTTTCGAATTCGGTGCCGCGGACGGTGCAGCCGGTTCCATGGAAGGCAAGGAACAACGGTTCGGCATTGCCGCGTCGACGCTCTTTGGCTCCACCAGCACGCTGACGTCCACCGGTGCGGTGAACGCCATGCATGACAGCTTCAGCCCGCTGGGCGGCATGATGGCAATGCTGAACATGATGCTCGGCGAAGTGGCGCCGGGCGGCGTCGGGTCCGGGCTCTACGGCATGCTGATCCTGGCGATCATCACCGCGTTTGTGGCCGGGCTCCTGGTGGGACGCACTCCCGAGTACCTCGGCAAGAAAATCGGCCCGAGGGAAATCAAACTCGCCAGCCTCTACATCCTCACCATGCCCACCCTGGTCCTGGTCGGGACGGCGCTGAGCTTCGCGGTTCCCGGCATCCGGGCAGACATCGAGGGCACCTCCATCCTGAACACCGGACTCCACGGCTTCAGCGAGGTCCTGTACGCCTTCACGTCGGCAGCCAATAACAATGGCTCCGCGTTCGCCGGACTCACGGCCAACACACCGTGGCTAAACACTGCACTCGGCGTGGCCATGCTTGTGGGCCGCTTCCTGCCGATGGTCTTCGTGGTCGCCCTGGCCGGAGCCTTCGCCGAGCAGGGCAAGGTCCCCGCTTCGGCCGGCACCCTGCCCACCCACCGGCCGCAGTCCGTGACGCTGCTGTGCGGCGTCACCGTGATCGTGACTGCACTGACCTTCTTTCCCGTACTCGCGCTGGGTCCCCTGGCGGAAGGACTGCAATAACCATGTCCACACTTACCAAACCCCTGGAGTCCGAAGCGGCTTCGGAAGGGGCTCCCGCCGCCCGCGGCATAACCGCAGGCTCGCTGGCCGCCGCCCTGCCCGGAGCCTTCCGGAAACTGGACCCGCGGCTGATGGTCCGCACCCCGGTGATGTTTATCGTCGAAGCGGGTGCAGTACTGATCACCGCGATCGCCGTCGCAGAGCCCTTCCTCGGCGGCCCGCAGGACTCCGGCGGCACCCCCGTCCCCGGTGCTTTCTCCTGGCTGATTGCCGGCTGGCTCTGGGCCACCGTCATCTTTGCCAACCTCGCTGAAGCCGTGGCCGAGGGCCGCGGGAAGGCGCAGGCGGCCAGCCTGCGCAACAGCCGGGCCACCACCACCGCCTACCGGCTGGAGGGTTACGACTCCGGCCGCGATCCCGCCGGCCTCGGGGCAACCATCTCGGAGGTCCCCTCGGCCGACCTTGGGCTGGACGACGTAGTGGTGGTCGAGGCCGGGCAGATCATCCCCGGCGACGGCGACATCATTGACGGCATCGCGTCCGTGGACGAGTCGGCAATCACCGGCGAATCCGCCCCGGTCGTCCGCGAATCCGGCGGCGACCGCTCGGCGGTTACCGGCGGTACCCGGGTCCTGTCCGACCGGATTATTGTCCGGATCACCAGCAAGCCCGGGGAAACCTTCGTAGACCGGATGATCCGGCTCGTTGAAGGCGCCGCGCGGCAGAAGACGCCCAACGAAATTGCCCTGAACATCCTCCTGGCCACGCTGTCGCTCATCTTCATCGTGGTGGTGCTGACGCTGAACCCGCTGGCAAGCTACTCCTCCGCCACGGTCAGCATCCCCGTCCTGGTGGCCCTGCTGGTCTGCCTGATCCCCACCACCATCGGCGCGTTGCTTTCGGCCATCGGCATTGCCGGCATGGACCGCCTGGTCCAGCGCAACGTCCTGGCCATGTCCGGCCGTGCGGTGGAGGCCGCCGGTGACGTCACCACGCTGCTGCTCGACAAGACCGGCACCATCACGTACGGCAACCGCCAGGCCGCCGGGTTCATCCCGATCAACGGCACCGACAGCACCGACCTGATCGACGCCGCCGTGTTGTCCTCCTTCGGTGATCCCACCCCGGAGGGCAAGTCCGTTGTGGACCTGGCCGCCGCGAAGGGCTGCCGCCCGGAACCGCCGGCGGGCTCCACCAGTGTTCCCTTCACTGCCCAGACGCGGATGAGCGGCATGGACTTCCCCGACGGGGCGAAGATCCGCAAGGGCGCCTCCGCCGCCATCCTGGACTGGACGGCGGAGTCCGGCGGCATCGACGTCGACGTCCTGATCGCGGTCGAGGACCAGGTCAAGAAGATATCCACCGGCGGCGGTACTCCGCTGCTGGTGGCCGTTCGGGACGCCGACGGCGGCACCCGGGTGCTCGGTGTGATCCATCTGAAGGACGTGGTCAAAGACGGCCTGAAGGAACGCTTCACGCAGCTGCGGGCCATGGGCATCCGGACCGTGATGATCACCGGCGACAACCCTTACACCGCCAAGGCCATTGCCGCCGAGGCAGGCGTGGACGACTTCCTGGCCGAAGCCACCCCCGAGGACAAGATGGCCCTGATCCGCCGCGAACAGGCGGGCGGGCATCTGGTGGCCATGACGGGCGACGGCACCAACGACGCCCCGGCACTGGCCCAGGCCGACGTCGGCGTGGCCATGAACACCGGCACGTCCGCGGCCAAGGAAGCCGGCAACATGGTGGACCTGGACTCGGACCCCACCAAGCTGATCGACATTGTCGGGATCGGCAAACAGCTGCTTATTACCCGCGGCGCCCTGACCACCTTCTCGATCGCCAACGACATTGCCAAGTATTTCGCCATCATCCCGGCGATGTTCGTGGGAATTTTCCCCGGCCTTGCCGCACTGAACCTGATGCAGCTCCACTCTCCGGCCTCGGCCATCCTCTCCGCAGTGATCTTCAACGCGGTGATCATCGTGGCGCTGATTCCGCTGGCGCTGCGCGGCGTGAAGTACCGGGCTGCCGGATCCTCCTCGATCCTCAGCCGCAACCTGCTGATCTACGGGGTGGGCGGCGTAATTGCGCCGTTCATCGGCATCAAGCTCATTGACCTGCTGATCAGCCTGGTCCCGGGGTTCTGACATGGCAACCATCATCCGCACCATCCCCTTTACTAGGAGCAGGAAATGAACCCCGTCCGCAGCAGCATGCGCCAGCTTGGCGTCTCCCTCCGCGCCCTGGCGGTGCTTACGCTCCTGCTCGGCGTCGTATATCCGCTGGCAGTGGCCGGGATCGGCCAGGCCGCTCTGCACGGCCGGGCCAACGGTTCGATGGTCAGCAGCGGCGGCAGTGAAGTGGGATCCGAGCTGATCGGCCAGCCGTTCACGGACGCCGACGGCGCGGCGCTGCCCGAGTGGTTCCAGTCCCGGCCTTCCGCAGCGGGGGACGGGTACGACGGCGGTGCCTCCAGCGGTTCCAACCTCGGCCCGCTGAGCGAGGACCTGGCCGCCGCCGTAACGGAGCGCCGGGCCGCCGTGGCGGAGCTGGAAGGTGTGGCTCCGGAAGATGTCCCCGCCGATGCCGTCACGGCATCGGGGTCCGGACTGGATCCGCACATCAGCCCGGAATACGCCCGGATGCAGGTAGACCGGGTGGCCGCCGAACGCGGACTGGATCCGGAGCAGGTGCAGGCCCTGGTGGACGAGGCCACGCAGGCACCGTTCGCCGGAGTTCTCGGGAGCAGTACCGTCAACGTGTTGCTTTTGAACATTTCGCTGGCGGAGCTGGACACTTAGTCCATGACGCGAGGACAACTGAGGGTTTTTCTGGGGGCGGCACCCGGCGTGGGCAAGACCTACGCCATGCTCGAAGAGGGGCGCCGCCTCCGGGATGAGGGATCCGACGTCGTCATCGCACTGGTTGAAACGCATGGACGTGCCGGGACGGCCGCCGTGGCCGAAGGCCTGGAGACCGTCCCGCGCGCCGTCCTGCGCCACCGCGGGCTGGAACTGCAGGAGATGGACCTGCCTGCCGTCCTGGCCCGGGCGCCGGAATACGCGCTGGTGGATGAACTGGCCCATACCAACGTGCCCGGGCTGCAGCACGAGAAGCGGTGGCAGGACGTGCAGGCCCTGCTCGACGCCGGGATCAACGTCCTGTCCACCGTGAACATCCAGCACATCGATTCCCTGAACGACGTGATCGAGCAGATCACCGGCACCCTGCAGGCCGAAACCGTGCCGGACGCCGTCCTGCGCGGAGCCGAACAGGTGGAGCTGGTGGACCTCACGCCGCAGTCGCTGCGCGGGCGCCTGGCCGACGGCGTCATTTATCCCGCCGAACGGGTGGACGCGGCCCTGTCCAACTATTTCCGCCTCGGAAACCTGACGGCGCTGCGCGAACTGGCGCTGCTGTGGCTGGCCGACGAGGTGGATTCAGCCCTGAACCGCTACCGCGAAGAGCACGGCATCAGCAGCAAATGGGAGGCACGGGAGCGGGTGGTGGTGGCGCTCACCGGCGGCCCCGAAGGGCGCACCCTGCTGCGCCGCGGGGCACGGATTGCCGCCCGGTCCGCCGGCGGCAAGCTGCTGGCCGTCCACGTCTCCGGAGCCGACGGACTGCGCGGGCCGGAACCGGCAGAGCTGGCCGCACAGCGGCTCCTGGTGGAAAAGCTCGGCGGCAGCTTCCACCAGGTGGTGGGCAACGACGTTCCGCGTGCACTGGTGGACTTTGCCCGCAGCGTCAATGCCACCCAGCTGGTGGTGGGCGTCAGCCGGCGCCCCCGGATCGCCGCCCTGCTGTCCGGGCCGGGAATCGGCGCCACGGTCATCCGTGAGTCCGGCGACATTGACGTGCACATGGTCTCGCATTCGGCCGCCGCCCGGACCCTGGTGCTCCCGCATTTCGGCAGTGCCCTCTCGGTGCGCCGGCGCCTGCTGGGCTTCGCCTTCGCCCTGGTGGGCGGCCCGCTGCTCACGGCCGGACTGGTCACGGCCCGAAGTTCCGAAACGATCACCGGCGACGTGCTGAGCTACCAGCTGCTGGTCATCCTGGTGGCCCTGGTCGGCGGCATCTGGCCGGCGCTGTTCGCCGCCCTGCTCTCGGGCCTGACCCTGGACTTCTTCTTCATCCAGCCGCTCTACACCGTTACCGTGGCCACGCCGTCGCACATGCTTGCGCTGGGACTCTACGTCGTAAACGCGATGCTCGTCAGTTACGTCGTGGACGCCGCCGCCCGGCGCGCCCGCACCGCCCGGCGTTCGGCGTCGGAATCCGAGCTGCTGGCGTCCGTCGCCGGCAGCGTGCTGCGCGGGGAGGACGCACTGGGTGCCCTGGTGAGCCGCACCCGCGAGGCCTTCAATGTCAGCGCCGCACGTATCCGGTCAGAGGGTGAAGACCTGTATGCCGACGGCGACTGGCCGGCCTCCGTCTCGCCCGACGACCCCGCCCTGACCCGCCTGCCGGTCGGGGAGCGGTGCTTCCTGGACCTGTGGGGGCGCGAACTGGCGGCGTCTGACCGGCGGCTGCTGGCGGTCATCACCGCGCAGATGGAGGCAGCACTGGAACACCGGGAACTGACAGAAACCGCCAGGGGACTGGGCTCCCTGGCCGCGGCGGACAAGGTCCGCACGGCGCTGCTGGCCGCCGTCGGGCACGACCTGCGCCGTCCGCTGACCGCCGCGACCGCGGCCGTCACCGGCCTGCGGGCCACGGACGTCACCTGGTCCGAGCAGGACCGCAGCGAACTTCTTGCCACCGCCGAGGAATCGCTGGCCTCCCTTTCCGGCCTGGTCACCAGCCTGCTGGACGTGAGCAGGCTGCAGGCCGGCGTCGTCGGGGTGAGCCTGGAGCCGCTGAATGTCGTGGATGCGGTGCTGCCCGCGCTCGAGGAGCTGGAACTGGGCCCGGCGGACGTGGAACTGGAGATCCCCACGGTTCCCCGCGTGGTCCTGGCGGATCCGGTGCTGCTGCAGCGGGTGCTGGTCAACCTGCTGGCCAATGCGGTGCGCTTCAGCCCGGACGGCGTCAAATGCGTGCTGTCCGTCAGCGAGTTTGCCGGCCGGGTGGAAATCCGCGTCATAGACTCGGGACCGGGCGTTCCGGAGCAGCGGCGGGGTGAGATCTTTGTGCCCTTCCAGCGGCTCGGGGACATCGATAATTCAACCGGGCTCGGCCTGGGCCTGGCCCTGGCCAAGGGATTTACGGAAGGAATGGGCGGAACACTGGAAACCGAAGACACCCCCGGCGGCGGACTGACCATGGTCCTCTCACTGCCGGCCGCCAGGCACCGCGTCCCCGCGGGTGGACAACACTCCCCGGCGGTGGCCGGATGAAGATCCTGATCGCCGACGATGACGTGCAGATCCTCCGGGCACTGCGGATCACCCTGAGCGCCTACGGCTATGAGGTAGTGACAGCGGAAAGCGGCAGCGCCGCAATCCGGAAGGCCGTGGACACCCATCCGGACCTGTTGGTGCTGGACCTGGGCATGCCGGGGCTCAGCGGCATGGATGTCATCGAGGCCGTCCGTGGCTGGAGTGCCGTGCCCATCCTGGTGGTCTCGGGCCGGATCGACCCGGCGGACAAGGTCCGGGCGCTGGATCTGGGGGCGGATGACTACGTCACCAAACCCTTCTCCACCGAGGAGCTGCTGGCCCGGATCCGGGCGCTTTCCCGCCGATCGCCCGCGGCTGCCGGCCCCAGCGAAATCACGTTCGGAACGGTGCGGGTGGACCTCGCCGCGCGGCGCATCGCCCGGCTCGACGACGGCTCGGACATCCGCCTGACGCCCACCGAGTGGCGGTTCCTGTCCGAACTGCTCGCCCATCCGGGGATGCTGGTCACCCAGCAGGCGCTGCTGACCAATGTCTGGGGGCCGGGCACCACGGACTCGGGCTATCTGCGGCTGTACATCGGACAGCTGAGGCGGAAACTGGAGCGTGACCCTGCTGCTCCGGAGCACCTGCTGACCGAACACGGCATGGGCTACCGGTTTGTGCCCTGATGCGTCCGGGGGCTGACCGCTTAACGCAATGAGCGCCCGGCCCTTGCGGGTCGGACGCTCATTTTGGCGCTGTGGGGCTAGGAAGCCTTATGCGCGGTAGAACACGGGGCCGGAGCCGACGTTGACGGACTGGACTACGGTCTGGTTGCCGTTCCAGCCGCTGTGGATGGCCTCGCCGTTGCCGATGTAGATGGCAATGTGGGCCAGGCCCATGCCGCCGTCAGCGTAGTAGACCATGTCACCGGGCTCCGGGGTGGAGACCTGGGTGCCGTAGGCGGCCAGCTGTGCGGGACCGAGGTCTCCGACGCTGTGGCCTGCGGCGCGCAGGGCAACCTCAACCAGAACGGTGCAGTCCTGGGCTGCGCCCAGCTGCGACTGTGCCGAAGCCAGCATGATGGCATTGGTGCCGCTGGCTGCGGGGGTTGCTGCAGCCGGCGTGATGTTGGTGGACTGGGTGGTGACCACGCCGGTGTTGGCGGGCTCAACCGGTGCAGCTACTGCAGCTGCCGGAGCGGCGTAGAACGCAGCGGGTGCGGCAGCCGGAGCAGCTTCGCCGGCAACGGTGATGACGTCGCCGGGGTAGATGATGGATGCCAGGGACAAGCCGTTGAGTGCCAGGACGGAGTCCAGGCCAACGCCGTAAGCGGCGGAGATCTGGCCCAGGGTGTCACCGGATACAACGGTGTGGGTGGCGGCAGCAGCTGCGGGGGCAGCTACCGGTGCGGCTTCCACCGGTGCGGCAGCTACCGGAGCAGCCGGTGCAACGGCCTGTGCCGGGGTGTAGTTGTCGTTGGCGACAACACCGGCGGAGGCCGGTGCGGCCATACCGAGCATGATGCCGGAGCCGGCAACGACGACGGCTGCGGTGCTGCCGATGGTCCGTGCACGGCCTGCTGCGACGGTGTTCTCGGCGCGGTGGCGTCCACGAGTCTTGTTGAAAGTCATGTAATAACCTCTCCCGATACCTGCGAGGTGAGCTGTCGGATTCGGATGGGAGACACCCGGCCGCCGGTGAAACCGGAGACTTAACCCCAAGGATTCAAGGAACCCATAATTGGTTCCCCCGCCTCTGCCGTGGTTGTGCGTTCTGTGGACCCCGGGACCAGCGGCAGAGCTAGGTAACAAGCCCGGGGGAGCCGCATCAGAAAGCGGCATGGGTATAACCGTACAAGATAGTTACGGTTGGATAACCATTGTGTGATCTGCTTCTCTCAGGCGTGTGATCGGGGGCGCGATATGCTACCCGAAATAGGCCTCAACGGCCACTTCGGCCTGCTCCAGTCTCAATATTAACAGCGTCGCCCTTTATGCCGATCGGCCCGCAGTTTCCAGGCGGCGTGGCAGGTGTTACGCGTGTGATCCCACTGGTAACAGCTGTATCACTACTCCGGAAACGGCGTCCAGCCCGGGGCGACTTGGGGTCGGAGAAGTCCACCCTCCGGTACAGGAGTGACTGATGTTTTCCCCTGCGTCACAACCGCACCAGGGCACGGGCAAAAAGTGTCCGGGATCACTGAAATTTCCTCCAATCCAGCCCGCGGACGGAGGCAGCAGGCCGATTTCCCGGCCGGCGGAGACGGCGCGTAAGGTTGTTAGGCGGCCTTTCAATATGGGTCGTTTGTTCCGAGCAAACAGGAGAAGGCAGTGGCTGGCAGCGGTTCTAAATTATGGACTAGGGGATTTGTGCTGGCGATCATCACCAATCTCTTTATCTCACTGGTGTTTTATCTGTTGATGACCACCATGGCGCTCTATACGGTGCAGGAGTTCTCCGCATCCGACAGTGCCGCCGGATTCGCTTCCGGATCCTTCGTCCTCGGTGCCTTGGCGGCAAGGGTGTTCGCCGGCAAGTTCCTGGACTTCGTGGGGCGGCGGAGGCTGCTGGTCGTGAGCCTTGCGGTGTTCGTGGTCGCGTCGCTGCTGTACATCCCCGCGTCCAGCCTGGCGCTGCTCCTGACCGTCCGGATCCTGCACGGCATGGCATTCGGAGCGGCCAGCACGAGTATTTCCGCCTCCGTAATGGGATTGATTCCCGTCCACCGGCGGGGTGAGGGCACCGGCTACTTCGGCATCTCCACCACGCTGGCCACTGCAGTGGGCCCGTTCCTGGCCGTGTTCCTGGCGGAGTCCGTCAGTTACCGCGCGCTGTTCCTGTTTGCTGCCGGCTGCGCTGCCGTCGCACTGGTGTTGTCGCTGGTGCTGTCCCTGCCTGAACGCACGCCAACGGCCGAGGAACAGGAGAACAAGTGGCGGATGCACCTGACGGACATCATCGATCCGTCGGCCCTGGCCATTGCATCGGTGATGTTTATTGCCGGCGCGGCTTATGCCGGCATCCTCTCCTTCCTGAACTCCTACGCGCAGACAGAAGGCCTGGTGCTCGGCGCCAGCCTCTTCTTTGTGGTCTATGCGTGCGTGGTGCTGGTTTCACGGCTGTTTGTGGGGCGCATCCAGGACCGGCACGGCGACAACGCCGTGGTCTATCCCACGCTCGTGTCCTTCGCCGTCGGCCTGGCGCTGCTGGCCTACGCCCCCAATGACACGGTGCTGGCCCTGGCCGGCGTGTTCGTGGGGTTCGGCTTCGGTGCGCTGATGCCGTGTGCGCAGGCGATTGCCGTGACGACGGCGCCGCCGGCTCGAATCGGCCTGGCCACGTCCACGTTCTTCATCCTGATGGATGCCGGGGTGGGCCTTGGCCCGCTGCTGCTGGGAATGCTCCTGCCGCTGATGGGATTCCACGGCATGTACTGGGTGCTGGCCGCCGTCCTGCTGGCCTCCACGGTGCTGTACCACTTTGTCCACGGGCGGAAGAACTACCGGCCCGGCGCACCGTCGGAACCGGTACCGGCGAAGCCTGCCGCCTGACACGGTAACCTCTTTCCCACACTGTCCGATGAGGGAAAGCAGAGCCATGGCACGCGAGGAAACCACCTTGACCGTTCCCGGCCCGGAGGGGGAGCGGCAGGTCCGCATCTCCAGTCCAGGACGGGTCCTCTGGCCGAATCCCGGAATTACGAAACTGGATCTGGCCCGTTATCTCGCGGAGGTGGGCGAGGCATTCATCCGGGCCAACGGCGGCCGGCCCGTCTCGCTGGAGCGCTTTCCGGAGGGCATCGACGGCGAGGTGTTCTTTTCCAAGAATCCGCCGCGTGGAATGCCGGACTGGATGCGCGCCGTCACCGTGAAATACCCGAGCGCCCGTTCACACCCGCAGGTGGTGCTGGATGAGCCGGCCGCCGCGGTTTGGGCGGCCCAGATGAACACGGTGGTTTTCCATCCCTGGCCGTCACGGGCGGAAGACACCGACAACCCGGACCAGCTGCGGATCGACCTGGATCCCCAGCCGGGCACGGATTTCGACGACGCCGTGCGTCCGGCCCGGGAACTGCGGTCCATCCTCGCGGAGGCCGGGCTCGACGCGTTCATCAAGACCTCGGGCAACCGGGGCATCCACCTGTTCGCCCCGATCCGGCCGGAGCGTGAATTCCTGGACGTCCGGCACGCGGTGATTGCGGCGGCCAGGGAGGTGGAGCGCCGGATGCCGGACAAGGTGACCACGGCCTGGTGGAAGGAGGAGCGCGGCCAACGCGTGTTCGTGGACTTCAACCAGGCCAACCGCGACCGCACCATGGCCGGTGCGTACAGCCCCCGCGCGCTCCCGAACGCACCCGTCTCCTGCCCGATCACCTGGGATGAACTGGAACGGGTGCATCCGGGGGACTTCACGATGCAGACCGTCCCGGAGCGGCTGCGCACTGTCGGGGACCCTTGGGCGGAAATGTCAGCCCGGCCGGGGTCCATCGACGTCCTGCTGGACTGGTGGGAACGGGACCTGGCCGACGGGCTGGGCGAGCTGCCCTTCCCGCCGGACTATCCGAAGATGCCGGGAGAGCCGCCGCGGGTCCAGCCCAGCCGTGCCCGTCGGAAGGACTAGGCCTTCTGCACGGTGATGGACCACTCCGCGGGACCGCGCTTGGAGAAATCCGTGACCGGGTAACCGCTCTCCGCAGCCCAGCGCGGAATGGCGTCCGTGGCCTGGGTGCAGTCGAAGTGGATGACGAGTTCGTCGCCGCTCGTAAGCGTTGTCATGGCCTGCTTGGCCTCCACGAGGGGGAAGGGGCAGACGGATCCGTTGGTTTCCAGGGTGACCTGTGCCATGGTGTATTTCCTTTTCTAGCTTTTGGTGGGGGAATTAGACGCCGACGGGAACGCGTGCGGAGGCAGGCGCCGGGCGGCGGTTCATGATGGTGAGTTTCGCAGCCACGCCGGTGCCGAGGATCATGAAGATCAGCGCGGTCCAGCCCTGGAAGGTGAACTGGGCCGTCTGCACCATGGCGTTGCCGATGGTGCAGCCGCCGGCCAGGGCGGCGCCGATGCCCATCAGGGCACCGCCGCCGAGGCTCTTGACTGCCGTGGCGGCGTCGGGGACCCGGACCCGGAATTCGCCGCTGCCCTTGGCTGCGATGAAGGAGCCGAGCAGGATGCCGATGACCAGGTACACGCCCCAGTCCACGAGTTCGGCGTCGCCGGTGACCAGGTAGCTGACCAGCTTGGAGGAGGGGGTGGTGATGCCCAGGCCGTCCTCCCGGCCGGTGGCCCAGCTCAGCGGCCAGGCTGCCGTGGCAATGAGCCCGATGACAACGGCAGTGGCGAAGGCGTTCCACGGCTTTTCGAACAAGAGGTGCGCCAGTCCGGTTTTCGACGCCGGCAGGGAGGCCATGGCGAATTTCGGCTTGGCCAGGTGGTGCCGGACGGCCAGGGCCACCGCAGCCACAAGTACCGCCACGAACAGCCACGGGGAGATACCCAGGACGGAGTAGAAATTGCTCTGCTCCACGGTCACGGAGCGCATGGCGGTGTTGAAGCCGGCCAGGGGCCCGGTCTTCATGATCGCCGCGAACAGTGCGTAGGAGATCAGCGCCAGCCAGCTGCCGACCAGGCCCTCACCGGCGCGGTAGTAGGTTCCGGTGGCGCAGCCGCCGGCCAGCACGATGGCAAAGCCGAAGATGAAGCCGCCCACGATGGTCGCCAGCCAGGGGAACGCCTCGGCCTGCAGGGTAATGACGCCGGCAGCGTCCAAGGCGAATACGCCGACGCTCTGCACGGCCACAACCACCAGGAACGCGGTGAGCCAGCGGGTATTGCGTGTGACCCAGACATCCCGGAAGGCACCGGTGACGCAGAAGCGGCCCCGCTGCATAACGAATCCGAGTGCCAACCCGACCAGCAGGCCTGAAATAAGCATTGAAACTGCTCCTAGGAGAAAGGGGAGATGCCGCGGCAACGTGCCGCAGTTGAGCAACGCTAGTCCGGGTGCTTTCGGGCCGCCAAGGAATATGGCCCCGCATGTCCGCGGATTAAGCGCCGTGACGGCTTAGGTGGACAAAGGCGGCACCGGAGTGCACCACTTGACCGTGCCGCCCGCCTGCAGCCTTCCCGTCCGTGGCCGGGGGAAGCATGCGGTGGCAGAATCGGAGGGCAACGGACAACCGGCAGCCAGGACGCGATGTCGACTATTACAGTGGTGATCCCCTCCCATAACGACGCCGCCATGCTTGCTGCGTGCCTGCGCGCGGTGGCCCGGCAGACACGGCAGCCGGACGAGGTGCTGGTAGTGGACAACGCCAGTACCGATGCGACGGCGGACGTCTGCCGGGCAGCGGGCGTCCGCAGGATCTACGAGCCCGACGTCGGTGTCGCCTCCGCTACCTTCCGCGGCTTCGATGAGGCGGGCGGTGAATGGCTGGCCCGCCTGGACGCAGACTCGGTGCCTCCGCCGCACTGGCTGGAGCATCTGGAAGCGGATCTCCTCGAGGCCGGCAAAGACACCGCTGTCACCGGACCGGGGGAGTTCTACGGCTCCGGGCCGGTGGTCCGGTGGATAGCGGAAACCCTCTACATCGGCGGCTACCGCTGGTCCATGAACCTGTTGCTGGGGCACCCGCCGCTCTTCGGGTCCAACTTCGGCCTGCACCGGAGCATGTGGATACGGCTAAGGAACCGGGTGCACCGGGGAGATCCCCGCGTGCATGATGACCTGGACCTCTGTTATCAGCTTCGTCCCGGGATGTGGATCCGCTGGGACCCGGATCTGCGCGTAGGTGTATCCGCCCGGCCCTTTGACACGTGGCGCGGACTGGGGCGGCGGGTTTCCATGGCCTGGACTACGTTCAAGCTCGACTTCGAGCAGGAGCCGCCGTGCCGGCGTCGGCGGGAGCGTGCACGCAGCCTCAGCCGGCGGAATTGAACAGGTGCAGCAGGTCCCGCGTGAACTGGTAGGGCGATTCCTCGCTGGGGCTGTGTCCGCTGCCGTAGGACGCAAAGGATGCTCCGATACCGGCGGCGAACTCCCGGTGCAGCCGCAGCGGCCAGACATCATGCTCGCCCACGGCCACGAACTTCGGGAGGCGGGCCGCTCGAAGGTCCGCCCGCAGGTCCGGGGCGTGCCGCATCAGCCCCACCATGTCCCGGATGGAGTCCTTCCGGGTGCGGGTGAACCGGTGCGACACAAACGCCATCCGGCCGGGGGATGCCCCAATGAAGTTACGCTGCACGCCCCAGACAATCAGGTCCGCGCTGATCCGGTCCCCGACGAACGGGGCGGCCCAGCCGATACGGCTTACACCGCGGAAACTCTGGCCGCCGCCGGGCGGACAGCCAAGCAGGGTGATGCTGCGGAACAGGTCCGGCCGCTGCAGCAGGGCCAGTTGCGCCACGATGCCGGCGAACGAGTAGCCAACCACGTGGGCCGGGCCGCAGGCAGTCAGCACGGATATCAGGTCACCCGTGAACAGCTCGTAGTCGTACCGGTCCCGCGGCGGCCGCAGCTGCTCGGGGCCGGCGTCGGCGGACTCGTACTGGCCGGCGAGGTCGAAGCTGAAGGCGAAGTATCCCGCCGCTGCCAGCTCCGGCAGCATCAGTGAGAAGTCTTCCTTTGATCCCATGGCCCCGGGCACCAGGACCACCGCCGGACTCCCTGCGTCTCCCATGCTGATGGCCGCGAGGGACCCGCTGGGTGCCGGAAACCGGGAACTGACGCAACCGGCAGGAAGTGCGGACCAGTCGATGTCGCCGAGTTGCGCGTCTCGGGCGGCAGCAGGATCAGCCGGGGCAGCCGGTTCGGTGCGCAGCCTTGCACCCGGCCCCCGGCCGGCGAACCTCCCGCGTATCACCATGGCTAAAAGATAGCCGCCAACCTGGTCCGCGTCTGCTGAACCCGGGCCCGGGGAGCGCGGGGCGGGTCATTTCCGCGCGGCGCGGACAAGCAGGACAGCAGCCATCGGCCGCCGCGGTAGAATTTCGTTGCCTGCCCCGAAAATCCGCCCGACTCAGGAGCCGACGTTGCCCGCAAAGCGTAACCCCAACAAGTTCGTCTATCGAGGCATCGTATTTACGGGCCTCACTGCCCGCAGCCTCTTTAGGGTCCCCGTGATCCCCTCCGGCCTGGAGAACCTTCCGGCAGAGGAAGAAATCCGCGGCCTGAACCGGACCGTCGTCCCCGGCAAGGGCGCAGTGGTGGCCATCACGCACTTCGGCTACCTGGACTTTGCGTTCGCGGAGCTCCTGATGTGGAGGAAGCTGAAGGTCCACATGCGGTTCCTCGTCACCAAGAAAGCCACCAAGAAGAAGTTCGTCAAGGCTGTCTGTGACTGGTGCGAGCACGTGGTCGTGGACCGTGCCGACGGCGCAGCAGCCTACAAGGAATCCGTTGAAAAGCTGCGCGGCGGTGATTACCTTGCGGTCCTGCCCGAGGCAGGCGTCAGCCGCAGCTTCACCGTGCGGCAGCTGAAGACCGGCGCCGTGCGCATGGCCGCCGAAGCCGGTGTGCCGATCATTCCGGTATCGGTCTGGGGCGGTCACCGCATGCTGACCCGCGGACACGGCCTGAGCATCAAGGCCGCCTGGAAAAATCCGGTGCGCGTGCACGTAGGGGAAATGATCCGCGTTGAAACGGATGCCGACGTCGTCGAAGAGACCCGCCGGCTGCAGGAGGAACTGCAGGAGGGAATCGACTACTGCATCGATACCTACCCGGTGACGCCCGAGCCCGGAGCCTGGTGGATGCCGCGGAGCCGCGGCGGCAGCGCCATGGCCGTTGAGGAACAGCAGATCCTCGACGCCGCGGACCGAGAAAAGTACAAGATCACCGGTTAACACCGCAGAAACGACAACGGCAGCCGCAGGTGCGGCTGCCGTTGTCGTTGGTGGACCGGCTACAGGATCGGGTTGCCGCCGGTGACGGCAATCCGGGCACCGGAAATGTAGCTGCCGTCATCCGACGCGAGCAGGACGTAGGCCGGCGCCAGTTCGGCCGGCTGTCCCGGGCGTCCCAGCGGGGTGTCGGCCCCGAAGGAACCCACCTTGTCCGCGGGCATGGTGGCGGGAATCAGCGGGGTCCAGATGGGGCCGGGGGCCACGCTGTTGACGCGGATGCCCCGCTCGCCCAGCAGCTGGGACAGGCTGGCGGAGAAGTTGGCGATGGCGGACTTCGTGGCCGAGTACGGTGCCAGGGTGGGCACCGGCATGTCCGAGTTCACCGAGGAGGTCCCGATGATGGACGAACCCGGTGCCATGTGCGGCAGTGCAGCCTTGACCAGGTAGAACATCGCGTTGATGTTGACCTTGAAGGTGTACTCCCATTCCTCGTCCGGGATCTCCTCGATGGTTTCGTGATCCATCTGGAACGCGGCGTTGTGGATCAGGATGTCCACCTTGCCGAATTTTTCAACGGCCGTGCTGATGACCTTGCGGCACTGCTCGGCCGTGTCCAGGTCGCCCCGGACCAGGACGGCCCGGCGGCCGGCCTCTTCCACCAGGCGTGCGGTGTCCTGCGCGTCCTCGTCTTCACTCAGGTAGGAAATCAGGACGTCGGCGCCTTCGCGCGCATAGGCGATGGCCACAGCCCTGCCAATGCCGCTGTCGCCGCCGGTAATGACCGCCGCTTTGCCCTGGAGCTTGCCGCTGCCTCGGTACGAGTCTTCGCCGCAGTCGGGAACGGGCGTCATCTGCGCCTGGGTTCCGGGTACTTCCTGCTGCTGTTCCGGTTGGTTCATGGGGGAATCCTTCGGTTTGGCGTGGATAGGGGGACTATAGGGACGGCCGTGGCTGCAGCGCCGGAGAAGATCCCTGCCTAGGCGAGGGAATCCAGGGCCTCGGCAACCGGCGTCGAGCCGTTGTTGAACTCGATCGTTTTGCCGGCGGTGTCGGGGCGCTCGAGGACTTCGGCGGCCACGTGGGCAACGTCTTCGCGTGAAACGGACGTGCCCTCAACTCCTGCTCCCGTTTCGATCCGGCCGGTGCCGGGATCCATGGTCAGCGCGCTGGGGCCAAGGATGGTCCAGTTCAGGCCGCTGGCCCGCAGGTGCTCATCGGCGTCGGCCTTCGCTTCGGCGTAGGCAAAGAACCCGTCGTCTTCGGGAACCCCATGGTCCTTGCCGGCACCGAAGTAGGAAACCATCACATAGCGGCCGGCTCCGGCGGCTTCTGCGGCGTCCATGGAGCGGATCGCGGCGTCCCGGTCCACAGCGAAAGTGCGTTCGGGGGTGCCGCCCCCGGCTCCGGCGCTCCAGACGACGGCGTCCTGCCCGCGGAGCAGTTCGGTGATCTGGTCGGTGGAGAGGTTTTCCACGTCGGCGACGATGGCTTCCGCGCCGGTCTTTTCAACATCGGCTGCATGTTCCGGATTGCGGAAGAGCGAGGTGACGGTGTGACCCTTGTCGGTCAGCCGGCGGGCCAGGTGCAGGGCTACTTTTCCGTGACCTCCGATAATGGCGATGCGGGACATATGTTTCTCCTTTAGGTTGGTGACGGTCCTTCCACCATAAGCATGCTGTCGAATTTTTGCAGGGTTTCTGCCCCTGCCGTCCGCCAAGGGCTTAGCAGTTCGTGTGAATAGCATGGGCGGGGATAGCGGCGGCCTCCGGCGCTTGGTTATGATCGCGCTGGGCTCGAAAAACCGCGGAAGGAACGCTGTGGCAACAACTACGGCTCAGCCGGACCTCACTGTTTCGACGTCGGACGGAATGGTGCAGGGAATAGTGGTGAACGGTGTGCGGGCGTGGCGCGGAATCCCATACGCCGCCCCGCCCGTCGGCGACCTGCGGCTGCGCCTGCCCCGTCCGGTACAGCCGTGGGAGGGTGTCCTGGACGCAGGCCGGTACGGTCCCGTGCCGCCCCAGGAACCCGGACTGCCGTCCATGGGTGCGGGCCGGAAAACTCCAATGGACGAAGACTGCCTCACCATCAACGTCACCGCACCGTTGGACAATGCTCCGCCGCGCCCCGTCCTGGTGTATTTCTACGGCGGCGGATTCACCATCGGGGCCGCTTCTGCCGCAGCCTATGACGGCACGAATCTCGTGGAGCGCGGGGACGTGGTGTACGTCTGCATGAATTATCGGCTGGGAGCACTGGGGTTCATGGATTTCCGCCGGTATTCGACGCCGGAGCGGCCCTTCGACGTCAACGTCGGATTGGCGGACCAGGTCGCGGCCCTGCGCTGGGTGCAGCGCAACATTGCCGGCTTCGGAGGGGATCCGGAGAACGTGACGGTTTTCGGCGAGTCTGCCGGCGGCATGTCGATTACTGCGCTGATGTGCGTTCCGTCTGCCGAGGGGCTCTTCCACCGGGCCTTCGTGCAGAGCTCGGCACCGGCTACTGCCTACGGCCCCGGCCTGCCGGAAAAGTGGGCGGGCAGCCTGATCGAACTGCTGGGGGTCTCCGATGAGGAAGCACCGAATGCCTTGGCCTCGTTGCCTGCGGAGCGCCTGGTGAAGGCAGTCGGCCGGCTCACCCGCAAGGTCACACCGGAATCCGAGCCCGGAGCCCTGGCCGTGGCGCCGGTAGTCGACGGGGAATTCCTGCCGCTGCATCCCATCGATGCCTTCCGGACGGGCAAGGCACACCGGATCCCGCTCGTCATCGGCAATATGTTCCGCGAAGGTGCGTTGTTCGACCGGGTCCAGGACGTTCTCCCCACCACGGAGGAACGGATTGACACAATGTTTGCCCGCACGGAACCGGAGCTTAAGGCACGCGTCCTCGCCGCCTACCCCGGCTACCCCTCAAAGCACGCCGCCGTGGACGTAGGCGGCGATGTGGTCTTCTGGCTTCCCAGTGTCCAAGTGGCGGAAGGGCACTGCGCCTATGCGCCCACGTGGTCCTACCGGTTTGACTACGCCCCGCGGGTGGCGGGCCTGCTGGGGATCGGCGCCACCCACGGTATGGACACCCCGGCGGTGTTCGGCAACTACACCACCGGGCTTGGCCGTTTCCTGACGCTGCCGGGCAGCAAACGCACTACCGTTTCCGTTGGCAACCGGTTCCGCGGCGCGCTGCTGCGCTTTGCCCGCACCGGAAATCCGGGACTCTGGCCGGCCTACGGAATCGGGACGCGCGCAACCAAGGTCTTCGACGACACCGACCGTGTTGTGCAGGATCCCCACCGGAACCGCCGCGAGGCTTGGAACGGCTACCGCGGCTACCGCTGACCTAGACCGGCAGGTCCCGCAGCAGTCCGCCCAGGCGAAGAAGCTCCAGCGGTGCATGCTGGGCGAGCGAGAGGCCCACTATCTCCCCGGCATCGCCCAGGGCATCCATAATCCGAAGCAGGTCCGGCACCCGCACGCCCCGGGTGCCGTTACCCGTTGATCCCGTGAAATCCCTCCGGTCCAGCACATCCAGATCCACGTGGATGGCCAGCCTGGTTGCTCCGGTGAGTGCCAGCCAATCCAGGATGCGGCGGGTGTCCTCCGGGGTGTCCGTGATGCCCACGCTGGAAATGCCCAGCCGGTGCTTATTGGCCATGCCGGGATCCTGCCAGTCCTGCAGGCCGATGTGGAGGACGTTCGACGGCGCCACCATAGCCGGCAGCGCGGCCAGGAATTCGCCGTCGCCCGCCCCGGCGAGCGTCGACAGGGACATGGAACGGAACCCGGTATAACTGTCGCCAGGGATCCCGGTATCCGGGTGCGCGTCCACCCACAGCACCGCAAGGTCCGGTCCGTACCTGGCGGCCAGGTAGCTGAACGGCGCCACACTCACCGAACATTCCCCGCCGAAGGTCACCACTGACGCCGGATCGACTTCCGACACCAACCGGAGTCCTTCCCGCAGCTGGCGCAGGACCGCCTCGCGGGCATAGATGCCGTCCACCGTCTCCACTGCCTCATCCGATGTGTCGGTGCTGACCGGCACAAAGGCGGTGGGTCCTTCATGGGCGGGGGAGAGCAGCTCGAGCAGGGCCGGTCCCAGATGGTACGAAAGCTGGGTCTGGTGCGGCTGGCCCGCAGGCAGCGAACCGACGGCGCCTGCTCCGGCGGCGCCCTGCCACTGCGGAAAGATCAGCCGAAGGGCCCCGGGCCCGGATGGATGCATGGAGGTCATGATCGTCCTTAGGTGCGGAACAGGTGATTACCTTACCGCCGGCGACCCGGGCCGAGACAGGTGCGTGCACAAAATAGAATGGAGGAATGACTGCAACCCTCGTCGCCCGGGACCTTTCCGGCGGCCACGCCCACCGCACCCTTTTCGAGCATCTTTCCCTCACTGTCGCGCCGGGGGACGTCGTGGGCGTGGTGGGCGCGAACGGTGCCGGCAAATCGACGTTGCTGCGGTTGCTCGCCGGAGCGGCCGAACCGCAGGCCGGCACGGTCAGCACATCTCCCGCGGACGCCTTCGTGGGCTGGCTGCCGCAGGAGCACGAACGGCTGGCCGGGGAAACCGTCGGCGCGTATCTGGCCCGCCGTACCGGGGCGGCGGCTTCCACCGTTGCCATGGAGGCTGCTGCCGAAGCGCTGGGATCCGGACTCCCCGGAGCGGATGACACCTATGCGGCTGCACTGGACCGGTGGTTGGCGTCCGGTGCAGCCGACCTGGAAGACCGGGCACCCGCCGTACTGGCAGACCTTGGCCTGCAGCTCGGCCTGGACACCGAGATGGCCGGGCTTTCGGGCGGGCAGGCGGCACGCGTGGCGCTGGCCGCCCTGCTGCTGAGCCGCTTCGACATTGTCCTGCTCGACGAGCCCACCAATGACCTTGACCTGGACGGCCTGGCGCGCCTGGAACAGTTTGTCCGCGGACTCCGCGGCGGCGTCGTACTGGTGTCCCATGACCGTGAATTCCTCGCTCGGTGCGTAACCACCGTGGTGGAGCTGGACCTGGCGCAGAACAGCGTGGCGGTCTACGACGGCGGCTACGAGGCGTACCTGGAGGAACGCGCCGTCGCCCGCCGGCATGCCCGCGAGGCCTACGACGAGTTCGCTGACAAAAAAGCCGACCTGGTCTCCCGTGCCCGGACCACCCGGGAATGGAGTTCGCAGGGCGTGCGCAACGCCATGAAGAAGAACCCTGACAATGACAAGATCAGGCGCAAGGCCAGCACCGAATCATCCGAAAAGCAGGCACGTAAAGTCCGCCAGATGGAGTCACGCATCGCCCGGCTGGACGAGGTGGAGGAACCGCGCAAGGAATGGCAGCTGCAGCTGCGCATCGGATCGGCGCCCCGCTCCAGCTCAGTGGTGTCCACGTTGAACGACGCCGTGCTGGCCCGGGGCGGATTCACCCTCGGTCCGGTATCGGTACAGGTGAACGCCGGGGAGCGGATCGGCATCACCGGTCCCAACGGTGCCGGCAAGTCCACGCTGCTGCGGCTGCTGCTGGGACGCGAGGTGCCCGACGCCGGCACGGCCTCCCTGGGTGCCTCAGTCGCCGTGGGGGAAATCGATCAGGGCCGCGGCCAGCTTCCGGCCCATCTGCCGCTGGGGGAGGCCTTTGAGGCGGCCGTTCCGGAACTCTCGTCCGCGGAGGCACGCACCCTGCTGGCCAAGTTCGGACTCAAGGCCGATCAGGTGGCCAGCCGCGTCGACGCACTCTCCCCGGGGGAACGTACCCGCGCTTCGCTGGCCCTCCTGCAGGCCCGGGGCGTGAACCTGCTGGTCCTGGACGAGCCCACCAACCATCTGGACCTGCCCGCCATCGAGCAGCTCGAAGAGGCGCTGGAAAGCTACGAAGGGGCCCTGCTGCTGGTCTCCCACGACCGTCGACTGCTGGAAAATGTCCGCCTCGACACCCGCTGGGAAGTCACGGACGGAAAGGTCAGCGCAGCCTAGCCCCGGTTGCCGCCGGGTGTCGGTCGAATCCCGCGCCGGGCTTCGACCCGGCAGTACGGTGCCGGATGTGATACAAAGTATGCTGTGACGCATCCTTGGGAGGTGCGGAACGTAGGTCTCGGGCGATTTCACGGAAGAAGTGTCCTCATGGCTCCACGGATGGAATACCGCAGTGCCGCCTCAGCGGCCCGCGGAAGCGTCGGCAAAACGGATCAGCGCGGGTGCGCAGGGAATCCGGGCGCGCAGTTTGGCCGCGTCGGAACCGCCCTGTGAAGGCGTTAAGGTCGGGGGAAGTTCCCGTCCTGATCCTTGTCTGGATGTTGTGCGTCGGAACCGATTGGTCAACCGGCACAAAGATCGCCCTCAACGTCGCAGCAGTTGCTGGGTTCTGCCTTCGGGAAGCCATTGTGCACCGCCGCCTGGCGGCGAGGCCCGCCCATGGACGGCGCAGCGCCGGTTCCCGGCAGCTCGTCACTGCAGCCTAGGCGCCATAGCCTCGTCACCACAGCTTAGGCGCCTGCTCGTACAGCAGGACCAGGATGTTGGGCCGGGGACGGCCGGCAGCGGGTCCTGATCTGGTGGCCCCATCGACGCACGCCTATCGTAGGTAGTCGCAAGGCAGGGGTTCCCCGGCTGAAATGAGTCGATTGTGGCTATTGACGTTGCGTCACTGGTGGTTGAAACCGGCAGCGGGCTGGTACAGGGCATAGTGGACGACGGCGTGCGCACGTGGCGCGGCATTCCCTACGCGGCCCCGCCGGTCGGTGACTTCCGCCTCCGTGCACCGCAGCCGCCGCAGAGCTGGAGCGGTATCCGCGACGCCGGCAGCTTCGGGCCGGTTCCTCCTCAGTCCAAGGCGCCGAGCCTCACCGGAACCCGGCGCCGGGTGGCCATGGATGAGGACTGCCTGTCCCTGAATGTCTCTGCACCGCTGGAACCCGCGGACGGTCTGCTGCCGGTCCTGGTCTACCTCTACGGCGGGGCCTTCAGTTCCGGATCCTCGGCCGAGCCGACGTACCGGGGAACAAGACTGGTCCGGGACGGCGGCGTGCTCTACGTTTCGCTCAACTACCGCATCGGCGCACTGGGGTTCATGGACTTCCGCGCGTATTCGACGCCGGACCGACCCTTTGATACCAACATGGGCCTGCGGGACCAGGTCGCCGCTTTGGAATGGGTGCAGCAGAACATCGAAGCTTTCGGCGGAGACCCCAACAACGTCACCCTCTTCGGGGAATCCGCAGGCGGGCTCGCGGTCACCTCCCTGATGTGCGTTCCGAGCGCCCGGTCCCTGTTCCACCAGGCCTATGCGCAAAGCCCGGCACCATCGGCAGCCTATTCTCCGGAAATGCACGCCGGCTGGGCGGCTGACCTGCTGGAAATCCTCGGCGTCCCGCCCTCTGCTGCTGCCGACGCCCTGACCCGCCTGCCCGCGGCGAAACTGGTCAACGCCACCCGGAAACTGACCACGAAGATCGGCCCGGTCAAGCAACCCGGGTCCCTGAGCGTCTCACCGGTCATCGACGGCGACTTCCTGCCCAGATACCCCGTTGACATGTTCCTTTCCGGAGACTCGAATCCGGTTCCCCTGGTGCTGGGCACCATGGCCCGGGAAGGTGCGCTGTTCGCGAAGGTATCCAACATCCTGCCGTCCACGCCCGAACGGATCGAGAAGATGTTTGCCGGCACCGATCCGCAGGCCCGGGACCGGGTGGTGGCCGCGTATCCCGGCTATCCGTCCCGGCAGCGTTCAGTGGATATCAGCGGCGACCTGGTGTTCTGGTATCCCAGCCAAATGGTTGCCGAGGGACACTCACGCGTTGCGCCCACCTGGGCCTACCGCTACGACTACGCGACACCGGCAATGAACCTGCTGGGGTTCGGCGCCACCCATTCCTTCGATGTGCCGGTGATGTTCGGGGACATCGGCATCGGAACCGCAAAGGCCCTGACTCTGCTGGGTGGAGCAGAAGAGCTGAGAGCCCTGTCCAAACGCTTCCAGGGCTCGCTGCTGAGCCTGGCCCGGCATTCCCACCCCGGCAGCGACTGGCCGGCCTACGACGAAGCCCACCGGCAAACCCGCGTGTTCGACAAGCTGGACCGGATTGAGTCGGATCCGTTTCCCGAACGGCGCCGGGCCTGGACCGGCTACCGGGGCTACAACTGAACGTTCCCGGCACCCGTGCCCTCGGCGGCAGCCTCGTGAGAGCCTTAAGCCGGCTTAGAAAATTTTCCCGCACCCCCAGGCAAGGAGAGTTGGTTCCCATGAGCGAACATTACGACGTCGTGGTCCTCGGGGCCGGACCGGGCGGTTATGTGGCCGCCATCCGCGCGGCCCAACTGGGCTTGAAAACGGCAATAGTGGAGGAGAAATACTGGGGCGGCGTCTGCCTCAATGTCGGGTGCATTCCGTCCAAGGCGCTGCTGCGCAATGCCGAACTGGCCCAGATCTTCACCAACCAGGCCAAGACGTTCGGCATGAGCGGCGATGTCAGCTTTGATTACGGGGCGGCATTTGACCGCAGCCGACAGGTGGCCGACGGCCGGGTCAAGGGCGTCCACTTCCTGATGAAGAAGAACAAGATCACGGAATACGACGGCCACGGCGTCTTCACCGACGACCACACCCTCGAGGTGGACCTGTCCAAGGGCGGCAGCGAGACCATCACCTTCGACAACGCGATCATCGCCACCGGAACCTACGTACGGCTGCTGCCCGGCGTCGAACTGAGCGAGAACGTGGTCACCTACGAAGCCCAGATCATGGACCGGGACCTGCCGAAGAAAATGGTGATCGTCGGTGCCGGGGCCATCGGGATGGAATTCGGCTATGTGCTGCGGAGCTACGGCGTGGATGTCACCATCATCGAATTCCTGGACCGTGCCCTGCCCAACGAGGACGTGGACGTCTCCAAGGAAATTACCAAGCAGTACAAGAAGCTCGGCATCCCCATCCTCACCTCCACCAAGGTGGAAACCGTGAAGGACAACGGATCGTCCGTGACGGTGGCCTATACGGATAAGAACGGCCACCAGGGCAGCATCGAAGCTGACCGGGTGATGATGTCCATCGGCTTTGCCCCGCGTACCGAGGGTTTCGGCCTGGAGAAAACCGGGGTGGAACTCACGGAACGCGGCGCCGTCGGCATCGACGAGTACATGCGCACCAATGTCCCGCACATCTACGCCATCGGCGACATCACTGCCAAGCTCCAGCTTGCCCACGTGGCGGAGGCCATGGGCGTGGTGGCGGCAGAAACCATCGGCAAGGCCGAAACCCTGCCGCTGGGCGATTACCGCATGATGCCCCGTGCCACCTTCTGCCAGCCGCAGGTGGCAAGCTTCGGGCTCACCGAACAGCAGGCCCGCGACGAGGGCCATGACGTCCTAGTCAGCACCTTCCCGTTTACGGCCAACGGCAAGGCCCACGGGCTGGGCGAACCGGTGGGCTTCGTGAAACTGGTGGCCGACGCCAAGTACGGGGAGCTGCTGGGCGGGCACCTGATCGGCCCCGATGTTTCGGAACTGCTGCCGGAACTGACCCTGGCACAGAAGTGGGACCTGACAGCTGCCGAACTCGCCCGCAACGTGCACACCCACCCAACCCTCAGTGAGGCACTGCAGGAAGCTTTCCACGGACTGACCGGCCACATGATCAATTTCTAGCCGGGTACCGCTTTCCAGCGAGCGAAGGGCAATGCCATGAAGGCAGGCAGAATCGTTCTGGTCATCATTGGTTCCCTGCTGGTCCTTGCTGGACTGACGGCCGGGGTCGGTGCTGCTGCCTTGGGGATCCTCGCCGCGGCCCAGCGCGACGACGGCTACCTGTCCGTTCCCGAAGAGACCTACAGCGTCGGTTCCTACGCTCTGACCAGCCAGAGCTTCGAGGTGAGTCCGGGCGTCCGGCCGGAAGACAACGTCGCGACGGTCCAGGTCCGGGGAACCGACCCCGACGGCGAGCTGTTTATCGGGATTGCGTCCGAGGCCGACGTCGACCGGTACCTGGCCGGCGTCGCCCATTCGGAACTCGGGGACGTTACGTTCGAACCGTTCTCCGCGGAGTACGAGGAGATCGCGGGCACCGCCGCACCGGCCCAGCCGGGGGAGCAGGACTTCTGGGCCGCCTCTTCCGCAGGAGCCGGCACGCAGGAGCTTGCCTGGCCGCTGCAACAGGGCGAGTGGACCGTTGTCGTGATGAACGCCGACGCCACCCCCGGGGTCAGGGCGGACCTGCAGGCAGGCATCCGGTCGGATGTCCTGGGACCGCTCACCCTGTGGCTGGTCATCGGAGCCGTCATCCTGGTCCTCGGCGGCACGGCAGTGATCCTTGCTGCCATTCTGACCGGCCGGAAGCATGGCGGAGAATACCCCGGACCCAGCGGCGGGCACGGTCCCTACGGTTACGGAGCAGCCCCGGTTCCCGCTTCCGCACAGCTGGCCGCCGGAGGCACCGGGGCGCCGTATCCCGCCCGGCTCTACGGGGAACTGGACCCCGGGCTCTCCCGGTGGTTGTGGCTCGTGAAGTGGTTCCTGGCCATTCCGCACTACATCCTGCTGGCTTTCCTGTGGATCGCGTTCTGGGTAGCCACCGTCATTGCGGGTTTCGCCATCCTCTTCACTGCCCGTTATCCGCGGGCGCTCTTCGACTTCAACGTGGGGGTGCTGCGCTGGAGCTGGCGGGTGGCGTTCTATGCCTCAGGAGTGCTGGGCACGGACAGGTATCCGCCCTTCAGCCTGGAGCGGACCGACTATCCGGCCGATTTCGACGTCGCCTACCCGGAACGGCTTTCGCGGGGGCTGGTGCTGGTGAAGTGGTGGCTGCTGGTTATCCCGCAGGCGCTGATCGTGGGGGCGTTCACCGGGTCTGGCTATGTCATTGTGCGCCAAAACGGCCCGTTCGGCGGGTGGGACCGGAGCATGGGCGGCGGCGACGGCGGCTCAGCGGTGAACTGGGCAACGGACCCGGCCGGCGAAGGCCTGCGGTCCGCCGGCGGCTGGACAGTGGGCATATCCCTGCTGTCCCTGCTGGTCCTGGTTGCTGCAGTGGCACTGCTGTTCACCGGACGCTATCCGCGTCCGCTGTTCGACTTC
The DNA here is from genome assembly GCF_025244825.1 of Arthrobacter jinronghuae. NCBI lineage: Bacteria > Bacillati > Actinomycetota > Actinomycetes > Micrococcales > Micrococcaceae > Arthrobacter > Arthrobacter jinronghuae. Next base: position 1,847,705 of record NZ_CP104263.1, read on the forward strand.
GTTATGGGCCTGCAGCGGTGGTCCTACCGCGTCCTGGCGTACGCGGCGCTGATGCGTGACGAATACCCGCCGTTCCGGCTGGACCAGGGACCGGCTGATAGCCGCGACCTGCCGGCTGTCGGGGACGCGGCACGTTCCGGCTAGCCGGCCAATCCGCCGCCGGCGAGGCAATCCCTTGCAGCAGCAGCACCCGCTGCGGGACCCGGTAGGGCATACTGGCCGCATGACGAGCTTGGAAGGGCCGCTTTCCGACCCGCAGTCCGGAGTTTGGATCGCGGAGCGGCTTGCTGAGCCCGGTACGGTTGCGGGCACCGTCCCTGGCGGGTTTGAGGCCTACGCGCGGGTTTTCCACCCGATCCGGGCGCAGCTGCTGGGCTGGCAGCAGGACGGACCGGTGCGTGTTGAGTCCCGCCCCATGCGCTGGGAGGAGCTGGCGGGGGTGCGCGGCACGGTTGCCCACCCGATGATGCAATGGGCCGCCATTCTGGCCGGCTACCGCAATCCGGTATCGAACGAACCGGGGTGGCACTACGAAGACCCGCTGGTCGGCGCGCTCCCGGCGGGCACGCTGGCCGAGGTCAGCCGCGTCCTCGGCGCCCACACGCAAACCCCCGGCAGTTGCTTCGCCGGGCTGTGGGACGGGTACGGCTGGGTGGCCGGCAGCGGGGAAACCCTTTCCCGGTCCGGCGCCGGCGACCGGGAGGCGCTGCCGCAGCCCTTCCGGGGCTACGATTCCGTGGAGACGGTGCGCCGCCTCGAACTGCCGCTGCGCGACTACCTGTTGTTTACCGGCAGCCTGGCGGTCTTTGCCGAACCGGGCTGGCAGGAGCACAACGGCTGGGACCCGATCCAGAGCCCCAACCTGCTCTGGCCGGCCGACGGCGCATGGTTCCTGGCTTCCGAGATCGACTTCGACTCCACGATCGTGGGCGGGTCGGCGGACCTGATCCGGGACCTGCAGCAGGCCGCAGGGCTCGAAGCCATGGAGGTTCCGCCGGACGGTGACCTGACCCACCTCGGCGACCAGCTGAATGAGGCCCCGGACTGAAGCGGCGGCACCGCGCCCGGGAGCGCCGTCACAGCAGCGTCAGACACCTAACAGGGGTCTGTGAGCAAGGCATCCATCGATCCGGCCAACGGGCAACAGTCCTGTGGATAAGCTGAATATATGCCCCTTGAGAACATCAATTTCCATACCCGCAAGTGGGTCCGCCCCGAGGACCTGAACGCCAACGGCACCCTGTTCGGCGGCAGCCTGCTGCGCTGGATCGACGAAGAAGCCACGGTCTACGCCATCCTGCAGATGGGCAACGGCCGGGTGGTCACCAAATTCATGTCGGAGATCAACTTCGTCAGTTCCGCAGTTCAGGGCGACCTGATTGAAATGGGGCTCACCGCAACCAAGTTCGGCCGTACGTCGCTGACCATGCAGGCAGAAGTGCGGAACATGATCACCCGCCGCAGCATCCTCACGATCGACAAGATCGTGTTCGTCAACCTGAATGAGGAAGGCAAGCCCGTCCCGCACGGGTACACCACCATCAGTTACGACCGCGACCGGCTGCCTTCCCACCACATCCCGCCGGTGCCGTTCGGCGCGGAACCCTTCTCCGCCTAGCGCCCCGCCTGCCTGTTCCGGCCTGCCGCTGCCCGGGCCCGGCGGAAAATACTAAGGCATACTTAGTAATATGAGTCTTGAATTCCCCCTGCCGCAGGGGCACGCGGCAGACGGGAAACCACTGCGCATAGCCGTCCTGTCCCACCTGCACCACCCGATCTCCAGCCCGTTCCAGGGCGGGCTCGAAATGCACACCTCGCTGATGGCGGACGAGCTCGCCTCCCGCGGCCACGAGGTCACGCTCTTCGCCAAGGCCGGCTCCGTGTCCGCCGGCCGGGTGGTGGAGGTCCTCCCGGAAAACTTCGAATTCCGGCGCGGGTTGGCACCCGAACGAATGCAGCGGCAGCAGCAGGCCCTGGACGCCGCGCTGGGCTCCGCCGTTGCCGCGGTCCGGGACGGCGGTTTCGACGTCGTCGTGAACAACTCCTTGAGCCTGCTGCCCTACCTTCTGCTGGCGGATACGCCGATGCTGACCATCCTCCACACCCCGCCGCTGCCGTGGATTGTGGACGCCGTAGAGGACGGACGCGCGCCGCTCTCACCGCTGCACCGCTTCGTCAGTGTTTCGGCCCGCAACGCCACCGGCTGGTCCCCGTACCTGCCGGACCTGCACGTCGTCCACAACGGCATCCGGCTGGCGGACTGGCCCGCCGGCACCGGACGCAGTACCGGAACCGTAGTCTGGGCCGGACGGGTCACCCCCGAAAAGGGCCTTCACATAGCGATCGATGCGGCTCGGATGGCAGGCATGGAACTGCACTTTGCCGGGCCGATCAGCGATGCGAAGTATTTCGAACGCACCGTTGCACCGCACCTCGGCCGCGGGGTGCAGCACGTTGGCCACCTCGACCACCGGGAACTGGCCGCCTTCCTCGGTTCCGGAGAGGTCTTCATTGCCTCGCCTGTCTGGTCCGAGCCCTTCGGATTAACCGCGCTGGAGGCGATGGCCTGCGGTACGCCGGTGGCTGCCCTGCCGCTGGGTGCCATGCCCGAGATCATCGACGCCGACGCCGGCCGGCTCGCCGAAGGCCTCGGTGCAGATGCCCTGGCCGCTGCCGTCACGGATGCCCGCCGGCTCGACCGAGACCGGGTACGGAAATCCGCTGCGCGCTTCAGCGCGTCCGCCATGGTGGATTCCTACGAGGAACAAATGCGGTCACTGCTCGAGCCGGACGGACTACCGTCGGGCTCCGCCCTGCCCGCCGCCGGTCATCCCGACGCCGCCCTCGTGCCGTAACAGGAGCAGTACTTGCCTTCCTCCCGCATGCCGCGCGTGGCCTACTATGCGCACCATCACGGCACCGGACACCTGCGTCATGCCGCCAACATTGCCCGGCTGGGAGCCGTGGAGCTGCTTGTCACCGGCACCGCCCCGGCCGGAGGACCCCCGCGGCTGCCCGGTGGTGCGCGGTTTGCGCCGCTGCCGCCCGACGTCGGACCCGACGGTCCGTTCGCGCCCGGACCGGGGGAGTTCCTGCACTATGCGCCGGCTGGATCGGCGCTGCAGTCCCGCTTCAGCCGGCTGCACCGGCTCTGGGAGGAGTTTGCCCCGGACGTAGTGGTTGTGGATGTGTCCGTGGAGGTTGCCGCCTTTGCCCGGCTGGCGGGTTATCCGGTCATCCACCGCCGGATGCACGGGGAACGGACCGATCCGGCCCACCGTCTGGCCTACGACTCCGTTCACCGGCTCATCGCCTACTTCCCGGAAGCCATCGAGGATCCGGCGCATCTGCAGGCTTACGGCTCCAGGAGCACCTATCTGGGCATGCTCGCTCCGGACACCGCTCCCTCCGCCGGGCTCGTGCCGGTGCGGCCGCGGACCGTCGCGGTGCAGACCTCCCTGGGCGGAACCGGCGTGGCGCTGGCGGACGTGCTCGCCGCCGCCCGGCAGACCCCGGACTGGCAATGGGACGTGATGGGACATACCGCCGGCGCCCCGGGCGAGGTTCCCGCGAATGTGGCGCTGCTGGGCGTGGTGGCGGATCCGGGACACCGGCTGGCGGCCGCGGACGTGGTGGTTACCTCGGCCGGGCACAATGCTGTGGCCGCTGCGGCTGCCGCCCGCCGGCCGGCGCTGCTGATTCCCGAACCCCGGCCGTTCAGGGAACAGGCCGTGTTCGCCTCTTCGCTCGCTGCGGCCGGGGCCGCGGCCGCCGCAGGCTTCGCCTCAGTGGCGGACTGGCCGAGCCTGCTGGAAGAGCTGCGCGGATCCGATCCGCAGCTGCTGGCAAGGACCCTGCTGGTTTCTCCCGACGAGTTCCGGGACCGTTTCCTGGCCGCAGTTGGCTCGGCCGTGTCCGGTGTGGATTTGCAGGGGGAGGACGTTCCCGGCGGCGGGAACGTCAGTACGGTGCATTGACGCGGGCCGCGGCGAGTTCGTCCGGCGCCGGACGGCGCAGCAGCCGCAGGTCCCCGCCGTCGCGGTCCCAGGACACGTAGCCGTCCCGGGCAAAGGCATCGAGCCAGCCGGTCATCGGCCAGCTGCCCCATTTGCCCCGGAACGCCTTGGCGTTAATGACAATGGATTCCAGGTGCTGCAGCGGCGGCCGGTGCACGCCGTGGTGCTGGTGGAACATGGTTGCCCCGGAGAACGCCAGCGGGACCGCCTGCCGCTGCGCCGTGAAGGCGAAGTCGGTATCTTCGCCTCCGTACCCGGCAAAGGACTCGTCAAAGCCGCCGATCCGTTCGAAGGTCTCCCGGTGCACGGCAAACCCCAGCGACCAGAACAGCGCGTATTCCCGGGAAGCAATTGCCGGTTCCCCCTGCGCCGGTGCCAGGGCGGCACGTGCGTGGTGCGGCACGGAGTCCCGGATCAGCACCTGCTCGTCGCCGTCGGACACCCATGCCGGCACGTCCGCGTCCGCCGCGAGGTAGCGGGGGCAGGCCATGACCAGGCCGCCGGTCCGGTCCAGGTCCGACAGCAAATGCTCGAACATCCCGATACCGGGGATGCAGTCCACGTCGAGGAAGACCAGTGTCTCGCATTGCGCCGCAGCAGCTGCGGCATTCCTGCCTGCTCCCAGGGGCAGCGGTTCGCCGGGTCCCGACGCCGCATGGACCACCCGCAGCGGCACGTCACTGGGCGGGGGAACAGCCTCGGGCTGGTTCAGGTAGCAGACCACTATCTCGGTGGGCCGGCGGGTGGAGCGGCTGATCCCGCGGACGGCATTGGCCAGGTGGGCATCGCGTCCCGAGCTGATGATGAGCACCGAAAACGCCTGATCCGGGCCGGTCTGCTGCGGCTGCATTCGTTCCTTCCGCCGGGGGTGCCCTCCGCGGGCACCGCAAAATACTAAGTATACTGAAGACGGTTTTTTATCAGCGGCGAAAGAGGATGCGTGGGCAGGGCTGAAGGATCGAACATCAGGGTGGCGTCAGTGCCGCACAGCCAGGTCTATATCCGGCATACCGGCGCCGTCCCCGGTGAGCGGAACCCGGTGGTACGCCTGCCGGACCCGGACCCCCGCAACCCCGGCCAGTCCACGGAGGCGACGTGGTGGCCGCCGGTCATGCTGGACGCAGGCTGGATCCGGGAGAGCGCGGACAGCTTCGACCTGATGCACATCCACTTCGGCTTCGACGCCATTTCGCCCCAGGATCTGCAGGCGGTCACCGACGAGCTGAAGGCCCAGGGAAAACCGCTGGTCTACACGGTCCACGACCTGCGCAATCCGCACCACCTCACGCCGGAGGCACACGACGCGCAGCTGGACGTGCTGATCTCCGCAGCCGATGCGTTGATCACGCTCACCCCCGGGGCCGCGGCCGTCGTCGAGCGCCGGTGGGGCCGCCGCCCGCAGGTGCTGCCGCATCCGCACGTGGTGGATCTCGAGGAACTCGAGCGGCGCCAGGCCGTGCGGCTGGCAGCCGGTCCGCGTGAGGAGTTCCGCGTCGGGGTGCACCTGAAGAGCCTGCGTCCGAACATGATGGAGGGGGCGATTCTTCCGGACCTGCTCGACGCCGTGGAGCAGCTGCCCGGTGCCGTGCTGCAGGTGAACGGGCATCCGGACATCCTTACTCCCGGAGGGGACAAGTACCGCCCGGAACTGCACCGCTGGCTGTCTGAAGCCGCCGCGGCAGGACGGCTCGAACTGCAGGTCCGGGACTACTTCGACGAACCGCAGCTCTGGGACTACCTGTCGAGCCTGGATGTGTCCGTGCTGCCGTACCGGTTCGGCACCCACTCGGGCTGGCTGGAAGCGTGCACCGACCTGGGCACGGCCGTGCTGGCCCCGTCCTGCGGCTTCTACGCCCAGCAGCGCGCCGGTGTCACCGAATTCGTGCATAACGAGGACGGGCTCGATGCCCAGTCCCTGGCCAACGGCCTCAAGCAGGTGCATGCCGCCCGGAACCGGCCGGGAATGAGCCGGGCGGAGCGGACCGCCGAGCGCCGGATGGTCGCCGCAGCGCATGAGGAGCTCTACCGGTCCCTGCTCACGGACTAGGAGGATTCCCCGCCCGCCGGGCCGGCGCCGCGCAGTGCCTGTTCCAGTCCGGCCAGCAGGTCCGGCGTAAGGGGCGTGCCGGGGAACCGGGCCAGCCGGCGCAGCGGCATACTGCCCATGAGCGCCAGCGCGTCGGCCATGCCGCCCGTGCCGGTTCCGCCCGCAGCATCTGTGCTGCTGCGGTCTGCGCCGCCCAGCAGCGTACGCCCCAGCGGATGGGCCAGCCACTCCGAGATGGTCGAATCGAGGGTCAGCGGGGCCGCCGTGCCGTCGGTGCCCGGCAGGTCAATGGTTCCGCTGAGCCGGATATCCCGGGAGGAGGATCCGACGTCGATCCGGTAGGTTCCGGCGTCGGTAATCCACCGGTGCGACGCCGGGTCGAACCTCGCCAGGTCCGGCAGCGGTACCGTCAACGCAACAGGAGCCGAGGCCCCGGGTTCGAGGAAGAGCTTGCGGAAGGCCCGGAGCTCGCGGGGCGGCCGTACCGCGGGTCCCGCGGGAGCGCCCGAGTACACCTGCAGGACTTCGGCGCCGGCCCGGCTGCCGGTATTCGTGAGCGTTGCCTCGACTGCCAGGACCGGCCCCATGTCCGTGTCCGCTAGGCGGAGGGCCAGGCCGGTGTAGTCGAAAGCGGTATAGGACAGCCCGTGGCCGAAGGCGAAGGCCGGTTCGATGGCCCGCGCGTCGTACCAGCGGTAGCCCACCAGCACCCCTTCGCCGTAGCGGACGGTGCCCGCCTCGCCGGGATAGTTTCCAAAGGCCGGAGTATCTTCGATCCGCCGCGGAAAGGTTTCGGCCAGTTTTCCGGAGGGGTTGACGTCTCCCAGCAGGACATCCGCCAGTGCTTCGCCTCCGGCCTGGCCGGGCAGCCACGCCTCCAGTACGGCCGGCACCTGCTCCACCCACCCGGTCTCCACTGCCCCGCCGTTGAACAGGACCACCACGGTCCAGGGATTTGCGGCGGTCACCGCCCGCAGCAGCGCCAACTGGTTCTCCGGCAGTGCCAGGTCCGGTCGGTCGAATCCCTCCGACTCCTTGTCCTCGGGCAGGCCTAGGAAGAACAGCACCGCGTCCGCCGCGGCGGCAGCGGTCTCCGCTTCGGTCACCAGCTCCGGGTCGGGCGTTCCGTCGAGCCGGTAACCGGCGGCAAAGACGGCTGCAGCGGTCCGCTCGGACAGGACCTCCAGCGGGACGCTCACCCGTGTGGGGGTCACCTGCGAGGAACCGGCCCCCTGGTACCGGGGGGTGCGGGCCAGCTCGCCCACCACGGCCAGCCGCAGGTCGGGGGAGAACGGCAGGATTCCGCCCTCGTTTTTCAGCAGCACCATGGATGCCGCAGCTGCCTCGCGTGCCAGCTGGTGGTGTCCGTCCAGGTCCGCATCGTTGTGCGCCGGCGCGGCGGTGCGGTCTGCCAGCTGCAGCAGCCGCGCCACGGATGAATCCACCATCTGCTGGTTGACGGTGCCGGCGACCAGGCCGGCCTGCAGTTCCGCCAGCCCCAGCCCGCCGCTGGCGGGCATCTCCAGGTCCAGTCCGGCGTCGAGTGCGGCCGCCCGGTCGGTGACCGCACCCCAGTCGGACATCACCAGGCCGTCGAAACCCCACTCACCGCGCAGGACCGTCTCCAGCAGCCAGGCGTTCTCCGCGGCGTGGATGCCGTTGACCTTGTTGTAGGCAGCCATCAGGGTCCACGGGTGCGCGGTCCGGACCACCGTTTCGAAAGCCCTGAGGTAAATCTCGTACAGGGTACGTTCGTCCACCGCCGCGTTAATGCGCATCCGGTCCGCTTCCTGGTTGTTCGCGGCGAAGTGCTTGGGGCAGGCCGCCACCCCCTCGGCCTGGAGCGCGCGGATCCAGGCAGCCCCCAGGGCGCCGGCAAGCAGCGGGTCTTCGGAGAAGTACTCGAAGTTGCGTCCGCACAGGGGAGTGCGCTTGATGTTCAGCCCCGGTCCCAGCACGACGTCGACATACGCGGCTGCCGCTTCCCTCGCCGTCGCGGTGCCGAGACGGGCCAGCAGGTCCGTATCCCATGAGCACGCCGTCAGGCATTCGGCTGGGAAGCAGGTGGCAGGAAGCGCGTCGCCGATTCCCGGCTCGGTGTCGCTGCGCGGACGCCGGATGCCGTGCGGCCCGTCGGAGAGCACCAGGGGCCGGAGCCCTGCCGCCGGGGCAGCGGCGGTGCTCCAGAAGGAGGCTCCGGACAGCAGGACGGGTCTTTCGTCCGGCGGGAGAGAGGACACCCGCTCCCGCAGCGAGGCAGCGGACGGCTGGTCAGGTGAGGACATCGGCATGTGCCGGAGTCTAGGTCCCGGCCGCGGCCGGGAGAAGAGCACCGGACGGCTGAAGCGGTACAGGTGCCGTACAGGTGCGGAGCCTGTCGGCGGAACCTGCCCTGCCGCTAGTGTTTCGGTAACGAACAGCACCGGCAGAACCGGAGTCCTCGTGGACGGAGCAGACCAATGATCAGCCAGCTGGACCGTTACCGGCAGATCGCCGAAATCCTCTCCCGCAACGGCCTCGGCTTCCTGGTGTCCGCCCTCGGCCTGGAGGGCAGGCTGCCGTTCCGCCGCCAGCAGGCAGCCGAGCCGGGGGCGAAGCCCCGCACCCGTCCGGAGTACCTGCGTACGGCCCTCGAGGAGCTGGGCCCCACGTATGTGAAAATGGGCCAGCTGCTCTCCACCCGCCCGGACCTGCTGCCCCCGGAGTACCAGCGGGAGCTGGCGAAGCTGCAGGATGACGCCGAAGCGGTCCCGTGGCCGCAGATCGCCGACGAGCTGCGGCAGGAACTGGGCGGAGACCCGCTGGAGGTCTTCCGGTCCTTCGACACCACGGTCATGGCAAGCGCCTCGATCGGACAGGTCTACGCCGCCGTCCTCAAAGACGGCACCGAGGTGGTGGTCAAGGTGCGCCGGCCCGGCATCGCCGCCCAGGTGGAGCAGGACCTGGAAATCCTGCAGAACCTGGCCAATGCGGCCGGCAAGCGCTGGGAAGCCGCCCGCGACTACGATCTCACCGGGCTGATGGACGAGTTCGCCGCCACGCTCCGCTCGGAACTGGACTATCTCCAGGAAGGCCGCAATGCGGACCGGTTCCAGGCCAACTTCCAGGACGACGCCGCGATCACCATTCCCGCCGTCTATTGGGACCACAGCACCTCCCGGGTCCTCACGATGGACCGGATCCGGGGAATGAAGGTCACGGACGTTGCCGCGCTCGACGCCGCCGGGATCGACCGACCGGCGCTGGCGGTGTCCGCGGCACGCGTTGAAATGAAGATGGTCTTCGACGACGGGTTTTTCCATGCGGACCCGCACCCGGGAAACCTTTTCGTTCAGCCCGGCGGCCGGGTGGGGCTGATCGACTTCGGGATGGTGGGCGAGGTGGACGAGAAGCTGCGCAGCCAGCTGTCCGCCCTGTTCATCGGCATCGTGCGCAAGGATCCCGAACGGATCACCAATGCGCTGGTCCGGATCAACGCCTCAGGGATGCGGGTGAACCGGGTGAAGCTGAGGATGGACCTTGGTCCGCTGATCCGCCTGTATTCGGGCAAGGATCTGGCTTCGGCACCGGTGGGAACCATCATCACCACCGGGCTCGGCATCCTGCGCACGCACCACATCCAGCTGCCGCGGGAAATGGCGCTGCTGCTGAGGATGCTGATCATGACCGAGGGAATGGGCGAGGTATTGGATCCCCGGTTCCGGCTGGGCCCCACCCTGGGCCCCTATGCCCGCAGGATGGCGGTTCACCAGCTGAACCCGGTGAACTACGCCCGCAGGCTCGGCCGCGCCGGAACCGAGGTCCTGGAGCTGGGTGCTGAACTGCCGGACCAGGCGCGCCGGCTGCTCAGCACCCTGGAAATCGAGGGAGTGGAGGTCCACCTCCGCGGCGAGGAACTGCTGCCGCTGGTAATGCGGCTGGAGCGCGTGGGAAACCGGCTGGTGGCGGCAATCTTCGCATCGGCGTTTATCCGTGGCGTGGGGGAGCTGACACTGGGTGATTCGTCCCGCTGGAAATCGTGGCAGGCACCGCTGATGAGTGCCGGGCTCGCATCGACGGGGGCATTGGGCGGATACATCGCCTGGACTTCGCGCCGGGCCCGGCTGCGCGGCTTATGACACTGCGGAACGTGACACCGGCGGCGCATACGACGCAGGGCCGGGGCGGGAAATGTTCCCACCCCGGCCCTGCGGGTAATGCGGTTGCCGCCTCCTATGCAGTGGCCGGGCGCACCGGGGCGGCGGTCTTGTCCAGGTGCAGACCCAGTTCCGCTGTCGGGGTGTGTGCGGTCTCCTTGGCGGTGAGGGCGGAAATCGCGGCGATGGCGCAGATAGCGCCGGTGAACATGCTGGTGACTACCCATCCGCCGGGTTCCAGTCCGCCGATGGCAGCAACGATGGACGGTGCAAAACCGGCCATCAGGAAGCCGAGCTGCGTGCCGATGGCGAGGCCGGAGAAGCGGACCTTGGCGCTGAACATCTCTCCGTAGAAGGACGGCCAGACGGCGTTCGCCGCCGCGTAGCCGCAGGAGAATACCGCCACGGAAAGGGCGAACTGCAGCAGGGTGTTACCGGACTCCATGGACAGCAGGTAGAACGGCATGATCACCGCACTTGATACCGCACCGTAGATGAAGACCGGACGGCGCCCGATCCGGTCGGCCAGCCGGCCGAACAGCGGCTGCGTGAACAGCGCGAAGACGTTGCCGGCGACCACGAGCCAGAGCGTAATGTTCGCGTCCACGTCGCCCACCTCGGTGCCGTACTTGATGGCCAGCGTTCCGTAGACGGTGGAAACCGCCGCGATGAAGGCGCAGCAGATGACCCGCAGCACGTCGCGCCAGTGGTCCTTCAGCAGGACGCCCACCGGCAGCTTCACGATCTCGTTGCGTTCCTTGGCCTCCGTGAAGGTGGGGGTTTCATGCAGGGAGCGGCGGATGAAGTAGGTGACTACGACAACCACGGCGCTCAGCCAGAACGGAATGCGCCAGCCGATGCCGTACTTGATGTCGTCCGGCAGGGCAACCACGGGAATGAACACCAGTGCGGCAAGGATCTGTCCGCCCTGGGTGCCGGTCAGGGTCCAGGACGTGAAGAACGAGCGGCGGTTGTCCGGCGCGTGTTCCAGGGTCATGGAACTGGCGCCGGCCTGCTCGCCGGCGGCGGAAAGCCCCTGCATCAGGCGGCAGAAGACCAGCAGGACGGGAGCCCACCAGCCGATCGTGTTGAAGTCCGGCAGGCAGCCGATCAGGAAGGTGGACCCGCCCATCAGCAGGAGGGTGAACATCAGGACTTTCTGGCGGCCCACCCGGTCGCCGAAGTGTCCGAGGATAACGGCGCCGACCGGACGGGCAATATAGGCGAAACCGAAGGTGGCGAGCGACATAACGCTGGCCTGGGTGTCGGCGTCCGGGAAGAACACGCGCGGGAAAATGAGCGCGGCAGCGGAACCGAAGATAAAGAAGTCGTAGTACTCGACGGCACTGCCCATAAAGCTGGCAGTGGCGGCCTTGCGCGGGGTCTTGCCCGTTGCTGGTCCAGCGGGGGCGGATGCGTCCATTGCATCTCTCCTGACGTGGGCTGAGGTTGGGGGGGTGGGCGACGTGTGCGGTATTGGATTGTGCGGCGTTTGTGTACGGCATCGACTTGTGCGGCATCACTTGTGCGGAATGCGCACTTGTGTGCATTCTCCGTACGCTTGAAGTAATGTAGCCCACAGTTAAGGGTCCGGCAAGCAGCGACGCATATGAGTCCTGCGTGGTCGAAAGGGCACCGCCGCCCACAGTTAGGCACCGGAAGGAACAGCGCCATGAGCGGCACCGAGGAATCATTCGTTGTCGGGTTGATCGGGGAAGGCATCACCGCTTCCCTCACCCCGCCCATGCATGAAAGGGAGGCCGATCATCAGGGGCTGCGCTACATTTACCGGCCGATTGACCTCACAAAGCTGGGCCGTCCGGGCACCGACGTCGGAGCGCTGCTGCGCGCCGGCCGGGACCTGGGCTTCAACGCCTTCAATGTGACGCATCCCTGCAAGCAGCTGGTCCTGGCCGAACTCGATGAAGTGTCCGACGACGCCGCGCGGCTAGGCGCAGTCAACACCGTCCTGATCCGCGACGGCAGGTTCATCGGGCACAACACCGATTTCTCCGGCTTCGGCGGAGCACTGGCCGGCGGATTGCCGGACGCCAAGCTGGACGCGGTGGTCCAGCTCGGCGTAGGCGGGGCAGGAGCGGCCGTGGCCTATGCCCTGCTCAAGGCGGGCACCGGCCGGCTGACCCTGCTGGACCTGGACCCCCTGCGCGCTGCGGAACGCGCCGCAGCACTGTCCGGGCTCTTCCCGGACCGGGAGATTATCTCCGGCACGCCGGCAGACCTTGCAGCCGTCCTGCCCGGAGCCGACGGCCTGGTCCATGCCACACCGGTGGGGATGCATTCCCATCCCGGCCTCGCCGTGGACCTGGACCTGCTCAGCCCCTCCCAGTGGGTGGCCGACGTCGTCTACCGTCCGGTGGAAACGGAACTGATCCGCGGCGCACAGGCGCGGGGCTGCAGTGTGCTGGACGGCGGCCGGATGGCCGTGGGCCAGGCCGTGGACGCCTTTGAGCTGATTACCGGCATCCGGCCCGACGCGGCGCGGATGCTCACCCACTTCCACGAACTGATTAGCCAGGGCCGCTGAGGGCCGGGGACCGGAGCACCATGCGCACGTCAATTGCCACCGTCTGCCTGAGCGGGACGCTCGAAGAGAAAATGCGTGCCTGCGCCGATGCAGGTTTCGACGGCATTGAAATCTTCGAACCGGACCTCTTAGTGTCCCCGTCCAGCCCGGAGCAGATCCGCGCCCTGGCGGACACCCTGGGCCTGACCCTGGACCTGTACCAGCCGTTCCGCGACTTCGAAGGCGTCGAAGCACCCCTGCTGGAAGCCAACCTGGACCGGGCCCGGGCAAAGTTCGAACTGATGAACCGCCTGGGCATCGAAACCATGCTCCTGTGCAGCAACGTGGGCACTGCCACCATCGACGACGACGCCGCGGCGGCGGACCAGCTGCGCCGGCTGGGTGAACTGGCGGCCGGCTACGGGGTGAAGGTTGCCTACGAAGCACTGGCCTGGGGGCGCTACGTGAATGACTTCGAGCATGCCCAGCGCATAGTGGACCTGGCCGACCACCCGCAGATCGGCACCTGCCTGGACAGCTTCCATATCCTCTCCCGCGGCTGGGACCCGGCCGCGATCGAAAAAATCCCGGCGGAGAAGATCTTCTTCGTCCAACTCGCCGACGCGCCGGAACTGTCCCTGGACGTCCTCTCCTGGAGCCGGCACTACCGGGTCTTTCCCGGGGAGGGCGCGTTCGACCTGGTGCGGTTCATGGCCCACCTGGTCCGCAGCGGCTACAACGGGCCCGTCTCCCTGGAGATCTTCAACGACGTCTTCCGGCAGACGGCCGAGGACCGCACGGCGGTGGACGCCATGCGGTCCCTGATCTGGCTGGAGGAGCGTACGGCGTCGTACCTCAAAGAGCACGACGGCGGCACGCACTATCCGATGTCCCTCGCGACCCTGCCGAGCGTGGCCGAGCCCACCGGGTTCAACTTCGCCGAGGTCAAGGCCGGGAACCCGGACGCCGTCTCCGCACTCCTGTATCAGCTGGGCTTCAGCTTCGCCGGCGGACACCGGACCAAACCAGTGCAGCTGTGGACCTCCGGCGCGGCCCGCGTGATCATCAACGGGCAGCAGGCCGGCGGCATGGAACCGGGGATCTCGGCACTGGGCCTGGACGTGCAGGACCCGCAGGCCGCTGCCTCCCGCGCCGTGCAGCTGCGGGCACGGCCGGTAAGCCGGCGCAGCCAGGCGGACGAGCAGGTTCTCCAGGCCGTGTTTGCTCCGGACTCCACGGAGGTCTTCCTCTGCGAAGCCACCGCCGACGGCACTGCCGCGTGGGCGGACGAGTTCGGACCCGCGGTGCAGCAGGGGCCCGGGGGAACCGCCGGGCAGCCGGCACAGCCGCTGATTTCGGCCATTGACCACATCAACCTGTCCCAGCCCTGGCAGCACTTCGACGAAGCGGTGCTCTTCTACGAGTCCACGCTTTCCCTGACCCCTATCGCCTCGCAGGAGGTCCCCAGCCCCATGGGGCTGGTCCGCAGCCAGGTGATGCGCAGCGCCGACGGCGGGGTGCGGCTGGCGTTGAACATTGCCCCGTTGATCGTGGAATCCGGGCCCGGCGGCGGGGAATACCCCCAGCATGTGGCTTTCACCTCCACCGACCTGGTCGCCACGGCCCGTCAGGCCGCCGAAAGGGGCCTGCAGTTCCTGCCGGTTCCTGCCAACTACTATGAGGACCTGGCAGCCCGCTTCCGGCTGAATCCGGGCTTCCTGGCGGAACTGCAGGAGCTGAACCTGCTCTATGACCGTGACGGTGACGGCGAATTCCTGCACTTCTACACGGGCACGGTGGGTAACGTGTTCTTCGAAGTGGTGGAACGGCGCGGCGGGTATGAAGGTTACGGTGCACCCAACGCACCCGTCCGGCTGGCTTCCCAGTACCTGGCGTCCCGGGGGGAGCCGAAACGGAAGGCGGGTTAAGTGGAGGGCGCAGACGGCTATTACGTGAAATCAGTGGAGAAGGCCTTTGCCGTGCTGGGCGCCTTCACGCTGAACGTGCCCGAACATACGGTCAGCTCCGCGGCCGCGGCCGCAGGCATCAGCCGGGCTGCGTCGCGCCGCTTCCTGCTCACCCTCCGGGACCTGGGCTACCTGGGCTTTGACGGAACCACCTTCCGCCTGGCGCCGAGGACCCTCGACATCGGGTCCTCGTTCCTGGCGCATCTCGCCCTGCCGCACACCGCGGAACCGCACCTGAAGCAGCTCTCCGCAGACCTGGGTGAGACGACGTCGCTGTGCATCCTGGACGGGACCGACGTCGTTTATGTTTCGCGCATCACTTCCCCCCGGCTGGTGCGGGTGGCGGTCAACGTCGGGACCCGGTTCCCAGCCTGGGCCACGTCGATGGGCAGGGTGCTGCTGGCGTCCCTGCCCGAGGCGGAGCAGGAAGACTATTTCAGCACCGTGGAGCTGCTGCCTTACACCGGGCGCACCGTCCGCAGCATCCAGGAGCTGAGGGCGTCCGTACGCGAGGCCGGCGAGCGGGGCTGGTCACGGGTGGCTGATGAACTGGAGGACGGCCTGCGGGGCGTGGCCGTTCCGGTCCGGAGCGGCGACGGCACAGTGGTCGCGGCCGCCAACGTGTCGCTGCAGCTGCACAGCGCCGAGCGCGTGGAGGAGACGGTGCTTCCGCCGCTGCGCGCCGCCGCAGACCGGATAGGCCGGGACCTGGGCTAGTCGCTGTACTCGCTGGCCTTGTAGATGCTCAGGCCCAGCGCCGCGGCAACCTGGGCCACCGCAGCCTGGGCCTTGACGCTGTTGCCCACCTCGTCCAGCGGCGGCGCAAACCCGGCAATCGCCAGCTTGCCGGGCATGATGGCCAGGATTCCCCCGCCCACGCCGGACTTTCCCGGCAGTCCCACGCGGTAGGCCCAGTCACCGGAGGCGGTATACATCCCTTCCATGGTCATCTCGGCCAGCATGGCCGGGATGTTGGCAGCCTGCACTACCCGGTCCCCGCTCAAGGGATTGATTCCCTTGTTGGCGATGGTGGCTCCCATGGCGGCCAGGTCCCGGGCGGTGACGAGGGTGGAGCACTGCCGGGTATACACATCACAGGCTTCCATCGGATCCGAATACATGGTGCCGCCCGAGTACAGCAGCCAGGCAATCGCCCGGTTGTGGAAGTTAGTGGACTGCTCGGAGTTATTCACCTCGTCACTCAGCGTGATTCTCCGGCCGGCAAATGCGCTCTGGACCTGCAGGATCGCCTCCCACCGATCCTCGGCGTTGTCGCCGGGAATCAGGGAAACCGTAGACATGGCCCCGGCATTGACCAAGGGCGAAACCGGTGTGTCACCGTGCAGTACAACGGAGATCACCGAGTTGAACGGTTCCCCGGTCGGATCCGCACCCACCTTTTCCTGGAAGGTTTCCAGCCCCACCTGTTCCATGGCCCACGCCATGGAGAACACCTTGGAAATGGATTCCAGGGCGAATTCGAAGCCTGTGTCACCGGCTTCGAACAACGCTCCGTCCGCGGTCATCGCACAAACCCCGAAGAGGTCCGGGTTCACGGACGCCAGGTACGGGATGTAGCTGGCGTTCCTGCCCCCGGAGTCGTTACGGTGGTCTGCGTACGCCGTCCGGACCGCCGATTCAATGGCGGCATCATCGAGTTTCATACCGCCGAGCTCCCGCCGCGCCCGCCGCCGTCGTCGTGCGAGAACATCACCGGCGAACCGGAGGATTCCGCTTCCCGGGTCAACTGCTGGGTCGAAACACTCGACTCGGTGACCGTCCCGGGATGCGAATGCTCAATCTGCCACGTGAACGGAACGAACTCGCTGGTCGGGTCCCGCCAGTGCGGCTTGCGGAAGGCGTAGATAAGGAACGGCAGGATTACCATCACCACCGCCCCGCCCACCAGGATGCCCACGTACACTTCCGGGGATCCCACAGTGATTTGGTCGGGCGGGATGAAGCTGAAGGCGAAAGCCATCAGTGAACCAAGGAAACCCACGCCGCCGATAATCCACATCCCGACGTCGCCTCCGGGCACCCGGTAGGGCCGCGGACGGTTCGGCTGGCTGTAGCGCAGGTAAATCGCGGCAGCGAACATCAGCATGTACATGATGAGGTACAGGATCACTGTCAGCTGGCTCAGGATCTGGTAGGCGGCCTGAACCGAGGGCAGCACCACGTAGGTCAGTCCCAGGCCGGTGACCATAAAGGCCTGGAAGAACAGGATGTGGGTGCCCATTCCGTTCTTGTTGGTGTGCTGCCAGAAGCGGGGGAGGTAGCCTGCCTTCGCCACGGCGAGCATGCCCGTTGACGGACCTGCCACCCAGGTCACCACTCCGGCGAGGACACCGATCAGGAGCATAAACGCGACTATGGGTCCTGCCCAGCCAATGCCGGCCCATTCAAACATGTCGTTGTAGGAGGTCAGCAGGCTCTGGGTGAGGTTGATATCGGCCTGGGGCACCACGAACGCGATGGCCAGGGTTCCCAGCACGAAGATGATGACCGTCCCTGCCGCCGCGGTCAGCACCGCAATCGGGTAGTCGCGGGTGGGGTTCTTGACCTCTTTGACGTGGATCGCGTTCATTTCCATGCCGGCGTAGAAAAGGAAAATCGATGCTGCGAGCACCACGTTGGAGAAGTTGCCGAAGTCGGGAATGAGTTCGCCCCAGCCCAGCTGGATCTGCGGGGTGTTGCCGGCAAAGAAATAGGAGAAGCCAAGGATGATCAAAATGGCGGCCGGAATGATGGTTCCGACGATGCCGCCCCACTGGCTCACCCGGGAGAAGGCCTTCGCGCCGCGGAAAGCAATGAACGTGGCCAGCCAGTAGACCACCAGGACCACTGCGAGGACAAAGAATTTATTTCCTGCCAGCTGCGCATCCAGGCTCTGGCTGTCCCCGGTGTAGGCGAGTGAAACCGCGCCGAACGTCAGCACGGTGGGGAACCAGATGGTGACCTCGATGAAGAGCATAAACATGGCAAGGAACGCCCACCGTGGTCCGAAGGCCTCGCCGACCCAGCGGAATACGCCGCCCGTTTCCGGCCATCCGGTGGCCAGCTCCGCAGCCACAATCGAGACCGGAATCAGGAAGACGACGGCGGCCAGGACGTAGTAGAAAATCGAGCTCAGGCCGTACTCGGCCTCGGACGGAAGTCCGCGGAGGCTGACCACGGCCACAATGTTCATCACTGCCAGGGCACCGATGGTGATCTGGGCGTTCTGCTTCGACTTCGCCCGCTGCCGGCCCGATCCGGACGGATTTGCTGCCTTCGAATCGCTCATTCAGCCCACCTCTTTGATTAGTGATGGAATCCGGGGTGCTCCGCCTCGCGGGGCATGGGGGCGCTCAGGTGTTCCAGATACGTCGTTTCCCGACGGATGTCTGCCAGCAGTTTCTCGGCCAGGTCCATGCTCAGCCCGTTGCGGACCACAATCCGTTCCACCGTCAGGTTCGAGAGGTTGTCCGGCAAGGGATAGGCGGGCACGAGCCACCCCCTGGTGCGGAGCCGCTCCGCCAGGTCATACAGGTTCCACTTGTCCGTGTATCCATCCTTCAACCGCCAGGCGAACACCGGAATGTCGGAGCCGTCGTTCCACAGTTCGAAGGGGCCAAGCTCCGCGATCGCGCCCGACAGGTGCAGAGCCACGTCCTGCGATGCCTGCTGGATCCGTGCATAGCCCTCGCGGCCCAGGCGCAGGAACAAGTAAAACTGCAGGACGACCTGCGCACCGGGGCGCGAGAAGTTGAGGGCAAAGGTCGGCATATCGCCGCCCAGGTAGCTCACGTAGAAAATCAGGTCCTCCGGAAGCCACTGCCGTTCCCGCCAGACCACCCAGCCGAGGCCGGGATAGACCAGTCCGTATTTGTGGCCGGAGGTGCTGATCGAGTGGACCCTTTCCAGCCGGAAGTCCCACTCCAGATCCTGTTGGATAAACGGAGCGATCATGGCGCCGGACGCCCCGTCCACGTGGATGGGAATGTCGAGGCCGGTGGAGGACTGGATCTCGTCGAGCTTGGCGGCGATCTGCTTCACCGGCTCATACATGCCGGTGTAGGTCACGCCCATGATGGCGACGACGCCGATGGTGTTTTCATCGACGTAGTTCTCCAACTCGAAGCCGTCCAGGCATTTGTGCTCTTCACTGATGGGCACCAGCCGCGGCTCGACGTCGAAGTAGTTGCAGAACTTCTCCCAGCACACCTGGACCGCTGAACTCATCACCAGGTTCGGCTTATCAGTGGGTTTTCCCTCGCTGCGGCGCCGATGCTGCCAAAGCCGTTTGAACGCCAGCCCGCCCAGCATGCAGGCTTCGGAAGAACCGACCGTCGAGGTGCCGATGGAGTTCTCCGGGGAAGGGGAATGCCACAGATCGGCGAGGATCCGCCAGCAGTTCTGCTCAATCTGGGCAGTCTGCGGGTATTCATCCTTGTCGATCATGTTCTTGTCGAACGTCTCGCTGTAGAGCCGGTTCGCGTGGTCGTCCATCCAGGTGCTGACAAAGGTCGCCAGGTTCAGGCGTGCATTGCCGTCCAGCATGGTTTCGTCGTGGACAATCTGGTACGCCGTTTCCGGCAGCATTTCACTGTCATTCAGCCGGAACTTCGGGGCGGCGGTTTCCTCGCCCGGCCGGGCAAAAAGTGGATTGACGGAAAGTGAATCAGGATCATTCTGCGCCATTTTTGTCAGCCTCTCATCGACGGTATGCCTACTGCCATCAAGCCGTAGTGAACGGCGGTGGGGTCCTCACAGGGCTGCGCGCAGAAAAAACTCTACGCGCGCCGAAAATCCATGACTAGGGTTCGGATGCCGGGGGCCGGGACCACAAGCAAAACGGCGGCGAAACCCTGTCCCCGGCCCGGGTTTTGCCGGTTTTCCATTGAGGACCGCCGGGCAGCGGACGTACCCTTGCGGCACCGTTCATTCCGCCCGGCGCCGCAGCGCCCCGGCAGCTCCAATTAGCTCCAGCGCCGCCGGACCGGGCAACAGAGAAGGAGATATCCATGGCTTCCCTTGCACGCCGCGAGCGTTTTGAACTGCCCGACCAGGTCCGCAAATTCTTCGAGGGGGACTGGGAGGTTCCGGCCTTCCCGGTCGAGGAATACCAGGACGGTTCGGCCATGGTGATCCGGGCCGAACTGCCCAACATCAATCCCGAACAGGACCTGGACGTCACGGTCAGCGACGGTGTCCTGCACATCAAGGGGGAGCGGAAGGAGCAAACGGAGCACAAGGGACGGCACGGCTATCGTTCGGAGTTCCGTTACGGGTCCTTCACCCGGGAAATAGCCCTGCCCTCCGGAGCCAGCCAGGACAATGTCACTGCCACCTACAACGACGGTGTGCTGGAAATCCGCGTGCCGGTCCCGGAGGTTGGACCGACATCAACCAAGGTTCCCATCTCGCGGGGCTAGGGCCCCCGCCGAGCTGAACCCGAAGGACCGGCATGACTGCCCCGCATGCGGCACGCAAGGGCGCGCGCAGGTTCCCCGACTGGCTGATGATTGCCACGCTGGGATGCGGGGGCATAGTTGTCTCGCTCGAAAAAACGGCAGTGGTTCCGCTGCTGCCGGAATACCCCCGGATCTTCGGGGTCACCTCCGACGACGTGTCCTGGCTGGTCACCGTAACGCTGCTCTCCGCGGCGGTGGCAACGCCCATCGTCTCCCGGCTGGCGGACATGTACGGCAAACGCCGGATGCTGCTGGTGGCCATGGCCCTGATGGTTGCCGGCGCCTTCACGGCCTCCATCGGCGGGACTTTCGCGTGGGCCCTGGTGGGCCGCGGGCTGCAGGGTTTCGCCGGTGCGGTCATACCGGTGGGGATCAGCATCCTCCGGGATGCCCTGCCGCAGAAGAAGATCGCCGGCGCCGTGTCACTGATGAGTGCCAGCTTCGGCATCGGCAGCGCCTTAGGCCTGCCCCTTGCCGGGCTGGTCTATGAGCGGTTGGGCTGGCAGGGCACCTTTTGGGTAGTGGGCGTGATCGGCGCGGTGCTGATTGCCGCCGTCGTCGTCTTCGTCCCGGAGTCGAAGGTCCGCAGTCCGGCACCGTTTGACTACGTCGGGGCCGTGCTGCTGTCGGCGGCCATGACCGCCGTATTGCTGGCCATTACCAAGGGCGGGGTCTGGGGCTGGACCAGTTATCCGGTCCTGGGCCTTTTTGCCGCCGCCGCCGTCTGCTTCGCACTCTGGTTTCCGGCGGAGCTGCGCAACGGACAGCCCCTGGTGGACCTGCGGACGTCTACCCGCCGTCCGGTTCTGCTCACCAACATCGGGGCCGTTCTAGTGGGCTTCTCCATGTACGCGAACATGCTGGTCACTACGCAGCAGCTGCAGCTCTCGAAGGAAACCGGCTACGGGTTCGGGCTGAGCGTGCTGACGGCCGGGCTCACCATGATCCCGTCAGGGCTGGCGATGGTGGCGGTTGCCCCGGTTTCGGCGCGCATCACCAACACCTACGGAGCAAAGGTCACCCTGGTGACCGGCTGCGCCGTTATGGCTGCGGGGTATCTGGCACGCGTCCTCTTTGTACAGACGGTTCCGGAAATCATCACCGGGGCCGTGATTGTGTCGGTCGGCACGGCAATCTCCATGGCCGCCATGCCCACCATCATCATGAGCAACGTCCCACTGACCGACACTGCGGCGGCCAACGGCCTCAACACCCTGCTCCGGTCCGTAGGCACCTCCACCTGCAGCGCAGCAGTGGCCACTATCCTGGCCTCGCTGACAATAAGCACCGGCGGCAGCACATTCCCCGCACTGGACGCGTTCCGGACCATCTTCGTTCTGGCAGGCCTGGCCGCCCTGGCCGCCACCGGCGTCGCCTGTCTGATTCCCCGGTCCCGCCGGCATGAGGCCACGCATCCGGACCTGCATGCCGTTGCGGGACAGGGGCAGCCGCAGCCGGAGGAAAAGCGGGAGCTCATGGTCCGCGGACGGCTGCTGTCGGCCGCGGACGGCAGGCCCGTGGGCCGGGGGACCGTCACTGTGCTGGACAGCGCGGGCGGGCCGGTGGACTGGGACCGCGCGGACCAGGACGGCGGTTATGCCGTCCTGCTCCCCGGCGACGGCCAATACGTCATGGTCGCGAGCCAGGCCCGCTGGCTGCCGGTTTCGGAGGTACTGGCCATCCGGGGCACGGCCGTACACCACGACATCCACTTCCGCCGGCAACTGGCCCTCACCGGACGGATCCGGCATGCCGGCCGTGCCGTCGCGGATGCGCTGGTGATTCTGGTCCGGCCGGGTGGAGAGGTATCTGCCTCGGCCCGCTCGGACAGCAGAGGCAACTACGAACTGCCCCTGCCCGGACCCGGCGAGTATGTCCTCAGCATCATTGAACCGGACGCTCATACCACGCACACCCGGAGCGTGGTCCTGCCCGCACCGGACACCGTGATCGACGTCGAACTCGGAGGGCGTGAGCCCCGCACCGGCCTGAGGATCTGACCCTGGCCGCCCATCAGGGAGAGCAAGGGCACATCCGCCGCTTTGGTACGCGCCTGTCCGAGCGCATACGATCAATCTGGCGTAAAGCGGGCGTCGGCAGCGAAACACGTGCCGAGGGATGTCCCGCTGCGCGGATTCTTTCACTCGTCTTTAGTTAGGGTATGCGGTGGACCTCACCCTTATGGTCGCGCTGGTGATCGCGCTAGCACTATTCTTCGACTTCACCAACGGCTTTCATGACACCGCCAACGCGATGGCTACCCCCATCGCCACCGGCGCCATCAAGCCAAAAACCGCCGTCGCTCTGGCGGCCGTGCTCAACCTGGTAGGTGCTTTCCTCTCAACGGAGGTAGCCAAAACCATCTCCGGCGGACTCATCAAGGAAGGTGAGGGCGGGATCCAGATAACCCCGGTCATGATCTTCGCCGGCCTGATGGGTGCAGTCATCTGGAACCTGATCACCTGGCTGCGGGGACTGCCCAGCAGTTCCTCCCACGCCCTGTTCGGCGGCCTCATCGGTGCCGCCATAGTCGGTGCGGGATTCGGTTCGGTGGATTACTCCGTGCTGATGTCCAAGGTTGTCCTGCCGGCGCTGATCGCTCCGTGCATCGCCCTGTTCGTGGCCTACCTCGCCACCAAGCTGGCGTACCGGATCACCCGCCGGCATGATCCCGATTCGGGCAACAAGCTGCCCCGCAAGCGCGGCGGCTTCCGCTACGCCCAGATCTTCTCCTCCTCCCTTGTCGCCCTGGCTCACGGCACCAACGACGCCCAGAAGACCATGGGTGTGATCACCCTTGTCCTCGTTGCCGGCGGCCTGCAGACTTCCGGAACCGGCCCCGAGTTCTGGGTGGTCGCAGCCTGTGCCATTGCCATTGCCGCCGGAACCTACGCCGGTGGCTGGCGCATCATCCGCACCATGGGAACCGGCCTGACCGAGGTCAAGCCGGCACAGGGCTTTGCTGCCGAAACCAGTACGGCCGCTGCCATCCTGGCGTCGTCCCACCTGGGCTTCGCACTGTCCACCACACAGGTTGCCTCCGGCTCCGTCATCGGTTCGGGCCTGGGCCGCAAGGGCGCCGAGGTCCGCTGGGGCACCGCGGGTAAGGTCGGCGCCGGCTGGCTCCTCACGCTTCCCGCCGCCGCCGTTATGGGTGCCATCGCGGCGCTCATCGCGTCCCTGGGCACTGCAGGTGTGGTTGCAATCTCCATCCTTGGCACCCTCACCATCCTGGGCATCTTCCTGTGGTCCCGCCGCAGCCCGGTCAACCACGACAACGCCGTAAGCGACATTGAAAATGCCGGCGAAGTAGTCCGCATCAAGAAGCGCCGCGGCAAGAACAACCGCAAGGGCAAGAACGGCAGCACCGGCAAGAACAACAACTCCGGTAAGGGCGGAAACACCGCTGCCGGGGTCAAGGTCAAGGAAGGTTCCAAATGAACATCCACTGGATGGACTACCTGACGGTTTTCGGCGTCACGCTCCTCGCCGCGCTGACCGTGGTCTGCATCTATTCGTTCGGGGTTCGCCTGTACGCGGTCTCGCTCGATGCGGAGACCGGCTCCACCCCGCGCAACCGCGTTGCCCTGGCGAAGGCAGGGGCGTTCGCCTGCTTCGCGCTCAGCGCTGTAGCCGTACTGTTCGGTATCTACCTGATCGTTCCCGCGCTGCACGGCTAATACTTCAGCACCACAGAAAAGGCCCGCAGGATCAGTTGATCCTGCGGGCCTTTTACGTTGGCGGTGCTTAGTTCTGCGAAGCAGCCTCGTAGAACGGGTAATCCGTGTAGCCCTCGGGTCCAAAGGAGTAGAAGGTCGTCGCGTCAGGGGTGTTCAGCGGCAGGTCTTCCTGCCAGCGGCGCACCAGGTCCGGGTTGGCGATGGCGGGACGGCCAACGACGACGGCGTCGCCGAGCCCGTCGTCCATGATGGCCAGGGCTTCCTCGCGGGTGGTGAGGGGACCGAAGCCGGTGTTGAGCAGTACCTTGCCGCCGAAGCGGGTGCGGAGGGCCTGCACCAGCTCGCCGGCGGGATCACGGTGCAGGATGCTCAGGTAGGCGAGGCCGAGCGGGGCGATGGCATCCAGCAGGGCGCCGTAGGTGGCAAGCACGTCCTCCGGGTCCATTTCCAGGCAGCCCTGGACATTGTGTTCGGGCGAAATACGCAGGCCCACCCGGTCGGCGCCGATCTCGGCCGCGACTGCCTGAAGCGTTTCGATGACGAACCGTGCACGGTTCTCCGGGCTTCCGCCGTAATTGTCCGTGCGCCGGTTAGCTACCGGAGAGAGGAATTCGTGCAGCAGGTAGCCGTTGGCTCCGTGCAGCTCCACGCCGTCGAACCCGGCGTCCACCGCTGCCCGGGACCCGCGCACGAAGTCCGCGGTCACGGAAGCCAGTTCCTCGGTTTCCAGTGCGCGCGGCACTGTGTAGGCCTGCTTGCCGTCATATGTGTGGGACATGCCGTCCACGGCGATGGCACTCGGGGCTACCAGGTCGACGCCGCCGTTGATGTTCGGATGGGTCACCCGGCCGGCATGCATGACCTGCGCGACGATCCGGCCGCCGGCGTTATGCACGGCGTCGGTGACACTGCGCCAGCCTTCCAGCTGCTCGGGGTCCACGAGCCCGGGCTGTCCGGGGAATCCCTGCCCTTCACGGCTGGGATACGTTCCTTCGCTGACGATCAGGCCCAGCGAGGCGCGCTGGCTGTAGTGCTCAACCATCATCGGACCCGGGATGCCTTCGCGTCCGGCCCGCTGGCGGGTCAGCGGCGCCATCACGAGGCGGTTGGACAGTTCAAGGCTGCCGGCGGTCATCGGGGAAAACAGGCTCACTAAGTAACTCTTCCTATAGGTCGCCGCTGACCTGCGCCCGCGTAGGCGGTGCTGACAGCGGCAGTGTGGTTCCGTAGGCGGCAACCCGGCGCCCCGCAAACCTATTCCTCGGGTGGCGCCGACTGTGGCGGAGCCCATACCTGTCTGACCATCGGCTGGCTACCATGGCGGCATGGTGAGGACTGTCTACTACGCCTCGATATCCCTTGACGGATTCACCGCCGACAGTGCGCCCGGCGGCGAATCCGCCAAGGCGGAAAATGACCGGTTCCGGGTGGCCGAATCGCCGGCGAACGCCGGCGCCGTCGTGATGGGGGCGGGGACCTATGCCCGGCTGCAGCGGCAGGTCGGGGAGGGCGGCGCCGGCGCGTGGGACTGTCCGCCCGGGCCCGTCTGGGTCTACACGCATCACGAGTTTCCCGCGGTCCCCGGCGCGGACATCATGTTTGTCCGCGGTCCGGTGGGGGAATTCGCGGCGGACATCGCGGACTCGGCCAACGGTTCAGACGTGTGGCTGCGGGGCGCGGACCTGGCCGGCCAGTACCTGCATCACGGACTGCTGGACGAACTGCGCCTGATGGTGCATCCGGTCCTGCTCGGGCAGGGCCGTCCGCTGCTGCCCCTTGCCGCGGAACGGCCGGCGCTGCTGCTCAGCGCCCGCCGGTCCGCCGACGGCAGCATGCGGCTCTGTTACGGATTCGGTGCAACTGAAGAGCCCTAGCGGGACTCGCGGATCATGTTCGTGATGCGGGCCGTGGACAGCCTGCGGCCCTCCTCATCGGTCATGACCACTTCGTGCGTGGTGAGGGTGTTGCCCAGATGCACGGCGGTGGCCGTTCCGGTGACCAGCCCCGAGGACACGGACCGGTGGTGCGTGGCACCGATTTCTATCCCGACGGCGTGCCGCCCGGGTCCGGCATGGATACCGGCTCCGAAGGAGCCGAGGGTCTCCGCGAGGACAAGGTGCGCGCCGCCGTGCAGGATGCCCGCCACCTGTTCGTTGCCCTCGACCGGCATGGTGGCCACCAGCCGGTCCGCTGACATCTCGAGGAAGCGGATGCCCAGCTTCGCCACCAGCCGGCCCACGCCGTGCGCAGCCAGCCAGTCATGCATCTCCTCCGGGACACCGGCGTCGATAAGTTCCTGCTTGTGGGGGTTGGTGTCCGCCTGACGGCCGGCAGGGCCCGGCGTGAAAATCTCGCTCATGGCAACTAGGCTTGCATTTGTGAGTGAATCTACCAAACTGGCCACGACCCCCCTTAGCGGCAACATTACGAGCGACACGGAAGACGGCGGCAAGAGCAGCGTTAATAACGGCACCACCGCCGTCGAAAACCCGGCCACCCCGGGTACAGCACCCGCCTCCCTGGGAACCGTGAATGCCGGGGGACACAACCGGCTGCTGGTGATCGACGGGCACTCCATGGCGTTCCGGGCCTTCTACGCGCTCCCGGCCGAGAACTTCTCCACCGACACCGGCCAGCACACCAACGCCGTCTACGGTTTCACCTCCATGCTGATCAACCTGATCAAGGAGGAGAAACCCACTCACGTGGCCGTGGCCTTCGATCTGGACACCCCTACATTCCGGTCAGAGGAATACACCGAGTACAAGGGCGGCCGGAACAAGACGCCCGAGGAGTTCCACGGACAGATCGACCTGATCATCAAGGTCATGGAAGCCATGCGCATTCCCACGCTGTCCATGGACGGCTACGAAGCGGATGACATCCTTGCAACCCTGGCCGAGAAGGCGTCGGCCCTCAACTGGGACGTCATGGTCGTCTCGGGGGACCGGGATGCCTTCCAGCTGGTGGATGACCACGTCACGGTGTTCTACCCCAAGAAGGGTGTTTCCGACCTGCCGCGCATGGACGCCGCAGCTGTGGAAGCCAAATACCTGGTTCCGCCGGACAAGTACTCCGACCTCGCCGCACTGGTGGGCGAGAGCGCGGACAACCTGCCCGGCGTCCCGGGCGTGGGGCCCAAGACCGCTGCCAAGTGGATCAAGCTTTACGGCGGGCTCGAAGGCATCCTCGAGAACCTCGACTCCATCAAGGGCAAGGTAGGCGACTCCCTGCGCGAGAACATCGAGGACGTGAAGCGGAACCGGCGCCTGAACCGGCTGCTTCGTGACCTGGACCTGCCGGTGGACCTGGAGGCCATGGCCGCCCAGCGGCCGGACCGGGAGGCCATTGAGGAACTCTTTGACGCCCTGCAGTTCAACGCGCTGCGCAAACGGCTCTTCGACGTCTACGGGGAAGATGAGGGCGAGGCCGCCGCGCACCCCGAAGTGGCCGCCCCTGAACACAGCATCATCACCGACGCCGCGGAACTGGACGGCTGGTTCCGTGCCGGCAACCAGGCCCGCACCGCGGTGCAGTTGGTGACGGAGGGTGCCGCCGGGGCGCGCGACGTCGTCGGCCTCGCCCTGGTGACGGACGCATCGGCGGCCTACGTACCCCTTGCCGAGCTCGACGCCGCCGCCGAACAGGTGCTTGCGGCCTGGCTGGCGGACCGAGATGCACCCAAGGTGGTGCACGATTTCAAGGAAGCCTACAAGGCACTGGCAGCCCGCGGCCTGCACCTGGCCGGCGAGGTCGATGACACCGCAATCTCGGGCTACCTGATCCAGCCGGACCGCCGCAGCTACGAGTTGGCGGACCTGGCCCAGTACCACCTGAAGATGAACATTGTTCCCGCGGCGGCCGCCAGCAACCAGCTGGAACTGTCCCTCGGGGACGAAGACGCGGCAACACCCGCCGTGTCCAAGGCGTTTGCCGCCCTGCGGCTCAGCGAGCACTTTGCGGGCCAGCTCGTGGAGCGCGGCGCCAACCAGCTGCTCGGCGGGCTGGAACTTCCGTTGTCCGAGGTCCTCGCCGAAATGGAGCTTGCCGGTATTGCGGTGTCCTCCGAGAAGCTGGACCGGCTGCTGGACGATTTCAGCGCCACCATCACCCGCGCGAGTGACGAGGCCTTCCGGATCATCGGCAAGGAAATCAACCTCGGGTCCCCGAAGCAGCTGCAGGCCGTCCTCTTTGACGAACTCGGCCTGCCGAAGACCAAGAAGATCAAGACCGGGTACTCCACCGACGCCGATGCGCTGACGGACCTGATCGTGAAGACCGGACATCCGTTCCTGGAGCAGCTGCTCGCCTTCCGCGACGCGTCCAAGCTGCGCTCCACCGTAGAGGGCCTGCGGAAGTCCGTCGCCGACGACGGCCGCATCCACACCACCTATGCCCAGACAGTGGCCGCCACCGGACGGCTGTCCTCGGTGAACCCGAACCTGCAGAACATCCCGATCCGCTCCGAAGAGGGCCGCCGCATCCGCGAAGTCTTCGTGGTCGGTGAAGGCTACGATTCGCTGCTCACCGCGGACTACTCGCAGATTGAAATGCGGATCATGGCCCACCTCTCCGGCGACGAAGGGCTGATTTCCGCCTTCCAGGCGGGCGAGGACCTGCACCGCTTCGTCGGGTCGCACGTGTTCAACGTGGCCCCCGAAGAGGTCACCAGTGCTATGCGCTCCAAGGTCAAGGCAATGTCCTACGGCCTGGTCTACGGGCTCAGTTCCTTCGGCCTGTCCAAGCAGCTGGCCATCCCGGTGGACGAGGCCAGGACCCTCATCCGTGACTACTTCGAGCGGTTCGGTGCCGTGCGCGATTACCTGCGCGGCGTCGTCGAGCAGGCCCGCAAGGACGGGTTCACCTCCACCATCGAGGGCCGCCGCCGCTACCTGCCGGACCTGTCCAGCGACAACCGGCAGCTGCGCGAAATGGCCGAACGGGCAGCACTCAATGCCCCCATCCAGGGATCCGCGGCGGACATCATCAAGAAGGCCATGCTCGGTGTGGACAGTGAGCTGAAGGCGCAGGGGCTGAAATCCCGGATGCTGCTGCAGGTCCATGATGAACTGGTCCTCGAAGTCGCCGCAGGGGAGCGGGACGCGGTGGAGAAGCTGGTGCGGGCCCAGATGGGCTCCGCGGCGGACCTGTCCGTTCCGCTGGATGTCTCCGTCGGCGAGGGCATCAGCTGGCACGAGGCCGGGCACTAGGCGCTGCCGCCTAAACACAGGGGGAACCATGGGTACGGACCACAGCACGGACAGCACCACGGACGGGCTGCGGTTCGCTTCCTTCCCGGCCGGGTACGACGCCGCGGACCCGGCCAAGGCGGACGAGCGGACCGCCGGGTGGTTCGACGCCGTTAACCTGGGCTTCCACGAGGACCGCACCAAAGAGGAGCGGCTGCCTGCCCAGGTGGACGGTTACCTGCGGGACGGCCGCATCCTGACCGCGGTGTACGACGATCGCCTGCCGGAGTACGCCTGGAACCCGGCAGTGCCCGTGGCGACCTACGGGACCATGGTCAATGACCTGAACGTCGGTGGAAGTGAATTGCTGCCCACGCACCTGGTCACGGCGGTCACCGTCCGGCCCACGCACCGGCGCCGGGGTATCCTGCGGCGGATGATTACCGCGGACCTCACCCGGGCCAAAGACTCCGGCCTGGCGCTGGCCGCCCTCACGGCGTCCGAGGCAACCATCTACGGGCGCTTCGGGTTCGGAGCTGCCACCTCCACCGCCGGCGTCGAACTGGACACCCGCGGCGGCCTCGAATTCACGGCCCCGCCGCGTGGCAGCATCGCGATTGCCGACGCCGATAAGCTCCGGGGGCTCGTGCCGGAAATCTTCCGGGCACACCTGGAACGCACGTTCGGCGCCCTGGGGCGGCAGTATGCGTACGCCATGCGTGCTGCCGGGAAGTGGAGCGGGGAAAACACTGAACCGGACACGGCCGTGCGCAGTGTCCTCCGGTACAACGCCGACGGCGTCCCGGACGGATATGCGGCCTACAAGTCGCTGGGCTGGCAGAACGAGCCGCATACGGTGAAGATCACCGACCTGGTGGCGGCCAGCGACGAGGCCTACCGCGAGCTGTGGCGCTACCTCGGATCCATCGACCTGGTGGACCGGCTGACCTTCTCCGAGGCCCCGGTCGAGGATCCGCTGCCCTGGATGCTGACTGACCGGCGGCGCTACAAGGTAAAGCACGTCGAGGACGTCCTGTGGCTGCGGATCCTGGATCCCGCGGCCGCACTAGGGGCCCGCGGATACTTCGGCGACGGCGCCGTAGTGCTCGACGTCGAAGATCCGATGGCGCTGGCAGCGGGAACTTTCCTGCTCGAGGTACGCGGCGGCGTCGGAACCGCACGTCCGGCCGCAGCCGGGGAACACGCGGATACGCCGCGGGTGCAGCTGACTGCCGCTGCACTCGGTTCCCTGTACCTGGGGGCCGTGAGTGCGCGGACCCTGGCGGCAGCCGGATCAGTGCAGGCCGGGGACGCTGCCCTAGGCGTACTGGACGAGCTGTTTTCGGCCGGGCCGGCGCCTTACTGCAGCACGCATTTCTAACCACTTGCGTGGCGGGCAGGTATTTTTCCACCGCGGCCCAGCTGTTCCCTTTGACCTGCGTTGGCGGGTCCGGCTAGACTGATCGGGCGCGTAATAGCGCAAGTTATAACCAATCCTGTCCATCTCCGGGCAAACAAGCTGTTCGTCCTCGGCACTTTCGTGCCTTTGGCATTCACTTGGGCAAGTATCTTGCCTGCGGGGGCCACCCGGCCCAACCGCCGGTTAGTGGAAACCAGTCCGGAATACAAAACAACTTCCACATCGGAGTCCCAACTACATGACCATCACCACCAACGAGAAGTCCGGTACCCCGCAGGTCGCCATCAACGACATCGGTACTGCCGAGGACTTCCTCGCCGCGATTGACGCAACGATCAAGTACTTCAACGACGGCGATCTCGTCGAAGGTACCGTTGTCAAGGTTGACCGCGACGAGGTCCTGCTCGACATCGGTTACAAGACCGAGGGTGTCATCCCTTCCCGCGAGCTTTCCATCAAGCACGACGTTGATCCCGGAGACGTTGTCTCCGTCGGCGATCAGGTCGAAGCCCTGGTGCTCACCAAGGAAGACAAAGAAGGCCGTCTGATCCTCTCCAAGAAGCGTGCTCAGTACGAGCGTGCCTGGGGCGACATCGAGAAGGTCAAGGAAGAAGACGGCGTCGTTACCGGTACCGTCATCGAGGTTGTCAAGGGTGGTCTTATCCTCGACATCGGGCTGCGCGGCTTCCTGCCGGCATCCCTCGTGGAGATGCGTCGCGTCCGCGACCTGGCTCCGTACATCGGTCAGCAGATCGAAGCCAAGATCATCGAGCTGGACAAGAACCGCAACAACGTTGTTCTGTCCCGCCGTGCCTGGCTCGAGCAGACCCAGTCCGAGGTTCGTTCCACGTTCCTCAACAAGCTGGAAAAGGGCCAGGTTCGTCCCGGCGTTGTTTCCTCCATCGTCAACTTCGGTGCGTTCGTGGACCTTGGCGGCGTAGACGGCCTCGTTCACGTTTCCGAGCTGTCCTGGAAGCACATCGACCACCCCTCCGAGGTTGTCGAAGTTGGCCAGGAAGTCACCGTTGAGGTTCTGGAAGTTGACCTTGACCGCGAGCGTGTCTCCCTGTCGCTGAAGGCTACGCAGGAAGATCCGTGGCAGACCTTCGCCCGCACCCACGCCCTCGGCCAGGTTGTTCCGGGTAAGGTCACCAAGCTGGTTCCGTTCGGTGCGTTCGTTCGCGTCGAAGACGGCATCGAAGGCCTGGTCCACATCTCCGAACTGGCTGTCCGCCACGTGGAGCTCGCCGAGCAGGTTGTCTCCGTTGGTGACGAACTGTTCGTCAAGGTCATCGACATCGACCTCGAGCGTCGCCGCATCTCGCTGTCCCTCAAGCAGGCCAACGAGGGCGTCGATCCCGAGGGCACCGAGTTCGATCCGGCTCTGTACGGCATGGCCGCAGAGTACGACGAAGCCGGCAACTACAAGTACCCGGAGGGCTTCGACCCCGAGTCCAACGAATGGCTCGAAGGCTACGAAACCCAGCGCGCCGCTTGGGAGCAGCAGTACGCTGATGCCCAGGCACGTTGGGAAGCCCACAAGAAGCAGGTCGCCCAGCACAACTCCGAGGACATCGCTGCTGCTTCGGAATCCACCGATTCCGGCACCACCAGCTACTCCTCCGAGCCGGCCGTTGCCGAGACGGGTGCCGGCACGCTGGCTTCCGACGAAGCCCTGGCTGCACTGCGCGAGAAGCTCACGGGAAACTAATTCCCACTGGTTCCGCTGTCCGGTAAGCCGGACCGTGTAACTGCCTAAAGCG
This sequence comes from Arthrobacter jinronghuae, assembly GCF_025244825.1. Classification (NCBI taxonomy): domain Bacteria; kingdom Bacillati; phylum Actinomycetota; class Actinomycetes; order Micrococcales; family Micrococcaceae; genus Arthrobacter; species Arthrobacter jinronghuae. Next base: position 1,879,906 of record NZ_CP104263.1, read on the forward strand.
GGCCTCCACTTCGGTGGGGGCCCGCTTTTGCGTGTGCGGGCGTGTCTGTGTGCGGACCAGCCTGCGGCCACCCTAGGGTAGGCCGGAGAACGGTTTTTCGATGTCGATCAGGGGGAGATCATGGCGGAACAAGGGGACCGGCCGGGGCAGGGGCCGTTTGTGCCGCCGCAGCAGTCTTATCCGCAGCAGTTTTCCCCGCAAACGCCTTACGGCCACCCGGCGAAGGCCAGATCCGGTGCCGAGTTTGCTGCCCTGATGACCGCCTCGGTACTCACCGTCTTAGTTGGTGCCTATACCACGCTCGTGGCATTCGTTGTCTTTATCAATCTCGGCATGACGCAGGGCGCTTCCGATGAGTCCGGGGAACGAGCGAAATACGAGGTTATGTCCCTGTTTCTGTGCCCCGGCCCGTTCGTCGCCTTGGGCCTTGCGTGGGGCGGCTATGCCGTGCTCCGCCGGTTGAAGCATCCGACGGCGGCGCGGTGGTGGTTCGGTGCGGCACTGCTCGTCTGGTTCATGCTGTTCCTGTTCTGGCTGGGTCCGGAAGTGGCGTTCCCCATGACGGGTTCTGTATGAGGAACTTCAACATCACCGCGGAGAATTACGACCAGCTGGTGGCGCAGGCCCTGTCCGCGGCGAGGGCCTACGAACAGACCGACATCGAGGAAATGCCGGACGACCGGTTCGACATTCTGCTGGCAGCTATCCTGGCCTACGAAACGGCCAACGGCATCTCCGCCTCCCACGGGCTGCACTCGGCTGTCGGCCATGGGGGAGCCGAAGGCGGGAACGTCGAGCATGCCTCGCCGGCCGGGTCGTTGGAAAAGCCCGGCGAGGAGAAGGTCATCGAGTTCGCCGCTGCGCATCCCGATGCAGTGGTTGAACCGAAAATCGACGGTATGGCAATTATCGTCCGCTATAGGGACGGGCGCCTCTTTTCCGCTGCCACGCGGGGCGACGGCTACACCGGTGAAGACGTCACCGTCAAGGTCCGCGGCGTCGAAGGGCTGCCGGAAGCCGCCGGTACAGGCGACTTCGAAGTCCGCGGGGAGCTGTACCTGAACGAGGCGAACCTGGGACAGGCCAACGCGATCCGCGCCGCGGCGGGCCAGGCGCCGTTTCGGAACGCCCGCAACGGCGTAGCCGGAATGCTGAACAAGGACGGCAGCACCTACGCCGGACTGTTCTCCTTCGCGGCATACACGCTCGGCGGGGACGCCGACCACCTGGACGCGATGCAGGAACTTTCAGCCCTGGGCTTCACGACGGCGCGTTCCCTGCTGCCGCAGGTCGTCCTGGCTGCGGATGACCCGATGGCAGCGGTCGCTGCCCTGGGTGCGGTCCGTTCTGACCTGGGTTTCCCCATCGACGGCGCCGTCCTGAAGGTGCCCGCTGCCGCAGATCGGAAAGCCCTGGGGGAGGGACCGCATGCCCCCAAGTGGGCGGTGGCCTACAAGTACCCGCCGGTGCAGGTGCCTGCCGTCATTGAAGACATAGAACTCGAGATCGGTAAGACCGGACGGCTGTCCATCCGTGCGCGGTTCACGCCCGTGGACGTGGACGGTTCCACGATCGGATACGCCTCCCTGCACAACGTCCAGGACCTGTTGAAGAAGGACATCCGCGTCGGGGACACGGTCATGGCGTACAAGGCCAACGACGTCATTCCGCAGGTCCACCTGCCGCGGGCGGACCTTCGGGACCCGTCTTCCCTCCCGTGGGAACCGCCGGCCGGCTGTCCAAAATGCGGCCGGGACTTCGATAAGTCCACCGAGCTGTGGCGGTGCACAAATCCCGAATGCTCGGTTTCCGGGCGGATTTCCTACGCAGTCTCCCGCGACGCCGGGTTGGATATTGACGGCGTCGGCGGCTCCACCGGGGACGCCCTTATCGAAGCGGATCTGGTCCGGGATGTCTCGGACATCTTCCACCTGACCGAGGATCAGCTAGCCAACCTGAGGCTGGGCACGGGAGAACCGGGTGCGGACCGGCTGCTCGGGGTTAAGAAGGCCAAAAAAATCATGGCCGAAATTGAGCAGGCCAAGTCCCGGCCGCTGAACCGGGTTATCACCGCCCTGGCCATGCGCTACGCCGGACGGACCTTCGGCCGCCGGCTGGCCGCACGCTTCGGGACGATGGAGAACCTCCGGTGCGCGTCGGTGGAAGAGCTCGCGGGTGTCGAAGGCATCGGCAAGGCCAAGGCGGAAGTTATCCATGCAGCACTGAAGGACAACGGGCCGGTCATTGACCGCCTGGCCGCGGCCGGGGTGAATATGGGCACCCCGGCGGCCGCACCATTGAAGGCTGCCAGGGCAGCCAGGCTGACCACCCCTGAGGGGGAGGCCATGAATGTGGTCATCACCGGCTCTCTGAAGGGCAGCGCGCTGGGCTCCCTGACCCGGGCGGGTGCCCTGGAACTAATCGAAGCCCATGGAGGCCGCGCAGCCGGTTCGGTCTCGAAAACCACGTCCCTCTTGGTGTGTGCCGAGCCGGGAAGCAGTAAGTTCCTCCGCGCGCAGGAGCTGGGCATCAAGATCGTCACGCCGGACGAGTTCGCGCAGATACTCGAAGGCCACTGAGAGCATCTAGGCCGAGTCCCGGACCACCAGCGATGTCGGCAGGCGGTTCACCCGTTCAGTGGGCCGGCCTTCTATCAGGTCCACCAGGACCTCCGCCATCTTTCCACCGAGGGCGGTAATCGGGTGGTGAATGGTCGTCAGGGCAGGACTAAGGCTGGTGGCGTAGTAGTCGTCGTCGAAGCCCACCACGGCGACATCCTCCGGGATGCGCAGCCCCCGTTCCTGCAGCACCGAATAAGCACCCGACGCCATCTGGTCGTTTGCCGCGAAGACCGCGTCGATGTTCCTGCCGCGGTCCAGCAGGCGGCGCATCGCGGCCGCTCCGGAGGCCACGGTAAAGTCTCCGGTCTCCACCAGGGCGTCATCCAGGCCTGCGCGGCGGACTTCGGCCCGCCAGCCGGCGAGCCGGTCCACACCTGCAAGCATGTCCTGCGGCCCGGCGATCGTGGCAATGCTCCGCCGTCCGGCGCCGGTGAGCCTGGCCGTGGCAGCCGCAGCGCCTTCCTCATTGTCCACTTCCACGAAGTAGCTCTGACCGGCGTCCACCAGGGGACGCCCGGCGAAAACGACCGGCAGCTGACCGTTCAACCGCTCCCAGGAATGGTCGCCCGTGTGGTGCGAAACCACCAGGACGCCGTCCACGTTTCCGCCCAGCAGGTAGCGGCGGGTTTTCTCCGGGTTGGATTCCGAGGAGGTCACCATGTTGAGCATGTACTCGGTGGTGTTCAGGTAACGGGCAATTCCTTCCACCACGCTGGCGAAGAAGGGATCCGCAAAGACCTTGGAGGTGGACTCCGGAACGAGCAGCGTCACCGTATACGTCCGCCGGCTGGCCAAGGTCCGGGCGGCGCGGTTGGGGACATAGTTCAGCGCCCGGACGGCCTTTTCCACCGAGTCGGCCATGCTCGGGTCAACGGAAGGCGAACCGTTGACCACCCGGGACACCGTGGCCCTGGAAACGCCGGCCAGGGCGGCCACCATTTCCAGGGTCGGGGCGGGGCGCGCCTGGCCGGATTCAGCACTCACAGTTTTCTCCTACGCGACTGAGGGCCGAGACGCCCGATCGGTGCCCAGTTTACGGGACGTCACACCATCGAGGCGGTAGCCGTCCCACGGGTGCCGGAATCCTCGTCCCGGCTGGCCGCGATCAGCCGGCTGTAGGCAAGGCCGCTGTCCTTGACCGTGCGTTCCTGGGTGTCGTAATCCACCCGGACAATACCGAAACGCTTGCTGTAGCCCCAGGACCACTCGAAGTTGTCCATCAAGGACCACACGAAGTAGCCGCGGACGTCTGCTCCCGCGTCAATCGCACGGCCGACCGCGGCGATGTGGTCCATGATGAAGCCGGTGCGTTCGGCATCCGGCACGCTTCCGTCATCGCTCACGACGTCGTCGTAGGCAGCCCCGTTTTCGGTGATGTACAGCGGCGGCAGGTCCGTGTACTCCTCGCCCAGGCGGACCAGGAGCCGGCGGAGCCCGTCGGGGTTGACCTCCCAGCCCATGGCGGTACGGGGCAGGCCGCGGCTCGGGAACGTGATGTGTTCGGCGCCGATCCAGGGGGAGGCCACGGGCCGCCCGGCGCCGCCGGAATGGCCGTCGGCGCCGCTGGTGTCCGGGTGTCCGCTGATCTGGTCATCGTGGTAATGGTTCACTCCCAGGAAATCGATGGGGGTCCCGATGATCTCCAGGTCGCCCGGACGGATGGCCTCGGCCAAACCAAACGGCTCCAGGTCCTTCAGCGAATCCTCCGGATAGGCGCCCCGAAGGATGGGGTCGAGGAAGATGCGGTTCTGCAGGGAGTCAAAGAGCCGTGCCGCTTCCAGGTCCACGGGGTCGGAGGCATCCCGCGGGATGGAGTTGCTGAGGTTCAGCGTGATGCCCAGCTGCTGGGCGCCGCGGGAACGGAGTTCGTTGACAGCCATGCCGTGGGCGAGGTGCTGATGGTGGACCGCTGCGATGGCGGCGCGGGGTTCCTGCCGGCCCGGAGCGTGTACCCCGGATCCGTAGCCCAGCAGGGACGAGCAGAACGGTTCGTTGAAGGTGGTCCAATGCTGCACCCGGTCCCCAAGGGCGGAGTAAACATCATTCGCGTACTCAACAAAGCGGTACGCAGTGTCCCGGTTGGCCCAGCCGCCCTTCTCTTCCAGGGCCTGCGGCAGATCCCAGTGGTAGAGGGTGAGCCAGGGCAGGATCCCGGCGCCGAGCAGTTCATCCACCAGGCGGGAGTAGAAGTCCAGCCCAGCACTGCTGGTGCCCCGGTCTCCCGGCCGCACCCGTGCCCAGCTGGTGGAGAAGCGGTAGGAGTCCAGTCCAAGGTCCTTCATCAGGGCGACGTCGGCAGGCATGCGGTGGTAATGGTCCACTGCAACTGCCGGGGTGTCGAGATTCTTCACGTTTCCGGGGGTCCGGGCGAACGTGTCCCACACGGAGTCTTCCTTGCCGTCCTCCCATGCGGCTCCTTCGACCTGGGCCGCCGCTGTGGCGGATCCCCAGATAAAACCCGCTGGAAAATTCCTTCGCTCCGTGGCGTTGTTCGTCATTAACCCTTCACTGCTCCCTGCATGATTCCGGATATAAGTTGTTTTCCTGCCACCGCGAAAAGGATGAGCAGGGGAATGGTTGCCAGCACGGCACCGGTAAGGACCACCGCGTAGTCGGTATACCGGTTGGACTGCAGCTGGCTTAGAGCGGTCTGGAGGGTGGGGTTGCCGGCGTCGAGTACAAGCATCGGCCACAGGAAGTCCGTCCACGCAGACATAAACGTAAACAGGCTGAGGATGGCCATTGCCGGCCTCGCCGCGGGCAGGGCCACATGCCAGAACGTCTTGATCATGTTGGCGCCGTCCATCCGCGCGGACTCGATCAGTTCGTCCGGAATGACATCCACCAGGTACTGGCGCATAAAGAACACGCCGAAGGCCGTCACGAGCGTCGGGATGATGACGGCACCGATATCACCGGTCCAGCCGTAGTGCCGCATCACCATAAACAGGGGAATGATTCCGAGCTGGGTCGGAATGGCCATGGTTGCCACCACTGCGACCATCAGCCCGTTGTTCCCGCGGAAACGCAGCTTCGCGAAGGCGTACCCCGCCAAGGTGGAGAACATCACGACGGAAACAGTGATGATGGTCGAGATCAGGATGCTGTTCCACAACGCCGTCCAGAACGGAATGGTGTCGAATACCTCGGCAACGTTCTTCCAGAAATTCCCGCCTGGCAGCAACGGAGGCCAGGTAAGGCTCAGCGCTTCATTGGACCGGCTGCCCACCACTGCGGACCACCACAGCGGGTAGGCGGAACCGATGAAGAAAGCGAGCAGCAGGCCGTAGGTCAGATAGCCGGGGCGAAGGCCGTTGCCCAGGATCCGGTGCCGCAGCGCCGGGCGGCGGCGCGGGGCCCGCGGTTGGGTCCTCGGCGCGGTCTTTTCGACGATACTCACTTTTGCTTCCCTTTCACTGCGGGCCGGCGGCGCTGCCGTTTGCCGTCGGATGACGCTATCCGCCTGGACAAGGCCAGATTGAGGACTCCGAAAAGAATGATGATGAGGAACAGCAGCCAGGCAATGGCCGATGCAGCTCCGAAATCCTGCCGCTGGAAGGCCATCTCCCACAGGTAAAGAACGGTGGTCTGGAACTCGCGCTCCGGGCCGCCGGCATACGTGGGATCGAAGAGGCGCGGCTCGGTGAAGATCTGCAGTCCTCCGATCGTGGAGGTGATGACCACGAAGATCATGGTGGGCCGGATGCTCGGCAGGGTAATGCTGAAGAAGCGCCGGATGGCACCGGCTCCGTCGATAGCGGCGGATTCGTAAATATCGCGCGGAACTGCCTGCATGGCGGCCAGGAGGATCAGCGCGTTGTAGCCGGTCCACCGCCAGTTGACCATGGATGCCACCGCCACGTGGCTGGGAAAGGTTTCGGTCCGCCACATGATCGGATCTATGCCGAAGTTGCTCAGCACGCTGTTAATGAGGCCATGCTGCTCGTTGAACATGTAGGTGAAAATCAGGGCTACGGCAACCGGCGTCACCACGTAGGGGATGAGCACGCTCATGCGCCAGAACGTCTTGCCCCGGATGTTCTGGTCAAGGACTGCGGCTATCACCAGGGCGCCCGCCAGCTGCGGAATCGCCGAGAGCAGGAAAATGCTCATCGTGTTGAAAAGCGAGTTCCAGAAGAAGCGGTCGGCGAGGACCTCGGCGAAGTTCCCCAGTCCGATAAAGTCGCCCTGGCCCTTCAGGAGGTGCCAGTCGTACAGCGAAACGTAGAACGTGTAGACCAGCGGAAACAGGCCCACCAGTGCGAAGAGCACGAAAAACGGTGAAATGTACAGGTAGGGAGAGGCTTTGACGTCCCAGACGTTCAGGCGCTGCCTAAACGTGGGTTTGATTTTCTCCGGCGGCGCGGCGGGCGCGGGCGGCTTCATGGTTACGGTCATATCGATTCTCACAGTCCATCAGGGGGCCTCCGGTTCCCCGGAGGCCCCGCTGGGTACTAGTCCTTGACTACCAGCTCGTTCAGGAGTTGAACTGCTTCATTCCAGGCACCCTCGCCGTCGACCTTGCCCGAATCAAGCTGGGTCAGTGCCACACCGAAGACCTTTTCCTGGATTACCGAATCGTCCGGGCCCTTGAACTGGGCGACCACGCCTTCTGCGCGGGAAGCCAGGATCGCGCCGGTCGGGGCGTTGTTGAACATCGGATTGGGAGTTGCATCCTCCGCCAGCTGTTCCTGCGCCTCAATGGTGCTGGGGAAGTTGTTGGCGGCCGCCGACTGCTTCACCTGCTGCTCGGGAGCGGTGAGCCAGGCTGCGAGTTTCGCCGCTTCCTCCTTGTGCTCGGAGGTTTCGGGGACTGCCAGGAACGCGCCGCCCCAGTTCGATGCACCGCCGGGGAAGACATCGGCGAAGTCCCAGCCCGAGTCCGCGCCGCCGCCGGCCGATTCCAGCTGTTCCTGGATGGTGCCCAGCATCCAGCCCGGGCACACGAAGGTGGCGAAGGAGCCGTCAGTGAACGCCTTGCCGGTTCCCCAGTCCCACTTGGTTTCGTTGGCGGAGAGGCCTGCCTGGGTTCCGGCAGCAAGCTGCATGAACTGTTCCTTCATGGCGTCATTGCCTTCGATGTTCAAGTCACCGTCGGCAGTGTAGTAGCCCTCCTTCATCTGGTTCACCATGGAGTTCCAGACGAATCCGGACTGGTCGTACCAGGCCTTGCCGGTCTTCTCGTGGTACTGGTTGCCAAGTTCGAAGTAGGTGTCCCAGGTTGCGTCGTCGCCGCCGAAGAGTTCCGCTACGGCTTCGCGGTCGCTCGGCAGGCCGGCTTCCTCGAACAGCTTGCCGTTGTAGCACAGGCCCTGCGGTCCGATATCGGTGCCGTAGCCGATGACACGGCCGTCGGCGTCGGTGCCCTGCTTGTACTTCCAGTCCACCCAGTTGTCCTTGATATCTTCCGCGCCGTACTCGTTCAGGTCCACGAACTGGTCCGAGACGTCCATGACCGCACCGAGCCAGCCCTCTTCGAGGGCCACCACGTCGCTGACGCCGGAACCGGCCGCCAGCTTGGTGAAGAGGTCCGTCTGCGCATTGGCGCCGCGGTCGATGTTGTTGGCCTGGATGTCGATGCCGGGGTTGGCTTCCTCGTATTCGGCATACAGATCGTCATAGCCGAAGGTTCCGAAGGTGGTGACGGTCAGCTTCAGGGGATTGTCTTCACTGGCAGCTTCGCTGTCGCCGCCGCCGCAGCCAACGGCCAGCAGGGCTACTACGGCAGCACCTGCAATCGCCGCCGCGGGATGTCGGAAATTCTTCACGGTCACTCCTTTGTGTGTGGGTAAAGCAGTTGATGATCCCGGGTGGTAGACCGTGCCTGGTGCTCGGGTGGCGTGATCCGACGAAAGCGGGAGGAAAGAAAAGTGGTTCCTGCGGCGGGAGCGGAGTCTGAGAGAGCGCTCTCTACGCGTCGGTTACAGGCTAGGAGTGATCTGCGCCACTGTCAAGAGAGCGCTCTCTGGTGCACAAAAAGGCGTCCCCGGGCAGGCCGGGGACGGGATGCGGCGGTGCGGCCTTTAGCGCCGGGTGCTGACCGTGACCGTGAACTTCGGGTTGCGGGCCACTTCACGGGTGGGACCGACCAGCCTGGCCAGGGCGGGCTTATACAACAGGTGGCTGTTCCAAACCGTCCAGAGCTCCCCGCCGGGCTGCAGGACACGTCCGGCATCGGCAAAAAGCTTGAGCGCGATGCCGGCATGTACCGCGGCACCGATGTGGAACGGCGGGTTCAGGACCACCAGTTCTTCCGAGCGGTCCGGCAGCGGGCCCAGCGCATCGGCCCGGGTGACGACGGCGCGGTCCGCCACGCCGTTGGCGGCCAGGGTGCGGGCGGCGGAGGCGGCAGCAGCGGCTGACTGGTCGGTGGCCAGCACCGTGAGGTCCGGCCTGGTCAGTGCGAGGTAGGCGGCAATGGTGCCGGTCCCGCAGCCAAGGTCCACGGCGCGCCGGGCCGCGCGGGCCTGGGCCAGGTGTGGCAGCAGGAACCGGGTGCCGGGATCCAGTGCAGTTCCGCCGAACGCAGCGCCGTAGGCCCAGAGTTCCAGCGGCTGCGCCAGGCCGACGTCGTGCCGTTGGGAGACCGGAAAGGCCGGTTCCGGGAGCTGCTCCGGCGGAAGGGGCGAGGCCGCCGTCAGGACCCTGGATTTCTGCCGGCCGAGCCCGGCGGTGACGGAGCCGAAGTAGCGGGCGAGGACCTCGTTCATGGCCGGGGTCATGTGTTTGACCCGTCCGCCGGCGTAGACCGTCACATCCGGTGCGGCGTTGGCCGCGATCAGCGCAGCGATCTCTTCCAGGGCGGCAAGCGAGCGGGGGAGCCGCAGCAGCACCAGGCGGGCGCCTTCGGCCAGCGGCGCCGTGAGGGCATGGTGGCTGAAAACGTCCGGCAACCCCAGGTCCGCGGCGTTGGCATCAAGCGCCTGTTCGCCGCTCAGCGGATCCTGGTGGACACGCAGGCGTCGCAGTCCATGCCGGGCCGCGGCTCCGAGCGTGAGCGCGCCGTAGGAATCGCCGATGACGACGACGCCGGGCTGGTCCGGGTTTGCTGCTCCGGAAAGGTCCGGCGCGGCCGTGTCCAGCAGAAGGGTGTCGGCGGCGTCCCAGGCCTGCAGGTTGGGGGCTTCGACGTCCGGCCTGCGGCGCAGGCGGGAAAAGTCGAAGTCGGTCCGGCCCGGTGCGGGGTCAGTCACGGTCGATCCATTCTGTTCCGAGGGGGACCGGTTCGGAGGCTCCGGCGGTCAGGGAAGCGAGCCTGGCATGGAAGGCAGCCAGGGCGTCGGGGGTGTCCGGCAGGGCAACGTTGATGGAGGCACCGGCGGCCAAATAATCGGTGCCCAGCACACTGATGCCTGCGGTCCGGAGGTCGTTTTCCAACCGTCCGGCCGCTGAGTGCCCGGCCGGGATGCCGTAAAGCTGCATCCGCCGGCGCCGCAGCAGGGGCGCGGTGTCGAGGGCCGAGGAGACGGACTCGGAGTAGGCACGCACCAGCCCGCCCGCACCGAGCAGGATCCCGCCGAAGTAGCGGACGGTCACGGCGGTGATGTCGCTGAGGTCGGTCGCTCCGTTGAAGGTCTCCCGTTTGGTGAGCGCTTCCAGCATCGGGATACCGGCGGTGCCGGACGGTTCGCCGTCGTCGCTGGAGCGTTGGACCTCGCGCGCGGGGCCCAGCACGAAGGCGCTGCAGTGGTGCCGGGCATCGTGGAACTCGCGGCGCAGGTCCGCCACCAGGGCGCGCGCCTGCTCTTCGGTTTCGGTGCGGCGCAGCACGGTGATGAAGCGTGAGCGTCGGATTTCAAGTTCAGCGCGGTGTTCACGGGCGACGGTGGTGTAGCGCCCCGCCGCCGCGTCGATATCGCTCACCCTTCCAGTCTAGTAGGCGGTTCCGGTCCGCGACGGCGGTAGGGTGGGGGCATGCTCAAGGTTGGACTCACCGGCGGGATTGCTGCCGGAAAATCCCTGGTCGCGCGGACCCTCGTCCAGTGCGGCGCCGTGCTGGTGGACGCCGATGCCCTGGCCCGTGAAGTGGTGGAGCCGGGCACGGAAGGCATGGCCGCCGTCGTCGAGGCCTTCGGCCCTCGGATCCTGGCCGCTGACGGCTCGCTGGACCGCCCGGCGCTGGCCGCAGTGGTCTTCGGCGACGAGGAACGCCGCGCCGTGCTGAACGGCATCATCCATCCGCTGGTCCGGGCGCGGGCAGCGCAGCTTGCGGCGGAGGCCCCGCCGGACGGGATCCTGGTCCAGGACATCCCGTTGCTGGTGGAAACCGGCCAGGCCGGGAACTTCGATTTTGTCCTCGTGGTCGAGGCACCCGAGGATGTCCGGCTGGACCGCATGGTCCGGATGCGGGGGATGGATCCCGAGGCCGCACGCGCCCGCATCGCGGCGCAGGCAACTCCCGAACAGCGGGCGGAGGCGGCCGACGTCGTCCTGCACAACACCGGCACGCCCGAGGAACTGGTGTCCGCCGTACGCCGGCTGTGGGAGACCCGGCTGGTGCCGCTGAACGAGGCGCGGAGCCGGGCTGGACGCTAGTTCAGCCCCTAGCAAAGCGGACCACGGCTGTCCGCATAGCGGAGTAGTTTTATAGGCATGAGTCTTGCGCAGGACATCAAGAGAGTCGTGGCACCGTTTGAGGTCATCAGTGACTACAAGCCCGCCGGTGACCAGCCCACCGCCATCAAGGAACTGGCCGAGCGGATCAATGCCGGCGAGAAGGACGTTGTGCTGCTCGGTGCCACCGGTACCGGTAAGAGCGCGACGGCGGCCTGGCTGGTGGAGCAGGTGCAGCGGCCCACGCTGGTAATGGTGCAGAACAAGACGCTGGCCGCCCAGCTGGCCAACGAGTTCCGGGAGCTGCTGCCCAACAACGCGGTGGAGTACTTCGTCTCCTACTACGACTACTACCAGCCCGAAGCCTATGTCCCGCAGACGGACACCTTCATCGAGAAGGATTCCTCCATCAATGAGGAAGTCGAACGCCTGCGCCACTCGGCCACCAATGCCCTGCTGACCCGGCGCGACGTCATCGTGGTGGCGACCGTGTCCTGCATTTACGGCCTGGGCACCCCGGAAGAGTACATCGAGGCGATGGTGACCCTGCGCCGGGGCCAGCAGATGAACCGCGATGACCTGCTGCGCCGGTTCGTAGCCATGCAGTACGTCCGCAATGACATGGACTTCCACCGCGGCACCTTCCGCGTCCGCGGCGACACCGTGGAAATCATCCCGATGTACGAAGAGAACGCGATCCGCGTTGAATTCTTCGGCGACGAGATCGAGAACATCTACACCCTTCATCCGCTGACCGGCGACGTCATCCATGAAGAGACGGAGATGTACGTTTTCCCGGCGTCGCACTACGTGGCCGGCGAGGACCGGATGCACCGTGCCATCCGCCAGATCGAGGACGAGCTCCAGGTGCGGCTGAAGGAACTGGAATCGCAGAACAAGCTGGTGGAAGCGCAGCGGCTGCGGATGCGGACCACCTATGACCTCGAAATGATGCAGCAGATGGGCTTCTGCAACGGCATCGAGAACTACTCGCGGCACATCGACGGCCGCGGCCCGGGCACCGCCCCGCACTGCCTGCTGGACTACTTCCCGGACGACTTCCTGCTGGTGGTGGACGAATCCCACGTCACCATTCCGCAGATCGGTGCCATGTACGAAGGCGACATGTCCCGCAAGCGCACCCTGGTGGACCACGGCTTCCGGCTGCCCTCGGCCATGGACAACCGCCCGCTCAAGTGGGACGAGTTCCTGGAGCGGATCGGCCAGACCGTGTACATGTCCGCCACCCCCGGCAAGTACGAACTGTCCAAGGCGGACGGCTACGTGGAACAGATCATCCGGCCCACCGGCCTGGTGGACCCGCAGGTGGTGGTGAAGCCCAGCAAGGGCCAGATCGATGACCTGCTCGGCGAGATCCGCACCCGTACCGAACGGGATGAACGCGTCCTGGTGACCACCCTGACCAAGCGGATGGCAGAGGACCTGACCGGCTATCTGCTGGAGCACGGGGTCAAGGTGGAATACCTGCACTCCGACGTCGACACGCTGCGCCGCGTGGAGCTGCTCCGCGAACTGCGGATGGGCACCTTCGACGTGCTGGTCGGCATTAACCTGCTCCGGGAAGGCCTCGACCTTCCCGAGGTGTCCCTGGTCAGCATCCTCGACGCCGACAAGGAGGGCTTCCTGCGTTCCTCCACCTCGCTGATCCAGACCATCGGCCGTGCCGCCCGTAACGTCTCGGGCGAGGTGCACATGTACGCGGACCGGATTACCGACTCCATGGCCAAGGCCATCGACGAGACCAACCGCCGCCGCGAGATCCAGGTGGCGTACAACAAGAAGCACGGCGTGGACCCGCAGCCGCTGCGCAAGAAGATCGCGGACATCACGGACCAGCTGGCCCGCGAGGACGCCGACACCAAGGCTCTCCTGGCGGAGGCGGCCAAGCAGAAGACGAAGGGCAAGGGCAAGGGGGTCCGGAAGGACGGTCTGGCAGCTGCCCCCGCCGAGGACCTCACCAGCCTGATCGCGTCCATGACCGAGCAGATGCATGCCGCTGCGGCCGAGCTGCAGTTCGAATTGGCGGCCCGGCTGCGCGACGAGGTGGGGGACCTGAAGAAGGAACTGCGGCAGATGCAGGCCGCCGGGCACGCCTAGGCGGGCGCTGCCCGGGTCCCTGCGGTGTCAGAGGCGGCGGATAGGCTGGCGTTATGTTCTTGACGCTGCCTTCCCCGCTTCCGGATGTACCGCCGGAGGTGCTGCCGGATGGTGCTCCGGCTCTTTCCGTCGACAGTGCACCATGGTGGGAAATCCTCGCTGCCCTTGGCCCGCTGGCGGTCCTGCTCGCCGGCGCCCTGACCTTCTTTATCGGCTGGAAGACACTGGAGCAGCGCCGGAAGGCGGATCAACGCTCGGAATGGTGGACCCGCGCCCAGTGGGCCATCGAAGCTTCCCTGTCTGATGATCCCCGGCGGCAGGAGACGGGACTGGGCGTCCTGGACCTGCTGGCCCAGAGCGACCTTGCCGGAACCGAGGAAGCGGCTATCATCAGCATTGCGTGGGCACGCCCGCTGACGGCGATAGTGGACTCGACCGGCGATATGAGCCAGAATGAAAACATCACGAGCGCACCCGGAACGGAGGAGGCTGACGATGACAACAGCAGCACTGCCGCTGGCACGCGGTTCTAAGGCTCCCGCCGATCAGGCTGAACGAGAACGAGATCGAGACCGCGAACGGGTGCAGATCCGGGCCGCACGGCTCCGCCTCACCACCGACCGCAAGCTCGGCAAGCCCACCCCGGAATGGGTCCGGAAACTCGCTGACCGTCCGCTCTAGCGGCCCCTAAGACAAACAAAAGGAAGGTCCCCGGTATACCGGGGACCTTCCTTTTGTTTGCCGACCCTATGCGTCCTGGCCGCGGACCATGTCCAGCAGGCGGTTGAAGATGGCCTCGCCGTCGTCCGCAATGCCGTCATGGTGGAAATCCGCGGTTTCCCAGGCCTGAAGTCCCTTCACGGCACCGGCAGTCTCCAGGGAGAGGTCCCGGTCCACGTAAATGTCGTCCGTGTAGACGGCGGCGGCCACGGGCACGGTGTTCCGGGCCAGTTGGCCGGCGTCGTAGAGGGGGTCCCAGTCGGACTTCCGGGCCAGCAATTCTGCTGTGTCGCGAAGCGGGACCAGTGCCGGGTCCTCGTCGAAGTACCAGGGGTAGACCATCTCACCGGTGAAGAGCGGCTCGGGTGCCGTGGGCTCGAACTCGGGGAAGGACTTCAGCACGCGCTCCGCAGCCCAGTTGGTGGCTTCGCCCTGGCCGTAGATGGACTCGTGCATCACCGCGTACAGCGGATTCGCCGCCCGGCTGACCAGCCCGTGGACGGCCTCCAGGAAGGTGTCGGAGAGGCGTTCCCCGGCCGGGGTGGGAATGAAGGCTTCCTGCAGCAGGTAATGCAGGCCGTCTACCCGCGTGTTGCCGCCCAGATAGGAGCCGGCCATCTGGAAACGCCGTACGCTCAGCCGTTCCCCGGAGGGCAGGAACTCCGGGACGGACTCGAGGTGCCGGGCAATCCGCGTAGTGGTTTCCCGGTCCTCGGGGTAGCGGGAGAAGTACTCGGCGTTGCGTGCGGCCACCCGCCGGAAGGTTGCCTCGTAGACCCGGTCCGCCGGACCAGTCAGGGGTGCCAGCCCGCCGGTGATGAGGCATTCGCGCAGCCCCTGGGGCGCGAAGGACAGATAGCTCAGGGTGCAGAAGCCGCCGTAGCTCTGCCCGTAGGTACTCCAGGGACCCGAGCCGAGCGCCTGCCGGGTGAGCTCGGCGTCCGCGACGATGGAATCGGCCCGGAAACGGGTGAGGTACTCGGCCTGCGCCGCGGCGTCTCCGCGCAGCGGCAGGGTCTGCCGGTCCGCCGGCGTGGAGAGCCCGGTCCCGCGCTGGTCCAGCATCAGGATCCGGAAGTGCTTGGAAGCGGCCTTCGTCCAGCCGCCGAACTGCAGCAGCCGGTTGCCCTTGCCGCCCGGACCGCCCTGCAGGTACAGCAGCCACGGCAGCTCCTGCGCTTCGGCGGCGGGCAGTTCGGCGTCGACGTATTCGCGGGCAAAGACGGTAATGGTCTCCCCGTCCGGAACCGCGTGGTCCAGCGGCACCGTGAACCAGTGGTCCGTCACGTTCATTCCGCGCACCGGATACGTGCGCGACGCCGTGTGCGGAACGGCCGCCGTCACTTCGCCGCCTCCGGGGAGGCGCCGAAGGAGGCCAGCGCGTCGCCGGTGAGCCGGAAGGTGGTCCAGTCGTCCTGCGGGAGGGCACCCAGGGACTTGTAGAAGCCGATGGAGGGCTCGTTCCAGTTCAGCACGCACCACTCGACCCGGGCGTAGCCGCGCTCGACGGCGGTTTCCGCCAGCGTGCGCAGCAGCGCCTTCCCGATGCCCCTGGCCCGCGCTTCGGGCCGGACGTAGAGGTCCTCGAGGTAGATGCCGTGCACGCCCTCCCACGTGGAGTAGTTCAGGAACCAGAGAGCGAAGCCCTGCACCGCGCCCCGGTCCACCGCCACATGGGCGAAGATGGCCGGATGCTCGCCGAAGAGGTTAGCTTCCAGCGCCTGAACGGTGTTCTTCACCGCGTGCGGCTCTTTTTCGTAGATGGCCAGGTCATGGATCAGCTCGAGGATGACGGGGACGTCTTCCCGGCGTGCGGGACGGATCTGCATGCTGCCCAGCCTAATCCAGCCGTCCGGCGGTGATCACCTTGATGACGGGGCTGCCGGCCTCGTCCGACGCGGCCAGGTCCACTTCCGCGGTGATGCCCCAGTCCAGGTGGTTGGCCGGGTCCTTGAAAATCTGCCGGACTTCCCATTTGCCGGGCAGTTCCTTGATGATCAGCAGGTTCGGGCCGCGGCCGTCGGGGCCGTCGTCAATGTCCTCGTGTTCCTCGAAGTACGCGTCCAGGACCTCTGCCCAGCGGTCGGCGTCCCAGCCGGCGTCGCCGTCGAGCTCGCCCAGGGCGCGGTCGTCCTCGTCGGCAAAGAGCTTCACCCGGGAGAACATCTCGTTGCGGACCATGACCCGGAAGGCGCGCACGTTGGCGGTCAGCCGGTCCGGCACCGGCGGCAGCACCGGTTCGTCAGACGCACTGGGGTTGATGCCGTTGGTCAGCTCTTCCCATTCGTCCAGCAGCGAGGAATCGGTCTGGCGGACCAGTTCGCCCAGCCACTCGATGATGTCTTCCAGGTCTTCGCGCAGCCGTTCCGGAGGGACGGTGTGCAGCAGGGCCTTGTAGGTGTCCGAGAGGTAGCGCAGCAGCACGCCTTCGGAACGGGCCAGCGAGTAGAACTGCACGTATTCGCCGAAGCTCATGGCCCGCTCGTACATGTCGCGGACAATCGACTTGGGGCTGAGCTCGAACTCGCCCAGCCAGGGGGCACCGGACCGGTACACCTCGAAGGACTGCTCCAGGAGCTCGGCCAGCGGCTGCGGATAGGTGACTTCCTCGAGCAGCGCCATGCGCTCGTCGTACTCGATGCCCTGGGACTTCATGGCGGCGATCGCCTCGCCGCGGGCCTTCTTCTCCTGGGCGGAGAGGACCTGCCGTGGCTTTTCCATGATCGCCTCGATCACGGACACCACGTCCAGGGCGTAGGACGGGCTGTCCGGGTCCAGGATCTCCAGGGAGGCCATGGCAAACGGGGACAGCGGCTGGTTGAGGGCGAAGTTCGGCTGCAGGTGCACCTTCAGGCGGACGGTGCGGCCGTCGGCGTCGGGCTCGGGCAGCACCTCGACAATGCCGGCGGTCTTCAGTTCCCGGTAGATGCTCAGGGCCTTCTTCATCAGGGCCAGCTGCGAGGACCGCGTCTCATGGTTGTTGGTGAGCAGCTTTTTGGCCGCAGTGAACGGATCGCCCGGACGCTCCAGCAGGTTCAGCAGCATGGAGTGGGTGATGTTGAAGCTGGAGGTCAGCGGTTCCGGGGTGCCGTCCACGAGCTTCTCGAAGGTGGGCTTGCCCCAGGACACGAAACCGGCCTGCGGTTTCTTCTTCACCACCTGGCGCAGCTTCTTCTGGTCGTCGCCGAACTTCGCCTGCGCCTTGGCCATGGCCTTGACGTTTTCGATCACGTGTTCCGGTGCCTGTACGACGACGGTGCCGGCCGTGTCGTAGCCGGCCCGCCCGGCACGTCCGGCGATCTGGTGGAACTCGCGGACCTTCAGGGGCCGGGTGCGGGTGCCGTCGTACTTGGACAGGGCGGTGATCAGCACGGTGCGGATGGGCACATTGATGCCGACGCCCAGGGTGTCGGTGCCGCAGATGACCTTCAGCAGGCCGGCCTGCGCCAGCTGCTCCACCAGGCGGCGGTACTTGGGCAGCATGCCGGCGTGGTGCACGCCGATGCCGTGCCGGACCAGCCGGTTCAGCGTCTTGCCGAAGCCCGGGGCGAACCGGAAGCCGGCAATCAGCTCCGCGATCCGGTCCTTTTCCTCGCGGGTGCAGACATTGATGCTCATCAGGGCCTGGGCCCGGTCAATGGCTTCGATCTGGGAAAAGTGCACTACGTAGACCGGGACCTGCTTGGTGGCCAGCAGCTCCTCGAGGGATTCCTGGACCGGGGTCTCCACGTAGTAGTAATGCAGGGGGATGGGCCGCTGCACGGAAGACACCGTGACGGTGTCCCGGTTGGTGAGTTCACTGAGTTCATTCGCGATCCGGGTCATGTCGCCCAGGGTGGCGGACATCAGCAGGAACTGCGCCTGCGGCAGTTCCAGCAGCGGAACCTGCCAGGCCCAGCCGCGCTGCGGGTCCGAGTAGAAGTGGAACTCATCCATGATGACGGTGCCCAGGTCGGCGTCGGGGCCTTCGCGCAGGGCAATGTTGGCCAGGATCTCCGCGGTGCAGCAGATGATGGGGGCGTCCTTGTTCACCGAGGAGTCACCGGTGACCATGCCGACGTTCTCGGCGCCGAAGATTTCGCACAGCGCGAAGAACTTCTCCGACACCAGGGCCTTGATGGGGGCGGTGTAGTAGCTGCGCTCATCGTGCGCCATGGCGTGGAAATGCGCAGCAATCGCCACCATGGACTTGCCGGACCCGGTGGGGGTGGCCAGGATGACGTTGTTCCCCGTCACCAGCTCCATCACTGCCTCGTCCTGCGCCGGGTACAGCGACATTCCCCGGCTCTCCACCCACTCCAGGAAGGACGTGTAGGTCTCGTCGGGATCGATGGTGCGGGTGCTGGACGGGCCGGAGGCAAGCTGCTCAAGAAGTTTCATGTCCATACCAGACTAACGGGGACGTGCCGGTCCCGTTTTCCGCGGGGTGCGGCGGTAGGCTCGGGCGCATGAAATGGGACCCGGAAAAGTACACACAGTTCTCCTCGCACCGCGACCGTCCGTTCTTCGACCTCACGGCCCGGGTAGCGGCTTCTTCCCCGGCCCGGGTGGTGGACCTCGGCTGCGGCACAGGGGCCCTCACCGCCTCGCTCGCGGCCCGCTGGCCGCAGGCGCAGGTCACCGGCGTCGATTCCTCGCAGGAGATGGTCGACTCGGCCCGGGCCCTGGAGGGCGCGCCGTCGAACCTGGACTTCGTGCAGGGCCGGATCGAGGACTGGGAACCGGAGCCGGGCACGGACGTGGTGGTGTCCAACGCCGCACTGCAGTGGGTGCCGGGCCACCAGGACCTGATGCGCCGGTGGGCCAAGCAGCTCGACGACGGCGCCTGGCTGGCCGTGCAGGTGCCTGGCAACTTCACCGCACCCTCGCACGTGCTGATGCGGGAGCTGGCGGCGAGCGCCGCCTGGGCCCCGAAGCTGGAGGGGGTGCTGCGCCATGCCGACGCCGTGGACGAACCCCGGGACTACCTTGCCCTCTTCACCGAGGCCGGATTCGAAGCGGATGTCTGGGAGACCAGCTACTCCCAGGTCCTGCCCGGCGTGGACCCGGTCCTGGAATGGGTACGCGGCACCGCCCTGCGTCCGGTGATCAACGCGTTGTCCGCCGACGACTTCGCCGCCTTCGAAACCGAATACGCGGCGCTGCTGCGCGAGGCCTACCCGCAGCACGCCTGGGGAACAGTCTTTCCGTTCCGGCGCCTGTTTATGGTGGGGCGGAAGGCGGCCTAGCGGCGCACCCTAACGGCAAGGAACGCGGCAGCTACCAGCCGCGTTCCTTCCATTCCCGCAGGTGCGGACGCTCGGCCCCCAGCGTGGTGCCGGCGCCGTGACCGGGGTGCACCACGGTGTCATCCGGCAGATAATCGAACACACGTTCGAATACATCCTGGTACAGCTGCGCAAACCGTTCCGGATCCTTCTGCGTGTTGCCCAGCCCGCCGGGGAAGAGCGAATCCCCGGTAAACAGGTGGGCCGGTCCGTGCGGGTCACGGTAGAGCAGGGCAACGGATCCCGGTGTGTGGCCGCGCAGCGAGATCGCCTCCAGCTCGAAGTCGGGGAACGTGCCGGTGTCCCCGTGCTCCAGGGGAACAAGCGTGGGTACCTCAATGTCGGGGATGTCCGCCGTACCGGCCGCGGTCTTCGCGCCGGTGGCCGCCGCCGTTTCGGCGAGCGCCCGGACATGGTCCCAGTGGCTGTGCGTGGTGATGACCAGTTCCAGCTTCGCCGGCACTGCCGCGTCCTGCGCACCTTCGGCCAGCAGCCGCTGAATGGCGGGGAAGTCGGCGGCGGCATCGATAAGCACCTGAGCACCGGACGCCTTACCGGTGAGCAGGTAGACGTTGTTGTCCATCTCGCTGACGGACACGCTGCGGATAGTGATGTTCTCCAGGTCTTCCATTCCGCCAGTCTAGCGATCCGGCCCCGCACCGGCCCGGGGGCAGCAGTCCTATCCGGGTATTGTCTGCGCTCGCGGACGGGCGTACGTTGCAAGGATGCTTCTGAGGCTGGTCCGGGAAAATCTGGCCCCCTATAAAGGCGCCGTGGCCGCCGTCGTTCTCCTGCAGCTGCTGCAGACCGTCGCCACGCTGTATCTGCCCACCCTGAACGCGGACATTATTGACCGCGGCGTGGTTACCGGGGACACGGACGTCATCATGCAGGTGGGCGGCTGGATGCTTGCCGTCACGGCAGGCCAGGTCCTGTGTTCCGTCTCGGCCACCTATCTGGCGTCGCGGGTGGCCATGAGCGCCGGCCGCAATATCCGGGCGGCCCTGTTCACCAATGTGGAGACCTTTTCCTCCCGGGAAGTCGGGCTGTTCGGCCCGCCGTCGCTGATTACCCGGACCACCAATGACGTGCAGCAGGTGCAGATGACCCTGCTGATGACGTTCACCATGATGGTTTCGGCTCCCATCATGGGAGTGGGCGGGGTGCTGCTGGCACTGAACCAGGACATACCGCTCTCCGGCATCCTGCTGTTGATCCTGCCCGCACTGTTCCTGGTGATCGGACTGGTGCTGAAGCGCCTGATTCCCCTGTTCCGGCGGGCCCAGCGGCAGATCGACCGGGTCAACTCGGTCCTGCGGGAACAGATCATGGGAATCAGCGTCATCCGCGCGTTCATCCGGGAGCACTCCGAGCAGGACCGCTTCGCCGGGGCGAACAGGGACCTCACCTCCACTCAGCTGCGGGTGAGCCAGCTGCTGGCCCTGCTGTTTCCCGCCGCCATGCTGGTCGCCAACCTCGCGACGGTCGCGGTGATCTGGTTCGGCGCGTTCCGGATTGACGCCGGGCAGATGCAGATCGGTGCACTTACGGCATTTATCGCGTACATCATGCAGATCCTGATGGCGGTGATGATGTCCATGTTCATGATCATGATGCTTCCCCGTGCAGCGGTCTGCGCCGAACGTATCTTCGAAGTGCTGGATACCCGCACCAGCGTTGCCGATGCCCCCGGGGCGGGGAAACTGGCGTACGACGGCGGGAGGCTCACCTTTACCGACGTCGGGTACAGCTACCCGGGCGCCGAGGACCCGGTGCTGTTCAACCTCAGCTTCGAGGCCCTGCCCGGGGAGACCACAGCCATCATCGGTTCCACGGGGGCGGGGAAGACCACGCTGCTCAACCTGGTTCCGCGGCTGCTCGACTCCACCTCCGGCAGCATTGCCGTCGACGGGCAGGACATTGCCGGGGTGACCCTGTCCTCGCTGCGCCGCGGCATCGGGCTGGTGCCACAGCGTGCCTACCTCTTCAGCGGCACCATCGCCTCGAACCTGCGCTTCGGCCGGCCGGACGCCACCGACGCTGAACTCTGGGAGGCCCTGGAGACCGCCCAGGCGGCTGACTTCGTCCGGGCCGCAGAGGGGGGACTGGACCATCAGGTGGAACAGGGCGGGGCCAACTTCTCGGGGGGGCAGCGGCAGCGTCTGGCGATTGCCCGGGCACTGGTGGTCCGGCCGTCCATCTACCTCTTCGACGACAGCTTCTCCGCCCTCGACTTCGCCACGGATGCCCGGCTCCGGGCGGCGCTGAGGCCGCAGACCCGGGATGCCACGGTAATCGTCGTGGCACAGCGGGTGAACACCATTACCGACGCCGCGAAGATCCTGGTGCTCGAAGAAGGGCGGATCGCGGGGCAGGGAACCCACGCGGAGCTGATGGCATCCTCGGACACCTACCGGGAGATCGTCGCTTCGCAGCTCACCGCAGAGGAAGTGGCATGAGTACGCCGGGGGTACGGGGACGCCCGGGAGCTGCCGCAACCGTCAAGCCGGAGAACTTCGCCGCCAGTGTCCGTCGGATCCTGGTGCTGATGGCACCGGACCGGATACGGGTAGCGGCGGTACTGGTTGCCGCCGTCGTCTCCGTGGCGCTCGCCGTCAGCGCGCCCCGGATCCTCGGGGAGGCCACCAACGTCATCTTCGACGGCTTCATCGGCCAGGGCCTGCCCGCGGGGATGTCCAAGGAGGCACAGGTACAGGCACTGCGGGACTCGGGGGAGCGGCAACTGGCGGACATGCTCGCGGCGATGGACGTGGTCCCGGGACAGGGGCTGGACTTCGGGAGACTGGCGGGGATCCTGCTCGGCGTGCTGGGGATCTACCTGGCGGCCTTCGCCTTCGGCTGGTTCCAGGCACGGGTGACCGCCCGCATCGTGCAGAACGCCATGTACCGGCTGCGCCGCGACGTCGACGGCAAACTGTTCCGGCTGCCCATGTCCCACTTCCAGCAGCAATCGCGGGGTGACGTCCTCAGCCGGGTCACCAACGACATCGACAACCTGGCCCAGACCCTCTCCCAGAGCCTGACCCAGATCATCACCTCGGTCCTGACCATCGCGGGCGTGCTGGCAATGATGGTGTCCATCTCCCCGCTGCTGGCTCTGATCGCCGTGATTACCGTGCCCGTCTCGGCCCTGGTCACCGTCCTCATTGCCCGGCGCTCGCAGGCAGAGTTCAAAACCCAGTGGAAGTCCACCGGCGAGGTGAACGGCTATATCGAGGAAATGTTCACCGGACAGGACGTGGTGAAGGCGTTCGGCCAGCAGGAGCGGGTCATCGAAGGCTTTGCCCCCGCCAACAACCGTTTGTACCGCTCCGCCTTCCGCGCCCAGTTCGTCTCGGGCATCATCATGCCGGCCATGATGTTCATCTCGAACCTCAATTACGTGGCCGTGGCGGTCGTCGGCGGACTGCAGGTTGCCGGCGGGCAGCTGTCCATCGGCGGCGTGCAGGCCTTCGTGCAGTACAGCCGCCAGTTCAGCCAGCCGCTGGGACAGCTCGGCGGGCTGATCAACATGCTCCAGTCCGGCGTCGCCTCCGCCGAACGGGTGTTCGCCCTGCTTGACGCGAAGGAGCAGCAGCCGGACCCTTCCCGGCCCGAACACCTGAAGGCTGTGCGGGGCCGGGTTGCCTTCGAAGACGTCTCCTTCAGCTACAGCCCCGATGCGCCGTTGATTCGCAATCTGTCCTTCACCGCGGAGCCCGGGCAGACCGTGGCCATCGTGGGCCCCACCGGCGCCGGCAAGACCACCTTGGTCAACCTCCTGATGCGTTTCTACGAGGTGGACGCGGGCCGCATCACCATCGACGGGGTCGACATTGCCCGGCTGCGCCGCGAGGAACTGCGCAGCCACATCGGCATGGTGCTTCAGGACGCCTGGCTGTTCGAGGGCACGGTGCGGGAGAACCTGGCCTACGGCGCACCCGGCGCCACGGAGGAACAGATTGTCGAGGCGGCGCAGGCCACCCACGTGGACCACTTCGTCCGATCCCTCCCGGAGGGCTACGACACCGTACTCGGCTACGACGGCGGGGCGCTGAGCCAGGGCCAGCGGCAGTTGCTGACAATCGCCCGGGCCTGGCTTTCGAACCCGTCCATCCTGGTGCTGGACGAAGCGACCAGTTCCGTGGACACCCGCACCGAAATCGCCATCCGGCTGGCAATGAACGCCCTGCGGCAGGACCGCACCAGCTTCGTGATTGCCCACCGCCTGTCCACCATCCGGGACGCGGACATCATCCTGGTGGTGCGGGACGGGCGGATTGTGGAGCAGGGAACCCATGAAGCGCTGCTGGAGGCCGAGGGGTTCTACACCGAGCTCTACCGCTCCCAGTTCGCGGGACCCGCTCAGGAGGCCGCGGCGGACGTCGCCGGGCCGGACGCGGGCGGGGTTTCGGCGCCGGCCGATCCGGCCGGGCACTAGCATTGCAGCATGACGCCTGACACAACCCATGCAACCGCACTGACTCCTGCCGGCAACGATGCCGGTGTGCTGGCAGGAGTCCGGATCGACGCGGCCAGCTCGGTCCCGCCCTACGAACAGCTGCGCCTGCAGATCCTGGACGCCGTGAACGAGGGACGCCTCGCCATCGGGACCCGGCTTCCACCGGTGCGTGCACTTGCCGGACACCTCGGACTGGCCGTCAACACGGTGGCGAAGGCCTACCGGGAGCTGGAGCAGGCGCAGGTGGTCACCACGCGGTCCCGCGCCGGCACGGTTGTCGCGGCGGGCGGCGATACCGGCCGCGGCCGGGTGGCGGAAGCTGCCGCCGCGTATGCCGCGGCGGTGCGGGCCAACGGCGTCTCGGATGACGACGCCGTGTCCCTCCTGCGGGCGGCCCTGCAGTAAACCGAAACCTCCGCTCCGGCTTGCGATTCTGCGCGCTGGCGTGTCCCCGCAACGCCGCCCCACAGCACAGCATCCCACTCGGTGGCACTGCTGATGCTCGTGGGATCCCAGACGGTACCAGCCGCCCCAAACCGTGGGACCCCGTGCAGGCCGGGCCGGCTCGGCTTCGCCCGCGGCGAAACCCGGGGGGTCGAATACTTTTTCGAATCGGCGTTTGAACTACAGTGGAAAACGTGCCTAAATCGACTCTTCCGACGGCTGACACCACGTTCGTGCCGCATAAAGCCAATGACCTTTCCCGCCTGGTAGTGAAAGGTGCGCGCGAGCACAACCTCCGCAACGTTGACCTGGACCTGCCGCGGGACGCCATGATCGTGTTCACCGGCCTGTCCGGTTCAGGCAAATCCTCCCTGGCCTTCGACACCATCTTCGCGGAGGGCCAGCGGCGTTACGTCGAGTCCTTGTCCGCGTACGCGCGCATGTTCCTCGGCCAGGTGGACAAGCCCGACGTCGACTTCATCGAGGGGCTTTCGCCCGCCGTCTCGATCGACCAGAAGTCCACCAGCAAGAACCCACGGTCCACGGTTGGCACCATCACCGAGATCCACGACTACATGCGCCTCCTCTGGGCCCGTGTGGGGCGGCCCTTCTGCCCGGTCTGCGGCGAGCCCGTCAGCCGGCAGACCCCGCAGCAGATCGTGGACCAGCTCCTCGAACTGGAAGAGGGAACCCGCTTCCAGATCCTGGCCCCGGTGGTCCGCGGCCGGAAGGGCGAATTCGTCGACCTGTTCAAGGAACTCGCTGCCAAGGGCTACTCCCGTGCCCGGGTGGACGGCAAGCAGATCCAGCTGTCCGATCCGCCCAAGCTCGGCAAGCAGTACAAGCACAACATCGAAGTGGTCGTGGACCGCCTGGTGGCCAAGGACGGCATCCGGCAGCGGCTCACGGACTCGGTGGAAACCGGGCTCGGTCTGGCCGACGGCCGCGTGGTGGTGGACTTCGTCGACATCCCCGAGGACAGCAGCGAACGTACCCGAACCTTCTCCGAGAACCTGGCCTGCCCGAACGAGCATCCGCTGGCCATCGACGAAATCGAACCGCGGTCCTTCTCCTTCAACAACCCGTTCGGGGCCTGCCCGGTCTGCACCGGCATCGGGTCCCGGCTGGAAGTCGATGAGGACCTGATCATTCCTGATCCTTCCAAGTCCCTGGCCGAGGGCGCCATCGCCCCGTGGTCCCTGGGCACCGCCACCACCGAGTACTGGAACCGGCTGCTCGACGGCCTGGCCAAGGACATGGGCTTCTCCATGGACACCCCCTGGAAGAAGCTGCCGGCCAAGGTGCGCGAGGCAGTGCTCAACGGCAAGGACCACAAGGTGGTGGTCCAGTACCGGAACCGCTTCGGCCGCGAACGCAAGTACAGCACCGGCTTTGAAGGCGTCATCCAGTACATCCACCGCAAGCACGGGGAAACCGAATCGGACCACGCCCGTGACCGGTACGAAGAGTACATGCGGGAAATCGCCTGCCCCGAGTGCGGGGGAGCGCGCCTGAACCCGGCGTCCCTGTCCGTGCTGATCAACGGCCGCAACATTGCCGAGATCAGCGCCCTGCCGCTGCGTGAAGCCGCGGACTTCCTCAACACTCTGGTCCTCACCGGGCGCGAAGCACAGATTGCCAACCAGGTGCTGAAGGAGATCCAGGCCCGCCTGACCTTCCTGCTCGACGTCGGCCTGGAGTACCTGAGCCTGAACCGCCCGGCGGCCACGCTGTCCGGCGGCGAGGCCCAGCGCATCCGTCTGGCCACGCAGATCGGCTCCGGCCTCGTCGGCGTGCTGTACGTCCTGGATGAGCCGTCCATCGGCCTGCACCAGAAGGACAACCGGCGCCTGATCGATACCCTGATCCGGCTGCGCAGCCTGGGTAACACCCTGATCGTGGTGGAACACGACGAAGACACCATCCAGGAAGCGGACTGGATTGTCGACGTCGGCCCCGGCGCAGGAGAGCGCGGCGGCGAGGTGGTGCACTCCGGCCCGTTGGCGGAGCTGCTGACCAACGAGCGTTCCATCACCGGCGCCTACCTGTCCGGCCGCAAGAAGATCGAAATCCCGGCCAAGCGGCGCAAGGTGGACAAGTCCCGCCAGCTGAAGATCGTTGGTGCGCGGGAAAACAACCTGCAGAACCTGAACGTGGATGTTCCGCTGGGCGTCTTCACGGCCGTGACGGGTGTCAGCGGATCCGGCAAGTCCACGCTGATCAACGACATCCTCTACAAGACCATGGCGAATAAGCTCAACGGCGCCAAGCACGTCGCCGGGCGGCACACCCGGGTCGAGGGCCTGGAGCAGCTGGACAAGGTCATCCACGTGGACCAGAGCCCCATTGGACGGACCCCGCGGTCCAACCCGGCCACCTACACCGGCGTGTGGGACCACATCCGCAAGCTCTTCGCCGAGACCAACGAGGCGAAGGTCCGCGGCTACCTGCCGGGCCGCTTCTCCTTCAACGTCAAGGGCGGCCGCTGCGAGGCCTGCCACGGTGACGGCACGCTGAAGATCGAGATGAACTTCCTGCCCGACGTGTATGTGCCCTGCGAGGTGTGCCACGGCGCCCGGTTCAACCGGGAAACCATGGAGGTGCACTACAAGGGCAAGAACATCGCCGAGGTGCTGGACATGCCGATCGAGGAAGCAGCGGAGTTCTTCGCCGCCTTCGGTCCCATCTCCCGGCACCTGAACACCCTGGTGGACGTGGGCCTGGGCTACGTCCGGCTGGGCCAGCCCGCCACCACGCTCTCCGGCGGCGAAGCCCAGCGCGTGAAGCTCGCCAGTGAACTGCAGAAGCGCTCCAACGGCCGCAGCATCTACGTCCTCGACGAGCCCACCACGGGCCTGCACTTCGAAGACGTGCGCAAACTGCTGGAGGTGCTGCAGGGACTGGTGGACAAGGGCAACACCGTGATCACCATCGAGCACAACCTTGACGTCATCAAGAGCGCCGACTGGATCATCGACCTCGGCCCCGACGGCGGCACCGGCGGCGGCAAGGTGGTTGCCTCCGGCACCCCCGAGAAGGTTGCCAAGGTGGAAGGCAGCCACACCGCGACGTTCCTGGCGGAGATCCTCAACCCGTAGTCCAATGAAGGCCGGCGGCCGCCCATGCGGGCGGCGCCGGCCTTCGGCATGTCCGGCCCGGTCCCGGGAACATCGGCCCCCGGGAGATATACTCCGCCGGGCATACCTTTTTCCCTTAGGCCGCCCGGATATGCCAAACTTAGGCCCGTGACTTCTCCCCGGCTTTTGGTGCTGTTCGATCTCGATGGAACGCTGGTTGATCCGGCCGGTGCCATCACGGGCGGCATCCGTTCCGCCCTCACCGCCTGCGGGCTGCCGCAGCCGTCAGAGGCGGACCTCTTCCGGATGGTCGGCCCCTCGCTGGTCACGTCCCTGCGTGAAATTGCCGGCGTTCCCCAGGACCGCCTGGAAGCGGTGATCCGGCACTACCGCCAGGGCTACCGGCAGACAGGCATGGCGCAGAGCCGGCCTTACCCGGGTATCCGGGAACTGGTGGAGAAGCTGCGCACCGAGCACACCGTGGCCGTGGCCACCCAGAAACCCGAGCACTTGGCCATGGATCTGCTCGGGGTGCAGGGGATGGGTACCCTTTTCGCCTCCGTACACGGCTCACCGGCAGACGAGCAGGCCGCAGCCGCGCTGGACGGCAAGGCCGGCATCATCCGCGCCGCCCTGGACCGGCACGCGGGCTCCTACGACCGTGCCGTCATGATCGGGGACCGCCGGCACGACTGCGAGGGAGCCGCTGCCAACGGAATCGACTGCATCGGTGTGTCCTGGGGCTTCGCTGCCGCCGGTGAGCTCGAAACGGCGGGGGCCGCCGTCGTCGTTGACACCGCGGAAGAACTGGCCGATGCTGTGCTGGCCTATGCACAGAACGGAGCGGCACTGAATGGTTCTGTATAACCTGACCCGCGCAAGCACCCGCGGGCTTGTCGCCGGTCTCTGCCGGCCCACGATCACCGGGCTTGAGCATGTTCCGGCTCACGGGCCGTTCATTGTCGCCTGCAACCACCAGTCCTTCCTGGACAGCGTCCTGGTCCAGGCCCTGCTGCCCCGCCGAGTGGGATTCTTCGCCAAAGCCGAGTACTTTACCGGTACCGGCCTCAAGGGACTCGCGATGAAAAGCTTCTTCGAGGGCGTCGGTTCCATTCCGGTGCAGCGCGACCAGCAGGCGGCCAGCGTTGCGGCACTCAAGACCCTGCTGGACATCCTCGAGGAGGGCGGCGGCGTCGGGATTTACCCCGAAGGCACCCGCTCCCGCGACGGGCTGCTTTACCGCGGCCGCACCGGCGTGGGCTGGCTGGCGCTGACCTCCGGGGCACCGGTGGTGCCGGTGGGGCTCATCGACACCGACAAACTGCAGCCCGCCGGCAAGAAAACCGTCAAGCCCGGGCACTTCACCCTGAAGGTGGGGCAGCCGCTGTACTTCCAGAAGACCGGTCCGGAGCATGCGCTGCCGGCCCGCCGCCAGGCCACCGACCGGGTCATGGACGCCATCGCCGAGCTCAGCGGCCAGCAGCGTTCGGACAGCTACAACCGGAACCGGCCGGAGGGGTAGCCAGGCGTCCGGGCCCTCCTACAACTGCGTCATGCGGACCCGGGAGGTCCAGGCTTCCCCGTCCCAGTAGCGGAACGGTGCAACACCTTCGGGATCCGGATAGAAGCCTGCTGCCCGGCCGCCCGTACGCTTTGCCGGGACCGGTTCGGCCTCAACCTTGTCCTGGCTGATCTTCCTGAACCTCGCGATGGCCTCGCGGATCCCCGGAATCTGCGAGTCCTCGGCCAGGATCTTCTCCAGGTCCGCAACGGCCGGGCCGTATTCGTGCTCCGCGAGGTGGATATTCGAGCGGAGGACCAAAGCTTTGAAGCGGACGTTCCTGGACAACCCGCGGTTCTCTGTCACGGGTTCCAAACATTCCTCGGCTGCCACCCGGTGACCGAGTTCAAGGTGCGCCTGGGACCTGAGGATAGCCAGCAAAGCGGTGACGTCTGAGTCCACGTTGACCCCGTCGGTCAACCGAAGAACCTCTTCCCAGTCGCGGCGATCCGAATAAAGCTCGGTTAGGCTCAGCAGCGCCGGAAGCGTCGGCTCAAGCTGTTCAATGTACTGGATGGCTTCGGGACCCCTCCCCAGCGATTGGAGCCCCTCCGCGAGTGCCAGGGTGAGCGCGGCGTTCGTCAAAGGAAGCCGAACGCTCACGCCGCCCGCTATTTCCAGGGTGAAGCTAAAGCCGGGGAGGTACTTCAGGACAAACAGATTGGTTTCGACAGGCTCGGGAGCATGGATAGCACTCTGCAGCTGCCGGACACACGCCTCGTGATCTCCGGCGTGCAGCAGCTGCAGCCCCAGCAGGGCTGCAGCCGCCTGCCCGTATACGGGATGCTGCAGCACCAGGGGGTCCAGCCCGGCGGCCGTGCGGGTCACCCCGTAGGCGTAGAGGGCTTTTTCTTCCCTGGGTGCGAGCAAACCCGGCCTCGGCGCGGGTGCGGGGGTTCCGGGAGCGGGTGCGAAGTATTGACCGGATGCGTTAAGCATGGGGGATCCAAGGGAGGCTTGTCCCGCCAGTGTCGACACCGGCGTTGCCCCGAGGAGCCTCGTCCGCCCCACGTACGTGGTGACGGTCACGGTGGAAACGTGGACAGTCACCCCCGGCATCGCGTGGATCGAAGTACTTCGCGCAAAACCCATTGCATCCCTCTCGCTCACAAAAGCCGGAGCCCCCCGGACCCAGTCGCATCAGACCCTATAACGAAAGCCGGGCAAACATGCGCACCGGCGCCGGCAGCGGCGGGGCCTGTTCAGCGCCCCGCGAAACCCCGAGCCGCCGTCCGGGTCAGGAGAAAGGCGAACGTAGGATGGAGAGGTGGCAGATCCAGCAACCTACCGGCCGAAAACAGGGGAGATCCCCACGGCCCCGGGCGTATACCGCTTCCGGGACGAGCACGGCCGGGTCATCTACGTGGGCAAGGCGAAGAACCTCCGCTCCCGCCTGAACTCCTATTTTGCCAACCCGCGCGGGCTGATGCCCAAGACGCGGGCCATGGTGCATACCGCGGCCGGCGTCGAGTGGACGGTGGTGGGCACCGAACTCGAAGCGCTGCAGCTGGAATACACCTGGATCAAGGAATTCAACCCCCGGTTCAACATCATGTTCCGGGACGACAAGTCCTACCCCTATCTGGCCGTAACCATGGGGGAGAAGTACCCCCGCGCCCAGGTCATGCGCGGGGACCGGCGTAAGGACACCCGCTACTTCGGGCCGTTCTATCCGGCCAAGGCCATCCGCGAAACCCTGGATACGCTGCTCCGGGTCTTCCCCGTCCGCACCTGCAGCAGCGGCGTCTTCAAGCGCGCCGAGCGCACGGGCAGGCCCTGCCTGCTCGGCTACATCGACAAATGCTCCGCCCCCTGCGTCGGACGGATCAGCCCAGAGGACCACCGCGAGCTGGCCGCGGAACTCTGCGACTTCATGGCCGGCGAGGGCAAGCGCTTCATCTCCAGCCTGGAGAAGGAAATGCAGGCCGCCGTCGCCGAACTGGACTATGAAACCGCCGCCCGGCTCCGCGACGATATCTCGGCCCTGCGGAAAGTATTCGAACGCAACAACGTGGTCCTCAGCGAAGACACGGACGCCGACATCTTCGCCCTGGAGGAGGACGAACTTGAGGCATCAGCCCAGGTGTTCCACGTCCGCGGCGGGCGCATCCGCGGCCAGCGCGGCTGGGTGGTGGAGAAGGTGGAGGACAACGACACGGCTGATCTTGTGGAGCACCTGATCCAGCAGGTCTACGGCGAGGCGAACTCGACCGACCGCATTCCCCGCCAGGTCCTCGTCCCGGTGCTGCCGCCGGACGCCGAGGAACTCGCCGAGTGGCTGGGCGGCCTGCGCGGGGCACGCGTGGACATCCGGGTGCCCATGCGCGGCGACAAGAAGGCCCTGATGGAGACCGTTGCCCGCAACGCCGCCGATGCCCTGCGGTTGCACAAGAGCCGCCGGGCCGGGGACATCACCACCCGCTCCGCTGCGCTGCAGGAACTGCAGGAGGCCCTGGACCTGCCCTCGCCGCCGCTGCGCATCGAGTGCTACGACATTTCCCATGTGCAGGGCACCAATGTGGTTGCCTCCATGGTGGTGGCCGAAGACGGCCTGCCGAAGAAATCGGACTACCGCAAGTTTTCGATCACCGGCGACGCCGCCCGGGATGACACGTCCTCCATGTACAACGTCATCTCCCGGCGTTTCCGCAATTACCTTGCGGAGAACGCGGATCCCGCCGCCGACCCCGATGCACCGGCGGACCTGCCGGACGAGCGCGGCGGCGACGGCGATGTCCAGCCGCTGACCGACACCCTCACCCCGGCGCCCAAGGCGAAGTTCGCCTACCCGCCGAACCTGGTGGTGGTGGACGGCGGCCAGCCCCAGGTCGCAGCGGCGTCGAAGGCCCTCGCGGATCTGGGCATCACCGACGTGCAGGTGGTCGGGCTGGCCAAGCGCCTTGAGGAGGTCTGGGTTCCGGACAGCGACTTCCCGGTGATCCTCCCGCGGGCCTCCGAGGCATTGTTCCTGCTCCAGCGCGTCCGGGATGAGGCACACCGCTTCGCCATCACCTTCCACCGGCAGAAGCGGGGCAAGTCCATGACCGCGTCCTTGCTCGATGATGTGCCCGGACTGGGGCCGTCCAAGCGGCAGGCACTGCTCAAGCACTTCGGGTCGGTGAAGAAGCTGCGTGCCGCCACTGAGGAGGAACTCCTGGAGGTGCCGGGCATTGGCCCGGCCATGGCCGCCAACCTGCGCAGCCGCCTGGCCGACAAGGAAACGGCGGGAGTTCCGGCGGTCAATATGGCCACCGGCGAAATCCTGGAAACTTAGTTAGGCTTGGGAACCGGCGTGTCAGCTTCGAACCGTTCGGAGTTCTTCGAAAAGCAGGAACAATCAGGATGGGATCAGTAATGACGCAAGAGGACGGCTTGACCGTAGTCAAACCGGAGGAATCGGAGCTGCTCGTAGTCACGGGCATGTCTGGCGCCGGGCGCAGCACCGCTGCCAATGCCTTGGAAGACCACGGCTGGTACGTCGTCGAGAACCTGCCTCCGATGATGCTGGGCACCCTCACCGAACTGGTGTCCCGGATGCCGCAGTCCATCCCGAAGCTGGCCGTGGTGGTTGACGTCCGCAGCAAGGAACTCTTCCAGGACATCCGCGAAGCCCTGCGCAACCTGCGTAGCGCCGGCGTTACCTACCGCCTGCTGTTCCTCGACGCCGATGATTCCACCCTGGTCCGCCGGTTTGAACAGGGACGCCGGCCGCATCCGCTCCAGGAGGACGGCAGCATCCTGGACGGCATCGCCGTCGAACGCGAGGTCCTGAAGGAGCTGAGGGAGTCCTCCGACATCATCGTGGATACCTCCAAGCTGAATGTCCACGCACTCGCCACGACGGTCACCGAGCTGTTCACGGAGTCCGGCCCGATTGTGCTGCGCCTGAATGTCATGAGCTTCGGCTTCAAATACGGACTGCCGGTGGACGCAAACTACGTTGCCGATGTCCGTTTCATCCCCAACCCGCACTGGGTCCCGCAGCTGCGCCCGCACACCGGGCTGGACGAAGACGTCCGCGACTACGTCCTGCAGGCCAAGGGCACCGCGGAGTTTCTCGACCGTTATGTTGACGCCCTGGAGCCCGTCATTGACGGCTACCGCCGGGAAAACAAGCACTACGCCACGATCGCCGTCGGCTGCACGGGCGGTAAGCACCGCTCCGTTGCCGTCACCGAGGAGCTGGCCAAGCGCCTGGCGCAGCTTCCGCACGTGACCGTCAGCTCCCACCACCGGGATCTGGGGCGCGAGTAATGTCCTTCCTCACCGGACCCCTGCCCCTGATTCCCCAGGGGCAGGGGCGTGAGAGCGACGGCGGATCAATCGTCGCGCTCGGCGGCGGCCACGGACTGTCCGCATCTCTCTCCGCCCTCCGCCTGCTCACCACCGACCTCACCGCCATCGTTACGGTTGCGGACGACGGCGGCTCCTCCGGCCGCCTCCGCCGTGAACTCGGCGTCCTTCCGCCCGGGGACCTGCGGATGGCCCTGGCGGCGCTCTGCGACGACACTGACTGGGGTCGCACCTGGCGAGACGTTATGCAGCACCGCTTCCGCTCCCAGCCGGGGGTCGAAGGTTCCTTGGATGACCATGCCCTCGGCAACCTGCTGATTGTCACGCTCTGGGAGCTGCTGGGGGATCCCGTCGCCGGACTCCAGTGGGCCGGCGCCCTGCTGGGTGCCCGCGGCCAGGTGCTGCCGATGTCCACGCTGCCGCTCACCATTGAAGGTGATGTCCTTCGGCGCACCGAGGACGGAGACGTGTTCGAGACCATCAGCGGCCAGGCCAGCCTCGCCGCTGCCGGCGTCCGCAGCAACGTCAGCGACGTCCGGCTGCTGCCAGTCGATGCCCCGGCCTGCCCGGCAGCGCTCCAAGCAATCGAGCTGGCCGACTGGGTGGTCCTGGGACCCGGCTCCTGGTACACGTCTGTCCTGCCGCATCTGATGCTGCCGCAGCTTCGGGATGCGTTGTGCGCCACATCCGCCAAGCGCTGCCTGACCATGAACCTCAGCAATGAGACCACCGAAACGTCCGGAATGACAGCCGTCGACCATTTGGCGGTAATCCGCCGCTACGCGCCGGAGTTCAAGGTGGACGCCGTGCTGGTGGATCCGTCGGTGGTGGCGGACAAAGCTGCCTTTGAAGATGCTGTAGCAGAACTGGGCGGCCGTGCGGTCTTCGGTAAGGTAGGGGCAGCGTCGGGGCGTCCGATCCATGATCCGCTCCGCCTCGCGACCGCCTTCCACGATATTTTTGGGGAGAATTAGGAGTGTATTTGTGGCGTTAACCGCAGCTGTAAAAGAGGAACTGTCACGTCTGGACGTGAAGAAATCCTCAGTCCGCAAGGCCGAGGTGTCGGCAATGCTGCGTTTTGCCGGCGGCCTGCACATCATTTCCGGACGGATAGTCATCGAAGCCGAGGTTGACCTGGCTTCGACAGCCCGGCGGCTGCGGGCAGCCATTGCCGAGGTCTACGGCCACGCCAGCGACATCATTGTGGTGTCCGGCGGCGGGCTGCGCCGTGGCAACCGCTACGTGGTTCGGGTAGTGAAGGACGGCGAATCGCTCGCCCGGCAGACCGGCCTCCTGGACGCCCGCGGGCGTCCGGTGCGGGGGCTGCCCTCCGTCGTGGTCAACGGTTCCGCAGCCGACGCGGAGGCCGTCTGGCGGGGTGCCTTCCTCGCCCACGGTTCCCTTACCGAACCCGGACGGTCGTCCTCGCTTGAAGTCACCTGCCCGGGACCTGAAGCGGCCTTGGCCCTGGTCGGATCCGCCCGTCGGATCGGCATTGCCGCCAAGGCACGCGAAGTGCGCGGCGTGGACCGGGTGGTGATCCGCGACGGCGACACCATCGCTGCCCTGCTCACCCGGATGGGTGCGCATGACGCGCTCATGGTGTGGGAAGAGCGCCGGATGCGCAAAGAGGTGCGGGCCACCGCGAACCGGCTTGCCAACTTCGACGACGCCAACCTGCGCCGCTCCGCGCAGGCTGCCGTTGCCGCCGGCGCGCGGGTCGAGCGCGCCCTGGAGATCCTCGGCGAGGACGTCCCGGAGCACCTGCGCTACGCCGGCGAGCTCCGCGTGGCGCATAAGCAGGCCAGCCTGGACGAGCTGGGCCACCTCGCCGACCCGCCCATGACCAAGGACGCCATTGCCGGACGGATCCGGCGGCTCCTGGCCATGGCGGACAAGCGGGCAGCGGAACTGGGCATTCCAGGTACTGAGTCCAGCGTCACTCCGGAAATGTTGGATGAATAGCGTTATTGCATAGGATGGAAGCCTGCTGCCTTTCGGCGGCACAACGAGTTTCCGGACGGGAATTCCGTCCGGAACATTGATCCGACACCAACGGAGGATTTTCGTGAACGAATACACACTGCCGGAACTGCCGTACGATTACGCGGCCCTTGAGCCGCACATTTCCGCACGCATCATGGAACTGCACCACGACAAGCACCACGCCACCTACGTGGCCGGCGCAAACACGGCTCTGGCCCAGATGGCCGAGGCACGTGAAAAGGGCGAGTTCGGCACCATCGGCAAGCTCTCCAAGGATCTGGCCTTCCACCTGGGCGGCCACACCAACCACAGCATCTTCTGGAACAACATGTCCCCGGACGGCGGCGACAAGCCCGAAGGCGAACTGGCAGCGGCCATCGATGAGTTCTTCGGTTCCTTCGACGGTTTCCGCGGCCAGTTCACTGCCGTGGCCAACTCCATCCAGGGCTCCGGCTGGTCCATCCTGGCCTACGAACCGCTGGGCAAGAACCTCGTCATCGAGCAGCTGTACGACCAGCAGGGCAACGTCCCGGTGGGAACCATTCCGCTGCTGATGCTCGACATGTGGGAGCACTCCTACTACCTCGACTACGCCAACGTTAAGGGCGACTACGTCAAGGCATGGTGGAACATCGTGAACTGGGCCGACGTCGCCGCACGTTTCGACGCCGCCCGCACCGGTGCCAAGAGCCTGATCGTCCCGGCCTAGTCTGCCCCCTGCCGCACATTTGTGCGGGTGCCCCGGTCCCTACGGAGACTGTGACGCGTAAGATAAATCCGTAGGTCCGGTCCCGCCCGGAGCCTTCGGGCACCGGCGGGACGGGGCCACGGCGCCGCGGCCGGAAGGGTTTCCCAAGCGGAAGTGTCAGGCCGCAGTCAGTCCGGTGGCTTCTAACCCTGAGGTCACACAGCTCTCGATTGAACCCCTACTCAAGGAGACAGAACAGTGACTACTCGTGTTGGAATCAACGGATTCGGGCGTATTGGCCGCAACTACTTCCGGGCGGCCCTGGAGCAGAACGCCGACCTCGACATCGTCGCGGTAAATGACCTCACCAGCCCCGAGACCCTCGCCCACCTCCTCAAGTACGATTCCGTCACCGGACGCCTGGGGGCCGACGTCGAAGTCAGCGAGGGCAACATCGTCGTCGGGGGTAAGACCATCCGTGTCCTCGCCGAACGGGATCCCTCGAACCTCCCGTGGAGCGATCTGGGCGTGGATATCGTCATTGAGTCCACCGGATTCTTCACCAAGGCCGAGGACGCCAGGAAGCACATCGATGCCGGCGCCAAGAAGGTCCTGATCTCCGCCCCGGGCAAGGGTGCCGACCTCACTGTCGTGATGGGGGTCAACGACGGCGACTACGACCCCGCGTCGCACAACATCATCTCCAACGCCTCCTGCACCACCAACTGCCTCGGCCCGCTGGCCATGGTCCTGCACGAGGCGTTCGGCATTGAACGCGGCCTGATGACCACCGTCCACGCGTACACCGCGGACCAGAACCTGCAGGACGGCCCGCACCGCGACCTCCGCCGCGCCCGCGCCGCAGCCCTCAACATCGTCCCGACCACCACGGGCGCCGCCAAGGCCATCGGCCTCGTCCTGCCGGCCCTCGACGGCAAACTGGACGGCTTCGCGCTTCGCGTCCCGGTGCCCACCGGTTCGGTCACCGACCTCACCGTGACGGTTTCCAAGGAGGCCTCGGTGGAACAGATCAACGATGTCTACAAGACCGCAGGCAACGGGCCGTTGGCGGGCATCCTCCGCTACACCGACGAGCCGATTGTTTCTTCCGACATTGTCACCGATCCTGCCTCGTGCATCTTCGACTCGGGCCTGACCCGCGTT
Source organism: Arthrobacter jinronghuae (assembly GCF_025244825.1). Taxonomy (NCBI): domain Bacteria; kingdom Bacillati; phylum Actinomycetota; class Actinomycetes; order Micrococcales; family Micrococcaceae; genus Arthrobacter; species Arthrobacter jinronghuae. The sequence goes on from NZ_CP104263.1 coordinate 1,916,860, forward strand.
ATGGGCAACCAGGTGAAGGTCGTGGGCTGGTACGACAACGAGTGGGGCTACTCCTGCCGTCTGGTGGACCTCACCAAGCTTGTTGGCTCAAAGCTTTAATCAACCGAGTACGCAAAGGTAGACATGACTGTCAAAACTCTCCCCGACCTGATCAGCGAAGGCGTTGACGGCAGGTACGTCCTCGTCCGCTCGGACCTGAACGTCCCGCTCGACGACGGCCGGGTTACCGACGACGGACGTATCCGTGCGTCGATTCCCACCCTGCAGACCCTGGTGGAGCACGGTGCCAAGGTTATTGTGATGGCCCACCTCGGCCGCCCGAAGGGCAAGCCGGATGAGAAGTACTCGCTGCGTCCCGCCGTCGACCGCCTCGCCGAACTGTCCCCGTTCCCGGTGGAGTTCGCCGAGGACGTGGTGGGCGACAGCGCCCGCGAACTGGCATCCTCGCTGGCCGCCGGGTCCGTCCTGGTGCTGCAGAACATCCGGTTCGATCCGCGCGAAACCTCCAAGGACGATGCAGAACGCCAGGCGCTGGCAGGGGAACTGGCTGCCCTGGCCGGCGGCAGCGGTGCCTACGTGGATGACGCCTTCGGCGCCGTGCACCGCAAGCACGCCAGCGTTTACGACGTTGCCGAGGCGCTGCCCGCCTACGAAGGCGGTTTGGTGCACACCGAGGTTGAGGTCCTCAAGCGCCTCACCGAGAACCCGGAGAAGCCCTACGTGGTGGTTCTGGGCGGCTCCAAGGTGTCCGACAAGCTGGCAGTGATCGAGAACCTGATGGACCGGGCCGACTACCTGCTGGTGGGCGGCGGCATGGTCTTTACCTTCCTGGCCGCACAGGGCCACAAGGTCGGCGCATCGCTGCTCGAGGCAGACCAGATCGAAAATGTGAAGGGATACCTGAGCCGCGCCAAGGAGGTCGGCTGCGAGTTTGTACTGCCCACCGACATTGTGGTGGCGGACAAGTTCGCTGCGGATGCCGACGTCGACACCGTTCCTGCGGACGGCATCGAGAACAGCCGGTTCGGCGCGTCGGGTATCGGCCTGGATATCGGTCCCGATTCCGCCGCGGCCTTCGCTGAGCGGATCCGCCACGGCAAGACCATCTTCTGGAACGGTCCGATGGGCGTGTTCGAGTTCGAAGCCTTCGCCAACGGCACCCGTGCCGTGGCCCAGGCCCTGAAGGACTCCAGCGGCTTCAGCGTGGTCGGCGGCGGCGATTCAGCTGCGGCAGTCCGCAAGCTGGGCTTCTCGGAAGCCGACTTCGGGCACATCTCCACCGGCGGCGGCGCCAGCCTCGAGTATCTCGAAGGCAAGGCCCTTCCGGGCCTTACCGTCCTCGACAAGTAAAACCAAAGGTGCGGGTCCGCTGTCCCAGCGGGCCCGCACCCGCATGTCCCATCCCGCCCGGCCCAGCGGCCGGTGCACCGCGAGTAAGAAACCGGAGTAACCATGACCACCTCCACGAACGGCAAGTTCGACCGCACACCCCTGATCGCCGGCAACTGGAAGATGAACATGGACCACGTCCAGGGCATCACCCTTTTGCAGAAACTGGCGTGGACGCTGAGCGACGCACGGCATGACTACGGCCGCGTGGAAGTTGTGGTGTTCCCTCCGTTCACCGACCTGCGCAGCACGCAGACGCTGGTGGCGGGCGACAAGCTGAAGGTGGAATACGGCGCGCAGGACCTGTCGCCCAAGGATTCCGGCGCCTACACCGGTGACATCTCCGGCCAGTTCCTCGCCAAGCTCGGCTGCAGCTACGTCCTCGTAGGCCACAGCGAACGCCGGTCCGTCCACGGCGAGAGCGACGAGCTGCTGAACGAGAAGCTCAAGGCCGCCTACCGCCACAATCTGGTGCCCGTCCTCTGCGTGGGCGAAGGGCTCGAGGTCCGGCAGGCCGGGGACCACGTGATCCACACCCTGGAGCAGGTCCGCCGGGATCTCGCCGGGTTGGACGCCGAGCAGGTGTCCCGCCTTGTCATTGCCTACGAGCCCGTCTGGGCCATCGGCACCGGTGAAGTTGCCGGCCCCGAGGATGCCCAGGAAATGTGTGCCGCCATCCGTGCCGAAATCGCTGACCTGTATGACGATGCCGTTGCCGCCAAGACCCGCCTGCTCTACGGCGGCTCGGTCAAGGCCGCCAATGCGGCCAGCATTCTGGGGGAGCGGGACGTGGACGGCGTGCTGGTAGGCGGCGCCAGTTTGGATGTAGGCGAATTTGCTAATATTGTCAGGTTCGAACAACATCTGGTGACTGACTGAACTGCAGCTGAAGGGCGTCGCAGCGGCGTCTCCAATCCATGAGTCACCCGAAAGGCCGTAAGTGGAAATTCTGAAGATCGTCCTGCTGGTGCTCCTTGCGATCACGAGCCTGCTGCTGACGCTGCTCATCCTGCTCCACAAGGGCCGCGGCGGCGGTATGTCGGATATGTTCGGCGGCGGCATGACCAGCAGCCTCGGATCCTCCGGTGTTGCCGAAAAGAACTTGAACCGCTTCACGGTGGCGCTGGCGCTCTCCTGGGGCTTGGTTATCGTGGCCCTCGGGCTGATCCAGAGCTTCGCCGGCGAAGCGTAGGCAGCAACAGCTCCAAAGGAATGGCCCCCGGATTTTTCCGGGGGCCATTCGTTTTCTGTAACGCTGGTCGGGCCTAGTCCTCGTCCCCTGCGTCCGGGTCGTCGGAGTCGAAGAGCCGCTGGGACAGCTGCGACGCCGCAGCCTGGTCAATCAGCCACCGGGTCTTGGTGCGGCCGCGGGCTCCCGCGGCCGGGACCTGGATTTCCCCTGCGCCGGCGAGAGCCAGGCCAACGGCGCCGGCCTTGTCATTGCCGGCGACACCCAGCCATACCTCGGAGGCCGTGTTGATGCTCTCCAACGTAAGCGAGATCCGCTCGGGCGGCGGCTTGGGCGCATCCCGCACGGCTACGGTGGTGGATCCGACGGTGCGCACGCCCGGGGTTTCCGGGAAGAGGGACGCAATGTGCGCGTCCGGGCCCACCCCGAGCAGCAGGACGTCAAAGCGGGGGAGCCGCGGGTCAACGGCGTTGAACCCAGTCGCAAGCTGCTCGGCGGCAGCCGCTTCGGCCAGCTGACGGGCGTAGTCGGCTGCGGCGTCTTCCACTGTGTCGACCTCATTGGCGGAAGCAACCGCGTGGATGCGGCCGGCCGGGACGCCAAGCGGATCCAGCATCGCCTGCCGCGCCTGGAATGAGTTCAGCTCCGGATTGCCGGCGGGGAGGAACCGTTCATCGCCCCACCAGAAGTTGACCTTTGTCCAGTCCACTGCCGTCCGTGCCGGGTTGGCCGTCACGGCCTCCAGGGTCGCGATGCCCACCGTTCCGCCGGTGAGGACCACGGTGGCTTCCCCGCGCCGGCTCTGCACGTCCACGAGCTTGGTGATCAGCCGGGCTGCCGTTGTCGAGACGAGCGCCTGCGGATCCGGGTGGATGCTGACGCCGTTGGGGGAGTGCTTCATGCGTCCGCCCCTTCCTTGGACAGGCACGCGGCCAGTCCCTCGGTGAGTACTTCTCCGAAGACCTCGTCCGGATCGAGCCGGCGCAGCTCCTCCGCCAGGCAGTCCCGCAGGGTGCGGCGCGGAAGCGCAATCTGCTGCTCCGGCTGCCCGGGCTGGGTCAGATGGGCGGTGACCTGGTCCGGCCGGGCCAGCTCCACATCTCCGTCGCCGCGGCTAAACACTACCCTGTGGATACCGGTTCCGGCTTCCCCTTCAATGATTTCCAGCGGTACATCCAATGCCTTTTTCAGCCAGGCGGCCAGCAGGAAGGTACTGGCCGAATCCGAGGCACCTTCGACGATGACGGACTGGACCAGGGCCGCTCCTCCGCCGTCCAGGACTGCGGCCAGTTGGACGCGCCAATTGGTCAACCGGGTCCAGCTGAGGTCCGTGTCCCCGGCAGCATAGCTGTCCGCCAGTCCCAGCAGCGCCTTCTTCGGATCGTCCTCGGTGGCTGCATCGGTAATCCGGCGGTGGGCAATGCAGCCCAGCGGCGTCTGCGCCGGGTCCTGCGGCACTCCGTGCGGCCACCAGACCACTATGGGTGCATCGGGCAGCAGCAGGGCCGACACCAGTGACTCACTTTCGCCGGCCAGTTCGCCGTGTCCGGACAGGACAATGACCTCTGAGGCCCCGGCGTCGCCTCCTACCCGGATCTGGGCGTCAAGGCGCGTGTCATCATCCGGGCTGCCCTCGGCCAGCACGATGATGCGGCACGGGTGTTCCCGGCTGGCCTCGTTGGCGGCCGCGATGGCCTCCTCAACGAAGTCCGGCTGGGTATCCACCACCAGGGTCAGGACGCGGCCGAGGGTGACCACGCCGCCCTTTTCCCGCATGGCAACAATTTCCTTGGACACCTTGGAGGTGGTGGTGTCCGGCAGTTCTACTATCACGGCCTTCTCCAGGTCCTTCCGTCTTGGGCGAGCAGCTCGTTGGCGGAGTCCGGCCCCCAGCTGCCGGGAGCGTAAGGCTCCGGCTGCGTGTCGAGCGACGCCCAGTATTCTTCGAACGGATCCACGATCTTCCATGACAGCTCAACCTCCTGGTGCCGGGGGAAGAGCGGAGGCTCGCCCAACAGCACGTCCAGAATCAACCGTTCATAGGCTTCGGGGCTGGACTCGGTGAAAGAGTGCCCGTAGCCGAAGTCCATGGAGACATCGCGGACCTCCATCTGTGTACCCGGCACCTTGGAGCCGAACCGGATGGTGGCGCCTTCGTCCGGCTGTACGCGGATGACGACGGCGTTCTGGCCGAAGTCGTCGCCGTCGTGTTCGCGGAACAGCAGATTGGGGGAGCGCTTGAAGACGACGGCGATCTCGGTGACACGCCTGCCCAACCGTTTGCCGGCCCGCAGGTAGAACGGCGCTCCGGCCCATCGGCGGGTATTGATATCCAGGCGGATCGCAGCGAAGGTCTCGGTCTTGGATTCCGGGTTGAACCCTTCCTCCTCCAGGAAACCGGTAACCTTCTCACCGCCCTGCCAGCCGCCGGTGTACTGCCCGCGGGCGGAGCTGCGCGAGAGGTCCTCCGGCAGCCGGACGGCCGCCAGAACCTTTTCCTTTTCCGCGCGAAGGTGTTCCGCATTGAAGGAAATGGGCTCCTCCATGGCGGTCAGCGCCAAAAGCTGCAGCAGGTGGTTCTGAATCACGTCGCGGGCCGCGCCCACGCCGTCGTAATAACCCGCACGGCCGCCGATGCCGATGTCTTCGGCCATGGTGATCTGCACGTGGTCCACGTAGTTGGCGTTCCAGATCGGTTCGAACAGCTGGTTCGCGAAGCGCAGCGCCAGGATGTTCTGGACCGTCTCCTTGCCCAGGTAGTGGTCGATGCGGAACACCGAATCGGCGGGGAACACCGATTCCACCACATTGTTGAGTTCCCGCGCGGAGGCCAGGTCGTGGCCGAACGGCTTTTCAATGACCACCCGCCGCCATTTGCCCTCGGAGGTCTTAGCCAGTCCGTGTCCGGAAAGCTGCTGGCAGACCTGTTCGAAGGACTTGGGCGGCACTGAAAGGTAGAACGCGTGGTTCCCACGGGTTCCGCGTCGCTCATCGAGGTCCTCGAGGGTCGCCTTGAGGTCCTCGAAGGCTTCGTCGCTGTCGAAGCCGCCTTCGACGAAACGGATGCCCTCGGCCAGCTGCTTCCACACGCCCTCATCGAAATCGGTCCGGGCATACGCCTGCACCGACTCCTTCACCTGCGCGGCGAACTCCTCGTGGCTCCACGGCCGGCGGCCGAAGCCCACCAGCGAGAAGCTGGGCGGAAGCAGGCCGCGGTTGGCCAGGTCATAGACAGCCGGAATGAGCTTCTTCCGGGCCAGGTCTCCGGTCACGCCAAAAATCACAAGGGAGGACGGACCCGCGATCCGGCTCAGCCGGCGGTCCCGTGGATCCCGGAGCGGGTTGCCCTTCCTGGTCTTTTCCGCGGCCGTCATTTACTTGCTGCTAACTTCTGCGGCCAGAGAACGCACAACGTTTTCAATTTCACGGACCCCTTCGTCGCGGTTCAACAGGTGCAGCCGCAGTACCGGGCGGCCCTGGTCCGCGAGGACCTGCGCGTCCCCGGCAGCCTGCGCGCTGATGAGTTCACCGAAGGTGAAGGGCCGTTCCGGGATGCCGATGTCCTGCGCGGGCTTGCCGGTGATCTGCAGGTACACCCCCTGCGCCGGGCCGCCCTTGTGGAACTGGCCGGTGGAGTGCAGGAAGCGGGGCCCCCACCCGAAGGTGACGGGACGGCCGGTGGCTGCAGCAAGCTCCGGCCGGATCTGTTCGAGCTCGGCCTGCCGGAAACGGTCCAGGTAGGCCTGGATGCTGAGGTAGCCGTCCGTGCCGAGCTGACGGAGCAGGGCTGCCAGCGCCCCGCGGAGGGTGTGTGCCGTGCCAAGGAGGTCAGCCGGCCCGCGCACCTCGACGGAGCCGTCGATGAAGGACGGTTCCGTGGGCGCCGGAGTGGCGTCCAGCAGTCCGCGTGCTGCCTTCTTCGCAGCTTCGACATCCGGCTGGTCAAAGGGATTGATGTTCAGCAGGCGTCCGGCCACCGCGGTGGCGAATTCCCACAGCATCATGGAGCTGCCCAGGCTTCCGGAAACCACTACCTGGTCTCCTTCGGGGAGGACGTCGGAATCGACGGGGACAATCCGTACGGTGAGTACGTCGCCGGCACCGGATACCATTTCCGGGGCGCCGGGTTCGACGGCGACGGGCAGCAGGCCCGTGCCGAGCTTGCCGGTGGATTCCGCGATAAGCTGCTCGGCCCAGTCGGGGAAGCCTGCCAGCCCGGAGCCTTCGTCCACGATCACGATCTTGTTGCGCAGCGGGTCGGTTCCGCCCAGTGCCGCTCCGAGTTCCAGGCCGATGTTGTCCGGTGCGTCGTCCCGCAGGATTTCCGCCGTCATCTCGGCGTCGTCCAGCAGGGTTTCAATGTCCGCTCCGGCCAGGCCCGAAGGCACCAACCCAAAGGCCGTCAAGGCGGAGTAGCGTCCGCCGACGTTGGGGTCGGCGTTGAAGACGGCGCGGTAGCCGGCTTCGCGGGCCGCCGCGTCCAACGGCGACCCCGGGTCGGTGACAACCACAATGCGGGACTTGGCGTCGATACCGGCATCGGTGAAGGCCTGTTCGAAAACCCGGCGCTGCGAATCCGTCTCCACCGTGGAACCCGATTTGGAGCTCACGACAATGACGGTCTCAGCCAGCCGGTCACCGAGGGCGGCTGCAACGACGTCCGGGTCGGTGGAATCCAGCACTGTCAGGTCCACGCCCGCGGTGCGGGTGATGACCTCGGGCGCCAGGGAAGAGCCGCCCATGCCGGCCAGGACCACGCGGGTCACTGACTCGGCGGCAAGCTCTTCCCTCAGCGCCGCGATCTGTCCCACGAGCGGCCGGGAGCTTTCTCCGGGGTTGAGCCAGCCCAGGCGGATGGACGCCTCGGCTTCGGCATCTGGTCCCCAGAGAGTGGGATCCTGGGCCACGAGGCGGGAGGCGACTTCATCCCCCACGAGTTCGGGCACCTTGGCGTCGACGGCAACGCTGGCCGCCCCGGCTGCTTCAAAGGACAGAGTTGTCATTTTTTTCCTATGCCTCTTTCGCGGTATCCAGTGCGGTCTCAACGGTCTGGAGGAGCTCGCCCCAGCTGACCACGAACTTATCGAGGCCTTCGGTCTCCAACTGCTCCACGACGTCGTTGTAGGAGATGCCAAGGCCGTCCAGCTGGTCCAGGACGGCATTGGACTCGGCGTACGTGCCGGTGATGGTGTCACCGGTGACTTCGCCGTGGTCCGCAGTGGCTTCCAGCGTCTTTTCCGGCATGGTGTTCACCGAGTTCGGTGCCACGAGGCCGGTGACGTACAGGGTGTCCGGCAGGGCCGGATCCTTCACGCCGGTGGAGGCCCAGAGCGGGCGCTGCGCGTTGGCACCGGCCGCGGCCAGTACCTGCCAGCGTTCGCTGGCGAACTGCTCTTCGAAGACCTGGTAGGCCAGGCGGGCGTTGGCCAGGCCGGCCTTGCCCTTCAGACCCTTGGCCTCGTCGGAGCCGATGCCGTCCAGGCGCTTGTCGATCTCGGCGTCGACGCGGGAGACGAAGAAGGACGCCACCGAGTGGATGGTGGAGAGGTCGTGCCCGTTTTCCTTAGCCTGCTCAATGCCGAGCATGTACGCGTTGATGACCTCGCGGTAGCGCTCGAGGGAGAAGATCAGGGTCACGTTGACGCTGATGCCCGCGGCCAGCGTGGCGGTGATTGCCGGCAGGCCTTCCTGGGTGGCGGGAATCTTGATCAGGACGTTGGCGCGGCCAACCTTGTCGAAGAGTTCCTTCGCCTCGTTGATGGTGCCCTGCGTGTCACGCGACAGGCGCGGATCAACCTCGATGGACACGCGGCCGTCGACGCCGTTGGTGGCCTCGTAGACCGGTGCGAAGAGGTCGCAGGCCTGGATGACGTCGTCGGTGGTGATTTCGAAGACGGACTTGTCGACGTCGGCACCCGAGCGCGAAAGCTGCTGCACCTGGGCGGCGTAGGACGCGCCGTTGGCCAGGGCTGCTGCGAAGATGCTCGGGTTCGTGGTCACGCCGACCACGTTGCGCTCATCGATGAGCTTCTTCAGGGAACCGGAAACAATCCGTTCGCGGGAGAGGTCGTCCAGCCAGATGGAGACTCCGGCTTCGGAAAGCCGGGCGGTGGGAGTGGAAGTCATTGTTGGTGCTCCTTTAAGTAAGGGGATTACTGCTGGTCGCCGGTCTCGGTGGACTGTGCTCCGGAAGCGGCGCCGGTGGTGCCGTCGGGGGCGGATCCGTTGCCGCCGGCAGCGGCGAGGGAGTCGCGCGCAGCCTGCGCCACGGCGTCGGCGGTGATGCCGAATTCGCGGAACAGCGTCTTGTAGTCGGCGGAAGCGCCGAAGTGCTCCAGGGAGACGCTGCGGCCGGCGTCGCCGACGATTTCGCGCCAGCCGAGGGCAATTCCAGCTTCGACGGAAACCCGGGCGCGGATGTCCTTGGGCAGTACCGACTCGCGGTATTCCTTGTCCTGCTTGTTGAACCACTCGATGCTCGGCATGGACACCACGCGGGCGGCTACGCCTTCGGCGGCGAGTGCTTCGCGGGCCTCAACAGCCAGCTGGACCTCGGAACCGGTACCCACCAGGATGACGTCCGGCGTCACGACGCTGCCGTCGCGGACGGCTTCGGCAAGGACGTACCCGCCGCGGGCGGCACCTTCGGCGGAGCCGAACTCGGTGGCGGTGGCTGCGCCTTCCCCTCGGGCGTAGGTGGGGATGTTCTGGCGGGTCAGCACAATGCCGGCCGGGTTCTCGGTGTTCTCAAGAATGGTCCGCCAGGCGACGGCCACCTCGTTCGCGTCGCCCGGGCGGACGACGTCGAGCCCCGGGATTGCGCGCAGCGAAGCGAGCTGCTCCACGGGCTGGTGGGTGGGACCGTCTTCGCCCAGGCCGATGGAGTCGTGGGTCCAGACATAGATGGCAGGCACGCCCATCAGTGCCCCGAGACGGATGGCCGGACGCTGGTAGTCGCTGAAGATCAGGAACGTACCGGAGAAGGCGCGCGTGTTGCTGTGCATCGTGATGCCGTTGACGATCGATGCCGCGGCGTGTTCGCGGATGCCGAAGTGGAGCACCCGGCCGTACGGGTTGCCGGACCAGGCGTTGGTCTGCTTCCCGGCGGGGATGAAGGAGGGGGAGCCTTCAATGGTGGTGTTGTTGGATTCGGCGAGGTCGGCGGAGCCGCCCCACAGTTCCGGCAGTGCCGGGCCGATGGCGGACAGGACCTTGCCGGAAGCCGCGCGGGTGGACATGTCCTTGCCGGCTTCGAAGACGGGCAGCGATGCTTCCCAGCCCTCCGGCAGCTCGCCCTTTTCCAGGCGGGCCAGCAGAGCGGAGCCTTCGGCGTTGGCTTCTTCCCAGGCCTTGAAACCTTCATTCCACTTCTCGTGGGCCTCGGCGCCGCGGGCCACTGCCTGGCGGGCGTGCTCGAGGACCTCGGGGTCGACGTCGAAGTTCTTCGCCGGGTCAAAGCCCAGGGTTTCCTTCAGTGCGGCCACTTCGTCGGTGCCGAGGGCGGAACCGTGGATCTTGCCGGTGTTCTGCTTGTTCGGTGCAGGCCAGCCGATGATGGTGCGCAGGGAAATGATGGAAGGCCGGTTTGTTTCGGCCTTGGCTGCCATCAGGGCGTTGTAGAGCTCGTGAACGTCCTCGACGTATTCGCCGGTCTTGGTCCAGTCCACCCGCTGGGTGTGCCAGCCGTAGGCTTCGTAGCGCTTGAGCACGTCTTCGGTGAAGGCAATGTCGGTGTCGTCTTCGATCGAGATGTGGTTCTCGTCGTAGATCACCACGAGGTTGCCGAGTTCCTGGTGTCCGGCGAGCGAGGAGGCCTCGGCCGTGACGCCTTCCTGCAGGTCGCCGTCGGACGCGATGACCCAGATGGTGTGGTCGAACGGGCTGGTGCCTTCGGCAGCATCGGCGTCGAGCAGGCCGCGCAGGCGGCGCTGGGCGAACGCGAAGCCAACGGAGGACGCAAGGCCCTGGCCCAGCGGGCCGGTGGTGATTTCCACGCCGTCGGTGTGCCGGTATTCGGGGTGGCCGGGGGTCTTGGAACCCCAGGTGCGCAGGGACTGCAGGTCCTCGAGTTCCAGGCCGTAGCCGGAAAGGAAGAGCTCGATGTAGAGCGTCAGCGAGGTGTGACCGGGGGAGAGGACGAAGCGGTCGCGGCCAATCCACTGCGGATCGGACGGGTCGTGGCGCATGACCTTCTGGAACAGAAGGTAGGCGGCCGGAGCCAGGCTCATGGCGGTGCCGGGGTGGCCGTTGCCGACCTTCTCCACGGCGTCGGCAGCGAGGACGCGGACAGTGTCCACTGCCTTGCGGTCTGTCTCGGTCCAGATCAGTTCTTGCTCTTCCATATGTGGCACGTTTACCGGGCCCCTCTCTCTACAGACAACCGGCGCCGTACAGCGCCGGACATGCCCGGAAGCCCCCGTGAACGGAGTGCGTCCGGTTCCTTTACCACTACAACCAACCGCAGACGCAAATCCATACCGCGTTTACGGCATAACTTGTTCCGCGTTCCGCAGCGAACGCCGCAGATACTGCTTAATACTGTTTGCTGCTTTTCCCGTGCCGCAGCCTAATTAGCCGCGGGAAAGGTCCGTTCCAACCTTATCCTCTAAGGCTGCGTCCTGCCCGCCTCTGTCACATGATCCCGGCCTTCGGCCCTGAGCTGTTCCGGTTCCTGCAGGTGTGCGGGCGCATGCGTATTCCATGCTTCGATTTCTACAGCCGATAGAGGTTATGATTAGGACGGATTTTTCGTTCCAGATTGGATAAAGTGATCGCTTCGTGACTACCCAGCATGCCGAGTCTCCGGTCCACACGGGGAAGATGACGGCGGGCCGCAAGGTCCGGGCTTACGTGGCGCTCACCAAACCGCGCGTCATCGAACTCCTGCTCGTGACTACCCTTCCCACCATGATCTTCGCCGAGCAGGGACTTCCTTCCCTGGGCCTGATCCTGGTCACCATGATCGGCGGCGCACTGGCAGCAGGCAGTGCCGGTGCCTTCAACTGCTATATCGACCGCGACATGGACAAGCTGATGAAGCGGACAAAGAACCGTCCGCTGGTCACCGGCGAGGTGTCTCCGCGGGAAGCCATGGTCTTTGCGTGGGTGCTGGGCGTTGTCGCCATTGCCCTGCTCTGGTTCGGGGCCAACCCGCTGACCGGCCTCCTGGGCCTCGGCGCGATCCTCCTGTACGTGGTCTTCTACACCCTGATCCTCAAGCGCCGCACCACCCAGAACATTGTCTGGGGCGGCGCCGCCGGCTGCATGCCGGTACTCATCGCGTGGGCTGCCGTCACCGACAAGGTGGAATGGCCGGCCATCATCCTGTTCATGATCATCTTCCTGTGGACACCGCCGCACTACTGGCCGCTGTCCATGAAGTACGGCGAGGACTACCGCAACGCCAGCGTGCCGATGCTCGGTGCGGTGGCCGGCGCCAAGCTCGTCTCCGTCCAGGTGGTGCTGTACGCCTACGCTACCGTGGCCTGCTCGCTGCTGCTGGTTCCCGTGGGCGGTGCCGGCTGGGTCTACACCATCGCCGCACTGCTCTCCGGCGGCTGGTTCGTGGCCGAGGCCCACAAGCTGCACTCCAAGGCGCAGCGCGAAGACCTCAATGACAAGTCCGCCATGAAGGTCTTCCACCTGTCCATCAGCTACCTCACGATCCTCTTCCTGGCCCTGGCCGTGGATCCGTTCGTGGGCGGCGCGCTGCTCTAGCCTTTCCGCTTTACGGTGGCCGGATCCCTTCGGGGTCCGGCCATTGCTGTGTGCGGGACTTCTTGGTTGCGGGCTTCTTGGTTGCCACGCGCGCTCCGGGCGTTCCGGAACGGCGGCAACGAAGCTCCCGGCTCGCAGAGTTCGCAGGGAGTATTAAAGCCGCCTAACCCGGAACGTCCTACGCGCCTGTTACAGAGCCACGTGCCTCATCGGGCAGAACCCCCGCCCGTTGGGTTTCCCTTGTCGCCGGTTGTACAGATAACGGGGCCAAGAAGGTCGCATAACCCCGTTATCTGCACAACCAACACCCCGGGCCCACGCATAACCCCGTTATCTGTACAACCAGCACGCCCGGCCCGCGCATAACCCCGTTATCTGTACAACCAGCACGCCGGGCCCGCACATAGCCCCGTTATCTGTACAACCAGCACCCCGGGCCCGCACATAACCCCGTTATCTGTACAACCAGCACGCCCGACACAGGTTTCCCTGGCAGTGGGACACAGCCCTGGCGACAGCCCCTTCGCGTGCACAGGATCCCAGGCAATGGGACTCCTGTTGCTGCTGGGGTCACACCCGCAACAGCAACACCGAGACGTGGGACACCGTGCGGGCGAGACAGCCCCCTGCGTGCACAGCATCCCAGGCTTTGGGACTCCTGTTGCTGCCGGGGTCGCACCCGCATCATCAGCACCAGGGCGTGGGACACCGTGCGGGAGACAACCCTCCCGCACGCAGCACCCCGGACACGAAAGAAGGGCCGGACCCCGCGGGGAGTCCGGCCCTTCAATCGGGAACCGAGACGCGTTACTTCCGGGCGGTGCGGACCTTCCGGCCAGGTCCTGCCCGCCGTGCCTGCCGCACTGCGATGGCAGCCCCGCCGGGAACCTGCTTGTTGAAGCCGATGTAGACGGCCTGGGCCGCAGCCGCCGTCAGCAGGCAGGCACCGAGCATGTGCAGGGCCACCAACGCAATGGGCAGGTGCAGGAAGTGCTGCACGTAGCCGATGGCTGCCTGTGCCAGTACGACGACGGCCAGCACCATCACGGCCCGGCGCACCCGGGCATCGGTCGCCCGGCGGAACACCAGGTACAGGGCCACGGCCAGCGCAAAGACCAGCAGGTAAACGGGGACCACGTGGATGCGGGTAATCAGATCCGGATTCAAGCCGTTGCGGGCAGCTCCGTGGTCGCCGGCGTGCGGTCCGGATCCGGTGACCACAACGCCCAGCACCACGGTCAGGGCGGAGAGGACGCCGATGGCACCCAGGACAGGTCGGAGGCTCTTGTCTGCCAGCGGAGCATGGCGTGCCTGAAGATCCATCGCGGAAAGCCTTGAGCGGTTCACCATGACCACGGCCACGGTGATCATGACGGTGGAGGCAAGGAAGTGCAGGCCCACAACCCACGGGTTGAGGTCGGTCAGGACGGTGATCCCGCCGATGACGGCCTGGGCCGGGACGCCGGCCAGCAGGGCAACGGAAAGCCACCAGAGATCGCGGCGTTCGGACCGCAGGCGCCACACGGAGAAGACCATCGCGAAGGCAATGGCCGTCAGCACGAAAGTGAGCAGCCGGTTGCCGAACTCGATGACGCCGTGCAGTCCCATCTCCGGGGTCGTGACCAGGGAATCAGCCGTGCACAGCGGCCATTCGGGACAACCCAGTCCGGACGCAGTCAGGCGTACGGCACCACCGGTCACCACGATTACTATGTTGGCCACCAGTGAGGCAACGGCAAGGTTGCGGATGAGGCGTCCGGCCACCGGCAGCGGGCTGTTCGATTGCCGGGCGGGGACACCGGCCGAGGTCTGTGACACGGTTTCTAACTCCATTTGAACCAGCGGACAGCACCCAGGCCGCCCAGTATTGTCCACGCCAGAAGGATCAGCGTGGCGGAAATGTTGAACTGCGAGTCGATCAGGGCCGAGCGCAGTGCGTCACCAAGGGCCGCAGAGGGGAGGACCTCGATAAACGGCTGCAGTACATGGGGCAGGTTGCCTACCGGGATGATGATACCGCCGGCGGCAGCCAGGAGGATCCACAGCAGATTGGTAATGGCCAAGGTGGCCTCGGGTCGTACGGTCCCGGCGACCAGGAGGCCCAGGGCAGTGAACGCCACCGCGCCCAGCACCAGTTGCACGGCGGCGGGCAGCAACCCGCTCAGCTCCGGCTGCCAGCCGAACAGCAGCGCCGCAGCCGAGACCAGCACCACTTGGATGACCAGGACGGCCAGGACCGCAATGACCTTCCCGGCAATCAGGCCGGTGCGGCCCAGGGGAGTGGTGGACAGGTAGCGGAGCACCCCGTACCGGCGGTCAAAGCCGGTGGCGATGCCCTGCCCGGTAAAAGCAGTGGACATTGCGCAGAGGGCGAAGATGCCGGGGGCAGCCATGTTGATCCGGCTAGTTCCGTAGCCGTCCAGCAGGGGGGTGACCACCAGGGCCACCATGGCCAGCAGCGGCAGGACCACGGCGAGGATCAGCTGTTCACCGTTGCGCAGCATCGTCAGGGCCTCATAGCGGCCCTGGTTCATGATGCGCGCGGGCAGCGATGCGGGAGCACTCAACGGATGGTCCTTCCGGACAGGTCGAGGAAAACGTCCTCGAGGGTACGCGAAGCCATGTGCACTGAAGAAGGAAGGATGTTCCGTTCTGCCCACCACGCGGCCAGTGCGGCCAGGTCGTGGGGAGTCAGGGCACCGCGGACGCCGTAGTGCCCGGGCGCAGCTTCCTCCACCTCCAAATGGTGCAGCGGCCCCGAGGCGAGGGCGACGACGTCGAGGCCGGGTTCGGCGTCGAACGTCAGCAACCGCTGCTCGGCCGTGGAGCCGGTGGAGGAAATGAGTTCGGCCACGGTACCCGAGGCGACGGTCTTGCCGGCGTCGATGATGTAGACATAGTCGGCCAGCTTCTGCGCGTCGTCCATCAGGTGCGTGGTGAGGATGATGCCGAGCCCTTCGTCCCGCAGCTCGGAGATCAGCTCGAACACGATCTGGCGTGACTGGGGATCCAGGCCGGCGCTGGGTTCGTCCAGGAAAAGGACCTCCGGGCGGCCGATCAGGGCCGCGGCCATGGCCAGTCGCTGCTTCTGCCCGCCGGAGAGGCGCCGGATGCCAGTGTCGGCGAAGCTGCGGATGCCCAGGCGGTCCACAAGCTCGGCGACCGGCCGGGGCGCCTCATACATCCGGGCCACATGCTCAAGCAGGGCTACGGGACGGGCCGACGGCGGGAGTCCGCCTTCCTGCAGCATCACGCCTACGCGGCTGCGGAGGTGGGCATCGGCACGGTAAGGGTCCTGTCCGAGCAGGCGGATTTCCCCGCCGTCAATGGACTGCAGGCCCTGGGCGCATTCAAGCGTGGTGGTCTTGCCTGCTCCGTTGGCACCGAGGAGGGCAGTGACGGATCCGCGGCGGGCGGTGAAGTCGACGCCGGCCAGCACACGGATCATTTTGCCGTCGAGACCAGCAACCGGGCCGCAGTCCTTGATTAGACCTTTAATGGTCAGGCAGGGTTCATCGATAGGCACCTGCATATTCTACGTTAGGTAGTACAGGGCCCCGCACGGGCGGACGCGCGGGATGGAGCATGGCGATGGCAAGCCTTGCCTTAGTGGAATCGGGGAACAGATTAGGTCATGCTTGTGTTGTGTATTCTGTGAAAAACTCTGAGACTAAGGCGGCGGCCGTGCCGAGCGCTGCCCGCGAAGCGGAGGAGCGTACCCGGGACAAGGTTCTGGGTGCGGTTCTGGAGCACGGTCCGGTCAGTGCCGCGGAGCTGGGGGAACGGTTGGGCTTCACGCCCGCCGCCGTGCGCCGGCACCTTGACGCCCTCTCGGGGAAGGGCCTGATCCAGATCAAGCTCGTCCGCAATTCCTCTTCCGGTGCAGGAAGGCCCGCCCGGCGGTACGTATTGAGCCCGCAGGGACAGGCCCATCTGGGTAACGACTACCTCGACATCGCCACCGAGGCGCTGCGCCAGCTCGGTGCAGCCCTTGGACCTCAGGCGATCGAGGCGTTTGCCGCGGAGCGGTTCGGCCGGATGGAGGAACGTTACCGGCCCGTCGTCGACGCCGCCGGTCCCGAACTCGCCGACCGCGCCGAAGCGCTGGCTGCCGAACTGACGAAGGACGGTTTCGTCGCGTCGACCACCATGATCGGCGCCACCGCGAAAAAGAGCACGCTGCTGAGCATTCAGCTGTGCCAGGCGCACTGCCCCATCCAGGGACTCGCCACGGCCTACCCCGTCTTCTGTGACAAGGAGACCGAAGTTTTTGCCCGCCTGCTGGAGGTGGACGTCCGCCGACTGTCCACGCTCTCCCGCGGCGGCCACGTTTGTACGACCCACATCCCCGTGGGTCGGACCCGATCCGCGCCGCAGGTTCCACTGCACGCCGAGACCAACCAGTCCACATCCATTCATCAGCAAGAAAGGCCGTGATGACGGATCAAGTAACCCAGAAGCCAACGGCACCTTCCATGGTGCCGGAGTCTGTGATTTCAGACATCCTGGAGAAGAACCCCGAACTCGAGGGCATCGGTACATACGAGTACGGATGGGCAGACTCGGACATCGCCGGTGCTACGGCCCGCCGCGGCCTGAGTGAAGAAGTCGTCCGCGACATTTCGGCTAAGAAGAACGAGCCGCAGTGGATGCTGGACCTTCGCCTGAAGGGCCTGAAGTACTTTGAGCGCAAGCCGATGCCGACCTGGGGCGCAGACCTCTCCGGCATCGACTTCGACAACATCAAGTACTTTGTCCGTTCCACGGAGAAGCAGGCCAACACCTGGGAAGACCTCCCCGAGGACATCCGCAACACGTACGAGAAGCTCGGTATCCCCGAAGCTGAGCGCGGCCGCCTGGTTTCCGGCGTCGCAGCGCAGTACGAGTCCGAGGTTGTCTACCACCAGCTCCGCGAGGACCTGGAACGCCAGGGCGTCATCTTCCTGGACACCGACACCGCGCTGAAGGAACACCCGGAAATGTTCCAGGAGTACTTCGGCACCGTCATCCCCGTCGGTGACAACAAGTTCGGCTCGCTGAACACTGCCGTGTGGTCCGGCGGTTCCTTCGTGTACGTCCCCAAGGGCGTCCACGTGGAGATCCCGCTGCAGGCCTACTTCCGTATCAACACGGAGAACATGGGTCAGTTCGAGCGCACCCTGATCATTGCGGACGAGGATTCCTACGTCCACTACATCGAGGGCTGCACCGCGCCGATCTACACGTCGGATTCGCTGCACTCCGCCGTCGTCGAAATTATCGTGAAGAAGGGCGCCCGCGTCCGCTACACGACCATCCAGAACTGGTCCAACAACGTGTACAACCTGGTGACCAAGCGCGCCATTGCACACGAGGGCGCCACCATGGAATGGATCGACGGCAACATCGGCTCCAAGGTCACCATGAAGTACCCGGCTGTCTACCTGGTCGGCGAGCACGCCAAGGGTGAGACCCTGTCCATCGCCTTTGCCGGCGAGGGCCAGCACCAGGACACCGGATCCAAGATGGTCCACATTGCCCCGAACACCAAGAGCTCCATCATTTCCAAGTCCGTGGCCCGCGGCGGCGGCCGTGCCGCTTACCGCGGCCTGGTCCAGGTCCGCGAAGGCGCCACGCACTCGGCCAACACCGTGCGCTGTGACGCCCTGCTGGTGGACACCATCTCGCGCTCGGACACGTACCCGTACGTGGACATCCGCGAAGATGACGTCACCATGGGCCACGAAGCCACTGTCTCCCGCGTAAGCGAGGAGCAGCTGTTCTACCTCATGTCCCGCGGCCTTCCCGAGGACGAGGCAATGGCAATGATCGTGCGCGGCTTCATCGAGCCGATCGCACGTGAACTGCCGATGGAATACGCCCTTGAACTCAACCGCCTCATCGAACTCCAGATGGAAGGAGCCGTCGGTTAATGTCGAAGCTTAACGACGTCGTCGAAACCGTGACCGAAAAGGTCAGCAATGTAGTGGAGGAGGTCAAGGCGAAGGTAGGTTCCCCCAAGGAAACCAACCGTGTGCGCATTGACGGCTTCACCGAGGAGGGCGAAAACCTCTCCCCGCTGAACGAGGACTCCTCACCGCTGGGCGGCGACAGCAGCAAGTCCCACAGCCATGGTGGCGGAGAGGGCATCCCGGACAGCTCACGCGCCGGCCGCACCACCTCCTTCCACCGGGCTGACTTCGGCAGAATGACCGGCCGCGAAGAAGACTGGCGGTTCACCCCGCTCAAGCGCCTGCGCGGTCTGCACACCGCGGACCTCGACGGAACGGCTCCCGAGCTGGCCGTCGTCGCCCCCGACGGCGTGCGGGTCGAAAGCATTGCCCGCACCGACGCCCGTATCGGTTCGGCCGGCATCCCTGAAGACCGGGTTGCCGCAGCCGCGTGGGAAGACTTCCGCGAGGCCACTGCCGTGACCATTCCCGCAGAGACCGTAGTTGACGGCAGCGTCACGCTGACCATCAACGGTGTCAGCAAGGATCCGGCCGCGCAGCACATCGTGATCACCGCGGAGAAGTTCTCCAAGGGTGTTGTGGTCCTGGACCACAAGGGTTCCGCGGTGCTGTCCCAGAACGTGGAAATCGTCGTCGGCGACGGTGCTGAACTGACCGTGGTGTCCGTTCAGGACTGGGACGACGACGCCGTGCACGCCTCCGCGCAGTACGCCAAGATCGGCCGCGACGCGAAGTTCAAGCACGTCGTCGTGAGCCTCGGCGGCGATCTGGTGCGCGTCACCCCGTCCTCCAAGTTCACGGCCACCGGCGGCGACGTGCAGATGTTCGGCCTGTACTACGCCGACGCCGGCCAGCACCTGGAACAGCGCCTGTTCGTGGACCACGCGGTGGCGAACTGCAAGTCCCGCGTGATGTACAAGGGAGCCCTGCAGGGCCGCGACGCGCACACCGTCTGGGTTGGCGACGTCCTGATCCGCAAGGAAGCAGAAGGCACCGACACGTACGAAGTCAACCGCAACCTGCTGCTGACCGACGGCGGCCGCGCCGACTCCGTACCGAACCTGGAGATCGAAACCGGACTGATCGAAGGTGCCGGCCACGCCAGCGCCACCGGCCGGTTCGACGACGAGCACCTGTTCTACCTGATGGCACGCGGTATCCCCGAGGACACCGCCCGCCGCCTGGTGGTCCGGGGCTTCCTCACCGAGATCATCCAGCAGATCAAGGTACCTGCCCTGGAAGAGCGTCTCACCGACGCCGTCGAGCGCGAGCTCGAAGCCTCCGGAGCCTACTGAGACCGAGTCCGGGTGCCGGAGTAATCCGGCACCCGGACCCTCTCGCCTTCCATCCCCAAAGCTTAGTAACGCACCCGCGGGTGCAAAGGAGAAAGCCAACTCGCATGTCTACTCTTGAGATCAAGGATCTTCACGTCAGCATTGAGACCGAACAGGGCCGCAAGCCGATCCTGAAGGGTGTCAGCCTGACCATCAACACCGGTGAGACGCACGCCATCATGGGCCCCAACGGGTCCGGCAAGTCCACCCTGGCCTCCACCATTGCCGGCCACCCGCGGTACAGCGTGGACAGCGGCTCCATCACGCTGGACGGCGAAGACGTTCTGGCCATGAGCGTGGACGAGCGTGCCCGCGCCGGTCTCTTCCTGGCCATGCAGTACCCGGTCGAGGTTCCCGGCGTCACCATGACCAACTTCCTGCGCACCGCCAAGACCGCGCTCGACGGCGAAGCCCCCTCGCTGCGCCACTGGACCAAGGACGTCAAGGCGGCCATGGCCGACCTTCGCATCGATGCCGACTTTGCCCAGCGCAACGTCAACGAGGGCTTCTCCGGCGGCGAGAAGAAGCGCGTGGAGATCCTGCAGATGGAACTCTTCCACCCGAAGATCGCCATCCTCGACGAGACCGACTCCGGCCTCGACGTCGACGCCCTGAAGATCGTTTCCGAAGGCGTTAACCGCGAGCACTCCAAGGGCGGCATGGGCACGCTGCTCATCACGCACTACACGCGTATCCTTCGTTACATCAAGCCCGACTTTGTTCACGTCTTCGTTGACGGCCACATTGCCGAGCAGGGCGGCCCCGAACTTGCCGACCGCCTCGAAGAAGAAGGCTACGACCGCTTCACCGGCGCCAACGCCGCAGCCGGCGCGTAGTAAAGACAGCTGAAGGAGCAAATATGAGCGACTCCGATCTGGCCTCAACGTCCCTCGAGGACGTCGAAGAGGCTCTCAAGGACGTCATTGACCCCGAGCTTGGGGTGAATGTCGTT
Source organism: Arthrobacter jinronghuae (assembly GCF_025244825.1). Lineage (NCBI taxonomy): Bacteria > Bacillati > Actinomycetota > Actinomycetes > Micrococcales > Micrococcaceae > Arthrobacter > Arthrobacter jinronghuae. Next base: position 1,937,392 of record NZ_CP104263.1, read on the forward strand.
GACCTTGGCCTGCTCTACGGCCTGAAGTACGCCGAGGACGGCGCACTGCTGATCGACATGACGCTGACGACGGCGGCCTGCCCGTTGACCGATGTGCTTGAAGAGCAGACCGCCCAGGCACTGGACGGCGTCGTTGATGAGTGGCGCCTGAACTGGGTATGGATGCCGCCGTGGGGACCTGACAAGATCACCGACGACGGCCGCGACCAGATGCGCGCCCTCGGCTTCAACATCTAAAGGGTTCTGCACCTAGTAGCTGAACCGGCAACAGGCAGGGCCGTTTCCCCAATGCGGGGAAGCGGCCCTGTCTGCGTGCTAGCGTGTGCGCCATGGGGAACAGCATCCATTTTCATGACCAGTATCTGGCGGCGTGGAACGAGGCCATGGCTTCGGGGGACAGCGCTCCCATCGAAACCTTCCTGTCACCGGATTACCACGGCTGGCTGGGGTCCGAAGCAGCCATCACTGAGCCGTTTGATGCAGCGACGGCCCGCGAAGGTTTTGGCGGCACCGTGTCCGCCCTGCGGGGGAGCACCGTGCATGCGGACTTCCGGACCGTCACGCCCCGCGGCCGGGACGAAGCAGTGGTGTTCTACGAAATGACGTACCGTTCGGACGGCGACGTGACCGGGCGGGCACTGCTGCTGGAATCCTGGCGGCTCCAGGACGGCCGGTGGCTGCTTTGCCGCGATTTCACCGAAGTTAACGTCGGGCAGCCGGCTGCCTAGGATGCCGGAGCAGTCCCTGCCGCCGCTTTACACCCGGATGATCGAATGCGGCGTGGTCGATTTGGATCCGTGGCACCTGCTGCGCGGGGAAGGTCAGTTGTCACGTTGAGGAAAGTGGGACCGATGGCTAAGGCACCGAGCCGGACAGAGATCAGCCGGGTGTTGTCCCATGCGCTGCGTCATGCTCCGGGCGAGTATGCGCTGGAGCTGGATCCGGAGGGTTGGGCGCCTGTTAGTGAGGTGCTCAGCGCCCTGCACCGGCTGGGCCCGGAGTGGGAGCCCGTTGACGAGGCGGTGCTTCATGAGGTGCTTAAAGCAGCGGAGAAGAAACGGCACCAGATAAGGGACGGTCGAATTCGTGCCGTCCACGGCCACTCCGTGCCGGTGGAGCCGGCAGGGGAGCCCGGTTCACCGCCCGCGGTGCTGTTCCATGGGACCTCACCTGCTGCTGTACCGCAGATTTGCGCAGACGGAATTCTGCCCATGCGGCGGCAATACGTCCATCTGTCGGACTCCGTGGAGCAGGCTCGTCAGGTGGGACAGCGCAAGGACGCCGATCCCGTGATCCTTACGGTGGATACCCGGGTGGCCGTGGCCCAAGGGGTATCTTTCTACCAATCGGATTCGGGAGTCTGGCTGGCCGCATCTATTCCTGCGACTGCTGTGGGGACGGGGACGCCGGGAGCCTAAGTTGAGGGGCTGGGTGTAGGCCGTGTCTACCGCCCCGATGCCCGAGTCGATGGTCCGTGAACAGGCCAACGCAACTGGCGCGTCCGGGGTAGGTAGTTGCGTTCAAAAGACGGGTATTTCCGGTTTTCGGATCAGGCCCGTTTGGGCCTGTTTTTGGTCCGGAAATGTCAGTGCGGGATGAAATCCTGAGGTATGGATCAGCTCGGGAACACCGAATGGACAACCGAAGAACCAGGCAGTGAAGACCAGCAGCCGGTTGGCGCCGCTGGTGAAAAGGATGACCCCTGTTCGGCCTGCACCCTGTCGGTGTACCGGGCTGAACTGAAGGCCGAGCCTTCCGTGGCCGCCGAGGCCAAGCCTGGCACCGAGCCAGTTGACCATGCCGTCCCTGACGAGGGTCCCGTCCCTGCCGGGCCCGCCGAGGTCGGCCGTCCCGCAGCTTCCACCTCCGCCGCTCCCGATCCTGACGCCGGCGACGCCGATGCCGGTGTCTCCGAAGCCGGGAGTCCTGCCAGTGAGTATCCGGACGGCTTTACCGGGACTCTGGCCCTGCAGAACCTTGAGTCGTTCGATGCCCAAATGGTGGGCGATGCCTTGGTCCGGATGGAGCATTTGATTTCCTGGGGGCAGGCGCAGCGGGCTCACCTATTGAACCAGATGGAGCAAATCTTCCGGCACAACTTCTTCGACCCGTCGGAGCGGGATAAACCCGGGATCGCTTTCAGCCTCGCAGCGGCCGAATGCGCTGCCATCCTGAATCTCCCGCAGGTCACGGCCCAGCGCATGATGTGCGAAGCGGGCGAACTGTGCAGCACCCATACCGCCACCCTGATCGCCTTGGAAGAAGGAAAGCTTAGTTACCAGCACGCGCAGGTGGTGCTGGACCAGTGCCAAAACGTTCCCGCCGCGGCACTCCCTGAATTCGAGGCGGACCTGCTGAAGGCGGCGGAGGGCCAGACCCGGTCCCAGTTCTCCTGCAAGGCCCGCCGGCTGCGGGAGCGGAAGTTTCCGGAGAGCATCAGTAAACGGCATCTGACCGCGTTCGAGCAGCGCAAGGTCACCCTGGACCGGGAGGAGGACGGCATGTCCTGCCTCTCCGCCTATCTTCGGGCCGCGGAAGCCCAGCATATCTATACCGCCCTCAGTACCGCAGCACGGGGCGAACAGGCGGCCGGTGATTCCCGGACCACGGATCAACTGCGTGCGGATATTCTGGCTCAGTTGCTGATGGGTGGCCTCGGCTCAACCCGTGCCACGGATACCGGCGGGACCGGCCGTCGCGGCGGGACAGACCATACGGGTGACGGTGCAGGCGGGACTGGCCGGAGTGGGGGTGCTCCCAGCGGTGCTCACGGAACCGGGGGAGGCGGGGCAGGACCGGACGAGGGAACCGTCCCTCGGACGGAAATCATGGTCCTGATCAGCGCCGAAACCCTCTTCGGAGCCGACGACCAGCCAGCGGAACTGCACGGTTACGGGCCCATCAGTGCCGAAGCTGCCCGCAGGCTGGCCCGCAACGCCGTCGGCTGGACGGGCCTGGCCCAGGACCCGCAGACCGGTGAGATCCTTGGGGTAGGGAGGCGACGGAAAGTCCCGGCCGGGCTCCGCCGGTGGCTACGCGCAAGGGATGGAACCTGTCGGTTCCCCGGCTGCCGGGTCAGCACCGCAAATGCGGACATCGACCACACGGTCGATTGGGCCCGCGGCGGCCCAACGGACCACGGGAACCTGGAACACCTCTGCCGTCGGCACCACCGCTTCAAGACCCTGGGTTACTGGAAAGCCTTCCAGCCCGAGCCGGGAGTCATTCAATGGACTTCGCCGACCGGAAGGGTTTACCGGACCGAGCCGTTCCTGGAACTCGGACCGCTGCACCCGGCACCGCCGCCGGACCCGCACCCGGACGATGAGCCCGAGGCAGTAGCGCCATTCTGACCTGCACTGCCTTAGTCGAACGCCTCGTTCGAACGCACCCCTTGGGGCCCGGCAATGGGTCGGCCCCAAGTGCGAGACGGACGTTGGGCGTAGGGTCACCCCTTAGGGGCGGGACAGATCCGCAGCACTGAAGGTATCGCACGTTTCCAGGCTGCCGCCGTCGTTATAGCCGGAAAGGAACCATGCCTGACGCTGGGCGCTGGAACCGTGGGTCCAGCTCTCCGGGTTGACCTGCCCGGTAGCCGAAGCCTGGATCCGGTCATCGCCGATGGCGGACGCTGCAGAGAGGGCGTCACTAATGTCGGCTTCCGTGAAAGGCGCTAGGAAAGGCACGTCCGAGCCCGGAGCCGGCTGGTCCGCCGCATGCCGTGCCCAGAGGCCGGCATAACAGTCGGCCTGCAGCTCTGTGCGTACGGAGGCAGAGTCCGCACCCTGAGGATCGGCGTTCCGGCCCGCACTGGAGCCGGTGATCTGCTGGATGTGGTGGCCGAACTCGTGCGCCACCACGTATTCCTGCGCCAACGGACCGCCGGAGGAACCGTAGTTGGTGACGAGGTCGGAGAAGAAGGCGGTGTCGTAATAGGTCTGCTCGTCCGCCGGGCAGTAGAACGGCCCGACAGCGCTGGTCGCCGTGCCGCAGCCGGAAGTGGTCCGGTCGGTAAAGAGCACCACGCCGGGCTCCGTGTAGGTCAGGCCGTATCCGTCCAGATACGGTTCCCAGAAGCTGTCCAGGCTTTCGGCAGTGCCCAGAATGCGGCAGTCCAGCCGTTCATTGGCGTCTTGGCCGTTCAAGCAGGTGTCGATGCTCTCCGACTGCGCCTCGCCGGCAGCTACGCCGGAGCCGTCGCTCAGCCCGAGCCCGTCAATGACGTCCGATCCGAAGAACAGGGACAGGATCAGCAGCAGCCCGCCGCCCAGTCCGCCGCCGACTGCAATGCCCTTACCCTTGCCGCGCCGATCACTGACCCGGGAGGAATCCAGACGCGCGTTGTTATTGAAACTCATGCCCCTCAGGTTATCGGTTGCCTTTGGCAACCTTCGCGTCGGAGGAGTCTTCGCCGATGCCCCGTGCAGCCAGCGCATCACCCGTTTGCCGGGCATAGGCAACCGCACGGATCACCACCGGAACGGTCAGCGCACGGGGATTGCGCTCCAGTCCGCGGGCCATGGCAGATTCGCGCACGTCGCGGGCGGACCCGAGCAGGAACGGAATGCTGCGCAGCATCAGAGCAAGGGTCAGCCCGAAACGTTCCGGATCCGCACCGAACGGTCGGAGCGGACGGGCCAGTGACACGAGCCCGTCCAGGAGCACCTGAGGGGCGGTGGTCAGCGTGAGCAGCCGGGCCGCCACTACGCAGACCGCAATGCTGCCGGTCACCAGCAGCGCCGCCAACACGCCGGACGCCCACCACTGGAAAAGCCCCAGCAGCACCAGGACCGGCCACATTAGCTTCAACGGCACCCAGACCTCCCGCAACAGCCGGGCACCGGCATAGGCGGCCAGCACCAGGACCGCGGCAACCGCCAACACCACAGGGGAGCGCAGCACCAGCACAGCCACGGACAGCACAACCAGGACGCCGGCCTTCACTCCCAGCGGTGCCGCATGCACCTCAGAGGTGCCCGGGCGGTAGGCGCCCAGCAGGTCATTTGAGCCAGTGGAACGCTTCATCCGACCCCCAGCGCCAGCGCCCGGTACGCGGCGATACCTTCGCGCGGTCCGCCGTCGAACACCACCCGCCCGCTGTCCATCACCAGCACCCGGTCCGCGTCGGCAGCGAAATCCAGGTCATGGGTGGTGTAGACAACCTGCTGCGGCAGGGAGGCAAAGACTTCCCGCAGCCGGGCAGTGTTCCTCAGGTCCAGCAGCGTGCTGGGCTCATCTGCCACCAGCACAGCGGGCTCAACCGCCAGCACCGATGCCAGAGCCATCAACTGGCGTTCACCGCCGGAAAGGTCATAGATGCTTCGGTCCGCCAGTTCCAGCAGCCCCAGCGCCTCCAGCCGAGCTTCGGCCGCTGCGCGCCGCTGGGACCTGTTCCGGATCGAGGCACGCAGGGACAGTTCGACGTCGTCCCGCCCCGTGGGCATCACGAGCTGCGAGAGGGGATCGGTGAAAACAAACCCGACCCGCCGCCGCACATCCGCTCCGTGCCGCGCCGTGTCCAGGCCGTCCACGCTGACCGTGCCGGTGTCCGGCAGCACCAGCCCGTTCAGCAGCTTCAGCAGGGTGGACTTGCCCGAGCCGTTGGCGCCGACGACGGCGGTGCGGGGCGTGTCCAGCTTCAGCGACAGCGGGTGCAGGATCGGTTCCGCAGACTCCCCGGGCACCTTGGGAGGAACCACGGAAACGTCCTGCAGCAGGATGCAGGACATCAGCGGGCACCGCGGTCCCGAACAGCCATGCGCGGGAAGGCTTTGAAGACACTGACGGCCACCGCGGCGGCAAGCAGGTTCTTGAGCACGTCACCGGGCCAGAACGCCATGTCCGCTGCCAGCGCCGCGGGGAAGGACAGGTGCCCGTTCAGCATCAGCCCCGCGATGCCGGCCGGATGCACCACGGCGAAGCTCGTGGCCAGTCCCGCGGCAAACAGGAGGACAGTCCGCCCCCGCCGGGCGCGGCGCAGCACCAGTCCGGACAGCAGGCCGACGACGGCAGCCGCCACCGGGAAGGACAGCAGATACCCTGCCGACGGCCCGGCCAGGACACCCAGGCCGCCGCGGAAACCGCTGAAGACCGGCAGGCCGGCCAGGCCCGCTGCCAGGAAGAGGCCCACAGCCGCGGCTCCGCGCCCGGGGCCAAGCAGCATCCCGGTAAGCATTACCGCCAGAGTCTGCAGGGTGATCGGCACACCGGCCCCCAGCGGCACGCCGGGAAGGATGGAGAACACGGCGGTAAGGGCGGCGAAGACGGCAATCAGGGACAGGTCCGCGGAGGTCCACCGGGAGCGCGACGGCGTGCCCAGTGAACCGGGGGACCCATGGGAGCCGGGGGACCGATGGGAACCGTGGGGACCGGAGCCGGTGCCGGAGAGAGGGCGCGGCGCGTCGGCCGATGTGTTGTTCATCGCTGCACTTTTCCTTGTAGGGGAAGAAAAACGGTCCGGATTGCGTTTCGAACATTAGCTGCGCCGGAGCGGGATTCCATTGGAGGTTTTCTACAAATGGGCATGGGCGGCTAGACTGGAAAGGCTGTTACGGCCAACCAGGCCCCCATGACCGGTCAATGTGACCCTTCCAGCCTCGGTGGAATCCCACCGTTCAAGGCCCGCGCACCGCGCAGCGTATCTGCAATACAAAAACCTTCGAAAGGTCCACTGAGTGATTTCCGTATCTGGTCTCGAGCTGCGTGCAGGCGCACGGCTGCTCATGGAAGCGGTTTCATTCCGTGTTGACAAGGGAGACAAAATCGGGCTGGTCGGCCGCAACGGCGCCGGCAAGACCACCCTCACCAAGGTTCTCGCCGGCGAAGCCCTCCCGGCCGCCGGCACCGTCAAGCGCGTAGGCGACATCGGCTACCTGCCCCAGGACCCGCGCACCCCGGACATGGACCAGCTGGGCCGGGACCGGATCCTCTCCGCCCGCGGTCTGGACAAGGTTTCCGCGCAGCTGAAAAAGTGCCAGGACGAGATGGCCAGCGATGATCCGAAGATCTCACAGAAGGCCATGAACCGCTATGACCGGTTGGAGTCCGAGTTCCTCTCCGCCGGCGGGTACGCGGCGGAATCCGAAGCGGCCACCATCTGCTCCAACCTGGCCCTGCCGGACCGGTTGCTGAACCAGCCCCTGAAGACCCTCTCCGGCGGCCAGCGCCGCCGCGTGGAACTGGCCCGCATCCTGTATTCCGACGCCGAGACGATGCTCCTCGATGAGCCCACCAACCACCTCGACGCCGACTCCATCGCCTGGCTGCGCGAGTTCCTGAAGAACCACACCGGCGGCCTGATCGTGATCAGCCACGATACCGAGCTGCTCGAAGCGACCGTCAACAAGGTCTTCAGCCTGGACGCCAACCGCGCCACCATCGACATCTACAACATGGACTGGAAGCGCTACAAGGTCCAGCGTGAGACCGACGAGCGCGCCCGCAAGCGCGAACGTGCCAACACCGAAAAGAAGGCCGGCATCCTGCTGGCCCAGGCCAACAAGATGAAGGCCCGCGCCTCCGGTGCCTCCGCGGCCCAGAGCATGCTCAAGCGCGTGGACCGCCTGATGGGCGGCCTGGACGCCGTCCGCGCCAATGACCGCGTGGCAGCCCTCCGCTTCCCGGATCCGGCCCCGTGCGGCAAGACCCCCATGACCGCCGAGGGCCTCAGTAAGAGCTACGGGTCCCTGGAGATCTTCACCGACGTGGACCTGGCCATTGACCGCGGTTCAAAGGTAGTCATCCTGGGCCTCAACGGCGCCGGCAAGACCACCCTGCTGCGGATGCTGGCCGGCGTCGACAAGCCGGACACCGGCAAGGTCATTGCCGGACACGGACTCAAGGTGGGCTACTACGCCCAGGAGCACGAGACCCTCGATACAGACCGGACCGTCCTGGAGAACATGCGTTCTTCCGCGCCGGACATGGACGACGCCGAGGTCCGCAGCGTGCTGGGTTCCTTCATGTTCAGCGGCGACGACGTCGAGAAGAAGGCCGGAGTCCTTTCCGGCGGCGAGAAAACGCGCCTGGCGCTGGCCACCATCGTGGCTTCTTCCGCCAACGTCCTGCTGCTGGACGAACCTACCAACAACCTTGATCCTGCGTCGCGTGCCGAGATCCTGGGCGCCCTGAGCAACTACACCGGTGCCGTGGTGATGGTCAGCCACGATGAGGGCGCCGTTGCGGCCTTGAACCCGGAACGCGTAGTACTCCTGCCGGACGGCGACGAGGACCACTGGAACGAGAACTACCTTGACCTGGTGACCCTGGCCTAACAGCCCACCCATCCCCGTACAAAAAGGCGGCCCTGCTCCGATTGGAGCAGGGCCGCCTTTTTGTCAGTGGGAGTGTGCGGGGAACGGTCGGGGCTAGAACCCCTGGGCGTCCAGGATCGCGTCCTCTTCCTCTTCGCCGGTGGGCCCGCGCTTCCTGCGGCGCGGCGGACGACGCCGGGACGGAGCCGGGTGGGCGGCGATAATTTCGTCGTCGTCCTCTTCGTCTTCGTCATCGATGCCCTCGTAATAGCGGTTCAGGGCTTCCTGCCGTGCCGCGTAACCCAGCCCGATGAACATCATCAGCGCGAACCCGTACCACTGCAGCCCATACGAGAGGTGCAGGCCGTCGTCCACTTCCGGCCGCGGCGCGCTTTCGGGTACGACGGCGGGCCCCGGGTCCTCGCTGGCCATGAGCCCGTAGGAGCCCTGATGCAGCGGATAGTCCAGCTGCTCGGCAAAGGCGCCCAGGTCGATCGAGGGCAGCTGGCCTTCAGGGGCGCTGCGGGTCAGGGTGGGTTCGGCGGCCTTGATCCGGGCCACCACGCTCACCCGTCCCTCGGGGGCGGCAGGGATGCTGTCCGGCCTGCCGGCCTCGTCGTCGCCGATCGGCAACCAACCGCGGTTGACCGCCACGCTGGTGCCGTCATCAAGCTTCAGCGGCACCAGGACCTCGTAGCCGGGCCGGCCCTTCAGCGGGCGGTTGCGGATGATGCGCTGCTCGGAGGAGTCGTACGTTCCCTCAAGCTTCACGGGCAGCCATTCGACTGCTTCGTCGTAGGTGTCGAAGTAGTCCTTGGCCTCGTCATAGGGGACCGGCGCGGCGTCGTAATTGGATTCAATCCGGTCGGTGTCGGCCAGGGAGGCTGTGCGGCGATCCATCTGCCACTGACCCAGTCCCACACAGGCAGCAGCAAGGACGCAGACGAGGACAAACCAGCCGAGCCAGCGGGCCGAAAAGAGGAAACGGTACATCTACGCCGTACCACCTTCAGTGCTGCCATTCAGCGGGAGAGTTTCCTTCCAGAGGCCGCGCGTACGCAGGTAATCCTCCAGCCAGTCCCGGTGCTCATCGCAGGCAAGCCAGGTCTTGCGGCGTTCCGGGGTATGGATGCGGGGGTTGTTCCACAGCAGCTGCCAGCCGGCGTTGAGCCGGCAGGCCTTTCGGGAACACACCGGGGTGCCGGCGCCTGTGTCCGGGTTGCCGGAGAGGGAATCGAGGAGGTTCATGCGGGGGGATCAGGCCTTGTCTTCGTCGTCGTGGATTTCGTAGTCATTGTCTACGATTTCGCCCGGCAACACAGTGGTTTCGGGACTTTCTCCGGGTTCTTCCGCCGCCCGCGGAGCGTCCAGCGTTGTGGCCGGCGGACTGTCAATCATCGCATCCGAGGCGGTCATAAGGCGGGAATCCGACCCTCCGTTAGCAATGATGACTGCGAAGTAGGGGAGCACCACCGCTCCGGCAATCACCACCCACAGCAACCAGCCGTGCACGAAGAACATCAGGAACAGGCAGACCACACGGATGCCCATGGACACGCTGTACTTGATCATGCGCGCGCGCATTTCGTCCGTGTGCGGGCTGGGTGCGTCGGTGATTCTGGGGACGCTCTCCCCGCGGTTCGTGTCCCTAGCCATCAGTAGCCATCGGTAGTCTTCCTCACCCTCCAAACAGGTTCGTTCATTCTCTCACTAGCAGCAGCGTTGCAGAAGTTGAATCCGGCGCACGTAGGATCGAGACAACCCCCAATCGCTGGCTGAAAGAAGGAACATCCGTGCAGAACACCCAAGAGAACGAGTCCGGCCGCAGCGTCCTGGTGACCGGAGGAAACCGCGGAATCGGGCTGGCAATCGCCAAGTCGTTCCTCGCCGCAGGTGACCGCGTAGCCATCACGTACCGCAGCGGCGAGGTCCCCGACGGAATGTTGGGCGTCAAGGCGGATGTGACGGATATGGCATCGGTTGATGCAGCGTTTACCGAGGTGGAGGCTGCGCACGGGCCGGTTGAAGTCCTCGTGGCCAATGCCGGAATTACCCGGGACATGCTGCTGCTGCGGATGAGTGAAGACGATTTCTCCGATGTGATTGACACCAACCTCACGGGCGCCTTCCGGGTGGTCAAGCGTGCGTCCAAGGGCATGCTCCGGATGAAGAAGGGCCGGGTGGTCCTGATCTCCTCGGTGGTCGGGCTCTACGGTTCACCCGGGCAGATCAACTACGCCGCCTCCAAGTCCGGACTGATCGGCATTGCCCGTTCCCTCACCCGCGAACTGGGTTCACGCAACATCACGGCCAACGTCGTGGCGCCGGGCTTCATCAACACCGACATGACCCGTGCCCTGCCCGAGGACACGCAGAAGAACTACCTGTCCTCCATCCCCGCCGGCCGGTTCGCCGAGCCGGAGGAAGTTGCCAACGTGGTTCGCTGGATTGCGGGCGACGAGGCAGGCTACATTTCCGGTGCGGTCATCCCGGTCGACGGCGGCCTGGGCATGGGGCACTAGCCCGGCCCAACGCGACGCTCCGGAATCATTGGAGGTTTCCTCAACTGCCAGCCGGGTTCCCGGCTGGCAGGATGGGTTCAAAGAGCTGAACGCTTAGATACTTTCTACAACAAGGAGTTCACATGGGTCTGCTGGAGGGCAAAGCAGCGATAGTCACCGGATCATCGCGCGGAATCGGAGCCGAAGTGGCCCGGTTCCTGGCAGCCGAGGGTGCCGGCGTCGTCGTCAACTACCGCCAAAAGGCACCGCGTGCCAACAAGGTGGTGGCTGCCATTGAGGAAGCCGGCGGACGCGCAGTCGCCGTTGGCGCAGACCTCACCGCCGCCGAGGGGACAGCTGCCCTGGTGGCCGCTGCGCAGGAAAACTTCGGTGGGCTCGACATCCTGGTGCTCAATGCCTCCGGGGGCATGGAAACCGGCGTGGAAGAGAACTACGCGCTGAAGCTGAACCGCGACGCGCAGGTCAACATGCTCACTGCTGCCCTCGAAGTGATGCCTGCCGGTTCGCGGGTGGTCTTCGTCACCAGCCACCAGGCGCACTTCATCAAGTCGGTACCGACCATGCCGGAATACGAAGCCGTCGCACTCAGCAAGCGTGCCGGCGAGGACGCGCTGCGCAGCATGCTCCCGCAGCTGGAAGAGAAGGGCATCACCCTGGTGGTGGTCTCGGGTGACATGATCGAAGGCACCGTGACGGCCACCCTGCTGGACCGGGCCAACCCGGGCGCCATCGAAGCCCGCCGCGAAGAAGCCGGAAGGCTTTACTCCGTGCAGGAGTTCGGCGCCGAAGTAGCCCGCATGGCCACGGCCGATGTTCCGTCCGGACACACCGAATACGTGGGCGGTGCGGACTACCTGACCGCGGGAGCGGCAGGCGGGCCCGCCTAAAGCTTCACGAAGTGCTGAACCACGTCCAGTTGGGGCAGGTTCACCACGGCATCCGCGGCGGCCTGCACTGCCGGTTTGGCGTTAAACGCCACTCCCAGTGCGGCCGCCGCGAGCATGTCCAGGTCATTGGCGCCGTCGCCCACCGCAATAGTGGAGCCGGGTGCCACCTCCAGGGCCCGTGCCCACTCGGCCAGTGAACGCGCCTTGACCGCACGGTCCACGACTTCCCCGGACACCGCGCCAGTCAGCACCCCGTCTTTTATTTCCAGGAGGTTCGCCCGGCGGAAGCTGAGCCGCAGGCGATCGGCCAGCGGGTCAAGCACCTGGGTGAAACCGCCCGACACCACGGCAACTCCGTGTCCGGCCGCAAGGAACTCCTTCACCAGCAGTTCCGCGCCGTCGGAAAGTTCAATCCTGGCCCCCACTTCGTCGATGACGGACGCCGGCAGCCCGGCCAGCGTTTTCACTCGGGCATGCAGGCTCGCGGCAAAATCCAGTTCCCCGCGCATGGCGGCCTCGGTCACCGCTGCGACCTCCGCTTCCCGTCCTGCATGCGCCGCCAGCAGTTCAATGACTTCCTGTTTGATCAGGGTCGAGTCCACGTCCAGCACCAGCAGCTTCCGGGCATCCTCAAGCAGCGACGGCGGCACCACGGCGCTCTGCTCACCGCCCGGCCGTGCCGGTACGGCTGCCGCAGCTGCGGCGACGGCGCGCCGCAGCCGGGGGAGGCCGCCGTCGTACCCCACATAAAGCTTGGACACGGTGAAACCGTTCCCCGCAGCGTTCTCCAGTTCCAGGATCCGCGCCCCCAACCCGGAGACGGCGCCCTGCACCGCCCCCAGATAGGCGTCGGACAGATCCCGCCCGTAGCTGACGACACTGTATTCGGGGGAGTTCGGCATGGTTTCCGTTCTGCTCGGTCCAACGGGGAAGTACGTGTTCGGTACGGGGATCCCCGGCTGCGTCTGCGTGGCGGCCGGGCGCATCGTTTCGCCAATGCCCCTTTCTTTAGCCTAATGTCTAGTGCTATGAGTGATGTTCTTGAATTTGCCGGCGTAAGCGTTGTCCGCGGCGGCAAAAACCTGTTGGACGGCGTTAACTGGCAGGTCAAGGAGGGGGAACGTTGGGTCATCATGGGCCCCAACGGTGCCGGAAAGACCACGCTGCTGCAGATTGCCAGCGGCCGGATGCACCCTACCCGAGGCGTAGCGGGAATCCTCGAGGAAGTCCTCGGCGCGGTGGACGTCTTTGAACTCCGCCCCCGTATCGGTCTGGCCTCCGCGGCACTTGCCGGGCAGATCCCCGAGGACGAAACAGTCCTCAACGTGGTGCTCACGGCGTCCTACGGAATGACCGGGCGCTGGCGTGAAAAGTACGAAAAGCTCGACGAACGGCGCGCCTTCCGCCTCCTGCACGAGTGGGGCATGTCCACCTTCATGAACCGCCGCTTCTCCTCGCTCAGCGAAGGGGAGCGCAAGCGCGTCCAGATCGCCCGCGCCCTGATGACGGATCCGGAACTGCTGCTGCTGGACGAGCCGGCCGCCGGCCTGGACCTCGCAGGCCGAGAGGACCTCCTGTTCCGGCTCGGCGAACTGGCCCGGGACGAGGAAGCACCCGCCATGGTGCTGGTCACCCACCACCTGGAAGAAGTCCCCACCGGTTTCACCCACGCCCTGCTGCTCCGCGAAGGCGGCGTGGTGGCGTCCGGTCCCATCGAAGAGGTGTTCACCGAAGAACACCTATGCACCGCCTTTGACCTGCCGCTGGACCTGCGCCGCGACGGCGGCCGGTATTCGGCCACTGCCCGGCGCGGCTAGGAGCAGTTTCCGGGTGAACCTCCAGTATTTAGAGTCCGCCGACGATCCCCGCGTCTACGACTACACCTCCCTCACGGACACCTCCCTCCGGAAGCGGCGGGAACCGGAGGAGGGCATGTACATTGCCGAATCCTCCAAGGTCCTGCGCCGCGCGGTCGACGCCGGACACCGCCCGCGGTCCTTTTTCCTGGCCGAGAAATGGCTTCCGGACCTGGCGGACATCCTGGCCCGGTTCCCGGACGTGCCTGCCTACGTAGGTACGCCCGAGGTCCTGGAGCAGATCACCGGGTTCCACCTGCACCGGGGTGCCCTGGCGGCCATGGAACGCCCTGCGCCCCTGGACCTGCCCGGCCTGCTGGGTACGGCCCGCAGGATCGCGGTGCTGGAAGACATTGTCGACCACACCAACATCGGTGCGATCTTCCGTTCCGCCGCTGCCCTGCAGGTGGACGCCGTGCTGGTGACACCCCGCTGTGCGGACCCGCTGTACCGCCGGGCCATCCGCGTAAGCATGGGAGCAGTCTTCCAGGTTCCGTGGGTGCGGCTGACGGACTGGCCGGGACAACTCGAACAGCTCCGTGAAGCCGGCTTTGTGACTGCTGCCCTGGCACTGCGCGAGGATTCCCTGACCCTGGATGAACTGAGCGCCCGCCGCGACGAGCGCCTTGCACTGGTCCTCGGCACGGAAGGCGACGGCCTGGCCGAGGCCACCCTCACCGGCGTCGACCTGGCCGTACGCATCCCGATGAGCGGGGGCGTCGATTCGCTGAATGTAGCCGCCGCCAGTGCCGTGGCATTCTGGGAGTGCCGGCCCTGATGCCGCCGGGCAGTCCGCTGCCCTTACCCTGCAGTCCCTCAGGTGCCAGACTGTGCGCAGTCATCCACCCTTCGAGGAGACCAGCGGAGCTGCTATGGAATCCCGTGCAAGCACCCGGCCAGGCAAGGTCCTGGCGCTGTGCGCCGGATTACTGCTGACCGTTTCGGCCTGCGGCCCCACCGCCGGTCAACTGCAGGAACGGGAAACATCGGCTTCAGCGGCGCCGTCCGGCACCGTTGCCGCAGAGCCGTCCCGCACCGCCTATCCCACCCGGCCGCCGTCGCCCGTTCCCGAAATCACCGCTCCGCCGACGCAGGTGGGTGTCACCGGCAGCCAGGTTGGTATGCCGCAGTCGGTCCAGGATGCCTGCCAGTGGCTCCTTCGCCGGGATCCGGAGCCTGCGTCCGGGGCCGAAGCGGGGGCCTGCGTCTCCGCCGCCATGGCCGCGGGCGGAGGCGGCGTGCAGACCCTTCGGACAGACACCAGCTGGCTCCCGGCCGGCACGTACAGCGTCCGGTTCGCCACCGGCCCCGACTTCGCCATGACCCTGCAGGACACGGATGCGGACCTCTCACTCACCATCCGCGAGGGGCAGCGGGTGCTGCGCAAGGAGAACCAGGACATTTCCGCGGACCGGGAAGGAACGGCTGAAGAGGCCTACGCGGCGATCCTTGCCGATGCCGCCGAGTTGACCGTCCGGCCGGAGAGAGTGGCCGCGCTGCTTGCACCGGCGGAAGAGGTCGCCGTCCGGTACGGGGTAGTGCTCGACGGGAAGCCCTGCACGCAGATCAGCGGGAGCTTCGACACGGGGGAGGCGCAGCAGCCCGGAAACGGCACCGGACCTCCGGCAGGGTCATCCGCGGTGCTTCCGGCCGGTTCCTTTTCACTGTGCCTGGATGATTTTTACCGCCCCGTACAGATTGAAATCACCGGCCTTAACCAGGGCATCACCTCGAAGATCACCGCCGTCAACGCCCAGTGGGGCACCCGCCCGCTCTCTTGAGACGAGAGCCGAAGGGTTTCCTGCGGGTCCGGGAAATGCGCTAGTATGGGTTGCTGGCCGAATGTACGGCCGATAAAGCTTTCAACCACACTGTGCCTGGCAAAATCCAGGCACCAAAAGAAGGTAAAACTGTGAAGTCTGATATCCACCCCAAGTATGCTCCGGTTGTCTTCCGTGACCTCGCGTCCGACACCGCTTTCCTGACGGCCTCCACCGCCACCTCCTCCAAGACGATCGAGTGGGAAGACGGAAACACGTACCCGCTCATCGAGGTGGAAATCTCCTCCGCATCGCACCCGTTCTACACGGGCAAGCAGCGCATCATGGACTCCGCCGGCCGCGTGGAGCGCTTCAACGCCCGCTTCAAGGGCTTCGGCGCGAAGAAGTAACCAGCACGGAAATACAGCAGTACTTAGAGAAAGGTCCGCCGGCATCAGCCCGGCGGGCCTTTCCCTGTAACGGGGGACCGTCCGGTCCCGGCAGAGCGGTTCGGAGCTAAGGAGTCTTGATGGCAAGCACGGATAACACTGGACGCCGGCACGGGGAATACAAAGTTCCCGGCGGCAAACTCGTTGTAGCGGACCTGGAAGTCCGTGACGGCAAGCTGGCCGATGTTTCCCTTGGCGGCGATTTCTTCCTGGAACCCGATGAAGCACTCGGGGATATCAATGCCGCCCTTGAGGGCCTGTCTGCCGAGACGTCGTTCGGCGATATTGCCGCAGCCGTCCGCTCCCGGTTGTCCCCGGATACGGTCCTCTTCGGTTTCTCGCCCGAAGCCGTCGCCACCACCGTACGCCGCGCCCTCGGCAAGGCCACCGGCTGGGGGGACCACCAGTGGGAGATCATCCCGCCCACCCCGCTGTCCACGCATATGCACGTAGCCATGGACGAGGTCCTGGCGGAGGAAGTGGGCACGGGTAAGCGCAATCCCACCCTTCGGTTCTGGGAATGGGAGTCGCCCTCCGTGGTGATCGGCAGCTTCCAGTCCCTGAAGAACGAGGTGGATCCGGAGGGAGCGGAACGGCACGGTGTCACCGTAGTCCGGCGCATCACCGGCGGCGGTGCCATGTTCATGGAGCACGGCAACGCCATCACCTACTCCCTTTACGTTCCCCAGTCCCTGGTGGATGGGCTCAGCTTCGCGGATTCCTACCCCTTCTTGGACGCCTGGGTGATGGAATCCCTGAAGAAGCTCGGAATCTCCGCCTGGTACGTGCCGCTGAACGACATGGCCACGGACCAGGGCAAGATCGGCGGTGCCGCACAGAAACGTTTCAGCAGCGGCGGGATGCTGCACCACGTCACCATGTCCTACAACATCGACGCGGACAAGATGGTGGAGGTGCTGCGCATCGGCAAGGAAAAACTCTCCGACAAGGGCACTACGAGTGCCAAGAAGCGGGTGGATCCGCTTAAGCGGCAGACCGGGCTTTCCCGCGAAGACATCATTGCAACCATGATGGACACCTTCGCCACGCGTTACGGCGCAGTCGAGGCGTCGATCTCCGACGAGGAGCTGGCCCTCGCGGAGCAGAAGGTCGCTGAAAAGTTCGACACCCCGGAGTGGCTGAGCCGCGTCCCCTAACCCGCCGGCCTGCGGACCGTCCGCTACCCCGGCGGCGGTCCGTAGGCCTAGACTGCGGAGATGGAGAAAAAGTCGCTGACCGCCCTCGTCCGCCAACACATGGAATCCTCACGGCAGGCGGCCAGCGGACGCAGCGCCTCCACTGTCTACGGCGGACACGAGCACGTGCTGCGGCAGACCGTGATTGCCCTCCGGGCCGGGTTTGTTATGGACGAGCATGAGAATCCGGGCGAGGCCACGGTCTATGTCCTCAAGGGCCGGGTTGCCCTGGCCGCGGAGGGCAACACCTGGGACGGCGCCGCGGGAGACCTGCTGATTGTTCCGCAGGCGCGGCACTCCGTCGCGGCCCTGGAAGACTCGGCCATCCTCCTCACCGTCGCCAAGCCGCAGCTGGCCTGACGCCGGGCCTGCTGCCTCCCCGGACCTACAGTCCGGCCGCCTGGACGCGCAGGGACCGAAGCAGCTGGTCCTGCTGCTCGATGATGATCCGCCGCAGCGCGCCCGGCGCGCCGGGATGAAGCTCCAGCCATTCGACCGATTTCTGCACTACCGGATGGTCGGCCGGTGCCATGCCCGGCGCTGCATCCTGGTGCCCGGGGTAGAGCCCGCCGACCACGCGGGAGGCCAGCTCGATGCTGCGTGCGGACCAGACCTCGGTGAGGGAGGCGAAATAGTCCTCCACGTATCCGTCCAGCAACTCGTGGCTGCCCAGGCCGAACCCGGTGATTGTGGCCGAGAGCAGCTCGTTGGAGAGGCGATCGGAGTGGACTGCCGCCTGCCAGGCCGCAGCCTTCACCTCCGGATCCGGGAAGGCAGCCGCTGCGGTCGTGTGGCCCACCCGTCCCGACGCCGTGGTGTCCCGTTCCAGTTCGGCGTCCAGTTCCGCGCGGGTGGCGGAATCGGTGGCCGCGAGTGCAACCCACAGGCGCCAGCGAAGATCGGAATCCACTGCCAGGCCCTCGACGCCGGCACTGCCGTCCAGCAGTCCGCGCAGCAGCCGGTTGTAGGTGCTGCTGCGCCGCCCGGCCCCTGCGGCGGCCCGGGCCCAGATGATCTGCCGGTCGCTGCCCGGTGCCGCCGTCTTCAACTGCTCGGCAATGTGCGCGTAGAACTCCTCGCGCAGTTCGTCCCGCCGCGACGTCGGTGCGTAATACTCGATGGCACTGAGGGCATTGTCCAGCAGTACCTGCAGTACGCCGGCACCGCTTTCCTGCGGCGCCACCCGCTGGACCAGCCGTACGTAGTCCTTGGCACTGAGGACCCCGTCCCGGACGCTGTTCCACAGCGCTGAAAGCGTGATGGCCCGGGCCAGGGGATCGGTGAGCCGGTGCAGGGACTCCAGCAGCGTGCCCAGTGACGCGTCGTCGAAACGGATCTTGGCGTAGGTAAGGTCCTCGTCATTGAGCAGCAGAAGGGCAGGACGCTGCCTGCCGAGCAGTTCAGGTACCTCCGTCCGTGCACCGGCGACGTCCAGTTCCACGCTGTCAATGCGGACCAGGGCTCCGGCGGCGTCGAAATCGTACAGTCCGACGCGGAGCCGGTGCGGCCGGGGGACCTGTTCGCCGCTGACCGGATCCGGAGCATTCTGCCGGATAACCACGGAAGTGTAGGCACCGGCGTCGTCGGTTTCGGTCTCCGGGGCCAGGACCGGAACGCCGGCGGTCTGGAGCCAGCGGCTGGACCACAGCGCCATGTCCCTGCCGGACGCCGTTTCCAGGGCACTGAGGAGGTCCGCGAGCGTGGTGTTGCCGAAGGCATGGGCCCGGAAGTACCCCCGGGCAGCCTCGATAAAGGCATCGAACCCGACGTAGGCCACCAGCTGCTTGAGCACCGAGGCGCCCTTGGCATACGTGATGCCGTCGAAGTTCTGCTTCGCGGCCTCCAGATCGGGGATGTCCGCCACGATGGGGTGCGTGGTGGGCAGCTGGTCCTGGACGTAGGCCCAGGCCTTGCGCCGGTTCGCGAAGCTCACCCAGGAGTTGGTGAAGTCGGTGGCACGGTCCACGGCCAGGGCGCCCATGTAGTCCGCGAAGGACTCCTTGAGCCACAGGTCGTCCCACCACTTCATGGTCACCAGGTCGCCGAACCACATGTGCGCCATCTCGTGCAGGATGGTGTTGGCGCGCGCCTCGTACTGCGCCTCCGTGGCCCTGGAGCGGAACACGTATGCCTCGGTGAAGGTCACCAGGCCGGGATTCTCCATGGCGCCGAGGTTGTACTCGGGGACAAAGGCGGAATCGTATTTCCCGAAGGGATACGGGAAGGCAAAGAGGCGGTGGAAGTAGTCCAGGCCCCGTTTAGTGACCGCGAAGATGTTCTCCGCGTCGAAGTACTCGGCCAGGGAGGAACGGCAGTACGCCGCCAGCGGAACGCGAAGGTCGGTGCCGTCGTCGAGCCGGGTGCACCACTCGTCGTCGGCGCGGTGGTACGGGCCGGCGAGGACCGTGGTGATGTAGGTGGAGATGCGCTGGGTAGCAGCGAACTCCCAACGGCTCAGGGCGCCGTCACCCAGCGGTGTCCGCTGCGTTTCGACGCCGTTGGAAGCCACCTCCCAGCCACTCGGCGCCGTCACCGTGAAACTGAAGGACGCCTTCAGGTCCGGCTGCTCAAAATCGGCAAATACGCGCCGCGCGTCGGCGGGCTCGTACTGCGTGTAGAGGTAGATCTGCCCGTCCGCCGGGTCGCGGAAGCGGTGCAGGCCCTCGCCGCTCCGGCTGTAGAGGGCCGTGCCGTCGACGGTGACGGTGTTTTGCCGCTGCAGGCCGGGCAGGCGGATCCGGGAGGAGTCCACAACGTCTGCCAGGTCCAGCTCGGCCCCGTTCAGGACAACCGAGGACACCCCGCCGTGGATGAAGTCCAGGAACGTCTCGGCACCGGGCTCTGAACAGCCGAAGGTTATGGTGCTTCGGGACCGGAAGCCTGCGGCGTCCTGGTTCTGGGCATTGCCCAGGTCCAGATGGACATCGTAGGAGGTCACGGACAGCAGGCGGGACCGCAGAGCGGCTTCGTCACGGCTCAGGTTCTGGTTAGGCACCTGTTCATTCAATCACTTCTGCGGGCGCCGGCGGTGCCGTCCGATGCGATGGTCGCCGTAACCGGCCCCCTACGCGGCTCGGAACCGCTGCCGGGCAATCGTTCCATCACCGCGGAGAAGGACAATGAGGCCAGCACTATGAAATACGGTGCGTAGAGATAGAGGAACCGGGCACGCGCCTCGAAGAGCAAAAGGAACAGGAGCAATCCGAACAGTGCAATCCGCATTGCCGACAGCTCCGGGCGCAGGAGGCGCGGCGTCCGCAGGAACAACGGCACGGACACGAGGGCAAGGGTCGCGAACCAGGTTCCCTGCCAGATGGAGAGCATCCATTGAAAGTTCGGACGGGTATTGCCGAACAGGTCCTGGATGCCTTGGTCCGCGGGGCGGGATGAAAGGAAATTCTCCCCGGTCATCCGTCCCTCGCCGAAGGAAAAGAAGGATCCGTCTCCCGTAATCCATGCCAGCTTATGGTGGAGGAAGGCAACGTAACCGCCCGGCCCCATGGCGGACACCCGGTTCTGGTAGGCCTGCACGCCCTGGCGGAATTTCTCCTCTTCACCGGTGATGGCAACCGTACTCTGGTAATCATCCTCGTTGTAGGCCCCGTAGTAGGGCCCGTGAGGTCCCTCCGTGGAGCGCGCGCCGACCTTCAGGAAATGGCCCATGTTCATCGCGTGGGGATTGTCTTGGACATCGAACGCAATCACCGGGCTCCGTTGTTCAAAGCCCGCAATCAGCCGGTTACCGATGAAGAAGCTCCCGCCGACAATAACCACGGCGAGCAGCAGGACCAGGGTGTCCTTCCGCCCGGCGAGCAGGCATACCGCCGTGATGCCGGCAGCCACCAGGCAGATCAGCACGGTGGGTTTGATCCCGTAGCCCACCGCGGCCACCGCACCCGCAAGGATCCACAGCGGCACACGGACGGTAAGGCTGGCCGAGCGCCGGGACACCAACAGCAGGCAGAGGATCAGGACGGTGAACAGAACACCGACCGTGTCCGAGTAGAGCACTCCCGCCCACGGCGATAGAACCAGGAAGACCGTCGTCGGCACCAGCGAAACGGCGGCGGCGATCCGGCCGCCCAACATGCGTACCGCGCAATACGTCAGCACCGTCCCGGCGAAGAGCACCGACCCGTTAAGGAATGCCGTAATCATTCCCAGGTCCTGAAAACCGAGCGAGAGCGCCAGCTCGTAGTACGCCGCTATCAGCAGCATCAGGAGCAGGTTGTTCGGGTTGGTCTCGAAATAGGGAGGCACGGAGTCAATCGTTTTGCCTGCCAGCCCGGCGGCGGCATCGGCGACGGCATACGCATCCCAGTCCGGGGGAAGCCGGACGGCGTAGGCCACCCGCATCTGGATCCACAGCAGCAGCGCCCACACCGCTGCCCACGGCAGGTACGTCCAGGGGCGGTGCCGCGCAGCTGCCGCCGCGGTTCTCCGCAGCAGCCAATACAGCCCGGTCATCAGCCCCGGTACCACTGCCGCGGCCAGCAGTGCCCACCCAGTGCGGTACTGCGAAGCACCGTAGTGCGGGAACACCACGTTGGTCAGCAGGGCCCACAGGATCAACCCGCACAGCACCAGACCGGCGGCAGCCGGCAAGTTCGCGAGCTGCGGGCGGATTCGCAACGGCGCGGCATGACGCCGTTGGGCGCCATCTACCGTGTGTTGCGCAACTCCTTCTCCGGACATGGCTCACAGGTCCTTGGTGGGTGGGTGGGCACGGGAGTTGGGTGGGCAGGGGCTGGTTGCTACCCTGACGGCACCCTGGTCCCACTATCCGGCCAGCAGCAACGCCGCGGCTAGGCCCAGGCCGGATATCAGGGCCCACGACGTCAACGCCGCTGCCGCCGCACGGACACCGGAGGCGAAGAGCGCCCTCACCCGGACACCGGCCCCCAGCGCAAACAACGCCGCGGCGAAGAGCAGCTCCTGCAGGACGGCGGCGGTTTCCAGCGCCGCCCCGGGCAGCACGCCCCAGGTACGGACCAGGATCAGCGCGAGGAAGCCCAGGACAAACAAAGGGACCAGCGGAGGGCGTTTGCCTTGCAGCGGAAGCTGCGCGCGCCGGGCCCGCAGCCCGGCGGCTGCGGTCATCGGTGCCAGCAGCACTACGCGCGCAAGCTTCACGACGACGGCGGCCGCCAACGCCGCTGTACCGGCGGTCTGCGCGGTGGCGACCACCTGCCCGACGTCGTGCACCGACGCCCCGGCCCAGGAACCAAAGACTTCCGCCGGCAGGCCCAGCATCCTGCCGGCCAGCGGCAGCACCGCAATGGCCAGCGTGCCGCAAAGCGTCACCAGGGCGACCGGCACCACCGTTTCTTCGGTGCGGGTCCTGCGGACTGCGGCCATCGCCCCGATGGCGGAAACACCGCAGATGGAGAAGCCGGCGGCGATCAGCACCGGTTCATCCCCTGGAAGGCGGAACAACCGGCAGATGCCGTACGTGCCCGCAAAGGCCGCCAGCACCAGCGCCACGATCAGGAGCAGCGCTGTCCACCCCAGTCCGGCGATGTCGACCAGCGAAACCTTCAGCCCCAGCAGGACAATTCCAAGGCGCAGGAACTTCCGCGCAGCCAGGGCCAGTCCCGGTTTCCAGGCACCGGCGGCCATGGCCGCACTACCGGGTACATTCGCCGCCAGCAGGCCCAGCACCACCGCAGCCGTCAGGACAGGTACCGCGGGCAGGAGCAGATGTACGAGGAAGGACGCGACGACGGCGGCAGCCGCGGTCAGCAGTCCGGGGACAGTGCCGCGCAGGCGGTCCCATCGGGAGGACGGTGCGGGGGAGGAGGCTGCGGGGGATTCTGGCACGTCTACACCCTGCCGCAGTCGCGTCAGTTATCCAAAGCGCATCCAACGCGCTCCGGCTTTCGGTGTCTCCTGCGCGGGCTGGCCCGCAGTAGGCATACTGCTGCCGCGGCCTGCGTTGCTACCATTGGGGCACCATCCTCAAGGAACCGGGAAGCACCCATGAGTTCGCAAGGCAACAGTGGAAGCGTCCCAGGCGTTTCCATGCAGCAGCAGGTCCTGGAGTCCCCGTGGCTATTCCCCGCGGAAGAGGTGGCCTCGGTACTGGACACGAACCCGGATGCCGGGCTCGACGCCGGCGAAGTCCGGAACCGGCTGGACCGTTACGGGCCGAACCAGCTCGCCGAGGGTAAAAAAGTACCGGTGTGGCGGAAGATCCTTGCGCTGCTCTCGGACCGGCTGACCATCGTCCTGATCATCGCCGCGGTTGTCAGTGCCGTTGTCTCCCAGGAGTGGGAAACCCCGGTGGTGATCCTGCTGGTCATCATCCTCAATACCGCCCTGAACTACGTGCAGGAGCAACGGGCCGAGAACAGCCTGGAGGCCCTGCGCAACGCGTCGGTGGACAATTGCCGGGCGCTCCGGTCCGGCAACCCGGTGACCGTGGAGCGCACGGACCTGGTGCCCGGCGACGTCGTGCTGCTGGAGGCCGGGGACAGCGTGCCGGCGGACGGACGGCTGCTGGAGGCGGTGCGCCTGCAGGTGGCCGAGGCGGCACTCACCGGCGAGTCCAAGCCCACCAACAAGGTAGCCGCCCCGCTTTCAGATCCTCAGCTTCCGGTGGCCGACCGGGTCAACCTGCTGTTCATGGACACCGATGTGACCCGCGGCCGCGGCGTGCTGCTGGTGACGGGGACCGGCATGGACACCCAGATCGGCACCATTGCGCATCTGCTGGGGAGCACCCGCGAGGAAAAAACCACCCTGCAGCGCAGCATCGACCAGCTTGCGCGGGTCCTGACCTACATCGCCTTCGCCGTCGTCGCCCTCGTGTTCGTGCTGGGGCTGCTGCGCGGGGACAGCTGGGAAGACCTGTTCCTGACCGCCGTCTCGCTGGCCGTGGCCACCATTCCCGAGGGGCTGACCGCCGTCGTTGCCTTCACGCTCGCCATGGGTGCCTCCCGGCTCGCCGCGCGCGGGGCCATCATCAAGCAGCTCGCAGCCGTGGAGACCCTCGGCAGCACGTCACAGATCTGCACGGACAAGACCGGCACGCTCACCCTCAATGAAATGACGGTGCGGCGGTTGTACTCGCCCGCGGGCCGCAGGTTCCGGGTGACCGGGAACGGCTACTCCACGGACGGAAAGATCCTCAGCCCCGACGGGGAGGCCGCCCCCCTGCCCCCGGAGGCATACATGGCCATGGCGCTGTGCAACGACGCATCGGTCGAGGACGGCAGGCTGACCGGCGACCCGACCGAGGGCTCCCTCGTGGTCCTGGCGGAAAAGGGCGGGATCGACGTCGCCGGCGCCCGGGCCACCCACCGGCGCGTCGCGGAAGTTCCGTTCGACTCCGGCTACAAGTTCATGGCCACGTTCAACCGCGACGACGACGCCGGGGCCCCCGTGCACTGCAACGTCAAGGGGGCGCCCGGCGTCGTCCTGGACCGGACCGCGTTCCTGCAGACCCCGGACGGCCTGGTCCCGCTGGACCCCGAAGAACGGGCACGCATTTCCCGCGACGTGGAGTCCCTGGCCAACGCCGGCCTGCGGACCATGGCCGTGGCGGGGCGGGTGCTCGATGCACCCCTGCCGGCCAGCCCGGATGCACTGTTTGCCGAGGCAGCGAGCCTGGTGCTGTACGCCGTCGTCGGGATCCTGGATCCACCGCGGCAGGAGGCCGCCGAAGCCATTTCCCGGGCGCGGGCCGCCGGAATCGACGTGCACATGATCACCGGGGACCATCTGATCACGGCCTCGGCGATTGCCAGGGACCTCGGGATCGAGGGCAGGGCCGCAGCCGGCACCGCACTCGATGCCATGGATGACACTGAGCTGCGCAGGCAGGCGCCGCAGCTGGGGGTCCTGGCCCGGGTTTCCCCGGAACACAAGATCCGGATTGTGGAGGCGCTTCAGGCGGACGGCTACATCGTGGCCATGACCGGCGACGGCGTGAATGACGCTCCGGCGCTGAAACGCGCCGACATCGGGATTGCCATGGGCATCACCGGCACCGACGTGTCCAAGGGTGCGGCCAAGATGATCCTCACCGACGACAACTTCGCCACTATTGTGGCGGCTGTCGAAGAGGGCCGCGGCATCTACGACAACATCCTGAAATTCGTCCGGTTCCAGCTGACCACTGCCTGGGGCTTCGTGCTGATCTTCCTTGCAGCGGCAACCTTCGGCTTCGCCGGAGGGGCGCCCTTCACCGCACTGCAGATCCTCTGGGTGAACATCATCATGGACGGCCCGCCGGCCCTGGCGCTTGGGGTGGACCGGACCGATCCGGAGGTGATGAAACGGCCGCCGCGGCCGGCCACCGAGCCCCTGCTGACGGGCAGGCGGATTGCCGTGCTGACAATGCTCGGCATCGTGATGGCGGTGGGTACCTGTACGGTCCTGGTCAATGCGCCGCGGTGGTTCCCCGAAAGCGCCGGCAGCACCAACTTCGCCACCACCATGGCGTTTACCACCTTCGTGTTCTACCAGGTGTTCAACCTGTTGAACGTCCGCTCCGAAACCGGCAGCATCTTCACCCTGCGGACCTTCACCAACCGCGCCATCTGGGTTTCCCTCGTGGCCGTGGTGGTGCTGCAGATCCTGGTGGTTCAGCTGAGCTTCTTCGCGGGGATCTTTGACACGGTGCCGCTGACCTCGGCGCAGTGGTTCCTCTGCTTCGCCGTCGGCGCCACCGTCCTGGTGGTCTCCGAGATCGGCAAGGCAGTGCAGCGGCTGTCCGCCCGCCGTCGTCGGCCGGAGCTCACGACGGCGGGACGGAAGTCCTACCAGGGGGAGGGCTTGTAGTCCTTGAGGAAGACGCCGTACTGGTCCTCGCCGTTTTCACCCATGACAATCGGGTCATAGACGCGGGCAGCGCCGTCGACCAGGTCCAGCGGGGCGTGGAAGCCTTCCTCCGCCAGGCGCACCTTGGTGGGGTGCGGACGCTCGTCGGTGATCCAGCCGGTGTCCACGGCCGTCATGAGGATCCCGTCCGTTTCCAGCATTTCCTCGGCACTGGTGCGGGTAAGCATGTTCAGCGCCGCCTTGGCCATGTTGGTGTGCGGATGCCCGGGTCCCTTGTAGCGGCGGGAGAACTGACCTTCCATGGCCGAGACGTTCACGATGTACTTGCGCCGCGCCGAGGACGCCGCCATGGCGGGGCGGAGCCGGTTGACCAGCAGGAACGGCGCCGTGACGTTGCACAGCTGCACCTCGAGCATCTCCAGCGGGTCCACCTGGTCCACCACCTGCGTCCAGCTGTTAATGGGCGCCGTGTCCGGCACCAGCCCGCCGGCGTCGATCGCCGTTCCGGCCTCCATCCGCGCCAGTGAGGAAGAGCCGGCGGTGAGCGCCAGGGCTGTGACGGCGTCGGCCGCCAGGACCGGGTGCGCGGCGACTGATCCGGCCAGCGCCGTGGGGTGCGCGTCGTAGGTGTGGCCGAAGGTCACCAGCTCGGGCATGGGACCGTCCGGCAGCGGCGCCAGTTCGGCGTCGGTCAGCGGCCGGTAGGCGTTGGAGGAACGCCGGACGGTCTGGGCGGCGTTGTTGATCAGGATGTCCAGGGGGCCTGCCTCCGCCACGGATTCGGCCAGCGAGATGACCTGGGCCGGGTCGCGCAGGTCGATGCCGACAATGCGCAGCCGGTGCAGCCAGTCCGCCGAGTCTTCCATCGCGGCGAAACGGCGTGCCGCGTCTTTCGGGAAGCGGGTGGTGATGGTGGTGTGCGCGCCGTCGCGCAGCAGCCGCAGGGCGATGTACATGCCGATCTTTGCACGGCCGCCGGTCAGCAGTGCCCGCTTGCCGGTCAGGTCGGTGCGGGCGTCCCGCTTGGTGTGGCTGAAGCCGGCGCATTCGGGGCAGAGCTGGTGGTAGAAAGCATCCACCACGGTGTAGGGCTGCTTGCAGATGTAGCAGTTGCGCGGCTTGAGCAGCGTGCCGGCGGACGGTCCGTGCGCTGCGGTGGTGAGCTGCGCCCCGCGGGTTTCATCATCAATCCGGTCAGCGGCGCCGGTGGCGGTGAGGGCGACGACGGCGCGGTCCGCCTCTGCGATAGCGGAGCGCTTTTCGGTCTTCCGGTGCTTCTTCACGGACTTGAACATCTTGGCGGTGGCCCGCCGGACCGCGACGTAATCGGGGTTTTCTTCATCCAGGACATGGATGGAAGCCAGGACCTTGAGGGCTGTCTGGATTTCTTCCGGGCTTAGTTCAGGGGTGCTCATTGGGGCCTTTACGCTCATCGGCACCGGAGGATCCACAGTGCAGGCGCACCATGTGCGCCTTCCGAGGATACCGGAGAAGACCGCAGGCACCCGTATCGGGGGCAGGGGCACCGGGGAATCTCACACCCGGCGCCCCTGCTCCTACCTGTTTTTTCAGGCCTCGGGGACGCGCTGTCCCTTGCTGAGCACGGTGAGGCCGGATTCGGTCACGGTGAAACCGCGGCTGAGGTCCAGTTCCCGGTCCACACCAACCGTGGCTCCGGCGGGGATCCGCACGTTCTTGTCGATGATGGCGCGGCGGATGATCGCCCCTTCACCCACATGCACCTTGTCCATCAGCACCGAGTCGGTCACCTCTGCGTTGGAGCCCACATAGACGTCCTGCGCCAGCACGGAACCCGTCACCTTGCCGCCGGAGATCACCGTGCCGTCGGAAACGATCGAGTCGAAGGCGGTGCCGGCCTGGTCGGAGGCGCTGCGCACGAACTTGGCGGGCGGGGAGATGCTCTGCCGCGTGTAGATGGGCCACTGCAGGTTGTACAGGTTGAACGCCGGCAGGGGCGAGATCAGGTCCATGTTGGCGTCGTAGTAGGAGTCCAGGGTGCCGACGTCGCGCCAGTACTGGTGGTCGCTGCCGGTGGCACCGGGGATGATGTTGCGGGTGAAGTCGTACACGGCGGCGTCGCCGCGTTCCACGAAGTAGGGGATGATGTCCCCGCCCATGTCGTGCTTGGTGACCAGGCGTTCCTCGTCCCACTGCAGTGCCTTAACCAGGGCGTCGGTGTTGAAGACGTAGTTGCCCATGGAGGCCAGGAAGCTGCCCGGATCATCGGGCAGGCCCGGCGTGGTCTCCGGCTTCTCCACGAACGCGGCGATGCGCTCCGGGTTCTCGGAATCGGTTTCGATCACGCCGAACTGGTCCGCGAGGTGCAGCGGCTGCCGGACGGCGGCAACGCTCACCGATGCGCCGGAGGCAATATGCGCCTCTACCATCTGGGAGAAGTCCATGCGGTACACGTGGTCCGCGCCGATCACGACGACGATGTCCGGCTGGGCATCCTCAATCAGGTTCATGGACTGGTAGATGGCGTTCGCGCTGCCGAGGAACCAGCTCTTGCCCACGCGCTGCTGTGCGGGCACGGAAGCCACATAGTTCTGCAGCTGGGTGGAAAGCCGCCAGGTTTCGGAGATATGCCGATCCAGGCTGTGGGATTTGTACTGGGTCAGGACCACGATCTGCAGGTACCCGGAGTTCACCAGGTTTGAAAGTGCGAAGTCGATGAGGCGGTAGCGCCCGGCAAAGGGAACCGCCGGTTTAGCCCGATCTGCTGTAAGCGGCATTAGCCGTTTACCCTCGCCGCCTGCGAGAACTACTGCCAGGACCTTCTTTGGCGCCATTGTGTTGAACCTCTTCCGAAAATAAGTCTACTGACTTCAGACTAGATCACTGGTTGCCCGGTGCACTACGTTGGTTTAGTGCGAGTAGATATTGTGTCGAAGGAATTCCCGCCGGAAATCTACGGAGGAGCAGGCGTTCACGTTGCCGAGCTCAGCCGGGTCCTGGCCGGAGAAGTAGATCTCCATGTGCATTGTTTCGGGGCCCCGCGACCCGAAGATTTCCACGGAGCCAAAGTAAAGAGTTATGCGGTGCCGGCGGAGCTGAAGTCTGCGAATCCTGCCGTGCAGACCCTCGGGACGGACCTTGAAATCCTGGGTGGACTGGCCGGTGCGGACCTGGTCCATTCACATACCTGGTATGCGAATATGGCCGGTCACCTGGGCTCGCTGCTGCACGGCGTTCCGCACGTGCTCAGCGCCCACAGCCTGGAGCCGCTGCGTCCGTGGAAGGCCGAGCAGCTCGGCGGGGGATACGCCGTGTCCTCCTGGGTGGAGAAAACCGCCTACGAGGCAGCCGCGGCCATCATTGCCGTCTCCGAAGGCATGCGCCAGGACATCCTGCGCAGCTACCCCGACGTGGACCCGGAGCGGGTTCGGGTAGTCCACAACGGCATCGACGTGCAGCAGTGGCAGCCGGACATCGACCCCGACGGCGTCCGCGCCTTCGACATCGATCCGGACCGTCCCAGCGTGGTCTTTGTAGGCCGCAACACCCGCCAGAAGGGTGTGCCGTACCTGCTGCGCGCTGCCGCGCTGCTGCCGCCGGAGGTCCAGCTGGTGCTGTGCCTCGGCGCCGCCGACACGCCTGAACTGGCTGCGGAAACCGCCGTGCTGATCGAGGAACTGCGGCGCACCCGCACCGGCGTCGTGGTGATTGAGCGCATGCTGCCGCGCGCCGAGCTGATCAAGATCCTCTCCATC
Source organism: Arthrobacter jinronghuae (assembly GCF_025244825.1). Lineage (NCBI taxonomy): Bacteria > Bacillati > Actinomycetota > Actinomycetes > Micrococcales > Micrococcaceae > Arthrobacter > Arthrobacter jinronghuae. The sequence continues at coordinate 1,966,832 of NZ_CP104263.1, forward strand.
GCCACCGTGTTCGCCTGCCCGTCGGTCTACGAACCGCTGGGCATCGTGAACCTTGAGGCAATGGCGTGCGGCACCGCCGTCGTCGCCAGCGCCACCGGAGGTATTCCCGAGGTCGTCGATACCGGCGTCACCGGGTTGCTGGTGCCCATCGAGCAGGTCACCGACGGAACCGGCACGCCGCTGGACCCGGAGAAGTTCGTGCGGGACTTCGCCGAGGCACTGACCGAAGTGGTCACCGATCCGGCGCTGGCCCAGCGTATGGGCGAGGCCGGCCGCGCCCGGGCCACCGAGCAGTTCTCCTGGGAGTCCATCGCGGAGGAAACCCTCGCCGTGTACCGCTCCGTCCTGGCCTAGCTGACACCCGGAAGGCGCCGTCGCACCTGCGGCGGCGCCTTTTCGCTGTCCGGACCGGGGACCGCCGACTCGCTCCGCCGCAGAGGGTCCCACGGTTTGGTGCTGCTGTGACTGATGGGACACCGGGAGGCAACACCAGCCCCACATCGTGGGACGCTGTGCTGGTCCCAGGCCCGGCGACCTGCCCCCGCCGCACAGGGTCCCACAGTTTGGTGCTCCTGTGACTGGTGGGACCCAACCAGGCAACACCAGCCCCACATCGTGGGACGCTGCGCGGACTCTCGGCCCGGCGACCCGCCCCGCCCCGCCGCAGAGGGTCCCACAGTTTGGTGCTGCTGTGACTGGTGGGACACAACCAGGCAACAGGGGCCCCACCCACTGGGACGCTGTGCGGACTCTCGGCCCGGCGACCCGCCCCGCCGCAGAGGGTCCCACAGTTTGGTGCCCCTGTGACTGATGGGACCCAACCAGGGACCCAACCAGGCAACACCAGCCCCACATCGTGGGACGCTGTGCTGACGATCGGCCCGCCGCACAGGGTCCCACAGATTGGTGCTCCTGTGACTGATGGGACCCCACCAGGCAACGCCAGCCCCACATCGTGGGACGCTGTGCTGACGATCGGCCTGGCGACCCACCCCGCCGCAGAGGGTCCCACAGTTTGGTGCTGCTGTGACTGATGGGACCCAACCAGGCAACACCAGCCCCACCGGATGGGACGCTGTGCGGACTCTCAACCCCGGACCCCGGCCGGAACCGCAGAAAGGGCACCACCGCACAGTGTGTGCGTCGGTGCCCTTTCAGCTGCCCAGCTGCCCAGTGCCCGGCTTCGCCAGCCCGGCTGCCCGGCTTCGCCAGCCCGGCTGCCCGGCTTCGCCTGCCCAGCTGCCCGGCTGCCCGGCTGCCCGGACCGCAGGAAACCTACTTCCGGGACTTCTTCTGCTCAGCCTTGCGGCGGGCAATCAGGACCTTTTCGTCCACCGGCGCGGCGCCGCTGGCACGCAGCAGGCGCTGGTACTCCATCGCCTCGTCCTGGCGGACCTTCTCCGCACCCGTGGCAATCTTTGCCCGCAGGTGTTCCTGGCCGTAGCCGAACGAGTCGACCAGGTCCAGGGCGTGCGGACGGATCTTGGCCAGCAGGCGGTTGATGTACGGCCCCAGGGTGCGGGCGCGCTGCGCGGACAGACGCCCGTTCATGAGGTACCAGCCCAGGTTCTTTTCAATCAGGCACAGTCCGAACAGGTCGCGGACCCAGGTCATGACCTGGCGGGTGCCCGCGTCCTCCATTCGTTCCAGGCCCCGGGTGAAGGCTTCCCACTGGAGCAGTTCTGCGTGGGCGCGCGCAGCTTGGATCAGGGCGTGCTGGTTCTCGTTGAACACCGCCGCACCCTTGTCCTTCGGCAGCCCGCGGGCTTCCTTGAGTGCAGTGGCAACCTCCGCCACCATGGTGCCGACGCGGTCCGCCAACAGATCATGCTGGGTGCGCGGATCGCGCAGCGCAATGGCGGATTTCTTCTCCGACCCGGAGTCACGGAAGGACTGTGCAATCCGGCGCAGCCCGGTGCGGTGCAGGGTCACGTCCGTGGCCTGGCCCACCACGTAGCGCGCAAGGACGCCGAAGTCGGCACCGGCGAATTCCTTCGCGTAATCAGCCAGCAGGCGCTTGGCAACCAACTGCAGCAGCACCGTGTTGTCGCCCTCGAAGGTGGCGTAGATATCCAGGTCCGCGCGCAGGGCGGTGAACCTGTTCTCGGCCAGGAACCCGGCGCCGCCGGTGGCTTCGCGGCATTCCTGCAGCGTGTCCAGGGCGTGCCAGGTGGACAGGGACTTCAATCCCGCCGCAAGGGTTTCCAGGTCCTGGCGGTCTTCGTCGGTGTCATGGGCACCGGAGAAAACGTCGTCGAACTTGTGCAGCAGTTCCTCGTGCGCGAACGTTGCAGCGAACGTGGTGGCCAGCAGGGGCAGCAGGCGGCGCTGGTGCTGCTGGTAGTCCATCAGCACCTCTTCCTTGATGTCGGAAGCACCGTTGAACTGGCGGCGCTCCGTGCCGTACTGGATGGCCGTCTTCAGCGCCAGCTTGCTCGCGTTGACGGCTGCGCCGTCGAGCGAAACGCGGCCCTGCACCAGGGTGCCGATCATGGTGAAGAAGCGGCGGCCGGGGCTCTCGATATCGGACGTGTAGGTGCCGTCCGCAGCGACGTCGCCGTACTTGTTGAGCAGGTTGGTCCGGGGGATGCGCACATTGGAGAAGTGCAGCCGGCCGTTGTCGATGCCGTTCAGGCCGCCCTTGATGCCGTCATCCTCGCCGCCGATGCCGGGCAGGAACCCGTTGTCGTCGCGAAGCTCCACATAGAAGGCATGCACGCCGTGGTCCACGCCCTGGGTGATCAGGTGTGCGAAGACGACTGCGGCCTTGCCGTTGACGGCGCCGTTGCCGATGTAATCCTTCCAGGCGGCCCGGAAGGGGGTGTTGATGATGAACTCTTCGGACGCGGCGTCGTATTCCGCGGTGGTGGCGATGCTCGCGACGTCGGAACCGTGTCCGGTTTCCGTCATGGCAAAGCAGCCGGGAATTTCCAGGCTCATGATGCCGGGCAGCCACTTTTCATGGTGTTCCCGGTTGCCCAGGTGCATCACGGCGGAACCGAAGAGACCCCACTGGACGCCGGCCTTGATCTGCAGGGACGGATCGGCCACCACGAGTTCCGTGAAGCCGGCGACGTTGGCGCCGTGGCTGTCTTCGCCGCCCACGTACTTGGGGAACGCGCCGTGGACGGACTTGCTCTCCACCAGGATCTTCAGCTGGTCCATGACCCGCTCACGGTGCTCGGTATACGTCAGCCCCGCGGGAGTCTGCATGGCTTCCATGCCGGCGATCTTGCGGGCCGCGAGCCGGTTGTCGGCCCATTTGCCGAGCAGGACACGGCCCAGCGACTCGACGTCCACGACGGCGGCGTCGTTGTCGCGGATCGTGGCACTGGCCGGGAGCTGCCGTTCGGTGGGGGAAAGTGTTTGCGTCATTGCGTTTCCTTCTCGTGGTTGGAGGGAGTAGCTGGAGGGGTCGGGAGCGGATGCCCCCGGTCGTAGCCGATGCCGTCAAAGAGCCAGGCGGTCAGCTGGTCGGTCATTTGTTCTTCGGTCGGCTTCCCGGGGCCGGGGGGAGCGGCAATCCAGCGCTCACCGGCTGCCCGGATCATCCCGAGTGCCGCCGTAGGCCAGTACTGCGCGGTAGCGCTGGCCTCGGGCGGAACCTCCCGGCCCGCCAGGTAATGGCGCATGGCCGAGTCCATCATTGCGGTGATGGCTTCGAAGAAGGAGGAGAGGGTGCTGTCGATCTGTCCCGGTCCGCCGTCTGCCAGCTGTCCGGTCACGAACAGGTAGACGTTGGGGGAGGTTTCGGCCATCTGCAGGTAGGCGGAGACCATCGCACGGAGCCCCGACCTGGCGGAGGGGGCGGTACGGCCTGCATCCAGGATCTTTTCCTGCATCCGGGCCACCGCCATTTCGCCCATGGCTTTCTGCAGTCCGGCCTTGTCCCCGAAGTAGCGGTAGAAGACGGACTTCGAGGTCCCGGACGCGGCGGCAATCTCTTCCATCGACGCCGCGCAGCCCAGGGTGTGGACGGCCCGGCGCGCCGTCTTGATGAGGGTACGACGGCGCTCGGCCCGGTGCGCTTCCCAGCGGAGGGCGCGGCCGTCCGCAGCCGGGGACGGCGCGGAAGGATCTTCAAGTGCGTTGTTCACGATACTGAGCGTATCAGGTACGCTGGGTTACAGTAACTGGCGTCACACCCACCCCCATGGACTCCCAAGGAGAACGACGAATGGCTGCACAGCCTGAACCCGCACGAGCTACACCCACGAACAACGGCGCCGGGTCTTCGGTGCGCAAGGCGGTGGTGATCGGCGGAAACCGCATTCCCTTCGCCCGCTCGGGCGGCAAGTACACGTACAGCTCCAACCAGGACATGCTCACGGCCGCCCTTGACGGGCTGATTGCCCGCTTCGGCCTGCAGGGCGAGCGGATCGGCGAAGTAGCCGGCGGAGCAGTCCTCAAGCACTCCCGCGACTTCAACCTGACCCGCGAAGCGGTCCTGGGCTCGGCGCTGTCGCCGGAAACCCCCGCCTATGACGTGCAGCAGGCCTGCGCCACGGGCCTCGAGACAGTGGTCAGCCTGGCAAACAAGATCAAGCTGGGACAGCTCGAATCCGCCATCGCCGGCGGCGTCGACTCCGCCTCGGACGCACCTATCGCCGTCAGCGAAGGCCTCCGCCGTGCACTGCTGGACCTCTCCCGCGCCCGGACCACCAAGCAGAAGCTGGCAGCCGTTGCCAAGATCCGCCCCAAGGACCTGTCCCCGAACGCGCCGTCCACCGGCGAACCGCGCACCGGACTGTCCATGGGCGAGCACCAGGCGCTGACCACCGCCCAGTGGAAGATCACCCGCGAGGCCCAGGACGAGCTGGCCTTCAACAGCCACCGCAACATGGCCGCCGCCTACGACCGCGGTTTCTTCGACGACCTCGTGACCCCGTACCGCGGCCTGGCAAAGGACGCGAACCTGCGTCCCGACACCACCATGGAAAAGCTTGCCAAGCTCAAGCCGGCCTTCGGCAAGAGCCTGGGCGATGAAGCCACCATGACCGCCGGCAACTCCACCCCGCTGACCGACGGCGCCTCCGTGGTGCTGCTGGGCTCCGAGGACTACGCCCGCGAACACGACCTGCCGATGCTGGCGAACATCGTGGATGCAGAAGCCGGCGCCGTCGACTTCGTGCACGGCAAGGACGGTCTGCTGATGGCTCCGGCCTTCGCCGTACCGCGCCTGTTGGCCCGCCACAACCTGACCTTCGATGACTTCGACTTCTTCGAAATCCACGAGGCCTTCGCCGGCACCGTCCTCTCCACCCTGGCTGCCTGGGAGGACGAGGAATTCTGCCGCACCCGGCTGGGCCTGGATGCGCCGCTGGGCAGCATCGACCGCAGCAAGCTCAACGTCAACGGCTCCTCGCTGGCAGCCGGGCACCCCTTCGCCGCCACCGGTGGACGAATTGTGGCCTCGCTGGCCAAGATGCTGCATGAAAAGGGTTCGGGCCGCGGCCTGATCTCCATCTGCGCTGCCGGCGGCCAGGGCCTCGTCGCAATCCTCGAGGCGCGCTGATCATGAGTGATACCTACCTGAACCTCGTAAACAGCGGTTTCACCAAGGAGCTGTCCAAGAAGCTCGGCCTGCCCCGGCCGGCCATCCTGCGCCGCTTCGACCCGTCCAAGCCCCTGGTGCCGGGCCCGGTGCTTGTGCTCGGCAGGAGCGCTGCCGCCGATGAGCTCTCCCGCCTGCTCCTTGACTGGGACCAGGACGTCCGCCGGCATGCCACGCCAAAGGAAAAGCTCGGCGCCATCCTGATTGTGCTCGACGACGCCGCGGCGCCTACGGACCTGGGCGAACCGACCCTGGCCGCCGGCGCAGCCCTGCGGGATCTGGCTCCCGGCGGACGGATCGTCACCGTTTCCCGGCCCGCCCCGGAAGCCCAGGACCCGGCCGCCGCCGCGGCGCGCCAGGGTGTCGACGGCACCCTGCGTTCCATTGCGCACGAACTGCGCGGCGGTGCGACGGCCAACGGCATCGTGCTGGCCAACGGCGTGCAAGCAACGGCCCCCTCGGTGGCGGCCGCACTGCGGTTCCTGCTGTCGGGCAAGAGTGCCTACGTCAACGGCCAGTTCATCACCGTCGGTTCCGATGCCGGTGAGCTTCCGCAGGACTGGAACGCGCCTCTCGCCGGCAAGGTCGCCGTGGTCACCGGTGCCGCGCGCGGCATCGGTGCGGCCATCGCCCGCGTGCTGCACCGCGACGGCGCCTCCGTGATCGTGGTGGACGTGCCGGCCGCGGGGGAGCAGCTGGCGAAGGTGGCCAACGAAATCTCCGGCACCGCGCTGCAGGTCGACATCACGCGCGAAGATGCTGCGGACCGCATCCTCACCCACGCCGTCGAACGCTACGGGCACCTGGACATCGTGATCCACAACGCCGGCATCACCCGCGACAAGCTGCTGGCCAACATGGACGAAGCCCGCTGGGGTTCGGTCATTGCCGTCAACATTGCCTCGCAGCTGCGGATGAACGAAACCTTCCTCGCTTCGGGCGGCTTCAGCCCCGAGGGCCGGATCGTTTCGCTGGCCTCCACCAGCGGCATTGCCGGCAACCGCGGCCAGACCAACTACGCAGCCTCCAAGGGCGGCGTCATCGGCATGGTCCGGGCCACTGCCCCGCTGCTGGCACCGCGCGGCGGCTCGATCAACGCCGTCGCACCGGGCTTCATTGAAACCGACATGACCGCTGCCATTCCCGCGCTTACCCGGCAGGTGGCCCGTAGGCTGTCCAGCCTGCAGCAGGGCGGCCTGCCGGTGGACGTGGCCGAAACCATTTCCTTCCTCGCCTCCGACGCCGCAGCCGGCGTCAACGGCCAGGTAGTGCGGGTCTGCGGTCAGAACATGGTGGGCGCATGACCGACACCCAGCTGAGCGAGATTCCCACGCTCGGGCGGCTTTACGCCGGTGCGGTGGGGAGCGCGGCGAAGTCACGCCTGTCACCGTCGAAGGCCGCGGGCACGCTGACGGCGGACCGGCACGTGGTCCGCGGGGCGTCCGTGGACCTGGCCCGGCTCACCGATTTCCAGCGCCTGGTCCAGCACAGCGCCAGCGACTACCTGCCCACCGGCTACGTGCATACCTTCGCGTTCCCGGTGGCCATGAGCCTGATGGCGCGCGAGGACTTCCCGCTGCCGCTTTTGGGCATGGTGCACCTGCGCAATGAGGTGCAGCATCTGCGGCCGATCCACTACGGCGAAGCGCTGACGGTTACGGCGTGGGCGGAGAACCTCGCCGGGCACCGTGCCGGCACCCAGGTGGAACTCGTTGCGGAGGTCACCGTTGAGGCCGACGGCGGCCCGGAAACCGTGTGGCGGGGCCGTTCCACCTATCTGGCCAAGGGTGTTTTCCTGCCGAAGTTCGACCGCCCGGACAAGTCTGCGGTGCGCGCGGAATTCGTTCCCCCGCTCCCGACGGCGCTGTGGCGCCTGGGTGCCGACGCCGGACGCAACTACGCCCGGGTCTCCGGCGACTTCAACCCCATCCACCTGAGCCGCCTGTCGGCGAAGGCGCTGGGCATGAAGCAGTCACTGGCCCACGGCATGTACCTGGCCTCACGGGTCGTCGCGGATTCCGTGCAGACCCACGAGGGCCCGTTCCAGTGGACCATCGACTTCGAGGCTCCGGTGTTCCTGCCGGCGACCGTGGCCGTGGCTATCTCGGACGAGCAGACGCCCGGCGGCTGGTCCGGCTCCACCTTCACGGGCTGGAACCCGCGTTCCCACCGGCGGCATTTCTCCGGTTCGGTAACTCCGCTGGCCGCAGCCCGGGCCTGAGCCCCCGGCCCCAGAGCCCGTCCGTCTCCGGCAGCACCCGGAAGCGGACGGGCTTTGATGCGCCTGATGCTAAGGTTCCCTCATGATTGATGCTCCCGGCCTGCTGGTTGCCGCCAAGGAACTCGACGCCGCAGACCCCCTCGCCGGATACCGGAACCGGTTCCTGCCGGCGGAGGGAGTCCACGCATATCTGGACGGAAATTCGCTCGGCCGCCCGCTCCGTGCCACCGCCGAAAACCTCCAGGACTTCGTCTCCCGCCAGTGGGGCGGGCGCCTGATCCGCGGCTGGGACGAGGAATGGCTCGAACTGCCCGGCCGGATCGGCGACGCCCTCGGCGAGGTGGCGCTCGGTGCCGCTCCCGGGCAGTGCATCGTGGCGGATTCCACCACCGTGCTGCTCTACAAGCTGGCACGCGCCGCCGTCGCCGCCCGTCCCGGCCGCACCGAGATCCTGCTCGATGCCGACAACTTCCCGACGGACCGGTACGTCCTCGAAGGCGTGGCCCGCGAATGCGGGCTGACCCTGCGCTGGGTGTCCGCCGACTACGCCGGCGGAGTGAGCGCCGAAGCGGTGGCGGCCGCCGTCGGCCCGCAGACGGCGCTGGCCGTGTTCAGCCACGTGGCCTACCGCTCCGGGTACCTTGCCGATTCAGCGGCCATCAACAAAATCGTGCACGACGCCGGCGGGCTGGTCCTGTGGGACCTGTGCCATTCGGTGGGTGCCGTACCCGCCGAGCTGGACGCCGAGGGAGCGGACTACGCCGTCGGCTGCAGCTACAAGTACCTCAACGGCGGCCCGGGCGCACCGGCCTGGGCCTACGTGGCGGCCCGCCATCAGGCGGACTTCTCCCAGCCCATCCAGGGCTGGCTGGGTTCCAGTGACCCGTTCGGCATGGCGCAGGGCTATGTTCCGGCCGAGGGCATCCGCCGCCTGGTCTCCGGCACCCCTCCCATCCTGGGCATGCTCGCCATGCAGGACATGATTGCCCTGCTCCGGGAGACCGGCATGGAGGCAGTGCGCGCGAAGTCGCAGGCGCTTACCGAATACGCTGTCACCGCCGTTGACGCGCTGCTGGCTCCGCGCGGCGTCGTGCTGGCCTCGCCGCGCGATCCGGAGCGCCGCGGCAGCCACATCACCATCGACCATCCGAAGTTCAAAGCAGTGACCGCCGCACTCTGGGAGCAGGGGATCATTCCGGACTACCGCAATCCGGACGGCATCCGACTGGGCCTGTCGCCCCTGTCCACGTCCTTCGTGGAGACGTTCACCGGAATCGAAGCGGTACTGGCCAAGCTCCAGGACTAACAGGCCTCACGCCTGGCCCGCTTTGACCGCCAGGACCGGGCAGGCAGCCTCCAGCAGCACGCGCTGGGACGTGCTGCCAAGGAAAAGCTTCCCTACCGGCGTCCGGTGCCGGATCCCCAGCACCACCAACTGCGCACCGTGGTCCTGGGCGGCCTTCAGGATTTCCTCGGAGGCATCAAAATCCCCCATGGGGTGAAGCAGGACATGGGAAACCCCGCTGCCCTGCAGGACACCGGTCAGCGTCTGCAGATAATCCGGGGTATGTTCCGGCCGCGGTTTGCGCGTGCTCTCCACGTTGACCACCACGAGTCCGGTGGCCAGGTCCCGCGCCGCCCGGAGCGCGGCGCGCAGCGCTGTTTCCCCCTCCGGTGTAGGTACGTATCCGACGACGACGGTCATGGTTTCCTTCTTCCTGCCTGCTTCGCCACTGGCTCGCTCAGCTCAGCTGCGAGGGGTCGCTGAAACGGGTTTTACGCGCCTTGACCGCCCGGTTCCAGATCCAGGTGAGCACCCACAGCGCCAGTCCGAGCAGCAGCAGCAACCCGGCAATCCGGTACTCGATGGCATCCTGCGCCCACGGGCCAAGCAGGAAGGCGCAGGTTCCGGCGCCGATGAAGGGCATGATGCCGGGGGAGCGGAAGTGCGGCCGGTCGATCGGCGTTCGGCGCAGGACGATGCACGCGATGTTCACCACCGTGAAGACGGCCAGCAGCAGCAGTGCGGTGGTCCCGCCGAGTGCCGTCACCGTTTCCCGGCCCATGAAGTTGGTGACCACGATGATCAGGCCCACCGCGATCGCCGTCGTAAACGCAATGGACGCCCAGGGGGTGCGGCGTCCGGGCAGGACCGCGGACAGTCCGCGGGGCAGGACATCCTGCTTTGCCATGCCATAGAGCAGCCGGCTGGCCATCAGCATGTTGATCAGGGCGGTGTTGGCGACGGCAAAGATGGACAGGAAGGGATAGATAACGTCCACGGGAAGGTTGGGGGCACCGGCACGCACCACCTCCAGCAGCGGGGTGGCGGATTCGGAGAGTTGCCCCACCGGCACCACGGCGACGGCGGCGATGGACACCAGCAGGTAGACCGAGACCGTGATGGTCAGGCCGGTAAGCATCACTTTCGGGAAGATCCTCACCGGATCGCGGGTTTCTTCCGCCATGTTCACCGAGTCTTCGAAGCCGACCATGGAGAAGAACGCCAGGGCGGTGGCACCCGTGAGGGCGAGGAACACGCTCTTGCCGGTTTCCGTTTCAAACACGACCACCCGGGAGAAGTCCACATTGCCCTGGCCCATGGCCCAGAACCCGATGGCGATCACGATCAGGAGCCCGGTAAGCTCAATTGCCGTCAGGACGATGTTGAACTTCACGCTTTCCGCGGCGCCCCTCAGGTTCACCACGGCCAGCAGCAGCATGAAGGTGACAGCGACCGCGGTGACCCCGGTCTGCCCCCACCCAAGGTGGAATCCGACCATGAAGTTCTCGGCAAGGAACTTCGACGCCGTGGACGCGGAAGTGATACCGGAGCACAGCACCCCGAAGGTCACGAGGAAGGTCAGAAAATGCACGCCGAAGGCCTTATGCGTGTAGAGGGCTGCACCGGCGGCCTGCGGATACTTTGTCACCAGTTCGAGATAGGACAAAGCAGTAATCGTCGCCACCGCGAAAGCGAGCAGGATCGGCGCCCAGGCTGCACCGCCGATTTCGCCGGCCACCTGTCCGGTCAGGGCGTAGACGCCGGTGCCCAGGATGTCGCCGACAATAAAGAGCAGCAGCAGCTTGGTGCCCATGACCCGCTTGAGCTCGGGCTGGACGGTTTCCGCCTTGATGTCAGCCATGGCTGTCCTTCCGGACGTTCAGGAGTGCCGCGTTGGTCGGTATTCTGCGCGGTGGCGCCGTCTTTAGGCAATGGGCTGCGGTGACGGCTTACCCGGATGCTGCCGGAATTACCCGGACCACACCGATCCGCCGTCCGCGCACGCCCAGTACCTCGAGCCGGCAGCCCGGGGCCTGCACCGCGTCACCGGGCCGGGCCATCCGGCCCAGCTGCTCCAGGATGTACCCGGCCACCGTTTCATACTGGCCCTCGGGCAGGCCGACGCCCGTGAGCCGCTCGAATTCCTGCAGGATGAGTGCACCGTCCACCACCAGCTGTCCCTTTTCCTTGCGGTAACGGTCTTCGGGGTCCCGGACTGTGTCGTACTCGTCGTAGATTTCCCCCACCAGTTCCTCCACCAGGTCTTCCAACGTGACAATGCCGTCAGTGCCGCCGTATTCATCCGCCACGATCGCGATGTGGCTGTTCTCCCGGCGCATCCTGCCCAGGGACGGCAGGACCGCTGCGGTCCCTGGCAGGAACAGGACCGGCCGCAGGATGTCGGCTACGGTGCGTTTATCCGGACCCGCCGCCTCCGGGTCCGGCATCAGGTCCCGGACGTGGATGAACCCCAGGATGTCATCCACCGATCCGCCGGTGACCGGGTAGCGGGAATAGGGCTGGTGCCGCACCCGGTTCCTTGCTTCCTCCAGCGGAAGGTCTGCCCGGACAAAAACCACTTCGGTCCGGGGCCGCATCACCTCCTGCACCAGCCTCGTGCCTGCTCCGAAGACGTCCGAAAGAATCCTGCGGCTGTCCTCGGCGAGCATCGGACTCGCCGCCACCATGTCCCACAATTCCTGGCTGCTCACCGGCACGGTCTTGACGTTCGGATTTCCGCCCAGCAGGCGCACCACGGCATCGGTCGAAAAGGACAGCAGCCGGATGACGGGACGCATCAGCATGGCGAACAGGTTCAGTGCGGGGGAGAGGATCCGGGCGTAGAGGACCGCATTCTGCATGGCCAGCCGCTTGGGCACCAGTTCCGAGAACACCAGGGACAGATAGGCCACAACGAGGGTCAGCAGAATGAACGCCGTTGCCTCCGCCGCGGACTCGGGCAGCCCCCACTGCCGCAGCACGGGCTCAACGGCCGGGGCCAGCGCCGAGGCACCGTAAGCAGCTGAGAAGAAACCGGAAAGGGTCACGCCGATCTGGATCGCCGACAGGAACAGATTGGGGTTGCGGGCCAGGTGTGCTGTTCGCCGGCCCTGCTTCCCGGTTCGCTCGATGGCGTTGATCTGACTCTCCCGGAGGGACACCAGCGCCATCTCCGCGCCGGCGAAGATTCCGCCCAGCAGAATGAAAAAAGCCACGAGCAGGAGATTAAAGACTCCGCTGCCGTCCATGGTGCGAGGGTACCGAAGGGCGGCAGGCGATGTGAGTCAAAGATCACAGCGGACGGTTCCGGACAAACAAAAAAGTCCTCCCGGAATCCGTGGATTCCGGGAGGACTTCACTGTGCGCGGAGGGGGACTTGAACCCCCACCCTCGTTAGAGGACTAGCACCTCAAGCTAGCGCGTCTGCCATTCCGCCACCCGCGCTGGGTGATCTCCACAGGCTCTTCAGTTGTTCAAAAGCTGTGGAAGCAACGGGAAAAACTCTAACACGGTTTATGCGTGAACCACGAATCGGCCCAAGCCGGAGGCCTGTTGGCCTGCCGTTGCCGCGAAATACGGCCCATCCTGCCATTGCTCTGGCTAAGCTGGCTGCACAGTTCATCGAAGGAGAAGCACATGCCTACAGACGTCCGTGCCGAGCAGCCCCGCGCCGAAGACGAGGTGGCCCGGATCTGCCAGGAGCTCATCCGTTTCGACACCTCCAACTTCGGCGACAACTCCGGCCCGGGGGAGCGTGCCGCTGCCGAGTACACCGCCGGACTGATCGAAGAAGCCGGGTTGTCCGCCGATCTGTTCGAGTCTGCTCCCGGACGCGCCTCGGTAGTGACCCGGATGGAGGGCACCGACTCCTCCCTGCCCGCCCTCGTGGTCCACGGCCACCTTGACGTGGTTCCGGCCCAGAAAGCGGACTGGACGGTGGACCCGTTCAGCGGCGAGGAACGGGACGGGCTGATCTGGGGCCGCGGGGCCGTGGACATGAAGGACATGGACGCCATGATCCTGTCCGTAATGCGTTCCATGGCCCGCACCGGAACACGTCCGCGGCGGGATATCGTCTTCGCGTTCTTCGCCGATGAAGAAGCCGGCGGCGACTACGGCGCACGCTGGGCAGTGGAACACCGCCCGGAACTGTTCGACGGCGCCACGGAGGCCATCTCCGAGGTGGGCGGCTTCTCGGCCACCATCGGCGGGAAGCGGACCTACCTGCTGCAGACAGCGGAAAAGGGCATCTCCTGGCTGCGGCTGGTGGCCCACGGGCGTGCCGGGCACGGTTCCCAGATCAACACCGACAACGCGGTCACCCGCCTGGCCCGCGCCGTCGCCAATATCGGCAGCCACCCCTGGCCCATCGAGCTGACGGATACCACCCGCGCCTTCCTGGACGGCGTCACCGAACTGACCGGTGTCGAGTTCGATCCGGAGAACCCGGACCGGATCCTTGCCGAACTGGGCACCGTAGCCCGGTTTGTGGGCGCCACCCTGCAGAACACCTCCAACCCCACCGTGTTGAAGGCCGGGTACAAGCACAACGTCATCCCCGGCACCGCCGAGGCCCTGATCGATGCCCGGACCCTGCCCGGGCAGGAGGAACAGGTGCTGGCCACCATCCGCGAACTTGCCGGCGAAGGCATCGACATCAGCTACGAGCACCAGGACGTGTCCCTCGAAGTGCCGTTCAAGGGCAACCTGGTCGACTCGATGATCTCCGCCCTGCAGGCAGAGGACCCCGGTGCTCCGGTGCTGCCCTACACGCTCTCAGGGGGCACGGACAACAAGTCCCTCAGCCGGCTGGGCATCACCGGGTACGGTTTCGCCCCGCTGCGCCTCCCGGCGGACCTGGACTTCACGGGCATGTTCCATGGCGTTGATGAACGGGTGCCGGTGGATTCCCTGAAGTTCGGCACCCGGGTCCTGTCCCGCCTGCTGACCGACTACTGATCCCTTCCCGCCTTCTGAAGGAGAACCCCTTGCCGGCCCCCGCCGATATCCTCACCCCGGAACTGCTGGAGCGCCTGCGCTCCCGTGCCGCAGGCTATGACGAAACCAACAGTTTCTTCACCCAGGACCTGGCGGAGCTGCGCGCCGCGGGCTACCTCGCCCTGTTCACCTCAAAGGACGAGGGCGGAGCCGGTTTGGGGATTCCCGACGTCGTCTCCTGCCAGCGGCTCCTGGCCTCCGCCGCTCCGGCGACGGCACTGGCTGTGAACATGCACCTGGTCTGGTGCGGCGTCGCGCACCTGCTCGCCCTGGCGGGAGATAACTCGCTGGACTTCGTCCTCCGCGAGGCGGCGGCGGGCGAGCTGTTTGCGTTTGGAGTGTCCGAGCCCGGCAACCCCGCCGTGCTCTTCGATTCGCACACCGCGGCCCGTCCCACGGGCGACGGCGGCTACGCCTTCACCGGCACCAAGATCTTCACCAGCCTGTCCCCGGCCTGGACCCGGCTGGGCATCTTCGGGAAGGACTCCTCGGACCCGGAGGAGCCGCGCCTGGTCTTCGGATTCGCGGACCGCGGTACCGGGGGCATCACCATCGCGGATGACTGGGACACCATGGGCATGCGGGCCAGCCAGTCCTGCACCACGCACCTGGACAACGCTGTGGTGCCGGCCGCACGGATGGTCCGCACGACGCCGGTGGGCCCGCACGGGGATGCCTTTGTCTTCGGAATCTTCGCCTTGTTCGAAACCCTGCTGTCCGCCGTCTATACGGGCATCGGGGACCGCGCCGTGGAACTGGCCGTTGAGGCAGCCTCCGGGCGCGTCGGGCGCGAGGGCACTCCGGCGTCGGCGGATCCCGCTACCCGCTGGAAGATTGCCGACGCCGCGCTGCGGATGGACGGCGTCCATCTGCAGCTCGGAGCAGTGGCACGGGATCTTGAGGAGGGCACGGACCACGGCAGCTACTGGTTCCCGCTGCTTTCCGGCCTGAAGTACCGGACCACCGAAACGGCGCGCGGCGTGGTGGAGACCGCCGTTCGGGTTGCGGGTGGCCGCAGCTATTTCCGGGGCTCCGAACTGGAACGGCTCTACCGTGACGTCCTTGCCGGCATGTTCCACCCCTCAAGCGAGGATTCGGTGCATGGCAGCGTGGCCAACGCGGTCCTGGGCCCGGTGGAGTAAGGCCCGGCGGAGTAAGAACCGGCGGGCGGAGGCTAGGTGGTCCGCTGGACGCGCAGGACTCTTCGGCGCAGCCAGAACCGACGTCCGCCGCCGCTGTAGATCCGGCTGCGGTGCAGTTCCCACTTGCCGTACTCGGCGTGCTCCACGAGGCGGCGCCGGGCATCGGGCAGTGATTCGTTCGGGTCCACCGACACCACCAGGTACTCGTAGTCCCGGGAATTTTCGCGCCGGCGGGAGACATCAGGTGCAAGAATTTGTTCGCGCATTTCCCTCCAATTTTCCCTACTTTACCGATAACGTCTAGGTCATGAGCATAGATCCGCGCATCGCGCTCCAGTCCCTTGTCACTGCGTTCGAGGAGCACCTCGCGGCCGCGGCCGCACGACGCGGTGAGAAGGATCCGGTGGTCGAAAGCGCGTACCTGGCCATCGCCGATGCCTTCGAAGTCTATGAGGAAGTCCTTTACGACGCCTACGGCGAAGTGACGCCGCTGGAGATCTACGAAGACGATGAGGACGAAGGCGACTACGACGCCGCGGACGAGGTGGACGAAGTTCCGCAGGATCCGACAGCTGCCGGAGACCAGGACAATGGCCCGCTGGGACGCTCAGCCAACCGGTAGCGGCCGCCACGGGTGAACGGATGCGTCACAGGAGTCTATTAGAGTCTTAGGTGTGAATTGGTTTGAAGCGATCTTCCTTGGCCTGATCCAGGGTCTGACAGAGTTCCTCCCCATCTCCTCCAGCGCACACCTGCGCATCGTGGGGGAGTTGCTGCCCGGGGCACAGGACCCGGGAGCGGCCTTTACCGCCATCACCCAGCTGGGCACGGAAACCGCCGTGGCGGTGTATTTCTGGAAGGACATTGTCCGGATCATCAAGTCCTGGTTCGGTTCGCTGTCCGGCCGGGTGCCCCGCAATGATCCGGATGCCCGCATGGGCTGGCTGATCATCATCGGCACCATCCCCATCGTGGTCCTGGGCCTGCTCTTCCAGGACCAGATCGAAAGCACCTTCCGCAGCCTCTGGATCGTCGCCACCATGCTGATTGTCTTCGGCATCATCCTGGCCGTAGCCGACGCGGTCGGCCGCCAGCAGCGTAAACTGGACCAGCTCACCTATCGCCACGGCATCCTGTACGGCTTTGCCCAGGCCCTGGCGCTGATCCCCGGCGTTTCCCGGTCAGGCGGCACCATTACCGCCGGGCTGCTCATGGGCTACACCCGTGAAGCCGCGGCCCGGTACGCCTTCCTGCTGGCCATTCCCGCAGTGTTCGGCAGCGGCCTGTTCCAGCTGGTCAAGTCGCTGGACGAGCCCATGCCCTACACCGCGCTGCAGACCGGTGCCGCTACGGTGGTCGCCTTCGTTGTGGGCTTCATCATCATCGGCTGGTTCCTGCGTTACGTCTCCACCCGCAGCTACCGCCTCTTCGTCTGGTACCGCATCCTCCTCGGCATCTGCATCTACCTCCTCCTGGGCTTCGGCGTCCTTACCGCCTAGCCGTGCCCGTTAGAGTGGAAGGG
Source organism: Arthrobacter jinronghuae (assembly GCF_025244825.1). Classification (NCBI taxonomy): domain Bacteria; kingdom Bacillati; phylum Actinomycetota; class Actinomycetes; order Micrococcales; family Micrococcaceae; genus Arthrobacter; species Arthrobacter jinronghuae. The sequence continues at coordinate 1,983,554 of NZ_CP104263.1, forward strand.
TGATTGCCTGGAAATCTTCCTCCCTGCCCTCCCTGCCCGGAAAGTCGGACGACGTCCGGCTCTATGACACGGCCGCACAGGCCAGGGTGACCGTGCGTCCCGGCGGCGACGCGAGCATGTACGTCTGCGGGATCACTCCGTACGACGCCACGCACATGGGCCACGCCTCCACCTACGTGGCGTTCGACCTGCTCAACCGCCAGTGGCGCGACGCCGGACACACCGTCCGGTACGTCCAGAACGTCACCGACGTCGATGATCCGCTGCTCGAGCGCGCCAACGCCACCGGTGCGGACTGGCGGCAGCTCGCGCAGGAGCAGACCCAGCTTTTCCGTGATGACATGGAGGCCTTGAACGTCCTGGCCCCGGACCACTACATCGGCGCTGTAGAGGCAGTGGAGTGGATCGTGCCGGTGGTGGAGGACCTGATGGACCGCGGCCTGGCCTACCGGGTTTCCGGCAACGGCGGAGAGCCCGACGGCGACCTCTACTTCGACGTCGACGCCGCTTCCCGTCTGGCTGAAGGGGATCCGGATGCCTGGTGGCTGGGACAGGTCTCGCACCTGACCCGGGAACAGATGCTGCCGGTCTTCGCGGAGCGCGGGGGAGACCCGGAGCGTCCCGGCAAGCGGAACGCCCTGGACCCGCTGCTGTGGCGCATGGCCCGGACCGGTGAACCGTCCTGGGACGGCGGCCGGCTCGGCACCGGACGTCCGGGCTGGCATATTGAGTGTTCCGTCATCGCCCAGCGTTTCCTGCCCCGTCCCTTCACGGTGCAGGCCGGCGGCTCGGACCTGGTCTTCCCGCACCACGAAATGAGTGCCGGACACGCCTTTGCCTGCGAGGGCACGCCTCTGGCCTCGCACTACGCCCATGCCGGCATGGTGGGGTTCGACGGCGAGAAAATGAGCAAGTCGCTGGGCAACCTGGTCCTGGTTTCCCGGCTGCGTGCCGAGGGAGTGGAGCCGGCAGCCATCCGCCTGGTGCTGCTGTCCCATCACTACCGCACCGATTGGTTCTGGACTTCAGACCAGCTGCGGCGGGCAGAGGAACGCCTGGTGGCGTGGCGGAAGGCCCTGCAGTTCACCAATGATGACGACGCCGCCGCCCTCGTGCAGCAGATCCGCGCCGCACTGGCTGATGACCTGGATGCTCCGGCCGCACTGCAGGCCGTCGATGCCTGGGCCGGTGCAGCGGTCCGCGGCGAAACGAAGGGGAGCCAGGCCGGCGCCGAACTCGTTTGTTCCGCACTGAACGCCTTGCTCGGACTCCAGCTCTAGGGCTCAGTTCCAGGGACGTCCAGCCGCCGGGACTCAGTCCCGGCGGCGGCGCTTCAGGTACCGCTCGAATTCACGGGCAATCGATTCGCCGCTGGCTTCGGGAAGATCGGCGGTGTCCTTGGCCTCTTCCAGCTGGCGGACGTACGCCGCAACCTCGGGGTCTTCGGTGGCGAGTTCATCCACGCCGCGTTCCCAGGCTTCGGCCTCTTCGGTCAGCAGATGCGTGTCCAAGGGCGCCTGCAGCAGCTCCTCGATGCGGTTCAGCAACGCCAGCTGCGCCTTGGGCGAGGGCGCCTGCCCCACGTAGTGCGGTACGGCTGCCCAGAGCGAGATGGAGGGAATATCCGCCAGGCCGGCCATCTCGGACACCACGCCCACAATCCCGATCGGCCCTTCGTAGGAGGACGGCTCCAGGCTCAGGCTTTCCTGCAGGTCCGGTTCCTCGCAGGAAGCGCTGACCGGGATGGGCCGGGAATGCGGAACATCGGCGAGCAGCGCACCGGCCAGGACAATGCAGTCCACATCCAGTTCCTTGGCCAGGGCTATGAGCTCGGCGGTGTAGGCCCGCCACTTGTAGGACGGTTCGACGCCGGTGACGAAGATGATGTCCAGGTTGCTGAACGGCACCTCGGCACGGGAGATGCGCGTCGTCGGCCACTTGATCCGGTGCCCGCCGGAAGCCGTCCGTTTCAGGGACGGTCTGGTGAACTGGAAGTCGTAGTATTCGTCCGCGTCGATACTGGCAATTTTTTCGCTGTCCCAGTGCCGGCTCAGGAATTTCAGGGCATCGGAGGCTGCTTCACCCGCATCATTCCAGCCTTCGAACGCGGCCAGCATCACCGTGACGCGTTCGGAGGACGTCCCGTCGCCAAAAAAGTCCTGGAGGCCTGTGGCTTCAAAGCCTTCGGTATTGCTCACCACTTCACACTATGCCCCGTCCGCCCCGCATGTCAGGACCGGGCAACGGCGCTTCGCGGAGAGCAAAAGAAACACCGGCTTCCGCCGCCCCGTAGACTTAGGACATGCCCCTCCTTTCCGCAGAAGATTCTCCCCACAGCCACGCCGACGCAGCACTGCAGGCGGTTTTCTGGGATATGGACGGCACCCTCGTGGATACCGAGCCGTATTGGATCGCCGCCGAAAAGGAACTGACCTCGAGTTTCAACGTCGGCTGGACGGATGCCCAGGCCGAGGCAATGGTCGGCCAGGCCCTGGAGGTCAGCGCGGGTATGCTGCAGCGAGCCGGTGTCCCCTTGGAAAACCGCGAGATCATCGACCGGCTGATCGGCCAGGTTGCGGCACAGGTCCGCCGCGAGGTGCCTTGGCGCCCGGGTGCCCGCGAACTGCTGGCGGAGCTGCAGACAGCGGATATTCCCTGCGCCCTGGTCACCATGTCGGAGCCGGTGCTGGCCCGGGAAATCATCCGCGCCCTTCCCGCCGGAACGTTCGACGTCGTGGTGACCGGTGACATGGTCAGCAACGGCAAGCCGGATCCCGAGCCGTATCAGCTGGCCTTCGACACGCTTGCCGGCTCCGTTCCTGACCTGGACAAGGCCTGCGTGGTCGCCGTGGAGGACTCCCTGCCCGGGGCAACCTCGGCGCAGGCGGCCGGCCTGGTGACCCTGACGGTGCCCAACTTCGTTCCGTTGCCGCCGGGTGCGTTCGAGCATGAATGGCAGTCCCTGGCCGGCCGTGGAATAGACCAGCTGCGCGAGCTGCTTCCCGGTTCCGTCCTGGAGTCCGCTAGGTGAGCAGCAACGGGCCCGCCGGAACGGAACGCCGGGAAGGTATCCCGCTGGGCAGCATCGCCGGAGTACCGGTGACCCTGGCGTATTCGTGGTTCCTCATCGCGGCGCTGATCGTGGCGGTATTCGGTCCCCAGGTACGGGAGGCCTTCCCCCGCCTCGGCGCCGGTGCCTTCGCCGTGGCCCTGGGTTACGCGGTCCTGCTGCTGCTCTCGGTCCTGGCACACGAGGCGGCGCACGCCTTAACCGCCCGCGCCTACCACTGGCCTACCTCCAAGATCGTCCTGACGCTGTGGGGCGGACACACCCAGTTCGGGGACCTGCGCTCCACGCCGGGACGGTCCCTGCTGGTTGCCCTGGCCGGCCCGGCAGCCAATTTCCTGCTGGCAGCAGCCGGATTCGGGGTCCTGCAGCTGGTTCCCGAAGGCAGCGTGGCCGAGCTGGTCACCTTCATCTTTGTGTCCGCCAACGTGCTGATAGCCGTTTTCAACGTCCTGCCCGGGCTGCCGCTGGACGGCGGACGCATTGTGGAAAGCGCAGTTTGGAAGATCACCGGGTCGCAGGAACGCGGCACCGTTGCCGCCGGCTGGGCCGGACGCATCATTTCGGTCCTGCTCCTGGCTGCCGTTTTCATTCCGCCCTACCTCCGGGGAGAGGCGCCCGCACTGAGCCTTGTCCTGTTGGCGGCCCTGCTGTGCGGCTTCCTCTGGATGGGGGCCGGCGCTGCCATCTCCAACGCGCGGGTGCGCCTGCGGCTGCCGCAGGTCAGTGCCGGTGCCCTGATGGAACCGGCGGTTTCCCTGCCCGGCCGGGCATCCGTCGGCGAGGCGCTCCGGCTGGCCCGCGAGTATCCGGACGCCGCCGTGCTGGTCACTGCCGCAACCGGCCAGCCGGAGGCCGTCGTGGACCGCGGGGCCCTCGCCTCGGTTCCGGACGAGCAGGCCGGCCAGGTGCCGGTGAGCGCCGTCGCCCGCCCGCTGGCGGCCGGCGCCTACGTCCCCGAAGCCGCGGCCGGGCAGGAACTCGTCCAGTACCTGGCCAAACTGCAAGGCAGCGAATACGCGGTCATTGACCGGGACGGAACGGTCACCGGCCTGCTGCGCCAAGCCGCCGTCGTCGCCGCCGTCACCGGGAAACCCGCCCGGCCGCAGCGCTGACACCTCCAGCTTTTTACCGCCCCGCCGGCACAAGCACGCCGGCACCCATAATCCAGCAAGAGAACCAAAGGAATACCATGAACGCCGATAACCAGGCCGCCGCTGCTGCACCCCACGGGGCCGAGATCCGCAGGGGACCGCTCCGGCCCGGGGAACGGGTCCAGCTCACCGATGAGAAGGGCCGCCGCAACACCATCACCCTCACCGAGGGCGGCGCCTTCCACACGCACCGCGGCTACCTGCAGCACGACACCGTCATCGGACTGCCCGAAGGGTCCGTCGTGTCCAACACGGCCGGACACCAGTACCAGATCCTGCGCCCGCTGCTCTCGGACTTCGTCCTGTCCATGCCGCGCGGCGCCGCCGTGGTCTATCCCAAGGACGCGGCCCAGATTGTCACCATGGCGGACATCTACCCCGGCGCCCGCGTGGTCGAAGCCGGCGTCGGCTCCGGCGCCCTGAGCATCTCGCTGCTGCGTGCAGTGGGCGACCACGGCAGCCTGCACTCCTTTGAACGGCGCGAGGAATTCGCGCAGATCGCCCGCGGCAACGTGGAGACCTTCTTCGGCGGACCGCATCCGGCCTGGGACATCACCCTCGGGGATTTCCAGGACGAAGTCGTCAAGACCGAAGAGCCCGGCAGCGTGGACCGCGTGGTCCTGGACATGCTCGCCCCCTGGGAGTGCACCGACGCCGTAGCCACCGTGCTCGCCCCGGGCGGCGTGTGGATCTCCTACGTGGCCACCGTCACCCAGCTCTCCCGCACCGCGGAAGCCATCCGGGCCGACGGCCGCTTCACCGAGCCGGATGGCTGGGAATCCATGGTCCGCGGCTGGCACCTGGAGGGCCTGGCCGTACGCCCGGACCACCGCATGGTGGCCCACACCGGTTTCCTGCTCACCGCGCGCCGGCTCGCAGAGGGCGCCACCGGCCTGGTCGCCAAGCGCCGTGCGTCGAAGACCAACTTCAGCGAAGAGGATCTCAACGCCTGGACTCCCGCGGCAGTGGGTGAGCGGGAAGTCTCCGCCCACAAGCTGCGCCGTGCGGCCAAGGATGCCAGTTCCACAGTGCAGCGCGGAGCCCTCGAAAACGCCGAAAAGTTCCAGCAGGAGACAGATACCCCATAGCGGGGGTAACCGGCGAAACACAAGACGCCGGACCCCGTGTATCTTGCGCAGCGCTGGGTTACTGTCATTGGACAGACCCAGAGCTACGTGAAGGCGGTCGGTATCATGGCTGAACCCGAAAACGCTGGACCCGGGACCGGGGGATCCCGCCCGGTGTCCGCAGCGGCTGTAGCAGGCACCGAAGCACGCCAATTGAATGTCCTTCGGGACAAACTCCGGAATCTGGACCGGCAGCTCGCTGCCCTTACGCACAACAACGCCCGGCTCGTGACCATGCTGGAGACCGCGAAAGCCGAAATCATCCGGTTGAAGGATGCCCTGGAGAACGAGGGGGCAACGCCCTTCAGCTTCGGCACCGTCATCGGAGTGAACCAGCGCCGCGAAGCGGAACCCGGCGTGACAACCATCGCGGCAGTGCAGGAAAGCCTGGACATCATCCAGTCCGGCCGCAAGCTCCGGGTAGCCGTTTCGCCCCTCCTGGACCTGGGACAGATCGTCCCGGGCCAGGAGGTGCTGTTGAACGAGTCCCTCACCGTCATTGCTGCCCTCGGCTTCGAACGCGCAGGGGAACTGTTTACGGTGAAAGAGCTCCTGGACCCGGACCGGGTACTGGTGATCGGACGGGCCGACGACGAGCGCGTGGTGCGCCTCAACGGGCCCCTGGGCCGGGAAAAGGTCCGGGTAGGGGATGCCCTGACCGTGGATACCCGCATCGGCTACGCATTGGAAAAGATCCCGCGCAGCGAAGTGGAGAACCTGGTCCTCGAAGAGGTTCCGGACATCTCCTACGCAGACATCGGCGGCCTCGGCCCGCAGATCGAGCAGATCCGCGACGCCGTCGAGCTGCCGTTTATGCACCCTGACCTCTACCGCGAACACGGACTGAAACCGCCCAAGGGCATCCTGCTCTACGGCCCTCCCGGCTGCGGCAAGACACTCATTGCCAAGGCCGTGGCTCACGCCCTCGCGGCACGGGTGATGGAGCAGACCGGCACCCTTGGTGCCCGCAGCTACTTCCTGAACATCAAGGGACCCGAGCTGCTGGACAAGTACGTGGGGGAGACCGAGCGCCACATCCGGCTGATCTTCGGCCGCGCCCGGGAGAAGGCCTCAGACGGCAGCCCCGTGGTGGTGTTCTTCGATGAGATGGATTCGCTCTTCCGCACCCGCGGCACCGGTGTATCCTCCGACGTCGAAACCACCATTGTTCCGCAGCTGCTCAGCGAGATCGACGGCGTCGAGAAGCTGGAGAACGTGATTGTCATCGGTGCCTCCAACCGGGAGGACATGATCGATCCGGCCATCCTGCGTCCGGGCCGCCTGGACGTGAAGATCAAGATCCAGCGGCCCGACGCCGAAGGCGCTGCGGAAATCTTCGCGAAGTACCTGACCCCGGACCTGCCGCTGCACCGCGACGACCTGGCCGAGCACGGCTACGACCCGGTGGAAACGGTCAACGACATGGTCCGGCGCACGGTAGAGAAGATGTACGCCGAGGACAAGGCCAACGAATACCTGGAGGTCACCTACGCCAACGGCGACACCGAGATGCTCTACTTCAAGGATTTCAACTCCGGCGCCGTCATCCAGAACGTGGTGGACCGGGCCAAGAAGTACGCCATCAAGGACCTGTTGCAGCTGCACCAGCGCGGCCTGCGCATCGAACACCTGATGCGTGCCGTGGTGGACGAATTCCGCGAGCATGAGGACATGCCCAACACCACCAATCCGGATGACTGGGCACGGATCTCGGGGAAGAAGGGCGAGCGGATCACCTACATCCGCACCATCGTCCAGGGCAAGGCCGGCCAGGAACCGGGCCGGACAATCGAAACGGCGGCCAACCCGGGACAGTATCTGTGACCGTGCGCCGTGTCATGGGGACGGAAACCGAGTACGGCGTGCTCGCTCCGTCCCTGCCGTCCGCGAACGCCACCGTCCTGTCCAGCCAGATAGTCAACGCGTACGCGGCCACGCTGCGGACCGGAGCGGGCAACCTGTCGGGCACCCGCTGGGACTACACCGACGAGGCGCCGCTGAACGATGCCCGCGGATTCGCGGTGCCCCGTGCCGCTGCGGATCCCACCCAGCTGACCGACGAACCGCCGGTGCTGGACGCCGAACAGATCGCCATGGAGGGCGGCGGACCCGCAGCACTTTACGGGGAACAGACGCAGGACAACCCCGTGCTGATGAACATGGTCCTGGGCAACGGTGCGCGGTTGTACGTGGACCATGCCCACCCGGAGTACTCCTCGCCCGAGGTCACCCGCCCCCGCGACGCCGTGCTGTGGGACAAGGCGGGGGACATGGTGGTGCTGTCCGCCATGCGGCATATCGCCAGGATGCCGGGATTCGCTCCGGTCAACCTGTACAAGAACAACACCGACAACAAGGGCGTCTCCTACGGGTCGCATGAAAACTACCTTGTTCCCCGCAGTGTTCCTTTCGGAGCCCTCGTCCGCGGGCTGGTGCCGTTCTTCGTTTCCCGCCAGGTCATCGCCGGTTCCGGCCGGGTGGGCATCGGCACCAACAACCAGCGCCAGGGATTCCAGCTGAGCCAGCGGGCGGACTTCTTCGAAACGGAAGTGGGACTGGAAACCACCATCCGCCGACCAATCATCAATACCCGGGACGAACCGCACGCGGTGGCCGAAAAATACCGGCGCCTGCACGTCATCATCGGGGACGCGAACCTCAGCGAGGTGTCCGCCCTGCTGAAGATCGGCACCACCTCGCTTGTCCTGTCAATGATCGAAGCCGGCAGCGCCCCCGACGTCGAGCTCCGGGACCCGGTGGGCGCACTGCAGGCCATCAGCCACGACCCGTCGCTGGAACAGCTGGTGGAACTGACGGACGGCAGGATGGTCAGCGGCCTGGACCTGCAGGAAATCTACTTCGAAGCAGCAGCGGCGCACTCCCGCGCCGGCGGCCCAACGGACGCAGACACCGAAGACATACTGGCCCGCTGGTCCGCGTTGCTGGGCACCCTGAAGCGCGACCCGCTGGAGGCCGCCGCTGCCGTGGACTGGGTGGCGAAGCTGAAGCTGCTGCAGGCCTACCGCGAGCGCGACGGGTTGGCCTGGTCAGACGCCCGGCTGCACCTGGTGGATCTGCAGTACTCGGATATGCGCCCGGAGAAGGGGCTGTATTACCGGCTGGCGGCCCGTGGGCAGATGGAACGGGTGCTTACCGACGGGGAGATTGCCCGTGCCGTTACCTCCCCGCCGGACGACACCCGTGCCTACTTCCGCGGGAACTGCCTTACCCGGTTCCCCAAGGAAGTGATCGGCGCCAGCTGGGATTCGATCATCTTCGAACTTCCCTCCCGCCGGCGGCTCCAGCGGATCCCCACCCGCGAGCCGCTGCGCGGCACCAGGGCCCTGACCGAGGAACTTTTCAACGCATCAGCCGATGCGGAGGATTTTGTCGCCAGACTCCTGACCGGTTCCGACGCCGCCGTGGCACCATAGGACTAGGATTCATCCCCCGGGCAAGAAAGGGCTAGGCATCATGGCAACCCAGGACCGCAAAAACACCGGAACGCATCCCGTCGAAGAAGAAGAAACCGAGGCCGTCCCGCCCCCCGCAGCCGAAGCGGAAGCTTCCACCGAGACTGAAGGCGTGGACGACCTGCTGGATGAGATCGACGGCGTGCTGGAGAGCAACGCCGAAGAGTTCGTCCGCGGCTTCATCCAGAAGGGCGGTCAGTAACGGATGGCCCCCCGGGACCCCGCCGCTTCCATCCATCAAGCCCCGTCCTCTTCCTTTACCGACCATCTCGCCCTCCACCGCCCCGAGCTGCTGCCGTCCTCCCGATCCCTGGGACCGGCGTCGAACGGCTCGGCGGGGGAGCTGGCCCCGCAGGGCACCACCATCGTTTCCCTCACCTATGCAGGGGGAGTCCTGATGGCAGGGGACCGGCGGGCCACGATGGGCAACATGATCGCCAGCCGGCACATCAAGAAAGTCTTTCCGGCGGACAACTACTCCGTGCTGGGGATCGCCGGTACGGCAGGGCTCGCCCTGGACATGATCCGGCTGTTCCAGGTGGAACTGGAGCACTACGAGAAAATAGAAGGAACTCCCATGAGCCTGGACGGCAAGTCCAACCGGCTCGCGGCCATGGTGCGCTCCAACCTTCCGCTGGCGCTGCAGGGACTGGCCGTCGTCCCGCTCTTTGCCGGGTTCGATACCCAGCGGCGGACCGGACGGCTCTTTTCCTATGACGTGACCGGAGGCCGGTATGAGGAATACGAGCACCACAGCGTCGGCTCCGGCTCGGTGTTCGCACGCGGCGCCCTGAAGAAACTCTGGCGGCCGAACCTGGACGAGGAGGATGCGGTCCGGGTGGCCGTGGAGTCCCTGTACGACGCGGCCGACGACGACTCGGCCACCGGCGGCCCGGACATGGTCAGGCGTCTGTGGCCGGTGGTTTATGTGGTCAACAGCGCCGGCAACCGGGAGATCCCCGAACGGGAACTGCAGGAACTCTCCCGTGAACTCATCTCCAGGCGCACCGCCGCCGGACTGGAGGCGTAGCCGTGACCCAGCAGTTCTACGTCTCGCCCGAACAGCTGATGAAGGACCGGGCGGACTTCGCCCGCAAAGGCATCGCCCGGGGACGGTCGGTGGTGGTCCTGACCTGCAGGGAAGGGATTGCCCTGGTGGCGGAGAACCCCTCACCGTCCCTCCATAAGCTCAGCGAAATCTATGACCGGATCGGTTTCGCCGCCGTCGGCAAGTACAACGAATTCGAGTCCCTGCGCCAGGCCGGCATCCGGTTCGCGGATGTGCGCGGCTACTCCTATTCCCGCGACGACGTCTCCGCGCGCGGGCTGGCCAGCGTCTACGCGCAGAGCCTCGGTTCCGTTTTCACCACCGAGGGAAAGCCGTTCGAAGTGGAGCTGGCCGTCGCAGAGGTAGGGGAGGACCCGTATACGGACCGTCTGTACCGCCTGAACTTCGACGGCTCCATCGCGGATGAGAGCAATTACACGGTGATGGGCGGGCAGGCGGAGATCGTCAACGAGGCCCTCAGCCGGACGTGGAACCAGGACGCGGATTTCGGTTCCGCCATCCGGACGGCGGTCCAGGCGCTTTCCGCCACGCGCACAGCCAATGGTTCGGGCGACGGGCAGGCACCAGAGCCCCTGGGCGCCGGCCTGCTGGAGGTCGCCGTCCTGGACCGGGACCCGCTTTCCACCCGCGGCACCGTCAGGGCGTTCCGCAGGATAAACACCGTTGAGCTGGACCGTTTGCTGTCCAGCGCGGAAGGAGACTGATGGACCGCAGGATCTATGGAGTGGAAACGGAATTCGGCATCGCCTATTCCGGCCCCGATTCGCGTCCCCTTTCCCCCGAGGAAGTGGCCCGCTACCTCTTCCGCAAGGTTGTCAGCTGGGGCCGCTCATCAAATGTCTTCCTGACCAACGGCTCACGCCTCTACCTCGACGTCGGCTCGCACCCGGAGTACGCCACCGCGGAATGTGACGATCTGGCACAGCTGGTGGCCCATGACCGGGCTGGCGAGCTGATCCTGGAAGACCTGGTGGAGGAAGCGGAGGACCGGCTGAAGGCGGAAGGCTTCAACGGCAGCGTCTATCTGTTCAAGAACAACACCGATTCCGCCGGCAACTCCTACGGTAGCCACGAAAACTACCTCATTCCGCGCCGCCTCGAATTCTCCCGGCTGGCGGACGTCCTCATTCCGTTCCTGGTCACCCGCCAGCTGCTGGTCGGTGCCGGAAAGGTGCTGAAGACCCAGTCCGGTTCCCTCTTCGCGTTTTCCCAGCGGGCAGACCACATCTGGGAGGGCGTCTCCTCTGCGACTACACGGTCCCGGCCCATCATCAACACCCGGGATGAGCCGCACGCCGACGCCGAGCATTACCGCCGGCTGCACGTGATCGCCGGTGATTCGAACATGTCCGAGACCACCATGCTCCTTAAGGCCGGGTCCGTTGACCTGATGCTGCGGATGATCGAGGCCGGCGTGCTGATGCGGGACCTCCGCCTGGAGAACCCGATCCGCAGCATCCGGGAAACCTCCCATGACCTCTCCGGCCGGCAGCCGCTGAAACTGGCCAACGGTTCCACCATGTCGCCGCTGGACCTGCAGCGCATCTACCTGCAGCGGGTCCAGGACTTCGTCGCTGCCAATGGCGAGCACAACCGGCATGTCGGACGGATCATCGATTTGTGGACACGCACGCTGGACGCCATCGATTCGGGCGACCACTCAGGGATCGACACGGAAATCGACTGGGCCATCAAGAAGAAACTGGTGGACCGGGTGGCTGAGCGGCACGGACTCCAGATGTCTTCCCCGCGCCTGGCCCAGATCGACCTGACCTATCACGACATCTCCCGGCGCCGCGGATTGTTCTACCTGCTGCAGTCCCGCGGGGAAACGGCCCGCGTGGTGGAGGACAGCGATATCAAGGAAGCCGTGGACCAGCCGCCCCAGACCACCCGTGCCAAGCTGCGCGGCGACTTCGTCCGGCGCGCCAAGAACGCCAACCGCGACTTTACGGTGGACTGGGTGCACCTCAAGCTCAATGACCGGGCCCAGCAGACGGTGCTGTGCAAGGATCCTTTCGCGTCCGTCGATGAACGGGTCGAGGCACTGCTTTCCACTCTCTGATTCCTCTTCGCCACGGTCCGCCGCAGCCGCCGCAGCGCCTCACCTAGGCTTCATCCAGCTGGACCGGCTACTCTGGGGCGTATTGCGGCCGCGCGGCGTCTGTCTGCCCGGCGTACCGGCAACTTCGGTAAGGCCGCCCTGCTCACTGTCCACCACTGAAAGAAGTACTGTGCGTAAAGTACTAGCAATCCTCCTGCCCTTCCTGCTGTTCCTCACCGCCTGCTCCGGCGACGACGAGGCCAAGAGCAGCGGGCCGTTGTCCTCCGTGAAGATCGAGCGGGGCGACGACGAAACCTCCGTCCCGAGCGTCGAGTTCGACGAGCCGCTGAGCGTCGAGGAGCCCACCCTGACCCGGATCAACGACGGGGACGGCGACGAAGTAGCCGATGGCCAGACGGCGATGATCCGCCTCGCGATCGTCAACCCGGAAGACGGTACGGTCGGCCAGGAAACCTACAGTGCCGAGAACGCCGAAGGCATCGCCGTGAACGAGAGCCTGAAGACCGGCAATTCACAGATGTATGACGCCCTGCTGGGTGCTCCCGTGGGCTCCGACTTCGCGTATTACATTCCGGCCAACGAGGAATCAGGAACCGAAGCGAACTTCCTCGTCTTCACGATCACTGATGCAATGGACACGGTCCCGACGTTGACCCCGGACGAAGCCGCTGCCCGGAACGCCGACGGCACCCTGCTGATGAGCAGCGAAGACGTCGATGCCCTTGAGGCCGAAGGAAAGCTCCCCGAGGTTACCTTCGCCGAAGACGGCACCCCGTCCATCACCATCCCGGAAGGCGCCGAGGAACCGGAGCGCCTGGTGGTAAAGGTCCTTGAAGAAGGCGACGGTCCGGTGCTCGAATCCACCGGGACCGTTGTAGCCGATTACCTGGGCGTCGGCCTGCGGGACGGCGAGACGTTCGACTCCAGCTACGAGCGCGGCGAGCCTGCCGAGTTCCCCCTGGGCAACGTGATTCCGGGCTGGACCTACGGCCTGGCCGAGCAGAAGGCCGGCTCCAAGGTCCTGCTCGTCCTGCCGTCCGAGCTTGCCTACGGCGATCCCGCCGGCGGCAGCAGCCCCTCGGGTCCGCTGGTCTTCGTCGTGGACATCAAGGAAGTCAAGTAGCCTTAACTCCTGACCCACCAGCCATAAGGAGCACCAATGTCATTCGGAAAGCGTGAATACGACCGCGAGAAGCCGGAAATCGATTTCCCGGCCCACGATGCCCCCACGGATCTCGTTATTGAGGACCTGGTGGTAGGCGACGGCCGGGAAGTACAGGCCGGAGACACGGTTTCCACCCACTACGTGGGCGTGGCCTTCTCCACCGGCGAAGAGTTCGACGCGTCCTGGAACCGGGGCACGCCCCTGGACTTCCGCGTGGGCGTCGGCCAGGTCATCCAGGGCTGGGACCAGGGACTGCTGGGCATGAAGGTCGGCGGCCGCCGCCGGCTCGAAATCCCCTCCTCGATGGCGTACGGGGACCGGGGCGCCGGTTCCGCCGTGGCTCCGGGTGAGTCGTTGATCTTCGTAGTGGACCTGCTCGGCGTCCGCTGATCCGTCCCTCCTGCCAAGGGCGGAACCGCTGTCCCCTGTGACGGCGGTTCCGCCCTTTCGCATGTCCCGGCCCGGAAGGAAGGTAGATTAGCTCCCGTGTCCGCCAAGAGAACCGAACGCCTGCTGAACCTGGTCATTGCGCTGCTGTCCACGCGCAGGGGCTTCACCAAGCACGAGCTGTTCGAAGAGATTGAACTGTATTCCGAAGCCTCCACGGCAGATGCCCGGGAAAAACTCTTCGACCGGGACAAGGCCTTCCTGCGCGAGCAGGGCATCCCGGTGGAGTCCTACAGCGAAGAGACCCTGTTCGAGGACAACACCACCCAGCGCTACCGCATCCGGCAGGACGCGTACCGGCTTCCGGGTGTCCGGTTCACGCCCGAGGAGTCCGCCGTCCTGACCCTGGCCGCCCGCATGTGGGACCAGGCCTCGCTGGGCTCTGCCGCCGCCCGCGCCCTGCGCAAGCTCCACGCCCGGGGAGTGCTTCCCGACGACGCCGCAACCATCCCCCTGCAGCCCAGCATCCGCACCAATGACGCGCATTTCGACGAGATCTGGCGTGCCGCCACCACCCGCACCCCGGTCACCTTCGGCTACCGGCCGGTCGGCAGCACGGAGCAGTCCGTCCGGCAGGTCCAGCCGTGGGGCATGGGCAGCCGCTTCGGCCACTGGTACCTGGTGGGCTACGACCTGGACCGCGGCGCGGAACGGATCTTCCGGCTCTCCCGCATGGAAGGGCCGGTACGGCTGCGGCCGGGCGCCTACACGGTGCCGGCGGACTTCGACATCGACACCTCGCTCGCCTCCCTGGACGACGTTTACGCACCGCGGCCGGCAGCAGTGGATGTGGACCCCGGCGCCGGGGCGGCCCTTCGGCTGCAGGCGGAATCCATCGAGCCCGGAGAGGCAGGCCGGGACCGGCTGCACCTGCTGGTCCGCGACCTGGATGCGCTGGCCGCGGACACTGCTGCCCTCGGCGCGGCTGCCGTCGCCGTCGAACCGGCCGAATTCGCCGACGCCGTCCGTACCGCCCTCACGCGGGCCCTGGAAACCCAGCGCCGGCCGCTGCCAGAGTTCGAACTGGCCGTATCCGCCGCTCCTGCCCGCCGTCCGGCGTCGGGGGCGCAGGACCACCTCACCCGCCTGCTGGACCTGGTGCCCTACGTCCTGGCGAACCAGGGGGCGGACATGAACGAGACCGCCGCTGCCTTCGGCGTCAGCAAGGAACAGCTGGGCAAGGACCTGGACCTGCTGTTCGTGAGCGGCCCCCGGCATTATCCCAACGGGCTGATGGACGTCAGTTTCGACGACGACCGGATCTACATCGAAAACGCCGAGAACCTCTCCGAGCCGGTCCGTTTCGGCATGGATGAAGCCGCGGCCCTGATCGTGGGGTTGGACACATTGTCGGCCCTGCCGGGCATCGGTTCCTCCGCAGCGGTTGCCAGCGCCCTGGAGAAGCTGACCGAGGCGGCGGGGGAGGCCGGCGGCGTCGGCACCGCCGTCGCGGCCCGCCTGGACGATGCCTCCGGCGGCGCCGTACTGGCCGAACTCCAGCAGGCGATCAGCGGTACGCGCCAGCTTGAACTGCGCTACCTGGTTCCGCGCCGCGACGAAGTCACTCTCCGCACCGTCGACCCGAGGCGGCTCTTCTCCGTGGACAACACCTGGTACCTGGAAGCATGGTGCCACCGGGCGGAAGCGCCGCGGAATTTCCGCGTGGACCGGATCCACGGCGTGCGGGACACCGGCCCGGCACTGACCCACGCCCCGGAGCCCGGAGCTGCGTTCCCCGCCAGCCTGTTCACGCCGGGCCCCCTGGATCACCGGGTCACGCTGGTCCTGGACCCCGCCGCCCTCTGGGTGGCCGAGGCCTACGACGTCGAACGGCAGGCCCCGCTGGCGGACGGACGGACGGCGGTGGAACTGCGCACGGCGGATACCGGCTGGATTCCGGCTTTCACCGCCCGGCTGGGCGGAGCTGCCGCGGTTGCAGCGCCGGACGAGCTGCGTTCCGCCACCCTGGCCTGGCTGCAGGAGGCTGCCGGAAATTATCCGCCTGTCTAGGTGCCGGTCGGGCCGGGCCGGCAGTCTCCACTATGCTTGGGATATGCCTTGGTGGTCCTGGATACTCATTTGGTTTGCCCTCGCGGCAGGCGCGGCGGCCTTCTACGCCCTGATCGGCTACCGGCTCTTCCAAAGGTTCCTCGGTATCCTCCGGGAATTCGAAGCCGCATCTGCGAAGCTGTCCCTACGCACTCCGGATACCGTCCCGTCTTCCGTCCTCCGGGAAGAGCCTGCCGGCATCTTCACGGAGCCGGACGAGGCACGCAAGGCCTACGACGCCGGCAAGGCGGCCCGCCGGGAAGCCCGGCGCCTGCGCCGGATCGAGCGGCGCACCGCCAAGGGACAGCCGCGTGCGTGGCGGGATTTCCCGGAACTCTGACATAGAATATTTCCCAACGAAAGGACACCGCCATGAGGCTTGAAGGCTGGCAAATCATCGTCATTGTTGTACTGGCCATTCTGCTCTTCGGCGCTCCGAAGCTTCCGGGGCTGGCAAGGAGCTTGGGGCAGTCCCTTCGCATCTTCAAATCCGAAGTCCGCCAGATGAAGGACGACGGTCCTTCGAACACGGCGTCCACCGATCCGGTGGAGGGCAAGGTAGTGCCGCCCGCACCGCAGCCGAAGGCGTCCGAGCAGACATTCTTCCCCGGACAGACTCCGCCCACCGGTACCCCGGGCGGGTCCGCGGATTCTGCGGGTAACCCGCCAACCAGCCGCTAGCAGCCGTGGCGCTGAGCAAAGGGCGCAAATCCAACCCCGAAGGGCGGATGGCCCTCAAGGAGCATCTGCGCGAATTCCGCAACAGGCTCTTCAAATCCGCCATCGCCGTGGTCCTGGGGACCGTGGGCGGCTTCTTCGTCTACCTGCCCGTTTTTGAGGCGCTGACCCGGCCGCTCCTGGACGCCGGCAACAGCGGCGGCCGTTTCACCACCATCAACTTCGAAGGCGTGGCAACTCCGTTCGACCAGATGGTCCAGGTGTCGGTTTTCGTCGGACTCGTGGCCTCGAGCCCGGTGTGGCTCTATCAGGCCTGGGCGTTCATCACGCCCGGGCTCAAGCGCAAGGAACGCCGCGCGGCCCTGGGCTTCCTGGCCGCCGCCGTTCCGCTGTTCATCGGCGGTATTGTCCTGGCATGGCTGATCCTGCCCCAGGCGGTGCGGGTCCTGACCGATTTCACGCCCGCAGGCGGGTCCAACGTCATTACGGCTTCGGTCTACCTGGCCTTCGTGCTGCGGTTGCTCCTGGCCTTCGGCATCGCCTTCCTGATTCCGGTGTTCCTGGTGGGCCTGAACCTCGCCGGCCTGCTGAGCGGGCGGACCATCATCAAATACTGGCGGATCACGGTGTTCCTGATCTGCCTTTTCGCCGCCATGGCCGCCCCGGGCGCGGACGCCCTAAGCATGTTCTACCTCGCCGCGCCGCTGCTGCTGCTGTTCGCCGTAGCGGTGGGCATCTGCCTGCTCAATGACCGGCGCCGGGTCCGGAAGCAGGCGGAGCGGGAAGCAGCCGTGGAGGCCGAAGCGGACACCGCCACCCCCATTGACAAGCTGTAAGGCCCCGGGCGCGTTCGCCCACCGATGATATTGGCGTACCGCGGCGGGCGCAGCGCATAGGCTTGGTTCATGACTTCTCCTTCGGAGCGGTACCTTGCCGCAAAACAACGTTCCGAACATGCCAAGACCCAGCTGGGGGTCTTCGAGCAGTCGCTGGGCTTCGAACTGGACGCTTTCCAGTCGGAAGCCTGCCGGTCCCTCGAAGCCGGCCGCGGCGTCCTGGTCGCAGCTCCCACGGGGGCCGGCAAGACGGTGGTGGGGGAGTTCGCCGTCTATCTGGCCCTGCAGAAGGGCCTGAAGGCCTTCTACACCACCCCCATCAAGGCCCTGAGCAACCAGAAATACACTGAGCTGGCAGCGGCCTACGGCAGTGACCGGGTGGGCCTGCTGACCGGAGACACCAGCATCAACCCGGACGCCGACGTTGTGGTGATGACCACCGAAGTGCTGCGGAACATGCTGTACTCGAACTCGGACACCCTCATGGACCTGGGCTACGTGGTCATGGACGAGGTCCATTACCTGGCGGACCGGTTCCGCGGTGCGGTCTGGGAAGAGGTCATCATCCACCTGCCTTCCGACGTCCGGGTGGTTTCACTCAGCGCCACCGTGTCCAATGCCGAGGAATTCGGCGCCTGGCTGGACACCGTCCGCGGCGACACCGACGTAGTGGTTTCAGAGCACCGGCCCGTTCCGCTCTGGCAGCACGTGATGGTCGGCCGCGACATCTTCGACCTGTTCGAATCCGATGTTTCCTTCGACGAGGCAGCCGATGAACAGCCCGGCGCCAAGGAACGCTACCGGGTCAACCCCGAGCTGATGGAACTGGCCCGTGCCGAGTCCCGTGTCAACCAGCGCGGCCACTGGGGCGGTCCGCGCGGTTCCTCCCGCGGCGGACGCCGTGACTCCTCCCGCGGCGGACGGCCGGGCGGTCACGGCGGCGGCCACGGCGGGCCGCCGATCACGCGCATCCAGCGGGCATCGCGGCCGCAGGTCATCGCCCAACTGGACCGCAACGGCCTGCTGCCTGCCATTACCTTCATCTTTTCCCGCAACGGCTGCGAGGGTGCTGTGCGCCAGTGCGTCGACTCGGGGCTTTGGCTGACCAACGAAGACGAGCGCCGCGAGATTGCCCGGGTGGTGGACGAAGCCACCCAGGACATCCCCGAAGAAGACCTCGAGGTGCTGGGCTTCTGGACCTGGCGCGAGGGCCTGGTGCGCGGTTTCGCCGCCCACCACGCCGGCATGCTCCCCACCTTCAAGGAAGTCGTGGAACGCCTGTTCGCTGCCGGGCTGGTCCGCGCGGTTTTCGCCACCGAAACGCTGGCCCTGGGCATCAACATGCCGGCACGGTCAGTGGTGCTGGAAAAGCTGGACAAGTTCAACGGCGAAGCGCACGTGGACATCACCGCCGGAGAGTACACCCAGCTGACCGGCCGGGCAGGGCGCCGAGGGATCGACGTCGAGGGCCACGCCGTGGTCCTGTGGCAGCCGGGCACCGACCCTGCTGCCGTGGCGGGCCTGGCCTCGCGGCGCACGTACCCGCTGAACTCCAGTTTCCGGCCCACCTACAACATGAGCATCAACCTCATCGCGCAGTTCGGCCGGGAACGGGCCCGCGAGATCCTCGAATCCTCCTTTGCGCAGTTCCAGGCGGACCGGTCCGTGGTGGGCCTGGCGAAGCAGGTGCGTTCACGCGAAGAATCACTTGCCGGCTACGAAAAGGCGATGACCTGCCATCTGGGGGACTTCAACGAGTACGCGGCCCTGCGCCGGCAGCTCTCGGACCTGGAAAGCACCGCGTCAAAAACCAAGGCCCGGAACCGGCGGAGTTACGCCGCAGCCTCGCTGGAGAACCTGCGCCCCGGGGACATCGTGTTCCTTCCCGCCGGCCGGAACTCCGGCCACGCCGTCGTCCTGGACGTGGATGCCTCCGCCCGCGAGGTGCGGCCGGCCATCCTGACCGAGGACAAGCAGATCCGGCGGATCAGCGCTGCCGACATCGATGACGCCCTTGAACCGGTCTCGCACATCCGCATCCCCAAGTCCTTCAACGCCCGCTCGCCCAAGGACCGGCGCGATCTGGCCTCGTCCCTGCGCAACGCGCTGCACGACCACCGGCCGCCCCGGCCGGCGTCGGCCCGCACCAGTGCCATGCACACGGCGGGCACGGAGCGGCAGGAAAAAGCGATCGCTGAGCTGCGCCGGAAAATGCGGGCGCATCCCTGCCACGGCTGCAGCGAACGGGAAGACCACGCCCGCTGGGCCGAGCGCTGGTGGAAGCTGCGCCGGGAAACCGACAACCTCGTCGGACAGATCCGGGGCCGTACCAACACCATCGCCAAGACCTTCGACCGGGTCTGCGAGGTGCTTACCCGGTACGGCTACGTGGCCCCGGACGAGTCCGGCTTCGACGCCGTGACCCCGGCCGGACAGAAGCTGCGGCGGATCTACGGCGAAAAGGACCTCCTCGTGGCCCTCTCCCTGGAGCAGGGGGCCTTCAACGACCTCGACGCCGCCGAACTGGCCTGCCTTGCCTCCGCCCTGGTCTACCAGGCCAAGCGGGAAGAGCGCGGGCTGCGGCCGAAGATGCCCAGCGTTTCGCTGGAGTCGGCGGTGGACATCGTCATCCGACAGTGGTCCGAGCTCACGGACCTCGAAGAGGCGTCCCGGCTGCCGCAGACCGGCGAACCGGAACTGGGCCTGGTCTGGCCCATGTACAAGTGGGTCAAGGGCAAGCACCTGCAGGTGGCCCTGAACGGCACTGAGCTGGCTGCAGGGGACTTTGTCCGCTGGGCCAAGCAGGTGATCGACATGCTGGACCAGCTGGCCAAGGTCCCGGACCTGCCGCCCGGCATGCGCCGCCGCTTCCTGGACGCCATTTCCCTGGTGCGGCGCGGCGTCGTCGCCTACTCCAACGTCGGCGACTAAACCGCCGCCCCCCTCCATCGCCCTACAGAAACAGGTGAGTCCTTGAACGGCAGTCCCATCCCGAGCGCCCGCACCCTGACGCTCTACCGCAACGGTTCCGTCTACAGCGCCGGCGATCCCTTTGCCACCGCAATGCTGGTCGACGGCGACACCATCGCCTGGGTGGGGTCGGAACAGGCCGCCACCTCCATCCAGGACAGCAAGATGGACGTGGTGGACCTGCACGGAGCGCTGGTGGCGCCCGGGTTCGTGGATTCCCACGTCCACACCACCGAGCTGGGCATGTCCCTGGTCACCCTGGACCTGAGCGGATGCGCCTCCCTTGACGAGCTGCTGGACAAGGTCCGGAACCATGCGGCCGGGACCACCGGCCTGATCCTCGGATCCAACTGGGACGAATCGCGCTGGCCGGAACGGCGGGCGCCCACCGCCGCCGAGCTCGACGCAGCCTCCGGCAACCGCGCCGTGTACCTCTCCCGCTCCGATGTGCACTGTGCGGCCGTCTCCGGCACGCTGGCGGCCGAACTCCGGCTGCAGGAGTACGACGGGTGGGACAACGGCTTCGTAGTCCGTGCCGCCCACGACGCCGCCCGCACCGTGGCCCGCAACGCCGATCCGGACCAGCGCGGCGTCTTCCAACTGGCCGCGCTGAAGCATGCCGCCTCCCGCGGGGTGGTGGCCGTCGCTGAAATGGCCGCACCGCACATCGCACCGCCGGAGGACCTGCGCCGGTTGCTGGGCCTGGACGGGCCCCTCAGCGACGAGGCGCTGCCCCAGATCCTCCCGTACTGGGGGCAGCTGGTGGAGACCGAGGCGCAGGTAGCCGGACTGGTGGACTTCTTTGAGGGCCGGCTGCTGGGCCTGGCCGGCGACCTGAACATTGACGGGTCCTTCGGCGCCCGCACGGCTGCGCTGCGTGAGCCTTACGCCGACCGTCCCGACAGCACCGGCAGCATGTACCTGACGCCGGAACAGGCAGGGCGGCACCTGGAGCTGATGACGAAGGCCGGACTGCAGGGCGGCTTCCACGTTATTGGCGACGCCGGGATGGACACCGCGCTGGCCGGGCTGCGCCTGGCTGCCGAGGCCGTCGGGGAACCGGCCGTCCGGGCAGCCCACCACCGGCTGGAGCACGCGGAACTGACCGACGACGCCGCCATTGCCGAGCTGCTGCGCTTCGGCGTCAGCGTCAGCCTGCAGCCCGGATTCGATGCGGCCTGGGGGCATCCCGGCGGACTGTACGAACAGCGCCTCGGGGACCGACGGCAGAACATGAACCGGATGGCCTCACTGCTCTCCGCAGGTGTGCCCGTCGCCCTCGGCTCCGACACACCCGTCCTCCCGCTGGACCCCTGGTCCGGCGTGCGGGCCGCCGTATCCCATTCCAACCCGAAGGAGCGGGTCTCTGCACGGGCAGCGTTCATTGGGCATACCCGGGCGGGCTGGCGGGCAGCCGGGGAGACCAACTTCATGAGGGGCCAGCTGGCCGCCGGAGCACCCGCATCCTTCGCGCTCTGGGAAGTGCAGGAACTGATGGTCCAGACACCGGATGCCAACGTATCCGCTTGGAGCACGGATCCGCGCGCCGGCACTCCGCTGCTGCCCGCGCTGGACAACGGGGACGAGCCGCGCTGCCTGCAGACGGTCCATAACGGGCGGGAGCTCTACCGCGCTCCCGATCTTGCCTGAACAGCGAAACTACCTGCCCGCTCCGGCTTCCTCCGCACCGCGTCTGACCTGCATTGATGTGTAAACGTCCTAGTCAGGAGCCTTATTGACAGGGGCTCGACAGCACGTAGGCTATGAGGACTGTAGTCGGGACCGGCTTTTTGAGGTATCCCGGTCACCGTCCGGAGCTCTTTTCCAGACGGTGGCCGGGTGATGCTCCGGCCGGCCCGCGCTGCCATGGCCCGTACTACGCGCACCGGGGCGGATGCTCCGCGGGTGCCGGTTACCGGGTCCAGCATCACACAACCGGGTGGATTCAACCGTCAGTAGAAAACAGGGCCGGCAGTTCGCCGGAACTGGCCCGAAGACGGCTGGATCCGCCCGGTTGCGCTGTCCGGGGCCGCGCGGTGCTGACCCGTGGGGCCGCGTACTCCCATATACTGGATAGTCTGCCGGGGGAGTAACCCCGTCCCTGCCGCGAACAACGCGGCGTGCGTCCGCTGAAAGGCTTACTGAGTGCGTGTCCTGACTATCATCCCCACTTACAACGAGATCGAGTCGCTCCCCATCACACTGAAGCGGCTGCGGGACGCAGTTCCAGATTCGGATGTATTGATTGCGGACGATAACAGCCCGGACGGCACCGGCGGCTATGCCGACGAAGCCGCTGCCAACGATCCCAAGGTGCATGTGCTGCACCGCAAGGGCAAGGAAGGCCTCGGCGCGGCCTATATTGCCGGCTTCCGGTGGGGCCTGGAACGCGGCTACGACATCCTGGTCGAAATGGACGCTGACGGGTCGCACCGCCCGGAGGAGCTGCCCCGCCTGCTTGAAGCCTCCAAGGCAGGCGCCGACCTCGTCATCGGTTCCCGCTGGGTCACCGGGGGATCGGTGGTCAACTGGCCGCTGCACCGAAAGCTGCTTTCCCGCGCCGGCAGCACCTACTCGCGGTTCATGCTGGGCATCCCCGTCCGGGACATCACCGCCGGCTACCGGGCCTTCCGCCGCGGCACGCTGGAGCAGCTGGACCTGGGCGCCGTCGAGTCCGTCGGCTACGGCTTCCAGGTGGATATGACCTTCCGCGTGGCACGCCTGGGCCTGAAGATCACGGAGGTGCCGATCACCTTCGTCGAACGCGAACTCGGTGACTCCAAGATGAGCGGAAACATTGTCGTTGAGGCAATGGCCAACGTGACCCGCTGGGGTCTGTCTGCCCGCTGGCAGAAGCTCACCGGACGCGGTTGAGTTAAACCCAAAGCGGGGCGGCTGCCATATGGCAGCCGCCCCGCTTTTTTGTCTCTACGCGCCGATTGTCCGCTGACCGGACAGGCGCTGCATGGATCTAGGCGCTGGTGCGCTCTCCGCGGCGTTCACGCAGGATGTTCAGGCGGTCCTGGAGGATCGTCTCAAGTTCCTCGATGCTGCGTCGTTCCAACAGCATGTCCCAGTGCGTCCGCACCGGCTTGTCGTTGCTGGTGTCCGGCTTTTCGCCGTCCACCAGAAGCGCTTCCTTGCCGGTCTTGGAGATCCAGACCGGAGGAACGTCCGCTTCGGCAGCGAAAGTTACGAAAACACGCTCGCCGTCCTCACAGCGGTATTCCACCCGCTGGCGGGGAGCCGGCTCCACACCGGATTCAGTCTCCATGCTCTGCGCGCCCAGGCGCATACCCCGCAGGCTACGATCGCTCATCTTTTCTCCCTCTTCAATCCGCTGGATCCGCTGGCGGATCCCTTGTTATGCCGGTGCCGTGCCCGCCTGCCGCCCGGAGGCGGACCGGCAGGTAAACCTAAGGCTGGCCGTCACAGCCAATACAACGCCGACGACGCCGCAGCTGTTCCCGTCGGCGGTCCCGTTCGGTGCCGCAGCTATTGCCCGGCAAACAACCGATTATACCGGCACCGAACGGGAATCGGCTAACAGGGGAGCGGAACGGGCTAAGCTCCGGCTGCGGGGCCTGATGTTGCTGCAGGGCCGGAAGCCTGGACCGGGGTGCTCCCATTGGACGAGTGCATGGCCGCGTCCGGAACAAAGTCGCCCAATGCGCTGCCGACACCCTTGAGGGCTTCGCCCAGCTCACTGGGGATGATCCACAGCTTGTTGGACGTGCCTTCGGCCAGCTTCGGCAGGGTCTGCAGGTACTGGTAGGCAAGCAGCTTCTGGTCCGGGTTGCCCTTGTGGATGGCATCAAAGACCTTGGCGATGGCCTGCGCCTCACCGTCGGCGCGCAGGATGGCGGCTTTCGCGTCACCCTCGGCGGCGAGGATGGCGGCCTGCCGGCGTCCTTCGGCGGTGAGGATCTGGGACTGCTTGGTGCCTTCGGCGGTCAGAATGGTTGCGCGGCGTTCCCGCTCGGCCCGCATCTGCTTCTCCATGGAATCCTGGATCGACAGGGGCGGTTCAATGGCCTTGAGCTCCACCCGGGAGACCCGGATACCCCAACGGCCGGTGGCGTCATCCAGGACGCCGCGCAGCTGGCCGTTGATCTGGTCACGGGAGGTCAGCGCCTCTTCCAGGTTCAGGCCGCCCACCACGTTGCGGAGCGTGGTGGTGGTCAGCTGCTCCACAGCCTGGATGTAGTTCGCGATCTCATAGGTTGCTGCCCGGGCATCGGTGACCTGGAAATAGACCACGGTATCGATGGAGACCACGAGGGAGTCCTCGGTGATTACCTGCTGCGGGGGGAATGACACCACCTGTTCACGCAGGTCCAGCAGCGGCAGCATCCGGTCCACAAACGGAACCAGGATGGTCAGGCCGGGATTCAGCGTGCGCTGGTACTTGCCAAGCCGTTCGACGACGCCTGCCCGTGCCTGCGGGACGATCTTGACCGCCTTGACCAGGATGACCAGTACAAAGATCACCAGGACGGCGAGAATTAATAGGACTGCTGTTCCACTCATGTTCCCCCTTGCGTTCCGCGCGATCCGGGACGGATTCCGCGGTTTGGTTCAGCGGGATTCCTTCCGGAATTCCTGCATTTGGTTCGGCGGCCATGCCGCCTGATTTGTCAGTGTGCTGCTGTTGTTCCGGTTCCGGCCGCCTGGACCAGGGCGGTGGCACCCTCAATCCGTGCAACGCTGACCTCGACGCCCGCGGGCAGCGGGGATCCGTCAACGCTGCGGGCAGTCCACGTGTCGCCGCCGATTTTCACCGTTCCGGAGGAACCCGTCACGGATTCCAGCGTCAGCGCAGGCGCGCCGATGATCCGGTCGATGTTGGACAACTGGTCCTTGTCGCCCTTCTGCAGGTGTTTCAGCGCGATCGGCCGTACTACGCCGATCATGAGGACGGAGACCACCGCGAACACCACCACCTGCAGGAAGAGCGGGGCGGCGAAGAACGAGGCCAGCATAGCCGCCAGCGCGCCCACGGCGAGCATTCCGAAGAACAGGTCCAGGGTAAGGGCCTCCACGGCGGCGAATCCGAGGAAAAGCACCAACCAGAGGGCCCAGCCATAGCTGAGCATCCATTCGAAGACTTCCTGCATCCGTTTTCCCCTTATCTTCCGGACAGTACCCGTTGTCCTGTTTGTCCTGCTTGCCCTGCTTGTTCCGTAGCCTGCGGCACCGGTAGCGCGCGCGGCGGCGGTTACCGGGCGTTTAGTACATTCTGCCCGAGACCGTGCCGCAGACCTAGGGCCGCGGGCGGCGGAAGGATAACGTTTTGTGCGTCCTGCCTCAGTCGGCGCGGAAGATCTGCAGGGTGAAGGAAGCAGTCACCTCGACGGGGTCGGGCAGGGCGGCGAGGGTCCGGTCGAGGGCGGCCGGCTCCAGGTGCCGGGCGGAAGGACCCATCAACACGGCGTTTCGGACGTCCGCAGGGCGCAGCTGCATGGTGTACGTGCACTGTGTGGTGTGCAGGGCGGAGAATCCGGGTGACAGGGACGCAGCGACCCGTTCTTCCTTTTCGGCGGCGATACCCAGCATCGCCGCCCCTGCCCGGATTTCCTGCAGGTGCTCCGGCCGCGGAGTCACCACGGCCAGGATGCCGCCGGGAGCCAATACCCGGTGGAATTCCGGCGGGTTCCTCGGTGCGAAGACGTTCAGGACCACGTCCACGGAGGCATCCCGCAGCGGAAGGCGCCGCCAGACGTCCCACACGAGTGCGTAGGTTCCCGGCAGTGCGCGGGCCGCCCGGCGCAGCGCGTACTTGGAAATATCCAGTGCCACCGCCTCGGCCCCCGGAAGCGGACGCAGCACCTCGCCGAGGTAGTAACCGGTGCCCGCGCCGGCGTCGAGGACGGCCCCTGCACGGGGTGCTGCAGCCGACACGAGGCGTGCCAGCTCGGCCGCCATGGGCTGGTAGTGTCCGGCCGCCAGAAAGTCCGTGCGGGCCTGCACCATGGCGGCAGTGTCCGCCTGGAATTTAGTCCCGCCGCCGGTAAGGAGATTGAAATAGCCCTGCTTGGCCGCATCATATCGATGGCCTGCCGGGCAGCTGAGGGACCGGAAATCGGGATCGGGTTTGAGGCTGCCGCCACAGACGGGACAGACCAGCAGCGGCAGGGAAGGCATGAATCCATCCTAAGGCGGCGGTTGGCCCCGGCGGCCGCGGACATTAGGCTTCGGAGCGTGAAACCATGTGACCTGCCTCTCCTGAATTCCCTGTCCGCTCCGGCCGTGCATCCCGATGCCCTGCACTGCGTGGTCTCAGTGACCCGCCCGGACTTCACCGCCGATGCCTATACCGGGCAGCTGTGGCGTATTCCGTTGACGCAGGGCGGCCGGCCGCGGCGGCTCACCCGCGGTTTCCGGGACACGTTGCCGAAGTACAGTCCCGATGGTTCCAGTCTCGGATTCCTGCGTGCGGCGCCGGGGGAGCCGGCCCAGCTGCACATCCTGGGTGCCGGCAGCGGCGAGCCCATTCAGCTGACTGACGCATTGCTGGGCGTGTCCTGGTTCAATTTCGCCCCGGATGGCCGCAGCGTGGTGTTTTCCGCCCGTGTGCCGGAGGAAGGCCGGTACGGAACCATTGACGGCGTGGGTTCCACCGCTGAGGATCCCCGGCTTATCACCACCTTCAAATACCGGATGAACGGCGTGGGCTACACCAATGACAAGCCCGTGCAGATCTTCCACTTGATGTTGCCTGACCTCGACGCCGAGCCGCACATCCAGCCGCGGGGCCGGGCCAAGGACGACGGCGGGCCCGGAAAGGGCCTGCCCGAGGCCGTGCAGCTGACATCGGACCCAGCGGACCATCTGCAGCCGGTGTTCACTGCGGACGGCAGCAGGATCCTGTTCACGTCCTCCCCGGATCTGGATGACTCCCTGGTGTCCGATGTCTTCAGCATCCATCCGGACGGCACCGGCCTGACCCGGCTTACCAACCACGACGCCGGCGACCCGCTGACGGTCTCGGACCCGGTGGAAAGCGCCAACGGGCACTGGCTGTTCTATCTGGGCCAGGAGGTTTCCGTCACCGGCACCGATTTCGTTGCCCGCAACACCGCCCTGTATGCGGCCCCGGCGGCGGATCCGACGGCAGTGCGCCGGCTGACGGACCCGGAGAGCGTCGACCTGGCGGAGGGTACCGTCGTGCCGCACAACGGCGCCGAGGTGCTGGTCTTTCGCCGGACGCGCGGGGCGGGCGAACTCCTGGCCGTGGATCCGCGCGGACGCGTGGAAGTTCTGGTGGCCGGCCCCCGGGTCGTGGAAGCCGCCGGGTCCGCGGACGGCACAGTGGTGGTCAGCTACACCGACCCGCGGACGGCCGGCGACCTCGCCGTCGTCGAGGACGGCCGCCTCCGCGACGTCACGGATTTCTCCGAAGCGCTGCGCCGGGAAACCACGGTGACGCTGCCGGCGGAGGAAACGCACCCGTCCGGGGACGGCTATCCCGTGCACGGCTGGCTGGCCCTGCCCGAGGGACCCGGCCCGCACCCGGTACTGCTGAACATCCACGGCGGTCCGTTCGCCCAGTACGGGTGGGGGTATTTCGACGAGACGCAGATCTACACCAACGCCGGTTACGCCGTGCTGATGTGCAACCCGCGCGGGTCAGCCGGCTACGGGCAGGCGCACGGGCGAAGCATCAAGGAAGCCATGGGCACCCTGGACCTGGCCGACGTGCTCGCGTTCGTTGACGGTGCACTGGCCGCGCATCCGGAACTTGACGGGAGCCGGCTGGGCATCATGGGCGGATCCTACGGCGGCTACCTCACGGCGTGGACCATCGCACACGACCACCGGTTCACCGCCGCCGTGGTGGAACGCGGCTTCCTTGATCCGCTGTCCTTCGTCGGCTCAGCGGACATCGGCTGGTTCTTCAGTGCCGGCTACACGGGTACGGATCCGGCCGCCGTCCTGGCGCAGAGCCCGATGGCGTGCGTGGACTCCGTCCGCACCCCCACCTTCGTGGTCCATTCCGAAGAGGACCTGCGCTGCCCGGTGGAGCAGGCTCAGCGCTACTACACCGCACTGAAGCTGCGGTCGGTGCCTACGGAGCTGCTGCTCTTCCCGGGCGAGAACCACGAACTTTCCCGCAGCGGCACGCCGTGGCACCGGCGCAAGCGCTTCGAGCACCTGCTCGCATGGTGGGCCCGCTGGCTCCCCACGCCGCAGAACCCGGCCCCGGAGCAGGCGCGCACCCCGGAGCCTGCCCGGGCCTAAACCTGCCGGGTCTAGAAACCCAGTATCCGCTGGGCCTCGCCGATACCCGGCGCGGCCCAGCGGCGGGCGTATTCGGCATTGCTGCACAGAGACCGGGGAAGCATCCTGTCCACGTACACGGTTCCGAAGAGATGGTCCGTTTCGTGCTGGACGATCCGCGCCTGCCAGCCGCTGAAGCGTTCCATGCGCTGCCGGGACTGCAGGTCGGTGTAGTCCAGCACCACGGACCGCGGCCGGCGGACCACGCCTTGGTAGCCCTCGAAGGACAGGCAGCCTTCGAAGAACTCCGCAGTCTCGTCTCCGTCGGCTTCGTACCGGGGATTGATGATCGTGAAGAAGGGCAGGGGAGACCGCTCACGGACGGCCGAGGCCTCGGCTCCGGCGTCGAAGGTGTCCTCCAGCACCGCGATCTGCAGCGGAATACCCAGCTGGGGTGCAGCCACTCCCACGCCGGGGGCGGCGTGCATGACCCGGCGCAGAAGTGCAACAAGGGCGTCCAGTTCGGCGGCGTCCAGCTCGCCGTCGAAGGGCAGCGACTCACGGCGGAGGGCGGGGTGCCCCAGTTGGACTATCGGCACGAGCTCCTGTTCGAGCATCGGCAGGACCAGGTCACGCAGGAGGGCGGTGGAATCTGTGGGCACCGCTTCATCCTAGTAGCCGCTACGGTGTTCCCGCGCAGCCGGGGCGGCGTAACGTGTGCTCACCATGACCGAGCAGCAGCCGTACAGCGTCCTGGGACGGTATCCGGATTTCGAGTTGCGCCATTACCCCGCCCACCTCGTGGCCCAGGTCACCGTGAACGCAGGGTTCCAGGGGGCCGGCAATGCCGGCTTCCGGCACCTCTACGCGTATATCAGCGGGAGGAACACCTTTCTGTCTCCGCTGGAACCGTCGCCCGGAACCGACGGCATGCCCCTGGCGATGACGGCTCCGGTCCTGCTGGAACCAAGCCCGCTTCCGGGTGCTTTCTGCGTGGCCTTCGTCCTGCCCGCGGAGCTGACCGCGGCGTCCGCCCCGGTGCCTGAGGACCCGGCCGTCAGCATTGTTCCGGTGCCGGGCCAGACGGCTGCCGCTGCGGCGTTTTCCGGCCGCTGGAGCGAAGCCAACTATCAGGGCCATCTCCACGTCCTCCTGGCGGCTGTGTCTGCCGAAGGGTTCACCCCGCTGGGCCGTCCGCGGTTCGCACGGTTCGACCCGCCGTTCCGGCCCTGGTTCCTGCGCCGCAACGAAGTGGTTCAGGACGTGGAGGGGCCGGGGGATTGAAGCGGCAGCGCACTGATCTTCGGAACCGGATCAGATGTTAGCCGCGCATGGGTTTCCACGTCGAAGCGTTCCCGGCCGTAGCGCAGCTTGGACCGTTCGATGCCCTCCGGCCGGAACCCGGCGTTCAGTGCCAGCGTCCGCCTGCTTCCAGGGACGCAGCAGGGGAGAGGCACGCATCCGATTCATTACGCCGCTGGCGGGACGAATCCCAGCGGCAGCAGGTCGCCCGCGGGAATACTGACCGGGCCGTCCGGCGTCGGCAGGATCACGCGGATCCCGGGGTAGTAGTCGGCAAGGACCTGCCGGTCCCGTCCGCACGGGCTTTGGACGCCGCGGCCGTGGTTGCCGACGGCGACGATGCAGGTGGGATCGGCAGCTCCTGCCGCCCGTGCAGCGCCCAGGGCAACGAGTTCGGCGCAGGGACCGCCTGTGAAGTGGTACAGGTTCACGCCCGCGTGCATTCCGCCGTCGGCCGTCCTGACCGCCGCGCCCATGGTGTGGATTCCGTCTTCGTCGGGGCCGGCGTCCGTGGCAGCGTCAATGGTGCGCCGGGCCAGGTCCACGAGCGCCCTGTCCGCCGGGGTGAGTGCAACGGCGGATGGAGGAAGGGAGGTAGGCATGCGGAGAGTCTACGGTGCGGACCCTGCGTTAAAGACAAACAGCCGGGTCCGCCGTCTGGCGGAACCCGGCTGTGCGGCTCGGGGAGAGACTAGCCCTCGCAGTCCAGGCAGTAGGCCTCGCCGTTCTTTTCGCGTGCGATCTGCGAACGGTGGCGTACGAGGAAGCAGGACATGCAGGTGAACTCGTCTGCCTGCGGGGGAACCACCTTGATGAGCAGTTCCTCGCCGGAAAGATCCGCACCCGGAAGGTCAAAACCGTCGATGGCGTCTGACTCTTCGACATCGATGACTGCTGTCATCGCTCCGCCACGCTGCTGAGCTTTCAGACCCTCGAGGGAGTCTGTGTGCTGGTCTTCTTCCTTGACGCGCGGGGCATCGTAATCGGTAGCCATTTTCTTGTGCTTATCTCCTGATTGTGGGGGGGGTGAAGCGTAGATCATATAGGGCAACGAAAGTCGCTGCACCAAACCGTACAGGCGTGGCGGACCACGGATGACGAAATACGGCAGGAAAGTGATCAACGTCCCGTCGGAAGTTTGTATTCCCGCTTTCGCACCGGTAACGGCCCGGGCCGGGTCCGGCGGCGGGGCAGGGGGCGCGGCCGGGGCCGGGGCCGGTTATGTCAACCCGGAGGTCCCGGCCGACCCAGCCGGCGGAGGCATTATGTCAACCCGCCGAGGTGCTCTGTGCGCGGGTGGCGGAGGCGAAAAACTGTCCGACCAGGTCCGGCGGTTTGCCGGGCAGGGCAGGAGCCGGCGGGCGGTTATGTAAAGCCGCGCAGACAGCCCCCGGCAGGTTACCGGGGGACGTTATGTCAACTGATCGCAAAGAGGTGGATCCGTTACCGGGAGGCCGGAAACCGTGCGACCAGGTCGGCCGTTTTGGGGCCTCAGCCGAGGCGGCCTTCTTCGGCGCAGAACAGCGTCCCGGAACCGGAGCCTGTGCAGAAAAGGCCGGGGATGGCAAAATCCGGAAAAAAGCGCCAAAAACGGGGGATTAGCGGGTAATCGGGGCCGGATGGAAGGTTCGGGAATATCTGTGGTTTCCGCCACTTCCAGCACCCCGGTTATAACGCCGATAATCCACATTATGTCAACTAGCGTTTAGAAGGGGGTCCCCCGGGACGTCTGCTGCGCCCGGTCCGGGCACAGGGTCCCAGGCCCTGTGACGTATGGGCGCCGATGTGACCCCACTAGTCACAGCTGCACCATTTGGTGGGAGGCTGTGCACGGCGATGGTCCGGTCCGGTCACAGGGTCCCAGGCCCTGTGACGTATGGGCAACAATGTGACCCCACCAGTCGCATCGGCACCATTTGGTGGGAGGCTGTGCACGGCAACGCACGGCAACAGTCCCTACGGCTCCACATCCCGGGATTGGCGGCAGCACTGGAGAGGGCTACAGGCCCACTCCCCTAGGCGCGGTGCGCGGTAACCAGCAGATACTCCCAGTCCATGGCCGTGCCGCCGGTGCCGGCGCTGAATCGGCGAACCAGAGCCATCAGTTCCTCGTCCAGTGCTGCGGCCCGGTCGGGGCTGCCCGCAATCGACTTGTACACCGCAATGGTGGGCCCGTAGTTCGCCTTGAAGAAAGCGAGAAACTCCTCCGGCGTCGCAAACCGGTCAACGCGCACCGTCCGGCGCTCAGCCCGGAACTCCCGCACCCGGCCGGCCAGCAGCGACTGCACATGCTCCACACTCCCCCAGAGCGGCGGCGGCTGTGCCCCGGGAGGCGGCGGCGGGGCGTACGGCTTCATGGTGGCGAACATCCGTCCGATGAATCCTTCGGGCGTCCAGTTGATCAGGCCGATGCGACCGCCGGGCCGGCAGACCCGCACCAGTTCGGCTGCCGTCTGCCGGTGATGCGGGGCAAACATCACACCCACGCAGGAGATCACCGTGTCAAAGGACCCGTCCGCGAATGGCAGAGCCTCGGCGTCGGCCACGACCCAGCTGAGGTGCGCCCCGCGTGCTTCGGCCAGACGCTTGCCGGACTCCAGGAGTTCCGGGGTCAGATCCGAGGCGGTCACGTCGGCCCCGGTCTCAGCGGCGGGAATGGCCGCGTTTCCCGTACCGGCCGCGACATCCAGCACTTCGTCTCGATCAGTAATGTTGCAGGCCTGCACCAGCACGGGACCCAGACCGGAAATGATTTCGGTGGCCACAGCGGTATAGTTCCCGAGCGCCCATACCGCCCGGAGTTTTGCTTTGAGTTCCCGATCGGCTTCGACACCGCTTTGGGTTTCCGTCATGGTCCTCACGTCCTTGCAATGGCGGGACGGAAGACCGCCCCCTGGACTGGCTCTCGGTGGGGCAGCCGCACGCTGTTCCCGGCCATGCTCCACACTGTAGGACTGTGCCCGCCCGGACGAAAGACCCGCCCGCTTCAGGTTGCGGGCAACGCCAGTTGCCGCCCTCCGCTCTGGGCAGAACTGCCGCTGGCCCGGACCCATGGCCCCGGGCCGCAGTGCGTTTTACCATCAAGGATGAGCGAGATTCTTCCTTTCAACGGCCCGTCCGAAACCGCCTCCGACCCTTTGTGGCGCCAGGTGCTCGGAGAACTCCTGCGCCGGCTGCGGCACGAACGCGGCTGGACCCTCGGCGGGCTCGCTGCCCGGTCGGGGATTTCGCCGCAGTACCTCTCGGAAATTGAACGCGGGCTCAAGGAACCGTCCAGTGAGATGGTGGCCGCCGTCGCCGGGGCACTGGGCCTCACCCTGCTGGACCTGACCCTCGGGGTGGCCGAGTCCCTGATCACCGCAGGCGACGCCGCCCCCGTCACGGCTCCGCAAAACGCCTTCCGTCTCGCGGCCTAAAACAGGCACAGGGACAGGTACAGGGACATAGCCCAAGGACCCGTCACCCCTGCTGGATTACGTGGTCCACCAGGCCGTATTCGCGGGCCGCTTCGGCAGTGAACAACCGGTCCCGGTCGGTATCCGTCCGGAGCGTCTGCAGGCTCTGGCCGGTGTGGCGGGCGAGGACTTCCTCCATGTCGGAGCGCACCCGCACCAGCTCGTCCGCCTGCAGGATCAGGTCGGGAATGGTGCCTCGACCTGACGCTGCGGGCTGGTGCAGGATGATCCGCGCATGCGGCAGCGCGGCGCGTTTGCCTTCGGCGCCGGCGGCCAGGAGGACGGCCCCCACAGCCACGGCCTGGCCCACGCACGTGGTGGCAACGGACGGGCGGATGAAGCGGATGGTGTCGTAGATGGCCAGCATGGCGCTGGGATCTCCGCCCTCGCAGTTGATGTAGAGCTCGACGTCGGCTTCCGGGTTGTCCGACTGCAGGAAAAGCAGCTGGGCTATCAGCGCATTGGCGACGCCGGCGTCAATGGCCGTGCCGACGTAGACAATCCGCTCCGTGAGCAGGTGGGAGTAAATGTCCATGATCCGTTCGCCGCGGGGATGCTGGGCGACGACGTTGGGGATGGTGTACGTGCTCATCGGACTCCCTCCCGGACCAGGCTCCGGAACCCGGCCGTCACCCGGCCCGCCGGCCTGAACTCCGCCAGGGACCCGGCGATGGCGTCAATAAAGCCGTAGTCGAGGGCTTCCTCTGCGGTATACCAGTGGTCACGCAGGGAATCGGCAAAGATCCGCTCGACGGGCTGGCCGGTGTCCTCCGCGATCAGGCGCAGCACGGTGTCCCGCGTGTAGCGCAGATCGTCCGCCTGGAGCTCGACGTCGGCCGCAGTACCGGCGAGTCCCGCCGACCCCTGATGCATCAGCACGCGGGAGTGTCGCAGCGCCCGGCGCTTGCCGCGTGTGCCGGCCGACAGCAGGAACTGCCCGGCGCTGCAGGCTATTCCGAAAGCGAGCGTGGATACGTCGTTGGGGATTGCCCGCATGACGTCGCGGATCGCCAGCATTGCGGGGACGGATCCACCAGGGGAATGGATCCAGAGTGCTATGTCGGATTTCGGGTCCTCAGCCGCCAGGGCAATCAGCTGCGTGGCCAGCAGGGTTCCATTGTCGTCATCCAGCGGCCCGTCCAAGACGAGGACTCGGCGCTCGAAAAACTCTTGGCGGATTCTTTCGGTAAACAGCGGAGCTTTTTCGGTTTCATTCATGCCCCCACGCTGCGCCTGCCCGGACGGCAGGAGAAGGGGTATCTGCCCTCGGCGGATCTGCTGTCAGCAGTGCCTGCTGCGGCCCCGGAGAGAGAAAAGATTTTCCGGGCTGTCGATATCCATCCTGCCCGTTCGACGTCATAGTAGGAGGCGCATCAGCACCTTCTACGAACAAGCAGCAGGGAGAGTGCCATGAAGTACATGTTCATCATGCGGGCCACGGACGAGGCCGTGCAGGCATCCAAGGACATCCCGTTTGAGCAGATCATCAACCAGATGGGCGCCTACAACGAGTCGATGATCAATGCCGGAGTGATGATCGGCGGCGAAGGCCTGGCAGACGTCTCCGAGGGCAGCGGGCTGGTGGTCGACTTCGCCGAGGACCCGCCATTGGTCACCGACGGCCCCTACGGTGAAACCCACGAGCTCTTCAACGGGTTCTGGATTGTGCAGGTGGGGTCCCGCGAGGAGGCGGCAGAGTGGGCCAGCCGTGCACCGCTCGGCCCAGGGTCCAAACTCGAGGTCCGCCGCGTGAACGAAGCTTCCGATTTCGCCGATTTTGCGGACAACGAATACATCCGGAAGGAAGAACTGTGGCGTCAGGAAGAGGAGAGCCTGAAGGCGGAGAACAAGTAGCCGTGGATTCCGCGGCAGCGGTCCGGGGACGCCTCGACGCGCTGTGGCGTATCGAAGGCGCCCGGATTGTGGCCGCCCTCGCCCGGGTGACCGGCGACGTCGGACTGGCCGAGGATGCTGCGCAGGACGCCGTCGCCGAAGCCCTGGTGTCATGGAGCGGAACGGGTATTCCCCGTAATCCCGGTGCCTGGATCAGCGCGGTGGCCAAACGCCGGGCGATCGACAGGTGGCGGCGCGCCGAGCGGCTTCAGGACCGCTACGAGATGCTGGCACGCCGGGCGCAGGATGAGGCAGCCCCGGAATGGGACCCGCTGCCCGACGATGTGCTTCGGCTCCTCTTCACCGCCTGCCATCCGGTGCTCTCCACGGAGGCCCAGATTGCGTTGACCCTGCGGGTGGTCGGTTCGCTGAGCACCGCCGAGATCGCCCGGCTGTTCCTGGTCCCGGCTGCCACTGTGCAGCAGCGCATTGTCCGGGCTCGGAAAACACTGGCGGCGGCGCGGGTCCCCTTTGAACCGCCCGAGCCCAATGAGTGGACGCCGCGGCTGCGCGGTGTCCTGCATGTCATCTACCTGATGTTCACCGAGGGGTATGCGGCCACCACAGGGGAGAACTGGACCCGGCCGGAACTGGCGAACGAGGCGCTGCGGATCGGCCGGATCCTCACCGGGCTGGTCCCCCGGGTACCGGAAGCGCACGCGCTGGTGGCCCTGATGGAGTTCTCCGCTTCCCGCTTCGCCGCCCGCAGCGGGCCCGGCGGCGCGCCCGTCCTGCTGGCGGACCAGGACCGTACCCGCTGGGACCGGGTGCAGATCCAACGCGGCGTCGCGGGTCTTGCCCGTGCCGACGAACTGTCCAGGGAACTCGGCCGCCCACGGGGCAGCTATGCCCTGCAGGCAGCCATTGCGCAGTGCCACGCCACGGCCGCACGTGCCGAGCTCACGGACTGGCCCCGGATCGTCCTGCTCTACGAAACACTGGGGCGGCTCTCCCCCGGACCGGTGGTCGACCTCAACCGGGCGGTGGCAGTGTCCATGGCCACCGGGCCGGAAGCCGCCCTGGCCATCGTGGACCGGCTGGCGGCCGAAGGAGCCCTGCACGGATCCCACCTGTTGCCGAGTGTGCGGGCCGAGCTGCTGGCACGGCTCGGCCGGACAGAGGAGGCACGGGCCGAGTTTTCCGTTGCCGCAGGGCTGGCCGGGAACCGCCGCGAACGGGAGGTGCTCGAACGCCGGGCCGCCGCTCCCTGAGACGTCAGGTGCACCACACGCGTTGGTAGAGTCCAGACAACGTAGAAACACCTCCCACCCGAAGGACCGCCTTGACCGCTCCCGCGCAGCCATTCCCCGCCGACCCGATGAAGGATCCGCACTGGTGGCGGCAGGCCGCCGTCTACCAGATCTATCCGCGCAGCTTCTCGGATTCGAATGCGGACGGCCTCGGTGACCTGCCCGGCGTCACAGCCAAGGTCCCGTACCTCGCGCAACTGGGGGTCGACGCCGTCTGGCTGAGCCCCTTCTACCCCTCGGCGCTCGCCGACGGCGGATACGACGTCGACGACTACCGCGCCGTCGATCCGCGGCTGGGCAGCCTGGCCGACTTCGATGACATGGCCGCGGCACTGCACTCCGCCGGCATCAAACTGATCGTGGACATCGTCCCGAACCACTCCTCCAACCGCCACGCCTGGTTCCAGGAGGCGCTGGCGTCTCCCAAGGGGTCCCCCGCCCGCAACCGGTATATCTTCCGCGACGGAACAGGACCCGGCGGAAGCCTGCCGCCGTCGGACTGGCAGTCCGTTTTCGGCGGCAGCGCCTGGGAGCAGGTGCCGGACGGGCAGTGGTACCTGCACCTGTTCGCCCCGGAACAGCCCGATTTCAACTGGGAGAACCCCGAGGTGCGCACGGAGTTCCTTAGCACCCTGCGCTTCTGGTCCGACCGCGGCGTGGACGGGTTCCGGATCGACGTGGCCCATGCACTCGCCAAGGACCTCGCTGAGCCCCTGGCAACCAGTGCCGAGCTGGCGGCGGAAGGTGAGGGCCTGGACGGCGGCCACCCGTTCTGGGACCGCGACGAGGTCCACGAAATCTATGCCGAGTGGCGGAAGCTGTTCAACGAGTACGATCCTCCGCGCACGGCGGTGGCCGAGGCCTGGGTGCATGCCTCGCGCCGCGGGCGGTATGCCAGCCCCGAAGGCCTGGGCCAGGCGTTCAACTTCGACCTGCTGCAGGCGGACTTCGACGCCGCCCGGTTCCGGGAGATCATCACCGCCAACCTGGACCAGGCCGCGGCCACCGGGGCCTCGTCCACCTGGGTGCTGTCCAACCACGACGTCGTCCGGCACGCCACTCGTTACGGCCTGCCGCCCGCTCCGGAGGGCAGCTCCAAGGGACAGGACGGGAAAGCCTGGGTCTTCTCGGGCGGCACCGCACCGGCACTGGACCGGGAGCTGGGCCTGCGCCGGGCGCGGGCCGCCACCCTGCTGATGCTTGCACTGCCCGGCTCGGCCTACCTGTATCAGGGGGAGGAACTGGGCCTGCATGAAGTGGCGGACATCCCGGACGCTGACCGGCAGGATCCCACGTTCTACCGCAACCCGGGTGTGGACAAGGGCCGTGACGGATGCCGGGTGCCCCTGCCCTGGACCGCGGAAGGACCGTCCTTCGGATTCGGCGCCGGCTCCGCCCATCTGCCCCAGCCGGAGCACTTCGCGTCCGCGGCGGTATCGGCCCAGGAACGGGACGGGGACTCGACCCTGCTGTTCTACCGCCGGGCACTGGAGCTCCGCGGCAAGCAGCAGGGTCCGGAGGAACTCGACTGGCTGGACAGTCCGGCCGCCGTGCTGCACTTCCGGCGGCCCGGCGGGTGGCAGAGCATCACCAATTTCGGCACCGAAGCCATCGGGTTGCCGGCGGGGTCGGTACTGCACAGCAGCGGCCCGCTCGACGGCGGCCTGCTGCCGCCCGACACCACCGCCTGGCTGGCCTAGGCTGGACGCCGGGGGCCGGCTTCGGACCTGCTGCGCCCGGAACCTGTTGCGCTCCGGCACCTGTTGACGGGGACGGCCGGGTAGCTACCGTGGTGGGGACGGCAGCACAATGTGCCGGCCGGTACTGACGATCCACCCGTACCTGAAGGAGGTCCCCCATGGACCCGATCCCCGGTATCAACGTTTCGGTTCCGCCCAGCGGCCCGGGCTGCGTGGAATGCGCCCAACTGGAGGGGTGGTGGTACCACCTGCGCCGATGTGCCGAATGCGGGCACATCGGCTGCTGCGACAGCTCCCCCGGGCAGCACGCCACCCTTCACCAACAGCAGACCGGGCATCCCGTCATCCGGAGCTTCGAACCCGGTGAGGACTGGTTCTGGAACTACGCGGATTCCTCGGTCTTCGCCGGACCGGAGCTGGCCCCGCCGGCCCACCACCCGAATAGCCAGTCCGTTCCCGGACCGGCCGGCCGGGTGCCTCCGGGCTGGCAGGAGCTCCTGCACTGAAATGCCGGTGCCGGGCTGACAGGTCTACACTGTAAACATGACTAGAACCTACATTGTGACCGGATCCGCCTCCGGCATCGGAGCAGCAACCGCCGCAATCCTGAAGGAACGCGGCAACACCGTCATCGGCGTCGACCTGCGCAACGCCGACGTCGAAGCGGACCTGAGCAAGCCCGAGGGCCGCTCCGCCGCCGTCGCCAAGGCCGTGGAACTTGCCGGCGGGAACGTCGACGCCGTGATCGCCTGCGCCGGCATCTCCGCCCCCGCACCCATCACCGTCGCCGTGAACTTCTTCGGCGTCACGGATTTCCTGACCGAACTGGCCCCGGTCCTGGCCAAGAGCAGCGCGCCCCGCGCCGCCGTCGTCAGCTCCATGGCGAGCCTGCAGCCCAACTCCCCCGAGCTTGTCGACGCCATGCTCGCCGGCAACGAGGAAGAAGCCCTGCGGATCGGCCAGGCACTCGCCGACAACGGCCCCCAGACCGGCTACCTCAACTACCCCTCCAGCAAGCGCGCCCTGAGCCGCTGGGTCCGCCGCGAAAGCATCAGCCCCGCCTTCGCCGGCGCCGGCATCCCGCTGAACGCCGTTGCCCCCGGCACCGTGCTCTCCGCCATGACGCGCGACCTGCTGTCCACCCCCGAAGGCCGGGCCATGGTGGACGCGAATGTCCCGATGCCGCTCAACGGCCACTCGGAACCGGAAGTTATTGCCCGCCTCCTGATCTGGCTGACCTCCGAGGAGAACAGCCACACCACGGGACAGACCATCTACACCGACGGCGGCGCCGACGCCACGCTGCGCGGCGACGACATCTGGTCCTAATCGGCCTCACCGCCCATCCGCGGAACCGTTGGCGCCGGTGAGGACTATCTCCCGGCGCCGGCGGCCCGCCCGGCGCAGCACACCCAGCCGCAGTGAGACATAGGCCAGCGCCCCTACGGGGATCGGCAGCCAGAACTGCAGGATCCGCCAGGACAGGACCCCCAGGACCGCAACGTGTGACGGTGCGCCGAATCCGGTGAGAGTGGGGACCAGCAGCCCCTCCACCAGCCCTACCCCGCCGGGGGTCAGCGGCACCATCGACACCAGCCCGGCCAAGGAATAAGCGACCAGCAGCTCCCCCGGCCCCAGCACGTGGCCAAACGCCGCTACCAGCACCCACAGGCAGGCTGCGTCCAGAAGCCAGCGCAGCGCCGCCAGCGCCACCCCGGCAAGAAGCCGGCGCGGCTGTGCACGGAACATCTGTGTTTC
Source organism: Arthrobacter jinronghuae (assembly GCF_025244825.1). Lineage (NCBI taxonomy): Bacteria > Bacillati > Actinomycetota > Actinomycetes > Micrococcales > Micrococcaceae > Arthrobacter > Arthrobacter jinronghuae. Next base: position 2,023,232 of record NZ_CP104263.1, read on the forward strand.
GCCGGCCACCGTCCGGACAAATTTTTCGGCACTGTCCGGGTGCATCAGCGGAACCGCTCCTGCCACCGACCGCACCACCCGCACCGCTCCCGCGAGATGCCGGTCCAGGACGGTCAGCAGAGCCACGACAAGCACGAACAGCGCCAGCACCACTGCCCCGGCGGCCGCGTAATAGCCGCTGACGTTCACCTGCCCGAGCATGGACAGCAACCCGATACCAAACAGCGCACCGAGAACCAGGTTCGCTCCCAGCACCTGAATGGTTGCCGCACTGAGCGCATCCTGCGGCGGAGATCCGGACAGGGTGAGCAGCCGGAACCGGGCAGCGGCCGACGTCGTTCCGCCGCCGGGCACCACGTGGTTAATGGCGGTGTCGCACAGGTCGATCCGCACCAACGTGAAATAGGACGGCCGCGAGGTGCCAGGCAACACCACCCGCGTCAGCGCGCTGTAGCTCAGCCAGGAGGTGACCTCCAGGCACAGCGCACCCACCAGCACTATCAGCGGCAACCCGGCCAAGGACCGCAGGACGTTGTCGATACCGACCAGCTGCGGCAGGACCGCGTATTCGAAGACCAGCACCAGCACCACGGCCACCGCCATCGCGCGCAGATACCGCCGGCGGCGGGACGAATGCCGGGAACCGCGTGCCGAGAAGCCGTGCCTGGGCATGGTCCAAGCACAGCAGACGGGCTGCATCCATGCCAGCCCCCGGTCATTGCCCGGGCAGGCAAGGGTGCAACGCGCGCATTTCGTCTCGGCGGGCACTTTCTGACATGATGTTGGTATGTTACCGACACTGTGTTGGCAACATTTCCAGCAATCCACCAAGGGGTTCCGATGTTCCTAGCGCTTCGAGAGTTGCGTTTTGCCCGGGCCAGGTTCGGACTGATGGGCGGCGTCGTCGCCCTCATCGCCGTTCTCATGGTCCTGCTATCCGGCTTGTCCTCCGGACTGGTCAACGACGGCGTGTCCGGCCTGAAAGCCATGCCTGCCACCGCCTTTGCCTTCAATGAAGGCACCAAAACCGACAACGCTTTCTCCCGCAGCGTCGTCGACGAACACCAGGCCGCGGTCTGGGCCGAACAGCCCGGCGTCGAGGAGTCCGCCCTGATGGGCACCGCCATGATGAACGGCACCACCGGCAACGGCACCCAGGTCGACCTGGCCCTGTTCGGGATCGAGCCCGGTTCCTTCCTGGCGCCGACGGTCGGCGAAGGACGCAGCATTGCCGCACCCAACGAGATCGTGGTGTCAGCCACTGCAGCCGAAGAAGGCCTGCACATCGGCGACGTCGTCACCCTGGAGCGCATCGGCGTCGAATTGACAGTGGTGGGCTACACCGACGGGCAGGCGACTTTCGGGCACGTCGACCTCGCCTACCTGCCGCTGGACACCTGGCAGTATCTGGCCAGCGGACAGAGTTCCCCCGGGGCGCCGACCGCTGACACCGTGTCCGGCGTTGACTTCGACACCGCCAGCACGGTTGCCCTAAAGGCGGCCGACGGAGCGGACATCGATTTCGCCGCCGGCGATGAAGCGGCCGGAACGGTCACCTCGACCCTGGCGGAATCCTTCAACGCCTCCCCCGGCTACTCCGCCGAAACCATGACCCTGGAAATGATCCAGATCTTCCTGTACGCCATCTGCGCCCTTGTGGTGGGCGCGTTCTTCACGGTCTGGACCATCCAGCGCAAGCACGAACTCGCTGTGCTGCGCGCCGTGGGCGCCTCCACCGGATACCTGCTGCGTGACGGACTGCTCCAGGCGGCCATCATCCTGGTGACCTCCACCGTTGCCGGCATTCTCGCCGGCCTCGCCATGGGTGCCGGACTGACTGGTACGGCCATGCCGTTTGCCCTTGAGGCCACTCCCATCCTGACGGCCGCGGTCCTGACGATCGTCCTGGGTCTGGCGGGCGCCGCCCTGGCCATTGTTCGGATTTCCCGCGTAGACCCCCTGGCAGCCCTTGGAGGACAGAGATGAGCACCGCCACTGAAGAACGCACTCCCGGCACGCGTACCGGCGGACTGCTGATCGAGTCCGCGAACCTCGCCCTGGGCGACGGTGACAGCACGGTGCAGGCCCTGGCTAACGTCTCGCTAACCGTCCGCCCCGGTGAGATGGTCGCCGTCGTCGGCCCGTCCGGCGCCGGAAAGTCCAGCCTGCTGGCCGTGGCCGGGGCCCTCACCACCCCCGATTCCGGTTCCGTCCGGGTCAATGGAGTGGATCTGGACACCTTGGGCAAGGCGGCCCGGGCCCGGTTCCGCCTGCAGGAGATCGGCTTCGTGTTCCAGTCCGGGAACCTGATTCCGGCACTGAATTCGGCGGAACAGCTGCGCCTGATGCAGAAGCTTGCCGGCGCCCGGGACATTCTCGACCCGCTGGAGCTCCTGGCGGCAGTGGGCATGGACCACAAGGCCCGGAGCCGGCCCGACCAGCTGTCCGGTGGTGAGCGCCAGCGGGTCGGGATTGCGCGTTCACTGGTGAACCGGCCGTCGCTGTTGCTCGTGGATGAGCCCACCGCTGCCCTGGACCGCGCCCGCAGCCAGGACGTGGTTGCCCTGCTCGCCCGGGAAACCCATGAGCGCGGCGTTGCTACAGTTATGGTGACGCACGATCACGACGTCCTGCACCACTGCGACCGCGTCGTCGAAATGGTGGATGGGCGCCTCTCAAGCTAGCCACAGCACGAACAGGAGGGCATAAGTGCCCCGAATCACTGCCCCCACGGTGGCCGAACACCGGGCGGCACAGCAGCGGGCGCTGCTGGACGCGGCACGCACCCTCCTGGCCCGCACCGGCGAGGCCCCCAGCATGGCCGAAGTGGCCGCGCTGGCGGGCCTCGCCCGTCCGAGCGCCTACCAGTATTACAAGTCCCGCCAGGATCTCCTCCATGCCCTGGTGCTGGACGTTTTCCCGCGCTGGACGCAGCGGGTGCGGGAAGCCATGGATGCGGAGCCGGAACCCGCGGACCGCATCATGGCCTATGTGCTGACGAACATCCGCCTGGTCGCGGAGGGTGAGCACGCCGTCGGCAACGCGCTGGCCGCCGTCGCCCCCGGCGAGGAACTGGACAACCAAAGTGCCATGATGCACCGCCAGCTGCTCACTCCGCTGGTGGAGACGCTGACTGCGATGGGCGTTCCGGATCCGCCGGTGACGGCCGAGCTCATCAACGCCATCGTGCATTCGTCCACCAGGCTGCTGGAATCCGGCACCGGGCCGGAGACGGTCGAGGAGCGGGTACGGGAACTCCTCGGCCCCTACGTCCGCGAAAACCGCACTATCCCCATCCGGGAGAACACCCCATGACAGACACCACCATCCGATCTGCCCCAGCCGTCCGGACCTGGCCCTGGGTTCTTGCCACGGACCTCGTCCTCATCGTCGTTTTCGCCGCCCTTGGCCGGCAAAGCCACGAACACGGCCTGGCCGTCCTCGGCATCCTCACCACCGCACTGCCGTTCCTGCTGGCATGCCTGCTCTCGTGGGCGGCCTTGCGCGCCTGGCGGCGTCCGGCACGGCTATGGCCCGACGGCGTCGTCATCTGGCTCGGAACCGTAGCCGCCGGTCTGGGAATCCGTGCGCTGGCCGGCGGCGGCACCGCCGTCAGCTTCCAGATGGTCACCCTGGCAGTGCTTGGAGTGTTCCTGCTCGGCCAGCGCGCGGCGTGGACAGTGGTTTCCCGCCGCCGGCACCGTTCCATCCACTAGGCTCAAAGAGAGCAGCAGCGGACGCCGCCGCATTAAGACACTGCCGCATCTAGACACCGCCGCACTAAGAGACCAGCAGGGAAGGCCCCTCCATGATCACCGCTTTTGTACTCATCCAGACCGACTCCGCCAGGATCCCGGAATGCGCCGAGGAAATCTCCGAGATCGACGGCATCAGCGAGGTCTACTCCGTGACCGGCGAATGCGACCTGATCGCCATCGCACGGGTGCAGCGCCATGAGGACCTCGCCGATGCGATTGCCAACCGACTGTCCAAGGTCGACGGGGTGATCGGAACCACCACGCAGATAGCGTTCCGTGCCTACTCGCAGCACGACCTGGACGCGGCGTTCTCACTGGGCTTCGACAGCTAGCAGCCGCCGCAGGCCTGCCGGCCCCGCTTACTGGGTGACGGCCACCCAGCGGTCCAGCGCCGCCTGGGCCCCACCGCCGTCGATCGAGTCGCAGGCGCGGGCCAAACCGCGGGACAGCCGTTCAATCAGCGGGCCGTCCGCCCCGCGGTCCAGGGCCACCAGCGCCGCGGCCGCGTTCAACACGACGGCGTCCCGCACCGGCCCCTTGTCCCCCGCCAGTACGCTGCGCACCACTGCCGCATTCGCGGCGGCGTCACCGCCCCGCAGATCCTCCAGCGTGGCCCGGCTGATCCCGAGATCCAAGGGATCCACTACGGACTCCTCTACGGCACCGTTACGGACTTCCCAGACGGTAGAGACACCGGTGGTGGTCATCTCGTCCAGCCCGTCGCCGCCGCGAAACACCAGGGCCCGCACACCGCGCCTGGCCAGCACGCCGGCCATCAGCGGTGCCAGCCGGGCGTCTGCGACACCAATGGCCGATGCGCTGGGGTTGGACGGATTCGTCAGCGGTCCCATGAAGTTGAAGGCGGTGGCCACACCCATCTCGCGGCGCGGCACGGCGGCGAAGCGCATGGATGGGTGGAAGACCTGGGCAAAGCAGAACGTGATGCCGGCCTCGACAGCAGCCTGAGCCACCCGGTCCACCGACAGATCCAGCCGGACCCCCAGTGCTTCAATGACGTCCGCAGATCCGGAGGCCGACGACGCAGCGCGGTTCCCGTGCTTAACCACCTTCGCGCCGGCTCCCGCGCACACGAGTGCGGCCATGGTGGAAATGTTGACCGTGTTGTGGCGGTCCCCGCCGGTGCCTACGATGTCGAGCGTCTCCCCCGGGATGTTGATGGGGCGGGCACTGGCAACCATCGCCTCGACGAGGCCGGTGAGCTCGTCAACGGTTTCGCCCTTGGCACGCAGCGCCACGAGGAACCCTGCAATCTGGGAGTCCGTGGCATTGCCGGCCATGATGGTGGCCATGGCCCATCGGGTCTGCTCAGTAGAGAGGTTTTCGCCTCCGATGAGGGCATTAATCAGGCTCGGCCAGGTGTCACCGGAACTCGGAATCGTAGTCACACACCCTAGGTTATCTACGTTTCGTAGAAAAAGCTGATTTCTTTCTGTGAGGCCTATTTCCGCGCCAATACTGGGATCCGGGGCGGCGTTGCCCGCTTTGGACGCGCCGTCGGCCCCGATCTGTTGGAGAACTGGGCAGTTTTACCGCCATAATGTCTATGTGACAACAGCGACCCATGCCCCCAGTACCCCGGCTCACCCCACGCTGAACCGCCCCAATATGGTTTCCGTAGGAACCGTGGTGTGGCTCTCCAGCGAACTGATGTTCTTTGCTGCTCTCTTCGCCATGTATTTCACTCTTCGCTCGGTCTCGACCGAACTGTGGGCCATGGAGACCGAGAAGCTGAACGTTCCGTTCGCTTTCGTGAACACGGTGATCCTTGTTTCCAGCTCCTTCACTTGCCAGTTCGGCGTCTTCGCCGCAGAACGACTTCAGCCTCGCCGCACCGGAGGGCTCCTGAAGTTCTCCCGTTGGGGCATGACTGAGTGGTTCCTGCTGACCTTCTTCCTCGGAGCAATCTTCGTCTCCGTACAGGCCTACGAATACGCCATGCTCGTCTCTGAAGGCGTCTCCCTCTCGTCGAACTCCTACGGTTCCGCGTTCTACCTCACCACCGGTTTCCACGGCCTGCACGTGGCCGGCGGCCTGATCGCGTTCCTCTTCATCATCGGCCGTGCCTACGCCGCCAAGCGCTTCGGACACTTCGAAGCAACTTCGGCGATCGTAACCTCGTACTACTGGCACTTCGTCGATGTGGTCTGGATTGCCCTGTTCGTCATCATTTACTTCCTCAAGTAACACTGCTTGAGGACCCGCACCCCACGAAATACTTCAAAGTGGCACAAGTTTCCCAAAGACCACATAAGTTAGGAACTACGAAGTGAAGGCACTATCGCAAAGGCGGCGTCATCCCCTCGCAGCAGTCGCGCTGCTGCTGCTGGGACTCCTCGTTACGGGTGGTCTCTATGCCGTAGCCAACGGAGCCAACCAGGCCCAGGCAGCTACCACCACGTACACTGCCGAAGACGTCAGCGAGGGCGAGAAGCTCTTCGTCGCCAACTGTGCAACGTGCCACGGCATTGAAGCCACGGGCACCGAAAACGGGCCTTCGCTGGTAGGCGTCGGCGCAGCATCGGTCGACTTCCAGGTGGGCACCGGCCGTATGCCGATGGCCATGCAGGGCCCGCAGGCCCAGGAGAAGCCGGTCCAGTTCAGCGAAGACCAGACCGCCGAACTGGCTGCCTATGTCTCCAGCCTCGGTGCCGGCCCTTCGGTTCCGGATTCGGAATACCTTGAGCCGGACACCACCGATGAAGAGGCATCCGCCAACGGCGGTGAGCTGTTCCGCGTGAACTGCGCCATGTGCCACAACGCCGCAGCTGCCGGCGGCGCACTGACCCGGGGCAAGTTCGCTCCGAGCCTGGACGGCGTCAGCGAAAAGCACATCTACGAGGCCATGGTCACCGGCCCGCAGAACATGCCTGTCTTCAGCGACACCAACATCACTCCCGAGGACAAGCAGGACATCATCACGTTCCTCAAGGACATCGAAACCAGCGGCTCCCCCGGTGGAGCCCAGCTGGGCTCGCTCGGTCCCGTATCCGAGGGTCTGTTCATCTGGACCGCCGGTCTGGGAATCATCATCGCTTTCACCATCTGGTTGACCTCCCGGTCTTCCTAACCACAGCCGCGCTCACCTCCACGGGTGACATCACAGTTACATATAGGTCTATAAATGCAGTTTTCAGAGAAGGATGAGGGGGATCATGGGCGACCATAGTCACGGCAGTCCGAACACCTCGGGCACCGTCGCTACGGCTGGCCAGGGAGATGAGGAGAAGTTCCAGAATCCGGGACTTCCCCCACACCGCCCTCGTCTAGCCGACACAAATCCCCGCGCCGAAAAGCGGGCAGAGCGGCAGGTGGCGAGCCTGTTCATCGTGTCGATCATCGGCACCATCGTATTTTTCATCGGGTACTTCAGCATCCACCTGGATGATGCCAGCATCGCTGAACTGCGGCTGCAGAACATCCTCCTGGGGCTCGGCACCGCGTTCGCGATGCTCGGAATCGGCGTCGGCATTGTCCACTGGGCAAAGACGCTTATGCCGGACCACGAGATCACCGAAGAGCGTCACGAGATCCGTCCTGAAGAGGATCGTGTGATTGCGGAGAAGATGGTTGGGGACATCATCGAGGAAACGGGCATCAAGCGCCGTCCCCTGATCCGCAACACCCTCCTCGGCGCCATGGTCCTGGCACCGCTGCCGGCTATTGCCGTCTTCCGGGACCTCGGCCCGCTTCCGGGCAATACCCTTCGCCACACGATGTGGAAAGAGGGTACCCGCCTGGTGCGCGACCCCAGCGGCACCCCGATCAAGGCTTCGGATGTCACCCTGGGCTCGGCGTTCCACGTCATCCCCGACGGTCTGAACGACCTGCACGAGCACAAGCTCGAGGAAAAGGCCAAGGCTGTTGTCCTGCTGATGCGCCTGAACCCCGAGGACCTGAACCCCTCCCCCGGCCGCGAAGACTGGGCAGTGGACGGCATTGTCGCCTACTCCAAGATCTGCACGCACGTTGGGTGCCCGGTTGCCCTTTACGAGCAGCAGACGCACCACCTGCTGTGCCCGTGCCACCAGTCGACCTTCGATGTCACGCAGGAATGCAAAGTCATCTTCGGACCGGCCGGGCACGCACTGCCGCAGCTGCCGATCGAGGTCGACAGCGAGGGCTACCTGGTCGCCCAGCGCGACTTCGAAGAACCTGTCGGACCGAGCTACTGGGAGCGTGGCTAACCATGAGTGTTACCTCTGCCACCCCTTACGAGGCCAAAACCCGTCTGGGACGCGTCACCAACTTCGTTGACTCACGGGTCAACGGCTCCGGCATGGTCAAGGGTCTGGGCCGCAAGATCTTCCCCGACCACTGGTCGTTCATGTTCGGCGAAGTGGCGCTGTACTGCTTCGTCATCCTGCTGCTGACCGGAACGTTCCTGACGTTCTTCTTCGATCCGTCCATGGCGGAAACGCGTTACGAAGGCAGCTACGTTCCGCTGCGCGGCGTGGAAATGTCCGTGGCCTATGAGTCCTCCCTGAACATCTCCTTCGATGTCCGCGGCGGCCTCTTCATGCGCCAGGTGCACCACTGGTCGGCCCTGCTCTTCGTAGCGGCCGTCTCGGTGCACATGCTCCGCGTGTTCTTCACCGGCGCGTTCCGCAAGCCCCGCGAGCTCAACTGGGTGGTGGGCGGCGTCCTGCTGATCCTGTCCCTGGCTGCCGGCTTCACCGGCTACTCCCTCCCCGATGACCTGCTCTCCGGCAACGGCCTGCGCATCATCGACGGCGTCATCAAGTCTGTCCCCGTGGTGGGCACCTACATCAGCTTCTTCCTCTTCGGAGGTGAATTCCCCGGAACGGCGATTATCGGCCGTCTGTACATGCTGCATATCCTCCTGGTTCCGGCGCTGATCCTGCTGATGATTGCGATCCACCTGTTCATGGTGGTCATCCACAAGCACACGCAGTTCCGCGGCCCCGGCCGGACCAACAACAACGTTGTCGGTTACCCGGTCGGCCCGGTCTACGCAGCGAAGGCCGGCGGCTTCTTCTTCATCGTCTTCGGCGTGATTGCCATCATCGCGGGCTTCTTCACCATCAACCCGATCTGGAACTACGGTCCCTACGATCCCTCCCCCGTGTCCGCCGGTACCCAGCCTGACTGGTACATCGGTTGGGTCGACGGCGCCCTGCGCCTGATGCCCGGCTTCATCGGCGGGTTCCCGCTGGAATGGGTCATCCCGTTCCCGTGGGGCGATAACACCCTGTCGCTGAACGTGCTGCTGCCGGCCCTGGGCCCGGCAGGCCTCGTCTTCACCCTGCTGTTCGCATGGCCGTGGATCGAAGCCTGGCTGACCAAGGACAAGCGGGTCCACAACCTGCTGGACCGTCCGCGCAACGCGCCGTACCGCACCGGCGTCGGCGTTGCAGGCATCACGTTCTACTGCGTCATGTGGGCCGCTGCCAGCTCCGACCTCATCGCCACGCACTTCCACGTGTCGCTGAACGATGTGACGTACTGGCTCCGTGTCCTGTTCTTCGTTGGTCCGATCCTGGGCTTCATCATTGCCCGCCGCATCGCCCTGGCGCTGCAGCGCAAGGACCGCGAGATTGTCCTGCACGGTGTTGAGAGCGGACGCATCGTCCGTCTCCCGCACGGCGAGTACATCGAGGTGCACGAGCCGCTGGACGAGTACAAGCGCTACCGCCTGGTGGACTTTGACTCCTACAAGGCGCTCCCGGCCCAGCCGGACGCCAACGGCAAGATCTCCGGAAAGGAGAAGCGACGCGCCAAGCTGTCCCGCTTCTTCTTCGAGGACCGCGTTGCTCCGGTGACGCCGTCCGAACTGGAGAATGCGCATCACCACGAATCGCCGTCCGAGGTTGCAGCCAAGGCTGACGACCAGGTGTCGATCGAACAGCGCTAGCCGCAAGGCAGTGTAAGAAGAGGGCCCGACCGGATCATCCGGTCGGGCCCTCTTCTTTGTTATCCGCACGTACCGGCGGCGTGCCGGTGATTAGTTCGCTAGGCCAGCGTGAACGGCCGCTTGGCCGGAAGCGGATACCGCTGCTTCAGGGCCGTCAGGTCGGCCACGGGCGCGGATCCAATGGTGAGTTTGGTGAAGTCCAGCAGCGGGTCCCGCAGCACTACCTTCAGGCCCGCAACTGCCTTGTTCACGTCCGGGACCAGGCAATAGATATTCAGCTTGCGCGGTGCGAACTCCGTGTGGTCCACCTCCCCCAGCCCCCGCCACAGGAAGTACGACGAAATGGCCTGGGTGGCCTTGTGCTCGAGGTAACGGTCCCGCTCGGTGCCGTCGGCGGTCTTGAGTGCGTACTGAACGATGACCCAGTGTTGGTCTGCCGGATCAATCTCCGCGTATCCCTCTTCCTCCGAGGTGACGGCAAAGGCGTGCAGTAGGCCCTCCGCGGCGTCGGGCGCCACATCCTGTACCTTCGCCGACCCTTCGTAGCCCACGGGGCCGGAGGAAAGCATCAACTGCCCCTCGTCCTCGTCATAGAGGGCCTCACGGAAATGGAGCACCCCCGCCTCGTCGCGCTTGTACATCCGAATGGTGACCATAGTGGTGTTCCTCTTCCTGCTGTGGTTTGTGGGCGGGGCCTGCGACCCCCTGGGTGGCACTCAGGCGCTCGGTCGCCGGCGCGGGTGGTATGAGCGGGGGGTGCGTACTCCGGGACGCTGAAGCGGCACCCAGAGCTTGTAGCGGTCCGCGCGGTAGTAGGACACCGAGTAGTCGACCATTGCCCGTGACACGTAGGCGTGGCGCTGGATCTTCAGCACCGGTGCGCCGAGCTCAACGTTGAGCAGGCGGGCGATGGAGGCCGAGGCCGCCGTTGCCTCGATGGTGTCCTCACCCCACTCCATCACCAGGCCGTACCGCTCGCTCAGCACGTTGTAGAGCGACGTCGGCGGATCTTCCTCGAGAATGCCGGGTACGTAGTGCGCCGGGATGAAGTTTTCATCAACGCTCATCGGTTCGCCGTCCGCCAGCAGCTGCCTGCGGAAGCGGATAACCGGCTGGCCCGGTTCAATCTGCAGCTCGCGCGCCACCAGCTGCGAGGCGCCGATCTGCTCGAAGCTCAGGACGTGTGCGTCGGGGACCATGCCGCGGCGGTGCATTTCCTCGGAGTAGGAAGTCAGCTGTACCTGCAGGTCCATCTTCGTCCGTGCCACGAAGGTCCCCAGCCCGACGACGCGCTCCAGGACGCCGTCCGCCACCAGGGCATCCACGGCCTGGCGGATGGTCATGCGGGCCACGGAGAAGTGTTCGGAAAGCTCACGCTCTGAAGGGATGGCCTCCCCTGCCCCGGCATGGGTTTCCACGAACCGGCGGAGGATGCCCTGGAGCTGTACGTGCTTGGCGATGCCTGCGGCCGGATCGATGCCCTCGGTGAGCAGCCGCAGCCGGTGATTGCTCACCGGTGGTGTCCCGAAGCGGCGGACGGACCATACCTACGCATACTTCTATTCCGCCCCTTCGGCTGGGAAAACTGCTGCCGTCTAAGAATACCGGTATCTCTGCACCGCCCCTCCCCTGCAGCGTTCCTTGTCTCGTGGGGCGGACCAACGCAAAAAGGAAGGACCCGCAGTCACCTGCGGGTCCTTCCTTTTTATGCTGTTATGCAGTCCCTAGTGGGCGTGGTTTCCGCGGCTGTACTCGAAAACCCAGCCAACCAGCGCGATGACGGCTAGGCCGGCACCGATGTACAGGATCCACCAGCCCACTGCCATGCCCAGGAAGCCGATAGCGGCAGAGGCACCCAGCAGCAGCGGCCACCAGCTCCACGGGCTGAAGAAGCCCTGCTCGCCGGAACCTTCGTGGATCTCGGCGTCCAGACGATCCTCGGGGCGGGGACCGACCCGCTTGCCGGTGAAGCCGATGTAGTAGGCGATCATCCCGGACATGCCGCCGGTGAGGAAGAGCGCCAGGTAACCGACGGGCTCCGTCCACTCGACCATGTAGCCGTAGACCACGCCGACGACGACGAAGAACGGCGCCATGTAAGCGAAGAGTTTAGTCTCAACCTTCATTAGACTTTTTCCTTCCGGTCGCCGGGGCCGAATACCTTGGCAGCCGCGGAATCGTCAGTGACGTGCTGCTGCAGCTCGGGGTGGTGCAGGTCCAGTGCCGGACGCTCCGAACGGATCCGGGGCAGCGACGTGAAGTTGTGGCGCGGCGGCGGGCAGGAAGTTGCCCACTCGAGCGAGCCACCGAAGCCCCAGGGGTCATCCACTTCAACCTTCTTGCCGTGGCGCCAGGTGATGTACACGTTCCAGAAGAACGGGATCATCGAGGCACCCAGGACGAAGGAGGCGATGGTGGAGAACTGGTTCATCGCGGTGAAGTTGTCTTCCACCAGGTAGTCGGCGTAGCGGCGCGGCATGCCCAGGACACCCAGCCAGTGCTGGATGAGGAAGGTGCCGTGGAAGCCGATGAACAGGAGCCAGAAGTGGATCTTGCCCAGGCGTTCGTTGAGCATCTTGCCGGTCCACTTGGGCCACCAGAAGTAGAAGCCTGCGAACATCGCGAACACCACGGTGCCGAAGATGACGTAGTGGAAGTGTGCCACCACGAAGTACGTATCCGAGACGTGGAAGTCCAGCGGCGGGGAGGACAGGATGATGCCGGTCAGACCGCCGAAGAGGAACGTAATGAGGAAGCCGATGCTCCAGAGCATGGGGGTCTCAAAGGTAATGGACCCCCGCCACATGGTGCCGATCCAGTTGAAGAACTTCACGCCCGTAGGCACCGCAATCAACATCGTCATGAAGGCGAAGAACGGCAGCATGACTGCGCCGGTCACGTACATGTGGTGCGCCCAGACCGTCACCGACAGGGCGGCGATGGCGATGGTTGCGTAGACCAGGCCCTTGTAGCCGAAGATCGGCTTGCGGCTGAAGACCGGGAAGATCTCGGAGACGATGCCGAAGAACGGCAGGGCGATGATGTAGACCTCGGGGTGGCCGAAGAACCAGAACAGGTGCTGCCACAGGATGGCGCCGCCGCGTTCCGGATCGAAGATGTGCGCTCCGAAGCGCCGGTCGGCGCCGAGGGCGAACAGTGCAGCAGCCAGGGGCGGGAACGCCATCAGGACCAGGATGGCCGTAACCAGCGTGTTCCAGGTGAAGATCGGCATGCGCCACATGGTCATGCCCGGGGCACGCATGCAGATGATGGTGGTGATGAAGTTGACCGCACCGAGGATGGTGCCGAAGCCGGACAGCGCCAGGCCGAAGACCCAGAGGTCTCCGCCCACGCCCGGAGAGAACGTGGTGCTGGACAGCGGGGTGTACGCGAACCAGCCGAAGGAAGCTGCGCCCTGCGGCGTAATGAAGCCGGCAACGGCAATGGTGCTGCCGAAGAGGAAGAACCAGAACGCCAGGGCGTTCAACCGCGGGAAGGCAACATCCGGTGCGCCGATCTGCAGGGGCATGATGACGTTCGCGAAACCGGAGAACAGCGGGGTGGCGAACATCAGCAGCATCACGGTGCCGTGCATCGTGAACAGCTGGTTGTACTGGTCCTTGGTCTGCAGGATCTGCATACCGGGTTCAAACAGCTCCGCGCGGATGACCAATGCCATCACGCCTGCGAGGCAGAAGAAGATAAACGAGGCAATCAGGTACATGTACCCGATCGTCTTGTGGTCAGTGGACGTGATCCAGCTGACAACGATTCGTCCCTTGGAGACGGGTACTACGCGAGGCGCAACCCTGGTGCCGGAATCTTCCGAAGTGTATTCGAGAGTAGTCATGACGTCACCTACTTCCTAACTTCGCTAGATTCTGAGTTGTACTGGCGGTCGTAGTTCTCGTCGACCTGCCCGCTGGGCAGGGTCGCTACGTACTCGTCGTACTCGGCTTCGCTGACAACCTCGACGTTGAAGAGCATTTCGGAGTGGTACTCACCGCAGAGCTCGGCGCACTTACCGTCGAAGGTTCCGGTCTTACCGGTTTCGAGGGTGATGACGTTGGTGCGGCCGGGGTAGACGTCCATCTTCTGCAGGAACGCAGGCACCCAGAAGGAGTGCTGGACGTCGCGGGTGTTCAGCTGCAGTTCGATGGTCTGGTCAACAGGGAGCACCAACGTGGGGAACTCGTCCTGCTTGACTTCCTGGCCGTCGAGGTTTACCTGAACGCCCTGGTAGTACTTGTCTTCGTTGACATAGTTGAAGTCCCAGGACCACTGCTTGGCGCGCACATCAATGATGACCCGGTCCGGGTCATCGCTGGTTGCATTGATCGCCTTGATGTCCTGGTTGGTGAAGTAGAACAACACCAGAACCATGAACAGCGGTACGGCCGTGTAGAAGATTTCCAGCGGCAGGTTGTAGCTGAGCTGGCGGGGGTACCCGGTCTCGTTCTTGCGGCGGCGGTAGGCAACCATGCACCACAGGATCAAAGCCCAGGTGAGGATACCAACCGCCAGGGCGGCAATCCACGAGTTGACCCACAGGTCAATGATGCGGCCGGTGTGGTTAGTGGTGTCGCGGTCCGACGGCAACCAGCCCGTTTGAGCCTCCGATGAACACCCCGATAAAAACAACGCGCCGGCCGACGTTACGGCTGAGATCTTTAAGATCCTGGCGCGTCGGCTGCTGGTTCGGTCCTGCGAACTCACAGACGGCCCTTCCTCTTGTTGCGTGCAAGTGCTGTCCGTACGGAGACAAAAAAGTTCCCGTCTACGGACATTAGTTTTACTACTACGTGTAGAGCTTACCCGTACGCGCGGCGATCCAGTGACAGATCACCGCCGCGCCGGGCGTTTAATGCTCCTATTGCGGGCCGCCGCAGCCATGGTTCCTAGTGGAAGGAATCTCCACAGGCGCATGAGCCGCCGGCGTTGGGGTTGTCGATGGTGAACCCCTGCTTCGAGATGGTGTCCTCGAAGTCGATCGATGCGCCGGACAGGTAGGGGACGCTCATCTTGTCCACGATGACCTCGACGCCGTCGAAGTCACGGACGGCGTCGCCGTCCAGGACGCGCTCGTCGAAGTAGAGCTGGTAGATGAGTCCCGAGCAGCCTCCGGGCTGGACTGCCACACGGAGACGGAGGTCGGTGCGGCCTTCCTGCTCCAGCAGGCTGCGGACCTTCTGTGCGGCTACATCAGACAGCAGTACTTCGTGTACGGGCAGCTCGGCCTCTGCTGCAGCGGTCGTGTTTTCGCTGGTGGAAACGCTCATAGTTTCTCTCTTTCCTCAGCTGGTCTTTCCGCGTACACGCCTTGAATCGCCTGCCGCGGGCCGGACCAGTGTCTCAATGGTACGTCTGCTGGCCCCCAACGATCTAACAGGTGCCGGGCCTAAAAGAATTCCCGCCCGGCACCTGCTTTGGTCCTGTTTCCTAGCCTGCAACGGCTCCCAGGCGGGCGAGGAGCAGCGCTTCGGCCAGGATGGCGTTCCGGAAGTCGCCCAGGTCCAGTGATTCGTTGGCGCTGTGGGCGCGTGAATCCGGATCCTCGACGCCGGTGATCAGGATCTGCGCCTCCGGGAACAGTTCCACGAGGTCCGAGATGAACGGGATGGATCCGCCCATGCCCGATTCCACCGGCTCCACACCCCACGCCCGTTCGAGGGCCCACAACGCGGTGCGTGCGGCGCTGGCAGTGGTGTCGGTGGCGAAGGCATTGCCCTGCTCCCCCGGTGTGAACGTGACCTTGGCACCGAAGGGAGCATGAGCCTGGACGTGTGCCTCGACGGCTGCCATGGCCTCCTCCGGGCTCTGCCCGGGGGCCAGGCGCAGACTGAACTTCGCGCGGGCCTTCGGCTGGATGGTGTTGGAGGACATCGCCACGGTCGGTACATCTATGCCGATGATCGACAGGGCGGGTTTGGTCCACAGCCGGGAGGCAATGGAGCCCGTTCCGGCGAGCCGGACGCCGTCGAGCAGCGACGAATCGGCACGGAAGTCTGCCTCGGGGTACTCCACGGCGGCATCGTCACCGGACACGAGTCCGGCGATGGCGACGTCGCCGGCGTCGTCATGGAACGTCGCAATCAGCCGGGCCAGCAGGGTGGGCGCGTCCAGCACCGGACCGCCGAACATCCCGGAGTGCACGGCGTGGTCCAGCACCTGCACCTCCACGGTGCCGTCCACCAGCCCGCGCAGGCTCGTGGTGAGCGCCGGTACACCTACCTTCCAGTTGCCCGAATCGGCAACCACAATGACGTCGGCCCGCAGCAGGTCCTGGTAGGTCTCCAGGAAGGTGCGGAAGGTCGGGGACCCGGCTTCTTCCTCACCTTCGATGAACAGGGTGACACCGACGCCGGACTCCTCCCCCAGGACGTCCTCCAGGGCACGCAGTGCACCGATATGCGCCATGATGCCGGCCTTGTCATCAGCAGCGCCGCGGCCGTAGAGCCGTCCGTTGCGCTCTTCGGCGGTGAAGGGGTCGGACTCCCAGAGGTCCGGGTCCCCGGGCGGCTGGACATCGTGGTGGGCGTACAGCAGGACGGTGGGCGCGCCGGCCCGGGCGGGACGGCGGGCGACGACGGCGGGGCCGCCGGGGGTGCCGTTGTTGTCCACCCGGAGCACCTGGACGTCTTCGATGCCGGCTTCGCGGACCAGCTCGGCGACGGCGGCGGCACTGCGGTTCAGGTGCTCCGGATCAAAGGAGTCCCACGCGATGCCCGGGATGCTCACCAGGGACTTGAGCTGCTCGACGGTCCGCGGGAAATCCGCGGCCACGCTGGCACGGAGGGCGTCCTCATGGACATCCGCGGATGAGGGATTTGCGTCTGGAGTGGGGTTGGAAGTCATAGCCAAAACCCTACAATCTTTCACGGTATCCTTGGGATGTGTTCGGACGAAAGAAAGAAGCGCCCACCGCGCAGGAAACTGTGGACCAGGCAGCTGCCGCTGACCAGGCAGCCAACGTACGGGTGGGCAAGGGTGCCCCGACGCCCCGCCGCAAGGACCAGGTAGCCGCCCGCCGGCGGCCGTTGGTTCCTGATGACCGGAAGGCGGCCAAGGCTGCCAACCGCGATGCACTCCGGGAGGAGCGGCTGAAGACCCGCCGCGCCCTGGACACCGGCGAAGAGCGTTACCTTCCCCTTCGGGACAAGGGCCCCAACCGCCGGTTTGTCCGCGACGTTGTTGATGCCCGCTGGAACATCGGCGAATTCATCATGATCGCTGCGCTGGTCTTCGTCCTGTTCAGCTTCATCCCGAGCATCGATGTCCAGCTGATTGTGATGGCTGCGTTCTGGGTGCTGATCCTTTTGGTCATTGCGGACAGCTTTATGCTGCGCCGGCAGATCCGGAAGCGCCTGACGGCCAAGTTCGGCGGGCCCAACCCCGGTGATGTCTGGTACGGGGTTTCCCGTTCCCTGCAGCTGCGGCGTTTCCGCCTCCCGAAGCCGCAGGTCCGCCGCGGCCAGTACCCCTCCTGAGCGTTTTCCAAGACAAACTTCCGTACGAAAAATGAAAGGGCCGCCCGCGGGCGGCCCTTTCATTGCTTAACGGCGCGCCCGGGCCAGGCCCCGGTTGATCCGTGCCGCCCAGAAAGGACCTTCATACAGGAACGCGGTGTACCCCTGCACCAGAACCGCACCGGCATCGAGGCGCTCCTGTACATCGGCGGCCGTTTCCACTCCCCCGACGGAAATGATGGCCGGGCCGTCCTCCCCCAGCCCGGCGCGCAGCCGCCGCAGTACCTCGAGGGACCGTTTCTTCAGCGGGGCACCGCTGAGCCCGCCGACGCCGCAGGCAATCACGCGTTCCGGGTCGGTCACCAGGTTTTCCCGGGTGATGGTGGTGTTGGTGGCGATCACGCCGTCCAGCTTCAGGGACAGGGCGAGCTCGGCGACGTCGTCAATGTCCGCGTCGCTCAGGTCCGGGGCGATCTTGACCAGCAGCGGGACGTGCCGGCCGGCGGCCTCGTCTGCGGCGCTGCCCACCTGGGCCAGCAGCGGCCGCAGCGTGGAAATGTCCTGCAGCAGGCGCAGCCCGGGCGTGTTGGGTGAGCTGACGTTAACGGCGAGGTAGTCGGCGTAGGGGGCCAGTTCCCGGGTGCTGGCGAGGTAGTCCTCAACGGCGTCCGTGAGTTCGACGGTCTTGGTCTTGCCGATATTCACACCGATGACGGGCCGCGGCGTCCCGAAGGCTTTTGCCAGTGCCGTCCGGGCCTTGTCCAGGCGGGGCGCCACGGCGGCGGCGCCGTCGTTGTTGAAGCCCATCCGGTTGATCACCGCCCGGTCCTCGACGAGGCGGAACAGGCGAGGCTTCGGATTGCCCGGCTGGGCGGAGGCAGTCACGGTACCCACCTCCACGTGCCCGAAGCCCAGGTTGCAGAGGGCAACAATGCCCGAGCCTTCCTTGTCGAATCCCGCAGCCAGCCCGAACGGGGACGGAAACGTCAGGCCCAGTGCCTCGGTCCGCAGCACCGGGGCAGGGCGCATCAGGCGGCGCAGCACCGGACCGGCGGGCGTGCGGGCGGCGGCACGGATGAGGACAAAACCGATCCGGTGGGCCAGTTCGGGATCCATGCCGGAGAAAACGAGCCGGAAAAAGGCGGGATAGATGCGCATACGTCAAAGATTGCAGAACCGGCACCGTGTGCCAAACCCCAACGGCAAACCGGCGCGCGGTCGGCTAATGTCGGTTGCATGCGCCGCGAACACCCCACTTGGAAACCTGATGTTCTCGGCGACGGGTTCCGCAGCCTGACCCTCGAGCTGGGGGAAGACGACGAAGGCCCGGTGGTTGCAACCCTGGTCTCGTACTGTCCGCCGGTTCCGCCCGTCCCGGCCGGAGGCAAGATCGATGCCGTCCTGTACCTGCACGGATGGAGTGACTATTTCTTCCAGGCGGACCTGGCACGGTTCTGGGCCGCGCAGGGGGCGGCCTTCTACGCCCTCGACCTGCGCAAATACGGCAGAAGCCTGCGCCCGGGGCAGTCGGAGGGCTATGTGAGCGACCTGGCGGAGTACGACGCCGATATCGAGGCGGCGCTCGAGGCTATGGAGGCGGATATCCAGGCCCGTTTCGGCGCGGGCATGCGCACCACGCTGATGGCGCACTCGACCGGCGGGCTGGTCGCCGCACTCTGGGCGGACCGTTTCCCCGGGCGCCTGCAGGCACTGATCCTGAACAGTCCCTGGCTGGAGCTCAGCGGCAGTTCCATGCTCCGCTTCGCCACCAACGGCCTGCTGGAACCCGTCGCCCGCCGGAGGCCCCGGACCCGGCTGAGGATCCCCGAGTTCGGTTTCTACTTCCGGAGCATCAGTTCAGCGATGGACGGAGAGTGGGACGTGGATCCGCTCTGGCGTCCGCCGTTCAGTTTCCCGGTCCGCGCCGGCTGGCTCAGGGCTGTGCTCGCGGGGCACGCCCGGGTCGCCCGCGGCCTCGACATCCGGGTCCCGGTGCTGCTGCTCGCCTCTGCCGCCTCCACCATCTCCCCCACGTGGAATCCGCTGATGCTGCGCACCGACAGCGTGCTGGACGTGAACCTGATGGTGCAGCGCGGCGTCCTGCTTGGCCCGGAGATCACCGTGTACCGGTTCGACGGTGCCCTGCACGACACCCTGCTTTCCGCGCTGCCCGTCCGCACCCGGGTCTACGAGGGGATCCAGCGGTGGTCCAGGGCCTTTATCATCCCGCGTTAGCTCCGGCCTTGTCAGGTGCAGCGGCAGGCGCCTGGCCGGCCGCTTCCCCGGTGTCCGTGCCGCCGGCCGCCTTGTCTACGGCACCGCCGTACCTGCGGTCCCGGCGGGCATAGATTTCCACCGCTTCCCACAGGGTCCGCCGGTCTACGTCCGGCCAGAGGGTGTCCATAAAGACCATCTCGGCGTATGCGGACTGCCAGAGCATGAAATTGGAGAACCGCTGCTCGCCAGAGGTGCGCAGGAACAGGTCGACGTCGGGCAGGTCCGGTTCGTCCAGGTACTTCTGGATGGTCTTCTCGGAAATGGACCCGGGCCGCAGCTTGCCCTTCTGGACGTCGGCGGCAATGGCGGCGACGGCGTCGGCGATCTCGGCCCGGCCCCCGTAGTTCACGCACATGTTCAAGGTGCACACGGTGTTGCTGCGGGTTTCTTCTTCCGCAATTTCCAGTTCCCGCACCACGCTTTGCCACAACCGGGGACGGCGACCCGACCAGCGGATCCGTACACCCCACTCGTTGAGCTGGTCCCGCTGCCGGCGCAGTACATCCCGGCTGAAGCCCATGAGGAAGCGGACCTCCTCCGGGGAACGCTTCCAGTTCTCCGTGGAGAACGCGTACACGGAAACATGGCGGATGCCCATCTCGATGGCGCCGGCCATAACGTCCAGCAGCGCAGCCTCCCCGGCGCGGTGTCCCTCGGTCCGGGGCAGGCCGCGCTGGTTCGCCCAGCGGCCGTTGCCGTCCATCACGATCGCCACATGGGCGGGCACCAGCTCCGCCGGAACAGGCGGCGGAACCGCGCCGGAGGGGTGCGGAGCAGGCCTGCTCACGGGTCCTGCCGGCCTGGCAGCGGAAGATTTTGAACGCAAGGTCAGACACGCTCCACATGTTGAAGGGACCGCAGCACCCGTTCCAGGTGCCACTGAAGATATCCGGCCACCAGGCCGGCGGACTCGTGGCGCGGCTGCGGGCCGGAGGCGTCGGCCGTGGTCCAGTCACCGGTAAGCAGCGCGCCGAGCAGCACCATGGTCTCCGGGGACGGCGACGCCGAGCCGGGCGGCCGGCAGGCGGGACAAACAGCTCCGCCCAGCGGTGCGGAGAATGCGGTGTGCGGGCCAGGGGCTCCGCAGCGTGCACAGTCGGTGAAGCTCGGTGCCCACCCGGCGGTGGACAGGGCGCGCAGCAGATAGGAATCCAGGATCAGTTCCGGGGCGTGGGAACCGCGGCTGAGGGCCGCGAAGGCGCCGATCACCAGCTGGTAGTGGGCCTTGGCGGACTCGCCGTCGATGTCGGTCAGCCGCTCCGCGGTTTCGGCAATTGCGGCCGCAGCTGTGTAGCGGGCGTAATCGGCTGCAATGCCGTGCCCGTAGGCGCCCTTGGTCTGGGCCTGGGTCACGATGTCCATGTTTCGGCCGTGCGCGAGCAGCAGCTCGGCGACCATGAACGGTTCCAGCCGGGCGCCGAACTTGCTCGACGTCCGCCGAACGCCTTTGGCCACGGCCCGGACCTGCCCGTGTTCGCGGGTGAGGAGGACGAGGATGCGGTCCGCTTCGCCCAGCTTGTGGGTGCGCAGGACAACCGCGTCATCCCGATAAGTGCGGGATGCAAAGGATTTGGCCACGAAACCTATTTTCCCATGCCCGGGCACGCCCGGCGGACCGCTGCCGCCCGGCGTGCCCCCCGGGCAGCCTAGGACTGGTCCCGGATGGCCCGGTTCACGGCCGAGATGACGGCCTTCAACGCGGACATGGTCGTGTTGGGATCGATCCCCACACCCCACAGCACCCGCTCCCCCACGGCCAGCTCAACGTACGCCGCGGCGTGCGCGTTGCCGCTGGCGGACAATGCGTGTTCGGTGTAGTCGAGCAGCCGGACGTCGATCCCGTCCTGGCCCAGGATTTCCAGCAGCGCCGCAATGGGACCGGTTCCGCTGGCCATCCGCCGCTTCACTATGCCGTCCGCGCTCAGGGTGGCGGTGAGATTGAAGCGCCCGTCGGCAGCCGAGTCCGCGTTTACCGACGTCAGCTCGTAATGTCCCCAGGCCGCGCCGTCGGACTCCGGCGTGTGCGGCAGGTACTCGTCCTGGAACACCTTCCAGAGCTCTGCTCCGGTGATCTCGCCGCCGGCGGTGTCCGTGCGGCGCTGGATCACCCCGGAGAATTCGATCTGCGCGCGGCGCGGCAGGTCCAGGTTGTGCTCATTCTTGAGCAGGTAGGCCACGCCGCCCTTGCCGGACTGGGAATTCACGCGGATCACTGCTTCGTAGCTGCGGCCGATGTCCTTCGGATCGATCGGCAGGTAGGGCACGCCCCACTGCAGCTCGTTCACCGTCTTGCCGTCCGCGGCGGCCTGGCTCTCCATGGCTTCGAAGCCCTTCTTAATGGCGTCCTGATGGGAGCCGGAGAAGGCGGTGAAGACCAGGTCCCCGCCGTACGGTGACCGCTCGGGCACGGGGAGCTGGTTGCAGTATTCGACGGTGCGGCGGATCTCGTCCATGTCGGAGAAGTCGATCTGGGGGTCTATGCCGTGGCTGAACAGGTTCATGCCCAGCGTCACCAAGTCCACATTGCCGGTGCGTTCGCCGTTGCCGAAGAGGCAGCCTTCAATCCGGTCCGCGCCGGCGAGGTAGCCCAGTTCCGCCGCTGCGACACCGGTGCCCCGGTCATTGTGCGGGTGCAGGGACAGGATGACGGATTCGCGGTTGGCAATGTTCCGGTGCATCCACTCAATGGAGTCCGCGTAGACGTTCGGTGTGGTCATTTCCACCGTTGCCGGAAGATTCAGGATCATCTGCCGGTCAGGGGATGCCTCCAGGACTTCCGCGACCGCGTCGGAGATCCGCAGCGCAAAATCCAGCTCCGTGCCGGTGTAGGACTCGGGCGAGTACTCGTAGGTGACATCGACGCCGCGCAGCTGCTCCTCGTATTTTCTGCACAGGCGCGCACCCGAGAGGGCAATATCCACAATGCCGTCGCGGTCCGTGTTGAACACAACGCGTCGCTGCAGCACCGACGTCGAGTTGTACAGGTGGACGATCGCCCGGTCCGCGCCCTCAAGGGATTCGTAGGTGCGCTCAATCAGGTGCTCCCTGGACTGGGTCAGGACCTGGATGGTGACGTCATCAGGGATCCGGTCCCCCTCGATAAGCTGGCGCACGAAGTCAAAGTCCAGCTGGGAGGCGGAGGGGAAACCGACTTCGATCTCCTTGAACCCCATCTTCACCAGCAGGTCGAACATCTTATGCTTGCGTTCGGGCGTCATGGGGTCGATCAGCGCCTGATTCCCGTCCCGCAGGTCCACGGCGCACCAGCGCGGTGCCTTGGTGAGGACCTTGTCCGGCCAGGTCCGGTCCGGCAGGTTCACGGCAATCTGCTCGTGGAAGGGAACGTACTTGTTGATCGGCATGCCCGAGGGCTGCTGTGCGTTACGCATGGTGTTGTCTGGCCTTTTCTAGTCGATCATCAGAAAGAGTGGCCGGGCAACACAGACTCCGCAGCGAGGGGCGGCCTAAGCAGGTGCTTGTGTGGCCTCGCCGCGGCAGCTAAGGAGGAGGATCTCTGCGTGCACGTGACCAGACTAACACGCAGCCGTCCAGGTTCCTGAAGAGCTAGTTCCCAAACGCCGTCTGGCACGTTACCTGGGCCGCGGTTTGTCCGTCCAGGTCTCCCAGATCGCCCAGATCCCCCATCGTGGAACCGCTGGCGAAGTCCGTGCCGATCTGCACGGATACCCCGGTGTAGGCGCCGCTGAGTACCACCTGCACATCAGGAATGTTCAGTGTCCGGGCCACTTCCATGGCCATCTCTTCATATCCGTAGCCGTAGAAGATCTGGGTGGCCGGGCTCTGGGCACCCGCTGTGCCGCCGGCAAGGGCCTGGATGAACCCCTTGGAGGTGAGGTACTCGAGGACCGCGGTGTCGCGGCCGGCGGTGCCCGAAGCGTTGACCAGTGTCACCGGAACGGCAGCGGGGTCAACGGCGGGGGCGGCAGGTTCCGCCGTCCCGGGAGCGGCAGGGGTGCCCGCTTCTGCCGTATCCGTAGCCTCCGGTGACGGTGTTGCGCCCGCGGTGATGCCCTGGTCGGAGACCAGCGCGTCGAAGAGCGGCTGGGCCTTGGCTTCGTCGAGGACCAGCCTGTTGGTGTCGTATTCATACGGCACCACGGGAGCCGTTACGAAGGCAACATTGCCGAGGTCAACGTCTTTAAGGCGGGTGGCCAGTGAAACCAGGTCGGGGATGTTCGCAAGCTCTTCGTCCACGGTGAGGTTCTTCGTGACGGTCTCCGCAATCGAATAGAGCTTGGGCAGGTTGTTCAGCGTTCCCTCATCCTTGACCTTCCGGACCATGGAGGCCAGGAAGCTTTGCTGCGCGCGGATCCGGCCTTCGTCGCCTCCGTTGCCGAAACCGTGCCGGGTCCGGAGGAAGGCAAGGGCCTGCTCGCCCTGGACGCTGCTCACTCCGGCCGGCAGCTTCAGGCCGGAGAGCGGGTCGTCAACGGGCTGGTTGACGCAGACCTCCACACCGCCGAGGGTGTTCGACAGTTCCTTCACTGCATCGAAGTCGGCCATCATGAAGTGGTCGATCGACAGACCGGTGACCTCGTTAATGGCAGCAACGGTGCAGCCGGGGCCGCCGTTGCCCAGGGCCCCGTTCAGTTGGCCCAGGTCCATGGCGTCATACACCGTGCCGGATTCGGGATCCTCACATGTTGGCAGCGGGACCAGAAGATCGCGGGGGAAGCTGACCACGGTGACGTTCGAGCGGTCCGCCGTGAGATTCACCAGCATCATGACGTCGGAGTTGTTCGAGTCCTGCCCGTCACGCTTATCGGTGCCGAGCACCAGGATCTGCATCGGATCAGTGTTGGCGTCTACCTGCTCCACCGGTGTGTCATCCGACCCAAGATTCAGGGGCTGGGTTTCGAAGTTACCCCTCAGCCTCAGCAGTTGGACGGCGCCGAACACCACCCCGCCGACCAGCACCAGGGCCAGCGCCGCGGCAATGCCTTTAAGCAACGGGTGGCCGGCGGCGGCGCCGCTCGAAAGGTGCCTGCCGCCTGGTTCTGCTGAACCCTTACCTGTAGTCGGTTTTCCCAAGGGGCCGCCGCCCGTTGCGGCACGGCGAGATGACATAGCCGGTCCCCTTCATGAATCAAAGTGCTCAAACGAATGCTTCAAAGTGTACGGCCAGATCCTGTGGATACGGGACCGGGCCGCTCCGGACTAGAAACCGAGCTTCACCAGCTGCTTGGGATCGCGCTGCCAGTCCTTGGCGATTTTAACGTGCAGGTCGAGGTACACCTTAGTGCCCAGCAACGCCTCGATGCCGCGTCGGGCGGTGGTTCCGACGTCGCGCAGCCGGGACCCGCCGCGGCCGATAATAATGGCCTTCTGCGACGAACGCTCTACGTAGAGGTTGACCCGGACATCCAGCAGCGGATTATCTTCGCTGCGTCCCTCACGCGGCACAATCTCGTCCACCACCACTGCAAGCGAGTGCGGCAGCTCGTCGCGGACGCCTTCAAGGGCTGCTTCACGGACCAGTTCGGCCACCATCACGGCTTCGGGCTCATCAGTCAGTTCGCCGTCGGGGTACAGGGGCGGGGACGCGGGCATGTGCCCCGCCAGGACTTCCGCCACGGTACCGACCTGGAATCCGTCGGCTGCCGAAACGGGCACGACGTCGGCCCATCCTGCCTCCCCCAGCACTTCATTGCCCAGCGCGGTGACGGACATCAGCTGCTTGGCCAGGGCGGCGCGGTCCACCAGGTCCGTCTTCGTGACCAAGGCGATTACGGGTGTCCGCTTCAGGGCCGCCAGCTGCGCAGCGATGTAGCGGTCGCCGGGGCCAACCGCCTCGTTGGCGGGCAGGCAGAAACCAACGGCGTCAACCTCCGCCAGGGTATCCGCCACCAGTTCGTTCAGCCGCTTGCCCAGCAGGGTCCGTGGACGGTGCAGGCCCGGGGTATCCACGAGGATCACCTGGGAGTCCTCGCGGTGGACAATGCCGCGGATGGTGTGCCGGGTGGTCTGCGGCTTGGCGGAAGTGATGGCCACCTTGGAACCGACCAGCGCATTGGTCAGGGTGGACTTTCCGGCGTTGGGCCGGCCCACCAGGGAAACGAATCCTGCGCGGAACTGCGGTTCAGTCATTACGGGGTACCAATTCTGTAGAGCGGGTGCGCGGAGCAGGGTTTCTGCCCTCATCGCTGATTTCTTCGTTTTCTGTGTTCCAGGCCAGCACATGCGAAACGCGGTTGCGCCGGCCCTCCAGCCGTTCGGCGTGCAGTGCGATGCCTTCGACCACTACCTCGCTGCCGACAATCGGGACGCGGCCCAGGGCCTTGGCCAGGAGGCCGCCCACCGTGTCCACTTCATCATCCTCCAGTTCGACGCCGAACAACTCACCAAGGTCGTCGATGCCGGTCTTGGAGCTGACCCGGTAGCGGCCGTCGCCGAGGCCTTCGATCTCGGGGCGCTCCGAGTCGTACTCGTCCACGATTTCCCCGACGATCTCTTCGATCAGGTCCTCCAGCGTAACCAATCCCGCCGTTCCGCCGTATTCATCGATGACGATCGCCACGTGCGTGGACTCGCGCTGCAGTTCCTGCAGCAGCTCGCTTACGGCCTTGGACTCGGGAACGTAGCGGACGCTCCGGGCGTAATTCTCGACCTTCTGCACCGAGGCCCGCTCCGGGTCACTGTGCATCTGCGCGGCGACGTCCTTCAGGTAGAGGATGCCCACCAGATGGTCCGCACTGTCCTCGATGACCGGGACACGGGAATAGCCCGAGCGCAGGAACAGCGACATGGCCTGGCGCAGCGTGCTGCCGGCTTCGATGCACACCATGTCCGTGCGCGGGACCATGACGGACCGGACCTTGGTGTCGCCGAGTTCGAAGACCGAGTGGATCAGTTCCGCCTCGGTATCCTCGATCATGTCCGCATCGGACGCGCGGTCCAGCAGTTCCCGGAATTCCTCTTCCGTGAAGAACGCGGCATCGGGCCCCTGGGTGCCGGGGGCGACGGCGGTGCCGAGGCGGACGAGCCATCCCGGGATCGGTCCCAGGACCGTCCGCAGCACACGGACAAGTCCGGCCGTGAGTACAACGACGGCCGTGACGTGCTTGCGCCCGATCTGTCTTGGCGAGACGCCGACGAGGACAAAACCGACGGCAGCCATGGTCACCGTGGCAAGCAGGCCCGCCAGCCAGATGTTGTCCAGCAGCAGCTGGAAGAGCGTCGCCACAGACACGGCCATGGCCATTTCGAACCAGACGCGCCAGAACCGCAGCGCATGCATGTGTGCCACCGGGTGCGCCAGGATACGGCGCAGCGGGGCTCCTGCCTTGCCGTGGAGCAGCGCTTCGGCGTCCTGCCGGGGCAGGTAGCCGTACGCCGATTCCGCGGCGGTCAGCAGGCCCGCCAGGACCATGAAAGCCATGGCCATGACGATGAGGACGCCAATACTCAACTTCGGGTCTCCTTGGGTGCCTGTTTACCCAGGTAGGCGGAAAGGAGGCGGCGCTGGAGACCAAACATCTCCTTCTCCTCCTCCGGCTCGGCGTGGTCGTAGCCCAGCAGGTGAAGGACGCCGTGGGTGGTCAGGAGCAGCAGCTCCTCACCGGTGCTGTGGCCGGCGTCGGCGGCCTGCCGGGCCGCCACCTGCGGGCACAGCACAATGTCGCCAAGGACGCCGGCGGGGGTGATCCGGCCGGCGGTTCCGGGGCGCAGCTCATCCATCGGGAAGGACAGCACATCCGTGGGACCTGGCAGGTCCATCCACTCAATGTGCAGCTTCTCAATGGCGTCCTCGTCCACGAGGATGATGGACAGGTCTGCTTCCGGATGCACGTACAGGCTATCCAGGAGGTACCGGCCCAGGCGGGCCAGTTCCTCTTCATCGACAGCCGGTGCACTGGATTCGTTGTTCACTTCGATGCTCATGCGCGGGCCTCCCGGCTGCGTCCGGCACTGGAGTGGCCGCTGCTGTTGGACCGGGCGCCGTCGTTGGACCGGCCGCCGTTGGACCGGGCGCCGTCTCCGCGGGCTGCCCCGGAGCGCCGGACCTCGTCCCATTCGCTGTAGGCCGTGACAATGTCACTGACGAGGCGGTGCCGGACGACGTCCACTGCCTGCAGTTCCGAGAATGCGACGTCGTCGATGCCGCCCAGGATGTCGTGGACAATCCGCAGGCCGGAGGCGGTGCCGCCGGGCAGGTCCACTTGGGTAACGTCGCCGGTGACGACCATCTTGGAGCCGAAGCCGAGACGGGTGAGGAACATCTTCATCTGCTCGGGCGTAGTGTTCTGGGCTTCATCGAGGATGATGAACGCGTCGTTGAGCGTCCGGCCGCGCATATAGGCCAGGGGCGCCACTTCAATGGTGCCGGCGGCCATCAGGCGGGGAATCGACTCGGGGTCCATCATGTCGTGGAGGGCGTCGTAGAGCGGCCGCAGGTACGGGTCGATCTTGTCGCTCAGGGTCCCCGGAAGGAAACCGAGCCGCTCCCCCGCTTCCACTGCCGGACGGGTGAGGATGATCCGGTTGACCTCTTTCTGCTGCAGGGCCTGCACCGCCTTGGCCATGGCCAGGTACGTCTTGCCGGTGCCCGCGGGACCGATGCCGAAAACCACCGTGTTGCGGTCAATCGCATCCACGTAGTTCTTCTGGTTCAGGGTCTTGGGCCGAATGGTCTTCCCCCGGGTGGAGAGGATGTTCTGCGTCAGGACATCGGCCGGGCGGTGCGTGCTCTGGTCCTTGAGCATGCTGATCAACTGCTCGAGAACCTGCGGTGTGACCCGGGTCTGGTGACGGGCCAGTACACGGACTTCATTGACCAGGCGTACGGTCTGCTCCACCTCCGCCGCGGGGCCGGACACGGACAGTTCGTTGCCGCGCACCATCAGGCTTACCTCGGGATTTGCCGTCTCAATGATCCTGAGCGCCTCATCGTTGGCACCCAGCGACTGGACCATGTGTTCCGTGGAGTCAAAGACTATTGTCTGGTTATCCAGCCGAATGGTGCCGATTTCCATTGAAGATTCGGTCATATAGACGGCCCTTTCAGGCCTTTCATCGCCCCTTATAGAGTCTGGTTTTAAAAGTTCATCGACCTTTTTACGGTGGTGACGGTTGGTTCGGGTATCCGTCCCACCAAAGCAAACGCCCTGATGCAGGCGATTATTTCCCCTGAACCCGGGTGCGGCCTCTGCGCGCCGCGCACCGCACGCTACCTAAATCTTACTTGATGCACCCCCCGGCGCACGGAAGAGCATCCGGTTTTATCTCGGCCCCGCAACGGTGATGTCTCAATCGTGTTTCAGTCCGGGCGCAGGCCCGTCCGCAGCACGGGCGGGCCCCGAAGCATGTGCAAAGGTTGAAGACGTACGTTTTCGAGTTACCCCTAAGGAGGATGGATGGACGCCGGGTCCAACAACGCAACGTCCTGTCTCCGAGGGCTAAGCCAGCGGTATTTCCTGGCCGGTTCGCTAGTGGCCGCAGCTGCACTGGGGCTGGGTGGATGCGGCGTTGTAGCCGAGAATCCCACCATCACGATGCCCTCGTCCTTCGACGCCGGCGAAGTCCCCGCCGCTGCTCCCATGACCGTCTCCCCGCCGGCGGAAGCGAGTTCCGTCGGCACCCTCATGCCGGTGTACTGGCTGGGACGAAACGACTCGACGGTCAGTCTCTACCGTGAGTTCCTTCACTCAGACAACACCGGTGATCCCATCGGTGAGGCAGTTCAGGCCATGACGGCGGACAAGCCGCTGGACCAGGACTACTTCACTCCCTGGCACGCGGCGGACAGCGTCACCGCATCCATTTCCAGCAAGAACGTTATTACCGTGGACATCTCCTCGGATGCGTTCAAGGGTTCCCTCGACTCCGGCATGGCCCACCGTGCAGTGCAGCAGCTGGTTTACACCGCCACGGCGGCAGCCGCCAACGCGGGTTTGACGACCGTGGGGCAGGAAAGCAGCGTGGCGATCCTGGTGGACGGCAAGGAGGGGTACCGTGCGTTCGGCCATGTGCCCCTGGAGGAGCCCCTGAACAGGGACCCCGCACTGGTGGCGCCGATCTGGGTGATTGATCCGCAGGAATCGGAGATCCGCGGCACGGATGTCGAGGTCAGCGGAACTGCGGTGGCGCAGACGGCTGAACTGCATTGGCGGGCCGAACCCATAGTGGACGGCAGGCCCTCATCCGGGGCGGCCGCTTCCGGCAGCGTGGAACTGGACAAGGCGCCCGGCAAGACCGGCGAATTCAGCTTCACTGCTTCCCTCGCCCCGGGTGAATACAGCCTTCGGGTCTACTACACCGGGCAGGAAACCGCCGGGGATTCCAAGCGCATTACGGTCTCGGCGTCCCCGCAGGATCCGGGGCACTAGCCCGGCGGACTTCCTCTACCAGCGGCCGAGCAGCTGATTCAGCACGGCCAGCGCCGCCGGCCCCGCAGTGGAGGAACGAAGCACGTGCGGTCCCAGCCGGACGGCAACGGCCCCGACGCCGCGCAGCGCTTCCAGCTCGGCGGGGCTGATGCCGCCTTCCGGACCTACAACTACCGCAATGGATGCGGAGGCGTCGTCCGGACCGCGCCTGCCGAGGTCACGCAGCGCATTCGCCAGCGGTACATCGGCCTCCTCATGGAGCACAAGGACAAGGTCAAGTTCCGCCAGCCGGGACGGCAGGGCGCGGCTGTCCAGCGCGGGCTCCACCGCAGGGATCCGGGAACGCCGGGACTGCTTGGCCGCGGCAAAAGTAAGAGCCTGCCATTTGGCCTGTCCCTTGACCGCCTTCTCGGCGCGCCACCGGACAATGCTGCGGTCGGATTGCCACGGGATGACGGTGTCGACTCCCAGCTCCGTCGCAGCTTCCACGGCCTGCTCGTCCCGGTCCCCCTTGGCCAGTGCCTGCACCAGGAGGAACCGTTCGGGTGCAACCGGTTCGTCAAGGACGTCCGCCACCCGCAGTTCCAGAAGGGACGCACCGGTTTCCGTCACCGTGCCGGTGAGCCGGCGCCCGGCGCCGTCGACCACGTCCACGCTTTCACCGGCTTCGAGGCGCTTGACCGACACCGCATGCCGTGCCTCCGGCCCCTCGAGACGGAAAATGTCTCCGGGCCCGGCGGCCGCCACCTGCGCCGGGTCACCGAAGAAAATCGGGTTGGTCATCTCAGAGGTTGCCCAGACGGTCCCGCAGCTTGGCGAAAACGCCGTTGCCTGAGCTGTTCAGCTTTCCCTCGCTGTATTCCTCACCGCGCAGCTTGGCGAGCCGGCGGAGGAGTTCCTCCTGCTCGGAGTCCAGCTTCTGCGGGGTCTCCACGTGCAGGTGCACCCGGAGATCGCCGCGGCCGTGGCCCCGCAGGTGCGTGACGCCGAGGTCGTTGAGGACGGACACCTCGCCGGACTGCGTGCCGGGCTTGACGGTGATTTCGCGGTCGCCGTCGAAGGTCTCCAGTGCAACTGTGGTTCCCAGCGCTGCGGCCGTCATGGGGATGGTGAGTGTGGCGTGCAGGTCATCGCCGTCGCGGAGGAACGTCGGGTCATTGTTGACCCGGATCTCCACGTAGAGATCGCCGGCGGGGCCGCCGGCCATCCCGGCTTCGCCCTGTCCGCCGAGCTGGATCCGGGTACCGGTGGCGACGCCGGCGGGGATCTTGATGGTCAGGGTGCGGCGGTTGCGGACGCGGCCTTCTCCGGAGCACTCGTGGCAGGGGTCGGGGATGACGGTGCCGAAGCCGTTGCAGGTGCCGCAGGGCGCCGAGGTCATGACCTGGCCCAGGATGGAGCGGACCGCCCGCTGAACCTGACCGGTGCCGTGGCAGATGTCGCAGGTGCGCGGGGAGGTGCCGGGCTGGCAGCAGGAGCCGTCACAGGTGGGGCAGACGACTGCAGTGTCGACGTCGATCTTCTTGTTGGTGCCGAAGACAGCGTCCTTGAGGTCGATCCGGACGTTGATCAGGGCGTCTTGTCCGCGCCGGCTGCGTGAGGCCGGTCCGCGTCCTCCGCCCGGGGCGCCGCCGCCGAAGAAGGTGTCGAAAATGTCCTGGAAGCCGAAGCCCTGGGCACCGAAGCCCCCGCCGCCGAAGCCGTTGTCGTTGCCGTTCTCGTTGCCCGTGGTGTCGTAGATCCGCCGTTTTTCCGGATCGGAAAGAACCTCGTAGGCGTGCGATACGGCTTTGAATTCATCCGAGGCACCCGGAGCATTGTTGACGTCCGGGTGCAGCTTGCGGGCTAGCTTCCGGTACGCCTTCTTGATTTCTTCACCGGTGGCGTCTCGTCCGACACCCAGAACCTGGTAGTGATCGCTCACTCGTGCACATCGCTTTCCTGTATTGCGTGCCTTCAAACTTTGAAGACGGAGGTTGGATTCCCGCCGGTTCCCCGGCGGGCGGGTCCGTCACTGCTGGGGACCGCGTTAGTTGTTCAGTATTCGGGACAGATACCTGGCCACGGCACGCACGGCCGCCATGGTGGTGGGATAGTCCATCCGCGTGGGGCCGAGAATGCCGACTTTCGCGGTGGCGTCGGGACCGTATCCCGTAGCCACCACCGATGCTTCCGACAAACCGCCGTGCGGATTCTCCCGTCCGATCCGGACGGCAACGCCGCGGGCATCCTGTTCCATCTCGGACAGCAGCCGGAGCATCACCACTTGTTCCTCAAGCGCTTCAAGCACGGGACCGATAGTCAGCGGGAAGTCTACCGTGGAGCGCGCCAGGTTGGCTGTCCCTGCCATCACCATGCGGTCCTCGCGGTTGATGCCCGCCAGCTGCTCCAGGCAGTGGCCCAGGGAGTTGCCGACGCGCCTGCGATCGGCCGGCACGGTGGCGAGGGCATTAGCCAGCTGGCTGGTGATGCTGCTCAGCGGCGTGCCTGCCAACGCGGCCAGGAAGTGCTGGCGCAGGTCCATCAGGTCCGGCTCCGTCACCGGCTGCGGAACGGTAATGACCCGCTGCTCTACCCGCCCCGTGGTCGAGATGAGCACCACCAGCACCTGCGACGGTGCCAGCAGGACAAATTCAATGTGCCGGACCTTGGCATTGCCCAGATGCGGGTACTGGACCACGGCCACCTGGTTGGTCAGCTGGGACAACAGCCGGACGGTACGGTCCATCACATCGTCGAGGTCGTCGGCTCCCTCCAGCAGCGACTGGATGGCGCGCCGTTCGGGAGCCGAGAGCGGCTTGACGTCGGAGATCCGGTCAACGAACAGACGGTAGCCCTTGTCAGTGGGGATGCGCCCGGCGGACGTATGCGGGGCGGTGATCAGCCCCTCTTCCTCAAGGGCGGCCATGTCATTGCGGATGGTCGCCGAGGAAACGCCCAGGTGGTGGCGTTCCACAAGTGCCTTGGATCCCACGGGCTCGCGCGAATGGACGTAGTCCTCAACAATGGCGCGGAGGACCTCGAGTCGGCGTGGTTCACTCATGGTTTTCCCTCCCTGTTGATCGGCGGTTTGATCGGCGTGTTGACCTGCGTCGTGATCTGCGTGGTGACCTGCGTCGTGATCTATGGGCAGAGCGCCGGACGTTTAGCACTCACAGTGTTCAAGTGCCAAGTCTAGTACGGATCGGCAGCGTTGCTAGCATTGAGGAACCCGTGGCCTGCTGCGGTTTCCGCCCGATCAGAACCGTAAGTGAGGCAACTTCCGTGTCCAGCTTTTCCTGGGGTCCGCAGGACATCACCGCGCCGGCCCGGACCGTCCTGCGCAAAGTCGGCGCTGAAACCGGCCTGGTCCTTGAGGACGTGGCCTCGGGCTGGGTCGGCGCGGTGGTACGCGTGGAGAAATCCGGCGGGCTGCACCTGATGGTGCTCGAAGACCGGCGCGGGAAAAAGAAATCCTTCGAACTGGGCTTCGGCTTCCTGCTCGAAGGCGAGCCGGTGGAAGTTGTGCCCGCGGCTGCCGCTTCAGCCAAGGCAGGTCCGGCCCGGACGGCGTCCGGCTCGGTGCGCGTCGCCAACCAGCGCGCCCGCACCGCCCGCGCCAGCCGCATCTGGGTGGAAGGCAAGCACGACGCCGAACTGGTGGAAAAGGTCTGGGGTGATGACCTGCGGGTGGAGGGAATCGTCGTCGAGCCCCTCCACGGCGTCGATGACCTGTACTCCGCGGTTCGGGAGTTTGCCCCGGGCCCGGGACGCCGGCTGGGCATCCTGGTGGATCACCTGGTTCCAGGCTCCAAGGAATCGCGCATCGCGGCCGAGGCGATGACCTCCCCCGGCGCGCCGGGCAATGTCCTGATTGTCGGGCATCCGTACGTGGATGTCTGGCAGGCCATCAAGCCGACCGTGATCGGACGTACCGCCTGGCCGGTGGTCCCCCGTCACCTGGACTGGAAAACCGGCATCCTGCAGGGACTGGGCTGGCCGCACCGGGACCACACCGACGTCGCAATGGGCTGGAAGAAGCTGCTGGGGCAGGTGAACAGCTATGCGGACCTGGAACCGTCACTGCTCGGACGGGTGGAGGAAGTCATCGATTTCCTGACCGTTCCCGGGTGAGACGCGCATCGCACTGCCTGCCTCCTTTCCTGTAGGAAGTGCGCGAGCCAGTACCCTTGAGGAATACGTAGTAGCGGACCGACCCTGTGTCACCATGAGCCAAAAGGAATATACGCCGTGTCCAACACACGCCAGAACCACCACCCCCGACCGGAAGAACACGGCGGAGCGCAGCGTCCCGTTTACCAGGGCGCCCCGGCCAATGCACTGCCGCTGACCGCGTCCGAGGACCGGCAGTGGGCAACTCTGGCGCACTTCGGCGGCATCCTCGCTTTTGTTCCGTCGCTGATCATTTACCTGGTGTTCCGCGACCGCGGTCCGTTCACTGCACAGGAGTCCAAGGAAGCCCTGAACTTCACGCTCCCGCCAAGCATTGCTGCCCTGACGGTCTGGGCGCTGTCCTTCATTCCCGAGATCGGCGGCTTCTTCGCCGTGCTCAATGCCATGATCTGGGTCTACGTTGCCGTGTCCTCGGTGATCGCAGGCATCGAGTGCAACCGCGGCCGGCCGTACCGCTACCCGCTCAACCTGCGCCGTATCCAGTAGCGCCGCATCCAGTAGCGCCGCAGGAAGCAGCGGTGCAGGGCAGCTACGCCGCCGGAGGGCCGGCCGGCACCGCCACCGAACTCAGTCCGGCAGCAGCCGCCGGACCACCGCGTCGGCCAGCAGCCGTCCCGACGGGGTGAGGATCACCTTTCCGGTCAGCGCAGCCCTCGGATCCACGAGGCCGTCCGCCATGAGTCCCGCCACGGCAAGCCTGCCGGGCTCACGCAGCCGGTCCAGGGCCAGGCCTTCGGCGAGACGGGTCCGCAGCATAACGTCTTCCACGTACCGGGTATCGGCGTCCAGGGTCTCGCGCCCGACGGCGGGCGACTCCCCCGCGCCGATCCGCTGGGCATAGGCGGTGGGATGCTTGGCATTCCACCAGCGGACGCCGCCGGCATGTGAATGGGCTCCCGGGCCGACTCCCCACCAATCATCGCTGCGCCAGTAGGCCAGGTTGTGGCGGCACTGGTCCTCGGGGGTACGCGCCCAGTTGCTGACCTCGTACCAGTTCAGCCCGGCAGCGGTCATCATTTCATCCGCCAGCACGTACTTGTCGGCATGGTCGTCGTCGTCGATGGGCGGCACCTCGCCGCGGCGCATCCGGGCGGCGAGCTTGGTTCCTTCCTCGATGATGAGCGCGTAGGCGGAGATATGGTCCGGCTCGTAGCTCAGCGCCTCTTCAAGCGAGTGCTTCCAGTCGGCCATGGACTCGCCCGGGGTTCCGTAGATGAGGTCAACGCTTACGTGCAGGCCGGCGTCGCGCGCCCACTGCACGGCCTGCGGAACCCGCGACGGCGTATGCGTGCGGTCCAGCACTGCCAGTACGTGCGGCACTGCTGACTGCATGCCGAAGGAAACCCGGGTGAACCCGGCGTCGGCAAGCAGCTGCAGGGACTGCGGCGTGACGGAGTCCGGGTTCGCTTCGGTGGTGACTTCGGCACCGGGAGCCAGGCCCCACTGGTCGACGGCGGTGCGGAGGATCAGCGCAAGATCCTCCGCCGGGAGCAGCGTGGGCGTGCCGCCGCCGAAGAAAACGGTGCCCATCCGGCGTTCCGGCAGGCCCGAACGCCGCAGAGCGTCCGCGGCGAAGACCACCTCGCGGGCCGCCGTTCCGCCGTAGGCTGCCTGCGACGCACCGCCTCCCAGCTCAGTGGCCGTATACGTGTTGAAGTCGCAGTAGCCGCAGCGGACGGAGCAGAACGGAATGTGGACGTAGAGTCCGAAGTTCCGCTCCGCTGCTCCGTCCGCGGCCTGTGCGGGGAGGAGACCGTCGGCGGGTGCCGGGTCTCCGAGGGGCAGTGCACTGGGTGTCACTTCTTGGATTTGTCCTTGGATTCGTCGGAGGAAAGCGCAGCCACGAAGGCTTCCTGGGGAACTTCCACGCGGCCCACCATCTTCATGCGCTTCTTGCCTTCCTTCTGCTTTTCCAGCAGCTTGCGCTTACGGCTGATATCGCCGCCGTAGCACTTGGCAAGCACGTCCTTGCGGATGGCGCGGATGGATTCGCGGGCGATGATGCGGGAACCGATGGCTGCCTGGATGGGCACCTCGAACTGCTGCCGCGGGATCAGCTCACGCAGCTTGCCGGTCATCATAACGCCGTAGGCGTAGGCCTTGTCCTTGTGCGTGATGGAGCTGAAGGCGTCAACCTGCTCGCCCTGGAGCAGGATGTCCACCTTGACCAGGTCGGCAACCTGGTCGCCGTCGGCCTTCCAGTCCAGGGAGGCGTAGCCGCGGGTCTTGGACTTGAGGATGTCAAAGAAGTCGAAAACGATCTCGGCCAGCGGCAGGCGGTACCTGATTTCCACCCGGTCCTCGGAGAGATAGTCCATGCCGCCCAGGACACCGCGGCGGGCCTGGCACAGCTCCATGATGGCGCCGACAAATTCGTTCGGCGCCAGGATCGTGGCGGAGACCATCGGTTCGCGGACCTCTTTGATCTTGCCTTCGGGATACTCGCTCGGGTTGGTCACAGTGACCACCTTTTTGTCTTCGAGCGTCACCTCGTACTCCACGTTGGGCGCGGTGGAGATCAGGTCCAGGTTGTACTCACGCTCGAGCCGTTCACGGGTGATTTCCAGATGCAGCAGGCCCAGGAAGCCCACCCGGAAGCCGAAGCCCAGCGCCGCGGACGTCTCGGGTTCGTACACCAGCGCGGCGTCGTTAAGCATCAGTTTTTCCAGCGCTTCACGCAGCACCGGGTAGTCGGCGCCGTCGATGGGGTACAGCCCGGAGAACACCATGGGTTTGGGGTCGGCGTATCCGGGCAGTGATTCAGAGGCCGGCTTGGCCAGGTTGGTGACGGTGTCGCCCACCTTGGACAGGCGTACGTCCTTCACGCCGGTGATGAGGTAGCCCACCTCGCCCACGCCCAGGCCCTTGGACGGGGTGGGTTCCGGCGAGCTGACGCCGATTTCGAGGAGTTCATGGCTGGCCCGGGTGGACATCATCTGGATGCGTTCACGCGGGGACAGCGATCCGTCGATCACGCGGACATAGGTGACGACGCCGCGGTAGGTGTCATACACGGAGTCGAAGATCATGGCTCGGGCGGGAGCGTTGGGGTCGCCCACCGGTGCCGGAATCTCGCGGACAATCTGGTCCAGCAGGGCTTCAACGCCAACACCGGTCTTGCCGGAGACCCTCAGTACGTCCGCCGGGTCGCCGCCGATCAGCTTCGCCAGTTCCTCGGCGTACTTCTCCGGCTGCGCCGCCGGGAGGTCGATCTTATTCAGGACCGGAATGATGGTCAGGTCGTTTTCCATCGCCAGGTAAAGGTTCGCCAGCGTCTGCGCCTCGATACCCTGGGCGGCGTCCACCAGCAGCACTGCTCCTTCGCAGGCAGCCAGGGAACGGGAAACTTCGTAGGTGAAGTCCACGTGGCCCGGGGTGTCGATCATGTTCAGGGCGTAGGACTGCCCGTCCAGCTCCCACGGCATGCGCACGGCCTGGGACTTGATGGTGATGCCGCGCTCACGCTCGATATCCATCCGGTCCAGGTACTGGGCCTTCATGTTCCGGTGCTCAACCACTCCGGTGGACTGGAGCATGCGGTCGGCCAGGGTGGACTTGCCGTGGTCGATGTGGGCGATGATGCAGAAGTTTCTGATGATCGCCGGATCCGTCGCGGCAGGCACCGGCGAGAAGCGGGCCATGGGTGACACTGTGGCGGTTCCTTTACTGTTCCGGGACAATCCGGACGCGGCGCGGTGCGCGGGTGTCCTTGGTCCTGGCGGTTCTAGTGGGAGTTCTGTCGAGTTAACAGTCTCCCACGTTTGCCTGCCGCAGCAGGAACCGGACGCACCTGAGGTTTTGCGGCGGGGAGCATAACGTAGTGCCATGCCCTTTAACGCCCGCTCTTTTGCCTCGATTGCCCGCACGGCGCTCCGCCTGCTGCGCTCCGCTTCCTCCTCTGCCGGCCCCGCCGAAGGCAGCCGTGAGACCCGCAGCCCGGACCGCTCCCGCACGCCGGATAACGGCCGGACCCCGGAGACCCGGCGGACGCCGGATGGCGGCCGGACCCCGGGGACCCGGCGGACGCCGTCGCCCTCCCCCAGGGCCAAGGCAGCTCCCCCGCGCAGCCCGGCGACCGGGCAGTCGCCGTCGACTTTGCCGCCGTCGTCGCAGTCGCGGTCATCCGCGCGGACCACCGCGCGAGCCACGCCGGAGGTCGCCGGGACGGGTTTCCTCGGCGACTACACCGGTCCTGTCACCCCGGTCTACGCCCCGCAGCCCGACGGCGATCCCGATCCCGGCGAAGTGGTGTGGGCCTGGGTCCCGTTCGAAGACGACCCCAGCCAGGGCAAGGACCGTCCGGTCCTGCTGATCGGGCGCAACGGCGGCCTGTTGCTGGGCCTGATGATGACCAGCCGGGATCGGAACAACAGCAGCGGTTCCGATCCCCGCTACCTCGATGTCGGCACCGGCCCGTGGGACAGCAAGGGGCGTCCCAGCGAGGTGAAGCTGGACCGCGTCCTGCAGCTCGAACCGGGCAGCGTGCGCAGGGAAGGTGCAATCATGGATAAGAACGTGTTCCAGACTGTTGCCCGCCGGCTGGCCGTGATGCGTCCGGCACGCTGAACCGCCGCTTTAGTTACCGGAGCCCAAACTCTGCTAACATTTATTGCTGTGTGTCCGCGCAGGTCGACGGGCACTTTGGTTCAGGCGCCATTACGGTATCCCCACGCCGCTCAGTCAATGTCTGGGCTGAAATACCCTCACCGACCAAGTCCGCAATACAAAGAGAGTTTATAAGTGGCCAATATTAAGTCCCAGAAGAAGCGCATCCTCACCAACGAGAAGGCGCGTCAGCGTAACAACTCGGTGAAGTCCGAGCTGAAGACCGTCATCAGCAAGGTTGATGCCGCAGTCAAGGCCAGCGACAAGGACGCAGCAGCCGAAGCGCTGAAGACCGCCAGCCGCAAGCTGGACAAGGCCGTCAGCAAGGGCGTAATCCACAAGAACAACGCTGCCAACCGCAAGTCGGCCATCTCCAAGAAGGTCAGCGCGCTCTAACCAGCAGCCAGCATTACAGACTTACCAAGCGTGGCCGGTCCTTCGGGACCGGCCACGCTTTGTTTTAACCGGCGCGTCCGGACTGTTCCGGCCAGCGTG
Source organism: Arthrobacter jinronghuae (assembly GCF_025244825.1). Lineage (NCBI taxonomy): Bacteria > Bacillati > Actinomycetota > Actinomycetes > Micrococcales > Micrococcaceae > Arthrobacter > Arthrobacter jinronghuae. Next base: position 2,062,245 of record NZ_CP104263.1, read on the forward strand.
GTGTGCCGGTCCGAATAGGCCGACTGAGCCAACGCGGGCCGAGCGGGCGCATACCGACTGAGCCAACGCGGGCCGAGCGGGCGCATACCGGCTGACCAACGCGGGCCGAGCGGGCGCATACCGGCTGACCAACGCGGGCCGAGCGGGCGCATACCGGCTGACCAACGCGGGCCGAGCGGGCGCATACCGACTGAGCCAACGCGCGCCGAGCGGGCGCATACCGGCTGACCAACGCGGGCCTGCGGGCAGCCGCCGCTAGCGCCCGGACGCCGCCAGTGCGATGACGGTGACGGCCCGTTCCACGGCATACACCGGGTCCCGTCCGGCTCCCTTTACCTGTGCATCGGCTTCGGCGAGGGCCTGGACGGCTTCGATCAGGGATTCCGAGGTGAACCGCTGGGCATCCCGCCGTGCCTGATCCACCTGCCAGGGCGCCATGGACAGTTCCTTGGCCATCGATGCGGAGGATCCACGCAGGTTGGCCACCCGCGCCACTGCGCGGACCTTCATGGCCAGGGCGCCGACCAACGGCACCGGATCCACTCCGGTATCCAACGCGTGCCGGAGCATGGACAGCGCCTGCGCCGCGCGGCCGGCCAGGGCCGCGTCGGCAACTTTAAAGGCCGTGGCCTCGACCCGCCCGCCGTAATAGCGCTCTACCAGTTCCTCGGTGACCTCGCCGGTGGAATCGCTGATCAGCTGCTGGCAGGAGGCTGCAAGTTCGGAGAGGCTGGACCCGACGGCGTTTACCAGCGCCCGGGCCGCACCCGGGTCGATCCTGCGGCGGGCAGTGCGGAACTCCGAAGTGACGAAGTCCAGCTTCTCAGCATCCTTCTTGAAGGGCTGGCACTCGACGACAGGCGCTCCGGCAGCCTTAACTGCATCCAGCAGCTTCTTGCCCCGGTTGCCGCCAGCGTGGTGCAGCACCAGAACGGCATCCGGAGACGGATCCTTCAAATAGGCCAGCGTTTCGGTGAGGAAATCCTCGTTCATCGACGCGAGATTCACGGCCTCGATAAGTTTCGCTTCCCCGAACAGTGAGGGGCTCGACTGCAGTGTGAGTTCCCCGGAGACATAGGTGGAGGCGTCGAAGTGCACCAGTTCCGTGTCGGGCTGCTTCTCCCGGAGCAGTCCGCGCAGCCGGTCCCGGGCCCGGGATGCCAGATAGTCCTCGGGGCCTGCCAGCAGGACCACCGGGGCTGGTTCGACCTCGCGCCAGGAGACCGTCGCTGAGGACTTGCTTGCGGAGGACTTACTTGCGGAGCTGCGTTTGGAAGGGACTGCCGGATTCACAGCTGGGGCTCCTGGGATTGTGCGGCGGCCTGTTTCGGCCTGCCGGGTGTAAAGGATCGAAAGGTACCCGCACCGCGGATAGCCTCCCTCCAAGATTGCCACGGTCCCGGTCCGCGGCCAATTTTCCTGTTGTCTCCGGGCGTGGGGTGGTCAGCGAACCTAGTTACCCCCTCGCCAAAGGACTGCCTCGAGGACGGCGGCGGGCGGTCCTGCGTTCCACGCCCGCCGGATGGAAGCGGGACATTTCCCCGGCCTTTAGGGCGGCAGGCCGGCTATCTGCAGCCCGTCGCCCTCCCTGGCCACCAACAAGGTCCCGTGCTCGTCTGTGCGGGCAACGGCTGTACCCGCCGCTTCGAGCCCGGCCAGCGTCTGCGGCGCAGGATGGCCATAGTCGTTGTCCGCGCCTACTGAAACCAGCGCCAGTGGGGGCGACACTGCGCTCACCCACCCACCGCCTCCGTTGCGCGCGCCATGGTGCGCCACCTTCAAGACATCAACCGAACCGGCGCCCAGTTCCGGGTGTGCGGCGATGACTGTGGCGGCAGCGTCCTCCTCAATATCCCCGGTGAAGAGGATCCGCAGCGGACGCAGCCTTGGGTTCTCTGCGACTGTAACCAGAAGGACCGCGCTGGAGTTATTCTCCTCCTCGTCTCCGGCGGCCCCTGACCGGGGATCATGATCACCGGGGTCCGGGAGCGGCCAGAGAACACTCCAGGACACGCTCCCGGCATTGCCGGCCATGCCTGCAACGAGTCGTTCCCGCGGAGCCGGTGATTCGTCCAGTACCGCCACAAGATCCCCGGGCAGCTCGCTGTCGGCCGTCGAGTATCCCACCCTCAGCACGTTTCGCCCCGCCAGCACACCCGAGGTTCCCCCGTAGTGGTCCTGGTGTGCGTGACTGAGAACAAGCATGTCCACAGTCTGGATATCCAACCGGTCAAGGCAGCTGTCCACTGCATCGGGATCGCTGCCCGCGTCGATCACCACTGCGCTGCCCGGCCCGGACCGGACAGCGAATGCGTCGCCCTGTCCAACATCGCAAGCGGCCAGCACCCATTCATCCACCTGCCCCGGGCCAAGTGAGCCGGCGGCAAGGACCATTCCGCCCGGCAGGACCAGGGCAGCAGCCGCACCGGCAACGAGCCAGCGCCGGGTGCGGGTACCACCCCGAGCCGGGGACGCTGCACCGGGATTAAGGATCCTGTGCGGCGGGGATCCATGGGCCCGGCCCTCCGGGGCCGGATGCCGATCCCGGATACTCCATCTTTCCCGCCGGGAAAGATGGAGTATTCCGGCAACCGCTGCAAATGTGCATCCGGCCATCAGCAGCACGCCGGTGGTGCCGTCGGGCCAGGCTGCCAGGGCCCCGGGAGCTGATTCAAAGAACCGGGCAGTACGGGCCACCCACCAGGCCCCTCCGGCCGCAAGCAGGAGGGGCGGTACTGCCAGCACCGGAGCCGCGGCCACCAAGGCGACGGCAAACATCCCCGCAATGCTCACTACCGGGACGACGGGTGCGGCTACCAGATTGGCGGGAACCGAATACACCGGCAGCTGTGGCTGCAGGGTCACCAGGACCGGGGCGCAGAATAGCTGCGCTGCTACCGGTATGGCAATGGCGGCCGCAAACCATCCGGGGAGGCGACGGGACAGGACCCGCACCAGATGCGGTCCCAGCACAACCAGCCCAAGGGTCGCACAGACGGACAGAATGAACGCGTAGCTTCCGGCTAACCACGGATCCACGCACAGCAGCACCGTGATCGACAGGAAAAGCAGCGCCGCTGAAAGCCGTCCCCGTCCGGAGAGCACGGCGAGGGTTCCCAGCCCGCCCATCACAGCAGCGCGCAGCACACTGGGATCCGGACGCACGAGGAGCACAAACGCACCGAGGCCCGTCAGAGCCAGCAACGCCGCCGGCACCCGCGGTACCCGGAGGGCTCTGGCTGCGAGGAAAATGAAGGCGATCAGGTAGCTGCAATTGGCACCGGACACCGCCGTCAGGTGGGTCAGTCCAGTATTCTTCATTGCCTGTTCCAGTCCGGAATCAAGCCCGCCCCGGTCGCCCAGGACCATGCCTGGCAGAAGTCCTTCGATTCCGGCATCCCGGTCTTCGGCTGTCTGGACAAAGCCGTCACGGAGCCGGGCGGTTGCCGCGTACCATCCACCGCCTCCGGTAATTTCCGGAGGTGCTGCGGCCGGGAGCATGGCTAGATTCCGGTCCCCTGCGGGGAGTGGATGCAAGGGTCCGGCACTGGTGAACCGGTCCCCCATCCTGATCTCGCCGTAGTCCTCCCCGCCCACCACCAGAAGGGTCGCTGAAGCCCGGAACCGATGCCCGTCCGCGGTCCCGGAATCCACCACGGCATCGATGAGGTACCGCGGACTGCCCGTGAACCGGTCGGCAGCACCGGGCCTCGCGTCCGAAACTGCACGCATTTCCGCGGTAATCACGGCTTCGGCTGTGATGAGCTCCGAAATAGGGCCGCTCGTACGGTTGGCCAAGCTGCCGGCCGCACTGGCACAGACCAGGGCCGCTGCGGCCATGGGAACAGCCGTGCCGCGGAGGAACGCGGCAGTTCCCCCGGTTACGCGGGAGGCCGTCAGGAGCATAAGGACCGCTAGGACGGCCGCCAAACAAGCCAAGGCCCAGCCCGCGGGCATGGGCACCCGAAGAACGGCTACGGCAGCCGCCCATACCGCCACTGCGGCAGGCAGGAGCCGAAGCTCGCGGAGGGGCTCCGGCGGCGATGCGTCTGACTCGGCCTTACGATTGCTCCAGGCTTCACGCACTGCCCGGTTAACTCCGGTTGTCCGCACTGCCACGGCAACCTCTGTCGTCCGGACCCCCGCCACAGTGATCCCTAGAGGCGGCTCAGATTCCCCGTCTTCCGGCCGGTCGGAGCCGCGGCCGCCGGGATTCAGCGCCGAGGCCACATATCGTGACCACCTGCTCTCGCTCCGGGCCATCCGGTACCCGCTAGACCGTGACCAGTGGAAGCAATGCCGCCATCATTGCTTCACCGATTCCCGGTATTGCGTCCAGGTCTTCCGGCCGGCTGAACCTCCCATGCTCGGTGCGCCACGCCATGATCCGTTCAGCGAGCACCGGCCCGACCCTCGGGAGTGTTTGCAGCTGGGCGGAGTCCGCCGTGTTCAGGTTGACGCTGCCGGAAGCCGCACCCGTCCCGTCCGCAGCGGGGGGACTCCCGCCGGCCGGGTTGCCTCCCGGGCTGCCGGCTTCGAGACCCGACGCGCTCTCATCGATCCGCGGAACTAGCACCATCACACCGTCCTCCGCGACCGCAGCCAGATTCACTCTGGCAAGGTCGGCATCCGGCGCCGTTCCCCCGGCGGCCTCCACCGCATCAACGATCCGGCTGCCCGGATCCAGCCGCACCACCCCCGGATGCTGCACAGCCCCGGCGACGTGGACCATGATCATTGCTGTGCCCGCCTCCGGCTCGGCTGCACCGGACGGAACCTGCGCCGACGCAGCGGAAGGAACAGTAGACGGAGTAACGGTATTGCTGCTCCCCGCTTCAGGAAGCGGCGAGGGAGCAGTGCCGGGCGGGGACATTCCGACACTGGCCACCGGAACAGGCTCCCGGTCGCGCAGCACCAGGATGGCCAGCCCGCAGCCCAGCATCATGCAAACTGCCAGGACCGCCGCAGGCAGGGAAAAGGCCCACCGACGCCGCGGCTCTTCAAGGTCCCGATCCCAGTGCCCGGGGCCGTCAGCGTCCTGGCTGTCGACGGTGTCCCAACGGTGTTGTGCCATGGCCCAAAGGTAGCTATCCCGGCTGTCCGGTCCCGTGTTCACTATCGGACAGGTGGAGGACCGGGTCCTGTCCGCGGCCTAAAGCCGGCGTGTGGAGGACCGGACGGTCTATCTTGCGACGCCTTAGCCCGAACCGGTTGCGTCAGCTAGCAACCAGCACTATGACGCCCGCGTCTTCGAAGCTCTTCACGACAATCGCGTCGACTTCGTCGTCCACTATTACATGAGTAAATTCATCAATACCGCCCAAACGGTGCAACGCTCCATGGTCAATCTTACTGTGATCTACCATGAGGACTCTTGTTTGCGCAGCAGCCATCATGGCCCTTTTCGCAGTGACGATTTGCTGGTCCTGGTGGTACACGTCGAGCCCCCTCACTGCGGAAGATGATGCAAAAAGAACGTCTGCATAGAGGTCGGCAATGCTCCGCTCACACATGAGGCCCAGGAACGACTGGTATCGCGGCACGTACTCGCCCCCAAGAGCGATGAGGTGCACATCCGGATTATTAGTTACCTGCTGCATAGCAGGCATGAAGTTGGTGATTATGGTCAGCGGAGATCGGCCAATTAGCAGCGGAACGACCTCCAGTGACGTTGTTGAGTCGTCCACCATCACGACATCGCCTTCGGAGACGAGTTCCACAGCCACCCGTGCCATTTTCTTCTTCTCTTCAACCGCGCTCATTGCGCGAAACTGCACGTCGCTTTCAAATTGCGTCGATCGGTGGACAGACGCACCCCCACGAACCTTGCGCAGCGCGCTGACGCGCTGCAACTCATCGAGATCCCGGTGTACCGTCATGCGGCTAACCCCGAGCTGCTCAGTAAGGTCATCGACGCTTACAAATCCACGCTGATTTACGACCTCGCCGATGAGGCTGAGGCGGGCAGCCTTACTGCGAGGTTTGGGGTGATGAGCGTCATGGGACTGGGCATCGTGGTCTAGGGCATCAATCATGTTGTTGGGTGGATTGTCTGCACGTTCAACACCCGTCCTTTCCGTTCGTCACGTCATTTTATCTCGCCCTATGCGCCAAAGGGCGCCGGCTGGCGGGGCAGCCTCAGGCAGCCAGTCTGGCCTGGGTTTGCTGGAATTTGGCGACTTGATTCCTGTCCACAATTCCGGCATCTGATCCCAGTCCAGTCGCGACGAGACTGCCACAAGCCAATCCCCGTTCCGCTGCACCCATGACATCCAGGCCGTCGAGCAACCCGGAAATCAGCCCGGCACTGAATGCGTCTCCACAACCAGTAGTATCCACGACGCTGATGTCGTAAGCGGGCAGTACAGTTTCCTTGTCACCATTGGCCGCGACACTCACCCCGCCGCCGCCCATCGTTAGCAGAGTGTGCCCCACGCCTTGGGTGTGCAGCCATTCAATGATCTCTTGGCGATCTTCGGTACCGACCAACCACCCGGCTTCCTCGATGTTGGGCATGAGGTAATCCACATATCGTAAGGACGGACCAATTACCCTTTGGGCGTCATCCCGCGGGCTCATCAGGAAGTCCATGGTGACGGTTAGGCCGAGTTCCTTCACTCGCTTCAGGACCCGCCCCATAGGGGCACCATCCAATCCCGGCAGGATAAAGGCACCACCAAGATGGAAAATCTGAGCCTTTTCAACGATTGACCAGGGAACATCTGTTTCAGTCAGGCCAGCATTGGCGCCGATAACATGGAGCGCCGGGCGTGAGCCGTCACGGCGAATCGGCAGAAGACTTGCGGAGGTCTGTCTCCTTGCATCGACCACCAAATTGTCAGTGTTGACCCCGTAACTGTTCATGGTGGAACGAACAAAGTCACCAATGGTGTCGTTGCCGATCCGACCGACGGCACCAACCTCAACACCAAGCTTGGCCAGGTTCACCGCTGGCGCAGCGGCGGTGCCGGCCACAGTAAATTTGATCTGCTCCATGAATTCGAGGCGTTGGCCAGGCGGTACGGACGTGAACGGCCAGCCGAGCGCGTCGGCAATGTGTGCACCCATTGAAATCACTTGAGACGTCATCATTCCTCCATCAATTAGGTCCAGAGATCCATTTGACTTCTGGTACAGCCCTTCATCGCCTAGCGGGCAGATCTCTAGATGACCCTGTCGTTGCCCCCATCGACGGGCACCTGAGCACCAGTCGTTGATTGGAAAGCCGGCGTGCACATTGCTCCTACCATCTGAGCCACGTGGAGGCTTGATACCTCCGTGGAAAGTAAGTTACGGCGCTTGTATTCCTCAACGCTCACTCCGTATCTAGCCGCGCGTTCGGCGAGCAGTTCCGGAGCCCATAGGCCGGTGTCGAAGACGGCGTCGGGATGCACGGTATTGACCCGGATTCCGTCCACTGCCCACTCCAGAGCAGCAACTCGGGCCAGCTGGGTCAGCGCGGCCTTCGACGCGGAGTAGGCGGCGGCTCCCGGACCAGGTGCGGCCACGTTTTTGGAACCGATGACGACAACCCGTCCGTAGGTGGGTGACTCGGCCAATAGCGGCTGAGCGAGCCCGAAGAGAGCCTGAACTGAACCGACGTTGATGGCCAGGGTTCGGTCCCACGCCCTTCCGTCAAGGCCGGTTATCGGCACGCTTTCCGGGAAAACTCCCGCGGCAACTATGAGCATGTCCAGGCCGCCAAAGCGCTGCACAGTCTGTCGCAGCGCGCCTTCTATGGCAAAAAGTTCTTGTACGTCTGCCTGAATGCCCAACCAGGAGTCACACGAAAAGGTGGTCGTGACATCCTCGGAGATGTCGACTCCGACCACGCATGCACCCAGGTCAAGCAGTTTGTTGGCGATGCTGCGACCAATACCGGAGGCTGCCCCGGTTACAAACGCCACTTGGCCGGCCAACTCAGGTGAGACACCACCCCTGCGCAGCTTTGCTTGTTCGAGCTCCCAGTACTCTATATCGAAGAGCTTGTCCTCAGTCAGGGATGTGTACCGCCCGATTTTTTCGGCTGCCTCGATGACATCAAACGTGTGCATGGCTATGTCACGCACTATGTTGGCTTCTTTCACAGTCCTGCCGACCGTGAACATACCCCTCTTTGAATCGAGCATAAATCTGGGCGTGGGATCCAGCATGGTGAGCGGCACAGGTGACCGATCACGGTTTCGCTCGAAGTAAGCCTGATAATCCTGGACGTAGGCGTCAACGTCGTAACCATCGATATCCCGGCCCACCAGCGGAATGCGCTTCGTGTGAATGATGTGATCGGGGGTTGCAGGTCCACGAGAAACTATCCGAGTCAGGTCCTTCCGTCCTAAAAAGTTCCGGACTCTAGGGCCGACGTGCTGGCACATGATCATCGACTGCCCAGCGTGCCGGGAAATTGCTCCGCGCAGGCGGGCGACAGCCAGCAGATCGACGCTGTCCATTTCGTGCCTTGCAGTTGATGCGTCGGTCTCCGACAGGGCTTCAATGGACAAGGGCACGGACGGGGCAGGCCCTTCCGTTTCCGAGATGAACCTAAGGTGGTCTTCAGCCGCTGAAATGATCTCTACATGCCGGCTGTACGCTTCCTCCATAGTGTCGCCGAACGTGAAAAGTCCGTGATTGAGCAGCACCATTCCCCGGGTTTCAGGGGTCGCGAGTTGCGGCCAGAGTTCATTGCAACGACGGGCGAGGTCGAATCCAGGCTTGACATAAGGGACCAGTACCAGCTTGTGCCCGAAAAGGGCAGAGACGACGGCTGCTGGGTCAGGTTGATTGGTCAGCGAGACGATTACGTCGGCGTGGGAATGCAGCACAGCCCGATAAGGCAGGAGTGCATGCAATAGAGACTCTATTGACGGGTCAGGAGCAGATGCGTCGACCAGCGCACTTCGCAGTTCATTGACGAGCGCAGTATCAGTGATCGATTTGACCGTCAGGAGCTGTCGCAGGCGGTCCATGCGAAGCGGAGCGAATCCCTGCGGCTCGATGGAGGCCATGTCCCAGCCGCTGCCCTTTACATAAAGGGTTTCGATGTCGTCGCCAGTGACGTCCACAACTGTGGCTTTGATGGATGAGTTGCCTCCGCCGTGGAGCACGAGGGATTTGTGTGCGCCTATCGTGCGTGATCCCTGCACGCATTCGTCGACGGCGTTCTGTCCGCTCTTCAGCGGTTGCCACAGGCTTTTCACTGGAACTCCTTTGTTCGCGTACGGTGCCACGATGGTGTGTGTCGTTACAAATCAGCGAGAAGACCGACGATATAACGGAAACATACCAGAAGCCGTACAGCCGGCATCCCAGCATCGTGAACCTCGCACCTACCTGCCTTTGTCCGGACTTACAGGCAAATTTGGCCAAAACGTTGCGAAGCAAAATTTCGACCACATTGTCTGAATCCGTGTTTTACTGTTACAACTGTCACGGCCGGTACGACCGCAGCGGGCGTTTGTAACACGGCTACGTTCAAAGGAGAACAACTATGAAGCGTCCAGCGAGCTTGCTCAGCCTCGCGGCGACCGCGATTGCGGCAACCGTCCTCATGTCCGGGTGCGGCACCCTAGGAGACACGGGTAGCGGAACTAAGGCATCCGGTTCCGATGACGGCGTTTTCCGAATCGCGACCGTGTCAAAAGTCGAGGGAATCTCTTGGTTCGAAGCAATGCGTACCGGCGTTGACCAGTTCAACACCGACAACGGCGACGTGGTCGAAGCATGGCAGACCGGCCCGGACTCAGGGGATCCTGCAAAGCAGGTTCAAATCGTCGAAGACCTTATTGCACAGGGTGTCGACGCCTTGGTCGTTGTTCCAAACGATCCGCAGTCCATCGCCCCCGTCCTGAAGAAGGCCCGCGACGCCGGCATCGTTGTCGTAACTCATGAGGCACCGGCGCTTGCCGCAACAGACAGCGTCGACTACGATCTCGAGGCCTTCGACAACGTCGAGTTCGGAGAAAAGATGTTCGAGCAGCTCGCCGACCAGATGGGTGGCTCGGGAACGTTCGTAGGCGAGGTGGGCTCTCTCACCAGCGAAACTCATATGGCTTGGTACAACGCGGGCCTCGACTATCTCAAGGAGAACTACCCAGAGATAACCCCTGTATCGGCTCAGCCCTATGAGGACGATAACGATGACTCCAAAGCCCGCGATAATGCCCTTGAAATCCTCAAGGCCTACCCTGACTTGAACGGCTTCATCGGCACATCGGTTTCTGCCGGGGCCAATTTCGCAGCGGTACTGAAAGAGAAGAACCTGACCAACATCGCCACGTCCATGCTAAGCCTGCCTTCCGTTGCAGGTCCGTATCTCGAGGACGATGTAGTCGGCTCGGCACAAGCATGGAACCCTGCCGGTGCAGGCTACGCCGCAAACGAGGTGGCCTTGGCCGTACTCCAGGAGCGGGCTATCGAGTCAGGTAGCGATCTCAAGTTCGAGGGCTACGAAGACGTCACAGTAGATGGCAAGCTCATCAGCGGCTCGGCGATTTTGATGATCAAGAAGGGCCAATACCCCGACGGCAAGTACCCGTTCTAAGGCTCCAGAAGCCTCACTTCGCTGCGGTGGTGGCGTCTTTCCAGGTGACGACGCCACCGCACGGAGTGTTCACTCTTTCATCCCTATGTGCGGCCTCTCTCCGACCCTGCCGCACACCTTTCTCGACTAGCGAATAGAGCGATCATGGGTGACTCAATCCTCACCGCGGAGAATCTCTCCATAGACTTCGGTGGCGTAACCGCACTAGAAAATATCAACCTGTCGATAGGCCAGGGTGAAATCCTCTGTCTTGCCGGCGAAAATGGATCGGGCAAATCGACATTCGTCAAGATCGTGTCCGGTGTCTACTCGCCTAGCTCCGGCAGTGTTTCGATCGACGGATCCCTAGTCGATTCGCATGGCCCGCGGGGCGCGATCAGTGCCGGGGTTCAGGTTATTTATCAGGATCTCTCCCTCTTTGATCACCTCACGGTGGCAGAGAACATCTCTATTAATCGCATGATGCACGATGGATCCAAGCTCGTGAAGCGTTCCGCTATGCGGACTATTGCTGCGGAACAGCTTGCCCGAGTTGGTGTCGAACTCCCCCTGGATGAGAGGGTCTCCACTCTCTCAGTGGCCAACAAACAACTAGTCGCCATCGCGCGGGCGCTCAGCATGGACGCCCGGATCCTTTTCATGGACGAACCCACCACCGCGCTGACCACCAACGAGGTAAAACGGTTACTGAAGATCGTATTGGAGCTCAAAAACCGCGGATTGTCGATCGTATTTATTAGCCACAAACTCGACGAAGTTTTCGCCATCGCGGATCGGATCATCATTTTTCGCAACGGGCACAAGGTTGGTGACTTTCCCGCTCATGAACTTGACGAAGAATCGCTGAGCTTTCACATGACCGGTCGCCGTGTCTCCTACGCACGCTACCACCGGGAACCCAATGATGAGGCTCCACTTTTGCAGGTCCAAGGCCTCAGCAGGCAAGGGAACTACAGCGACGTCAGTTTCGATTTGCGCAAGGGAGACATTCTGGGGCTCACCGGGCTTCTCGGTGCTGGCCGCACAGAACTGGCGCTTTCGTTGTTCGGCCTCAACACCCCTGACTCCGGGCAGATTCTGATCGATGGAAAACTAACCAGCATCAGCTCTCCACTTCATGCCATGGGCCATGGGATCGCGCTGGTACCCGAGGATCGAAAGGCCCAGGGTCTGTTTGGGGCACAGTCAATCCGAAACAACGTCTCGTCAAATGTGATCGACTCGCTGGTTGGCCGTACCCGCCTGATCGACCGGAAAGCGGAGAAGGCTCTCGCACAGACAACGGTGCAGAAAATGAACGTTAACAACAAAGATATCGACACTCCCGTCGAGAACCTTTCCGGCGGCAACCAGCAGAAGGTAGTGATCGGCAAATGGATCGCCCGGGAACCCACGATTTTCATCCTCGATAGTCCAACAGTCGGCATAGACATTGGATCAAAACAGGAGATATATGACCGCATTCACGCCCTTGCCGCAAGTGGAATCGGCGTAATCGTGATTTCCGACGAACCCGAGGAGATCATTGCCAATTGCAACAGGGTGCTGGTGATGCATGAGGGAGTTGTACTCGACCGCTTCGGTGAGGCCGATCTCCGTGCCCCCGAATTCAAAGATCGCCTCGCAACGATCATCAGTGACCCCGGCGCCCACGTGAAACACGTAACGGTCCCCCTAACGTCGACCTCAGGAAATCAGCAATGAAGACCAGTCCGTTTCGCGTCATCTTCAACCGGCCCTCCACCGCGATGGAGAAGTATCTGCTAACCATTATCCTTGCGTACATAGTGATCGTGGCCTTGAAGAACCCGCTGTTCTTCAGCCTGGAGACCCTGTTTGACATGCTTCGGAGTGGGTCCGGCGTTATGATCCTCGCCGTCGGCGTGCTCCTCGTGCTCATATCGGGCGGCATTGACGTCTCGTTCACAGCAATCGCGGTGGTCTCGGGCTACACATCGGTGCAGCTCATGATGGCGTTGGGGATCGACAACGTTCTGTTCGCATTCATGGTGTCCATTGCTGTGGGATGTCTGCTCGGCGCCGTCAATGCTCTGCTTATTTCCAGATTCAAACTCCCAACCCTAATCGTGACCCTCGGTACCGCCAGCGCCTACCACGGCCTGATGGCAACAGTTCTCGGCACAAAGTCCTACCCCACTGGTGCGATGCCTCAGTCCATGGTCGAGTTCGGGTCCGCCAACTTAGTGGTCATAAACTCCGAGACCGGCAGATACGGCCTCACGGTGTTCCTGCCGATAGTGATTTTTGTGCTCGGACTCACCTGGTTCATCCTCTACCGCACGATGCTTGGCCGACAGATCTTCGCCGTCGGTAGCAATGAGGAATCCGCCTCACGTCTCGGAATTAATATCACCCGCACCAAGTTGTTTGTCTACTCCTACTCCGGCGCTCTCTCCGGATTGATGGGAATCATTTATTTCAGCGAACTAAAGTACGTCAATCCTGTCTCCCTCGTGGGCAGCGAGCTGATGATTATCGCCGCTGTCGTCATTGGGGGTGCGAAGCTCACGGGCGGCGAAGGAACGATTCTCGGCACAATTCTAGGCATCGTTGTTGTGCAGTTGTTTCAATCCACTCTGGTATTCCTCGGCTTGGGATCCTCGTGGAATGACCTGTTCTTCGGTGCTGTATTGCTAATGAGTTTGGGCGTTATGTACTACCGCCAACGCATCCAGGACCGAAAGAGTCTCGTCTTCGCGACGAGCTAAACCGGAGAGCAAGGGGAACCAAAAAATGAATTTAGTCGCCCGTATCGTCGCCCGGGACAAAAACCTGTCCGTGCTGGTCCTCATGACAGCCAGTACACTAACGGTCCTTGTTGCCTTGCTCGGCGGTCGATTCCTTTCCGCCGGCAATCTGCAGTCGATGTCCTCTCAAGTCAGTGAATTCGGCTTTCTTGCGCTCGCAATGGGCCTGGCCATGCTCACCGGTGGCATCGACCTGTCTATTGTGTCAGCCGCGGTGCTAGCCGGCATCATGGGTGCCACCGTTATGAGCGGGCAACTCGTACCGGTAACGGAGTCAAACTCGAACGCACTAATGCTCGCCGGCATCCTAGCGGCGCTCGTCACCGGCATGATGTGCGGCTTGCTCAACGGTGTGTTAGTGGCCAAGTTATCGATTCCACCCATCCTCGCCACTTTGGGCACTATGATCCTGTTCACCGGCATTGGCATGGTCATTACAGACGGGCAGAGTGTACCGATCTCCATCGTCAGCTATTCCGCCCTCGGCGCGACTACGATCGCGAACATCCCGCTTATTTTCGTTCTCATGACCGTCGCATTTCTCGTCATGGGCTTTGCGCTTAGCCGCACCCGCTTTGGCCGCCGCATCTACCTTTTCGGTGAAAACAGCGTTGCACTGCGCTTTTCCGGAGTACGCAATGAACGAGTGATCATCCTGACATATGTCACGATCGGCCTGCTCGTGGGGATCGCCGCTGTAATTATGGTATCCAGGGTCAACTCGGCCCGTGTCGGTTTCGGCGAGTCATACCTGCTGCAGGCGATTCTCGTGGTTGTCCTCGCAGGTTACAACCCGTACGGCGGCCGAGGACGGGTTATCAGCTTGGCCCTGGGGCTCATTCTGTTGCAATCCCTTCAGAGCGCATTCACCATCCTGCAATTCAACCCTTACGTAAAAAATCTCATCTGGGGTTCGCTGCTGTTGCTGGTGATGGTGGTCAACTACTACGTTGCTCGCTGGAATCCGCTTCCTGTGTCCCCATCCCTTGGGCCGAAGGAGCCAGGATCCGCATCAGGCTCCACCGGCTCATCGGTAGCCGTCACGCACCGACCACTCGGTAAGGATGCGGACCCGGATCCCCGCGCATCGGTTGAGGCGGGCGGGCAACCAGGATGAGCGCCTTCCACCACCAAGCTGCCGAAATAGTCTCCGAGCTTGATGCGACCGTCGCCCGGGTAAGTACCGACGAGGTGGAGAACACCCTTAATGCGTTGATGACCGCCAATACCATTTTCGTGATTGGTGTAGGCCGGGAAGGACTTGCTGCCAAGGGGTTCGCAATGCGCCTGGCTCACCTCGGCCTTCGTGTGCATTGGGCATGGGATGACACCACTCCCGCTGTCACCGCTGATGATGCACTGCTCATGGTCAACGGACCCGGAAATATCGGGCATCTCGACTATGTCTTTGATCGGGTGAGAGAGGTGGGAGCAACGACAATCGTGGTTTCTGCACTAGCCGGCGCCCGCACCCCAGGTATGGCCGATGTGACACTTATCGTGCCAGCGACGGTTTATCGAGGGAAGGGAGACCTTGTCCCCTCCATACAGCCGATGGGCAGCCTGTTCGAGCAGGCAACCCTTTTGGTCTTCGACACGCTAATACTGCAGCTAATTGAGCGTCTAGGCATCCATTCCTACGCCGAATTAGCACCGCGACACCGCAACTTCGAATAGCCGCTCAACGAGGAGTGACCGTAATGACCCACATTTACAACGACCCCGCCGACTTTGCCGAAGAGGCCCTTGCCGGATTCGTGGCGCTGCACAAATCTTACGTACGACCTGTGCCCGGAGGCGTCGTTCGCCGGCAGCCAGGCCCGAGAGGCAAGACCGTAGTAATTTTCGGTGGCGGCAGTGGCCACTACCCAGCTTTTGCCGGACTGGTTGGGCCCGGATTCGGAGACGGATCCGTAGTGGGCAACATCTTCACTTCGCCGTCCGCACAATACGCATACTCTGTGGGCCGACACGCTAACCGTGGCGGTGGCGTCATTTTCAGCTTCGGTAACTACGCAGGAGATGTCATGAATTTCGGCATCGCGTGCGAGCAACTTATTGCCGAGGGCATCGACGCGCGAAATGTAGTCGTCACGGACGATGTGCTGAGCGCCTCAATGGATGAAATCCACAAACGCCGCGGGATCGCGGGCGATTTCGCTGTTTTCAAGGTGCTGGCCGCGGCCGCCGAGACCGGCGCTGATATTGATGAGGTGGAGCGGCTAGGCCGTCTGGCCAACGACCGAACCCGCACAGCCGGAATTGCGTTCTCCGGCTGCACGTTCCCAGGCGCATCCGGCCCGCTGTTCGCCGTGCAGCACAGCCAGATGGCTGTGGGCCTCGGTATTCACGGAGAGCCCGGCCTTCGAACCGTACCGCTGCAGACCGCTACCGAGATTGGTGACTTACTCGTAACCTCTCTACTTTCCGAACGACCCCCCGCCAGCGGTGAACGAGTGGGCGTGATCCTCAACGGCCTCGGCTCCACGAAATATGAAGAGCTATTCCTTCTCTGGGGCGAGATCTCCCCTCGGCTGGAACAGGCAGGCCTTCAACTCGTGGAGCCTCAAGTGGGAGAACTAGTCACCAGCTTGGATATGGCGGGCGTTTCGCTGAGTCTCGTTTGGCTCGACGATGAGCTCGAGCCACTGTGGTGCGCACCTGCAGATACGCCTGCTTTCCGCAAAGGTTCAGCTCTCGCCGCTCGTACCGAAACCGAAGATGATGCCTTGATTGACGACTCCTACATCGACAACGTTGCGCAAGGTACACCAACCTCTCAGAAGAGCGCGGCACACGTTGTTGCTTTCGCCTCCGCGGCTCTAAACACCATCCGGGAACATGAAGAGACCCTCGCCCAAATGGACGCTATCGCTGGAGATGGCGATCATGGTCGGGGCATGGTGCGTGGTCTGGACGCTGCTCTGACGGCCGCCATATGGGCATCCAAGGGCGGAGCCGGAGTTGGGAGCACATTGACGCGCGCAGGTGATGCCTGGGCAGAACATGCTGGTGGAACCTCAGGAGTACTCTGGGGCTCAGCCCTACGTGCAGCAGGCCGAATAATAGGTGACGACAACGAAATCGGCTTTCCGGAAATCCTTCAGGCATCCGACGCATTCGCCGACGCACTTACCCGATTGGGCAAGGCATCCTTGGGCGACAAAACCATGGTGGACGCAGTGGTTCCATTCGTGGTTGAACTGCGTAACGCTTCCGACGGCGGGCAAACCTTGCCAAACGCCTTGCACCTCGCAGCGGCTGCATCCTTTTCGGCTGCCAGGGCCACTGCAAATCTGTTACCCAAAATGGGCCGTGCAAGGCCTCACGCCGAAAAAAGCCTGGGTAACCCAGATCCCGGAGCCATTTCATTCGCCCTTATTGTGACCGCCCTAGCAGACAACGCCGCTCATGAACGAAAGGTGGAAGTCGAATGACTACACAACCTCTAACTATTGTCATCGGCGCCGATGACGCCGGATACGACTACAAGGAAGTCCTGAAACGCGACCTTGAAGCGAATCCCTTGGTCGACGCCGTGATCGACATCGGCGTGGATGCCTCAAGCCACACTGCCTATCCGAGCGTTGCGATAGAAGCTGCCACTATGGTGGCCAACGGCCAGGCGGACCGGGCCCTTCTGATCTGCGGCACCGGCTTAGGCATGGCCATCGCGGCAAATAAAGTGCCTTCCATTCGAGCTGTGACGGCACATGACGGTTACTCCGTCGAACGGGGGGTGCTGAGCAACAATGCGCAGGTGCTCGCCTTTGGCCAGCGCGTAGTGGGTTTGGAGCTGGCGCGACGCCTGACTCAGGAGTGGTTGCACTATCGCTTCGATGAAAGCTCCGCTTCTGCCGAAAAAGTTCAACTAATCAATGACTTCGATGAAGCCACGTCCTAGATCAAGTGTGGAGGCCAGATGGACTAATCATTCCCTGCGCCTTACTTGAAGATGTTCTTGAACCTGGCATCCATAACAACCTGGCCATTCTGCCAGGCCGGACGGAATTCGCTCAGGGACTTCGAGTACGTTTCCAGTGACTCTACGACAACCCCATCAGCGGTGTTGCGAATAACTCAGATCGCAACCGTGAATACACTCATCCGCTTGGAAGCGTTGGCGGAGGCGATGGTTACGCGGGTCCAGAGCCATTGTCGATTCCCAGGGATACTCCATGCTTACGGAAAGAACCCATCCGGTTGGACCGGGCCGAGTAAGAGATGGGAACAACCGCTTCGATCTCGTCCGTCAGCTTGATTTCAATGGTTTCCTGGGCCTTGCCGTTCTGCCCTCGCCCCACGTCACCCAGGTGGCGAACTGCACCGCCGAGCAGTTCCGGCGTCGGCTCCGGCTGTGCTTCGGAGCCGAAAGTGGAACAAACCAGTTCCGTTCCATCCTTGAGAATGTCCAGGGCGTAAAGATCGTAGTCAGTGTTGGATGACCATTCACAGCGAGCCGTGACTACAGGGGTTTTTGCAATGGTGACGCGGTTACCTTTTCAAGGGAAATAGCACCGGCTTTTGACGCCTCTACCGTGCACGTTATTCTTTGGCGCCGCCGGAAGACTTGCTGCCCTTGGCTTTGGTCCCGGCGAACCTGGTCCGGGACGCCGCACCTGGGGCCGCCGGTTTCCCGGCTGCGTTCCCGGCTGGTTTCCCGGCTGCGTTGCCGGTGTCCGTGCGGCCGCCTTCGTCGTCCGTGGCAACCCCGTCCGCAGCAACCCCGTCCGCCGGCACGCCGGCACCAGCCGGCCCCGCGCCCTGCACTATGTGGCCGGCAGCATCACTTCGGTCTCCTGCAACGGCGACGGCCAGCACCCCCAGCCCGGCATGGGCGGCCAGGACGGCGGGCAGCGGGCAGATCAGGATCTCTACCTCGGGCGCGGCGGCACGGACAATTCCGGCCAGCCGTTCGGCTTCCGAGGCATTGCCGAAGTGGTGCACCGCGGCGCGGACCTTCCCGTCGCGTCCGGCAATGTCCTGCTGCACCAGTTCGGCCAGCCGTGCCAGCGCTTTGGGTGCAGTCCGAACACGTTCCAGCGGAACAACCATGCCGTCGCGGACCACCAGGATCGGCTTTACGGCAAGCAGGGTACCCAGCCAGCCTGCCGCCGCACCGATCCGCCCGCCACGGCGCAGCTGGTCAAGGCTGGGGACGTAAAAGAGGATAGTGGCATCGGCCGCTACCGAGCGGGCATCTGCCGCTACCTCCGCCGCGGAATAACCGGCCCGGGCCCTCTCCGTCGCCGCCGCCACGGCAAAACCGAGGCCCATGGCCGCCGTCGCACTGTCGATGACCTCGACCGGAATTTCAGCCGAACGCGCGGCAAGCCGCGCCGAATCCACGGTCCCGGAAAGCTGCCCGGAAAGGTGGATTGACACCGCGGAGGTGCACCCGGCGGCAGCAAGCTCGCGGTAGGCCGCTTCGAACTGCCCCGGCGCCGGCCGGGAAGTCCGCACTTCATGGCCCTGCGCCATGGCCAGGGCAAGGGCAGGAATCAGTTCCGCGGATCCTTCGCCGTAGATCTGGTCCCCGATCATGACGGGCATGGGAACCACCCGGACAAAATCGGCGGCGTTGGCCGCTTCCGCCCAGCCACCCGGCAGCGCGGACGCCGAATCGGTCACCACCCCCACGGACGGCCCGGGGACGGCCGCGGTTTCCCGCTGCCGTCCCCTGGCCCGCGATGCGAGCCGTTCGAGCCAGTCCATGGGTCCCGGCGCCTAGGCCGGGACGATGTTGACGAGCTTTGGCGCCCGAACGATTACCGTGCGGATGCCGCGTCCGTCAAGGAACCGTTGCACCGCGTCGGACGCCAAAGCGGCCTGCCGCAGGTCCTCCTCGCTGATGTCCGCAGCGACTTCCAGCCGGTCGCGGACCTTGCCCTGCACCTGGACAACGGCGGTGACCGTGTCCTGCACCAGCAGGGTTTCATCGACCACGGGCCAGCCGGCGTTCACTACCGAGGCTTCGCGGCCCAGCAGGTTCCAGAGATCCTCGGCCGTGTACGGCGCGAAGAGGCTCAGGATGACGGCGACGGCTTCCGCGGCCTCGCGTACTGCCGGGTCAGCGGCGCCGGCGCCGGAGTCGATGGCCTTGCGGGTCGCGTTGACCAGCTCCATCAGCTTGGCCACCACTACGTTGAACTTGTTGTTCTCCAACAGTTCGGTGGCATCGGCGACGGTCCGGTGCGTGAGCGCACGCAGCTTCCGGTCCCCGGCCGAGTAGTCCACGCCGGGTTCGCTGGTGATGTCCTGGCCCAGGCGCCACGCACGGGCCAGGAACTTCGCGGAGCCCGACGGCGACACATCCGCCCAGTCGACGTCGTCTTCCGGCGGGGAAGCGAAGATCATGGTCAGGCGCACCGCGTCCACGCCGTACTTGTCCAGCTGCTGGCCCAGGTCCACACCGTTGCCCAGCGACTTGGACATGGCCTTGCCGCCGTTGAGCACCTGGCCCTGGTTCAGCAGCGAAGCGAACGGCTCGCTGGCTTCCAGCAGCCCCATGTCGTGGACCACCTTGGTGAAGAAACGCGCATAGAGCAGGTGCAGGATCGCGTGTTCGACGCCGCCCACATACTGCCCGACCGGCATCCAGTTCTTCGCTGCCTCGGGATCGAACGGGCCGTCCGTGAAGTGCGGGGACACGAAACGCATGAAGTACCAGGACGAATCCACGAAGGTGTCCATGGTGTCGGTGTCGCGCTTTGCGGGACCGTCGCACTTCGGGCAGGCCACGTTGACCCACTCCTCGGCCGAAGCCAGCGGAGAGGTGCCCTTCGGAGCCAGTGCTTCGCCGCGCAGCCCGGTGGGCAGCGTGACGGGCAGCTGGTCATCGGGGACCGGAACTTCGCCGCAGTTTTCGCAGTGGATGATCGGGATGGGTGTGCCCCAGAAACGCTGCCGGGACAGCAGCCAGTCACGCAGGCGGAAGTTCACGAACTTCTCGCCGGTGCCCTGTTCCTCGAGCATCCGGACGGCGGCGGGAATGGCTTCCGCCTTGGGCAGGCCGTCCAGGGCGCCGGAGTTGATCAGGGTGCCTTCGCCGGTGGTGGCCACACCGCTGACGGCGGGATCCTCTTCGCCGGTGTCCAGGACAGCCCTGACGGGCAGGTCGAAGGTCTTGGCGAAGTCCAGGTCACGCTGGTCGTGGGCCGGGACGGCCATGATGGCACCGGTGCCGTAGTCCGCCAGCACGTAGTCGGCGGCCCAGACGGGCAGCTTCTCGCCGTTCAGCGGGTTCACGGCGTACCGGCCGGTGAAGACACCGGTCTTGACGCGTTCGGTGGACTGGCGCTCGATATCCGAAAGTGCCTTCACCGATTCGCGGTAGTCCAGCAACGCATCGCGGTTTTCGTCCGTCACCAGGTCCAGCGCCAGCGGGGCGTCAGCGGCGACAACGAAGAAGGTGGCGCCGGACAGCGTGTCCGGACGGGTGGTGAAGACGGTGACCTGCTCGGCGGGCTTGCCGCCGGCGGCCTCGATGTTGAACCGGACGTGGGCGCCCTCGGAGCGGCCGATCCAGTTTTTCTGCATGGCCAGGACCCGCTCGGGCCAGTGGCCCTTGAGCTGTTCCATGTCATCGAGCAGGCGGTCTGCGTAATCGGTGATCTTGAAGTACCACTGGTTCAGCGACTTCTTGGTGACCTGGGTTCCGCAGCGTTCGCAGGCACCGTTGACTACCTGTTCGTTGGCCAGCACGGTCTGGTCCTTGGGGCACCAGTTGACCGGGGAATTCTTCCGGTAGGCCAGGCCTCGCTCGTAGAAGCGGGTGAACAGCCACTGGGTCCAGCGGTAGTACTCGGGATCCGAGGTGTGGATCCGGCGGGACCAGTCAACGCTGATGGCGTAGCGCTTGAAGGACTCCGCCTGCGTCTCGATGTTGCGGTAGGTCCAGTCACTGGGGTGCGCGTTGTTCTTGATGGCTGCGTTTTCCGCGGGCAGGCCGAAGGAGTCCCAGCCGATCGGGTGCAGCACGTCGTAGCCGAGCTGGCGCCAGTAACGGGCGACGACGTCGCCCATCGCGAACGCTTCGGCGTGGCCCATGTGCAGGTCGCCGGAGGGGTACGGGAACATGTCCAGTACATAGCGTCGTTCGCGCGAGCCGTCGTCGGCAGGGGTGAAAACACCGAGGTAATCCCAGACCTTCGGCCATTTCTGCTCGATGGCCGCGAAACTGTAGACGGCCTCTTCCTGCTGATCAGTCTGTGACTGCGTGCTCACTATGCTTCGCCTCTGTCCTCAAAGAAAATCGATCCGCGCTGCGGGCCGTCGGTAAATCCGGCCCTTAAATTTTTGGGTCCTCCCCAGACACACAAAAGCCCCTCGACAAGCAAGGGGCGGCCGCGCACTGACGGTGCGCGGCTAGCTAAGGAGGAGTACTGCGATCATTTCTCCACTTTACAACAGCGCACGGCCCTCGGAGCCAGTGTGTTCGGGTGAGCCGCAGGTGGGATGGACCCCGGCGTATCTTTTGTCCCTTCCCGTGCGTCTACCCGGTAGGACCAACGCAGGAATGCCATTGTTATCGCAGGTGCCGCCGGGGCGGCCGAACGGAATGGAGCCAGGAATGTCAGTAACAGCAACGAAGCCGGAACCGGTAAACATCCAGGCCGGAGAACTTCGGCAGGCCAGGAGGAACTTCCTCGTAGCGCTCGAGCCTGTGCGCCCGGCCGTTTACCGTTACTGCCGCAGATTGACCGGCACTGTCTGGGACGCCGAGGACCTGTTGCAGGAAACCCTGGTGAAGGCCCTCTCCGATGCCTCCCAGCGGCATGAACCCACCAGTAACGTGGAGGCCTGGCTGATCCGGATCGCCACAAATACCTGGCTGGACACCCTGCGCCGCAGTGGCCGGACAGCGGTGCAGGACTTCAGCGAACCGGGTGCGGACGTGCCCGACGACGGCGCCGCGGATCCCCTGACGTCTCTGGAAGTGGAGTCGGCGCTGGAGCATTTGCTGCTGGTCCTGCCCCCTCGGGAACGGGTCTGCGTGGTCCTCAAGGACGTGTTTCGCTACTCCCTGGCCGAGATCGCAGAAACGCTGGACACCACCGCCGGGGCGGTAAAGTCCGCGCTTCACCGCGGCCGGAGCACGCTGGCAACGGCCCGGGCGGGAGGATCCGTGCCCGCCGACGACGACGGCGCTGCCGCCGGCTCCGGGACCAAACCACCGCAGCCGGAGGGACACCCCGAGCTGCTGCGCCGCCTCGCCGATGCCTTCAACTCCTACGACATCGATGCGATGGTCAGCCTGTTCCTGACCGGCGGGCGCACGGTGGTGATCGGCAACGTCAGCGAAACCGGGCACGAGGAGATCCGCACCGGCTCCATGACCCACACCTTCGGGCCGGACGCCGCAGAGCTCTACCGGGCCAGCGTGCACAGCTATGACGGCGAGGACGTAATCCTCCTGTGGGAACGTCCCAAGGATGCGCCGGAGACACCCGAGGTTGTGGCCGACGTTCTTCGTCTCAGCGGTGCCCTCGGGGAACCGCTGATTGCCGAACTTCGGTTGTACTTCTTCTGCCCCGAAGTCCTGGCCGAGGTGGCCGGCGGCCTGGGACTGCCCTTCAAGACGAACGGCGTGTCCTACTTCTGACGTATGTCCCGGGCGGCGTCCCGGGCTGCACGGAACGCGAGGAACGCTTCCCGGCTGGTGCGGGTGGGGGTAAACCCGAACTCCTGCTTGAGGGCGGTGTTGTCCAGCACCGGCCGGTAGCGCAGGAACCTCACCTGCTCCGGCCCGTGGACGGTCAGCCGCAGCAGGTGTCCCAGCCAGAGGGCGGCGGCCAGGGCCGGTGCCGGAACCGTGATGGTGCCGCGCCCCAGCAGCCCTGCGATTTCCCGGACGGTCAGGGCACCGTCTCCGGCGACGTTGAAAATGCCGCTGCGTCCCGTGACGACGGCCTGCACCATAATGCCGGCCACGTCTTCATCCCAGATGAACACGAACGGGGAATCGCTGCCGGCTACCCGCAGCAGTTTCCGTGCGTCGAAAAGGGCGGTGATCTGGTTGCGGACCCGTTCGCCGAGGATGGTGCCGATCCGGAAGATGGTCTGCTGCAGCTCGGGATGTTCCTCGCGGAGCCTGGCCAGCTCCTCCTCGACCAGCCTTTTATGCCGGGAGTAGGCAAACTCGTCATTGCCGCGGAGCGGATCGGATTCCTTCAGCCACGAGGGGTTGTCCGGGTGGTAACCGTATGCGGCGCCGGAAGAGGAAATGACCACATGCTTCACTCCGGAGGAGATACAGGCCGCCAGGACATTCCGTGAACCCAGCACGTCCACAGAGAATTCCTGTTCGGGGGTGGTGTGCTTGCCGGGATTCACGATGGCGGCCAGATGGACCACGGTGTCGATCCGGTGCGACTGCAGCAGCCGGGCCACGTCCGGGGAACACACATCCGCGAGGGCGTACTCGACCCCGGCGAGCCGGCGTTCCTCCGCCGGTTCCCGGATGTCCAGGCTAAGGACATACGAGACCTCCGGATGTCCTGCCAATCCGGCAACCACCGCGCTGCCCAGGAAACCGTTGCCGCCGGTCACGCAGACCCGGGTCATCGTCCCCTCCCCCGCTTCCCGTTCGATCCTGCAGATCCGTTCGATCCGGCCGACCCTGCCGATCCGTTCGACTCGACTGACGAGGCCGCCGCACTGCGGCGCGCATCCCGCCGTCGCCACCAGGCGGCCAGCAGCAGTCCGGCCAGGATGTCCCAGATGCCCCACCAGGCGGCAACCATCGCCATCCCGCCCAGCCCGGCGAAGAAGGTCAGGGTCAGTCCGAGCCCGAGTCCGGTATTGCGGGCACCTACCTCGAAGGTAAACGCCCGCCGGCTGGGTTCGTCCAGCCGTACCGCCGCTGCGGTCCAGTAGCCAACAGCCAGTGCCACCGCATCATGCAGCAGCACAACCAGGAAGATGGTCCCAAGATGCTCGCGGAGCGGGCCCAGGTTGCTGGCCGTCCCGGCAACGATGAAAACGAGCAGGGCCAGCAGGCCGATCCGCTGCACCCAGGGCCGCAGGATGTCGGTCACCGCGGGGAAGCGCCGGGCCAACGGCATGCCCACTGCAAAGGGCACGCCGATGATAAGCAGGACCTGGACCAGCATTTCCCAGCGGTCCAGGGAGAAGTCCCGCATCAATCCGGCAGTGGCCGGATTCAGCCGTGCCCACAGCGCCACGTTCAGCGGCATCACGGCGATGGCCACCAGGTTCGAGACAGCGGTCATGGAAGCGGACAGGGCAACATTGCCGTGCGCCCGGTGCGTAAGCACGTTCGAAATGCCGCCGGGCGGACAGCAGGCAACGAGGATCATGCCCAGGGCGATCGATGCCGGGACCTGCAGGAGGAGCGCCAGCCCTACCGTCACCGCGGGAAGCACCAGGTACTGGGCGCAGATCCCCAGCAGCACTGCCTTCGGGCTGCGCGCCACGGTCCGGAAGTCCGCCGGACGCACCTCGAGCGCGATGCCCAGAATGATGACCGCCAGCACTACGTTCAGGATCAGCAGGGAGGCTGGCGTGAAGCTCAGGACGACGTCGTCGATGGGCATCAGCGGTTCACCTCTTCACGCGCTGCGGACCCGGCGGACGCCAGCCGGTCCAGGTGTGCTTCGAGTTCGGCCCGGTAGGCGTCCTTGTTCACGTAGTAGCTCATCCGGTCCAGGCCCAGGTAACGGTAGCCGCCGGTGACATCCGGAGACTTCCCCGCCAGCAGCTGCCGGAACTCCCCCGCCGCCTCCGGGGAGTGTTTTTGGGCTGCTAGGTAGGCGGCTGCCAGTTCGGCCTGCCGGAACCTTCCTTCCCAGCCCAGTCCGGAGGCTTCCACCATGCCGATGACGAAGAGGTTCTCCGCCTGGCGGCTGAAGATGTTCAGGTACAACGACGGCGACGGGCCGTCCCAGCCGAGCAGCGCCGGATCCAGGAACGGATAGTCCAGGGCGTAGCCGGTGGCGAGCAGGAGGAGGTCATACTCCCCCGTGCTGCCGTCCCGGAAGTGCACGGTGTGCCCGTCCAGCCGGGCAATGTCGCCCTTGACCTGAAGATCCCCGTGTCCCAGATGGTGCAGGATCAGGGAGTTCACCACGGGGTGGGACTCGTAGATGCGGTAGTCGGGCTTCGGGAAGCCGAAACGGTGCGGATCTCCGGTGAACATGCGCAGCAGCCGCTTGTCGAAGAACTGCTTCAGCGGCCGGGGCAGCGGCTTGCCCTGGTTCAGGGTGTCGGTGGGCCGGCCGAAGACGTACTTGGGAATGAAGTAATAACCGCGCCGGACGCTGATGTCGACGGCGGCGGCGTGGTGGACGGCGTCCACGGCAATGTCGCAGCCGCTGTTGCCGGCGCCTACAATCAGCACCCGCTTCCCCGCGAGCTCCCGGGCATCTTTGTACTCTGCGGAATGGCGGATCTCTCCGGCAAACCGGCCGGGCAGGGCGGGCACTGCCGGCGTGTGCAGGGTGCCGGACGCAACGATGACGGCACCGAAACGGCCGCTGCCGGGACCGTCGGGGCCATCCCACGAAACCGTCCAGGCGCCGTCGTCGGCCGGCACCGCTGCAGTGACCTTTACACCGAACCGGATGGCAGGCCGCAGACCGAAATGGTCCGCATAGGAACGGAAATAGGCGTGCAGCCGGCGGTGCCCGGGATAGTCGGGAGTGTCCCGGGGCATGGGGAATTCGGAGAACTGGGTGGTGGATTTCGAGGAGATCAGGTGCGCCGATTCATAGACCGTGCTGGCGGGATTCTCGATGTTCCAGAGTCCGCCGACGTCCGTGTGCTGTTCAAAGCCCACAAAGTCCAGTCCCTGTTTCGACAAGGCACGCATGGCGGCAAGGCCGCTGGGTCCGGAGCCGATGACGGCGACGGGCAGTTCCGATCGTATGGCGTTTGCTGCGGGAGACACTTCCACCTGCTTCTGTGACCTGCATCACTAGCGATGCTGCCCGAACGCTACCGAAGGGTGGATGTGCGGGTCAAACCGGCCCCGCCCGTGCGGGGAAACGAAAGGCCCCGGCAGTCTCGCTGCCGGGGCCATTCACTACTCTGCCGTTGACTTACTGAACGTCGTCGTCAACCCAGTCGAAGGTCTTGGTGACGGCCTTCTTCCAGAGACGCATCTGGCGCTCACGCTCAGCGTCATCCATCTGCGGGGTCCAGCGCTTGCCTTCGGCCCAGTTCTGCTCGAGCTCGTCGGTGCCGTTCCAGAACCCGACAGCCAGGCCTGCGGCGTAGGCAGCACCCAGGGCAGTGGTCTCGATGACCTTGGGCCGGACCACGTCCACGCCGAGAATGTCTGCCTGGAACTGCATCAGGGCATCGTTGGCAACCATGCCGCCGTCCACCCGCAGCTCGGACAGCGGGACACCGGAGTCGGCGTTCACGGCGTCGAGCACTTCCCGGGTCTGGAACGCGGTGGCTTCGAGTGCGGCCCGGGCAATGTGGTTCTTGTTCACGTAGCGGGTCAGGCCCACCATCGCACCGCGGGCATCCGCACGCCAGTACGGTGCGAACAGTCCGGAGAATGCGGGCACAATGTATACGCCGCCGTTGTCCTCCACCTTGCGGGCAAGCTCTTCGATTTCCGGAGCGCTGTTGATGATGCCCAGGTTGTCGCGGAGCCACTGCACCAGGGACCCGGTGACGGCAATGGAACCCTCGAGGGCGTAGACCGGCTTGGCGTCACCCAGCTGGTAGGCAACGGTGGTGATGAGGCCGTTCTCGGAACGGACAATCTCCTCGCCGGTGTTGAAGATCAGGAAGCAGCCGGTTCCGTAGGTGTTCTTGGCATTGCCCTTCTCGAACGCGGCCTGGCCGAACGTGGCGGCCTGCTGGTCGCCGAGGATGCCGGCCACCGGGGTTTCGCGCAGCAGCTGCGAGCCTGCAACCATGCCGTAGACCTCGGAGGAGGACTTGATTTCCGGCAGCATCGACCGCGGAATCCCGAATTCCTTGAGAATGTCCTCATCCCAGGTGAGTGTCTCAAGGTTCATGAACAGAGTGCGGGAGGCATTGGTCACATCGGTGATGTGCACGCCTCCGTCGGTCCCGCCGGTGAGGTTCCAGACAATCCAGGAGTCCGTGTTGCCGAACATGAGGTCCCCCGCCTCTGCCCGTTCACGTGCCCCCTCTACGTTGTCCAGGATCCACTTGATCTTCGTGCCCGAGAAATACGTGGCCAGCGGCAGGCCGACCGTGTCCTTGAAGCGGTCCAGGCCGCCGTTTTCCGCCAGCTCGTTGACGATGGGCTGCGTGCGGGTGTCCTGCCAGACAATGGCGTTGTAGACGGGCTCACCCGTGTTGCGGTCCCAGACCACTGCCGTCTCACGCTGGTTGGTGATACCAACGGCGGCAATGTCGTGCCGGGTCAGGTTGGCCTTGGACAGGGCACTGCCGACAACTTCGCGGACGTTCGTCCAGATCTCCATCGGATCGTGCTCCACCCAGCCGGCGTGCGGGAAGATCTGCTCGTGTTCCTTCTGCCCGGTGGAAATGATGTTTCCGTCGTGGCCGAAGACGATGGCCCGGCTGCTGGTGGTGCCTTGGTCGATGGCGATGATGTACCTGGGATTGTCAGGCATTGTTTCTGCTCCTTGCGGTGGGGGTCTTTGGGGTGGCAGGCCAAGAGGACTGCCGCTGCGCTTATACCGGAAGCGGGAGGGGGATCTGGGCGCCGATCCAGCCGCCGAGTGCGCCGCCGATCAGCGGACCGACGACGGGCACCCAGGCGTAGGCCCAGTCGCTGCTGCCCTTGCCCGGGATGGGCAGCAGGGCGTGCACGATGCGGGGTCCAAGATCACGGGCCGGGTTGATGGCGTAGCCGGTGGGGCCGCCGAGCGATGCGCCGATGCCGAGCACCACGAGGGCCACGGCCAGCGGGCCGAGCTCCGTGGGGGTTCCTGCGAAGGCAACGATGGTGAAGACGAGGACGAAGGTGCCTACGACCTCGGTCACAACGTTCCAGCCGTAGGACCGGATAGCCGGACCGGTGGAGAAGACACCCAGGATGTTGGCTGCGTCGGGCTCGTCGTCGAACTGCTTCTTGTAGGCGAGCCACGCCACAAAGGCACCAATGATGGCACCGGCCATCTGCCCGGCGAAGTAAACCATGGCCGCGCCGAAGGAGACCTCGACGCCCGGCGCGAATTCCTCATTGCCTGCCGCCCAGAGACCTACCGTGACGGCGGGGTTGATGTGTGCGCCGGAAATAGCGGCCGCATACACGCCGGCAAAAACACCGATGGCCCACCCCCAGTTGACCATCAGGAACCCGCCGCCGGCACCCTTCGTTTTTGCCAGCGCCACGTTGGCCACGACACCGCAGCCCAGAATAATGAGGATGGCCGTTCCGGCCAGCTCACTGATGAAAACTTCTCCGAGAGTCACCATCGACTCCTCCGATCATTCGTATCTGTCCGCGACCCAAGTGGGAGGGCGGACTGTTGGTTTCTATGCAACCAATCTTTTGCAAGAAGCGCCATTACCTTAGCCGACCTGTTTGGCGCCACGCCAATCTTCACGCGGCGAAACAGGTAGTCAGGGCACGATTCGGCACCGTGCCCGCACCTCGGTAAAGTCGTCATATGCAGCCTGCAGCTCGAGTTCCGCTCAATAACGGCGTCATGATGGATCAGGTCGGCTTCGGCACCTACAAGATCCCGGCCGACGACGCCGCCCGGCTGTGCCTTGAGGCGCTCGGGGCAGGCTACCGGCACCTCGATACGGCGGCCCTGTACGGCAATGAAGCCGGGGTGGGAGAGGCCGTGAACACCTTCGTCCGCGCGAACGAAGCCGAGCGCAGCGACATTTTCGTTACCTCGAAGGTCTGGAACACCGACCAGGGCTACGACTCCACTCTGCGTGCCTTTGATGCGTCCCTCTCCCGGCTGGGCCTGGACTACTTGGATCTATACCTCATCCACTGGCCGTGCCCGCAGCGGGGGCAGTTCGTCGACACGTACCGGGCGTTGGAGGAGCTCTACGCCGCAGGCCGGGTCCGTGCCATCGGCGTCTCCAATTTCCAGCCCGGCCATCTGCATCAGCTGCTGGACGCGACCGGAATTGTCCCGGCGGTAAACCAGATTGAACTGCACCCGTGGCTGGCACAGGAGGAACTGCGGCAGCTGCACCAGCGGCTCGGAATCCGAACGGCTGCGTGGAGTCCGCTGGGCCGCGGTGCAGTCCTCGCGGACCCGGTAGTTGTGCGGATTGCCGCTGAACTCGGCCGCACCCCCGCGCAGGTGATCCTCCGCTGGCACCTGGACCTCGGCAACATCGTTATCCCCAAGGCCAGCAGTCCGGAGCGGATTGCCGGAAACCTGGACCTGTACTCCTTCGAGCTGACCGACGATCACCGGACGGCGTTGAACGGACTGGACCGGGGCCAGCGGTCCGGATCGAATCCCGACGAGGTGAACTGAATGTCCGGTACTGCAGCGCGGAGTTCGTTGACGCCGTCGGGCGCCCCTGCGCCTTTCTCCCGCAAGGCCGCAGTACGGTCCTTTTCCGTGTACGGCACCGAGCAGGTCTGCCGGGACTTCGCGCCGGTAACGGAGGACGACGCCGGCCTGCCGCCGATCTTCATGGTCCACGGGTTCCGCGGCGACCACCACGGACTGCTGCGGGTTGTCGAAGCACTCCCCCGCCACCGTGTCCTGGTGCCTGACCTTCCCGGTTTCGGCGCCGGAGCCGCCCTTCCCGGCCCGCACGATGTCCCCGCCTACACCGCATTTGTCCGCGAAGCACTGGCGGACCTGGGTCTGGGTGCGGACACCGTCCTGCTCGGCCACTCCTTCGGCTCCATCATTGCCGCGCACCTGGCGGCCCAGTCGCCGGAGCTGATCAGTGAGCTGGTGCTCGTCAACCCGATCTGCGAGCCTGCACTGGAGGGTCCCAAGGGGATCACCAGCAAGGCGGCTGAACTCTACTATCGGCTGGCGGCGGCACTGCCGGAGAAATCCGGCATGGCACTGCTCCGCAGCCCGGTCATTGTCCGGGGCATGAGCATGCTGATGGCAAAGACGAAGGACCCGGGCCTGCGCCGCTGGATCCATGCCCAGCACGATGCGTACTTCAGCGCCTTCGCGAACCGCCGGGTGGTCCTGGATGCCTTCCGGGCATCCATTTCGGCCACGGTGCGCGACGTCGCCGCGCAGCTTTCCATGCCGGTGCTGCTGATCGCGGCGGAACAGGACGACATCGGATCGGTTCGGGGACAGCGCCTGCTTGCGGATCGGATCCCCGACGCGGAACTGCAGATGCTCCCCGGTGTCGGCCACCTGGTGCACTATGAAAAGCCGGCTGAGGCAGCCGACAAGATCGAGGATTTCCTGTCGCGGAGGCATGTATGAGGATGCGCCTGGCCGTAGACGCACGGTTTACCCGCACAGACCACCACGACGGCATCAGCCGCTACGGCGCCAGCCTGATCGAGGCGGTGAGCCGGCACGCCGACGTCGTGATGCTGATTTCGGACGAACGCCAGCTGGGCCTGCTCCCGGACCTGCCGTGGGTGAAGGTCAACAGCCCGCTTTCCCCCGCGGAACTGTTCGTGGCTTTCCGGATCAACCGGCTGGGTGCCGACGCGGTTTTCTGCCCGATGCAGACCATGGGCAGCTGGGGCCGGAAGTATCCGCTGATCCTGACCCTGCATGACCTGATCTATTACCAGAACCCGACGCCGCCGTCGTTCCTTCCGCCGGCGGTTCGCTGGCTGTGGCGGCTGTACCATCTGGCCTACTGGCCGCAGCGGCTGCTGCTGGACAGGGCCGACGTCGTTGCCACCATCAGCGGGACTACGCGGGAGCTGATGTCCCGCCACCGGTTGACGAAACGCCCCGTCCGGATAGTGGCCAACGCACCCCAGGCGGGTGCCGTGCCGCGGGACCCGGATGCGAAGGCCGAGGCGTCGCTGCTGTATATGGGGTCCTTCATGCCGTACAAGAACGTGGAGACCATCATCCGCGGCATGGAATACCTGCCCGACTTCACGCTGCACCTGCTGAGCCGGATCTCCGATGCGCGGCGAAGCGAGCTTGAGGCGCTGATTCCCGCCGGAGCGCGCGTGAGGTTCCACAACGGGGTCACCGATGAGGAGTATGACGCCCTCCTGCGACGCACCACGGCCCTGGTAACGCTGTCGAAAGCCGAGGGCTACGGGCTGCCGGTGATCGAGGCAATGGCCGTGGGCACACCGGTGATTGCCAGTGACATTCCGATTTTCCGCGAGGTTTCCGGCGGTGCGGCGGTGCTGGTGGATCCGGATGATCCGTCCGCCTTCGCCGGGGCCGTACGGCAGCTTGGCGAGCCCGGGCGCTGGCAGAAGGCGTCCGACGCCGGCGTGCAGCGGGCCGCCGACTACAGCTGGGGTGCCTCTGCCACCCAGCTCATGGAAACGGCCGGGGAGGCTGTCCGCCTGTTCCCCGGCCGCCGCCGTCGTCGTTGATCCCTACTTGCCCAGGTTCACGATCATCTTGCCCTTGTTGGCACCCTTCATCAGGTCAATGAAGGCCTGCGGGGAGTTTTCGAGTCCGTCCACGAACGTCTCGTCATAGCGGACCAGGCCGTCCTGCATCCAGCGGGTCATCAGCGCGGCGAACTCGTCCGCGTACTGGTTGTAGCTGCCCACCAGGAACCCCCGGAGCGTGATTTCCTTGCCGATGGCAATGGCCAGGTTCCGCGGGCCGACA
Organism: Arthrobacter jinronghuae; assembly: GCF_025244825.1. Lineage (NCBI taxonomy): Bacteria > Bacillati > Actinomycetota > Actinomycetes > Micrococcales > Micrococcaceae > Arthrobacter > Arthrobacter jinronghuae. The sequence goes on from NZ_CP104263.1 coordinate 2,094,242, forward strand.
GGCGCATCGTTGTACTGCGAAATGGCGCCGCACATGGCGATCCGCCCGAACTTGTTCATCACCGACAGGGCCGCTTCCAGGTGCTCGCCGCCCACGTTGTCGAAGTAGACGTCAATGCCGTCGGCCCCGGCAGCCTTCTTCAGCGAATCCTTCACGGGACCGTCGTGGTAGTTGAACGCTTCGTCGAAGCCCAGGTCGAGCAGCCGCTGGACCTTTTCGGCGGAACCGGCACTGCCGATGACCTTCTTGGCACCCATGGCCTTTGCGATCTGCCCGACCAGCGAACCCACGGCGCCCGCGGCTCCCGAGACGAAGACGACGTCGCCTTCCTTGAATTCCGCCACCTTGGTCAGGCCGGCATAGGCGGTCTGGCCGGTCATGCCCAGCACCCCGAGGTACGCGCTGGCCGGAGCGGCGTCCGTATCGATGACACGTGCACGGCGCCCGTCAAGGACGGCATAGTCGCGCCAGCCGAGGCCGTGCAGTACCTTGTCCCCCGGCTTGTGGTCCGGTGAGCGTGACTCCACGACTTCACCGACGGCGCCGCCCTCCAGCGCTTCGTCGAGCCGGAACGGCGGTACATAGGACTTCGCGTCATTCATCCGGCCGCGCATATACGGGTCCACGGACATGTGCAGGTTGCGGACCAGGACCTGGCCCTCCTGCAGTTCGGGTACCGGTACCTCCGCCAGACGGAAGTTCTGCTCCGTCGGCCACCCGTCGGGGCGGGAAGCAAGCTGGATTTCGCGGCCGGTTTCGGGGTAACTGCTCATGGAATGAACCTTACTGTCGGGGTTGATGGTAGGTATTGGTGCCGGGTATTGGTGCCGTCACTTCGCCGCGGCCTGCCGCAGTGCGGCAGTAACCTTGGCGAGTGTGTCCTGCAGGCTCTGCAGGTCCTGCGGTGCCAGTCCGGCGGAGGCTGCGAGCCGGTCCGGCAGGTTCCTGGCGTCATTTTGAAGTGCGCGTCCGGCATCCGTGAGGTTGATACGGACGCGCCTCTCGTCCTCGACGGCACGACGCCGCTGCACCAGGTCCGCTGCCTCCAGCCGCTTGAGCAGCGGCGAAAGCGTGCCGGAGTCCAGGTCCAGTGCCTCGCCCAGGTCCCGGACGCTTTGGGCGTCTTTCTCCCAGAGCAGCGACATCACCAGGTACTGCGGGTAGGTCAGCCCCATCTCTTCAAGCATCGGACGATAGAGGGCCGTAGCCGCCCGGGAGGCGGAGTACAGCGAGAAGCACACCTGCCGCTGTAGGGATTCGTTCATGAGCCCACCGTAGGGCACAATTCAATTGTGCACAACCTGTTTGTGGCGGCTCGCTGGATGCGCCCTTGCCTGCTTGGGTACAAGTGCTGCCCTAGGCTGTTCCGAATGCAGAGCATCCCCGATTACCGCCGCACGGCCGCCAGACGTCCCTGGGCCGAGTTGCCGGCAGTCCTGCAGTTGCGGCTCCGTACATATCTGGGCGGCAGCATCACATCGGTGCAGCCGGCGGGCGGCGGCTTCACGCCCGGTTTCGCCGCGGTTCTCGGGAACGACGCCGGGGTGCGCGTCTTCGTGAAGGCGGCACCGGCGTCGGACACTGTCACTTACCGGTCATACGTGCGCGAATCGCAGGTGGTGCCCTTGATGCCTGCGGGCATGCCCATGCCGGCGCTGCTTGCCGCCGAATGCCTGGCGGCGGAGGGCACCGACTGGCAGCTGCTCGTTTATGAGGCGGTGGACGGACGCATGCCCGGCCAGCCGTGGACCAGCGCGGACCTGCTCGCCGTCGAGGACTCCTGCAACACCGCCGCCGGCCTCCTGGCGAACTTCCCGCAGGATGCTGCCGGCCGTCCCGTTGCAGAAGACATGGCCCGGATACCCTCCGCTTTCGAGCCGGTAGCCGAGGGCGGTCCGGCTCCGTGGTTCCTGCCGACGCTGAGTGCCGAACAGGCACGGACGTTTTCGGGACTGCTGGAACTGTGTCCCGAGGCCCTGGCAGGTGATGCAGTCCTTCACGGAGACCTGCGCCCGGACAATATCCTGATCAGCTCCGGGCAGGCACTGTTCTGCGACTGGAATTTCCTCGGGACCGGCGCTCCCTGGCTGGACTGGGTCGGGGTACTTCCTTACGTGCGTGGTGACGGGTTCGACGTCGACGCCGAACTCCGGCGGTCGGCGCTTACCCGGGACGTCCCAGCTGACCATATTGACGCGTGGCTGGCGTCGCTGCTCAACTGCATGATCGACTCGGGCTGCAAGCCCGAGGTGGCATCAAGCCCGCACCTGCGCAGCCACGGGAGGCATACGGCACGGCTGATCTACGCCTGGCTGGTCGCCCGGCGCGGGCTGGCGTGGTGAGGGGTGGCCGCGGGGAGAGGGTTGGCCGCCTGAGGGGTGGCCGCGTGAGGGCCTGTCGCTCGGCGTGGGCTTGTCGCGCAGCGAGGGCATCTAATGAGCTCCGAAGCGCGGTGCAACCGGCTCCGGAGGACCATCTGGGTCTGTAACCGCCGCCGTTCCCACAGCGCACAGTGCCCGTTAAAAACAGGTATTGAGTCGCGTAGTTTTGGCCTTTTATGCAGTCAAACAGAACACTAGACTCGAACACATGTTCGAATATCTGCCATCGGTTGATCATCATCGGAGGGGCCCGCTGGAGGCCCAATCCGCAGTGTTTGACGCCTGGGTGGAGTACTTGGCAGCTGAGTTCGAACCTAACTCCCTTCCGACGCCGGAGGGCTCAGTTTCGGAAATCGCATCGGATTCGGAACTGATCGACCAACTGCGGGCGCTTGAGGAACTGAAGGGTGCCGCTGCCGCAGCGCAGGCACGGATCGCAGCGGCATTCGACGCCTCACAGCGGAGCAAGCAGAAACACGCCGGCCTGCGGAAGGAAGAGTTGGGGCGAGGGGTAGCTTCACAGATCGCACTGGCCCGGCGGGAATCCGCCAACAAGGGCGGACGGCTGCTCGGCTTGGCAAAAGCCCTGACCTCGGAGATGCCGTACACAATGCAGGCTCTGTCCTTCGGAAAGATCAGCGAATGGCGGGCCACACTCCTGGTGCGCGAGACAGCTTGCCTCTCCCTCGAAGACCGGCGGCAAGTGGATGAAGAAGTGGCAGGTGATGCCGGCCTGCTGGAGTCCCTGGGCGACCGGCAAATCATCGCCCGCGCCAAGGCTGCCGCATACCGATTGGACCCGCGGGCGGCAGTGAACCGCGCCGCGAAAGCAGCCTCTGAACGGTTTGTCTCCTGCCGTCCGGCGCCGGACACCATGACGTATCTCACCGGATTACTGCCCGTGGCACAGGGAGTGGGCGTCTACACAGCCCTCTCTCACGAGGCTGACCGGCTACGCGCCGCCGGCGACTCAAGGGGGCGGGGCCAGATCATGGCGGACACCCTGGTGGAACGGGTCACCGGGCTGGGAGATGCGGGCTCGACGAAGGTGGAGATCCAGCTGGTAATGACCGACCGGACCTTACTGGCAGGCGATTCGGAACCGGCGCTGGTACCCGGGTACGGTCCGGTGCCGGCGCAGTGGGCTAGGGATCTGGTTCGGCGCCGGAGCCGGCGGGGCCCGAGCAGACGGCACCAGAGCAGCCGGGGCCGGACTAAGGACCAAGCCATGGGCGGCTCCGACAAGCACGCGGAACACTGGGTCCGGAGGCTGTACACGGCTCCGGACACCGGAGAGCTGGTGGCGATGGATTCCCGCGCACGGCTGTTTCCCAAGTCCCTGGCACGGTTCATCGCGGCCCGGGATACTGCCTGCCGAATGCCCTGGTGCGGAGCACCAATCCGCCATCTGGACCATATCCGCCCTCACAACCGCGGCGGACCCACCAGTGCATCCAACGGGCAGGGACTATGCGAGGCATGTAACCATGCAAAGGAAGCGCCCGGGTGGCGTGCAGAACCAGTCCGAAGGAGCAGCCCGGAGGCCGAAGCAGACGCCGGCATCAACGCGGGACCCGGACGCCCGGTAGACACAGCGACCGCAGGACACACGGTGGACACGACGACGCCGACCGGCCACACGTATCGTTCCACCGCTCCGCCCCTGCCCGGGACGGCATTGCCCGGGACTGCTTTACCAGGGGCGCTACCGCGGCTGGCACGTCCGCAAGACCACCCGGCTCACCTGCAAGAGAACCCGACGCCTCCCCTGGCCCGTCCCCCGGCGCGTTCGCCGGACTCCCCCGTTGAAGCATGCATAGCGGATTTTGTCTGGGCCGCCTAAAGGTGAACCCCGGAGGGCTGCCGCAGATGGAAGCACGTGGCTATAGTGGCGGCCAACCAGCTAGCGAGGGCCAAGAAGCCAGTGGCCAACTCAGCCCTCACGGATCGGCTAATTGTCATCAGAAGGAGGACCCGTGAAGCTTGGACCGCATCTGCACCGCATCGGAAACGACATCGTGGCTGCTTATTTGGTCGACACCGACGACGGGATTACCGTGATCGACACGGGACTCCCCGGGCACTGGAACGATCTGCTCGCCGAGCTTAAATCCATGGGTCGAAGCCTGGATGACATACGCGGGGTGGTCCTGACCCACGGCGACAGCGACCACATCGGCTTTGCAGAAAGACTGCGCCGAAGCCAGAACGTGCCCGTCTTCGTCCATTCCGAAGACGCAGACCGTGCTCGCGGCGGCAAGAAGCCAAAGCCTGCAATGGGCCCCATGCGGCCGGGCCCCGTGGTTCGGTTCTTCGCCTACGCGCTGCGCAAGCGGGGCTGGCGCCCAACGTACCTCACCCAGGTATCCGAAGTGGCCGACGGAGATGTCCTCCCGCTTCCGGGTTCACCGCGCGTCATCGCCCTGCCGGGACACTCTCCGGGGAGCGTCGCCGTGTACGTTCCGGTTGCGGATGCGGTCTTTGTCGGGGATGCCCTCACCACGCGCGACGTACTGACAGGGCAGACCGGCATCCGGCCCGCACCGTTCACCGATGACCCTGCGTTAGCCCTCAATTCCCTGAACCGACTGGCCGGCCTCGAGGCCACATGGGTGCTCCCCGGACACGGGGCTCCCTGGCGCGGTTCCCCGGGCGAGGTTCAGGAACTGGCACGCCTGGCGGCAGTTCGGACGGATCGCTCCGGCAGCCGCTAAGGCCACAAATTCATCACCAGAAAAAGTAGTTGGCACTCGCCCCACGAGAGTGCTAATCTCATTTTCGCAAGTTGAGTGTTGCTGACTCAACTTTGGAACTGAATCTCGGCACCGCTGAAAAAGCGATCACGTAGAAGGAGTTGGTACCACCATGGCTATGAAGTTTGATCCGTTCCAGGAACTGGACCGCATGGCTCAGGCACTGCGTGGCGAAGGAACCCTGCGCGGCATGCCTATGGACCTCTACCGGCAAGGCGACCAGTACATCCTCGCAGCAGATCTCCCCGGGATCGATCCCGGATCCATCGACATTGACGTCGACGGCCAGCTGCTGACAATCCGGGCCCAGCGCACACTGCAGAACGCGGACGGGGTCAAGTGGCTCACGCGTGAACGGGAAGCCGGTAACTTCCTGCGCCAGCTCAACCTTGGCCAGGGGATCGACACTGAACAGATTTCCGCCCAGTACGAGAACGGCGTCCTCAGTGTCATCATCCCCGTGGTTGAGCGGGCCAAGCCCCGCAAGATCGCCGTCCAAACCTCAACGGAATCTTCCGCCATCAACGGCGAAACAGTCGAAAGCAGCGCAGTCGAAGGTACCAGCCGTGAAACCGTTGGGGCCTAATCCCTGACCACATTTTCTACGACGAAGGGCTCCGGAGATCCGGAGCCCTTCGTTGTACCCGCCACCGGTGCACACCCAGTGGCAAACTTCACCCCGATTCCGGTCAATTCCGCTTTCCACGGGGCGGGATACTGGGAAATGTACGCCATGAAACGGATCGGGCCGGGGCAAGAGGGTGGCAGCCACAGCTGCAGCCACTAGATTCCGGCGACCGGGAAAGGGGACGCAGCAGTGAGGCTGCCAACTGTCAATCATCGGTACTGGATGATCCACGGAGTACCCCGTGGACTGTTTGGCCGGTTGTCCCGGTTGGGCGGCGCCGCCCAGCTGGCTTTGCTTTCCCTCCTCGGCGCCAGCGCGGTCCTGTTCGAGCTGCTGTAAGTAGGAACTGCCCCAGGAACTCGAGCTGCGGTAAAGAGGAACCAACTGCAGGAACTCGAGCTGCCGGAAGTAAGAATTGCTTCAGGAACTCGCCAGCTGTAAGCAAGAACTGCCGCAGGAACCCGCCGCCGGACGCCTGGACCTAAAGGACGTTAAAGGACGTCAGTTCCGTCCACTCGAATGTAGACGGGATCGCCCGTCCGGCGTGCAGAGGCAGCAGCCTTGGTAGAACGCAGGGCCGCCGTAATCGCGGGTGCTGCCGTGTACGGGAAAAACAGGAGTGTCCGGTAGCGTCCACCGGCCCCGCCCAGCTGGCCTTCCGGAGACCTGCTGTCCCGTTGCTGGGAGTTGCCCGACGGCGGAACCACCGCGGGTGCAAGAGGCGCCGGCCCCACGGCCCGGACACCCTCAGGCAGCTCGAGCCGAGTGATAAACGCGTCAAGCCCTTCCCTCGACCCGCTCAGTTCGGCATACCGTACGGCCGGAGGCAAACCCAGTTCACGCCGCAGCTCCAGTTCGCGTTCCGCCGCCGAAGCCGGGTCCCAACGGAGCAGATGGCCGACCGTTGCCGAATCATCGGCTGTGACAACCACGAGGCCTTTTTCCGTTGCCGGGCGGACCAGCGCTGCCGCCGTAAACCAGCGGCGCAGGGTGTCCTCCCCCGCCCGCAGCGATTCCCGGGACAGCATCGCATTGCCGTCCAGCAGGATGGCTGCGGCGTAGCCGCCCGGAGCTACGGGTTCGGCTCCGGGGGTGGCGACGACCAGGGCCGGGGTGTCCGGAATCTCGGTCCGGATGTGGTCGCCGGCGGACGAAATCACAGTGGTGGAGGGGAACGCACGGCCCAGTTCCTCGGCGGTGCGCCCGGCACCGGCGGTGGAGCCCCGCAGCTGGGTTCCGCCGCAGTTTCCGCAATGCCACATGGGTTCCGGCCGCCCGCACCAGCGGCATGCCGGAATACCGTTCCTGCTGGCCAGGCCCAATGGACCGGAGCAGTTGCGGCAGCGGGCGGGTTCCCGGCATTCCTGGCAGGACAACGCCGGCGAGAAACCGGTCCGGGCCACCTGGACCAGCACCGGTCCCCGCGTCAGTCCGTCCTGCGCCGCCTTCCACGCTGCGTGCGGTATCCGGGCCCGGGCAGCCAAGGGATCGCGTTCCATCGTGAAGGAGTCGGTAGTGCTGACCACCCGCGGGGCATGCGTCCGGACGGTGGAACGTTCGGCGGCTATACCGGCCGCCCAGCCGCTGGCGACCAGCCGTTGTGCCTCAGTGCTCCGCGAATGGGACGCCAGGAGCAGGGCTGCGTCTTCCAGCTCGGCACGCAGCAGCAGTACGTCGCGGGTGTGCTGGTAGGGCGCCCGCTGTTCGGCGTGCAGGTCGTCTGCGTCATCCCAGATAACGGCCAGGCCGAGATCCTGCACCGGCGCATAGGCGGCCGAACGGGTACCAATTGCCACGCGGACATCACCGTGCAGCAACTGGAGGAAACTGCGGTAGCGCGGGGTGGGTCCGTCTTCGGCCGTCAACCGGACAAAGGCAGCTGCCCCGATCCGGGCAGTAAGCGCGGACTGCACCCGGGAGAGGTCCTTGTTGTCGGGAACGACGACGACGGCGCCCCGCCCGGAGAGCAGCGTGGACCGGACAGCCTCGGCAATTTCTGCAGGCCAGTCCTGCGGGCCGTAGCCGCCCAGCGAGGAGAGCACAGCGCGGGGGCGGTGGCCCGCGGCCAGATGGGTCAGGAACCGCGGTCCGTGCGGATAGCGTGTCAGCGGGTTGGCTCCGGCCCCTTCCGGTCCAGGCACGGCGTCGGCCGGTCCGGGCACGGCGTCGGCCGGTCCCGCCGACGAGCCGCCGCCCGTACCGGAGTCGCCGTCGGCACCAGAGCCGGCGTCAGCGGATTCCGCCCGGGCCTCGGGAGTAAATTCCTTCTCCACCCGCGCCGCACGCGGCGGAATGGCTACGCGCAGCACATCGTGGACCGTTCCGGCGTAGCGTGCGGCGACGGCCTCGGCCAGGCGCAGGATCTGCGGGGAAAGCACGGGCTGCGGGGAGATTATCTTTCCCAGCGGCATCAACCGGGCAGTGGTGTCCGCTTCGGCCACCCGTTCGGTGATGAATCCCGGGAGTTCCTGGCCGCCGAACCGGACTTTGACCCGGGCGCCCGGCACAGCGTCGGTGTCGAGGTCGGCCGGGACCAGATAGTCAAAGGGACGGTCCAGGTGCGGCAGCGGGGAATCCAGCAGGACGCGGGCAATCGGCAGGGCGGAAGCCGGCTGCGCCTTGCCCACGGGTTTTGCCGACGGCGTGAAGCCGTGCAGCAGGGAAAGCTGCACGGCCTCAGTGGTGTCGTCGGCGGCCATGGCCGGCTACACGTTGAAGTAGCTGCGGAGGTCCTCGACCTTGTCCTTGCGCTCCCAGGTGAAACCTTCGTCCTCGCGGCCGAAGTGGCCGTGGGCGGCAGTCCGCTGGTAGATGGGACGCTTGAGGTCCAGGCCGTTGATGATGCCCAGCGGACGCAGGTCGAAGACTTCCTTCACAGCGTCGGCAATCCGGGCCGGGTCAACTGTTTCGGTGCCGAAGGTTTCAACATAGATGCCTACGGGGCGGGCCATGCCGATGGCGTAGGCAATCTGGATTTCCGCACGCCGGGCCAGACCGGCGGCAACCACGTTCTTGGCTACCCAGCGCATGGCGTAGGCCGCGGACCGGTCTACCTTGCTCGGGTCCTTGCCGCTGAAGGCACCGCCGCCGTGGCGGGCGAATCCGCCGTAGGTGTCAACGATGATCTTGCGGCCGGTGAGGCCGGCATCGCCGACGGGGCCGCCGATGACGAACGGGCCGCCCGGGTTGATGATGTGCTCGACGGCCGAGATGTCGAGGTCGGTGCCGGCGAGGACGGGGTTGACCACGTACTCCACCATGTCGGCCCGCAGTTGTTCCAGGTCCAGCTCCGCGGCGTGCTGCGTGGAGACAACCACGGAGTCCACGGAAACCGGCCGGTCGCCGTCGTACCCCACGGTGACCTGGGTCTTGCCGTCAGGGCGCAGGTACGGAAGGGTGCCGTCCTTGCGGACAGTGGTGAGGCGTTCGGAGAGCCGGTGTGCCAGCCAGATAGGCGTGGGCATAAGTACCGAGGTCTCGTCGCTGGCGTAGCCGAACATGATGCCCTGGTCCCCCGCGCCCTGGGCGTCATAGGGGTCAATGACCTTCCCGGTCCGGTTCTCCAGGGAGTTGAACACGCCTGAAGCAATTTCCGGGGACTGCTGGCCGATGGAGACGGACACGCCGCAGCGGGCGCCGTCGAAGCCGTTGGCCGAGGAATCGTAACCAATGTCCAGGATGGTGTCGCGCACCAGCTGCGGGATTTCAACGTAACCCTCGGTGGTTACTTCTCCGGCGACGTGCACCAGTCCGGTGGTCACCAGGGTTTCAACGGCTACCCGGGACTCGGGGTCAACCTTGAGCAGGCCGTCGAGGATTGCGTCACTGATCTGGTCACAGATTTTGTCCGGGTGGCCCTCAGTGACGGATTCCGAGGTGAAAAGGCGCAGATTGGACTGCGGCTTAGCGGGAGAGGAAGTAGAAGTCACGGGATTTACTCTACCGGGCCCCACCGACCATCCAAGCACGCGCAGGGTGCGCAGCCTCAGGCGGTGCGTGCAGCGAGCTCGGCGGAAATCCGCGCGATGATGCGTGCCGAAACGTCGGCTTTGGTACCGGCAGCGCTCTCGCCTGCATCCTCTGCGGCGTCTGCCGGTGAGAGAATCCTCACCTCGGTTTCGTCCTGGCCGAAGACAAGGGATTTGCCGACCCGGTTGAGGACCAGCAGGTCGCAGCCCTTGCGGGCAAGCTTCTTACGCCCGTATTCGAGCACATCGGAGGTGGCATCTCCGGTTTCGGCAGCAAAGCCGACAATGAGCTTGGGGGTGCGTGTTCCGGCTGCGTCGCGCGCCTGGACCAGTTCGCGCAGGATGTCGGGATTCCTGACGAGGGTGATCACGGGATCAGCTTCGTCGTCGCGCTTCTTGATTTTGGTGTCCACCACCTGTGAGGGACGGAAATCCGCCACCGCAGCGGCCATGATCACGACGTCGGAGTCCGCGGCAGCCGCATGCACAGCGGTACGCAGTTCGAGGGCCGTTTCAACGCGGAGAAGCTCGACGCCGCTCGGCGCCGGAACGTCCATGTGCGCCGCTATGAGCCGCACCCGGGCGCCGGCCGCCAGAGCCGCTTCGGCCAGCGCTGTCCCCTGCTTTCCTGAGGAGCGGTTGCCGAGGAACCGGACCGGGTCCAGCGGTTCACGGGTGCCGCCGGCAGTGATGGTGACGGTGGTGCCGGCCAGCGCGCCGGGGGCGGATGCCGGCTGGGCGGCTTCGGCGGCTGCTTTAACGGCGGCCAGTGCGGCGGTGAAGATAGCCTCAGGTTCCGGCAGGCGGCCGGGGCCGGTGTCCTTGCCGGTAAGCCGCCCGATGCCCGGCTCCAGCACCACGGCGCCCCGGCTGCGCAGGGTTGCGACGTTGGCGGTGGTTGCGGGATGCATCCACATTTCGGTATGCATGGCCGGCGCGAAAACCACCGGCCCGCGGGCCATCAGCAGGGTGTTGGTGAGCAGGTCGTTCGCCTGGCCGGCGGCAGCCCGGGCCAGCAGGTCCGCAGTGGCCGGGGCCACCACGATCAGATCCGCTTCATGTCCGAGCCGCACATGGTTAACCTTCTCCACTTCGTCGAAGACGGAGGAGGAGACGGGGTTGCCCGAGAGCGCCTCCCAGGTGGAGACGCCGACGAACTGCTTGGAGGATTCGGTGGGGACAACAGTGACGTTGTGCCCGGCCTCGGTGAAAAGCCGCAGCAGCGACGCGGCCTTGTACGCGGCGATTCCGCCGCCGACGCCCAGGACTATGCGCACGCTGCTGCCTTCCCCCTTGTGTTCGCTGAGCTTTACTCGGCGTTCTCGTTCGGGCGCACCACGAGCATGCCGTCGTTGATCTCGCGCAGGGCGATGGACAACGGCTTTTCGTTCAGCTTGGTTTCCACCAGCGGGCCGACGTACTCGAACAGGCCCTCGTGCAGCTGGGAGTAGTAGGCGTTGATCTGGCGGGCGCGCTTGGCACCGTAGATGACCAGCGCGTACTTGGAATCGGCTGCTTCGAGCAGGTCGTCGATCGGCGGGTTGATGATGCCTTCAGACACAGGGTTCTCCAAAATTCTTGAACGGGATTCGCGGTTTGTCAGCGCGTGCGCGGACTGATTCCCATGAGTGATACAAGCTCAGCTGCCGCCCGCTGGACGTCATCATTAATGACGGTGTGATCGAACTCGGACTCGGCAGCAAGTTCCAGTTTAGCGGTTTCCAGCCGTTGCTGCTGCTCTTCGGACGTTTCGGTTCCGCGCCCCACCAGGCGCCGCACCATTTCATCCCATGTGGGCGGGGCCAGGAACACGAAATTCGCCTCCGGCATGGACTTCTTAACCTGCCGGGCACCCTGCAGATCGATCTCCAGCAACACGCTGCGGCCCTCGGCCATGGCTGCCTCGACGGTGCGGCGCAGGGTTCCGTAGCGGTTGCGTCCGTGGACCACTGCCCACTCGAGCATCTGGTCCTTTTCAACCATTTCGTCGAACTCTTCGGCGCTGACAAAGAAGTAATGTACGCCGTCTTCTTCGCCCGGCCGGGGGGCACGGGTGGTGGCCGAGACGGAAAGCCAGACCTCGGGATAGTTGTCCCGGATATAGGTGGATACAGTGCCCTTGCCAACTGCGGTTGGACCTGCCAGAACTGTCAGCCGCGGTTGCGACACGTAAACCTCATTCACTCGTTGTTATTGCTGGCCTCCGGAGCCTAATGGCCCGCCAGCAGGTCTATCAGCGCCTTGCGCTGATGCACGCCCAACCCCCGGACCCGGCGGGTCGGCGCGATACCTACCGTAGCCATTATTCCAGCTGCGCGGCGCTCCCCGACACCAGGCAGGGCGCGCAGCAGGTCCATGACCTTCAGCCGGCCGATTGCTTCCTCTCCGGAACGGGACAGGATGACTTCTTCGATGCTGAGGTCACCGGACTTGATTCGTGACTTGACCTCGGCGCGGACAGCTCGGGCCGCAGTGGCCTTTTCGCGGGCCAGCGTACGCTCGGCTTCGGTCAGTGGCTTGAGGTTCAAGAGACTCTCCCGGACGAGGACACACCGCTGTCAGCGGCTCTGCTGGTAGGTCCGAACCTATCCGTAATCGAAGCCCAATTGCAATGGAAACCGCTTCGCACCACACGCCGCTCCGCTAGCGTACGGATGCCAGCTCCGCTCCGGTCCGCAGCGCTGCCTCGCGCAGGGCCCGGGGATCGGGGCCGGCCCGCAGGATGCCGCGGCTGGAGGTCGCCAGGACGTTGGGGTACGCCGCAGCGAAGGTTGCGCGCAGGTCGGCGGCCGTTGCGCCCTGGGCGCCCAGTCCCGGTGCGAGCAGCGGGGCACGCGAGGCGGCAAGGTCAATCTCGAGGTCGGCCAGTGCCGTGCCGACGGTCGCGCCCACCACGAGTCCGACGGAACCCAGCTCCGTCCCGGGAACCACTCCCGGACCGGCGTTTTCCGCCGCAGCCGCGTCCACGATCCGGGCCGCTACGGAGCGTGCCGCTCCCCCGGCGCCGACGTGCTGAACGGACGCCCCTTCCGGGTTTGACGTCAGTGCCAGGACAAACACGCCCCGCCCGCTGGCAGCGGCAAGGTCCAGGGCGGGCCGCAGTGATTCGAACCCGAGATACGGACTGAGTGTCACGGCGTCGGCCGCCAGCGGCGAACCGTCCCGCAGCCACGCGTCCGCATAGGCAGCCATCGTGGAGCCGATGTCCCCGCGCTTGGCGTCGGCGATACTGAGCACGCCGGCGTCCGAACAGGCCGCCAGCAGGCGTTCGAGGACCGCGATCCCGGCGGATCCGTGGCGTTCATACAGCGCCGCCTGCGGCTTCACGGCTGCAACCTGCTCCCCCACCGCCGCGAGGACGCTGAGGGAGAAACGCTCCAGCCCGGCGGCGTCGTCGTTCAGGCCCCACTCGGCCAACAGCCCGGGATGCGGATCAATGCCGACGCACAGCTGCCCGCGGCGGTCCATGGCCGCGCGCAGCCGTGTGCCGAAAGCGGGTCGCTCCTCAGGCACCGGCTGCCTTCAACCGGGCCGCGTGTTCCTGCAGTGAGGTCACGTCCCATTCGTAGGACCGCATTGCTTCGATTGCCTGGACCGCAGCACCGAACTCGGAAACGGTGGTGACCACGGGGCAGCCGATGGACGTGGCCGCGGCACGGATTTCGTATCCGTCGCCGCGGGCCTGACCGCCGGAAGGCGTGTTGACCACGAGGTTGATTTCTCCGGCGGTAATCAGGTCGACGACGGTCCCTTCCCCGTTCGGTCCCGTACCTTCGCCGACCTTGCGCACCACGGTGGCGGCAATGCCGTTGCGGCGCAGCACCTCGGCGGTGCCGCCCGTGGAGAGGATCTCGAAGCCGAGGTCGGTCATCCGCTTCACCGGCATGATGATGGAGCGCTTATCCCGGTTCGCCACCGATACGAAGACCTTGCCGGCGGTGGGCAGGGCACTGTTGGCGGCGGCCTGGGACTTGGCGAAGGCGGTGTCGAAGTACTTGTCGATGCCCATGACCTCCCCGGTGGACCGCATTTCCGGGCCCAGCAGGGAGTCCACCACGGTGCCTTCCGGTGTGCGGAACCGGCTGAACGGCAGCACCGCTTCCTTCACGGCCACGGGGGCGTCCAGCGGCAGGGTGGACCCGTCGCCCACGGCGGTCAGCTTCCCGGCGGCCCGCAGCTCGGCGATGCTGCTGCCGGTGCCGATCAGCGCCGCGGCCTTGGCCAGTTGGACGCCGGTGGCCTTGGAGACAAACGGCACCGTGCGGGAGGCACGCGGGTTGGCTTCGATGACGTAGAGGATGTCCGAGGCCAGGGCGAACTGGATGTTGATCAGGCCGCGGACGCCGACGCCGGCGGCGATCACCCGGGTGGCTTCGCGGACCCGGTCGATCACGTCGGTGCCGAAGGTGATGGGCGGCAGCACGCAGGCCGAGTCGCCGGAGTGGATGCCGGCTTCCTCGATGTGCTCCATGATTCCACCCACGTAGAGGTCGGTGCCGTCGAAGAGCGCGTCGACGTCGATCTCGATGGCGTCTTCCAGGAACCGGTCCACCAGGACCGGATGGTCCGGGGTGATCTCGGTGGCGTTGGCGATGTAGCGGGAGAGGTTGGCTTCGTCGTAGACAATTTCCATGCCGCGGCCGCCCAAGACATAGGACGGGCGGACCAGGACGGGGTAGCCGATCTCATCCGCCACCCGCTTGGCGTCCTCGAAGGACACGGCCGTGCCGTTCTTGGGCGCGGTCAGTCCGCCCTCATCCAGGACCTGCTGGAACGCACCGCGGTGTTCGGCCAGGTCGATTGCGGCGGGCGAGGTGCCCAGGATGGGCACGCCGGCGTCGGCCAGGGCCTGCGCCAGCTTCAGCGGCGTCTGCCCGCCGAGCTGGACGAAGACGCCCAGGACCCCGCCGGTGCGCTGCTCCGCGGCGATGACCTCCAGGACATCCTCCAGGGTCAGCGGCTCGAAGTAGAGCCGGTCGGAGATGTCGTAGTCGGTGGAAACGGTTTCCGGGTTGCAGTTGATCATCACGGTCTCGTGGCCGGCTTCGCGCAGTGCCATGGTCGCGTGGACGCAGGAGTAGTCGAACTCGATCCCCTGCCCGATCCGGTTCGGGCCCGAGCCGAGGATGATGATGGACGGCTTGGCGTGCTCGGCCACCTCGTCCTCCTCGTCATACGAGGAGTAGTGGTACGGCGTGTACGCGGCGAATTCGGCGGCGCAGGTGTCCACTGTCTTGTAGACCGGCCGCACGTTCAGGGCGTGCCGCACGCCGCGCACCACTGCTTCGGGGGTGTTGGTCAGCGCACCGATCTGCTCATCGGAGAAGCCGTGCCGCTTGGCCAGGCGGAGAATGTCCTCGTCGACCGACGGCGTGGCGCGGATCTGCTCAGCGGTTTCGTTGATGAGCACCAGCTGGTCCAGGTACCAGGGGTCAATGCCGGTGGCTTCGAAGAGTTCCTCGATCGTTGCCCCGCCCAGCAGGGCCTGCTGCACCTGCTGCAGCCGGGCGGTGGTGGGCCGCCGGGAAGCCTCAATGAGTCCGGGCACGTCGGCGGCATCCACCGGATCAAAGGACAGCGAAGAGCCCTTCTGCTCCAGCGAACGCAGCGCCTTCTGCAGGGCTTCGGTGAAGTTGCGGCCGATCGCCATGGCCTCGCCCACGGACTTCATGGTGGTGGTCAGCGTGGGATCCGCGGCCGGGAACTTCTCGAACGCGAACCGCGGAACCTTCACCACCACGTAGTCCAGGGTGGGCTCGAACGACGCCGGGGTCTTCTTGGTGATGTCGTTCGGAATCTCGTCCAGGGTGTAGCCGAGGGAAAGCTTTGTGGCGATCTTGGCGATGGCGAAGCCGGTGGCCTTGGATGCCAGGGCCGAGGAGCGGGACACGCGGGGATTCATTTCAATGACCACCACGCGGCCGGTGTCCGGCTCGATGGCGAACTGGATGTTGCAGCCGCCGGTGTCCACGCCTACCTCGCGGATCACGGCGATCGCGATGTTGCGCAGCTTCTGGTACTCGCGGTCGGTGAGGGTCATGGCCGGGGCCACGGTGATCGAGTCGCCGGTGTGCACGCCCACCGGATCGAAGTTTTCGATGGAACAGACAACAACCACGTTGTCGTTCTTGTCCCGCATCATTTCCAGTTCGTATTCCTTCCAGCCCAGGATGCTCTCTTCGAGCAACACCTCGGAGGTGGGGCTGTACTGGATGCCGGCGCCGGCAATGCGGCGGAGGTCCTCGGCGTTGTAAGCCAGGCCGGAGCCGAGCCCGCCCATCGTGAAGGAGGGCCGGACCACCATCGGGTAGCCCAGTTCCTCCGCGGCGGCGAAGGCCTCGTCCATGCTGTGCACGATGATCGACTTCGCGGATTCGGCACCGCAGCGCTCGACGACGCCCTTGAACTTCTCGCGGTCTTCGCCGAGTTCGATCGCGGCGATGTTCGCGCCGATCAGTTCCACGTTGTACTTTTCCAGCGCACCGCTCTTGTCCAGGGCGATGGCGGTGTTCAGTGCGGTCTGTCCGCCGAGGGTGGGCAGGATCGCGTCGGGCCGTTCCTTGGCAATGATCTTCTCGACCACCTCCGGGGTGATCGGCTCCACGTACGTGGCGTCGGCGAATTCCGGGTCGGTCATGATGGTGGCCGGGTTGGAGTTCACGAGGATGACCCGCAGGCCCTCCTCCTTGAGCACCCGCAGGGCCTGCGTTCCGGAGTAGTCGAATTCCGCGGCCTGGCCGATGACGATCGGGCCGGAGCCGATGACCAGGACGGACTTGAGGTCGGTTCTGCGGGGCATTAGATGCTTTCCTTGCTCTTGCTGGCGGCCATCAGGTCCACGAAGCGGTCGAAGAGGTACGCGGAGTCGTGCGGTCCGGCGGCAGCCTCGGGGTGGTACTGGACCGAGAAGGCGGGGATATCGAGGCAGGCGAGGCCCTCGACGACGTCGTCGTTCAGGCTCACGTGGCTGACCTCCACCCGGCCGTAGCGGGCCTCGGGTGCGGTGACGGGGCCGTCCAGCGGGGCGTCGACGGCGAACCCGTGGTTCTGGCTGGTGATTTCCACCTTGCCGGTCCGCCGGTCCATGACGGGCTGGTTGATCCCGCGGTGCCCGTAGCGCAGCTTGTAGGTGCCGAAGCCCAGGGCCCGGCCGAGGATCTGGTTGCCGAAGCAGATCCCGAAGAACGGGATGCGGGCGTCCAGCACTTCGCGCAGCAGGTCCACCTGGACGTCGGCGGTGGCCGGGTCGCCGGGGCCGTTGGACATAAACACGCCGTCGGCGTTGAGGGCTTTGATGTCCTCGAAGGTGGCGGCGGCGGGCAGCACGTAGGTGCGGATTCCGCGTTCGGCCAGGCGTACCGGCGTCATGGACTTGATGCCCAGGTCGATGGCGGCGACGGTGAACAGCGGTTCGCCGGCCCACCCGTGGTCCGCCGGATCAATGAGGTAGGTTTCGTCCACGCTGACCTCTTCGGCCAGCCGTGCGCCCTCCATACCCTGCTGGGCACGGACCTCGGCGAGCAGTTCGCTGTCCGGACGTTCGGCGTCGGCCCCGGAGAAGATCCCGGCCTTCATGGCGCCGCGTTCGCGCAGGTGCCGCGTCACGGCGCGGGTGTCGACGCCGGAGATGCCGACGACGCCCTGTTCCGCCAGCTGCTCGTCCAAGGTGGATTCGGAACGCCAGCTGGAGGGGCGGCGGGCGGCGTCGCGCACAATGTACCCGGCCACCCAGATGCGCCGGGACTCGGCGTCGTCGCCGTTTACGCCGGTGTTGCCGATATGCGGGGCCGTCTGGACCACGAGCTGCCGGGCATAGGAGGGGTCGGTGATGGTCTCCTGGTATCCGGTCATGCCGGTGGCGAACACCGCTTCGCCCAGGGCCGTTCCCTGCGCGCCGTAGGCACGCCCGCGGAAGCTGCGGCCGTCTTCCAGCATCAGGACGGCCGGGGTGGGATTGATGATTTCGTGCACTGTCACAGTTGTTCCTCGCTAGGGGTGGCCGATTCCGGCAGAAGTTCAGTAATGGCGCGGACCAGGGGTGTCTTCTCGTCCGCGGAGCGGGTGCGGAAGCCGGTGTCGACGCGCTTGGGTCCCAGCTGCCAGGTCACGATGACCAGTCCGTCCTTTTCAACGAATTTTCCGGCCATGCCGCGCTCCAGCCGGACGCTGTGCAGATCCTGCCGCGGAATCCAGAGGTCGTCGGCGCCGGAGCGGGCAAAGAGCACGCCTTCGGGGAAAACAGCGGCGGTGGCGTTGGATTTTACGCCCAGCCCGTAAACCGCCACGCGGTCCAGCCAGTCACCCGCGGTGGTGGTGGCGACGTATTGGCCCAGCGCCTGGAAGCCCGGATCGGACAGCTCGTCCGGCAGGGGCCGGGGGCGGGGCGTGTCCTGCTGGCGGCGTCGTCGGCCGCGCCAGCCCAGGGCGAACAGACCCAGGACCACGACGATAAGGGCGGCCAGGCCCAGGAAGAAAAAGACCAGTTCCATCAGGATTCCTTTGCGGCAGCGGGGTGGGGCGTGTTCAGTCTGCCGTTCAGGACGGTGGGGTGGCCGGCGTAGAAAACCGTTTCGACTCCACCGGGCAGTTCCAGTCCGGCAAACGGACTGTTGCGTCCCTTGCTAGCCATCTTAGAAGGGTCGACCCTTCTTCGCGCAGACGGGTTCACCAATATGACGTTGGCCGGTTCGCCGGCGGCCAGGGGCCTGCCCTGGCCCGGGACCCGGCCGATCAGCGCTGGTGTCGCAGAGGTGACGCGGGCGAAACCTGCCCAGTCCATCAGCCCCGTGTCGATCATCGCGTGCTGCACCACCGAGAGTGCCGTCTCCAGGCCGGTCATGCCCATGGCCGCCGTCGCCCACTCGCCTTCCTTGTGCTCGCTGGGGTGCGGGGCATGGTCGGTGCCGACAATGTCGATGGTGCCGTCGGCGAGGCCGCGGCGGACCGCCTGCACGTCCGCTTCGGTGCGCAGGGGCGGGTTCACCTTGTAGACCGGATCATAGGTCCGCACCAGTTCATCGGTCAGCAGCAGATGGTGCGGGGTTACCTCGGCGGTGACCCGGATGCCGCGATCCTTGGCCCAGCGGAGGATTTCCACCGACCCCGCGGTCGAGACGTGGCAGACATGCAGGCGGGAGCCTGTGTGCCGTGCCAGCAGGACATCGCGGGCGATGATGGATTCCTCGGCGACGGCGGGCCAGCCGGCCAGCCCGAGGACGGCGCTGACTTCCCCTTCGTTCATCTGCGCGCCTTCGGTGAGGCGTGGCTCCTGGGCGTGCTGGGCAACGACGCCGTCGAATGCCTTCACGTATTCCAGCGCACGGCGCATCAGCACCGGGTCCGAGACGCACTTGCCGTCGTCGGAAAACACGCGTACCCGGGCGCGGGAATCGGCCATCGCGCCGAGTTCGGCAAGCTGCCGGCCCTCAAGGCCCACGGTGACCGCCCCTACCGGACGCACATCCACCCAGCCGGACCGCTCCCCCAGGCTCAGGACCTGTTCCACCACGCCGGCGGTGTCTGCGACCGGCATGCTGTTGGCCATGGCGTGCACGGCGGTGAAGCCGCCGAGCGCTGCGGCACGGGTGCCGGTTTCCACCGTTTCGGCGTCTTCCCGGCCGGGTTCGCGGAGGTGTGTGTGCAGGTCCACCATGCCGGGCAGGGCGACCAGGCCCTCCGCCTCCACCACGAGGGCGCCCTCGGGCACCGGCAGCGCCGGTGCGACGGCGGTGATGGTGCCGTCCTCGATGCGGATATCCGCACGTTCGGTGCCGAGCACTGACGCTCCGCGGATCAAATAGGTGCCGGAAGTGCTCATCGCGTCTGCTCCTGCTGGGTACGGGCGGTGCTGTTCTCTCCGGAGAGCAGCAGGTAAAGGGCGGCCATCCGCACGGAGACGCCGTTGCGGACCTGGTCCAGGACGGTGGAGCGGGGCGAATCAGCGGCACGGGCGGAAATTTCCAGCCCGCGGTTCATCGGACCGGGGTGCATGATGATGGTGTCCGTCAGGCCCAGGGCGTCCAGCCGGTCGAGGCGGACGTCGTCCAGGCCCCAGCGGCGGGAATACTCGCGGACGGACGGGAAGAAAGCCGAGTGCATCCGTTCGCCCTGCACCCGCAGCATCATGACGGCATCCGGCCGGGTCGCCAGCGCCTCGTCCAGGTCGTAGCTGACGGTGCAGGGCCAGGACTCGACGCCGAACGGCAGCAGCGTGGGCGGTGCAACCAGGGTGACCTCCGCGCCGAGTGTCCGAAGCAGCCACAGGTCCGAGCGGGCAACCCGCGAATGCAGCACGTCCCCGGCAATCACCACCTTCATTCCGGCCAGGTCGGTGCCGGCGGACTCCGTGCCGTGCAGCCGCGCCCAGTGCCGCCGCATGGTGAAGGCATCCAGCAGCGCCTGGGTGGGGTGTTCGTGCGTGCCGTCCCCGGCGTTGAGCACTGCGGCATCAATCCAGCCGGAGGAGGCCAGCCGCGCGGGCGCTCCGGAGGATCCGTGCCGGATCACCACGGCGTCGGCGCCCATGGCTGCCAGCGTCTGTGCCGTGTCCTTCAGTGATTCGCCCTTGGAGACCGACGACCCCTTGGCGGAGAAATTGATGACGTCGGCGGACAGCCGTTTCGCGGCCGCTTCAAAGGAGATGCGTGTGCGGGTGGAGTCCTCGAAGAAGAGGTTCACCACGGTGCGGCCGCGCAGGGCCGGGAGCTTCTTCACTTCCCGCTCCCCTACCGCGGCCATCTGCTCCGCCGTATCCAGGATGGCCAGGGCGTCATCCCGGCCAAGGTCCAGCGTGGACAGCAGGTGCCTCATGCAATGCCCTCGATGACCACTTCGTCTGTGGCCGGCCCGCCTGCGGCCGAGCTGTCGCTTTCGGCCAGCCGGACCCGGACCTGTTCAATGGAAGCGGTAGGCAGGTTCTTGCCCACGTGGTCAGCGCGGATGGGCAGTTCGCGGTGGCCGCGGTCCACGAGCACCGCCAGCCGGACGATGCGCGGCCGGCCCAGGTCCACGAGGGCATCGAGCGCGGAGCGGATGGTGCGGCCGGAATACAGGACGTCGTCCACCAGCACCACCACCTTGTCATCAATGCCGGTGACCGGGACGCGGGTGGCGTAGGGCGGCCGGGTGGGCCTGCGGGCGAGATCGTCGCGGAACATGGTGACATCGAGCTGGCCGGTGATGGCAGCGGGATCGACGCCGGGGGCCGCCGCCGCGATCTTCGCGGCCAGGCGCTGGGCCAACGGATAGCCGCGGCGCGGAATCCCCATCAGGACCAGGTCTTCGGGGCCCTTGTTGGCCTCGAGGATCTCATAGGCAATACGCGTCAGGGCGCGGTCAATGTCAGCTGAAGACAAAACAGTACGGCTGGAAATGGCATCTTTGGCCGTCATATTCGCTTCCTCCTTCCCCGCCTCACAGGACGGAACTTAAAGGTTGAATGCGGCACCAAGCTATCACAGGCCACGCCGCCGCCCGCTGTGTGTGACGCTAAGTGCCGCGCTGCAACTATCCTGTCTGCTATGAGCAGGCCCAGCGCATGAGCGCACCCGGTATCTTCCCCGCCCAGCAGCAGCATCCAGCCCCTCCGGGCTACGGCCCTGGCGACGGCGCCGCACCCGTCCAGGCGTTCTGGTCCCCTCCGGCACCACGCCGGGACAAGGGCCTGGCCGCCACCGTAGTGCTGATTGCGCTCTCCGCCGTAGCACTGGCCTGGGTGGGCATGTACCTGGTCGACGGCCTCGGCCCGCCGGCCTTTATTATCTGCGGGCTCCTCGCGCTGGTTCCCCTGGGCATCTGTGTGCTGGGTATCTGGTGGGTGGACCGGTGGGAACCGGAACCGCGCAGCAGCCTGGTTTTCTCCTTCCTCTGGGGCGCCGGGGTTTCAGTGGCCATCGCCCTGCTGGTTGGCCCGTACTTCACGTATGCCCTGCTGGAGCTGGTCCCCTACGGCTCGGCGGACCTGCTGGGCGCGGTGGTCCAGGCTCCCGTGGTGGAGGAGATCGCCAAGGGGCTGGGCATCCTCCTGCTGCTGCTGGTGCGACGGCGGATCTTTGACGGGCCGGTGGACGGCATCGTGTTTGCCGCCGCCGTGGCAGCGGGGTTCGCCTTCACGGAAAACATCCTCTACTTCGGGTCGGCGCTGCGGACGGCCGGCCCGGAAACGGTGTACGAGCTCGGGTTTATTTTCATCCTCCGCGGGCTGCTCTCGCCCTTTGCACATGTCCTGTTCACCGCCTGCACCGGGCTCGCCCTGGGCCTGGCGGCGCGGCGTGCGGGCAACGCGTGGATCCTGCCGGCCTTCGTGCTCGGCTTGATTCCGGCCATGCTGGGGCACATGCTGTGGAACGGCGGCCCCGCGTTGTTTTTCGGGGACTTCTTCCTCTTCTACTTCCTGCTCCAGGTCCCGTTCTTCGGGGCGGCGGTCACCGGCGTATGGCTGCTGCGCCGCGCGGAGCAGCGCCTGACCCTGCGACGGCTCTCCGAATACGCCACGGCGGGCTGGTTCACCCCTGCAGAAGTGAGGATGCTGGCCACCGGTGCCGGCCGCCGCCAGGCAATGGGCTGGGCCCGGGCCACCGGGGCGGCACCACACATGAAGGAATTCATCCGGCGGGCCACCCGCCTGGCCCTAACCCGGCAGCAGATCGCTTCCGGCCGGGATGTCAGCGCCAATATGGAGTACGAGCGGACCCTGCTGGGTGAAGTGACCGGCATCCGGACCACCATGCTGGCCGGGCAGGCCCTGCAGCCCCGGTAGAAACGGCTGAAAACAACTGGAAACGCCTGAAAACGGCTGAGGACGCAGAAAAGACCGGCCCCGCGGGGCCGGTCTTTTCTGGCTGTTTGGATCCTGGCTAGGCCAGCAGGGACGGCTTGAGTTCCTGCAGCCGTCCGAGCAGGCCGTTGATGAAGGCCGGGGATTCGTCCGTGGAGAGCGCTTTCGCCAATTCCACGGCTTCGCTGATGGCCACCTTGTCGGGAACGTCGTCGTTGTAGAGAAGTTCCCAAGTGCCCAGGCGGAGGATGATGCGGTCCACCGAAGGCATGCGATCAAGCGTCCAGCCCTGCGAATACGTACTCAGGAACTCATCGATCTGCTCCTGCATCGCAACCACGCCTTCCACCAGGTCCATGGTGTAGGGGTTGATGGTCTGGTCGGTCTTTTCGCGGCGGGCCCGAATGGCATCGAAGGCAGAAACCGAACGCTGTTCGGCTTCGAAAAGGACCTCCAGTGCCCGGGTCCGTGCTTTACTGCGTGCACTCACTCGTTAACGCGTCCCAGGTAGTCGCCGGTGCGGGTGTCAACCTTGACCTTGGTGCCCTGCTCCAGGAACAGGGGCACCTGGATCTCGTAGCCGGTCTCGATGGTGGCGGGCTTGGTGCCGCCGGTGGAGCGGTCGCCCTGCAGGCCCGGCTCCGTGTAGGTGATTTCCATGGTGACCGACGGCGGCAGCTCGATGTACAGCGGCGAACCTTCGTGGATCGCGATGGTGACCATCATGGACTCCATCATGAAGTTCGCGTTGTCACCGACAATCTTGCCGGGGACCGTCAGCTGGTCGAAGTCGGAGGTGTCCATGAAGACGTAGTCTTCGCCGTCCTGGTACAGGTACTGGTAATCGCGGCGGTCCACGGTGGCGGTCTCGACCTTGATGCCGGCGTTGAACGTCTTGTCCACTACCTTGCCCGAAGTCACGTTGCGCATCTTGGTACGGACGAACGCACCACCCTTGCCCGGCTTCACGTGCTGGAACTCGATGATGCTCCAGAGGTTGCCTTCAAGCTTCAGCACGGTGCCGTTCTTGATGTCGTTGGTCGTCGCCACAGTTTCTCTTCCGTTGTTAGTCAGTCGTTAATCAAAGTACGTTCGTTAGTCAAAGTACGTTTTATTCAAGTCCGTCGACTATTCTACCCGCTCGCGCAGAACCTACAGGCTGAGGCGGATTCCGCCCTGCGGCTCGGAGGCGATCTCCTGGTAGGCCGCGAACAGCAGCGAGGTGTCCGGGACCTCGAGCATGGACGGTTTAGCCAGTCCGTCCAGCACCACGAAGCGCAACAGGTCCCCGCGGGACTTCTTGTCCCGACGCATGCCGTCCAGCAGGGCAGACCAGCGGTCCTTACGGTAGGTCACGGGAAGCCCCAGCGAGGAAAGGATTTCCTTGTGCCGGTCCGCCGTGGCGTCATCCAGCCGGCCCACCGTCCGGCCCAGTTCCGCGGCGAAGACCAGGCCGACGGACACCGCCGCGCCGTGCCGCCACTGGTAGCGTTCCGCCAGCTCGATGGAGTGGCCCAGGGTGTGCCCGTAGTTCAGGAATTCCCGGCGGCCGGATTCGCGCAGGTCCGAGGAGACAATTTCGGCCTTGACCCCGATGGAACGTTCCACCAGTTCGCGGACGACGTCGGAAGCGCCGTCGGCCACTGCCTCCGGGTTCGCTTCGACCAGGTCCAGGATGGCAGGGTCGGCAATGAACCCGCACTTGATGACCTCGGCCATGCCGCTGAGCAGTTCGTTCTTCGGCAGGGTGGCCAGGGCGTCCAGGTCCGCCAGCACCCCGGCCGGCGGGTGGAAGGCGCCCACGAGGTTCTTGCCCTCGGCGGTGTTGATGGCCGTCTTGCCGCCCACGGCCGCATCCACCATGCCCAGCAGGGACGTGGGGATGTGCACCACTTTGATGCCCCGCAGCCAGGTGGCGGCGACGAAGCCGGCCACGTCGGTGACAGCTCCGCCGCCCACGGCGACAATGGCATCGGACCGGGTGAAATCGTTCTGGCCCAGGACCTGCCAGCAGAAGGACGCCACCTGGATGTGCTTGCCCTCTTCGGCGTCCGGGATCTCGGCGGTGACGGCGGTCAGGCCCGTGGCGGCGAGTTCGTCGCGTACGGTATCGCCGGTCGTACGCAGGGCGCGCGGGTGGATGACCAGGACGCGGCGCACGCGCTCACCCAGCATGTCCGGCAGCCGGCCAAGCAGGCCGTTGCCTACGACGACGTCGTAGTTCTCTGCGGGATTGGAGCCGGTCACCGGGATGATCGTGGGTTCGGAGGGCATCTAGTCTTCTCCTTTGATGAGGACGGAAGTCAGCCGGTCAATAATGGCCGGAACGGTGAGTCCCCTGGTGTCTATGGTGATGTCGGCCAGGGATTCGTATATGGGGCGGCGGATGTCCGCCAGCTCCTGCCAGCGCCGGACCGGGTCCGGTGCGAGCAGTGGACGGTGACCTGCACGGGTGATCCGCGGAAGCACTGTGGCAAGGTCCGTATCCAGAAACACTACAGTGGCGCCGCTGAGCAACTGCTGCGTCCCCGAGTCCAGTACGGCTCCGCCGCCCAGCGAGATGACCGTGGGCACCCGGGCTTCGAGCGCCGCGGCAACGGTCCGCGCCTCGACCTCCCGGAAATAGTGCTCACCGTAGGCGCTGAAGATACCGGCAATGGGGCCGTAGCGTGCCACTACGGCCTCGTCGGTATCCAGGAACGGCATCCCCTGGCGGGCGGCGAACCCGCGGCCGACCACCGATTTCCCGGCTGCCATAAAGCCCATCAGGACCAGGTGCCGGTCGAGCGCCCTGGACCTGCCGTTCCTAGAGGACATCGGTACCGGCGGATTCCAGCGGCTGCGGGATGGCAGCCAGGTAGGCGTGCAGGTTCCGCGCGGTTTCGGGCACGGAATCGCCGCCGAACTTCTCGATCACGGCTTCGGCCAGGACCAACGCCACCATGGCTTCGGCAACCACACCGGCAGCGGGGACCGCACAGACATCAGACCGCTGGTGGTGGGCCCGGGCCGGTTCGGAGGTACTTACGTCAACGGTGCGCAGCGCCCGCGGCACGGTGGCAATGGGTTTCATCGCGGCACGTACCCGCAGCAGCTCGCCGATGCTCATGCCGCCTTCAATGCCGCCGGCGCGGTTGCCGGAGCGGACCACGCGGCCCTCGGCGTCCTGCAGGATTTCGTCGTGCGCGGCGGAACCGCGGCGGGTGGCAGTGAGGAAACCGTCCCCTACTTCCACGCCCTTGATGGCCTGGATACCCATCAGGGCACCGGCGATCCGGGCGTCAAGCCGGCGGTCCCAATGAACGTAGCTGCCCAGTCCCGGCGGCAGCCCGTAGGCCAGCACCTCCACCACTCCCCCAAGCGTTTCGCCCTCCTTGTGGGCCGCATCGACTTCGGCAACCATGGCGGCCGAGACGCCTGCATCGAAGCAGCGCATCGGATCGGCGTCGAGCGCGTCGACGTCGGCCGGGAGCGGCAACGCCGAGTCCCCGGGCGCCATCACGCCGGCAATGCCCACGGTATGGCTGACCAGCTCAATGCCCAGCTGCTTCAGGAAGGCAGAGGCGACGGCGCCAAGCGCTACGCGGGTCGCGGTTTCCCGGGCGCTGGCACGTTCCAGGACGGGACGGGCTTCGTCAAAACCGTACTTCTGCATGCCGGTGAAATCAGCATGCCCCGGACGGGGGCGGGTGAGGGGCGCGTTGCGGGCAGAGTCGGCCAGGACTGTCGGATCCACCGGATCAGCAGCCATCACCTGTTCCCATTTGGGCCACTCGGTGTTGCCGATCTCGATGGCCACCGGGCCGCCCTGGGTTTTGCCGTGGCGGACGCCGCCGAGGATGCGTACGGCGTCCTGTTCGAATTTCATCCGGGCGCCGCGGCCATAGCCGAGGCGGCGGCGGGCCAGTGCAGCGGAAATCAGGGTGCTGTCCACTTCCACTCCGGCAGGGACACCTTCAACAATTCCGACCAATGCAGGGCCATGGGACTCACCGGCGGTCAACCAACGCAACATGCATTCAATACTGCCATGCCCGGCGGGGGCGTTCAGCGCCGCGGGATTCCCACGGCGTCACACATGGCGTTTGTGACGCCGTGTTCGTCAAAGAAGGCTTCCCCGGTAAACAGCTTTACCTGCTCCACGGCCTGGTAGAGCAGCATCTCGATGCCCGGCACCACCGTTCCGCCGAACCCGGACCAGACGGACGCGATCCTGCTTGGCCATGGGTCGTACGCGGCATCCAGGAGGATGGCACCATCCCGGACTTCGGCGATGTCCTCTGCCAGGCCGTCGGCGCCGTACGGCGGCAGCGTGCAGATTACGACGTCGGCAGCCGCACAGGCCTCGGCCGCCTCCTCCCACGGGCGCGGGCGGACAGCAACGCCGGTTGCCCGGCCTGCGTCCAATACCCCGGCCTGGCCGGGGGCGGGTTCCGGGAAGCGACGGGCACAGACCACAGTTTCGGACGCGTCCAGCTGCGCGAGGGCCGCAATGGCCGCGCACGCCGTTCCGCCTGCACCCAGCACCACGGCGCGCGGCCGGGCACCGATTCCGGCGTACCGCAGCGCGCCGGCAATGCCTGCGACGTCGGTATTGTGGCCGGTCAGGACCGTGCGGGATCCCGTCCGGGAGAAGGTCACCGTATTCAGCACCCCGAGTGCCTTGACCAGCGGCTCGACTTCGTCCATCTGCGCCACCATGACCGCCTTCAGCGGCATAGTGACGGACAGACCGGTCCAGCCCGCCTGCCCGCGGAGGGAGGCCGCGAATCCCGCGGCCTCCTCAACGCGAAGGTCTATTGCCTCGTAGCTGCAGTCGAACCCCAAATGGGCGTATGCAGCCCGGTGCAGCCGGGGCGACTTGGAATGGCTGATCGGATGCCCCAGCACGGCTGCGCGCCGCGCAGTGCTATCCACCGCTAACCGCACCGCCCGGCTTTTTGGGTACTGCACCAGTTCTGGTATTCCTCGACGTACTTGGCGTGCTCGGCGAGGGTGGAGGAGAACTTGGTTTCGCCGCTGTCCAGGTTGACGGTGACCCAGTAGTAGTACGGGACGTCATCCGGGTTGGCCGCTGCCTCAATGGCTTCCCGGCTCGGGGAACCGATGGGACCGACGGGCAGGCCGGGGTTGGCGTAGGTGTTGTACGGGTTGGATTTGTCCGCTTTTTCCTCGGGGGTGAGTTCGTAGCTCTTGCGGTTCAAGCCGTAGGTCACCGTGGCATCGGACTGGATCAGCCCGTTGGTTTCCTTGTTGTCCGGGCCCAGCCGGTTCTCGATGGAGCCGGCGACGGCGCCGTAGTCAGCCTCCCCGGCCTCGGCCTGGATGATGCTGGCCTTGGTCAGGATCCGGTACTGCTCGGCGGGATCGGTAATACCGGCCCCTTCGAGTTCAGCGAAGGTGTTATCCACCATTTCGGTAATGATCTCGGTGGCGTCCTTTTCGACGTCGAACCGGTATTCGCCCGGATGCAGGTAGCCCTCCAGGCTTACTGCTTCCTCCGGCAGGCCGAACTGCTGCGGGTCCGCGGCCAGGGCCTGGAACTCCGAAAGCGGGATCCGGGTGGAGGTGTTCAGGACTTCGAAGACCTCGCTCTGGCGCAGGTCGCGTGCCACGGCCGCGTAATGCACCTGGCTGCCGCCGTCCCCGAGCAAGGCATCCACGGCGGCGGAGGAGGACATCTGGTACTTCATTTCATACGTACCGGGCTGGATTTCCCGTCCGTCCGACTGGGCGGTGAAGGCGTTGACGAATTCCTTGGACGTGGCGACGATGTCTTCGGCTTCGAGCTTTCCGCCGATCAGCAGCGGGCCGTCACCTTCTGCAACGGTAAAGGCCACGGTGCCGTTGCCGGCACCCTCGTAGTCCTGGATCTCGTTCATGCCAAGCAGGTCCCGAAGGAACATAATGAGGCCGAAAATCACCCCTGCAAATACGGCCAGCACGGTGACCATGATGATGGTCCGGCGACGGCGGCGGCGCTGCTTTTCACGGCTCGGCCGTTGGCTCCTGCGGCTGGGCAGGTCCGCGGGCTCCTCGAAGAACACGCCCACGGGGAGTTCATCACTGCCGCCCTGTCCGGGCCTGCGGTCAGGCTCCGCCATGGCCGGGTAATCGGGATATCTGTGGCTCACGGCGTATTACCGCCTTCGCGCTCGATGTCCTGCGAAATGTCGAACTCCTCAGTCGGGGCCGGCACCCCGCCGCTCTCGCGGCGCGGCCGGCGCAGTGTAACCAGCTCCCCTACGTCCCGGTTCAGGGATCGTTGTGTGTCAATAGACTGCTGCAGAATAGCCACAGCGGCCGCTTGATCAACCACTGTACGGTGATTCCGGCTGTTCATTCCAGCTTCGCGCAGGGAACGGTGCGCGGAGACCGTAGTCAGGCGTTCGTCCACCAGCCGCACCTGCTGTTCCTGGCCGGCGTCGGCCAGGGCGCGGACCAGCGCCTGCGCGTAGTCCCGTGCCATCTGCGTGGAGGCGGTTTCGCCGCCGCCCAGGCTGCGGGGCAGGCCGACAAACACTTCAACGGCACCCCGCTCCGCAGCCTCCCGGACCACCACGCGGATGTCACTGTTCTTCTTCGCGTCCCGCTTCAGCGTCCTGACCGGCATGGCCAGGACGCCGTCGGGGTCGCTGGCTGCGAGGCCGACCCGGACCAGGCCGACGTCGACGCCCAGCTTCACCCCGTGCAGACCACTCAAGTCAGCTCCGCCCGGCCACGGCTTCGCGGATGGCCGTGAGGGCATCTCCGATCCTGCCTGCGTCGGAGCCGCCGCCCTGGGCGACGTCGTCCTTGCCGCCGCCGCCGCCGCCGAGCACGCCGGCCGCAACCTTGACGAGTGCACCGGCCTTAACGCCGGCGCCGCGGGCGCCTTCGTTGGTGGCAACAATCACTACGGGACGGTTGTTGGAGACGCCTGCGACAGCCACCGCTGCGGGCTCGCTGCCCAGACGGGAACGCAGGTCGAGGGCCAAGGTGCGCAGATCATCCGCTCCCCCGACCTCGCCGGCGTTGTGTGCCAGGAGCCGGACGCCGTCAACGTCAACTGCAGTGCCTACGAGGGCGGCAGCGGAAGCGGACAGCTGCTCGCGGCGCAGCCTTTCGAGTTCCTTCTCGGTGGACTTAAGCTTTGCCAGGGTGGCGGCAAGGCGGTCCGGGAGCTGCGCCGACGGGACCTTGAGCATCTCGGACAGCTCGTTCACCAGTGCCCGCTCTGCGGCCAGGTGACGGAAGGCATCCATACCCACGAAGGCTTCGACCCGGCGGTTGCCGGACCCCACGGACTGCTCGCCCAGCAGCGTCAGGCTGCCGATGCGGGACGTCGAGGCCACGTGTGTACCGCCGCAGAGTTCGCGGGACCAGTCGCCGTTCATTTCCACGACCCGCACGGTGTCGCCGTAGGCTTCGCCGAACAGTGCGGTGGCGCCCAGGGCCTTGGCGTCCGCCAGGGACATGACCTTGGTCTCGACCTGGTAGTTGCTGCGGATCGCGAGGTTGGAGACCTCTTCGATTTCGGACTTTGCGGCGTCGGAGAGGCCTTCGCCCCAGGAGAAGTCGAAGCGCAGGTAGCCGGCCTTGTTGAAGGAGCCGCGCTGCAGCGCTTCCGGGCCGAGGATCTGGTGCAGGGCGGCATGCACAATGTGCGTGCCGGAGTGCGCCTGCTCCGCTTCGTGGCGGCGCTGGGCGTCGACGGCGGCCAGCACGTTGGCGCCGGCAGCGATCTCACCTTCGCGGACAATCGCCTTGTGTACGCTCAGTCCCTTGACCGGGCGCTGGACGTCCTGCACCTCGAGGACGAAGCCGTCACCGGTGATGAGGCCGGTATCGGCGGCCTGTCCGCCTGCTTCGGCGTAGAACGGGGTTGAGTCCAGCACCAGGGAAATCTCCGAACCCTGCCCGGCGTATTCCACCCGGGAGTCCCCGGAAATGATGCCGCGGACCTTCGATTCGGTCTTCAGCTCGTCGTAGCCGGTGAACACTGTGGAGCCGGCGGCCAGCAGTTCGTTGAACACCGACATATCGGCGTGCCCGTGCTTCTTCCCGCGGGCATCTGCCTGGGCACGCTTGCGCTGCTCGGACATGAGGGAGCGGAATCCGGCCTCGTCGACCTTCAGTCCCGCTTCCTCGGCCATCTCCAGCGTGAGGTCGATGGGGAAACCGTAGGTGTCGTGCAGGGCAAAGGCTTCTTCGCCGCTCAGCGGAGCTCCGGCAGCCTTGGACACCTTGACGGCTTCTTCCAGGCGCTCGGTGCCGGAGGCGATGGTGCGCAGGAACGCCTTCTCCTCGGCGTAGGCAATCCGGCTGATCCGGGCGAAGTCCGCTTCAACCTCGGGGTACGTACCCTTCATGGCGTCGCGGGAGACGGGCAGGAGTTCGGGCAGCACGGCGGTGTCCACGCCCAGCAGGCGCATGGCACGCACGGCCCGGCGGATGAGGCGGCGCAGCACGTAGCCGCGGCCTTCGTTGGAGGGGCTCACGCCGTCGGAAATCAGCATCAGGGCGGAGCGGATGTGGTCGGCAACCACGCGCATCCGGACGTCGTCCGTGTGGTGCGGGTCCGAGGGGTCTTCGGAGCTGGTGTAGGTCTTGCCGGAGAGCTCGGCGGCCTTGTCCAGCACGGGACGGACCTGGTCCGTCTCGTACATGTTCTCCACGCCCTGCAGGATCATGGCCAGGCGCTCAAGGCCAAGGCCGGTGTCGATGTTCTTCTGCGGCAGTTCGCCGGCCACGTCGAAGTCCGTCTTGGAGCGCACGGCGGAGAGCTGGTACTGCATAAAGACCAGGTTCCAGATCTCGATGTAGCGCGTCTCGTCTACTGCCGGGCCGCCCTCCTGGCCGTAGGCCGGGCCGCGGTCGTAGTAGATCTCGGAGCAGGGGCCGCCCGGGCCGGCCTGTCCGGTGTTCCAGTAGTTGTCCGCCTTGCCGGTCCCGATGATGCGTTCATTCGGAACACCGACTTTGTCCCGCCAGATGGCGCGTGCTTCGTCGTCGCGCTCGTCGCCGTCTTCATAGACGGTGACCCAGAGCCGCTGCGGGTCCAGCCCGTAACCGCCCTTCTCGACGTCGGAGGTCAGCAGTTCCCAGGCGTAGGTGATCGCTTCTTCCTTGAAGTAGTCACCGAAGGAGAAGTTTCCCGCCATCTGGAAGAAGGTGCCGTGGCGGGCGGTCTTGCCCACTTCTTCGATGTCCGCGGTGCGGATGCACTTCTGCACGCTGGTTGCCCGGCTGTACGGCGCCTTTTCGCGGGCGGTGAGGTAAGGGATGAACGGCACCATGCCGGCCACGGTGAACAGCAGCGAGGGATCGTTGGAGACGAGCGACGCCGAGGGCACCACCGTATGTCCCTTGTTGCTGAAGTAATCCAGCCAGCGGCGTGCAATCTCGTGGGACTTCATGGTGCTTCTATACCCTTCCGGTAATGGTGTTTCGGCATGCAGGTGGAACTGCGTGCGTAATGCTGTGCTGCCAGTGACGAAGAAGTGCCGGCCGCTTAGCGGCGCGTGGACCTCAGCGTTTCGGCAACGTTGTCGGAGTTGTCCAGGCCCAGGGCGGCGCGCAGCTCGCCCTCGCGCTGGCCCATGCCTTCACGCAGGGCTTCGGCGAAGCTCTGCACGGCACCTGCTGCGGAATCCACCGCACGGTTGATCCCCGCCTGGCTCAGGCTGGTCTTGGCTTCGGATACCCGGCGGACGGCGATGACGCCGATGGCAACGCCAATGGACATCCAAAATACGCGCTTGATCATGGCTGGCTCCTGTAGTTGTTGGTGTGCTTAGCGGCTGCGTCGGCCGCGGCCGACGGTCCTGCGGGAAGCGAGGGCGGAACGGACGCCGTAGCTGAATGCCGAGACCTTGATCAGCGGGGAACCCACGGTGGCGGCCACCAGGGAGGACAGAGCGGACAAGTTGGCCGATGCGTCCGAAACATTCGAGGAGATGCCGTCCACCTTCTGCAGCTGCTGGTTGGTGGTGGACACCGTTGTGGTGACCTCGTCGATCAGGGGAGTGGTCTCCTCGCTGAGCGTACGGATGGCGCCGCGCATCTCGTCAAAAACCTTCCCCAGTTTCCAGACGGGAACGGCCAGCAACGCGACCAATACGGCAAACACACCGGCCGCGATCAGACCGGCTATATCTCCACCCGACATGGGACTCCTTCTTGCGCAAAAATTTGTGGTTCGCATCACCGTGACCGGATCTGCCCGGAAGGTCCCGCCTGGATACGGCGAAAGACTCCGCTATGTACCTTACCTACTGCAACGCCGCGGCACTTACTTTTGCCGTGTACGCCACGAAAGGAGCAATACGGCCCCGGATAACGGAACAGCCCGCGGCACAAGGCCGCGGGCTGAACAGTAAACGGAAAAGTTTCCGTTATTAGCGTGCGTAGTATTCCACCACGAGCTGCTCTTCGCAGGTCACGGGGACTTCCGAGCGCTTCGGGCGACGCACGAGGCGTGCCTGCAGCTTGTCCAGGGAAACATCGAGGTAACCCGGAACGGCGGGCAGGACGTCGCGGTGGGCGCCGGCTGCAGCAACCTGGAACGGCGTCATGGTCTCGCTGCGCTGGTGCACGTGGATGAGCTGGCCTTCGGAAACGCGGAAGGACGGACGGTCCACGCGGGCGCCGTCAACCATGATGTGACGGTGCACAACCAGCTGGCGGGCCTGGGCGATCGTGCGGGCAAAGCCGGCACGCAGCACGAGTGCGTCGAGACGCATTTCGAGCAGTTCGATCAGGTTTTCACCGGTCAGGCCGGCGGTACGGCGGGCTTCTTCGAAGACACGGGTCATCTGTGCTTCGCGGATGCCGTACTGTGCGCGCAGACGCTGCTTTTCACGCAGACGTACGGCGTAGTCGCTGTCCTGCTTGCGACGGGCGCGGCCGTGCTCACCCGGGGGGTAAGGCCGACGCTCGAAGTACTTTGCTGCCTTGGGGGTCAAAGCAATGCCGAGGGCGCGCGATGCGCGTGCCTGCCGGCGTGCACGTGTGTTGTTAGCCACGTTCACCTTTCACTGTTTGGCGGTTTGGCCACGGCGGTAGTACGTGCCGTGACTGCTGCGAAATATGCTGGCCTCCATTAGGGAGAGCTCCGGCCAACCGCTGCCGTCTGCTACAGCCGAGGGTGTCGAAATCGACAACCGGCTTGCCAGTCAACCATCAATGCTAACACGCACCGCGGCGCCCGCCGGCAGGAGCACCCGGGGCAGGTCAGGACTTCTCGCCCCGAATGATTCCCCGCAGCCGCTCCAGCCTTGCGGAGATGTCGCGCTCCACTCCGTTGCCGGTGGGTTCGTAGTAGTTCTTTCCAACCAGGTCATCCGGCGCGTACTGCTGGCGTGCGACGCCGTGCGGGGAATCATGCGAATAGACATACCCCTTGCCGTGCCCCAGCTGCTTCGCGCCCGGGTAGTGGGCATCGCGCAGGTGGGATGGAACGCCCTGCCCGCGCCCGGCCCGCACGTCGGCGATGGCCGCGTTGATGCCGTTGTAGGCAGCGTTGGATTTCGGCGCGGTGGCAATATGCACCACCGCCTCCGCCAGGATGATCCGCCCTTCAGGCATGCCGATCAGCTGTACGGCCTGGGCCGCCGCGACGGCGGTCTGCAGCGCCGTCGGGTCCGCCATTCCCACGTCCTCCGAGGCGGAGATGATCAGCCGCCGGGAAATAAACCGCGGGTCCTCCCCCGATTCCAGCATGCGGGCCAGGTAGTGCAGGGCGGCGTCGACGTCGGATCCGCGCAGGGACTTGATGAACGCGCTGGTGATGTCGTAGTGCTGGTCCCCCGCGCGGTCGTACCGCAGCGCCGCGACGTCCAGCGCCTCTTCGGCATGCTTCAGCGTGACTTCCGGGACGTCGTCGCCGTCCGCTTTCTCGGAATAGGCGACGCCGGCGGCGGCCTCGAGCGCGGTCAGGCCACGGCGGGCGTCCCCTGCCGCCAGCCGGACCAGGTGCTCCAGCGCCTCAGCGCTAAGCGTGACCCGCCCCGCGAGTCCCCGTTCATCCTCGACGGCGCGTTGGAGCAGGGCGGCAATGTCCTCCTCGGTCAGCGGCTTCAGTGTGAGCAGCAGCGACCGGGACAGCAGCGGGGAAACCACGGAGAAGGACGGGTTCTCCGTGGTCGCTGCCATCAGGACCACCCACCGGTTTTCCACTCCGGGCAGCAGTGCGTCCTGCTGTGCCTTGTTAAAGCGGTGGATCTCGTCCAGGAAGAGGATGGTGGTGACGCCGTGCAGGTCCCGGTCCGTCAGGGCCTGCTCCATGACCCGGCGGACGTCCTTGACGCCGGCCGTGATGGCGGAGAGTTCCACGAACTTGCGGCCTGCACCCCGGGCGACGACGTGCGCCAGCGTGGTCTTGCCGGTGCCCGGCGGCCCCCACAGCATGACCGAGGAGGGTCCGGCGGGGTTGCGTTCGTCAGCGGACGACGCCAGTGTGCGCAGCGGCGAACCGGGGCCGAGCAGGTGCTGCTGCCCCACCACCTCGTCCACGGTGCGCGGGCGCATCCGGACCGCCAGGGGGCTGCGCGGCCGCACTCTCGTGCCCGGGGCTGCCCCGGCGTCGTCGAACTCTGCGTCGTCGTCTCCGTCTACGCTGAACAAATCATTCCCCGGCAAACCATTCACGCTTCAAGGCTACTCGTGCCGTAACCTGAGCAGGTCCACCCCTCTTTTCGTTGAAAGCAGACCCGGCCATGCCTGCCTCGCGCACCACCTATGTTCCGGCAGAGCGGCTGGCCGGCTGGCTGGAACGGTTCGAGGCGAACCAGGGGGCGCTTCAGCTCCTGCCAGGGAACGAGGGCATCCGGGTCCGCGCGGCGTCCGGGGCCGAGGCCGAACTGCTCGGACCGTGGCCTGCCGACGGCCGTCCCGGGCGGGGAACCAACGACGTCGAACGCCTCGCCTCACTGGCCGGGCAGGCCCGGACCCTGGGGCTGGTGCTGGTCCGCCGCGGCGGATATGCCGTGGGCGTTGCCAGGGAAGGCCGCCTGCTGGGCTCGAAAACGGGCTCACCCAACAGCCGCCGGGCCAACGCAGCCGACGCGTTGGCTACCACCGCCGCGGAGCAGGCAGCGGCCGTATTCGGCGGTGCAACCCCGGAGTACCTCGTCTTCGGCGGCGACCGGATGCTGGCCGAGCAGGTAGTAGGACGGCGGGAGTTTGCGCGCTGGGCCGGCCTGCCCCGGCTGCGCCCGCTGGACGTCGCAGATCCGAAAGCTGCGGTGCTGGCGCAGGCGGCCCGCAATGCGGCGTCGGTGTTCGTCCGGATCAGCCTGCCCTAGCAACGGTTAATGCGCCCCCCCAATCGCGCGACCACGGCGGCGGCCGGTTCCGGCAGTGCCGACCGGTAACCGGTTCCGGCCCAGAGGCTGGTGCCGTGCGGGTCCCCCGCGGCCACCGCCTGCGCCCGAAGCCCCTTGGTGATTTGGTTGACCAGCGGGTACGCGGCGGGAGCGTCAGGGTGCCGGGCCATAAAACGATTGGCCAGTCCCCGTGCGGTGCGGCCGGAAAAGGCCCGGGTCAGTGCGGTCTGTGCAAACTGCGGATCCTGCAGTGCCGCTCGGTGCACGGGACTGGTCCCGGCCTCCGGGCTCAACAGCAGCGCGGTGCCGATCTGCACGGCGTCCGCGCCGGCGGCCCGCAGGGTCCGAACCTGTGCAGCGGTGCTGATTCCTCCGGCGGCAATGAGTTCGACCCGGGCTGAGCTGAAGGTGTCCCGAACCGCGCGCACCAGGTCGACCAACGGCTGCTCGGCCGGCTCCGCCCCGGCGTCGAACGTGCCGCGGTGGCCGCCCGCCTCGGGCCCCTGCAGACACAGCACACGTGCGCCGGCCGCAACGGCCAGTTCCGCTTCCGCTGCGGTGGTCACGGTGACGGCAACGGCGGTGCCTGCATCCCGGAGCGCAGCAATAACGTCCCTGCCGGGCAGGCTGAAGGTAAAGGACACCACCGGTACCTGCAGGCGGAGGACTGCATCGAGTTTGGCGTCCCAGCCGTCGTCGTCCTCCGGATCCGGCAGCGGCAGCAGCTCCGGCGGATAGTCCCGGGTGAGCTGCTCCCGGTAGGCAAGGGCGGCAGCGACCTGCCGGGACGTTCCGGAACCGCCGGTGTTCGCGGCGTCCGGCACGAAGAGGTTTACTCCGAACGGCCGTCTGGTCATTGCCCGGGTCGCGGTGATTTCCTCCGCCAGCGCCTCCGGGCTTCGATAGCCGGCGGCCAGGAACCCCAGGCCGCCGGCGTTGCTGACCGCCGCGGCCAGCGCCGGAGTGGACGGCCCGCCGGCCATGGGTGCGCCGACGACGGCGTGCGGAAGGGACCCCAGAGTAAACATGCCCGCGGCTACAGCTTTACGGTGCCGTCGATGCAGGTGGTGGTTTCCCCGCCGACCCAGATTCTCCGGTCCCGGGTAAAGATCCGCACCAGCCCGGAACGCTCCAGCACGGTGCCCTGCGTGACGGTGTAGCGCTCCGGCGCCAGGCCGGCTCCGATCAGCCACTGTGCCAGTCCGGCGTTGAGGCTGCCGGTGACGGGATCCTCCGGCACCCCGTGCCCGGGCGCAAAGGCGCGGACTTCGAAGTCCGTTTCGCCGCCGTCGGGCTGCGGGCCGATGACTCCCACGGCCAGGGATCCCATAGCTGCCGGATCCGGCGTCAGGGACAGCACGGTTTCGGCATCCTTCAGGAGCAGGCCCAGCCAGCC
Source organism: Arthrobacter jinronghuae (assembly GCF_025244825.1). Taxonomy (NCBI): domain Bacteria; kingdom Bacillati; phylum Actinomycetota; class Actinomycetes; order Micrococcales; family Micrococcaceae; genus Arthrobacter; species Arthrobacter jinronghuae. Next base: position 2,131,450 of record NZ_CP104263.1, read on the forward strand.
GGGCCCGTTGTCGATCCAGTTCGAGGCGGAAACCTGGTCCCGGCTGATCCCGAGGGCCTCCACGGCCTGCTTCAGCACGGCTTCCTCCAGCTCGCCCGCGCGGATCAGCGGCGGCGCACCGAACGCAGCCATCCCGGCCGAGGCGTGCAGGGTCACCAGTCCCACTTCGCATTCGGATATTACGACGCCGGGGTAGTGCGGAATGTTGCCGGCTTCGAGCCACGCATGGCAGGTGCCCAGGGTGGGGTGACCGGCGAAGGGGATCTCTCCCCCGGGTGTGAAGATGCGGACTCTGTAGTCGGCGCCGTCCTGCGTGGGCGGCAGCACGAACGTCGTCTCCGACAGGTTCGTCCACCGGGCAAAGGAGGCCATGGCGGCGTCGGAAACGCCGTCTGCGTCCAATACCACGGCCACCGGGTTGCCCAGATAGGGCTTGGTGCCGAATACGTCCACCTGCTTGAACCAGCGATCTCTCATGCCCAAACACTATCGGGTGCCGGTGCCGGACTGTCCAGCGGAAACGGGCATGTCCAAAACGCGGTTAAAGCACGGTACCCGGCCGCATGCTGCGACCGGGTACCGTGCCTGCGGCGGAGAGCTATGCTTCCTTCGCGGCTGCTTCCTTGTCCTTCTTCGCTTCAGGCTTGAAGTCCACGCCGGCTTCCTTGCGCTGCTGCGGCGTGATCGGTGCCGGAGCCTGCGTCAGCGGGTCGTAGCCGCCGCCGGACTTCGGGAAGGCGATGACGTCGCGGATGGAATCGGTGCCGGCCAGCAGGGCCACCACGCGGTCCCACCCGAACGCGATGCCGCCGTGGGGCGGTGCGCCGTACTTGAAGCCTTCAAGCAGGAACCCGAACTTCTCCTGGGCGTCTTCCTGTGAAAGGCCCATGACCTTGAAGACACGTTCCTGCACGTCGCGCTGGTGGATACGGATGGAACCGCCGCCGATTTCGTTGCCGTTGCAGACAATGTCGTAGGCGTAGGCCACTGCCGACTCGGGATCCGTGTCGAAGGTATCCATGAATTCGGGCTTGGGCGAGGTGAAGGCGTGGTGCACGGCCGTCCAGGCGCCGCCGCCCACGGCCACGTCACCGGCGGCAACAGCGGCCGACGCCGGCTCGAACATCGGAGCGTCGACAACCCAGACGAAAGCCCAGTCCTTGGGGTCGATCAGGCCGGTGCGGTGGCCGATCTCCACGCGCGCGGCACCGAGCAGGGCACGCGCCTCGCTCTTTTCGCCGGCACCGAAGAAGATGCAGTCACCCGGCTTGGCACCCACCTTTTCGGCGAGGTTCTCCCGCTCGAAGTCGGTCAGGTTCTTGGCGACCGGACCGGTCAGCGTGCCGTCTTCCTGGATCAGCACGTAAGCCAGGCCCTTCGCTCCGCGCTGCTTGGCCCATTCCTGCCAGGCATCAAGGGTGCGGCGTGCCTGGGAGGCGCCGCCCGGCATCACCACGGCACCCACGTAGGGAGCCTGGAAGACGCGGAAGGTGGTGTCCTTGAAGAATTCGGTGAGCTCGGTCAGCTCCAGGCCGAAACGCAGGTCCGGCTTGTCGGAACCGTAGCGGGCCATGGCATCCGCGTAGGTCATCCGCGGGATGGGGGTGCTGATCTCGACGCCGATCAGCTTCCACAGCGATTTCACGATCTGCTCGCCCAGGGCGATGATGTCGTCTTCTTCAACGAAGCTGGCTTCAATGTCCAGCTGCGTGAACTCCGGCTGGCGGTCGGCGCGGAAATCCTCGTCGCGGTAGCAGCGGGCAATCTGGTAGTACTTCTCGAAACCGCCCACCTGCAGCAGCTGCTTGAACAGCTGCGGGGACTGCGGCAGGGCGTACCAGGAACCCGGGGCCAGGCGTGCCGGCACCACGAAGTCGCGGGCACCCTCGGGGGTGGAACGCGTCAGGGTGGGGGTTTCGATCTCCACGAAGCCTTCGTCGTGCAGCAGTTCGCGGGCAACGCGGTTGGCTTCGGAGCGCAGGCGCATGGCCGCGGCCGGCGCCGGGCGGCGGAGGTCCAGGTAACGGTGGCGCAGGCGGGCTTCCTCGCCGACCTCCACATGCTCGTCGATCTGGAAGGGCAGCGGGTCCGAGGTGTTCAGGATAACGACGTCGTCCGCGATCACCTCTACCTCGCCCGTGGCCAGCGCCGGGTTCTCGTTACCCTCGGGCCGCTTCTGCACGGTGCCGGTGATCTGCAGGACGTACTCGTTGCGCAGCCCGTGGAAGACATCCTCTTCACGCACCACAACCTGCGCCACACCCGAGGCATCGCGGAGGTCGAGGAAGGCGACGCCGCCGTGGTCGCGCCGTCGGGCGACCCATCCTGCGAGAGTAACGGTCTGTCCAATATGCTCGGCCCTCAGGGAACCAAGGGCATGAGTGCGCAGCACAGCTGTCCTTTCGAAAAACTTGCGGAAACCACTGTTTCCGCCCATTGTAAATACACGGTCTACTTGAGAGTTTACCGGTGAACCGACCCCCACCCCGCCACGTACCTACCGATTGGACGGCCTGTTGTCCGGCACTACCCAGCCGCGTGTTCCCCTGGGCGGCTTTGATGCCACCACTGCCGGCCTAGGCTCCATCGTCGGTGCGGGCGCGTTCGTCGCCTTCGCTCCGGCTGCGGCTGCAGCAGGACCGGCGCTGGGCGCGGGCCTCGGCATCGCCGCGGTTGTGGCCTTCCTCTGCGGGCTCTCCACCTTCCAGCTCAGCAGGGCCGTCTCACGCCGGCTCCCCGAGGACCGCGGCGGGGACGCCACGGCGCGCACGGCCGCGAGGATCCTGCTGGGGCCATACAGTGGTTTCCTTTCCGGCTGGACCCTGGTCTGGGCGTTGCTGCTTTCCTCGGCTGTCCTGGCACTCGCGTTCGGCGCTTATGTATTTCCTGAGCACCCCAAGGCCGGCGCGGCTGGGGCCGTGATTGTTATGGCCGCAGTGAACCTGCTGGGAGTGAACAGGGGTTCCTGGGTTACCCGCTTCATAGTGGCCTTTGTCTTCAGCGTCCTGGCCTTCACCGTGGTGGTGCTCTTCAACGAGGCACCTCACCAGCCGCTGCGGGTGGGTGCGGAGATTGAGGCCAGCACCTCGGGTGTGCTGCAGGCAGCCGGGCTGCTGTTCTTCCTTTTCTCCGGGTACACGCGGCTGGCCACGCTGGGTTCGGGTGTACGTAATCCCTCACGCAACCTGCCGATCGCGATCCCCGCTGCCATTGCCGTGGCCTTCGCACTGTATTGGTTCATGGGTTCCTCAATGCTGGCCTACTACGGTGCGGCTGCCCTGTCCGCCGAGACCGCTCCCCTGCTTGATCCGCTGGAGAGCGTGGGCGCAGGCGTGGGTACGGGGGCCGTCATCCTTGCCGTTGCCGCCGCCGCCCTGGGCGGACTGTGGTCGCTGATGGAATCGGCAGGCCGGACAGCCTCCGACATGGCCGCCGACCGTGACCTTCCCCCCTTCTTCGGTTGGTCCAGGGAATCCCGCTTCGGCCGCGGACAGACCCCCTGGGCTGCAGAAGCCGCGGCCGCCGCCGTCGTCCTGATGCTTGTCGTGCTGGGGGATCTGGACGCCCTGCTGGGGATGGCGTCCTTCGCCCTCCTGTTCTACGCGGCCATCACCACTGTGTGTGCTTTCACGCTGAAGGACCGCACGCGCTACGCACCCCGGGTCCTGAACCTGGCCGGCGCCTTGGGCGCGCTGCTGCTGGCCCTCGCCCTGCCGCCCGTGTCCATCAGCCTGACCCTGATCATCCTCGTGGCGGGGCTCGTGGTCCGGTTGAGCTTCCGGCGGCCGCGGACCCCCAGGACCCCGCCGCCGTTCTAGGCCCGCCTAGGCGCCGGCCGCCTCCCATGCACGGACTTCGCCCAGCAGCTCGGCGCGGCGTCCGGCAGACGCGAACGAAGCTTCAATGGAGTTGGCGGCCAAGAGGGCAAGCTGCGCCCTGCTGAGCCCGAAGGTTTCCTGCACCGCCCGGAAATTGTCATCCACGTAGCCGTCAAAGTAGGCCGGGTCATCCGAGTTCACGGAAATATTCAGGCCGTGTTCGAGCATCCGCGGCAAGGGATGCTCTGCCAGCCCCGGCACCGCCTGCAGCCGCACGTTGGACAGCGGGCAGACGGTCAGCGGCACTTTCTCCCGGACCAGGCGGTCCACGAGGTCCGGGTCATCCAGGCAGCGGATCCCGTGGTCGATGCGGTCTGCCTGAAGCAGGTCCAGTGCCTCCTCGATGTAGGCGGGCGGGCCTTCCTCGCCCGCGTGCGCTACGCTCCGCAGCCCTGCCTCCCGGGCACGCCGGTACAGGTCTATGAACGACGACGGCGGGTTCCCTACTTCCGCAGAGTCCAGGCCGATCCCGATGATCGGCGCGCCCATGGCCAGCAGTTCCTCCAGCACCTCCAGCGCTTCGGCCACCGGGTGGTCGCGCAGGAACGCGGCAATCAGCTCGGTGGAGATCCCGAATTCTTCCTCGCTGCGGGCCAAAGCCGCCCAGACGCCGCCCACAGACACACTCAGCGGGACGCCGCGGACAAGGTGCGCCTGCGGATCCATCATCATCTCCACATGCCGCACCCCGGCCGCCGAGGCCCGGCGGAGGTAGGCGCGGGTCATGTCGGTGAAATCCGCCTCGGTCCGCAGCACATCCATATTGGAGTAATAGAGGTCCAGGAAGGACTGCAGGTCCGTGAACCGGTACCGCGCACGGAGGTCCTCGAGGCTGTCGTAGGGCAGGTCGAGGCCGTTGCGGGCGGCCAGTTCGAAGATCAGCTCCGGTTCCAGCGTTCCCTCGATGTGGAGGTGGAGTTCGGCGCAGGGCGGGGTGGGAAGCAGGTCAACGGGCATGGGTAAAGCCTAGGGGCCTGTGCCGTGCACCGCCACGGATGCGGCTAGCTGCGGCCGGCCTTTTCCCGGGGAGCGGTTTCAAACATTCCGTACACCGGGCCGGCCAGCAGCCAGATCCCTGCGACCAGGCCGGCCCGCTTCACCCAGTCCCACAGCACCTCGGCTTCCCCGGGGGCGGCCACGATGGTGATCATGGCCAGCAGGACGGCGACGGTTATCCCGGTGGCCATCAGGACGCGTCCGTATTCCGCCCACAAGGAGCGCCGGTACTCCGGCGTCCCCTTCGCCGGCTTCACGGGCGCCGGTCCCCCGGCAAACCGGTGGGCAACCCGCACATCCGCCCACCGGATCAGGCTGTGGCCGAAGGCGACACTGAAGCCAAGGTAGAACGCTGCAAGGCCGTGAATGGACTCGGCCCGTCCGCCCAGCGCGAGGTCAGCCGCGGATGCCGCCAAAAGCACGACGTCGAGCAGGGGAACGCACGCGAGCAGCACCATGCCCAGCCGGCGCCGGTGAAACAGGTAGCGGGCGCCCAGTCCCGCCGCCAGCAGAACCCAGAAGCCGACCTCTGAGCCGATGATCAAATACACGAGGATGTCCATAACCCCAGCCTTCCGTGCGGGGAACCGGGTGTCGTCGGCGAAAGGTGCCACCGGTTGGGTGCCTTCCGTCATCCCTTTGGAGGACATAGCGCTGCACCGGGAGGCAGGCGAACGCCGCTCATTTAGGCTGAACCCATGCAAAAAACCCCAGACCAGCGTGCCGGGAACGGAATCTGGCCTTCCGGCGCCGCCACGGCTGCCGGCTACCTGGTGGGCGGTACCGTGCTGGAACTCCTCGGGGTGAACGCTGCGGGCCTGTTCCCGCCGATTCCGGGCGCACCGGGCTGGGCCTGGGTGCCGGTCCTGGTGCTGGGTTGCGCGGGACTGCTGTTCCGCCGCCGGAACGTTCCGCTGATGCTTGCCGTCACCGGAACGGCAACCGGTGCCGGCGCAGTGCTTGGCGGCGGGATCATCACGTACCTGCTCCTGTTCGAGCTGTTCTATGCCGGTATTCTGTTCGGTTCACCCCGGGTGAGCCGCGGCGTGCAGCGCGCGGCGGTAACCGGCATGGTTGTCCTTCCCGTTTCCGTAGGACTGGTTTACCGGGAGTGGCCGTACCTGCTCTTCGGTTTATTCCAGGCGGTTTTCGTCTGCCTTGTTCCGCTGTGGTGGGCCGGCTCCCTGCGCCGCCAGACCGAGCGGGCGGAACGCGAACGGCAGCGGGCGGAAACAGAACGCCTTCGGGCCGAACGCACCGCCCAGCTGGCTGAACTTCGCCTCCGGGTTGCGGTGGCGTCGGAGCGCGGCGCCATGGCACGCGAACTACACGACGCGATTGCCGGGCATCTGTCCGCCATAGCACTCCAGTCCGGCGCTGCGCTGGCGGCGCGCGACGCTGCCCTGGACCACCGGGTGCTGGCCCAGGTCCGGACGGAAAGCGTTTCCGCCCTGCAGGAAATGCGCTCGATGATTGACCTGCTCCAGTCCGACGGCCCGTTGGACGGCAGGGAGCAGGCGGAAGCCGCTGCAGCCGCAGGCGGCCTGGGCCAGCTGGAATCCCTGGCAGCGTCCGCCCGGCTGGCCGGAAGCCCGGTGGAACTGGATCTGCCCGGGGACGCTGAGGTGCCGGTGCTGGTAGGCAGCAGCGTCTATCGGATCGTGCAGGAATCGCTGGCCAACGCGGTCCGGCACGCGCCCGGCTGCCCCGTCAGCATCTCCGTCCGACTGCGGGACAGGCGGCTGGAGCTGAGCATCAGCAATGCGCTCCCCACATCCGGCGGCGGCAGTTCCGCGTCCGCCGGAAACGGTTCGGGCCTGCGGAACATGAACCTGCGGGCGGCCCAGCTCGGCGGAACTTTCTCTGCCGGACGGGTCGCAGGTAGTTCCCCTGGGCAGGATCTGCGACCCGTCTGGCTCGTGGAAGCCGCCCTGCCCATAGAAGACGCCGTGGAAGCCTCCGTACTCCCCCGCGTACTCCCCCGCGTGCTCCCCCGCCAGCCCCAGGAGACACTTTGACCGCCGCCACCGTGCTGCTAGCGGATGACCACTCGGCCATCCGCGGCGGCCTGCGCATGATCCTGGAGTCCATCGGCGGCTTCACGGTCGTCGGCGAGGCTGCCGACGGAGCCGGAGCCGTGCGCATGGCACGTGCCCTGCGGCCCGACGTCGTACTGATGGACCTTCGCATGCCCGGAATGGACGGAATTGCCGCCACCGCCGAGATCACCGGAGAGGGCCTGTCCGCGGTGCTGGTGCTGACCACCTTCGACATTGACGAGTACGTTTTCGCTGCACTGCGGGCAGGTGCCGCCGGTTTCCTGTTGAAATCGGTGGAACCTGCCGAACTGGTCCGTGCGGTGCAAAGCGTGGCCGACGGCGACAGCGTCCTCTCCCCGGAGGTCACCGGCAGGCTGATCTCCGCGTTCGTGCAGTCACCGGTTACGGCACCCGCAGCGGCAATGGCTGCCGGGAACATCGCGGCTGAGCCCCTTACCGCACGGGAGGAAGCGGTCCTGGCCTGCATCGGCGAGGGACTGTCCAACCAGCAGATTTCCCGCCGGCTGGGCATCGCCGAAACCACCGTCAAGACCCATGTCTCCCGGGTGCTGGCCAAGCTGGGAGTCTCCTCCCGGGTGCAGGCCGCCATCGCGTTCCGGGAACGCGGCGGCGGCCCGGGCCGCTAGGCGGACGGCACCTGCACGGGGGTTACCTGCACGGTGAGGTCCTCGGCCGGCGGGGTCCAGAGCGCGGGATCCGCCGGCACCTGCTCACCGGTCCGGATGTCCTTGACCTCGTGGCTGCCGTCTTCGGCGGTGAACCAGACAAACGGGATGCCCCGGCGGTCTGCGAACTTGATCTGCTTCCCGAACTTCTCCGCCTTCGGGGCAACTTCCACTGAAATCCCGCGGCTGCGCAGCTGGGCGGCGGTGTCCTGGGCTTCGGACCAGGACTCGTCGGTGGCCAGGGTCAGCAGCACCGTGGTGGGAACGCTGCGCGAAGCCTGCGCGAATTCCTGGCTGAGGATGCGCATGACCAGCCGGGTGACGCCAATGGAGAGTCCGACGCCGGGGAAGGTGCGGTTGCCCTTGCTGGCCAGGGAATCGTAGCGTCCGCCGGAGCAGATGGAGCCGAGCGCTTCATGCCCCACCAGGACCGTTTCGTAGACGGTGCCGGTGTAGTAGTCCAGGCCGCGGGCAATGCTGAGGTCCGCGAGGACCCGGCCCGGAGCGCGGCGGGAGGCTTCGCTGATGACCTGGAACAGTTCATCGAGGCCTTCGTCCAGCAGTTCGTTGGACACGCCCAGTGCCCGGACCTGCTCCACGAACGAAGTGTCCTCCGTGCGGATGGAGGCCAGTTTCAGGGCAGCCTCGGCCTGTTCGGGGGTGGCACCGAGTTCTTCCTGCAGGAGCTCGGCTACGCGCTGCGCGCCGATCTTCTCCAGCTTGTCGATGCTGCGCAGCACTCCGGCGGTGTCTTCCAGGCCGATCCCGCGGTAGAAGCCTTCCGCCAGCTTGCGGTTGTTGACCCGGATCTTGAACTCAGGGATCGGCAGGGCGCCCAGGGCTTCGGCGATGACCAGCGCCAGCTCGACGTCGTAGCGGAACGGCAACTCTCCGTCACCCACCACATCGATGTCGGCCTGCGTGAACTCGCGGGCGCGGCCTTCCTGCGGACGCTCGCCGCGCCAGACCTTCTGGATCTGGTAGCGGCGGAACGGGAAGGAAAGGTGGCCGGCGTTCTCCACCACGTAGCGGGCAAACGGCACGGTCAGGTCGAAGTGCAGGGCCAGCTGGTTGGGATCTTCCTTGCCGGCCGCCTCGCCCTCTTCGGCCTGCAGTCGGCTGAGCGCGTAAACTTCCTTGTCGATTTCGCCCTTGCGCAGCAGCTGGCCCACCGTCTCCACGGCACGTGTTTCGATGTTGGAGAAGCCGTGCAGTTCGAAGGTGCGGCGCAGTACGTCCAGGACATGGAGTTCAACAAGGCGCTCCTGCGGTAGCCATTCGGGGAAACCGGACAGTGAGGCCTTGCGTGCCATGGTGGCAACTCCTTAGGTGGGCGAAACGGCACAGGCGGAACCCCGCCCGGCCACGGTGCACGCAACCGCGTGCATAAACTATGTGCGGCACTCATTTTAGCCGCTTGGGAAGCAGCCCCCGTTTCAGACCCGCGCGTCGAACCCAGGCGTCGATCCCCGATCCCGACCACGATCCAGTACAGGAGGCAACGGTGGCAGCAAACCGCACCAGCCGTGAAGACAGGCGCCGGCTGGCCCGGATGGAAGCACGGAAGGCCTTCGCTGCTGCCCGTGCCAAGCGGCGCAGGCGCGACAATCTCTTCGCCGGATCCGCCGCCGTCGTTATCCTGGCCCTTGCCGTTGCACTGCAGGTGGCCTGGTTCAGTTCCGACCCCACTGCGGAAGACCTGGAGCTGCTGCGGGACCAGGCCGACGTCGCCGAACTGCCCGACGTTCCGGATCCCTCCGTCGCCGAGGGCAAGACCTTCACCGGATCCCTGGCCCTGGGCCAGGGCGAGATCGGCGTGGAACTGGACGGCAATGCCGCGCCGCAGGCAGTTGCCTCCTTCAAAACACTTGCCGATGCGGGCTACTTCACCGGCAAGGACTGCCACCGCCTGACCGCCACCGAATCCACCTCCGTGCTCCAGTGCGGTTCGCCGAACGGGGACGGAAAAGCCGACCAGGACTTCCTGTGGGGGCCGGTGGAGAACACACCCGCCGACGGCTTCTACCCCGCCGGCACCATCGCCGTCGCCCGCGGCGAGGACGTCATGAGCCACGGCACACAGTTCTTCATTGTTTACAAGGATTCGACGCTAACGCAGGAAACCGGCGGCTACACGATAATGGGTAAGGTAACGTCAGGTCTTGACGTACTGGAGGCCATTGCTTCCTCGGGGACAGCCTCCGGGGAGACCGATGGTTTCCCGAAAGACCCGGTGACGATTAACTCGTTCACCCTGAATTAAGTGGCGGCGCGGGCTTCGCAAACTGCCATCCATCGAGTGAAAGACTTTTAGCGGTGACAGACAGTCAGAAATCCGACGAAACAGCAGGCCCGTCCACTACGGAGACGTCCCGGCCTGCCACTCCGAGCCCCGCAGCACTTGCGGCGCGACGGCCCTCCCCCGCAGCCGTAGGCTCCCGGCCCGGCGCGGCCGCCCAGCCGGTGGTGGCTGCCCCCGCGGCCCACTCCACCCCGCTGGAGGAAGCCGCCCGCTTCGCGCGGGTCGAGGAGGACGGCCATGTCTTCCTGATCGTGGACGGCGAGGAATCCGCCGTCGGCCAGTTCCCCGACGCCTCCAAGGAAGAAGCACTGGCCTACTTCGTGCGCAAGTACGACGACGTCGCCAGCCAGCTCCTGCTTCTTGAGCAGCGGGTGCAGGTCAAGGCTCCGGCTGCGGACATCCACAAGACCCTGAAGCACCTGGCCCAGCAGGTGGCCGAGCGCAAGATGGTGGGCGACATCAAGGCGCTTGATGCCCGCATCGAAGCACTCGAGACCTCGCTGAAGGAAGCCGAGGCCGCCGAGCGTGCCGAGGCTGAGGCCGCCAAGGCGCGTGAGCTTGCCGCCCGTGAAGCCATTGTTGCCGAGGCGGAGGAGATCGCAGCCAAGGACCCGGCCACGATCCAGTGGAAGACCAGCAGCAACCGGATGAACGAGCTGTTCGATGCGTGGAAGACCGCGCAGAAGAACGGCCCGCGTCTGGGCCGCAGCACCGAGGACACCCTGTGGAAGCGGTTCCGCTCCGCCCGCACGGTCTTCGACCGCCACCGCCGCGCCTACTTCTCCCAGCTGGACAGTGAAAACTCGTCCGCCAAGGCTGCGAAGGAGGCTCTCATTGCCCGCGCCGAGGAACTGGCCACGTCCACGGACTGGGGCAACACCGCCGCCGAATACCGGCAGCTCATGGATGAGTGGAAGGCCTCCAAGCGCGCCAGCCGCAAGGACGACGATGCCCTGTGGGCCCGCTTCCGTGCGGCGCAGGATAAGTTCTTCGCCGCCCGCCAGGCAGCGAACGAGGTTATCGACGAGGAATTCGCCGCGAACCTGGTGGTCAAGGAAGAGCTGCTGAGGGAAGCACAGGCCCTGCTGCCGATCACGGACCTGAACTCGGCCCGCAAGGCCCTCCAGTCGATCCGTGAACGCTGGGAAGACGCCGGCAAGGTACCCCGCGCGGATATGGGACGCATGGAAGCCGGCATCCGCAAGGTCGAGGAAGCCGTGAAGGCTGCCGAAGACGAGCACTGGCAGCGGAGCAACCCCGAGACCAAGGCACGCACCAACTCTGCCCTGTCCCAGCTGGAGGCGACCATCGCGTCCCTCGAACAGGACCTGGCCGACGCCGAGAAGGCCGGCAACGCGAAAAAGATCGCGGACGCCCGTGAGGCCCTCGAAGCCCGTCAGCAGTGGCTGGCAATGCTGCAGAAGTCCGCGCAGGACTTCGCCTAGGCCCTGTAGCCCGTTCACGGCGCAAGCCCCGCCCCTCCCGTTATCCACAACGGCCGGGTCGGGGCTTTCGCTTTGCCTGCAGGCTGCACATGCTGGTGTGCATGCCTGCGCAGCTCTTTCCCTACCCCGGTGCCCTCCCGCAGATCACTTCCACGGGCGGAGCGCTGTTCACCGCCGGGGAGGTGTTCCGGCACGAGGAACTCCAGGCCATGGCGATGGACGGGCTGCTCCGCCATGTGTACGCGGGAACCTTTGTACGCTGGGATGTCCGGCCGGACCCGGTGGTCCGTGCCCTCGCTGCGTCGGCCGAGCTGCCCGTGCAGCTGCGCCGCCGGCTGACCATGGGGAGAATGACCGCTGCCTGGATCTACGGCTGCGCTCCGGGGCCGTCCCGCCTCGATGTCCTGGCGGACCGCCGCAGCCGCACCGGTGCCCTGCAGCCCTTCAGCACCGCAGTCCTCCACGAGGTCCTGCTGGGCCCGGCCGACCGTGCGGACGTAGGAACGGTGTCCGTTACCTCACCGCTGCGGACCGCCGTCGACGTCGCCCTCTATGCGGGCACCGCAGAAGCGGTTTCCACCCTGCGGCGCCTGGCCGCGCTCCCGGCCCTGAACTGCCGGCTGGACCTCGTGCAGCGTGCCCTGGAAGCCGGAAACCGGATACCGGGCAAAGCGGCGGCACTGGACCGTGTTGCGGCTGCCGCCGCCGAGCCGATCCGTTAGCGGACCGCGGGAACTAGACCCGCCGCTGCGACCCGGTGGTGCGGTAGACGTCGAATACGCCGTCGATCTTGCGGACCGCGCTGAGGATGTGGTTCAGGTACTTCGGGTCCCCCATCTCGAACACGAACTTCGACATCGCCACGCGGTCGCTGGAGGTGTTCACGCTGGCGGAGAGGATATTCACGTGGTTCTCCGAGAGGACCCGCGTCACGTCCGACAGCAGGCTCTTGCGGTCCAGCGCTTCCACCTGGATCTCGACCAGGAAGACGCTGGACTGGGTGGGGGCCCATTCCACCGGGACAATGCGGTCCGGTGTGGCGCGCAGTTCCTGCACGTTCCGGCAGTCGCTGCGGTGTACCGAAACACCCGAGCCGCGGGTCACGAACCCGATGATCGGATCCGGCGGAACAGGGGTGCAGCAGCGGGCAAGTTTGACCCACACATCGCCGGTACCGCGCACGGTGACGCCGGAATCGGAGAACTTGGGACGGCGGGCCGCGGTGGCCACCGGCGTTTCGGCCAGGTCCTCCTCGGCGCCCTGGTGCCCGCCCATCAGGTTGACCAGGTGCTCAATGACGTTCTGGGCGGAGGTATGACCGTCGCCCACCGCGGCGTACAGCGCGGAAATGTCCTGGTGGTGCAGTTCTTCGGCCACCGCCACCAGCGCATCATGCGTCATCAGGCGCTGCAGCGGCAGGTTCTGCTTGCGCATGCCGCGGGTGAGCAGGTCCTTGCCCTTTTCGATTGCCTCTTCGCGGCGTTCCTTGGTGAACCACTGCCGGATCTTGTTCCGGGCGCGCGGGCTCTTGACGAAGCCCTGCCAGTCCTGGCTGGGGCCGGCGCCCTCGGCCTTGGAGGTGAAGATCTCCACCCAGTCGCCGTGCTGCAGTTCACTGTTGAGCGGCACGAGTTTCCCGTTGACGCGTGCACCGATGGTCCGGTGTCCCACCTCGGTGTGGACGGCGTAGGCGAAGTCCACCGGCGTCGACCCGGCCGGCAGCGCCATGACCTCGCCCTTGGGCGTAAAGACGAAGACTTCGCGCGCATTGATCTCGAACCGCAGCGAATCCAGGAACTCATCGGGATCCGAGGTTTCCTGCTGCCAGTCCACCAGGCTGCGGAGCCAGCCCATGTCGTCAGGGGCTTCGGGGCCCTTGTTTCCGTCCTTGTACTTCCAGTGCGCGGCCACGCCGTATTCGGCACGGCGGTGCATGTCGTGGGTGCGGATCTGGATTTCCACGGGCTTGCCCCCGGGGCCGATCACCGTGGTGTGCAGCGACTGGTACATGTTGAACTTCGGCATCGCGATGTAGTCCTTGAACCGCCCGGGCAGGGGGTTCCACCGCGAATGCAGGGCACCGAGGGTCGCGTAGCAGTCGCGGACGGAGTCCACCAGGACGCGCACGCCCATCAGGTCATGGATGTCGTCGAAGTCTTTGCCCCGCACGATCATCTTCTGGTAGATCGAGTAATAGTGCTTCGGCCGGCCGGTGATGGTGGCCTTGATCTTGACCGCATGCAGGTCATCGGCGATCTGCGACCGCACGGTGCCCAGGTACTTTTCCCGTTCCGGCGTCCGGTCCCCCACCATGCGCACGATTTCGTCATACACCTTGGGGTGCAGCGCGGCGAAGGAAAGATCCTCCAGCTCCCACTTGATGGTGTTCATGCCCAGCCGGTGGGCCAGCGGGGCGAAGATTTCCAGGGTTTCGCGCGCCTTCTTGGCGGACGATTCCGGTGACACAAACCGCCAGGTGCGGGCGTTGTGCAGCCGGTCCGCGAGCTTGATGACCAGGACCCGGATGTCCTTGGCCATGGCAACGACCATTTTCCGCACGGTCTCGGACTGCGCCGCATCGCCGAAGGTGACCTTGTCCAGCTTCGTGACACCGTCCACGAGCATGGCGACCTCGGGGCCGAACTCGCTCCGCAGCTCGTCCAGCGTGTAACTGGTGTCCTCCACCGTGTCATGCAGCAGCGCCGCGGCGAGGGTGGTGCCGGTCATGCCCAGCTCCGCCAGGATGGTCGCCACCGCCACCGGATGCGTGATGTACGGATCCCCGCTCTTGCGCTTCTGGCCCTCGTGGCTGCGCTCGGCAACCACATAGGCGCGCTGGATCAGCTCCAGGTCTTCCTTGGGGTTGTTCACCCGGACCGTGCGCAGCAGCGGTTCCAGCATCGGCGAGTAGCCGGGGTTGCCCCGGCCTGCCAGCCGGGCGAGCCGTGCACGGGTGGAGGCACGGCGGCCGGTCGACGGCGCACGGCCTGCGCCGCTGCCGACTTTCGCCGGAGCGGAAGCCGGGCCGGGTACTGGAAGCAGGGCGTCAGTGGTGCTTGCGGCAGCATCCAATGCCGCAGCTTCGCGCGCTGCGGTGCTCTTCTGCCCCGGGTCGATTCCCGCGGTGCCGCTGTTTCCTGCCTCATCGGCAGGCGTTGCACTGTTGGCCACTGACGACCTTTCTTCCGTGCTCTCAAAAGCAGGTGGTCAAAACGTTTTGGCGGCCGCGCTTTACGCAGCCCTGTCAACCAGTCTAAGCCTGCCCGCACCGCACTTAAACCGCCGGTTCCGTACTCGCTTGGCATGGAGTACGGAACCGGATGGTCGGAGCGGGATTTACCCCTTAGGCGCTGACCGCCGTCGAGCCCTTGGCTTCGCTTGCGCGGCGCTCGGCCACCCGCTTGGCCTGCTTGCGGATGTCCGGTTCATTCCGGCGCAGCCACGCGTACAGCGGCGCTGCAATATAGATGGTCGCGATGGTGCCCAGGATGATGCCCACGAACAATGCCAGGGACAGGTCCTTCAGGGTTCCGGCGCCCAGCAGCAGCGCACCGATGAACAGGATGGAGGCCACCGGGAGGACTGCCACCACGGAAGTGTTGATGGACCGCACCAGGGTCTGGTTCACGGCCAGGTTCACTTCTTCCGCGAAGGTCCGCTTGGTGCGCTTGTCCAGGTCCTTGGTGTTTTCCCGGACCTTGTCGAACACCACCACGGTGTCATAGAGCGAGTAGCTGAGCACGGTAAGGAAACCGATGATGGCCGACGGCGTGACTTCAAAACCGCTCAGGGCGTAGACGCCGGCGGTGACCACCATAACCACCAGCAGCCCGACGACGGCGGCAACCGACATCTTCCAGGTCCGGAAGTACAAGGCCATCAGCACCGCGGCCAGTGCCACGAAGACGACGAGGCCCACCAGGGCCTGCCGGCTGACGTCGCTGCCCCAGGTGGGACCGATGAAGGTGGAGGTGACCTCGTCCTGGCTTACGCCGTAGGTATCCGCCAGCGATTCCTTGACCTCGATGGTCTGGTCATCGCTCAGCTTCTCCGTCTGGATCCGCATGGTGCCCGGGGCGATGTTGGTGACCTTCGGGTCGGCTGTCCCGGCAACCTCGGCCACGGCCTTCTCGCCGCCGCTGACGTCGGTGTTGCTGACGTTGGAGACGGTGAATTCGGAGCCGCCGCGGAACTCGATGCCGAGGTTGAATCCGCCCTTGGCTACCGGTATGGCGATCGAAAGCAGCACGGCTGCCGCTGCGATGATGAACCACAGCTTTGCCTTGCCAACGAAGTTGTAGGACCGCTTTCCCGTGTAAAGGTCGTTGCCGAATGCGGCGAAACTGGGGAGCTTACTCATTACTCGCCGTCCTTCTCGGAGCTGCGGCCGCTACCGGCCATTGATTCCTGCTTTTCGGCAAGCCGCCGTTCGGCGATGGTCATCCGTCGTTCGGCTTCCTTGGCCGCTCCCTTGTTCTTGCCGCGCGCAGCAGGAACATCGGAGGGATTCCGCAGGCGTCCGGCACCGCGGTACAGCGGTACGGCGCCCAGCTTGCTCGGATCGAGGCCGGAGAAGCGGTGGCCGTCGCCGAAGAACTTGGTGCGGGCCAGGAGCACCATGGTGGGGTGCGTGAACATAAAGACCACGATGAGGTCCGCAATGGCGGTGAGGCCCAGGGTGAACGCAAAGCCCCGCACGTTGCCCACTGCCACGAAGTACAGGACGACGGCGGCGAGGATGTTCACGGCCTTGGAGGCCAGGACGGTGCGCTTGGCGCGCTTCCACCCGTTGTCCACCGCGGACACCAGCCCGCGGCCGTCGCGGAGCTCGTCACGGATACGTTCGAAGTACACAATGAACGAGTCCGCAGTCTGCCCGATGGCGACGATCAGGCCGGCCACGCCTGCCAGCGAGAGCCGGTAGTTGTGGCTCCAGCCCAGGATGGCGATGGCCAGGTAGGACAGCAGACCGGCCACGACGAGCGAGGCGATGGTCACGAAGCCCAGGGCGCGGTACTGGAACAGCGAGTAGACGGCTACCAGGGCCAGGCCGATCAGGCCGGCGATGATACCCATCTTCAGCTGGTCCGAGCCAAGGGTTGCCGAGACCTGCTGTTCGCTCTGGATCTCGAAGCTGATCGGCAGGGCGCCGTATTTCAGCTGCTCGGAGAGCGCTTCGGAGCTTTCCTGGGTGAAGTTGCCGGTGATCTGGGGCTTGCCGTCGGTGATGACCGCGTTGACGGTCGGCGCGGAAATGATCTGCCCGTCGAGGACGATGGCGAACTGGTTCCGCGGGTCGCCCTGGGGGAAGGCGAAGAGACGCTCGGTAACCGAACGGAATTTGTCGGTGCCCTCGCCGTTGAACTCGATGTTCACGGCCCACTGGTTGGTGGAAACACCGTTGTTGCCCTGTGCCATGCCGAAGCTGGCCGTGGAAATGTCCACGCCGGGAACTTCGACCGGGCCCAGGATGTACTTGCCGGCGGTGCCGGGCTCGCAGGCGACCATGGGCTGGTCGGCCGGCGCCTGCTCCGCGTTTGCGATGGTATCCGGGTTCAGGCAGTCAGTGGTTTCGAACTGCGTCTGCAGTTCCGGTGAAATCCAGTTGGTGTCCGAAGCATCGGTGGGTTCCGCCGACGGGGTAGGCAGCTGTTCCGCGGGAGTGGGATCCGTTACTGCTGCACCCTGTCCCCCGCCGCCGGCCAGGACCGGGCGGAACTCCATGTTCGCGGAAGCCTGGATCAGCTCGCGGGTCTCGGGATCGGGGACACCGGGCAGCGACACCACGACGTTGCGGTTGGACTGCGTGCTGATCTCCGCTTCGGAGACGCCGCTGCCGTCAACGCGCTGGCGGATGATCTCCACGGCCTGGTCGAGCTGCTCGGTCGTGATTTCGGAGTCACCGCCCTGCACCTCGGGAGCAAGGATCATCTGGGTGCCGCCCTCAAGGTCGAGGGCGAGTTTCGGGGTCCAGCTGGCGTTGCTCCACATGGAACCACCGCCAAGCAAAAGGGCCAAGGCAGCAAAAATGACGCCCAACCAGAGGAGCGTCTTTTTCGCGGCCGAGCCGGGGCCGGTACGGGGCATAGGGAATTTTCCTTAAGGGCGAAGATCACCGGGACCGTCATGGTCTCCGGGCGGCAAGCGGGGCACCGATGCCCCGCTTGGCTCGTGGAGAGTCTAGTTCTCTTTTTTGTCGTCGCGGTTCAGGCGCTTGAGTGTTTCTTCAGGTGTCTCGTCCTGCACGGCGTCCTGGCGCTCGGAGGTGTCCTTGCCGAGCGTGAGGGAAGAGGCGTCATCGGGGACCGCGGCGGCGTCATCGGCCGGTGTTTCTTCGGCGGGAACGGTGACGACCTTGGTCAGTGCCTGGAGGTGCACCGTGGCGGTGTTACCGGGGGAAAGCTCCAGCACCGCCTTGTTTTCTTCCTGGTCCACGGAAACGATCCGGCCGAAAAGCCCGAACTGGGTCATGACCTCGGTACCCGGAAGCATCTGGGACCGCTGCTGGGCAACCGTCTGCTGTGACTTCTTCTGCTTGCGGAACATCATGATGACGAAGACCGCCAGCAGAAGAGGGAGAAAGAGATCAGCGGGATTCACGTGGATGGTTCCTGTTTCTGTTGGGGAAGGGTCAGGCGGGTCCGGGCATTGTGCCGGGACCGTGCCCAAGGGCCAGTCTAAACGGAAAACGTGGGAGCGGACTGTTAAGTTTCCGGCACGCTCTCGTCGCATGCCGCGGACGAGGTGTTGGTACCCGGGCCGGAAAACATGTTCTGCGGCATGGCGGCGGCCACGTGCTCGGGCATCTGGAGGCCCAGATGCTCCCACGCGGCCCGGGTCGCAATGCGGCCCCGCGGAGTCCTGCCGAGCAGGCCTTCACGGACCAGGTACGGTTCAGCCACCGTCTCCACGGTCTCCGGTTCCTCGCCGACGGCGATTGCCAGCGTGGAAAGTCCCACCGGTCCCCCGTTGAACTTGGTGATCAGCGCGGTCAGCACGGCGCGGTCCAACCGGTCAAGGCCGAGCACGTCCACCTCGTACATATCCAGCGCGGCCCCGGCCGAGCGGGCATCAATCTGCTCGATACCGTGCACCAGCGCCCAGTCGCGGACGCGGCGCAGCAGCCGGTTCGCAATTCGGGGAGTGCCGCGCGAGCGTCCGGCAACCTCGGCGAAGCCTGCGGAGTTGACCTTCATATCCATCAGCATGGCCGAGCGGCGCAGTACCAGTTCCAGTTCGTCCGTCGAGTAGAACTCCAGGTGGCCGGTGAATCCGAAACGGTCCCGCAGCGGACCGGGCAGCAGGCCGGCGCGGGTGGTGGCTCCCACCAGGGTGAACGGCGGCAGGTCCAGCGGAATGGCCGTGGCACCGGCTCCCTTGCCGACGATGATGTCGACGCGGAAATCCTCCATGGCCATGTAGAGCATTTCCTCGGCCGGCCGGGACATGCGGTGGATTTCGTCCAGGAACAGCACCTCGCCCTCGGTCAGGGAAGACAGGATGGCTGCGAGGTCGCCGGCATGCTGGATGGCCGGCCCGGAACTGATCCGCAGCGGTGCGTTCATTTCCGCGGCAATGATCATGGACAGGGTGGTCTTGCCCAGTCCGGGCGGACCGGACAGCAGGACATGGTCGGCGCTGCGGCCGCGCAGCCGGGACGCTTCGAGCACCAGCGACAGCTGCTCACGCACGCGCTTCTGCCCCACGAAGTCGTCCAGGTTCTTGGGACGCAGGGCGGCTTCAATGGCTTTGTCGTCCGGATCGGGCCCCGGAGCAACCAGGGAATCAGCGGACACCTCAGCCCGCCTTTCGGCGCGAGGAGGCCCGGGCGCCGTCGGTCCCGAGGCGTCGCAGCGTCAGTTTCAGGATTTCCCCCACGTTGCCGGCGGCAGCGACGTCGGGATGCTCGGCGGCGGTATCGTCCATGGCGGCGGTGGCGTCCTTTTCGGACCAGCCGAGACCGGTCATGGCCGCCAGGACCTGTTCCTGCCAACGGGGTGCGGCCGGGTTTTCCGCGGTGCCGTGCGGCACCAGCTTGTCCGCCAGCTCGAGGACAATGCGGCGGGCGCCCTTGGGGCCAATGCCGGAGACCTTGCTGAAGGCCTTGTCGTCGCCGGTGGATGCGGCGACCCGGATGGCTTCGGGGGTGTGCACGGCCAGGACAGCCAGGGCTATCCGGGGGCCCACGCCGCTGACGCCGAGGAGGATTTCAAAGACCTCGCGCTGATCCGCGTCGCTGAACCCGTACAGGGTCATGGAGTCTTCGCGGACGATCATCGCGGTATGGACGCTGGCTTCACTTCCCGTGCGCAGCGAAGCCAGCGTCTGCGGAGTGGCCTGGACGAGCATCCCGAATCCGTTGACATCAATGACGGCAGAGGTAAGGCCCACGTGCGAAACGACCCCGCGGAGGGAACTGATCATGAAGGAACTCCAGAGGCTGTATAGAACATATCTACGAATACCCTACTTGCTGGCGCCCGCATTCCCCTGTTGTTCAGTAGCTTCCGCGTTTTGCCCGCGCTTCCGCTTCGGCCCAGAGCCGCTGGGCCGGGGTCAGTCCGGTAGCCGGCGCCGTGCCCCGCGACGCAGAGCCTGCGGTGGGTCCGGGACCGGCGACGCCGCGGCGCCAGGCGTGGGTGATCGCCAGGGCAAGGGCGTCGGCTGCGTCCGCCGGCTTGGGCATTTCGTCCAGCCGCAGGATCTTAGTCACCATCTTGCCCACGGCGTCCTTGTTGGCCGAGCCGGAGCCGGTGACCGCCGCCTTGACCTCAGTAGGCGTGTGCAGGGCCACCGGGATGCCGCGCCGGGCAGCGGCGGCAATGACGACGCCGGACGCCTGGGCGGTACCCATCACCGTGCTGACATTGAGCTGGCTGAACACCCGCTCCACGGCCAGGACATCGGGCCGGTGGGTGTCCAGCCACAGCTCGATGGCTTCGGAAATGACCAGCAGCCGTGCGTCCAGCGCGGTTCCGGCCACCGTGCCGACAACTCCGACGGCCACGAGGGTGGCCCGGCGGTTTCCCTCGACCTCAACTACTCCAAGGCCGCAGCGGGTGAGGCCGGGGTCCACCCCCAGGACGCGTAACGACACTGATTCGGCGCTTAGTCGTCTTCTTCAAGCTCGGCCATAACGGCGGCCGGGATATCAGCGTTGGAGTAGACATTCTGTACGTC
The DNA here is from genome assembly GCF_025244825.1 of Arthrobacter jinronghuae. NCBI lineage: Bacteria > Bacillati > Actinomycetota > Actinomycetes > Micrococcales > Micrococcaceae > Arthrobacter > Arthrobacter jinronghuae. The sequence goes on from NZ_CP104263.1 coordinate 2,151,976, forward strand.
GTCGAGGTCTTCCAGCGCATCCACAAGCTTGAGGAACTTGCGGGCAGCGTCGGCGTCCAGTTCCACGTGCATGGACGGGACGAATTCGGCTTCATCGGTCTCGTACTCGATGCTCGCCTCTTCCAGCGCACCAACGACGGCGCGGAGGTCCTGCGGCTCGGAGATGATCTCGAAGTTCTCGCCCGATTCCTTCACTTCGTCGGCACCGGCGTCCAGGACGGCCATAAGCAGATCGTCTTCAGTGAGGCCGTTCTTGGGGAGGTTCACCACGCCCTTGCGGGTGAACATGTAAGCCACCGAACCGGGGTCGCCCATGTTGCCGCCGTTGCGGGTCACGGCGAGGCGGACCTCGGAAGCCGCACGGTTCTTGTTGTCCGTGAGGCACTCGATCAGCAGGGCGGATCCCTGCGGACCGTAGCCCTCGTACATGATGGTCTGGTAATCAACGGCTTCACCGAGCAGGCCGGCGCCGCGCTTGACCGCACGGTTAATGTTGTCGATCGGCACCGACGTCTTCTTGGCCTTGGAAACGGCCAGTTCAAGGGCCGGGTTGCCTGCCATGTCGGCTCCGCCGGCACGTGCTGCAACTTCGATGTTCTTGATCAGCTTGGCGAAGGACTTGGCGCGCTTGGCATCAATTACGGCCTTCTTGTGCTTGGTGGTTGCCCATTTAGAGTGGCCCGACATGCTCTACGCTTCTCCTCTGATCGATAAAAAAGTCCGGCTGCTTGCCGCCCGTCCAGGACTCCGGGGAACCCGGGCCGAACAGGGAGACCAGCTAAGCTTCCCGAACGCACTGCCACAATTCTAGCGACCGATTCCGTTTCCGGGGCCGGAAACGCTTCCTGGCTCCGGGTCGGGGACGGATCCCAACGGATATAACCCCGCTGACCTGCCCCGATGCGTGCAGCCTCACGCCTTCGGATCGGTGCTGTATCAAGGGTGTGCGCTATATTCAGTAACCATGAGTTCTTTCTCCATCCTGGTCGGAAAACTGGTCCGCAGTGCCTCCAAACTGCGTGGCGGCGGCTCCGCCCTGCCGGGCCTGGTGGTGGAGAAGATCGATCCGGATTTCATCCGCCGCACGCTCGCAGACCTGCCGCTCGGCGTCGCCGTCGTGTCCGGAACCAACGGCAAGACCACCACTACCAAGATGGTGGTGGAGCTCCTGGAGAGCCAAGGGCTGAAGGTCTTCACCAATCGCACGGGCAGCAACTTCACCCGCGGCGTCGCCGCAGCCCTGCTGGGCGAAGTGAACCTGCGCGGGCACCTGGATGCGGACATCGCCGTCCTGGAACTGGACGAGGCCCATGCCGTGCACTTCGTGAAACTGATCCAGCCGCGCTACAGCCTGCTGCTGAATGTCCTGCGTGACCAGCTGGACCGGTTCGGCGAAATCGACAAGACCACCCGCCTGCTGGAATCCATTGCCCGCGCGACCACCGAGACGGTGGTGCTGAACCGCGAGGATCCCCGCGTGGCGGGCATTGCCGATTCCCTGAACGGACAGCGTGCCGTGTACTTCGGGCTCGACGCGTCGCTGCGCAGCACCTTCCCCAACGACGACGAGATGCGCGGCAGCCTCGCCGAGGCGCTGGCGGCAACGCAGGAGGCCGACGTCGTCCTTGAACGCGTAAGTGAGACGGACGCCGATTTCCTGGTCGATGGACAGGTCCGCACTACCGGACTGAAGCTGCGCGGCGTCTACAACATCTTCAATGCCGCCGCCGCCCTAGCCTTCGCGCGGACGATCAAGGGCAAGAACCTCGACTCCGACGCGTTGTTCGAGGCGCTTGCCAATGTGGAGCCTGCGTTCGGGCGCGGCGAGTCCCTGACCGTCAACGGCCAGCCGCTGGAGCTGGTGCTGGTCAAGAATCCCAGCGGCTTCCGCCTGGGCCTGAAGTCCTTCGCCGCCCACGGCTATTCAACAATGATCGCCATCAATGACAACTACGCCGACGGCCGGGACATGTCCTGGCTGTGGGACGTGGACTTCGAATCCCTGGCCGAGGGCGGAGTCGACGTCGTCAGCGGCGTACGCGCCTACGACATGGCGCTGCGGCTGAAGTACGACGACGTACCCGTGCGCACCATCGAACCGGACATCACGGATGGATTGAAGCGTTTTATCAAGGACTCCCCCGGGGTTCCCATGCGGATCTTCTGCACGTACACGGCCATGCTGGCCGTACGCCGGGAACTCTCCAAGATCACGAAGGTAGAGGTGGTCTCATGACCGAGGACCGCACAATCAAAATCCTGCAGCTGTACCCGCGGGAAATGAACATTTACGGCGACTGGGGCAACGTGCTGGTGCTCAAGCAGCGCCTGAAGTGGTACGGCTACCAGCCTGTCGTCGAGGAGTACAACGCCGGGGACGAGTTCCCTGCCGACGTCGACATCATTGTCGGCGGCGGCGGCCAGGACAGCGGACAGGTGGTGATCCAGCAGGATCTCCAGCAGTTGGCGCCTACCCTGCAGGGGCTTGCCGAGGACGGCCTGCCCATGCTGGTGATCTGCGGTCTGTACCAGTTGTTCGGACGGTTCTTCAAGACGCATGAGGGTGCGCTGATTCCCGGCATCGGCATCCTGGACATGGAGACCCACGGCGGTGACGTGCGGTTGATCGGCAACGTGCTTTCGGTCAGCGAAGAATTCGGCGAGATCCACGGTTACGAGAACCACAGCGGCCAGACGTTCCTCGGCCCGGGCGTGAAGCCGCTCGCGGAGATCCGCAAGGGTGAAGGCAACAACACCAAGGACAGCACCGAGGGCGCCCGGTACAAGAACGTGGTGGCCAGTTACCTGCACGGTTCCCTCCTTCCCAAGAACCCGGCCATTGCGGACTTCCTGATCGAAAAGGCAGCAATCCGGAAGTTCGGCAGCTTCTCCCCTGTTCCCCGTTCGGAAGAGGATCTGGCTGAGCTGTCGAAGCTCTCGGAGATGGCACGCCAGCACGCCGGGCAGCGGCCGCGCTAGGGACTCGCTGCGTCGTACCAGCGCAGAACCCGCAGTGCCCTGAGGGTGTTCCACCGGCTCGGCGTGCCATCGGGTTCTTCGAATCGAAAATGGACCGCGCCGGGGTGAGTGTTCTCCAGCAGCCAGCGTCCATCTGGCTGACGCCTGGCACGGACTTGTTCGATCGCCTCAACCAGCCGCGGATCTGCGGGGCCGCCGCGCAGGGCGAAGTAGCTCGTCGCCTTGAGCAGGTCATAGTACCAGCGTGGAGGGTAGGAGAACTGAAGCCATCGGGGGTTCACCACCTCGCCGATGCGCAATGAACGGAACAGGGTACGTCGAAGCAGATACTCCTCTCCGTCATGGCGGGCCCTGCGGACCTCGTCGGAACCACCGGTGTGCCTCTCCCACCTCAATAACGCGTCAACCACGTCAAGAGTGCTGGCTAAGGATCCCGGCGCCGTACGCGTCTCGGCCCAGCAGTTCCAGCCGCCGTCAGGAAGCTGGTCGCTTACGAGCCGCTGCACCACCGGGTCGACGTCGATGCCCAGGTAGGTGCCGATCAGAACAGTGCCGGCGTTGATGCAGCAGTCAGCTTCCCCGGCGAAGAACGGCAACCCGTTGTACTCCCAGCGGCAGTTTTGGGCGACAAGCCGGGCCGTTTCCTGCATCACCGCACTGTCCGGCGGCACGCCCAAGTGACACAGGTCGAGCAGCACCGGGTAGGTGGCGGTCCATGGTTGCGCGGATGCCTCACCGGGCCGCCCGCCTGGCGTCTCGGCCGGTTCAGCGGCTGGTGCCGGAAACGGCGGCGGCGGCTCACCGGCAGCCAGGGCCTGCGCGGTAGTCTCTGCGAACGCGGCGGTATCCGGGAAGCATGCCCCGTTTGCCCAGTGTCCGTCCGGTGTCCGCACTGCGAGCAGTCCAGCGCCCCACCCTTCGTACTCCACCCGCGCCCGCTCAATTAGCACCTCCTCCTGCGGGGCGTCGAGAATATCGCGTAACACCTGCCAGCGGATGGCTGGATCGCCTTGCAGCAGCCACTGCACAACAGGGTCGTCCTTAGCTGGCGGCGGCGTCCGGGGAACGTAGGCATCGTACTTCTTCAACGAAGTTTCCACCGGGGCATCGTAAGCGGGCATGGCGGTTGTGGACACAAGTGGTTGTATCGGTCAGAACCCGGTGGAGGTTGATTCCTTGTTCATCGTTGTCTGTTCACTTGCTTCGCTGTGACGAATGACCAGGGAGGCCGTGATGAGCATGGCGGAGAGCAACAAGGACGTTACCAGCAAGAGCAGATAGATCAGCGATACCAGCACAGCGGCAGGTGCTTCTTCCCAGACCGCGGGAAGGTGCAGGTAGTTCAGACTGTCTCCTATGCCGAAGTTCCTGTTGATGAACGAACCCAGGAGGAGGACGACCGCTGCGATACCGAACCACCTGCCGAACCTCATCGCGGACTTCGCCAGTGTTGCACCAGACATGTCACTCCTAGGGTTCGGTCGGGGGCTCGTCCTGCACCTGCTGGAAACCTGAGTATGCATGCCGTCTACGGCATCATCAGTACTGGGCCCCGTTCGAACAGCCCGCCCGCCGGGCATCCCGGTGAAGGCCCGGCCACCGGGACATCCATAACGACGGTGCACACAAAGCGCTACGCACACCCGCGATTTTGCGCTGCGGCTCGAACGATCAGGTGCCCGGCAGCGGCGGCGCCGTGGATTGATAGGTGTGTCCGGTCGGCGTGGTGATTTCAACCGTGTGCCGGCCAGGACTTCCGCTGCTTTCAGCACGCCATCCAGGTGCTTCCTTGGTCTGGTTGCAGGCTTCGCAGAGTCCCTGCAGGTTCTTTGCATCGGTGGCGCCCCCGTCCCGGTGCGGGCGGATGTGGTCGCGGTGGCGTATTGGCGCGTTGCACCACGGTGTCCGGCAGGTTTGATCCCTTGCAGAGATGAATTTCGCCAATAAATCGGGGACGAACCGCGCCTTTGAGTCCATGCCGATGAGTTCACCGATGGCCGGGGCCGTGTAGAGGCGTCGGAGCCAGAGGTCCGGCGAACCGGATCCACCACTTCGAGCTGCCTGGCCTTTACGTCCCGCGTTGGACGTCGGGCCGCTTCCTGTCGTTTCACCGCTAAAGCTGCGGCTTCCGGTCTGGCCGGCAACTGCCTGACGACTTCGGGTCTGGTCGGCAACGGCCTGACGGCTTCCGCCTTGGTTGTCATCAGCAGTGTGAAATTCAGCCATCCCTCGCCCGCCGCTGCCAGTTCCGGCTTTTCGTACCGCGTCGCGCGCCCACATGGCCGGTACCACACCGTATCCCTGGAGGTAGGCCGGCTCATCCGAGCCCGCAAGAAGCGTACGGTCGCTCATGACGAGTTGGACCTCCAGCGGCACACGGTCAGCTTGGGTAAGACCGGTGATTCTTTCAACCAGTGTGTCAGCCATGATCTGGCCCCGGCCGCGTTCATCGCCATGTGCCCGGAGGGAATCTGCTTCACGGCTGAGGGCGGCAAAGACGGCAACACCCTGGGCCACCGGCAACAGGCCGGTCAGGTAGGTCATGGTGTCCGGGGCAGGCCGGCAGGAAACATAGCGGTCGGCCTGGGCCTTGGCCGCCCGGCGGACCAGCGCCTCCTGATCGATCCGGTAGGTTATTTTCCTGATCCGGCCGATCAGGCGTCCGTCCCCCAAACCCTCCAGCCCTGCAGGGTCTCCGGCCACTTCCCGGTCCACCAGCCGACGGTCCGATACTGACAGGCACGCTGTCTCGCGGACCAGCAGCGTTGCCCGCCATTCGTTGAGCCTACCCTCGGACAGCGCCTGGAGTGTGCACGGCATTTCATGTGCCAGTGCCTTAGAAAAGCCAAGGATCCTCCCGCCGCGGGCAGGCGATTCGCGTCGGGCGAGGGCAATTTGAGCTGCGACTCCTCTCCCCTGCCGCTCCAGGGGAACCCCGGAACGGGCATGTGCTGCGCGTACGGAAGCATCGAAAGCGGCGGCAACCCGGACCTGGGCTGCTGCAGCGGCAGCCTTGAGGTCTTCGAGTACTCGCAGGCGGTTTATCAGACCCGCATCTGTATCGGAGGCGATGTCTTCCAAAGCCCGCCCGGACGACAGCTCGGAGATCCACGTGGTGACCGGCGAGGATGACGGTTCGTTGCCGCAAGGCGCTTCGTCGGGGGTTGCCGTGCCAGGGCACTCACGGCTGGACAGCGCTGGCGCGGTCGCCGGTCCGTTGCTGCCACCGCGGTATCCAGGAGGTGTACCGATGGAGGGGTCAACGCCATCAACAGGTGGTGGGTAATCCGGATTTGATTCGAACATGTGTTCGATGCTATGAGCTCAAAATCATGCCTGCAATAGGAGTTTTCGTCCTTGTGGAAAACCTCCTCCATCCCCGAGTACCCCTGCTCTGACCTGCAGAAACACTTGAAAGCGTGGGGCCGGTTCCTGCCTCCATCGGTCGATCCGGAATGCTCGCCCGAGGCCTGCCCTCGTCGACCCGAGGGCTAGCCTGGATCTGCCGCAGTGCGCAGGCAGGGCGTCCCGACCCAGCCGTCGTCCGGGCTCGCCGCGCGTGTTAGCGTTCCGGCGGAAGCCCCACCGGAAGCCCCACCGGAAGCCGCACCGGAAGCCGCCAGCCCCGACTGAAGCGAGACCTCACAGAAACGAGCCGCATGACTGCATCGAACCCCGGGAACTACTACGCCGTCCCTGAACTTGCGGCAGCCTACGACGCCGACAGCGAAGCCCGGCAGGACCTCCCGTTCTATCTGTCCTTGGCGGGCACATTGGGAGCCCGCCGTGTTGCGGACATCGGCGCAGGAACGGGCCTACTGTGCAGCCTGTTGGCCGGGCAAGGGCATGAAGTGATCGGTGTCGAGCCGGAAGAAACCATGCTCTCGCTCGCTGCATCCCAGCCGCATGCCGGCACCGTCATCTGGATTCAAGGAACCGCGGAAAGCCTGCCGGATGCCTGGACCGATCTGGTTCTGATGACCGGACATGTCGCGCAGTACTTCCTTGATGACACCTCCTGGGTGCAGGTACTCACGCATGCCAGACGAGCACTGCGGCCCGGAGGCAGGCTGGCCTTTGAAGTACGCAACCCGGACGTTGAAGCCTGGCGCAGGTGGGAGGGCACGCACAGTACCAGCCGGGGAACAGTCACCCAGACCGTCCAGCGTGAGGATGACCGGATCTCCCACACCGATACCTGGACCGACGGCTCCGGAACCCGGACCACCGTCGAGACACTGCGCTTCCCTGCCTGGAACACTGTGACCGCAGGGCTGGAAGCCGCAGGATTCACGGTGGATGAGTGCTGGGGTAACTGGGATCGAAGCCCGGTACGGCAGGATTCACCGGAGTGGATTTTTCTGACCGGTCCGGCCTAGGGAGAACCCCGACACCCCACAACCACGCCCCCGCCTACCCTCCCCCGCCGTCCTGCGACACGAGCCATTCATGCGCCCCGGCGTCGGCCGCCCCCAGAGACTCGACCACCGGAATGGTCCGTGCGCGCACCGCTTCCCGCTGGGCCGGCGGCGCGCATTCCCCCTGCGGCAGGTCCCCCGCAACGGAACACCACCGGTACGGGTCCCGGACAATCACCGACGGCGCCCAGGCGAGGTCGCTGACTGTCCATGCCCCGGCGTCGTCGCGGGCGAACTGCGCCCGGACTATCAGGCCCTCGTTGTTGACGTCGTACCAGGGCGAAAGCTCCGTCACGGCATTGCCGAGCCCGTAGACAATCCAGGTGCCGTTGTAGTTCTCGATCGGCAGGACCGAATGCGTGTGGTGGCCGTAAATGAAGTCGAACTCTCCGCTGTCCGCCAGCGCGTGGGCGGTTTCCATCTGCTGGGCATTGGGCACCGAGGCGTATTCGTCACCGGCGTGGATCGCCGCGACGACGACGTCGGCCCCCTCCGCCCGGGCCGCCTTCGCCTTCGCGATCATCGCCGGAGCGTCGAGCAGGTCCACCTGCCACGGATACTCGGCCTCCAGCCCGTTCAACCCGTATGTGGCCTCGATGACGGCCAGTTCCCCCGCCGGAGCGGACAGGCGCATGGGAGCGCCGGCGCCGGTCTCGGCGGCGTACGAGCCGGTGTGCGCCAGCCCCAGGGAATCCAGCACGCCCAGCGTGCGGTTCAACCCGGCCGTACCGGCGTCGATGGTGTGGTTGCTGGCGGTGGTGCAGCCGGAATAGCCGACGGCGGCCGCTGCCGTGAGGATCTGCGGCGGTACGTTGAACATGGGATAGCCCGTATACGGCCCGTCCGGTTCGGCCACCGGGGTTTCCATGTGACACACGGCCAGGTCCGATCCGGAAATGTAGGTCCGCTGCCCGGCCAGCAGCGGCTCGAAGTCCAGCGGTCCCTTGCCCGTGGCACCCGCATCCGCCGCGGCTTGCTCCCACAGCTGCGCATGGACCAGCAGGTCGCCGGCAAGCATGAGGGAAAAGCAGTTTTCCGTGGGACAGTCCGGCCCCTTTCCGGGGTTGCCGGGGTCCGCGGACGGTAACGACGGCGACGCTGACCGGGCAGGCGACGCTGCGGGCGAGGCGGACGCCGACGACGGCGCGCCGGCACCTTGGCGACCCTCCGGCCCGTCGCTCCCGCCTCCACCGTCCGCCACACAGCCGCCGAGCAGCAGGGCCAGCGCCAGCACCGCCGCAAGCCCCGGCAGGCGGAGCAGCCCGGCACCGAGCCCCGCCCCACGCCCCGCACCACGCCCCGGAAGACGAATACCCAGGTTGCGTTTCATGAACTCCCCCACGCATCTCCCCAGGCCCGCAGGCTGCGGCAGCGGGGAATCGGACCGATCCTACTGCAGTGTCAGGTTGGAGCGGGATGCCCCGCTGTGCCAGTCTTGGGCTTTATGGACAACCCTTTCCTTTACCCGAGTAGCCTGCCGTACCAGCTGCCTCCGTTCGCGCAGATCAACGAAGACGTATTCCTGCCCGCTTTCGACTCCGGAATCCGGGAGCACGCCGCGCAGATTGAGCGCATTGCCGCGAACCCGCAGGTCCCCGACTTCGAAAACACCATCGCCGAACTGGAGTCCTCGGGCCAGGAACTGGGGCGCACCGCCGTCGTTTTCTTCACCCTCTGTGCCGCGGACGCTACGGAGGGCGTGCAGCGGATCCAGCAGGAGATCGGCCCGCGGCTCGCCGCGCACGAAGACACGATTTACCTCAACCGGCAGCTTTTTGCCCGGGTCGAAGCCGTCGCGGCGAACCTCACCGGCCTGGACGATGAGCAGGTCCGCCTAGTGTCCGAGTACCGCCGCCGCTTCATCCGCGCCGGGGCGCAACTCGATGACGCCGGGCAGGCCCGCATGCGGGAGTTGAACGCCCGGCTTTCGGAACTGGGCACGGACTTTTCCCAGCGCCTGCTGAAGGACACCAACGATTCGGCCCTGGTAGTGGACGACGCCGCCGAACTGGACGGCCTGCCCGACGACGACATCGCCGCCGCAGCGACCGCTGCGAGGGAAGCGGGACACGACGGCAAGTACCTGCTGTCCCTCGTGCTGCCTACCCCGCAGCCCGCCCTGGCGTCGCTGACCAACCGGGAGAGCCGCCATCGGCTGCATGAAGCCGCCCTACACCGGGGTTTCCGGAACAACGACGGGAACACGCTTGCCCTCGCCGCCGAAATGGCCGCGCTGCGGGCCGAGAAGGCTGCACTGCTCGGTTTCGCCAACCATGCCGAGTACGGCACGGATGACCAGACCGCACCGTCCCTGGACGCGATCCACGAAATGCTGGACAAGCTCGCCCCTGCAGCCGTGCGCAATGCCAAAGCCGAGGCCGAAGAGCTGCGCGAAGCGGCCCGGCGGGACGGGCACGAACTGGCCGCCTGGGACTGGGCGTATTACTCGGAGCAGGTCCGCCGAGAGAAGTTCGACGTCGACTCCTCCGCCCTGCGCCCGTACTTCGAACTGGAGCGCGTCCTCACTGACGGCGTCTTCTACGCCGCCAACCGCCTATACGGACTGACCTTCACCGAACGGACAGACCTCGCGGGCTACCACCCGGACGTCCGGGTCTGGGAAGTGAAGGACGACGACGGCACCGGGCTGGGCCTGTTCCTGGGCGACTACTACACCCGGGACACCAAGAACGGCGGCGCCTGGATGAATTCCCTGGTCCACCAGTCCCGGCTGCTGGACGTCCGGCCCGTGGTCATCAACAACCTGAACATTTCCAAGCCCCCGGCCGGTGAACCCACGCTGCTGACCTTCGGCGAGGTAGTCACTGCGTTCCACGAATTCGGCCATGCGCTGCACGGATTGTTCTCGGACGTCACCTATCCCCAGTTCTCCGGCACCTCCGTACCGCGCGACTTCGTGGAATACCCGTCACAGGTCAACGAGATGTGGATGCTGTGGCCGGAGGTGGTCAGCAACTTCGCAAAGCACTACGTCACCGGGGAGCCGCTGCCGCAGGAGGAAATCGACAAGGTGAATGCGGCGGCCGTCTGGGGCGAAGGATTCTCCACCACCGAGTATCTGGGTGCCGCCCTGCTGGATCTGGCCTGGCACGAACTCCCCCCGGGCGAAACGGTGCAGGATCCGGAAGCCTTCGAGGCAGCGGCCCTGGCGGCGGCCGGCGTCGACCTGGACCTGGTTCCGCCGCGTTACCGCACCGGCTACTTCAAGCACATCTTTGCCGGCGGCTACGCGGCCTCGTACTACGCGTACATCTGGAGCGAAGTGCTCGACGCCGACACGGTCGAGTGGTTCCGGGAGAACGGCGGCCTGACCCGGGAGAACGGAAACCGTTTCCGGACGGAGCTGCTGTCCCGCGGCAACAGCATCGATCCGCTGCAGGCGTTCCGGAACTTCCGCGGACGCGATGCGCAGATCCAGCCGCTGCTGGACCGGCGCGGCCTGGCCTAAGCCTCGGCGGCCTAAGTCCGCCGCTGCGGCAGCCGCAGCGGCCCGGCAGCGACCATAAACAGAAGGCGGGAACCGGTGATCCGGTTCCCGCCTTCTGTTGCGTCTGGTAAGCCTGCCTAGGCCGGGTTGCCCATCCGCGCCTGCTTCCGCACGGTGTGCATCCGCTGGCCGATGGTCACGCAGCTGGCCAGAGTCAGCAGGATCAGCACCACCAGCAGCAGGACCTCGGGGACGCCCAGACCCACCAGTCCGGTGGCGACCAGCAGGGAGACCAGCCGTTCGGCACGCTCGGCTATGCCGACATTGGCGGAGAAACCCAGTGACTCGGCCTTGGCCCGGATGTAGGAAACCAGCATGCCGACCACCAGGCAGAGAACAGCCGCGGTGCCGATGGCGTCGTTGCCGCCGCCGGTGAAGAACCAGATGGCGACGCCGGCAAACAGGGCGCCGTCGGCAAAGCGGTCGAGGGTGGAATCCAGGAACCCGCCCCAGCTCCCCTTGCGCTGCTGCTGCCGGGCCATGATCCCGTCAACCACGTCGGAGAAGATGAAGACGGTGATGAAGATGGTGCCCCAGAACAATTCACCCAGCGGATAAAAGACCAGGCCGCCGATCATCACGCCGAGCGTGCCGGCAATGGTGACCATGTCCGGGGTCACCCCCCGGCGCAGCAGCCAGGTGGCCAGCGGGGTGAAAACGGCAGTGAAGAATCCCCGTGCGTATTTGTTGAGCACGCGTCAGTCCTCGCTGTCCGGGCCGGAGCCCTCTTGAGGCCACGCGTCGGCCACTTGCCGGCGCACATCGCCCAGGGTCTGGGTGATGGCCTTGGTCTGCGCGATGATCGGCAGGAAGTTTCCATCACCGCCCCACCGCGGAACGATGTGCTGGTGCAGGTGGGCGGCAATCCCGGCCCCGCCGGTTTCGCCCTGGTTCATGCCCAGGTTGAAACCGGTTGGGCTGGACACCTTCCGCAGCACGCGCATGGCGGTCTGGGTCAGCGCCGCGATTTCCGCCGTCTCCTCCGGGTCGATGTCCGTGTAGTCCGGCACATGCCGGTACGGGCAGACCAGCAGGTGGCCGGCGTTGTACGGGAAGAGGTTCAGGATGACGAAGGCATGCTTCCCCCGGTGGACAATCAGCGATTCCTCGTCCGACCGCTCCGGCGCGGCGCAGAACGGGCAGGTCTCCTTTGAGGAGACCTGCTTCTGCCCGCCCTTGATGTAGGCAAGCCGGTGCGGGGTCCAGAGCCGCTGGAAAGCGTCGGGGACGCCGGCGAGTTCAAACGTGTCCGTCACCGCGGCGTCGTCAGGCTGTTCTCCCATAGCGTCCCCGCCGCCCTACTTGTCCCGGTTACGGACGGCTTCGACAATCCGCTTGACGGCCTCTTCAACGGGTACGCCGTTGTCCTGGCTGCCGTCGCGGAAGCGGAAGGACACGGCACCTGCCTCGGCATCGTCGCCGCCGGCGATCAGGACAAACGGGATCTTGTCCTTGGACGCCGTGCGGATCTTCTTCGGGAAGCGGTCGGTTCCGGTGTCCACCTGGGCGCGGATGCCGTGGGCCTTGAGCTTGTCGACGACGTCGAACATGTAGTCGTTGAACGCTTCGGCCACGGGGATGCCGACTACCTGCACCGGTGCCAGCCAGGCCGGGAACGCGCCGGCGTAGTGCTCGGTGAGCACAGCCATGAAGCGTTCCACGGAGCCGAACAGGGCGCGGTGGATCATAACCGGGCGCTGGCGGGTGCCGTCAGCGGCCTGGTACTCGAGCTCGAAGCGCTTGGGCAGGTTGAAGTCCAGCTGGATGGTGGACATCTGCCAGGTGCGGCCGATGGCGTCTCGGGCCTGGACGGAAATCTTCGGGCCGTAGAAGGCTGCTCCGCCCGGATCCGGGACCAGGTCCAGGCCGGAAGCTTCGGCAACCTCGGCGAGGGTGCGGGTGGCTTCCTCCCAGATGTCGTCGGAGCCGACGAACTTCTCCGGGTCCTTGGTGGACAGCTCCAGGTAGAAGTCATCCAGGCCGTAGTCCTTGAGCAGGTCCAGCACGAACTTCAGCGTGGTGGTCAGCTCGTCCTTCATCTGCTCGCGGGTGCAGTAGATGTGGGCGTCGTCCTGGGTCATGCCCCGCACGCGCGTCAGGCCGTGGATCACGCCGGACTTCTCGTAGCGGTACACGGAACCGAATTCGAACAGCCGCAGCGGAAGCTCACGGTAGGACCGTCCGCGGGAGCGGAAGATCAGGTTGTGCATGGGGCAGTTCATCGGCTTCAGATAGTAGTCCTGGCCGGGCTTGGTGACCTCGCCGGTCTCCGGGTCGGTGACCTCGTCCACGTGCATGGGAGGGAACATCCCGTCGCGGTACCAGTCCAGGTGGCCGGAAACCTCGTACAGGTGGCCCTTGGTGATGTGCGGGGTGTAGACGAACTCGTAGCCGGCCTCGGTGTGGCGCTGGCGGGAGTAGTCCTCCATGGCCTTGCGGATGATGCCGCCCTTGGGGTGGAACACCGGCAGGCCCGAACCCAGTTCATCCGGGAAGGAGAACAGGTCCAGTTCGGTGCCCAGCTTGCGGTGGTCGCGGCGCTCGGCCTCGGCCAGGCGTTCCTGGTAGGCCTTCAGCGCGTCCTTGGTGGGCCAGGCGGTGCCGTAGATGCGCTGCAGCTGCTGGTTCTTCTGGTTGCCCAGCCAGTAGGCGGCGGCGGAGCGGGTGAGGGCGAAGGCGTTGGAGATCAGCTTGGTGTTAGGCAGGTGCGGGCCGCGGCACAGATCGCACCAGACGACGTCGCCGGACTTGCGGTCCACATTGTCGTAAATGGTGATCTCGCCGGCACCGACCTCGATGCTGGCACCTTCGCCGGCTTCCTCGGCGCCGTCCTTCTTGCCCAGCAGTTCAAGCTTGTACGGCTCGTTCTTCATGGCTTCGCGGGCTTCGTCTTCGCTGACCACGCGGCGGGCAAACTTCTGGTTCGAGTTGATGATCTTCTGCATCATCTTCTCGAGGGTCTTCAAATCCTCCGGCGTGAACGGCTCGGCTACGTCGAAGTCGAAGTAGAAACCGTCCTTGATGTACGGGCCGATGCCCAGCTTGGCGTCCGGACGCAGCTGCTGCACGGCCTGGGCCATGACATGGGCGGTGGAGTGGCGCAGGACATTCAGTCCGTCTTCGGACTCAATGGTGACGGACTCCACGATGTCGCCCTGCTCCAGCGGCGTATCCAGGTCCTTGAGGACGGAGTGAACGCGCATCACGACGACGTCGCGGCGGTCGAAGAAGAGCTGCGCACCAGTGGTGCCAGTATCCACCGTGGTCTCTTCGCCGTCGACGATGAGGGTGAACTTCTCTGGCACTGACACGGTTGTCTCCTAGATTTCGTTGTACGGCGTCTGCTGCACGGCCTGGACACGGCCGCACTTCCGCCCGTACCGATGTTATCCGCTGCGCTTGGACCCCACCAACATGCCGCGCTGACGGCCGGGCTTCGGAAGCGAGTCCGTGTCCGCCAGGTTCCATGCCTCGAGGGCCTGCAGGCTGATGCCCCGCGGCCCGGTGCGGCGGGTCAGCCCGCGGACCAGCAGCAGCTCGGTGCCGAAAAGCAGCGGACCGGATTTCTCCTGCGCCTCGTGGAAGAACGTGCAGTCAATGCACCCGGTGCCGTCGTCGAGGCTGATGAACACCACCCGGCGTCCCCCGCGCATGGGCGGAGTCTGCGTGGCCACCCGGATCCCGGCGACCAGCACCTCGGTCCCGTTGCGCAGGTCCATCAGTGCTTCCGCGGGAGTGACGCCCAGCCCGCGCAGCAGCGGACCGTAGCTTTCCATCAGGTGCGCGCTGACGTCCACGGACAGCAGGTCCAGTTCGGTGCGGACCTTTTCCCGCAGACCTGGTTCGGGCAGGTGATGGTGCAGGTTCGCCAGCTCGGTATCGCCCAGCGGCAGTGCCAGCTGCCCGGGAATCGGATCGTGCTTCCGGGACGCGGACTTGGCCGGCGCGGCGTCCAGGTAGGAGATCAGGTCCGCGCGGCTGCCCTCGGAGCCGGTCTGCTTGCTGAGCGAGTCGAACGCACCGAGCTGCGCCAGCCTGCGCAGGGTGGGCCGGGAGACCTTCGCGCGTGCCCGCAGGTCCGCCAGGGAGTCATAGGGCTGCCCGGCGGCAATGCGCTTTAGTTCGACGGCGGACAGCCCGTAGATCCCGGCCAGGGACAGCCGGATGCCCAGCCGGCCGTCGTCGAGCCGTTCCACCCGGTAGGTTTCGCCGCTGCGGTTGATGTCCAGGGGCAGGATGGGGATGCCCATCCGCCGGGCCTCGGCCACGAGCAGCCGGCGGGGGTACATCCCGGGATCGTGCTCGAAAATCCCGGCGAGGAACGCTGCCGGGTGGTGCGCCTTCAACCACGCGGACTGGTAGGTGGGTACGGCAAAGGCAGCGCCGTGGGCCTTGCAGAAGCCGAAGCTGCCGAAGGCCTTGAGCGTGTCCCAGACCTTGTCGATGGTCTCCGGAGTGTAGCCGCGGGCGGCGGCCTTGCTGCGGAAGTATTCCTCCACGCCGGGCTCGGCGGTTTCGTTGCCCAGCAGCCGGCGCAGTTCATCCGCCTTCGCCAGCCCGCAGCCGGTGAAGACGTTCAGGGTCCGCAGCACCTGTTCGTGGAAGACGGTGACGCCGTGCGTTTCGGCCAGCACCGGGCGCAGCGCCTCGTGCGGGTACACCTCCGGGGAGAAACCGTGCCGGTGTTCCAGGAACGGGCGGACCATGTCCGATTTCATCGGGCCGGGCCGGAACAGGGAAATGTCGATGATCAGGTCATTGAACTCCCGCGGCGCCAGCTTGCCCACCAGTTCACGCTGCCCCGGGGATTCGATCTGGAAGCAGCCCAGGGTATGCGTGCTGCGGATAAGTTCGTAGGTGGGTTCGTCGTCGAACGGCACGGCATCCAAGTTGATCCGGCCGTCCGCTTCGACGAACTCCGGGTCCGGGGAGTCCGGCCCGTCCCGGTGCTTCCCGGCGGCAATGACCTCTTCACGGGAGGAGTGCACCCGCACCACTTCGCGGACGGCAAAGGCCATGGCGCTCTGCATCCGCACGCCCAGCACGTCGAGTTTGAGCATGCCCATGGGGTCCATGTCGTGCTTGTCGAACTGGGACATGGGCAGGCCCAGGCCGCTGGGCTGCACTGGGGTGCGGTCCAGCAGGGAGGTATCCCCCAGGATCACTCCGCAGGGATGCATGGAGATGTGCCGGGGCAGCCGGTCCAGGCGTTCGGTGAGGTCCACCAGCAGGTCCAGCTGCTGGTTCTTTTCCACCTGGCCGGAGAATTCCCGCAGTTCGGGCTTTTCGGCGAGCGCCTCGCGGAAGTTGCGGGCCGAGAAACGCCACAGCTGCTTAGCCACAGCGCCGATCTCCTCCTCGGGCATGCCCAGCGCCAGTCCGGCGTCGCGCACCGCTCCCCGTGCCCGGTAGCCGTTCTGCATGCTCATCAGTGTGACGCGTTCGGAGCCGAAGCGTTCGAAGATGCGGTGATAGACGTTGTGCCGCTCAGCGCTTTCAACGTCAATGTCGATGTCCGGCAGCGTGGACCGGTCCCGGGACAGGAAGCGTTCAAAGATCAGGTCATGGTCCAGCGGGTTCACGTGGCTGACGCCCAGCAGGTAGTTCACCAGCGAGGAGGCCCCCGACCCCCGGGCAGCGGCGCGTACCCCCATCCCGGTGATCATGTCCGAGACTTCCGCAACGGTGAGGAAGTACGAGGCGAAGCCCAGCCGCTCGATGATGCCCAGCTCGTGTTCGAGCCGGTTGCGCAGCTCGACTTCGGCAATGGAGTCCCGGGCACGCAGCCTGCGGGTAATCCCTGCCTCGCAGCGCTGGCGCAGTTCGATCATGGGTTCGGCCTCGATGCCGATCACCGAGGCTTCGGGCACCACGGGCTGCTTCCAGCCCATGTCCGCCACGGGGTCTATTCGGCAGCTATCCGCGAGCGCCGCAGTGTCGGCCAGCATCCGTGCCGCTCCGGAGGAACCGTAGCCTGCCTCTGAGCTGATCTCACGGGCCAGTGCAGTCATCTCCCGTGTCCCCTTGAGCCAGCCCTGTCCGTTGGGCTGTAAGTCCGGGAGGTGGGAGAGCGAGGTCAGCGAGCGCGCGGCGTCGAGCACGTCGGCGGTGGCGGCTCCATCCTCGTCCACATAGCGCACGGCATTGGTGAGGATGCCGGGCACGCGCATCTCGTCGGCCAGCCGGAACATGCGTACTGCGTGGGCGAGGCTGAGGTTCTCCCCCGGCGCAGACAGATGCGTGACCACCTCGACGGCGAGCGCCCGGGCAGGGATCAGCGAGCGCCAGCGGCCGAACAGGGTGCGGGCGACGGCGTAGCTTCGGCTGCGCATGGCCTGGCCGACGTCGGACTGCGGGCCGACGAGGACGGTCAGGACCGGTTCGGCCTCCTCCTCGGGGACGCCTTGCCCGGCTCCTACGCCGCGGACGTACCCGGCAAGCTGCTCCATGGTGACGCCTACCGGTTTGCCGGCGCGTGCCCGGGAGGCGGAGGTGGCGGCGTGCGCGGCGGAGATCAGCCGGCACAGGGCACGGTAGCCCGCTCCCCCGGTATGCCCGTGGGCGAGAATGACCACCCGTCCCGTGACGGCGTTACTGCCATCCAGCACAGCCAGGTCCACCCCGACGATGGGATCGATGCCCGCCTCCATGCAGGCCCGCAGGTGCTTGACCGTTCCATAGAGCCCGTCCCGGTCGGTGCAGGCGAGCGCATCCGCGCCGTCGGCCGCTGCGGCCTGCGCCATCTCCTCCGGCCAGGACACCCCGTAGTGGGCGCTGAACGCAGTGGCTGCGTGCAGGTGGATGAAGCTCATTGTTTAGGCGCCGTCTTCCATTAGGCACTGTCTTCCATTAGGCGCTGTCCCTCAGGGCGTCATGGATCCGGATCAGGCGCCAGCGGTCGCTGCGGACGTGATGCGAAAGGTCGAGGGTGCGCAGGTCGGAGCGGTCATTGACCCGGGCCTGGACCCGCCAGATCTCGGTATCCACCAGCCCGGCGCCGTGTCCGCGTTCGGCTCGGGTTTCCTCTTCCCACCAGTTGCGGCGTTCATACCAGCGCACCGGATCGGCCCCCACCTTGTAGGTGCGCCCGCCCCAGATAAGCCGGAGAGGCTGGCCCGCGGGCGAGCACACCACCTCGATTGCTTCGCTGAAGGTACCCATTCAGCTTCCTCTCCGCCCACGGATGCATGCACACGCACCAACCCACTGGTTATCCATTGGTTCACTTGGTTATCAGTTGGCAACTAATTCGAACATATGTTCGAACAGCTCCGCCACCAGTGTACGACCAGCCGGGGACAAACGGCACCACTCGGGGATGGATCGGAAGGGAAGACCCGCTCCGGCGCAACAGGGCCCGCGGTGTCGCCGCAGAAGTAGATGCCCGCGCATGGTGCAGACTGTTCCCAGAACACACCGGATCCGGTGCAGAAGGCCGGTCCGGGCAGTTTTCACCGAATGGGGGAAGAGTATGACGGCAGACAGCAACACACCGCCTAATGGAGGGCAGCAGTCGGAACCGTGGAATCCGTTCGGGCAGGGACCTGAACCCCAGCACCGGAATCCATATCTGGAAGACGTCCTGCCTGCGGATCAGGGCCCGGTTCCCCCAGAAGCGGCCTCCCGGAAAACACGGTTCAGCGCGGCAGCGATAACGGGAATGATCCTCGTGTCGATCGTCTGGGCGATCGTCGTCCGCCCCCTCGTCATCCTCGCCCCCTGGGACGTCTCCGACTTCTCCATTTTTGGCTTCTTCGCCTTTTCCGGCCTGTTCACCCTGCTCGCAGGAGTGACGGGATTCATCGCGGCGCTTATCCAGGGGAACAAGAAGCTTGCCGCCCGCCTGTACATCATTCCCTCCCTGATCTGGCAGGCAGGCCTCGTGGCAGCGCTTTTCCTGCTGGTGATCGCCCTATCCGGTTATGACGGCACCTAACGCCAGGCCGCTCCTATCTCCCGCTGTCCACGTCCACCTTCACCCGCGCCGTGGTGGACAACGGCGTCTCCCGAATGAACAGGCACAGCACCAGGGCAACTGCCACGATGGGCACACTGAGCAGGAAAATGGGAGGCAGGGCCTGCCCGAATGCCGCAGCAATGAAGTCCTGCGCCGGTGCGGGGAGCCCGCGCAGCATAGCCGGACTCAGCGAATTGATGTCCCCTCCGAGGGCAGTCCCGGCCCCCGGCGGCGCCGCGGCAATCTCATTGCCCAACCGGTGGATGAAGATCGACCCGAACAGCGCGATCCCGAACGAGGCACCGATCTGGCGGAAATAATTCGCTGCGGAAATCGCCGCGCCCATATCCCTGCCCGGCACGCTGTTCTGCACAATCAGCACCAGGTTCTGCATCAGCATTCCCAGCCCGAGTCCCATCACCAGCATGCCGATTGCGGTGAACCCGTATGGGGTGGTGTCCGAGATCCGTGAGAGCAGCACCAACCCGGCAATGATCACCGCACACCCCAGCACCGGATAGATCTTGTACCGGCCGGTGCGGGAAATCAGCTGCCCGGTGCCGATGGAGGTCAGCAGCAGCCCGCCCATCATGGGCAGCATCATCAGGCCCGACTGCGTGGCGGTGGCCCGGTTGACCATCTGCAGGAAGGTGGGCAGGTAGGAGATGGTGGAGAACATCGCGATTCCGACGGCGATGCCCACCAGCACCGGCAGCAGGAAATTCCGGCTGCGGAACAGGCCAAGCGGCAGGATGGGTTCCTCGGCCCGCCTCTCCACCAGGACAAATGACGTGCCGGCCGCCAGCGTCACCACGGCCAGGGCAAGAATCTGCGGACTCGACCAGGCGTACGTGGTGCCGGCCCAGGTGGTCAGCATCACCAGGGCGGCGCTCGCGAGCGCAAGCAGCCCGGCGCCTGCGTAGTCCAGTTTCGGGCGCCGGCCCCGGGGTTTGGGCAGATGCAGCGAAGACACGACGACGGCGAGCGCCACCGCGCCGATGGGCAGGTTGATGTAGAACACCCACCGCCAGGACCAGGCATCGGTGATCCAGCCGCCCAGCAGCGGACCGCCCACGGACGCCAGCCCGAAGGCCGCCCCGATCAGGCCCATGTACTTCCCGCGCTCCCGCGGGGAGACCAGGTCCCCGAGGATGGCCTGCGCCCCGATCATCAGCCCGCCGCCGCCTACCCCCTGCAGCGCACGGAACCCGATCAGCTGGCCCATGTTCTGCGCCAGTCCGGACAGGACCGAGCCGGCGAGGAACACCACGATGGCGAAAATGAAAATGCTCTTGCGGCCAAACAGATCACCGAGCTTGCCGTAGATCGGCAGGCCGATGGTGGCCGCCAGGATGTACGCGGTGACCACCCAGGACAGATGCTCCAACCCGTTCAGGTCCCCCACAATGGTGGGCAGGGCCGTAGCGACGATGGTTTGGTCCAGGGCTGCCAGCAGCACCGAGAGCACCAGCCCCGTGAAGACCGGCACGAGGTTCCGCTTCGGTCCCCCGCCCCGGGCGGCGTCCACCCGGTGCTTCGGCAGGGCGGTCCCGGAGCGGGCCGCGGGCGCCGCGGTGCGCGGCGTTATTGCTCTGTGGGACATGGCGGGTTTCTTCTCTTCATGGTTGTTGTTGGCCTACGTTGCGTCCACGTTCACCCGCGCCGTCCTGGACAACGGCTGCTGGACAAGAAACAGCGTCAGGACAAAGGCCGCCCCCAGGATCGGCACCCCGAGCAGGAAGATCGGCGGCAGCGCCTCGCCGAACGCGGATTTGATGAAGTCCTGCGCCGGAGCGGGCAACGCCCTGATGCTGTCCGGGCTGATTGAATTGGCGCCGCCCGACGCCGCATCGCCGGCTCCGGCCGGCGCGGACGCCAGCTGGTCGTTCAGCCGGCGGATGAACAGGGAGCCGAACAGGGCAATCCCGAGCGAACCGCCCATCTGCCGGAAGTAGTTGGCGGTGGAGACCCCGGTGCCCATGTCCTTGGCGGGGACGCTGTTCTGCACAATCAGCACCACGTTCTGCATCAGCGCCCCGATCCCCAGTCCCAGCACGAACATGCCCAGCGCGGTGAGGGAATACGGCGTCGTACTGGAGATGCGCGAGAGCAGCAGCAGCCCGCAGATCATGGTGAGTGAGCCGAGAATCGGATAGATCTTGTACTTGCCCGTGCGGGAGATCAGCTGCCCCGTCCCGATCGAGGTGGTGAGCAGCCCCGCGGTCATTGGGAGCATCATCAGCCCGGACATAGTGGGACTGGCTCCGTTGACGATCTGCAGGAAGGTGGGCAGGTAGGCAATGGACCCGAACATGGCCAGGCCCACCGCGAGCCCCACCAGCGTGCAGATCAGGAAGTTGCGGATCCCGAACAGGCGCAGCGGAAGTATCGGTTCGGACGCGCGCAGTTCCACCGGAATGAAGATGGCGACGGCGACGGCGGCCACCGCTCCCAGCGTGAGGATGGTGGGCGAGGTCCAGGCATAGTTGTTGCCGCCCCAGCTGGTCAGCAGCACCAGGGCGGCGCTGCCGACGGCAAGCAGTGCGGCCCCGGAATAGTCCAGCCGGATCCCTTTGCGTTCGGACCGCGGCAGGTGCAGCGCGGTGATGATGACCGCGAGCGCCACCGCACCGATGGGCAGGTTGATGTAAAACACCCACCGCCAGGACCAGTAGTCGGTGAGGTATCCGCCCAGCAGCGGTCCGCTGACGGAAGCGATGCCGAACGCCGCGCCGATCAGGCCCATGTACTTGCCGCGCTCGCGGGCGGGCACAATGTCGCCGATGATGGCCTGCGCACCGATAATCAGCCCGCCGCCGCCTACGCCCTGGACGGCGCGGTAGGTGATGAGCTCGGTCATGCTGTGCGCCTGCCCGGACAGGGCGGAGCCGCCCAGGAAAACCACGATAGCGAAAATGAAGATGTTCTTGCGCCCGAGCAGGTCCCCGAGCTTCCCGTAGATCGGCAGCCCGATGGTGGAGGTCAGCAGGTAGGCGGTGATCACCCAGGAGAGGTGGTCCATGCCCTGCAGGTCCCCCACGATGGTGGGCAGGGCGGTGGAGACGATGGTCTGGTCCAGGGCGGCGACAAGCACCGCGAGCATCAGCCCGGCGAAGACGACGGCGATCTGCCGCCGCGAGTGCCCGCCTCCCGCATCGGCGCGGCCCTGTGCACTCTCCCCGCCCGTTGGCGGGCCGCTCCGGGCCTGCGGCGTGTGCGCCACCAGGGGGACGGCATTGACCGGTGCTCCCATGGCACCGGCCATGCCGGCTATCGGATGGGTTGCTGCGGTTCCGTGGGGAGTAAACCGGTCCGCCATGCACTCCTCCTTGGAATTTCCGCCGGATGAGGGGCACTCCGGTCGGAACATCCATTCGACGCCCACCGTCCTGCCAAGTCAACGGTCGGCGGCGGCCACCCATGTTGCCGGTACCGGCAGGCGTCGTGGCTGTCTGGTCCAGGGCAGGGACGGAGCGAAGTTCCATAGCCTGGGGAACTGCTCCCTGCCTCGGCGTTGTTCCACGGTTAGGACAGGCGCAGACTGGCACTAAACGCGGACCGGCCACGACGTCGAAGCCGCACGGGATCGCCTTCGGGGTACACCATGAACCGGACAATAAGTGTCATTTTCCGCGCCATACCGCTTCTCATGGGCGCTGTCTGCCTGTCCTTCGGCCTTTACATCCTGGCCGGGCGGAACGATGCCGATCACTTTGTCGCCGGACACGTCAACGTCGGGCTGACCGCCATCTGTTATGCACTGTTCACCACGGCGGCCACCATCATCAGGCAGCTCATCAACCGCTATGGGCGCGCGTGGGCGATCATCCTGCCGCTCTCCGGCTACGTGGCTGCCGCCGCCGCCATCATCTGGGGCATCGCTCTGG
The DNA here is from genome assembly GCF_025244825.1 of Arthrobacter jinronghuae. NCBI lineage: Bacteria > Bacillati > Actinomycetota > Actinomycetes > Micrococcales > Micrococcaceae > Arthrobacter > Arthrobacter jinronghuae. Next base: position 2,174,725 of record NZ_CP104263.1, read on the forward strand.
CCAACCGGGACAACACCGCGGAGAACCTCACGGCGGGCTTCGTTGTGATCGGCATCGGCTTCGTCGCCGCGTGCGTCAGCACCGTCGCGGCCGCGTCCACAAAATTCACGCTCATCCAGTCAGCACAGTTACTCGAGCCTCAGGGCGGCCCGCCGGAAGGTGCCCACTCCCGCGCCGTCGGCGCCGCGCTGCTCGCAGTTCCGGTTGCGGCCGCCGTCGTCGGTTTCTCCCTTGCGATCGGCCTGTTGGTGCGCGGAGATACTCCCGGATTCGTTGCCGGCCACGTCCTGATCGGCCTGTCGGCGATCTGCACGTCGCTGATCGCCCTGGTCGCGAGCATCGTGCGCCAGGTGCGCAACGAATTCAGCGGCGGCGAACGTTCCGCCTGGCCCTGGCTCGTGGCTGCCGCCGGCACGATCAATGTGCTGCTCGGACTATTCGTGCTGTTCAGCTCACACGAACCCTATCGGCTGGCCCCGGGATGTGTGCTGATCGGCCTCGGGCTGATCTGCTTCAGCATCCTGTCGAAGGTGCTGTTGCTCGCCCTCGTCTGGCGCCGCACGTTTGCCCTGGCCAACCGCATCCCGCTGATGCCCATCGGAACAGCGCTCACCTGTCTGTTTTTCGCCGCGTTCCTCTTTGAAGCCGCAGGCACAGACCCGGCGTTCTTTGTCCCCGCGCACGTGCTGGTTGGGCTCGGAGCTGTCTGCTTTACGCTCTTCTCAATCGTGTCGATCCTCGAAGCGGGGACGTCCGAGTAGCAGAGCAGCGCTAAGGCTCGGCGGTAACTGCTCCCCGCCAGGTGCGGATGCCGGTGCGTACTTCTTCCGGCAGCCCGGCGTCGTCAAAGAGCCGCTGCAGCGAAAAGCCGTCCACCGCCGCGCGGAGGGCACCGTCCATGCTGGTTCCGTGCTCGGCGCACAGTTTTTCGCTCTCTGCCTCCGGATTGGGCCGTCCCGTTGCTGCTGCGAAGGCGTCCGCGTTGCGGACGGTTTCGAAGTAGTCCTCCCGGATCTCCTCCGGCTCCGCGTCCACTGCCGCGAGCAGGACCATTGCGGTCATTCCGGTGCGGTCACGTCCCGCCATGCAGTGGAAAAGCACCCCGCCCTCGGGTGCGCCGGCCAGGGCGGTGAGGACGGCGCCCATCCGGTCCGGCAGCCGGGTCAGGTGCGGCAGGAAGTACAGCGGCGTGCCCATCAGCCCGTTGTCCCAGTACCCTTCCCAGAACTCCGGGTTCTCGTCCAGGCCGTCCAGGTCCACGGGAACCGTGGTGAGCCAGTCCGGGCGGGCGGTGGTGTCCCGTGCACGTTCGGGCGGCTGGCGGAGGTCGACGACGGTACGCACCCCCAGTGCATACAGGGTGTCCCAGCCGCCGGGCCGGATCAGGTCCACCGTTTCGGAGCGGAAGAAGACCCCGTGCGGCGTAAGCGTGCCGTCGCGCCGTCGTCGGCCGCCCAGATCGCGGAAGTTCACCAGGCCCTCCACGGTGGCGGGGGTGCCGGAAGCCTCGTCGACTGCATTGAGCTTGGCCGTGTCCGGGAAACTAGGCAAATTCCATTCCTTCCGCCGGGCGGGGACGGGTGAGCCAGTACTGGGTGCCTGCGGCATCCCGGGCCACGATGCCTTCATCCACCAGGTAGCGGCGGATGGCAGCGGGGTCTGCGGTGAAGGCCGTCAGCCGGGTGGTGAGTTCCTTCTCCGACAGGACCGGCCGCAGCCCCGGCTCCGGCGGCCGGGCATGTTCAAAGACCTCCCCGGCCAGGAAATGGAGCAGCTCCAGCCGGTCGGAGCGTTTGCGCGGGTAGGACTCGAGCCTGCCGTTGACCAGAAAGCGGCGGGCCGACGTGTCGGGTGTGCGTACCCCGGCGGCCAGCAGATCAGCGAAGACCGAGGCTACGGGTTCCACGCCGCGCTCGCCGACGCGGACCAGGCCGGCGTTCTGCAGCACGGCCAACGACTTGGTCTCGGAAGAGGTGAGATCCTCCGGGTCCAGGCAGGCGCCGTCGTTGTCCGCCAGCACGGCTCGGGCGTACAGGTGCAGGCGCCGGCGGTCAGCGAGCGCCGCCGCCACGGGACGCCAGCGGTTCCCCTCCGGAGTCGGATCAGTTTCCCCCATGGTTCCCTAGCACCTGGACCGGCAGCATCTCGTGCATCATCCCCATGACCTGCAGTTCGGCGTACAGGTCCGCCACGGCCGGGGCATGCCAGTCCTTCACCGTGATGAGCGTTCCGTCCGGGTAGTTTTGCACGGCGGCAGCAGCAATGGGGAAGGGCAGCCGCCCGTAGGCCGTCCGGGAGAACCAGTTGAGGTATCCGACGGCGGGTTCCCGGTGAGATGTATGTCCCGGCAATCCCAACCGGGTCCGGCGCTCGCTGACCCTGTCATAGGATTCCCGGCTGGTAAGGCTCGCCGTTTCCGGTTCCCAGATGCGGATCAGCTTCCGGAACCAGGCGGAGGCCTCATCAGGGGTGCCGATAGTGAAGCCCCCCGGCAGTTTCAGGGAGATTTCGTTGGGTCTCGGGCCGAGGTTCCGGCCGGCGGTAACGTCCAGGGAGAACAGCGGTTCCTTGGCACACGTGTCAGCGTAAAGCAGGAACTGCATCTTTCTGGTGCCGGTGGAAAACGGCGAGCCGGGGGCGTCGCGCTCCCGGTGGCTTTCAATTGCCCGGCCCAGTGCGGACGGGTCCGTAAAGTCCGCAGCGTCCCTGAACACGAGTGCTGGGCCGTGCCACTCACTCTCGGCAGCATCAAACCGTCCCCGGAACAGGTCCAGCATCCGCAGGATCCGGGCGGCCACCTGCTCCGCCGTTTCCCTCCTGGCTCCCCACAGCAGCCCGATACGGACAGCCTTATCCTCCGGAAACAGGTCGGCCACAGTGAGTGTCATGCGGCACAACCTACCCGATTCAGGCCCGGTCTTCGTGGAAGGGACCATCGGGAACCTGGTGATCCGGCATCTCGTGCAGCATCCCCATGGTCTCCAGCTCGGCATACAGGTCAGCGACGGCGGCGGCGTTCCAATCCGGGACGGCAATCAGCGTCCCGTCCGGGTCCTCACGGGTCACCGCGTCCAGCGGGAAAGGAAGCCTGCCGTACCCGGTGCGCGAGAACCAGTTCAGATAGCCCACAGACGGAGCGCTGAACGGCCGGTGCCCGATCCCCAGTTGACCCCTCCTCTCTCTGCAGAGGTCCATGGTTTCCGGGGTCATAAGGCACGCAGTTTCGGGTTGCCAGATTCGGACCAGTTCACCGAACCAGCCGCGGGCCTCCTCAGGGGAACCGAGAACGAATTCCGCAGGCGGCCGAAGTGAAATGCTGTTTGCCGGCAGCGTCCAGAAATGGCTGCGGCCGGCAGAAATATCAAACAGAAACAGTCCGTTCTCCGGATCGCCGCCCGCGGTCAGTGAAAATTTTGCCTTCAGGGTTCCGGTGTCCACAAGGGAGTCGGGGACGTCGCGCTGGCGGGGACTTTGAATCAGCGCTCCGAGTGTTTCCGGCCCGTCAGGGATGTCGATCCATTGGGGTCCGGGCGCGAAGAGGGTCTTCACCGACATCTGCCACGCTGCGTCCAGTTCCGGAAACCTGTTTCGAAGCAACGGGAGCGTCAACAGGATCCGTTCCGCGACCTGCACCGGAGTCTCCTTGCGCGATCCCCATTCCAGGGACAGCCACGCGTGGACCCGTTCGCCATCAGGTAAAGGGAAGAGGTCACCGACGGTTTGTGTCATGCGGCACAACCTACCCGATGCGGGCAACCCCGCGGTTGAGAACGCCGACGGCGTGTGGCTCCGCGTGCCGGAAGCGGACCCCCGCTAGCTGCGGCTGAAGGCGTCCAGCTTGCGCTGGGTCTCCATCTCGTGGCGGACCTTCAGCTCGTAGTCGATGAAGGCCTCGATCATGGCCTTGTACGTGCGTTCCACCACATTGCAGTCGCCGTCCTGCTCCTGGGCCGCATGGCGGACATGGGCAATGACTTCCTCCATGCGCTTGGGCGAGCGGACGGCGTCGTCGTTGTCCTTCAGTCCCCCGGCGACGCGGACCAGCCGCTGCCGCCGCCAGATCAGCGCGACAATTTCCTCATCGATTTCGTCAATTGCTGTCCGGACATTATCTAGCTGTCCCGAAACGGATTTCTGCTCAGCTGATTCCATCCCTTAAGAGTAACCATTCCCGGGCCGCAGGCGCCGCACCGGGCCCCCGCTACCCGGGTAATGGCCGTCCGGCGCTTTCATGGCAGGATCATAGGCGTGAATCCCCACGTTTCCGTGGTCACCGTAGGCGTACGGGACCTCGAAGTAACTCACGCGTTCTACGTTTCGCGGCTCGGCTGGGAAACAGTGCAATACGTCCCCGACGAGGTGATCTTCTTCCAGATCAACCATGGGCTGCTTCTGGCCTTTTTCCGGGCCGACCATCTGGCTGCGGAAGCCGGTGCGGTCGGCGAACTCCACAACGCCCCGGTTACCCTCGGGCACAACGTGGACTCGGCCGCCGAGGTGGACGCCGTGCTGGCCAACGCCGCCGGCGCCGGCGGGATCATCACCGCCCCCGGAACCCAGATGAGCTGGGGCGGCTATTCCGGCTACTTCACGGACCCCGATGGACTGCGCTGGGAAGTCTGCTTCAACCCCGGCCTCAGGGTGGACGACGCCGGCCGGGTCACCCTGGCAGTGATTTCCGAATGAGTTCCCGCTAGAACAGCACGTCCTCCGTCGGCACCGTCTCCGCCGGGTCGGGATGCAGCAGGTACTCGCCGTCGTTGCGCACGTTGCCCACGGCAGGATGGGCTTCGGACAGCACCCAGTCCGCCGCCGTCGGGTAGGCCTGCGCCGTAGCCAGGGCTACCAGCGTGCCCGCATCGCGCCGCGTCGGATCCAACCAGGCAGCCATGGCGTCCCGGGACAGCGGCAGCGGCAGCCGGTCATGCAGCCCGGCCAGTTCGCGCAGTGCCGGTTCGGCGCTCTCCGCCGGGGGCGAGGCGACGGTCAGGATCGACGTCGAGAGCAGCCACATCTCCGGGTCCCCTTCGGCCTTCGCCGGATCCCGCCACCACTCATACAGGCCGGCGAAGTAGATCGGGGCGCCGTCGGCCCGGGAAACGTGGAACGGGCGGCGCGCCTTGTCGGGGCCCGCCTTCCATTCGTAGTAGCCGTCCACCGGCACCGCACAGCGGCGCGAGAGAACTGCCTCACGGAACGTGGGCTTTTCCAGAACAGTCTCGCTGCGGGCGTTGAACGCACGTACGCCTACGGATGCATCACCTGCCCACCCCGGCACCAGGCCCCACCGGGCAACGTGGATCTGGCGCACCTGCGTCCGTCCCCGGCCCGGCACGTCCACGAATCGTTCGAGGACAACGGGGACGTCCGACGTCGGGGCTACGTTCCAGGACGCGCGCAGTTCCAGGTTCGCGTCAGCCTCCGCTTCTGCCTCGGCCACGAGGTCCCCCGCGGAGCGGGCCATGACGTATCTTCCGCACATGCCTCCAGTCTGCCACCGGGAATGCCGCCGGCCGGAATACTGTTGGATCAGGCAACAATCCATTTCGACGAAGAGGAGCAACCATCGTGGCTGCCACTGCTGAAGCTTTCACCCCCGCAACGGGAACCATCACCATGTTCTCCACCTCCTGGTGCGGATACTGCCGACGCCTGAAGTCACAGCTGGATGCCCAGGGCATCGGCTACACCGAGGTCAACATCGAAGACGTGGAAGGTACTGCGGAGCTGGTGGCCTCGCTCAACGGCGGCAACCAGACCGTACCGACCGTGATTTTCCCGGACGGTTCCGCGGCCACCAACCCTTCGGCATCCGAGGTAAAGTCCCGCCTCGGCCTCTAGCGGATAGGGCCCCTCGGGCCCGGCGGACGGCGGAACCACGTGCTTGACTCTCGGTTACTGAGTAGTAGTGTGGGGGCTCTTCCAGAGGGAACGGGTACTACCGGGACACGAAGGAGCGAGATGAAGACCACTATGACACGGACCGCCGTCCTCCTATCGACAGCCGGACTGATCGCCGGTTCCGCGGTTTTCGCGGCACCGGCCTCAGCGTCCGTCACCGAATGCGAACCCGGATCCACGGCAACCACGTTCACCGGGTCCACCACAAGCCGGGAAACAGCCGGCACGGCAACGCTCACGAACAGTTCCACGGTCACTGCACCTGTCGCGCTCACCAGTGAACGTTCCGTGACCAGCCAGGCGTCTACCAAGGGGCCGGTACCGCTCAGTGCGATCCTCCCCGCAGCGCGGACAGAGATCAGCCCGCTGGCGTTCGAAACCGCCAGCTGGCGTGCCGGACAGTCGGTATTCCAACTGACCTTGCCGGCAGGCCAGTCACACGATGTGACATACGGGTTCAACCTGATGTCGTTTTCCGGTTCGCAGCAGGAATGCGGACTCGACGGACGCTTCGGTCCCGCAACGGACTTCAGCGGCACCGTTCCGACCGGAACCTACGTAGACTTCTAGCGCTGCGGGTGGGAACCTGCCGGGCGGTGAGTCAGGGACGCAGCAGTGCCTTTATGGTCCGCCGTTCGTCCATGGCCCGGTAGGCGTCCACGGCCTCGCCCAGCGGCAGCTCCAGGGTAAACACCTTCCCCGGGTCGATCTTGCGCTGCAGGATCAACCCCATGAGCTCGGGCAGGAACCGGCGCACCGGCGCCGGGCCGCCCAGCAGGTGAATCTCAGCGAAAAAGAGCTGTTCGCCGGGTAGCTGCACGCCGTGCGGCACCCCCACGTAGCCCATATGGCCGCCTGGACGGGTGCAGCCGATGCCCTGCAGCATCGAAGCCTGGGTCCCCACTGCCTCCACCACGCTGTGGGCACCCAGCCCGCCGGTCAGCTCACGCACCGCTGCGACGCCGTCGTCCCCGCGCTCCCGGACGATGTCCGTGGCTCCGAATTCCCGGGCCAGTTCCTGCCGGTCCGGGTGGCCGCTCATGGCGATGATCCGTTCGGCGCCCATCTGCCCGGCGGCCAGCACGGCCAGGAGGCCCACCGCGCCGTCGCCCACCACGGCGACCGTTTTGCCGGGCCCGGCCTCGGCAGCAGCCGCACCGAACCAGCCGGTACCGAGCACGTCCGAAGCGGCGAGCAGCGACGGGATCACGTCTGCATCCGGTGGCTCCGCGGTCGCCACGAGCGTGCCGTCCGCGAGGGGAACCCGCAGATACTCGGCCTGGGCTCCGCCGACGCCGACGGCATGGACACACCGGCTCTGATAACCCGCGGCGCAGATTTCGCAGGTGTTGTCGGAGGCGAAAAAGGAGCCCACCACAAACTGGCCCGGCCGGATCAGCGAAACCGCCGCCCCGGTTTCTTCGACTACGCCCACGTATTCATGCCCCATCGGACGGGGGCGGCGCACCGGGTCGATGCCCCGGTACGGCCACAGGTCCGATCCGCAGACGCAGGCCGCCACCACTCTCAGGATCGCGTCAGTGGGTTCCTGGAGTACCGGCCGGGGAACATCCTCCACCCGAACATCCCGCTCTCCGTACAACAGGGTTCCTAGCATGGGGCACTTCCTGGTCTTGGCGGCTGTCACTCCGGACCCGTTCCTGCCTTCCATGCTAGGACGGTGCCCGGGCCGGCGGCAGGCCCTGACGGTTGAGCCGGGAGCGGAAGGGCAATTCCGGCTTCGCCCCCGGCGCCCCGGGTCCATAGGATGGGAAGCGGGATGCTGGACTCAGGCTTCCCGCCCGGACATCGAAAGAGGCAGCACACTCATGGTTCATAAGGTTCAGGCCGTAGTCGTCAAGGAAAAGAACGCCCCCGTCTCCCTGGAGACCATCCTGGTTCCGGACCCCGGACCCGGCGAAGCGCTGGTGGACATCCTCACCTGCGGCGTCTGCCATACCGACCTGCACTACAAGCAGGGCGCCATCAATGACGACTATCCGTTCCTGCTCGGGCACGAAGCCACCGGCGTCGTCTCCGCCGTCGGCCCCGACGTCACCGAGGTAGCCCCCGGAGACCGTGTGGTGCTGAACTGGCGCGCCGTGTGCGGCGAATGCCGCGCCTGCCGCAAGGGCGAGCCGCAGTACTGCTTCAACACCGCCAACGCCACGCAGAAGATGACTCTGGAGGACGGCACCGAGCTGACGCCCGCCCTGGGCATCGGCGCGTTCGCCGAGAAGACCCTTGTCGCCGCCGGCCAGTGCACCAAGGTGGACGACGACGTCGACGCCGCCGCGGTGGGCCTGCTCGGCTGCGGCGTTATGGCCGGCATCGGTGCCGCCATCAACACCGGCGCCGTGCAGCGCGGGGAATCCGTGGCCGTGATCGGCTGCGGCGGCGTGGGCATTGCCGCCGTCGCCGGCGCAAAGCTGGCCGGAGCCACCACCATCATCGCCGTGGACATCGACTCGGCCAAGGTTGAACTGGCCATGGCCCAGGGCGCCACGCACGGCATCAACTCCAAGGACGAAGATCCGGTGGAAGCCATCCGCGCCCTCACCGGCGGCTTCGGCGCCGACGTCGTGATTGACGCGGTGGGACGCCCGGAAACCTATAAGCAGGCCTTCTACGCCCGTGACCTCGCCGGCCGCGTGGTGCTGGTGGGTGTGCCGAACCCGGAGATGAAGATCGAACTGCCGCTGGCGGACGTGTTCGGCCGCGGCGGCTCCCTGAAGTCCTCCTGGTACGGCGACTGCCTGCCCTCCCGGGACTTCCCCATGCTGGTGGAACAGTACAAACTCGGCCGGCTGGACCTGGATGCCTTCGTCACCGAGCGCATCGGCCTGGGCGACATCGAGGAAGCCTTCACCAAGATGCATGACGGCAAGGTCCTGCGTTCGGTGGTGGAACTGTAATGTTCCGCATCGACAACGTGGTCACCTCGGGAACCTTCTCCCTGGACGGCGGCACCTGGGACGTGGACAACAACGTCTGGATTGTCGGCGACGACCTCCAGGTGATCGTCATCGACCCGGCGCACAACATCAACGCGATCGCCGAAGCCGTGGGTGACCGGGAGGTCATGGCCATCCTGCTCACCCACGGGCATGACGACCACATCCGCGCCGTCGGCAAGGCCCGGGACCGCTTCAGCGCCCCGGTGTTCCTGCACGCCGCGGACCGGATGCTGTGGGACGCCGTATTCCCCGACGAGGGACCGGACGATGTGATCGAGGACGGCGACACGTTCGAGATTGCCGGCCACACGCTGCGCGCCCTGCACACGCCGGGGCACTCCCCCGGATCGGTCTGCTTCTCGCTGGCCGCCGGCGAGGACGTTCCGGAGCCCGTGGTCTTCAGCGGCGACACGCTGTTTCAGGGCGGCCCCGGTGCCACGGGCCGTTCCTACAGCGACTTCCCGACCATCATCGAATCCATCCGGGAACGCCTGCTGACGCTGCCGGCGGAGACGAAGGTGCTCACCGGGCACGGGGATTCGACGTCGATCGCCGCCGAAGGTCCGCACCTGCAGGAATGGATCGACCGGGGGCACTAGGACCCGCCGGGATCTTCCATGCGCATGCCTTGACCGCAGGGGTTAGGGTGTGCGCATGGGGGATTCTCGCGCACAGCTGCTGGATTTGTCCGTCGACGAAGCCGACGCCGAAGGGCATTTAGTCCGGGTGCGGGACTGGTTCCGCCGCACCGGGTGGAGCGAAGCCGATCCTGCCGCCTATGACGAGTACTACGAGATGTACCCCGCCGATTCCTTTGGAGAGCGCAGTTCCAGGCTGTTTGCGGGAAACGGCGTGTACTCGTTTGTGCCCCTTCACGGCATCTACATTGGCGGCGGTGATTCCTACGGTCCGCGTTGCCGGAAATGCGGCACGGAATACGACCTCGACGAAGCTGTCCAGCTGGCCATTGCCTGGTCGGACAGCCACGTGGAGCCGGTCCTGTCGTGTACGAGCTGTTCCAGGCAGGAGAGGATGGGCGACTGGGAGATCCTGGGTTCCCTGACGGTGGCCTCCTTCGCCATCATCGTCGATGTCCACGACCATTCGTTGAATTCCGATCCACTCATCGCCGCCCTGCTGGAAGAACTCCGCAGCCAGCTTGGCGGACGCTGGGTCCATATGGTCGAGAACATCTGATCTGCGGGGAGCCCTGCTCTCCAGAGCTGGGTTAGGGTCAGCGCATGGGAGATCACTGGGAACAGCTGCTGGATCTGTCCGTGGATGAGGCCGGCGCGGAAGAGCGCCTTCAGGAAGTCCGAAACTGGCTCAGGACCAACGGCTGGACCAAGGCTGATCCGGACGCCTGCAAGGTCTACTTCGAGACGCGCCCGGCAGACGCCTTCGGCCCCCGAACGGGTGACTGCTATGCCTTTGTTGCCAAGCGGGACCTCTACCATGCCGGTGACGGTGCAGGCGGACCAGTGTGCCGAAGATGCGGGACGGAACTTCCGCTGATGTCAGTCATCTCCCGGATAAGTGACTGGGACCAGGGCGGGGCCGAACCCCTCCTCACCTGCACGGAATGCTCCTGGACTGCACTGCTTGGAGATTGGAAGATTTCCTCATGCATGGCCGTGGCACACCTCGCATCATTGACCACACCTGGTCGAACCTCGCCGACCCGCTGATGGAGGCACTGCGGACGGATCTCGGCGGTCGCTGGGCCTATGTCCACCGCCACCTTTAGCCCTGCGTTAGGGTATGCGCATGGGGGATACTCGTGCACAGCTGCTGGATTTGTCCGTGGACGACGCAAACGCCGAAGCGCGCATGCACGAGGTACGGAAATGGTTCCGGGACAACGGTTGGAGCGCACCCGACCCACAGGTCTACGACTACCGGCACAGCCAGGAAGTGTCCGACGGACCCGGACCCCTTCTCATGGGGCAACTGGATCCCCGCCGGCCATACTTTGTCTTCACCTTTATTCCCGGCCTCGACGTCTATTACCTGGGCGACAGCACGGGCGGACCGAAGTGCCGGAAATGCGGTGAGGAACTGGACATCGACAAGGTTGCCAGGATGATCCAGGGGTGGCTGGACTCGGGTCAGGAACCGGACTTGACCTGTCCCCGCTGCTCATGGCACGCCCCCTGGGGGCGCTGGGAGCTCAGCACCTCCCTGGTTGTCGCCTCGTTTGCCGTCATCATCGACCGGGACTGGCATGTCCCGATCGGCCAGGATTGGCGTACCGCGGTGGATCCGTACGAACTTCCGCGGCATTTTGTGGAGCAGTTACAGGCCGATCTCGGCGGGCATTGGGTGTTTATGTATTTTCACGACTAAGACCTTGCGAAGCGGCCGAATCCGCAGGCCCTTGTATCGGGTGGCAGCCCGCCAGAAACTTGTTCCATGGCCCTGCACATCAGTCCCGCTTTCTGGAAACTCCTGCCGGAGCTGCGCTACGAACCCACGCCGCGGCGTATCCGGGCACAGCTCGGCGGCAACACCGTGGTGGATTCCACCAGTGCGGTGCTGGCCTATGAGCCGAGGCGGGTCACCCCCATCTACGCCGTACCCGCCGGAGATATCTCAGCGGAGGTGACGGCTGCTTCCGAGCCCGACGGCGACCCGCTGGCCGAGGTGCCGCCGGGCGCCCTGATGGACCCGCGCTATCCGTTCTCCGCGCACACTGCCCCCGGCCAGCCACTGGACCTGCGCGCAGGTGCGCATGAGCTGCCCGGTGCGGGGTTCCGTCCGGATGATGCAGATCTTGGCGGGTATGTGTTGCTGGACTTCAATGCGTTCGACCGGTGGCTGGAGGAAGACCAGGTGGTCGAGGGGCACCCCCGGGATCCCTTCCACCGGGTCGACGCCGTGGACTCCTCGCGTGCCGTGCGGGTGCACCTGGACGGACAGCTGCTGGCCGAGACCCGCCAGCCGCTGCTCGTGTACGAAACCATGCTTCCGCCGCGGACCTACTTTCCACGCTCGGACGTGGACTGGGACGTCCTCAACGCATCGACCTTCCGGTCCGTCTGCCCGTACAAGGGGACGGCGAACTACTGGTCGGTGACCGGGCATCCGGCGGGAACTGACCTGGCCTGGTCGTATGAACGGGTGCTGCCCGACTCGGCGCAGCTCAAGGACCGGGTCTCGTTCTTCGACGAGCGCACCGACGTGTACGTGGACGACGCCAAACAGGAAATCAACTCCCTGTTCCGCTTCTAAGGCTGCTTCAGTCCGCAGTATCGGCGATCTGGATGAGGTTGCCGACGGTGTCGGAGGGATCCCGTCCGATACCAGCGCCTCCGTGAATGGCGCGACGGCGGGATGCCCGGCCGGTTCGAGCAGCAGTTCCACCCCGGCGTCCTCCCCCGGCACCCCCACGGTCAGCCAGCGCGCCCCGCCCGCCGGCACATCCTGCCGCTGTTCGAATCCCAGCACCCGGCTATCCGGTGCACCAGGCAAATGCGGGAGGGGGTCCTGTCAAACCCCCGGCTGTGCGGGGCACTGGCCGCTGATAACCAGAATTCGTAGCGTTGATGGCCCAACACCGCATCAGAAAGGAAGACCACGCCATGTCAACGCCTAATGAATCGTACGAACTTGCCCGCCGCCGCGTCATCGCGAAGACCATTTACAAAGGGGTGGTCGGTCTCTGGCTGCTGCTCGCGGTCCTTCAGGTCGCTATCTGGTACTTCACGACGCCGGACGGGTACTTCTGGCCGGTCTGGCCGATCCTGGGGACTCTTGTCGCCGCGGTCATTGCGGGGATCCCTGTCTACGCAGGCCGTCCCGCCATATCGGATCGCCGAATTGAAGCCGAAGTGGCTCGGATGCGGCGAGACGGCTGACCCGTACCGGGAGGGAACATCATGCTCGACAGCACTCACCAGGTCATCGCCGGCGTCGTTCTCCTCACCGTCATCGGCATCGCATACGGCGGCCGGTTCGTCTTTACAGCGGTAACCGGACGATTCCCGGCGAATGACCTCCAAAAGAGCTTTTTCCGTGCCGGCCACGCTCACGCGGGAGTGCTTGTTATCCTTGGCCTCCTGATCATGGTGATCGTGCAGGCGAACGGCGTGCCCGAGCCGTTCGCCACGATTTCCCTCGGCGTCCTCGTGGCTGCAATCCTGATGCCCACCGGTTTTTTCGTCTCCGTGATCGGTCAGGATCCCGCACGGCCCAACCGGGCCATTATGCTTCTGTGGATTGGAGCGGCCGTGCTGGGCGTCGGCCTGCTGGCCGCCGGCGTCGGACTCATCATTCAGGGAATCACGTCAGCGCCATGAACATGACTGAGACAGTTGCACTGGTAACCGGAGCGAACAGGGGGCTGGGACGGGAGTTCGTGATCCAGCTGGTTGAGCGGGGTGCACGGAAGATCTACGCGACAACCCGTCAGCCCGGAAAGGTCAGCCTCCTTGAGCAGCTCGGAGCACCCGGCCAGGTTGAGGCGCTCGTAGTGGACATCACCGATCCGGCCACCGTTGAGGCGGCGGCCGCCGCGGCGACGGATGTGAATCTGCTGATCAACAATGCGGGCATTGCCACGGCCACGAATCTGCTGACTGGGGACCTCGGCCGTATCCGGGCAGAAATGGACACCCATTTCTGGGGCACCCTGGCAATGACACGGGCCTTCGCGCCGATCCTCGGTTCCAACGGCGGCGGCGCGATCATGAATGTCATGTCCCTGCTGTCCTTCCGCTCGTATCCCGGAAACGGTGCCTACGCTGCCGCGAAGGGCGCCGAGTGGCAGCTCACCAACAGCACGCGCCTGGAGCTTGCCGGCCAGGGCACGCATGTGATGGGCGTGCACCTCTCTTCCACCGATACCGACATGATGAAGGGCTGGGACATTCCCAAGAACGACCCCAGCGTGATCATCTCCGATGTGCTGGATGCCCTGCTGAAGGGGTCGCACGAGTTTCTGGATGCAGACACGCAAGCCGTCAAGGACCAGCTGAGCCTGCCTCCCGAAGCTCTTTACGCAGGCATGGGCCCCTTCGCCTGAGCCGCTGCCGGGGTTGAGATGACGGACCGTTGAGCGCGCTGCAGATTGCGGATGAGTTCCTCGCGGCTTTGTCCATCGACGTGGTGGCGCCACATCGGCGTACCGGGGCTGCTGCGCCAGGATTCGCTTAGGGGGCTGTTATCAACTGCGTCGAAACCTAGATCGTCATAGAACCGGGTCACCAGTTCGACGGCCTCCGGATAGTCGCTGGAGACGACCAGCGCTTTACGGTCTGGGGCTCCGGCCGGTCGCGCCAGCCGCATGATGGCCGGCAGCGCGTCGCTGGGGACACGGAGGTGGAAGCGCTCATGGAACTGGACGTGGTTGAACGCCTTGACGACCTTCGAGGCGGGCAGCTGTTCCTGACGTAACTCATGGACTGTCTTGAGGCCGGAGTCGACGTCGGGGAAGTTCCCGTCGCGCCAGACCATGTAATTGTTGTTGTCGATCACGACCTTTCCTGCGAGTTCCTGCACCGGCAGCCGGTCACCGGGCGCGTACGGGAACGCGGTGACGGCGAAGTCGGCTGCAGCCGCGGCCTCTGCCGCGTAGGCGGCGCGCGCCCGCCGTCCCAGGTCATTGACCAGCCGCCGCAAGGTTTCGGGTCCCCGCGAATTCGCGATAACGACGTCGTAGCCCGCCGCCGTTGCCACCCGGGCAAGCGTTGCTCCGGCCTGGCCTGCGCCGAGGATGCCGATAGTAGTCACGGTATTACTCCCTGGTCAGTCTGGCGCCGGTTTGCGGATGATCCTGACTCGTGTTCGTCGAGAAGGCCGCGGAGGCAAGGAGTGCAAGTTTCTCGGCATTGTCCGAGCCGGCGTCGGGGTGGTAAATGACGAGCATCAGTCCGTCCGCTCCGTTGATGCCCAGCCGCTCCCGGTTGAGAGTTATTTCCCCGACCTGCGGATGGTTGAGCCGCATCGGTGTGCCTCTCTGGGCCCGCACTTCATGCCGCGCCCACATCCGGCGGAAGTAGGGGCTCGCCAGCGAAAGCTCTCCGACGAGTTCAATGAAACGGGGATTATCGACATCCTTGCCCACGGACTGCCGAAGGTTCGCAATGAAGCACTCCGTCACCACTTCCCACTCCGGATAAAGGGCCTGCTCTGCCGGGTCGAGGAACATGTCCCTCAGCTGGTTCCCCCCGAGATCAAGACGCGGCGAGAGCGCTTTCGCCAGGCTGTTCGCGGCCAGGATATCGAAGTACCGCCCCTCGATGAAGGCGGGCTGGGCGAGCGAATCCAGCAGCTTGAGTGCACCAGCGGGAGCGGTTTCCTTGGACGGTCGGCGAACGCGCTGCCGGGGAACGTCCGCGACCAGCGTGAGCAGGTACGCGAGGTGGTCGTCGTCAAGTTGGAGCACGCGGGCGATGGACTCGAGGACCTGCACGGACGGGTGCCGGTCCCGTCCACGCTCCAACCGCAGGTAGTAATCGGCGCTGATGCCGGCGAGCATGGCCACTTCCTCGCGCCGCAGTCCGGGCACGCGCCGCACACCTATGTCCGGGATGCCGGCCTGCTTCGGTGTTACCAGCTCGCGCCTGGCCCGCAGGTAGTCGCCAAGGGCGTTCGATGTCTTACTCATGGGAGCCAGCCTAGGACCTGGCAGGGCAGGAGGGACAGCGGCAGAGGGGGTCCTGCCACTCCCCCGGCTGGACAGGGCTCTGGCCGGTGGAAGCAGGCATTCGTAGCGTTGCAGTGGTTCAGCTGGAGCTGGCCTACCGAGAGGACAAAAATGACCGTCACACTAATCACCGGGGCGAACAAGGGCATCGGATTCGAGACTGCCAGGCAACTGCTGGAGTTGGGGCATGTCGTTTACATAGGTGCCCGTGATGCCGAGCGGGGTGAGAAAGCCGCAGCAGGGCTGGGCGCTCGATTCGTGCAGCTCGATGTAACGAATGACGCCTCAGTCACCAGCGCACTGGCGAGCATTGATGCCGCCGAGGGGCGGCTCGATGTCCTGGTGCACAACGCAGGCGTCCTGGAGACGGAGATGGACGGCCCTTCCGCCCTCCGGGCCTTCGATACCAATGCCGTAGGTATTGTCCGCGTCACGCAGGCGGCGCTCCCCCTGCTGCGCAAATCCGCCAACGCCCATGTAGTCACCATCTCGAGCAGCGCCGGGTCCTTCTGGGCGGTAACCAACCCCGATCGACCCGAGTTCGACCTGCCGCTTGCCCTCTACTCGGCGTCGAAGACGGCGGCGACCATGCTCACCGTGCAGTACGCCAAATCCCACCCCGGCATCAAGTTCAACGCGCTCGAACCCGGCACCACTGCCACGGATATGACGGCCCGCTTCGGTATCGGGAGGTCACCGGAAGAAAGCGCACGAGTCGTTGTACACCTCGCCACCCACGGCTCGGAGGGCCCAACCGGAACCCTCCGGGACGAAAACGGCGTGCTGCACTTCTAGTAGAAGGGTCACCACAATGACCGCCACCCCTGCACACATCGCCAAAGCAGACAAGACAGCCTCCTGGGGCGGTGTCGTCTCGCTCGGCCTTGGAATCTTCGCGATTGTTATGTCTGAGTTCCTGCCCGCGAGTCTCCTTCCGCGTATCGCCGGATCCCTGGACGTATCAGTCGGTGCTGCAGGACAAAGCGTGACAATGACGGCCGTCGCTGCTGTTTTCTCGGCCCTCTTTATCGCAGTGGTCCTCCCCCGCACCGATCGCCGGCGGGTCATGATCAGCCTTACCGCCTTGGCCATCCTCTCCAACGTCCTCGTTGCCCTGGCACCCGGCCTTTTCGTTCTTCTGTCCGCGCGGCTCCTGCTCGGTGTTGCCCTTGGCGGCTTCTGGGCAATGGCCACCGCCATGGCCGCTCACTTGGTGCCCGCCGACCATCTCGGCCGTGCGCTGACCGTCATCAACGCCGGTGTAGCGGTTGCAACCATCGTTGCCGTACCTCTCGGCGCCTGGCTCGGTGAGATCTGGGGATGGCGGGCCGTCTTCTTCATCGCCGCTATCGTTGCCGCTCTGGCCCTGCTCGTGCAGGCGGCCACGCTGCCGGCCGTCAGGCCTACAGGAGTGAGCGGGCTTCGCGCCCTCGGATCGACCCTTCGCTCCGGAGTGGTCGTAGTGGGATTGGTTGCGGTCCTGCTGGTCTTCGGCGGCCACTTCGGCGGATTCACGTATATCCGCCCGGCGGCAGAAACCGTGTCCGGAATCGATGCCGGTGGTCTGGCCGTGCTGCTGCTCGTGTTCGGAGCCGCCAGCGTCCTGGGCACTCTTCTCAGCGGCCCCCTGGCCGACCGTGCGCTTCGGGCCGCCGTGTTCCTCTTCCCTGCGGTATTGGGACTCGGAATGCTCGTTATGCTCCTCGCCGGCGAATCAATCACAGGCCTTTTCACCGGCGCCGCACTCTGGGGTTTTGGTTTCGGCGGAATCCCGACCGCAGTGCTCAGCTGGGGTGCCAGGACTGTACCGACACGCCTTGAGCAGATCGGCGGGCTTATCGTGACGGTCTGCAACATCGCGATCGCCGTCGGAGCGAGCGTCGGCGGAGTCCTCGTCGACGGCGCCGGGGCGACCTACGCTCTGACCGTAGGTGGAATTGCGGCGATTGTCGGCGCGTTGATACTGACGAGTCTTCCCCGTACAAAACGACAGTGGTCTCAACCGGTCAACGCACCGCGGTCAAACCAATTCTAGTGACGGGGCTGCCGCATGGCCGCGATCGCTCGTCGCTGCACTTCGCGGTAGATCGTCGTTCGAGAGACTGTTTACTCCACCAGTGCCATCGCGATTTCCCTGCCCGCGTCATCGTCGGCCGCGACGGCGATCGCCAAGCGATTCGTGTCTCCTGCCGGCGCGCCTTTGGCGTCGAGCGTCCCTGACGGGATGGCGTTCCATGCTTTCACCACTGATCGACCAAGCTGTTCGGCGACCCACAAGCTCTCGATCTGTCCGTCGTCGAGTGCCTGCATGTGCCCATCCCTGGCCGGGTAGTAGTTCGACGTGTCGATGATGATCGCGTCCCTGGGGAGGCCGGCGACGAGGGATTTGATCGCAGGCGTCCCACGGAGAGGGATCGACGTGATGAGGACTTCCACGCCCTGCACCACATCTGCGGCCTTAGCCGCCTCCGCACCTGTGGTGAGGACAACGGCTGCAATCGTTTCCGGTCCGCGTGAGGTGGCGACCTTGACCTCATATCCTGCAGCAGCGGGCTTGCGCGCCAGCGTGGAACCGATTGACCCTGCGCCGAGAATGCCGGTTTTCATATGACAGTCCTTTCGTGGACTAAGTCCAGCACATCAAGGATCCAACCTTCCAACTGTGTCAAGGCCAAGCAGAGGCGCCGGTAGAGGTGCCCACCAGCCGGTGCGCTTCGTCACATCGATGCGGGCGAACTTGACCTTCTCACTAATGGGAAGGTTGCACGATGGTTTGGTGAGTTCCCGATATCAGCCCGCTCGATGTCGCATGGCCGATATCTGCCCGCATATAGCGCGTTCTGTGCGGACACGCAGTCCTACGGCCGACTCCCGTTTACGAGACCCTTCCACAATCAGGAGAGCCCTATGTCGGCGCCTAGCCCAAACGAATCCGCCTTAGAAACCACTCCTCCAGAGACTGCTGATGGCACCCGCGCCGTCCGGTCCGATGTCCGGATGGCGCCGGGGAGCGCCATGATCATCGGGCTGCTGATGGTCTCAACCTTCGTTGTCCTGCTGAACGAAATGATGCTGGGCGTAGCCCTGCCGACTCTGATTGCCGACCTGGACATCACTCCGACAACCGGTCAGTGGCTGACGACGGGTTACTTGCTGACGCTGGCCGTGCTTATTCCTGCCACCGGGTTCGTGATGCGAAGGTTCACGACCCGTGCGATCTTCCTTGGTTCCATGAGCCTGTTCCTGATCGGTACGGTCATCGCCGTTATCGCTCCGGGGTTCGGTGTCCTCTTGGCCGGACGCATTATCCAGGCGGTGGGCACCGCGGTGTTCGTTCCCCTGCTCATCACGACTACCATGCGCCTGGTCCCCGTCTCACGCCGGGGCAGGATGATGGCCCTCGTGACGGCGGTTCCCGCCATCGCGCCGGCGGTCGGCCCCGCGGTCTCCGGGCTGATCCTGTCCCAGCTGAGCTGGCGGTGGTTGTTCATCCTCATGCTGCCGATCATCGTCGCGACATTGATCCTCGGTGCCGTGAAGCTGCGGAACGTCACCGTACCTGAGCGAGCAACCCTGGATGTGGTCTCCCTGCTGCTGTCCATCATCGGTTTCGGTGGGTTGGTCTTCGGGCTGGCGTCCATCGGCGAGTCAGTCTCCGGCCATGCACCCGTCGCCCCGTACATTCCGCTCCTCATCGGATTGATCGGCGTCGGCGCGTTCGTCTATCGTCAGATCAGGCTGCAGAGGCAACGGGAAGCATTTCTCGACACGCGAATCTTCAAGACACGCGCCTACGTCCTGCCGACGATCGTGATGACATTCGTCGCAATGAACGGCTTCGGAGTCGTCCTCGTTCTACCTCTGATCCTGACCGCCGTCCTCGGACTGAACACCCTGCAGATGGGCCTGTTCCTCTTCCCCGGCGGGGCCATGATCGCGATCGTCTCTGCACTGGGCGGCCGTGTCTACGACAAGGTGGGACCGAAGCCCCTGGCGATTCCCGGCTCGATCATCTGGGCGGCCTCCATCTGGTTCCTGACCACCATTGACGAGAACACCAGCGTATGGCTGGCTCTGGGTACGTATCTGGTGATCACCGGAACGCAGGCACTGATGTGGGCTCCGATGACCACATCAGCCCTCGGATCACTGCCAACCGAGCTGTACTCCCACGGCACCGCTGCTTCTCCACTGTCCAGCAACTGGCCGGCGCCGCCGGCGGCGCGATCCTCATCTCCGCCTTCACCATCGGAGCGAACGCAGCCCACCCCGGAGCGCTCGACCTCGCCCAGAGCATCGCCGCCGGACGGGCCGCATTCACTGTCGCCGCGATCCTCGCCCTCGGTGCCGTCATCGGCACATTGTTCGTCAGCAAGGCCGGCCCCGCAGCCGACGAAGCCTGAACAAGGCCGGAAGCGTCAGTGTGCCGCTTCCGGCTCACCTACCTCGGGGATATCGGTGCCCTATCCGGATTATGCTGACTGCTTCGGAGAGACGGCAGCACGGTCGATCGCTTCGATGTATCGGGTAATCGAGTCACGGTTGTGGATGAGGAAGTCGATCTTCTCTGTCATGCGGTCCCGCTCCGTGGACAGGAGCTCCCGCAGCCCGGGTTCGGCGTTTCTCACGACAATCGTTTGTGGCTGATCCAGACACGGCAGGATGTCGGAAATGATCCGCGTCGGAATTCCGGTATCCACCAGCCCCCGGATTTTCCTCACTCGATCAACCAGATATTCGTCGTACGTTCGGTAGCCGTTAGCCAAGCGACGCGGTGAAATGAGGCCCTGTTCCTCGTAGTACCGCAGCATCCGGGCAGGAACACCGGTCTTCTTCGCGAGCTCACCAATTCGCATAAACCCTTCCCGATTCTCCAAGCCCAGCACGATTTGACCTTAACACTAGTGTCAGTGTTGATACTGGACAAACCGAACGTCTCTGCCGCAACCCCGTGGGGCCTCATTCAAGGCAATGCCCTGGACCCGACGCCAAGCACCACGTCGACCACCATCACAAGCAGCACATGAGAACAGCTGTACGAGGAGAACCAATGACCAAGTCACACATGATTCTGGGTATGCATCTGGGTAACGGATACGGATCGCAGGGCTCCGCCTGGCGTGCACCAGGTGTGGACCCCGCGAACTACACCAGCTTCGACGCTCAGATCCGCTACGCCCAGGCCGCCGAACGCGGGAAGTTCGCCTTCCTGTTCCTTCCGGATTTCCCCGGCCTGCAGTCCGGTCTGAATCACGAAGCCCCCCAGATCACCCTCGAACCCATGATGACCCTTGCGGCGATCGCCCGGGCCACGGAGCGCATCGGTCTTGTCGCCACTGGCTCTACAACCTTCAACGAGCCCTTCAATCTAGCCCGTCAGTTCAAGGCCCTCGACGTGATGAGCCACGGCCGTGCCGGGTGGAACGCCGTGACGACCAGCGATCCTGCCGCTGCAGCGAACTTCGGACAGGCCATCGCGCCCCGGCCCCAGCGATACCAGCGCGCCCATGAAACCATCCAGATCGCTCAGGCCCTCTGGGGAAGCTGGCAGCAGAACGCGTGGATCAAGGACCAGGAAACCGGTCGCTTCGCCGACCCCGATAAGATCCAGCCCATTAACCTGCAGGGAGAGTACGTCGCCTCACGCGGACCGCTTCCCATCCCGCCTTCGGAGCAGGGCCAGCCCGTCATCTTCTCCGCCGGCGGAGGCGAGAACGGGCTTGAGCTGGCCGGACGCTACGCCAGCGGCGTCATCGCAGCAGTGTTCACCATCGAGGAGGCCCGCAACCAGCGTCAGGCCTACCGTGATGCCGCCCGAAGGGCAGGTCGGAACCCGGACGAGATCAAGTTCTTCGCCGGAGTCATGCCTGCCATCGGCAAGAACAAACGAGCCGCACTCGATCGACGCGTCCAATTGGGTGAGCTCACGGCAGCATCACGCGTGCCCTACCTCGGCTCGATGCTGAACCTGCACCTCGACGCCGGTCAACTCGATGAACCTCTGACACCCGCCCAACTGCAGGCCGCCTCACCAAGTCCTTTCGATCCCCGCTCCGCACGAGCACTACAGGTAGCGCGGGAAGGATGGACCATCCGCGACATACTGGCCCACGGCGTCATCGATTACCACCCCACCCCTGTCGGCGACGCGTCGGCCACCGCGGATCACATGCAGGAATGGTTTGACGCCGGTGCCTGCGACGGTTTCTGGGTCTCTATCGACGTCAATGAAGACGGCATCGACACCTTCGTCGACGAGGTTGTCCCCCTTCTGCAGGACCGCGGAATCTACCACCGGGACTACGAAGGCAGCACGCTTCGCGACCACCTCGGTGCACCCGCCCAGTACGGGCTCGATATACGTCTCACGGATCCCGTCGCATGACATCATCCACTTCGAGCCCTGGGCGGAGGAATTCTGTTCGGCGAGACGGCGGAGATGGTTGTGCGGCGCGAGTTCGCAGAGGAGTAGCGGGTGCGGTGAACCTGTTCCCTGCCCTCCGGGCTGAGGTTTAAACACGCCGCTGCCGCGTTGGACCTGCCCGCAAAAGCGCCCGCTGGACGACCGGCTTACGGGACGTGCTGATCGCCGCTGCATCCGTATCCGTAACGGCTCGACTTCCTGTTTGCTCTGAGCCGAATTCTGGGTGAATTGCGATTAGCAGGGGTAGCGGCAGAGAAGGGAACGGTGCCAAGCGCGAGCCCGTCGTCAGGGCAGAACGTTCCACTGCCGCCGCGCAACTCGGCATCCGGAACGTCGACGCCGTCTAATCCAGCCCCTCGAAAACATCGCCCAGTACCGCTGCCCCGGGCTGCCGCGGCGGCCAGGCAATGACCAGGGGCTCCACTGAGACGGAACGGGCCCAGCCGGCATCCTCTTCCGAATCCGGGGGTACGCCCGGGGAAACCACGTGCCGCTGGGTCCGGTGCTCCATCAGCCCGGCTACGATCCGGTGCGCCACGCTGCCGACGTCCACCTCCATGCCGATCAGGTCGTCCGGAACCGGACGTACGTCATACACCCTGCCCTCGTCCCAGGGTTCCAGTCCGTGCCGGACCCGGCTGCCGTTCCACCGTTCCCAGGTGGAGCGGCGGACACCGCCGTGCAGCAGGCGCTGCAGCCCCGGACCGCCGTCGGCCCGAAGACCCGTGAACGCTGCATCGGTGGCCGCACCGACTGCGATGTGGTCCGGGTGCCCGGTGATCCCGTCGGGGCCGAAGGTGGCGACGACGTCGGGCCGCTCCTGCGCCAGGATGCCGCCGATCCGCTCCACCAGTTCCCCGAAGGGAACCTGCGCCACTGCACCGTCGTCGTAGTCCAGCCACTCGTGGCGGTCCGGCGGCCTGCCGTGCGCCGTCCATGCGGCTTCCATTTCCCGCCGCCGGATCCGCCCGAGCGGTTCGTTGACCGGCGGATAGGACGGATCAATCTGCCCGGCGCCGCCGTCGGTCGCGTGGACCAGGACGAAGCGGAATCCCGGATCGTCTTCGTGCAGCGCCACTGTTCCCGCCAGCCCGTACGCGTCGTCGTCGGGATGGGCGACGACGAGGGCAAGGACACGCGATCCGGTCATTTCCGGCACCTCCCGCGGCAGAGGGTTCTGCCACCGTTCCAGCGTAGGACGAGGGGCAGGCAAGAGGAACCTGCTGCTCTTTCGGGTATTTTCCGGCGGCATTCGTTACGGTGTGGCATGAGCGATAACCGGGAACAACTGCTGGACCTTTCCGTAGACCCGGAAGGAAGCGAGGAACGATTCAGCCAGGTACGGAGGTGGTTCCGCAGCACCGGCTGGAGCATGGCCGATCCTACGGTCTACGACCCCTACTACGACAAGCACCCCGCCGACGCCTTCGGACCGCGCACCTTGGCGGCATCCGCAGACGCCAACGGAAGCTACAGCTTCGTCGCCGGACGGGACTACTACTATGCCGGTGAGGGTACCGGGGGTCCAGTTTGCACGCGCTGCACTTTCCAGTTTCCGCTCGAGCTGATTGTTCCGCTGGTCAGTGAATGGTACGACGGCGGCCCCGAGCCCCGGCTTGCCTGTCCCGACTGCTCATGGACGGGACTATTCGGTGACTGGGACCTGGGGAGTTGCATGGCCATGGCGTCCTTCGCGGTCATCATTGATACCGGCACCGGCGGGTATTCACCCGAACTCGTTACGACCCTGCTCGAAGCCCTCCGTACAGACCTCGGGGGACGCTGGGTGTACATCAATAAGTACATTTAAGCCGGGCCCCCGGAACGGGCGGCGTCCGCCCGCCGCCGGAGCTAGGCTGACATGCCATGGAATGGTTCAGCGCCGAAGGATACGAATTCGCCCGCCAGGTGCTGCAGCGCGGCATCGCCGCCGTGTACCTGATCGCGTTCCTCTCCGCCGCCGCCCAGTTCCCGGCGCTGCTCGGCGAAAACGGCCTGCTCCCGGCCCCGCAGTTCCTGGCCCGGATCAAGGGCAGGAGAATTCCCACCCTCTTCCACTGGCACTATTCGGACCGGTTCCTGCTCACCGTGGCGTGGGCAGGCGCCGCCGTCTCCGCGCTGCTGGTGGCGGGAGTGCCGCAGTCCGGGCCGTGGTGGCTGCCGATGGCAGCTTTCCTGTTTATCTGGGGGCTGTACCTGTCCGTGGTGAACATCGGGCAGACGTTCTACGGGTTCGGCTGGGAATCGCTGCTGCTGGAGGCGGGCTTCCTGGCCGCGTTCCTGGGCTCCGACGACGTCGCGGTTCCGGTCGCGGTGCTGTGGGCCTTCCGCTGGCTGGTGTTCCGGCTCGAATTCGGTGCGGGCCTGATCAAGATGCGCGGCGACAAGGTGTGGCGGGATCTCACCGCCCTGTACTACCACCACGAAACCCAGCCGATGCCGAACCCGGCCAGCTGGTTCTTCCACCATCTGCCAAAGCCGCTGCACCGGATGGAGGTGCTGGGCAACCACTTCGCCCAGCTGGTGGTGCCGTACTTCCTGTTCTTCCCGCAGCCGGTGGCTTCGATTGCCGCGGCGGTGGTGATCGTTACCCAGTTCTGGCTCGTCCTTTCGGGGAACTTCGCCTGGCTGAACGTGCTGACCATCCTGCTCGCGTGCACGGCCCTGAGCGATTCGGCCGTGCAGGCGGTGCTTCCGGGAGTGCAGTTCGCCGCACCGGATCCGGAGGCAACCCCGGCGGCGTTCGCCGTCGTCGTCGGCGCCGTAACCCTGGCGGTGCTGTACTGGGCGTGGGCACCGCTGAAGAACCTGGTCCGCCGCGGCCAGCTGATGAATGCCAGCTTCAACCGCTGGCACCTTTCCAATGCCTACGGTGCGTTCGGCAGCATTACGCGGCGCCGGGACGAGGTGGTCATCGAGGGCACCAACGATCCGCCGGGGCCGGACGCCCGCTGGCTGGAGTACGAGTTCAAGGGCAAGCCCGGGGACCCGCGCCGGATGCCGCGCCAGTTTGCGCCCTACCACCTGCGCCTGGACTGGCTGATGTGGTTCCTGGGCCTGGGCGCCGCCGGTGCCTGGTTCCCGGTGCTGCTGCGGAAGCTGCTCGCCGCCGACCGGCGGACCCTGCGCCTGCTGCGCAGGGACCCGTTCGACGGCGAGCCGCCCCGCTGGATCCGTGCCCGGGTCTACCGCTACCGCTATTCCACGCCGGCGGAACTGCGCCGCGAACGGGTCTGGTGGGTGCGGGAGCCCCGCGGGTTCCTGGTGGACCCCGTTGAGGGTCCGGGCATAACGCCGGGCCGGTCCTAGGCGGTTGCCTTGGTGACTACGTTGTGCGTGGCGTGGTCATACAGGAAAGTCAGCGGACCGCCGGTATGCCACAGCTCGATATTGCCGCCGTCGCGGTGTGCGTCGAACCCGTAGTTTTCGTCCCACGAACCGTTCAGTGCCACCTTGTAGGTGTACGTGCCTTCGGGCAGGTCCACCGTGAGCTTCCACAGTTCGTCGTGGCGGTCGAACGCGAACTGCGCGCCGGCCGGATTCCAGTCCTCGGTGCCGAGCGCCGCGCCGAAATCGCCCGCGAGGGCCACGGACTCCGGCTGCGGGAAGGACGGTTCCGGGATGCCGGTCTCCGGGTGCGAGCCGTGCTGCTCGGCCGGAGCGGAAGGGACGGCGACGGCGTCGCGCAGGACCTCTTCCACTACTTCCTCTGCCGGCGAAGCGGTTTCTGCCGCTGCCACCGGCTTCCCGCTGAGGGCGGCCGACAGGTGCGCCGGCTCCGGGAAGTCATTCAGGGCCCGGCGGCCCTCGTTGGTGATGCTCCAGCCGGAGCGGGCTTCCTTGAGGATCCAGCCCGCCTTGACGAGTTTGGTGGTGGCGTTCACCAAGGCACGCTCGCCGCGCGTGGTGCCGCTGGCCAGGGCCTCCGCTTCGCGTCCTTCGAGCGGCACACGGTCCAGGGCGGCACCGAGTACCTTTGCCCTGCTGACCTTGCCGGTAGCTGACGGGTCCTCTGCTGCGAGGATCTCCAGGACCGCCTGCAGCCGCAGCGCAGTGTTTTCAACGGTGTCTGAGCCCAATGGAATTCCTTTGTTACGAATGTTGATAGCCGCTCCGGTTAAGCCGGCTCACCGCCATCAACACTATCCCCGGCAGCCGCCGGGACGAAGCGACGCGGCCCTAGTGTTGCGCAACTCTCCCCCGCAGTGCGGTGAAGTCCCCGTCAACGAGGGGTGCGTAGCCGGCGTAGGCGGCCAGGACGGCGTCCTGCACCTGGACCATATCCAGTCCCGGTGCGAGGTCCCGGGCGGCTCCGGCGGTGCGCGGGTCCCAGCTCAGCCCGAGCTCGGCATAGCAGTCGGTCAAGACCCGGCGGAGCGGGAGGGCGTTGTCCACCACCAGCACTGAGGAAAACAGCCAGCCGCCGGCAATCACCCGTTGGGCGGTGCCCACCAGTTTGATCCGCTCCCCGCCGGGAGCCTCGCCGGAGACGGTGAATTCCCCGGGGCAGTACTCCCCCGGGATTTCGCCTACATTGGCGGTCAGTCCGACCTTGCGGAACGCGCCGGCCAGCAGCTCGCCGAAGTCCGCGAACCGGCGCCTCGAGCCGGCGAGCGCATCGGCGTCCGGCGCCACGTGATCCAGGACCAGGCAGCCGTCGTGGTAGGCGGCGGCCCGGCCGCCGGCCTTGCGGACCAGCGGCTCGAATCCTTGCCGGCGGCAGGCAGCCTGTGCCGCGGCGAAGCCGGGCAGCTTGGCGTCGCGCTGCCCCAGGGCGACCGTGGGGCGGGGACGGTAAATCCGCAGGGCCGGGCCGAGCCCGCCGCTGCGGACGGCGTCGAGCATGGCGAGCGCGAAGTCGAGGTCGGCGGCGGCGCCCAGGGATTCCTCCTGCCGGAACACTTCCAAGGCGGCGGGCACCGCCTACGCTCCGCCGAGCGGCCGGACGGTCAGGATCTGCTCGCTGCGCCCAAACGGTCCCTGCAGGTCATGCAGGACCGTCGAAGTCAGGCCGATGCCGTCGGCACCGAAGGTCACCTGGGTGTCCAGGCCCAGCCATTCCCCCCGGGGTTCGCGGTGCAGGTGCAGCTGCAGGTCCACGTTCGGGAACATGTAGCTGTCACCGCCCGGGGGCACGCGGGTGGAAATACCGTTGGCGGTGTCTGCCATGCCCACGAGGCGGACCAGGTCCGACGTCGGCGTGCCTTCCACCATTTCGTGCGGGGTGCGCAGCCACGCCCGGCCGCGGCCCGGACGCAGCCCCGGCAGCGCCCGTTTCTCCAGGGATTCAATAAAAGCCCCGGGCCACTCGGTCATGCCTTCATGGGTGCCCGCCTCTGCCGGGCCGGGCATGGCCTCGTCTTCCACGGCGGCCACCTCGGCCGTCGAGCCGCGGGCAAGGCGCCAGGCGGTGGCGCGAACGGCGGTGCGGCCCTCAACCACCATCTCGGCCTGCACCAGTTCAATGGTCCGTCCGGGGCGCAGGACGGAGGTTTTCACCTCGAAGGCGGTGCGCGGGATCAACCCGAAAATGTCGTAGCTGATCCGGGCCATGCGCAGCTCGGGGCGTGGACGGAACTGCTCCAGGCAGTGGGCCAGCAGGCCGGAAATGGGAGCCATGTGCTGCTCCTGCGGGTTCCAGGCCCCCTGGGTGTGGATGGTTGCCTCATAGGCGTCGTTGCCCAGCGAGCGGTAATACGATTCAGCCACGTGCTTGCTTCTCCCTGCCGTTCCGGAATTGGCTTTCAGGCTACCCCAGCACCGCCCGACGGCTGGCCCCGCAACGTAACGTGGAGCACACTGGCCGGATGGAATATACGCATCTTGGCCGCTCCGGCCTGTCCGTGTCCCGCCTGTGCCTGGGCACCATGAACTTCGGACCCAAAACCGACGAGGCGGACGCCCACGCCATCATGGACTCCGCCCGGGATACCGGCATCAACTTCTTCGATACCGCCAACGTCTACGGCTGGGGGGAGCGTAAGGGCTGGACCGAGCAGATCATCGGACGCTGGTTCGCCAAAGGCGGCGGGCGGCGCGAGGACACCGTCCTCGCCACCAAGCTCTACGGCTCCATGAGCGAACGCCCCAATGACACCTACCTCTCGGCCTTGAACATCCGGCGCGCCCTGGACGCCAGCCTGAAGCGGCTGCAGACCGATTACATCGACCTCTACCAGTTCCACCACGTTGACCGGAACACGCCGTGGGAGGAGATCTGGCAGGCCATGGAGGTGGCGGTGGCGCAGGGCAAGATCATTTACAACGGCAGCAGCAACTTCGCCGGCTGGCACATTGCCCGGGCACAGGAAAACGCCAGCCGGCGGAACTTTGCAGGGCTGGTGAGCGAGCAGAGTATTTACAACCTGATCAACCGGTCCGTGGAACTGGAAGTCCTTCCCGCGGCGCAGCAGTACGGGCTCGGAATCCTGCCGTGGTCCCCTCTGCAGGGCGGCCTGCTCGGCGGGATCCTGGCGAAGGAGGCCGACGGCGGCGGGCGGCGTGCCGAGGGCAGGGTGCGGAACCTGCTGGAGAAACACGAGGAGCAGATCCGGCAGTACGAGGCACTGGCCGCGGAACTGGACATCCTGCCCGGCGTCCTGGCACTGGCCTGGCTGCTGCACCAGCCCGCGGTGACGGCCCCGCTGGTGGGCCCGCGCACCCAAGAGCAGCTGGACGAGGCACTGCTGGCCCTGGACGTCACCCTGGATGCACGGACGCTGGCCCGGCTGGACGGGATCTTCCCCGGGCACTCACCGGCGCCGGAGGACTACGCCTGGTAATCCACCGGGGTTCACCAGGTGTCAGGCGCTCGCAGGCTCGATCAGTTCCGGCCCGTTGTTGCGCACCGAGTTGACCTCGCGGGACACCACCCGCGGGGTCAGCGTGGGTTCGGGCACGGCGTCCAGCAGCTGGGCGACATCTGCCCCGTCCGTCAGCTTCGGGTCCAGCCAGTCCGCGTAGAGGTCCGGCGGAATGATCAGCGGGGTGCGGTCGTGGATGTGGCCGAGCGCGTCCGTGGCTTTCGTGGTGATGATGGTGACGCTCAGCAGCCACTTGTGTTCGTGGTCCTCCGGCAGCGCCGGGTCCGGCCAGAACTCATACAGCCCGGCGAACGCCAGCGGGTCCTGTTTGCCGGAGTACAGGTAGGTGGGGATCTTGCCGTCCGCGGACTTTTCCCACTCGTAGTAACCGTCTGCCGGCACCAGGGCACGGCGCTTCACGGCCGCCTTGCGGAACGCCGGTTTCTCCAGGATGGTTTCCCGCCGGGCGTTGATCATCCGGGATCCGATCTTGGGGTCCTTGGCCCAGACGGGAACCAGCCCCCATTTAGCCGTCGCCAGCCGCCGCACCGGTGCTTCATTGGAGAACCGCTCGGTGACGATCCGCACATCATCCGTGGGGGCAACGTTCCAGGACGGGAGCACGTCCGGTCCCACCGTTTGCTCGACGGCGAACGCCGAGACCAGATCCGACGTTGCCCTTGCCATTACGTACCGTCCGCACATGGCACCTATTGTGCACCATGGACAGGCCGCCGGCATGAGCATGGCAAGGACCCGGCCCGGTTACCCGCTTTCGAACATATGTTCTATTTTTAAGAGTATGAACCAGGACGCCGCCGAGCGGCTGGCGGCCCGCTATGCACGGCGGGCCGAGCCGATCAGCCTTACCCCGGAAGAGCTGGACTTCGAGCACAATCCGGTCACCACGTCGGTGCCCGGGGTGCCCGTCTGGGCCTGGATCCGGTTCCCCAGCACTGCCGAGCGTGTGAAGGGCGAAGCCTGCAGCTGGTCGTCCCGGGCGGTACAGGTGCTCTGGGAGGACGCCGGACTGCGCCGGGCCACCTGGGTCTGGGCCTCGGCCGTCACCCGCCGGACCAACAACTCACGCAAGGAAACCCTGGGTGACCGCACGGCCCGGGAAGCCGGGTGAGGTCAGCCCGCCGTCCATCCCGAGGCCCTGATCCAACCGGGCAGATCCAGCGGGGCATCCCCCAGCAGGGCGCGGGTTGCCTCGAAGTCGCCCCGGTAGGCGGAAGTTTGCCCGAACCAGCGGAACATCGCCGCCAGATCCCCCTGGGACTCGACCACCTCCAGCGGCAGCGCCTCATAACGGGCCG
Organism: Arthrobacter jinronghuae; assembly: GCF_025244825.1. Classification (NCBI taxonomy): domain Bacteria; kingdom Bacillati; phylum Actinomycetota; class Actinomycetes; order Micrococcales; family Micrococcaceae; genus Arthrobacter; species Arthrobacter jinronghuae. The sequence continues at coordinate 2,204,775 of NZ_CP104263.1, forward strand.
GCAGCCCGGCGGCCTCACCGAAAGCTGCTGCGATCTGCGAGCCGGTGAGCTCATCCCCCGCGATTTCGACGGCACCGCCCTCCACGTCGGTGCCGCCGGCCAGGATCGCGGCCGCAGCCCGGCCGACGTCGTGCACGGCGACCATCTGCAGCGGGATGTTGTCCGGCAGCGGCATCCGCACCACCACTTCACCGTCCTCCGTGCTGACGCCGAAGCCTTGAAAGTTATCAGTGAAGAACACGGGGCGCAGGAACGTGGCGTGCAGGCCCAGGGCCTCGATGTGCTCCTCGACGCGGCGCTTGCTTTCAAAGTGGGGCACCCCCGACTGCCGTTCGGCTCCGCCGACGGAGCTGTAGAGAAGATGCGGCAAACCCGTCCGCCGGGCCGCGTCCGCGAGCGCCACGCCGTTGGCGGTTTCCTGTTCCGTTCCGCCCGGCCCGGCCATGGTGGCCATCGCGTAGGCGGCGTCCGCTCCCTTGAGGAACGCATCGAGGCTGTCCGGGTCCGTCAGGTCTCCCGGAACCAGTTCGACGCCGCGGTCCGCGAGCGACGCAGCGCGGCTGCCGGAGGGGTCCCGGACCAGTGCGCGGACCTTCGCGCCGCGCTCAAGCAGCGCGGTCACGACGGCGCTGCCCTGATGCCCGGTGGCACCGACAACGGCTATCAAGGGGGATGGATCATTCACGGCATTCTCCTGTCACAGGTGGAGCGAGTGAAAGCTGATTGCCGTGCTAACCCGGAAGGCTGCGGACATATTCCAGCGCCTCGCGGGTGAGTGCCGTCCATTGGAGTGCCGTGGCCCCCGGGTCCGCGGCGGCCGGCACCTCGACCCATTCCCGCATGGTGCGCTTACCCATGGTGACCGGCCCTGCGGCGCCTGCAGCAATGAGCTCCTGGGCGCGGGCTTTCGGCAGCTTCACGATCAGGTAGTCGCCGGAACCGAGGAAGGCCACGATCTTAGATCCGGTACGCAGCCCCGGGCTGCGGAACATGGTGCCCACGGTCAATGGACCGTCCTGCAGTTCGTCGCCGATGGCGTACAGGAGATCCAGTGCTTCCTGAGACGGCCGCATCTACCCTCCCTGGACTGTCCGGCAGGTCAGAACTGGCTGAAGTCCGCCGTCGCCGGATCGGCACCGATCCGGCGTCCGCCCTCCAGCCCGTCCAGGAGGTCCAGTTCCTCCTGCGTCAGTTCCAGACCGACGGCGGCCAGGTTCTCCCGCATCCGCCCCGAGTCGGACGATTTGGGAATGACGATCCTTCCCGAACCCAGGTGCCAGGCCAGCACCACCTGCGCCGCCGTGGCTGCGTACTTCTCTGCGAGCGCCGCCACTTCCGGCCCGCCCAGTTCCCTGCCCTGCCCCAACGGACTGTAGGCCTCGACGGCGATGCCGCGGGAAATGGTGTCGGCCGCGAGCGCCGCCTGCTGGAACCCGGGATGCAGTTCGATCTGGTTCACGGCCGGCAGGACCTGGCTCTGCTCGTACAGGGCATCCAAATGGTCGGCGAGGAAGTTGGAGACCCCGATGGCGCGCATATAGCCGTCCCGGTACAGGGCCTCGAGTTCCTTCCAGGCCTGCACGAACATCCCCTGCGAGGGCACCGGCCAATGGATCAGGTAGAGGTCGACGACGTCGAGGTTCAGCGCTCGCCGGCTGTCCAGGAACGCAGCCCGCGCCCGGTCCTGGTCTCCGTTGCGCAGCTTGGTGGTCACGAAGATCTCGGACCGGGGAATGCCGGACGCGGCGATGGCCGCTCCCACTCCGGCCTCGTTGCCATACGCGGCAGCGGTGTCGATATGACGGTATCCGGCAGCCAGGGCGTCCTCCACCACTTCCTGCGCCCGGTCAGCCGGGACCTGGAAGACGCCGAACCCCAATTGCGGAATCCGTACGGAGTTGCCGAGCGTCAGTTCCGGAACAACGGTGCGGGGACTCTCTGTCATGGCGGTGCCTTTCCTGCCGTGCGGTCATCTAGGCTGGGTGCAGTTCGGAGCCGGGCACCTCCACCTAAGCCCGGCTCCTTCCCCCAGTCAAGGACACCCGTAAGGAAACCCGCAATGACGCATCCCGCGGCTCTTGATCTGCTTTTCATCGGCGGCACCGGCGTGATCAGTGCCGCCGCCGTCGCGCACGCTTCCAGCCTCGGGCATCGGGTGACAGTGCTGAACCGGGGCGTGTCTGCGCTGCGTCCGGCGCCGGCCGGCGTCGAGGTCCTGTCCGCCGATGTCCGGGATACGGGTGCCGTTCGGGGCGCCCTGGGCAGCCGGACGTTCGACGCCGTGGCGGACTTCCTGTCCTTCACCGCCGAGCATGTGGCAGCGGCGGTGGAACTGTACCGCGGCCGAACCGGGCAGTATGTGTTCATCAGCTCGGCCTCGGCGTACCAGAAGCCGCCCGCACGGCTGCCGGTGCGGGAGTCGACGCCGCTGCGCAACCCGTTCTGGCAGTACTCCCGGGACAAGATCGCCGGGGAGGACATCCTGGTGCAGGCCTACCGGAGCGAGGGCTTTCCGGGGACGGTCGTGCGCCCGTCGCATACCTATGACGCCACAATGGTCCCCCTGTCCGGGCACTGGACGGACATCCACCGGATGCGCGCCGGGCTGCCGGTAGTGGTGCACGGTGACGGCACGTCCTTGTGGACGCTGACGCACAGCCGGGATTTCGCGAAGGCCTTCGTAGGCCTCCTGGGCCGGCCCGCCGCCGTCGGCGAAAGCTACACCATCACATCCGACGAGTTCCTGCCCTGGGACGCCGTTTACCGTTCCCTGGCGGCTGCCGCCGGTGTGCCCGACCCACTCCTGGTCCACGTGCCATCGGAGACCATCGCAGCGCTCGATCCGGGGCGGGGCCCCGGCCTGCTGGGCGACAAGAGCCATTCGGTCATCTTCGACAACAGCAAGATCAAGTCCCTGGTGCCGGATTACCAGGCGGTGATTCCGTTTTCCGAAGGTGCCCGCGAAATCATCCAGTGGCACGATGCCCATCCTCAGGAACAGGTCCTGGACACAGCCTGGATGGAAGCCAGCGACCGGCTCGCGCGCTGGGCACGGGCAGGCGCCTAAGCAAGTCCGTCCGGGCGCGGGCGGGTCTGGGGCTTCTGTTACTGGCGGCTGTTAGAGTGCAGGCAGCAGGTATATCCGGATGATTGCGGCGATCGCTGCCGGAGTTGAAGCCGAATCTCGACGCCCCGTCCGGATGGCTTCGAAAAAAACGTTGGAGGAAACCATGTCAGGTAACGGTCCCGGCCAGGGAAACAACCACGGAAACCGGTGGTCCGACGAGTGGGACGAGCAATACGCCTCCCCCAAGAAACCCGAACCTACCGCCCCCGCCGGCCAGCAGCCTCAGCACCCCCAGCCCCAGAATCCCCAGGGATACGGGCAGCAGGCACCTCACTATCCTTCACCCGGCTACCCGAACCAGCCCGGCCAGGGGTATCCCGGCCAGGGCTACCCGAACCAGGCCCAGGGGTATCCCGTCCAGGGTTACCCGTCCGCCGGCCACCAGCAGGCCCAGGGCTACGGCCATGCCCAGTTCGGCCACGCACCGCAGGGCCCGGGTTACCGGCCCCAGAAATCCCGCGTCACCGCCGGACTGCTCGGAATTTTCCTCGGCGGCTTCGGCGTCCACCGCTTCTACCTGGGCAACAACAGCGTGGGCATCGCGCAGCTTGTCCTGACCTGTTTCACGGGCATGGGAGCCGTCTGGGGCTTCGTCGAAGGCCTGATGATTCTCTGCAACGCCCGGTCCTTCCGCACCGACGCGCACGGGATCCCGCTCAAGTAACGAATAGCAGTCCGGTGCTAGGCTTGGGGTTCGAAAGTATGTTCTAGAAATGTTCCCGTTCTAGAAATATCCCCCAGGAGGCCTCGGCATGGCGGTGTTCTCAGCAGACCGTTCCCGCCGCCCCGCTCCGCCGTCGGAGTCCGACGCCGCGACTGCCGCAGGGTTTCCCAGTCCGGCCCGGGACTATTTTGACGGCCGGATTGACCTCAACCGGCACCTGATCCGGGACCCCACCTCCACCTACGTGGTGCGAGTGGAAGGCGATTCCATGGCGGGCACCGGTATCTGCAACGGGGATGAACTGATTGTGGACCGTTCGCTCACGCCGCGCGACGGCGCCGTCGTCGTTGCCGTGGTGGACGGAGAACTCACGGTCCGGCGGCTGCTGCTGGGCGGGCAGCGGATCGTGCTGCGGGCCGAAAGCCCCGGGTATCCGGACATCCTCGTGGCTGAGCCGTCGGAACTGTCCGTGTGGGGCGTTGTGACCCGCTGCCTGCACCATGTCTGAGCCGTCCCCGCCGCCGGCAGCCGCCCAGCGGATCGCGCTGGTGGACGTCAACAGCTTCTACGTCTCCTGCGAGCGCGCGTTCGACCCCAAACTGGCAGGGGTGCCGGTGGTGGTGCTGTCCAACAACGACGGCTGCGTGGTGGCACGCTCGGACGAGGCGAAGGCACTGGGCATCAAGACCGGCACGCCGTGGTTCAAGCTCGCCGAATCCGCGCCGCGCGTGGGCCTGATCCAGCGCTCGAGCAACTACGAGCTCTACGGAGATCTCAGTTCCCGTGTGATGGAACTGCTGGGGCGTTACGCGCTGTGGCAGGAGGTGTACTCGATCGATGAGTCCTTCCTCGGACTCGCCGGCACGCCGCGCGATCTGGAGGCACAGGGGGCAACTATCCGCACCGCCGTCGCCCGCCACACCGGCCTGCCTGTCTGCGTGGGCATCGGCACCACCAAGACCCTGGCGAAGTTCGCCAACCGGATCGCCAAACAGAACCGGCACCTGCAGGGCGTCTGCAACCTCGAGACCATGGACCCGGCCGCCGTGGAAGCCATCATGTCCCGGGTGCCGGTCACCGGCCTCTGGGGCGTGGGGTCCCGGCTGGGCACGAAGCTGGACGCGATGGGGATCTCCACCGTCGCGGACCTGCGCGCAGCCGATCCGGCGCTGATCCGCCGGAAATTCTCGGTCACCCTGCAGCGCACCGTGCTGGAGCTCAACGGCACCGCCTGCATCCCGCACGAGGACGAGCGGGCGGACCGCAAACAGCTGATCTTCTCCCGGAGCTTCTCGACGCCGGTCACTACCGGCGCCGAGATGCGCCAGGTCATGAGCATCTACGCGCAGCAGGCGGCCGCACGGCTGGAGCGTGAGGGACAGCAGGCCAGCATCCTCACCGCTTATGCCGGCACGTCGCACTTCAGCGAGCGGGCGGCGTCGTTCCCCTCCGCCACGGTGCGTCTACCCAGCCCGACGTCGGATCCCGTGGTCCTCAGCCGGGCCGCCGTCGGCGCGCTCGAGTCCCAGGTGGTCGAGGGTGTGCCCTACACCAAGGCCGGGGTGATGCTCAGCGGATTGGAGTCCGCCGGCGCGCAGCCGCTGTTCGAGGAGTTCGTCTCCGCACAGGAACGGCGGAACCTGGGCGAACTGCTGGGGAAAGTCACGGACAAATACGGTGCGGCGAGTATCGGGCTCGGGCTGGCGGGGATGTCCACGGCGACGCCGGAATGGACCATGTCGCGCAGGTATTCCTCGCCGCGGTACACCACCGAGTGGAGCGAACTGCCGGTGGTGAAGGCGGTTTAGCGGTCAGTAGTTCGGCGCGGCCGGAAAGCCGAGAAACTCCTCCAGCGTCACCCCGGAGTCATGGACTCCGCCGGCCACCTCCGGCCCCACGTAACGCAGGTGCCAGGGCTCGTAGGCATACCCGGTGATGTGTTCCGCCCCGGCCGGATAACGGATCAGGAAGCCGTACCGGTGGGCGTTCGCAGCGGTCCAGGAACCGGCTGCCGTTCCTTCGAAACAGGTTTCCAGCGCGCATAGACCGTCCGGATTGCCGATGTCCACGGCCAGCCCGGTTTCATGCTCGCTGTGGCCGGGCCGGGCGGAGAGCGAATCGGCTCCCTCCTGCCCGTACTTCTCGGTGTAGGAGGCGTGCAGCCGGGACTGTTCTTCCCGTGACCGGTAGCCGCTGACGGGAGAAACGGCGACGCCCTCCGCCGCGGCATCACCAACCATCCGGGCATAGGCTTCAGCCGCTTCGGCGCGCAGCAGCAGCCCGCCCGCGTCTGTCAGATCGGCCGGCACGTAGTCCGCCGCGAGGGGTCGGTTCTTGTTGATCACGAGCGTGAAACTGTCCGGCGGCTCTGCTTCGGGGGCAGCCGCCGCGTCCATGGCCGGCTCCTTGAAAAGGTGAGCAAACACGGCAAGCGACACGACCAGGCTCAAACACAGCAGGCCGGCCATGGACGCACATGTCCTCAGGTACAGGTACCGCATTGTTCCCCTACCCATCCTTCGTCCGGCACGGCGCCCTCGCCGTTTCGCGCCATCCTCGCACGCGCGGCGCAACGCGGGCGGCACCGGCACGCCCGTGCCAACCTCCCCCACTGATGGAATGAGCGGCGGCGGCCCGTCCACACAGGAACGGTTAGCGTGGAGGCATGAGTTATGCGTACGACGTCGAGATCCTGCACCTGCTTGTCTCGCCCGCACACGCCTACTTCGGGCGTGCCAAGGACGGGCCGGCCGACGTCGTCACCACCGATGCGGACCAGGCTGAGGTAGTTGCCGGCAAGGGGATTGTCGGTGACCGGTTCTTCGGCAAGGCCGCCCACATGGATGCGGCCGTTACCTTGTTAGCTGTGGAGTCGTTGGAGGCCATCGCCGCGGAGCTTGGTGCCGATCCCTTTGACCCGCTGCTGGCGCGCCGGAACGTGGTGCTCCGCGGTGCCGAACTGTCCCCGCTGCTGGGACAGGACTTTGTCCTCGAATCTGCCGACAGCCGGGTGGAATTCCACGGCGGCAGGCAGGCCCACCCCTGCGCCTGGATGGACCGGGTCCTGGCTCCCGGTGCGCACAAGGCGATGCGGGGCCGGGGCGGGCTGCGCTGCCGGCCGCTGAGCAGCGGGACGCTTCACCGCGGACCGGCCCTGCTCATCAGCCCGGTGCCGCTGGACCCGGGCCGGGCTGCCGTTCCCTCACTGCTGAGGCCGGGCAGGCTTCCCTGACGGACGGACCGGAGACGGGGTCATTCCCACACCAGCGCAGAACTGCCGTAAGGCTGCGGCGGCCGGCTGTGCTCAAGCTGCCTCCCGTCCACCTGCAGGGGCGGCGGCGCAAACGTCAGCTCGCCGTAGACACTCGGCCAGGTCCGGAGCTCCGGTTCCAGTTCGCTCCGCTCGGTACCCGAGGGCGGAGCCGGCAGCCGCATCAGCTCCAGCGCGGTGCGCGCCAGCGACAAGTGGGCCGATCCGCTGATCCCCCGATTCCGGGCGCCCATGAGCGCCACCGCAGCGGCGGCCGCCCCGAGGCCGGTGGCATAGTCCAGCGCCTGGACCGGCAGCGCCCCGGGCCGCCACGATCCTCCCTCCCCGCTGCCGTAAATGGCGGCAATGCCGCTCGCGGCCTGCACGATGCTGTCGAAACCCCGCCGGGCGGCCCACGGCCCGGCGTTGCCCCAGGCGTCGAAGCTCACCACGCCCAGCCCCGGGTAGTCCGCCCGCAGCGCGTCCGGATCCAATCCGAAGCGGGCGAGGGAGCCGCCCCGGTATCCCAACAGCACGACGTCGGCCGCCTCGAGGAGTCCGCGGAACCGCCGGTAGGCGGCCGGGTCGGTGAGGTCGGCCACCGCACTGCGCTTCGAGAAGCCGGTGTCCAGATACTGTTCCTCCAGCTCCGGCATGCCGGGCGGGTCGATCCGCAGCACGTCGGCACCCAAAGCGCCCAGGATCCGGCTGCCCGACGGACCGGCGATCACCCTCGTCAGGTCCAGGACGCGCAGGCCGTCCAGAATCCCGCCGGACCCGCCGCGCAGGGCAGCCGGCACACTGCGGGGAGGCGCTGGTGCCGGTGCGGTGCCCACACGGATCCACGGTTCCCCCGGGAGCCCCTTGCCCGCCGGGGAGCCCGCCCACTCCTCTGGCGGACGGACTGCGGCTGCCACTCCCCCGTGTGCCGTCACCCGATCCTCCACCTCCATGGCCGTCATCCGAAGCAGTGCTGCGTCTACGGCGTCGACTGTGGCAACCCGCAGTGCAGTGAGCAGGGCACGTTCGTGGTGCGGATAGTTGGCGTGCAGCCGAACCCATCCGTCAATGGTGCGGCGGAAGCCCGACAGCGGAGCGAACCCGCCAACCGCTCTGCCATCCACCCGCAGATGCGAATAGGAAGCGAACGATGCCGCCGCGCCGCGGGAGGTGAGCGCGATGTCCCGGCCCGTCCCGGCGGCGAGCGCCGTCGCCAGCGCTTGCAGGGATCCCAGGGCCAGTCCCTCCACGTCCAGTGCGCCCGCCCACCACCAGCGCGGTCCCGTCCAGGGTGCGGGCGCAGGATTCTCCGGCAGCAGCGGGGCAAGGTCCCGCCAGAGTGCGGGAAGGGGATTCGTGTTCCGGTGGTCGGCAGCCATAACGGCATTATGCAGCCCGATGCCTCCGCCGGGCCTGCTCGACCGAAGCGCAGATGTCATATGCCTACCGTGCGGCCGCCGCCGCGAAGCGCGCCGCCAGCGTTCCGAAGGCGGACGCCAGCTCAGGCGGACCAACCACCTCAAGTTCGGCGTCGAACCGACCGAACGACGCCGCCAGCGCTACCCAGGACCAGGAGCCTGCTTCCACCCGGCACCTGTCGGGTCCAACGGCTTCGACCGTGCCGTCGCCGGCAAACGGTACGACGGCGACCGCCGGCAGGTGCAGGACCACGGTGCCGCGGCAGGGCCAGCCTTCACCGGAACCCCTGCCCGGTTCCGTTCCCCGGAACCGGGCGGAAAGGAAATCATGCACGCTGCCGCCGGGCAGTTCCCGCTCCCGGAACCGCGCACCCGCAGGGAGCCGCGGAGTGATCCGGTCGGCCCGGAAGATCCGCCAATCATTCCGGTCCAGATCCCAGCCCACCAGGTACCACCGTCCGCGGGAGGCCACCAAATGATGCGGTTCCACCCGCCGAGGCGGCGCACCGACGGCGTCACCCGCTTCCGGCCGGCCCGCCGCATAGTCAAAACGCAGCACCTGCCGGGACCGGACCGCATTGGCCAGGGTCAGCAGCCGTTCCGGCGGTACGGATTCGGCCGCACCCGGACGTCCCGGCAGCACGGTGAACTGCAGTGCGTCGAGGCGATGACGGAGCCGGGAGGGCATCACCTGCCGGACCGTGGCCAGCGCGCGGGCGGCGGCCTCCTCGATGCCGGCTCCGGTCATGGGCGCGGACTGCAGCGCGACGGCGAGCGCCAGCACCTGGTCGTCGTCAAAAAGCAGCGGCGGCAGCTCGGCACCGGCGTCCAGGCGGTAACCCCCGTCCGGCCCCTTCAGCGCGGAGATGCGGTAACCCATTTCCCGCAGCCGGTCGACGTCGCGGCGCACGGTCCGGGGGCTGATCTCCAGGCGGTCCGCGAGCACCTGCCCCGGCCAGTCCCGCGGGGTCTGCAGAAGTGAGAGGAGCAGCAGGAGCCGCGACGTCGTAGTGGGCATACGAGAAAGATAAACGAAATAGAGGCCAGAACCTGACCTCTACTAGGAGAAGAGTGGGTGTTACCGGGAAACGCCCGGTCTACCCCGAAGGAGCAACCCATGTCTGTCACCACCACGCCCCACCTGAACTTCCGCGGCGATGCCCGGGCCGCCCTCGAGTTCTACCACTCGGTTTTCGGCGGGCAGCTTACCGTCGTCACTAACGAGGACGCCTACAGCGTCGAGCGCCCGGAGGAGGCGGGCCAGGTCAAGTTCGGGCAGGTCCTCGGCGGGAACGGATTCTCGGTCATGGCCTACGACGTTCCCGCCAGCGTGTCCTACGACCAGGGGGATAAATCCTCCTTCGTCTCGGTCCGCGGCGACTCGGCCGAGGAAATCACCGGCCTCTGGGACCGGCTTGCCGACGGCTCCACCGTGCTGCAGGACCTGGCACCCTCGGCTTTCTCCCCCGCCTACGGAATGGTGCAGGACCGCTTCGGCGTCGTCTGGGTGCTCGACGTCGCCGTCGCCTATGACCCTGCCGGCTAGCGCGGGCATCCTGCCCTGTAGGGGCGCGGACGGTCTCAGCCCGTCCGCACCCGCCACTCCGGCGGGCACCCGCTATTGTCGAGGGACCGGCAGTTTCTTCCGCCGGTCACCTCTGACATGGGAGCGTTATGGCCTCGGACGTACTGGTAGTTATCGGCATGGGCGGCATGGGGCAGGCGGTTATGCGCCGGTCCGGCGCAGGACGGAAAATCCTGCTGGCCGACTTCAACGAAGACCTGCTCGAAACGGTGCACGCCGCAGCACTCGGCGAAGGCTACGACGTCGTCTCCCAGCAGGTGGACGTTTCCTCGCGGCAGTCGGTGGCCGCGCTGGCCGCAACCGCCCGTGAGCTGGGCGCCGTAACCGGCGTCGTCCACACCGCCGGGCTCTCCCCCGTCCAGGCACCGGTGGAGGCCATCTGGAAGGTCGACCTCTTCGGCGTGGCCGTGGTGCTCGAGGAATTCGAAAAGGTCATCGCCCCGGGCGGTGCCGGCGTCGTTATCTCCAGCATGTCTGCGTACATGGCAGGCGGCCAGGTGCCCGCCGACGTGCTGGCGAGCCTGGCCACCGTCCCTGCGGACGATCTGCTGCTGATTCCGTTTGTTGCCGGCATCGACCACCCGGGACACGCCTACAGCGTGGCCAAGCGCGCCAACCAGGTCCGCGTCCAGACCGCCAGCCTGCGCTGGGGTGCCCGCGGGGCACGCGTGAACAGCATCAGCCCCGGCGTCATCTCCACCCCGATGGGCCAGCAGGAACTCTCCGGCGAATCCGGCTCGCAAATGCGCGCCATGATCGAGGCCTCCGGCACCAAGCGCCTCGGCACCGCCTTCGACATCGCCAACGCCACGGCCTTCCTGCTCAGCCAGGATGCCAGCTTCATGACCGGCGCGGACCTGCTGGTCGACGGCGGCGCGGTGGCCGCCGTCGATACCGGCCAGCGCAGCCAGGTCGCCGGCTAGGTCCACTGACGGGGCGCGGCGGCAGAGGGTGCCGGAGGCGCGGGAAAAAGATGGCCGCCGAGAGCCGCGGATGCGAGCCACTGATTGCTGCGGCTCCGTCGGCGTGATCGAATCTGGGCATGTTGTACGCAGACTCAGCAGACGGCACCCGGATCGCGTTCGACCAGACGGGCCACGGCACGCCGGTGGTCATTGTCGGCGGTGCGTTTTCAACCGCCGACGCCGGCGCCCCGTTGGCCGCCGCGCTCAAAGCCGCCGGTTTCCAGGCGGTGACGGTGGACCGACGGGCCCGCGGGAAAAGCACGGATACTTCCCCTTACTCTCCGCGGCGGGAGGTGGAGGACCTCACGGCGGTTCTCCACGCCGTCGGCGGCGACGCGGCCGTCCTCGGACATTCCTCCGGCGCCATGCTCGCCCTGCTGGCCGCGGCCGAAGGGGCACCGATCAGCCACCTGTTCCTGTCCGAGCCGCCGTTCCTCTTCGGCGAGGGGGAACCGTCGATGGACCTTCCGCAGCGGCTTCAGGCCCTCGTTGATTCAGGCAACCCGGCCGACGCCGTCACCACCTTTCAGCGCGAAGGCATCGGCCTGCCCGAAGCGTTTATTGAGCAGATCCAGGCCAGCCCCATGTTCGATTCCCTCGTTCCACTGGCGCAGTCCGCCGTCTACGACGCGCTGCTGTCGCAGGCCGTGTCCACCCCGACGGCCGCGATGGCCCAGGTTTCGGTGCCCGTCACCATCCTGCGCGGCACCACCACCTACCCGGTGATTATGGACGCCACCGAGAAGCTGGCGAGGCGGATGCCGCAGGCTGTCCTGGTAACAGTGCCCGAATCCCACGACCACTCCCCCGATCCGACCGGCACCGTGCGCGAAATCCGCCGCCGCATCCCGGTGCAATGACCGACAGCCCGGCCGCGGATACTTTCCCCTATCTGGCTCTCCTGCGCGGCATCAACGTCGGCGGGCGGAACAAGGTCCCCATGAAGGAGTTACGGGGGCATCTGGAAGGCCTCGGGTTTCAGCAGGTGTCCACCTACATTGCGAGCGGGAATGTCTTCCTGGCATCGAATGACGACGCCGGCTCCGTCGGCCGGCAGATCGAGGCCGCACTCACGGATAACTTCGACCTCGACGACGAACTCATCAAGGTCCTGGTGCTGGACCGCGCGCAGCTGAAGGCCGTCGTCGAACACCGGCCGCAGCACTTCGGTGAGCGGCCGGACCTCTACCACTCGGACGCGATCTTCCTCATGGACATCGATGCGGACACCGCCATGGACGCTTTCCGGCCGAGGGAAGGCGTTGACGAGATCTGGGCGGGCGAAGGCGTCATCTACTCGCAGCGGCTCAGCTCCGAGCTGACCAAGAGCCGGCTGAGCGCCATTGCAGCCTCGCCGCTGTACAAATCGATGACCATCCGCAGCTGGAACACCACGCAGAAACTGTGGGAGCGGCTGCCCGGGTGATGCTTGGGTGTTAGGGTCCTGCCATGTCCGAACCGCTGCTCGACGAGCACGTTAGCCCTACCGGATTCGTTCGTGCGACGCTGGAGGGATGGATTTGGTGGTGTCGCCCGCGCTCACGATTCCCGCGGCTGAACTCGACTGGCGGTTCTCCCGTTCGTCCGGCCCCGGGGGCCAGCACGTCAACACCTCGGACAGCCGCGTTGCACTCTCCTGGAACGTAGCCGGTTCTGCGGTGCTGTCGGAACAGCAACGCCTGCTGCTGCAGCGGCGGCTGAAACGCAGTCTCGTGGCTGGAGTGCTGACCGTGACGGCCTCCGAGCAACGTTCCCAGCTCCGCAATCGGGAAACAGCCCTGGCCAAGCTCGCCGCGCTCGTGGCCGACGGACTGGCGCCAGGACCTGCCCCGCGCCGCACCACCAAACCTACCCGGGGCTCAAACTACCGCCGCCTCGATGCCAAGAAACAACGGGGTGCCACGAAACGGCAACGGCAACAGCCACCGGCTGATTGAATCCACCAGGGATTGGCATCACTTTAAGGGCTGCGGCCCGCCGAAGGGCCGTATCCGGGTTAGCTCGGCGTCGTCGAAGTTCCGTACTGGGACGGGCCTACCCGGCGTCGGAGCTGCTCATTCTCCGAGACCTGCGCCCTAAGACCCAAGGCAATCCGGTCCAGGAAGTCATCCACCTCATTCTGCGCATACCCCTCGCGGAACTTTGTCGGCTGGAACCTCTGACTGACGACGTCTTCAGGGGTAAGTATCGGAGTGGCAACAGGAACGTCTTGCCTCAGGATATCGACCTTTTGCAACTGAACCCGTTCGTTTTCGAGCCGCCGAAGCTCCTGGACGGTTCGCGCCAGGAAATCATCCACTTCGTCCTGGTCATAGCCCTCCTTGAACTTGGTGGGCTGGAACAGTTGCGCGACCACGGATTCAGCGGTGAGAGCGTTGGTACCTGTTGTTGCGGGTGAACCGGCGGACTTTCCCTTGGATTTAGAGGGTATTAAACATACCAAACAGACCAAAACGATTATCCCTACAAGAATCCAATTACTCCCTGAGCCATCGCTTTCGCTGCCGCCTTGGGCCATTACCGCTGAAACATACTCAAAAGACATGGATATCCGGCTTTCGTTGGGTCGGTTTGCTGTGCATCAGAACGGGTAGTGCTAGCGGCAACAACTGTAACCGTTCCCCTTTTAAACGTGGGCATTTGATTCACGCAAATTTGCCAAGGCGCTTTATGTCCAGGACCACCCCGCCGCCGGCCTCCCCCGGCCCGCGGCGACTGTCTCACTGGATTTGGACAACGCGGGGTTGCGGGCGAGCATCCTCCCCAAATTGGAGGAGTCCGGTTCGGTGCGTCCGGCGGCCGCCGCAAGGCTGCGGCTGATCCGGGCGGCCTGCGCGGTGGTGAAGTGCTTCCCCAGCAGCGCTTTGGTCAGTGCGGAGTCCACCCAAAGCGCATCCAGCACGGCACCGGCGGTGCGGCGGATGATGGTGTCGTGGTCGAACGGCAGTCCGGCTACCCGTTCCACCGGGGTGACCTTCACAGCGGCTTCGATAAGCCGGGCGTTCGGATGCAGGACGGCGGTATGGACAATCGAGATGGTGGGCCCGCGCGGATCCCGGTCCGGGTTGTCGTAGACGCCCGCCGTGTCGAGGTGTTCCACCTGGTCCTCCCCTACACCGGTCTTGACCGTCAGCGCCCTCAAAGCGGCCTCGGCCAGCCGTTCGGAGGGAAGCAGGAGGACGCCGGGGAGCGCCTGCGCGCCGGCGAAGGGTTCATTGGCCCGCTCCGCGGTCACCAGGCACAGCCCTCCGTCCCTCACGATGAAGGGCACGGTATCGATTGAGACGAGGGGCTGCAGCCTTTCAGAACTCATGAGGCAATGTTACCGAGCACTGCACGGACGTCCGCGAAGGATTGGCGGCGGAGGAACTCGCCGTTGGCCCAGACGGGCTGCAGCAGGGATGCCTCTTCCTGCTCGGGGGTGGCCTTCTCGATGAGGACCAGTTCGCCGTCGTCGTTCCGGGTGACGGCCAAGCGGCCGGTGGCAGAACGCTTGGAACCGAAGCCCTTGGCAGTGATCGGATCCTTGAACACGTTGCGGGGCTGGCCGTTGACCTCGATGTAGGTGACCTTGATTGCCGAGGAGAACGTGTCCCGGGTGACGTACTGGTAGGTGAACGAACCGGCGCCGAGCACAACATTCTCCGAGGCGTACCCCGCTTTCTCCAGGCGTGCAGTGATGTCTGCGGCACGCTCGGGGGTAATGGAGTCGCCGTACATAACGCGCACGTTGTTCAGGACCTTGTAGCCGGCGTCGTTACGGGTGGAACCGAACTCGGCTTCCAGGAGGGCGGCGACGCCGAAGTAGGCCGGGTCCTCGGCCATCGACGGTGCCGTGTCGGGGACGACGGCGCCGGGGCGGGTGGAGGTGCCGCAGACGATGTCGGCCGGGTCTCCTGAGTCGGGACGGATGACGACGTTGCCTTCGCGCGAGGTGATGATGTCCTTAAGCCCGGGCAGGATGCCCTGCAGTACGTGCCACAGGTCGTACCCGTCGGAGACCAGCGAGATGTTGCCCGTGGGGTTGACCTCCAGGATGTGGCGGAAGGTTTCCGCTTCTCCGTCCTGGCCGCCGGCACACATCACGGCGTGCTCGCTGGCGGGGATGGAGCCGAGGATCTGGCCGTTGTCCGCGCCGAAGGAGGAGTTGTAGTAGCGGCGGATGAAGTCGGCCGAGCCGAGGGAGTCCGAGCCCTTGAAGGAGAGCAGGTGGCCGGCGCCGGACGCTGCTGCTGCTTCGACGCCGGGCATGCCGCGGAAGGAGAAGTCATGGAGCTGCCAGTCCACGTAGGCAGCGTCCGTGCCCGTCTTCCCGGCGGCGCTGTCGAGGATGCCGCGGTACTTGTCGGCAATGGTCGCTGCGGTGGAGGGCTGCCAGATGGAGGCACTGAGCGCCGTCTCGATGTAGTTGACCAGCCAGAAGAACTCCGGCTCGGTGGACTCGACGGTGACGGAGGGGACCCGCAGGGGCACCCGGGTTCCCTCGGGCACGGCACGGAAGATCAGCGGCAGGTAGCCGCGGCGGTGGAGGGACCGGATGTGGTCGGTGCCGACGGTATTGGGGCCGAGGATGTCGTTGAGCCCGGCCTGGTATTCGGCCACGGCGTCGTCCTCATCAGCGGCGAAGAACGGGGCGAAGGCTTCAATGCAGAACTTCTGCAGGAAGGCCTGCAGACCGAAGTGCACCACGTGGTCCACACCCTCGATCCGGGAGCCGCGGTTGGTGAAGTTGGAGAGAACCTTTGTGGTGCCCCGGGGGTACATGTGGATGTGGCCGAGCTTGTACGCGTCCGTCTGGAACAGGGCTGCGGTGATGCTGGCGGTGGTCAAGGCGGTCGGTGCTGCTGTCGTGGTCATGGCGGGGCTCCTTAGATGAGGTGGGAGATCAGGGGCGTGATGTAAGCGGCGACGTCAGGGTTGGCGGCGCCGGGGTGTGAATCCGTGGTGTAAATGGAGCCGTAGGCCTGCCGCAGCTGGGCTGCTTTGCCGGAGAACACTCCGTGGCTGACCCACAGGTCCAGGCGGTCCGGCCCGAGGCCGGTGGCTGCGGCCAGGCCCATGAAGGTTCCGCCGCCGTCGCAGATGTCGTCGACGACCAGGAAGCGTCCTTCCTCGGGCAGCTCCTCGCAGGTGAATCCGGACAGCTTGCCGGTGGCAAAGTCCCGGTGCTTCTCTGCGGAGTAGAGCGGAAGTCCGAGGGCTGCGGCGGTTCGGGCGGTGCGTTCCTTCGCCCCGGCGTCCGGGCAGATGACGCCGGCATACTCCCCCGCCTTGTTCCGCAGGAGCTGGGCGATGACGGCTGAGGAATCCACGACGCGCAGGTTGCGGACCAGGGCCGGCATGACGGGCGAGTGCGGGTCGAAGCAGACCACTTCGTCGGCGTTCATGGCGTTGATGAGGTTGGCGTAGACCTTGGCGCCGAAGGGGGTGCCGCGGTCCTGGCGGGCTCCGGGCAGGTACGGGATGAGGGCCTGAACCTTGTGGCCGCCCTGATGGGCGTAGTCAATCCACATGGCTGCGGTTATGTACTCGTTGGCATCGGCGCCTGTGAGATAGAAGTACAGCGGGGTTTCCGCCGGGCTGCCTTCGACCTTGAGGTGGGCCTCCCCGGCCGGGAAGGACATCGGCGTCGCTGCCGAGTGGACGGTGTATCCCTGCGGGACTGTGGCGTATGCGGTGAACATGCTGCCAGCCTACAGAGCTTTTTCGTCATTGGAGGTTTATTGGTCAAATAAACGTATTGTTACGAATAATGACGAATGGGGTACAGGCTACCCCGCCGCCGGACCGACGAAACGGCCGCCCAGCTCCTCGGCGAGAGCGGCGACGTGGTCGGAACTGGGTTTCCCGCCCTCACGGCCCGGCAGGACCAGCACGTGCCAGTTGCTGCCTTCGGCGAAGTACGGCAGCGGGTTTTCGGCGGCGTTCAACAGTTCGGACCCCTTGGTCCGGTCCGCCTCGTTCTCGTAGCGGACTATTTCGACCGTGTCCGTGCACATCCGGTACTCGGGAAGATATCCGTCTATCTGCATCGTGACCGGCTCCGCTGTGGTGCCGGGGTCGCAGTCCAGGGCACCGGCGACGGCGTCGTAGGCTTCATCGATCGATCCGAAAGAGGAAAGAGTATCCTCCACGGTGCCGCCGGCCTGAGCAGGCTGCTCGTCCGCGCTCGATGACCCGGCGTCCGTGCAGGCGGAAAGCAGCAGCACCGTCGCTGCTGCGGCTGCAAGTCCCTTTACTTTGCGCATTGGCGCCCACCCCGTCGTGTTTGGTGGGGTCATCATTGCACAGGGCCGGCGATCACGTGCCGATGTCCCTCCGGGTGAGTGCGAGGGCCGCGAGCAGCATCAGCAGCGCACTTGTTCCATACAGCGCACCGAGCCCGGCCCAATCGGCCCCGTTGCTGAGCGGGCTGGCGCCGAAGGCCCAGTGATAGGGCGTCCAGGAGTGGAGGTAGTCCAGGTCCGGATTCTGGTTGGCCACCGCGTTGAGGGCGTACCCGCCCACGGCGACCGCAACGGCAGCCGCGAGCGCCCACATGCGGCGTCCGGTGACGGCCCCCGCAGCCAAGGCGACGGACGCGGTCAGCAGTGCCAAGCCAATAAGTGCGGCACACTCGGCCCAGACATGGGAGGCATTGAGTGCGAGTTGTGCCGGGCGGTTGAAAACCAGTACGGCCAGGCCGGTGAAGAGCCCGAGCAGTACCAGACGGGCAACAATGGCGGCGCTGCGCTCCAGGACGAGTTGGACCCGGCCGACCGCGTGGGCCAGGACGAGTTCCAGGGTTCCGCTCTCCTCGTCGCCGGCAATTGCCCGGGTTCCCCACGAAATGGCGGCGATGGTGAAGAGGACGAACCCGATGAGTCCGAAGAAGGTCGACTGGGTGTATCCGGCGCCGGTGGTCAGCTCGTCATAACCCAGCGCGGAAATGAGCTCGGGAGGCAGGCTTTGCAGAAGATCCTGAAAATCCTGCCCGGCGAGGGACGGATAGAGGGGCAGGTACAGGCTCAGGACAGCGAGAATGCCCGCCGCCCATCCCAGAAGCGGACGCCACGAGCCGGCAAGCGAGCGGGTGAACAAGGGGAAGCGACTCATTCGGCGGCACCGCCGTCGGCCGGCCCGGCAGCGTTCTTGGGCCCGTAAAACCGCAGGACGGCCTCCTCGAGGTCGGGCTCCTGCACCACCAGGTCGAGGAGGTGATGTCCCGCCAGGGCCGTGATCAGGTCCGGCATGTCCCCCTCGAACCGGGCATGGATCGAGGGGGCATCTCCGGTCGCCGGGTCGGCGGACGACTGCAGCAGCACCAAGCCAGGCACCCCTGCGAGGCTTTCCATCAAGGCAGGTTCCTCTGCTGCAGTGATTCCAATCCGCACGCGGCGGCCTGCCGCAGCCCGGATGTCGGCGGTGCTGGCGGCGGACACCACAGTCCCCGAGCGCAGGATGGCCACGGTGTCGGCGGCCTCCTCGATCTCGCTGAGTACATGCGAGCTGAGCAGCACCGTTTGGCCGTTGCTGCTCGCCTCCCTCACCAGCGCCAGGAACTCCTGCTGAACCAACGGGTCCAATCCGCTGGTCGGTTCGTCCAGGATGAGCAGCGGGGGTTGATGCATGAATGCCTGGATGAGCCCCAGTTTCTGCCGGTTTCCCTTGGACAGGGCACGCACCGGGCGGCCGAGGTCCAGATCGAGCCGCTCCGCCAGCGCCGGAACGGTTCCCGGATCTACGGGTCCACTGATGCGCGAGAAAAAGTGAAGCAGTTCCCGTCCGCTGACTCTGTCCGCCAGGGCCAGATCTCCCGGCAGGAAGCCGATTCGACGGCGCAGGGCGGGCCCTCCGCTGCGGGGATTGACGCCGAGGACGGTTACCTCTCCGGAGCTGGGGCGCAGCAGGTCCAGCAGCAGGCGCATCAGCGTGGTCTTGCCGGCGCCGTTGGGACCGATGATCCCGAAGACGCTTCCGGATGGAACCTCCAGATCGATGCCTTTCAGCGCCTCAATGCGTCCGAAGTTCTTATGCAACCCACGGGTGCGGACAGCGGCTGAGGCAGAGCCAGTACTCATGGGGTCAGGCTACGCGCCTGCCGTGGGTGTCGGGTAGGCGGCGGCGCCGGCCGGAGCGGGCCAGGATAAGTCCCCCGGAGGATCCTCCCCCACCAGCCCGTCCACCGATTCACGGATCAGATCGGCGTGTCCGGCATGCCGGGCATATTCCTCGATCAGGTCGATCAGCATGCGGCGCAGACTGCCGGCTTGGCCCTCAATGGCGGGCAGCAGTTGGTCGAGTCCACCGTCGTCCAGCGCGGCGGCAAGGCGGTGCCGGGAGCGCCCGACGGCGTCGCGCCACAGGGCGTAGAGGTCCTCCGGGCTGTCTTCTGCGGCGGTGCGCCAGTCCCAGTCCGGATCGTTTTGCCAGTCCACGGCATTCCACGGGGCTCCGGGATCCTGACCTTTCAGCCGCCAGGCGAAGTACATGTCCTCCACACCCGCCAGGTGCTTGAGCAGACCACCGAGTGTAATGGCTGAGGTGCCGACGGTGGCGGTGAGGGCTTCGGCGTCAAGGCCGCCGGTTTTCCAGGCAAAGGTGGCGCGCTGCCGGTCCAGGGAACCCAGCAGGGTTTCGGTTTCATTGCCGGCCAGCGGCGGCTCTATTTTGTCCGGGATGTCCTTCTCAGTCATCGCCGAAGACTAGGCGGACGCGGCAGCCGCGTCCATACGTGCTCCGCTCCAACGCGTTTTTGTCCGTGCCTACTGGAGACGCCGGCCGCTGATGCATGGTTGACAGCTGCACCGGCCCGGGCGAGGATCGCGTCATGACTCGGCAGGAAGCCCTCCCCCTCCGCTGCGCGGTCGTGGCGTTCGCGCTGGCCGCCCTGCTGGCCCAGCTTGTGGTTGTTCCGCGGATCGCGGCCCGGTCCGCGGCTGCCTACCCGGAGGTTGCGTCCCTGGCGTCCTCGTACGTCACGGTAATCGGGGCTGCGGTGGCCGCCTTCGAGCTGGCGTTGCTGGCAGCCTGGCACCTGGTCTCAGCCGCGGTAGCCGACAGGTCCGTGACACGTTGGTCGACGGGATGGGCCAACGTCATGGCGGTTTCACTGGGTGTCATGGCAGTGCTCTTTGCAGGGGTTTTCGCCCATGCCGGGTTCATCGAGAATATCGGCGGCCCGGCGATGCTGTTCGGGCTGTTACTCTTCCTCGCCCTCATCCCTGTCGCCTTTGCCTTCAGATACGGGGTCCTGGGCTGGCTGAAAGAAGAGCATTCCGTGCATTAACCAGCGCTGCCGCCGCGACGGACCCGAAAGGCCCGCCGCGGCGGCAATGATGCAATTCTGCTAAGGAACTAGAAGTCCCAGTCGTCGTCTTCCGTGTTCACGGCCTTGCCGATCACGTAGGAAGAGCCGGAGCCGGAGAAGAAGTCGTGGTTCTCGTCGGCATTCGGTGACAGGGCCGAGAGGATCGCCGGGTTCACGTCCGTCAGCGTGGACGGGAACATGGCCTCGTAGCCCAGGTTCATCAGCGCCTTGTTGGCGTTGTAGTGCAGGAACTTCTTGACATCCTCGGCCAGGCCGACGCCGTCGTACAGGTCATGCGTGTACTGGACTTCGTTTTCGTACAGCTCGAAGAGCAGCTCGTACGTGTAGTCCTTCAGTTCCTGGCGGCGCTCCTCGGGAACCGTCTCCAGACCGCGCTGGAACTTGTAGCCGATGTAGTAGCCGTGCACTGCCTCGTCACGGATGATGAGGCGGATCAGGTCGGCAGTGTTTGTGAGCTTGGCCCGCGAGGACCAGTACATCGGCAGGTAGAAGCCGGAGTAGAAGAGGAAGGACTCCAGCAGGGTGGAAGCCACCTTGCGCTTCAGGGGATCATCGCCGCGGTAGTAATCGGTGATGATCTGCGCCTTCTTCTGCAGATTCGGGTTCTCCGTGGACCAGCGGAAGGCCTCGTCAATCTCCTTGGTGGAAGCCAGGGTGGAGAAGATCGAGGAGTAGCTCTTGGCGTGCACGGACTCCATGAACGCGATGTTCGTGTAGACCGCTTCCTCGTGCGGGGTGAGCGCATCGGGGATCAGCGAGACGGCACCGATGGTGGCCTGCATGGTGTCCAGCAGGGTCAGTCCCGTGAACACGCGCATGGTCAGCTGCTGCTCATCCGGGGTCAGCGTGGCCCAGGACTGGACGTCGTTGGACAGCGGCACCTTCTCCGGCAGCCAGAAGTTGTTGACCAGACGGTTCCAGACCTCAACGTCCTTCTCATCCTGGATCCGGTTCCAGTTGATTGCCTCGACGCCGTCGATCAGCTTCAGCTTCTCGGTCATGAGTAATTCCTTGTCTTCAAAAGTTCGGGGAAAGGGGTGCGGAAAGCGGCAGCCTTACAGCATGCAGGAAACGCAGCCCTCAACCTCGGTGCCTTCCAGCGCGAGCTGGCGCAGGCGGATGTAGTAGATGGTCTTGATGCCCTTGCGCCAGGCGTAGATCTGCGCCTTGTTGATGTCGCGGGTGGTTGCGGTGTCCTTGAAGAACAGCGTCAGGGACAGGCCCTGGTCCACGTGCTGGGTCGCAGCAGCGTAGGTGTCGATGATCTTCTCGTAGCCGATCTCGTACGCATCCTGGTAGTACTCCAGGTTGTCGTTGGTCAGGTACGGCGCCGGGTAGTAGACGCGTCCCAGCTTGCCTTCCTTGCGGATCTCGATCTTCGACGCCACCGGGTGAATGGAGGAGGTGGAGTTGTTGATGTAGGAGATCGAGCCGGTGGGCGGCACAGCCTGCAGGTTCTGGTTGTAGATGCCGTGTTCCATGACCGAAGCCTTCAGCGCCTCCCAGTCAGCCTGGGTGGGGATGTGCACGCCGTCGAACAGTTCGCGGACCCGCTGGGTCTGCGGGACCCATTCCCGGGTGGTGTACTTGTCGAAGTACTCCCCCGTGGCGTACTTGGAGCGCTCGAAGCCGGCGAACTTGCGGCCGGTCTCGATGGCCAGCAGGTTCGACGCCCGCACGGCGTGGTAGACCACCGTGTAGAAGTAGATGTTCGTGAAGTCGATGCCTTCTTCGGAACCGTAGTAGACCCGCTCGCGTGCCAAATAGCCGTGCAGGTTCATCTGGCCCAGGCCGATGGCGTGCGACATGTCATTGCCCTTGGCAATGGACGGAACCGAACCGATGTGGCTCATGTCCGAAACGGCGGTCAGCGCGCGGATAGCCGTCTCGATGGTCCGGCCGAAGTCCGGCGAGTCCATGGTCTTGGCAATGTTCAGCGAGCCGAGGTTGCAGGAGATGTCCTTGCCGGTCTCGTCGTAGGACAGGTCATCGTTGTACGTGGTGGGCTGGGAAACCTGGAGGATTTCCGAGCACAGGTTGGACATGATGATCTTGCCCTCGATCGGGTTCTCCCGGTTCACCGTGTCCTCGAACATGATGTACGGGTAGCCGGACTCGAACTGGATCTCGGCGAGGGTCTGGAAGAAGTCGCGGGCACGGATCTTGGTCTTCTTGATCCGCGCGTCGTCGACCATCTCGTAGTACTTTTCGGTGACCGAGATGTCGGAGAACGGCATGCCGTAAACCTTCTCGACGTCGTACGGGGAGAACAGGTACATGTCCTCGTCGCGCTTGGCCAGTTCGAAGGTGATGTCGGGAACGACGACGCCGAGCGAGAGGGTCTTGATGCGGATCTTCTCGTCCGCGTTCTCGCGCTTGGTGTCCAGGAACCGGTTGATGTCCGGGTGGTGGGCGTGCAGGTACACGGCACCGGCACCCTGGCGGGCGCCGAGCTGGTTGGCGTAGGAGAAGCTGTCCTCGAGGAGCTTCATCACGGGGATGACGCCGGAGGACTGGTTCTCGATCTGCTTGATCGGCGCGCCGACCTCGCGGATGTTGGTCAGCGCAAAGGCAACGCCGCCGCCGCGCTTGGACAGCTGCAGCGCGGAGTTGATGGAGCGGCCGATGGACTCCATGTTGTCCTCGATACGCAGCAGGAAGCAGGAGACCAGCTCGCCGCGCTGGGCCTTGCCGGCGTTGAGGAACGTGGGGGTGGCGGGCTGGAAGCGGCCCTCGATGATTTCGTCCACCATCTGCGTGGCGAGCTGCTCGTCGCCGCGGGCCAGGTGCAGGGCAACCATGCAGACACGGTCTTCGTAACGCTCCAGGTAACGCTTGCCGTCGAAGGTCTTCAGCGTGTACGAGGTGTAGAACTTGAACGCGCCGAGGAAGGTTTCGAAGCGGAACTTCTTCTTGTAGGCGCGGTTGTACAGCTCCTTGATGAAGGTCATGGAGTACTGGTCGAGCGTTTCCGGCTCGTAGTAGTCGTTCTTGACCAGGTATTCCAGCTTCTCTTCCAGGTCATGGAAGAAGACCGTGTTGTTGTTAACGTGCTGGAGGAAGTACTGGCGCGCAGCAGCGCGGTCGGCGTCGAACTGAATCTCTCCGTTCTTGCCGTACAGGTTCAGCATGGCGTTGAGCTCGTGATAGCCCAGGCCCTTGTAAGCCTCCGGGAGCTCCTTGGAGTCCGTCATGCCGGCTTCTGCGACTGATGTGTCCAAAACTTTTCCAATCCTTCGTTAACCTTGGCAACGTCCTCGGACGTGCCCATGAGTTCAAATCGATACAGCACGGGGACCCGGCACTTCACGGCGATGATGTCCGCCGCGAGGCAATAGGATTCCCCGAAGTTTGTGTTGCCCGCCCCGATCACACCCTGGATCAAGGAGCGGTTGCGCTCGTTGTTCAGGAACTTGATGACCTGTTTGGGAACGGCGCCCCGGGCTGCGGCCCCCGGTGATGCTGCCGTTCCACCGTAGGTGGGAAGCAGCAGTACGTAGGGCCGGGTGGCCAGCAGTGTGGGCTGGGAGGTGTGGAGCGGAAGAGCCGCCGCGGAGATCCCGAGCTTTTCCACAAAGCGGCGGGTATACCCGGAGGCTGAGGAGAAGTAGATCAGGGAGGCGTCCGTTTCCGGTTGTCCATCCCCTGCGGATGCCGATGCCGGCGCAAAGCCGGCTTGGTCTGCCATCCCCAGTGCCATGGTTGCTGCGCTCCTGACGGGTATTGCGCGGGTGGTGCGTGATGCGAGGTGCTGCGGCGGGAAAGCCGGACGGAGCCCGGCGGTTCCCTAGGCTACGGAGGAAACCTGTGCCTGGGCCAGCTCTTCGATCTTGTCGGGCCGGAAGCCGGACCAGGAGTCCTGCTCGGTGACGACAACGGGGGCCTGCATGTAGCCCATGGCACGGACGCGCTCGAGGGCCTCGGGGTCCTGCGACATGTCCACGCTCTGGTAAACAATGCCCTTCTTGTCGAGGGCACGGTAAGTGGCGTTGCACTGTACGCAGGCGGGCTTGGTGTAAACCGTAACGGTCATGGCTTGGTCTCCCCTAGTGAAGCGTGAAGTCTGTTCTGTGATGCTGGATGGTGCCTGATGAAGCCGGCGATACTGGACGCTCGTCGTGTTCAAAAACTTGCTTGTGAAGCTTGGTGAAGCTCTCGAAGTCTGTTCCTAGATACTACATCCAGTTCCATGCCCAGACACTACATCTAGTGCGCCCCCCAAGGTGGAACCCCTACATGATGTATTACAAGTATGTCATTACACAGGGCCGCCGTCCACAGTTTGTGCACAGGGGATGCCGCGTAAATAGGCGGGATTTCAGCGGCCCGGCGGGGGTTCTCCACAGCCTGTGCAGAACGCCATGCACATGTGACGAGGCAGGCAAGATTCAAGCGTGTCGCGTACCGTGGGCGTGTCGGGTCTAGTACCCGGCAACACTAGATATTGTGGTCGGCCCCGCCGGGGCGAGGAAGGAGGGCGCAGGGATGGTGAATCCCGTGCACCTGAAGACGCTGCTGGAGGTTCTCCGCACCGGCTCGTTTGCCGGAGCGGCCCTGCGGCTGGGCTATACGGCCTCGGCAGTGTCCCAGCAGATGTCCGCCCTGGAGAAGGACACGGGCGCGCGCCTGTTCGAGCGTTCCGCCCGCACCGCCTCGCCCACGGAAGCCGCCGTCGTTATGGCCAGGCACGCCGTCAAGGTGCTCACCGACATGGATGCCCTTCTGGCGGCCGCTACCCGTCCCGGACCGGGCAGCGGCGAGGAGCTGCGCCTGGGCATCTTCCCCAGCCTGGCCACCTTCGCCCTGCCGGAGCTGCTGGCCTCGCCCCAGTGGCGGGACCTGGGAATTGACCTGCTGCTTTCCGTTGCCGAACCAGCGCAGACCATCCAGGGGCTCCGCACCGGCGGAAACCTCGACGTCGCACTGGTGTACCAGGTAGGCCAGGGCGGACTGGCCTGGCCGTCCTCCATCAGCCGCCGCTGGCTGGGCGACGATAACTTCCGTGTGGTGCTGCCCGAGGCCTGGGGTATCCGCAGCGGTGCCGAGGTGTCCGCCGAGCAGCTGGCCGGGATGCCCTGGATCATGCACCATCCCGGCACCCCCGACGCCCTGGTGATTGAGCGGCTCTTCGCCAGCTGCAGCCTCCACCCGCAGGTGGCTGCGTACTGCGATGACTTCAATGCCAGCCTGGCGATGGCTTCCGCCGGCCTGGGCGCGGCGCTGGTGCCGGAACTGGCAATGCTGAACCGGCCGGCCGGGACGGTGGTGCTGGATGTTCCCGAGATCCGTCTGGCGCGCAGCATTTTCGCCCTGCTGATCCACGAACAAAACGTGCAGGTCCGGCTCTTCCTGGACCGGCTGGCCGATGTGCTGGGACGCCGGAGCATAGTGCCGCTCCCCACATCCGGCGCCAGTCAGGGCTGAAAAGTCGTTTCCCGAGTTGGGCTCGGGCCATACTCGAAACATGACCACTGGCGAAAAAACCATCTCCAAACGGTCATTGAGTGCCGTTACCAACCGGGTGACCGGAGTCCTGCGCGTCACCCGGTTCCAGCTCGCCTTCAAGGCGACCCTCGCCGTCGGCATCGCCTGGACACTTGCCCCGCATGTGCCGGGGGTGGCTTCGCAGTACCCGTATTACGCTCCGCTGGGCGCCATCGTCAGCATGTACCCCACGGTGTCAGGCTCCTTCCGCACCGGCATGGAGACCCTGGCGGGCCTGGTGACCGGCATGCTTCTGGCGCTGGGGGCACTGCTGATCGGCACCCCGAACGTCTGGACCATTTCCGTGATCGTCGGCATCGGCGTGCTGCTCGGCGGGCTGTCCTTCCTGGGCGCGTCCGGCCGGGAATACGTGCCGATGGCTGCGCTGTTCGTGCTGGTCCTGGGCGGTGATGATCCGGACGGTTACTCGTTCGGCTACGGCGTCCAGATGCTGGTCGGCGTAGGTGTCGGGCTGGCCGTCAACGCCCTCGTCTTCCCTCCCCTGCACCTGAACGGCGCCGTCAACGGGCTGGTGACGCTGCGGAAATCACTGGCACGGCAGCTGCGGGACATGGGGACGGCGCTGGAAGAAACCTGGCCGCCGGAACACGAGGACTGGTCGCAGCGCGAGAGCGAGCTGGATACCCTGACCAAGGAGGTCCGGGAAGCCGTGGAGCTGGCCGACAACAGCCGGCACGGAAACATCCGCAGCCGCAAGTACAGCCGGGATTTCACCGCCGACTACCGGGCGCTGCGGGCCATGGAACGTGCCACCCGGCACGTGAAGGATATGACCGAAGTCCTCACCGACGCCATCTGGCGGAATCCGCAGAACGTCGCTGTCCCGGCCGCCCTGACCGTGCCGCTGGCCGAGGCCGTAAACGCCTGTGCCGAAGCGGTGGAGACCTGGGATCCCGAGAGCGAGGAGCACTCCACGGCAACCCAGGCGCTCGTGGAACTGGTGCGGCTGGTCAACACCTCCGCCTCCGCTGACAGCCCGGTGGATGCGACGGCGGCCCTGGCCATGGACCTGCGCCGCATCCTGCGGATCATCAACACGGAGTCCGACGACGACGCCTAGGTCCGCTGCTCCCTTCCCTGCGGCGCGGGCGGACCGTTAGGACGATCCCCTTCGCCCGGTCCTGAATTCGCCGCGAATACCGGAAATAACCCCGGGAAAGCCTGTTCCTTCGATTAAATTTAAATTCCCAAAAAAGTGCGGAATAGCACGCGTCCGGGGGCTTCCCGGGGCCTCCGGGGACGCACCCCCTGGTTGACACTGCCCGGCGGAAAAGCAAGACTTCGAAACGTAAAGACAGATTGCACTGCGATTCATAAAGCACCATCCGTAGGGGTCAGCCGCCCGGAAATCGGGTTAGACAACATGGAGGGCCTCCCCACTAAAAAGGGGGAACCAATGTTAATGAAACAACGCAGAATTGCACTGCCGGCATTAGCCGCATTTTCGCTTGCCGCTATATCCCTGTCGGGTTGTTCAGCATCCGAAACGGCAGAGAATTCCGGTTCGCCGGAGAACAACCGGAGCACGGTGGCCAGCCCGCCGGTATCCATGGTTCCGATCACGGCGCCGGATCCGGAGGAAGGCCTCCTGGTCACCCAGGTCCTGAATCCGGAAGGGGACCGCGGCGCCCGCATCGTTAAAGGCCTCAAGACTGATGCCGAGGCCATCTCCTTCCGAGCAAACTGTGACCGCCTCGGCACCGTGACTGTCGACGTTGCCAAGCTCGGACCCACGGCGTTCACCTGCGGGGAGACCTCGGCCCACGTCACGGTAACGGTGGACGCCAGGCCTGCCGGAGGCACTATCGATGTGACGGTAACCGGGGACGAGGACCTCGCCTGGGGAGTAACCATCACCGAGGCGGAACTGCCCGACTCCTTGAGGAACTACCCCTCGTCGGTAAGCAGCCCGAGCTCCGCAAGCTGACGGGCCATCCCGGCGCCGTCGGGGGCGTAGATCCAAGGCACGTCCACCGGAGTCTCCCCCGGCTTGCCCGTCCGCCCACCGGCCAGCACCGCTTCGCCGGCCGAGAGCTGGCGGATAGCAATGGCCCGGACGTTCTCCGGGTGGCGCTGGGCGAAGTCCGCGTAGATCTCTTCGTCATGCTGGCCGTTGTCGCCGATCAGCAGCCACTTGATGTCCGGGAATTCCTGGGCGAGCCGTTCCAGCTGGCTGCGCTTGTGCGCCTGGCCGCTGCGGAACCAGCGGTCCGTGGTGGGACCCCAGTCGGTCAGCAGCAGCGGACCGGCCGGGTAGAGGTTGCGGGTAATGAACCGGGTCAGCGTAGCGGCGACGTTCCAGGCGCCGGTCGAGAGGTAAAGCACCGGGCCCACGGGGTTTTCCCGCGCGAGGCGGTCCATCATCACGGCCATGCCCGGCGTGGGCGTACGGGCGTGCTCATCGAGGACAAAAGTGTTCCAGGCTGCCAGCATCGGCCGCGGGAGGGCGGTGACCATGATGGTGTCGTCAATGTCCGACACCACGCCCACTTCGGCTGCGGGATCCACCACGTAGATCGGCGCGGTGGTTTCCTCACCGTCTTCGGAACGCAGGAGGACGGTGGTCCAGCCCGGAGCAAGATCCGCAGGCAGGACGGCGTCAACCACTCCCCCTCGGTCCGCGGTGACTACGTGCTTCTGGTCGCCCACAATTACGGTGACCGTGGCTTTGTTGACCGGCGGGCTCATGAAGTTCCGCCAGCCGCGGATGCCGTCCGCGATCGCCTTGGACGCCATCGACTTTTCAGCGCCGTCAAAATAACCGGGCTTGGCCAGGATGACCCGGCCGAGCACACGCACCCATTCAGTAGAGCCGTAGCCGGTGAAGGGAAGGACTGTCTGCACGTCCCCCCGCTTCCGGGCACGTTCATCGCGCCATGCATGCAGGGAATCCTCCATGCGCATGCCGAGGTGGGCCACCGGGGTTTTGTCCGCCGGACGGGCTGCGGGGTTTTTTGTCATATTCCTAGTCTGTCAGATGCTTCGATTGCGGGTATTCGCCGTTGCTCCGGCGGATCCGCAAGCTAGATACGGTACTTAGACCGGACCGGGCAGTCGAACGGATCCCGGGCGGAGAGGCCTACCTCGTTGAGGTACCGAACCACAATGGCGTAGGACTGCACGAGTGTGGTCTCGGTGTAGGGGATGGAATGCTTGGCGCAGTGTTCCTTCACCAGTTCGCTGGCCCGGGCCAGTGACGGCCGGGGCATGCTCGGGAACAGGTGGTGCTCCACCTGGTAGTTCAGCCCGCCCATCAGGGTGTTCATGCCGCGGCCCACGATGTTCCGGGAAGTCAGAACCTGGCGGCTCAGGAAATCGACCTTGGAGTCCCTGGGGAGAATCGGCATGCCCTTGTGGTTCGGGGCGAACGAAGCACCCATGTACACACCGAAGACTGCGAGCTGCACGCCGATGAAGGCGAAGGCCATTCCCACCGGCAGGAAGAAGAACACGGCAGCCAGGTACAGGCCCAGCCGGGTGAAGACCATAACCAGTTCGGAGACGCGGCCCTTGACCTGCTTGTTCGCGAACAGGTGCTTGATGGACGTCGCATGCAGGTTGATGCCCTCCAGCATCAGCAGCGGGAAGAACAACCAGCCCTGACGGCGCGCAAACCAGGCCATGAAGCCCTTCTGCCGTGCCGCCTGCTCCGGCAGGAAGGAGATGGTGTCCATGTCGATGTCCGGGTCCTTGCCCACCGTGTTGGGGTTGGCATGGTGCCGGCTGTGCTTGTTCATCCACCACTGGTAACTGATGCCGACGACGGCGTTTGCCACGAACTTGCCGGCCCGGTCATTAGCCGGCCCCGATTCGAAGACCTGCCGGTGCGATGCCTCGTGCGCAATAAACGCGAGCTGCGTCAGGAGGATGCCCAGCGCCGCCGCGATGAGCAGCTGGAACCAGCTTTCCCCGATAAAGAAAGATCCTGTCGCGGCGGCAACCACGCCGACGCACAGGAACACGAACGTGGTGATGTAGAAAGAGCTCCGGCGTTTCAGCAGGCCTTCGTCGCGGACGGCCTTGAGCAGTCCGGAGTAGGTACTGGTGACGTTGTTCCGGCGCGGCTTCTTTTCGCTCGGGGTTTCTTCAACGGGTGCAGTGGAGGATGCGGTTATGCTCATGCGGCCTTCTGGTGGTGTACGACTTCCCAGTCGGCGTGGCGAGCGGTTTCGCTCTACAGATGTGACCACCCTAACCCGGAAGTCTGGTGTTTGTCTGTGACATCCCGCGGGTAACCGGCCGGGTGCAGCGTGTTGCGTGCTGGAGGGGACGGTGTTCCGTGTTTAGGGTGGGTGCAGACAACGGAGGTCACCATGGGCGACAGCAACGAAGCGGCAGCTCCCTCTCCCCCTCGGCAACTGTTCCCGCCCGGGTTCCCGGGCCCGCCGGACACCACGGCCGCTCTCCTGCCCTGGCTGACCCCGGAAACCTATTGGCCCGCTCTGTCGGAGGCAACCGCGGCACTGCCCGCACCGGTGGCAGTGCTGGAGCTGCAGGCCCTTCGGTTCAACGCCGCGGACCTGCTCCGGCGCGCCGGCGGAGTTCCGCTGCGGATTGCCAGCAAGTCCCTCCGGGTCCGCGGTGTCATCGAGGCCCTGCTTCAGCTCCCGGGTTTTCAGGGCGTCTTCGGCTACACGCTTCCCGAGGCCCTGTGGCTGGCGGAGCAGTGCACAGACGTCCTGGTGGGATATCCCAGCACGGACCGAGCGGCCCTGACCCGGCTCCTCGGCGACGAGCGGCTCGCCGCCCGGGTGACCCTGATGGTCGATGACGAATCCCAGCTGGACCTGGTAGATGCCCTGGCGCCGGCAGGAAAGCGCCCCGAAGTGCGTATCTGCCTGGATGTGGACGCCTCCTGGCAGGCGCCGGCACTGGGCTTCATCGGCACCCGGCGCTCTCCGCTGCACACCCCGGACGACGCTGTCGGGCTGGGCCGGCGGATTGCCGCACGTCCCGGCTTCCGGCTGGTGGGCCTGATGATGTACGAAGCCCAGGTGGCCGGCGTAGGCGATGCCGTTCCCGGGGCAGGTCCGATGAATGTCCTGATGCGGCACCTCCAGCCGCGGTCCATGGCCGAGCTCCTTGACCGCAGGCAGCTCATTGCGGGGCGGCTGCGCGAACTGTGCCCGCTCGAATTCGTGAACGGCGGCGGCACCGGCTCCGTCGAAGCCACCCGCGCGGACCCTGCGGTCACCGAGATCACGGCCGGGTCCGGGCTCTTCGGCGGACACTTGTTCGACAACTACCGCGCGTTTACGCCGGCTCCCGCCGCAGCCTATGCCTTCGACGTCGTCCGCCGTCCGACGTCGGACACCGCCACCGTGCTGGGCGGCGGATGGATCGCTTCGGGGCCGCCGGGGCCCAGCCGCGCCCCGCGTCCGGTCTGGCCTCCGGACCTGCGTTTCCTCCCGCGGGAAGGGGCGGGTGAGGTGCAGACTCCCCTGCGCGGCGCAGTTGCCGGGACGCTGCATCCCGGTGACCGCGTCTGGTTCCGGCATGCCAAGAGCGGCGAGCCGGCCGAACATTTCAACGAGTACCAGGTTGTGGACCGCGGGAAGATTGTGGGCACGCTGCCCACCTACCGTGGCGAGGGGAAGGCGTTCCTGTGACCGCGGCGGGCACCTTGTGGGAAAACTGGGGACGGAACGTGACGGCGCAACCGCTCCGCGTGGAGCGCCCGATCGATACTGCAGCCCTGCAGCGGTGCGTCGCCGACGCGGCAGGTGCCGGGCTGCGGGTCAAAGCCGTGGGCGCGGGCCACAGCTTCACCGACATCGCCGCCACCGACGGCGTCCAACTGGACCTCAGCGCCCTGCAGGGAATCATCGCAGTGGACACCGGAAGGTCCCGGGTGCGCCTGCGTGCCGGCACCCGGCTGCACCGGATACCATCCCTGCTGGAACCTTACGGACTGGCAATGCCGAACCTCGGCGATATTGACCGGCAGTCCATCGCCGGCGCAGTCTCCACCGGTACGCACGGAACGGGCGCCGCGTTTGGCGGGATGGCCACCCAGGTAGTGGGAGTGACCCTGGTCCAGCCCGACGGCGGCCTGCTCAGCGTGGGCGACGACGATCCGCTGCTCCCGGCCGCCGCCCTCGGACTGGGCGCCCTGGGTGTCATCGCCGACGTCACCCTGCAGTGCGTACCCGCATTCGTCCTCCAGGCCCAGGAACGCTCCGAGCCCCTGGCGGATGTACTCCAGAGCCTGGCGGACCGGGTCAAAGCAACCGACCATTTCGAGTTTTACTGGTTTCCGCACACCGATCGCGCTGCCACCAAGGCGAACACCCGCCTGCCGGGCACTGCAGGCTGCCGTCCGCCCGGTCCCGGTGCGCGCTGGATTAACGACACCCTGCTGGCGAACACGCTGTTCCGGGCAACCTGCGCCGCAGGCAGTGCCGTACCAGCCGTAGTCCCTGCCGTGAACGCCGCAGCGGCACGGCTGCTCGGCGGCCGGGACTATTCGGATGCCTCGGCACAGGTCTTCACCACCAGGCGCACCGTGCGGTTCCGGGAAATGGAGTACGCCGTTCCGGCGGACCGCGTGGGGCCGGCCTTCTCCGCCCTGCAGCAACTGATCGAGGAGCACCGCTGGAGGATCTCCTTTCCCGTAGAGGTCCGCTGGGCGGCCGCCGATGACCGCTGGCTGTCCACCGCCTACGGCAGGGACACCGCCTATATAGCCGTGCACCGCTATTACCGGGAGGACTTTGCCGAGTACTTCACCGCTGTTGAGGAACTTCTGCTCGCCCACGGGGGGCGGCCGCATTGGGGCAAGCTGCATTCGCGCCACGCGGCGGCGCTGGCTCAGCAGTATCCGCGTTTCGGGGACTTCCTGGCGGTACGGGAACGGCTGGATCCGGACCGGGTCTTCGCCAACGCCTATCTGGACCGGGTGCTGGGCGCCTAACGGCTATCCTGCCGGAGGCACCGTACGATGGTCTGCAGCCGACCCGAAGGAGTGCCGTGACCGCCGCGCCCGCCCCAAGCCAGACCTCCGTTCTGCCCCGCTCGTGGTGGTGGGGATTCCTGCCTTTCGCCGCAGCCTCTGCCGTTCATATCGGGGCGCGAGCGGTTGAAGCCACGGATATCGCGGAGCCCACCAAGCTCACCCTGATGCCGTTGCTTGCCGTTGCCGCCCTGTGGGGCGCACGCGGCGTCGTCCGCGGGCCTGCCGGCCGGATGCTGCCGGTGTCCCTGCTGCTGGCGGCCCTGTTCTTCTCCTGGATCGGTGACGGCGCAGCCGCGTTCTTCCCGGCGGCACCGGAACTGCCGGTGATGCTCGGCTCCTTCGGGGTCGCGCACATCTGTTACATCTGGCTCCTGGCACGGTATGCAGCTGCCGGGCGAATCCCGCGGTGGGCACTGGTCTTCCCGCTGTGGTGGGTACTGATGCTCGTGGTGCTGTGGCCTGCACTGGGCGGGCTGGCCATGGCCGTGGCCGCCTACGGCGTTGTCCTTGCCGGTACGGCGGCGACGGCGGCGCGGTGCCGGCCGATGGTCGCGGCCGGCGGCCTGCTGTTCCTTTCCTCGGACACGATCCTGGCCTGCCGGATCTTCCTGCCGGAGCAGATGCCTGACTGGACCAACCCCCTCGTGATGCTGACCTATTGTGCGGGGCAGGCCCTTATTGTTGCCGGGGTCCTCCGGACCTGGCGGGACGGGCGCTGACCGCCCAGGCCCGGCGGAAAGGCGTCACACCGGGCGCATCATCGGCGGGCTGAGGTACTCATCCCGAACGGTGAACAGCGCCGCGGGGGCGCCCTTGTCGCGGAGGACCTTGCGTCCGGTGTCGCGCAGGGCGCCGGTCATCTTGCGGGTGAAGTTCCCGGCGTCGAGCTTGTCGGTGTTCCACACGGCCTGGTACACACGCCGCAGCTGGTAGAGGGTGAATTCCTCAGGCAGCAGCCTGGCCGCGGTAAGGGTGTATTCGATCTTGCCGGCAAGCCGGTCCAGGGCGGCGGTGAGGATCCCGCGGTGGTCGAAGGCCAGCGTCTCATTGGCGAGGACTTCGTACACGGGCATCCACTGTGCTGCTTCAGTGTCGGTGCCCGGGTTCAGTGCGGGCAGGGCGCTGCCGTCGGTTGCGAGCAGCGCCAGATGCGCGACAGACACGACGCGCATGCGCGGGTCGCGGCCTGGTGAGCTGTAGGTGGCGAGCTGCTCGACATGGGCGCGGTGTGCACCCAGCTCCAGGCCGGTCTCCTCCTGCAGCTCGCGCCAGGCGGCCGTGAGGGCATCCTCGTCCGGTCCCACGAAGCCGCCGGGCAGCGCCAGGGCCCCCTTGAAGGGGTGCCCTCCGCGGCGCACGAAGGCTGCATGGAGAGTGCTTGCTTTGACGGCGAAGACGACCAGATCCACGGTCAGCGCAACGGAGGGATACTCCCTGGGCGCGTAGTCCTGAAGGAACTGTTCTTCTTCGGTGGCCATCAGGCTCCTGTCAGTACCGTCCGTTTTGCCCAGGGCGGGGAGGTGAAGCGGTTCCGCTGGGCGATGATGAGGTCGATTATCTCAGTTGCCGTGGATATCCGCTCCTGCGGAGTGCCGGAAACCAGGATCCAGGAGTGCCCTGCTGCCGTGAGCTCCTCCTTGAACCATTCGGTCATCTCGGCGCGGGGGTGCTCGGCCTCGCGCCATCCGTCGTCCTCGAACGGGACGCCGTCGTGGTCGGTAATGAGGTAGAGGTCGCGGCGGGGCAGCCGGTCGACGGCGAGGTAGGAACCATAGCTCTGCTCACCGATGTAGACCCGCTCAAAGAGGGACGTGGTGATTACATCCGTGTCGGCGATGACCAGCGGACACCGCGCCGCGGCTTCGTTTTCCATCTGGTTCTGCCGTTCACCGATGACGGCAAAATCCTCGGCGGTCCAGACCATGTCCGACAGGACGGCGTCGGGCTTTGTTTCCTGCACGGCGGCGAACTTGTCGTAGGTGTACTGGCGGCCGAATTCCGGAACGTCGACGAGCTCGGGGAAACTCTCCCGGTAGTGCTCGGTCAGGGCCCGGGCGAGGGTGGTGGTGCCGGTGGATTCGGCTCCGACGACAATGATGCGCACGGCCAGGTCCTGCCGGGCATCTTTGAGGATGTTCCGCCAGGCTGCGCTGAGGTCATCCCGGCAGAGGGTGCCGCTGACGGGATAGGCGGTGCGGGGCCTGTCCACCATGACGTGGGCCGCGCCGAAGTCCTGCGCCAGTTCGCTGCCGTAATCCTCGGAGCTGAAGACGGCGTCGACGGCTGTGATTCCCTTCAGCTTGAGGGCAATGCGCAAGGCCTCGTTGTGCGCCTTCCAGATGGTCCGGGAGTTGTAGTCCACGGGGCAGTCATTGGGCATCCCGATCACGGATACGTTGGTCTCCGCGAACTCGGCGGCAAGCCACTTCACCCGGTCTTCAAGGGTGATGCTCTCAAACCGGCTGCCAAGGATGACGACGGCGAGCTTCGTGCACTGCTCCGCCGCCCGGGCAATGAGGTGCCGGTGGCCGACGTGCGGCGGATAGAACTTGCCGATCACGACACCCTGTCCAAACAGCTTCATGCCGGTATCTTTCCGGCTGCAGCAGCCGGACGGGCGGCAGCCGTGCGGGTGCGCTTCCAGTCGATCAGACCATAGACGCAGAGTGCGGTGAAACCGATGTAGAGGATGCCGGTGAGGTTGAGTCCGCGGGAGAAGTACAGCGGAACACTGACGAGGTCGATGGCAATCCAGACGTACCAGTGCTGGAAAATCTTCTTGGCCTGCCCGTAAGTGGCCAGAAGCGACGCGGCCAGGACAAAGGCGTCGGGCCAGGGAACCTCGGAATCGGTTCCGTGGGTGAGGATCATGGCGATCCCCGCGGTGGCCAGGACGACGGCGGCGATGCCGGCGATCACCTCGTTCCGGCTGGCGTCGCGGATGGGCAGGTCGCTTTTCTGCTCGGTGTCCTTGGCGCCGCGGACCCAGTTGTACCACCCGTAAACGGACACGGCGGCGAACACGGCCTGCAGGAGGGTCTCCCCGTAGAGCCCGGCCCCGAAGAAGAGGACCATGAACGCGATGTTGTTAATGATGCCCACAGGCCAGTTCCAGGCCTTCTGCCGGGCCACACCGTAGACGCAGGCTGCACCGGTGACGAACCCGATGACTTCGATCCAGCTGACGGGTGCTCCAAGCAGGGTTGCTGCCGGCGAATTCATCCAGTCCAGTACTGCATTCATGGCGCTCTCCTGATTTATTGTCAATGTGACAATGAGTAGCCTAAGGCCGACAGGGAGAGAACGGAAGGCTTCGTCCGGGCCAGTATTGAGACCTGCGTCACAAATAAGCGGAGTGTTCCGGGCACTAAAAAACCGCCGGACACGGGATTTCCCGTGTCCGGCGGTCTTGTTGGTGGAGCTGAGGGGACTCGAACCCCTGACCCCCTGCATGCCATGCAGGTGCGCTACCAGCTGCGCCACAGCCCCAAACTTTCAGTGATTTTCCACCGCAAACCCTTCGGTCTCCCGAAGGGTTTGGTGGAGCTGAGGGGACTCGAACCCCTGACCCCCTGCATGCCATGCAGGTGCGCTACCAGCTGCGCCACAGCCCCAAAACTAAAGGTTGTTTACTTCACTTTTCCGTTCACCGGGGCGAAGCAACTCCTCTACCTTAGTACAAATCAACAGGAGCGCAAAATCCGCTTAGCGCTCCCCTGCCGGACAGGAAAGAGGGTCTGTCAGCCCTCCACCGGGCCGCTGGGGAGCGAGTCCAGCCCTACATTGTGCTGCGCCAGGTGCCAGGCGGAATTCCCGTGCCGGTCCGGGATTTCCTGAAGGACCGACCAGTGGCAATTGGATACTCCCGAGATGACCGCCCAGGACTCCGTGGGCAGGCCGAGCAAGGCGCAGATTCCGGCGCGGATCGCTCCCCCGTGGCTTACGGCCACAAGGGTGCCGCCGGCAGGCAGTTTCTGGACGGCCTCCCCCACTGCTTCGGCGACGCGCCTGCCGACGTCGACGCGCGTTTCGCCGCCGCCTGCCCGGGCACTGCCTACCCCCGCAGACCAGGCAGTCAGCAGCGGCGCGTCCTGCTCCGCGATCTGTGTGAAGGTACGCCCTTCCCACGTGCCGGCAAACGTTTCCCGGAGGCGTTTATCCTCCGCGACGTCAAGACCGGTCTCGGCAGCCAGGGCCCTGCCTGTGCCAAGGGCGCGGCTGAGGTCGGAGGAAACTATTGCGTCCGGTTCAAGAAACCGCAGCACTGCCGCCGCCTCGGCGGCCTGCCGCAGGCCGGCGGCGTCAAGGGCAATATCCTGCTGCCCTTGGAAGCGCCCCGCCCGGTTCCATTCCGTGCGTCCGTGGCGCCAGAAAACCACCCGGCGCGACGCGGAATCCGGATCCCAGGGGGCAGGGGCGCTCACGGTCACAGGTTATTCGGACTCGGCGCCGGCAGGGGCGTCTTCGAGCTGAAGGTCAACCTCGGGGCAGTCCTTCCACAGACGCTCCAGGGCGTAGAACACCCGGTCCTCCTCGTGCTGGACGTGCACTACAACGTTGGCGTAGTCCAGCAGGACCCAACGGCCCTCGCTGCGTCCTTCACGGCGCACGGGCTTGAGGTCCATCTTGGACAGTTCCTCTTCAATGCCGTCAACAATGGAGTTGACCTGGCGCTCATTCGATGCCGAGGCAATGAGGAAGACGTCGGTGATGGCGAGCCGTTCGCTCACGTCGATCGCGACGATATCGTCCGCGATCTTGGCCGAGGCCGCTTTGGCCGCCGCCCGTGCAATGTTGATGGAAGATTCGGTGGCGCTCAAAGTGTTTCTCCTTGGGGTAATCGGTCAGCCGCCAAGGCCGCCGACGATCATTAGTACTCCGACGATCAGGGCAAGTGCGCCCAGACCTGCAACGCCGGCGGCCGCAAAACGCAGCCTCCGGGTACGGCCGAGTCCGGCCGTCATGACATCTAGCGGGTCGAGTCCGAAGGCACTGCGGGCACCGATGGGGGTGGCAGCTTCCTCGGATTCAACCGGATTATTGACCAGCGCGTCCGCGCGGGCGAGGATCCGCGAATGCCGCACGTCCGTGGCGCCGACAGGTATCCGGCGCGGTACGGACGCCGGGCGCTGGGCGGGAACAACCGGCAGGGGCCGCGCGGCCGCAGTCTCCGGATCCACCACCGGCGTAGACGAGGTGACAATGGGAATATGCGAGGTCTGCGGTGCCTTCATCACGGGATGCTCCATCCCGGGGATCTGCACAAACTCGAGCGGGGTCACCATCGCCAGGTTGTGGGCAGTGCTCGGATCGCTCTGCGAAGGTTTGCGCTGCTCGTTTTCCTGCGACAGTTTCTGGATGGCGCGGGTGCGGCGGTTCAGTACCTTGGCACGTTCGGCCAGAGCCTTCTGCTGGGCCAGCAGTTCCAGGTCGACGGCCTGCGGATCATCAACCTGCAGGGCCTCCATGGAAGCAACATGGTTGCGGGCCTGTCCTTCCAGTGCCTGACGTGCAGCCAGGGCCTGCTCCACGCTCATACCCTCGACGTCGGCGTTGGGGTCGGTGCCGGCAACGGCAGCGTCCGTAACGGACGGCGCGGCCGATGCGGCGCGCCGGCTCTCCTTTCGGCTTGCCTGCGAGCCGGGGCCGGATCCCTGCTTGTGCTGCAGTTCCGGAGCCTGGGGTTCCGAGTCCTGGAGTTCTGAAGCCTGGAGTTCCGCAACCTGGAGTTCCGACGTCGGGGACTCCGGTTCCGTGTCTGTGCCCGCCGATGACGACAGCCGGCGGCGTTCCCGACGCAGGGGCGTACCGGCAGCGGGTGAAGGTCGGGAAGCTACCGGTCCGGTGGCTTCCGGCGGGGCCGGGAGATCCGCGTGCGGTTCAGCCGAACCGGCCCCGGTCTTGGCCGCCGCCGCAGCACGCTGTTGCTGCTGCAGCCTCAGCTGCCGGCGGGTGGGCGGAGCGGTCTCAGGGTCGCGGCGCTCCGGCGTCTCTGCCAGGGCCTTGTACGCACGCAGCGCTTCCCGGTCCCGGGCGCGCTGCTGGGACTCACGTTCCCGCGGCCCGGCCGGGGAATCCACAGGTACGTCGGCCGCCCGGCGGCTGCGCCGCGGCGCGGACTCTGGACCGTTAGTCATTTCCTACCCATCCGGTATGTGTATTTACGCTACTGGTTCTGTTTCGGTTTCCGCGGAGTTCGGAGACTGCCTGTCGGCGGCATACAAACGGTGCTTCGCGATGTACTGCACTACCCCGTCCGGCACCAGGTACCACACGGGATTGCCTTCGGCCACGCGGCGTCGGCAGTCGGTCGAAGAAATCGCCATGGCCGGCACATCCAACAGGAAGACGTCCTCCCGGCCGACGTTCTCCAGAACGTGCCCCGGCCGCGTCACGCCCACAAAGCGCGCCAATGACCACAGCTCCTGGATGTCTTTCCAGGACAGGATCTGCGCCATGGCGTCGGCGCCGGTGATGAAGAACAGGTCAGCCTCGGGCCTCGCTGCCTTCAAATCGCGCAGAGTGTCAATGGTGTACGTAGGGCCGGGCCGGTCGATGTCGACCCGGCTCACCGTGAACCGCGGGTTCGATGCCGTCGCAATGACGGTCATCAGATACCGGTGCTCCGCCGGACTCACCTGCTGCGCGGCCGGCTTATGCCACGGGTCACCGGTGGGAACGAATACCACTTCGTCCAGATCGAACGTGGACGCAACCTCACTCGCCGCCACCAGGTGGCCGTTATGAATGGGGTCGAACGTTCCACCCATGACTCCGAGGCGGAATCTGCGCTTTCCGTTGCTTTCCGTCCGCTGCGGTTCACCCATGGGGAAGAACGCCTTCGCTGACTCCACGTACGGGGTCAGTCCCGGATGGCCTGACCGTGGTCATGCTTGTCGGGGAACTGGCGCTGGGGATCAATGTGCTCCGGCTCGGCCGTGTGGCGGTTGCCCACGTTGGAGAAGGACACCGTGATCAGCATCAGCAACAGGAATGCCGCAAAGATGACTCCACCGTAGACGTACGGAGACGCCGGCAGGTCAACGTGGTGTTCTTCGGCAGCAGTAAACACGGCGCCCGTAAGCTGGATCAGCATGTATCTCCCCTAGAGATCGATAGGTTCCGCCGGGCAGCCGGCGGAACGGGTTCTTAGTCAATGGTACGCGTAACGGAGTGCACATCGCAGCCGGACCCGTCGCCGGGCATTGGACGGAACTAGTCGCGGATCTGCCCGTCGCCCTGGATGATCCATTTCGTAGTGGTCAGTTCCCTGAGGCCCATGGGCCCGCGCGCATGCATTTTCTGCGTGGAAATGCCCACTTCGGCCCCCAGCCCGAGTTCGCCCCCGTCCGTGAACCTGGTGGAGGCATTGACAATGACCGCCGCCGAATCGATCTCAGCAATGAACCGCTCGGCATTGGCAAGGTCGTTGGTGATAATCGCTTCAGTGTGTCCGGTGGTCCAGCGCCTGATGTGCTCCAGCGCGTCATCCAGCGTGTCCACCACAGCCACGGCCAGGTCCAGGTCCATGTACTCACGCCCCCAGTCGCCGTCGTCTGCTGCTTCCGCGCTGACTCCGGCGGGCAGCAGTTCCATGGCCCGGGGGTCGGCGTGCAGGCGGACGCCGGCGGCGGCCAGCGCCGCCAGGACATCGCCGGCCGCCGGAGCGCCCTCGTGGATGAGCAGGGTCTCGACGGTATTGCAGACGCTCGGGCGCTGCGTCTTGGCGTTGAGCAGGATGTCCACTGCCATCTCCACCGGCGCCGAATGGTCCAGGTAGATATGCACGTTGCCCTCCCCCGTCTCGATGACGGGCACGGTGGCGTTGGTGACGACGGACTGGATCAGCGAGCGGCCGCCGCGCGGAATGAGCACGTCCACCCGGCCCCGTGCCTTCATGAGTACGTTGGCGCCTTCCCGGCCGTATTGGTCAACGCTCTGCACGGCGTCGGCAGGCAGGCCTGCTTCCTCGAGGGAATCACGGATGATTTCCACGAGGACCGCGTTGGTGTTCGCGGCGGCGCTGCCGCCGCGCAGGAGAACCGCATTGCCGCTTTTCAGTGCCAGGCCGGCAATGTCGAGGGTGACGTTGGGGCGGGCCTCGTAGATGGCGGCCACCACGCCCATCGGAACGTGCACCTGGCGCAGCCGCAGGCCGTTGGGCAGCGTCTGGCCGCGGGCTACGGATCCCACCGGATCCGGCAGCCCGGCAAGGTTCTCCAGCGCTGCGGCCAGCGCGGTGATGCGTGCCGGCGTCAGCGACAGCCGGTCCAGCATGGCCGTTGAGGTCCCGTTGTCCCGGCCGGCCGCCACATCGCGGGCGTTGGCCTCGAGGATGGCGGCCTGTTTCGCGTTGACGTTCTGCGCGATCTGCCGCAGGGCGCGGTCCTTCCAGGCACGGTTGGCCCTGGCCAGGCGCCGTGCGGCGGTGCGGGAACGGTCGGCGAGGGCATGGACCTGGGCTTCGACGCCGGTGTCCGGCGCGCCGGCGGGTTCGAGTTCGGCCTCAGTTGTGTTCACGGAAGTCATGCTCCCAGTGTAGGTCCGGTGCCGGCATCCGGTCCGGGTCCCGGTGCTTCGTTGGGGTGCAGGAGAACGAGGTCGTTTACGTGCACCACAGCGCGTTCATAGCCGCGCCCCAGTTCGCGCGACAGTTCGCGGGTGGAGCGGCCGAGCATGGACGGCAGCTCGTCCGAACCGTAGTTGGTCAGGCCGTGGGCAATCACGCGGCCCGCGGTATCGGCCAGGGCAACGGCGTCACCGGGCTCGAACTGCCCCTTCACAGCAGTGATTCCCGCCGGCAGCAGCGAACGGTGCCGGTCCCCCACTGCCCGTGCCGCGCCGTCGTCGAGCACCAGGGTGCCCTGAATGCGGGCGAGGTGGGCGAGCCACAGCAGGCGGATGGACCGGCGGCGGCCGCGGGTAGTGAACCAGGTGCCTACGTCTTCTCCGGCCAGCGCGGCGGCGGCATTGGCTGTGGACGTGACCAGTGCAGGGATGCCCGATTCCGCGGCAATGGTGGCTGCTTCGACCTTGGTCGCCATCCCGCCCGTACCCACGCCGGCCTTGCCCACCTTCCCGATCCGCACGTCCGCCAGGTCCTTGGGACCGGTGACTTCGGGGATGCGGCGGGCGCCCTCGGACGGCGGACCGTCGTAGAGGGCGTCGACGTCGGAGAGCAGGATGAGCGCGTCGGCCTTCACGAGGTGAGCCACCAGGGCGGCCAGACGGTCATTATCGCCGAAACGGATCTCGTGGCTGGCAACGGCGTCGTTCTCATTCACGATGGGCAGGACGCCGAAGTTCAGCAGCCGTTCCATGGCGCGGTGCGCGTTGGCGTGATGGGCGCGGCGCATCAGGTCCTCCACCGTTAGCAATACCTGGCTGACGGTGACTCCGTGGACGCCGAATGCGGAGGTGTAGCGGGCCATCAGCAGCCCCTGCCCCACGCTGGCGGCCGCCTGCTGGGAGGAAAGCTGCGCCGGGCGCTTGGTGAGGCCCAGGGGCGCCAGCCCGGCGCTGATAGCGCCGGAAGAGACCAGGATGATCTCGGTGCCCTGCGCATGCCGGGCGGAAAGCACGTCGGCCAGGGACTTCAGGGCAGAGTCGGAGATGCCGCCCGCTACCGAGGTCAGGGAGGAGGACCCCACCTTAACCACTACCCGGCGGGCCCGGGCCAGCCCGGAGCGGGACGTTAACGCACGGCGGGCAGGTGTGGCGAATTCGATTTGTTCACTCATAACCTGCCCAGCCTATGCGCTGCACCCCGTCCCTCTCGGGAAGATGAAGGTGTTAGTCCTCTTCGTTACCCTCGACGTCCGCAGGGCGGGAGGAGTGCTTGTAGTTCACGGACTCGGTCCAGATGCCTGCCTTGCGCTCGGCTTCGAGCTCGTCGCGGGCCGCGGCGCGGGCTTCCTTGCGCTTCTGGTGGTCGCCGCGCTTTTCCTCGCGGGTCGGGCGGGAGAAGTCTTCGACGCGGATATCGCTGCCACGCGGGGAAGCGGCAAGCAGTTCCGCTCCGCCGATCATCGTGGGCTCCCAGTCGAAGACGACGCCGTCGCCCTCGCCGATGACCACGGCGTCACCGGGCTTGGCGCCTTCCTTGAACAGTTTCTCCTCCACGCCCAGCTTGGCCAGGCGGTCCGCCAGGTAGCCCACGGCTTCGTCATTGGTGAAGTCGGTCTGCTGGACCCAGCGAACCGGCTTCTCACCCAGGACGCGGAAGAGCGGCTCGAGGTTGCGCTCCTCGCGGCGGATCAGGAAGCCGCCCTTGTAGTTGACGCCGCGCGGCTTCAGGACCGGCGGCTGGATGCGCGGCGGAGCCTTCTCCACGGCATCCCGGGCGTCCTTGACGATGGCAGCCATGGCGAACCCGAGTTCACGCAGGCCTTCATGGCTGGACGCGGAAACCTCGAAAACGCGGTAGCCGCGCTTCTCCAGTTCCGGCCGGACGAACCCGGCCATGTCGCGGCCGTCAGGAACGTCCACCTTGTTCAGTGCGACAAGGCGGGGACGGCGGTTCAGCGGCACGACGTCGCCGTCGGTGCCCGCGTAGCTCATGTCCACTTCGTACTTCTCGAGCTCGCGCTCAATGACTTCCAGGTCCCCAATGGGGTCGCGGTCCGTTTCCAGTGCGGCACAA
The DNA here is from genome assembly GCF_025244825.1 of Arthrobacter jinronghuae. Taxonomy (NCBI): domain Bacteria; kingdom Bacillati; phylum Actinomycetota; class Actinomycetes; order Micrococcales; family Micrococcaceae; genus Arthrobacter; species Arthrobacter jinronghuae. The sequence goes on from NZ_CP104263.1 coordinate 2,248,196, forward strand.
TCCAGCACGTGCACCAGGGCGGCGCAGCGTTCCACGTGGCGCAGGAAGTTGTGGCCCAGGCCCTTGCCTTCCGAGGCACCTTCAATCAGGCCGGGAACATCGGCCACGGTAAAGCGCACGTCACCGGACTGGACAACGCCCAGGTTCGGGATCAGCGTGGTGAAGGGGTAGTCGGCGATCTTCGGCCGGGCGGCGGAGATGGCGGCAATCAGCGAGGACTTGCCGGCCGACGGGAAGCCGACCAGTGCAATATCGGCAATGGACTTGAGCTCCAGGACAATGTCGGCCTCTTCGCCGGGGACGCCCAACAGCGCGAATCCGGGAGCCTTGCGCTTCTGCGAGGAAAGCGAGGAGTTCCCGAGGCCGCCCTGGCCACCGGCGGCAGCGATGTATTCGGAGCCCTCCCCTACCAGGTCCGCCAGGACGTCGCCGGCCTTGTTCTTGACGACGGTGCCGTCCGGAACAGGGAGGATCAGCGTCTCGCCGGTCTTGCCCGCGCGCCAGTCGCCCATCCCGTTGCCGCCGTTGGTGGCATGCCGGTGCGGTGCGTGGTGGTAGTCGAGCAGGGTGGTCGTATTCGAGTCAACGCGCAGGATGACGTCGCCGCCGTCGCCGCCGTTGCCGCCGTCGGGCCCGCCCAGGGGCTTGAACTTTTCACGCTTGACGGACACGCAACCATGGCCGCCTGTACCGCCCGAAACATGCAGCACTACGCGGTCTACAAAGCTGGCCATGGTTCTCCTTCAAAGGAACTACTTGATCATGCCAATTCTACTTGGCTTAAAAAAACGACGGGGCGGACCATCAAGGCCCGCCCCGTCGGAAAAGCTAAATGCCGGTGATTACTCGGCGGCTGCAGCAGCCACGATGTTCACGACGCGGCGGCCACGACGGCTGCCGAATTCAACTGCGCCTGCTTCCAGGGCGAACAGGGTGTCGTCGCCTCCGCGGCCAACGCCCTCACCCGGGTGGAAGTGGGTGCCGCGCTGGCGAACGATGATTTCGCCTGCCTTGACAACCTGGCCGCCGAAACGCTTTACGCCGAGGTACTGGGCGTTGGAGTCGCGACCGTTGCGAGTGGAACTCGCACCTTTCTTATGTGCCATTTCTTTGCCTGCCTTTGCTAACTGATATTGAAACCCTCAGGCGGGATCACACCCGCGTTCCCGGCCCTGGGGCCGGCAGGAGAATCAGGAGTTGATGGACGTAACCTTGACCTTGGTCAGCGAGGAGCGGTAGCCCTGACGCTTCTTGTAGCCGGTCTTGTTCTTGAACTTCTGGATAACAATCTTCGGACCCCGGAAGTTCTCGACGATTTCTGCAGTCACGGTAACCTTGGCCAGGTCCTGTGCAGCAGAGGTGACCTTGTCGCCATCAACCAAAAGCAGGGCAGGCAGCTCAAAGGTGCTACCGGCTCCACCGGGGACGCGGTCCAGGGTTACGAGGTCTCCGACGGAAACCTTTTCTTGGCGGCCGCCAGCGCGGACAATCGCGTACACCACTTGGGAACTCACTTCTCTCGACGTTTAATACTTGGATGCGCATTTAGCCAGATCCAGATTGGACCCGCCTTGCGCCATGCAGTTCCGCCTGAACCGATAAACGGTTGGAAGGCGTTCGCACCGAAGTTCAAGGCTACGCTAATGGTCCTATAACCCGCAAATGCGCTATGCACATGCGGAGTCGACCCACGCGCCACCGAACCGGTGCCACTGCTCGATCTCTACTTTATCCCATGAAGCCGGTGTTCCGGGCATCGGTGCCCCGGTGGGTCCGCAGCACGGGCTTAAACGCCTGCGGGCGGCCGGCCCCATCAGGGACAGGCCGCCCGCAGGCGGTGGAACGGGGACGCTACAGCTCGGAGGCAGGTACGCCTACGCCCAGGATCACCGGAGCCGCTGCACCGGTCTTTTCCTCCCGGGCCACCGGCGGCTTGCCGGCAGCCGTGGCCGTATGCCGTGCCGGAGCGGAGGAAGCTGCTTCCCCTGCGGCCGGCGCCGTGACCTCGGCGGCTCCCTGCGGGCTGCTGGCTGCCCTGCGGCGGCGCACCGGACGGGCGGGTGCCTCCGGTGCCGATGCCTGCGGTGCAGCCTGCCGGGTGGACGTCGGCTCCTGCTGGGCAGCAGACGCCGTTTCGGCTCCCTGTGCCGGTTCCGCCGGCTGGGACACAGCCGAGGCAACCTCGTTGAAGGCTTCGGTCAGGCTTTCGAGCGTCAGGACGGGTTCTTCCTTCACCTGGCGGCGCCGCTGGCGGCGGGGAACCACTACGGTTTCGCCCTGGATATTCAGCACGGCGCCCGGCTCGGTGTCGGACTCGTCAGCGGTTGCTTCCTTCGGCGCCGGGGATCCCGCGTTGCCGTTGGCGACGGCGTCAACAACGTCGTGCGCGGCGGCGGTCGCAGCGGCAATGCTGGCCAAGGCTGCACGGGCGGCTTCGGCCTTCGCCTGCCGCTCGGCATCTTCCTGCACCGGCTCGTCGGGCTGCGGCTGCTCTTCAGCAGCCTGGACGTTCCCGTTCTGTCCGCGGCTGCGGTTGCGCTTCCGGTCCCCGCGGGACTGCTTTTCCTGCTTGAGGTGCTGCTGGTGGTTATCGTCCGCAACCGCGTGGCCGTTGCCGGCCGGCGTGTGGCTGGTGCTGCGGCGGTGCTCCACGGGTACGTCCTGCGTGATGACGCCGCGGCCTTCGCAGTGTTCACAGGTCTCGCCGAAGACTTCCAGCAGGCCGGTGCCCATGCGCTTGCGGGTCATCTGGACCAGACCCAGCGAGGTAACCTCGGCCACCTGGTGCTTGGTACGGTCCCGGCCCAGGCACTCCACGAGGCGGCGCAGCACCAGGTCGCGGTTGGCTTCAAGGACCATGTCGATGAAGTCGATGACGATGATGCCGCCGATGTCGCGCAGACGCAGCTGGCGGACCACTTCTTCGGCCGCTTCGAGGTTGTTCTTGGTGACGGTTTCTTCCAGGTTGCCGCCGCTGCCGGTGAACTTACCCGTGTTCACGTCCACCACTGTCATGGCTTCGGTGCGGTCGATCACCAGGGAACCACCCGAAGGCAGGAACACCTTGCGGTCCAGGGCCTTGGCGATCTGCTCGTCGATGCGGTGGGCCGAGAAGATGTCCTCGTCCTTGGTCCACTTCTCGAGGCGTCCCACCAGATCCGGCGCCACATACGTGACATAGGCCTCGATGGTGTCCCAGGCCTCTTCACCGGAGACCACGAGCTTGGAGAAGTCCTCGTTGAAGACGTCGCGGACCACCTTGATGGTCAGGTCCGGTTCGCCGTACAGCAGTTCGGGCGGCAGCGTCTTCGTGGACGTGGACTTGGCCTCAATGTTCTCCCACTGGGCGCGGAGGCGGTTGATGTCATTCATCAACTCTTCCTCGCTGGCACCTTCGGCGGCAGTGCGCACAATAACGCCCGCGTTTTCCGGCAGGTGGTCCTTGAGGATCTTCTTGAGCCGGTTGCGTTCGACGTCGGGCAGCTTGCGCGAGATGCCGGTCATCGAACCGCCCGGAACGTACACGAGGTAGCGGCCGGGCAGCGAGATCTGGCTGGTCAGGCGTGCACCCTTGTGGCCCACCGGGTCCTTGGTGACCTGCACCAGGACCGAGTCGCCGGACTTCAGCGCCAGTTCAATACGGCGCGGCTGGCCGTCCAGGCCGGCGGCATCCCAGTTGACCTCGCCGGCGTACAGCACGGCGTTGCGTCCGCGGCCGATGTCCACGAAGGCTGCCTCCATGCTGGGCAGCACATTCTGGACCTTGCCGACGTAGACGTTGCCGATCAGGGAGTCCTGCTGGGTGTTGGAGACAAAGTGCTCGGCAAGGACGCCGTCCTCCAGCACGCCGATCTGGATCCGCTCGTCACGCTGGCGGACAATCATCTGGCGGTCCACGGACTCACGGCGGGCCAGGAACTCAGCCTCGGTGATTACGTGGCGGCGGCGGCCCGACTCGCGGGACTCGCGGCGGCGCTGCTTCTTGGCTTCCAGCCGGGTTGAGCCCTTGACGCTGGTGACGCGGTCCGAGACCGGGGCCTCGGCGTGGGCGCGCGGTGCGCGTACCCGGGTGACGGTGTTGGGCGGATCATCGTCCGCTCCCCCGGTCAGTTCCAGGTCGGCATCCCCGCGGCGGCGCCGACGACGACGGCGGGAGGTTACGCCGTCGGACTCGCTGTCCTCGGGGCCGGTCGCTGCTTCTTCTGCACCGGCTTCCTGCCCGGTTCCAGCTTCCGAGCCCTGGCGGCTGCGGCCGCGGCGGGACCGGCGGCGGGAACGGCCGGAATCTTCGTTGCCCTCCTGCTCGTCCGTTTCTTCCGCTTCGGCGGGTTTGGCCACCGGCACGGAACGTACGGCGGTGAGGTCCGGGGCGTGGAACAGCACCGAGGTGGGCGACTCCGGCACAGAGAACGGATCCAGCGCGGAGGTGGGCCCGGCGGCTTCGGCCGTGGCCGGGGCCTCGGTCTTTGCGGTCGCTTCAGCCGCGGCGGGCAGCACCGGCTCGGCGGGGGTTTCGGCGGTTTCCGCAGCAGCAGACTGGGCCGACTCCGCCGAACGTGCCGGACCGGTCGGCGTGCTGGCCCGGCGCCGGGTACGGGTCTTCGGTGCCGGGGCGGCCGCTTCGGCAGCGGGTTCGGTGTTGGTGGACTCGGGACCGGCTGCCAGGGTTACTTCACCGGCAGCGGCGTTCTCGACGGCAGCAGCGCTCTCTGCGGCAACGGCATCAGCGGCAGGCTTCTTAGCCGGGCTGCGGCGCCGGCGGACTGTCTTCGCGGGAGCTGCTTCAGCGGAAGCGGCTTCGGGAGCCGCTTCAAGGGCTACCGAGTCTGCGGCGGCGGAAGCGGCTTCGGCGGCGGCTTCGGGGGTCTCCTCAGGCGGGGTAACTGCTTCGGCGGCCGGTGCTGCCTTCTTGCGGGGAGCGCGTGTGCGCTTGGGCTTCTCAGCGGCGGGCGCGGGCGTTTCCGGCTGGGTTTCTGCTGGAACCGTTTCGGCTTCCGGGGCGGCCGCTGCGGGCTGCCCTGCGGGGGACGCAGCCGGGACAGACTTGCGGCGGCTGCGGGTGGCCTTCTTTACGGGTGCCGGCTGCTCGTCCGGCTGCACGGGAAGATCCCCTGCCGCACCGGTTTCCACAGGCAGTTCATTGGTTCCATTATTCTGATTAGTCATGTAGGCCTATGCTCCGGCCCTGCGGCACTGGCCACATTCCAATGCCCCAAGGCAATGTGTCGGCTGTACGGTGGCATCGCAGCCTGCCCGCCAGCCGGAAGTCGTCTGGATGTCATTCGAGGTCGTGCCAGCTGTGGGGCGCGGTATCACTCGAAGACCAGCGGCGCTTTTCCTGCTACCCCTGCGGAACGGATAATTTTCGTTACGGCTGTTCTGGGTAGGTCTGGCCGGCGGATTCCCTGGTTCCCATCCGGATTGATGGGCCAACTACACGGGAAGCGTCACCGGCAGAACCGGAAGCCTGTCGCTGGACCGGCAACGGAATGTGGTTCCGCCGTCAGCCAAGCTTCATTATCGCATACGGCCGCCTTTTTGGCCCGCCCCTGCGCATAGACTCGACGCAGATAGTTACTTCCGACAGCTACTCCGTAAGGAGCTTCCGTGCCCTCCAGCGCAGCCCGTCCATCTTCCGGCGCCACCCCGGACGAAGCCGCCGATCCCCGGGACCAGCCAGCCGCTGCAGTCCGTCCGGAACGCCGGTCCTTTGCCTGGACACTGCTGGTCACCGCCGTAGTCGGATGGGTCGCCTCCGGCATCCTGGTGATTGAACGCCTCCACGTGTATGCGGACGCCGACTACATCACCAGCTGCGACATCAGCCCCTGGGTCTCCTGCGGAACGGTGTTCCAGACCTGGCAGGCGGCGATCTTCGGCTTCCCCAACCCGCTGATCGGCATCGTGGCCTTCGCCGTCGTCATCACCACTGCCATGGGGCTGCTGGCCGGTGCCCGCTTCGCCCGCTGGTACTGGATCGGACTGCAGATCGGCGTCACCCTCGGCATGGTGTTCGTGGTCTGGCTGTGGAGCCAGGCACTGTTCGACATATACGTGCTGTGCATCTACTGCATCGCGGTGTGGGCGGCCATGATTCCACTGTTCGTCTTCACGACCATCCGCAACCTGACGGCCGGCACCATCCCGGCGCCGGCCGGCTTGGTCCGCTTCCTGACGGACTGGGCGTGGCCGATCGTCGTTCTCCTCTGGGTCGCGACGGCGGCGTCCATCTTCTTCCGGTTCCTGAACTCCTTCCTGGGCAGCTAGCCCCTCCCCGGAGTTTCAGCGGCCCGGGTGGAAACTACCGCTCCAGCGGAAGTCCCCAGGCGAGCACCACCGGAATCTCCTGGCCCTCCCAGGTGGCCGTCAGCGAGGGATCCGGCGCCGTACGCCCGTCCACATCCAGCAGCCGCACCACGGAGAACTCCCAGCCGCCCTCGGTCAGGACGGAGGTTGCCCAGCCCTCCGGATCCGAGGCGGGCGCGTCGACCAGCCCGGCGCCGTCGGGCATCCCCGTGCTGGCCACCTGCATGGTTTCGGACATCAGCTCGCGTCCGCCGTCGTTGGCAAGGTACTGGGCCGCCTGCGGCTGCCGGGAAAGCAGTGCCGCTTCCAGTGCCCGCGCGTAGACCGGGTCGCCGAGGGCGTCGTAGACCCAGCGCCGACCGAGCACCGAGTGCTCCATTTCGTTGATCAGGAATTCCTCCGCACCGGCCAGCGGCGCGCCGCGGTAGGTCAGGGGCACCTGCACCAGCAGTGATCCGGCTTCCACGATATGGGTTTCGATTCCCACCTCGCCCTCGGGGTCATCGAACCGGAAGGAAGCCACCTTCCGAACAGTCACCGGATCCGTTGAGGGAAACCACCACGTGCCCGGCAACCAGCCGGAGATCAATTCCATTTTGCCCGGACGCAGCTCGGCGTCGTATATAAGTGCCATGGCCACAGCCTAGGCGAGTTCTCGGGAACCCGTGAGGAATTTCCCCCGCCGGTTCCCCGTTGGCCCAGAAGAAGGCGTACGGAAGATTGCCCCGCAGCGCCGCATTTCGATCCATGAGGAGAACCATGCTCAGAACCACGCCCGCCCGCTCCGAAACCCCGCGCACCGCACTCGTTGCCGGTGCCACCGGGATCGCCGGAGCGGCCCTGGTGGACCTGCTCTCGAACGAGGGCTGGACCGTCCTGGCCCTGTCGCGGAAGGCCGGAAACCCCGACCCGGCGCGTCCCGGCGTCGTCCCGGTTGCAGCGGACCTCGGCTCTCCCGAAAGCCTGGCCCAGGCGCTGAAAGGCGCCCGCCCCACACACGTCTTCTTTACGTCCTGGTCCCGGCAGGAGACGGAGGCCCAGAACATTGCCGTCAACTCGGCCATGGTCCGGAACCTGCTCACGGCTCTCGCCGACGCTCCCCTGGAGCATGTAGCCCTGATGACCGGGCTCAAGCACTACATGGGCCCGTTCGAGGCGTACGGCGAGGGTCCCATGCCGGATACCCCGTTCTCCGAAGACGAACCGCGCCTGCCGGTGGAGAACTTCTACTACGCGCAGGAAGACGAACTGATGGCAGCCGCCGAGCGGCAAGGCTTTGCCTGGTCGGTCCACCGCGCCCATACCGTGATTGGCTTCGCCGTCGGAAACGCCATGAACATGGGCCAGACCCTTGCCGTGCAGGCCACCCTGTGCCGGGAACTCGGGATGCCGTTCATTTTCCCGGGCTCCGAAACCCAGTGGAATTCGGTCACCGACATGACCGACGCCGGCCTGCTCGCCGAGCACATGCTCTGGGCTGCGACGGATGAACACACGGCCAATGAAGCCTTCAACGTGGTCAACGGCGACGTTTTCCGCTGGCGTTCCCTGTGGCCGCGGCTGGCCGCCGAGTTCGGGGTGGAGCCGGTCGGGTTTGAGTCCGAGCCGCGCCCGCTGGAGGAGCAAATGGCCGGCATGTCCGAAGCCTGGGCGAAGATCGCCGCCGAGCACGGCCTGGCCGAACCGGATCTCGGACGCCTGGCCTCCTGGTGGCACACCGATGCTGACCTCGGCCGGAAGGTGGAGGTGCTCACGGATATGAGCAAGAGCCGGGTCGCCGGCTTCACAGGCTACCGCCGCACGGAAGATGCGTTCAAGGCGCTCTTTGCGCGCCTGCGGGACGAAAAGCTGATTCCGTAACCTCCCGTTGCAGACAAAAGGGCCGGCACCATTACTGGTGCCGGCCCTTCGTATGTCCTTACGGTTCCGGTACTAGCTGAACCAGATGCCGATTTCGCGGGCAGCCGATTCGGGCGAATCGGATCCATGGACCAGGTTCTGCTGGACGGCAGAGCCCCAGTCCCGGCCGAAGTCGCCGCGGATGGTGCCCGGTGCCGCCGTGGTGGGATCGGTGGTGCCGGCCAGGGACCGGAAGCCTTCAATCACACGCTGTCCTTCGAGGACCACCGCAACAATCGGACCGCTGAGCATGAACTCAACCAGCGGCTCGTAGAACGGCTTGCCCTGGTGCTCGGCGTAGTGCTCTTCGAGGATGCTGCGGGTGGCTTCGGTCTTCTTCAGCTCGGCCACGGTGTAGCCCTTGGCTTCGATCCGGGCCAGGATGGCGCCGGTGAGCCGTCGCTCGACGCCGTCGGGCTTGATCAGGACAAGTGTGCGCTCGGTGCTCACGGTGTATCTCCTTGGAACGATCGGATATCGGATCTAAGCCTAGTCGGTGCCGGCGGCGGTTTCGGGGCCGGCTGCCGCGTTGCCTTCTTCGGGATGTGCTTTCTCCCATTCGGCCTGCATCCGGTCCCGTTCGCGGTTCTCCCGGTCCAGCCGCATTCCGGCTTTGAGCCCGTACCACCAGGTCAGGGCGAAGAGCACGCCAACGAGGAACATCATGGGTTCCAGGAAACCGCTGGCGATGAGCACCAACTGCAGGATCCACCCGATCAGCGGGCCTGCCGGCTTGGAGAGCAGCGCGCACGTTCCGATCATCGCCGCCGCCAGCAGCAGTCCGCCGGTGAGCAGCAGCGGCGGCGAGATGCTGTCCCGGTGCAGCCCGAAGACGGCCAGCGTCCCGAACAGCACCACGAATGCTTCCAGGGTCAGCACCGTCGAAGCGAACATTACCTTGACGGAGCGGCGCTTCTTGGGCATTCCCGGACGCCATTCGCGCTGCGCCTTGGTCAGTTTAGCCATAGCTGCGAAGCCTACTTTCCGAGGAGGGTGCGCGCTTCGGCGACCACGGTGATGGAACCGACCACGAGCACGCCGCCGGAGAGATCGTTGTTCTCCTCGGCCTTGGCTACGGCCCATTCGAGGGCATTGTCCAGGCCGGCCTCGACCTGGATGTCTTCGTCTGCGAACCCGGCGTCCACGGCGTCCTGGACCAGTTCCTCGGCCGGGATGGCCCGCGGCGAGGCGGACTGGGTCAGCACAACACCGCTGACCAGGTCGCCGAGCTGTTCGCGGAGTTCGCTGAGGATGCCGACGGCGTCCTTTTCCGCCAGGATGCCGACCACCAGGACGAGGGTGGTGAAGTTGAACGCCTCGCGCAGCGCCTCGGCGGTCGCCTTCGCGCCCGCAGGGTTGTGCGCGGCGTCGACAACGATGGTGGGCGCGGTCCGCACCACCTCAAGGCGGCCGGGCGAGGTGACGGTCAGGAACCCGGTACGCAGCAGTTCGACGTCGAGTTCCTTGGTCCCGCCGCCGATGAAGGCTTCCAGCGCGGCCACGGCCACTGCGGCGTTTTCGGCCTGGTGGGCTCCGTGCAGGGGAACCTGGAGGTCCTCGTAGCGGCCGGCGAGGCCGTTGATGGTGACCATCTGGCCGCCCACTGCCATCACCCGGGATTCGACGCCGAACTCGACACCTTCGAACCGGAACGGGACGCCTGCCTCGTGGGCCTTTTCGAGCAGCACCTGCGCGGCCTCCATGGGCTGCGCGGCGCTGATGAGGAACCCGTCCTCCTTGATGATGCCGGCCTTTTCCCGGGCAATATCGGCGACGTCGTCGCCCAGCAGTTCGGTGTGGTCCAGGGAAATGGGTGTGACTACGGAGACGGTGCCGTCGCCGACGTTGGTGGCATCGGTGATGCCGCCGAGTCCTACTTCGATAACGGCCACGTCCACCGGTTCGTCCGCGAAGACCGCGAACGCCAGGATGGTCACGGCTTCGAAGTACGTCAGCCGGGGCTCGCCCGCGGCCTCCAGCTCGGCGTCCACAATGTCCAGGTAGGGATGGATCTCGTCCCAGATCCGGACAAACGTTTCATCGCTGACGGGCTCGCCGTCAATGCTGATCCGCTCGGTGACGCTGGTCAGGTGCGGGCTGGTGTACCGCCCGGTGCGCAGCCCGTAGGCACGCAGCCCGGCTTCGATCATGCGTGCCGTGGACGTTTTGCCGTTGGTACCGGTGATGTGGATGATCGGGAAGGCCTTGTTCGGCTCCCCCAGTACTTCCATCGCCCGGAACAGCGGAGCCATGCGCGGCTCCATCTTGTTTTCCGGCGCGCGGCTGAGCAGTTCGGCATAAACGCTCTCCACCGAGAACCCGTCAATGGAACCGGACGGGCGGTCTGCTGAACTCATTAGATCTTCTCCACTGTGACGATGTACTTGTCGGCGTCGGTGTCGGCGCCGTCGGTGACCAGGTCCCCGGTGACCGCCAGGTCATCCGTGAGCGTTTCGGCCTTCACCAGGCCCACGTTGGCTTCCAGCGCGGCCGCTTCCTGCTCGCCCGTGCTGATGCGTGTGCGGATGCGGTCGCTGATGTGCAGGTCCGCGTCGCGGCGGGCCTGCTGGACGGCGCGGATGGCGTCGCGGGCAGTGCCCTCGGCGGCCAGTTCCGGGGTGACCTCTGTGTTGAGGACCAGGAAGCCGCCGCCGGGCAGCACGGCAACCGCCTTGGCGGATTCCCCTTCGCCGGATTCGACGACGGTCTCCAGCGTGTACTCCTGCGGTTCCAGGGCGAGGCCCCCGGCGGTGACCGTTCCGGCGTCGTCCACGGACCAGTCGCCGGACTTGGCAGCCTTGATGGCCGTCTGCACGTTCTTGCCCAGACGGGGGCCGGCGGCGCGGGCGTTGACCACGAGCTTCTGGCTGATGCCGAATTCGGCCGGGTCGGCGTCTGCGGCGTCCACCAGGCGGACGTTCTTCAGGTTCAGCTCATCCGCGATGATCGCGGCGAACTGGCCGGTCAGGGACTGCGCCTCCGGGGCGACGACGGTCATTTCGGACAGCGGCAGGCGGACGCGGAGGTTCGCGCCCTTGCGCAGGGAGGAACCGACGGAGGCAATCCGGCGGGTGGCTTCCATGCGTTCCACCAGGGCAGGGTCGCTCGGGAAGAGGTCAGCGTCCGGCCAGTCGGTCAGGTGCACGGAGCGCCCGCCGGTGAGGCCGCGCCAGATTTCCTCGCCGATGAGCGGCAGCAGCGGGGCTGCCACCCGGCACACGGTTTCCAGGCAGGTGTAGAGCACGTCGAAGGCCTGCGTGTCTTCTTCGAAGAAGCGCGTGCGGCTGCGGCGGATGTACCAGTTGGTCAGCGTGTCCATGTAGGCGCGCAGGATCTCGCAGGCGACCGACACATCGTAGGTGTCCAGTGCCGTGCCCATGTCCCGAACCAGGTCGCCGGTGGCGGCGAGCAGGTAGCGGTCCAGCGGTTCGGTGGAGTCGTAGCAGGCCTTGGCCTCGTAGCCGTTGCCGTTGTTCGCGGCGTTGGTGTAGAGGCTGAAGAAGTGCCACACGTTCCACAGCGGCAGGATGGCCTGGCGGACGCCGTCGCGGATGCCCTGCTCGGTGACGATCAGGTTGCCGCCGCGCAGGATCGGGGAGGCCATCAGGAACCAGCGCATAGCGTCGGAGCCGTCGCGGTCCAGGACCTCGGAGACATCCGGGTAGTTGCGCAGCGACTTGGACATCTTCTGCCCGTCGGAGCCGAGCACGATGCCGTGGCTGATGACGTTGCGGAAGGCAGGCCGGTCAAACAGCGCCGTAGCCAGCACGTGCAGGGTGTAGAACCAGCCGCGGGTCTGGCCGATGTACTCCACGATGAAGTCGCCCGGGTTGTGGCTTTCGAACCAGTCGGCGTTCTCGTGCGGATAGTGCACCTGGGCGTACGGCATGGACCCGGAGTCGAACCACACATCCAGCACGTCTTCCACGCGGCGCATGGTGGACTGACCGGTGGGATCGTCCGGGTTGGGCCGGGTCAGCTCGTCGATGAACGGGCGGTGCAGGTCCGGCTGGCCTTCCTTGTTCAGCGGCAGCCGGCCGAAGTCGGCTTCCATTTCCGCCAGCGAACCGTACACGTCGGTGCGCGGGTAGTTGGGATCGTCGGAAACCCAGACCGGGATGGGGCTGCCCCAGTAGCGGTTGCGGCTGATGGACCAGTCACGGGCGTTTTCCAGCCACTTGCCGAACTGGCCGTCCTTGACGTTCTCGGGGATCCAGTTGATCTGCTGGTTCAGCTCGACCATGCGGTCCTTGATCTTGGTGACCTCCACGAACCAGGAGGAGACCGCCTTGTAGATCAGCGGGTTCCGGCAGCGCCAGCAGTGCGGGTAGCTGTGCTCGTAGCTGGCCTGGCGCAGCAGCCGGCCGTCCGCCTTCAGGACGCGGGTGATCGGCTTGTTGGCGTCGAAGACCTGCAGTCCGGCAATGTCGGACAGTTCCCCGTTGGCGAACATGGGCAGGAACTTGCCGCCTTCGTCGACGGAGAGGATCACGGGGATGCCGAATTCCTCGCAGACCTTCTGGTCGTCTTCACCGTAGGCGGGTGCCTGGTGGACGACGCCGGTGCCGTCTGTGGTGGTGACGTAATCCGCGGTGACGATCTGCCAGGCGTTGGCAGTGCCCCACTTCTCCGTGTCGGTGTAGTAGTTCCACAGGGGTGCGTAGCGCAGCCCGGCGAGGTCCTTGCCGAGGTGGACAGCGGTGACGGCCGCGCGGGCGGCCTCGGCGTCGTCGTACCCCAGGTCCTTCGCGTAGGAGCCCACGAGGTCCTCGGCCAGGAGGAAACGTCCCTCGCCGGCCTGGGTGCCCTTCGGCCCGGCGGGCACGACGGCGTAGCGGACCTCGGGTCCGACGGCGAGGGCCATGTTGGTGGGCAGGGTCCAGGGGGTGGTGGTCCAGGCGATGGCCTGCACGCCTTCGAGCTCGGCGGAAAGCGCGTTGTCGCCGGCGGTGATTGGGAAGGTGACCGTGACCGTCTGGTCCTGGCGCATCTTGTAGACGTCGTCGTCCATGCGCAGCTCATGGTTGGACAGCGGCGTCTCGTCCTTCCAGCAGTACGGAAGCACGCGGAAACCGCTGTAGGTCAGGCCTTTTTCATGCAGGGTCTTGAACGCCCAGATGACCGATTCCATGTACTCGACGTTGAGCGTCTTGTAATCGTTCTCGAAGTCCACCCAGCGGGCCTGGCGGGTGACGTAGTCCTGCCATTCGCCGGCGTACTTCATGACCGAGGCGCGGCAGGCATCGTTAAACTTGTCGATGCCCATCTTCTCGATCTGGACCTTGTCGCTCATCCCGAGCTGCTTCATGGCCTCGAGCTCGGCGGGCAGGCCGTGGGTGTCCCACCCGAAGCGGCGTTCCACGCGGCGGCCGCGCTGGGTCTGGTAGCGGGCCACCAGGTCCTTCACGTAGCCGGTGAGCAGGTGGCCGTAGTGCGGCAGGCCGTTGGCGAAGGGCGGGCCGTCGTAGAAGACGAACTCGTTCTCGCCGTCGTTTCCGGCCGGCCGGGCGTCGATGGAAGCCTGGAAGGTGCCGTCCTGGTCCCAGTACTTCAGAACGCGTTCTTCGAGTTCCGGAAACCGGGGGGAGGAGGGAACGGCAGCAGAAGCTGCGTCGCCGGTGCTGGCTTTGGGGTATACAGAGGGCATATTCGTCATCCTGATAGCGGCAAGTGAATCTGGCTGTGGAACAGGATGCGAGGGCGGCCTCTACCGGCCCCGAAAGGCCGGCGGTAACCGCGGTACCACCTCGCTTGCCGCCGTGCGTTCCCGTTGGTGCTGGGTTCGCGCGGCTGCCGCTCATTGACTGCTGTGACGGGCTTACCCGTCCGGTTCTACTGGGCTGCCCCTGTTAAAGGGGTAACCGTTCTTCCGGAAGCTCACCGGTGATGGCCGGGTCAGTGCTGTTCCGGTCAAGTTTAGGCCACGCCCGCGCCGGTTGTCGAAGCACCGTCCCCGGCGGGGCGTTCCGGGACTACCTGCCGGCCTACAGTGCGGTGCGTATGACCTTGTGCTGGGCCGCCTGCGCCAGCGGGCGCAGGACCACCTGGTCCAGGTTGACGTGGTGCGGCACGTTCAAAGCGAACGCGATGACCTCGGCAACGTCTTCAGCCGTGAGCGGCTTTTCGACGCCGGCGTACACCTTGTCCGCAGCTTCCTTGTCCCCCACCCGGTTCAGGGAGAACTCCTCCGTTTTCACCATGCCGGGCGCAATCTCGATGACACGGACGTTGTGTTCGGCTTCCTCCAGGCGCAGGGTCCGGGCCAGCATCTCTTCCCCGGACTTCGCCGCACTGTAGCCGGCCCCGCCCTCGTAGGCGGTGAAGGCCGCCGTCGACGTCAGCAGCAGGACAGATCCCCGGCCGCTGTCCCGCAGTGCCGGCAGGAAGGCCTGCGTCATACGCAGCGCCCCCAGGACATTGACGTCGTACATGCGCTGCCAGTCGCTGATGCTTCCGCTGGCGACCGGGTCGAGCCCGAAGGCGCCGCCGGCGTTGTTGATCAGGGCGTCTACTCCCCCGCCGGCCAGGACGTGCCCGGCGAGCTGTGCCACCGAAGCGTCATCGGTGACGTCCGCGGCGATGGCTTCAGCGCCGGTTTCCGCTGCGAGCGCCTCCAGTTTCTCCCTGCGGCGGGCGACGGCGACGACGTCCCAGCCCGAGGCGCGCAGTGCCCGTACGGCGGCGGCTCCGATCCCTGAACTTGCTCCGGTGACAACGGCCCGCTTCGGTGTGATCTCAGTCATGGGACCACTCTAGCCAGCGTTTGGTTCCGCCCTGGTTTTTCGGCACGTTCCTTCGCTCTGTTACGACGGCGACTGCTGTTACGTCCACTCTTGTGGATGCTGCTCTGTTGCGGCTGGTGGTCCTTTACCGCTGTTGCATTACTTAGGGCTGCCGCTTTGTTGCGGTTGCTGGCCTGTTATTAGTGCTGTTGCCCTGTGACTGCTGTGGCTGCATCGCAGCTGCTCCGTTGCAGCACCTGCACTACTGCTTCCCTACTGCTGCTGCCGCCGTCGCACACGGAGGCCCCACATCTCCCGCGTCTTTTTCACCAGATCGACAAATTCCTCCGGCCGGTGCAGGACAAGTTCCGCAGTGATCCTCAGCGTGATCCACCCTCCCGCTGCCGACGCGTTCCAGCGTCGCCGGTCCGCACGGTAGTGCTCCCGGCTGCTGTGGAACGCGAACCCATCGATCTCGATGATCAGCCACCCGTCAACAAGCAGATCCACTCGTCCGATACCAGGCAGGGCCACCTCTGTCTCAACCCGCAGTCCGGCGTTCAATAAGTGGAACCGCGCGCAGACCTCCAGCGGCGATGCCGTGCTGCGCCGAATGGTCCCCAGCAGGGCCCGGACCTGCCAGTCCTGTTGCCCGGAGAATTCCTCCTGCAGGTCCTGCAGTCCTACGGCGCTGGTTACGACTGCGGATTCCGCCATCACCAGTGCGTCCAGCCGGGGAAGGCAGCGGAAGGCATCCCGGAGGATCTGCCGGGGCGGCGCTATCAGCCGGTGTGCCGACCGCTGTCCCCGGTGGACAACCGCGCCGGGTATTGACCGGGCCGCGTCGCACCGGACGTGTACGGTTTCGGGTGGGGTCAGCAACCACCAGCCCAGAATGTCTGCCGCCGAGATGCATGTCAGCGAGGCCTGGCTGCGTGCGGCATGGACCAACCGGGCGTCTGCCTGAGGCAGCGCAATCGTTCCGCGGGCCACGCGCCGGACGATCCCAGTGTGCAGAGCCTGGTCGATCGTCCGCCGCGGGAACCCGTTGGCGGTCAGCGTCGCATAGCTTGCTACTCCGTAACTCGTGAGCAGGAATGCCTCCAGTTGCTGCATCCTCCTCACAGTGGTGTGTCTCCCGCCGATTGTTGCTCATTCGGTCTGCGGGGTGGAGTGTATTAGGCCACCCGGTGCGGTTCGATCCTCTGTGGAGGGATACAAGGCTGCCTGCCCGCACAGGGTCCCACAATTTGGGGCTGCCGACATCTCCTGAGGTCCCACCAGCACCATCGGCACCACCCGGTGGGACGCTGTGCACGCGGGACACCCCAGCCGGGCACAGGGTCCCACGGTTCGGGACTCCTGTTCCTCCTGAGGCCCCACCGGCACCAGCAGCACCACCCGGTGGGACGCTGTGCACGCAGGAGCACGCGGTCCCACGGTTTGGGGCTCCTGGTTCCTCTTGAGGTCCCACCAGCACCAGCAGCACCACCCGATGGGACGCTGTGCACGCAGGAGCACGCGGTCCCACGGTTTGGGGCTCCTGGTTCCTCTTGCGGTCCCACCAGCACCAGCAGCACCACCCAGCGGGATGCTCTGCTCGCGGTGCACCCCAGCCGGGCACAGGGTCCCACGGTTTGGGGCTCAGGTTCCTCCTGAGGTCCCGCCAGCACCAGCAGCACCACCCAGCGGGATGCTCTGCTCGCGGTGCACCCCAGCCGGGCACAGGGTCCCACGGTTTGGGGCTCAGGTTCCTCCTGAGGTCCCGCCAGCACCACCAGCACCACCCAGTGGGACGCTGTGCACGCAGGAGCACGCGGTCCCACGATTTGGGGCTGGCGACATCTCCTGAGGTCCCACCAGCACCAGCAGCACCACCCAGCGGGACGCTGTGCTCGCGGGACACCCCAGCCGGGCACGCGGTCCCACGGTTTGAGGCTCATGGTTCCTCCTGAGGCCCCAACAGCACCAGCAGCACCACCCCGTGGGACGCTGTGCTCGCAGGGACCCCCAGCCGGCACGAGCTGCGGGCCAGGGCTGTAGGCTCTCCGTACGCCGGCTTCCCCCTAGCTGCTCCGACCGCCCGTCCACTGCCCCGAACAGGACCCAGCCATGCCCCTTGTCACCAGATTCCTCGCCGGAGTGCTCCTCGCCAATGCAGTCCCGCACGGGGTCAGTGCCGTGCAGGGAAGACGGTTTCCCACCCCGTTTGCCAACCCGCCAGGCGTCGGCCTCTCGGGACCCATGGCCAACGCCGTATGGAGCGCCCTAAACGCAGCCGGCGGCATCGCCCTGCTGGGCCGGACCCCGGCCGGTCCACGTGAACGCATCTCGTTGCTCACCGGAGCAGTCGCCATGACCTTCTTCCTGGCTCACTACTTCGGCAAATCACCGCAGGACAACTAGGTTCCGGCTCGGTGCCCGGGAAGCGCCGAGATTGTCCTGCCGCGCGGCAACTGCGGCCGGACACGGCAACACCCCAGGCTTAAACCCGACAGTGCCTCAGACCATAGGCCTGCATGGAAGAATGGAAACCATGGCTGAACATATCCCGGGCACAGACACGCCCGACAACGAACCCCAGACCGTTTCCGTCCCCGACAAGCCCGCCCTTGAGGGGCTCGAGTCCAAGCTGAGCGCCCGCTGGCGCGAGGAGGGAACGTACGCGTTCGAACCGGACACGGTCCGCGACGAGGTCTACTCCATCGACACTCCCCCGCCCACGGCCTCCGGCTCGCTGCATGTGGGACACATGTTCTCCTACACGCAGACCGACGTGATGGCCCGCTACAAGCGGATGACCGGCAAGAACGTCTTCTACCCGATGGGCTGGGACGACAACGGCCTGCCCACCGAGCGCCGCGTGCAGAACTACTACGGTGTGCGGTGCGATCCCACCAAGCCGTACGACGCCGACTACCGCCCGCCGGCGAAGGCCGCGAAGAACCAGCGTGATTTCGACGTCGTCTCCCGCCGCAACTTCATCGAGCTGTGCGAGGAACTGGCCGTGGAGGACGAGAAGGTCTTCGAGGACCTCTTCTCCACCCTCGGCCTGTCCGTGGACTGGAACCGGACCTACCGCACCATCGACGACCACTCACGTGCCGTCAGCCAGCGCGCCTTCCTGGACAACCTGCGGGCCGGCGACGCCTACATGGCCGAAGCCCCCACCCTCTGGGACGTCACCTTCCGCACCGCCGTGGCCCAGGCAGAGCTTGAGGACCGCGAGCAGCCCGGCGCCTACCACCGGGTGAGCTTCCACGCGCCCGACGGCGAGAATATCTACATTGAGACCACCCGCCCGGAACTGCTGCCGGCCTGTGTTGCCCTGGTCGCGCATCCCGACGACGAGCGGTACCAGCGCCTCTTCGGCACCACGGTGAAGTCGCCGCTGTTCGACGTCGAGGTGGAAGTGAAGGCGCACCCGCTGGCCAAGCCCGACAAGGGTTCCGGCATCGCCATGATCTGCACCTTCGGCGACCTGACCGACGTCACCTGGTGGCGCGAACTGAACCTGCCCACCCGCGCCGTGATCGGCCGCGACGGCCGGATCCTGGCGGATACACCGGAGTGGATTGCCACCGAGACGGCCAAGGAAAACTACGCGGCCATCGCCACGAAGACCGTCTTCAGCGCCAAGGAAACCGTGGTGGAGATGCTGCGTGAAAGCGGCGACCTCGACGGCGAACCGAAGAAGATCACCCACCCGGTCAACTTCTTCGAAAAGGGCGACAAGCCCCTCGAAGTGGTCACCAGCCGCCAGTGGTACATCCGCAACGGCGGCCGCGACGAGGAACGACGTGAACGCCTGATTGCCCGGGGCAAGGAAATCGACTTCCACCCGGCGTTTATGCGCTCCCGCTACGAGAACTGGATCGAGGGCCTCAACGGCGACTGGCTGGTCTCCCGCCAGCGCTTCTTCGGCGTGCCCGTTCCGGTCTGGTACCCTCTGGATGCCGCCGGCAACCCGGATTACGACCACCCGGTACTGCCCGATTCCGCGTCCCTCCCGGTGGACCCGGCCGCTGAACCGGCTCCGGGCTACGAAGAGTCTGCCCGCAACCAGCCCAACGGCTTCATCGGTGACGCCGATGTGCTCGACACCTGGGCCACCTCCTCGCTGACCCCGCAGATTGTGGGCGGCTGGAGCGTGGACGAGGACCTCTTCGCGAAGGTCTTCCCGTTCGATCTGCGGCCGCAGGGCCACGACATCATCCGGACCTGGCTGTTCTCCTCGGTGGTCCGCGCCGATGCCCTGAACGCCGCTGCGCCGTGGAAGCACGCCGCGATTTCGGGCTGGATCCTGGATCCGGACCGGAAGAAGATGTCCAAGTCCAAGGGCAACGTGGTGGTCCCCACCGACGTGCTGAACGAGTTCGGTTCCGACGCCGTGCGCTACTGGGCCGCCTCGGCGAAGCTCGGCGCGGATACGGCGTACGAAATTGCGCAGATGAAGATCGGCCGCCGCCTGGCCATCAAGCTGCTCAACGCTTCAAAGTTCGTCCTGAACCTGGGCGCAACGGAGAAGAACGTGGCCCTGGCTGACACTTCGGTGATCACCAACGCGCTGGACCTGGCGCTGCTGGCCCAGCTGACCGACGTCGTCAACGCCGCCACGAGCGCGTTTGAGCGCTACGACTACGCCAAGGCGCTGCAGCTGACCGAGTCCTTCTTCTGGTCCTTCACGGATGACTACGTGGAGCTGATCAAGGACCGTGCCTACGGAGCCGCCGGTGACGCGGAGCAGGCCTCGGTGCTCGCCACGCTGGCCACCACCCTGGATGCGCTGCTGCGCCTGTTCGCGCCGTTCCTGCCGTTCGCGACCGAAGAGGTCTGGGGCTGGTGGCGCGCCGGATCGGTCCACCGCGCGCCGTGGCCGAACGTGGACGGCCTCGCCGCCGCCGTGGAGGACGCCGACGCCGGCATTCTCGGTACGGTAGCCGCCGCCCTGGGCGGCATTCGCAAGGCGAAGTCCGAGGCCAAGGTGAAGCAGCGGACCGAGGTCCTCAAGGCCACGGTCACCGCGCCCGAGGGTGCCGTCGCCCGGCTCCGCGCCGGGCAGGCGGACCTGAGGGCCGCCGGCAACGTCCGCGAACTCAACCTGGCCGTCGGCGAGGGTGAGCTGACCGTTTCCGACGTCGAGCTGGCACCGCCGGCGGAGTAACCGCAGCAGGACAGCAGAACGCCCGGCCGGGGTTACCCGGCCGGGCGTTTTCGTCTATGGAAGCAAAATAATCAGTCGAACTGCGGGCTCTCGGTGCGGCTGCGCTTGAGTTCGAAGAACGCCGGGTTGGAGGCCAGCATTACGGCCCCGTCGAACATCGCTCCTGCTTCTTCGCCGCGCGGGATGCGCGTCAGGACCGGGCCGAAGAAGGCGGTGCCGTTGAAGGCCACGATGGGGGTTCCGACGTCGTCGCCCACCTTTGCGATGCCTTCCTTGTGGGAAGCGCGCAGCTGGGAGTCATACTCCTCCGTGTCGGCGTACTGCGCGAGCTCGGCAGGCAGGCCGACCTCGGCCAGCGCCTCACGGATCACCGCGGGGAAATCGGAGTTGCCACCGATGTGGATACGGGTTCCCATGGCGTCGTACAGCTTCTTGATGTACTCACTGCCGTGCAGTTCCTGCGCAGCGATGATCACGCGCACCGGGCCCCAGGCCGCGTCCATCCGCTTCCGGTAGTCCTCCGGGAGGTGGTCGCGCCCCTCGTTCAGCACGGACAGGCTCATGACGTGCCAGTTGGTGCGGACGTCGCGGACCTTTTCCACCTCGTCCATCCAGCGGGACGTGACCCAGGCGAACGGGCACATCGGGTCAAACCAGAAATCGGCGGTCGATGCGGAACTGGCAGGCGACACAGAACCATTAACGGTCATGGAAACTCCTTCGAAGCGGTCGATGGCGCATACAGCACCGAACGTACTACTCCTACCAACCCCGCCCTACGCGGATTTGTTCCGGCGCTTGGTGGCGACAGCGTGGGAAATGAGGGTCGGTTCGGCCTTCTTCTCCACTGTATCGGCGGTAATGACCACCGTGGCGACGTCCTCCTGGCTGGGCAGATCGAACATGACCGGCAGCAGCACTTCTTCGAGGATGGCACGCAGGCCGCGGGCTCCGGTGCCGCGGTCCAGCGCCTGGTCCGCAATCGCGTCCAGGGCGCCCTGCTCGAAGGTGAGTTCGACGCCGTCGAGTTGGAACATCTTCTGGTACTGCTTCACCAGGGCGTTCTTGGGCTCGGTCAGGATGCGGATCAGGGCTGTACGGTCCAGGTTGGACACCGTGGTGATCACCGGCAGGCGGCCGATGAACTCCGGGATCAGGCCGAACTTGAGCAGGTCCTCGGGCATGACCTCGGCGTACGAATCGGTGCCCTTGGTGGTTTCGATCAGCGGCGCGCCGAATCCGATGCCCTTGCGGCCGGACCGCGAACCGATGATTTCCTCGAGGCCGGCAAAGGCACCGGCCACGATGAAGAGGACATTGGTGGTGTCGATCTGGATGAATTCCTGGTGCGGATGCTTACGCCCGCCCTGCGGCGGCACGGAGGCGACGGTGCCTTCGAGGATCTTCAGCAGGGCCTGCTGTACGCCCTCGCCGGAGACGTCCCGGGTGATCGAGGGGTTCTCGCTCTTGCGGGAAATCTTGTCGATCTCGTCAATGTAGATGATGCCCTGCTCGGCCTTCTTGACGTCGTAGTCCGCGGCCTGGATGAGCTTGAGCAGGATGTTCTCCACGTCTTCACCCACGTACCCGGCTTCGGTGAGCGCGGTGGCATCGGCGACGGCGAAGGGGACGTTGAGCCGGCGGGCCAGGGTCTGCGCCAGATAGGTCTTGCCGCAGCCGGTGGGACCGATCAGGAGGATGTTGGACTTGCCGATTTCGACGTCGTCGGCAGCTACTGCGTCCGCGAGGTTACCCGCGCCGCGCGGGGCGTGGCCGGCCTGGATGCGCTTGTAGTGGTTGTAGACCGCAACGGCCAGCGACCGCTTGGCGGGTTCCTGGCCAATCACGTATTCCTGCAGCGAGTCGAAGATTTCCCGCGGCTTGGGCAGCTCGAAGGTACCCAGATCTGCAACCTCGGAAAGCTCTTCCTCAATGATCTCGTTGCAGAGGTCGATGCACTCGTCACAGATGTACACGCCGGGGCCGGCAATGAGTTTGCGGACCTGCTTCTGGCTCTTTCCGCAGAAAGAGCACTTGAGCAGATCTGTGCTCTCACCAATGCGAGCCATAGTTCAGTCCCCTTAGATGGTCCATCAAAAACGGTTCCGCAGCATGGGCTGAGCCAACCATGATCCACTCTAGGACACTTGGAGGAGCTATTCAGCAACCAAACGGCCCGTGGTGCGATATTACGCGCCACGGGCCGGCTGGACATGCCATTATTTCGGCGAAGCAGGTTACATCTTGTTGATGGCCGGCGTCTTGAGCTTGCGGGAATCGAGCACCTGGTCGATCAGCCCGTATTCCAGGGCCGACTCGGCGGTCAGGATCTTGTCGCGCTCGATGTCCGTGTTGACCTGTTCGGAGGTGCGGTTGGAGTGCAGCGCCAGGGTGTCCTCCAGCCAGGTACGCATCCGCATGACCTCGGCGGCCTGGATTTCCAGGTCGGAGGCCTGGCCGCCCTGGCCGCCGGACAGCGACGGCTGGTGGATGAGCACGCGGGCGTTCGGCAGTGCCAGGCGCTTGCCCGGGGTTCCGGCGGCCAGCAGCACGGCGGCCGCGCTGGCAGCCTGACCGAGGCAGACCGTCTGGATCTCCGGACGGATGTACTGCATGGTGTCGTAAATGGCCGTCATGGCCGTGAACGAGCCGCCCGGGGAGTTGATGTACAGGGTGATGTCGCGGTCCGGATCCGTGGACTCAAGCACCAGCAGCTGGGCCATGACGTCGTCAGCGGACGCGTCGTCAACCTGGACGCCCAGGAAGATGATGCGGTCTTCGAACAGCTTGGTGTACGGATCCTGGCGCTTGAACCCGTAGGGCGTGCGCTCTTCGAACTGCGGCAGGACGTAGCGGCTGGTGGGCATCTGCGGGGCTACGGCGGAGCCGGCGGTGCCGAAATTATGGTTCATGAATTACTCCTGAAGTCTGCAAATGGAGGGGTGGCTGGCCGGGGACCCTAGTCCTCGTCCTTGCCCTCTGCCTGGTCCTGGTTGGTTCCGCCGCCGCCGGTCACTCCGCCTGCGTGCGCGGAGATCTTGTCGAAGAAGCCGTATTCCAGGGCTTCCTGCGCGGTGAACCACTTGTCGCGGTCATTGTCCTTGAGGATGGTTTCGACGGTCTGGCCGGTCTGCTCGGCGGTCAGCTCAGCCATCACGCGCTTCATGTTCAGGATCAGCTCGGCCTGGATCTTGATGTCCGAAGCCGTGCCGCCGATTCCGCCGGAGGGCTGGTGCATCAGGATACGGGCGTGCGGCGTTGCGTAGCGCTTGCCCTTGGTGCCGGAGGAGAGCAGGAACTGGCCCATGGAGGCGGCCAGGCCGGTGGCGACCGTGACGACGTCGTTCGGGATGAACTGCATGGTGTCGTAGATCGCCATGCCTGCGGTCACGGAACCGCCGGGAGAGTTGATGTAAAGGTAGATGTCCTTCTCAGGATCTTCCGCGGAAAGCAGCAGAAGCTGGGAGCAGATCGCGTTGGCATTCTCGTCCCGGACTTCCGAGCCCAACCAGATGATCCGCTCTTTGAGCAGGCGGTTGTAGATGTAGTCGTCCCGGCCGGCCGGGTCCACCGTTGCCATGGTGGGTGTGTTCGGTGCAGTTGCCATACTGAGTGACCTCTCGCTCTGGCAGGAACGGGTGCTGGCCGTGCCAGCGGCTCCTGCCGTTTGTCTCTTCTAGGACACTAGCCTGTTGCGGCGGCGTTCTGCTTCGGTTTGGCCGACTGTTCGCTGACGGCGCACGATGCGCGTCACATCGCCCTGTGGCGCGGGCCGGCCCGCGAAAGGACCGCTTAAACCACTGTGCCGCCGGCCCTTTCGGACCGGCGGCACAACTGGCGGTTTAGGAAACCGGACAGGCTAGGCCTTGTCTTCGTTCTGGTGCTCTTCTGCTTCTGCTGCTTCGACCTCTTCGCCGGCGGGCCGGACGAATTCGGTGAGGTCGATCTCGGCACCGGTGGTGTCGGTGACCTTGGCCAGTTCGAGGACCTTGGCCAGTGCCTTGCGGCGGCGGACTTCGCCGACCATCATCGGAACCTGGCCGCTCTGGTCGATCAGCTGGGCGAACTGGTTCGGATCCATGCCGTACTGCGAGGCGGAGGAAACGATGTAGTCGATCAGTTCGTTCTGGTTGACCCCTACTTCTTCCTTCTCGGCTACGGCGTCAAGGATGATCTCGTTCTTGAACGCCTGCTCGGTGTTGGAACGAACCTCGGCGCGGTGCTCTTCGGTGTCGTGGTCCGGACCGGAGGTCTGGGCGCTCTCGGAGTTGAAGTGCTGTTCGATCTGCTCTTCGATGACGGATTCCGGTACCGGAACCTCAACGAGGGCGAGCAGCTTCTCCAGGACCTTGTCGCGGGCCTCGACGCCCTGCTCCATCAGCTTGGACTCGGCGGCACGCTTGGTGAGGTCTTCGCGGAGCTCGGCGATGGTGTCGAATTCGCTTGCCAGCTGGGCAAAGTCGTCGTTGGCCTCGGGGAGCTCGCGCTCCTTGACTGCCTTGACGGTCACGGTGACCACGGCGTCGGAACCGGCGTGCTCACCGCCGGCCAGCTTGGTGTTGAAGGTAGCGGATTCGCCGCTGCTCAGACCGGTAACGGCCTCGTCCATGCCTTCGAGCATGGTGCCGGCGCCTACCTGGTAGGACAGGTCAGCAGCGGAATCCACCTCTTCACCGTCTACCTTGGCGACCAGGTCCATGGTCAGGAAGTCATCGGCTGCGGCGGGGCGGTCCACGGACTTCAGCGTGCCGAAGCGGCTGCGCAGCTCGTCCAGGGCCTTGTCGACGTCGGCGTCGGAAGCCTCGGCGGGCTCGACGGTGACCTCGAGGCCGGCGTAGTCCGGCAGCTCGATTTCGGGGCGGATGTCCAGCTCGACGGTGAAGACCAGCTGGCCTTCGTCGGAAGTCGGGTCCGGCACTTCGGTGATTTCAACTTCGGGCCGGCTCAGGGGGCTGATTCCGGTTTCCTGGACGGCTTCGGCGTAGAAGCCGTTGAGTCCGTCGTTGATCGCCGTCTCGAGGACGTAGCCGCGGCCAACGCGCTGATCGATGAGGCGGTTGGGAACCTTGCCCTTGCGGAAGCCCGGGACCTGCACCTGAGTGGCGATGGTCTTGTAGGCCTCTTCGATGCTCGGCTTCAGTTCCTCGAACGGAACTTCAACGTTGAGCTTTACCCGCGTGGGTGTGAGGTTTTCTACGGCGCTCTTCACAGCGTAAGTTCTCCTGAGGGTTCTGGGATTGGTCTGCACCATGGTTATACAGAGTCGGGGTGACAGGATTTGAACCTGCGACTTCCTGCTCCCAAAGCAGGCGCTCTTCCAAGCTGAGCTACACCCCGTCAGTGCACCTGACAGCCTACCTGCCCTGAAGCTGGTATGACGAATTTTCCCTGCGCCGGGACCAATTCCACACCCGGTTGGGAACCGGATACAGGCCGATTACTCTCGGCCGGTAATCGCGTGCTAAGGTAAAACCTGCCTTACGGCGCCGGGGATGTAGCTCAATGGTAGAGCCTCAGTCTTCCAAACTGATTACGCGGGTTCGATTCCCGTCATCCCCTCCACCTTAGAAGGGCCTTCCACCGCGCGGAAGGCCCTTCTTGCTTTAAGTCCCATGCAGGTCAGGCACCTGCACCTGTCTGCGCCCGTGCTCAGTCGGCTTGGCAGGACGGGCACCAGTACAGCTTGCGGGCGCCCATCTCCGTTCCCGCCACCGGCGTTCCGCAGCGCCGGCACGGCAGTCCGGTCCGCTTATAGACATAGTGGGCCTCGGACACGGGGACCGGCTCGCCGGTGTCATCCCGGTCCTGCGGCTCCGTGGTGATGATCCTTCCCTGCCGCACTCCGTCGTTCATCAGGCGTACGACGTCGTCCCACAGCTCCCCTGCCTCGGCCTCGCCGACGCTTCGGCCCAGCCGCCAGGGAGACATCCGGCGGCGGAACAGCACTTCGGCGCGGTACACGTTGCCCACCCCGGCCAGTACTTCCTGGTTCATCAGGAGCAGGCCGACGGGCGAGCCCTTGCTGCGCAGCCGGCGCGTGAATTCCGCTGCCCGCCCGGCGGCGCCGTCAGCTCCGTCCGCCAGCGGGTCCGGTCCCAGCCTGGCCAATACCTTTTGGCGCTCGGCTTCGGTCACCACCTCACAGGCAGTGGGACCCCGGAGGTCCGCCCACCCATGCTTGGAAACCAGCCGGACCCGCACCGCCCCCTTGGGCTCGGGCGGCCCTGAGTAGCCCGCGCCGTCGTCGCCGGCTACCTCCTGCTCCCCCAGCCGCCGGGGCGCGCCGATGCTGGAGGATCCGATGAACGTTTCATCCCCGCCGAAATCGAAGGCGCCGTAGAGCCCAAGGTGGATGCGCAGGTAGAGATCGTGGTCAAAGTGCAGGAACAGCTGCTTGCCGTGGGCTTCCGCCGCCTCGAGCACATGCCCGTCCAGTCGGGCGGCACCGGCGGCAAACCGGCCCTGCGGGCTGCTTACGGTGAGCCGTTCGCCGCCGAACACCGAGGAGAACTGCCGGGCCAGGCGGTGGATCGAATGCCCTTCGGGCATTAGAGCGTTGAGCCGGTGGTTTCGTACCGCGCAATCTGTCCGATCCGGCGGACATGGCGTTCGGCGTCGCTGAACGGCTCGGCGAGGAAGGCTTCGATGATGCCGGTGGCCTCCTCGACGCTGTGCTGGCGGCCGCCCACGGCGACGATATTGGCGTCATTGTGCTGGCGTGCGAGCTTTGCGGTCTCCAGGTTCCAAGCCAGTGCGGCCCGGACCCCGCGAACCTTGTTGGCGGCAATCTGTTCACCGTTGCCTGAACCGCCCAGCACGATTCCGAGGGCGTCCGTGCCCGCTTCCTGATCCCGGACAACGGCCTCGGCAGCATTGATGCAGAACGCGGGGTAGTCGTCCTCGGCATCGTATTCGCGGGGGCCGTGGTCGACGACGTCGTACCCCTTGCCCGTCAGATGTTGGATGAGGTGGGAGCTCAGTTCCATGCCTGCGTGGTCGGTTGCAATGTGGACGCGCATTTGGGGTAAGTCCGTTTCTTCGGGAAGGGAAAGTGCATGTCCAGCCTAACTTCCGCCGCAGCCGCGCTTCCAAATTCCGCCGCCTCCACGGGCAACCGCACTTACATCGCGTTCCCGCGTGCCGATAGAGCAGATAGGACCGTACTCCGATCCCCTCGGATTTGAGCGGTTTCCCCGCGTTCGACGCTGGCGTCGCGGATAGTGCACCGTTGCGCCCACCAGGAATCGCCCTACAAGGATTATCTATTGAAAAGTGTAAAACTCGCCGTTCTGGCCCTCCTCGCTGCCTCTTTGACGGCCGGGGGGCTTCCTGCGCAGGAGTTCGAGGAACTCCCGCAGCCGGCTGTCGCTGACGCCACCGGACCAGGTGCCCGCTCGACCCTGCCGTCTCCGGCGCCTGCCGGGGAATCGGAGGTCGATCCGGCCGCCCCCGCGCCGGCCGCGCAGGAGCCGGACCATAGCGAGCCGAACGCTACTGAGTCGGCCCCGGCTACGCCTGCCGTCTCTGACCCGGCCACGGCGGAGCCGTCCGCAACGGCGCCGGGCCTCGGAACGGAAGGTGAAGAGCAGCCGCAGGACGGAGAGGACTACGATCCCGTTGTCGGCGGCGGGTTCCCGGTTCCGGGTCCCGATACGCCTCTGGTAACCGACCCCGATGGAACCGTACGGTCCGCAGTCGAAACCGATATTTCGGCTATGCACGACCACGGAGCTGCATCGTTGAGCACCCGCAGCGGAGGTGCTTCCACCACGGCCGCCGCAGCGCGCAGCGGCACCATCCAGGTGACCCTGGTCTTCGCAACACTGACGGACAACCGCGGCGGAGTGGACCAGCAGGCCGCGAAAAACTCCATTACGGAGGCCAACAAGTACTGGCGGGCCGCGTCCAACCAGCGCCTGGGTATGTCGATTGCCGAAACCAAGACACTGAACAGCACTGCGAACTCCCAGCAGGACTACGCGGCAATGATGAACACCATCAGGAAGGACCTCCGGTGGTATGACACCCCCAACGAGGCCCTTGTGGTGTTCGTTCCGGCAGGGGACCTGCGCAGCGGCGGCTACGGGGGAATCCTGGGCGGGGGATGGACCTCAGGACCCACCAGCGGCTCGGTGCTGATGCCCCGGCCCTCGGGTTTCACGAATAACGTGGTCACTCATGAACTCGGCCACGTGCTCGGCCTGCTGCACGCCAACAGCCTCAAGTGCAACAACGGCCGGTCCGATATCGGGATCAATTCCGCGGGTAACTGGGCGGACGGCGCGTGCACGTCGCGGGAGTACGGAGACACCTCGGATCTGATGGGCTACGCGCAGTACAACATGCCCATGATCAGTTCCTATTTCTGGGACTCCGGCGCCTTCGGCCGCGGCGACGAAATCCTCAACGCCGGCACACCCGAACGGGCCAAGACCTACACGCTCCGGCCGTGGGCAGGTTCGGCGTCCAATCGCGCGGTGAAGTTCCGGGACACGTCCGGGGAGACCTACTATCTCGAGCTGCGGCAGCCGGTGGGCTATGACTCCGGGACAGCAGTGGGAGGAAACCGCGGCATCAAAATCGTCAAGCAGGATCTCGCGAACGACTGGGCCGTCAACTCGGTGGTTATCGCCCCGAATACCCGCGATTTCGCCGGCTACACGAACGCTAACAGCACGTGGCAGGCCGGACAGACCTTCACTACCCACTCCGGGACCACTGTCAAGATCAATTCGATCAATGCAGACTCCGCGTCGGTCACCGTCACCGGTGTCATACGGGAGGACTTCACGCAGCGGGTCTTCTCCCCCGGAGACTTCGACGGTGACGGAACCGCCGACCTCCTGACCCGCCGCAGCAACGGACAACTCTGGATGTCCCCGGGCCGGGGGAACGGCACCTTCAATCCTGCCATCTGGATCGGCACGGGGTTCCAGATTTTCGACCGGTTCATCGCCACCGGAGACTATGACGGTGACGGAAACAACGATTTCCTCGCCCGGCATCTGGACGGCAGCCTCTGGCGGTACTCCGGGACCGGAGCAGTCCGCGCCGGGAACGAGGGCTACCGGTCCGGAGTCAAGATCGGCCAGGACGGCTGGGACGGTTTCGATTCCATCCTCGGTGTCGGCGATGCCAACAGCGACGGACGAAATGACATCGTCACACGCGCCCCCAACGGAACCCTCTATTTGTACGCGGGCACGGGAACCGGCCAGCACGGGTCCTCACGTTCCATCGGTACCGGCTGGAACCAGTACAACGGACTCGTCGGCGTCCGCGATTTCAACGGCGACGGCCGCGTAGACATGCTGGTACGGAGTAACGACGGATCGATATCCATCCGGCAAGGCGACGGGAGCGGAACCTTTACCCAGGGACCGGTCATCGGCACCGGATGGAACGGCTACTGGGATATTCTCGCATCGGATTTCAACGGTGACGGCAAGACGGACCTGTTGGGCTACCGGAGCGACAATGCCGGGCTCACGTTCTACCCGGGCACCGGCAGCGTGTCCGAAGGCTACGCCTCTCCTGTCTCCACGCAGGGACTAAACCTCAGCCAGTCGGCCAAGGTCATCGACGCGGGAGACTTCAACGGCGACAAGGTCGCGGACCTGCTCTCGATCGACCGGGACGGCAGGCTGTGGCACCACCCGGGATCGGCAACCGGGACCGGAAAGTACTCGGCTGCGGCGTGGATCGGAACCGGCTGGGGAATCTACGCGGACGTCATTGCCTCCGATTACAACCGCGACGGGCGCAGCGACCTCATTGCACGCAGGAATGACGGAACGTTGTGGTTCTATGCCGGCTCCGGGAAGGTGGATGCCCGCAATGAGGGGTACCTGTCCCCGGAGCGAATTGGAACCGGATGGGGCGTCTTCACTGAACTCCTGGCCCCGGGAGACGTGAACTCCGACGGGCGGCCGGACATCCTCGCCCGCGACAGCAACGGCTCCCTGTGGTTCTATGCCGGGACCGGAGACACCGGCAACGGCCGCGAGGGCTACCGTGCGGGAACGATTGTCGGGAAGGGCGGCTGGGACGCTTTTGTTTCGCTTACCGCTGGCGGCGACTACGACCGGAAAGGCACCAACGACATCCTTGCACGCTACCCCGACGGCAGGCTCATGCTCTACAGAGGCCTCGGCAACGGAGGCTTCGCACCCGCAGAGCAGGTCGGCAGCGGCTGGAACGGATTCCGTACGGTGGTGGGCCCGGGCGATACTTCGGCCGCCGCACGCTACGGCTACCTGAGCGTTTACCCGGGCGAGAGCTCATTGTTCTACCGCAGTGACGGGATGGACTCCGAAGGATATGGATCGGCCGTGCAGGCGGGCCGCATTTAACGTCCGGTGCTTTGGGAGGGTGCTTAGCAATGAGAGACTGTTGCACAAGATCACTAATGTGAGGCGGACCAGCGTCTGCCGCACTCTTTGTCCTTGAGAAAGGCCCTCCCTTGCCAGGTATGAATCTCACGCGCTCCGAAGCCCGTGAACGTGCAGAACTCCTTGATGTCGAGTCCTACGACGTCAACCTTGACCTGACCCGGGGAGAGACGGTGTTCGGCAGCACGACCGTCGTCCGGTTCTCCGCCCGCCCCGGGACGTCGACCTTCATTGACGCGGTCACCGACACGGTTCACCGGATCACGCTGAACGGCGTGGCCCTGGACCCGGCGGAGGTGTCCGACGGCGTGCGGATCCAGCTCCCGAACCTCGCCGAGTCCAATGAACTCGTGGTGGACGCGGATGCCCGCTACATGAACACCGGCGAGGGCCTGCACCGCTTCGTGGACCCCGTGGACAACGAGGTCTACCTCTATTCGCAGTTCGAGGTTCCGGACTCCCGCCGTATGTTCGCGGTCTTCGAACAGCCGGACTTGAAGGCCACGTTCCGCTTCACGGTCACGGCGCCGTCGCACTGGGATGTCATTTCCAACTCCCCCACCCCGGAGCCCCTGGCCGCCGGCGACCTGACCGACGCCAGTCCGCGCTCCACCTGGTCTTTCGAGCCCACGCCGCGGATCTCCTCCTACATCACCGCGCTGATCGCCGGTCCGTACCAGTCCGTCCGCAGCGAACTGACAAGTTCCGACGGCCGCACCATCCCCCTGGGTGTCTTTGCCCGCCGGTCCCTGATGCAGTTCATGGACGCCGAGAACATCTTCGAACTCACCCGCCAGGGCTTCGCCTTCTACGAGGAGCAGTTCGGCACCCCGTATCCGTTCGAGAAGTATGACCAGCTCTTTGTGCCCGAGTTCAACGCCGGGGCAATGGAAAACGCCGGTGCGGTGACCTTCCTCGAGAGCTACGTCTTCCGTTCCCGCGTCACCGAAGCCACGGTGGAACGCCGCGCCGTAACGATCCTGCACGAATTGGCGCACATGTGGTTCGGCGACCTGGTCACCATGCGCTGGTGGAACGACCTGTGGCTGAATGAATCCTTCGCCGAGTTCATGTCCACCCTCGCCGCCGCGGAGGCCACCGAATTCCGGCAGGCCTGGACCACCTTCGCCTCGCTGGAAAAGGCCTGGGCCTACCGCCAGGACCAGCTGCCCACCACCCACCCCATCGTCGCCGAAATCCGGGACCTGGAAGACGTCCAGGTCAACTTCGACGGCATCACCTACGCCAAGGGCGCTTCCGTGCTCAAGCAGCTGGTGGCCTGGGTCGGACAGGACAAGTTCATGGCCGGCGTGCGCGAGTACTTCGGCAAGCACGCCTGGCAGAACACGGAGCTGTCGGATCTGCTGTCCGAGCTGGAAACAGCCAGCGGCCGGGATCTGTCCGACTGGTCCGCCAAGTGGCTCGAGACCGCCGGCGTAAACACCCTGCGCCCGGAGTTCGAGACCGATGAGGACGGCACCATCACGTCCTTCGCCGTACTGCAGAGCGCTATTGAGGAATACCCCACCCTTCGCCCGCACCGCCTGGCGATTGGCTTCTACAATCCGGACGAGGACGGCAGGCTGCAGCGCACGCACCGCGTGGAGCTCGACGTCGACGGCGAACGCACCGAGGTGCCCGAACTCGCCGGCCAGCCGCGCCCGGCCCTGCTGCTGCTCAACGACGACGACCTGGCCTATGCAAAGATCCGCCTGGACGCCGCCTCGCAGCACACCGCCACCCGCAGCCTGCGCAACATAGCGGATTCCCTGCCCCGGACGCTCGTGTGGGCATCCGCCTGGGACGCTGCACGGGACGCGGAGATCCCGGCCCGCAACTATGTGGAACTGGTCCTGCAGAACATCGCGTCCGAGTCCGACTCGACCGTTGTCCAGGTGCTGCTGCGCCAGCTGGCCACCACCCTGGCCTTCTACGTCAGCCCCCAGGACCGCGAACCCATGACCGTTGCCGCCGCCGAGAGTCTCTGGGAGCTGGCTTCCGCAGCGGAGCCGGGCTCGGATTCACAGCTGCAGTTCGTCAAGGCCTTCGCCGCCCACGCCTCATCCGACGAGCAGCTGGACTCGCTGGCAGGCCTGTTCACCGGCGACCGGTCCCTCGAAGGGCTGGCCGTCGACGCGGACCTGCGCTGGGAGCTGCTCACCGGCCTGGTGGCCGGCGGCCGGCTGGGCGCAGCAGACATCGACGCCGAACTCGAGCGCGATGCCACGGCCACGGGCGCCCTTGCTGCTGCCATGGCCCGCGCGGCCATCCCCACCCCCGAAGCCAAGGCAGCCGCCTGGGAATCGATCGTGGAGCGCTCCGACATGCCCAACGCCGCGCAGCGTTCAGCCATCGCCGGATTCATGCGTGTGCACGACACCGGCCTGCTGGAACCGTACGCACAGAAGTACTTTGCGTCGATCCGCGACGTGTGGGCCAGCCGGACCCATGAGATCGCCC
This sequence comes from Arthrobacter jinronghuae, assembly GCF_025244825.1. Lineage (NCBI taxonomy): Bacteria > Bacillati > Actinomycetota > Actinomycetes > Micrococcales > Micrococcaceae > Arthrobacter > Arthrobacter jinronghuae. The sequence goes on from NZ_CP104263.1 coordinate 2,281,138, forward strand.
AGCAGATCGCCGTCGGCCTCTATCCGTCCCGGCTGACGCGCCAGGACACGGTGGACACCACCGATGCCTTCCTCGCCGAACTGGGCGAGGACTCCCCCTCGCTGCGACGGCTGATCCTGGAAAGCCGCGACGGCGTGGTCCGCGCCCTGAAGGCGCAGGAAGCCGACCGGTAACGCCTTGCCGCCGCGGTTCCCCTTCCATCCGCGGGCTCAGACGGTAGCTTGGAGAGCGTGAATCTCTCCGAACACCGTTACACGCTCGATCTGGAATGGACGGGAAACCGCGGCGACGGGACCGCTTCCTACCGCGGCTACGGCCGCGACCACATCATCCGCGCCCCCGGGCTGCCCGACCTGCCCGGAACCGCGGACCCCACCTTCCACGGCGACCGGGACCGCTGGAACCCCGAGCAGCTTCTGCTCGCCGCGCTGGCCCAGTGCCACATGCTTTCCTACCTGCACGTGGCGGTCCGAAACGGCATCAGGGTGCTCGCCTACGAGGACTCCCCCGAGGGGCTGCTGCGGCTCAACCGGGACGGCAGCGGCGAATTCACCTCCGCTGCACTGCGTCCCAGAGTGACCATCGACGGCGGCGCGGGGCCTGCCGCCGTCGAACTCGCATCCGGACCGATGCACGCCGAGGCGAACCGGCTCTGCTTCATCGCCCGGAGCGTGAATTTCCCGGTGGAGCACCGGCCCCAGACGCTGACCGGGGCCGGGATGCCCTTCGGACACGGCCGGCACGGGTAGCCTTAACCGCAGACCACTGACCGGCTATACAAAGGATGAACCGCTACCCGTGCTTTCCGCTTCCGAAATTGACCTCTCTTCAGTGACCGTCAATGATTTTGACCTTTCCGGCCTGATCGAAGCCGCCCTTATTGTCCTGGCCGCCACCGGCGTCTGGTTTGTCGCGCGTTTCCTGATCAACAGGCTGGTGGCGCGCGCCCAGAAGGGCTATTCGCTGCTGCACTCCTCCAAGATCAAATGGGCGCAGCCGGTGATGCGCAACCTGGACAAGAAGCGCCGTGCCCAGCGCGCGGACACCATCGGCGCCCTGCTGCGCAGCGCCGTCAACGTTTCCATCTGGACCGTCGCGATCATCATGGTGCTGGACGCCGTGGGCATCAACATTGCCCCGCTGCTGGCCAGCGTCGGCATTGTCGGCATCGCCCTCGGCTTCGGCGCGCGGGAACTCATCCGCGACGCCCTGGCCGGGTTCTTCATCACCATTGAGGACCAGTACGGAATCGGCGACGTCATCGAAGTCGGCGACACCGCCGGAACGGTGCAGTCCGTGGGTATCCGGATCACCCGGATCATCGATGACCGCGGCGTTATCTGGTACATCCGCAACGGGGAGATCGCCAAGATCGGCAACCGGTCCCAGGGCACCTACGTGGGCGAAACTCCGGTGGAACCGGCGAAGGCCGACGCGCTCAAAGACGGCATGGCTGCCAATGACTGAACCGACGCCTGACCCGGCAGAGGCGCCGCCGAGCGCGGCGTCCCTGCCGCTGCGCCCGGCGCAGCAGCCCACGCAGCAGCCCCAGGCCTTCCAGCAGCCGCAGTACACGGACAACTTCTACGACGCCGTGGGCGGGCATCCCACGTTCGTGAAGCTCGTGGACGTGTTCTACGAAGGTGTGGCGGACGATCCGCTGATGCGGCCGATGTATCCAGAAGAGGACCTCGGGCCGGCGAAGGAACGCCTGCTGCTGTTCCTTGAGCAGTACTGGGGCGGCCCGAAGACCTACGGCGAGCAGCGCGGGCACCCCCGCCTGCGGATGCGGCACATGCCCTTCATCGTCACGCCCGCCGCGCGCGACGCCTGGCTGCGGCACATGCGTGCCGCCGTCGACTCCCTCGATCTCTCCCCCCTGCACGAGGGGACCCTCTGGGACTACTTGGAGCGCGCCGCCCACTCCATGGTCAACTCAGCCTGATCCGCCGCCCCGGCAGGGCCTACAGGACCGCCGGTAGCCGGGTCAGCACGTGCCCGAGCGGAGTGCTCAGCCGCAGCCAGCGCCCGTTGCTGAACAGGGCGGCGTCGGCCCCGGTTCCGCCGGCGGGCAGGAAACCGAGGGAAAGCGCCGCAAAGGCAGCCCCCGCCGGCACCGGGATTTCGGTTCCACCCATGGTCTGCGCCCAGACCCTTGTCCGGGCGCTGTGCACGACGGCGGCTCCCGGGCTCTGGGGCAGCATCGCGGCAACCTCGCGGATTCCCCGGTGTGCCGTCTGTTCGAGCAGCTGCACCGGAACCCTGCCGGCCGGCTGCCAGCCCGAACGCGGCGCCAGGATGCCCGCCCAGGTTTCACGCACAGTCATGGGCGGCACTGGAAGCACAGTATCCGCAGTTCCCATCCGGGCGAGCCGGTCCCCGACGGCCGACAGCTGGACCGTGGCGTCCACCTCCGCCGGAGCAGCCAGCGGCATGGTCCGCAGGCCCAGCACGGTCGGTGTGTCTTCCCCGAGGATCCGGGGGCGCAGGACGCAGACGTAGGCGGCTAGGACACTGCCCACGGCCTGCAGGCGGACCGCGCCGTCGTCGGCCGTCCGTGCCCGGGTCACAAAGTTACGCAGATCGGCGGTGACCTGCGGATCGGCCAGCCGGAGTTCGCTGTCCATCTAGCTGGCCTGCCCGGCAGGGACGGCTGCACGGAACGGCACCGGCTCGCCCATCCACGACTGAAGCACTTCCCGCTGCTCGTCCGTGAGCGGTGTGGGCCTGCCGCTGGCAGCCTCTACCTGCACCATCGCCGCCTCGGCGTAGGCGTACACCGTCTCCGGGTCTTCATCCGCCACGCGGAAACCGTAGGCAAGACTGCTGGAGCCGATCCGGGTTACCCAGACGTCCACCCAGACGGGTTCCTTCCGGTGAAGCAACGGCGCCCGGTACTCGATTTCCTGCCGCGCCACGTACGTTGCCGTGCGGTCCCCGGCCAGGTCGCGGAAACTACCCGGTCCGCCCGCGCCGTCCGGTAGCGGCAACAGGCCCAGCTGGACCCGCGCTTCCTCCAGGAACTGGACGAACCTAACGTTGTTGATGTGGCCGTTGGGATCTTGGTCGCCGAACCGAAGCTGGACGGGGAAACGATGCACAGACATGCCCCCATCTTCCCAGAGAGTGAGGTTTGCCCTAAAACGCAGGGCTCCGGCAGCCGCACTAGTTACTGACCGGTACGTTTAAGCTAGAAGTGTTCCACGGTTCCTGCCTGAGGCAGCACCGCCTTTCCTGCTAGGAGATAGTCCCAGATGTCCATTGATGAATCCTTCGATCCGACAGCGTCCCTGCTCGAGCTCCTGAACCTTAGCTGGGCCGACGGCGCGAAGACCGACGAGGACATTTTTGTCGGGGGTTCCCAGCCAGAGCCGCGCAAGCGGGTATTCGGCGGACAGGTGCTGGGCCAGTCCCTCGTTGCTGCTGCCCGCACCGTTCCCGAAGACCGGATCATGCACTCCATGCACGGGTACTTCCTCCGCCCCGGTGACACCGAGGTGCCCATTACGTTCGGTGTGGAACGGCTGCGGGACGGCCGTTCCTTCTCCGCCAGGCGCAGCCACGCCTACCAGAACGGCAAGCCGATCCTGTCCATGATTGCTTCCTTCCAGGTTCCCGATTCGGGAGTGGACCACCAGGAGGAGATGCCCGCCGGCATCCCCGAACCGGAGGACCTGCCCACCACGGCCGAGCTGCTGAAGGACTTCGACCACCCGGTGGCCGAGGCCTGGTCCCACCGGCGCCCCATGGACATCCGCCACGTGATGGATCCGGTCTATGTCCGCGCCGGACGGGAAAGGACCCCGCACAACGCCGTCTGGATGAAGACCTTCAAGCCCATGCCCGACGGCGAGAACCTGCACCGCGCCGCCCTCGCCTATGCCAGTGACTACACCCTGCTGGAACCGGTCCTGCGTGGGCACGGGCTCGCCTGGACCACTCCGGGCATGAGCATCGCGAGCCTGGACCACGCCATGTGGTGGCACCGGCCGGTACGGGTGGACGACTGGCTGCTCTACGTCCAGGAATCCCCGAGCGCCTCCGCCGCGCGGGGGCTGTCCACCGGACGGATCTTCAACCGGAGCGGCGAGCTGGTGGCCACCGTTGCCCAGGAGGGCATGGTCCGCGTTCCGCAGTAATCACCGCTGACTCTGAGCGAGTACGGAAAGAGCTCCGCTTCCCCGAAGGGAAGCGGAGCTCTTTTCCGTCTGCCTGCGCCGGACTTAGTCGCGCGTCAGGCGGCGGTGCGTCACACGGTGCGGCTTGGCTGCATCCGGGCCGAGGCGTTCGATCTTGTTCTGCTCGTAAGACTCGAAGTTACCCTCGAACCAGTACCAGTTCGCGGGGTTTTCCTCCGTGCCTTCGAAGGCGAGGATGTGGGTGGCCACGCGGTCCAGGAACCACCGGTCGTGGGAGACCACCACGGCGCAGCCGGGGAATTCCAGCAGCGCGTTTTCGAGGCTGGACAGGGTTTCGACGTCCAGGTCGTTAGTGGGCTCATCGAGCAGGAGCAGGTTTCCGCCCTGCTTCAGGGTCATGGCCAGGTTCAGGCGGTTGCGCTCACCACCGGAAAGCACCCCGGCCTTCTTCTGCTGGTCCGGACCCTTGAATCCGAAAGCGGAGACGTAGGCGCGGGACGGCATTTCCACCTGGCCCACCTGGATCCAGTCGTGTCCCTCGGAAACGACCTCCCACAGGCTCTTCTCCGGATCGATGCCGCCGCGGGACTGGTCCACGTAGGAAATCTTCACGGAGTCACCGATCTTCAGCTCACCGCCGTCGAGCTCTTCCAGGCCGACGATGGTCTTGAACAGGGTGGACTTACCCACGCCGTTCGGGCCGATGACGCCGACGATGCCGTTGCGCGGCAGGGAGAAGGACAGTCCGTCGATCAGCTGCCGGTCGCCGAAGCCCTTCTGCAGGCCCTTGGCTTCCAGGACGAGGGAGCCCAGGCGCGGTCCCGGCGGGATCTGGATTTCTTCGAAGTCCAGCTTGCGGGTGCGGTCCGCTTCGGCTGCCATTTCCTCGTAGCGGGCCAGGCGGGCCTTGGACTTTGTCTGGCGGCCCTTCGCGTTTGAGCGGACCCAGTCCAGCTCATCGGTGAGGCGCTTGGCCAGCTTCTGGTCCTTTTTGCCCTGGACTTCCAGGCGTGCGCGCTTCTTTTCCAGGTACGTGGAGTAGTTGCCCTCGTACGGGTACAGGTGTCCGCGGTCCACTTCGGCGATCCACTGGGCCACGTGGTCCAGGAAGTACCGGTCGTGGGTCACGGCCAGGACGGCGCCGTGGTAGGCGGAGAGGTGCTGCTCAAGCCAGAGCACACTCTCGGCGTCCAGGTGGTTGGTGGGCTCATCGAGGAGCAGCAGGTCCGGCTTCTGCAGCAGCAGCTTGCAGAGCGCCACGCGGCGGCGCTCACCGCCGGAGAGGAGGGTGACATCCGCTTCGGGCGGCGGGCAGCGCAGGGCGTCCATGGCCTGCTCGAGCTGGGAATCAATGTCCCAGGCATCGGCGGCGTCGATGGCTTCCTGTAGCTTGCCCATTTCCTCAAGCAGGCTGTCGAAGTCCGCGTCGGGCTGTGACATCTCTTCGGAAATTTCGTTGAACCGCTGGATCTTGCCGTAAATCTCGCCGACGCCCTCCTGGACGTTGCCGAGTACGGTCTTTTCCTCATTCAGCGGCGGCTCCTGAAGCAGGATGCCCACCGTGTAGCCGGCGCTGAGCCGGGCCTCACCGTTCGAGGGGGTGTCCAGTCCAGCCATGATCTTGAGGATGGTGGACTTACCCGCACCGTTGGGACCCACCACGCCGATCTTGGCACCGGGGTAGAAGGACATGCTTACGTCGTCGAGGATAACTTTGTCGCCAACGGCCTTGCGGGCCTTGGTCATCGTGTAGATAAATTCCGCCATATCTACAAGGCTAATCTGTCAGCGCCGATATATTCCATTTTCCGGTTTCCGGCGCGTGCGGTTACCCCTTGCGCTTCGGCCCGGGGTGCCGGATCCCGGTTGTCCGGATCCCTGCCGATTGTCCCCGCAAGGTGTCCGGATCCCCGCACTATGTCCGGATCCCCACCGATTGTCCCCGCAAGGCGTCCGAATCCCCGCAGTATGTCCGGATCCCCACCGATTGTCCCCGCAAGGCGTCCGAATCCCCGCCGATTGTCCCCGCAAGGTGTCCGAATCCCCGCAGTATGTCCGGATCCCTGCACCGCGCGGCGCAGGAATTGTCACAAACCGCTGGGATCGCGACAAACCGAAGGGATTTTCCCGGCCGAGGCGCTCTGCCGGTCCGTCTTCGTGCCGGCGCCTACATTCGTCCCGGTGTCGATTCCCGCACAATTCCCCCGACCGGTTCCGGCTCAGGTCCCGGTCACTTAGGGCCGGTTCCCGGTCGGGTCCCGGTGACTTCGGGTCACTTAGGGTCGGTTCCCGGTCAGTTGCCGACGAAGCATCCGCCGTCGGACAACACCGGCAGCACCGTAACGTAGGCCGAGCCGTCCCGGACCTCACCGAAAATGCAATCCCCGTCCTGCACAGCTGCAGCCTGGATCGAGTCAACTTCCAGGCCGGTGGGTGTGGTGTCCGCCGAGACTTCCACCGTTCCCGGCGTAAAGCCCGCCGCGGTAAACGCCGCACCCACCGCTTCCCCGTCCGGCAGCGAATCCGAATCAGCCAGCTTCCCCAACTCGGATTCCAGTGCTTCGGTCAATGCGGCATGGGGCGCGGGGGTGTCCGCCGGTGCCGATCCAGGCGTGGCCGATCCAGGCGCGGCCTCTCCCGCCGACGGGGGTTCCTCGCTGGTTTCCCCCTGCCATCCGCAGCCGGAAAGCCCGACCGCGAGCGCCAGGAACCCGGCCGCCAGGCCAACGGCGGGAAGGGTGGGTCGGGCTCTGCGGCGGGGGTTCATCCGGCGATTCTGCCACGTATTACGCCGTCCGGACAAAAAGGGTCCCGGGATATACGGGAGCCTCTCTCAATACGGCGCGGCTACTCCTTCACGGGCAGCCTCCGTGGTCTCCGCCTGTTCATCCTCTTCCGTCAGGCTGTCCCCGGCGACAGCATCAAGAAGCTCGCCGGTCAACGGGTCGATCCGGCCCAGGGACTCCACGGAATCCGGATCCCCGTGGGACCCGGGCCCGGCGGCGTCGTCCGCCCTTGGGCCGCCGTCGATCCCGCCGTCGACCCCGCCCGGGGATGCGTCGCTGCCGGCGGACGTGGTGCGGCGGAAGCTGGCGGTCCCCCACATCAGGTCATGGCCCACCGTGTCGGCGTCGATGTCGGCGCTAGTGCCGCTGCGTCCGTCCTCCGTGACCCACTGTCGCAGGCGCAGCCGGCCGGTCACGACTACCCGGTCCCCCTTGTGGACGCTGAACGCCGCGTTGGTGGCCAACTGGCGGAACAGGCTGACGGCGTACCAGTTTGTCTGTCCGTCCTGCCATCCCCCGGTGTCCCGGTCATACCGCCGCTCCGTGGTGCACATGCGAAAGCTCGCCACCGCGAGTCCGTTGTCAGTGGTGTTCTGACGGAGGTCGGTGGCAACGTAGCCCCGGAGCGTAATGGTGTCACTCATGTTTTCCTGCCTTCGGTTCGGTACCGCGGCGCCTGTGCCTTTTGACGATGCGCAGTGTCGCCCGCATACGTTCCGGCTGGTCCGCCGGTGCCTGCAAGTCTTCACCGACATGTCCACCCCTGCCCGCGGAAGGGCCGGTGTGTGGACGATGTGAGGCGGGAAGGAACGCTGCCGGTCCTGTGGAGGAAGAGCTGTCAGTTCCTCGACCCTTTGTCCTGCACGTTCCTTGCCTGGGCCCAGTCAGCGAAGCCTTCGATGGCCTCGGCCGCGAAGCGGGCCCGTACAGACGCAAAGTAGTCAAAGGAATGCTGGGCACCGGGCAGTCTGCACCAGACCACCGGCTGCCGGGAGATCCCGGCAAGGGTCCGCGCAAAGTCCCGTCCGTGGTCAACGGACACAACGCTGTCCCTGTCACCGTGAAGGAGCAGGAAGGGCGGGGCTGAGGGGTTGGCATAGGCTGCCGGTGTGCTGTCCGGGTTGGTGCCCTGCACCCTGCCGTAATAGCCGTAAAGACAGACGGCCGCTGCCACCGTGGTATCGGCATCCTCGAAGCCGGGCTGCAGCTCCGCCCGGCCGGGCGTCAGCGCGGTGAACGCGGCCAGGAAGGCACCGGCCGAGTTTCCCGCCACGACCACGGGTCCCGTACCTGCACCATAGGCGGCGCCGTGCGTCTTGACCCAGAAGAGGACCCGCTTGGCATCCACCACGTAGTCCGGAAACCGCGCAGCCGGAGCCAAACGGTAATTGGCGCTAACGCAGGTCCACCCGTGGGACGCCAGCCGGTGCAGCAGATACAACGATTCCCGGTTCTTGGCCCCGGAGACGAACCGTCCGCCGTGAAAGTGCACAAACACGGGGCCCTGGGCCGGTCTCCGCCGCGGCAGATACAGGTCAAGGGTGTTTTCCCGGCCCAACTCTCCGTACCGAAGTCCGCTGATCCGCTGCACATCCCGGCGGCGGCGCCGGAAGGGCAGGAAAAGCCCGGCAACGACGGCGCCGCGTCCGGCCACGGCGGGAGCCTCCCTTCCCAGGGCGGCGCGCCAGCCGCCACCGAGGCAGGCATCCAGGGCCGCGGCCGCAACGCCACGGTTCCGGACCGCGCGCACTGCCACCCACACGAGCCCGGCGGCAACAATTGCCATGCCTCCCACGGCCGCCGTTCCCAGCGGCGCGGAAACGTCCCCTTCTCCAATGGCGAAGGCAGTTGCAGCCACGCCAAGCAGCAGCGGAAACAGCGGAGCCTCGTTGACGGTCATGCCGATGAGGTAGGCCGCGACGGACCAACGGGACCGGATGGAGGGCCGGTTACGCGGACTGGCGGCGCCGGGCGGCCAGAGCGCGCAGCAGGTACTCACTCCAAGCAATAAAACTGTGATGAGGTAACCGGCGGGCACTGCGGCTCCTTTGGAGAGCGGGCATATCCCGGGAAGCCTACGCCCCTGCCGGGGGTGCTGCGCCTGCTGAGTGCCCCCGGCGCGACTCGAACGCGCAACCTACGGATTAGAAGGCCGTTGCTCTATCCATTGAGCTACGGGGGCAACCACACGATGATACTACGGACGCGGCAGGCTCCCGCCCGGACCCGTTCCGGCACCCCGGCGCCGCGGGCCGTCCGTTCCCGGGCAATACCCGCCGCCACCGTCCCTGCCTCGTCCCGGGCTCGGCTCGGCCGGGCTCGTCTCGCCCCGGGCAATACCCGCCGCCACCGTCCAGGGCTCGCCACCGTCCCGGGCTCGCCACCGGCCCGGCTCGTCCCGCCGAAACTCTTTTGCGGAAAATATCTCCGGTTCTGCATCCATGAGGGCCCCCACGGAGGTAGTAGGGGTGTAAGTCACGGAACCCGTACCCGAAAGGTGCGGCAGATCAAGGAGCTCAGACCATGCGCAAGACCGCTACCGCTCTCGCGACCCTCGGACTGGGTGCCGCCGCAGCCTTCTCGGCTGTACCGGCATCCGCTGCTGATTCCGACACGGCAAAACTGTCGGTGCTGCACGGCGTCCCGGACACTCCCGTTGATGTCTACGTCAACGGCACGCTTACCCTGGATGACTTCATGCCCGGCGATCTTGCCGGGCCGCTGGAGCTGCCGGGCGGCAACTACCAGCTGGCCATCACGGCCGCCGACGCCGCCGATGCCTCCGCCCCGATCATTGGCCCGGTCTCGGCAGACCTGGCAGCTGGAGGCAACTACACGGCCACCGCCAACCTGGATGCCTCGGGCAAACCGACGGCAAACCTGTTCACCAATGACACGTCCGCCGTCGAGGCAGGCAAGTCACGCCTGACCGTCCGCCACGTGGCCGCCGCGCCTGCCGTGGACGTCCTGGCCGGCGGCACGCCGGTGATCGAGGGCCTGACCAATCCCAATGAGAAAGCGCTGACCGTGGATGCCGGAACGGTCTCCGCTTCGGTTGCTGCAGCCGGCACCACCACTCCGGTGATCGGTCCGGCGGATCTGGCCCTGGCCGAAGGTACGAACACGATTGTCTATGCGTGGGGTTCGCTCGAAGCAGGGAACCTGGCCCTCGCCACCCAGACCATCGAGGGGCTGCACTCCGCCCCGCACGCGGTTCCGGGCGCACTCGAGCAGGTTACCCAGTCCGGGGATGACCAGGCCCTGACCGCGGCTGCCGCTGCCGGCGGCGTCGCGCTGCTCGCCTTGGGTGCCGTCCTGCTGCGCCGCCGTTCCACGGTCAGCGACAGCTAAGGCAGCACCCGCCCGACCCCCCGGTGCTGCTGCGCACCCCCTTTCCGCGCCGCAGCACCGGGGCCACCTTTTCCGGAGGTCCATCCCATGCCCGTTGTCCCCCTGCAGCGATTCGCTGCAGCGGCTTGCCTCTCCGCCGCGATCCTTGCCGGTTCCGCCGCGTGCAGCGGTGCCCCCGAGGCCGTTTCCCCGGCCCAATCGGTTTCCGCCGCACCCGCACCGACGTCGACGGCGGCACCCGCACCGACGTCGACGGCGGCACCCGCCCCGGCGTCGACAGGGGCACCAACCGTCCCCGCCACTGACATACCCGTGCGGCCGGCCGTACCTACCCCGGCGGAAGCCGTTCCCGAGCCCGTGCGGGTGAGCGTGGAGGGAACCGGCATCGAGCTGGAGGTGATCCCGGTGGGGCAGGAAGCGAACGGCGCCATGACGCTGCCGGACAACCATTACCAGGCCGGCTGGTACCGCTACGGACCGGCACCCGGATCCTCCCGCGGAGCAGCGGTGCTGGCCGCCCACGTGGACTCACGCACCGAGGAACTTCCCATCGCGGAGTTGGACGATGTCCCTGCCGGCACCCCCGTGACCGTGACCCGCAGCGACGGAACCGTCGTGAAGTACACCTCCGAAAAGGTACAGAACATTCCCAAGGCCTCACTCGACGAATTTAATCTCTTCGACCGTGACGGTGCGCCGCGGCTGGAACTGGTAACGTGCGGCGGTAGATGGCTGGACTCGGTAGGTGACTATGAAGACAACGTTGTGCTCACCGCCGTACCCGTACCATAGTGGCTACCCCAGAGCTGCCGGACACCGGACGCAGCCCCGCACGGCAGGAGAACGGCACTGATGCCCACGGGCGCCTCAGATCGCGACGCCGCGATGGACCATGCCTTTGCGGCAGGGGACGAAGCGGCGCTGGCAGAGGCGTACCGCAGGTTCTCGCCCCTGATCCGCGCGCTGGCGCTACGCAAACTGCTCGATCAGGGCGCAGCCGACGACGCCGTGCAGGAAGTGTTCATCCGGGCCTGGAAATACCGGGACAGCTATGCGCCTGACCGTTCCACCCTCGCCGCCTGGCTGGTAGGAATCGGGCGGAACGTGGCTGCCGGCATGGCCACTGCCCGGGGCCGTTCTTCGGAAACACTGATGGAGACTCCGGAGTCCGGCAGGAATCCGGTTCCGCCCGCCGGTCCTGATCCCGACGGCGTGGCAGACCGGGTGGTGCTTGATGCCGAGCTGGCCAGGCTCGGGGAACCCCAGGGTTCCATCCTCCGCCTGGCCTTCCATGAAGACCTGACACATCAGCAGATATCGGAAACACTGAAACTCCCGTTGGGTACCGTAAAGAGCCATATTCGAAGAAGCCTTGTCCAACTCCGGCAGCGATTGGAGGTCAGCGATGCAGCATCTGCCACCTGAAGCGCTGGCCCTGTGCGCCCTGGGCGAGGCCGGACCAGAGGACACGGCACACCTCGACAACTGCACCGAGTGCGCAGCAGAGGTCAGCGCGCTGCAGCGCGTCGTGACCGCAGGAAGGACCCCGCCAGTTCCCGAGGGGCTCCCCCGGCCGCCGTCGTCGGTCTGGGAGTCCATCCACGACCGGCTGGGGCTCGGGGAGGCCGTGCGCGCCGATCCCTTTGGCGCGGCTCCGTCCGATGAGGCTGTGCAGGCATCCTCACTGTCCGACAAAAACGCGGAGACCGGGACGGCGCCGTCTCCGCCCCCCGTGCAGTCGTCCCCTTCAGGGGCGACGCCGGTTCCGCTGGACGCCGTCCGGAAGCGCCGCGAACGACGGCGGCTTCCGCAGGTGCTCGGTGCAGCCGCTGCGGCCGTGGTGCTGGCAGCCGCAGGCATCTGGAGCATATCCCGGATCCTGACGGACCGCAGCGAAGTTATTGCCGCGGTGGAGCTGGCCCCCTTGCCTGCCTATTCGGAAAGGGGCCGGGCGGAGGTGGACCAGCGTTCCGACGGCGGACGGGAGCTGGTAGTCACGGCGAGCGGATCCGATGCCCAGGGCTTCCGCGAAGTCTGGCTGATTGCCCCCGACGTGCAGCGCATGGTCAGTCTCGGGACGATGGAGGGCACGGAGGGCCGGTTTACGATCCCGGCTAACCTTGACCTCGATGAGTACCCAATTGTTGATATCTCGGACGAACCCTTTGACGGTAATCCCACCCATTCCGGGGATTCCATCCTCCGCGGAGTCCTCGACCTCTAAGTCCGCACTTTCTAAGCCGGCCGCCCGTGGATGAGCCTCTTGGCGTCGCCGCCGAGTGGTGGTCCCGGGCCCTGGCGGGCTTCGACCGCGTTCCGGCCGTGGAACCCGAGCCCGGGGTGCTGCTGATGATTGCCGCCGCTGCCGCACTGCTGAGCGTCCCCCGGGCAACGTGGCGGTGGTTCGGACTATTCGTGACGTTTGTCCATGAACTCGGCCATGCCTTCGCGGCGCTGATGACCGGGCAGGTAGTAAAGGGCATCCGCCTGCGCTTTGACCACTCGGGAGACATGCGGTCCCTGGGTCGGGGAGGCTTCCCCGCGGCGTGGGCCGGTTTCTGGGGCTATCCCGTTCCGGCCGTCGTGGGTGCCGTCCTGGTGCTGGCGGCGCTGGGCGGCTGGTCCGGTGCGGCACTGTCGGTCAGCGCCCTCGTGCTGCTCGCTGCGCTGCTGTTCATCCGAAACGGCCAGGGCATCGTAATTGCTTTCGGCTGCGCGTCAGTCTCGGTGCTGCTGGTCTGGTTCGCTGCCCCGCCGGTGGCGGGGTATGTGGCCATGTGTACGGGTATCGCGCTCATGGCGGGCGCTGTCCGGGACTGGTTCAATGTGCTCAGCGTCCACACACGCCGGCGCCGGAACCTGGAAAGCTCCGACGCCTACATCCTCTCCCGGCGTACCGGGGTTCCTGCCGTCCTGTGGCTGGCGGGATTCGCCCTCGTCATTGCTGCTTCACTCGCGGCGGCGGTGTTCGCCGCACTGGGCGCCTAGTCCGTCCGGACCTAGGCCTGGGGAGCGGGGAAGGTTACCCGCAGCTCGAGCCGGTGCTGGCCGTCCTCTTCCTGCGTGTAGATGGCCTTGCCGGATATGCCGGCGAGATCGTCGGTGCCGGAGCCGGGAATGATGTGCCCGGAGCTCGCCGTCGCAGTTCCCTCGGCCAACCCCCAGTGCTGGATAACCATGGTTCCGGAGCGGCCCGCTATGGTCCCGGCGAAGACCTCGGAACCCACATAGCCGGCCCCCGCGGAGTTGCCGGCCATAATCAGGTCCGCGACGGAAGTCCCGGTGATGTCACCCTCGTAGATCTTCACCGCCCGAACCGTGGAAAGTTCGCTGTTGGTTCCTTCCACCTGGTACGGGGTGGGTTCCCACTCCGAAACGTCGAAATCCGCCACAATCACTTCTTCAGTTAGGTCGGTCATTACTCCAGTATCCCGTGTCCGACGGCGGATTGCATGCCGGGTGCCGCGCTTGGGTAGCCTTATCGCTGTGCACGGACGCGGCACGGCAACGGATTTAACTAAGGAGCACCACCCTCGCATGACCCGGAAATCGGCATTCCAGCATCCACGGTTACTCCGCCCCGCCACCCTCTGGACGGTATTTGCCGTAGTCCATCTGGGCTTCCTTGCCGCCCTTGCGACCCGTATCCTCGGCGGCGATGTCCTCAGCGATGTGGGCTTCTACCGGCTGTGGGCGTTCTCCGGAATCCAGAACGGCTACTGGGTCGGGATCGACGGCGGCTGGGTCTATCCCATTGCGGCGCTCTTACCGATGGTCCTGGCAGCGGTCTTTGGCTACGGCGCTTACCAGTTCACTTGGTTCCTGCTCTTTACCGCCCTGAATGCGGCCGGCGTCGCGGTCCTCGCCCGGCGCGCCGGGACCCAGGGCATCGCGTCGGCCTACTGGTGGCTGGCCGTCACGGCACTGCTCGGTCCGGTTGCCGTGGGACGCGTGGACGGGCTCACCGCGCCCCTGGTGATTATGGGCCTGCTCTTCCTTGCCACCCGTCCCGTGCTGGCGTCGGCCCTGCTGTCGCTGGCTACCTGGGTCAAGGTCTGGCCCGCCGCCGTCATCCTCGCGGTGCTCGTAGCGTGGAAGAAACGCCTCACCCTGCTGGCTACCGGTGCCGCCGTATCGGCGGTCATTGCCGTCGCCGTGGCATTGTCCGGCGGCCTTCCCCACCTGCTGAGCTTCGTCGGTGAACAGGGCGCCCGCGGCATGCAGATGGAAGCCCCGTTCACCACGCCGGGACTCTGGCAGGCGATCCTCGGCTCCTCCGACGCGTACATTTTCGAGGACAAGGTCATCAACACCCGCGAAGTCCGCGGAGCCCTCGGCGAGCCCGTGGCCGCGCTGATGACGCCGCTGCTGGCGCTGGCCGCCCTCGCCGTCGTCGGACTGCTGATCTGGGCGCTGCGCCGCGGAGCCGATTCCCGTGCCCTGCTGATCTCGGGCTCGCTGGCACTGGTGAGCGCGTTCATTGTGTTCAACAAGGTGGGCTCGCCGCAGTTCATGCTGTGGCTGGGCGCCGTGATCGCCGTCGGACTGGCCTGGGAAGGCAAGGCCTGGAAGATACCCGGGCTCCTTATGCCGGCGATTGCCGCGCTGACCACCCTGGTTTATCCGATGTTCTACTCTGCCCTGTACAACGACCTGAACATTGCCGTGGCCCTGCTCCTGACCGCCCGCAACATCCTGCTGCTGGTGCTCTTCGGCTGGTCGGTGGCCCGGGTCATCCGCCTTACCCGGGCCGGCAGCGAAAGCCTCAGTGCGTCCGCAGCTCGCCCGGAGCAGGCACCGTAAGCTTTTTGCGGAACAGGACCTTGGTCTTGGGGTCCAGGAAGATCAGGTAAAGGGCGAAGCCCAGCGCGATCACGGCGGCGATCTGGCGGGCCGCGCTGAGGCTGAACTCAAAGTAGGGCCAGATATCAAGCTGGTCGCTGATGGCGTAGACCATGAAGAACGAAACGAACAGGTACAGCGTCTTCGCCTGCCAGTCGTCCCGCAGGCCTGTCACGGCGAACAGCGGAATGAGCCACACGACGTACCAGGACTGGATCATCGGTGCCAGCATCACGATGGCGGCGAAGGCCAGCGCCAGCCGCCTGATCATGCGGCTGTGCTGCCCCACGAACATCTGCCACAGCACAATCCCCACGGACGCCACGCGTCCGATCGTGTGGACAATGTCGGCCAGGGTCCAGCCCGGCAGCCCCAGGGCGTTGCCCAGCGTTGCCACCAGCATGCCCGCGAACCCTACCGGTGCGTACCAGATCCAGACACTTCCGGGCGTGCTCAGGGCGCCCACCCAGCCGAAGCCGAAGCCGTTGATCAGGCCCATGATCCACAGCAGGCCCAGGGAAATACCCGCAGTCATGAACCAGTAGGCAAACTTCCGCCGCCATGACGCGTTCTTTCCGGCCCACAGCAGGCCGATGAACGGAAGGAAAATGATGGTGATCGGCTTGATGCCGATGGACAGGGTCACCAGCAGGATGCCGACGAGGGCCCGGTTGGTCGCGGCCAGGTACAGCCCGGCCAGCGCCAGACCGATCATCAGGGCATCGTTGTGGACTGCGGCGATGAAGTTAACCAGGAACAGCGGGTTGGCTGCGGTCAACCAGAGGGCACGGTTCGGGTTGATGCCGTGCAGCTCGGCCAGCTTAGGGACGTAGTAGACGCAGAGCGCGACGCCGAGCAGGGCTATCAGCCGGAACAGCAGGATCGAGAACTCAGGCTGGCCGCCGGTAATCCGGACCACCAGTTCCTCGATCCAGAGGAAGACCGGCCCGTAAGGGGTGGGGCTTTGGGCCCAGAGATCATCCGCTCCGAGCTGCAGGTAGTTGGAGATCTGGGAGTAGCCGTCCTTGTACGGGTTCAACCCGCTGACCATGACCAGTCCCTGGGCGATGTAGGCGAAGACGTCGCGGCTGAACAGCGGCAGGGCTAGGCACATGGGTGCCGACCATGCGATCACGGCGCGCAGTACCACCGGCCGCGATTCCGGACCCCAGCTTCCCTTCATCCGCTGGCCGAGCCGCAGCCAGGACCGCACCAGGAGCATCCCGCCCGTTGCCAGCATCAGCACAGCGGCTACGGCGCCGATGGGCTGATCGAAGCGCATCCAGATAATCAGCGGATTGCTCCGGAGATTGGCGGATGCGAGCGACAGCCAGCCCACGCCGAATGATCCGAAGAGGATCAAAAGGGAACCGATGAACCCCTGCAGGATCGCGATGTTGGGGCGGTCGGCTTTCGCTATCTCCGTGCCCGGAGACGAAGGCTCGGTCGCGGGGACCTGGGCGGTCATCTACGTGGTTCCAATCTCTGGGTGACACTTTGTCCTGCGGGCCTGTGGGCAGTCAGGGTCCGCTACCTCATTCGAATGCGGGCACAAGGATGCCCGGGTAACGTAACAGGCTGATATTAGCACCGGGGCCTGCGCTTGCCCGGGTCGTAGCCGACGCGGCCGCCGTCAATCCTGTGAGCCGGACCACCGTCACATACACTGGTGTTTCTGTTGTGACAAACGAGGCAAGGCGGTATTGGCTGTGGGGCGCCACCGGGCAACAAAGATAAACAAACCCGTAGGGATCCGGGTTGCTACAGCGCGGCCCGTACTGCCACAGGGACGCAGCCCGGAACTGCTGGCGTGGGGTGTCTTCCTCACTGCCGTTGCCGTCGTCGCCATGCTGTGGGTCGAGGTGCCTTGGGGCACCGTGACGGCGGCATCGGCGCTGCTGTTCCTCGCGTTCGGACTCAGCTGGTTCTTCGCTCGGCCGCGTACGACGACGGCGGCGGCCACCGCCGTTGCCGCTCAGGACCTGCCGGCTCCGGCGGTGCGTGCTCCGGCGGCTCCGGCAATGGTTCCCGCGCCCGCCCCGCCCACGGTTGCAGTTGCGTCTCCCCCATCCCCCGCACCCGCACCCGCACCGGCCAGTCAGCATGCCCGTGCCCGTTCCGTAGACCGGCCCCGAAACGCGCCGCACGGACGCCGTGCTGCCGCCGCCCCGGTGTTTCACGACATGCCCGCCGAACCGAGCCGCTGGACCCGCACCTTCGGACCGCCCGACACCGGCCAGATCCCCCTGCAGCCCTACCTGTCCGGCGTGCCGGCAAGCTACGCCACCGCTGACAACGACCTTCCGGACCGGCGCCAGCGCAGCCACTCCAGCCTTTAGCCCCCGAACCCTTTCCAGGGACCAGGTGGTCGAAAGCGGTACATTGGAGAAGTGCCAATAACAAATGAACGTATGGTCTGGATCGACTGCGAAATGACCGGTCTGGACATCAAGAACGACGCCCTGATCGAAGTAGCCGTCCTCGTGACGGACTCCGAGCTGAACATACTTGGCGACGGTGTGGACGTGGTCATCAAGCCCGACGACGCCTCGCTGGCGCAGATGGGTGATTTTGTGCGCCAGATGCACACCACCTCCAAGCTCCTGGACGAGCTGCCCAACGGAATCACGATGGCCGAAGCCGAGGCCGCCGTCGTCGAATACATCACCAAGTGGGTGCCCGAGCCCAAGAAAGCGCAGCTCGCCGGCAACTCCGTAGGGACGGACAAGATGTTCCTGGCCCGCGACATGCCCGAAGTCATCGATTACCTGCACTACCGGATCATCGATGTATCCACCATCAAGGAGCTGGCCCGCCGCTGGTACCCGAGGGCCTACTTCCAGGCGCCGGCGAAGAACGGCGGCCACCGCGCCCTCGGTGATATCCGCGATTCCATCAATGAGCTGCGCTACTACCGCGAGGCTGTTTTCGTCCCCGCGCCGGGGCCGGATTCCGCCACTGCAAAGAAGATTGCCGCTGGGATTTTGAGTTAGCTCCATCACAAAAGAGCCGTCCGGCGCCGGACGTGTCAAAAGCACTCCAAAAACCGTGTAAGCTTGATTCCGCTGCCTCAGATAAATGAGTCCGCAAGACCACTCGCCTGGACTTCGCGGATGAACGTTTGAGGCACATGGTGGGTATAGCTCAGTTGGCAGAGCGCCTGGTTGTGGTCCAGGAGGTCGCGGGTTCAACCCCCGTTACTCACCCCAATGAGGCTGGCGGTTACAGCTTCGAAAGGCCGCCTCGGATGATTCCGGGGCGGCCTTTCCTATGTGTGTTTGACTGTTACCCGCAGCGGCAATCTCTGCCGCTGGGGGGCACGGCCCGGCAACAACCACTACGCCTATGCGTGGCTTATCAATGAGGAGGCGCCGCCTTGGAGCGCAGACTGTTCGAAGAGGACCATGAGCTGTTCCGGGAAGTCGTCCGGGAATTCGATTCCCGCGAAGTCGCCGCCGGATACCCGGAATGGGACGCCGCGCACATGATGCCCCGCCGGCTCTGGAAAGCCGCCGGCGAACAGGGCTTGCTCGGCCTGGCCGTCCCCGAGGAATTCGGCGGCGCCGGCATGCCGGATTACCGCTTCCGCGCCGTGATGGACGAGGAATTTGCCCGCTCCAACCACCTCGCCGTCGGCCTCGCCTTCCATCTGCATGACGACATGGTCCTCCCCCACCTGCTGGCCTACGGGTCCGACGAGCTCAAGGAATACTGGCTGCCCGGCATGGTGTCCGGAGACAAAGTCACCTCGGTTGCCTGGACCGAACCCGGCGCGGGCAGCGACCTGCGCGGCATCCGCACCAAGGCGGTCCGCACCGACGACGGCGACTGGCGCCTCAGCGGCCAGAAGACCTTCATCGGCAACGGCATCAGCGGCGATGCGTCCCTGGTCCTCGCCCGGACAGACGGCAGCTCCGGACGCGGACAACGCGACTCCTTCAGCATGTTCATGGTGGAGAAAACCGAGGGCTACAGCACCGGCCGCCAGCTCGACAAGATGGGTGTGAAGGCCTCCGACACCGCTGAACTGTTCTTCGACGACGTTCACGTCCCGGCCGCCAACCTCGTGGGCGAAGTCGGCCGCGGGCTGGAGTACGCCGAGGGGCAGCTTCCCCAGGGCCGGTTGGCCATCGCCGTCGCCTCCTCCGCCGTCGCCCGCCAGATCTACGAGGCCACCGTGGAATACACCAAAAACCGCAACGCCTTCGGGGAGCGGATCGCCGACTTCCAGAACAGCCGTTTTGCACTGGCGGACATCCTCACCGAGGTTGAAGTCACGGAAGCCTACGTCGATTCGGCCATCCTTGCGTTCAACGAAGGAAAGCTCGACGCCGTCTCGGCCGCCAAGGCCAAACTCTGGGCCAGCGAACGCGCCAAGTCCATCACGGACCGCTGCCTGCAGCTGCACGGCGGCTACGGCTACATCCTGGAATACCCGGTGGCCCAGGCCTTCCTGGCGGCCCGCCTGCTGACCATCTTCGGCGGCACCAGCGAAATCATGCGGGAAGTCATCGGCCGAGGCATCGTCCGCTGAGTCCGGTTTCCCGGCACCAACACCACGAGAGAAAGACAGTAATGACCGTTCGTCCCATCGTCATCCACGGAGAACCCGTACTGCACCGCAGGGCGGCCGAGGTGGAAGAGTTCAATGACGAACTGCGCACCCTGGTTGCCGACATGTTCGAAACCATGGACGTCGCCAACGGTGTCGGCCTCGCAGCCCCGCAGATCGGCGTCGGCCTGCGCCTGTTCACCTTCGACTATGAGAACGACGACGACGCCCCGAACCGCGGCGTCGTCATCAACCCGGTCCTGATCACGTCCAAGATCCCGGGTTCCGCCCCCGATCCGGACGAAACCTCCGAAGGCTGCCTCTCCGTTCCCGGCGAGAACTTCCCGGTGAACCGGGCCGAATGGGTGAAGATCAGCGGCTTCGACGAGTTCGGCGCGCCCGTGCAGTTCGAGGCGACCGACTGGTTTGCCCGCGTCCTGCAGCACGAGTATGACCACCTCGACGGCAAGCTCTACGTGGACCGGCTTACCGACCGGTGGAGCCGGAAGGCCCGGAAGGTGCTGAAGGCGCAGGGCTGGACCGTGCCCGGCCATACCTGGATGCCGGGCGTGGACCCGGACCCGTTCGGCCACTGAGTCCATCTGTACCGACACCGCCCGTAACGCACGAAGGGCCCGCAGGAAATCTCCTGCGGGCCCTTCGTGCATTAACTCGCTGCGCGCTGCCGGTTGTTAGCCGGCGATGGCAGCCAGCGACTGCGCCTTGGGGAAAGCCGGCGGGTTGACGTGCGCCATCTCCTCCAGGACCCGGACCACCTGGCAGCTGTACCCGAATTCGTTGTCGTACCAGACGTACAGCACGAGGTTCTTACCGTTGGAAATGGTCGCGAGGCCGTCCACGATGCCGGCGCGCTTGGAACCCACGAAGTCGCTCGAGACCACCTCGGGTGAGGCGATGTAGTCGATCTGCTTGTGCAGCGGCGAGTTCAACGAGGTTTCGCGCAGGAAGGTGTTTACTTCGTCCCTGGTGGTGGCGGTCTCCAGGTTCAGGTTGAGGATGGCCATCGACACATCCGGGGTGGGAACGCGGATCGCGTTGCCGCTGAGCTTGCCTTCCAGTTCCGGCAGTGCCTTGGCAACCGCCTTCGCGGCACCGGTCTCCGTGATGACCATGTTCAGGGCCGCGGAACGCCCGCGCCGGTCGCCGTTGTGGAAGTTATCGATCAGGTTCTGGTCATTGGTGAAGGAATGCACCGTTTCCACGTGCCCGTTCACAATGCCGTACTTGTCGTTGAGGACCTTGAGCACCGGGGTGATGGCGTTGGTGGTGCAGGAGGCAGCCGTAATGATCCGGTCCTCGTCCGTGATGGAACCGTGGTTGATCCCGTGCACGATGTTCTTCAGGCTCCCCTTGCCGGGTGCGGTCAGCAGCACCCGGGACACACCCTTCGCGGCCAGGTGCTGGGACAGGCCTTTCTCATCGCGCCAGCGGCCGGTGTTGTCCACCACCACTGCGTCGTTGATGCCGTACGCCGTGTAATCCACGGTCGCCGGATCGTTGGAGTAAATGACCTGGATCAGGGTTCCGTTGGCGAGGATGGTGTTTTTTTCCTCGTCCACCGTGATGGTGCCGTTGAACGCCCCGTGGACGGAATCGCGGCGCAGCAGGCTGGCGCGCTTCACGAGATCGTTTTCGGAGCCCTTCCGCACCACGATCGCGCGCAGCCGCAGGCCCTGCCCGCCGCCCGCCTTCTCTACGAGGATCCGGGCCAGGAGCCGTCCGATGCGGCCAAAACCGTAGAGGACGACGTCGGTGCTCGTCCGCTCGTCGGCTCCGCTCTTGCCGGCGACGTCGGCCAGCTCGGTGCGCAGGAAGTCGGTGAGGTCCCCGCCCTGCTCCTTGTACTTGTTGCTCAGCCTGGCCAGGTCCACGGACGCGGCGCCCAGTTCCAGCTCGGTCAGGGCCAGGAGCAACGGGTAGGTCTCTGCGACCGGCAGTTCGGTTTCGTCGATCTGGCGGGCGAACCGGTGCGCCTTCAGAATGTCGATAACCGACCTGTTGACGAGTGGACGCCCGTAGACCGAGGTCACCACGCTGTTTTCCCGGTAGAGCCGCCCGATCAGCGGAATCATGGCCTCGGCGAGGGCCTCCCGATCCATCCAGGCGTCAAGACACGTATCCGAATTGGAGCTCACAGAACTTCACATCCTTTTCTCAGCCGGCACTGCGTTGTGCCGGTTGGGCGGTAATCCCTACCAGTGTATTAGGACACATCCACCCCACCGGACCCACAGCTGAGAGATCAGTCACATTCAGGAGGTGTGCAGGCCGGTTTCGGTGCGTGTGCCTGCCGGCCCTTCCGTCCTCGGGGGTTCCAGGTCCTCAAGATCCCGGACCCGGCGCAGCGGACCAAAGACAGCGGCCAACGGGGCCAGCGCGGCCACCAGAATCCCGGTCAGGATCGCCCCCCGGATATCCATCACCTCGACCAGCAGCCCGGCGGCAAACGCCGCGACGGCAAGCATGCCCCAGGTCACCATCCGCTGGGCAGACCCGAGGCGGCCGAGCATCTGCGGCGGGCAGACCCGCTGGCGGAAGGTCGTGGAGACGACAATGTTCAAGGCAATGGAAAAGCCCGCAATGAAAAGGCCGATAAAGCCTGCAGTCATTCCCCACCCCGGTGTGATGAACAGCAGAGTCGCATATCCGGCCACTACCGGGAACATCGAATACCGCCACACCCGCCCGGAGCCGAGACGGCCGGTGATCCACTTGGCGGACAAGCCTCCGACTGTTCCCCCCACCGCTGTAGCTGCCGTCAGGAGGCCCAGCATGCCGGGATGCTCGCCAAGGGAACGGATCACCAACAGGACCAGCAGGGACACCACAATGTTGCCGCCCAGGTTCCAGAGCGCCCCGGTGATGAGCAGCATGCGCAGGGGCACCGTGCTGAAAATGTAGCGCAGCCCTTCCCCCATATCCCGGAAAACCCTTCGGTCCTTCGGGCGGTCGGGGCGGGCCTCGGCAACGTCGAGCCGGAGAATCGCCGTCAGGGAGGCAAGGGAGGCGGCGACCTGCAGCAACAGGGCATTGGATGCCCCCCAGGCATCCGTGACCCAGCCGCCCACTGCCCGGCCGCCGGCGTCGCCAAGGGCGCCGGAACCGGTCATGAGCCCGTTGCCCTCCACAAGTTCATCGCGGTCCACCGCGGCAGGTACGAGTGCCTGCTCGGCAAGGGTGAAGAACACTGCTGCGAGTCCTGCGCCGAAAGACACCGCAAACAACTGGGTAACCGTGAGGACATCCAGCCACCAGGCCACCGGCAGGCTGGCCAGCAGAAGTGTCCGTACGGCAAGCGAAACCACTATCAGGGGACGGCGCCGGTGCCTGTCCACGAGCACGCCGATAGGCAGCGCGAACAGGAGCCAGGGGAGGAAGGTCATGCCGGAAAGGACGGCAACCGTGGAGTTCGAGGCATCCAGTTCCGTCACCGCTATCACCGGCAGGGCCACGCTGGTTACGGCAGTGCCGAATATTCCGGCGGTTGAAGAGATCCACAGCCGTCGGAAATTCGCATTTCGCAGAACCAGCGGCTTCTTTGCCGCCTCCGTGTGGGACATTGCCACAGACTAGCCCAGCACCGGTTGAATAAAACGAGTCAACGTGCCGGATAAGGAATATTGCATGAAAGCTTTGCCAACAGTGCGTAAATCTTTGGCTGCTGCGCGGCGCAGCTTTTCTGCGGAGTATGTGGACGGGCTGGCCGATAAGCCGGGTTTTGTACGCCCGGACCGTTGCCGGACCGGGAGCGGCAATCATCCATCTAGGGCCGCCGTTGCCGGCTGCCTCAAGCGGCCTACCCGGACACATCGGGCGGGCAGCCCTCAAACGTGTCCTGTATGGCCTTGCTCCGGGTGGGGTTTACCTAGCCGTCCCGGTCACCCGGGACGCTGGTGGTCTCTTACACCGCCTTTTCACCCTTACCTGCTCAGGCTGCAAAGCAGCCTACGCCGGCGGTTTCTTTTCTGTGGCACTGGCCTGCGGGTTTCCCCGAGTGGGCGTTACCCACCACCCTGCCCTGCGGAGCCCGGACTTTCCTCGGCGGCAGCGGTTTCCCCAAAAGGAATCCGCGCCGACGCGATTGCCTGGCCAACCCGTCCACTGTCAACTCTACCGTCCCGCAGGCACTGCCCGGTCCGGAGCCTGCACCGGTCGGCTCGCGTAGGATTAACCGGTGCTGATTCTGCTCCCGCCCTCCGAAGGAAAAACCCCTGCAGTGTCCGGGCCGGTCCTGGACCCGTCCCGGCTGCATTTCCCGCTGCTTTCCGAACCCCGCGCGCTGGTACTCAAGGCCCTGGCCGAAGCCAGCAGCTCCGAGGATGCCCTGGCGGTCCTGGGGGTGGGTGCAACCCTCGCGCCGGAGGTACGGCGCAATACGGCCCTGGACAGTGCGCCCTGCGCGCCTGCACACCGGGTCTACACGGGTGTGTTGTACGACGCGCTGGGCTACGCGTCGCTTCCGCCGGCGGTGCAGCGGCGCGCAGACAACGCCGTGCTGGTGATGTCCGCCCTGTGGGGCGCCCTCGGCTTTGCGGATCCAATCCCGGCCTACCGGCTCTCGATGTCGGTGCGGCTTCCGGAGACCGGGCGCCTTGCCGCCTTCTGGAAGCAGCACCTGACGGGCCCTCTGGACGAGTATGCCGCGGATGCGCTGGTGGTGGACTGCCGTTCCAGCACTTATGCGGCGGCTTGGACGCCTGATCCGCAGCGCACGGCCGCGGTTAACGTATTCACCGTCCGTGACGGCAAACGCAAAGTGGTTTCCCACTTCGCCAAGCACACCCGCGGCGAGCTGGCCCGCCATCTGCTCCTGCGCACCGGCACGGAGCCGGCGACGCCGCAGGAGCTGCTGGCTGCTGCACAGGAAAAGTGGGAGGCCGAGCTGGTGGCCCCCGCAGGGCGGAAGCCGTACCAGCTCAACCTCATCCTGGCCGGATAGCGCCCTAGCCGGCCACCAGTTCCACTTCGAAACCCTCTTCATTTTCCAGGTACGCAGCGTAGTGCTCCGCTCCCCCGGCGTGGGGGTGCCGGTCTGCGAACATCAGGGTCCAGCCGTGGCTGGCCGCACGCCGTGCCAGGAGTTCGACGTCGGCCTCCGAACCGGCACGGAACGCGAGGTGGTTCAGCCCGGCCCGCTTCCGGGAATAGGGGCCGCGTTCGACGTCGGGGCCTTCCTCGAGCACGATGTAACCCTCGGCGCCTTGCCAGCTCGCACCGGAGTCCCACTCGTCTTTCCGGACGTATCCCACCCGTTCCAGCAGCCAGCCCAGGGACTTTTCCGCCGCAGCGAAGTCGTTGACCCAGATCTCCGTGTGATGCAGCCGTCCCGTGGGGGCGGCGGCAGGGGCGGGAGACGAGGCCGCTTCGAGTACCGCCGCGGCAGCCGCTGCCTTGGTGTCCGCACCGGCGCGCGGCTTCCATGGGACGCCGGCCGTGCCGGCGTCCATTGCCTCGTTGGACAACCGGTCCGCGTCCTTGTTCAGTTCCCGCGGAATCCACTGGTATTTCACCCGCTGCGGGTTGACGATCGAACGTGCCTTGGCCGCAAGCTTCTGCATATCGGCATGCTTGATCTTCCAGCGGCCGCTCATCTGCTCGACCACGAGCTTGGAATCCATCTTGGCCAGGATCCAGCAGTCCGGGTCGATGCTGTGGGCCAGCTCCAGGGCGGCAATAAGGCCTGAATACTCGGCTACGTTATTGGACACCCGGCCCACGTATTCGGCCTTTTCAGCCAGGATGCGGCCGGTGTCGGGATCACGGACCAGCGCGCCGTAACCGGCAATACCCGGATTGCCCCGCGAACCCCCGTCGGCTTCGACAATCAGGGTGCGGCGGGGGCTGCCGGCGGAGGCGCGGCGGGGGCTGCCGGCGGAGGCGCGGCGGGGTTCCTCACCGGAGTCAGGCTCCGGGTCAAACAATGTCACCGCTCAGCTGCCCCACTCGGCGGAGCGGACCAGGATGCAGCCCGAATCCGGGCAGAAGACAATCTCGTCTTCCGCAGCCTTGCGGATGTCCGCAAGGTCGCCGGGGCTAAGCTGCATCCCCGATCCTTCAGAGGTGCCGTGGAAGAGCCGGGCGGCGCCGATGCCGTGCTTTGACAATGTCTTTTCGTAGACGGCAAGCAGGGCGGTATCGAAGCTGTCGGCAAGCTCTGCACGGCGGGCTTCGGCGTCGGAGCTGTCCGCAGCAATGACGGCGAGTTCGGCGTCGCGCTTCTCTTCCAGTTCCCGGCGCTTCTCGTGCAGGGATGTCAGCGCTTCACCGGCTTCGGCCTCGCGGGTGCGGGCAGCTTCAAGCCGCTCCATCACGTCGAGCTCGACATCTTCGAGGTCGGACCGGCGGCGTTCGAGCGAAACGATTTCCGCCTGCAGCGCGGTGAGCTCCTTGGAGCCGCCCTTGCCGCTGTCCAGATGCTGCTGGTCACGAGCCATCCGTGCGACAACGGACGCTACGTCCGCTTCGGCGCGGGTGAGCTCACGTTCAATGTCGGCCACTTCCGTGCCCGCTGCCACACGTGCGCTTTCGGCTGCGGCAACGGCACCGGCCAGGGACGCGATCTCGGGATTGTTGCTAACGTTGCGGGCCTGGTTGCGCAGGGACTTGATCCTGCTGTCCAGGGCCTGCAGATCCAGCAGCCTCAGCTGCTCCGCGGGCGATGCTTTTGCCACCGGTTACCTCCGTGTATATCCGGGCCTGCCTGGCCCGGCTCTCCTAAGCCTATGCCACTGCCGGGGATCACTTCAGCCTAGGGAGTCAGTACGAAGTCCCACGGATCCGTGTTCACCCCGCTGACGCGCACGTCAGCGGTGAAGCCCTGGTCCGTCAGGACGTTTTCGAGGGCGTTCGCTGCCGGGGTCAGCCACAGCCATTCGCTGCCGAAGTGGGAGACGTCAATGAGGTAGGGACGGCCGTTTTCGGCAAGGGCACGCTCCCGCAGTTCCGACGCCGGGTGGTGGCGCAGGTCCGCGGTGACGTAGACGTCGGCACGCTGGGCCCGGACGGCGTCGAACAGGCTGTCGCCGGCACCTCCGCAGACGGCCACCCGACGGACCAGGCCCTGCTGTTCGCCCGCCACGCGGACACCGCCGGCGACGGCGGGCAGGAGGCTGAAAACACGCTCGGCAAAGTCGGCCAGTGAAAGCATCTCGGGCAGGTCCCCGACCCGGCCGATCCCTTCTTCGGGCAGGCCTTCCGCGGCAGGAACCAGCGGGGTGACGTTCCGGAGTCCGAAGGCGTCTGCGAGCACGTCCGAAACGCCGCCGACGGCGCTGTCGCCGTTGGTGTGCACCGTCAGCAGGGCGCAGCCGCCCTCGATCAGCCGGTGCACGGCGTCGCCCTTGAACGTCGTGGCTGCCACCGAGTTGACGGGTTTCAGCAGCAGGGGGTGATGGGTGACGAGCAGATCCGCTCCCCATTCGAGGGCCTCGTCGATGACTTCGCGGGTCGGATCAACCGCGAACAGGATCCGCCTGACCTCCCGGTCGCCGCGGCCTGCAACAAGGCCGGGTGCGTCCCAGTCCTCGGCCAGCGATTCGGGCCAGAGTTCTTCGGCTGCCAGCAGTATGTCGCCAAGGGTGGGTGTGTCGCTGACGTCGGTGGCCTGGTCAGTGTCAATGTCAAGGTCAGAGTCAGTGTCAGTGTCCGCGCCGGCGCGCTCGTGGGGGTGATCCGCTTCCATGACTTTAGTTCTACCCTGCAGCCGTTGCCGTCCTCAATTCCGCCGCGCCTGCCGTGACGGAACGAACACCACCGCATCCGGTTGCCGGACATCGGGAATCAAAGCGTGTCCCGGCGCCTTGTTAAGGGCATGAAGACGTATGTATTAGGCGGAGGCTGCTTCTGGTGCCTCGATGCTCTTTACCGCAAGGTCCGCGGCGTAACCGATGTAGTTTCCGGCTACACGGGAGGTGCGGTGGACAACCCGGACTATGACAGCGTGAGCGCCGGGATCACCGGACACGCAGAGGTAGTGGCCGTGACTTTTGACGAGGACATCATTCCCCCGGAAGTCATCCTGGACATGTTCTTTTCGCAGCATGACCCCACCACGCTCAACCGGCAGGGCTACGACGTCGGCACCCAGTACCGGTCCTCGATGTTCTACCGCGACGAGGATCAGCGCAAGGAATTCGAAGCTGCGCTTGAGCGTGCGCGGGAGAACTGGAAGGACCCGATTGTCACGGAGATCGTTCCCCTCCCCCGGTTCTACCCGGCGGAGGATTTCCATCAGGACTTCTACGCCAAGCACCCCGGCCAGGGTTACTGTCAGGTGATTATTAATCCCAAGCTGGCCAAAGCCCGCAAGTATTACTCTGAATGGCTTCAGGACTAGGGCTCTGCGGTCCCGCCGATAGGCTGGAACGGGCATAACTGAGTCCGGCTTTGAGAAGTCCGGATTTTCGAAGGAACGTTGAAGGAATAGAGGAAACCATGGCTCGTATTTATGACGATGTAACCCAGCTCGTAGGCGGTACCCCGCTGGTCCGCCTGAACCGGCTCGCCGAGGGGCTTCCCGCCCAGGTGGCCGTGAAGCTGGAGTTCTACAACCCGGCCAACAGCGTCAAGGACCGGATCGGCGTGGCCATTGTGGACGCCGCCGAGAAGGCCGGCGCACTCAAGCCCGGCGGCACCATCGTGGAGGGCACTTCCGGCAACACCGGTATCGCCCTGGCCATGGTGGGCGCTGCCCGCGGCTACAAGGTGATCCTCACCATGCCCGAAACCATGTCCACGGAACGCCGGGTCATGCTGCGCGCCTACGGTGCGGAAATTGTCCTCACCCCCGGCGCCGACGGCATGCGCGGAGCAGTGGACAAGGCCAAGGAAATCGTGGCCACCACCGAAAACGCCATCTGGGCGCAGCAGTTCGCCAATGAAGCGAACCCGGCCGTACACCGGGCCACCACCGCCGAGGAAATCTGGGCAGACACCGATGGAAAGGTGGACATTTTCGTGGCCGGCATCGGCACCGGCGGCACCATCACCGGCGTCGGGCAGGTCCTGAAGGAACGCAAGCCGGATGTGAAGATCGTGGCCGTAGAGCCCAAGGACTCCGCCATCCTCAACGGTGGATCCCCCGGCCCCCACAAGATCCAGGGCATTGGCGCCAACTTCGTCCCGGAGATCCTGGACACCACCGTCTATGACGAGGTCTTCGATGCCTCCATCGAGGATTCCGTAGCCACGGCCCGCGCACTGGGCACCCAGGAGGGCATCCTCGGCGGCATCTCGTCCGGTGCCATCGTGTGGGCGGCGCTGGAACTCGCCAAGCGCGAAGAGAACGCCGGTAAGCTGATTGTTGCCACCGTCTGCGACTTCGGAGAGCGTTACATCTCTACGGTCCTGTACGACGACATCCGCGGTTAGTCCGCGTTCCGCCCCTGCAGGGCGGATCATCCGAGCAGAAAGTCCTCTGTGAGTCTGTTAGCCCGACTGCGCGAAGACCTCGACGCCGCCGCATCCCACGATCCGGCGGCCAGAGGTTCGCTCGAAAACCTCGTTGTCTACTCCGGCCTGCATGCCATCTGGATGCACCGGCTGACGCACCGCATGTGGGCTCGACCCCCGCTGCGGTTCCCGGCCCGTGTGCTCTCCCAGATGACCCGCTTCGCCACCGGCATCGAGATCCACCCCGGTGCGACCATCGGCCGCCGGTTCTTTATTGACCACGGCATGGGGGTGGTTATCGGCGAGACAGCGGAGATCGGCAACGACGTCATGCTTTATCACGGGGTGACCCTGGGAGGCCGTTCGCTGGCCAAGGTCAAGCGTCACCCAACCATCTGCGACGGCGTCACCGTAGGTGCCGGAGCGAAGATCCTGGGGCCGGTGACCATTGGTGCCAACAGTGCGGTGGGGGCCAACGCCGTGGTGGTCAAGGATGCCCCGGCGGACTCGATCATCACCGGCATTCCGGCCAAGTGGCGGCACCGGGACACCAAGATGACCCAGCCCGCAGTGGACCCGGCAGAGTACATCGATCCGGCAATCTACATCTAGCCCGCGAGGCACACTAAAAAGGTCCGCAGCATCCGCTGCGGACCTTTTTAGTACCGTCGAGGATCCTTAGTGGGTGTCCACTGCCTCGACCTCGGCGCGGTCTTCGCCCCACATGGTGTGGAACGTTCCTTCGGCGTCGACCCGGTGGTAGGTGTGTGCACCGAACAGGTCGCGCAGGCCCTGCGTCAGTGCCGCCGGAAGCCGCTTGCGGCGCAGGCCGTCGTAGTAGGCCAGCGAGGAGGAGAACACCGGCACGGGGATGCCCAGCTGCACGGCGACGGAGACCACGCGGCGCCAGGCCGGGACGGCGGCGGCGATCGACTCCGCGAAGGCCGGGGCGAACAGCAGGTTTGCGGGAGCTTCGCTGCCGGCGTAGGCCTTCATGATGTCATCCAGCAGTTCGGCGCGGATGATGCAGCCTGCACGCCAGAGCGAGGCAATCTCGTCCAGCTTCAGTTCCCAGCCGTATTCCTTCGCTGCAGCGTTGAGCATGTCGATGCCCTGCGCGTAGCTGACCAGCTTGGAGGCGTACAGGGCCTGCCGCACGTCCTCCACGAACGTCTCGGGAAG
Organism: Arthrobacter jinronghuae; assembly: GCF_025244825.1. NCBI lineage: Bacteria > Bacillati > Actinomycetota > Actinomycetes > Micrococcales > Micrococcaceae > Arthrobacter > Arthrobacter jinronghuae. The sequence goes on from NZ_CP104263.1 coordinate 2,311,401, forward strand.
CTCGACGGCGGCTTCCGCGCCCTGGAGCGTCTGCTGTGCAACCTCGCGCTGTCCGCGCTGGGAGGACAGCGCACGGGCGAAGACCGACTCGGCGATGGCCGACACCGGGGAACCCAGGTCCAGTCCGGAGACAACCGTCCAGCGGCCGGTGCCCTTCTGCCCGGCAGAGTCCACCACAACGTCCACGAACGGCTTCCCGGTCCGGGCGTCCACATGGCCCAGGACCTCGGCGGTGATTTCGATCAGGAAGGAACTGAGCTGGCCGGTGTTCCATTCGTTGAAGATCTTGGCCTGCTCGGCCGGCTCAATGCCCGCTGCGGAGCGCAGCAGGTCGTAAGCCTCGCCGATCACCTGCATGTCTGCGTATTCGATGCCGTTGTGCACCATCTTCACAAAGTGGCCGGCACCGTCGGTGCCGATCCAGGTGCAGCAGGGCTCGCCGTCGTACTTCGCGGCGATTTTCTCCAGCATGGGGCCCAGGGAATCGTAGGACTCGCGGGAACCGCCGGGCATGATGGAGGGGCCCAGAAGGGCTCCCTCTTCACCGCCGGACACGCCGACGCCGACAAAGTGCAGGTCCTTCTCGGCCAGGGCGGCCTCTCGGCGGCGGGTGTCTTCGAAATGCGAGTTGCCGCCGTCGATCACAATGTCGCCCGGCTCCAGCAGCGGAACCAGCTGCCCGATCACCGAGTCCACCGGCGCTCCGGCTTTGACCATGATCAGTACGCGGCGCGGTTTCTCCAGAGAATCGACCAGTTCCTGCAGCGTCTCGGTGCGGATGAAGTCTCCCTCGTCACCGTGGGCGGAAAGCAGGGCATCCGTTTTCTCGATGGAACGGTTGTGCAGGGCCACCGTGTAACCGTTGCGGGCGAGATTGCGGGCGAGGTTTGCACCCATGACGGCAAGGCCGGTTACACCAATTTGTGCACTCAAGTTCTCTCCAAGGATGGTTCGGGTGCCCGGCGGGCACGGGGACGGCACAGGAATCATCGCGCCGTGTTCACGCTCCAGCCTATGCTTCTTCGGCATCCCGCCGCCACAGGGGCGCGGGGGCGGGCTCAGAACCCCGTTTCGTAGCCGTTGATCACCGAGGCAACGCCTTCGACAATCCCGATCCCCTCTTCGAGCGTGGAGTTCCCGGAACTGAGCACAACAATGCTGTAGTCACTCCCGGCGGCCCGGACGAACCCGGCGCTGCCCACGTTCCACACGGCGTCGTCGTCCTGCAGCCATCCGTTCTTCAATGCCACTTCAGCATCGGGCGCCTGAACCCCGGCATTGATCCCCCAGTTCTGCTCCGGGCAGACGTTTTCCATCAGTCCGACGGCGAATGCCAGCAGGTCCGGGTCCAGCCAGTCGGCACCGCAGGCGACCGTCCGGGCAATAAGCAACTGGTCCCCCGCCGTGGTCTCACCGGCTCCCCAGACTTCACCGGCTTCCGTATCCGCAACACCAATGAGTTCATAGGTACGGTTCAGTTCCTCCCGGCCCCCGAGCCGGCCGTACAGCTCACTGGTGGCCTCGTTGTCGCTGTATTCGATCATCAGCGTTGCCAGGTTCTCTTCGTCCGCCGTGAAGCTGCGCTGCTCTTCGGTGGCCTGGCGGACCAAGGTCAGGAGGATGGGGACCTTCACCAGGCTTGCCTCAAGGTACCGTCCGTCCGGGTTTTGGATCCAGGACCTCCCGGTGCGGTTGTCCTGCACGGCGACGGAGAAATCTTCACGCCGGTCCCCGGCCATCAGGTCCAGGGCGGCGGCAATCTCTTCCGGCGCCCCTGCGTCCACGGTGCTGCCTGCTCCTTGCTCTGCCCTCGGCGGTGCCTGCGCAGCATCGTCCGGCGCTGTGCAGCCTGCCAGCAGGATCACCACGGCCAGCGCCGCGCAGATACGCTTCCTCGCCTGGATTTCCTTCGCCATCAGCCCCTTTTGTCCCGTGCATGTGTGCGGTTAAACAAAAAACCGCCGTTGCCTTCCACATCTGCGGAAAGTAACGGCGGCTTCTCTGGTGGGTCCTACCGGGATCGAACCGATGACATCCACGGTGTAAACGTGGCGCTCTACCAGCTGAGCTAAAGACCCAGAACATGTTGCCCGGCCGTCAGAAACTTCTCCGCAGGCCCTGCATCACGAGGAACTACATTACCGTAAGACCCGGGCGAATGCCTAATCGGCGCCGTCCTTCGTTCCGGCCGGCAGGTCAGGGAGGTTTTCCGCCAGCCAGGTCAGGGCCGTGCTGACTCCCATATCGATCTTCAGGGTGGCCAGCGGATCCCCGCGAGTGGCCCCCCGGTTGATGATGACCACCGGCTTGCCGGCCTTGGCCGCGTAGCGGACAAAACGCAGCCCGCTCATCACGGTGAGCGAGGAGCCCGCCACCAGCAGGGCACCTGCGTCGTCCACCACCGAGAAGGCCCGGGCCACGCGGTCCTTGGGGACGTTCTCGCCGAAGTACACGAAGTCCGGCTTGAGCATTCCGCCGCAGACGGGACAGTCCGCGACGACGAAGTTTTCGGTATCGGCAATGTCCGCGTCGGCATCCGGGGCTATCCCGCCGTCGAGCCGAGCCTGCTCGAGGTAGCCGGGATTCAGCTCCTGCAGCAGCCCGGCAACCTCTGAACGGGAAAAGCCCGAACGGCAGTTCAGGCAGACCACCTGGTCATAACGCCCATGCAGGTCGATGACATTGACGCTCCCGGCGTCCGTGTGGAGCCGGTCCACATTCTGGGTAATCAGGCCCGAGAGCAGTCCGCGCTGTTCCAGGACCACCGCAGCCTCGTGGCCGGGGTTGGGCACTGCATGGCGCAGATGGTGCCAGCCGACGTGGTTGCGGGCCCAGTACCGGCGGCGCAGGTCCGGATCACCGACAAACTGCTGGTAGGTCAGCGGATTCCGTGGTGGTGCGTCGGGACCGCGGTAGTCGGGAATGCCGGAATCCGTGCTCAACCCGGCACCGGTCAGCAGGGCCAGCCGCTGCCCGCCCAGATAGCCGACGGCGCGCTCGAGGAGCCGCAGCTCCGCCTCCGTGGGTGCCGGGACGGATTCGAGGGCATGGCCGCTGGCAAAACCCGTCAGGCCGAGGCCCGGACGGGAGTTCTTGGGCTGCTCACTCACAGTGCCTCCAAAGCAGTTCGGTACTGCTCGAGCGGACGCGCTGCGCCCGGGTCTGAACGGATGCTTGCGCGGAGGGCGCCTTCCCCGTCTATGACAAAGCTGGCGCGTTCCGCCAGCCCCCTGCCTGCGTCAAAAGCCCCGAAGGCCCGGGCTGTTTCCCCGTGCGGCCAGAAGTCGGAAAGCAGGTCGAACCCGAAGCCTTCCTGCTCGGCCCAGGCCCGCAGGGTGTATTTCGAGTCACAGGACACCGCCAGCAGGCGCACGCGTGCGTCGTCGAAAAGGGCACGTTCGGCCTGCAGCTCTGCGAGCTCGCTCCGGCACACCTGGGAGAACGCGAACGGGAAAAAGACCAGCACGACGCCGGCACCCCGCAGACCGTCAAGCCGGACTTCTTCGCCGAACTGGTTGGGAAGGCAGAAGTCCGGAACCGCAGCACCTGCCGTGAGCAGGTGCGCAGTCACTTCTTGCGTCGGCTCACCAGGCGTGTGGCGGCCCAGTCCTCGGTGACGCCCGGGGAGGTGGTGACGTGCAGTCCCGCTGTGGGGGCCGCTTCCTCGATGTCGGCCGGAGGAACGTAGCCCTCGCGCCCGGACTTGGGAGTCAGAACCCAGACAACGCCGCCGTCGTCGAGCGTGGTCAGGGAATCGACCAGCGCGTCGACCAGGTCGCCGTCGTCGGCCCGCCACCAGAGGATGACGCCGTCCACAACATCGTGGTCGTCTTCAGTCAGCAGCTCGCCGCCGATGAGGTCCTCAAGGTCCTCACGGAAGTCGAAGTCCACGTCCTCGTCGTAGCCGTACTCCTGAACCAGGTCCCCGTCCTTGAAACCCAATCTGCTCGCCACGTTTTCTTCAGTGACGGCCTCGGCCTCGCTCACTTCACTCCTCCTGGTTGACTGCATAAATACAAGGGAATCACACATTTGCCTGATCTGCGCTGTCTCGGACTCAACGAAACACCTAAAACCCGCCGGCTTCAAGGGTTCCGGGCTGTACGCCGTCAGCGATGACCGCCGTGCAGGCTACGCAACAACGGCGTTACGGGACTAGAGTGGATAAAAAGGGGCGCCGAGGCGCGCATACGCGCAAGCGAAGACATACGCGCAAGCGAAGATCCGGCGGACACCGGCCGGATACCACAGAAAGAATGTCGCAGACACAATCTGTACATGAGAGAGGTTGGCCGTGGCCGCAGAAGACACAACGGACATCCTGAGCGGGTTAACCAACCAGCTACCGGACCGTGATCCTGAGGAAACCGCAGAATGGATCGAATCGCTCGACGAGCTGATCCGTTCGCAGGGCACTGAACGCGCGCAGTACATCATGCGCTCACTGCTCCAGCGTGCCGGTTCCCAGAGCGTGGGCGTGCCGATGGTAACCACCACCGACTACGTCAACACCATCCCGGTTGATCAGGAACCTGAATTCCCCGGTGACGAGGAAACCGAACGGCGATACCGCGCCTGGCTGCGTTGGAACGCTGCCATCATGGTGCACCGGGCCCAGCGCCCGGGAATCGGCGTCGGCGGACATATTTCAACGTATGCCGGAGCAGCGACCCTGTACGAAGTGGGCATGAACCACTTCTTCCGGGGCAAGGACCACCCGGGCGGCGGAGACCAGATTTATTTCCAGGGTCACGCCTCCCCCGGCATGTATGCCCGCGCCTTCCTCGAAGGCCGCCTGTCCGAAGAGGACATGGACGGCTTCCGCCAGGAGAAATCCCGCGAGGGGCATGCACTGTCCTCCTACCCGCATCCGCGCAGCATGCCGGATTTCTGGGAGTTCCCGACGGTTTCCATGGGCATTGGCCCCATGAACGCCATCTATCAGGCACAGTCCAACCGCTACCTGCAGAACCGCGGCATCAAGGACACCTCGCAGCAGCATGTGTGGGCGTTCCTTGGCGACGGAGAGATGGACGAGCCCGAATCGCGCGGCCTGCTCCAGCTCGCCGCCAATGACAAGCTCGACAACCTGACCTTCGTGATCAACTGCAACCTGCAGCGCCTCGACGGCCCGGTCCGCGGCAACGGCAAGATCATGCAGGAACTGGAAGCCTTCTTCCGCGGCGCAGGCTGGAATGTCATCAAGGTTGTCTGGGGCCGCGAGTGGGATGACCTGCTCCAGCGTGACAAGGACGGCTCGCTGGTGGACATCATGAATGCCACCCCCGACGGCGACTACCAGACCTACAAGGCCGAGTCCGGCGGATTCGTGCGCGAGCACTTCTTCGGCAAGAGCCCGGAAACCAAGGAACTGGTCGCCAACCTGACCGACGAGGAAATCTGGAACCTCAAGCGCGGCGGCCACGACTACCGGAAGGTCTACGCCGCGTACAAGGCCGCCACGGAATTCAAGGGCGCCCCGACGGTCATCCTGGCCCACACGGTCAAGGGCTACGGCCTGGGTACGCACTTCGAGGGCCGCAATGCGACCCACCAGATGAAGAAGCTCACCCTCGATGACCTGAAGGCCTTCCGCGACCACCTGCGGATCCCGATCAGCGACGAGCAGCTCGAAGCCGATCCGTACCGGCCGCCGTACTACAACCCGGGTGCAGATGCCCCCGAGATCAAGTACATGCTGGAACGCCGGCGCGAACTGGGCGGCAACGTCCCGGAACGCCGGGTGAAGCACGAACCCGTCCACCTTCCGGATGAAAAGGCCTACGAAGTAGCCAACCGGGGCTCCGGCAAGCAGCTGGCCGCCACCACCATGGCCTTTGTCCGCCTGCTCAAGGACCTGATGCGGGACAAGGAGTTCGGCAAGCGCATTGTGCCGATCATTCCTGATGAGGCGCGTACCTTCGGCATGGACTCGTTCTTCCCGACGGCCAAGATCTACAACCCCAAGGGGCAGAACTACCTGTCCGTGGACCGGGACCTCGTCCTGGCCTACAAGGAGTCCCCGCAGGGCCAGATTGTGCACGTGGGCATCAACGAGGCCGGCTCGATTGCGGCATTCACCGCGGCGGGCACGTCCTACGCCACGCACGGCGAGCCGCTGATCCCGGTCTACGTGTTCTACTCGATGTTCGGCTTCCAGCGCACGGCCGACTACATCTGGGCGGCTACCGACCAGATGGCACGCGGGTTCCTGATCTCGGCTACCGCCGGCCGCACCACCCTTACCGGTGAAGGCCTGCAGCACGCCGACGGCCACTCGCCGATCCTGGCCTCCACCAATCCCGCGGTGAAGACCTACGATCCGGCGTACGGCTACGAGATCGGACACATCGTCCGTCACGGCCTCGAGGAGATGTACGGCCCGGATTCCCAGGACCCGAACGTCATCTACAACATCATGGTTTACAACGAGCCGATCCAGCAGCCCAAGGCCCCCGAGGACCTGGACGTGGAAGGCATCATCAAGGGCATCTACCTGCTCGCACCGGCAAAGATCGACGGACCCCGCACGCAGCTGCTGGCTTCCGGCGTTGCCGTGCCGTGGGCCCTGGAAGCCCAGAAGCTCCTTGCTGAGGACTGGGGTGTCTCGGCCGATGTCTGGTCCGTGACCTCCTGGAACGAGCTCCGCCGCGACGGCCTCGCCGCCGAGGAGGAAGCCTTCCTGAACCCCGGCTCGGAGCCGCGGGTACCCTTCGTGACCCAGCAGCTGGCCGGCGCCACCGGCCCGATTGTTGCCTCCACGGACTACATGAAGGCCGTGCCGGACCAGATCCGCCAGTTCCTGCCGAACGAGTTCGCCACCCTCGGTGCCGATGACTTCGGTTTCGCGGATACCCGTGCAGCTGCACGCCGGTACTTCAAGATCGACAGCCACTCGATGGTGGTGCGGGCGCTGGAGATGCTCGCACGCCGCGGTGAAGTCGACGCCAACGCCCCCAAGGAGGCAATGGAGAAGTACCGCCTGCTGGACGTCAACGCCGGCACCAGCGGAAACGCCGGCGGCGACGCCTAAGCATTTCCGCCATTCCTCGAACCCGGGGAACATGAAAAGGAACCGCCGCATCTGCGGCGGTTCCTTTTCGTTTGCGGCCCGGATTGCCCGGATCCCACGTCCCTTCCAAAACACTCGTTGACAACGGTGCCCGGCCCCGCAGGCTGGTCCAGTGCACGCGTTGCCCGGGCCGCGGCGTCCTGCCTGCCGGCTCCGGGAAGGCCCTGACCTTCAACGAAGGGACAATGATGTCCGCTCCAGTCCTGTCCATCCTGATTTTGGTGGCCATGTTCATCCTGGCCACCGTGCTGCCCCTCAACATGGGCGCGCTGGCCTTTGTAGGGGCTTTCCTCCTGGGATTCGTCTTCCTCGGCATGACTACCGAGGAGATCCTGGCCAATTTTCCGGGTGGTTTGTTCCTGACGATAGTCGGGGTGACCTACCTGTTTGCCATAGCCCAGAACAACGGCACCATCGACCTGCTGGTTCGGGGCGCCGTGAAGCTGGTCGGCAACCGGGTGGCCCTGATTCCCTGGATCATGTTCGCGGTCACCGCCGTCATCACCGCTGTCGGCGCGCTGTCACCGGCCGCCGTGGCCATCGTGGCCCCGATCGCCCTGGGTTTCGCCGCCAAGAACAAGATCAACCCCCTGATGATGGGCATGATGGTCATCCACGGTGCCCAGGCCGGTGGCTTCTCCCCGATCGCGGTCTACGGAGTCACGGTCAACGGCATCATTGCGGAAACGGATCTGGAGTCCAGCCCGTTTGCCGTCTTCATGTCGAGCCTGCTTTTCAACACCCTGATTGCGCTGATCCTGTTCTTCGTCCTCGGCGGCAGCAGGTTGCGCCGCACCACCGCAGGTGCCTTCGCGGAGCAGGTCGCCCAAGCCAGGATGGACCTCAGTGTGGCCGGCCGCGCCGACGTCGCCTTCAAGGGAACCGGATCCGGCATCTACGGTCCACGCGACCCCGCCGGTGACGGGATCACCGCCACGAAGAGCCGCAGCGAGACTTTCCCCCAGATTGTCACCATCGCCGGGCTGATCACCCTGGCCGTGGTTGCCCTGGGCTTCAAGGTGGACGTGGGCTTCGTGTCCATCACCATCGCCATGATCCTTGCCCTCGTCTCCCCGCAGGCGCAGAAGGGTGCAGTCAACAAGATCAGCTGGACCACTGTCCTGCTCATCTGCGGCATGCTCACTTTCGTCGGCGTCCTGCAGGAGGCCGGCACGATCGAGTACGTGTCCGACGGCGTCGCCGGCCTGGGCATGCCGCTGCTGGCGGCGCTGCTCATTTGCTACATCGGCGCCGTCGTGTCCGCCTTCGCCTCATCAACCGCCATCCTTGCCGCCCTCATCCCGCTGGCCGTACCGTTCCTCGCCTCGGGGGAAATCGGCGCCGTGGGCCTCATCTGCGCGCTGGCCGTTTCTTCGACCATCGTGGACGTATCGCCTTTCTCGACCAACGGCGCCCTCGTGCTGGCAAACGCACCGGACGAGCTGGACAAGGACCGCTTCTACAAGCAGATCCTCGCTTACAGCGGCATCGTCGTAGTAGTGGGACCGCTGGTGGCGTGGCTGGTCATGGTGGTCCCCGGATGGCTTTAGGTCCGGCGCGGTTCCCGCTGGAGTGCAACTGTCCTTCCCGCACCGAACCAGGAAGAGAGCGATCCATGAACAACCACTCCCCCGCCCGCGGCCCCCTGGACGGCTATCTGGTCGTCGACCTCAGCCGTGCCCTTGCCGGTCCACACGCAGGCATGATGCTCGCAGACCTCGGCGCACGCGTCATTAAGGTCGAAACCCCCGGCACGGGCGACGACACCCGCGGCTGGGGACCGCCCTTCGTCGGACCGGAAGAGACACCGCAGGCCACCTACTTCCTTTCCTGCAACCGGAACAAGGAGTCCATCGCCCTGGACCTGAAGTCCGAGGACGGCGCGGCGGTGCTGACGGACCTGGTACGGCGGGCGGACGTGCTGGTGGAGAATTTCCGCCCCGGGGTGCTGGACCGGCTCGGATTCCCGCCGGACCGGCTGCACCAACTCAATCCCCGGCTGGTTATCCTCTCCATCAGCGGGTTCGGCCATGACGGCCCGGAGGCCACCCGCAGCGGCTACGACCAGATTGTCCAGGGCGAGGCCGGCCTGATGTCGCTGACCGGGTCCGGCGCCGGGGATCCGCAGCGGGTCGGCGTGCCCATCGCGGACCTGCTCTCGGGCATGTACGGCGCCTTCGGACTCCTGGCAGCCCTGCTGGAACGCGAACGCACCGGAAAGGGCCAGGTGGTGCGCACTTCACTGCTGGCCGCCGTCGTAGGAGTCCATGCCTTCCAGGGCACCCGGCACACTGTTGCCGGCGAGGTGCCGGCCGCGCAGGGCAACCACCATCCGTCCATTGCCCCCTACGGGCTCTTCTCCTGCCGTGAAGGCATGGTCCAGATCAGTGTCGGGAGCGAAAGACTATGGGAGGCGTTTGCCGCTGCATTCGGCATCGATGCCTCGCGTGCCGAATTCGCGGACAACGCCCGGCGGGTACGCAACCGTCCGGCGCTGGTGGCCGCCGTCGAGCAGGCTTTCGCGGATATCGAGGCGGAACCGCTCCTGGAGAAACTGCGCGCCGCCGGCATTCCGGCCGGAAAGGTGCGCACCCTGGACGAAGTGTATGCATGGGAACAGGTCCATTCACAGGGATTGGTGGTCGACGTCGAGCATCCTGTCCTGGGCACCGTCTCCCTGCCGGGGCCGCCGCTGCGCTTTTTTGATGCCGTGCAGGGCACGGAAAGTACTCGCCGTGTGCATGCTGCCCCGCCCCTGCTGGACCAGCACGGGGACGCGATCCGCCGGTGGCTGGCGGGCAGCCCGCAACCGGCTGCCGCGGAAAGCACCGAAGCATGAGCATCCAGACGGCGCCCCGCCGCCTGGACGCACGGCAGTTGCTGGCGCTGGTTGTCGATGCGGGTTCCTTCCGCTCCTGGGACGTACCGGTGGCCTATGCCGACCCCAGCGCGGCCTACGCGTCGGATCTGGCTGCCGCCCGGCAGAAAACCGGCGTGGACGAATCGGTGCTCACGGGTGAAGGGCTGGTGCAGGGCCGGCGCGTTGCACTGATGGTCAGCGAGTTCGGGTTCCTGGGCGGCTCCATCGGAGTTGCCGCCGCGGATCGGCTCACCGACGCCGTTGAACGCGCCACCAGAGAAAGGCTGCCGCTCCTGGCCGGGCCGGCGTCCGGCGGAACCCGGATGCAGGAAGGCACCCTGGCGTTCCTTTCCATGGTCAAGATCACCGCCGCCGTCCGCCGGCACAAGGAGGCCGGCCTGCCCTACCTTGTCTACCTGCGCCACCCCACCACCGGCGGAGTCATGGCCTCCTGGGGATCCCTGGGCCACATCACCGTCGCCGAGCCCGGCGCGCTTCTGGGCTTCCTTGGCCCGCGGGTCTACTCGGCACTCTACGGGGAGCCCTTCCCGGAAGGTGTGCAGACCGCGGAGAACCTGCGGAACCGCGGACTGGTGGACGCGGTGCTGCCGCCGGATGAACTTCCCCGGACCGTCCACCGTGCCCTGGCCATGCTGCTGCCCGGCTCGACCGTGCCGGTGCCTGCCCCGGACTCGCTCAGCAGCACCCCGGAGCCCTTACCCGCCTGGGAATCCATTCGGATTTCCCGCAATCCCCGCCGCCCGGGCGTCCGCCAGCTGCTGCATTTCGGGGCGAGCGACGTGCTGCCCCTGAACGGCAGCGGACAGGGTGAAAAAGACCCGGGCCTGATACTGGCCTTGGCCCGCTTCGGCGAAACGTCCTGCGTCGTGCTGGGGCAGGACCGGGAACGCGGAACAGAACAGGCTGCGCTGGGGCCGGCTTCGCTCAGGGAAGCACGCCGCGGCATGCGGCTCGCGGAGGAACTGGACCTTCCCCTGTTGACCGTGATCGACACCGCCGGCGCTGCCCTGTCCAAGGAAGCCGAGGAGGGCGGCCTGGCCGGCGAAATTGCCCGGAGCCTGAACGACCTGGTGGGGTTGGACTGCCCCACGGTTTCCGTCCTGCTGGGTCAGGGGGCAGGCGGCGGCGCGTTGGCCCTGCTGCCCGCAGACCGGACGGTCGCGGCCCGCCACGCCTGGCTTTCCTCCCTGCCGCCGGAGGGTGCCAGCGCCATCGTGCACCGGGATACCCTGCACGGCCCGGAAATGGCTCAGGCGCAGGGCGTGACCGTTTCCGCGCTGGCCGCCCACGGGATTGTGGACCACACGGTGGCGGAACTGCCCGACGCCGCGGAGGAGGCACCCGAATTCTGCCGCCGGATGGCCCGGGCCGTGGAATACGAGCTGGCTTCGCTTCGCGCCGTTCCGCGGGCAGAGCGGCTGGCACGGCGGACGGACCGATTCCGGCGGCTGGGCTCGGCACTGTAGTTCCGCTGTCCCGGCCCGCCCCGACATCGGCCGTAACAAACAACAAAACCGCCGCATGCAACGGCGGTTCCTTTCCGTTTCTCCCTGCGTGCCGTTATGCTCCCCACAATCGACGCGCACCCCAAAGGCTGCTTGCCGGTCGTTCAACGTCGAACCCTTGCCCAAAGGAGGAAGATGGCCAGGACCACCGTGTCGCCGCCGGTTTCCGCCGCGCCGCCCACCAGTAACCCCGCTGTCCGCCGCCGACGTTTTTCCGGCCGCACCCGCAGGGACTTCTTCACCTTCCTGGCCTTTGCGCTGCCCAACCTGATCCTGATTGCCGCCTTCACCTACCGGCCGCTGTTCAGCAACATCTATTACTCCACCCTGAACTGGACCCTGGGTGCCAAGACAGCAACGGTGGTCGGGATCGAAAACTACATCACGTTCTTCACCTCTCCCGATGCCCGGGACGTGCTGACCGTAACGGCAGTGTTCACGGTCTTCACCGTCGGCGGATCGATGCTGCTGGGACTGCTGGTTTCGCTGGCGCTGAACCTGAAAGTCCGCGGCACCACCTTGGCCCGCGCCGCCGTCTTTGCACCGTATGTCCTGTCCGGAGTGGGTGTGGGCCTGGTCTGGCTGTTCATTTTCGATCCCGTCTACGGAGCGCTGGCCTGGGTACTGCGCGGTTTCGGAGCCCGCAGCCCCGAATGGATCAACAACCCGGACCTGGCGCTGGTCATGGTCATACTGGTTTACGTCTGGAAGAACCTCGGCTACTGCGCGGTGGTCTACCTTGCCGGCCTCCAGTCGATTCCCCGCGACGTGCTCGAGGCCGCACAGCTCGACGGCGCAGGTGCGGCGAGGCGCTTCTTCAGCGTTTCGCTGCCGCTGCTTTCCCCGACAACCTTCTTCCTGCTCATCACCACGCTTCTCAGTTCGCTGCAGGCCTTCGACCTGATCCGGATCATGACCCCCACGGGAAACGGCACCAACACCCTGATCTTCGAGGCCTATCTGCAGGCCTTCGGCGGATTCAACCGGGCCGGCTATTCGGCCACCGTCTCAGTGATCCTGTTCGTGCTGCTGCTGGTGGTCACCGGTTTCCAGCTTCGGTTCGTCGAGCGGAAGGTGCACTACTCATGAGTGTCCCTGCACCCGCCGCCCCGGTGTCCGCGCCGGCGCCAACCGGCAGCAAGGGTTCCCGCCGGACCGGCGAGGGCCCGCTCTCACGTCGAAACATCACCGAAACCCTGCTGACCGGGTATGTTCCCCTGGCCCTCACCACACTGGTGGTATTCCTCCCCCTGATGTGGATGGTCCTGTCCTCCTTCAAGGGGCCCGGGGAGATCGTTACCACGGACCTGGATGTCCTGCCGGATTCCCTGGACTTCAGCAACTACCAGGACGCCATGACCCTGGTGCCGTTCGGCAGGTTCTTCGTCAACAGTGTGATCGTCACACTAGCCGGTGCCTCCATCAAGGTGGTGCTGGCCATCCTCACCGCCTACGCGCTGGTCTTCATCAGGTTCCCGTTCAAGCGGGTGATTTTTGTAGCCATCCTGGTAGCCCTCATGGTCCCCCCGCAGGTGGCGATCCTGCCGAACTACATCCTCGTAACGTCCCTGGGCGGTGCCGACACGTATTGGGGCATGATCCTGCCCGGGCTCGGGACTGCGTTCGGGACCTTCCTCCTGCGGCAGCATTTCCTCACCCTGCCCGGCAGCATCCTGGAGTCCGCAGAGATCGACGGGGCAGGACACTGGTCCCGCCTGTGGCGGATCGTCGTCCCGATTTCCGTGCCGACCATCGCCACCGTGGGACTGGTCACGATCGTGACCGAATGGAATGAGTACATCTGGCCGCTGGTGATCGTCAGCCGGCCCGAAATGATGACCCTGCCGGTTGGCCTGACCCTGCTCCGGAATTCCGAGTCCGATCCCGCCAGCTGGGGCATCATGATGGCCGGCGCGGTCCTCGTGCTGGTTCCGATCCTGGTGGTCTTCGCTGCCTTGCAGCGCTATATCGTCGCCGGTCTGACCCAAGGCTCCGTCACCGGCTAAACCGAACTGCAAAATGTCCGCACTCCAGAAAGGCATTCCATGTCAGCAGCATCCAAACCGGCTTTCAACCGCCGTCTGTTCCTGTCCCTGAGTGCAGCCGGCGCCTCTGCGGCCGCCCTGGCGGCCTGCGGCGGACCGTCCACGGAAACAGACACCCCCGTCGAGGAGGACGAACTCGACTTCAGCGGCGTGACCCCCGCCCCGGAGATCACCTTCTGGTCCAGCCACCCGGGCCAGTCCGAGGCGATTGAAACCGAGATCATCGAGAAGTTCCACGCTTCCCAGAGCGAGATCCGCGTGAACATGGTCAGCGCGGGATCCAACTACGAAGAGGTGGCCCAGAAGTTCCAGACCACCCAGCAGGGCGGCGACCTCCCCGCAATCGTCATTTTCTCCGACGTCTGGTGGTTCCGCTATTTCCTCAACGATTCCATCATCCCGCTGAACGCGCTGATGGAACAGTTGGACTTCGACACCGCCGACTACCGGGACCAGCTGTTCAGCGACTATGAGTATGACGGGCGGCAGTGGGCCGTTCCGTTTGCCCGCTCCACTCCCCTCTTCTACTACAACAAGGACCACTGGGCCGCCGCCGGCCTGCCCAACCGGGCACCGGAGACCTGGCAGGAGTTTTCGGAGTGGGCGCCGAAGATCAAGGCGGCGGTGCCCGGCATCCAGAACGTCTACCAGCACCCGGCCTTGATTGATTATGCGGGCTGGACCCTGCAGAACCAGCTTTGGGGAGAGGGAGCCGCCTGGAGTGACGAGTGGACCATTACGGCTGACTCGACCGAGGCCGTCACCGCCATCCAGCAGGTCCAGGACACCGTCTATAAGAATGCCTGGGCAGGAGTTTCTTCCAAGGACGCCACGGCCGACATGGCGGCAGGTGCCGTCTCCGCGGCTGTGGGTTCCACCGGGAACCTGGTGGGTGTGCTCAAGACGGCATCGTTCGACGTCGGCGTGGGATTCATGCCCGGCGGCAGCCGGGAACTGACCGGAGTCTGCCCCACGGGCGGCGCCGGCCTGGGCATTCCGAAGGACATCAGCCCCGAGCAGCAGCTCTCCGCCGCGACTTTCCTGAAGTTCCTGACCTCCCCGGAAAACACCGCAGCGTTCTCCGCGGCCACGGGCTACATGCCGGTACGCAAGTCCGCGGACATGACGCAGGTGCTGGCTGCGACGCCGCAGATCCAAACAGCCATCGACCAGCTGGCCGTCACCCGGAACCAGGACTATGCCCGGGTGTTCCTGCCCGGAGCGGACCAGGAAATCGCCAAGGCGGCCGGCCGGATCCTCACGGAACAGGCCGATGTGAAAACCGTCCTCACGGAACTGAGCGCAACGTTGGAAGGCATCTACACAAACGACGTGAAACCCAAGCTGCCCGCCTAGCCAACTTGTAGCCTTCACACAAAATAGCGGTTCACCCCTGCAGGCCGTAAGCTCGCAGGTATGCCAGTGCGTCCCAATACGTCCGCTGCCTCAGCGCCGCCGGAAGCAGACCTGCCCACCGTCGAGCGCCTGAAAGCGAATATCGGCAGGCTTTCGACTGCCACCCTGCAGCAGCTGGACATTTCCCTGCCGTGGTACCGGGGGCTGCGCCCGGACGAGCGCTCCGCGCTGGGAATGGTTGCACAGAAGGGCATCGCGTCCTTCGTGAACTGGTACCAGCGTCCTGCCTCACCCGCATGGGTGCTCAGCGACGTCTTCGGCACCGCTCCAACCGAGCTCACCCGCTCGATCAGCCTGCAGAAGGCCCTTCAGCTGATCCGGGTGGTGGTGCAGGTGGTCGAGGACCGGGTGCCGGAGCTCGCCGGCAGCGAGGTCCAGTCCAAGCTGCGCGAAGCGGTGCTTCGCTATTCGCGTGAAGTGGCCTTCGCCGCCGCAGACGTCTATGCCCGTGCGGCCGAAACGCGCGGCGCCTGGGACACCCGGCTGGAGGCCCTTGTTGTCGACGCCATCCTGCGCGGCGAGAGTTCCGACGCGCTGCGCTCCCGGATTGCCGCCGTCGGCTGGACGTCGGCGGCACCGGTCACCGTTATGGTGGGCGGCTCTCCTGCCGAAGCCAACGCCACGTTCGTAAATGAACTCCGCCGGGCCACCGGCCGGCTGGCCGAAGACACCCTCGTGGGGATCCAAGGCGAGCGGCTGATCCTGGTCCTGGGCGGACTGGAGGACAAGGCTTTCTCCTACACCCGCCTGTCCGAACTCTTCGGCCCGGGCCCGGTGGTGTACGGCCCGCCCGCACCCTCCCTTGTCGAGGCAGGCCCGTCCGCACAGGCCGCGTTTGCGGGGCTTACCGCCGCCCGCGCCTGGCCGGCTGCACCACGCCCGGTGGCCGCTGATGATCTGTGGCCCGAGCGGGTGATGTCCGGTGATGACACTGCACGCCAGGCCCTGGTGGAAAGCATCTACACTCCCCTGCTGGGTGCCTCCAACGGCCTCGCCGAGACCCTTAGTGCGTACCTCTCGCTGGGCCACTCCCTGGAGGCCACGGCACGTGAACTCTTCGTCCATGCCAATACGGTCCGCTACCGGCTGCGGCGGGTCTGCGATGTCACCGGATGGGACCCGATGCTGCCCCGCGAAGCGTTCGTGCTGCAGACCGCGTTGGTGGTTGGACGCCTGGCACCTGCCGGAAAAGCAGCCCCCGAGAAGCCCGCCGTACGCCCCTGAACCCTGCCCAGGCGCCGTCGTCGGCTTGTAGACTTCCTACAAAGCCGTCCGGGGAGCTTGGTCTACGCAAACACCCGGTACCGTCCCCTATCTTTGGAAAGCTGTATACGTGCTTGCAATCGTCTGCCCCGGTCAGGGGTCCCAAACGCCAGGATTCCTCTCGCCGTGGCTGGAGCTGCCCGGCGTCCGTGATCATCTTTCCGCACTGAGCGAAGTCGCCGGTCTGGACCTCATTGCCCACGGCACGGTCTCCGACGAGGAAACCATCAAGGACACCGCCGTCGCCCAGCCCTTGATCGTGGCCGCCGGCCTGATGGCCGCCCGGCTGCTGCTGGACCCCTCGGCACTGACATCCTCCACCGTCCTCGCCGGCCACTCCGTCGGCGAGATCACGGCCTCCGCCATTGCCGGTGCCCTGCCGGAAAACGACGCACTGGTGTTTGTCCGGGAACGGGCCAATGCCATGGCACGCGCCGCAGCAGTGGAGCCCACGGGCATGAGCGCCATCCTCGGCGGGGACCCCGACGACGTGGCCGCCGTGCTGGAAGCCGCAGGGCTGACGGCGGCGAACGCCAACGGCGGCGGGCAGGTTGTAGCCGCCGGAACGCACAACCAGCTTGAAGTACTCACCGCGGCACCGCCGGCCAAGGCACGGGTTATTCCGCTGAAGGTCGCCGGCGCGTTCCACACCTCCCACATGGCGCCCGCCGTCACTGTCCTGGAAGCACTGCGCCCCTCCCTCACCCCGCAGTCACCGCTGGCCACGCTGCTGTCCAACCGCGACGGCGCCGCAGTGGTGTCCGGTGATGCCAACCTTGACAGCCTCATCGCCCAGGTTTCCCGCCCGGTACGGTGGGACCTCTGCATGGAGAACATGCTCGGCATGGGCGTGACCGGCATGCTGGAACTGCCGCCGGCGGGAACCCTCACCGGACTGGCACGCCGCGGCATGAAGGGCATCCCGACATTGGCCCTGAAATCCCCAGAAGATCTAACCGCTGCCCGGGAGTTCATCCGTGAGCATTCCGGAACGGCAGCAACAACCGGAGAAGGTAACGCGTGAGCACGCCCACCCTGAAGCAGTCCCCCGTCAACGAATTCAGCCGGATCCACGGCATCGGCGCCTTCCGCCCCGACGTCATTGTGAGCAACGACGACGTCTGCCAGTGGATCGATTCCTCCGACGAATGGATCCGCCAGCGCACGGGCATTGTGACCCGGCACCGTGCAGACAAGGGCACGTCCGTGGTGGACATGGCCGAGGCTGCCGGCCGTGAGGCGCTGAAGAACGCAGGCATCGAGGGTTCGCAGCTGGGCGCCGTCATCGTCTCCACGGTGACCCACCCCTACGCGACTCCGTCCGCCGCCACCCAGATCACCGAACGCCTGGGCGCAACCCCGGCCCCGGCCTACGACGTTTCCGCCGCCTGCGCCGGGTACTGCTACGGCATCGCCCAGGCCGATGCACTGGTCCGCTCCGGCGCCGCCGACTATGTGCTGGTCATCGGCGTGGAGAAGCTTTCCGACTTCATCGACAACACCGAGCGCACCATCTCCTTCCTGCTCGGCGACGGTGCCGGCGCCGTCGTCGTCGGGCCTTCCGACACCCCCGGCATCGCACCCTCCGTCTGGGGATCCGACGGCAGCAAGTCCGGTGCCATCGGCATGACCCACTCCATGCTGGACGTGCGTGAACTCTCCCTCGCCGCCGAGGCCGACGGCGGCATGAGCCCCGCGGACCTCTCCGGCCGGGAAACCAAACTCTGGCCCACGCTGCGCCAGGACGGCCAGACGGTCTTCCGCTGGGCCGTATGGGAGATGGCCAAGGCTGCCCAGCAGGCGCTCGACGCCGCCGGGATCACCGCCGAGGACCTGTCCGCCTTCGTGCCGCACCAGGCCAACATGCGCATCATTGACGAAATGGCGAAGCAGTTGAAGCTGCCCGAGTCGGTCATTATTGCCCGGGACATTGCCGACGCGGGAAACACCTCGGCTGCATCGATTCCCCTGGCCACCTACCGCCTGCTGCAGGAGCACCCGGAACTGAGCGGCAAGCTGTCGCTGCAGATCGGCTTCGGTGCCGGCCTCGTGTTCGGCGCGCAGGTAGTTGTCCTCCCCTAGCCCCATTGCCCGCGGTGCCGGCTAAGCCGGTGCAGCCCACAGAACCACACCGCTTCGGCGGTTGGAAAACCGGACCGGTCCCGTACCGGCACTACAAGAAAAGGAGCCAACATGGCTAGCAACGAAGAAATCCTGGCCGGCCTCGCCGAGATCGTCAATGAAGAGACGGGTCTGGCCCCCGAGGCCGTTGAGCTGGACAAGTCCTTCACCGATGACCTGGACATCGACTCCATTTCCATGATGACCATCGTCGTCAACGCCGAAGAGAAGTTCGGCGTGCGCATCCCGGACGAAGAGGTCAAGAACCTGAAGACCGTCGGCGACGCCGTGGACTTCATCTCCAACGCCCAGGCTTAACCTTCCGGCGGCCGCTGCCTGGCGGCGGCCGCCCGGTACCGCCGGAACCAGCACCTGCAACTGCTTCAAGAGAGTGAATCATGGCCCGCAAAGTAGTCATCACAGGCCTCGGAGCGACCACGCCCATCGGCGGGGACGTTCCAACCATGTGGAAGAACGCACTGCAGGGTGTCTCCGGCGCCCGTACCCTCGAAGATGAATGGGTGGAGAAGTACTCCCTGCCCGTGACCTTCGCCGCGCGTGCCACCACTCCCGCTTCGGAAGTCCTTTCCCGCGTCGAAGCCAAGCGGATGGACCCTTCTACGCAGTTCGCCGTCGTCGCGGCACGCGAAGCCTGGGCCGATTCCGGCCTCGCAGACGTTGACCATGACCGGCTTGCCGTCTCCTTCGCCACCGGCATCGGCGGCATCTGGACCCTGCTCGACGCCTGGGACACCCTGCGTGAAAAGGGCCCGCGGCGTGTACTGCCCATGACCGTTCCGATGCTGATGCCCAACGGCCCGTCCGCCGCGGTCAGCCTCGACCTGGGTGCCCGTGCCGGCGCCCACACACCCGTCTCCGCCTGCGCCTCCGGAACCGAGGCCCTCCACCAGGGCCTGGACATGATCCGCTCCGGCAAGGCCGACATCGTCGTCGCCGGCGGCGCGGAAGCCTGCATCCACCCGATGCCCCTGGCGTCCTTTGCCTCCATGCAGGCCCTGTCCAAGCGCAACGATGATCCCCAGCGTGCCTCCCGCCCCTATGACAAGGACCGTGACGGCTTCGTGATGGGTGAGGGTGCCGGTGCGCTGGTGCTCGAAAGCGAAGAGCACGCACTGGCCCGCGGCGCGCGGATTTACGCCGAGCTCGCCGGCACGGCCGTCACCGCCGACGCGTACCACATCACCGCACCGGACCCCGAGGGCCTCGGCGCCACCCGGGCCCTGAAGTCTGCTCTCTTTGATGCCCGGGCACAGGCCGAGGACGTAGTCCACGTGAACGCGCATGCCACGTCCACCCCGGTGGGCGACAAGCCCGAATACACTGCGCTGAAGGCTGCCCTGGGCAGTGCCCTCGACGGTGTTGCCGTGTCTGCCACCAAGTCGCAGATGGGCCACCTGCTGGGCGCCTCGGGTGCAGTCGAGGCCGTCCTGACGGCTTTGGCGGTCTACGAACGCCAGGCGCCGGCAACGATCAACCTGGACAACCAGGATCCGGAGATCCCGCTCGACGTCGTGACCTCCAGCCGCCAGCTGCGCGGCGGAGACATCGTCGCGCTGAGCAACTCCTTCGGCTTCGGCGGGCACAACGCCGTCGCCGTACTGCGCAGCCGCTAAATCCTTCGTTTGCAACAAACAGGCGTCCGGTCCCCGCGGGGTCCGGACGCCTGTTTGTTTAGCTATGGAGTTTTGAGGAACTAGCCTACCTGGTGCAGCCAGCGCACCGGGGCACCGTCGGCCGCGTGCCGGAACGGCTCCAGCTCTTCGTCCCAGGCTTCGCCCAGGGCGAGTGAGAGTTCGTGGTAGACAGCCGAGGGATCGCCGGCGCCGTTTTCATAGGCGTAACGGATGCGGTTCTCGGAAATCATGATGTTGCCGTGCACATCGGTCGCGGCATGGAAGATGCCCAGCTCAGGGGTGTGTGCCCAGCGGCTGCCGTCGGCTCCGGGGCTCTGTTCCTCCGTCACCTCGTACCGGAGGTGTGCCCAGCCGCGCAGCGCGGACGCGAGCAGGGAACCGGTGCCCTGCGGTCCGGTCCAGGCGATTTCAGCCCGTACCATTCCGGTCGCAGCCGGCTGAGGGGTCCACTGAAGATCCGTTCGCTTTTCCACGACGGATCCGATGGCCCACTCAATATGGGGGCACAACGCGGAAGGGGCAGAGTGCACAAACAGTACGCCGCGCGCCATCACAACAGACATTCCATCCTCCATAGCTGTAGGTACGTCTTCCCCAACGACCTGCTGCTGCATGGACGGATATCGAGCCATATGTGTCCGCTGTCCCTCATTGTGCCGTAAGTTACGTCGATGCGCCAATGTAGCCTTTTGAGCCGCTGCAGCACGGAAGGCCGGGCGGTGCAGCCGGTGCTGACCGCCGGCGTTGGGCGGCCGGGAGTCGGGTCGGCCGGCCCTAGGCGCGCGGGTGTGCCTGGCTGTAGCTCTGGCGCAACCTGTCCACTGAGACGTGCGTGTAAAGCTGCGTGGTGGCAAGGGACGAGTGGCCCAGGATTTCCTGCACGGCACGCAGGTCGGCACCGCCGTCGAGCAGGTGGGTGGCCGCGGAGTGGCGGAGGGCGTGCGGCCCGGAGGCGGAGGTGTCCGGCATGGCTTCCAGGAGGACGGCGACCACGCTGCGGACCTGTCGCTGGTCCACTCGTCCGCCCCGTTTGCCCAGGAACAATGCCGGACCGCTGTCCCCGGTCACCATCGACGGGCGGCCGCGGCGCAGCCAGTCATCCACCGCGAGGGCAGCCGGCAGGCCGTAAGGCACCGTGCGTTCCTTGTTGCCCTTGCCCAGCACCGTGAGTGTCCTGCGGTCCGGATCGAGGTCGTCGACGTCCAGACCGGCCAGCTCTCCCACCCGGATGCCCGTGGCGTAGAGCAGTTCGACCATCGCGCGGTCCCGTAGCGCCACGGGTTCGCCCTCGGCGGCGGCCGCCTGCAGGGTTTCGAACAGGTCATCCAGCTGGCTGCTGCGCAGTACGCCGGGAAGCGTCTTTTCCTTCTTCGGTGCCTTCAGCCGCAGGGCCGGATTCTCACTGATGAGTTCCTCGCGCAGGGCCCAGTTGGTGAAGCTGCGCGCCGTGGCGGCGCGGCGGGCCAGCGTGGAACGGGCCTGTCCCCCGGCACTGAGTTCACCCAGCCAGCCGCGCAGGATGCCCAGGTCAAGTTCCTGAAGCGAGCCTGCTCCGGCGCCGAGGGCATAGTCGAGCAGCTTCGACACGTCCGATTCGTAGGCACGGACGGTGTGTTCGGAGCGTCCACGCTCTGCCGTCAAATACCGGCAGAAGCCCTCCAGGGCGGAACGGAATTCCGCCGGCCACGCAGTTCTGTCTGCTGCTCCCTTTGATGTCACCTCTTTACTGTTCTCTCTTTGGTGCCGGCGTTCAAGCAGGCACGCTGTCGGCACGCAGGCAGTTCCGCCGCAGGTGTTCTGTCTGCGGTGCCTGTTCCAGCTCCAGCAGGTACCGCTTCGCATCAACGCCGCCCGAGTATCCGGTCAGCGCGCCGCGGGACCCCACCACGCGGTGGGTGGGCACAACCAGGTTCAACGGGTTATGGGCCAATGCCGCCCCCACGCTTCGAGCCTTGGCAGCGTCACCCAGCAGGACCGCCAGCTGCTTGTAGCTTGCCGTCCTGCCGTAGCCGATGCCCGAGACCTGCTCCCATACCCTGCGTTGAAACTCGGTTCCCTGCGGGTTGGTGTCTACGTTGAAACAGCAGCGCCGGCCCTCGAAGTACTCCGTCAGTTGGCGTTCGACATCCTCGAAGCCGTCTTCCGCCGCAATGCCGTACGGTGTCCCTGCCCCTGCAGCCACGGCGGGCGGCCCGAGCCGGACCGTGGAAAGGACGCCGTCCAAGGCGACCAGGGTGAGCACCCCAATCGGTGAGGTGACTATCTTGTGAGTGAGCATGATGATGTCCTTCCTGGGTTGTTCGGGTAGTAGAAAAATGTCGTTGCTGCTAGTGGCGGCCTCGGCGCCACTGGTCCGGTTCGGTCCGTACGGCGAGTCCCTCCAGTTCCAGCCGTGCCAGCCCGGCGCGCACCCCTTGCAGGGACAGCCCCGCGACGGAGGCCAGTTTTCCGATGGTCGATCCGCTGCGCACCGGCAGCGCATCCAGCAGCAGCAGGTCCTCCACGGACAGTCCGTCGTGATCTGCGCGGCGGTCCCCTGCCGGACTGTCCCCTGCCCGTCCGCCGATGTCGTTCGGTTCTCCCGGCAGGACAGCACGGAGCGGCCCGGCCAGTTCCACGACTTCCTGGGCATCGGTCACGCAGACCGCACTGCCGTCGCGCAGCAGCCGGTGGCATCCGGCGGAGTTGGCCGAGTACACGGATCCGGGCACCGCACCGACTTCCCGTCCCAACCCGGCAGCATGATGGGCGGTGTTCAACGCGCCGGACCTCCACCGGGCCTCCACCACCACGGTGGCGGCACTCAGCGCAGCAATGATCCGGTTCCGTTGCAGGAACCTCCAGCGGGTGGGCGCCGATCCCGGCGGCACTTCGGACACCACCAGTCCGCGCTCCGCGACGGTGCGAAGCAGATCCTCGTTGCCGGCCGGGTAGAACCGGTCCGCGCCGCAGGCCATGACCGCTATCGTGGCCGTGGTTCCTGCGGGTGCAGATGCGAGCGCGGCACGATGTGCCTGGGCGTCGATTCCGTAGGCACCCCCGGAGACAACGGTGTACCCGCGGTTGGCGAGTCCCGCCGAAATGTCCCCCGCTATGGACAGCCCGTATCCGGTGGCGTCCCGGGAACCCACGAGCGCCACGGTCCGGTCAAGTTCCGGCAGGCCCCGCCCCAGGTCTCCCCGTACCCAGAGACACAGAGGCATCTCCATCTGCAGGTGTCGCAACGACTCGGGCCAACGGGGATCCTCCGGAACGAGGAGTTCCCCTCCCAGACGGCGGATCGCACCCAGGTCCCGGTCCGGGGCCAGATCAGCTACCCGCGGTGCCCACCGTTGAAGCCCCTCTGCCAGGGCGCTTCCCTGGCTGCCGCCCGGGGACAGCAACGGTGCCGTTTCGGCGGCAAGATCCGGCGGCGGGTCCACCGCTCCGGTGGCGATCTGCAGCGCGTGGACCGGACCGGCCGCTGCCACGAGGGCAAGGCCCACAGCATCCGAGGGTTCGAACAGTCTCGACAACGCCGCCCGTGCGAGAAGCGCCTCATCATTACTCATGCCGCCGCTCCCTGCCGGCGGAAGGCGAGGGCCTGTCCGACGTCGTCGGCGTCGGGACTTCCGTGCCCGGCGAGATCGGCGACGGTCCAGGCCACGCGCAGCACCCGGTCGTAGCCCCGTGCCGTCAGCAACTGGCGGTCCATGGCCCTGTCCAGTGCCGAAGTCGCTTTGCTCGGCGGCCGCAGGGTGCCCCGCAGCAAGGTGCCGGGAATCTCGGCGTTGGTTTCACATCCCAGCGGCGCCAGCCGTTCCCGTTGGAGCCGCCGAGCCTCCTGCACGCGTGCCGCCACCGTAGAGCTGGCCTCCGCAGTCTCTGCTGCGAAGTAGTCGACCAGGGAGACCCGCTGAACCGAGAGCTGCAGGTCCACCCGATCCAGCAGCGGACCGGAAAGCCGGCTGAAATACCGTCGCCGCTGCGTGGAGGTGCAGGTGCACTCGATTCCCTTACCGGTTGCGAGTCCGCAGGGACAGGGATTGGCGGCAAGGACCAGCTGGAAACGCGCCGGATACACGGCTGTACCCGCCGCCCGGTGCAGGACTAGCTCGCCGCTCTCCAGCGGCTGGCGCAGGCCGTCCAGTACCCGCCGCTCGTACTCGGGCGCTTCGTCGAGAAACAACACGCCGCGGTGGGCACGGGAGGCAGCACCGGGGCGCGGAATGCCTGAACCGCCGCCGATCACCGCTGCTGTAGACGCGGTGTGGTGCGGACTCTCGAACGGGGGCCTGCGGAGCAATTGGCGGCAGGGGCGTCCCTGCCAGGCGAGGGAGTGGATGGCAGTGACTTCCATTGCCTGGTCATCGGAAAGGTCCGGCAGGATGCCGGGCAGCCGTTCAGCCAGCATGGTCTTTCCGGCCCCCGGCGGCCCGGTCATCAGCAGATGGTGTGCTCCCGCCGCGGCGACCTCGACAGCGAAGCGGGCCTCTGCCTGCCCTGCTACGTCAGCGAGGTCGGGAAACCGGGATTCAACTGCACCCTCTTCGTGTTCCGGATCTTCGCCGGTACGGGCCACCGGCAGCGGAAAACTGAGCTGCTCGGGGTCGGCGCCGAGGTCGGCGGCTACCTCGGCCAGGCAGGAGTATCCACGCACGCGGGCTGCGGGAACCAGTGCTGCCTCCTCTGCGTTCTCCGCCGCCACTGCGAAGTCCGTGTAGCCGGCCGCAACCGCGGCCATAACAGCCGGAAGGATGCTCCGGATCGGCCGAAGCCTGCTGTCCAGGCCGAGTTCTGCCAGGAAGACGCACCGGCCCGGAGTTCTCAATACGCCCCCGGCGCAGAGTGCGGCCACAACGATGGCCAGGTCGAAGCCGGAGCCGTGCTTCGGTACATCCGCCGGCATCAGATTGACTGTGATGCGGCGCCGGCTCAGCGGGAGTCCGGCGTTCTTTGCCGCTGACTTCACCCGGTCGCGAGCCTCGTTCAGGGAGGCATCCGGCAGCCCCAGCAGGATGAAGGACGGCAGGGACTGGCCGATGTCGGCTTCAATCTCCACGATCCTGCCCCGCAGGCCGACAAGCCCTACCCCGTAGGTCCGTCCGAGCCCCATCAGGAAATCCCCCGCAGATGCTCCACAACAGGAGGATTGGTGCCGTCGTCAAGAATCGAAACTGCGTCGATCCGGCGGTGGGTAAAGTATCGGCTGTTGGCCCTGGCCCAGGCGCCCGCCAGCAGGTAGAGGCGGGCGACCTTATCCTGTCCGATCGCTTCGAAGGGGTGCCCGAAGTCCAGCGAGGAACGCGTTTTCACTTCGACCACCACCAGGGTGGCCCCGTCCACTGCGACCAGGTCGATCTCGCCCTCGGGACACCGCCAGTTCCGGTCGATGATGCGAAGCCCGGCTTCGGTCAGGTAGCGCGCCGCCAGTTCTTCTCCGCGGCTTCCCAGGATGTCTTTGGCTTTCATGTCCACCACGTTCGCTGAAACCCGCCGGGCCGGTCACCCGGGAACTACCGGCCTGTGGAGGAAGTTTCCGCCGCGGAGCACCGGACCCTGAGTGTGGAGGAACAGAAGTTCAGGCCAGTCCCCCGTTGGCGTAGACCACCTGGCCGTTGACCCAGCGCCCCGGCCCGGCAAGGAAGGCGACGGTTTCGGCGATGTCATCCGGCTGGCCCAGGCGTCCAAGCGGCGCCGCCTCAGCCAGCCGGGCAACGGTGGCCTCGTCCTTGCCGTCAAGGAACAACGCCGTAGCTGTCGGCCCGGGCGCCACCGCGTTGACCGTGATGTCCCGTCCACGCAGTTCCCGCGCCAGGATCAGCGTCATCCCTTCCACCGCAGCCTTGCTGGCTACGTAGGCGCCGTAGCCGGGGTATTGGGTGCGCCGGACGGTGGTCGAGAAGTTAATGATCGCTCCACCAGGACGCACCCGGCGGGCCGCCTGCTGCGACACCACGAACGTTCCCCGGATATTCGTGTGGTGCATCCGGTCCAGGTCCGCCAGGTCCAGCTCCGCGATGGGGGCAAGGAGCATGATGCCTGCGGTGTTGACGACCACGTCCAGACCGCCGAAGGCTGTCTCGACGGCGTCGAACACGGCAGTCATCGCCGGCTCGTCTCCCACATCTCCGCCGACGGCCAAGGCATGTCCCCCCTCGGCGGCAACGTCGGCAACAACCCCGTCCGCTGTCGCTCGATTCCGTGCGTAGTGCACACCCACGGAATAGCCGTCCGCCGCGAGCCGTCGGACTACAGCGGCTCCGATCCCGCCGGATCCTCCGGTCACCAGGGCAACCCGTCCCGCCGTATCCATGACACTCTCCTTGCTGGTCGTAGGCAGGACCTTAGCGTTTTGAATGTCCCGGGTACACCACCGGCGCCGTATGGCCAAGGGCAGATAGAAGCCGGAGCGGAATTTGCGCGGGTCTTGCCGGGAAACTGCGTCATTCCGTAGGGGAACGCTGAGACGGCCCGGACAGGATGGCGACGCTAACGCCCATGTTCGACTCACACAAAGGACATCATGCAAAACCGCAAGCGAAATACAACCGCTGTAGTGGCAGGATTTGCAGCCTTAGCGGGGCTGTCGATTGTCACCGGCGCGCCGGCTTTGGCCACCGCCGTGCCGGCGACCGGGGACACTGTCCCAACCACGTCGCCGAGCGGGTCTCCCTCGGCGGGGGTTTCCGTGACGGAAACAGGAATCTACTTGTACCGGAAGGTAGACGCGGAGAAGCCGGCCGCCTGGGAGAACTCCGGTAAACAAACCTTCCTGGCCAAGCAGCCCGGACATCAGTGGTTCACCGATGTAACGTCCCTGGTCCCCTCGGTTCCATTCGAGGTATGCGGTCCCGGCTGGGCTGTCCAGCAAGACGTACTCGAGTTTGAAGGCACTTATGACTGGCCGAAGAACCTCCTTTATCCCGATCCCTTCCCCGGGAATCCGAAGCTGAAGGACTCCAAGCATCAGGAGCTCGAGGAGGTGATGACGGTTCCCGATTGCGCTTCCACGCCGACGCCGACGCCAACACCAACGGACACCCCGTCCCAGAAGCCCACGCCGACACCAACGGACACCCCGTCCGCGACCCCGACGCCGACGCCGACACCAACGGACACCCCGTCCGCGACCCCGACGCCGACGCGAACGCCAACGAACACCCCGTCCGCGACCCCGTCCAAGACCCCGGCAGGTTCGGTAACCCCGCCCGGGTCGAACGGCACCCCGCCTGCCCCGGCCACCACGGACCCCGGGGTCCAGGTTGCCGGCAACCCCAGCCCCCGGGTTCCTGATGCAGGGCTTGCCCACACGGGTGCCGGCGGAATGTGGCTTGCCGCTGCCGGCGCAGCCATTCTGGCTGTGGGAGCCGTACTGGTGGTCATTGCCCGCCGCAGGAAGGCCTAAGCCGTAACCTGCAGGTGTACCCCGGACACCATCAGTGCCCGGGGTACACCACCGGCATCGGCTGCAGTGTCACGGACTTCAGCGGCAGCGAAGGCAGGTCGCCTGCGAATCCCCGCGCCAGGGAGATGTGCGGGCGCAGGGTCCCGGCATGCATAAAGTTCGGATCACCGGCCATGAAGGCTGCGGCGTCCCGGATTCCGGCGGCGCCGAGAAAACCAACCAGCGCTCCGTACAGTTCCCGATGCAGCAAAGCCAGTTCCGGCGTCGGCAGATACTCCACTACCAGGGTCGATCCCCGCGTACCGAACCCGGCAAACCCGGCAGGCTCCAGCCGGAAGGAAACCGCGGGCAGCAGCGCCTCAGTCCGGGCAATGTATTCGGCGAGCAGCTGCTCGTAGGCGGAACGGGAAATGCCGGTTTGGGCGCTAATGGCCCGGTGCACGTCCAGCACCTTCCCGAAGTGGATCAGCGTCAGGTGCAGCTGCGGCCGCGGCACCAGCCGCGTGCCGTCCGGCAGCGCCTGCTGCAGGGACAGGAGATGGGCCAGTGACGGCCCGTCGGGTTGCATCTGGGCGTACAGGCGGAGGTTGGCATCGAAGCCGGGCCGGGACTCGGGCATGACGCTAAGTCTAAGTCCGCAGACACCCGTTAGGCTGTCGGGATGGCTTTCGAGATCCCGCTGCTCAGCGACGACACCCTCCTGCTCCGTCCGCACGTCTCCGCCGACCTCGACGCCGTCTACGCACGCTGCGTTGACCCCCTGTCGGTCCAGTGGACCACCATTCCGCTGGACTACACGCCGGAGATGGCGCAGCAGTATCTGGAGGCTATCTGCGTCCCGCAGGAAAACGCGGTGTCTTGGGCGCTCGACGTCGGCGGCAGCTATGCAGGGACCATCGACCTGCGCTTCGAAGGCGCAGCCTCCGGTTCGCTGGGGTTCGTCACGTCGCCGGAATACCGGGGCCGCGGCCTGATGTCCCGCGCGGTCCGGCTGGCAGTGGGGCACGCCTTCGAGGACCTGGACTGGGAGGTGGTTACGTGGAAGGCACATGCGGGAAACACCGGCAGCTACAAGACGGTCTGGCGCTGCGGTTTTCCGCAGCCGGTCGCTGTGCCGTATCTGCTGAACCACCGGGGAAAAATGGTTGAAGGCTGGATCTCCAGCCTCGCTCGGAATGACCCAAGGAGCCCATCCGTCAGCTGGGCGAAGGCAGAGGCGGAACTTACAGTTCGTCGGCCTTCGGCAGTGTGAGGTCGTCGTTGCGGGTGAGCTCCTCCACGTTGACATCCTTGAAGGTAATCACCCGCACGCTTTTGACGAACCGTGCGGACCGGTAGACGTCCCAGACCCATGCGTCCTGCAGCGTGAGGTCGAAGTAGATCTCGCCGTCGGCGGACCGTGCCTGCAGGTCCACGTGGTTGGCCAGGTAAAAGCGCCGTTCGGTTTCCACCACGTAGCTGAAGAGGCCTACGACGTCGCGGTACTCCCGGTACAGCTGGAGCTCCATGTCCGTTTCATAGTTCTCAAGGTCTTCGGCGCTCATGTTCCTATCATCCCCCAACTGTGCTCAAGTCGTCTTCCGGTTCCAGCACCGGTTCACCCGGGCGGGGCTTGGAGCCCAGCCGCCAGGACATGCGGTGCAGCGGCGTGGGTCCGTGGACGTCGATGGCCGCGCGGTGCGACTCGGTGGCATAACCCTTGTTGATCTCCCACGAATAGTGCGGGTTCGAAGCGGCAAACTCTACCATCATGGCGTCGCGTTCCACCTTCGCCAGCACACTGGCGGCGGCCACGCTCAGGCACTGCATGTCCGCCTTGATCCGGGTGTGCACCGGTGCCGTGCAGCCTCCGGCCGGTTCATCGGGATCGTCGAACAGGCTGCCCTGCCGCTCGGGCGAGAGCCAGTTGTAGTTGCCGTCAAGGAGTACGACGTCGGGGCGCAGCGTTGAGCACACCTGGTCCCAGGCGCGCGTTCCGGCCAGACGCAGGGCGACGGTCAACCCGTGCAGGTCGATCTCCGCCGCACTGGCATGGCCCACCCCCCAGGCCAGGGCCCATTTCTTGATCTGCGGAACCAGCGTGTTCCGGTCGGCTACGGAGAGCAGCTTGCTGTCCCGCACTCCCTTGAGCGAACGGACGGTGGCCAGGTCCACGGCCACCATCCCTACGGACACGGGTCCGGCCAGCGCGCCGCGGCCCACTTCGTCGCAGCCGGCCAGGATCCGGTGCCCGGAGGCAGCGAACGTACGCTCATGCCGAAGGGTCGGCGGCTTGGCGGTGGAACTCACTTGCTGTCGCTCGGTTCCGGAACGTCCTCGAAGACCTCGGAATAATCGCTGACCCCGCCGACGCGGTTCAGCGGCCAGGCCGTCACTACGGCCTTGCCCTCAATGTCCGCCACGTCTACGAAACCGCCGCCCTCACCGTACTGGTGTTCGCGGGAGTCCGCAGAAGCGTTGCGGTGGTCCCCCATCACCCAGACCTTGCCCTCGGGGACAACCACGTCAAAGGGGATGTCGGAGGGGGCGGCGCCGGGGTACAGGTAGGGCTCGTCCAGGGGTTCGCCGTTGACGGTGATCCTGCCGTCGGCGTCACAGCAGACCACGTGGTCGCCTTCGGTGCCGATGACACGCTTGACCAGGTGCTGCTGGGACTCGTCAGGGAGCAGGCCCACAAAGGTCAGGGCTTCCTTGACCGGATTCGTTTCCTTCTCCGCCGTCTGCGGCAGCCAGCCCTTGGTGTCCTTGAAGACCACGACGTCGCCGCGGTTCAGGTCCATCGGTTCAGGAACCAGCAGGTTGACGAAAATCCGGTCGTTGATTTCCAGAGTCTCTTCCATGGACCCCGAGGGGATGTAAAACGCCCGGAAAAGGAAGGTTTTGATCAGGAAGGACAGCACCAGGGCTATCACCACGATCGTGAGGACTTCACGCAGCCAGGCGCCGAAACCGCGTTTCTTTTCCTTCGGTGCGGTCGAGTGCGCTGCGTGGTCCCGCTGCTCCCCGGAGCCGGGCGTCCCGTCAGGGGACTGGTCCGGTTGCTGCGACATTGCGTTTCCTCTTATTTCTCCGTGTTCCACTCGGCTCCTAAGGATAGCCGGTCAATATTGGTACCGCGCTCGAGCGGCCAAAGAATCCGCTGGGCCTCCCCGACGACCCGCTCCGTGGAGATCAGCCCGCCGCCGGGAGCTCCCAGCAGGGAGCGGGAATCCGCCGAGACGGACCGGTGGTCCCCCATGAGCCACAGCCTGCCTTCCGGAACGACGACGTCGAACGCGTGGTTGCTGGGAGCGTCTCCAGAGTAAACGTACGGCTCGTCCACGGGAGTTCCGTTGATCGTTATCCGTGGATCCCCGTCCGTGCAGCAGCTCACCCGGTCCCCCGCCACACCGATAACCCGTTTGACATAGACGGTGTCGCTGCCGGCCAGCCCGAACCAACGCCCCACGGTGACTGCGGCGTCGAGCACTGCCGGACGCCCGCTGTGCAGCGGTGCCAGCGAGCCCCGGCCGTCGAACACCACTACGTCGCCGCGCTCGATCTCCGCCGAATCGTAGGCGGTACGGGAGACAAGAATCCGGTCACCGGGTTCCAGCAGGGGCTGCATGGAATCGGAAGGGATGTAGAAGACGTCGAACAGGAATGCCCGGACGAGTGCGGCGAGGACCACAGCTGCGGCGAGAGCACATAGCACAAAACGCCAGCCCACAAACCGGGGCCGGCGTTTCGTGTGCTTCGCGGAGGGTTCCCCGGAGGCGGATGCTGCAGTCAAGTAAGTTACTTGGCGGGACGGAAGTCGCGCTTTTCCTTGATCTTGGCTGCCTTGCCGCGCAGATCGCGCATGTAGTACAGCTTCGCGCGGCGTACGTCACCCTTGGAGACGACCTCGAGCTTGTCGATGACCGGGGAGTGTACCGGGAAGGTACGCTCAACGCCGACACCGAAGCTGACCTTGCGGACCGTGAAGGTCGCGCGGAGGCCATCGCCCTGGCGCTTGAGCACGAAGCCCTGGAAGACCTGAACACGGGTGTTCTTGCCTTCAATGATGTTTACGTGAACCTTGACCGTGTCACCGGCGCGGAACTCGGGGATGTCCGTACGCAGGGAAGCTGCGTCAACAGAATCTAGGATGTGCATTGTTTATCACTCCTGGTGAACGCCACAGGTCATTCACTTTGGTTACGGCAGCAAGAATGCGCCCCGAAATGCGGGCTGCACGGATGCTGTCGAAGTTAGTAGACCGGCAGGACCGAGGATGGAATGCCGGTGTGTACATATCTGTTGGCCGCGTTCCCCCTGTGGCAGGTACGGACCCAGATGACACAACTCCCTATTTTGCCATACGTACCGGAACGGCACCAATCCGGCGCTGCCGTCAGGCGGGCGGGCAGACCCTGCCGTCGCGGATCTCGTAGCCCAGCGCCGCCAGGGTGGCCCGATCAGCCTTGTCCAGCGAAGCGGCGTCGAGCTTTTCGATCAGATCGGGCCGGCGGGCAGCGGTGCGCCGCAGCTGTTCGTCCCTCCGGAACCGGGCGATCTTACCGTGGTTGCCGCTGAGCAGGACCTCCGGGACTGCACGCTCCCGCCAGGCGGAGGGCTTGGTGTAGACCGGGTATTCCAGCAGCCCGTCCGAGTGGGATTCCTCGACGAGGGACTCGGGGTTGCCGACGACGCCGGGCACCAGCCGGCCTACGGCCTCGACCATGGCCAGCACTGCGACCTCCCCGCCGTTGAGCACGTAGTCCCCGAGGCTGACGGGACGGACGTCGAAGCGTTCTCCGGCCCATTCCAGCACCCGCTCGTCGATCCCTTCGTAGCGGCCGCAGGCGAAGACAAGGTGCTTCTCCTCGGCCAGCTCGTAAGCCATCGCCTGCGTGAAGACTGCGCCGGCGGGCGAGGGGACGATCAGGACCGGCCGCTCGTCGCCGTCGCCCGCCACCGCGTCCAGTGCGGAGGCCCAGGGTTCGGGCTTCATAACCATGCCGGCTCCCCCGCCGTAGGGGGTGTCATCCACGGTACGGTGCCGGTCGGTGGTGAACTCCCGCAGATCATGCACAGCCAGGTCCAGCAGGCCTTCCTGCCGGGCCTTGCCGATCAGTGACAGCTCAAGGGCTGCCAGGTACTCCGGGAAAATACTGACGACGTCGATGCGCACTTACTGTCCGGCTTCCTTCGTGTCGGCCGGGGCTGCTTCCTTTTTGTCCTCGGGCTTATTCAGCTCGAAGAGCCCCTCGGGCGGGGTCAGCAGCACATAGCCGTCCTCGATATTCACTTCGGGAACGATGGCCTCAACGAACGGTACGAGGATTTCCTCGCCGCGGCCGTCCTCGACCACCAGCAGGTCCTGGACGGTGAGGGTGCGCAGGGCGCTGACGGTGCCGACGACGTCGTCGCCCACCCGTGCCTTCAGGCCCACCAGTTCGTGTTCGTACCAGCCTTCGTCGTCGTCATCCTCATCCACGGTTTCGGTGTCGATGAACAGCTTGACTCCGCGCAGTTCCTCGGCGCCGTTGCGGTCCGTGATTTCGTCGAAGCCCAGCAGCAGGATGTCCTTGTTCCAACGCGCGCTGATCACCGTCAGCGGGCCCTTGGCGGCCGGCTCTACGGTGAGCTCGGTGCCCGGGACAAAGCGGTCCTCGGGTGCGTCGGTCAGCACCTGGACGGTCACTTCACCGCGGATGCCGTGCGGCTTGCCGATGCGTGCCACCTGTAACTGCATGGGTTCTCCTCTGTGGGGTTTTCGTCGCCTGGATTGGCCGGCGCCTGAAAAAAATCCGGCCCCTTCACCATTATCTGGTGTCGGGGCCGGATCCTGTGTACTGCTGTTACTGCTTTACTTCCGGTACTGCAGTGAAGAACTGTTCGCTTCCGCTGCGCCGTCGGTGATCTTGTTCAGATCAACGGCGCCGGTCCGTGTCCACTACGTCCACTCGGACCTGCTCACCGTTGGCAAGGGCTGCGATGACCGTGCGCAGTGCGCGTGCGGTCCGTCCCTGCCTGCCGATGACCCGGCCGAGGTCGTCCTGGTGAACCCGAACCTCGAGGGTTTCCCCACGGCGGTTGCTCTTGGCGGAAACCTTGACGTCCTCAGGACTGTCAACGATTCCGCGCACGAGGTGCTCCAGCGCTTCAGCGAGCAAGTTACTCTGCCTCAGCCTCGGTGGAGGCCTCGGGGGCCTCTTCCTTCTTGGCCTTCGGGGTGATGGCCTCGGGGACAATCACGGACTTCTTTTCGGGAACCACGAAGGGTTCCTTCGGGGCCTTGGTACGCAGGGTACCTTCCTGGCCGTCGATGTTCTTGAACTTCTGCCAGTCACCGGTGATCTTCAGCAGTGCTGCGACCTGCTCGGTGGGCTGGGCGCCGACGCCGAGCCAGTACTGCGCACGGTCCGACTTGATGTCAATGTACGACGGCTCTTCGGTCGGACGGTACAGTCCGATTTCTTCGATGGCACGGCCATCGCGCTTGGCACGGGAATCCATGACAACAACGCGGTAGTGTGCTGAGAACTTCTTGCCAAGGCGCTTAAGGCGAATCTTTACGGCCACTTTTGTGGTCACTCCTGATCTGAAATGGGGCGAACCCGTACTTCTGCTCCCGTGGGGCGGGCCATAACGTTGGGGTTCAAAAGGACAAGATGCATGCACGGAGAGAGGGCCCGCGCAGATCGAGTACCTGACCATTGTGCCAGATGAGTTCATCTTTTGCGACTCGCCCGGCCGGGGCGGATATCCGCGGATTTTCAGCCGACGGCAACACGCAGCCGGTTGCGCCAGGGGTCCTCGAAGCGCAGCTCGGCCCCGGTGGAGTGGCTGGAAATCCCGGCGAACCGAAGGCGGTCCGCCAGCCCGGCGACGTCGTCGGCCGTTGGAACGGTAATCAGCACCTCCCCAAGGCCAAGGGTGTCACGGCGAGGTCCTGCGCCGCGGCTGTTCCAGACGTTCATCGCCATGTGGTGGTGGTAGCCGCCGGCGGAGACGAACAGTGCCTGGCCGTGGAAGCCTGCAGTCCGCTCAAAACCGAGCGTGTCGATGTAGAAGGCGGCGGCGGTGTCCGTATCCCCTACCTGCAGGTGAACGTGCCCGACGGCGGCGTCGGCTGCCTGAAGGCCGGCCAGTGCCGCTTCGGTGAGGTGGTCGCGGATGTAGGCCTGCGGAGACAGCGGCAGGGAGGCCATCCGGACCTCACGGCCGGCCGCGGTCTCGTCCCAGTCCCAGGTGTCCCGGGGCTTGTCATAGTAGAGCTCGATGCCGTTGCCTTCGGGATCGGTGAAGTAGAAGGCCTCGCTGACGAGGTGGTCCGCGGAGCCGGCAAAGGCCGACGGATCGTGCCTCGCTGCGGAGGCAACCGCAGCGGCCAGGTCAGCCTGGGTTTCAAAGAGGATGGCGGTGTGGAACAGGCCTGCCTCTCCGCGGGAGGCGACCTGCAGGTCCGGCGCCGGTGCCAGGTGCACCAGGGGAACACTTCCGCGACCGAGGTACATGCCGCCGTCGGACTCTGCCACGACGTCCAGCCCGAGGGCGCTGCGGTAGTACGCGGAGACGTTTGCCAGATCGCCCACCTTGAGCATTACGGTGCCCATGGCGAGATCGCCGGGCAGCAGGTCCCGGGCATTTACTTGAAGGTTCATGCAATCAGGTTACTTGAAGGTTCATGTATTCTTCAATGCTGCATCCTCCCAGCCAACAGCGACCCCGGTTACAGCCGGGCACGCATCGCCACGCGCTTCCCCAAGGAATCCAGCCCGAGGCGGATTTCGTGCTGCCGCACCGCCGCCAGTTCGCCGTCGGGGTCCTGGACAACTTCGAAGCCGCAGCTGGCGTAGAACGGGGCGTTGAACGGCACGTCCGCAAAGGTGCACAGCGTCATTGAGGTGTAGCCGTGCTGCCGCGCCCAGTCCAGGGCAGCCTCGACCAGTGCCCGGCCGAGCCCTGCGCCGGCGGCGTCGGGGTGGACGGAGAGCTGCTCAAGGTGCACCTGTCCATCGGTTTCCTCCAGACGGGCAAAGCCGGCGGGCGGATCGCCCGCAACCAGGATGTGGCGGGACGCTGCGAGCTCCGGAACAGTGGCGGGCGGCGGCAGCTCCCGGCGGCCGGTAGGCAACATTCCGTCCAGCAGCGTGTCGGAGGCCGCTTCCAGTGCCGGCAGCACGGAAAGATCTCCGGGACGGGCACTCCGGATGGACGGTCCGCCCATCAGCTGGCTCCGATCCGGCTGACGGAGGCCAGGAAGTCCCGGATCGCCTGCCGCCCGGCATCCGTGTCCTGGGGACGGTGGTTTCCACCGACCTGCCGGTGCTCAGCACCCGTAGACACCAGGAAATCCGCCACCTCTTCGTACAGCGGCTCCCATCCCCCGGTCAGGACCAGCGTGGGTACACCCGGAACAATATCCAGCGGTGCGTCGTCAAAGAGGGGCTGCAGCAGGTTGCGGTGGGCCGTTGTGGCCGGCAGGTCGCGGGTCAGGGAGAAGACCGCAGGCTCGCACAGGACCAGGGACAAGACCCGGGCCGGATCGCGGAGTGCGGCCAGCATGGCCGGAACCGCGCCGGCCGAGTGCGCCACCAGGTGCCCGCCGTCGGCCAGTTCCTCCCGGATCAGGGCGATGTCCGCTTCCAGGTCCGGAGGCAACGGCTCGGCGACGGCGTCATAGCCGTGGCGCCGGAGGAACAGGCACTCATAGTCCAGGGCAAGCCCGTGCTGCCGGGGCCACGCGGCAGCGCCGAAACTGCCGGCACCGTGCACAAACACCACTCGTTCCCGAGCCAAACCCACTCCTAATGTCCAAGAATTCCGGAGAAGCCCTCCAGCGGCGGCATCATCCTGCGCAGCGTCGGCGCGGCGACCGGCCCCGCGGAGACAGGCTCACCGTTCACGAGCTCCACCATGGTGCCCAGTTCCAGGGCTTCCAGCGCGGCTCCCCACTCCCCGCGAAGCCCCTCGTCCGCCGCACCGCAATCCGCGAGGGGAATGAAGCCGGCCTCCCACTCGCCGCCGGCTCCGGTAAAGGACGTCACGGAGGTGGACAACATGCCGCCGTCGAACAGGAAACCGATCGAGTCCGCCTGCCCCTGGACTCCCTGCACGTAGTCCAGCACCAGCACGCGGCCGACGTCGAACTCGGGGTCCAGGGTGGCACGGGCAATGCGGCGGGCCGCGGAGCGTGGATCTTCCCCGCCCTTCACTACTCCCCCCGGCAGCTCCCAGGCGTTGCCGCTGCGCAGCATCAGCACCCGGCCGTCGGTTGTGCGGATCAGGACCCGTACGGTGATGCTGCGCCGGAAGACCGACCCGTAAAAGCCGCTCAGCCCCTGTGCCGCCATGCTGGTCCCTCCCTCTGGTGACGAACTTCCGCGTTCGTGCCGAACTTCCGCGCAGCGCCCTGAAGGCACGCATCCGTCATTAAACACACAACGCCGGACCAGAAGTCCGGCGTTGTGTCGGGTGCGGCGCGGACCCTACTTGCCGAGGAACTTGTCGAAGCCCTTGGGCAGGTTCAGCGAGGACGGGTCGAAGTCCGTCTCCTGGCCTCCGAACGCACTGCCGGTGGGCAGGGCCTGCCGGGCTCCCGCACGCCGGGCCTCCGCCTCTGCACGTTCCTGTGCGGCCTTGGCCGGGTTGCCCGACTTGGCCTTCTTCTTGCCCTTGGCTGCCTGCTGCTTCTTGCGGGCGCCGCCGAACCCGCCGGGCCCTGCCATGCCGGGCATGCCCGGGATGCCGCCGCCGGCAGCCATCTTCTTCATCATCTTCTGCGCCTGCACGAAACGCTCGAGCAGGCCGTTGACCTCGGAGACGTGCACGCCGGAACCGCGGGCGATGCGGGCACGCCGGGAGCCGTTGATGATCTTGGGCGCAACCCGCTCGTGCGGGGTCATGGAGCGGACAATCGCTTCCACCCGGTCGATTTCGCGTTCGTCGAAGTTTTCCAGCTGATCACGCATGCCGGCGGCGCCGGGCATCATCATGAGCATCTTCTTCATGGAGCCCATCTTGCGGATCTGCTGCATCTGGGCAAGGAAATCGTCGAGGGTGAAGTCTTCCTGGTCGGCGAACTTCTTCGCCATCCGGTTGGCTTCGTCCTTGTCCCAGCTCTGCTCGGCCTGCTCGATCAGGGTCAGGACATCGCCGAGATCCAGGATGCGGCTGGCCATGCGGTCCGGGTGGAAGACCTCGAAGTCGGTCAGGCCCTCGCCGGTGGAGGCGAACATGATCGGCTTGCCGGTCACCGACGCCACGGACAGCGCGGCACCGCCGCGGGCATCGCCGTCGAGCTTGGTGAGGACCACGCCGGTGAAGTTGACGCCCTCGTTGAAGGCCTGCGCCGTGTTGACGGCGTCCTGGCCGATCATGGCGTCAATGACGAACAGGACTTCGTCCGGGTTGATCGCGGCGCGGATGTCCGCGGCCTGCTGCATCAGCTCTGCATCCACGCCCAGGCGGCCGGCGGTGTCAACAATGACGACGTCGTAGAGCTTGGTGCGTGCTTCCTCGATGCCCTGGCGGGCGACGGCGACCGGATCGCCGGTGGCTGCCTCGAACTCGGAGGAAACGCCGGGGTGCGGCGCGTAGACCGGCACGCCGGCGCGTTCACCGTTGACCTGCAGCTGGCGGACGGCGTTGGGGCGCTGCAGGTCCGCTGCAACGAGCAGCGGGCTGTGGCCCTGGGACTTCAGGTGCTTGGAGAGCTTGCCGGCGAGGGTGGTCTTACCGGCACCCTGCAGGCCCGCGAGCATGATGACCGTGGGCGGGTTCTTCGCCAGGCGCAGCCGCCGGGTCTCGCCGCCGAGGATGCCCTTGAGCTCTTCGTTGACGATCTTGACGACCTGCTGGCCCGGGTTCAGCGCCTGCGAGACCTCCAGGCCGAGGGCGCGTTCCTTGACGGAGGCGGTGAAGGCACGCACCACCGGAACGGCGACGTCGGCGTCCAGCAGGGCGCGGCGGATCTCGCGTACGGTGGCATCGACGTCGGCCTCGGTGAGCCGGCCCTTGCCGCGGAGATTCTTGAAGGTTGAAGTCAACCGGTCAGACAGTGAATTGAACACGTGCCGCGCACTTCTTTCGTCAGTTCTTCGCCATGTTTGGCAGGCCCAGCTGTTAAGGGTACCAAGCCGGTCCCGCTATTCGCCCCTCCTGTCCTGCCGGATCGCTTCGCCGGATCGCAGGACCGCCCGGCTGGAGCACCAGCCGGGCGGTAGGTTCCTTTCCTCTGGAGGGAGAGTCAGAGCGCCGAGTCCCCCCGCTCCCCCGTCCGGACCCGGAGGGCTTCCTCCACGTTCACCACCCAGACCTTGCCGTCGCCGGCCCGTCCGGTGTTGGCCGTGGAGACCAGCACATCCACAATGTCGTTGACCCAGTCATTGGCCACCAGGATCTCCACCCGGACTTTGGGCAGCAGGTCCACGGTGTATTCGGCGCCGCGGTAGACCTCGGTGTGTCCGCGCTGGCGGCCGTACCCGTTGGCGGAGCTTACGGTCAATCCCTGGACCCCGTAGCTCTCCAGGCTTCCCCGGACGGCGTCAAGCTTTTCCGGCCGGACAATAGCGGTTACCAGTTTCATGAGTTGACCGTCTCCTTGGTTGTGGTGGCGCGTGCCGTGTCCTGGAAGGGGCTGAAGGAGCCGCCGGTGCCGAGTCCGCCGAATTCGTAGGCGGTTTCGGCGTGTTCGCTCAGGTCCACGCCGTTGACCTCCGCCTCCTCCGAGATCCGGAAGCCCATAGTCTTGTGGATCGCCAGGCCGATGAGCAGCGTGAGGACGCCGGAGAAGACGATGGCCACTGCCGCGGCTGCTGCCTGAGCGCCGAGCTGGCCCAAACCGCCGCCGTAGAACAAGCCCCCGCCCGCGCCGTCGACCGGCAAGGCGATGAAGCCCAGGGCCAGGGTGCCCGCAAGGCCGGCAACGAGGTGCACGCCGACGACGTCGAGCGAGTCGTCATAGCCGAACCGGTATTTGAGCCCGACGGCGAGGGCGGACAGGACACCGGAGACCAGGCCCAGCCCCACCGCGGCGAGCGGGCTGACGTTGGCGCAGGCCGGGGTGATGGCAACGAGTCCTGCCACGACGCCGGAGGCGGCTCCGAGCGACGTCGCCCGGCCGTCACGGAGCCGTTCGGTCAGGAGCCAGCCGAGCATCGCTGCGGCCGGTGCGGCGAGGGTGTTGATCCAGATCAGCCCCGCTTCTTCGGCGGTGCCCGCGGCGCCGCCGTTGAAACCGAACCACCCGAACCAGAGCAGCGTGGCGCCGAGCATCACGAAGGGGATGTTGTGCGGACGCTGGTTGGGGTCCTTCCCGAAGCCCTTCCGCTTGCCGAGGATCAGGGCCAGGACGAGTCCCGCCACGCCTGCGTTGATATGGACCACGGTGCCGCCGGCGAAGTCGATGGCTTCACCGACCACCGAGCCCACGGCCCCCTCGGCACCGAGGAGTCCGCCGCCCCAGACCATGAACGCCAGCGGGCAGTAAACCAGGGTCACCCACACCGGCACAAACACCGCCCAGGCGCCGAACTTGGTCCGGTCGGCCACCGCGCCGCTGATCAGGGCAACGGTGATGATGGCGAACGTGGCCCCGTAGCCGGCGGTGATGAGGTCCTCGCTGCCGAGGATGTCTTTGAGTCCAAAGGAGGTGAAGGGGTTGCCGAACAGTCCGGCGATACCGTTCCCGCCGGTCATGGAGAAGCCCCAGAGGATCCAGACCACGCCGACGAGTCCGATCGAGACGAAGCTCATCATCATCATGTTCAACGCGGCCTTGGCGCGGGTCATGCCGCCGTAGAAAAATGCCACGCCCGGCGTCATAAGCAGCACAAGCGCCGCCGAAACCATTACCCAGACGTGACCTGCTGACAGATCCATCTTCACGTCCCTTCACATATGGCGGGCATCTCCCGCACAACGAACTCTGCCGGGGCCAGATTTCCGGCCGGGCCCGGAGGTGTTGCCGGGAAGTTACAAACCGGGCGCCGAGGTAAAAGGATCGTGACGGTGACGTTTCCGGAACGTTTCCGGGCACGCAAAAGCCCCGCTTCCCTTGCGGGAAACGGGGCTGTGCGTTCGGGTGCCTGCCTAGCTCAGCAGTGCGTCCACGAAGCTCTCTGCCTCGAACGGCGCCAGGTCGTCTGCGCCTTCGCCCAGTCCCACGAGCTTCACCGGTACGCCCAGGGTCCGCTGGATGGCGACGACGATGCCGCCCTTGGCGGTGCCGTCCAGCTTGGTCAGGACAATGCCGGAAATGTTGACTACCTCGGCAAAGACCTTCGCCTGGGTCAGCCCGTTCTGGCCGGTGGTGGCATCCAGGACCAGCAGGACCTCGTCCACCGCGGCCTGCTTTTCAATGACGCGCTTGACCTTGCCGAGCTCGTCCATCAGGCCGACCTTGTTCTGCAGCCGCCCGGCGGTGTCGATCAGGACCACGTCCACTTCGCCTTCGATGCCGGCCTTGACCGCTTCAAAAGCTACGGAGGCGGGGTCAGCGCCGTCGATCTCGGAGCGTACTGTGGGGACGCCTACGCGCTGTCCCCAGGTAGCCAGCTGTTCGGCGGCGGCGGCACGGAACGTGTCGGCAGCACCCAGCAGCACGTCCTTGTCTTCGGCCACGAGGACGCGGGCCAGCTTGCCCACGGTGGTGGTCTTGCCGACGCCGTTGACGCCCACCACCATAACGATGGCGGGGGTCTCGGCGTGGCGGGTGACTGCCAGCGAGCGGTCCATGGTCGGATCCACCAGCTTGATCAGTTCCTCGCGCAGCATCGCGTGGACTTCCTGCGGGTCCTGGCTGCCGGAGACCTTGACCCGCTGACGCAGCGCGTCCACGAGTTCCATGGTGGGTTCGGTGCCCAGGTCTGCGAGGAGGAGGGTTTCCTCGATCTCATCCCAGACGTCTTCGTCGATCGTGTCGCGGGAGAGCAGCGCCAGCAGTGCCTTGCCCAGCGCGTTGTTGGATTTCGCCAGCCGTGCCCGCAGCCGGGCCAGGCGGCCCTGCACCGGTTCGGGCGTCTCGATGGCCGGCGCCTGCGGGGCAGGGGCTTCCTCGAGGTCACGCAGGTCATCCGGGACGACGACGTCGGTCTCCCCCGGCGGTGCCTCCAGGGTGTCGGTGCCGCCGCCGGTTCCGGTGACCGGATCGTTGGCGTCCCGGCGGGTGGGGTACATGCTCTTGGGTGTACGCCGGGTCCGTACCAGCAGTGTCGCGGAGAAGCCGACAACGGCGATCGCAACAAGGACATAGATCACTATCGAAAGGGTCTCATTCACGCTCCCAAGCTTCTCACATGCCGCTCATCCGATCCCCTGGGATCTGAGAGAATCGCCTTATCATGGTGCGCTCTTCCAGAATCCGAATCCCGCAGGAAATCCAGGTCCTCATCGCGGCCGCCTTCGTCATAGCCCTTGGCTTTGGCCTGGTGGCGCCGGTGCTGCCGCAGTTCGCGCAGAGTTTCGACGTCGGCGTCACGGCTTCCGCCGTCATCGTCAGCGCGTTTGCGTTCACCCGGCTGGTGTTCGCCCCGGCGGGCGGCATGCTGCTGGAAAAGCTCGGCGAGCGCCCGGTGTACATTGCCGGCCTGCTGATCGTGGCCGTCTCCACTGCCGCATGCGCCTTTGCGCAGAGCTACTGGCAGCTCCTGGTCTTCCGCGGCCTGGGCGGCATCGGGTCGACCATGTTCACCATCTCGGCCATGGCGCTCATCATCCGGCTCGCACCTGCGGAGATCCGCGGCAGGGTTTCCAGCGCCTATGCCTCATCCTTCCTGCTCGGCA
Source organism: Arthrobacter jinronghuae (assembly GCF_025244825.1). NCBI lineage: Bacteria > Bacillati > Actinomycetota > Actinomycetes > Micrococcales > Micrococcaceae > Arthrobacter > Arthrobacter jinronghuae. The sequence goes on from NZ_CP104263.1 coordinate 2,353,500, forward strand.
ATATCGGCGGCCCGCTGCTCGGCGGCCTGCTGGCCGGGTTCGGACTGCGTGTTCCGTTCCTCGTCTACGCAGCCGCGCTGGTGCTGGCCGCCGGCGTCGTCTTCCTCCGGCTGAAGGACGCCCGGCCGGCGGCCGGGCCAGATGACACCAAGCCCGCCGCGCTGCCGGTGCTCACCGTCACCGCCGCCCTGCGCGATCCGACCTACCGGGCGGCGCTGGTGTCCTCCTTCGCCAACGGCTGGTCCTCGTTCGGCGTGCGCAACGCCCTGGTGCCGCTGTTCGCTGCCGCGGCGCTGTCCGCCGGACCGGAGGTTGCGGGCATTTCCCTGACCGCCTTCGCGGTGGGCACCGCCGTCGTCCTGACCTTCTCCGGCCGGCTGGCCGACAGCTGGGGCCGCAAGCCCCTGGCCCTCATTGGACTGGGCGTCAACGCCGTGGCCACCGCGTTGATGGGGTTCAGCTCCAGCGTGCCGGAGTTCCTGATCATCTCCGTCATCGCAGGCATGGGCACCGGCCTGCTCAATCCTGCCCAGCAGGCCGCGGTGGGTGACATCATCGGCAGCGGCCGCAGCGGCGGCAAGGTCCTGGCCACCTTCCAGATGGCCAGCGATACCGGTGCCATTGCCGGCCCCATCCTGGCCGGTATGCTCGCCGATTCACTGGGCTACTCCTGGGCGTTCGGCGTCACCGGTGCCATTGCCGCCATGGGCTTCATCGCCTGGCTGACGGCACGGGAAACCCTTCCTGCCCGGAAAGCGGCCCCGGCCCCCACTACCATCGAGGAATGAAGCCTTTCCTGCTCCTGGCCACCCGCGCCGAAGATGACGCCGCCGAGGAGGAGTACGCCTCTTTCCTGCGCTTCGGCGGGCTCGCCGAGGGGCAGCTGCACCGGGTCCGCCTCGAAGCCGGCCCGCTGCCGCCAATGGACCTGGATTCCTACAGCGGCGTGATTGTGGGCGGCGGCCCGTTCAACTCGAGCGATCCCGAGGAGTCCAAGTCCCCGGTCCAGCTCCGGGTGGAGTCGGAAATGGCCAATCTGCTGGACGACGTCGTGGCCCGCGACTTTCCGTTCTTCGGCGCCTGCTACGGAGTGGGCACGCTGGGACGGCACCAGGGGGCGACAGTGGACCGCCGGTACGGCGAGCCCGTGGGCCCGGTCGAGGTCCGGCTGACGCCCGAAGGCCGCCGCGACCCGCTCCTGGAAGGCGTACCGGACACCTTCGCCGCCTATGTGGGACACAAGGAAGCCGTGGCCGAGCTGCCGCCGCATGCGGTGAACCTTGCCGGCTCGGCGACCTGCCCGGTGCAGATGTTCCGGGTGAAGTCCAACCTTTACGCCACCCAGTTCCATCCGGAACTGGACGTGGCCGGGCTGCTGACGCGGATCTCCGTGTACCGGCACGCCGGCTACTTTGAGCCGGACGAGGCGGAGACCGTGATGGAAGCGGCCCGCGGATCGGCCGTACACGTGCCACCGCGGGTGCTGCGTAACTTCGTAAGCCGTTACGCGTCCTAGCTCCGGACGGCTTCGGGCTCCGTCCCGCGCTCGATCCGCTGGCTGATCACGGTGGACACCCCGTCGCCGCGCATGGTCACGCCGTAGAGCGCGTCCGCCACTTCCATCGTTCGCTTCTGGTGGGTGATGACAATCAGCTGGCTGGACTCCCGCAGTTCTTCGAAAATGGTGAGCAGCCGGCCGAGGTTCGTGTCATCCAGCGCTGCCTCCACCTCGTCCATCACGTAGAACGGCGAGGGCCGGGCCTTGAAGATGGCCACCAGCAGTGCCACCGCCGTCAGTGAGCGTTCCCCGCCGGAGAGCAGGGAAAGCCGCTTGATTTTCTTGCCGGCCGGCCGGGCATGGACCTCGATGCCGGTGGTCAGCATGTTGTCCGGATCGGTCAGCACCAGCCGTCCCTCCCCGCCCGGGAACAGCGTGCCGAACACATGCTTGAACTGCTCGGCAGTGTCCCGGTACGCGGCGGTGAACACCTCTTCGACGCGGCGGTCGACGTCGGCAATGATGTCCAGCAGGTCCTTCCGGGTGGCTTTGAGGTCTTCCAGCTGAGTGGACAGGAATTGGTGGCGTTCCTCCAGGGCGGCAAATTCCTCCAGCGCCAGGGGATTGACCTTTCCGAGCGCCGCCAGGTCCCGCTCGGCGCGCTTGAGCCGTTTCTCCTGCTCCGCCCGGACATACGGGATGCCGTCCAGGAGCGGATTGCCGTCCTCGTCCACCGGCGTGCGCAGTGCCGCCCACTTGTCGCCGCTGACCGGTTCGGCGGGCACCGGCACCGGCTGGTCCGGACCGAAGTTCGCCACCAGGTGCTCCGCGGTCATGCCCAGCTCCTCGAGGGCGCGGGCTTCGAGGGCCTCAATGCGCAGCCGCTGCTGTGCACGCGCCAGCTCGTCGCGGTGGACGGAGTCCGTGAGCCGTGCCAGTTCCGCGGCGGCGTCGTTGTTGGCGCTGCGGACGGCGGACAGTTCGGCTTCCCGCGCGGTCCGGGTTTCCTCCGCACGGTTGCGTTCCTCGGCGGCCAGCGCCAGGGAAACCTGCAGATGTGCCAGCACTGCCTCTGCCGCCGCCCCGACGGCAACCGCCCGGGCATGCTGTCCGGCACGGCGGCGTGCCCGTTCCGCCGCGGCAGCCCGGGCCCGGCCTTCGGCCAGGGCAGCGCGTTCCAGGGCCTCCGCACGGCCGGCAACGGCCTTGAGCTGTTCTTCGGCCGAGCGCAGGCCCAGCCGGGCATCCATTTCCGCCTGCCGTGCGGAGGCGGCGGCGAGCGCCAATGCATCCCGCCGGTCCGCAGACGGTTCCTCTTCGGGGCGGTGTTCCTCCCCTGCCGCGGCGAGTCGTTCGGAGACGGCCGCCAGTTTCGCTTCTTCTGCCACGACGTTGGCTTCCGCGGCAGCCACCAGGGACGAGAGCCGCTCGGCCTCGCCTGAGGCGGCGCGCAGCGCAGAACCCAGAGTGCCGAGCCGTTCCGCCACCGCGGCCAGCCGTGCATCGGACTCATGCAGGGCCGCGAGGGCGGCGTCCGCCCGCTGCCGGCAGGCCTCGACACGGCCGTCCGCAGCCCCGATGCCGGCGCCGGCTTCCTCCGCCCTGGCGCGTGCCACTGCCAGGCGGGCATCTGTTTCATCCACCGCGGCGGAGATTTCCAGCAGCCCCGGCGCAGAGACGGACCCGCCCCGAGCACTGAAGGCGCTCAGCACATCCCCGTCGGGGGTCACCGCGACGGCGCCGGGCGAGGCGGTCACCAGGCTCACGGCCGCGGCCAGGTCCGGGACTGCCACGGCATTGCCCAGCAGCGCGTTCAACGCTTCCTGCACCTTGGCATCGGCGCTGACCAGGGACAGCACCGGCACCGCGCCGGCCGGGAGGTCCGCGGGCAGTTCCGCTGCCGGAGCGGGCACCCCGCCCAGCAGCAGTTCCACCTGGCCCTCCCCTGTCTCCTTCAGGTGCTGCAGGGCCCGGGCGGCGGCGTCGAGATCCGCGGCGGCCAGGGAATCGGCTGCGGTTCCCAGCGCTGCCGCCACTGTCCGTTCGGAGCCCGGCTTGACGCTGACCAGTTCCGCCAGCGGCTCCAGCACGCCGTCCAGCCCGGCCTTGCGCAGGGAGGCGCTGCCGTCGCGGCGGTCCAGGCCGACGGCGAGGGCCTCGCGGCGGGCGGCGAGGTTCTCGGTTTCACGGACCGCTTCCCGCTCGGCCTGCTGCAGCTGCCGGAACTCCTGCTCGGCTGCTTCGAGGGCTGCCTGCGCGTCTTCATACTCGGCATCCAGGTCCGCTTCGCCGGCCTCGGCTCCCGCAGCTGAGCCTTCCAGCTGCTCGAACTCTTCCCGGGCGCGGGTACGGCGTTCCTCGGCGGCGGTGATCGAGTCCCGGAGCCGGCCCGCTTCGGACTGTGCCGAGGCCACCCTTGAGCGGGCGGCTTCCACCGAGCCGGTCAGCCGGGCCAGGCCTTCCCGCCGGTCCGCGGCGGCCCGGAGCAGCCCGGCGTACCGCTTCTCCTCCGCAGCTGCGTCCTCTTCGGCTGCCTCGCGGATCTCGACGGCGTCCTCCAGCCGTGCGCGCCGGTCCTCGATTTCCGCCTCCAGGGCTGCGGCTTCAGCGCGTACCCGGTCCGCGGAGGCCTGCAGCTGTTCCGGGTCCCGGCCGCTGCCGGCCGCAGGTTCCGCTGCCCCCAGCAGCCGGGCACGCTCGGCCGCGAGCGCGGCGAGGGAACGGAACCGCTCCTGCAGCGAGGACAGTTCGTACCAGGTGTCCCGTGCGGCGTTCAGCTGCGGTGCCGCTTCGGCTGCCATGGCTTCCAGTGCGGCCTGGCGCTCCCGGCCCTCTTCCACTGCAGCCTCCACTACCGTGCGGCGTGCCTTCAGGGCGCTTTCGTCCGCTGCTTCCTTGTCGTAGGCAGCTTTCAGGGTGGCGAGGTCATCGGCCAGGAGCCGTGACCGGGCGTCCCGGACATCCTGCTGCACCGTCTTGGCCCGCCGGGCGACGGCCGCCTGCTTGCCCAGCGGTCCGAGCTGGCGCCGCAGCTCGGCAGTGAGGTCGGTGACGCGGGCAAGGTTCGCGGCCATGGCGTCCAGCTTGCGCAGGGTTTTTTCCTTGCGCCGCCGGTGCTTGAGGATCCCGGCGGCTTCCTCGATAAAGCCCCGGCGCTCCTCCGCTGAAGCGTGCAGCACCTTGTCCAGCTGGCCCTGCCCGACTATGACATGCATCTCACGGCCCAGGCCGGAGTCCGAGAGCAGTTCCTGGATATCGAGGAGGCGGCAGGGGCTCCCGTTGATGGCGTACTCGGATCCGCCGGTGCGGAAGAGGGTGCGCGAAATGGTGACCTCGGAGTATTCGATCGGCAGGGCGCCGTCGGCGTTGTCGATGGTCAGTGACACCTGGGCCCGCCCCAGCGGCGCACGGCCGGAGGCACCTGACGTGCCCGCGAAGATCACGTCTTCCATCTTTCCGCCGCGCAGCGTCTTGGCGCCCTGTTCGCCCATCACCCAGGCCAGGGCATCCACCACGTTGGACTTCCCGGAACCGTTGGGACCGACCACCGCCGTGACACCGGGTTCGAACTCAAAGGTGGTGGCCGATGCAAAGGACTTGAATCCTCGCATGGTCAGGGTCTTCAGATGCACGGGGGTTAATCTCTCCTGCCGGGGTTGATTCCTTAAATCTACGCGGTTAGCGTCAAAATTCCGCTCTACTCGGAGAGCGTAATCGGGCTTTTGCCTGCGGAATCGCGGGGCCGGTAAGTAGGCTTCTACAAGAGTCATATGATTTTAGGGCGTGGATGCAGGCTTCACGGCGGCCGCCAGCGCGATAGGTTCAGCAGCAGACAAGGCAGGCATTTTGACCGGGAACTTCAACTTCCAGCACTCCAACTCGGCCATCCTCAGCGTGAACAGCGTTGAAGCTCCAGTGGTTATGAGTTCCAGTGAATTCGACGGGCGCCTCGAGCCGTCGCTCAAACGGCTGCGGCTTTCCAAGCGCCTGCTCGAGCGGGTGGCAGGCGTGAGTGAACGGCGCTGGTGGGCTCCCGGCACCGCGTTCGACGACGGCGCCACCGAGGCAGGTGCCAAGGCCCTGGCCGAAGCCGGCGTCGAGGCATCCGAAATCGGGCTGCTCATCAACACCTCGGTCACCCGACGGAACCTGGAGCCGTCCGTGGCCGTGAAGATCCATAACGGCCTGGGGCTGCCTTCCTCCGCGATGAACTTCGACCTTGCCAACGCCTGCCTGGGCTTCGTCAACGGCATCACTTTGGCGTCCAACATGATCGACTCCGGGCAGATCAACTATGCCCTGATTGTGGCCGGCGAGGACTCCCAGGGCGTGCAGGAAGCCACCTTCGAGCGGCTGAACGCCCCGGATTCCACCCGTGACGACTACCTGCGCGAATTCGCGACCCTCACGCTCGGCTCCGGTGCCGCGGCGGCCGTGATCGGCCGGGCGGACCGACACCCCGGCTCGCACCGCATCCTCGGCGGCGTTTCGCGTGCCGGCACCCAGCACCACGAGCTGTGCGTGGGCGGCATCGACGGCATGTACACCGACACCAAGGGCCTGCTGGACGGCGGCCTGGAACTCGTGGTGGACGCCTGGCATGAAGCCCACGGCAACGGCTGGGACTGGTCCGGCATGGACCGCTACGTCACCCACCAGGTGTCCAACTCCTACACCAACGCCATCATCAAGGCCGTGGACCTGGACCGGAAAAAGGTGCCGATCACGTTCCCGAACTGGGGCAACGTGGGGCCTGCGTCCCTGCCGATGACCCTGGCCCAGGAATCCCGTTCGCTGAACCCCGGCGACCGCGTGCTGTGCATGGGCGTGGGCTCCGGACTGAACACGACCATGATGGAGATTGCGTGGTAGAGGAGCTTTGGCCGGGCGTTTCCGCCGCCTGGTCCACGTTTGTCCACGTTCCCTCCACCGCCGCCGTCGACGTCGCGGGCACCGTCCGCAAGTGGCACATCCTCGATAACGGACCCGATCTGGCCGCCGCCGGCGTCGAACCGGCCGGGACCCTGCTGTGTGTGCACGGCAACCCCACCTGGTCCTACCTCTGGCGCACCCTGCTGGCTGCCGGCGCGTCCGCCGACAAGCCGTGGCGCGTGGTGGCCGTTGACCAGTTGGACATGGGCTTCTCCGAACGTACCGGTGCCTTCCGCCGGCTGGAGGACCGGATCACCGACCTCGGCAACCTCACGGACACGCTGGAAATCACCGGACCCGTGGTCACTGTCGGCCACGACTGGGGCGGACTGATTTCCCTGGGCTGGGCGCTGCGGCACCGCCGTCAGCTCGCCGGGGTGGTCCTGACCAACACTGCAGTGCACCCTGCCGGGTATTCGCTGCCGCCGGCCTTGAAGCTGGCCCTGCATCCGGCCGTCCATCCCTGGGGCACGCGCAGCACTGATGCCTTTATCCGGGTTACGCATTCCCTCGCGCAGCCCGCACTGCCTGCTCCGGTACGGGAAGCGTTTGCGCTGCCGTACCGCGGGGCGGCCCGCCGACAGGGCGTTGCGAACTTCGTGGCCGACATTCCCGCCGTGGATTCCCACCCGAGCTGGCGGGCGCTGACCACCGTTGCCGAGGGTATCCGCCGGCTCAATGTTCCCTCTCTGGTCCTCTGGGGTCCTAAGGATCCGGTCTTCTCCGACCGCTACCTGCGCGACCTGCTGGACCGGCTGCCGGAATCCTCCGTGCACCGGTTCGAAGGTGCCGGGCACCTGCTCCCCGAAGACGTCGATATTGCCTCCCCCGTCTTCTCCTGGCTGCAGACCGCCGTCGAAGCCCCTGCCGATTCCGCACTCCGGCGCACTGAACCGTTCCGCCCCATGCTTGCCGAGTTGGATGAGCGTGCGGGCGACACCAGCCCCGCCGTCGTCGACATGGCACCGCTGGGCGAAGGCGAGGGCACGGCCGCTGGGCCGCGCACCCTGTCCTGGGCCGGGCTCGCGGAGCGGGTGAATGCCCTCGCCGCGGGACTCGCCGCAGCGGGCGTGCGTCCGGGTACCCGGGTGAACCTGCTGGTTCCGCCGGGCATTGAACTGACCTCGCTGATTTACGCGTGCCTGCGCCTGAACGCCGTCATTGTGGTGGCCGACGCCGGCCTGGGCACCAAGGGACTCGGCCGCGCCATCAAGGGCGCCGGGCCGGCGTTCCTGATCGGCATCGACCGGGCACTGGTCGGTGCCCGGGCGCTGGGCTGGCCGGGAACCCGGATCAGCGTGTCCGAGCTGTCGCCGGCCCGTAAGCGGCTGCTGGGTGTCCGGTACTCCGTTGAGGGTCTCATTGCCGACGGATCCGGTTCCGAAGCGCCGTGGTACCCCGCGGAACCCGACGCGGACGCCGCCGTCCTGTTCACCTCCGGGTCCACTGGCCCTGCCAAGGGTGTGGTGTACACGCACCGGCAGTTGGCCGCCATGCGGGATGCCATCAAGGACACCTATAACCTCCGTGCCGGGACCTCGCTGGTGGCCGGCTTCGCGCCGTTCGCTCTGCTGGGTCCGGCGTTGGGTGCCACATCAGTGACGCCGGACATGGACGTCACCTCCCCGCGCACCCTGACCGCGGCAGCCCTGGCCGATGCCGCCGTCGCCGTGGACGCCACCACCATCTTCGCTTCCCCTGCGGCGCTGACCAACGTGCTGGCCACGTCCGGCCAGCTGAACGCTCCGCAGCGAGCCGCACTGGCACAGGTGGAACTGCTGCTCTCCGCCGGTGCTCCGATAGCCGAGCCGCTTCTGGCGCAGGTGCAGGACCTGGTGCCGAAGGCCTCCCTGCACACCCCGTACGGCATGACCGAAGCACTGCCGGTCACCGATATCAGCCTTGAGGGCATCCGTGCCGCTGGTGCCGGCAACGGTGTCTGCGTCGGCACACCGGTGTCCCGGGCCGAGGTGGCCATTGCCGAAGTCTTCCCGGACGGTTCGGTGGGCAATAAACCGCTGACCGTTCCGAACCGCACCGGTGAAATCCTGGTCAGCGCCCCGCACGTCAAGGACCGCTACGACCGGCTCTGGATCACGGAAAGCCACAGTTCGTCCATTGACGGCTGGCACCGCACCGGCGACGTCGGCCACTTCGACGACGAGGGCCGGCTGTGGGTCGAGGGGCGCCTCGGGCACATCCTCACCACCGCGGACGGGGTCCGGACCCCGGTGGCAGCCGAGCAGGCGGCCGAGACGGTCGACGGCGTGGGCAGGGTGGCGCTGGTCGGCGTCGGACCCGCCGGCGCCCAGGTGCCCGTAGCTGTCCTGGAGACGGAACCGCCCGCCCGCCGGGCCGGGACCGCGTCTTCCGAGCTGACCACAGCTGTGCGGTCCCGCGTGGCCGAGCTCGTGGGGCTCGATCTGGCTGCCGTACTGGTGCTGCCGCAGATGCCTACCGATATCCGGCACAATTCCAAGATCGACCGTACGGCGTTGGCCGACTGGGCCTCCCGGCTGCTGGCCGGCGGTCCGGTGCCGCGGCTGGGCAAGGGCCGGCGATGAGTTCGGCCGTCCTGCCTCCCCGGAACGTCCTGGTCACCGGTGCGAGCGGCCTGCTGGGCGGTGCTGTTGCGGACCTGCTGGAAGCCAAGGGCCACAAGGTCCGCACCTTCCAGCGCCGTCCCGGCCGGCCCGGCAGGGATTCCGTGTCAGGTTCCGTTGCCGATCCCGCTGCGGCCGCCCGCGCCGTCGACGGGATGGACGCAGTAATCCATCTCGCGGCGAAGGTCTCCTTTACCGGCGAGTGGCGTGAGTTCGAAGAAACCAACATCGTGGGTACGCAGGTCCTGCTGCAGGCTGCGCAGGCGGCCGGGGTCCGCGACGTCGTTTTCGTCTCGTCTCCGTCCGTGGCGCACTTCGGCGAGCCGATTGCCGGTGCCGGTGCGGGTACTGCAGACCCTGCCCGTGCCCGCGGTTTCTATGCTGCGTCCAAGGCCCAGGCCGAGCTCTTTGCACTGGCGCAGAATTCGTCCGGTTTCCGGGTCGCTGCCATCCGGCCGCATATCGTCTGGGGGCCCGGCGACACGCAGCTGGTGGAACGCGTCATCGACCGTGCCCGGTCCGGCCGCCTGCCGCTGCTGGACGGCGGTGCGGCGCTGATCGACACCACGTACATCGACAACGCGGCGGCGGCCATTGTCCGCGGACTGGAGCGGATGGATGCCGCAGCCGGCCGTGCCCTCGTGGTCACGAACGGCCAGCCGCGGCCGGTAGGGGAACTGATTGCCGGTATCTGTGCAGCTGCAGGAGTGGCTGCACCGGGCTGGAGCGTTCCCGGCAAGGCTGCCCGCGGCGCCGGAAGCCTGATCGAGAAGGCCTGGTTGGTGGCCGGTCGGCGGGGTCTGGTCCACGATGAGCCTCCCATGACCCGCTTCCTGGCCGAGCAGCTCTCGACGTCGCACTGGTTTGACCAGCGCGAAACCCGCGAAGTGCTGGACTGGACCCCCGAAGTTTCGATTGAAGACGGCATGGCCCGGCTTGCCCGGCACTACTCCTAGGATGATTTCCGTGAAAAGCCTGCAGAAGATCGAGTCCTGGCCTGTTGACCATGCCGCTGTCTCCGTCGTGACCGCCGACGGCGAGGTGCTCGGCACTGCCGGTGACCAGGACCGCCGTTTTCGACTCGCCTCGGTCACCAAGCTGCTGAGCGCGTATGCCGTACTGGTTTCCCTCGATGAGGGAGCCTTGGAACTCGATCAGCCTGCAGGCACTGAGGGTTCGACCGTCCGGCACCTTCTGGCCCATTCCGGGGGCTACGACTTCGGCGAGCGCACGGTCCGCTACACCCCCGGCACCCGGCGCCTGTATTCCAACGCAGGTTTTGAGGTACTCGGGGAGACACTGGAGCAGGCCACGGGCATGGCTTTCGGGGAATACCTACGGGAAGGCGTGCTGGTTCCGCTGGGCATGTCTTCCACAACACTGGAGGGCTCCCCTGCTGCCGGTGCCGTCTCCACGGCAGCGGACCTCAGCAGGTTTGCTGCCGAGCTGCAGGCTCCCACGCTCACCGATCCGGGCCGGCTGACGGAAGCCACGCAGGTGGTCTTTCCCGGCCTCGCGGGGGTGCTTCCCGGTTTCGGCCGGCAGAAAGAGAACGATTGGGGCCTCGGCTTCGAAATCCGGGCACAGAAGTCTCCGCACTGGACCGGCGCTAACAGCTCGCCGGCCACTTTCGGGCACTTCGGCCAGTCCGGAACCTTCCTTTGGGTGGATCCTGCGGTTCGTGCTGCTGCTGTCTGCCTTACCGACCGCGATTTCGGTCCGTGGGCAGCCGAGGTGTGGCCTCCCTTCACCGACGGGCTCCTTGCGGAACTGGCGGACCGGTAGAGCCCTCCCCCAAGCCGGCCGGAATACTCCCAGCGCCGGAACGCCCATACGCGGGTCCATCACGCGGCCCAGATCAGATCGACGATGCAGCCTTCCAGGAACGTGGTTGGAGATGCTGAGCGTTTGACGGGCCGTGTTCCTGCGCTGGATTGATCTTCGGTTTCGATTCCAGTCTCGGTTCCCGCCCGATCCCCGGCTCTTGCTACAGCTCTGACCCCATTCAGCGGCGGCGCAGTAGACCGATAGGTGTGCCCCGTTGGGGTGGTGGTCTCGACGGTGTGCGGTGCGCTCTTCCCTGGAGTATCGACCGTTCGCGCCTTCCAATCAGGTGCTTCCTTGGCCTGGTTGCACGCCTCGCAGAGGCCCTGCCCATTCGCGGTGCTGGTCTCCCCGCCGTCACGGTGCGGACGGATGTGGTCAAAATGCCGGATGGGCGCTCCGCACCACGGCATTCGACACGTTTGGTCCCGAGCCGCGATAAGCCGTCCCAACGAAGTCGGAAACAAGCGTGCCCGTGAATCCATTGCAACGAGTTCTCCGGTAACGGGATCTGCGTACAGACGCCGAAGCCAGCGTTCGTCTTGTTTGTCCCGCTTCGTTGTCCGCCCTGCAACACGATGCTGGCCCCGATCCGGGATCTGTCCGTGGCCCTGTCCGGGTTCTGCTCCACGGTCAGAATTGTCCTGCTCGGCGTCTTGCCCCGGATGCCTTCCCCGAACCAGGTCCCTTGCCCACTGCGCCGGCACCGGGCCGTATCCGGAGACCACGGCCGGCTCGGAATCTCCGCCGAACAGCGTCCGATCCGTCATCACCAGCTGAACTTCCACCTTCAGCCGGCCTGCCTCGGCCTGTCCGGTCACGCGCTCCACGAGGGTGTCCGCCATGATCTGGCCCCGGCCCCGGGAATCTCCGGAGGCACGCAGCCGGTCCGCTTCACGGGACAATGCCGCATAAACACCCACGCCCTGGGCCACGGGCAGAAGTCCGGTCAGGTAGGTCATGGTGTCCGGTGCAGGACGGCAGGAGACAAAACGTTCCGATTCGGCTTTGGCCGCGCGCTTGACCGCTGCTGAAGGATCCAGCCGGTAGGCGGCACCTCTGGCACGGGAAATGATCTGCCGGTCCCCCAGGGTTTCAAGCACTTCCGGATCTCCGGCCACTTCTTCGTCCACCCGCCGCCGGTCCTCCAAACTCAGGCAAGCCGTTTCACGGACCAGCAGCGTTGCCCTCCATTCACTGATTTTCCCGCGGGTCAGCGCGTGCAGGGTGCACGGCATCTCCTCCGTCAGTACCTTGGCAAACCCCAGCAGTCGTCCCCCTCGGCTCGGCGACTCCCTGCGGGCCAAGGCAATCTGGGAAGCGACACCGCGGCCCAGGTCCTCGCGCCGCACTCCGGCCTCGGCCTGCTTCCGGCGCTGCGAGGCATCGAACACTGCAGCAGCCCGGGCCTGTGCCGCCGAAGCCGCGGCTTTGAGTTCCTCCAGTGCCCGGATCCGGTCAATCAGCTCGCGGTCTTCGTGCTCCCCGCTGGACAGGCCCTCAGCTTGGTCCCCCAATACCTCGACCCACGCGTTCACCAACGCGGTGTCGGCAGTCAATCCGCCGGTCCGCTGATGGTTTGCAGGTCGAGAGTATTCGAACATGTGTTCGAGTCTATCGAGGCTCGGGCGTCGGAGCTAGGGAAGAAATACCCGTTCCGCCACCTGTTTTTCAGTTCGCTTACAAGGCCTTTCCAGGCGATACTCTTACAGCCCAAACCGGCCTCAACCAGCTAGAAAAGAAATCACGACGACGGCGAGCAGCAGCGCCCCGCTTCCGGCCAACGCGAGATTTCCGGGTTCCTTCTTTATCTTCTCTCCGGCCGCCGCCTTCCGGCCAGGCTTTCCTTGGTCAGGGTTGCCAGGATCGGACTTCCCCGTGTCGGGTGCGGCTGCCCTTTCCCGCACAGGAAGGAGAGTCCGCCGGGACCGCTCCCCCTGTGCGGCTTCTATGGCCGCACCTTGCCCTGCGGCGGTCTCCGCTCTGGCGCTTTGCTGCAGCCGGGATTGGTCCGGCACTTCCGACACGGCGACGTCGGGCTTCGGAACCAACTCCGATTCCTCCGGCTCCGCGCCCTCAGGTCCCCTCGAACCCCCGGACACCGCCTCCACCGCCGACGCAGCCTCCGCAGCCCCAGATCCCCGTGACCGGCCCGGCAGCTCCGGCCAGCGAAGAACCGCTCCGGCAACTGCCGCCGCCAGCACGACGATCGCCACCACCCAGAGGACCACCGACCCGGGAGTCCACGGCACCACGAGCCGCAAGAGGCCCGCGAGCGAAGCCGCATCCAACAAACCGGCCAGCAGGGACCGCCGACTGGGGCCTGAAGGCTGTCCCGCCCGTTTCCAGACGGGAACCGCCACGGACAGACAGGTCACCATCAGCCAAGCGCCGAGGATCCAGGACATCAGGCTGAATGTCATCAGAGACCTTCCTTCAGCAAAGCCAACGCAGCTTCTTCCTGCCCGACAGCCACATTGGAGAGGATCAGCACGGCTGTGCCAGCTTCACGATCCATCGCCACCATGGATGAGAAACCTCCGGTCTGGCCGTTGTGCCAAGTCGCGGCCCGCCCACTCGAGGATGAGACCTGCGTGAACCATGCCAGGCCCACCTGCTCACCGTCCTCACCGGTATCCCACTGCGGTTCCAGGGCGCCGGCACCAGGGGCGGTGCCCGCCAGCAGCGCCCGGAGATAGAGCGACATATCCGCTGCGGTAGACCGGATCCCACCCATCGGTGCGGTGCCGTTGCCGGTCCAGGCGCCCTCTGACAGTCCGCTTGCATTCCGGCCGGTGGGAGCACCTGCACGCAGGTTGTCGGCCGTCATCGGCACGTAGGTGTCCTTCATTCCCAGCGGCTCGAAAATCCGCTGCTCCAGCAGATCGGTGTATTCCATCCCGGCCGCCTTGGCGAGCAGCTGCCCGAGGAAGGCATACCCGAGGTTGGAGTAGGCCATCGTTCCCCTTCCGCCCACCGACGCAGACTGTGCCTGCTCCAGCACCTCGGCGGGCGAGGCGGTGTAGGGGTCGCGGTGGAGGACGGTGCCGGCGAGCAGGGAGACCAGCGCTTCCGGATCGGTGGCTAGCCGGGGAAGCCCCGACCGGTGGCTGGCCAGCTCGGCCAGGGTGACGGTTCCGATCTCGGCCTCCGGGTCCCGCAGCTCCGGACCCAGGATCTCGGCAACGGTGGTCTCCAACGTCACCTCGCCGCGCTCGACGGCGTCCGCGAGCAGCGCTGCGGTGAATGTCTTGGACACCGAACCGATTTCGAACTCCGTCCGCTCGTCGGCACCGAACCCGGCAAACCGGACAGCGCCGTTTTCCAGGTAGGCCACGCTGACCGCATCGGCAGGTTTCTGCAGCAGGGGACGGACGGCCTCAGCCAGTGCTGCATCCCCGGAAACCTGCGTCGACAGGCGCGGCGTCCAAGGGGCAGCAAGGAGCCCGGCGGCCAGGACCGCTGCAGCGGCAAGGACGGCCACGGTCATACGTCTGTATTTGGACATGTCAGTTACCTCCGGAGGCAGCAGTCAGAATCGCCAGCAGCGGGATGACCCGGGCCGGCGGGATTTGGTAGCGGGACCGGGCGTGCGGTGTGAGCCAGCCCGAGGCGGTCAGCTGGTGAACGTGGTGGTAAATCTGTCCGGAGGTTCCGGAACCCAGTTCCTCCACCAGCTCTGCCACGGTCTCGGTTCCGCCGAGCACGGCGTGGAGCACAGCCAGACGGACGGGATGGCCGAGGGAGGCAAGGGAGTCAGCGAACTGCGTCCAGTCGACGTCGAGCAGATGCCCGGTCTCCAACCCGTACTGGTACTCGTAGTGGGCACCGGCGGCGGTAGTGGCGGTGCCGGTGAACAGCACGGCTCCCGGCTCGGGATGGCGCTTCCGCACCCCTTCGAGGGCCCAGAACACGTCTGCCCCGTCCGCGGCCGACGTCGGCTCCGCGGCTCCCGCGCGTTGCTCCAGGGCTGCCACGCGTGCTTCCAACGCCTCCAGTCGGGTGTCGTCTCCTGTCGTCATGGATAGAGAATTACGTAATTCCGAAACAATTACAAGAGTTTCGTAATTTTCTAGACGACGGCCGGGGAGACTCCCAGGATTTTCCGCACCGGAAACCCTTCCCTTTCCGTTGCGGAAAGTCTAGGCTCTCGGCATGACCCACGCTCAAGGCCCCCGCCCCTCCCCCGACGAAGCACGCCAGGCCCTGGAATCCATCACCCTGTCCAAGCAGGCGCTGGCTCCGCACGTCCGGTCACCGGCATGGCTCTACCCCGCTCAGGGAGTAGGAATGGCGATGTTCGTCATCGGCCTCGTCTTCTCAAAGGAAGCCGGCTGGGCGTCCGTCCTCATCGCGGTGTCCGGAGTGCTCTTCAGTGTCCTGCCGATGCTCCAAACCCGCGGCCGCGTGGTGGTTGACGTCTATACCCATCCGGGCAGCCGCGGACTGGCCTGGACGTACGTCGCCTCGTTCGCGTTCATCACCGTCGCGGCAGTTGTGCTCTACTCGACCTACTCCCGGGCATGGATTGCATACGTCGCGGCAGTCCTCGTATTGGTCCTGACGCTGGTGGCGGGACCGGCCATGGACGCCCGCCTGGAGCGCGCCCTACGGAACGCCGGCTGATGGGCGACGGATTCAATGAGGTTATCCATGTACCCACCCGCCTGCGGATCTGTTCCATCCTGGCCGAAGTGGGCGAAGCCGAATTCGGCGTACTACGCGACGCTCTGAAGCTCAGCGACTCCGTACTCAGCAAACACGTCAAGGTGCTCGAACAGGCCGGGTTCGTTACCGTGCGCAAGGGTTCCGTGAACGGCCGCACCCGCACTTGGGTGGCCCTGAACAAGACCGGGCAGAAGGCCTTCAAGGCCCACATCGAGGAGCTCCGCAAGCTCGCTGCCGCCGGGGACCTGCTCAATCCGTAGCAAAGCCGCTAACCGAGGACAGCCATGAAAATCTACAATCCGCAGGTCATCCTGTTCGTCGCCGACGTCGCGCGGGCGGCACGCTTCTACGCGGCCCTCGGCTTCAACGAAGAATTCCGCACAACAGGAACAGGAACAGCACCCGTCAAGATCGAAATGTCATTGGAAGGCTTCGAACTCGGGCTTGCACTGCCCGGACCGATGGCCGAAGCGCACGGACTCACCCCGGTCACGGCCGGACACCGCGCGAGCCTCACGCTCTGGACGGATGACGCCGCAGCGGCCTACGCGGCTGCACTCGACGCCGGAGCAAAGCCCCTTCAAGGACCGCACCCGTTCCTGGACGGAAAACTACGGGTTGCATTCGTCGAGGACTTCGACGGACATCCGATCCAGTTCGTGGAACGGAAAACTACCAGCGGCCGTTCCGAGGCCGAGGCTGGCACACAGGACAGCTGTAGGACGACCGGTTCATAAAGGAATCCCGTCGGATGAGGGTGTGCAGCCCCAGCTGCTCACACCGTGGGCAGGGCAGCCCCTCACGGCCGTAAGCATTGAGGGACCGCGAGAAGTACCCCGAGGCACCGTTCACATTGACGTACAGCGAATCAAAGCTGGTGCCGCCTGCAGCCAAGGCACGGGTCATCACGTCCCGGGCGGCTTCGACCAGCCGCAGCGCATCGGCCCGGCGCATGGTGTCCGTGGCGCGGGCAAAGTGCATGCGTGCCGCCCACAGGGACTCGTCGGCATAAATGTTCCCGACCCCGGAAATCAGCCCCTGGTCCAGCAGGGCACGCTTGATCCCGGTCTTCCGCAGCCGCAGCCGACGGTAGAACTCATCAAAGGAAAACGCAGGATCCAGAGGGTCGCGCGCAATATGCGCGGCCTCGGCAGCCACGAACGGAAGTCCGGTCTCGGACAGGCCGCCGGGAGCGCCGTCGGGCGTCGGGATCAAGTCGGTGAGGAACACGCCCCCGAAGATGCGCTGGTCCACAAAGCGCAGCTCGTCCGGCATCGCAGCACCGGAGGCATCAACGGCGGGACTGAGCGTGAACCGGACCTTCAGGTGCTTTTCATCCGGAAGCGCGGAGTCTTCCATCAGCAGCTGGCCACTCATCCCGAGGTGCGCCATCAGCGCAAAGGAGGGTACGACGTCGTCGGCCGGCGTAGGAACAGACGGCGTAGGAGCAGACTCGAGCAGCGGCAGCCAGAGGAACTTGCCGCGGCGGACGACGTCGGCCACCACCGCGCCTTCGAGGTTGCCTACGAGATCCTCGGGACCTGCAGCATGGCGCCGGACGGAACGGGGATCCACGACTTCGACGCCGGTGATGGTGCGGCCGCGGACCCATGACGCCAGTCCGCGGCGGACCACCTCGACTTCGGGAAGCTCAGGCATGCCCGGGAGTGCCTAGGAACCGGCAGCCGCGGAGTCGGCTTCCTTGGCGTTGATCATCTTCCAGGAGGCAGCGGCGGCTTCCTGCTCGGCTTCCTTCTTGGAATGGCCGACGCCCGTGCCGTAGGCCTTGTCGCCGATATGCAGGACCGCTACGAAGCTGCGGGAATGGTCGGGACCGGATCCGGAGACCCGGTATTCGATGTCGCCCATTTTCCGGCCGGCAGCGATCTCCTGGATGCTGGTCTTCCAGTCGGTACCGGCACCGAGCGCCTCGGCGTTGGACAGCAGCGGCCCAACAAGGCGCATCACCATCTGGCGCGCGGCTTCGATTCCGTGATCCAGGTACACGGCACCGATGATTGCCTCGGTGGTGTCCGCAAGGATGGAGGACTTGTCGCGTCCGTTGGTCAGCTTTTCGCCCTGGCCCAGGAGGATGTACTCCCCCAGCCCCAGGCCGCGGGCAATGCCCGCGAGGGCACGGGTACTTACGACGGCGGAGCGGCGCTTGGCCAGCTCGCCTTCGGAAAGATCAGGATTATCCCGGTAGAGGGCATCGGTTACCGAGAACCCCAGAATGGAGTCACCCAGGAATTCCAGGCGCTCGTTCGTGGGGATGCCGCCCTGCTCGTAAGCGTAGGAACGGTGCGTGAGTGCAAGACGAAGCGTCCCGGCGTCGATATCGACACCGAGACGCTTCATAAGCTCTTCAGTATTCTTCACTTTTTGGATACAACCCGAAAAGCAGTATTCACGTGCCCGTCCGCAACAACACTAATGATGCGCAAAACCGGGCCGAACACTGGTCTTAGACGTCCGCGACCTTGCGGCCCTTGTATTCAAGGAACAGCGCGGTGCCGGCGGAGTCGGTTACGACCTTGGCCTGGTGCGGCAGGCTATAGGTGACGCGGCCGTTCTCCACGGTCTTCACCAGGTTGGGCGCGGTCGCCTTCCACTGGGACCGGCGTGCACGTGTATTCGCGCGGGACATTTTCCGCTTCGGAACAGCCACGGCTAACTCTCTTCTCTCTCGTCTGACTCTGTACTTGGTGCCGCAGTATCTTCTGCGGCCGTGCCGGTCAGCCCGGCGAGGGCTGCCCAGCGAGGATCCACTGCTTCATGGTGGTGACCCGGATCCTCCTCAAGGCGCGCTCCGCATTCGGAGCAAAGGCCTTCGCAGTCTTCCCGGCACACCGGCTGGAACGGCATGGTAAGAACCACTGCGTCCCGCAATACCGGCTCAAGATCGATGACATCTCGCTCGATCCGGTGTTGCTCTTCTTCATCTTCTTCTTCGAAGGACTCAGCGTCCTCGTAGTAGAAGAGTTCCTGCACATCGACTTCTTGGTCGTACGCGAGTGGCTTCAGGCAGCGGCCGCATTCGCCCTTTACGGGGGCGATTACTACGCCGGATACCAGAATCCCTTCGTGCACGGCCTCCAGCCTCAGATCGAGCTCGAGGTCGGATCCTTCCGGAACGCCGATAAGCGCAACACCGAAGTCTTTCGGTGCCGGTACATGTTCATGCAAGGTCCGCATCGTTCCCGGGCTGCGCCCGAGGTCCCTGACGTTGATAGCCAGGGGAGTTTCCGGATTGGACCGCGAAAATTCGCTAATGAGAACTCCTGTAGAACATAGACCGACATATCATCTTAGCCTGACTTGCCGGAATCTCTCAAACTGCGGCTGCACCGCAGCCAGGGAACACGTGCGGGCACGTGCTCCACAGACCAGTTTACCCGCCACAGGGCATCCGGCTAATCGGCCTGCGGGTGCTTCCCGGCCGGGCTGATCCGCCCCGCCTGCGCAAACCCGGTCTAGCTTGCCGTCCGGCCTTCCGTCAGGCGCTTCAGCACCGTCGGCGGAACATAGCCTGCGACGTCGCCGCCGAGGGAGGCCACTTCCTTGATGAGGGACGAGGAAAGGTGGGTGTAGCTGCTTTCCGCGGCGAGGAAGACGGTTTCGACGCCGGTGAGCTGCCTGTTCATGACGGCCATGGGCAGTTCGTACTGGTAGTCCTGGACGGACCGCAGTCCCTTCACGATCGCGGAGGCGCCGTGCTCCCGGCAGAAGTCGGCCAGCAGCCCGTCCCCCATGGGGACCACGGAAACCCCGCGCAGCGCCCCAAAGGTTTCCGCCGCCAGTTCCAGGCGTTCCTCGGCACTGAAACGGTATTTCTTTGCATAGTTGGTGGACACCGCCACGATGACTTCGTCGAAGAGGGTTGCCGCACGGGCAATCACCTCCACATGGCCGTTGTGGATGGGATCAAAGGAACCGGGGCATACAGCACGTCGCATAGGTCGAATCTACCGGGTGCGGGCGGGTAATACTTGAGGAATGAGTATCAGCACAGCCGCGTCCCTGCTCCGCGCCCGGCCCGGCACCGGCACGGCCGCCGCCCAGCCCTGGCAGCGGACCGCCGCGGGAGCCAACCTGCTCGCGGCGGACGGCAATCTCGGGGTGACCATTTTCGAGGAAATCACCGCACTTGCCGGACGGCACGGAGCCATCAACCTCGGCCAGGGCTTTCCCGATGAAGACGGCCCGGCCGTAATGCTCGACGCCGCGCGGGAGGCCATTGCCTCCGGCGCCAACCAGTACGCCCCGGGACAGGGCCTGCCGGTGCTGCGCAACGCCGTCGCGGCTCATCAGGAGCGGTTCTACGGGCTGCACGTGGACCCGGACACCGAGGTCATCGTCAGCACCGGCGCCACGGAAGCCATTGCCTCGGCCCTCCTGGCCCTGACGGGTCCCGGAGACGAGGTGCTGACCTTCGAACCGTTCTACGATTCCTACGGCGCGGTCATCGGGCTCAGCGGCGCCACGCACACCACCGTCGCCCTCGAGGCTCCGCACTTCCTCCCCGCCGACGGCGCCCTCGAAGCGGCGTTCACCGACCGCACCCGGGTGGTGCTGGTCAATAATCCGCACAACCCCACGGGCGCCGTCCTCCCCCGCGAGGTCCTGCAGCAGATTGTGGACCTGGCAGCGAAGCACGACGCCGTGATCGTCACCGACGAGGTGTACGAACATCTGACCTTCGGGCCGGTGCACATCCCCGTAGCCACGCTGCCCGGCGCCGCGGAACGGACCCTGACCATTTCCTCGGCGGGTAAGACATTTTCCGTGACCGGCTGGAAGATCGGCTGGCTCACCGGCCCGGCGCCGCTGGTGGCAGCGGTCCGCACCGTCAAGACCTTCCTGAGCTACACCTCGGGCACACCCTTCCAGTCCGCGGTCGCCGTCGGCCTGGGACTGGAGGATTCCTACTTCACCGGAGCCGCAGCCGCGCTGCAGGCGAAGCGGGACCTGCTCGGTTCGGGGCTGCGGGCCGCCGGGATGGAGGTCCTGCCCTCCGCCGGAACGTATTTCGTTACCGCCGATACTTCGCCCCTGGGGATTACGGACGCCACGGAACTGGCACGGCGGCTGCCGGAACTGATCGGCGTGGCGGCCATTCCGGTGGCCGTGTTCTGCCACGCCGAAGGAGCGCAGCGCACCCGGTCGCTGCTGAGGTTCGCGTTCTGCAAGAAAACGGACGTCCTGGACTCCGCCTCCGAGCGTCTCGCCCGGCTGGGCGGGCTGCTGTGAACGCGTCCCGGCTCCTGCGGGGCATCGGCGCCCACGCCACCATCACCGAAGACGGCTTCACCCCCGGCGCCTACATCCTGAGCATCGGCGGGGCGGAGCAGTCCCACGTGGATCTGGCCCGCCCGCAGGAAATCTTCTACGAGTACCTGCGCCGGATAGGCAACGTCCTGGACCTGGCCGCACCGGCCGGGGAGCCGCTGCGAGCACTGCACCTGGGTGCCGGAGCGCTGACCCTCACCCGTTACCTCCAGGCCACCCGCCCCGGGTCCGAACAGGCGGCGGTGGAGCTGGAACGGGAACTGCTGGACTTCGTCCTGGCGCATCTTCCGCTGCCGGAGGGCACCCGGCTCGAGACCGTCATCGGAGACGCGCGGGAATCACTGGACCGCTTTGACGGCCGGTCCTTCGACGCCATTGTGCTGGACATCTTCGCCGGACCCGATGCGCCCGCGCACTTGGCGACGTCGGACTTCTACGCCGAACTGATTGCCTTGCTCTCCCCCGCCGGGGTGCTGCTGGTCAACGTCGGGGACGATCCGCCGCTGGCCTTCGCCCGCCGGCAGGTCCGCGAGCTGCAGGCCGCCCTGGGTACGGACGGCTTGGATGCGGACGGCGCCCTGGCGGCGCTGGGTCAGCGGGACATGTTCACGGGGCGCTACCCCGGCAACATTGTGCTCGCGGCAACCCGGTTCCCCTGGCCCGCCGAGTGGACGCAGCAGCTCCTGGCGGCCGGCCCGCACCCGGCAGCAGTGCTGACGGGCGAGGACCTGGACCGCTTCGCAGGTTAGGCCTGCGCCGCCGCGGCGTCGTCGGACTCTGCGTCGTCGTCGGCAGGTTCGGCGAACCACAGGGTGGTTTCACCGTATTTACGCTCGCTGAAGCGCTCCAGGCCTTCGGGCCAGACCGGCTCGGGGGAACGCGTGGAGCGTTCGAGCACCACTACCGCACCGACTGCGAGGTACCCTGCCAGCGGAGTGAGGACGGTAGCCAGCTCGGCTTCGGTGAACGCGTAGGGCGGATCGATGAACACCACATCCCAGCGCACGTCCGCCGGGACCCGGAGCAGGAAGGTTTCGGCCTTGGCCCGGTGCACGTTCACGCAGGTTCTGCCCAGGATCTTGTTGACCAGTTCCGCGTTCTGCCGGCAGGTCGCCGCGGGCTTGTCAGCCAGTTCCACCAGGTCGACGGCGGCCGCACCGCGGCTGGCGCTCTCCACACCCAGGGCACCGGACCCGGCGAACAGGTCCAGCACGCGGGCTTCCTGCAGGATGCCGTAGGACTCGAGGCGGGAAAAGAGGGCTTCCTTTACCCGGTCCGTGGTGGGTCGCGTTCCGTCACCCGGAACGCTGAACAAGGAGGATCCGCCGGCAGCCCCGGCAATAATGCGGCTCATGCCTTCACTTTATCCGCTGCCGGTGCCCCGTCCGGTTTCCGGTGCCCGTTAGCCGCGTTCCAGGAATGCTTCGGCTTCGGGGTTCAGGTAGGCCTCGATGGCTTCGTCCAGGGCCGGATAGTCGCGCAGGTCCGGATCCGCCGCCACCAGGGCCACGGCGTCGGCACGGGCCTTTTCAATGAGCTTTTCGTCCTGGACGGCGCGCAGCAGTTTCAGGGTGGAGCGGCCGCCGGACTGGCTGGCGCCGAGGATGTCGCCTTCGCGGCGCAGTTCAAGGTCCTTGCGGGACAGTTCGAAACCGTCGGTGGTGGCCGCCACGGCCTCGAGCCGCTCCCGGCTCGGATGCCCCGGTTCCAGCTGCGTCACGAGCAGGCAGGTACCGGGCAGCCCGCCTCGGCCCACCCGGCCGCGCAGCTGGTGCAGCTGGGAGATGCCGAACCGGTCGGCGTCCATAATCACCATGAGCGAGGCGTTGGGTACGTCCACGCCCACCTCGATGACGGTGGTGGAGACCAGCACCTCAATGTCGCCGCGGTTGAAGGCAGCCATGGTCTCGTGCTTGTCATTGGGGTCCAGCCGGCCGTGCAGGGGCGCAATGCTCTTGCCTGCGAGCGCCGGCACAGTGGTGAGATACTCGACCAGCTCGGTGACGGAGGTCAGCTCCTGCCGCTCGGCACGCGCACGTCCCTCTGCGGCTTCCTTCGAGTCGAACAATGCCAGGTCCGTACCGGGCTCCTCCTCCTTGGCTCCGATCTTGGGGCAGACCACGTACACCTG
This sequence comes from Arthrobacter jinronghuae, assembly GCF_025244825.1. Lineage (NCBI taxonomy): Bacteria > Bacillati > Actinomycetota > Actinomycetes > Micrococcales > Micrococcaceae > Arthrobacter > Arthrobacter jinronghuae. The sequence goes on from NZ_CP104263.1 coordinate 2,376,445, forward strand.
TCGGCCGGCGTCGATCTCTTCCCGGGCGCGGGCCCAGATCCGCTGCTCCCACTGCGGCTTCTCCGCCAGCGGCGAGACGTAGGTGGAGATGCGGGCCCTCCCGGCCGGCAGCTCGGTGAGGGTGGAGACCTCCAGGTCACCGAAGACAGTCATCGCCACGGTACGGGGAATCGGGGTGGCCGTCATGACCAAAAGGTGCGGGGTGCTGTGCCCCTTGGTGCGCAGCACGTCGCGCTGCTCGACGCCGAACCGGTGCTGTTCATCCACCACCACCAGGCCGAGGTCGGCAAACGAAACGTTCTCGGACAGCAGGGCGTGCGTGCCGATGATGATTCCGGCCGCGCCGCTGGCAGCGTCCAGCATCGCAGCCCGGCGCCCGGCGGTGTTCATCGAGCCGGTGAGCAACGCCACGCGGGTGCCGTCCGGGTCGCCGTCAAGCTGTCCGCCGCGGCCCAGCGGGCCGAGCATGGCGGTGATCGACTCGTAGTGCTGGGATGCCAGGACTTCAGTGGGTGCCAGCAGTGCGGCCTGTCCCCCGGCGTCGATCACCTGCAGCATGGCGCGCAGGGCCACCAGGGTCTTGCCCGAACCCACCTCGCCCTGCAGGAGGCGGTTCATGGGGTGGTCCCCGCCCAGTTCAGTGGATAGGTCCCGCCCGATGTCGGCCTGACCGCGAGTCAGGGTGAAAGGAAGGGCCGCGTCAAAGCGGTCCAGGAGACCCCCGGGCACTGCCGGACGCGCGGTGGCTTCCTCTTCGGCGGTCAGGGCACGACGCCGGGCCAGTGCGGTCTGCAGGACCAGGGCTTCCTGGTACCGAAACCGGTGCCGTGCGGCGTAGGCCTCCTCCATGGTGGCCGGCCGGTGGATTCTGTTGTAAGCCGCAACGATGTCCGGCATGCGGTCGCGCTCCCGGATCGCCGCCGGGATCGGATCCCGCAGCCGGGCGCCTTCCATGCTGTCCAGCAGCATCGACACGGACTTGGCGATGGTCGGACTGGCCACCCTGGCCGACGCGCGGTAGACCGGGATGGGGCGCTTGGCTTCGTCCTCATCCACCGAGTCTTCATCCAGGAGCACATAGCTGGGATTGGTCAGCTGCAGCTGGCCCCGGTAGGCGCCCACCTTGCCGGAGAACATGGCCCGGGTGCCGACGGTGAGTTCCTTGGAGGCATTGAACCCGTTGAAGAACGTCAGATGCAGCTGTCCGAGGCTGCCGTCGGTGTCGTCGGTGACGACCACCTCGACGATTGTCCCCTTGCGGGCCCGCATCTGCCGGCGGTTGTTGCTTTGCACCCGGGCTATCAGGGTGACGTCTTCGTCGAACGGTATCTCCGCGATGGGCGTGAGTTCACCGCGCTCCAGATACCGGCGCGGGAAATGGTGGAGCAGATCGCCGACGGTCTTCAGGCCAAGCTGTTTCTCCATGGCGTTGGCCGTGGTTTTGCCGATCCGTCGGTCCAGCGGAAAGTCGAGTTCTCCGGGGAGCCTAGAGTCCATGTGCCTCGGGGACTTCTTTGGTTTCGTGTCCGTCAGCGGACAGCTCGGTGATGGTCAGGTTCTCGGGATCACCGAGCGTGCGCAGCAGATCGATGGTCGTACCGGCGTCGGGGGTGTGCACGTGGATCCGCCAGCGGTAGCCGTCTCCCACCGGGCTCACGGCGCTCATGATGACGGAGTCCCCCAGCTCGTCCAGCTGCAGCCGCAGAGTGGCTGCATCCAGCGGGCTGAGGGTGATGGTGCACATGACTTCCACGCCTTCCATGCGGGGCATGTGGGCGTGGATGTGCGGGTCCTGGACGTCGTAGCCGTGCAGTCCGTCCAGCAGTTCTTCCTGCAGTTCCTCGCCCAGGGCTGCAGCACGCAGGGCGTCCAGAATCAGCAGGAAGCCGACGCCGCCGGCGTCCACCACGCGTGCCGCCGCGAGCGCATCCAGCTGGCTCTCGGTATGGATGACGGCGGTCAGGGCGGCGTCCATAATGGCCCGCAGCGTGAGTGCGAGTCCTACGTTGCTGTCGTCTCCGGTGACGGCGGGTTCGCTGTCGGAGGCGGCGTGCGCTGCGGCCTCGAGGACGGAGAGCATGGTGCCGGGCACCGGATCGCTGAGCACCGACCAGGAGCGCAGCTGCGCCCGCTGCAGGGCGGCGGCGAGCAACGGCGCGGAGAGCCGGGTTGCGCCGGCCAGGGGTTCTGCCATGGAGGTGAGGAAGACGGAAAACAGGGTGCCGGAGTTGCCGCGTGCTTCTTCCATTGCGGCACGGCCGGCTGTTCCCAGCAGCTCGCCGATGTCGGCGGTGTCCTCTTCCGCAATGGCCCTCGAGGCGGCGCAGAGAGTCAGGTAGAGGTTGGTGCCGGTATCGCCGTCGGCCACGGGAAAGATATTGATGGCATTGAGGCGGTCGCTGTGGTTACCCAAGGAGACCTCTGCGTTGCTCAACCATCGCTTCAGCGCTTGCGCGTTGGCGGTGATTTTAGTCTGCAAGGTAATCCCGTTTCCTGCTTGTAGAGCTGTCTCTGGTCCTGCTGGTGCCGCTCATCGGGGCCCGTCCTATCCGGTCTTCGCCGTCATTGCCGCTAACCGTCTATGTCATTAGGAAGCCTACCGCAGGGCACTGACAGTGGCCGATAACGATTTACCGCCGGTTGGGCCGGATCAGTTCCGGGGTGCTGCGGACCGGACGTAGTCGGCAAGGTCGTCAGAGTCCAGTGCAGTACCGATTTCGGCGATGGCTGCATAGTCCGGCACCACAATGGACTGCCCGTCGGAGGACGTTCCCACTCCGGCGTTCGGCAACGTGAACATATGGACATCCCCGGACCGGACGCTGCGGAGGCTCACGGCCAAAGCCCCTGCCGCGGCGGCGTCCAGATCTTCATCCACGCTCAGGTACGGCGAAATTTCGCCCACTATGTTGCTGATCTTTACCGGGTTGGTCAGGGTCTGCGTGTTGAGGACGCCGGAGACCACGCCGCTGAGGAAAGCCTGCTGGTTCTTGACCCGCTGATAGTCGCCGTCGGTAAAGGCGTACCGCTCGCGGACGTACTTGAGCGCAGACTCCCTCTTCACAGTGATCGGCCCGGCGGCAAAGTACTCCCCATGGTCCCCCTCGGACTGGAAAGCGATGTCGTTGTTGAGGGTAACCCCGCCCAGGGCATCCGTTAGACCCTGGAACCCTTCGAAGTCGATGATCGCCACGTGGTCGACAGGGATATCGAACAGGGTCTGCACAGTGTCCACAGTCAGGGAAACTCCGCCGAGAGCCATGGCGGCGTTGATCTTCTGTTCCCCGTACCCGGGGATCTCCACCCACGTGTCGCGCATGATCGACATGACGTAAACGCCGCTCCGGTCGCCCGGGATATGGACCAGCATCATCGTGTCCGACCGTGCGTCGCTGGAAGCGGGATCCCGGGTATCGGTGCCCATCAGCAGGATATTCTGCGAGTCTCCTGCGGCAGCGCCCTTCTCCGGCCGTGCCTCTGGAAGCGCATTGGTAATGGTCTTCGTCGAGCTGTCGAAAGTCCACGCCAGATGCCACAGGAAGCCACCGGCGGCAAGTGCGGCAACCAGCACGAGGGCCGGAATCATCAGCAGCATATTTCGTACCGGGCGCGATGTCCTGCGCCCGGTATTTGCGGGAACGTCAGTTTCGGCGGAAAAGGGGTGCTCGCTCACGTGTTTTTCCTCAGCTCGGGGCAGGTATGAGTCTAGCCAGACCGATTCAGGTCCGGGGCGCCGCGCCGGATACGCTGGAATCATGAAGTCCTATGCGTTACCAGCAGTACTCGTTCTCTCGGCAGTGGCCGCCGCCGGCTGCAGCCCGGTAGCCAGCGTTAATCCGGCTCCGGACGCGGCCAACCCGGACTGTGCCGCCGTCATGGTGGCCTTGCCGGACGAGATAGCGGGTTACGCCCTGCGGGACACGGACAGCCAATCGACGGCTGCGTGGGGCAACCCGTCCCGGGCGATCCTGAAGTGCGGCGTCCCCGTGCCGGGCCCGACAACCGATCCCTGCGCCTCGGTGAACGGCATCGACTGGATCCTGCGTGAGGGCGAAGACACCTGGACCGCCACCACCTACGGCCGGGAGCCGGCGGTGGAAGTTCTCTTCGATCCAAACGAGGTTGCCTCGTCCACGCTCCTGGTCCAGCTGCAGAACGCGGTGTCGAAAATCGAGCCCACCAGCCAGTGCCTCAGCCCGCAGGACACCCTGGATCTGGAATCCGAACAGGGCTAGCGCAGTCCCGTCTTCCGGTCCAGCGCCAGGGAAATCAGTTCATCGATCAGTTCGGTGTACGGCAGTCCGGACTTGGCCCACATCTGCGGATACATGCTGATGGGTGTGAAGCCGGGCATGGTGTTGATCTCGTTAATGATCAGCTGGCCGTCCGGGGTGTAGAAGAAGTCCACCCGGGACAGGCCTTCACCGCCCACTGCTTCGAAAGCGGTTCCGGCGAGCGTGCGGACCTGGGCCGTGATATCCGCCGGCAGGTCGGCCGGGCAGCTGAGGTCTGCCGCTGCGCCGTCCACATACTTGGCTTCGAAGTCGTACCACTCGTGGCCGCCGTCGCGCACCGCAACCTCGCCGGGCTGGCTGGTGCGCGGATCCTCCGTGCCCCGCCCCTGGAGGACGGCCACTTCGATCTCCCGGCCGATGATCCCGGCTTCCACTACGACCTTCGGATCGTGCAGGCGTGCCGCTTCGATGGCTGCCGGCAGTTCCGCTGCGTCCGTGACGCGGGTGATGCCCATGGACGAACCGGCGCGGGCGGGCTTGACGAACAGCGGGAAATCGAGGGCACCGGCGCGGTCCAGGCAGGACTGCGGATCGCGCAGCCACTGCCGGTCCGTGATGACCTCGTAGGGGCCCACCGAGAGGCCTGCGGCTTCGAAGACCACCTTCATGTAGTGCTTGTCCATGCCGACGGCGGACGCCAGGACACCTGCTCCCACGTACCTCACGTCAGCCATTTCCAACATGCCCTGGAGGGTTCCGTCCTCGCCGAAGGGGCCATGCAGCAGCGGCATCACCACGTCGATGGAGCCCAGGCTGCGGGGCAGGCTGCCGGCGGCGTGGGCCACCAGTTCGCGGCTGCCGTCCTGCGAGGAGAGCACCACGGATTCCTTCGACGCCGGAACCTCGGGCAGGGTCGCGGCGCGCAGGGACCACTCAGCCGGATCAGCCGAGACCAGGCTCCACTGGCCGTTCTTCGCGATGCCGATGGGGACGACGTCGTACTTTGACGTATCGATGGCCTGCAGCACACCGGCGGCTGTCACGCAGCTGACGGCATGCTCGCTGGAGCGTCCGCCGAACAGGACGGCTACCCGGGGGCGCACGGGTCCGGAACGGTCCTCGATGGTACCGGCGGGCAGGGGTTCAACAGTCACGGGGCGGACACACCTTCGGATTTCAGTTCTCGGGCCAGCAACCGCGGACCCAGTTCATCAACAGTAATTACGCCCTGCAGTACGGCGACAACATTTTCGGTGATGGGCATATAGACGCCCAGCTGGGTGGCACGGTCCAGCACGGCCTGCGCGGACTTGATGCCCTCGGCCGTCTGGGTCATGGACGCGTTGACTTCGGCAAGGCTCAGGCCCTGGGCCAGCAGCGTACCGGCCGTGTGGTTGCGGGACAGCGGCGAGGAACAGGTGGCAATCAGGTCACCCATACCGGCCAGGCCGGCCATGGTCTCCGCATTGCCGCCCAGCGCCAGGGCCAGGCGGGTGGTTTCGGCCAGTCCGCGGGTCATCACGGAGGCCTTGGTGTTGTCCCCCATGCCCTTGCCGTCGCAGATCCCCACCGCGAGGGCAATAACGTTCTTGACGATGCCGCCGATCTCGGTGCCCACCACATCCTCGTTGGTGTAGGGACGGAAATACGGCGCCGTGCAGGCCTCGGCGATCCAGGCGGCCGTGTCCAGGTCGGTGCAGGCCACCACGGACGCGGTGGGCTCCTGGCGGGCAATTTCCATGGCGAGGTTCGGTCCGGAAACCACGGCGATACGCTCGGCGGGCAGTCCCAGTTCCTCGGCGATCACCTGGCTCATCCGGGCGTCGGTGCCCCGCTCCAGTCCCTTCATCAGCGACACGACGACGGCGTCCGCGGGGATCCGTCCAGCTACGTCCTTGAGCTGCGCGCGCAGGGACTGTGCAGGGACGGCGAGGACCACCATTTCGGCTCCGGCGAGCACCTCGCCGAGGTCCGTGAAGGCGCGCAGGTTGGCGGGCAGGACGGTGTCCTTGAGGTACTGGGTGTTGCGGTGCCTGCCGTTGATGTCAGCGGCCACCTCGGGGCGGCGCGCCCAGAGCCGGACATCGGTGCCGCGTTCGGCGCCCGAGTCGGCGGCAATCTTGGCAAAGGCGGTACCCCAGCTGCCGGCGCCCAGGACGGCGACGACGGCGGGGTGTTCACTGCGGGGGGTCACTGTCCGGCCTCCGGTTGGATTGGTTTGGTTGATGTGCCGGATCCGCCGGCTCCGTTTTCGAAGGAACGTCCCACTTGCCGCTGGCCCCTGGCCACGGGGTTCCACCGCTCGGTGGGCGGCTGGGCACCGCGGAGCTTGGAGACCATGTCCGTGAGGTCGGACATGATCCGTTCCGTGGCTGCGTCGAGCACAGCCTTGGTGACCGGCAGTCCGGCGAATTCGGACAGGTCCACGGGCTTGCCGACCACCAGCCGCACCCGCTTGCGCGGGAACAGCTTGGGGAACTTCGCGTAGCGCGGGAAGGCTTCCTGCGCACCCCAGTGGGCGATCGGGATGACGGGCACCCCGGTCTGCAGGGCCAGCCGCGCGGCCCCGGTCCGGCCCTTCATCGGCCAGAGATCAGGATCCCGGGTGAGGGTGCCTTCGGGGTAGATCACCAGAGTGCGCCCTGCCGCCAGGGCTTCACGGGCGGCATCCAGCGAACCGGCGGCCCCGGTGGTGATCCGCTCCACCGGGACCTGGTTCGTGGCGGACAGTGCCGGCCCCAGCACGGGCACCTTGAAGAGCGATGCCTTCGCCAGGAAGTGCGGCGGGCGGCCCTGGTTGTACAGGAAGTGCCCCACCACCACCGGATCGATTTCAGTCACGTGGTTCGGGCAGACAATGAAGCCCGGATCCTTGGGCAGGTTCTCTGCCCCCTGCCACTGCTTTTTCAGGAAGATATTGAATACCGGCCGGAGAGATCCGGCGAGCAGCGCAAAAACAACCCGTGACTTATTCGATTCCGTCATTCCGTCAGGCTACCGGAGTCCGGCAGATCCGCCGGAAGCGACGTCAAAGTCCGCGCCGAGGCCCTCGAGCTTGCCCTGGAAGTGCTCGTACCCGCGGTTGATCAGCTCGATGCCGGTCACCCGCGAGGTGCCCTCGGCAGCCAGCGCCGCAATGAGGTGGCTGAAGCCGCCGCGCAGATCCGGGATGTCGATCTCGGCACCGCGCAGCTGCACGGATCCGGCAATGACAGCCGAGTGCAGGAAGTTGCGCTGGCCGAAACGGCACGGGACGCTGCCCAGGCACTCACGGTGGACCTGGATGTTGGCACCCATCCGGATAAGCGCATCCGTGAAGCCGAAGCGGTTCTCGTACACGGTTTCGTGCACGATGGACACACCCTCGGCCTGGGTCAGGGCGACCACCAGCGGCTGCTGCCAGTCCGTCATAAAGCCGGGGTGGACGTCGGTTTCCAGTACCAGCGGGTTCAGCGGGCCGCCCGGGTGGTAGAACCGGATGCCGCCGTCGTCGATGTCGAACGCTCCGCCGATCTTGCGGTACGTGTTGAGGAACGCGGTGAGGTCCTTCTGGTCCGCGCCCTCCACATAGATGTCGCCCTTGGTGACGAGGGCCGCTGAAGCCCAGGAAGCGGCCTCGTTGCGGTCCGGAAGCGCCCGGTGGTTGTAGCCGGTCAGTTCGGAAACGCCTTCGATCCGGATCACGCGGTCCGTCTGCACGGAGATGATGGCGCCCATCTTCTGCAGGATGGCAATGAGGTCCATGATCTCGGGTTCAACGGCTGCACCGCGCAGCTCGGTGATACCCACGGCCTTCACGGCAGTCAGGAGCACCTGTTCGGTGGCTCCGACGCTCGGGTAGGGCAGTTCAAGCTTGGCGCCGCTGAGGCCCTTGGGCGCGGAAATGGAAATGCCGCCGGGGCGCTTTTCCACCACTGCACCGAAGTTGCGCAGCATCTGCAGGTGGTAGTCGATGGGCCGGTCGCCGATTTTGCAGCCGCCGAGGTCAGGAATGAAGGCTTCACCCAGGCTGTGCATGAGGGGCCCGCAGAGCAGGATCGGGATGCGGGAATCGCCTGCGTGGGCGTCGATGTCCTTGGACGCCGCCGTCTTGGCGTTCTTCGGGTCCATGGTGAGATCGCCCGTGACAGGGTCCTTGGTGACCTCAACGCCGTGCAGCTGCAGCAGGGACGTAACTACCTCTACGTCCTTGATTTCAGGAACGTTGCGCAGTGTGGACGGGCCGTTGCCAAGCAGGGCCGCAACCATCGCCTTGGGGACCAGATTTTTCGCCCCGCGGACCGGTACCTTCCCTGAGAGAGGAACACCGCCTCGGATGGTGAGGACGCTACCCATGAACACCTGATTTCTTAAAATAGATTGGCCCCGGAAGCAATAAGAGACTGCACTCAAGCATATGAGCAAGGGTCTGCTTACTGAAATAACGCCGCCCTCCGACAGGCCGGAACCGGTGTGATTCCGGTCATGCCCGCAGTCGAAAGCGGATAGGCCCCGCCGAAGCGGGGCCTATCAATGATATCGGGGCTCTGGGAGGGGCAGAAAAACCTCCAGAGTGCAAACCGGAAGCCTGCTGATCATTCCGGGGCGGCGTGCCTCCGCCGAAACCGCACTAGTGCAGGGCAGGGAGCGTGGTGGGCTTGTACGCGGGACGCTCGGCCTCGAATGACGTGATGTCGGACTCGTGGCGCAGGGTCAGGGCAATGTCGTCCAATCCTTCCAGCAGACGCCAGCGGGTGTACTCGTCAATTTCAAATGGAGCCGTGACGCTGCCGCAGACCGCCGTCCGGGCCTGCAGATCAACGGTGACTGTTGTTCCCGGGGAGTTTTCCAGGACCTTCCAGATCAGCTCAATGTCATCCTGCGCCACCTGGGCCGCGACGAGGCCCTGCTTGCCGGCGTTCCCGCGGAAGATATCCGCAAAGCGGGAGGAGAGCACTGCCCTGAAGCCGTAGTCCTTCAGGGCCCAGACGGCATGTTCACGGGAGGAGCCGGTGCCGAAGTCCGGTCCGGCCACCAGCACGGAGCCCTGGCGGTAGGGTTCCCGGTTCAGGATGAAGTCCTCGTTCTTCCGCCAGCCGGCGAAGAGCGCATCCTCGAATCCGGTGCGGGTGATCCGCTTGAGGTAGACGGCCGGAATGATCTGGTCGGTGTCGACGTCGCTTTGGCGCAGCGGGACGCCGATTCCGGTGTGGGTGGTGATCTTGTCCATAACGGTTCTCCTAGGCTGCGGTGCCGACGACGGCGCCCGGCAGCGGGTCGAGGTCCGAGGGTGAGCTGAGGGTTCCCCTGACGGCAGTGGCTGCTGCCACCACCGGGGACACCAGGTGGGTACGCCCGCCCTTGCCCTGCCGGCCCTCGAAGTTTCGGTTGGAGGTGGAGGCGCAGCGCTCTCCCGGTTCGAGCTGGTCAGGATTCATGCCCAGGCACATGGAACAGCCGGCAAACCGCCATTCGGCACCGAAGTCCTTGAATACCCGGTCCAATCCCTCCGCCTCGGCCTCCAGACGCACCCGTGCGGAGCCGGGCACCACCATCATCCGGACTGCGGGGTCCTTCTGCCGGCCGCGGATAATATCCGCGGCTATCCGCAGGTCCTCGATGCGGCTGTTGGTACAGGAGCCCAGGAAGACAGTGTCCACGCGGATGTCCTTCATGGGGGTGCCGGCGGCCAGGTCCATGTAGGCCAGCGCGCGTTCGGCGGCGGCGCGGGCGTTTTCATCGCTGAAATCTTCGGGTGCTGGCACGGCTTCGGAGAGCGAGACTCCCTGTCCGGGATTGGTTCCCCAGGTGACGAACGGCTCCAGGGTGTCTGCGTCCAGGAAAACCTCGGCGTCGAACTCGGCGTCGGTGTCCGTTGCAAGGGATTTCCAGTGCTCGACCGCGGCGTCCCAGTCCCGGCCCTGAGGTGCGTGCGGGCGGTGCTTGAGGTAGGCGAAGGTGGTTTCGTCCGGGGCGACCATCCCGGCCCGGGCACCGGCCTCGATGGACATGTTGCAAATGGTCATCCGCGCTTCCATCGACAGTGCGCGAATGGCGGAGCCGCGGTATTCCAGCACGTAGCCCTGGCCGCCGCCGGTGCCGATCTTGGCGATCACCGCCAGGATGATGTCCTTGGACGTAACACCGGGCCGCAGGGTTCCCTCGACATTGATCGCCATGGTCCGAAACGGCTTGAGGGACAGGGTCTGGGTGGCCATCACGTGCTCAACCTCGGAGGTGCCGATACCCATCGCCAGCGCGCCGAACGCGCCGTGTGTCGAGGTGTGGGAGTCGCCGCAGACCACCGTGAGTCCCGGCTGGGTCAGGCCAAGCTGCGGGCCCACCACATGGACGATGCCCTGCTCGGCATCCCCCAGCGGATGCAGACGCACACCGAACTCGGCGCAGTTGGCCCGCAGTGTTTCAATCTGGGTGCGGCTCACCGGGTCGGCAATGGGCTTGTCGATGGCCAGGGTGGGAGTGTTGTGGTCCTCGGTGGCAATGGTCAGGTCCGGGCGGCGCAATCCGCGGCCTGACAGCCGCAGGCCCTCGAAGGCCTGCGGGGAGGTGACTTCATGGACGAGGTGGAGATCGATGTAGAGCAAGTCGGGAGCACCGTCCTCCCCCTTGCGGACCACGTGCTCGTCCCAGACTTTCTGCGCCAGCGTCCTGCCTGCCACATGCTCACCCATACCGCTACCCCTCATTTGGTTCAGTCCCTAGTTCCTCAAGAGAACCAGCAGGCGGAGCCGGCGGTCCAGCTTTTCGATTTGCATCTCAGATAGTGAGACGGCAGTATCAGCTTATGGACACAGTCAGCGGGGTAGGCGTCATCGATAAAGCGGCCATGGTGCTGGATGCACTGGAAGCCGGCCCCACCACGCTCGCGCAGTTGGTTTCCGCGACGGGACTCGCGCGCCCCACGGTGCACCGGCTTGCGCTGGCACTGGTGCACCACCGGCTGGTCGGCCGCGATATCCAGGGCCGGTTTGTCCTGGGCGGACGCCTGGTGGAACTCGCCTCCGCGGCCGGTGAGGACCGTTTGATAGCCTCCGCCGGACCGGTGCTGCTGTCGCTGCGCGATGCCACGGGCGAAAGCTCGCAGGTCTTCCGGCGGCAGGGTGAGTGGCGGGTCTGCGTCGCCTCCGCCGAGCGGCCCATCGGCCTGCGGGACACGATACCGGTGGGCACCCAGCTGTCCATGAAAGCCGGTTCCGCCGCCCAGTGCCTGCTGGCCTGGGAGGACCATGACCGGCTCCTCGAGGGCCTGCAGAATGCCCGCTTCACCCCTACGGTCCTGGCCGGCGTCCGACGCCGCGGCTGGGCCCAGAGCCTGGGCGAACGTGAACCCGGCGTCGCCTCCGTTTCCGCTCCGGTGCGCGGGCCGTCCGGCCGGGTGATTGCCGCCGTGTCGATTTCAGGGCCGATAGAACGCCTCACCCGCCAGCCGGGCCGCGTTCACGCCGAAGTGGTGGCCAAGGCCGGAGCCCAGCTCACCGAGGCACTGCGCAACAGCGGCGAGTAACCCTATATTGGGAAACCGTTGGGGATCGAAAACCCAAGGGAGTTCCCATGAAGCGGATGCGGGTGCTGTGGCACATTATCCGAATCTCCGGCGCGGACTACATTTTCTTTGGCTTCCTGATTGTCCTTGGGGTCGCCAGCTTCCTGCTGCCGCGGCTCGAACCGGAATTCAGCGATTTCGGCGACGGCCTCTGGTACCTGTTCGTGTCCTTCACCACCGTCGGCTTCGGCGATTATGTGGCCACCGGACCGGCTGGCCGGATTATCACGGTGGTCGTGACCCTCTACGGGATCCTCGTGGTGGCCCTCATGACCGGCATTATTGTGGGCTTCTATACCGAACTCCTCAAGGCCCGTGCCACCACCGCACTGGATGACTTCGTCAAGGAGCTGGAGCACCTGCCGGACCTGTCACGGGAGCAGCTGCTGGACCTTGCCGAAAGGATCCGCAACCGGCGCATCATGCCGGACTCCTGAGCGGCTGCCGTGGCAGCGGAGCCAGCCGCCTGCAGCTAGCCGGCGAAGTGGTCCCAGCCGATGGCCGGCGGCGCCTCTCCGCCAAACGTGACTCCCGCGCCGTCCGTTACCTCTCCAATGCGCACAAACCCCTCTGGCAGGACCGCGTCCGGCGGGAAGGTTGCCAGCAGGCCGTGGTCTTCTCCCCCGCCCAGCACCCAGGCCAGCGGATCCGCACCGAGGCGCGCGGCTGCCGGTGCCAGCTGCTCCGCCCGGGAGGCCAGATAACCGGCGTCGAGGTCAATGGCCATGCCCGAGGCGCGGGCGATGCGGCCGGCGTCGCGCACCAGGCCGTCGGAGACGTCCAGCATGGCCGTGGCGCCCGCAATCGCCGCCTCGGGTCCGGCACCGGTCCGCGGCGGACGGGGCCGGCACTGCGCCATGGCCAGCACCGCAAGCACGTGGTCCTCAGAGTCCCCGGGGTTTGCCATGTCGACGTTGCTCTCGAGTACTGCCAGCCCGCCTGCTGCAAGTCCCAGCGACCCAATGTGGGCCAGGACGTCGCCTGGCCGGGCCCCCGACCGCAGAACCGGGTTCCGCCCCTCCAGGTCACCGGTGACAGCGGCCGTGACCACAATCTGGCTGCCCCGGCCCAGGTCTCCGCCCACTACGGAGCAGCGCTCGAACGCCAGGGAATCAATACCGGCGGCAAGCCCTGCGGCGAGTTCCTCCACCCATGCGACTTCCGTACTGCCCGGGAGGGTGAGGCTGACCACCAGCGAGGTGGGCACCGCGCCCATGGCACGGATATCGGAAACATTCTGGGCTACGCATTTCCAGCCGACATCGAAGCCGGTGGTGCGGTAACCGCTAGGCCACAGGAGGCGGAAATCTGCATCCTGGACGAGGGTGTCGATGGAGATCACGGTCCGGCCGTCCGGCGCAGCGATTACGGCGGCGTCGTCACCCGGCCCCAGCAGTGCAGTGTCCGGTCCCAGCCGGGGAAAGATCCGGCCCAGAAGCGCCTTTTCATCGAGCTGGTCCACGGTCAGGGCTTCGGACGGCACGGGCTGTTCCTCTGGTTATTGTTTTGCGGCTTCAGTTTCGAAATTAGCACGGCGGTAATCCTGGCAGCATCGCAGCCAATATCAGCAGGGCAAAACAAAACCGGCCCCGGACATAATGTCCGGAGCCGGCAATCTGTGACCCCAGCGGGATTCGAACCCGCGTTACCGCCGTGAGAGGGCAGCGTACTAGGCCGCTATACGATGGGGCCGTGTACAGTGCTCCGAGTCTTTCAACCCAGGCACTTCCTTGCCGGTTTCGATGAACCGGCCTGTAGAGTATTTCATACTCCGTCAGAGGAGACCAATCGGGGCTAAACCACCAATTGATTACCGCTGGGATACCAGGACTCGAACCTAGAATGTCGGTACCAGAAACCGATGTGTTGCCAATTACACCATATCCCAATGCACTTTCCCGGCTGCTTCTCGAGGAGTTATCCCCGGCCGCAGCCCCTCAGCACGAGATATAACTATACACGGGTTTCGGACCAAGTACAAAACGCACCCGAGGGCCGCATCAGATCAGCTCCAGCAGCTCGCCAAGCGACCCGATGGTTGGCACCTCCGAAGGCGCTACTGCTCGCTCGTCGCGCACCGGAGAAGGATTGCCCGTACGGTCGAGCCAGACGCCCAGCAGGCCGGCGCCTGCCGCTCCCACGGCGTCTACCTGCAGGTTGTCCCCTACGTAGGCAGTCCGTTCCGGCGTGCTGCCGAGCAGACGCACTCCCTCATGGAAGATTGCCGGTTCCGGTTTCGCGGCACCGACGGTGTCAATGCCCACCAGGACCTTGATGCGCTGCAGTCCGGCGGCGTCGAGCTTGGCCCGCTGGTAGTCGTGCACGTTGTTGCTGACCGCCCCGTACGCAATGCCGCGCGCTTCCAAGGCATCAAGGAGCGGATCCACATCGTCAAAGGCGCGGAAGTACTGCGGCAGGGCTTGTTCATAGGCTTGGTTCCATGCCCGGGCCGCATCGCTGTCCAGGGGTGCCAACCCCGCCTGTTCACGGGCGTGCTGCAGACGCAGTACCCGTTGGTCGGCAAAGCTCAGCCGGCCAGCGAGGTAGGCGTTGTAGTGCCCCTGGGGGTCGGCGGCGAACAAGGAGGTATAGGCCTCCCAGTCCGCCGCCGTGAAATGGGTCAGGTCATCGGCGCTGACCGCCTGGAGCGTGGTGCCCATGGCAGCCTGCAGGTCGATGAGGGTCTCGTCAATGTCGAACAAAACCGCATCGAGGAACCTGCCCATTTCGGTGTTCCTAGGCTGCTGCGCGGAACGCGCGGATCCGTGCCAGCGAGGATTCCCGGCCAAGGATGACCATGGACTCGAACAGGGGCGGCGAAATCCGGCGTCCGGAGACGGCCGTGCGCACCGGACCGAAGGCCAGGCGCGGCTTGATGCCCATGTCTTCCACGAGTGCCTGGCGCAGAGCTGCCTGGATGTTCTCCGCTGTCCAGTCGGACACGGATTCCAGGGCTGCCAGGGCGGCGTCGAGCACCTCGGCCAGGTTCGCCGGCAGGCCCTTCCGGGCGTCGTCGGCAACGTCGACGGCGTCGTCGGCCTTGAACAGGAAGCCGAGCATGTCCGGAGCCTCACCCAGCAGAGTGATGCGTTCCTGCACCAGGGGCGCGGCTTCGGTCAGGATTTCCTCTTCACGCGGCGTGAGGGTCTCCCCTACCAGACCGGCCTGCTGCAGGTAGGGAACCAGCCGGTTGCGGAAGTCTTCGGCCTCGAGCATGCGCACGTGGGTGCCGTTGATGGCCTCGGCCTTCTTCAGGTCGAAGCGGGCGGGGTTGGCCAGCACGTTGTGGATGTCGAAGTTTTCCACCAGCTGGTCGACGGTGAAGATGTCCTCGTCTGCGGACAGCGACCAGCCCAGCAGGGACAGGTAGTTCAGCAGGCCTTCGGGGATGAAGCCGCGTTCCCGGTGCAGGAAGAGGCTGGACTCCGGATCGCGCTTGGACAGCTTCTTGTTGCCGGCACCCATGACGTACGGAAGGTGACCGAACAGGGGCATGTACTTGGCCACGCCGACGTCGATCAGGGCGCGGTAAAGCGCAATCTGGCGCGGGGTGGAGGACAGCAGGTCCTCGCCGCGCAGGATGTGGGTGATGCCCATGAGCGCGTCGTCCACCGGGTTGACCAGCGTGTAGAGCGGTGCACCGTTGGCCCGGACCACTACGAAGTCGGGAACGGTTCCGGCCTTGAAGGTGATCTCACCGCGGACCAGGTCGGTGAAGGTGATATCTTCGTCCGGCATCCGGACGCGCAGCACGGGTGAACGGCCTTCGGCCCGGAAGGCTTCGATCTGTTCCGGGGTCAGGTCGCGGTCATAGTTGTCATAGCCCAGCTTGATGTCGCGTCCGGCGGCGCGGTGGCGCGCTTCGATCTCTTCCGGGGTGGAGTAGGACTCGTAGACGTAGCCGGCGTCGCGCAGCTTCGCGATGACGTCCTGGTAGATCTCTCCGCGCTGGGACTGGCGGTAGGGTTCGTGCGGCCCGCCCACTTCCACGCCTTCATCCCACGTGATGCCAAGCCACTTCAGCGCATCGAGGAGCTGGAGGTAGCTCTCCTCGCTGTCACGTGCAGTGTCGGTATCTTCGATGCGGAACACCATGGTGCCCTTGGTGTGCTTGGCATAGGCCCAGTTGAACAGGGCGGTCCGGATGAGGCCGACGTGCGGGGTGCCCGTGGGAGACGGGCAGAAGCGCACGCGCACGGGCGTGTCATCGGTAACGGTGGGAAGGTCAGCTAAGGGAGTGGGAGCGTTAGTCATGATGTTTCCCAGTTTAGACTCTTCCGTCCGCCGGCCGCCTTATTGCGCGTAGGACAGCAGCCAGAGGAAGACTCCCCCGCCGGCTGCCGCTCCGGCACCAGCGGCGGCGAGATGTCCTGCCGGGCGTCCCTGCCGCAGCCGGGCAGTAAGGGAAAGTGCCAGCACGCCGGCAAGAACGACACCTGCCACGGTGCCCGCCAGTCCCGGGAACAGCAGGAGCGCCGTCGAACCGAGGATCACGATGCCCGCCCCCAGGGTGAGGTCCAGCCAGGACCAGGACGTGAACGCATTGGCGACCAGCAGCACGACCGCCGCAGCCAGCAGGGCGAAGACCGCCGCAGAGAGCGGCAGCGGCCCGTCCAGCCAGAGGATGAGCCGCTGGAACATAAACGCCAGCGCCGCCGCACCCAGCACTGCGGGCGGCAGGGACGACGGCGGCAGGCTGCGGAGGTCGTTGGTGTGCTGCAGATAGGTGACCAGGACTGCCGGGAAAACACCCATCAGCAGCGCCGCACCGGCACCCCACGGCAGGGCGGCAGCGGGCGGAAAGCCGAGAAACGGAGCGGCCAGGAGGATCAAGGACCAGATCAGCGCAGACATGGCTGTGTTACGGCCGGACTCCCGGGCCGCTCCGCGGGGCATCAGCTGCGGACAGTGTTGACCAGCCGGCCGATGCCTTCGATATCAACCTCGAAGCGTTCGCCGTCGCTGATAATGCCGACGCCTGCGGGGGTGCCGGTGAGGATGACGTCGCCGGGCAGCAAGGTGAAGGCCTGCGAGACGTAGGAAACCAGTTCCTTGACGCCCCAGATCATCGAGTTGGTGTTGCCGTCCTGGACCAGTTCACCGTTGAGGTAACCGCGGACCGCGGTGTTCTCGGGATCCAGCTCTGTTTCGATCCACGGGCCCAGCGGGCAGGACGTGTCAAAGCCCTTGGCACGGGCCCACTGGTCGTCGGTGCGCTGGGCATCACGGGCGGTGAGGTCGTTGGCACAGGTGTAACCGAAGATCACTTCGTCCACGCGCTCGATCGGGACATCCTTGCAGATGCGTCCGATAACAACGGCCAGTTCGGCTTCGTAGGAAACCTCGTCCGAGAAGGACGGCAGCACCACGGGATCGTTCGGGCCGATCACCGAGGTGTTGGGCTTAAGGAACATCAACGGCGCCGGCGGCACGTCGTTGCCCATTTCGCTGGCGTGGTCCGCGTAGTTGCGGCCGATGCCGACCACCTTGCTTCGCGGGATGATCGGGGCCAGCAGGCGCACGTCTTCCAGCTTGTGCCGCTCCCCCGTCAGCTGGACGCCCGAAAAGAACGGGTCACCCTTAATGACGGCGATTTCTTCGCTGCCTTCTTCTCCGCCGACCACGCCGAAGGCGGGGTCGCTGTCCTGTACAAATCGAGCAATACGCATGGGTATAAGCCTAGTGGAGAAACGGACTCCGCCGGCAGGCGGTACCTAGAGGGCCAGGAAGACTCCGAAAACAGCAGGAAGGACAACAAAGACCACCAGGAACACCACGACGGCGGTGCGCCCCCTGCGGTTGCCGACATTCACCGTCAGTCCGGTGCCGGTTCCGCTGCGCTTGGGTACCAGGATGTGGGGATCATTCGGATCGTTGTAGAGGATGCCGCCGACCCACCGCTTCTCTTCCTCCTCTTCCTCGATTGTCGGGCGGACACCGTGCCGCTCAGCCGTCCGCCGCGCCCAGCGGGCGGCAGCCGTATAGGAAAGGACCAAGAAGCCAAGGATCAGGGGAATCATCACGAGGGCCGGACCGCCGGGTACATGGCCCGGGCTCCGCCAGCCGGCAACCGTGAGCGCACCGATCAGCGCCGCTATCAGGACAGAAGTCCCACCCAGGGCAACAACAGTGCCGCGGATCATTCCCTCCCGGCGATACAGCTCCCAGTCCGACGGATTCTT
Source organism: Arthrobacter jinronghuae (assembly GCF_025244825.1). NCBI lineage: Bacteria > Bacillati > Actinomycetota > Actinomycetes > Micrococcales > Micrococcaceae > Arthrobacter > Arthrobacter jinronghuae. The sequence continues at coordinate 2,394,405 of NZ_CP104263.1, forward strand.
TTCAGGGGGCACCATGGCGGGTACGACGGCGGCCACCAAGGCCAGGAGTGCACTGGTACCGGCGCCCGTCAACAGAGGGAAGAAGGCGGTCCCGAAGGACTTGGCTTCCCAGGCATCCGGGCGGCCGCCGGCACCCCAGTGGGTCGGAATGGTTTCCGGCAGGGAATCGTAAATCGTGGTCCCATAGGTAAAACAGGACGCCAGAACAAGCACTGCAGCGAAATGGATCAGCCAGAGAATACCGCGCCCGCTGGTGATTTTTGTCTCGACTCTGGATTCCATGCATTAAACCTATCCGGATTTGCGGGTTAAACAGGTCAGGCCCCGCACCAATGGCGCGGGACCTGACCCTCTGTACTAAATATTGTCCGGCGGTGACCTACTCTCCCACATCCTCCCGGATGCAGTACCATCGGCGCTGTGGGTCTTAGCTTCCGGGTTCGGAATGGGACCGGGCGTTTCCCCCACGCTATGACCGCCGTAACCCTTCTACCCGCACCCACCAAAGGCGGGAGGGGAAAACAATGGTTACAACACTCCCCCGGAACCAACCCAAAATGAGGGGTGCCGGGCAGTGCGGTAAAAATGTGAACCCGCCCCCTGGACAAGGGGCAAAGGTTCGGTGTTCCAGGCACAGCAACCAACGGTTGTTGTCCGGGAACCACATAGTGGACGCAAGCAGCATGATCTACAACACCCTTTATACTTTGACGGACCGTTTGAAGTCGTGTCCGTCCAGGTGCTGGTGTGGTGTAAGTTATCGGCCTATTAGTACCGGTCAGCTTCACGGGTCTTTAGTCCCCGCTTCCACATCCGGCCTATCAACCCAGTGGTCTGGCTGGGGGCCTCTCACACACAAGGTGTATGGAAATCTCATCTCGAAGCGGGCTTCCCGCTTAGATGCTTTCAGCGGTTATCCCATCCGAACGTAGCTAATCAGCGGTGCACTTGGCAGTACAACTGACACACCAGAGGTTCGTCCGTCCCGGTCCTCTCGTACTAAGGACAGCCCTTCTCAAATTTCCTGCGCGCGCAGCGGATAGGGACCGAACTGTCTCACGACGTTCTAAACCCAGCTCGCGTACCGCTTTAATGGGCGAACAGCCCAACCCTTGGGACCTACTCCAGCCCCAGGATGCGACGAGCCGACATCGAGGTGCCAAACCATGCCGTCGATATGGACTCTTGGGCAAGATCAGCCTGTTATCCCCGAGGTACCTTTTATCCGTTGAGCGACGGCCATTCCACAATGTACCGCCGGATCACTAGTCCCGACTTTCGTCCCTGCTCGAGATGTCTCTCTCACAGTCAAGCTCCCTTGTGCACTTACACTCGACACCTGATTGCCAACCAGGCTGAGGGAACCTTTGGGCGCCTCCGTTACTCTTTAGGAGGCAACCGCCCCAGTTAAACTACCCATCAGGCACTGTCCCTGACCCGGATTACGGGCCGAAGTTAGATATCCAGTATGACCAGAGTGGTATTTCAACGATGACTCCACCCGAACTGGCGTCCGGGTCTCACAGTCTCCCACCTATCCTACACAAGCCACACCGAACACCAATACCAAACTATAGTAAAGGTCTCGGGGTCTTTCCGTCCTGCTGCGCGTAACGAGCATCTTTACTCGTACTGCAATTTCGCCGAGTTTATGGTTGAGACAGCGGGGAAGTCGTTACTCCATTCGTGCAGGTCGGAACTTACCCGACAAGGAATTTCGCTACCTTAGGATGGTTATAGTTACCACCGCCGTTTACTGGGGCTTAAATTCCCAGCTTCGCCCGTAAGGGCTAACCGGTCCTCTTAACCTTCCAGCACCGGGCAGGAGTCAGTCCGTATACATCGTCTTGCGACTTCGCACGGACCTGTGTTTTTAGTAAACAGTCGCTTCCCCCTGGTCTCTGCGGCCCCGATCCCCTCCGGACAGCAAGTGTCCATCAAGGTTGGGGCCCCCCTTCTCCCGAAGTTACGGGGGCATTTTGCCGAGTTCCTTAACCATAATTCTCTCGATCGCCTTAGTATTCTCTACCTGATCACCTGTGTCGGTTTGGGGTACGGGCGGCTGGAACCTCGCGCCGATGCTTTTCTAGGCAGCATAGGATCACCGGATCCCCCCGTGAGGGGGTCCCGTCGGATCTCAGGTGCGTCATCAAAGACACCGTGACGGATTTACCTATCACGGACCCTACATCCTTAGACCAGGTCTACCATCGCCTGGCCCGGCTACCTTCCTGCGTCACACCTGTTAATACGCTTACCTCCCAGGATCAGGTCCCGTGCTCGGCCAAAACCCTCACACCACAAGGGTGATCGGGCAGGCTCCGGACGGTTAGTGTCCCCTGCTTGGTATGGGCGGTTCTTCGCCGGTACGGGAATATCAACCCGTTGTCCATCGACTACGCCTGTCGGCCTCGCCTTAGGTCCCGACTTACCCAGGGCAGATTAGCTTGACCCTGGAACCCTTGATCATTCGGCGGACGGGTTTCTCACCCGTCTTTCGCTACTCATGCCTGCATTCTCACTCGTGTAGGCTCCACCACTGGTTTACACCGCAGCTTCACTGCCCACACGACGCTCCCCTACCACTCCAGACGACTGAACCACGAAGGCTTATCTATATCTGAAATCCACAACTTCGGCGGTGTACTTGAGCCCCGCTACATTGTCGGCGCGGAATCACTTGACCAGTGAGCTATTACGCACTCTTTCAAGGGTGGCTGCTTCTAAGCCAACCTCCTGGTTGTCTGGGCAACTCCACATCCTTTCCCACTTAGCACACGCTTAGGGGCCTTAGTTGGTGGTCTGGGCTGTTTCCCTCTCGACTATGAAGCTTATCCCCCACAGTCTCACTGCTGCGCTCTCACTTACCGGCATTCGGAGTTTGGCTGACGTCAGTAACCTTGTAGGGCCCATTAGCCATCCAGTAGCTCTACCTCCGGTAAGAAACACGCAACGCTGCACCTAAATGCATTTCGGGGAGAACCAGCTATCACGGAGTTTGATTGGCCTTTCACCCCTACCCACAGCTCATCCCCTCCATTTTCAACTGAAGTGGGTTCGGTCCTCCACGACGTCTTACCGTCGCTTCAACCTGGCCATGGGTAGATCACTCCGCTTCGGGTCTAGATCACGCCACTGCATCGCCCTATTCAGACTCGCTTTCGCTACGGCTTCCCCTCACGGGTTAACCTCGCGACGTAACACTAACTCGCAGGCTCATTCTTCAAAAGGCACGCTGTCACAGCAATCAGAGCTGCTCCAACGGTTTGTAGGCACACGGTTTCAGGTACTATTTCACTCCCCTCCCGGGGTACTTTTCACCTTTCCCTCACGGTACTTGTCCGCTATCGGTCATCAGGGAGTATTTAGGCTTACCAGGTGGTCCTGGCAGATTCGCACGGGATTTCTCGGGCCCCGTGCTACTTGGGATCCTCTCCAAGCGGCAGCATGCATTCCGGTTACGGGGCTAACACCCTCTACGGCCCGGCTTTCAAACCGGTTCACCTATACATCTGCACTCACTTCACCGATCCGGCAGAATCGGTACGGAAAGTCCCGCAACCCCAGTGATGCAACGCCCGCCGGCTATCACACACCACTGGTTTAGCCTCTTCCGCGTTCGCTCGCCACTACTAACGGAATCACTGTTGTTTTCTCTTCCTGTGGGTACTGAGATGTTTCACTTCCCCACGTTCCCTCCACGCACCCTATGTGTTCAGATGCGGGTCACCCGGTCACTCGCGCGCCGGGCGGGGTTTCCCCATTCGGACATCCTGGGATCAAAGTTCGGTTATCAACTCCCCCAGGCTTATCGCAGATTCCTACGTCCTTCTTCGGCTCCTGATGCCAAGGCATCCACCGTGTGCCCTTAAAAACTTGACCACAAAGATCAATTTATTATCGCTATCGAGAAAACCACGGTCTCCCCAGGCACCCTTTTGACGGGGCACCCGGATCCACCAGGTTTTTCTGAAATTGCACTTAATATTTTAAGATGCTCGCGTCCACTATGTAGTTCTCAAACAACAACCCCGTCACACCCCTCCCCGCACCCGCAGCCCGCCCCCAAGAGGGAAGACCACCCGTGTACGGTTCCGGCCTGCGCAGGAACAAACAGAAACAAACCAAACAACCCATCCCCTCCGGCCCCGCGCAAACGGGACAGGAAGAACCGGGGTGCCTGTTGCTTCAGGACCCAACAGTGTGCCAAACGACGAACCGGACCTACCAGGACTGCACGGGATGTTCCAGGAACCCTCCCGAAGGAGGGAACGTACTGATCCCCGCAGCCGGCATGCCAGCGCCTATTCATTGATATTCCACCCTTGAGCACCCACCGGAGAACAGATGTCTCCGATATGGGCATCTCCTGCAAAGCACACATCCGACACTGTGGACGGACATGGTCTTCGAGGTGCTCCTTAGAAAGGAGGTGATCCAGCCGCACCTTCCGGTACGGCTACCTTGTTACGACTTAGTCCCAATCGCCGGTCCCACCTTCGACGGCTCCCTCCCACAAGGGGTTAGGCCACCGGCTTCGGGTGTTACCAACTTTCGTGACTTGACGGGCGGTGTGTACAAGGCCCGGGAACGTATTCACCGCAGCGTTGCTGATCTGCGATTACTAGCGACTCCAACTTCATGAGGTCGAGTTGCAGACCTCAATCCGAACTGAGACCGGCTTTTTGGGATTAGCTCCACCTCACAGTATCGCAACCCTTTGTACCGGCCATTGTAGCATGCGTGAAGCCCAAGACATAAGGGGCATGATGATTTGACGTCGTCCCCACCTTCCTCCGAGTTGACCCCGGCAGTCTCCTATGAGTCCCCGCCATAACGCGCTGGCAACATAGAACGAGGGTTGCGCTCGTTGCGGGACTTAACCCAACATCTCACGACACGAGCTGACGACAACCATGCACCACCTGTAAACCGGCCACAAGTGGGGGACCTGTTTCCAGGCCTTTCCGGTTCATGTCAAGCCTTGGTAAGGTTCTTCGCGTTGCATCGAATTAATCCGCATGCTCCGCCGCTTGTGCGGGCCCCCGTCAATTCCTTTGAGTTTTAGCCTTGCGGCCGTACTCCCCAGGCGGGGCACTTAATGCGTTAGCTACGGCGCGGAAAACGTGGAATGTCCCCCACACCTAGTGCCCAACGTTTACGGCATGGACTACCAGGGTATCTAATCCTGTTCGCTCCCCATGCTTTCGCTCCTCAGCGTCAGTTAATGCCCAGAGACCTGCCTTCGCCATCGGTGTTCCTCCTGATATCTGCGCATTTCACCGCTACACCAGGAATTCCAGTCTCCCCTACATCACTCTAGTCTGCCCGTACCCACTGCAGACCCGGGGTTGAGCCCCGGGCTTTCACAGCAGACGCGACAAACCGCCTACGAGCTCTTTACGCCCAATAATTCCGGATAACGCTTGCGCCCTACGTATTACCGCGGCTGCTGGCACGTAGTTAGCCGGCGCTTCTTCTGCAGGTACCGTCACTTTCGCTTCTTCCCTGCTGAAAGAGGTTTACAACCCGAAGGCATTCGTCCCTCACGCGGCGTCGCTGCATCAGGCTTCCGCCCATTGTGCAATATTCCCCA